>NZ_OX346397.1:2525000-2906404 GCF_902498985.2 Desulfovibrio diazotrophicus | reverse complement strand
TGCGCCGCACGTGGCCAAAGCCAATGGGGCCAGCCTGCTCAACGCCATGACAGCCGCACTTCTGGGCAAACACCCGGACCAGCGCTGCAATGCGGCGGCTTTGACCGTTTTTGTGGGGCACGACACCAACATCACCCAGGTGGCTTCTCTCCTGGGCCTCACCTGGCAGGCCCCCGGTTACCCGGACGACATGGTGCCGCCTGGCGGCGTGCTGCTGCTGGAGCTTTGGGAACGCAACGGCCAACGCGAGGTGCGGCCGCGCTTCTTTGCCCAGTCCCTGGAGGCCCTGCACGCTCCCTTTGCCGCGCCCCTGCCGCCCGAAGCCCTGACCCCCGGCGCGACGCCGCCTGCAGACCCCGACCGCGCCCACAAAGCCGGCGAGGCCGTGGTCAGCGCGCCCCCGGTGGTGGGGGCGGCCCGCTTCAGCCTGGAGGACTTCCAGACCCGTGTGCGCACAGCCCTGAAGGGCGCCCCCCTGGCCCCGGATACCGCGCCGCCCCTGCACTGGGATGAAACCCCGCCTTTGCCTGTCCCCCAGCCGTTGGACGAAGCCGCTGTGACGCCGTAACGCATTGCAACGTTGCAATGCTTTGGCGGTTGCGTAAGCAGCCGCCCGCCGTGGAGGCGCAAGCGCAATTTATTTGCGCGGTTAAGCGCCGGAACGAGCGTGTTTTCACCTTTGAGAATACATATTCTCAAAGGTAATCTGCTCTAGAGCAGTTCGCGAATGAAATGAGCTAACTGCTCTGCAAGGATTTTCTTGAAAATCCTTGCCACGAAATGCGAGAAGGCAGGCTTTTGCCTGCCGTAAGCGAGCATTTCAAGTGTTAACTACTCTAGGTCCGTATGCGTTTTCCGTCCAGTTCTTCCTTCCCCAAAAAACGGGCCGCGCCGGCAGGGGCGGCCCGGCGCGGCCTTTGCGCAACACGCCCGCAAGCGGGCGGCCGCACCTGCCCGCTTACGCGGGCAGGCCCAGTTGCAGGCGGATATGGCGTATATCCGCCGCTTCCGGTTTGAAGGGGTAGTTGCGGATGCCGGGGCCGGGCCTGCCGTTGGCGTAAGGCCGATTGCAGGCCACTTCGCCGTCGCGGCCCGTGCAACCGCTGGTGCGGAAGGGTTCGCCCCCCGCAATAACCGCCTCCAGTTCCGCCTGAGGCAGGCCGTAGCTGGTCACGGCTCCGCGCTCGTTATAGCTGAAGTCCCTTTCCTGTGCGCGGTCGTGGTCAATGAGCCAGCGGGCCAGCTGGATGCGGCGGTACTGGTCAATGGGCGGGGGCAGGCGCTGAGCCAGGGGCGAGCCGCCTTCGGGGTAAAAGGAAAAGAGATGGGTGTTGCCGCCCATATGACGCACGCGCTGCATGGCCCGGCACATGTCGGCCTCGGTTTCGCCCATGCCCACCATAAAATGCGCGCCGGCCATATCCCGGCCAAAGACTTCCAGGCTCTCGCCCAGGCAGTCCCAATAACGCTTCCAGGTGTGCGGGCCGCCCACGCCCGAACCGCGGTAGTGGTCAAACAGCTCTGGGGTGGCCAGGTCAATGGCCACGCCGATCTTGTCCGCGCCCGCGTCGCGAAAGCGCTTCAGATTTTCACTGTTGAGGATGGTGGGCGAAATAAGCAGAGAAACGGGAATGTCCACGGCCGTGCGCAGACGGCGGCAGATGTCCTCCGTATCGCGCGGGGCGCGGCTGTTGGTGAGCATGGAGATGCAGATGCGTTTCACACGGCTCTGACGGCGCGCCATGCCCTCAATAATGGCGTCCAGGGCAAATGCGGGCCAGGTGACGCGGATGAAGCTCTTGCATGTGCTCTTTTTTTGGGCTTTGTCGCCGGAAAGCCCGCAGTAGGCGCAGCGGGCCGCGCAGCCGGAACGGTAGGTCAGCAGCAGATTAATGCAGCCCAGGCAGGCATTGCGGTAAAAGCTGCCCGGCGCGAAGTCCAGCGTCATGGCGGCGGCCAGGCTCATGCGCAGCACTTCCGGGCTTTCGGGTTGCGGGGCGGAGCTGCACGGGGCCTCTTGGCAGGTCAATTGCGGGACTGAACTCATAGCTTCCTCTCAAGGCTTACCAAGCCGCCGCGCCCGCGCCCAGGCGGACAGAGCAGCAGGTTTTGTAAAATGTCGGTTCCAGACCCAGTTGCCGGGCCAGGTCCACGGTTTCTTCCGAGGGCAGGGCCATGCGGCTTACCCCGGCCCGCAGGGCCAGCGCTTCCAGAACGTCGGCGTTGCGCGGCCGGGCGCAGCCCAGGCTGATTTCCGTCTCCGGCATGAGCTCACGCGCGCGGATGAGCACCCCGCAGACTTCCTCGGCCGTGATAGCCCTGGCCTGGGCCATGTCCGTACCGGGCAGGCGCATGCAGGCCACCACCACCAGCAGGGGCGGGGGTCTTCGGGCCAGCAGCTCCAATGCCGCGCCCTCGCCCAACAACTGCCCGAAGTGCAGCCCGGCAATAATATGCGGCACCACGGGCAGACCGGCGGCGTCCAGGGCCTCCAGGGTGCGGTGCAGGCGCTCCTGGCCGTCGGACAGGTGATAAACCTGCGCATAGGTCGCCGCGCTGCCGATGACGTCTACCAGAGCCTGGTCCACCCCTGCCCGCTTGAGCTCCAGGGCCGCGGCCGCGTCCAGCAGACCGCAGTGCACGGAAACAAACAGGCCCGTTTCCGCCTTCACCCTGGCCATGGCCGGCAGGAGCGTCCGCCAGGGCACGCGCCCACGGCCGTCGCAGCCGCCGGAAAGCAGCACGCCGCGCACGCCCTGGGCCGCCAGCTGACGGCAACGCTCCAGCAGCTTTTGGGGCGCGGACACGTCGGGCATGCTTTTGAGCAGTTGCCCCCCGCAGTGCGCGCAGCCCTGGGCGCAGCGCACGCCCGTGACGGAAAGGGCCGGATACTGGCCGCACACGCCGTTGCGCACGAACATGCCCGGCAGATAAAAAGCCACACGCTGCCCGAAACGCCGACGGGAGAGCGCCCCGGCCCGTTCCAGCCGGGCGTTGTCCCAGATAAATTCCTCCGGCACAGAGCGGTCGGCGAACTGCGTTCCCGGCGCAGACGGACGCCCCGGCGCGGACGCATCCCTTCCGGCCTTGACAGGCTGGGGGGATTGCGCGGGCAGGCGTTCTCGCTCAAAGGCGGCGTCAGGAAGCGGCATAGTATTCCCTGAATCCTATCCAGAACCGGTTAATGGCCGCGTCCAGCGGGCCCTTGTAGGCCTCCCACTGGCAACGGCGCTGGTGGGCGTGGGCCAGGACGTCGCCATAAAACTCCGTCCATTCTTCGCCATAGCCGTGCAACAGCTCCGTGGCGCCTTTCCGCACGGCCAGGGCGGCCCAGCGTCCGGCCATGCGCCCGCCCATGACAGCCTGAAAAATGCCCGCGCCCGTGATGGGGTGGGTATGCCCGGCGGCGTCGCCCGCCAGCAGCACGTTGTCCGCCACGCAGGGACGAGGCGCGCCTGCGGGAATCCAGCCGCAGGTGCTGCCCAGCTCGCAGTCGCCCACCAGGCCCAGGCCCGCCAGCCCGCGCACAAAACGCTGCAGCACCCGCCGCAGGCCGGGCCGCCCCGCCTGCGGCAGCATGCCCAGGCCCACGTTGGCCACGTCCCCCTTGGGGAACAACCAGGCATAGCCCGCCGTGACGCTTTCATCAAAATAGATGTGGGTGTGCTCCAGCTTTTCCCGCAGGGGCAAACGCACCTGCACCGCGGGCAGGCAACGGCTCCGGCCTAGTCCGGCCCAATGGGCCACCCGCGACTGTGGGCCGTCCGCCCCGATGATGACCGTGGCCCGCACCCGCAGGCGCGTCCCGCCGGGACCGGCCAGCAGTACGGTCCCGTCTGCCGCGCGCGTCAGGGCGCTGTGCCCGACAAGCAACTGCGCGCCGGCCCGCACCGCCGCGTCGGCCAGGGCCTGATCAAACAAATGCCGGTCAATGAGGCAGCCGGGCGCGGCCATGTCCTGAATGCAGCGGCCGTGCAGAAAACTGCGCATGCCTGTGGTGTTCTGGACGATGTAGCCCTGCCCCACGTCGGCCTGGCCCACCAGCATGGCCGGGATGTATTCGGCGCAGCGCACGGGCAGGCCCACCACGGGTCGCCGTTCCGCCAGCAGCACGTGCGCGCCCTCCCAGGCCGCGGCGCGGGCCGCGCTGGACCCGGCGGGCCCCGCGCCCACTACCAGAATATCGCAGGTTACGTCGCGCATGCTTCCTTCTCCTGTTCCCGCCCGGCCACGTCCAGGATGGTCTGCAGCAGGGCGACGTTCAGCCCGGTCTGGTCTTTGAACTGACCCCGATGGGCGGCTTCGCTCTGGTCCAGCTCGTAGCAGGTGGTATTTTCAATATCCACCAGGATGCCCGGCAGGCCCATGCGGTCAAAGTCCTCGGCGTGCTTGACGAAAAACGGGCGGCAGCAGCAACCGATAAAGGCCGGCGCGCCCGCGTCCTTGAGCCGGGCCAGCTCCACCATCAAGTCCTCATAATTGACCACGCAGACCGTCTCCAGGTCGCGCTTTTGCCCCAGGGTCCAGGCGTCGCCCACGCTGCAGCGTCCGCAGGCCAGGCAGTCCTTGGAGGTGCGGCAAGCGCAGTCCTTGAGCTTGGCGCAGTAGGGCAGGAGCAGGGCGCGCGGCCCGGCGGCCAACACCTGGTCAAAGCTGCCGTTGGTGGTGTAGATGCGGTTGCACTCCGCCAGGGGGATGCCGTGGCGGGCGATGGCCGCTTTTTCCAAGGCCATGCGCAGGGGAATGCAGATGTCCTCTGCGCCCATGTCCGGAATGGTGATGCGGTCCTGGGCAAAAAAATCGCGCACAACGGCGCAGAGCCCTTCTTCATCCAGAGGACGCCCGCGCAAGGCGGCCTCCAGGTCAAACAGCGCCCGGCCCGGAAAAGACAGAAAGTCGCCGGTAATGTACACATTATTGAGCCGCCCGCGCGGCAGATTGACCTGCAGGGTCACCCGCACCAGGCCGTAGGGGCTTTTGCGCGCGCCCTGCACCACCTCGGTTTTCTCATAGGTGGGCCGCACCATGTCGATCCACTCCGGCGAGCGGAAATGGGGCAGGCGTGCGGCCAGTAGATCTTCTTCCTCGGCCGTGAGCCCGCCGGGCGTAAATTCGATGTCAAAGTGCCGGGCAAAGGCCTCGGCCAGGCGCTCTTTGACTTCGGCGGTCTGCGGCACGCACCCCAGCTCCCAGGCCAGACAGGTGACCCGCTTCTTGATGGAGTCGATTTCCTTGGCTTTGAGCTTTTCCACAGGCACGCGCAGGCATTTGAGCATGGTTTCCACGTCAAAATCCACCAGCAGCGTGCCCTGGAACATAAAGGCGCTGTCGCTTTCCGTACCGCCCGTGCCCGTGATTTTACGGCCCGCCACCTCAATATCGTTGCGGGGCCGGAAGGCTGCGTCCAGCCCCAGAGCGCGCAGGGCCGTCACCGTGGGTTCGCACATACGCCGGAACAGGGCCGCGTTGGGAATGCGCACCCCAAAAAATTCCTTGGCGCAGATGACTTCCCAGCCGATCTGACTCTCGTCGAACAGCAGGCCGCCTCCCCCCGTGATGCGGCGGTTGACTTCAATGCCCTGGGCCCGGCAGTAGTCCAGCCGGATTTCCTCCTGCACGGACTGGTGAAAACCCACCAGAGCCGCCGCCGGACTGAACTGCAGAAACCTGAGCGTGTCCGTGGAACGCCCCTGCCCGCGGATCTCCAGTAAGACCTCGTCCAGAGCCATGTTTTCCGCCGCCGTCATGGGCGGCAGATCCAGCAGTCGCCAGCGCGCTGTCATAAGGGCAAACTCCTTGAGGACGGGAAAAGGAATGAGATTTTGCGGGGAAGGGACCCTCTTGAAAAAGAGCCTCCTCCCACGCGTCCCTTCCCCCCAAAACTTTTACGCCACACAGGGGACGCGGCCTGTAATAACACCATAAAATGCCGTAACTCCCCGGACGTAGCCTGGGACGTGAAAATCCACCGGACAGAAAAACCGAAAAAACGCCCGCCGCCCCCAAGCGTCCAACGGGGGCCCAGGGGGGGCGCTGCCCCCCTGGCCGCCGAAGGCAGCACCCATCCTTCCCCCGGCCCCGCCCGTTACGCGCCGGGCTGCGCCGCCTGGGCCTGTCCTGCGCCGGGCTGCGCCGTCTGGGCCGCTTCAGACGCCAGCTTGCGTCCCGCTGCCAGAGACAGGGCCACCAGCTGGCTCAGGTCCATTACGTCGATATTGACCTTGTTGCGTTTGGCGTAGGTGGTCATGGTGCGCACGCACTGCTGGCAATTGGTCACAATGGCCTGCGCGCCCGTGGCCATGGCCTCCTCCACCTTGCGCTGGGCCATGCTGGCGGAAAGGTCGGGGTCGATCATTTCCAGGTTGCCGCCGCCGCCGCAGCACAGGCAGTGTTCGCGGTTGTGGGCCATTTCCACCAGGGTCAAACCGGGGATGCGGGCCATGACCTCGCGCGGCGGGTCAAACACGCGGCCGCCGCGCCCCAGGTCGCAAGGGTCGTGGTAGGTGACGGTCATGGGCAGCGGCCCCAGGGGCAGGCGGTTGTTCAGGGCCAGGTCGATGACCACTTCCGAGGCATGGGCCAGTTCAAAAACCGGGGGATAGTGCTCCCGCCAGATCTGGTAGCAGGAGGGGCAGGTGAAGACCACCTTGCGCGCCCCCCGCGCCTTCACGGCGGCCACGTTGTGCTCAATGATGGCGGGCAGGTCCGCGCTCTGCCCCGAGCCCAGCAAGGGGAAGCCGCAGCACCATTCGTCCCCGGCCATGATGGTAAAGTCCACTCCGGCGGCTTCCAGAATTTCCACAAAAGCCATGGGGATCTTCTGGGCCAGGGGAAAGTAGGCCCCCACGCAGCCCGTAAAGTAGACCACCTCAGCCGTATCCTTCTGGTAGCCGTGGCGCGGCGCTTTGCGCATATCCTCCACCCAGTCGCCGCGTTCGTCGTTGTCTTCGTCAAAGACGTTGTGGCTGCCGGAAAGGTTCTGGCGGATCATGCGGATTTTCTCCGGCGCGTCGCCCGTGCGGGCCAGCTCCTCACGCAGGGAGAGCCAAAGGTCCTTGAGGGGCAGGCCCGCGGGGCAGACCTCCTCGCAGTCGCCGCAGAGGGTGCAGCGAAACACGGACGTGCCATAGCTTTTGAGGGCTTCGGGCGCCAGCTGGGGTTCCCGCCCCAGCACGTCCAGAAAGGCCCGCCAGAAGGGGTTGCGGTCCCGCAGGAGCTTTTTGAGGTTGGCCATGCGCACCTGGGCGGAAAGGTCCGCATCGCCCGTGGCCACTACCGCCGGGCAGACGTCCAGGCACTGGCCGCACTGGGTGCAGGCGTCCAGGGCCAGGCGCTGCCGGATGCCGAATGCAGACTGGGGCATTGTTTAGTCCTTCTTGAACTTCTTCACATCCTCCAGCAGCCAGGGTTCCAGCACGTCCTTGCCGCCGTGGATGAGAGCGTTGATCTGGCTCATGTCCGCGGGCTTGATTCTGTACATCCAGCCCTTGCCGTAACAATCGCTGTTAATGAGGCCGGGGTTGGCTTCCAGTTCCTCATTGACGGCGACCACTTCGCCGTCGGCCGGACTGTAGACCGTGCCCAGCCATTTGCCGGACTCCACCTTGGCGAACTTTTTGCCCGCCGTGACGGCCTTGCCCACAAAGGGCAGCTGCACAAAGACGATCTGCCCGGCCAGCTTTTCCGCGAAATCGTCCATGCCGATGACCAGTTCGTCGCCCTCCACGCGGACCCAGAAGTGGCGTTCGTCGTAGTACAGGTCTTCGGGGATGTTGTAACCGGCGATTTCCATGAATAGTCTCCTTTATGGGTAGTGCCAGGGCCTAGTGGCGGCCCCGCAGGGTTTGGACCAGCAGGTAGAGCGGCGAGGTGAAGATGTGCCGCAACTGGCTGAAGGGAATGTAGGCCACGGTAAGCGCCGTGATCACGGCGTGGGCGTACCAACCCCAGCCGTAGACCCGGGCCAGGGCGGACGGCGACGCGGCCGCAAAGACCTGGGCCAGAGCATAGCCGGCAAAGGCCCATGCGCTGCCCTGGGGCAGGCCTGTAAGCGCAATGCGCAGGCCCTCCAGCACAAAGCCCGTGAGGGTGATGGCCAACAGCAGCCACAGGGCGGGCCAGTCGTGCCGGGGCGCGTTGGCCGCCGTCTTCTTTTCACGCCGCCAAAGCACGGCCGCCGTCGTCAGACCCGCCAGCAGCACCAGACCGCTCAGGTCATAGAGCAGCGCCGTGGGGCCCCAGTCCTTGTTGAGCAGGAGCCAGGGCCACTGCGCGGCCGGAGCCCACAGAGAACCCAGCAACCCCAGCAGACCCCAGGCGCAGCGGAACAGGAAGGGGAAGAAGATGCAGGCGTGCACAGCCCAGCGCAACGGCGCTTCGCGGTACAGACGGCCCTGCAGGAACACATCGCCAAAGAATGCGCGCCAGCGGTTTTGGGCCGGAGCGTGTGGCGCGGGCGCGGGGCAGCCGTGGGTCTGCCCGGCGGCGGCATCCCCGGTCTTGGCGTCCGCAGCAACGGCTTTGGCCTCTCCCTTGCCCAGATTGGTGGTGGAAAGCCAGAACAGGCCCAGTACCGCAAAGCCCAGCAGAAACACGGCCAAGCCCAGACGGCTGGGCGTATCCTGCACGCTGAAGGTGGCGGCGTGGCAACCCATGCACAGCACGCTTTTTGGCGGCAGCACGGCGTTGGCCGCGCCCACCGCGCCGTTGCCGGCGGGGCTTTGCGGCGTCACAACAGCACTGTGGCAGCGCACGCAGGATGCCGTGCCCGGCTTGAGGGCCATGCTGTGCACCTGCAGGGAACCGGCGTTGACCGTAAAGCCCACGCGCCCTTCCGCCGTGCGCACGGGGGTGACGCCCGCCAGATGGCAGGCCCCGCAGTCCACGCGGCTATGGGCCTCATGAATGGTCTTTTCGTCATGACGGGTATGGCAGGCAAGGCAGTTGACCTGCGCCTGCCGGTTGTGCGGAAAGCGCGCGGCCTCCTTGTGGCAGGTAAGGCAGTTCATGTCCCCGTGGGTCATGGCGGCAAAGGCTGCGCTGTCCATTTTGCGCGCCGGGCCCTGAGCCTCCGGCCCATGGCAGGAAAGGCACATGACCGGCTGCGTGGGGCTTTTGCCCCTGGCAAAGACGGCGCTGCCCGCTGCGGCGGCCCCGCCCGTGACCCTGCCGTGACAGGTGAAACAGGCGGCCACTTCCGGCGCGGGCTTCGGCAGATCCTTTTTGGCCTCGTGGCAGACGTTGCAGGCGGCGCGCATGTCGCTCTGCGGGGTCAACCCTTTGGCGCGGGCCTCCGGGCCGAGCACCGTATGCGGGTTGTGACAGGCGACGCAACGGTTGTAGTCCTGCGTCTTCATGAGCGGCTTGCCCGCGTGCCTGCCCTGCGCCAGCTCTTCTTCCACAGCGGCATGGCACATGAGGCAGGTTTCGCGGTTAAAGGCCGTGCTGGCGGCTTTGTTGAGCTTGTCCAGCCGGGGGTGGTCGCCGTCGGCCTGGTCCGGATGGCAGTCCGCACAGGCTATATCCCTATGGGCGGAAGCGTGAAAGCCCGCCTCGTCCACAAACCACGAAGCGGCCCGCGCCGCCGCCGGCCAGCAGGCCACGGCCAGCACGCCCAGCAGGGCCAGCAGGACGGCAAAGCCGCGTTTGCCTGATCTCCATTCCATACGCCTTCTCCTGAAGCGTTTCACGGCGCGGCCTGTTGCCGCATCCGCACAGCGCAGCGCGCCGGTTCTTGTATACTCTTCGTGCCCTTCGCCTGCCCATCTGCCGCGCAAACCGCCACGTCCGGCGTTACGGCCGGGGGCGCAGCCCCGGCGTCACCAGCAGGGTGCGCCCCGCAAAGCCCGCAGGCGTGGGGGCCGCGCTTTTGCCCAGCATGGCTTCAGCACGGTACGAACTGCGCACCAGCGGGGCCGAAGCCACATGCGTAAAGCCCAGGGCAAGGGCCACGCGCTTCCAGTGTTCAAATTCGTCCGGGGCCACGTAGCGGGCCACGGGCACATGGCTTTTGGAGGGAGCCAGATACTGGCCCAGGGTCAGCAAACGGCAGCCGTGAGCGTGCAAATCGCGCAGGGTAGCGCGGATTTCGTCCCAGGTTTCGCCCAGGCCCAGCATAAGGCCGGACTTGACCTGCAGCCCCCAATCCGCAGCGCGGGCCAGCACGTCCAGCGAGCACTCGTAGTCCGCCCGCGGCCGCACCTGGGCAAAAATGCGCCGCACAGCCTCAATATTGTGATTGAACACGTCGGGCCGGGCTGCGCACACAGCGTCCAGGGCCGTCCAGTCGCCCTGAAAATCGGGCACCAGCACTTCCACGCCGGTTTCGGGGCTCACGCCTCGCACGGCCTCGATCACCCGCACAAAGTGCCCGGCCCCGCCGTCGGGCAGGTCGTCACGGGTCACGGAGGTGATGACCGCATAGCGCAGGCCCATGCGCTGCACGGCGCGGGCCACATGCTCCGGCTCCGCCTGGTCCAGGGGCGCGGGACGTCCCTTGCCCACGGCGCAGTAACGGCAGCCGCGCGTGCAGACGTCGCCCATGATGATGAAGGTGGCCGTGCCCCGGCTGAAGCATTCGCCCCGGTTGGGACAAAGGGCCTCCTGGCAGACCGTGTGCAGGCCCAGGCCGTGCACCAGTTCTTCCACCGGGCGCACCCCGGCGGCCGGGCGCAGCCGCACGGTAAGCCAGGACGGCCGTCGGGCGGGCGGTTCCGGCCGAATCGCAAAATCAAAAGCCTGGGCAAAGGCCGCGGCAAAGCGTTCGGCCACTTCGTCCAGATCCACCGGACGGCCCAGCTCTTCCTGCATGGAGGTCATGCGCTCCGTGGGATTGCCGCAGGGCGTGATAAGGCGAAAATAGTTCAGGTCCGTAGTGACGTTGAGGGCCATGCCGTGGAAGGTCACCCAGCGCCGCACGGACATGCCCACACTGGCGATTTTGCCGCCGTTGACCCACACGCCGGGGCCGTGCACGCCCAGCTCCGGCGTGAGGCCGTAGTCGCGCAGCACCTGGGCCACAGCCCCGCAGAGGGTTTCCATATACCAGCGCAGATCCTTGGCCCGCAGGCGGATGATGGGATAGGCCACCAGTTGCCCCGGCCCGTGAAAGGTGGCCATGCCGCCCCGCTCTACCCAGAAGAGCTCCACGCCGTGGGCGCGCAGGTAGTCTTCGCTCACGTGCAGGTGTTCCGCCAGACCGCCGCGCCCCATGGTCACCACGGGCTCGTGCTCCAGCAACAACAGGGTATTGGGCGCGCGCTCGGTAAGGCGCGCCTCCACCCGGTCTTTTTGAAAATCCAGGGCTTCACCGTAGGGCACACGGCCCAGGCGCAGCACCTCAAGGGGCGGTTGCGGTGCAACAGTGGCGGCAATGGCAGACGACATAAAGCTCATCCTTGAATCTGGTGTGAACGTTGTTGCGGGGGAGGGAACTCTTGTGCAGGCGGTCCCTCCCCCGCGCCCCCTCCCCCAAAAAACCGTACGGTACCGGAGGGAGGCAAAACGCGTTTACGGGTCAGATTTTTTCTCACGCCGACGCGTTCCGGCACGGAACCGTTCCGTTGCAGGACAGCGCATTCTTTACCATCCGGCCCCGGACCGCAACGGGGCTCTCCCGCCACAAGCATCCAAACACGGACGGCAAGGCGCTTGCCCGCTAATTCCGTTTGGGCAGATACAAAGCCCAGCCCGCCGCGTCGCGCGCGGCGTCCACCACAGTTTCGCTGAAGGCCGGGTGCACGCGGAAGCCCTTGGCAAATTCGGCCACGGTGCATTCCAGCTGCATGGCCAGCACGGCCTCGCCGATGATTTCGGAAGCGCAGCTGCCCACAATGTGCACGCCCAGGATTTCGCCGGTGGCGGCGTCGGAAACCATCTTCACCGCGCCGTCCACTTCGCCGCGCAACATGGCGTAGCCGTTGATGGAGTACGGGAAGCCGCCCACCTCCACATCATAGCCCGCGCGCTCGGCCTGCTCTTCGGAAAGGCCCACGGAACCCATCTGGGGGATGCCCCAGATGGCGCGTGAAACCAGATGTGCCGGGAATTTGGCAGTTTTGCCCAGGCAGTTTTCGGCGGCGCAGATGGCCATGGCCGAGGCCGCGTGGCTGAGCATCCAGCCGCCAGTGCAGTCGCCAATGGCATAAATGGTGGGGCAGGCCGTACGGCAGTGTTCGTCCACCACAATGCCGCCGTCTTCCTTAAACTGCACGCCCAGGGCCTCCAGGCCCAGCCCCTGATTGACGGGCTTGCGGCCCGAAACCAGCACCTTGTCCACTTCCACGGCCTGTTCCTTGTCCCCGCTCTTGAGGGTGCAGGCCTTGCCGGACACCTTGACCAGAGTGTGGCGGGGCATGATCTGCACGCCGCGCTCCCGCAGGGACTGGGCCAGACGCTGGCTGGAGTCCTGATCTTCATCGGGCAGAATGCGCGGGCCGGGCACGGCGTAAACCACCTTACTGCCCAGAATGCTCAGAAGCATGGCCATTTCCACCCCGATATAGGTGGGGTCGGTGATCAGCACCGAGGCCGGGGCTTCCGTCATGTCCAGCAATTGGTCCGTGGTGAGGGCCGCACCCTCAAGGCCGGGAACAGAGGGCATGGCCACGGCGCTGCCCGTGGCCACAATGATGTTTTTGGCCTCCAGCTTTTTGCCGCCCGCTTCCACGCTGGTGGGGCCGGTGATTCTGGCCGTGCCGTTGACCACTTCGGCCCCGTTATTGGCCAGCAGGGCTTCCATGCCCATGCGGATATCGTTGGAAACGCCCTGCTTGCGGGCCACCACGGCGCTGTAGTCCAGCTTGCCCACGGTGAGCTGCAGACCGAATTCGTCCGCCTTGCGGGATTGTTCCAGCAATTCCGCGGCGCGCAGCCAGAGCTTGCTGGGAATGCAGCCGCGCATGACGCAGGTGCCGCCCATATGGCCGCCTTCCACCAAAACCACCTTACCCTTGAGCTGCGAAGCGCGGATGGCGGCGGCATACCCGCCGGGACCACCACCTATGACAATGACATCGTACATCATATTCTCCTGAACGCTGGTATGTTGTGCGGCGCGAAACCCCTGCCCCGCGCCGCGTCACGGCTGCCGGGACTAAAACAGCAGCAGGGCCGGGTTTGCCAGGTATTCCGTGACGGTCTTCAAGAATTCCGCCGCGGGCGCGCCGTCCTCCACCCTGTGGTCAAAGGTGAGGCTCAGGCCCATCATGGAGCGCGCCACAATGGCGCCTTCGCGCACCACGGGCTTTTCCACCACGCGGCCCACGCCCAGGATGCCCGTTTCGCCGGGCTTGAGTATGGGGGTAAAGAAGTCCACCACCGAATGGGCCATGTTGGTAATGGTAAAGGTGCCGCCGGACATGTCGTCGGGGCTGAGTCGACCGTCGCGGGCCCGCCCGGCCAGTTCGCGGGCGGCCTTGGCGATCTGCAGCAGGCTCATTTCATGAGCATTGTGCAGCACGGGCACCATGAGGCCTTCGGGCAGGGCCACGGCCACGCCCATGTGCACCTCGCCGTGCCTGGTAATAATGTCGTCGGCCAGGGTGGCGTTCATGCGCGGGTGCTTGAGCAGCGCGCGGGATACAGCCAGGATGAGCACGTCGTTCATGGAAAGGCGGAAGCCCTTGTCCCGCTTGAAGCGCGCCTTGAAATCGGCAATGAGCTCCACGCAGGGGGTCACGTCGGCTTCCGTCACCAGGGTGAGCTGGGCGCTGTTCTGCAGGCTGCCCTGCATGTTGTCGGCAATGATCTTGCGCATGCCCTCCAGGGGCACGCTGCCGGGACCTTCGGCCGGTTTGGCCGCAGCTGCGGCGGGAGCGGCGGCGAATTTTTCGGGATGGAGCACGCGCTCCACGTCCTCGCGCACGATCTTGCCGCCTTCGCCCGTGCCGGTGAGGGCAGTAATGTCCAGACCGGCCTGGGCGGCCACCACGGCAGCCAGGGGGGTGATTTTGATTTTGCCCGTCAGTTCGTGGCGGGCCTGCACATCGCGCTCAAGGATGCGGCCCTTGGGGCCCGTGCCGCTGACGCAGGCCAGGTCCACGCCCAATTCGCGCGCCAGCCGCCGCGCGGCGGGAGAAGCCAACCCTCCCCCGCCAGAGCTTGGGGTCTGCGCGGCGGCTTTGGGCGCGCTTTCCTGGCCCGCTTTAGGCGCGGCGGGCGCGGCTTCTCCGGCAGCGGAAAGCGCTCCGCCCTCCACCCTGGCGGGACTTTCGCCCGGTTCGGCCAAAATGCCCACAACCGTCTGCACGGGCGCATCCTGGCCTGCCGGAACTACGATCTGGAAAAGCACGCCGTCGGCGGGGCTTTCCACCTTGTTGGTAATCTTGTCCGTTTCCACTTCAAAAAGGCCGTCGCCCTTTTGAACCGCGGCGCCTTCGGCCACGAACCATTTGGAAACCTTGCCGGTCTTCATGGTCAGACCGAGTTTCGGCATGGTAAGTTCAATGCTCACTGCTCTCTCCTGCTGCGTTAGACTTGTACGGCTCCCGGCCCCGCGTGCGCGTCGGCATCGGCCCGGCCTCAGCGGTAAACCGCCGCACGGGGGAAGCCGGAGCGCCGGGCCTTTTGCATCGCTCAGGCGAACACGGTGTCGCCGCTCACATTGCCAAGGCCGGGGTGCACGTCAAAGCGCACCACGCCCACGGGCACAGTAACGGCCCTGGCCACGGCCGCCGCACCGGCGTGACCGAAGCCGCCGCACAGCTCAATAGCCCCGCAGCCTTCTTCGGCCACGGCCTTCTGGGCCGCTTCCACAGCCTGGGCATACGACGTGACGCCAATGGTCAGCAGGTCCACGCCGGGGGTGCGCGTCCAGGTGCGGTACACGGCTTCCTGGCCGTTTTCCGCTCTGGGGGTCACAAAGATGAATGCTGCCTTCAGTTTCATAGCCGCTCCTTGCCGCTTGCGGCGCTCAAAAGGTTCAGTTGGCATAGCAGACCTGCGCGCCACGCAGGAAAATGCCGCGCTGCCGGGCGTATTCCAGAATTTTTTCCACATCAGCCACATAAAGTCTGTCCTCGGCCAGACGCACGGCAGCGCATTCTTCCCCGCGCACTTCCACTTCGCGCTCGCCGTCCAGGGCCAGCACGCAGGGCGTAAGCCCCACGGGCACGGCCACGCCGGGGCGCATGGGGCGGACCTTGACCACGCCCACATCGGCAAACAGGCCGGGGCAGATGGCCGCCCGCACCTTGCAGGCAAAGTCCGGGTCCAGATCCAGGGCAAGGCCGCGCGGCTCTTCGGGCCCGACGCGCTCCAGCTGCCCGCCCACGGCGGAAAGCCCGATGCTTTCCGGCTTGCAGCGCGAGAAAAACAACTGACGCACCCTGGTGATGTCCCACACCGCGCGGGAGGCCAGGAAAACATCGTCGTACACGGCCGCGTCCACCAGGGCGAGATCGCGCACTTCTTCGTTCACCAGCACTTCCAGATAGGTGGGGCGCGTACAGCCCTCGTCCCGACTTACGCCGCCGCAGGCCAGCACCCCGGCGGCCAGCCCGGCCACCGTGGCTTCGGCCATGACGGGAAAGACGTTGTTGGTGCCGGTAGAGAGAGGTAAAATGGGCGTCTGGCGCGCGCCCTTGCAGGCGGCGCGGCTGGTGCCGTCCCCGCCCATGACGATGATGACGGCCGCGCCCGCCGCCTGCATGGCGGCGGCGGCGTTGACCGTGTCCTCCTGCGTGTTGTGCACGTAAATATCCACCGGGGCCACGTTGACGGGCGTTTCCAGGGCGTCGAGGTCATCCAGAGCGCGCGGCACGATGCCGTAGCCTTCAGGCATATAGAGCACATCGCGCACGCCCGCCGCGGCCAGACCAACCAGAATGCGGCGCACCATGCGTACTTTTTCCTGATTGTCGAACACGCTGCCGTGGGCCACAAGGCGGCGGATGTCTTTGCCTGACGCGGGATTGGCGATGATGGCTGCTTTCATGGCGACTCCGGTGGATCTTTCTTTTCTGCCCAGAACAACTCCGGCGGCGTAAACGATCGCCAGCCGCAAGGACAATCCGTTCTGAACGGCCGCAGGCGTCGCGCCTCTGGAGAGGCCTGCGGCCGTGAACGCACCTTGCTTACTGCCGCAGGGACTTGACCGCCGCCACGATTTTGTCCGCGTCGGGGATGTAGGCCTTTTCCAGCGGCGGGCTGAAGGGCACGGGGCAGAAGGGCGCGCCCACCCGCACGATGGGGGCGTCCAGATAGTCCAGGGCTTCTTCGGCCACCATAGCGGCGATTTCCGCGCCTGCGCCCGCATTCTTGACGGCCTCGTGAGCCACCACCAGGGCGTGGGTCTTCTTTACGGAATTGAGGATGAGCTCTTTGTCCAGGGGCACCAGGCAGCGGGGGTCTACCACTTCCACGCTGATGCCTTCCTTGGCCAGCCTTTCGGCGGCTTCCAACGCGGTGTGAACCATGAGGGAAGTAGCCACCACGGTCACGTCCGTGCCTTCGCGTTTGATGTCGCCCACGCCCAGGGGGATTTCATACAGGGCGTCGTCCACTTCGCCTTCCACGCCGTAGAGGATTTTGTGCTCCAAAAAGATCACGGGGTTGTCGTCGCGGATGGCGCTGATGAGCAAGCCCTTGGCGTCGGCCGGGGTGGAGGGAATGCAGACCTTGATGCCGGGAATGTGCATGAACCACGCTTCCAGGCTCTGAGAATGCTGGGCCGCCGCGCCCACGCCCGCGCCCTGGGGCATGCGCAGCACCATGGGCACCTTGGCCTTGCCGCCGAACATGTAGTGCATTTTAGCGGCCTGGTTAAAGAGCTGGTCCATGGCCACGCCGATAAAGTCCACAAACATGAGTTCCGCAATGGGGCGCAGGCCCGCGGCGGCAGCACCGGCGGCCGCGCCCACAATGGCGCTTTCGGTAATGGGGGTGTCGCGCACGCGGCGCTCGCCGAACTGGTCAAACAGCCCCTGGGTCACGCCGAAGCAGCCGCCGAACTTGCCCACATCCTCACCGATGATGAACACGTTTTCGTCCCGCTCCATCTCCTGCCGCATGGCGTCGTTGAGCGCCTGCAGATACGTTTTGGTCGCCATAGAGTTCTCCATATCTGAAAAGCTGAAGGTCACTGCGTAAAAATCCGTCCTCACCGGCCCGCGCGCGTGCGTCAGGCGTACACGTCGTCCAGCAGATCCGCCGGGGTGGGATAGGGGCTTTCCTCCGCAAACTTCACGGCGGCGTCCACATCGGCCTGCACCTGGGCGGAGATGGCGTCCAGTTCCGCCTGGGTGGCGGTTTTGGTTTCCACCAGCTTTTTGGCGAAGCGCGGGATGGGATCCTTGGCCTTCCATTCCTCCAGTTCCTTTTCAGAACGGTAGACGCAGGCGTCGCCCTCAAAGTGGCCGCGCCAGCGGTAGGTCTTGCATTCGATAAGCGAGGGGCCCTGACCTTTGCGGGCGCGTTCCACAGCCACGGTCACGGCTTCGTAGACGGCCAGCACGTCGTTGCCGTCCACCACCACACCGGGCATGTCATAGGCGGCCGCGCGGTCGGCGATGTCGGTGATGGCCATGGATTTGCACTGCGGGCAGGAAATGCCGTAGCCGTTGTTTTCATTGATGAAGATAACCGGCAACTTCCAGGCGCTGGCCATGTTCAGCGATTCCTGCGTGGTGCCCTGGTTGGACGCGCCGTCGCCGAAAAAGCAGGCGCACACGCCCTTGTTGTCCTTGTACTGGCAGCTCAGGGCCGCGCCCACGGCCAGAGGGCCACCGCCGCCCACGATGCCGTTGGCCCCAAGGATGCCGATGTGAAAGTCGGCAATGTGCATGGAGCCGCCCTTGCCCTTGCAGTAGCCGGTGGAACGGCCGTAGATTTCGGCCATCATGAGCTTGAGATCCCCGCCCTTGGCCAGGCAGTGTCCGTGGCCGCGGTGGGTGCTGGTGATCATGTCCGTCGTTTTCAGGGCGGCGCACGCGCCGGTGGCCGTGGCCTCCTCGCCAAGATACAAGTGCACGAAGCCGGGAATTTTGCCGGCCGCGAAGAACTTCTGCAGCTCGCCTTCAAACAGGCGAATCTTGGTCATGGTGCTGAACATGTCCAGCAGAACCTTCTTGTCAGGATGTTGCATGGTCTACTCCTCATTGCTGATTGTTGCGCCGTACTACTCCATGTCCACAGAAACGGTCAGGGCCGCGCAGGCCATGACGATATCGCTGCATCCGGGGCCGAAGCAGGCCACTTCCAGCCCCGGAGCGCGCAGGCCGCCGGGCGTGACTTCCAGACTTTTTTCGCCAATGGGCACGACGGCCAGCACGGCGGCCTTGTCCACCGCCGCAGGCTCCGGCACGCCCACGCGCACGTGCACGCGCACGCCTTCAAAACGCCTGCGGCCGAGCACCTCCACCAGGCCGCAAAGGCAGGAACGCGAAATGGCGTCTTTCACGGCCCGCACGGCGGCCTTGGTCATGTCCGCGCCGTGCAGGTCCGCACCTGTGCCCAGCTCCACCACAAACCGTTTGTTTTGCATGGCGCCCTCCTCCCCGCGTCAGCCCAGCATGCGCACGGGTTTTTCCAGCATGTCCGCCAGGGTACGCAAAAAGTTCATGGCCGGGCCGCCGTCAGTGACCATATGGTTGAAGGTCAGCGAAAGGGTCATCATCTTGCGCGGGCAGACCACGCCTTCCGCCACGCCGGCTTTTTCAACCACGCGGCCCACGCCCAGAATGGCGGTTTCCGGCGGATTGATAATGGGGGTAAAGCCGTCCACGCCCAGCATGCTCACGTTGGAGATGGTGAAGCTGCCGCCCTGGATCTCGTCCATGGAAAGGCCGCCCTGACGGGAGCGCTTGGCCACGTCGCGCACCTGGCCTTTGAGCTCTTCCAGACTGCAGGCCTCGGCATTTTTCACGTTGGGCACGATGAGGCCCGTTTCCAGTGAAACAGCCACGCCCAGGTTGACGTGCTTGTGCAGATGGATGCCGTCCGCCTGCAGGGTGCTGTTCATAATGGGATGCTGCTTGAGCGCCCGACACACGGCAAAGCAGATGATGTCGTTGTAGGAAAGGCGGTAGTCCGGGTCTTTTTTGTGCCGGGCCAGCATGGCTTCGCGCAGGGCCACCATCTCGGTCACGTCCGCTTCCACAAAAACCGTGAGCTGGGCGGCGTTCTGCAGGCTGGCCTGCATGTTGTCGGCAATGAGCTTGCGCATGCCTTCCATGGGGATGATCTCGTCGGCCATATCGCCGACGGAAGCGGGCGCGGCGGCCTGTGCCGCAGCGGGTGCGGCGGCAGGGGCTTTTTGCGCGGTCTCGTGGGCGGCGCGCACGTCCTTTTCCGTTATGACGCCGTCGCGGCCTGTGCCCGCAACGGCGGCAAGCTCCACACCCAGTTCTTTGGCCAGGCGGCGGGCCGCGGGCATGGCGCGCACCTCGCCCCCGGCGGTCTTGCCGGTTTTGGCAGCAGCGGCGGGCGCGGCGGCAGCGGCGGGCACAGGGGCGGTTGCGGCGGGCGCGCCGGAAGACGCAGCCACAGCCTCACCGGCCTCGCCGATGACGCCGACAACCTGCATCACCGGCACCACCTCGCCTTGCGGCGAGAGTATCTTGAGCAGCACACCGCCGACCGGAGCCTCCACCACGTTGGTGATCTTGTCCGTTTCCACCTCCAGCAGGGGCTGACCGGCGCTCACGGCCCCACCCTCGTCCACCAGCCAACGCGCAATCTTGCCGGTTTTCATGGTCAGGCCCCATTTGGGCATTTGCACTTCGTAGGCCATCCGCTTACCTCCTTGCCTTGTTGGCACGCATTGATACCTGGGGCTATGCAACTCCAATACCACATTGCAACATACTAAAAATAAAAGACTTTATTTTTCTGCAAAGCCGCAGAAGAGTGTTTGTGTTCGATACTGGAACACTTTTTCAGAACTGGAACAGCAGACCCCACCCACGTCGTCTTTTGCCCTGTTTTTTTTGCAATTGGTCTGTATCTGTTTGTCAGAGCACAATTTTTCTATGCCGACAGTTTTACGCCCCACCCTTCCCAAGGCTTCAGGATTGGGTTAGTATGGTATGCAAAGGCGACCACCATCCCAGACGCTGTGGTCGCCAGGGGTTTCTGCATGTACGTACTGCAACGCAACGGCGACGTATTTGAAATGCGTCACGAAACTTCGGAGACCGTGCCCGGCCCCGTCGTCTCGGCCCCTTTGCTCTGGGCCGGCGGCACGACCGGCGCGGGCCGCCGCGCCGCATGGGAAGCCTTTATCCGCACCGGGGAAATCACGGATAACAGCCTGCCCAAGCCCATTGCCGATTCCTGGCGGCGCTGCCGCGACATGGGTGTGGACCCGCTCATGCCCCGCTGTGCGGAATTTGCCCCGGCCGGCCAAGTGGAACCGCAGGCCGCCGTGTACGCCGAGCTGGCCGCTCAAGTAGAACGCCGGGCCTACGAACAGGTCCGGCGCAAAGGCCTGCTCATCACCGTGGCCGAAGCCCACGGCCGCATTCTGCGCACCTGCGGCAGCAAAGAGGTGCTGCTCCAGGCGGACAACCTCCACTTCGGCCCCGGCGCGGTATGGTCGGAACAAAGCGTAGGCACCAACGCCATCAGCCTGGCCCTGAGCGACGGCATTCCCGCCCAGGTTCTGGGCGAAGAGCATTTTTGCAGCAGTCACCAGGCCTGGGGCTGTTCCGCAGCGCCCATCTACACGCCCTTTGGGCATCTCTGGGGCTGTTTCGACATTTCCGGCCCGGCCACGGCCGACCACAGTCAGGCGCTCTGGATCGCCGTGGGCGCAGCGCGCGAAATCGAACGCCTGCTGCTTAACGCCTCCCTGAGCAGCATGGAAAACAAGTCCCGCGCCCTGCTCAACACCCTGTTCAGTTCCATGCCCGTGGGCGTAGTCATGGTGGATGCCGAGGGCACGGTGACCTATGCCAATGACCTGGCCGAACGCCTGCTGCGCCCCAACGGCAAGGTACGCGGCTGCCCGGCGGAACATTTTTTCGACTACGCGCACTACTGCGGCACACAGCGACGCTCAGCCTGCGGCGAAAGCCGCCCCCTGCTCTGCCGCGCCAACCCCGGCCTGCACGCCCAGGCCATCCCCTTCATTACCGGCGCGGAGGAAAGCCGCTACATCCTTATTACTCTGCAGGCCGACGCCCCCGCGCGCACGGCGCCGCCCAGCCGGGCCATCGCCTCCCTTCAGAAGGGCAACCGTCCCTTCGGCGGCATCCTGTACCGCAGCGCCGTCATGGCGCGCGTGGTGGAACAGGCCCGACACATGGCCGAAGGCCCCGCAGCCATTCTGCTGCACGGCGAAACCGGCACAGGCAAGGAACTTTTTGCCCGCGCCATCCACGCGGCCAGCGCCCGTGCGTCGGGCCCTTTTGTGGCCATCAACTGCGGCGCGCTGCCACGCGACCTCATCCAGAGCGAACTGTTCGGTTATGAACGCGGGGCCTTCACCGGCGCAGTGGAAAAAGGCCGCCCGGGCAAATTTGAACAGGCCAACAAAGGCACGCTTTTTCTGGACGAAATTTCCGAAATGCCCTTGGAAATGCAGGTCAACCTGCTGCGCCCCCTGGAGGACAGGCGTGTGACCAGAGTGGGCGGTAAAGAAAACATCCAGGTGGACTTTCGGCTGATTACCGCCACGAACCGCGACCTGGATCAGCTCATGGCCGCCGGCACCTTTCGCGAAGACCTGTTCTACCGCATCCATGTACTGGCCCTGGAGATTCCCCCGTTGCGCGAACGGCGGGAAGACATCGGCCTCATTGCCGAACAGCACTGTCGCCGCCTTTGTCAGGACTACGGCCTGCCCTTCGGCGGCCTTTCCGCCCAGGCCCTGCGTCTGCTGGAAGACTACGACTGGCCCGGCAACGTGCGGCAGCTGGTGCACAGCATGGAATTTGCCGTAAACATGGCCCACGGGGGCTGCATCCTGCCGGAGCACCTGCCCGCCCACTTGCGTAGGGGCGGCGGGCTGACCCTGCAGCCTGCCCCTCCCACCCACCAGGGCTTCCCGGTCCTGCCGCCCCGCCGCACGCCAGACGACGCCAACGCCGCGGACTTCAACCTGGGCAACCTGGAGGCCCGCGCCATCCGCGCCGCCCTGGCCCACCACAAAGGTAATATGCTCCAGACCGCCAAGGCCCTGGGCATAGGCCGCAACACTCTCTACGCCAAGCTGCGCCGTCTGGGTCTGGACGCCTAGAGCGGATTGCCTTAATCCTGACCGGCCCAACCGGGCTATGCAATGGTATAAAACTCTGCTATGTGTTTTAACGATGCCTGCAAACGTCAGCCGTGCGGACGGCCACGCCGAACCGCCCCCTGAAGTTGTTCCACCACGGCACACAGTACGGCCTGGAATTGTTCCAAATCAGAACATGGCCGGACTTAATGGTATCAAAGTCAACATGTATAAAAAATCACGATCCAACCCGGCCGCGCCACGCCGGGTGAGCGGTCGCACAAACGGGCCTTTGGGCTCTGCCGGCGGCACAACCTGTGCAAATCCAAGAGCGATTTCCTTCCACCTTTTATCAAAGGAGTCGCTCTATGACGGCAAATATGCAGGCAGCAGTGTGGCACGGCAAAAAGGACATTCGCGTGGAAACGGTGCCCGTCCCCCCGCCCCCGCCGCCAGGCTGGGTGCAGGTTGCGGTGGACTGGTGCGGCATTTGCGGGTCTGACCTGCACGAATACCTGGCCGGCCCTATTTTTATCCCGGCGGACAAGCCCCACCCCCTCACAGGCAAACAGGGCAGCGTTATTCTGGGACACGAATTCAGCGGCAAGGTGGTGGCCCTGGGCGAAGGGGTCAACAGCGTCAAGGTGGGCGATACAGTAGCCCCAGACGCCTGCCAGCACTGCGGAGAGTGCCAACCCTGCCGGGAAGGACGCTACAACGTGTGCGAAAAACTGGCGTTTACCGGCCTCGCCAACGACGGCGCCTTCGCCAGGCTGGTCAACGTGCCGGCGAACCTCTGCTTTGTGCTGCCCGAAGGGGTTTCGGCCGAAGCCGGGGCCGTTATGGAGCCTCTGGCCACGGGCTTCAAAGCCGTGCGCATGGCCGGCAGCATTCTGGGGCTCAATGTGGTGGTGCTGGGCGCAGGCACCATCGGCCTGGGCACCATCATGGCCGTCAAGGCCGCGGGCGCGGGCAAGATCATCGTCTTGGAGATGTCCCGCGCGCGCATCGCCAAGGCCAAGGAGTGCGGGGCCGACGTGATCATCAACCCCAAGGAATGCGACCCGGTGGCCAAGGTGCGCGAACTTACCGGCGGCTGCGGCGCGGACGTGTCCTTTGAGTGCATCGGCAACAAGTTTACCGGCCCCTTGGCCGTAGACGTGCTGCGCAACACGGGAACGGCCATCATCGTAGGTATTTTTGAAGAACCCAGCGCTTTTAACTTCTTCAGCCTGAGCGGTACGGACAAAAAGATCATGGGAACCCTGGCCTACACCATTGACGACTTCAAAGGTCTGGCCGCGCTCATGGCCAAGGGCGCCATCAAGGCCGAAAACCTCATCACCGGCAAGATTGCGCTGCGGGACATCATGGAAAAAGGCTTTATGGAACTTATCAACAACAAGGACGATAACATCAAAATTCTGGTACGTCCTTAGAGCAGATTACCTTTGCGAATAGGTATTCTAAAAGGTTAAGGCACGCCCATTCCGGGCTTAAACGTACAAATGAATAGCGCTTGCGCCTCCACGGCAGACTCGCTTACGCAACCGCCAGACATTGCAACGTGGAAACGCCTAAAAATTGTGTCCATGCGCGGCGCGACCCGACGCGCCGCGCAGGCCCTCAAAGGGCCGGGACCGCACCAGTGGCGGTTGCCGGCCTTTTTTGCGCCCCAGCCAGGACCTTGCCGCCAAATGCATCGTAAAGTCCATTTTAAACAGCAATGATTCCGATTTGTTAACGGAAGCAAGCGGCTTTACGGCCCTTTTCTTCAGTCCGCAAGCGTGTATACTACTCCGTGGCGCAGGCCAGCGCGCCCGGACGCCAGCACTTACGCACCTGATACTACTCGATATCTATAGTCTACCCAGCCGCCCGCACGGGCGCACCTGCAAGAAGGATGATCATGCTGCCTTTGCCTACCGATTTGCCTGAACCGGAACTCTCCCGCAATACCGCCGTGGTACTGCAAAAGCGTTATCAGCGCAAAAACCCCGACGGGAGCCTTGAAGAAACGCCGCGCGACCTCTTCTGGCGCGTGGCCGCGGCTATTGCCGCGCAGGAGGCTGCCTACCAAAGCCCCTACAGCCCCGAAGCCCTGGCGCGGGAATTCTATGAGCTGATGACCAGCTGGAAATTCCTGCCCAACTCCCCCACGCTCATGAATGCAGGTACGGACCTGGGCCAGCTTTCGGCCTGCTTCGTGCTGCCCGTGGGCGACTCCATCGAAGAGATCTTTGATGCCGTCAAATACGCGGCCATGATCCACAAATCCGGCGGCGGCACGGGCTTTTCCTTCTCTCGCCTGCGCCCGCGCGACAGCCGGGTGGGCTCCACCGGCGGGGTTGCTTCCGGCCCGGTTTCCTTTTTGCGCATCTTCAACACGGCCACAGAGCAAATCAAGCAGGGCGGCACCCGGCGCGGGGCCAATATGGGCATTCTGCGCGTGGACCATCCGGACATCCTCCAGTTCATCCGCGCCAAGGAAAAGGAAGGGGAGTTCAATAACTTCAATCTTTCCGTCGGCCTGACCGAAGCCTTTATGCAGGCGGTGGAAAAGGACGCGCCCTACGACCTGCGCGATCCCCACACCGGAGAGGTGGCCCACCGCCTGCGCGCCCGCGAGGTCTTTGACCTGTTGGTTAAAAAGGCCTGGCAGTCCGGCGACCCCGGCATCGTCTTTCTGGACCGCATCAACCGCGACAACCCCACCCCGGACCAGGGAGAAATCGAATCCACCAACCCTTGCGGCGAACAGCCCCTGCTGCCCTTTGAAGCCTGCAACCTGGGCTCCGTCAACCTGGCCCGCTTTTTTACGCCAGGGCACGAAAACGAGGCAGACCCGGCCCGGAACGGCGTGGACTGGGCGGAACTGGCCCGCGTGGTGCATCTGGCCGTGCGCTTTTTGGATAATGTTATTGATGCCTCACGCTTCCCTTTGGAAATTATTACAGAAACCGTAAGAAAAAACCGCAAAATCGGCCTGGGCGTCATGGGCTTTGCCGACCTGCTTTTTCAGCTGAACGTGCCCTACGACTCTCCGGAGGGCCTGGCCCTGGGCGAACGCCTCATGGCCTTTATCCAGGAAGAAGGGCACAAGGCCTCGGCCCAGCTGGCGCAGGAACGCGGCCCCTTCCCGGCCTACGGCAGCTCGGTCTACGCCGCCAGAAAGGCAGGCCCCTACCGCAACGCCACGGTTACCACCATCGCGCCCACGGGCACCCTCTCCATCATTGCGGGCTGCTCCTCGGGTGTGGAACCCCTGTTCGCCCTCTGCTTCACCCGCAATATCCTGGACGGCGAACGTCTGCTGGAGGTGAATCCCTACTTTGAGGCCGCCCTGGCCCAGGCCGGCATGTGCAGCCCGGAAATCATGGAAGCCGTGGCCGCCAAGGGTTCCGTGAAGGACCTGGATTTTCTGCCCGAAGATTTGCGCCGCGTCTTTGTCACGGCCATGGATATGGCCCCAGTCTGGCATCTGCGCATGCAGGCCGCCTTCCAGCGCCACACGGACAACGCCGTGTCCAAGACCGTGAACCTGCCCCACGAGGCCACGGAAAAGGATATTTTTGACATTTACTGGTTGGCCTACAAGGAAGGCTGCAAGGGCGTCACCGTCTACCGCGACGGCTGCAAAAGCGTGCAGGTGCTCGCCACCGGCGAAGGGCAAAAGGCCATGGAACAAAATCAGGGCGCGGCCCAGGCTGCGGATCCGGGCGCGGATGCCACCGGCGAACCGCAGCCCCTGCCGCAGGAGGCCCCCACCCCCTCGCTGAGCGCGGGCGTGCGCCGTCGGCCCGACATCCTCTGGGGCTTCACCCAAAAAGTGCCCACGGGCCTCGGCACCATGTACCTTACCGTCAATGAAGTGGAGGGCTGCCCCTTTGAGGTTTTTGCCACCATAGGCAAGTCCGGGCACTCCATCACCGCCAAGGCCGAAGCCATCGGCCGCCTGGTTTCCCTGGCTTTGCGCTCCGGCGTCAACGTGCGCGACGTGATCGCCCAGCTCAAGGGCATAGGCGGCGAGCACCCCGTGTTTCGCCACAAAGGGCTGCTGCTTTCCATCCCCGACGCCATTGCCTGGGCGCTGGAAAACCACTACCTCCACGGCGAACATGTGGGCATGGTCAGCGACATTCAGGGGCAGGTCTGCCCCGAATGCGGCGAGGCCCTGCTCTTTCAGGAAGGCTGCCTGACCTGCCCTGCCTGCGGTTTTTCGCGCTGCAGTTAGCGCGGATTACCTGTGCCCCATTGCCTACCGGATCTGTATAACAGAAAAGGCCGCTCCCCTTGGGGAACGGCCTTTTCTGCTGCAGGACACTGCTGTCCGCCCGGACAGATTTCCCCTCTTATCTCCAGCCCGCCGCGGCAACCAAAAAAGTTTTTTGCAGGATGGAGACGGCATGAGGCAAAAAAGATCCTCTTCCCCCCTTTTCCCGCCGCGTCAGGCATCCTTGGGTTTGGAGGGGTTTTTCATGTGGACCTGGCCTTCGATAACGCCGCCTTCTTCAGTGAGCATGCTGGGGGTGCAGACTTCACCTTCCAGCAAGCCGGAATTATAGACCACCACACGGCGGCGGGCGGTAACCTGGCCGGAAAAGCGACCCGAAAGCAGCAATTCGCCCACGTCCAGCACACCCTCCACATGGGCGTCCTTGCCCACATTAAGCACGCCTTCACTGACTATTTCACCGGTATAGCGGCCTTCGATGCGCACAGTGCCCTTGAAGTGCAGCTTGCCTTCGTACACGGTATCGGAACCCAGATAGGCTATTTCATCTTTGGCCACGCCCAACACCCCTTTTTGGCTTGCGGTTTACCCTTTGAACATAAAGCGACGCATGGACACATTGAGCACAATGCCCAAAAGAGTGAAGTTGACCACCGTGGCGCTGCCGCCGTAGCTGATGAAGGGCAGGGGAATGCCCACCACCGGCATGAGCCCGATGACCATGCCCATATTGATCAGAATCTGCCAGAAAAAATAGAAGAACACGCCCACCACCAGGGTGCTGCCGAAGCGGTCCTTGGCCTGCACGGCGGTGGAGAAAATGGAGAGCAAAAAGAGACAGAAAAGCGTGACCAGCACCACGCAGCCCACAAAACCCCATTCTTCGCCAAACACGGCCACGGCGAAATCCGAGTGGCGTTCGGGCAGAAAGCGCAGCTGGCTTTGGGTGCCTTCTTTGAAGCCCTTGCCCCAAAGCTGGCCCGAACCGATGGCGATGCGGGACTGGATGATGTGATAGCCCGTGCCGCGCGGGTCGTTGCCGGGATCCAGAAAAGTAAGGATGCGCTGGCGCTGGTAGTCGTGCATGCCCACAACCCACATAAAAGCCGCCAGGGCGGGCACCGCCAGCAGGCAGGTTTTGAGCACGTAGCCCCGCAACCCGTGGAACAGAATCATGCCCCCCAGAATAAGCAGAATAAGCAGGGTGGTGCCCAGGTCGGGCTGACTGATGATCAGGGCGCAGGGCACCAGCCCTACGCAGAGCACGGCGCAAAAGTCCTTCCAACCCAGGGGGCGACCGTCGCGGGCCAGCAGGCGCGCGCCCAGCACCAGCACGGCGAGCTTGGCCATCTCTGAAGGCTGGATGCTCATAAACCCCAGGGAGAGCCAGCGCTTGGCCCCATACACGGTCTTGCCCACCACGGGCACCAGCAGCAGAAGCGCCAGGGTGATGAGGAAAAAGGGCCAGGCCAGATTGCGCAACTGGCGGTAGTCAAAGCTCATGGCCAGGAGCATGCTGCCCAGGCCGCAGAGGCCCCAGATCAGCTGGCGCTGGTAGAAGCTGGAGAGGGAGAGGCCCGTTTCCACCCGCGTGCCGCTGGCGGAATAGAGGTTGCCCACGCCCACCAGATACAGCAGGAGCATGCAGGCCAGCAGGCCCCAGTTAAGATAGCTGAACAGGCGTTTGTCCATGCCGCGTCCGTTGTTAGTCCGTCCGCCGCGCGCCGGGCTGCGCGGGGGGCGGAGGCGGGGCCACGCCGGAGTCGGGCCCGAACAGAAAATCATAGACCTTACGGGCTACGGGGCCGGCCACGCTGGAACCGCCGCCGCCGTGCTCCACCATGACGATGACCACATAGGACTTGCCGTCCTTGATGCCCCAGGTGGCTATCCAGGCGTGGTCACGCTGGGCGTACTCCATTTCAGAGCTTTTCAGGCGGCGGTCGCCGGCGGCCATTTTGAGTTTGACCACCTGGGCCGTGCCGGTCTTGCCGCCCATGTCCGCATCCTTGCGGCCCACAACTTTGGCTGTGCCGCCGCCGGCGGCGCGGCGCATGGCCTCCACCACAAATTTGAGGTTCTCCGGCTTGGCCGGAATACGCCCGCGCACTTCGCGAGATGCGTCATCCAGCAGCTGGGGCTTAAGCAGATCGCCGCCGTTGAGCAGCCCTGCCACAAACACGGCCACCTGCACGGGCGTGACCAGGGTATAGCCCTGACCAATGGCGATATTGTAGGTTTCGCCGCGCACCCAAGGGCGGCCAAAGCGCCGCCGCTTCCAGGCCCTGGAAGGCACCAGGCCGGATTTTTCGTGCGGCAGGTCAATGCCCGTGGGCCGCCCGAAGCCGCTGGCTTTGGCGTATTCCTCAATTTTGTCAATGCCCATGCGCTCGCCCATAATGTAAAAGTAGACGTCACAGGAATCAATGAGGGCGTGCAGCAAGTCTTCGGCGCCGTGCCCGCCCCGCTTCCAGCAGCGAAAAATCTGGTTGCCCAGCTTGACCTGACCGGGGCAAAACACGGTTTCGCGCGCATTGACGCCATGCTCCAGGAGCATGGTGGCCATGACCAGCTTCCAGACCGAGCCCGGGGGGTAGACGCTTTGGATCACCCGGTTCTGGAGGGGAAAACGGTTGTTGGTGCGCAGGGCGTCCCAGTCGCGTTGCGAAATGCCCGCGGCAAAAAGGTTATTGTCGTAGGCTGGCGACGTGACCAGGGCGCGCAGTTTGCCCGTGTCCGGCTCCAGCACCACCACGCAGCCCGCCTCGCCGCCCAGGGCGTCCCAGGCTGCCTGCTGCAGGTCCCGGTCAAGAGAAAGACGGATTTCACGTCCGCCGCGCGGTTCCTCGCGCAGGGTTTTGCCCAGCACCCTGGCGTGGGCGTCCACCTCCACGTCGTAAAGGCCTTTGCGCCCGCGCAGTTGTTTTTCCAGCTCCAGCTCCAGGCCCTGCTTGCCCACCAGGTCGCCCATGGCCAAGGCGCTGTCTGCGGCCATTTCCTGCTCGTTGGCCTCGGCTACATAGCCCAGCACATGGGCAAAGAGATCTTTTTCCGGGTAGCTGCGTTTGGTCCGCACCACCACTTCCAGGCCTGGCCAGGCGTGGATTTCCGATTCTATGCGCGCCACCAGGTCGAAGTCGATGTCCGTAATAAGCAGGAGCGGCTCAAAAGACTTCACCTTAAAGCGGTCCTGCCGATACTTTTCCCAAAGCTGGACAAGGGGAATACCGGACCACTGGCTGATCTGCGCCAGGGTGGCCGGGATATCCGGGCAGTCCTCCCGCACCAGAGAAAGGCCGTAGGCCGTGCGGTTGTCGGCCAGCACGCGGCCCTTGTCGTCCAGAATGCGGCCACGCGGGGCAAAGATGCGCTCGATACGCAAACGGTTGTCCTGGGCCTGGCGGGCGAATTCTTCGCCCCGGTGCACCTGCAGATACCAAAAGCGCACCACCAGCACAAAAAACATAAGCCCCACCATGACCTGCAGCAGGATGGCCCCGGCGCGCGGCGGCTGGTAGCTTTCGCTTTCTACCTGAATGCGCAGCCAGGAGCGGATGCCGCGACGCGGCGGCCGCGTCCCGGACGGGGAAAGATGGGGGTCAGTTTTCCGCTTCATGCCGGTTTCCGGGTCTGACGGCCACCAAAAGCCGCCAGGCAAAGGGCACGTACAGGGCCTGGATCAGACTTTTGTCCAGCGTATCCCGCACGTTGAAAGGCAGATCCTGCAGCGGGGCCATAAGCCAGGACACGCCGTAATAGGCCCCGCCCAGACAGGCCGAAAGCAGGAAGACGAAGATGAAATTTTCCACTTCAAACAGCCAGCGCCCCAGTTTAAACAGCGCAATGACCGCCGCGTACCAGACGATGATCCCGCCGAAAATCCGCGTGCCCATGCCCTCTTGCAGCAGCACAAACAGCGGCAGCAGCCAGAGCATGTTTTTGTAGTCCCGCTCCTGCAGCAGAATGACAAGGCCCACCACCAGGGCGTCCAGCCCCGGCACTGCGGTCTGCAAGGCCACGGCGCAGGCGCAGAAGCCCAGCCACCAAAGGACGTTGCGCAGGCGGCTCATGGGGCGAGGCTTCCGGGGGCCGGCGGGCCGATAAATTCCTTGGGCGGCGCGCCGGGGTCTGGCGGTGGGGCCATGCCCGTAGGCTCCAGCAAAAGCACTTCTTCCAGATGCTGCAGGTCTACCAGGGGTTCAGCCTTGATGGCCATGAACTGGGTGTAGTCGGAAGGGGCCACGCTGAGCACCCGGGCCACGGGAATGCCCTTGGGATATTTGCCGTCCAGACCGGAAGTAATGAGTATTTCGCCGGAGCGCACCTTGGCGTCGCGGTGCACAAAATTGACCTCCAGCTTCTGGCCCGTGCCCATGCCCGTAAGAATGCCCGGCGCGCGGCTTTCCTGTGAGAACACGGCAATGCGGCTGGAAGGGTCCGTCAGCAGCAGGACAATGGCGCTGTGGGCACTGGCCCGCAGCACCCGTCCCACCAGGCCCAGATTGGTGACCAGGGGCGTGCCCGGTCTGCCGCCCGTGCTGTAGCCCCGGCTGATGGTTATGCTGTCCAGCACGGCGTTGGGGCCCATGCGCCCGGCCAGCACGCGCGCCCCCAAGGGACGCCAGCTCTGGTCCACGGGCAGCTGCACCAGGGCGCGCAGACGGTGCAGTTCGGCCAGGTCCTCGCCGTTGGCCAGCAGTCTGGCCTGAAGATCCTGCACTTCCTGGCGCAGACGCTGATTTTCTTCCCGCACGCCCACCAGATCGAAATAGCGGGTCCAGACGCCCTCCACCGAATCCTGCACGGTCCGGATGGGTTTGAGCACGGCCCCTGCGAGCTCCAGCCCCACCTGGGCGGCCAGACCATCCAGAGTATGCGTGCGCTGGTTCCAGGAATACATGCCCAGAAACAGAATGAGCAAAACGCCCGCAAGGAGGAGAAGACGCCGCAGTGTCACGTGGGGGTGCTCCCGAGGAGGTGGGGTTTTCGCTTTTGCGACAAACAGGGCAACGCCGTTGGGGCCAACGGCCGCCAACGCGCACGGCACCGCCCCGGAGCGAAAACTTCCGGCACGGCGCCGCCTGGCTATACGGGCGATGCGAAGCGTGCCCGGGCGGAGGGTTCCAGAACATTGCACCCGCAACACGCCCTGGCGGCTGCATAAGCAGACGCTCGCCGCGTAAGTTCGCACAGTCTTGCTGCGCGCTCATGCGGCGGAGCGGCCGCCGTGTGCGCGCCAGCAGGCTCAAGGAACGCGGCGCTAGTCGATGCACACCTCCTTGAGGATGTGCAGATTGTCCAGCGTCCGGCCCGTGCCCACCACTACGGTGGAAAGCGGGTCGTCCACCACCGTGATGGGCAGGGAGGTTTCCTCCCGCAACAGCTGGTCCAGCCCCTTGAGCAGCGCGCCGCCGCCTGTGAGTACAATGCCCCGGTCCACAATATCCGCCGCCAGTTCGGGCGGGGTCTGTTCCAGGGCGATGCGCACGGCCTGCACAATGCTGTCCACCTGCTCGGAAATGGCCTTGCGCACTTCTTCGGAGGTGATGATGATATTCTGTGGGATGCCCGTTACCAGGTCGCGGCCTTTGACCTCGATCTGCTGCTCCGGATCCAGGGGATAGGCCGAGGCAATTTTGATCTTGATCTCTTCGGCCGAGGATTCGCCGATGAGCATGTTGTACTTGCGCTTGACGTGGGTCATGATGGCTTCGTCCATTTTGTCGCCGCCCACGCGCACCGAGCGCGAATACACAATGCCCGAAAGGGAAATGACCGCCACCTCCGTAGTACCGCCGCCGATATCCACCACCATGTTGGAGGTGGGCTCCTGAATGGGCAGGTCCGCGCCGATGGCTGCGGCCATGGGCTCTTCAATAAGGTAGACCTCGCGCGCGCCGGCGGACTGGGCCGATTCCTTCACCGCGCGCTTTTCCACCTGGGTGATGCCCGTGGGCACGCAGATCATGATGCGCGGGCGCACCAGCCGCCGCGAATTGTGCACCTTGGCGATGAAGTGACGCAACATGGCTTCGGTAATTTCAAAATCGGCGATAACGCCGTCCTTCATGGGGCGGATGGCCCAGATATTGCCGGGCGTTCTGCCCAGCATGCGCTTGGCGTCGTGCCCCACGGCCAGAACCACGTTGTTGCCGCGGGAGTCTTTTTTGACCGCCACCACTGAAGGTTCGCGCAGAACAATGCCGTGCCCCTTGACGTAAACACAGGTATTGGCTGTGCCCAGGTCAATGGCCAGGTCATTGGAAAACATTCCCAGTGCAAAATCCAGAAGTTTGGACATTCGTCTCACTTTCCTCGCTGTGCTGCTTGCCGCCCGACGCCCCGACCGTCTCCCGCACGGGCTGTGCCCGTTACGCGCGGTCAGGAACCATCCTTGTTGGTCAGGCCAGACTGAAAACAGTTCCGCTAAAACGGGCCTGAAGTCAAGATGGCGGAGCGATGGTTCAAAAACTTTGTCTGCGACGCAGCTTGCCGCAGCAAGGGGAAGGGGCGCGAAGCCTGCCGGGGGTCGGGCTTTACACCGCCCCAAGCCCGCACCAAAGCCCGCACCGGTGCAAAAAACTCCACCACCGAAGCGGGCTGCCGCAGCCCCACGCTTCTGCTCCGGGCCGTTGCTTCAGTTTTTGGCGGTTCAATCCAAATTAAGAATAACAGAAAAAGCCTTGAAAAACACCGTCACCTTCTGCCCTGCCGTCAGGGACACAGGGTTCTCCGCACTGCGGTTGCGCAGAGCGCAGACCAGGCTGCCTTCGGGCAGGGCCACCAGGATTTCAGCCACCATGTCATCCTCGCGTACCCGCTCCACCATGCCCGCAAAACAATTTTCCGCCGGGGTAGAGGCGTTCTTGGGCAATTCTCCCGCCTGCACCAGCACCCAGGGGGCCTTGACGCTGGCGTTGACCAGCTTGCCTTCGGCCAGGGCCAGGGTCTTGCGGCTCTCGTCCGTAATCAGGGCGGCCACACGCAGGCCGCCGGCGGTGCGCAACACTACCTCCACCAACAGACCGCTGCTGCGCAAAGAGGTAATGCGCCCCTGAAAGACGTTTCGGGCACTGGTTTTCATGGGTCGCTCCCTTTGCAGTTGTTCACGCAAAAGCCGCCGGGCCTCCTGCAGGTCGCAGCGCACAAGGCCGCTCTGGCCGGGCGCGGCCCGTCGGCCCAAAAAAATATCCACCACGGGCAAAGGCAGCCCCTGACGCCCCAGCTCCAGAGCGCGGGTGTGGCGCAGGGCGCGGGCGCTCAACAGCCCCTTGGACAACCCACAGGCTGCCCCGCACTGCTGCAGACAGCGGCGTACATAGCTGGCGTCACAGCGCAGGATCTCGTGCGATTCCGGAAACATGGCCGGATCTTCCAACACGCGGCGCAGCCGCCGGCTCACCGTAAGGGGCAAGGGCACCTCGCGACCGGGCGTACCGTTCACGCCAGGCACATGGATAACGCCCTCCCGCATGTCCAGATGCGTGGGCTTGAGCACAAAAATCTCCACCAGACGCAGGGCCGCGTAGCGCAGCAGCATAAAAATAAGCCACATGCGCAGGCGGGGGCGTTTTTCACGCGGGCCGCGGGCAGCGCTGGCGCGCTCCCAGAGCCAGGATTCCACGGCCAGCAGCTCCCGTGGGCTGATGCGGCCTGTGTCCTGCAGCAAAGCCGTGGAATCGCGCCGCAGCAGCCGCTGCCGCAGCCAAGCCCGGTCCGCAGACGAAAGGGTTCGCAGGAGGGCGGCCATTTCCTCACGGTTCTTGCTCTTTTCCATGCTTTTTCCCGTCTTTTTTTTTCATCTTATACAGATAAAGGGTCACGTTTGTACAGCTGTCACGATTTTTTAAATAATCGTGAAGACATTGCCCGAACCTTTTGCTGTTGTAGACTGCGCAAAACGCGCACTCCGCGCCACCGCTACTGGAGGATCGTATGAAAAAACTTGTCCTTGCCCTGGCCTGCACGGCGCTGTTCGCCCTGCCGGCCCAAGCGGCCGAAATGACCGTCTCCGCCGCAGCCAGCCTGACGAACGCCTTCACCGAGCTGAAGACCCTGTTTGAAAAATCGCATGTCGGCCTGACCGTGCACGTAAATTTTGCCGCCTCCAACCCGCTGCTCAAGCAGATTCAGGAAGGCGCGCCCGTGGACGTGTTCGCCTCGGCCGACCAGGCCACCATGGACAAGGCCGTGGCCTCCAAGGTGGTGAACCCCGCCACCCGCAAAAACTTCGCGCAGAACAACCTGGTGCTCATCGTGCCCACCGGGGCCCAAAAGCCCGCCAAGCTGGACGAACTCAAGACCTACAAACGTGTAGCCGTCGGCAATCCTGATTCCGTGCCCGTGGGCCGCTATACCAAGGCCGCGCTGACCACAGCCAAACTGTGGGACGCTCTGCAACCCCAGCTTATTCTGGGCAACAGCGTGCGGCAGGTGCTGGACTATGTAGCCCGCGGCGAAGTGGACGCCGGCTTTGTGTACGGCACCGACGCCAAGCAGCTGGCCTCCAAGGTGGACGTGGCCATGGTGGTGGGCGGTCATGATCCCGTTTCCTACCCCATTGCCGTGGCCACCACGGGCAAAAATGCCAAAATGGGGCAGGAATTCCTCAACTTTGTGCTTTCGCCCGCAGGGCAGCAGGTGCTGGCCAAATACGGTTTTGCCAAGCCGTAGAGGGGCAGGCCCGCAAGGCGCGGCCCTGGCCGCGCCTTGCGGGCCGCCGGATATTGCCGTAGTTTTTATGTAACCGTACACCGTCGGCGAACCCGCCGCGGACGTTGCTCCCCCCGCAGCGCGCGACGCGCGGACGCCTCTTCGGCAGAGACGGCCGCGCGGGCTTTGCCAACCCGGTCGGCAGGCCGCCGCACACTGCGAGGGCTTATTTTTGTTGTCCCCTGGGACACAGACCTGTGGAGGAGTTTCCGGGAATGGATTTTTCCGCCGTTTCCATCGGGAGTCCGCTGGAGCTCTCTCTGCGCGTGGCCGGCATGGCCACGGCCATCTCCTTTGTGGCGGCCACCCTTACGGCCTGGCTGCTGGCACGCAAAAAGGGCCCCCTGCCCGCCTTGCTGGACGCCCTCTGTACCTTGCCCATGGTGCTGCCCCCCACGGTGCTCGGCTACTACCTCATTTTGCTGGTGGGCCGCCGCGGTCTGCTGGGCCAATGGCTGGCCGATATGGGCATCAACCTGGTTTTTTCCTGGCAGGGCGCCGTAGTGGCCGCCACGGTGGTGGTTTTCCCGCTTATTTACAAATCGGCCCGCGCCTCGCTGGAGCAGGTGGACCGCCATCTGGAGGACGCAGCCCGCACCTTGGGCGCGTCGGAGTGGCGCATCTTCATCGGCGTATCCCTGCCCTTGGCCTGGAAGGGCATCTTTGCCGGCATCATGCTGGCCTTTGCCCGGGGCATGGGCGAATTCGGCGCAACCCTCATGATTGCGGGCAACATTCCCGGCAAAACGCAAACCCTGGCCCTGGCCATTTATGACGCCTTTCAGGCCGGCAACGACGCCCAGGCCGCATGGCTTGTGGTAATCACCTCTGCGGTCTGCATCAGCCTGCTTATGGCGGCGGAACTGCTGTTGAAACTCAAAAGGCGGTAACCATGATCTCGCTGCGACTGGTCAAAAAATTCAAAACCGCACGCACGCCCTTCAGCCTGAACGTGGACTACAGTATCGAGGACGGCGATAAAAGCGCCGTGCTTTTCGGCCCCTCCGGATCGGGCAAAACCCTGACCATGCAATGCCTGGCCGGGCTTATGCGGCCCGACGCCGGGCACATCCGCATTGGCGACTGCACCCTTTTTGACGCCGCAAGCAATATCTGCATCCCCGCGCAGCAGCGCCGCATCGGCTACATGTTTCAGGACTACGCCCTTTTCCCGCACCTGACGTTGCTGCAGAACGTGGCCTTTCCCCGCACGGGCTGCTGGCCCTGGCTGGTGCGCAACGGCGAAAAAGAAAAGGCCTACGCCATGCTGGAACGCTTTGGCATCGGACGTCTGGCCGGGCATCTGCCCTCGCAGATCTCCGGCGGCCAGCGCCAGCGCGCGGCCCTGGCCCGCGCCCTCAACGCCGACCCGCGCCTGCTGCTGCTGGATGAACCTTTCTCCGCCCTGGACCCTTTGCTGCGCGAGCGCCTGCGCGACGAACTGCTGGAACTCATGGCCGACCTGACCATCCCGGCCATTATCATCACCCACGACCCCGGCGATGTGGACGCCTTTGCCGGCAGCCTCATCCTCTACGACCACGGCCAGGCCCGCATGGTGCCCGATTACGCCGAGCTACGGCCGCAGTTTGCCCACGCCGGGCCATGTCTGCGGCACCTGGAGGCCACATACTGGCGCACGGCCGCCTGAGGTTCGCCCCTACCGCCCTCCCGGCACACGGGGGTGTTGCGGAAAAAAGGCGGACGGAAAAACACGGACAAACCGCCCGTACCGACGCTCCACAGCACACGCCTGGTGTCTTTGCGCCCTGATGGCAAGGGCGCAGCTAACTTATCAGTAATTCCTATTGATATAACCACAGCCAACAGCCCGAAAAAATTTCATCATACTGCAATATATCTAAATTGCAGTATATTTTTATTGAGAAAAATTTTTTCCCACAGGGGCTGTTTTAACTGTTCAAACAATCAATTTCATGCTAAGCAGAAAAAGGGTTAAGGGCAGGCATGACCAGAGGCGAGCCCTGACGGCAAAACCGCCGGGCAGCCCGCGACGGCCTTACGGGGCAAGGCCTTTCTGGACGTGCGAGGGCAGATTGTATATAGTAGCGAAAGCCACACGCAGCACAAACACAAATTTCACATCCGCACCGGGCGGCAGCCCTGCCGCTGTTCACCCCCGCCCGCGCGGGGCACTCTGAGGAGCCTGCCGGCTCCCGCGCCCAACTGGAAACAACACGCGCCCTGCCGGGGCGCCAAGGAGGAACAGATGGCTCACATGAAAACCATGGACGGCAATAACGCCACCGCGCACATTGCCTACGCCCTGTCGGAAACGGCAGCCATTTATCCCATCACCCCCTCGTCCGTCATGGGCGAGGTCATGGACGAAATGGCCGCCAAGGGACAGAAAAACCTGCTGGGACAGACGGTCATCGTACGCGAAATGCAGTCCGAGGCCGGCGCGGCCGGCGTGGTGCACGGCATGCTTTCGGGTGGCGCGCTCACGTCCACCTATACGGCCTCTCAGGGCCTGCTGCTGATGATACCCAACATGTACAAAATTGCGGGCGAGCTTTTGCCCGGCGTCTTCCATGTGGCGGCGCGCGCCCTGGCCTCGCACGCCCTGTCCATCTTTGGCGACCACCAGGACGTCATGGCCGCCCGGCAGACGGGCTTCTGCTTTTTGTGCTCCGCTTCGGTGCAGGAAGCCATGGACCTCGCCCTGGTGGCCCACCTTTCGGCCATTGACTCCAGCCTGCCCTTCTGCCATTTCTTCGACGGCTTCCGCACCTCGCACGAAGTGCAGAAAATCAGCGTCATCGACTACGAAGACATCCGTCCCCTGGTGAACTGGGATAAGGTGGAGGAATTCCGCGCCACCGCCATGAACCCCGAACACCCCCATGTACGCGGCACCGCCCAGAACCCGGACATCTACTTCCAGAACCGCGAGGCCGCCAACCTCTTCTACGAAGCCGTGCCCTCCATTGTCATTGAGAACATGAAGAAGGTGGAATCCATCACCGGGCGCAAGTACCACCTCTTCGACTATGTGGGCCACCCCGAAGCCGACCGCGTCATCATCGCCATGGGCTCCTCCTGTGAGGTCATCGAAGAAACGGTGCAGTACCTCAACAGTCTGGGCCAGCGCGTGGGCCTTGTCAAAGTGCGCCTGTACCGCCCCTTTGCCCCCGAATATCTGCTGCGCGCCCTGCCGGCCACGGTTTCGGCCGTCACCGTGCTGGACCGCACCAAGGAAAGCGGCGCGCTGGGCGACCCCCTGTACCAGGACGTCTGCACCGCATTTATGGAAAAGGGCGAAGCGCCTACCATCGTGGGCGGCCGCTACGGTCTGGGCTCCAAGGACTTCACCCCCGGCATGGCCAAGGCTGTGTTTGACAACATGCTGGGCCTGCAGCCCAAAAACCACTTTACCGTGGGCATCAACGACGATGTGACCAATACCTCCCTGGATGTGGAAGAAGAAATCGACACCGTGCCCTCCGGCACCGTGCAGTGCAAGTTCTTCGGCCTCGGCGCGGACGGCACCGTGGGCGCCAACAAGCAGGCTGTGAAGATCATCGGCGACAACACCGACCTCTACGCCCAGGCCTACTTTGCCTACGACTCCAAAAAGTCCGGCGGCTTCACCGTTTCGCATCTGCGCTTCGGCAAAGAGCCCATCAAGTCCTCCTACCTTATTACCAAGGCCGACTACATCGCCTGCCACAAGTCCGCCTATGTGACCCAGTACGACATTCTTGAAGGCATCAAGGAAGGCGGCACCTTTGTGCTCAACTCCGGCTGGTCCCTGGCTGACATGGAACAGCACCTGCCCGCCTCCATGAAGCGCGTCATCGCCCGCAAAAAGCTCAAGTTCTACAATGTGGACGCCGTAAAGGTGGCCCAGGAAGTGGGCCTCGGCGGACGCATCAATATGATCATGCAGACGGCCTTCTTCAAGCTCGCCAAGGTGCTGGACTTTGACAAGGCCGTGGCCCTGCTCAAGGAATCCATCAAAAAAACCTACGGCAGCAAGGGCGACAAGATCGTCAACATGAACATCGCCGCCGTGGACAAGGGCTCGGACGCCCTGGAAGAGATCAAATACCCCGCCTCCTGGGCCGACACCACCGAAGGCGCTGAAGTCTGTCACTGCGGCGATGAGGAATACATCCGCGCCGTGGTGCGTCCCATTCTGGCCCAGCAGGGCGACAAACTGCCCGTTTCGGCCATGGACCCCGCCGGCTTCATGCCCCTGGGCACCGCCGCCTGCGAAAAGCGCGGCGTGGCCATCAACATTCCCGAATGGCAGGTGGAAAACTGCATCCAGTGCTGCCAGTGCTCCTTTGTGTGCCCCCACGCCGCCATCCGGCCCGTGGTCGCCACGGACGAAGAGCTTGAAGGCGCGCCCGCAGGCTTCACCACCAAGCCCGCCATGGGCAAAGAACTCAAGGGCATGCACTTCCGCATTCAGGTCTACCCCGAAGACTGCCTGGGCTGCGGTTCCTGCGCCGAAGTCTGCCCCGCCAAGGTTAAGGCCCTGGTCATGAAGCCCCTGGAAATCCAGATGGACGTCCAGAAGGCCAACCTGGCCTTCGCCGAAGGCCACGTGGCCCTCAAGGACGGCCTCATGTCTCGCGACAGCGTGAAGGGTTCGCAGCTGCAGCAGCCCTTGCACGAATTCTCCGGCGCCTGCGCCGGCTGCGGCGAAACCCCCTATGTCAAGGTGCTCACCCAGCTCTTTGGCGAGCGCATGCTGGTGGCCAACGCCACGGGCTGCTCCTCCATCTGGGGCGCCTCTTCCCCCACCACGCCGTACTGCACCAACAAGGACGGCCACGGCCCGGCCTGGGGCAACTCCCTGTTTGAAGACGCCGCCGAATACGGCTGCGGCATCGGCTTGGCCTACGTGCAGCGCCGCAAGCGCCTGGGCATGCTGGTGGAACAGGCCCTGCAGACGGAAGACCTCACCCCCGAACTCAAAACCGCTCTGGAAGGCTGGCTGGCCAACCAGGACGACCCCGAAGCCTCCCGCAAGTTCGGTGAGGACGTGCTCGACAACATCGACGCCCTGAACAGCGCCCTGGCCCATGAGATCTGGGACATGAGCGACCTCTTCACCAAGAAGAGCGTCTGGATCTTCGGCGGCGACGGCTGGGGCTACGACATCGGTTACGGCGGCCTGGACCACGTCCTGGCCTGCGGCGACGACATCAACGTGCTGCTTATGGACACCGAAGTATACTCCAACACGGGCGGCCAGTCCTCCAAGGCCACGCCGCTGGGCGCCGTGGCGCAGTTTGCCGCCGCGGGCAAGCGCACCGGCAAAAAAGACCTGGGCCGCATGGCCATGACCTACGGCTATGTGTATGTGGCTTCCGTGTCCATGGGCGCGGACAAGCAGCAGGTTCTCAAGGCCTTCCGCGAAGCCGAAGCCTACAAAGGCCCCTCGCTGATCATCGCCTACGCTCCCTGCATCAACCAGGGCCTGCGCAAGGGCATGGGCCGCAGCCAGGAAGAAGCCAAGATGGCCGTGCAGACCGGCTACTGGCCCCTGTACCGCTACAACCCTGAGCTGGCCAAGGAAAAGAAGAACCCCTTCCTGCTGGACAGCAAGGCCCCCAGCGCGGACATTCAGGAATTCCTGGGCGGTGAAACCCGCTACGCCTCGCTGGAGAAGAAAGACCCCGAAGCCTCCAAAAAGCTGCGCGCCGAACTGGCCGAAGCCTATGCGGAGCGCTACGCCATGCTCAAGCAGATGGCTGAAATGCCCTACCCCGACCCCTCTGAGGCCAAGTAGGGAACAACCGTAATGATGCCCGCGTCCGCCCGGACCCGACGCCGTCCTGCCGGGGACGACGCCACGGAAACGGCGGACGCGGGCAACGCCGGACATATACATGTGGTCGGGGCGCGGCAAAGCCCGCGCCCTTTTTGTGTTCCTCCGCCTGCGCAGCGGCGTCCGGCGGGCCGCGCAACGGCCCGGGCCGGAAAATCCCCGTCTGCGCGCACGACGGCCAACCGCTGGAGGCACCATGCCTAAAGGTCTCTACATCACCGCCACCGGCCCCATGACGGGCAAAAGCGCCATTGCCCTGGGGGCCATGCAGCTGCTCAGCCGCAGCATGCGCAAGGTGGCCTTTTTCCGCCCCATCATCAACGAACCCCTCTGGGACGACCGCGACCCCGACATCAACCTCATGCTTGAGTATTTCAAACTCAACATGGACTACGCGGACACCTTTGCCTACACCCAGCGCGAAGCCCGCCAGATCATCAATCAGGGCTCCCGCAACCTGCTTATTGAACACATCATCCAGAAATACAAAAAACTGCTGGAAACCCACGATTTCGTGCTCTGCGTGGGCACCGACTTTCTGGCCAAAGACCCTGTCTTTGAATTTGAGCTCAATGCCGAAATCGCCGCCAACCTGGGCTGCCCGGTCATTCTGGTTACCAGCGGCTACAACGTGAGCGCAGAAGACATCCGCGAATCGCTGCAGATCACCATGGACAGCCTCAAGCCCCATGCCCTGGACGTGGTGGCCACCATCATCAACCGCCGCAACCTGAGCCAGACCGAACTGGACGAACTGCGCGGCCAGTTCAGCACGGACGACCGCCCGGCGCTGATCTACTCCGTGCCCAACGACCCCACCATCGGCCAGCCCACCATGCGCGACGTGAAAAAAGGCCTCAACGCCCAGGTGCTTTTTGGTGAAAACCGCCTGGATGCCCTGGTGGGCGACTACCTCATCGCCGCCATGCATGTGGATAACGTGCTGGGCTACATTGCCAAAGACCAGCTGCTGGTCACCCCCGGCGACCGCACGGACGTGCTGCTGGCGGCCATTGCCTCGCGCCTTTCCTCCTCCACTCCGGACATCGCCGGCGTGCTGCTTACGGGCGGGCTGCGCCCTTCAGAACGGGTCTGCAAGTTCATTGAGGGCTGGACCGGCTCCCCCCTGCCCATCCTTATGACTCAGGACCACACCTACAAGGCCGTACTGGCCCTGCAGGGCATTATCGCCCCCATTGAGCCCGGCGACCTGCGCAAGATCAACACCGTGCTGGGGCTTTTTGAGCACCACGTCAACGGCAAGGAAATCACCAGCCGCATCGGCGGCGAGCGCAGCAGCCGCATCACGCCCATGATGTTCGAGTTTGAGCTTATCGAACGCGCCAAAACGGACAAAATGCGCATTGTCCTGGCCGAAGGCATGGAAGAACGCATCCTCCGGGCCACGGACATTCTGCTGCGCCGCGATGTGGCCGAAATCATTCTGCTGGGCAATGTGGAAAAAATCCGCACCAAGGCCAGCACCCTGGGCCTGGACATCAGCAAGGCCACCATCATCGACCCCATGCACGCGCCCCAGTTTGACGACTACGCCGCCACCTACTACGAACTGCGCAAAAAGAAGGGCATCACCCCGGAACAGGCCCGCGACACCATGACCGACGCCACCTACTTCGGCACCATGATGGTCAAGAAAGATGACGCCGACGGTATGGTTTCCGGCTCCATCAACACCACGGCCCACACCATCCGCCCGGCCTTTGAGTTCGTCAAAACCAAGCCCGGCTTTTCGGTGGTTTCGTCCGTCTTCCTCATGTGCCTCAAAGACCGCGTGCTGGCCTTCGGCGACTGCGCCGTGAACCCCAACCCCACGGCCCAGCAACTGGCGGAAATAGCCATAGCCTCGGCCCACACGGCCCAGGTCTTCGGCATTGAACCGCGCGTGGCCATGCTCTCTTACTCCACGGGCACCTCCGGCAAGGGCGCGGATGTGGACGTGGTGGTGGAAGCCACCCGCATTGCCAAAGAAATGGCCCCGGACCTGGCCCTGGAAGGCCCCTTGCAGTACGACGCCGCCATCGACCCCAGCGTGGCCAAGACCAAAATGCCCGACAGCCAGGTGGCCGGTCGCGCCACCGTGTTCATCTTCCCGGACCTGAACACGGGCAACAACACTTATAAGGCCGTGCAGCGCGCCGCCGGGGCCGTGGCCATCGGCCCCGTGCTCCAGGGCCTGAACAAGCCGGTCAACGACCTCTCGCGCGGCTGCACCGTGCCTGATATTGTCAACACCGTGGCCATTACCGCAGTACAGGCCGCGGCAGAAAAAAAGGCCGCCAAAGCGTAAGCGGGCGACCGGAATACTGGTAGAAGATGCCTCCGGCGGCAAAGGGGGCGCAGCCCTCCTTGCCGCCGATTTCCCTTCTCACGGCCTGGGTGCCGCAACAGGCAAGGATGCACGCTGCCCGGCAGCGCGCTCCAATGCAAAAAGGTACTGCTATGAAAGTTCTGGTCATCAACGCGGGCTCTTCGTCCTGCAAATACCAACTGCTGGAAATGGACGACCGCCGCGTGCTCTGCTCCGGTCTGGCCGAACGCATCGGCCAGGGGGGCGGTCGCCTGACCCACAAAATCGCCCCGGATACGGACAAGGAAGAAAAACTCATCCGCGAGGCGGAGTTCAAGACCCATGTGGACGCCATGAAGCTGGTCATCGCCCTGCTCACCGATGCCCAGAAGGGCGTTATCAAAGACAAGAGCGAAATCTACGCCATCGGGCACCGCGTGCTGCACGGCGGCGAAGCCGTGAGCCAGCCCGTGCGCGTGGACGACCGCATCAAGGGCATTATACGGGAGTGCTTTCCCCTGGGGCCCCTGCACAACCCGGCCAACCTCATGGGCATTGAAGTAGCGGAAGAGCTCTTCCCCGGCGTGCCCAACGTGGCCGTGTTTGACACGGAATTCGGCATGGGCATGCCGCAGGAAGCCTATATGTACGCCCTGCCCTACAAGCTGTATGAAGAGCTGAAAATCCGCCGCTACGGCTTCCACGGCACATCGCACAAGTACATCGCCCACAAGACGGCGGAATACCTGGGCAAGCCGCTGGGCGAGCTGCGCTCCATCACCATGCATCTGGGCAACGGCTCTTCCATGAGCTGCGTCAAAAACGGCAAGTGTTTTGACACCAGCATGGGCCTGACCCCGCTGGAAGGTCTGGTCATGGGCACCCGTTGCGGCAGCATCGACCCGGCCATTGTGCCTTTTGTCATGGAGAAAAAGGGCCTGAGCCCGGCCGAAGCCGACACCCTGATGAACAAAAAATCCGGTCTGCTGGGCCTTTGCGGCTATACGGACATGCGCGACGTGCACGCCCAGGTGGAAAAAGGCGACCAGCGCGCCGCCCTGGCTCTGGCCCTGCTGGTGCGCAGCATCAAAAAGACCCTGGGCGCGTATCTGGTGCTGCTGGAAGGCAAGGCGGACGCTCTGGTCTTTACCGCCGGCATCGGCGAAAACGACGATATCGTGCGCGCCCAAGTCTGCGCAGGGCTGGAAGCCTTTGGCGTTACGCTGGACCAGAAGGAAAACAGCACCCGCAAGCCCGGCGCGCGCACCATTTCCACGCCGGAGAGCCGCATCCCCGTGCTGGTCATCCCCACCAATGAGGAACTGCAGATCGCCCTGGCCACAGTGGAAGTGCTGGGCCACTAGAGCATTTAACACTTGAAATGCTCATTCCGGCGCTAACCGCGCAAATAAAGAGTACTTACAAGGCCGTGAGGGGAAGGGAGCTTTTTTCAAGAGGCTCCCTTCCCCCTTTTGTTCCCCGCGCCGCCCGGCGGCGGAAGCGCCTGTCAGGCAAGGCCCGGTCCAGGCCGCGGGCCTTGCCCTTTGCAGACACACGCAACACGCTGCCGCTGTTTATCCCCCTTTCTCCCCGCAAAAACGCAAGTCTTTCCTCTCCGTCTGTTCTTACTAGAGCATTTAACACTTGAAATGCTCGCTTACGGCAGGCAAAAGCCTGCCTTCTCGCATTTCGTGGCAAGGATTTTCAAGAAAATCCTTGTAGAGCAGTTAGCTCATTTCATTCGCTAACTGCTCTACCCGCGCTGCAGTTGGCGGCCGGCAAGACGCTTACGCAGATTTTCGGCCACCACGGCGGGATCCTGCGGTTTTCTGGCAATACCGCTCTCTATGGCGGCTTTGGCGGTAGCGGCGGCCACTTGCGGAGCCACTTCGGGGTTGAGGGTGGAGGGGACGATGTATTCCGGGCTGAGTTCTTCAGGCTTGACCAAGGCGGCGATGGCCTTGGCGGCGGCGATCTTCATAGCGTCGTTAATATCGGTGGCGCAGACGTCGAGAGCGCCACGGAAAATGCCGGGGAAGGCCAGCACGTTGTTGATCTGGTTGGGGCAGTCGGAGCGGCCGGTGGCCACCACTTTGGCCCCGGCGTCCTTGGCGCGCTGGATAGGCCAGATTTCGGGGATGGGGTTGGCCTGGGCAAAGACGATGGGGTCTTTGGCCATGCTGCGGATCATTTCTTCGGTGAGGGTATTGGGGGCAGAAACGCCGATAAAGACGTCCGCGCCCTTGATGGCGTCGGCCAGGCCGCCCTTGATTCTATTGGGGTTGGTGCGGGCGGCAATGTCTTCCTTATAGGGGTTCATGCCCTCGGCGCGGCCCTGCCAGATAGGCCCGCGCGAATCGCACATAATGACGTTTTTGAGGCCCAGGGCCATGAGCAGCTTGATGATGGCAATGCCGGCTGCGCCCGCGCCGCTGGTGACCACGGTGATATCGTCCAGTTTTTTGCCCACCAGTTTGAGGGCGTTCATGAGGCCGGCCAGAGTGACCACGGCGGTGCCGTGCTGGTCGTCGTGGAAGATGGGGCCCTTGAACACGCCGTTTTTCTTGAGGCTGTCTTCAATAATGAAGCATTCCGGAGCCTTGATGTCCTCAAGGTTCACGCCGCCGAAGGTGGGGGCCAGGAGTTCCACCAGCTCCACGATTTTGGCGGTATCCTTGGTGTCTACGCAGATGGGGAAGGCGTCCACGTCGCCAAAGGTTTTGAAGAGCAAGGATTTGCCCTCCATAACGGGCATGGCGGCGGCGGCGCCGATGGCGCCCAGCCCCAGCACGGCGGTGCCGTTGGAAACCACGCAGACGAAGTTGGCGTGGTTGGTGTAGGTATCAAGGGTATCGGGATTACGGTGGATTTCCATGCAGGGTTCGGCCACGCCCGGCGAATAGGCCAGGGTAAGGTCGTCGTTGTCGCGCACGGGCACTTTGACCCGCACTTCTATCTTGCCCTGATAGTCCTTGTGCATGGCCAGGGCTTCTTCCTTCAGATTCTTGATCCGAGACATGGCTCACTCCTTGAATGGTGATGAATAAGGCGCATGCGCCGCGTATCCGTGTGGTCCAGCGCTGCGGCGGTTCCACTTACGCGTCTTGACCAAAAGCCGCACGCTGAGACTCCGGGGCGGCACGCCACATTCCGGCTACGGTTTTTCCGCCGGACAGTCCGAAAGGACGCCAGTCCCCCGGAATTTTCCCCTGGGGCGACATCGCGGCGGGCTGCCCGCGCGGGGCTACGCCTTGGGGCGTTCCTCGTCTTTCATATACAATTTGCCGTCGCGCAGCCAGTAGCGCAGACCGTCCAGCTTTTTGAAGCTCTCTATGGCGGCGTCCAGAGCTGCGGAATCGGGGGACCGGAAACGGATTTTGACCTGCCGCATGCCGTTCTCTATCGTGGCGGAAAGCACGGAAATGACGCTCATGCCGTTGGCTTTGAGCACTTCCAGCAGGGCGCGGATGGTGCCGGGCTGATTGGGCACCACAAAACCGGCTTCTTCTCCGGGCTGTTCCGCGCCGCTGATGGTGAGCAAGGCGTGGAAGACGTCCCAGCCGGTGAGGATGCCCACCAGCTTGTCCTCTTCATTGACGACAGGCAGGCAGGCCACATGTTTGTCGAACATGAGTTTGGCTGCCTGCTCCACGGTATTGCCGTAATAGATGGTGGTGGGGGCCACCACCATAACGTCTTTAGCCGTAGTTTCTGAGATGATGTCCATGGCCTCCAAAATTTCATAGCCCGTGGTATGCAGGGGCGCATAAGCCTTAAGATCTGAAGAGGAGATCAGGCCCACCACCACATTGTCCTTGTCCACAACGGGAAGACGGTTGATATGGTGGTCTCTGAGAAGTTTTTTGCATTGCAGAAGAGTTGTTTCAGGCGTAATAGTGACAACATTTTGCTTCATCCAGTCGAGTATAAGCATGACATCCCCTCTTATCGATCAGTTAATTTTGAGGATCTGCATTCTCAATATTCCAAGAGGCCAAATCCTGTACTTGCCAGTGCAGGCTGCGCCGACGGCGTTGCATCCGGCCAGCGGCGCAGCCTCAAGGATTGTGCCCAAAGACAAGGCCTGCGGCGGGGAGGGGATCCCCGCCGGAAGGAAAATGCCGTTACGCGTCAAGCGGAACAGCTCCCGGAGCAGCCGCAGCCCTGCATTTTGCGGCGCAGCTTTTCGGGCAGGATGCCCCGCACCGATTCCATAGTGACCATCCGCCGCATGATGCCCAGCTGATCCTGCAGGGGCAACTGCTTGGGGCACACGCTGTCACAGGCCAACAGGCCCATGCAGCCGAACACGCCTTTGTCGTCGCCGATGAGATCGTAGTAGTCCGCCGGGGTGCGGTTGTCGCGAGGGTCAATGTAGAAACGCGCCATGCGGTTGATGGCCGTGGCCCCGATAAAGTCTTCGCGCATGCGGGCCGTGCCGCAGGCCGCCACGCAGCAGCCGCATTCAATGCAGCGGTCCAGCTCAAAGATCTGGGTGGCCAGGTCGTTGCTCATGCGTTCTTCCTGGGCGGCAGGGTCAAAGCCCTTATTGGTATGGATCCAGGATTCGATCTTTTGGCCCACATTGCGGAACCAGGTGCCCGTATCCACAGAAAGGTCGCCCAGCAGCTTGAACACCGGCAGAGGGTGCAGGCTGATGTGGTCCGGCAGGTCGCAGGTCTGGGTGTGGCAGGCCAGGCCGGGACGACCGTTGATGACCATGCCGCAGGAGCCGCAGATGCCGGCGCGGCAACAGAAGTCAAACTGCAGGGTGGCGTCCTGCTTTTCGCGGATCATATTCAGGGCGATGAAGAGCGTCATGCTGGGGTGCTCTTCAAGCTGGAATGTCTGCATATGTGGCGTGGAATGCGGATCCAGCGGATTGAAGCGGAAGATCTCGAAGGTAAGATTACGTCCCATTATGCTCTCCTCCCTTAGCCTTTCTGGTCGTAGGAAACGACCTGGTCTTCCCTGATGTCGCCGGATATGATCTTGCCGCCGCCGTAGCCGCGGTCGCCCGGAGGCATGATGAAGAACGGCGTGGCGGGTTCATACTTGAGCGTGGGCAGACTGTCGCCCTCATTCCAATAGGCCAGGGTGCGCACCAACCAGTCCTTGTCGTTGCGTTCGGGGTAGTCCTCCCGGGCGTGCGCGCCGCGGCTTTCGGTACGCATCAGCGCGCCGTAGGCCGTGCACAGGGCCAGCTTGAGCATGCCCGGCACGCGCAGGGCCATGGAAAGCTCGGCATTGGGCCCGGGGACATTGCCGCCGGCAAGCCGCATGTTTTTGCAGCGCTCCAGCAGAGCCTGGAGCTTGTCCACGCCTTCCTGCAGGTCTTTGCCGTTGCGGAAGATGCCCACGTGCTCCATCATCACGTCCTGCATCTCGTTGCGCAGGGTATAGCAGTCGTCGCCTGTGCCGCGCAAAAGTGCCGTGATGCGGTCCTGCACTCGCGTCATGCCTTCCTTCATGGAGGCGGTAGCAAACACCGTTTCGTAGCCCTCCAGAAATTCCACCAGCTTCTTGCCCACAATGCGGCCGGAAACCACGGTCTCCGCCAGGGAGTTGCCGCCCAGGCGGTTAAAGCCGTGCATATCCCAGCAGGCGGCCTCGCCGGCGGCAAAAAGGCCTTTGAGCCCGTAGGCGTGACCATCTTTATTGATGCGCACGCCGCCCATACTGTAGTGGTGGGTGGGCCGCACGGGGATGAGCTGGTGTATGGGGTTCACGCCCAGGAAGTGGGTGGAAATGTCGTACACTTCGCGCAGGTTGGTGGTGATGTGCTTTTCGCCCAGGTGACGGATGTCCAGCCAGAGGTGCTCGCCATAGGGGCTTTTGACGCCGTAGCCCTTGCGCATGTGTTCGGTCATGCGGCGGGAAACCACGTCGCGCGAGGCCAGCTCGGCCTTTTCCGGCTCATAGTCGGGCATGAAGCGGTATTCGTTCACGTCCAGCAGGGTGCCGCCGTCGCCGCGGCAGCCTTCGGTGACCAGAATATCCGTGGGCACCGTGCCCGTGGGGTGAAACTGCACGGCCTCCATGTTGCCCAAGGGCACCAGGCCGGTTTCCAGGGCTGTGATCTGACCGCCACCGTCGCAGATGACCGCGTTGGTGGTGGCCCGGTAGATGCGGCCGTAGCCGCCCGTGGCGATGAGCGTGGCCTTGGCGAAGTAGCCCGTAAGCTCGCCGGTGCGCAGGTCGCGGGCCACGCAGCCCATGCAGTGTTCGCCGTTGTGGACCAGCACTTCGGCCTGCATGCGGTCGTGCACCTCCACGCCCAGCTGCAGCAAGCGGTTGTCCAGGGTGAAGAGCACGGCGTGGCCCGTGCCGTCCGAAGTGTAGCAGGTACGCCACTTGGCCGTGCCGCCAAAGGCGCGGGAGTGGATCAGGCCCTCGTTTTCCTTCTTTTCTGTGGCCTGAAACGGCTTGCCGCCTTTAAAGTAGGTGTGCTCGCCCGGCACCACGCGGCTCCAGGGCACGCCCATCCAGGCCATTTCACGCATGGCGATGGGGGCAGTTTCGGCAAAAAGGCGGGCCACTTCCTGGTCGCAGCCCCAGTCCGACCCCTTAACGGTGTCGGCAAAATGGATTTTGGGGCAGTCGCCATCGCCCATGATGGAATTGCCCAGGGCCGCCTGCATGCCGCCCATAGCCGCCGATGAGTGCGAACGCTTGGGCGGCACCACAGAAAGACAAATAACCCGGAACCCGGCCTGGGCGGCCTCCACGGCCACACGCTCTCCGGCAAGGCCGGCCCCGATGCACAGAACGTCAGATTCAAAAATACGCATGCGGCACCCCCTTATCCCTGGAACCAGGCGCGGGTCAGGGCCAGCGCGCCGAGCAACAGATAACAAGCCATGACAATCCAGGTCCATTTGCGCCACTGCGGCTTTGAGCTCTTGGTGCAGATGCCGAATTTCACGGCGATACGGTAGATGCCGATGCCCGTATGCAGGATGACACAGGGCAGAAAGACCACATAGAAGGCCAGCCAACCGCTGTGCAGCCGCTTGGCGCTGCCCGCCACGTTAATGGGCAGGTCGGTCATGACGGTGTACACATGGTAGAATGCGCCCAGCAAAATGACGATGGCCGTGAAGACCTGCACCAGCCACAGCCAGGTGTCAAAATCCTTCAGGCTTTTGCTGTGCTGTACAAAAATGCCCAGCTCATGCGCGCGGAAGGGCATTTTGCGGGCCGCAATGTAAAAATGAAAGACAATGAGCAAGAGGATGACGGGGGCGGCGATCTGCGCGAGCCAGGTGACCTCCAGAAGCCAGGCTATGCCGTTGGTCAGAGCCGGGCTGATGACCACGGTGCCCTCCAGCACCAGGTGCACGCACACAAACAGGGCCAGAAGCGCGCCCGAGGCCGCCTGCCAGAAATCCAGGCGCGTCTTGCCCTCGAGAGGGACTCTGTTTGAAGTCATGGCAACTCCTTCTGCAAATGATGGGTTGGAAGCAGTCATGATGTGATAACCGCCTTGGTTACAGATGTCGGTAAGGGGCCTGACCTGTTTCGTAATAATTGTCGCCCGTGCTGTCGATAACCACAATGGCCGGGAAGTCTTCCACCTCCATGGCGGCCACGGCTTCGGGGCCGAGGTCGGGATAGGCCAGCACGGTATATTTTTTGACGGCGCGCGCGATAAGCGCGCCCGCCCCGCCCACGGCCGCCAGATAGGGCACGCCGTGCTTTTTCATGGCTTCCACCACTTTTGCGCTGCGGTAGCCCTTGCCAATCATGCCTTTGAGGCCCTGGTCCAGCAGACGGGGCGTATAGGCGTCCATGCGCCCCGAAGTGGTGGGCCCGGCAGCGCCGATGGCGTGCCCTGGCCGGGCAGGGCTGGGCCCCACATAGTAGACCACCGCGCCCTCCAGGCTGACGGGCAGGGCTTCGCCCCTATCCAGAGTTTCCACCAGGCGTTTGTGGGCCGCGTCGCGCGCGGCCAGAATGGTGCCGGAAATGAGCACCCTGTCGCCGGCGCGCAGGGAGCGGGCCGTGGCCTCGTCAAAAGGCGCGCGTATTTTTTTCACTGCGTCAGACATGGCGCCCTCCTAAAGCACGACTTCGGCGTGACGCGCCGCGTGGCAGTTGATGTTGACGGCCACAGGCAGCGAAGCAATGTGGGTGGGAGCCCACTCCACATGCACCTTGAGGGCCGTGGTCGCCCCGCCCAGGCCCTGCGGGCCCACGCCGGTTTTGTTGATCAACTCCAGCAGTTCGTCCTCAAAGGCCGCGTAGCGGGGGTCGGGGTTGCGGCTTTCCAGGTCGCGCGCGGCGGCGCGCTTGGCGCAAATGGCGGCCATCTCCATAGTGCCGCCCAGGCCCACGCCCACCACCAGGGGCGGACAGGAATTGGGGCCCGCCGTCAAAACAGCGTCCAGCACCACCTTGCGCACGCCTGCAATGCCGTCCGCAGGCACCAGCATTTTGAGCACGCTCTTGTTTTCGGATCCGGCCCCCTTGGGGGCCAGACGCAGACGCAGATGGTCGCCGGGCACCAGCCGGGTGTGGAGCACCGCCGGGGTATTGTCCCCGGTGTTCTTGCGCTCAAAAAGCGGTTCGGCCACACAGGATTTGCGCAAATAGCCATCCACATAACCCCGACGCACGCCCTCGTTGACGGCATCCTCAAAGGCCCCGCCCACAATGTGCGCGTCCTGCCCCACCTCGGCAAAGACCACGGCCAGGCCCGTATCCTGGCAAAGAGGCACTTCGCCCTTGGCGGCGATATCCGCATTTTCCAGAAGCTGGTCCAGAATATTGCGGCCCACGGGCGAGGGTTCGTCTTCCCGCGCCTTGCACATGGCCGCCTTCATGTCCGCAGGCAGGCGGTAACAGGCCTCTACGGCCAGATCCGCCACGGCCCGCGCAATGTCCTCATACTGAATTTCCCTCATAACATTGCCTCGTTTTATTGTTTTCCCACGGTCCGGCGTCACAAAGGCGTCGACCGCAACCGTATAACACCCGACCTAATGGAAAGGCCAGATGAGCGGAATGAGCAGCCAGCACATGAGCAGACTGATAACCTGCAGCAGCCAGCCAGCCTTGACGTAGTCCATAAAGGAGTAGCGGCCGGGGCCCAGAACAATGGTATTGGGCGGCGTGGCGATGGGCGTCAGGAAGCAGCAGGAAGCGGACATGGCAATGCCCATGGCTATGGGCAAGGGAGAAATGCCGCTGCCCATGGCGATGGGCAGGGCCAGAGGGGCCATAAGGGCCGCCGTGGCCGTGTTGGACATGAAGTTGGTGATCAGGGCCGTGAGCGCGCAGCAGACCAGCATGAGCATCCAGGGGTCGTGCACCATGCTCACCACGGCGTTGGCCACAATGGCCGCCGCGCCGGACTTGTCCATAGCCGCGGACATGGAAAGCATGCCGGCAAACAAAAAGATGGTGGTCCAGTCCACGCTGCGGAAGGCTTCGCGCATAGTCATGCAGCCGGTGATGATCATCAGGCAGGCGCCCAGCATGGCCGCCGTGGTCAAGGGCATCAATTCGCTGGCCATCATGAAGACCACGAAGGCAAAAATGATCATGGCGTGCCACATTTTATTCTCACGCCGGTGCTGGGCGCCTTCCGTCACCACATCGTCGTCCACCGGCTGGCGGTCGGGCAGGAAACGGTGGCCGATGAGCGCGTAATAGATCAGGCCGGCCGCCAGCAGAGGCACGCCGATAAGGCCGAACTCAAAAAAGCCGAAGGGGGTCTGGCCGGTCTGGGCCAGCATGGAGTTGATGATGCCGTTGGGCGGCGTGCCCACCAGAGAGACCGTACCGCCCAGGGATGCCGCAAAGGCCACGGGCATGAGCACCTTGCCGGGAGCCAGCTTGGCCTTGAGGCACATGCCCATAACCATGGGCACGGCCACTACGGTGGTGCCGGTGTTGGAAAGCACGGTGGAAAGCAGGCCCACGGCGGCCATGGCGTAGACCAGCAATTTAATGGGATTGCCCTTGGAAAGCCTTACCGCCAACGCACCCACCTTGTCGGCAAAGCCGGTAATGAACGTGGCTTCGCCCACAATGAACATGGCCATGAACAGCACTACGGTAGGATTGCCGAAATAGCTGAAAGCCACTTTGGAGGTGATCACATGGGTGAGAGAAAGGGCGATGGGCACCAGCAGGGCGGTGACGGGCAGCGGGACGACCTCGGTAAAAAACATGATGGCCGCCACAAACAAAATACCTAATGTGATGTATGCCTTTGTGGGGTCTTCCGGCAGCGTGATGCCCAAGGGCTGCGCGGCAACTGCGTCCTGATCGAGCAAACATATTGCCACAACCACAACCACCGCCAGTAAGAACATTCGTTTCATCCGTCAACCTCCAAGTGGGAATAGAGTTTGGTGGGGTCTCTGCAAGGCCCGCAATGGATTCTTGCGGGATGCGAGAGACGAATAAAACTTAATATACTAACCTTACAGGATACATGACACTATCTCTATGTTAATGCAATATATTTATTTTGTTTGTATGAACAGTTTTATATTTTTTTCAAAAATTCCAAACTGAAAGGCAGAAAAATTTTTTTATGGCAAACATGTACAAAAAATCACAACTGTCCTTTTAAAACTTGGCATTTTCCAGCATTTTGGCATACTATAAACTGAGAACAACTTGTGAATTATTTATCACAAGACTGCTGACAGAGTATTCCTTGGCCTCATTTGCTGTGCACCAGCCCCCTGAGGCTGCCGCGTCCGCGCTCTGCGCGCCAAAACAGCTTTGCCTCTGCCAGGGGATCCTGCTATGTAGTGACCTGCATTTGGTTAGCCAGCATCCATGCCAACCAGCACATTTTACAAAAATAATTCGTCGGCATAGTCGGCGGCGGGCCTTGGCCCTGCAACCTCCAACCCAACGGAGCAGAGATGCAATTTTCCAACATCCTTGTACCGGTAGACGGCTCGGACGACGCCCTGTTCGCCTGCCGCGTGGCCGAACAGCTCACCGCCGCCATACCCGGCAAAGAAACCATCACCCTGCTGTACTGCGTGGACCCCATTCCCGCCCTTATCGGCGGCCAACAGCGCGCGGAACTGGAGGCGCAACACAAAGCGGAAAGCGCCAAAATATTTGAAGCCGCCCGCAGCCTGCTGCAGCACAGCGACCTGAACCTCAAAACGGCTTTCCGCTATGGAGCCGCCGGCCAGACCATTGCGGACACGGCCACAGAACTGGGTTGCACCCTGATTATCATGGGCACACGCGGCAGGGGCGAATTGAAAAGCCTGGCCCTCGGCAGCGTGAGTCACGACGTGCTGCACAAGGCCGACGTGCCCGTGCTGCTGGCCAACAAAACGCACCTGCAGACCCGGCGCTGAGCTAAACGCCGCCTTGTAGGACTATGATCTTTGCGAATGGGGCGCCGCAAAGATAAAAGATGCCGCGCCGACGCCGCGCATCGGCCATACGCCTGTGCAGCCGCCCAATCTATTGTAAAATGGCACGGCCTTAAACCCACCTGCTGGAGCAATCATGCCAAAACTTCCTTTTTTTCTGACCTTTTCTGTTACGTTGCTCGCTTTGCCCGCAGCCGCGCTGGCCTCTCAGGGGCACCCCACCGTTCCCGGAGCGGAACTGGCCGTTTACTGGGCCATACCTTTTGCCTGTATGCTGCTTTCCATCGCCCTTATGCCTCTGCTGGCTCCCCACCTCTGGGAACACCACTTCGGCAAGATCTCCCTGTTCTGGGGCCTGGCCTTTCTGATCCCCTGCGCCCTGGTTTACGGCGCCTCCACGGCCCTCTACGAATTTCTGCACATCATTCTTCTGGATTACATCCCCTTTATTATTCTGCTTTTCACCCTCTTTACCGTGGCTGGCGGCGTGCGGCTTAAAGGTTCGCTTACCGGTACGCCACTGGGGAACACGGGCCTTCTGGCCGTGGGCACCGTGCTGGCCAGCTGGATGGGCACCACCGGCGCGGCCATGCTGCTCATCCGCCCCTTGCTCCGGGCCAACGCCCACCGCCGCTACCAGGCCCACAGCGTGGTCTTTTTCATCTTTCTGGTGGCCAACATCGGCGGCTCCCTCACCCCTCTGGGCGACCCGCCGCTTTTTTTGGGCTTTCTTAAGGGCGTCAGCTTCTTCTGGACCACCACCAACCTCTTTCTGAAAACAGCGCTTATTTCACTCATTCTGCTCTGCCTCTACTTCGGGCTGGATGCGGCCCTCTACGCCAAGGAAGGCAAGCCCCAACCCGCGCCCGCAGACCGCGGCAACGGAGAAAAGCTCGGCCTTGACGGCAAAATCAACCTGCTCTTCCTGCTGGGCGTGGTGCTGGTGGTGCTGGCCTCCGGCCTTTGCCCCTTGGGCGAACTGTTTACGGTATACGGTGTGCCCGTAGAAGGCCAAAACCTGCTGCGCGACGTGCTGCTGCTCTGCCTTGCCGGCCTTTCTCTGCGCTTTACCGCCGCAGAATGCCGCAAACGCAACGGCTTTACCTGGGCCCCCATTGAAGAGGTGGCCAAGCTCTTTCTAGGCATCTTCCTCAGCATGATCCCGGCCATCGCCATTTTGCGGGCCGGGACGGACGGCGCTCTGGCCGGGCTTATCCAGCTGGTAACCACTGCAGACGGTCAGCCCAACAACGCCATGTACTTCTGGCTTACGGGCGCGCTCTCCAGCTTTCTGGACAACGCCCCCACCTACCTGGTCTTCTTCAATACCGCCGGCGGCGACCCCGTGCACCTCATGAACGACATCCCCGGCACCCTGGCCGCCATCTCGGCCGGCGCGGTCTTTATGGGGGCCAATACCTACATCGGCAACGCGCCCAACTTCATGGTCCGCTCCATTGCCGAAAACCAGGGCGTGCGCATGCCCAGCTTCTTCGGCTATATGGCCTGGTCCGTGGGCATCCTGATCCCAGCCTTCCTGCTCATTACCTGGCTGTTCTTTTAGAGCATTTAACACTTGAAATGCTCGCTTACTGCAGGCAAAAACCTGCCTTCTCGCATTTCGTGGCAAGGATTTTCAAGAAAATCCTTGCAGAGCAGTTAGCTCATTTCATTCGCTAACTGCTCTAAAACGGGCATCCGTGTGGGGGAAGGGAACGTTTGTGAACGCAACATCCCTTCTCCCCACGCCCGTTCCAGCAAAAACCTTTTCCGACTACTGAACAGTGCAGGGGGCATAGGGGGGAGCGTGCGGCATCCGGTCCTGCCCAAAGGGTAAGGCATGCCGCGCCGTGTGGGGTCAGGCAAGGCGCGCTTTTGGCCCGGTCAGAAGAGGCCGCGGCGACGCTTCTCAAGCCGCCCCACTGGCGCGGCGGCCCGGGCTGTGCTAAGCTATACCCGCTATGGCGGCCTCATCGGCCGAAGAAAGGAGCAAAAATATGGGCAGTATTGTGGCCGTGTGCGTCAGCACAAAAAAAGGCGTGGCCAAAAAACCCGTGGGGCAAGCCGTACTGGCGACGCAACACGGCATTGAAGGCGACGCTCATGCCGGGCCCTGGCACCGTCAGGTGAGTCTGCTTTCCTGGCAGGCCATTACGGCTTTTAAGGCCCGTGGGGCCAAGGTGGCGGACGGCTGTTTTGGCGAAAATCTTATTGTGGACGGCATTGACCTGGCTGCATTGCCCGTGGGCACGCGTCTGGCCGGGCGAGAATTCTTGCTGGAAGTGACGCAAATCGGCAAGGAATGCCACAGCCACTGTCAGATTTTCCACACCATGGGCGAGTGCATTATGCCCACACAGGGCATTTTCACCCGCGTACTGCGCGGCGGCACGGTACGCCCCGGCGACAGCCTGGACATCCTGCCCGCCCAACCTGTTGCGGAGGCGCACTCATGACGGAAAGCACGCGCATGCTGTTGCGGTCTGCGGCCTTTCTGGCTTTGATGGTGGTGATAGGCGTGGCCGGCATGGCCGTGTTTGCCCTGGTGGAACGGGAGCTCCACCCAGCCGTAGCCACAGGGCCGGCCGCTGCGGGCGACAAGGCCGCTGCTGCCCCCGCAAACAACGCCCCCCACGTGCCGCGCGCCTTCGGCAATACCCAACGCGGCCTCATAGAATTTGCCAAAGCTCTACGCCCGCAAAAACCCGCCGAGACCCCTGCAGAAACGGCCCCACCGGCACAAAATGCCCCCATGGCCGCCCGCCCCACGCAGCCCTAGGGCAGATACCTTTGAAAAGTATATATTCTCAAAGGTTACGGCACGTTCGTTCCGAAGCGTTCTCGCGCAAAGACACAGCGCTGCTGTCTTTGTCCGTAACTTCCTTCGGCATAACGGCTGAAGCTACGCTTGCGCCTCCACGGCGGGCGTCCGCTTATGCAACCACTGGGCATTGCATCTCTGAAGAAATATATTTTCAAAATTTCAAGACGCGCATTCCGGCGTTGCACAGCATAAATAAACCGAACGCCGTCCTTGCCCGTATATACCGTCGCAACGGGCTACCCTGCCCGTACGCCTCTTGGCGATCCGCCTGCCTGTGCAACCGCGCCCCCTGGTAGAGTAAAATTGCCTTGGCTACGGGCAGCAGCGCCCAACACCCCTACCCCACACGCATTTCTCCCCTACGCCTTTTCAAAAGGCGGGGGCGGTCGCCAGTACCAGAACAGGGCCAGAAGCGGGACAAGGCCGGCCAACTCGGCCAGCTCACGCGGAACCACGTGGCCGCAGGCCCACCACAGGGCCACGCTGACCAGGGCAGCCCCCAGAAGCAAAGCCCACTGGCCAAGGCGCATGGGGCGGGCGACCCACTGAAAGTAGCCCACGGTGAGCAGAGCCACCCAGACCTTGGTGATGGTGAGGGAGAGCGCCGCGCCCTCCAGCGGCATGCGGGGGATAAGCACAAAGCAGCAGATGAGATTGCAGACCAGGCCGCTGACGTAGAAGGCCAGGAGCAAGCGGTGACGGCGCATGCCGATCATGGCGTAGGCGGCCAGATTGTGAAGAAAAGCCGTGGCCAGACAGGGGGTGAGCAGGCGCTGGGCCGTGACGGCGCTCTGGTAGTTGGGGCCGTAGATGAGGGGCAGGAAGCGGTCGCTTTCCACACAGATGAGAAAAATGACGGGCAGGGCGGCGGCCCAGAGGGTGCGGGCGGTCTGCCCGGCCAGCTGGCTGAAGGCGGCTTTGTCTTCTTCCCAGTAGCGGGCCAGGAGGGGAAAGATGACCTTGCCCAGCAGGGCGCTGGAAACGAGCACGGAGAGACCTTCCACGGTTTCCCAGGCCACGCCGTAGCCGCCCACATCAGCATTGCCGCCGTACTGCTTGAGAAAAATGACGTTGATCTTGTTGTAAAACATGGCGCAGGCGGCCATACAGGTGAAGATAAAGCCGTTTTTCATCTGACGGGCCAGGTGGCGCATGTTCTCCCAGCCCACGCCGGCCAGGGGGTTACGGCGCAAGGCCGTCAGGGCAAATGCGATAAAAAGCAGGGATTCGATAGGCTTATAAAGGGCAATAAGCAGGGGCGGGGCATCAAAAAGTACGCAGCCGATGCCAAAGCCGATGCCCACCAGAGAGGCAGGCACGCGGATGCGCATTTCCACATCCTGGCGGCCGCGCGCCTGGCAAAGGGCGAAGAAGGAATCGCTGACGCCGTCCAGCCCCAGGCCCAGGGCAATGCACATAACCACCAGGCGCAGCTCCGGCGTATAGTGCTGCCAGCCGGTGACCAGCCAGGTGACGCCCAAGGCCGCCAGCAAAACCACGAGCTTGAGCCAGGTAACTTCGCCCAGCAGGGCGCGGGGGTGGCCTTCGCGCCGGGCGAAGGTGGAAAGCAGAAAATCGTTCAGACCCACGTCGGCCACGGTCTTGACCAGATAGCCATAGGTCAGGGCCAGCACTATCTGACCCAGCACGTCCGGGCTGTGCCGGGCCAGAAGGATGGTGAAGCCTGTCCAGGCCAGGTCGCGCGTCCACTGCGCGCCCAGAATATAGCCCAGCCTGCGAGGAATGCTCTTGAGCTTCATGAACCGGGCTTACCTGCTCCCTTTGAACCGCACCACGGCCTTGAAGCCGGGCTTGAGCTCCAGCCCGGGATTGGGCACGGTGAGCTCAACGGTGTAGTAGGAGGGGTTTGCCACGCTCATATCACTGGAAACCCAGGATATTTCGTTCACTTTGCCCAGAAACTTTTTGTTGTTGAGGGAGGGAATTTCCACCTCCACAGCGTCTCCCTCCTTGATGGCGCTGATTTCGGCCTCGTAGACGGGCACCTGGATGAGCACGGGGTCCAGCTGCCCCACGCGGATGGGCGCGCTGCCGGCGGGCAGCAAGGTGCCGGCGTTGAGGGTGGTGTCCAGCGAGAGCACATAGCCCTCAATGGGGGCGGTGAGGGTGAGGGTAGCGGGCAGAATTTCGCCTTCGCGGATGGGTGCGCCAAAATAGCCCCCCAGCTCCTTGAGGCGGGCGGCAAAGTTGCTTTCAGTCTTGCTGATGGTGGTGCGCAGCAGTTCGATGCGTCGTTGCAGGGAGTGAACGTCGTCCTCCAGGCGGCTCAGAGCCTGACGCGACCCCAGGCCGGAGGCCACCAGCTGGCGGGTTTTGTTGCGCTGGGCCGAGGTTTCGGCCAGACGACGCTCCAGATCCAGCGCTTGCCCCTTGAGGTCTTCAGTGCCCGCGCCAGTGGTGACTTCGCGCTGCAGAACACGTTCCGCTTCTTCCTGCAGGTGGTAGCGCAAAAGAGGCGCGCCCTTGTGCACCGCATCGCCGGGCTTGACCAGCACCTGATCCACCACGGCGTTGAAGGGCACAGGCACGGCGCGGGTGACGGTGGTCACCACCTTGCCCGTGAGGATAGTGGCGCCATTGCCGATGGAAGGCTGCGCCTCGGCCGCGCTGACGGACGGTGCAGCCAGGGGCGCTGTCAGCGGCTGTGCAGACAGCAAAGCGGCCAACAAAAACACGGCCGGGACGCGCACAAACGACAAGACGGCGCGGCGCGAGGCCGCACGGCAAAGAGTACGGGCACGCAGCATTACAGTATCTCCTTGGCGGGCAGCCCCAGAAAACGCTCCTGCAGCAGGTTGGCCACATACATCCATTCCAGACGGGCCAGGCGGCATTCCAGATCCGCCTTGATGTAGGCCACACGGGCCTGAACTTCCGCTTCATGCCGCTTGGCCACTTCCGGGAATTGTTCAATGCCTTCGTTAAACGAAATGTGCGCTTCCTTGTACTGCATGGCAGCGGTGTCCAAACGGGTCTTGGCCAGCTTCAGTTCGGTTTCGGCCAGAGACACCCGCTGTTCGGCCTGCAGCCAGTTGTTGGAGTAGTCCGTACGTTTGCGGGCCATCTCGTGGAAGGCCTGGGCTTTCTGCATGCGGGCGGTCTGCACGCCGCGGTAACGACGTCCCCAGTCCACCAGAGGGAAGCTGATGTTGAAATGGAGGAAGGTGTCTTCGCTGCCGCTGGCGGGCTGATACTGCCCGGAAGGGGGATTGTTGTTGAGGGAAAGGCTCATATCGGGCAGATACTGGGCCCAAGCCACCATAATGTTGTAGTCCGCCAGCTTGACCTGGCCGCGCAACAGCAGGTCGTCCTCAGTGGCGGGCCAACGATTGTCCCAGGTGAGTTTGCGGCCGTCAAAGCCCGCCAGGATGCCGTCGGCGCTGTCGGTATCCACATTAAGGCGCTGCTGCGGCTCCACGCCGGCCAGAATCTTAAGCTGGGTACGCTGCATGGTTTCACGCATGCGGGTCTGCTCCAGCATAAGTTCCAGCTCGCGCTGGTGCTGCTGGGCCAGGTTCAGCGAAACGCCCTGGCGGCCTTCCACTGATTCCACCTGCTGCCAGTAGTCCACCAGTTCCTTACCCAGGGGCAGCAGTTCCTGCTGGGCCTTGACAATATTGCTCTGGGCCTGAAGCTGCAGGTAGGCCTGGGCAATCTTGTAGATGGCCTCGCCCACGGCCTTGCGGTGAGTGGCAATGGCCAGGTTGACCATGGCCTTCTGCACCTGATGCTCAAAATAGGTGGCCACCGGATTGGGGAAGGCGGCGTAAAAGCCCACCTGAAATTTCGTCTGGCCGTAGTCGCCGGGCGTGTCCTTGTGGTCCATATTATAACGGGTGAGGTTGTTGGACACGGTAAGGGTCATACGCGGTTCGGGCAGGTACTTCCACACGGCGTTGGTCAGGGCCACGCGCTTAATTTCCAGCTCCACGGCGCTGTTGACCAGCAGGGGGGACTGCTGAATGGTCAGGAATACGCAGTCCTCAAAAGAAAAGACCTTGGAGGGGTCATAAAGATTGGGAACCGCGGCTTCCAGTTTGGCCTTGTTTTCCACGGGCACGCCCGGGGCCTCTTCCAGCCAGTGCCGGGCGGGCAGCTCCGGCGATTTGAGCCCGGCCTTGCTGGAGGCACAGGCGCAGAGTGCAAGGCTCAACGCCATAAGCAGCAGCAACAACGGCAAAGGCCCCGGTATGGTAGTGTGCGCACGTTGCATCTGGTATCCTTTGCAATAACACGCCGGACCTGGGCCGGGCGGATGGAAGGATATGGGCGAAAACGCGGCCGACATTGCCGCGTGCCTGCGCCCCCGCGTGAAGCGTCACGCAGAAACGCGAAATTGTATCAGGCCTCGCGGGCCGAACTCCCGGCCTCTGGCCGCAGACGGTCGAACTCAAGATGGTGCAGGGTCAGAAAGACCTGCCCTTCCGCGTCCCGCGCCTGGGCGTCAAAACGCAGCAGATTGGCGTCCGCCCAAGAACGCCGCAGCATGAGCCGCCAGGGCCCGACGGCCCCTGCCCCCCGCCAGCGGATAAAACCCGCCGCCGCCAGCCGCCAGCCGCGCAGCCCGGCGGTGGGGTCCACAACAGCGCCGGGCGCGCCGGCATCATGGGCAATGGCCAGCCAGGCGGCCTGCACCAGCCCCTCCACCACATGCAGAGCGTCAGTATAGCCGCAATCGTCGTGAGGAGCAATGGAGGTCGAACCCGCCGGCTGCAGGCCTGCGGCAAAACAATGGTCGTCCAGGGGCAGAAAATCTGTAAGTAACCGCCAGTCCGTCCCCAAGCCTGCGGCGTCGTAAAAAGCCGCGGGCGCTGCGCCCGTTCCCTGAGCCTCGGCGCGCGGCCAGAGCGGCGGCACGGAACCCGCCGCCGCCGCCAGCAGGGCATGGCCTTCGGCCGCCGGGACGTACTGGTCCGTATGACGTCCGTTGGACGTCAGGCCCCGCGTCAGCAGTTGCCCCCGGCACAGGCGGGTCATGACCGCATCCTGTCCCAGCCAGGGTTCAGCCTCCACCAGCACCCGACATTCACGGGTAATGCCCGGCGGCAACAGGGGCGAATCGTGAAAACGCAGGTCTGAAAAACCGCAGACCGTCAGCCAGGGCAGCAGCTGGCGCGCGCCTTCCAGCAAGGCTTCCAAAGCGCGGCTTACAGGCAGCCACGGCAGGTCCGGCAGACCGGCGGCCCTGGCCTGGCCGCAACCCCCGTGTCGGGACAGGGAGGGATCAGCGTAGCGCGAAAAATGGCAGGCCCCCTGAAACAGGGTGGCCGTGGCCCGATAGGCCGGGTGCGGATCGGGAAAGACCAGCGGAAAGGCCCGGGGCCGCTCCAGCAGTGGACTGGGGGCCCCTGTGTCCGGCAGGTCGGGCAACGTGCCCGGCCGCGCCCAGAGCACCCGCGCGGCCGTACCGCGCAAAAGCTCCCTGGCCAGCAGATCGCCCCATTCGTCCAACCCCGCCCGGCCCGTGTCCAGCAGGCGTATGGCCCGCACCGGCACAGAATCCCGCGCGCCCAGGGCCAGAAGGCGATCCTCCAGGGGCAGCAGCCCGCCGGCGTGTTCCGGCGTGGGCGCAAGGGCGGCGCAGCAGCAGGCCCAACGCAGGCCGTGGGGCCGGGCCGCCGTCCACAGAGCCGTAAGCAGGTCGACCTGTGCGGCCCCTTGCTCGGCGAGGGCCGCCGTGTCCGGGGGGGGCGTCAGCAACAGGCCGTCCACCGTGCCGGCGACGGAGGCCAGGGCCTTCAGAGAGGCCGCCGCGACGGCGGGATCCGTCGCAACGCCGAGGGGGACGTCCCAGGGCAGCAGGCGCGCGCCCGCGGTCAAGGGGCGCAGGCCGCCAGCAGGCGCGCAGGTACGGCCAGGGTCAGCCCCAGCGGGGCCAGGCCGCGCAGAAGGCGCGGCAACAGGCGGTCGTCCTCCAGCCACACGGCCAAGGTCTGCCCGCTTGCCAGCGGCAGGCCCGCGCCGCAGGGGTCCAGGGGCAAGGGGCGGAGCGGGGCGTCGCCTTCCGCCGGGGCCAGCCGCTGCAAAGGCGCGGGGCAGATTCGGACCGGACGGCGGACGGTTGCCGTGGGGTCGGGAGCCTGCCCCGCACCCAGCAGCCGGGCCAGGTCGCCCACCGTGACAGCGCGCAGCAGATCTTCAAAATTGACGCTGCGGCCCAAGACCTTTTCCAGCTCTTCCACAATGAGCGGGAAGCGACTGGAGCGCAGGGCCAGGTCATAGCGCAGGTCCATGTCCGGCCGCAGTTCCGCCACGGGGCGACCGCTGGCCCTGGACAAAACTTCCAGCAACGCGGGGGGGCAGTGCACGGCGGGGACGGGCTGGGCAGGGGGCGTGGCCGGGGCATTCGACCCCTCGGCCTCGTCGGGCCGGCAGACGCAGCAGGCGGCCTCCCGCGTGGCGCTCAGCGGGATAAGCCCGCAGTGGGGCAAAGGCCGCAAGGCGGCGGACCGGGGGCCGGCAGGGGCGGCGGCCATGCGGGCCGCAATGGCGTCGCGCCGCAAATGCCCCAGAGCATAAAGACGGGCGCAGACGCGCCGCAGGGCTTCCAGTTCGTGCCCCTTGCGGGAGACGGCCAAGCAGAGGGCGCGGGGCTCGTTATCGGCGACAAGGCCGCAGAGCGTGTCCTGCGGACCCAGTTCCAGAAAATGGCGGATGCCGTCGCGTTGCCAGATGGCCTGCACGGCTTCGCTCCAGCGCACGGCGTGTTCGTCCAGATCCGCAATATGGCGGCAGATGCCGGGTTGGTCCGGGGGGTAGAACTGTGTGGTCACGCAGCTCAGTGCGGGGCGACGGGGCGGGGCCATGTCCAGCGCGCCCAGACGGCGCAGGGAAAGGTCGCGCAGCACGCGCATGCCGGGATGGTGGAAGGCCAGACTCACGTTGAGCATCATGGCCGGGATGCGCCGTTTGCGCAGACTTTTGCGGGCTTCCAGCAAAACAGGGCGCGGGCCGCTCAGAATATACTGGCGCGGCGTATTGTAGTTGGAAATATAAAGATCGGGCCAGGCAGTATGGGCCTCGTCAATGACCGACCGCTCCGCGTGTACGGCCATCATGCCCGTGTCCGCGCCGGGGCGGGCCTCCAGTTCGGCCATGTGAGCGGCGCGGGTATCCAGTATGTACCAGCCCACTTCCGGCGTGTAGATGCCCGCCAGACAAAGGGCGATAAGCTCCCCCAGGCTGTGCCCGCAAAACAGGGCGGGGTTGAGCCCCAGGCTTTCCAAGACGCTCCACTGGGCCAGCTCTACCATAAAGAGGTAGGGCGACTGCCAGCGGGTGCGGCTGATTTTTTCCACATCCGTTTCGTCCATGAGGCCCAGCACGTCCCAGCCCGCCACGGCGGCGATGCGGTCCATCATAGCCCGGGCCGCAGGCACATGGTCGTAGAGCTCCCGGCCCATGCCCGGCCACACGGAGCCAAGCCCGCAGCACATGAGGGCCAGAGGCGGCGGCGCGTCCGCCGGGGCAAGCCAGACGTCTTTTTCCGCCAAGGCCGCCAGCGTCGCGGGGTCGGGTTCGCCTCCCGCGAGGGGCAGATCCTGCCGCCAGAGGGGTGTGCAGCTGCCGAGCCGCCAGGTGCGCCCAGCCTCGCACAGATCCACATAGCGCACGCCGTCCAGCGCCAGTTCTGCGGCAGGGTCCGGGGCGGCGGGGGCCTGAACGGGACAATCCGGAGCGGCGTCCAGCCCGGAGGCTGCGTCCCCCGTGAGCGGCGATTGGGGTTTCTCGCCCCGTACGGCGGCGAGATTGGCGGTGGATTCTGGCGGATGCTGCATGCTGAACCCGGAGCCTGCGCGCCGGCAAAGCGCCCCTTGCGCAGGATGGTGGAAAGAAATTTATATAAGGGTGACCAACAGGGCATGCTAGACTATCCAAACCCTCTTGTCCAGGCCTTTCCCCTTTGTCGGCCTGATTGCGGGCTTGCCGGACGCGGCCGGGGCCGCAGGACGGCACAAGGTTTTTGTATGCGCCTTCCCGCTTGCCATACGTGTCCGCTTTGGCTATGCTGTCTCCTTACAATAAATGGCGCTCGCTCTGCGCCCTAGGGGCTGCGGAGCTTTTTTTCGGATAACTTTGACGAGGACAAGGCATGAAGAACGACCATTCCTGTCAGGCCGGCAACGGGGCGAAGCCCGCATCCGCCACAGACGGCAACGCCACCGGATTCACCCGCATGCGTTCCAAACTCGCCTTTGATCGGCTGGTGGAAATGGGTGCCAGGATGGGGATGGAAAATCCTCTGTTTCTCTGCCACGAACGCGCGGCCAAGGCCACAACGCTTATCAACGGCAGGGAATATCTCAACTTTTCCACATACGACTACCTTGACATCAACGCCCATCCGGAAATTACCGAGGCGGTAACCAAGGCCGCCGCCCTCTATGGCACCTCTGCCGGAGCCAGCCGTCTGGTGGGCGGCGAACGCCCGCCCCACCGCGAGCTGGAGCGTGCTCTTGCCGAGCTCTACGGTGTGGAGGACTGCATCGTCTATGTAAGCGGGCACGCCACCAACGTTTCTACCCTGGGTTTTCTGTTCGGCCACCGCGACGCCATCTTCCATGACGGGCTCGCCCACAACTCTCTGGTGCAGGGCGCGCGCCTTTCGGGCGCCACGCGCTACTCTTACGCCCACAACGACTGCGACGCCCTGGAAGAGCTCTTGCGCAACAAGCGCGCCGAACACAAACGCGCCATCATCGTTACCGAGGGCCTCTTCAGCATGGACGGCAACATTCCGGACCTGCCCCGCATCATTGCCCTCAAGAAAAAATACGACTGCATGCTGCTGGTGGACGAAGCCCACTCTCTGGGCGTGCTGGGGGCCACGGGCCGGGGCGCGCGCGAATATTTTAATATAGATCCCACGGACGTGGACATGTGGATGAGCACCCTCTCCAAGTCCATGTGCGGCTGCGGCGGCTTCATTGCCGGCAGTCACGAGCTGGTGGAGTTTCTCAAATACGGTTCGCCGGGCTTTGTTTTCAGCGTGGGCATGCCCCCGGTCATTGCCGTGGCCTGCCGCAAGGCGCTGGAAATTATGCTGCGTGAGCCGGAGCGTGTGCGCAACCTGCAGCGCATCTCCCAGTTTTTCATCCGCTATGCGGCGGAGATCGGCCTGGATACGGGCGCAGCCCAGGGCTATGCCGTGGTGCCCGTCATGGTGGGCGACCCGATGGTGGCGGGCTTTTTGTCCAACGCCCTGTTCAAACGCGGGGTCTACGTCATGCCCATCACCTTCCCGGCCGTCAAAGAAGGCACGGACCGTCTGCGCTTCTTTCTTTCCGCCGCGCACACCGAAGACCACATCCGCAGAGCGCTGGACGCCGTACGCGAAGCCATGCCTGAAGCCAGGGCCATTGTGGACGAATACAAACGCACCCACGCCGACGCGGCGGAGGGCGACTAGCCCCCTTGGGGGCAAAAATCTATGACAGGTCTTATACACAACGGTTCCACGACTGCGGCATCTGCCCCTTCGCGGGCGGATACCGTCGCGTCGGCGGGGCCTTCCTGCAAAACACTCCCTGCCGCGACCGACCAGGCTTTCCCCGCGAACGGCGCTGCAGCCCCAGTCCCTCCTGCGGCAGGTCAAAGCTCCGACGTCGGCGCAGGCCTGCCCCCGGTGGCCTATGTGCTGTTGTGGTTTCCCCTGTCTTCGGAAACCTTCATCTTTCGCGAGGTGGTACAGCTTCGCAAGCTGGGTCTGCCGGTGCACGCCTACACCCTGTACGGCGCCAAGCTGCGCGGCTGCAGCGAGGAAATGCGCCGCTACGACGGCCCGGTGCGTCGTCTGGGCGCAAAGGCCGCGGGGGCCATTCTGGCCGCATTTGTCACCGCCCTGTGGAAAGAGCCGCGCCAGGTCTGGCGGCTGCTGCGCCAGGGCTTTTTCCACCGCATGCGCAATCTGGAATCCCTGGGCGAGAATCTCTGGTGCTTTATGGCGGGCTTTTTGCTGGCCCGCTACTGCCGGGAGGACGGCGTACGTCTCATCCACGCGGCCTGGGCCAACGGCCCGGCCACGGCGGCCTGGGTGGCCTCGCGGCTCACGGGCATTCCCTTTGCCTTTACAGGACGCGCGGGCGACATTTATCCCGAAGACGGCCTCCTGCGTGAAAAATCCGCCGACGCCCTGTTCATCCGCACCAACAACCACACCAATGTGCGCTGGCTGCGCCAATTCTGCCCCCAGGAGCAGCAGGACAAAGTCCACGCCATCTACAACAGCCTGACCTTCACCCCGCGCGGGCAGTGCGCCATCGCCATGCGGCCCCCCTACCGGCTGCTGGCCGTGGGACGCTTTGCCCGCACCAAGGGTTTTCCCTATCTGCTCACGGCCATGGCCAGGCTGCGGCGTGAAAACGTGCCCGTAACCCTGACCCTGGTGGGCGACGGCAGGTGGCGGCGCAAGCTCACCGCCATGTGCGAACGCCTGCGCCTGCAGGATGTGGTAAACATGCCGGGCTTTATCCCCCACGATCAGATCTGCGGCTACATGCTGGACCACGACATCCTGATCATGCCCAGCGTGGTGCACACCAACGGCGACCGGGACGGCATCCCCAACGTGATCATGGAAGCCTTGTCGCACCGCATGCCGGTCATTGCCACCGACGTCTGCGGCATTGCCGAGGTGGTGGAAGACGGCGTGACGGGCCTGCTGGTGCCCCAGCGCGACGCCCGCGCCCTAGCCGACGCCGTGCGGCGCATGGTGGAAGACCGGGACCGCGCCCAAAGCATGGCCGAGGCCGGACGGGAACGGGTGACGCGCATGTTTGACCGCGAGCGCAACATCGCGACCCTTCTTGATCTGTATGTCAGTGAAGGCCGCCGCTACTGGCAGGCCCCTTCCTCGCAGGCATGAACGCGCGGCCGGAGCTGTACCTCACCGTCAGCCTGGACGTGGAAGAAGAAGGCCTGTTCGGCGGGCAGTACGCCCGTCGAGGCTGCACCACCGCCAACACGGCCTGCCTGGAGCGCCTGATCCCCCTCTGCGACGTTGGCGTGCGCCCCACCCTGTTCTGCGCCCACAGTGTGCTTGCCAACCCGGCATCCCTGCCCATACTGGCCCGGCTGCGCGACCATTGCAATGCAGAAATCGGCGCGCACCTGCACCACTGGAACACCCCGCCCCTGGCCCTGCCCGGCACGCCGGAACCGCCGGATACGGCAGCGGCCGTGCCCGCCATTGCCGTGAGCCCGGAACTCATGGCCGCCAAGCTGGCAACCCTTATGGCCGTCGGCAGATCCTTTCAGGGCGCGCCCCTGACCTCCTTTCGCATGGGCCGGTGGGATCTGCACCGCGCCCACTGGCCCCTGCTGGCTCAGGCCGGCGTTCTGGCCGACGCTTCGGTGCGGCCCCTGCACTGTGCCCGCTCCCCCCTGCAGGGCCCGGACCACTTTGACGCTCCCACCGCCCCCTACTGGGCGCCTGTGGCGGACAAGGCCATATTTGAGCTGCCCCTTACGGTCACGCCGCTTGTGCAGGCGCTGCCCGGTCTGCTGCGAACCGCGCCAGGCAAGGCGGGCGTCGCCATGCGGGCGGGTTTCCGGCAGTGGGGGGCGCTGGCCCTTTTGCCCGTCTACCATCCACTCTGGGCCATGCGCCGGATCACCAGCCTGTTTGTGGCGCGGGGCGGGCGGGTCCTTTCCCTGACCTGGCATTCTTCTGAAATGATGCCCGGTGGCGCGCCCCATATGCCCGACGCGGCGGCCGTGGACCGCCTGCTGCACAAAATTTTGTCCTGGCTGCACTGGCTCAATGAACGCTACCAGGTGCGCTGTCTGACCCTGGACGAGCTGCGTCGCGCCATGGGCCCCACGGCCCCCACGCCCACGCCTCCGGCCGTGGGCGACTGGACCTGCGCGCCCCTTGCCTGACGTGCCCGCCGGGGCTATAGTTCTTTGCTGAACATCCTGTCGGCAGCGCGGCTTGCACTGTTGCCTCAACGACTGTGACAGACCGCTCTGCCGCACGGCGCACCACGCTCGACGCGCAGTGCCCGCACCTTTGGCTGAAGGCCCACCGCTCCCGCCCCATCACCCCAACCGCAGGTTCCCGCCCCCATGTCACAGACCGCCGCCGAATCCCGTCCGTTCCCAGAAGGGCTGCCCCACATAGCGTATGTGCTGCTCTGGTACCCACTGTTCACACAGCCCTTCATTTTTCGGGAAGTGGAAGGGTTGCGGCGGCTCTTGCCGCTTTCTGTCTTTACGCTCTATGGCCGCAACCTGCGCCAGTGCTCCACGGAAATGCGCGCCGCCGCGGGGAGATCCTATGTGCTGGGCGCGCGGCGGTTGTTCCCTGTGCTGGGCGAGGTGCTGCGGCAAACCCTGCTGCACCCCCGGCGCACCTGGAAACTGTTGCGCCGCAGCGTGTGTCGCCGCTGGCAGAGCTGGGAAACGCTGGGCGAAAATTTCTGGGCCTTTTGCGTGGGCCTGTATCTGGGCCGCCTGTTTCAGGACGCGGGCATAGACATGATCTACGCCCCGTGGCCGCGCGGCACGGCCACGGCCGCCTGGGTGGCGGCCAGCATTACGGGGCTGCCCTTTGCCACGGCCGCCCGCGGCGACAACCTGGCCCCCGCGGACCCGGACCTGGGCGACAAGCTGGAAGCGGCCTTTTTTATCCGCGCCAACAACGCGGCGGACCTGGCCCGTATTGAGGCCTTTGACCAGGGCCAGGCCAGCGGCAAGGTGGCTCTGGTCTACAACAGCCTTACCCTGCCGCCCGCCCCGCCGGAAAGCGCTCCCACTGACGAACCGACGCCTCCGGGGGCCGTCCGCCCCATGCCCCGGCCCGTGCGTCTGCTGGCCCTGGGGCGCTTCGACGTGACCAAGGGCTTTGACGTGCTGCTGCGGGCCTGCGCCCTGCTGCGGGACAGAGGCCTGGACTTCACCCTCACCCTCGCGGGCGGAGGCGGCGCCGTCATGGGCCTGGGCCGCATGTCCGCCCAGATCGTGCAGTTGCGCAAAGAACTGGCTCTGGAAAGCCGCGTCAACCTGCCGGGGCTCATCTCGCACAACGACCTGCCGCACATTCTTGAAAGCCACGATATCTTTGCCGCGCCTTGTATTGTGCACAAATCGGGCCGGCGGGACGGCATCCCCAACACGGTTATCGAGGCCCTGGCCTACGGCCTGCCCGTGGTGAGCACTACGGTCAACGCCCTGCCGGAGGTCGTACGCGACGGCGAAACCGGCCTGGCCGTCCCTCCGGGCGACGCCCCGGCCCTGGCCGAAGCCCTGGCCCGCCTGGCCGACGACGCCGACCTGGCCCGCCGCCTGGCCCGGAACGGCCGGCGCCTGGCTGAAGAAATGTTCGACCCTGAACGCAACAGTCGCCGCCTGGCGGACATCTTCATCACATATTACCAGAAGTGGCGGCAATCATGTGCGGCATAGCGGGCCTCTGCCAGACGGACGGCAGCCCCCTGCCGCAGGAAGCCGGGCCATGGGTGCGGGCCATGACCGACCGACTGGCCCACCGGGGCCCCGACGGTTCCGGCCTCTGGCTGGACGGCCCCGTATGCCTGGGGCACCGGCGGCTCTCCATCATTGATCTGTCCGGCGGCGGCCAGCCCATGCGCAGCACGGCGGGCGAACTTACCGTCACCTTCAATGGCGAAATTTATAACTTCGCGGAGATCAAGGAAGAACTCCTGACCCACGGCGCACGCTTCCAGACCAGTTCAGATACGGAAGTGATCCTCGAAGCCTACCGCCTCTGGGGGCCGGACTGCCTGGCCCGGTTTGACGGCATGTTTGCCTTTGCCCTCTGGGACGCGCCGCGCCGCCGCCTGTTCTGCGCCAGGGACCGCTTCGGCAAAAAACCCTTCTTCTATACCCTGCAGCAAGGACGCTTCCACTTCGCCTCTGAAGTGACCGCCCTGGAACAGCTGCCGGGCCTGGCCCTGACCCTGGACCCCACCGCTCTCATGCGCTACCTGGCCTACGAATACGCCCCCACCCCCCAGACCATGTACAAGGAGGTGGTCAGCCTGCCGCCTGCCCACTGGCTGCTGCTGGAGGAAGGCCGCCTGCGCCTGGAACGCTACTGGGACATGCCCGTGCCGGACGAAGACGAAACCCGCCCCGTGCCCGAACTGTGCGCAGAGCTGCGCCACCTGCTGGCCCGCGCCGTGCGGCGGCGCATGGTCAGCGACGTGCCCCTGGGCGTCTTTCTTTCAGGCGGCATAGATTCCACCATTGTGGCCGGGCTTATGGCCAGCCAGTCCGCCGTGCCTGTCAAGACTTTTTCCATCGGCTTCAGCGAGGCCAGTTACGACGAATCGCGCTACGCCCGCCTGGCCGCCGCCGCCTACGGCACAGAACACCACGAGCGCGTGCTCTCCGCCGCCCAGTGCGCCGACACCCTGCCCGAGATCATCAGCAGCATGGACGTGCCCATGGCCGACGCTTCCGTAGCGCCCACCTGGCTGCTTTCCGGCGTCACGCGCGAAAAAGTCACCGTGGCCCTGGGCGGGGACGGCGCGGACGAGCTCTGGGCCGGCTACGAGCACTACATCGGCTTCAAACTGGCGGAACGCTATAATGCCCTGCCCGCAGCGCTGCGGCGCGGCCTGGTGGAGCCCCTGGCCCGCCTGCTGCCCTCTTCTGCCGGCTACATCAATCCGCGCCTGGCCGTGGCTACCTTTTTGCGCGCGGCCGCCGCTCCGGCCTGGCAAAGGGTGCAGACCATGCTCACGGCCCTGGGCCCGGACACACAGGCCGCACTGCTCAGCCCGGCCCTGCGGGAACAGGCCCCCGATCTGCTCGCGCCCGAAAACCTCTTTGCCCCCACCCGCCAGGCCTATGAACACTGGCAGCCCCCGCAGGCCGCCACGCCCCTGGCCCGCGCCTTCCACGTCTATGTGCGGCAGTTTCTGCTGGACGACATCCTGGTCAAGGTGGACCGCTGCTCCATGCTCCACAGCCTCGAAGTGCGCGCCCCCTTTCTGGATAAGGACGTGGCCGCCTTTGCCGCGCGCCTGCCCGTGCGCTACCGGCTGCACGGCTGCAAACGCAAATGGCTGCTCAAAAAAGCCTTTGCCGACCTGTTGCCCAAAGAAATCCTGCACCGCAACAAACGCGGCTTCCAGATCCCCGTGGCCCAATGGCTGCGCGGCCGCCTGCGCCCCCTCATGGAAGACCTCCTGGCGCCCGACACCCTCACAGCTCAGGGGCTGTTCAACCCCACAGCCGTGCGCGGCCTTATGGACGCCCACCTCTCCGGCAAGGCAGACCTGCGCAAACCCCTCTGGACCCTGCTGGTCTTCCAACTCTGGTGGCACGCCCGCCGCAATGGCCGCGGGCCGGGAGTGTAGCGCTTTGCGGGGGGAGGGAAAGGCTTTGTGGGGGGAAGGGAATTTTTGTTCACAAAAGTTCCCTTCCCCCACGCCCCCATCCTTCAAAAAACTTTCTTCCCCGAAGGAATACGCCGGGCGTACCCTGCCCGAAACAAATCTGCATGGCAGATGACCACGGTACGGGCTTTTGCCACCCTGCACCTCCACATTCATGTCATGCCCCCCCGAAGGTTGCGCGCGGCTGCCCTGGGAAAGCGGGGGTTATGGGGGTTGTAGGGGGCCGAAGGGGAGGCAGCCCCGCCCCTGGCCCCCTGCCCTCGCCGGAGGCGGCCCAAACGCCATAAAAGAACCAGGCCGCCATGCCCGCAGGGCAACAAAAACTCCCGGTTGGGATACGCCTTTTTCTCCAGTTGCCACAGGGCAATAAAAATCCCGGCCTGGGTCCAATCATGCCTTTTCCCTGGTTGTCGCAACGCACCAAAAACCGACTCTCCCGCCGCCCCCGGCGGAACTCCCCTTTCCGAAGGAGCCCCCATGTCCTCATGTAATTTCCCCCCTCTGCGCCGCGCCGCCAAGGCCCTGAGCCACGAAGAAATCCTGGATATTTTGCGCGCAGCGCCCTTCTGCACCCTGGCCTGTCTGAGCCCTGTGGGCTATCCTTATGCCGTGCCGCTCAACTTTGTGCTGGTGGAGCCCGACGCCATTTATTTTCACTGCGCCACAGAGGGTCACAAGGTAGCGGCCCTGCGCCGCGACGCGCGGGTGAGCCTGGCCGTTATCGGCTATGAGCGGGTGGCGCCGGAGCGGTTCACCACCAGCTACGCCAGCGTCATTGTTTTCGGCAAGGCGGTGCTGGTGGAGGACCCCGAAGAGCGGCGACGGGCGCTGATGGCGCTGGTGGGCAAATATTCCGCAGATTTTTATGAAAAGGGCCGGGCCTATGTGGAGGGTTATCGTAAGCCCTTGGGCGTCTGGCGGGTGGATGTGGTCCATTGCACCGGCAAACGCAGCGGCACAGAGTAGCCCTGTCCGCAGGCTTTTGTTGCGGAGGTGAGGCATGTTGTGGGAATGGGCGGCGGCGGCCGCAGCGGTCATTGTGGCGGTACTGTTCTGCCTGCGGCTCACGCGGCAGGGTCTGGGCACGCTGGAGGAAGAGCGCGACCGCTGCCTGGAGCGCATCCGCGAAATGGAAGAGCAGGTGCGGGAAGACCAGAAAAACATGCCCTCCGGCGAGCATCTGCGCATTGTGCACGCCGCGCTGGAGGATTTGCTGCGGCAGGCAGGCGCCCCCACAGAAGACGGCCTGCTGGTGGAGATGGACGCGGCAGGCCAGTGCCTGGTCTGGCGCTTGCCCGGTCCGGACGGAAGGCCGGAGGAATGGCGCGTGCGCCTGTTTATGCGGGAACGCGAACTGCGCGGCACCCACAAAGTGGCCCACGGCCAGGCCCGCTGGCGGCTCAGCGGACCGGGCGTGGAAGAGGATTTTACGGACCTGGTCCAGCTCTTGCGCGCCTGCAACGGCCGTCTGGCACAGCGCACCCGCCCGGCCCACCTGCCGCCGCAGCCGGGGGCGGAATTGCCGGACCCGGTCAGGCCGGAGCCGCCGCACCTGGCCCGCCGTCTGGCGCGTCCGGGCACGCGCCGGAAGACGGAACGCCCCACCGGGGAGGCGGCCCATACCCCGCAGCAGGCCATGCCGCCGCAGTGGCGAGGCAAGCCGGAATAAGGACGTTGGCGGCACGCTGTGCCGGTTGGGGCGCGCCTGCCCGGCGCAGGCTGGCGCGATGCTTGTGGAAAGAAATTTTAGGGATAGGGGCAAGGGGCACTGCTGTTCATGGCAGTACCCCTCACCGCACAAAAAATTTTGCCTCCCTGCCGTAACAACTACGCTTCCATGCTGAAAGTCAGGCTGCGAAACCAGTCCGGCACGGGCACGGGGCGGCCCTGGGGGTTGACCAGGGCGTGCTGGGTCATGCCGGTGGCGAGCAGGCGCGTCTTGTCCTCATTCCATATCTCATATACAAAACGCAGTGACGCGCGCCCCCACTCTTCGATGCCGGCGCGCACCAGCACCAGGTCGTCGTAGCGGGCGGGAGAGCGGTAGCGGCACTGAGCCTCGCGCACGGGCAGGATGATGCCCCGGCGTTCGACCTCGGCGTAGCCCATGCCGCAACGGCGGATATAATCACCGCGCGCGCGTTCAAACAGGTGCAGATATTCGGCGTAGTACAACACGCCCATGGTGTCCGTTTCGCCGTAGGACACCCGGTGGGGCATCCAGACATGGGGGATGGGAAAAGCGTCATGCATAGGCTGGCTCCTTACAGGTCTGCGTACAGCCCGCCGCGTTTGCGGCGGCTGGGAGTACTGTTGCTGCTGGGTCTGCTGCTCACGGCCTGCGCCAAAAAAGCGCCCACGCCGGAAGTTGAGCCGCTGGGCCCGCCCGTGGCCATGGAAAGCCCGGATTTTTTTGTCACCTATCTTGCCCCGCGCAACCAGGATCTGACCAGTTGGAAGGACATGGCCCCAACGGTGCGCAAGTCCCTCAACTATGTCAACACCCGACCCCAGGGCAACGTGGCCGTGCAGCGGCCCGGCCTGGACGTGACCTGGGGCGACCTCAAGCGCACGCTGACCCGGCTGCAGGCTCTGTTGCCCCGCCTGGACGCCGAACCAGGGCTGCTGCTGGAGAATTTTCGCTGGGTGGAGGTGGCGGGCGGCATCAACTATTCCGGCTACTATGAGCCGGCGGTACGCGCCAGCCGCACGCGCAAGCCCGGCTACACCCAGGCCATCTACGCCCGGCCGCCGGAACTGAGCAAGGTGCTGGCCCAGAAGGGCCGGTACTATGACCGCAGGACTATTGAGGAAAAACAGATTCTGGCGGGCCGGGGTCTGGAGCTGGCCTGGGCCGCCGACCCCGTGGACGTGTTTTTTCTGGAAATTCAGGGCTCCGGTCGCCTGATTTTTGATGATGGTACCCAGGCCTATGTGAACTACGCCGGGCAGAACAAACACAAGTACAAGAGCTCCGGCCGGATCATGCGTGAAAAAGGCCTGCTCCGACGCGGCGACATTTACGAACAGCGCGAGTGGTTCCGCAACAATCCCGACCGGGTGCGCGAAATTCTCAATGAAAATCCGAGCTACGTCTTTTTCCGCTTCGGCACGCGCGGCCCTACCGGGGCCATGGGCTACCAGGTGGACGACTGGTTGAGCCTGGCCACAGACAGAGGCTTTATCCCCCTGGGCGCGGTAGTGGCCTACGGCGTGAACGCCCCGGACGAAAAACGCGGCCGCGTGCCTTTGCGCGGCATCGGCTTTGCGCAGGATGTGGGCGGGGCCATCAAACGCAACCGCATTGATATTTTCTGCGGTGGCGACGAGCGCGCCAACTATGTGGCCAGCCACCTGGACGCCAAAGGCCCGGCCTGGGTGCTGCTGGCAAAATAACTTGCCGGCGGTGGAGCGCCGGGCGGGCCTGAGGCGCTACCCGGAAATTTTAAACGCTGCGCCTGCAGCAGCGCGCCCCGCCGTTCACGCCACATGCCCAAGCCCGGAGCCCATTGCCCCCGGTGCAAAAAAAGGCCATACTGTAAGGCAGATTACCTTTGAGGATATGCCGTCTCAAAGGTTACGGCACGCTCGTTCCAGCGCTTAAGGTGCAAATAAATTGCGCTTACGCAATCGCCAGGGCATTGCAACGTGGCACTGCCCTAGTGATAAAATGAACAAGCGCCCGCAAGGCGGGCGCTTCTCGCCGCTCAATCCGCTCCTTTGGCGGACTTTCCTCCCTACCCATTCCAACGCCCCTGGTCACGCCGGAGGCGTTCTTTACAGGAGGTTTTTATGGCACAGGATTATTTCCGCGCGCTCAGGGATGTGGCGCTGGTCATCAACTCCAGCCTGGAACCCGGCGACGTGCTGCACAGAATTACAGAGCAAACGGCCCAAACCATGGGTTGCAAGGCCAGCACCATCCGCCTGCTGGACAGCACCGGACGTTTTTTGCTGCCCAGCGCCGCCTACGGCCTTTCCGCCACCTACATGCGCAAAGGCCCGGTGGAAGTGAAACGCAGCGGTCTTGACGGCGAAGTGCTGGCGGGCAAAACCATCCACCTCAAGGACGCCACCTCGGACGGGCGCTTTCAGTACCCGCAGTCGGCCAAGGCCGAAGGCTTGGTTTCCGTGCTCTCGGCCCCGCTTATGGCGGACGGCAAGGCCATTGGCCTGATCCGCGTTTATTCTGACGTGGAGCGCGAGTTCAGCCCCGATGAGCAGACCTTTATGGAGGCCGTGGCCGCCATCTCGGCCCTGGCCATTGAAAACGCCCGGCTGCACGAGGCCCTGCGCAACAACTACGACCTCATGGCCAAGCACGCCTACTCGCTCTATGAAGATTAGCCGCCACAGCTTGGGTGGCGACGACACACAAAATTTTCTTTGCAGATTGTGAGGAGGCAGCAATGCGCAAGATCAAAGTGGGCATCAACGGTTTTGGCCGCATCGGCCGGCAGGTGTTTCGCGCCCTGCATCAGTCCTATGCCGACAGAGTGGAAGTGACGGCCATCAACGACTTGTTTGATGCGGAAACCAATTTTCACCTGCTGGAATACGATTCCGTCTATGGCCGCGCGCACCTGGACGTGGCCATCAACGGCACGGACGTGCGCGTGGGCGACTGGAACATTCACTGCTTTGCCGAGCGCGACCCCCGTCAGCTCATCTGGCGCGACTACGACGTGGACATTGTGGTAGAAAGCACGGGCATCTTCCGCAAGGCCTCTCAGGCCGCCGTGCACCGTGACAACGGCGCCAAAAAGGTCATCATCACCGCCCCGGCCAAGGAAGAAGACATTACCATCGTCATGGGCGTGAACCAGAACCAGTACGACCCGCAAAAACACCATATTGTGTCCAACGCCTCCTGCACCACCAACTGCCTGGCCCCGGTGGCCCTGGTGCTGCAGCGCAGTTTCGGCATCAAACTGGGCAATATGGTCACCATCCACTCCTACACCAACGACCAGCGTATCCTGGACATGGCCCACAAAGACCTGCGCCGGGCCCGCGCCGCCGCCTGCAGCATCATCCCCACCTCCACGGGCGCGGCCCAGGCCGTGGCCAAGGTCATTCCGGAGCTCAAGGGCAAATTCAGCGGCTATTCTTTGCGCGTGCCCACGCCTACGGTTTCCGTAGTGGATTTTTCCGGCATTCTGGAAAAGGAAACGGATACGGAAGGCTTGTTGGCCGCCCTGCGCCAGGCTGCTGAAACCGACCTCAAGGGCATTTTGGAATACAATGAAAAGCCCCTGGTTTCCATGGATTTCAAGGGCAATCCGGCCTCGTCCATTCTGGAATCTTCCTACACCACCGTGCAGGAAGGACACTTGGTCAAGGCCGTGGCCTGGTACGACAATGAATGGGGCTACTCCAACCGGGTCTGCGACCTGATCTGCCTTATGGCCGACAAGGGCCTGTAGCTTCGAAAACGCTGCGGAATCGGGGATAGTACTCTTCTGGTACAGACCCGGTCCGCAGCGTTTTTTGACGCAGCCGCGGAGGACCATGCGCTGTTGACCCCGGCCACCGTCGCATCCGGGGCGGCCACGCGCCGCGGATTTTGGCCCCTGGCAAGGAAAAAAACGCTGCGGAATCGGGGATAGTACTCTTCTGGTACAGACCCGGTCCGCAGCGTTTTTTGACGCAGCCAGGGGGCAAAAGCCGCGCGCGTGGCCGCCCCGGATATATATAAGTTAAAGGTTAGCGCTCAAAATACGTATACCCCCGCAACCCGTCCTCAAAGGCCTGCATAACGGCAAAACGCTCACTGGGCGTAATCCGCCCCTGGCGCACGGCCAGCTCTGCAGTGCTGCGCAGATCTTCCAGAATGCGGCGGGGGTCGTATTCCACATAGCTCAGGATGTCCGCCACGGAGTCGCCGCGGATTTCACGCACATATTCGTAGCTGCCGTCTTCGGCCACACGGATGGAAACCACGTTGGTGTCGCCCATGAGGTTGTGCAAATCGCCCAGAGTTTCCTGATACGCGCCTACCAGAAAGACGCCCAGATAGTATTCCTCGCCTTCGCGCAGAGGGTGCAGGTCCAGAGTGGGCTTCATGCCTTGTGGGTCGATAAAGTGGTCGATGCGGCCGTCCGAATCGCAGGTAATATCCGAGATGATGCCCTGGCGGGAAGGGAATTCCTTCAGCCGGTGCAGGGGCATGACCGGGAAGAGCTGGTCAATGGCCCAGGAGTCCGGCAGGGACTGGAACACGCTGAAATTGCCGTAATAGATGTCGGCCAGGCTCACGTCGATGTCGGCCAAGTCACGGGGCACGGTTTTGAGGCGGGTTTTTTCCTGGGCAATGCGCAGGATGATGGCCCAGAAGAAGCGCTCGGCCAGGGTACGCTGGCGCAGATTGACCCTTCCGGTAGAAAAGAGCTGGCGCATTTCGTCGCGGTAATAGATGGCGTCGTTGTAGCACTCCTGCAGATTGCGCAGGGTGATGCTGTTAAGGGTTTCGCGCAGATTGAGCACGGGTTCGGGCGTGCCTTCGGGCAGGTCTTCGGGCAGCTGCACCTCCTCCACAGTGCTCACGTCCAGGACGTTGAAGAGCAGCACGGAATAGTAGGCCACTGTGGCGCGGCCTGATTCCGTGATAATGTGGGGGTGGGGGACGTTTTCTTCGTCCAGGATGCTCATGATGGCTTCCACCACGTCGGTGCAGTATTCGTCCAGGGTGTAGTTGCGGGACGAAATGTAGTTGGTGTGGGAGCCGTCGTAATCCACGGCCAGGCCGCCGCCCAGGTCCAGATAGCCCATGGGCGCGCCCTCCTGCACCAGGCCCACATAGAGGCGCGCGCCTTCCATGACGCCGGTGCGGATGTCGCGGATGTTGGAAACCTGCGAACCCAGGTGGTAGTGCAGCAGTTTAAAGCAGTCCAGCATGTCGTGGGCCTTGAGGGTATCCACCACGTCCACCACCTGGGCCGGAGAAAGGCCGAAGGTAGAGCGCTCCCCGCCGGAATCCGTCCAGTGCCCGCCGGCCTTTACGGCCAGTTTGGCCCGCACGCCGATGTTGGGGCGCACATCCAGGGCCTTGCTGCGTTCCAGCAAGAGCCCCAGTTCGCCGGGCATTTCCAGCACAAAAAAGACGTTGAAGCCCAGACGCCGGGCCTGCAGGCCCAGGTCGATAAATTCCTCGTCCTTGTAGCCGTTGCAGACAATGCAGGCTTCGCGGTCGCGCATGAGAGAAACGGCGGCAATGAGTTCGGCCTTGGAGCCCACCTCCAGCCCGTGGTGGTAGGAAGGGCCGAACTGGGCGATCTTTTCCACCACCTGCTGCTGCTGGTTGACCTTGATGGGAAAGACGCCCCGGTAGCAGCCCGTGTAACTGAGGTTTTTAATGGCCTTGCGGAACGATTCATGGATATTGCTGATGCGCGAATCCAGGATGTTTTCCACCCGCAGAAGTACGGGCATATCGTAGCCGCGGTCGCGCAGCCCGGCGATGATTTCCGGAATGGACACCTGCGGCCCCTGGGGGCCCTGCGGGCAGATGACCACCTCGCCCGCGTCAGAAACGTCAAAATACCCTGCTCCCCAGTTGCGGATGCCGTAAAGCTCTATGGAGTCTTCCACCCGCCACTGCTGCAACGCGCGGTTCTTTGCCAATGCCTGCTCCTTGCCGCACGGATGCGCCGCGCGGACTTGTAAAAAAAGAAGCGTCATTATGCCGGTCCCGCCCGCAAAGTCAATACAAACCGATAATGGAAGCGCCACGGGCCTTGCGGGACGCCGGGCCGAACGGGCATTTGTCTTCGGGTTGATTTTTTGCCGTGGCTGCCCGCGGCAAAAAACCGTCAGGCACGGATATTGCTACCTTGCGGGCGTCCGCTCACGGCGGCCGGTTTTGCCGCCTGATATCCCGCAAGGAGCGTCCGTATGGAACTGCAATTTCGCGTCCGCAACAACGACCTGGGGCCGTTGCTGCCCACGTTTCAGGAAAGGGTCAACGCCATGCTGCCCGTAAACCGGGCCGAAACCGCCGGGCAGGGAGCCGAAACCGCCGCCGCCCCGGCTCTGCCGCCAGCCGCGCCGGAAACCCCGCACATGCTCAACACGGCAGAACTGCGCGCCGCTCTGGCCGATGTGGAAGCCCAGGCCCAGGCCCACAGCCGGGAGCTGGCCGAGGTTCACTCCGGCCTCAACGCCCAGCGCGTGGCCCGGCTGCTGGACCTGCTGGAGTAGCGTTGCGTCAGGCGACACACGGCCTTTACGTCTCGGCAAAAGCCCGCCGCGCACCGGGCAATTTTCACCCAGGGACGTGCCGCATTGCAATGCCTTGACGGTTGCATACGCAGACGCCCGCCGCAGAGGCGCAAGCGTAACTACAGCCGTTACAACGAAGAAGGTTACGGGGCAAAACAGCAGCGCTGGCTGCGGATGCAGACAGCGCCCCTATGTATTTGCGCGGCTAAGCGCCGGAACGAGCGGGCCCGTAACCTTTGAGCAGACATATTCTCAAAGGTTCCCTGTTCTAGAGCAGTTAGCGAATGAAATGAGCTAACTGCTCTGCAAGGATTTTCTTGAAAATCCTTGCCACGAAATGCGAGAAGGCAGGTTTTTGCCTGCCGTAATCGAGCATTTCAAGTGTTAAATGCTCTAAAGATCCAGGCTCAGGCCCACGGGGCAGTGGTCCGAACCGTAGACGGCGTCTTCTATCCAGGCGTCGCGCACGGCCGGGGCAAGCTCCTGCGAAACAAAAAAGTAGTCGATGCGCCAGCCCACGTTTTTTTCCCGCGCGCGGCTTTTGTAGGACCACCAGGAATAGTGCCCCGGCTCCTCGCCGTGCACATGGCGGAAGGTGTCCACATAGCCCATGGCCGTGAAGCGGTCCAGCACGGCGCGCTCTTCGGGCAGAAAGCCCGTGCATTTGACGTTTTGTTTGGGTCGGGCCAGGTCCACAGCTTTGTGAGCAATGTTAAAATCCCCGCAGACCACTATGGGCTTGCTCTTGCGGCAGGCCTCGGCATAGGCGAAAAACGCCTCAAAAAAACCCATCTTGTAAGGCAGCCGCTTAAAGCGCCCCGTGGGTTTGCCGTTTTCGTCCAGCTCTTCAGCCCCGCCGTTGGGGAAATAGCCGTTAAAAAAATGAAAATGCGGAAACTCCAGGTGCAGCAGGCGGCCTTCGCCCTGAAATTCAGGCTGGGGCAGCTCCACGCTGACCCGCTGGGGCGCAAGGCGGCTGAACACGGCCACGCCGGAATAGCCTTTTTTGACCGTGCTGGAGGCCCAATGCGCCTCCCAGCCTTCGGGCCGACGCAGGTCTTCGTCCAGCTGGTCCGGATGGGCCTTGGTCTCCTGCAGGGCCACCACCTGGGCGTCCGTGCGGCGAAACCAGCCCCAGGCCTCCTTGCCGGCCACAGCCCGCAGGCCGTTCACATTCCACGATACAAGTTTAAGCAGCATACGTTCCTCCGTAGCGCAGCATAGCCGGGCCACGGCCGGCGGGCAAGGGGCGTCGCCATTGCTTCCGTCACGGTTCTGGTTTATATGAGGAAGGGAAAGGAGTCGGTTATGGAAAATCTGCCCATTCGTCGCGCCATCCTGAGCGTCACGGACAAAAGCGGCCTGGTGGATCTGGCCACCTTCCTCACTTCCAGGGGGGTGGAGCTGGTTTCTACCGGCGGCACGCAAAAGGCCCTGGAGGCCGCGGGCCTGCCCGTCACGGCCGTGAGCACGGTCACCGGCTTTCCGGAAATTCTGGGCGGCCGCGTCAAAACTCTGCACCCCAAAATCCACGCCGGCATTCTGGCCAGCAAGGACGACCCCGCCCATATGCAGACCCTTACGGAAAAAGGCATCCGCCCCTTTGACCTGGTCTGCGTCAACCTCTACGACTTTGCCGGCGCGGTGGAGCGCAACCTCTCGCTGGAGGACGCCGTGGAGGAAATCGACATCGGCGGCCCCTGTATGCTGCGCGCCGCCGCCAAAAATTTTCACAGCGTGCTGGTGCTGTCCTCGCCCCAATGGTACGGCGCCGCCATGGACGAGCTGCGCAACAAGGACATGAACGTGGGCCTGGAGTTCCGGCAGATTATGGCATCACGGGCTTTTGAGGCCACCTCGCGCTACGACGCGCTCATCACTTCCTATCTGCGGCCGTAAAAGCAGGGGCGGCCAGGGCCGCCCTTTTTTTGCGCCCGGCAGACACCTAACCGCAGGAGCTTCCCATTCCCAAGCCAGAAGGCAACGTGCAGGGCCTCAAACCCAGCCAGCTTACCGCGCTCAACCGGCTGTTCAACCGCCGCTTTCCCGCAGCGGACGTCTACACGCCGGAGCAGGCCCGTGAAATCGCCCTGCTCTCCCGCGCGCTGGGCCGACAGCTGGGCCTGCTTATCGACCGCAAAGGCCGGGTGCAGACCGTGCTGGTGGGCGAGGCCGGCAGCATCCTCATCCCCCAGCTTGCGCGCGGCCGCAGCGGGCAGGAGCGTTTGCGCGGCCTGCGCCTGCTGCACACCCACCTGACCCCCGAAGGCGTCAGTCAAGAAGACCTTATGGACCTGCTTTTCCTGCGGCTGGACGCGGTTATCGCCCTCAGCGTCAATCCCGCCGGCGAGCCCATACAGTGGCAGGCGGCCCATCTGCTGCCCCGCGCCGTGGAAGGTCTGCCCTACCATTTGAGCGCGCCCCAGGCCTGGACGCGCACGGCGGCCGACTTTGCCGCCACGGCACAGGCCCTGGAAGACGAACTGGCACGCGTGGCCGCCGTGGGTCGCGAGGCGGCCAACACCCCGCGCGCCCTGCTGGTTTCTGTTTCCGCCCTGCCCCGGCTAGTGCAGGAGCGCAACCTGGACGAACTGGCGGCTCTGGCCCACACGGCCGGGCTGACCGTGGCCGGGCGCATGGTGCAGCGCGTAACCCAGGTCAATCCGCGCCTTATTCTGGGCAAGGGCAAAGTGGCGGAGCTGGAGGTGCAGGCCCTGCAGGGCCGGGCGGACATGCTGGTTTTTGACGGCGAGCTGGCCCCGGCCCAGCTGCACAACCTGGCGGACATCACCGAGCGCAAGGTCATGGACCGCACCCAGCTCATTCTGGATATTTTTGCCCAGCACGCCGTAACCCGCGCGGGCAAGCTGCAGGTGGAGCTGGCCCAGCTGCGTTACACCCAGCCCCGTCTGGTGGGCAAAAACCGCGCCATGGATAGGCTCATGGGCGGCATTGGCGGCCGCGGCCCCGGTGAAACCAAGCTGGAGACAGACCGCCGCAAAATCCGAGAACGCATGGCCCGCATCCGCACCGCGCTGGACCAGCTGCGCCGGCAACGGGCCTTCACCCGCGCCCGGCGCGCGCGCCAGGGCCTGCCCGTAGCCGCGCTGGTGGGCTACACCAATGCGGGCAAATCCACCCTGCTCAACACCCTGACCCGCTCAGAAGTGCTGGCCGAAAATAAACTTTTCGCCACGCTGGACCCCACCACCAGAAGGCTGCGCTTCCCCGCCGCGCGCGAACTGGTCCTGGCTGACACCGTGGGCTTTATCCGCAACCTGCCAAAAGAACTGACGGAGGCCTTTCAGGCCACTCTGGAAGAACTGGAATCCGCAGACCTGCTGCTGCATGTGGCCGACGCCGCCCACCCAGATCTGCTGCAGCAGATAGCCGCCGTGGAAGACACCCTGACGCAGATGGACCTGGACCGCGTGCCCCGCCTGCTGCTGCTCAACAAATGGGACCAGCTCGCCGCCCCAGCCCGTGCGCAGCTGGCCGACGCCCTGCCCCAGGCCCTGCCCCTTTCGGCCCACAGCGGCGAAGGCCTGCCTGCCCTGCTGGACGCCCTGGAGCTGCGCCTGCTGCACCCGGCCCACGCGCTTGTGGTCCCGCAGGGGCAAACCCCTCAGGCCTGAACCCCACTACGCCCGGGAGGCTGCCGCGGCAACAATTCCGACTGGCCTCAGATCCCCCCGGCGTCTTCTGCCTTCGCAGAGTCCTGCGCGGACAAGCCTGCTCTGCATGTGGCAGCGACAAGCGGGGAAGGCCGCGCGTGCGCTGCCCGCGCATTCGCCCAAGGTTGTTGAACGCACAGGCTCAGAACTACCGAGTGCAAAACAAAGCGGACAAAGCCGCTGTTGTCGCTCCGGTTGAACATTTCCCTCCCAGGGGCTATCCTCCCTCAAAGCCAGAGGAGGCAAGCCAATGCAAGTATTAATCATCCTTTCCAGCAATGTTCCGGAAATTAAGTGGAACGCCGTGCGCTTCGGCAATTTTTTGCTCAATGCGGGCGAAGAGGTCACGCTTTTTCTTAACGGCGCTGGCGTTGACCTGTATGAGGGCGATTCCGCCCAGTTTCCCATTGCGGAGGAAGCAAAAAAATTTGCCCTGAGCGACGGCGCCATAGCCGCCTGAGGAAAGTGCATGATCGTCCACGGGGTGGACGAAAGCGCGCACGTCAGACAGTCCAGCATGAAGGCTCTTTACGAAGAGGTCAAAAAAGCCGACAGGATATTGAACTATTAGAGCATTTAACACTTGAAATGCTCGCTTACGGCAGACAAAAGCCTGCCTTCTCGCATTTTGTGGCAAGGATTTTCAAGAAAATCCTTGCAGAGCAGTTAGCTCATTTCATTCGCTAACTGCTCTAGGATAAGTTATTTCGTTGCCTGTGGTAAGCGACAACGCGGGGAAGGCTGGAAACAGGTAAAACGTACTCTTCAAAATCAACATGCTCTGGCGCGACATACCCTTGGGCATATTCGTTCAGAAATAAAATGCGTAAAGCGTGTATTGCCTTTGTAAAATGCATTCTCAAAGGCAATACACGCTCTTTTCTGCGCGCAGCCGCGCATACAGACAGCAGTTGTGTCCGCGCCGACACTAAAACGTGATGACCACCTGTTCGCTGTCGGGCGCACTGCGGCGGGCTATGTCGCCCAGGCACCAGGCCTCCAGGTCAAAGGCGCGGATGCGTCCCACGGCCTCCTCGGCCTGATCTGCGGGCAATACCAGCACATAGCCAATACCAGCATTAAAAATCTGCAATATTTCCGGCCAGGTAAGACCACCGGCCGTCTTGAGCCAGTGGAAGACCGGGGGCATCTGCCAGTTGCCGAAGTGGATGCGGGCCTCCACCTGGCCGGGCAACACGCGGGGGATGTTGTCGTAAAAGCCGCCGCCCGTGATGTGCGCCATGCCCTTGATGTTCAGGTCGCGCAAAAGGGAGCGCACCACCTCCACATAGATGGTGGTGGGGGCAAGCAGCACCTCGCGCACGCTGGCCGCTGCGCCGGGCAGAGTATCGTCCGGGCCAAGGCCGCTCTGGGCCAGAATTTTGCGCACCAGGGAATACCCGTTGGAATGCAGGCCGGAAGAAGCTATGCCCACAATCTTGTCGCCCACCTGGATGCTGGAGCCGTCGATAAGCCGGGCGTTGTCCACAAGGCCCACGCAAAAGCCCGCCAAATCGTATTCGCCGGGACCGTACATATCAGGCATTTCGGCAGTTTCGCCGCCCAAAAGGGCACAGCCCGCCCGGCGACAGCCTTCGGCCACGCCGCCCACCACGGTCTGGGCCGTATCCACGTCCAGCTTGCCAGTGGCAAAATAATCCAGGAAAAACAGCGGCGTCGCGCCCTGGACCAGAATGTCATTGACGCTCATGGCCACCAGGTCAATGCCTACGGTATCGTGCTTGTTACAGGCAAAGGCCAGTTTGAGCTTGGTGCCCACGCCGTCCGTAGAGGCTACCAGTACAGGTTCGGCCATGCCGGTGAGATCAGGACGGAACAGCCCGCCGAATCCGCCTATGTCCGAGATGACGCCCCGGGTCTGGGTGCTCTGCACCAGATCCTTGATGCGCGAAACCAGGGCATTGCCCGCTTCGATGTTGACGCCCGCCTGGGCATAGGCTTTTGCGCGTTCGCTGGACATCCGTCCCTCCTTACTTCTTGACCAACCTTAGCAGATTTCAGCGCAAACCCCAAGCCTCTTTTTGGGCGAACCCGCCCCGCTTTTTTCATGGACCGACGCGCCCCCTGCTGCTATTCTGCCTTCAAGACCGGAGTGTGCCCATGCTTCTGTTTGCAGCCTTCCGCAAATTCCCGCGCCTGAGCGGCGGGCTCTTCCTGGCCCTGCTGGGTGCAGGCCCGACCCTGGCCGCCGCTGCCGCGCCAGACGCGCTCCCTCATACCGCACAGGAATACCGCGCCCCCGTGAACGCAGAGGTGCTGCGGGCGCAGCCCACCGCCGCCACGCCGACAGCAGGCGCAGAAAAGGCCGCCCGCAGCGCAGCACCACTTGCCTTGCAGCCTGCCCCGCCGCAGGTAAACGGGACTCAGGCAGGCCTGCCCCCAGCGGCGTCTCCGCCGCAGACGGATCGGGCTCCGACGGATCTGCCCCAGGCAGACCTGCCCCCCAACGCCCCGCAACAAACAGGCCAGCGCCCCGCTGATCCTTCCCAGACGGACTGGCCCCAGACGGACTGGCCCCAGACGGACTGGACAGAAGAAGACGCGCAGACGCAGGGCACAGCGGATTTGCAGGGAAGCAACTTTTCAGACCAGGGGCAGGTCCGCCAGTGGCGTGATCCGCAAAGCGGGGACAGCATCACCTCAGTGACGCCGCCCCACCAGCCGCAGCAGCAGAACCCCAACTTTCTGTTCATCGCGCCGCAGATCTACCCGCAAATGCCTTACGGCCCAGACGGCCAGAGGCCCCAGCCCCTTCCGCCCGGATGGAACGCGCCGGGGCATTCCGGCCGACCCGGCGGCCCCGGCCACAACGGCCCGAACCGGCACAGAGTGCCGGGCCATGGCGCGGGCCCCCAAGGCGGCGGTTTCTACGGCCATGACGCACAGGGTTTTGTACCTCACGCCCGGCCCGGCGACCCGTCGTCTTCCCGGCCACAGGGCGGTCCCGGCCACAAGGGCGCGGGCCAGGACTCCGGATACCGGAACTTCGGCGCTGACCGCCCCGGCGGGAACAGCGGCGCGGCACACGGCGGCTACAACGGCCCCAGCCAACACGAAGACCGCCGCCCGTGGTCGTCCACGCGCCACCGGCCGCCCCCCCAGGGTTCCCTGCGGCAATAACCACCGGCATGGAGGAGAAATATATGCAGGCACTGCTTTGGGAAGGCCGACCGGACAAATCCGTGGTTTGCCGCCTCTGCGCCCAGGCCTGTCGCCTCAAACCGGGCGAAAAGGGCCTTTGCGGCGTGCGGGTCAACCGTGATGGGGGCATGGTTACGCTGGTGGGCGATGTGGTCACCTCCGTGAGCCTCGACCCCATGGAAAAAAAGCCTCTCTACCACTTTTTGCCCGGCACGCGCACCTTTTCCGCAGGCAGCGCAGGCTGCAATTTTTCCTGTCGCTTCTGCCAGAACGACGGCATTTCCCAACTGCCCGCCGATGGCCGCATACCCGGCAAGCGGGCCATGCCCGAAGACCTGGTGGCCTTGGCGCGCGAATACGGCACGCCCAGCATGGCCTTTACCTACAATGAACCCACAGTTTTTTTCGAGCTGGTCTACGCCACGGCAGGCTTGGCCGTGGACCGCGGCCTGCGCTGCCTGCTGGTGAGCAACGGATTCATGTCGCAGGACTGCCTGCGTGCTCTGGAGCACCGCATCTGCGCCGCCAATATCGACATCAAGAGCTTCAGCGACCGCTTCTACCGCCACTACTGCCATGCCCGCCTGCAGCCCGTGCTGGATTCCTGCAAAAGAATAAAGGAGATGGGCTGGTGGCTGGAGGTGACCACCCTGGTCATCCCCGGCGTCAATGACAGCCCCGACGAACTAGGCCGCCTGGCCGCCTTTATCCACGACGAACTGGGACCGGACACGCCCTGGCACATTTCTGGCTTTCATGGAGCCTACCTCATGGCCGACCATCCTTCCACACCCCTCGCAACCTTGGAGCAGGCCTGGCGTCTGGGCCGCCAAACCGGCCTCAACTACGTCTACATCGGCAACGCCGCCAGCGCCGTGGGCGCCAATACCTTCTGCCCGCACTGCGGCGCGCTCGTGGTGGAACGCGCGGGCTACGCCGTGCGCCTGCACGGGCGCAACGGGCTGTGCCCGGCCTGCGGTGCGCATCTGGCTGGGGTGTGGTCATGATCCTTGTTTATACCGGCGACGGCAAAGGCAAGACCAGCGCCTGCATAGGGCAGGCCGTGCGCGCCTTGGGGCAAAATCTGGCTGTGGCCTTTGGGCAGTTTATGAAACGCGACGGTCAGGCCGGCGAACAGGCCATGCTGGCGCAATGGCTGGGACCGCGCTTTATGGCCGGCGGGCCGGGCTTTCTGCGGCGGGAGGAAGACCGCCCCGCCCACCGCGAAGCCGCCCTGCGCGTGCTGCAGTGGGCTCAGAAGCAACTGGAAAACGTGGACCTGCTGGTGCTGGACGAAACCCTCTACGCGCTCAAAGCCGGCGTGCTCACCCGCGAAGAAGTGGAAGAACTGATTGCCCTGGCCCGCGCGCGCGGGCGGCATTTGGTCCTCTCCGGCCGCAACGCCCCGGACTGGCTGGTGGATACGGCAGATCTGGTCACTTCCATGACCGAAATCAAACACCCCTGGCGCACCGGCGTCACTGCCGCGGCCGGAATTGAGTATTAGGGCCCGGCGGTGCAGGCGTATAGCCCCGCCTGTCCGTAACGAGAAGGCCCGTCCTCGACAGATAATTTTCTGAAATATAATGAATTATCACAACTTCCAGGCCGCAAAAACCGCTGCTTCCACGCAGAACGGCAGAGGGCGAGCCCTGTGACCTGGGGGCAAAGGATTTTTAGCGCGCTTTCAGGCTGAAAGTGCGCTAGAGCAGTTTACGAATGAAATGAGTTAATTGCTCTGCAAGGATTTTCTTGAAAATCCTTGCCACGAAATGCGAGAAGGCAGGCTTTTGCCTGCCGTAAGCGAGCATTTCAAGTGTTAAATACTCTAGCTGCCGCGTATCCAGTAGGTTTCAAAGCCGTCTTCCAGCCAACCGTCCTGCACGTTGGCGCAGCCCGCCTGTTTGAACAGATCGCGGTATTCCTTGCGGGTGCGCCGCCAGCCCCAGAACTGCTGCCGCCGGATGCCCAGAAAATGCAGAGCCCCCCGGATGAAAATCTTGATGGCGTTGACAAAGCTGCCGATGAACGAATCCTCTTCCAGAAGCGAAGCGGAAAGCAGGATGATCTCCCCGCCGGGCAGCAGCTGGGCGCGCAGTTCACTCAGCAGATGAGCGAATTCCCGCGTGGGAATGCCGTAATCTACCGTGGAAAGATAGATCATGTCATAGCGCACGTCCGCGGGCAGACAGGCGGGCGGCAGGCCGATGTAGATACGCTCGTTGGGCACGCGCTGCCGCAGCCAGCGCATGCTCACGGTGCTGGGTTCGTTGACGTGCAGCTCCAGATCGGGCATCTCGTCCAGTAAAACGTTTTCCATATAGCCCACGCCGCTGCCGATGGAGAGCACGCGCACGGGCTCGGTGCGGCCCGACGGCTCCTGAACCAGCTTGGCGCGCAACTGCCCCACCAACCAACGGGCGTCCTTACGCTTGTTTTCGCGCCACTGGGCGGGCAGATCGTCCCAATCCTTGTAACGGCGGAACAATTCTTCATAAAACACAGCGTAGAACTTGGGTTCGGCCAAGTGAAAAAAGGAGATATGCGAGAATGAGGTAAAGGGAATGCCTTGCCAACTTTCCTGATAAAAACGCCGCACTGTTGCGCCTCCCGGAAGCGGGCCCGCGCCGCGCGCCCTCGCTCCTGCTTGTTGCAGCATACGCCAAGACGGCCATGGGTGCAATCAACCAGGCCCAACGAAAAGGCCCCGACAGCCTTGGAGCGGTCGGGGCCGGGAAAGGGGTAAGCCGAAACTAGCCTTCGCTCAGGGGACGGAACATCTTTTTGCCCGCCCCGCACACGGGACAGCGCCAGTCGTCCGGCAGATCTTCAAACTTGGTTCCAGCGGGTATCTTGTGCCTGCGATCGCCGCGGTCGGGATCATACACATAGCCGCAGTTGACCGTCTGACAGCGCCACATATCCTTGGTATCGGCCATAGCTTGCCTCACTTGCCGCTTTTTATTCCGCAGCGGCGGTTCCGGTCACAAAGCCCTTGGAAGACGTGCCGGTGCTGGAAGGCGTGCCGGCGATCTTGGCAAGGTACGTATCGCCCAGGCGCTCGATGTGGCCGGCGATGTTGTCATAGTAGGTCAGGTGGGCCTGCTCTTCGTCAATAATGCGCTCAAACAGCCGGGCGGAAACAATGTCGCCCTGCTCCTTACAGACCTGCAGAAACTGGCTGTACGCCTCAATGGTATGGTCTTCCTGGGCGCTGTCGGCCCGATAGATGGCGGGCACGTCCTGCCCGGTGGCCACCTTGCCGTCTTTCTGGGTGGTGGGCTCGCCGCCCAGCTCCTTGATGCGTTCGGCAAAGGCCTCGGCATGGCGCATTTCATCAATGGCGATGAGCTTCATGTTGGCGGCAAGTTCGCCGTAATCCATGTCGTCCAGGCTGTAGTGCTGGTTCATGTACTGGTGGATGGCGAAAAGCTCCATGGCCCGGGCCTTGTTGAGCACTTCAACGACTTTTTCTTTCCGGCTTTCCCTGCTTTCTGCCATGATCTTCTCCTTGGTGGTTATGGGGCGGGCTGCCTCATTCTGTACAACGGCACGCCTGAGTCAGACCGGACGCGCCGCCGGACAACGCCGCCGGGCGGCGCTGTCCACGAGGCCGCGCATGCCTTTTTGCATACCCTTGTCGGCGCAAAGACTCAAGCCGTGCGTCGGGCGTCGTCATCCCCCCGCTCCGCAGCGGCGTCAACAGCGCGCTGACGGGCGCAGGCCTCGCAAATGCCGTCGTACTCCACGCGCGAATTGAGAATGTGGGCAAAGCCCTCCACCCGCATGCCTTCCACCGAAGGTGCTGCGCTGGTTTCCATCACGTCGCCGATATGGCCGCAGAAAACGCAGCGCACATGCTGGTGCGGGGACATGTCGCCGTCAAAGCGTTTGATGCTGCCGGCGGTTTCCAGACGGCGGATCTCGCCGCTGTCTGCCAGAAAATCCAGATTGCGGTACACGGTACCCAGACTTATCCGCGGCAGACGCCGCCGGACAATGCTGTACAGCTCGTCCGCCGTAGGGTGAGTGGCGGTTTTGCGCAGCTCTTCCAGAATTACCGCCCGTTGCCGCGTCATTCGGGTTTGTACTTGGGCCATAGCTCTTCTCCACTGATTTGTAATAAACATTATCGTTACTACAGAATGTTTGTCAAGCCCCGGCTGCGGTAACGATTTTTTTTTGAAACTTTTTTACCGGCGCGGCAGGACAAGCTGCAGCTTTTGCACGCCCCCTGCGCCCCCGCGCCGTCCCGCCCGGAAACGGCGTCCTCACAGGGCTCCGGGGCATTGCACGTTGTAGTGCCCTGGCGGCTGCGTAAGCAGCCACCCGCCATGGTGGCGCAAGCGTAACTTCAGCCGGTGCGCTGCAGGAGCTTGGCCCGTTACGACAAAGGACGTTACGGGCAAAGACAACAGCGCCAGCTACGGATAAAGACAGCACCGCTGTGTAGTTGCACGCCCCTGCGCCGGAACGAACATGCCGTAACCTTTGAGGCTACCTATTCTCAAAAGTAATCGACGCTAGGCCCGACCGCCCTTTTCGACAAGGTTTTGCCCGGCGCGGGCCACACCCCACAACCCACTGTTTTCATTCTCCATAAGACGCACTGGCACAGGCGCGAACAGCGCGCGCAGGGGATTGGCGCGCTGCAATTCTTCGCCGAATTGGGCGCAGGTCAGACACAGAGGGTTACGGGCGGCAATGCCGCCGCAGACCCACAGTCCCCCCAGACTCAAGGCCGCATACATCCAGTTGCGGCAAAACCGGGCCAGAAAACGGGCGTACCACTGCAAAGTGGTCGTTTCCGACTGCAATGCCCGCGCGCCCACCACCGGGGGGAACAAGTACTCGCCGCTGAGAAAAAAATGCAGCTGGCTGAGCCCCTGACCAGAAAGCACATCTTCGGCGCTGATCCAGCTCTGCCCCAGATCCCTTTGCAAAAATCGCTCAAAATCGTGCTCCGGACGTCCAGAAAAGGGGAAGGCCGCATGCCCCGCCTCCGAAGGTACGGGCAGCCAGCGCCGCCCTGTCCAGACCAGCAGCGCCGCGCCCAGCCCCGTACCTGCCCCCAGCACGGCCCGCGCGGCACGGCCTTCCGGCCCTGCGCCTTCCGCCAAGCGGTCTCCGGCCACCAGCCGGGCGTCTTCTCCTGCCGGGGTGAGGGTGGCCAGAGCCGCCGCGGCAAAATCATTGCACAACAGGCAGCGACGCAAGCCGAACCTTTGCCGCGCCACGGCCAAGTCCAATTGCAGGGACCCGTTGGTCAGCCTGCCCCGTTCGGCGGCCACCGGTCCCGCCAGGGCCAAGGCCAGCACATCCTGGGGACTGAGCTCCAGGTCCAGGCGGTGCTGCAAGGTCCGCAACACAGCTTCCGTATCCCGCAGACCGGACGAAGGCATCCAGGACACGCGCTCCAGGCGCAACTGGCCGTCCTCCACAAAAAAACAGCCGAATCGGGCGTTGGTGCCGCCGATGTCGGCCGCCAGGATGCGCTGTCCGGCCATCAGCGCCGCGGCCCCCCGGCATGGGATCCATCGTCGATTTTACGCACAATGCCGGTGGTGCTGCAGCCGGGCGTCAAAGCGGCCAGAAACACGCGGCCCCCGGCGGCCCGCACCACGTCGGCCCCCACCACGGCGGCTTCGGTATAGTCGCTGCCCTTGACCAGCACGTCGGGCCGGATGGCCGTAATGAGCTCCAGGGGCGTGTCCGCGTCAAACAGCACCACCGCCTCCACCCCGTACAGGGCGGCCAGCAGCTGCGCCCGACTGCGCTCGTCCTGAATGGGACGGCTGGGACCTTTGAGCCGGCGTACCGAAGCGTCGCTGTTGAGCCCCACAATGAGGTGGTCGCCCTGAGCCGCGCTCTGCCGCAGCAGGGAAACATGCCCTGGATGCAGTAAATCGAAGCAGCCGTTGGTAAAGACAACGGTTTCGCTTTTGCGCCGCCAGTCCTCCACTTTTTCCAGTAAATCCGGCAGGGCGTAGAGTTTAGGATTTTCTGCATTTTCGCGCAGGGCGGCGCGCAGTTCAGCCAGGGTCACGGGGGCGGTGCCCATTTTGCCCACCACCACGCCCGCTGCCGTATTGGCCACGCGCACGCTCTCTTCCCAGGCGAGCCCCTTAGCCACGCAGGCCGCCAGCACCGCCGCCACCGTATCGCCCGCGCCCGAAACGTCCGCCACTTCCCTCGCCCGCGCCGCGCAGCGGCAGAGCAGCCCCTGCCCCGCGTACAGCTCCATGCCCTTGGCCCCACGGGTCAGCAGCACCCGTTCCAGCCCATAGTCCGCGCAAAGCCGGGCAGCCAGGGCCGCGCGTTGCGCCGCGTCCGGCTCCGCGCCGCCGTCCTCGCCCCCGGCGCGCACAAATTCCGCACTGTTGGGCGTAACGCACTGTGCGCCCCTGTAGCGCCCCCACTGCCCGCCCTTGGGGTCCGCCAGCACGGGTATCCCTCTGACGGCGGCCGCCGCCGTCACCGCCGCGCAAAGGCTTGCCCCTTCCGCGTCGGCCAGCAGCACGCCCTTGGCGTAATCTGAAAGCACCACGGCCCCGCAGCGGGGCAGCAGGTCCAGCACACGCCCCCGCAGCCGGGCCAGTTCGTCTGCCTGCGGAGGGGCGCAGACTTCTTCGTCCAGGCGCAGCATCTGCTGCCCCTGGGCCAGAATCCGCGTTTTGCAGGTGGTGCGCCGCGCCGCAGAGTAAATCAGGCAGTCGTCCAGCCCCTCGGCCGCCAGGGCCGTGCGCAGTTCTTCGCCATCCGCGTCCCGTCCGGCCAGGCCCACCAGATCCGCCACAACCCCCAGACGCGCCAGGTTGCGGGCCACGTTGGCCGCACCGCCGGGGGCGGACCAGCGCCGCCCCACAGCCACCACCGGCACCGGAGCTTCCGGCGAAATGCGCCGTGCGCCGCCGGAAACGTAGCGATCCAGCATCACATCGCCCACCACCAGAACGCGCACGCCGTTAAAATCCATACCTACCTCTACACTACAATTTCAGACAGCTTCTGCCGCACGCCACGCCGAAAAGGCTCCGACAAAGCATTGCCCCAGGGCCTTTCAGCGCTGAGAACAGCCATTCTCAACGTTTTTACTACGCTCACTTCGGTGTTGAACAGAACAAATACAGTACGCCTGCCGCCCCGCCGCAACGGGGATCTGTCTGTGCGGCCGCCAGAACAATTTCACAGTGCGCTTGCCCTGAAAAGTATCATTGGTCTGAAAAACGTCTTACCTCTGCACAGCGCAGGCAGATTTGAACAGCTGCACAAAACGGGCTTCCGTGGCCTCGCCGTCCAGCAGGGCCGGCAAGGCCTGCCGGGCCGCCCGCCCGAGCCGCCGCCGTTCTTCCTCCGAAGCGGCCAAGGTCTCCAGCGCCCCCGCCAGAGCCTCCACGTCTTCCTGAGGCGTCACCAGGCCGTTTTCTCCCTGCCGCACGGCCTCCAGTTGACCGGGCAGATCGCTGACCACCACGGCCAGGCCGCTGGCCAGGGCCTCTACCAGGGCCGAGGGCAGGCCGTCCACATCGCCCTGAGGCGTCCGGCGGCCAGGCGCCACAAAAATATCCGCCCTGCCATAAACGTCGGGCATATTCTCGTGAGGCACACGGGGCACAAAGCGCACCCGGCCACGCAGACCCAGCCGCCGGGCCAGCCGACGCAGGGCCATGCGCTCCGGCCCCTGCCCCACCACTTCCAGCTGAAAGGGCACCTTGCGCTCCGCCAGCAAGGCGCAGGCCCGCAGCAGCACATCGTAGCCCTTGCGCCGGGCCAGGGTGCCCACGGCCAGCAGATTGACGTCCCTACGGCCCGCAACGGGCATATCCGCGTCGTCTTCCGGCGGGGTGAGGGTCAGAGGGTCACGCAGCACAATGGCCTTGCCTTCGGCTTCGGGCAGCAGCCCGATCAGAGCCGCGCGGGTGGCCTCGGTATCACAGCGTACAAAGGCCGCATCGTGCACCATGGCCGCCCAGTCGCTGCCGGGGGCGGCCAGATCCCGCGCCCGGACGGCAAAGGCAAAGGGCGCCCGCATGAGGCGCGCGGCTACCCAACTGGCAGTAGAAGGCCCACGGGCCTCAGCCGCGTAAAAAAACTGGATGCCGTCCTGCACGCCCCAGCGGGCCAGCAGGGCCCCGGCGCAAAAGGCCTGCAGCTGCGCCCACCAGCCGCGGCCGTCCCGGCCGGGCCGTTGTCGCCAAAGCTCCCAGACCTGTGCCGAGGTGTCGCGCATATGCCGCAGCATGCCCGCAAAGGCCCCAAGGCAGCGCAGCCGACCCATGCGGCGCACGGCCAGAGGCAGGGCGTAGCCTTCAGGACTGCTCAGAAAGCCGCTTTCGCTCAGGGCGTAGATGCGCGAGAGCAGACCGGCCGCGTGCAGACGATGGGCCGCGTACATGAGCCCTTGACCGGCGGCTTCGGGAAAGCGTGCGGCCACCAGCGCGCCGCGCACCACAGGCGCGGGGCCCTGCAGCAGATTGTGCGCGTCCTGAGGCGGCAGGGGCGGCGGTTCGTGGCGACGGCACTGCAGCACGCCGTCTTCAAGGGTGTAGATGCTGTCGCAGTACTCAGCCATCTTAGGGTCGTGGGTCACCATAACCAAGGCCACGCCGCCCGTGTGGCAGAGGTTGCGAAAATTTTCCATGATCAGACGGCTGGTTTTGGCGTCCAGCGCGCCCGTGGGCTCGTCGGCCAGGAGGATGCGCGGATTGTTGACCATAGCGCGGGCGATGGCCACGCGCTGCTGTTCGCCCCCCGAAAGACGGTTGCTGCGGTAATGGACCCTGGCCGAGAGGCGCACCAGCTCCAGGGCGCGGATGACGCGTTCCCAGCGTTCCTGCGGCGGCACCTGCTCATAGATGAGGGGGAACTCCACATTCTCGAACACAGTGGAGTGGTCAAACAGGTTGCTGGCCTGCATGATGAAGCCCATGTTGCCGCGCCGGAAGGCTGCTGTCTGCTCCCGGTTGAAGGCCAGTACGTCGGCGCCGAGGATCTCCAGGCTGCCGGCGTCAGGCGCGTGGAGCATGCCCAGCACGTGCAGCATGGTGGATTTGCCACAGCCGGAAGGCCCCATGATGGCCACCATCTCGCCGGGCTCCACAGTGATGTTGACCCCGCGCAGCACCGGCGGAAAGCCTTCGTAGCGTTTATACAGGTTTTGGGCGACGATTACCGGTGGCATGCTCCAACCTTGTCCGCCATTGACGGTTCCGCACGGCCGTCCGCCATGCAAAACGCCTGCGGGCGCAACACGCAATTACTCAAACCGCAGGGCGGTGACCACATCCATGCGACTGGCCTGAACGGCCGGGTACAAACCGCCGGCCACGCCGAGGACCGCAGAAAACACAATGCTGCCCACACTGCTGACCAGCAGCAAGGGGTAGGAAATATCCGTGCCCAGACTCCACGAGCCGATTTTTACCAGCAACAGGCCGATGGCAATGCCCAGTATGCCGCCGGCTACGGACTTGCACAAGGCTTCGGCCAGAAACTGGGCCAGGATGTCCGCATCCGAACCGCCCATGGCTTTTTTGAGCCCCACTTCGCGCGTGCGGGCGCGCACGGCGGCAAACGTGCCGTACCAGATGCCGAAGCCTCCCAGCATGAGGGAAGCGGCGATGCCCAGCCAGAGCAGAGCCTCCACCCACATAAAGGTGGTCTTGATGCGCGAGAGCTGATCTTCCTGGGTGCGGATCACCAGATAGGGCGCATCCTGGTGCGCGCGCACCACTTCGGGAATGCGCCGGACCAGGGGAGGCACGTCCTCCCAGCCTACGGCCCGCACAAACAACCGCGTCACCTTGCCGCTGCCCCAGTTGCGGTCCATCATAGTGGTGTAGGGCAAAAAGCCGCCCTGCCCCCAACCGCCCAGCATGACGCCGCTGATCACGCCCACCACTTCAAAGACGTCCTGATCCAGAAACAACAACTTGCCCACGGCGTTGGCAGGTTCGCCGTAGAGATTGCGCGCGCCCTCGCGGCCCAGCAGGCACACCCTTCGGCGCGCCGTCACGTCCTGATCGTCCAGCAGCCGCCCGGCCACCAGATCCAGAGAGTAGACCTCGGCAAACTCCTGGTCCACGCCGATAAAGTCCAGGGCCAGGGTTCGTTCGCCTTCGCCGCGCAGGGTAAAGGCCCTGCCGTTGCGGATGTTCTGGCTTACCATGCCCACGCCGGGCAGGGCGCGCAGGGCCGCCACCGTATCGGGGTAAAATTCACGCTGGGGCTGGCCGGGATACTGCCGGTCATCCATATAGACCTGAATGACGTTGACCCCGCCCATGAGCACCATGTCCTGACCCACCTTGTAGCGGATCTCGCGCCCCAGCACGGCCAGCACGATAAAGGCCGTAATGCCCAGAGCAATGGAAAGCATCACCCCGAAGCCGCGCTGGCGCACAACCTGCCTAAGGCTCACGCGAAAAAGGTCAGACATGGCAATCATGCGTCAACCACCGTCATCACCGTCATAAAAAAACTCCGCACGCCCGCCGGGACGCGTCCGCGACAACCGACGACCGGTTCTACGGGCAGCCAAGGGGCGAACCATACACAGCGCCGGGTACCTGTGTCAAAGCCACTGATCATTAAGAACTTTTTTATCCATCCTCCCGCCCGCTACAGAGGCGCAAGCGCCGCCTGGCCCGTTATGACAAAAATGTTACGGGCAAGTGCCGGAGCGGACGTCTGCTTACACAACCGTCAGAGCATTGCAAAATTGCGATGCCCCAACGTTGCGCATGCGCATTTGCAAAAATGCCAGGCCCTACTGGCGCGAAGTCTCGCGCACTACGCCGCCGCGCCCCACCACGTAGCGAATGCCTCGCCAGGCGATGCCCGTGGCCCCCACGCTGGCCGCATAGACCCGCGCAAACAGGCAGACGGAACGGCCATAGGCCCACAACCAGCGCAGCAGGGACACGGGGCGGGGCAAAAGCGCCCGCCAGAGATACAGGGCCCCGGCCGTAGCCGCCAGCCAGAACAGGGTCAGCAGCACGCCCGCGCCGCCGCCCAGGTGCAAAAGCCAGCCCAACAAAGAAAGCACCGCGCCAAGCACGGGCACCGCCGTCATAACGGCCAGCAGCCCCAGCAGCAGCCACTGCCCCGGCATACAGAACTTCAGAAACAGCACCTGCCGGTCCATCCAGGCCCGCCAGACGTGCGGGGCGTGATTGGCGGCCTCAGTACGCAACAGCGCGCCGGGGCACAGCCGCACACCCGCGCCGCGCACCTGCAGCAGGGCGGTAAGAGAGCAATCGTCCACCACGGTTTCAGACCACAAAGAGCGCACGCCGTACTTCTCGAAGGCCGCGCGACTCATGCCCATGGCCCCGCCCCAGAGCTGGGTAAAGGCCCCCATGGCCTGCAGCAGACGCATGAGCATGACGCAGAAGGCATAGCCCAGGGTGGCCGTCTGGCTGTCGCCAGGGTCCACTTCGTGGTAGCCCGTGGTAAAGGCCGCCTCGCCCCTGACCAGCGGCCCGGCCAGCTGACGCGCAAGGTCCGGGGCCGCCTGGTGGGTGCTGTCGCAGAACAAATAGACTTCCGCTGCAGGGCCCACAGCGTCCACCCCGGCCAGCAGATTGTGGTTCTTCTGCCCGCAGCCCTGGGCCGGACCGGCCACCACATGCCGCGTGGCCGGAAAATCCTTGCACAGCCGCGTTACAAGCTCTGCGGCGGGTTCGCTTTCCGTGGCTGTCACCAGCACGGGCGCAAGTCCGGGGTAGTCCTGGGTCAGCAGGCTGCGCAGGGCGCCTTCCATCCGCGGGTCCGCGCCGGCCACGGGCACGATGAGGGCCGCGGCAGGCCATTGCGCGTCGGGCATGGCGGCCGCCGCAGCAGCCTCCTCCCGCGCCCGGCGCGGCAAAGCCTCGCCTGTGCGGGCCAGAATAAACAACAGGGCGCACTGCCCCACCACCAGCACAAACCACAGCCAAAACATGGCAACACCTCCTCACTACCGCATAGTATCTTTGAGCGCCCTCATTCTCAAGGGCAGGCAGGGGGCCACTCCGGCGCGCAACCGTGTGGAGAGTCCCTTGCCCCTGGCGACAGGCGGCCCGTTGCACGAACGCCCGGAGCATTTCAGGGAAAAGGCTCCCAGCGGGGATTCTTCCCAGTGGCTTCACCCCGCGGCGGGGAACGAAAAAGCCTTTACCGCCCCGATGACCTCAGTCTGCTGCGGGCGGCGCGCAGTCATCGCCGGTCAAGGGCGCGCCCTGGATGCGACGGCCCTCCACGTTCAGCCGCAGACCATTTTTCAGATGGATCACGCCTTCCACCCGGTCCGCCGCCACCAGCCGGCCCTTAAAGGTATGCCCGGAACTGTGACGCGCTTTGACCACATTATCTTTGACGCTGCCGTCAATGTGGTAGACGTCCACCTCCCCATTGCGCAGGCGCAGATACACCACCCCGCGCACCGCCCCGGCAGCGGAAAAGCACACCCCTACCCGGTAGGTGGACGAAAAGATGGAGCCGGTCCACAGTTCGGTCACTTCCGCCGGCGCTGGAGCGACAGACATTGCGGGCGGGACCGCGCCCTGTGCCCCCGGCTCCGTCCGGACAGGGGGGGGGGCTTCGCCCAACGCCGTCTGCGGACCGCAGAAAGGCCCCACACAGCAGACCGCCGCAAACAACAGGCAGACCCAGCGCCGCAGCAAGCCGGACAGCCCCGCACGTTCCGTATTGTGTGGCTGCATCACAACCTCTCGTCCGCAGCGGACATAAGCGTCTGGTGATCCGCTACCATCCGGGCAAAAGAAAAATCCCGTTGCGCCCTTTCCCGCCCCGCATGGCCCAAACGGGTGCAAAGGTCGTCATCCTCCAGCAGGCGGCAGCAGTTTTCCGCCAGGGCGTCAGCGTCGCCCGCAGCGCAGAGCAAGCCCGTGGTCCCTTCCATCACCAGCCGGGGCACGCCGCCCACAGCCGTGGCGCACACGGGCAGACCGCAGGCCATGGCCTCCAGAAGCACGTTGGGCTGCCCCTCACGCACCGAGGCCAGGGCAAACAGCCGCGCCGCCGCATAGTGAGCCCGCATGTCCAGGCCGCCGGGCGTCAGCTCCACCCGCGCGCCCGCCGGATGTTCCGCCGTCCAGCGGCGCAAACGCGCCTCTTCCGGCCCGTCGCCCACCAGGCGCAGCCGCGCTTGGGGGTGGCGGGCCAGCACCTGTTCAAAGGCCCGCAGCAAGGTCAGATGGTCCTTGTCCTCGGCCAGACGCGCCACGCACAGGATCAGCGGACCGCGCTCCGCCACGGGCGGGGCCGCGGGCGCAAAAAATTCCGTATCCACCCCGTTGGGAATGTAGTGCAGGCGCACGGGCGGCACGCCCAGGTCCTCCAGCACTTCGCGCAGGGCCTGCGAATTGCAGATAAGTTCATCTGCCAGCCGCCAGAGCCAGCGTTCGTGCTGCCGCACAGGGCCGCCGCCGCCCCGGCAGGTGCCCAGCACCAGCGGCGCTTTGGCGCGGCCCAGCCAAGCCAGCCGCCCCCAGATGCGTCCCCAGATATTGGGCAGAGCCGTGCAGGGCACCAGCACGTCCGGCCTGAGCCGCCGCAAAGCCCTGGCCATGCGCAAAAAAAACAACGGCGGCACCCGCCGGCTGCGCCCCAGGTGATGCAGCTCTACCCCCCCCTGACGGGCCAGGGCGTCCAGGTCCGTGGGGCCGGTCAGGGTGAGCATGACGGGCGTGAAGCGCCCGCGGTCCAGGCGACGGGCCAGCTCCAGCATCTGCCGCTGGGTGCCGCCGAAACAGAGGTCTTCCATCAAAAACAAAACGCGCAGGGTCTGGGGCATGCTTCTCCTCGGTAAACCGGCAAAAAGGGCGCGCTGCGCGTTGGCGGTTCAAGGGGCTCCCTTGTCCGACGCGCGGGCAAGTCTGCCCCATATGCCAGTAGCAATCATTATGCAAACCCGGCCCTTTTGCAAGCGTCGGCCGTTTAGCGGCCGCCAGCGCCCGGCCGGACGGCAAGGCGCGCCCAAAAGAAAAGGCTGCGGCACGCCCAGGGACATTGCCTTGCGCGCCCCTTGCGCATAATATGCCGCCATGACCCAACTGCCCCCCCCTGCCGCCCCCTTGCGCGTCATTGTCAGCCTGGACGTGGAGGAAGAAGGCCTGTTTTCGGGCCGCTACGCCGCCACGGGCTGCGGCGTGCGCAACGTGGCCCTGCTGCGCGAGCTTGCCCCGCTGACGCAGGAGCTGGGCTTTCCCTTGACCCTGTTCTGCGCCCATACGGTTTTTGCCAGCGCGGAAGCCCGGCCCCACCTGGCCTGGCTGCGGGACCACTACGGCGCGGAAATCGCCGCCCACCTGCACCACTGGAGCACCCCGCCCCTGTCCGAAGGCCCCCTTGCCGACGGCCCGCCCCCGCGCACGGACACCCTGCCCCGGCCCCTGCTGCGGGCGCGCCTGCACACCCTGCTGCAGGCCGGACGCGACTTTCAGGGCGCGCCGCTGACCAGCTTTCGCATGGGGCGCTGGGACTGCAAGGCCGTGCTGCGGCCCCTGCTGGCGGCGGAAGGCATTACCCTGGACAGCTCCGTCTGCCCCCTGCGCGTCTTTGACCATGCCGGGCCGGACCACTTTCTGGCCCCGGCGGATCCCTATTGGGCGGAGCCCGCAACAACGCCGGACGGCCCTGCCAGGGACGCCCTGCTCATCTCCCCCATTACGCAGATTCCCATCCTCCGGCCCCTGGCGCGCTTGTGGCACTGGCTGGGCCGGGGCAAAGCGCGGACGGACAATTTCCACTTCTGGGGCGCGCTGAGTCCCAATCCCGTCTGGCACGCGGCCCCGGTCATGCGCGGCTGCGTCCGGCTGCACGCCTGGCGCGGCGGGCGGGTGCTGCACCTCTTTCTGCACTCTTCGGAGCTGCTGCCCGGCGCTTCGCCCAACGTGCCGGACACGGCGGCGGCCACGGCCCTTTACCGCAAGCTCTACGACTTTCTGGCCTGGCTCAGGGAAAGCCGCCCGGTGCGGGGCGTTACGGCCGCACAGTTGCGGGCCGAGGCTCCGGCCCTGGGTTTCGGCCCGCGTCCGGCCGGACCGGGGGACTGGTAATGGCCCGCGTCTGTCTGGTTCTGCTGGATGGCCTGAACGCGGCCACGGCCCGACGTTGCCTGACCGTGCTGCGCGCCCTGGAAGAAGCGGACAAAGCCCGTTATACGGAGCTGGACTGCGCCCTGCCGCCCCTTTCGCGCCCGCTCTACGTCACGCTGTTCAGTGGGCTGACGCCGGTGCAGAGCGGCATTCTGCGCAACGACGACCCGTCCCCCTGCCCCGCGCCCACCATTTTTTCTCTGGCCCGTGACGCCGGGCTGGTTACGGCGGCGGCCGCGTACCACTGGGTGCACGAACTCTGCAACGGAACGCCCTACGACCCGGCCCTGCACCGCCTGACGGACGACCCTGCCCTGCCCATAGGCCACGGCCTGTTTTACGACCAGGACGCCTACCCGGACCAGGCGCTGTTTGCGGACGCCGCCTGCCTCTGCCGCCGCCACGCGCCGGATCTGCTGCTGGCGCACAGCATGGGCGTGGACTACGCCGGGCACTGCCGTGGTGCGGACAGCCGGGCCTACCGTCAGGCCACGCGGCTGGTGGACAGTCTGCTGGCCCGCTGGCTGCCGCAGTGGCTGGACGCGGGCTACGCCGTGCTGGTCACCAGCGACCACGGCATGACCGCCGATGGAGCGCACAACGACGTGACTGAAGAAGCCCGCCGCGTGCCCTTGTGGCTGGTGGGCCCGGCCTGGCAAACTCTGCCCCTGCCGCAGGCGCAGACCGGCGTGGCCGGCGTGATTCTGCAGGCCCTGGGCCTGCGCCCGCAATCGCCCGTCAGGGCCTGAGGACAAACCACACCATGCACATGCGCGGCTCCGTGAGCGGCTATATCTGGATTTTGCTGGCGGCCCTGCTCTGGTCCCTGCTGGGTGTGCTTTCCAAATTCTGTCTGCAGGCGGGCGTGGCCCCGCTGGAAACGGCCTTCTGGCGGGCGGCGCTCGGCTGCGCCCTGTTTTTCCTGCACGCCGGGCTCACGGGCGCGCTGCGCGTGCGCCCGCTCCACGCGCTCGCCTTTATGGCCTTCGGCGTCTGGGGCGTGGGGGTCTTTTTCGGGGCCATGCAGTATTCCATCAAGCTCAGCGGCGGGGCCACGGCAGTGGTGCTGCTGTACACGGCTCCGGTCTGGGTGGCGGTCTTCTCCCGCCTGCTGTTCCGCGAACGCATCACGGGCCGCAAGGCCACGGCCATTCTGGCGGCCCTGGCGGGCACGGCCCTGGTCTGCCTTTCGGGCGGCAGCCTGCCGGGCGAACCCTCAGCGGCGGGCATTGCCTGCGGCCTGCTGGCGGGCCTGTGCTATGCCACGCACTACCCCTTCTATCGTTGGTGGCAGCCGCGCTACGGCACTGCCGCCATCTACGCCTTTATGCTTCTGGGCGGCATTCTGGCCCTGACCCCCTGGGTGCCGCTGCCGCCTCACTACAACCCGACAACCTGGGGCTGGCTGAGCGCTCTGGGCCTGCTAACCTGCTACCTTGCTTACATCTGCTATGGCCAGGGCCTGCAAAAGATCAGCCTGGTACGGGCCGCCGTCACCTGTCACCTGGAACCCGTGCTGGGCACGCTCTGGGTCTGGCTGTTCTGGGACGAAACCTTTCCCCCGACGGGCTGGCTGGGCGGCGCGCTGGTGCTGGCCGCCGTGGCCCTGCTGAGCACGGACAGTTCGCGGGAATAGCGGGCACAGACTGCAGGCCACCGTTTCAAAAAAGTTACTGTGCCCACTTCGGTAGTTAAACGCGCAAACACCTTACGCTTCACCTGCAATGGCCCCAAACATGTTGCCGCTTTTTTTCTGAAGGAACGCAAAAGGCCCCGTCCGCCGCTTGGGCGACCGGGGCCTTGCAAATATTGCCAGGCTGACGGGCAATAACGATCAGAACAACTCCGTTTGAAAATTGCTCTAATATTGCCAGGAGCTGCCGTCGTAGCGGATCAGCTCGTTAAGCCGCCGGGACTTGACCTGATCACAAGAGGCGGTGAGGGCTTCCTTTCTGGACTTGCCGCGGCACTCAAAAACATTTTCGTGGTAGCGCACAAAGCCCACATACTGGCCTTTGGCGCCGGGGCGCAGTTCCGTACTCACGTTGCCGGTATCCACATCCACATACGACGCCACATATTCCTTACCCTGCTGACGCACCTGCTTTTCCGCCTTGGAAGGCACCACCGTACGCGCCGCCTGGGCCGCCAGGCGTTTGCCCACCATATCCAGCTCCGCAGCAATCTGAGCTTCGCTCTTGGGCGCGCTCTTCCCCCCCTTGGCTTTGGCGGTTTTGGCGGACTTCTCGGCCTTGGTGGCCTTGGCGTCCACCTTTTTGCCGGCTTTGGTCGGCGCCGAGGCGTCAGGGGCCGGGGCGGGGGCCGCAGTCTGCTCCTGAGGCTGCGCGGGGGGAACGTCTTTTTGGTCGGTATCGCCGCCAAACCAGGCGCAACCGCCGGTGGCAAGCCCCAAAGCCAATATACAAGCCAGCATATTACGCATGTACCAGACCTCCTCACATCAAAGCCGGGCGGCCCAGGCCGCCCGGCTTTACTGCAAGTTCACATAATTTTGCCGATAAAGGCTACTCGAAAGAGATTTCGGTACGCCGGTTCATGGCGCGGCCTTCATCAGTCTTGTTGTTGTACTTGAAGGACTTGCCGCGGCCAATGGAAGTCATGCGGCTGGCGGGGATGCCCTGCTTCACCAGGTAGTTCTTCACGGAATTGGCGCGCTCCTGCGAGAGCTTCATGTTGTAAGCGTCAGAGCCGATCCAGTCGGTCCAGCCGGAGAGGATCACGCGCTTGTTGGGGTTGGACTTAATCAGGCCGGCGGCTTCGTTAAGGATGCCCATGGCCTTGCCGTCAAGAGCGTAAGAGTTGAAAGCAAAGTGCACGCCACGCAGCACGATCACGTCCTCGTCCTGGCAGAACACGGCCAGCACAAAGCGTTCCACGGCGGCGTCGCTGGTGGCCAGCTCTTCGCCGCGCACCACGATGCTGTTGGGGTTCAGAGCGGCAATCTGCTTGATGGTGGCTTCGCCGTTTTTGGTGTCGGCCAGGGAGATGATGTGCACCACCAGGTTACGCTGGCTGGCGTAGAGCTGACGGGCCACTTCCACCAGGTCGGTACCGCGGTTGTTGTCGCCATCGGTCACCAGAATGAGGGCGGCGTCGCGCTTCATGCTGGAAAGGAAGGGTTCATAGACCTGCAGGCCGTTGCCCATGCTGGTCATACGGCCGAAGATCTGGAAGCCGCTACGCAGCTTGTTGATGCCCGCAGACATGGCGGCGCGGTCCCAGGGGCCCTGAGCCACGATGGTGCCGTTGGGCGAAATGGTGTGCAGGCCGCCGTTGTAGCTCAGGGCGGGGATGGCCGCGTTCACGCGCTGCAGCACGTTTTTGGCCACCACAATTTTATCCTGCTTGAGCTGGGCGTTTTTCATCATCATGGACCCGGAGTAGTCCACGACGAAGTCGAAACTTTCGATTTTTTTATTGCACGCGGGTGCGGCCGCCGCGACCACGGCGTAGCTCAACACAAGTGCAGCCGCCAGAACAAGAAGACGAAATGATTTCATAGTGCCTCCCAAACGTTGAAAGTGTCGTCGATTGCCGTCATCCAGCGACGGCAGATCGCGGTATGCCCGCCACATTACCGCCCTTCGTCCGGCCAAGGGCTTTCTGGGAACGGTAACTGCTTTTCCCATACCCGGCTTTGCGAAAAACCGCAAGGCATAAATGGAAAAGGCGCTCCAGCCGCCACCGCACGGGCAGGCGGATCTGGCTTGTCCAGGGCGGCCCTCCGGCTGGACAGCGCGCCGTGCATGGGGCATACTTACGCCAAGCGTCAAGGATTGTCCGCATGCCAGCACTGCCTTTTTCCAAATGGAGCCCCGGCGGCAACACCACCCTGCTCTTTCCCGCCGCCGGGCTTGACGCGCGCGCCCAGGCCCGGCTGGCCGCCGTGGCGCTGACCCCCGCCTGCCTGGGCGGGGAGCAGGCGGGATTTGTGGATCTGCCTGCGCGCCGCCTGCGCATGGCCGGCGGCGAATTCTGCGTCAACGCCAGCCGCGCGGCGGGCGCCTTGCTGGCCCTGACGGAGGCTGCGGCCCAACGCGTCGATGTACCGTCCCAAAGCACGCCCGTGCCCCAGACCGCGTCCGTTCTCGTAGACCGGCTGGACGAATTCCACGTTTCCGGCTGGCCCGCCCCCCTGCATCTGCACATCCGCGGCGCGTCCCCCCTCTGGCAGGTGGAGGCCCGCCTGCCTCTGCCCCCCTGCCCCCTGGAAGACGCGGCCCCTGGCGTCTGCCTGACGCGGCTGCCGGGCATCAGCCATCTGCTGCTGGACGAAACCCTCCACCCTTTGCCCCAGGACTGCCACACGGAAGCCGCTGCCCTGCGCCGCCGATACGGACTGGATGCGGAAGCCGCCGCCGGCGTGGTCTGGTGGCGACGCACGCCAACGGCCCTGCGCATGACGCCTTTGGTGCACGTGCGGGACGCAGGCACCACCTTTCTGGAAAGCGCCTGCGGCTCCGGGGCGCTGGCGCTGGCGCTGCACCTCTCCCGTCGGGGAAAGGAGCGAATTTTTGACCTGGCCCAGCCCGGCGGATCCGTTCTGCGGGTGCGCCTCTGCACTGAGCAGGACGCAGCCGCCCCAGGGACAAATCCTTGGACGGGCCCTTGGGCCGGCGTGGACGGCCCCGTGGCGCTTACGGCGCAAGGCGTTGCCTGGCTGGAGGACGCGTCCCAACCATGAAAACCGCGCTGCGCGAAGGCTTCACCACTGGCAGCGCAGCCACGGGCGCGGCTCTGGCGGCCCTCTGCCTGCTGCGGGAAGGCCATGCCCCCCACGAGGTGGACGTGCCCTTGCCCCCTTTTGCCCCCGCGCCAGCCGATGTCCGACCAGCCAACCCTTCGCCCGCCGGAGGAGAAGGCGGGGCGCTTACAGACGTCCCCCACGGCTGGCGCAGGTTGCCCGTGGCCTTTTGCGGATCCGGTCCCGCCCCCGAACTGTGCGACCCGCCGCAGCCGCTTCCGGCCGGGCGCGCGGCCCACGCGGTGGTGATCAAGGACGGCGGGGACGACCCGGACGCCACCCACGGCGCGCGCATCACCGTCACCGTCATCGAAGGCGCGGACGCTGCGGAAGACCCGACGGAAGCGCGCCAGACCGCAGGCAGCCCCGATCTCCCCTCCCCACCCATCCATATTGACGGCGGTCCCGGCGTGGGCCGGGTTACCCTGCCCGGCCTGCCCGTGCCCGTGGGCGCGGCGGCCATCAACCCCGTACCCCGCCGGCAAATGGAATGGGCCCTGCGCCACGCCCTGCAGACCCGTCCCGGCGCGCGCCGCCCGCTCACCGTGCTGGTCAGCGTGCCCCAAGGCGCGGCCCTGGCCGAGCACACCTTCAACTCGCGGCTGGGCATTGTGGGGGGCATCTCCATTCTGGGCACCCAGGGCACGGTGCGGCCGTTCAGCCACGCCGCCTGGAAGGCCACCATCGCCCAAGGACTGGAAGTGGTCCGGGCCACGGGCTGCCCCGCCGTGGGGCTGAGCACAGGACGGCGCTCCGAACGCCTGCTTATGGCCCGGCATCCCCACCTGCCCGCCCTGGCTTTTGTGCAGGTGGCGGATTTTGCGGCTTTTTCCCTTAAAGCCGCCGGGGCCTTGCCGAACATACAGATTATCTGGGGCTGTTTTTTCGGCAAACTGCTCAAACTGGCGCAAGGCCACGCCTACACCCACGCCCGCAGCGCCGACCTGGACCTGGAAACCCTGGCTGCCCTTTGCCGAAAACACGGCGCTGCCTGCTCCCAGGCCGTGGCCCGCTGCACCACGGCGGCCCAGGCCCTGGAACTGCTGCTGCCCGAGGCTGCAGGCCCCGCCGTGCTGCGCGCCGTGACGGCCCAAGCCGCTGGTGTGGCGGCCGGCTTTGCGGGACGCCCCGTACGGCTGCACCTTTTTCATACCGACGGTCGGGAGCTGGTGACGTTATGAAACAACAAATCCTCTTGCCCGGAATCCCCCTGCCGGAACCGGCCGCCCCGCCCCGATCCGACCCTGCGGACACGTCCCCGGCGTCTTTCGGGAACAAAGCCGTCACTGCCGTGGACATGTCCGCAGCGTCCGCCGTCCCGCCTGCTGTTGCGGACAGCGCCGATGCGGCGCCAAACCCGTCCGGGAAAGTAACCGACAGGCCAGGCCGGAACCTGCCCCACCCCTGGCCCCAACGCGCCGTTCCCGACACCGAAGCCCGTCCGGCAGACGAGCCCCATCCTTCCCCGGACGCTCCGGCCGCCGCAGCAGAGGCCGCCCCGGAGCCCGAGGACTGGCCGCCCATGAGCCAGATGCTCCAGTCCATGTTCATCTTTGAGCCCACCACGGCAGTCCCCGCGCCCATTACCGTGCTGGGCCTGGACTGCGGCCGCCCGCGCGGTCTGGCCGGACTGCCGGCCTACGCCCGGTCCCTGGTTTTGGAGGCGGACGTCATCTGCGGCGGCAGGGCCCTGCTGGAGGAACTGACAGGACAGCGCTGCCCGCCGGACCATCATCCAGACCGTGAACACGACAACGCGGCAACCACGGACGTTGCTGCTGCGGCCCCCCAGGGCACGCCCCTTTCCGGCGCTGCTGCGGCCGCGCTGCCCTCTCACGACGCGGCCGCAGCCCCACCGCCGGTCCTCACGGCCCGCCTGCTGCCGCTGACCACACCATTGGAAAATGTCCTCGCCCGCCTGAGTCAGCTGCGCGCCATGGGCGAACGCGTGCTGGTGCTGGCGGACGGCGACCCGCTGTTGTTCGGCATCGGGGCCACCTTGGTGCGGCTGCTGGGGGAAGAGGCCGTGCGGCTGCTGCCGGCGGTCAGTTCCTTGCAACAGGCCTGCGCCCGCCTGGCCCTGCCCTGGCACAAAGTCATCTGCCTTTCCCTGCACGGCCGCGACGACCTGGGGCCGCTCAATGCGGCTGCGGGTAAAAACGCGCCCCTCTGCGTGCTCACAGACGCGCGCACCACCCCCGACGTGCTGGCGCGGCACCTGCTGGACCGGGGCGTAGACTGGTTTGACGCCCATGTTTTTGAGCGCATGGGCGCGCCGGACGAAGCTGTGCACCATCTGAGCATGGCTGCGGCTGCGGGCCGCAACTTCGGCCCGGCCTGCACCCTGATCCTCACGCCGCGCGAAGCGTCGCGCCGCCCTTGCCTGGGGCTGAACAGCGAAGAACTGGCTGTAGAACGCGGCCTGATCAGCAAAAAGCCCGTGCGGGCCGCGGCTCTGGCCCTGTTGCGCATTGCGCCGCGTCATGTGGTCTGGGATATTGGCGCAGGCTCCGGGGCTGTGGCGCTGGAGGCTGCCGTGCTGGCCCACGAAGGTCGGGTGGTGGCTGTGGAACGTTCCGCCGGGCGGGCCATGAGCATCCAGGAAAACCGCCGCCGCTTCGGTGTGGCCATTCTGGACGTGCGCCTGGGCGAGGCCCCGGAATGCCTGCCCGCCCTGCCCGACCCGCAGCGCGTCTTTATCGGCGGCGGTCTTTCCGGCGAAGACGGCGAAGACATCCTGGGCCACGTCTGCCACCGCCTGCCTGTGGGCGGCCGGGTAGTGGCCAGTTGCGTGCTGCTGGAGACCCTCTGCCTCTGCCGTCGCTTTTTCGAACGCCTGGGCTGGCCCGTAGAAATTGAACAGATCGCCGCCGCCGAAGGTCGCCCCCTGGGCGGTGACGTACACCTGGCGGCCATGAATCCCGTTTTCCTGCTGGCAGCCCAAAAGCCGGAGCCAGGCGCGCCCGCGCCGGTCCGCGCCGTCTGAAGGCCGCCGCAACGCCGCGCCCCGCGCGCATCCAAGGAAACAACATGCACTCCACCCCTGCAGACACCCCCTCCCCAGCCCCGCGCCAGGCCCCCCGGCCCGGCATGGTCACCTTTGTGGGCGCCGGCCCCGGCGACCCGGAACTGCTCACCATTAAAGGCCGCAAAGCCATAGAAGAAGCCACCCTGGTGCTCTACGCGGGCTCCCTGGTGCCCCCCGCCGTGGTAGCCTGCGCCGCGCCCGAAGCGGAAGTGCTGGATTCCGCCCCTCTGACTCTGGAGGAATGCCACGCCCTGGTGCGGGCCACAGCCCTGGCCGGGGGCACGGTGGCCCGCGTGCACACGGGCGACCCCTCTCTTTACGGCGCGCTGCGCGAACAGGCCGCGCTGCTGGAGGCCGAGGGCATCCCCTGGAGGGTCATCCCCGGCGTCACCGCCGCCTGCGCCGCGGCTGCGGCCGGGGGCGTGACCTTTACCGTGCCGGAAGTGACCCAGAGCCTGATCATTACCCGGCTGGAGGGCCGCACCCCCGTGCCGGAACGCGAAAGCCTGGCCGCCCTGGCCGCCCACGGCAGTTCTATGGCCGTTTATCTTTCGGCCCGCGAGGCCGGCACATTGCAGGCAGAGCTGCTGCGCCACCTCCCGCCGGAAACAGCCGTGCTCTGCGCGCATCTGGTGGGCTGGCCCGAAGAAGAACTGCACTGGACCCGGCTGGCGGATCTGGCCCACTGCGTGGCCCGGCACAACCTTACCCGGCAGACGGTTTTCCTGATCCTACCCGGCGAATGCCGCAAAGGCACGGCCTCGCGCCTCTACGCCGCGGACTTTGCCCACGCCTGCCGTGCCGCCCGCAATGGGGCGGAAAAAGATCAGGACTAGGGCATTGCAATGTTACCATGCCCTGGCGGCTGCGTAAGCAGACGCCCGCCGTGGAGGCGCAAAGGCGCACTGCCGCAGTGCAGGGCACGCCCCGCATGGTTCGTCGTGAAGGATAACGTTTTTTGAAAATGGAGGAGCGGGGGGAAAAGTGGAACTTTTGTTTATAAAAGCTCCCTTACCCCCTGGGGTCCAGGCTGTGCGGCGGGAGATTGGCGCGGATCCAGCGGGCGCAGGCCTGGGGGCTCTCAAGGGCCGGGCAGTGCACTCTGGCGTAACGGCTGTAGAGGGCCTGGCGTTCGTCAAAAATATCGCGCAGGCTTTCGCCGGGGTTCATGGCGATGCCGCGTTCCGGATTGCGGGCCACGCGCTCTTCAATAAGTTGAAAGGGTACGTCCAGAAAAACCAGCGGCCCCAGGGAGGCCAGATGCGCCATGGCCGCCGGCCTGTAGACCACGCTGCCGCCGGTGGCAATGACTGTGCGCTGCGCGCGGATGGCGCAGACGACCGTGGCTTCGGCATCAAGAAAGGCCCTTTTGCCCAGAGCGTCGGTGATATCCTGAAGACGCGCGCCGTAGACGGCTTCAATAAGGTGGTCGCTGTCCACAAAGGCCCAGTCCAGTTCCTGAGCCAACGCGCTGCCTACGGTGGTTTTGCCCGCTCCGGCCATGCCGATAAGCACAACACAGGGCAGAGCGGCCTTGGGGGCGGCAATAAGAGCGGTAGCAGCCATGAAAGCTCCTTGAAATGCGCGTGCCGGGCCAACCGGACGCCCATCGACTGTGCCAACGGCCGGAACCCCTGTCAAGGGAGGCCTCAAGTTTTGCGGACGCACGCCGATAAGCGTAGTTGAAAGGGCGTTTTCAGACGGCAGCGGCGCGGTGGCGCTGCAGGAACCGCCGTGGCGAGCGCCTGTGCGCCCGATATCAGGATGGCGGTTGCGTAAGCAGACGCCCGCCGTGGAGGCGCAAGCGCACTGTATTTGCGCGATTAAGCGCCGGAACGAGCGTGCCGTAACCTTTGAGAATATGTATCCTCAAAGGTTATCCGCTCTACTAGAGTATTTAACACTTGAAATGCTCGCTTACGGCAGGCAAAAGCCTGCCTTCTCGCATTTCGTGACAAGGATTTTCAATAAAATCCTTGCAGAGCAGTTAGCTCATTTCATTCGATAACTGCTCTAGAGCATTTAACACTTGAAATGCTCGCTTACGGCAGGCAAAAGCCTGCCTTCTCGCATTTCGTGGCAAGGATTTTCAATAAAATCCTTGCAGAGCAGTTAGCTCATTTCATTCGATAACTGCTCTAGAGCATTTAACACTTGAAATGCTCGCTTACGGCAGGCAAAAGCCTGCCTTCTCGTATTTCGTGGCAAGGATTTTCAAGAAAATCCTTGCAGAGCAATTAACTCATTTCATTCGTAAACTGCTCTAGTGGAGGATTTGTCATGCGCCTGCTCTGTCGCACCCTGTGGGCCGGACTGCTGGCCCTGGTTGTCTGCCCCGCTCCGTCCGCTTTTGCGGTGGAAGCCTATACCCTGCCGCCGGCCCGCACTCCCGCCGGGCAGACCAACCTGACCAGAATCTGGACCGACAAGGGCGGCGCGCGCCTGTACTGGAATACCCTGGTGGATCCCCTGCAGATACGTATGGCCGGCGCGCGCTTTGACGACCCTGCCGCCGTGCCGGAACTGCGCCTTACGCCGCCGGAAATCAAGCCCGTTCCCCGCCGTTACCGGAACGGTCACAAAAAAGTGCAGGCGCGCAAGGCCGCCCCGGCCACGGTCCCCCGTGTTGCCGCGCCCAAGGGCGTGGGCTCTGCCGCACTCATGCCGCCCGTGGGGGAAAAGGCCGACCCGGCCGCAGCCCCAGCACGCAATGCAGCCTCCGTTTCTGGTGCGCTGTCCGCTTCCGACGCTTCCAACTCTGGCCGCCCCGCCGCTGCGCCCGCGTCCGGAGCGACGCCCCTGCCTTACCCTGGATCAAGGGCATGGATGGAAAAAAATGCAACGCCCCCGGCACTTCCCGGCAGCGCAGCGAGCGGCCAGGCCGCCGGGGCAAGCACGCCCCTGCCCCCGCCGCTCAGCGCCACCCCGCCGGAAAGCACGCCCCCGGCAGGAACCGCGCCCCACTGACGGCGCGCCGCCGCCACCCCAGATTTTTTTCTCGACCTCCGCCCTCAGGTTTGGCATTCTTGGGCCGTCCGTCCTGCCCGGAGCGCGGTACCGTTTGCGCGCCCCCGTGGGGAGGCTTACGGACGGCTTTCTGTTTTTTGCTCCGCCCCGCGCGAAGCGCACAGCCACCACGGAGTTCCGCACTGAAGCCGTGCGACGCACTTGCGCAGGCAAGCGCGCAGCAGGCTGTTGAATACAGCGGAAGACTTCGGGGAGAAAAAATATGCCCTCTACAGTCTATTTTGCGGCCTCCCGCACCCGATCCCACGAGGACAGCAAGCTGGCCAAGCTGGCCCGCCTCTGCGACGCTCTGGGCCTGAAAAAAATCCTGAAAAAAAATGATCTGGCCGCCGTCAAGCTGCACTTTGGCGAATACGGCAACGACACCCACCTCAACCCCACCCTGGTGCGCCAGGTGGTGGACAAAATGCTGGAAGCCGGGGCCAAACCCTTCCTTACCGATACCACCACGCTCTATTCCGGCACGCGCCACAATGCCGTGGACCACCTCAACACGGCCTACCGGCACGGCTTCACCCCCGCAGTGGCGGGCGCGCCCGTCATCCTGGCCGACGGTCTGTACGGCGAAAACGACGTGCCCGTGCGCATCAACGCCAAGCACTTCAAAACCGTGCACATTGCTACGGAAATCCGCCGCGCGCCAGCCATGGTTGTGCTCTCGCACTTCAAGGGGCACGAAATGGCGGGCTTTGGCGGGGCCATCAAAAACCTGGCCATGGGCGGCGCGGCCGTACGCGGCAAGCGCGACCAGCACGCCACCCACGTCAGCGTGGAGGCCGAAACCTGTATCGGCTGCGGCAAATGCGTTAAGGTCTGTCCGCAGCAGGCCCTGAGCCTGCACAACAAAAAAAGCGTACTGGATAAAGCGCGCTGCATCGGCTGCTTTGAATGCATGACCGTCTGCCCGGTCAAGGCCATCAGCCTGGACTGGGCCACAGAAATGGTCCCCTTTATGGAACGCCTTACCGAATACGCCTACGGCGCGGTCAAGGGCCGGGGCAAGCGCGTCTGTTACATCAACTTTGTGCTCAACGTGACCCCGGACTGCGACTGCGTGGGCTGGAGCGACCTGCCCCTGGTGCCCGACGTGGGCCTGCTGGCCTCCACCGACCCGGTGGCTCTGGACCAGGCCTGTCTGGACATGGTCAATGCCGCGCCCCGGCTGGATCCCGCTCTCAACGGCGCTCCGGACGTTTTTGTCGCCCGCTGGCCCCACACCAGGGGCGAAGTGCAATTGAGCTACGGCCAGAGCTTGGGCCTGGGCAACCGGGAGTATGTGCTCAAAAAAATCTGACCGAAACGCGGCGCCCCCAAGGCCCGCGTTTTTTTTGGCGACTGAGGGGCCCTGCCGAACCGCGCCAGAGCCTTGACAAGACCCGCTCAAACGCCTAGGCTTTCTCGATTTTACCTTTGTAAAACAAATGTTTATCCTTATTCGCAGGAGCACTTTCATGGCTGTGCATATTGTTAACCACCCTCTGGTGCGCCACAAGCTGGGCATCTTGCGGCAGGCGTCCACCTCCACCCACGAATTTCGCGCCGTTTCCAACGAAGTGGCCCGTCTGCTCATTTACGAAGCCACCAAAAACATGCTGACGGAAACCCTCACCGTGCAGGGCTGGGCCGGACCGGTGGACGTGGAAGCCATCTCCGGCAAAAAGGTCACGGTGGTGCCCATCCTGCGGGCGGGTCTGGGCCTGATGGACGGCGTACTGGACATGATCCCCGGCGCGCGCATCAGCGTGGTGGGCATGTACCGCAACGAAAGCACCCTGGAACCCGTGGAATACTATGTGAAGCTGGCCAGCGACCTGGACCAGCGCCTGGCCATCATCCTTGACCCCATGCTGGCCACGGGCGGCTCCATCATCGCAGCCATAGACCTGCTCAAAAAGCACGGCTGCCGACAGATCTGCAGCCTCAACCTGGTCTGCGCGCCCGAAGGCATCGCCAAGGTGGAAGCCAAGCATCCCGATGTGGACATCTATACCGCCGCCGTGGACGACCACCTGAACGAAAACGGCTATATCATCCCCGGCCTCGGCGACGCCGGGGATCGTATTTTCGGCACCAAATAACTACCGGAGCGCCCATGACCAGCCCCACCCCCGGCTCTATCCCCGGCCAGCGGCCCGCGCCCGCCACCGACTACCGCCTGCGCCTGCGCGATTGCGTGCTGGGCGCGCAAATGCTTTTTGTGGCCTTCGGCGCATTGGTGCTGGTGCCCATCCTCACCGGCCTGGACAGCAATGTGGCCCTGTTCACGGCGGGCGTGGGCACACTGCTCTTCCAGCTCTGCACCAGAGGCAAGGTGCCCATCTTCCTGGCCTCTTCCTTCGCTTTTATCGCGCCCATCATCTACGGCGTGCAGACCTGGGGCATGCCGCAAACCCTGGGCGCGCTGGTCTGCTGCGGCTTTGTCTACTTTATTGTCAGCGCCCTGGTGCGCTGGCGCGGCACGGAATTTGTGCTGCGCCTGCTGCCACCCATCGTCACCGGGCCGGTCATCATGGTCATCGGGCTCATCCTCGCGCCTGTGGCCGTCAACATGGCCCTGGGCAAAACCGGCGACGGCGCGCAGCAGATCGTGCCCGGCAACCTGGCCCTCTGGATATCCATGACCTCTCTGGCGGCCACGGTGCTGGTTTCCTTGCTGGGCAAAGGCTTTTTGCGGCTCATGCCCATCCTCTGCGGCATCGTCGCCGGGCTGGCCGCCTGCCTCATCCTGGGCGTGGGCGACTGGAGCACGGTGACCGCCGCCCCCTGGCTGCGCCTGCCGCATTTTATGTTTCCGGAATTTTCGCTGGAACCCATCCTGTTCATTGTGCCCATCACCCTGGCCCCGGTCATTGAGCACTTTGGCGACGTGGTGGCCATCAGCACCATCACGGGCAAAGACTACCTCAAAGACCCCGGCATCCACACCACCATGTTCGGCGACGGCCTGGCCACCATGGCCGCGGGCATGGTGGGCGGACCGCCCTGCACCACCTACGCAGAGGTCATCGGCGCCGTGAGCCTGACCCGCGTTTTCAACCCCGCAGTCATGACCTGGGCCGCGCTCTGCGCTGTTTTGCTCTCCTTTGTGGCCAAAATCGGCGCTTTTCTGGGGGCCATCCCTGTGCCGGTCATGGGCGGCATCATGATCCTGCTCTTCGGGGCCATCATGGTGGTGGGCCTCAACACTCTGGTACGCGCGGGCAAGGACCTCATGGAGCCCCGCAACATGATCATCGTGGCCCTGGTCATCATCTTCGGCGTGGGCGGCATGCAGTTCAACATCGGCAGCTTCAAGCTCGGCGGCATCGGCTTGGCCGCCGTCACCGGTGTTGCCCTCAACCTGCTGCTGCCCCGTTCGCGCGCCTGAAGCAACCAAAGGAGTCTGCCATGATTCTGGTCTGCCTGGGCGACAGCCTGACTTACGGCTATGGCGTGCCGCGCCCCCGCGTCTGGCCCACGTTGCTGGGCAGCATGACCGGCTTGGACGTGCGCAATGCCGGCATCAACGGCGACACCACCAGCGGCATGCTGGCCCGGTTTCAAACCGACGTGCTGGCGGCGCAGGCCGACGCCGTGTGCCTTATGGGCGGCTTCAACGACCTGGCCCTGGGCGCGGGCCCCGGGGCCGTGCGGGCCAACCTTTTCGCCCTGGTGCAGCAATGCTTCCACGCCCGCGTGCGGCCCATTCTGGGCGTGCCCATCGCCGTGCGCCACCCCCTGACCTTTCCCCTGCTGCGCAGCGTAAACATGGACCAGGCCTGCGCAGCCTACGAAGACCTGCACGCCTGGCTGCGCCTGCTGGCCGCCGATTTTGGCCTCTCCTGCCTGGACTTCGCCCGTTACTTTGCCAAACACGCGGCCGCCGCCCCCAACCCCGCAGCCGCCCTGGCCGCCCTCTACAGTGACGGCCTGCACCCATCCGAAGCCGGCCACAGCCTTATGGCCCAAGAGGCCGCCCGCCTGCTGCGCGCGTAGGAAGGGGTTCCTGCGCATACTCCGCCGCCTCTATGCTCTGGCCCGCCTGCTGCGCGCGTAGGAAGGGGAAGAGAAAACTTTTTCCTTTCAGGCGGCACGGTGGGCGTGCCTTATCCGCACGGCACTATTTGAACAGCCCGCTGCCCGTTCCCGCCGCGCACACAAAGCAGTGGATTTTTCTTGCGAGAATCGATACTATTAATTTATAAAACGCCCTGCTCCGGCAGGGCTCTTCCCAGCTTGTCGCAGACCAACTGCCCGGCCGTCCGGCGCACGGCGGACTTTCCCCCGCGCGTCGCCCAGACCGGACGTCTCTGGAGCAGCAAGCGCCCAAGGCAGCGCGTGACGGCGCAAAGAGCCCGCCCCCGCTTGCTTCACGGCAAGGATTGCACAATCCTTGCGGGCCGTTCTTCCGTGAAAAGCCCGCAGCGCCCTTGCGCAGGCAGTTACCCTCAAAAAAAGCGGCGCTTGTCCGCACCGGAGGATTTCCATGCTCCCCTCTCCCTACAAAGAATTCAAAGCGGAATTGTCAGCTTTTATCCCCCAAGAACGCATCTATACCGACCCCCTGCGCCTGCTGGCCTACGGCACGGACGCCAGCGTCTACCGCCTCACGCCCAAGCTGGTGGTGGATGTGCTGGACGAGGCTGAAGTCATGGAGATACTGGGTCTGGCGCACCGCCTGCTGGTGCCCGTGACCTTCCGCGCGGCGGGCACCAGCCTTTCCGGCCAGGCCGTGACGGATTCCGTGCTGGTGCGCATCGGCAAGGGCTGGCGCAACTGGCGGGTGGGTGCAAACGCCGAGCGCATTACCCTGCAGCCGGGCATCATCGGCTCTGGAGCCAACAGGATCCTGGCGGAATTCGGCAAAAAAATCGGGCCGGACCCGGCCTCCATCGACAGCTGCTTCATCGGCGGCATTTTTGCCAACAACGCCAGCGGCATGTGCTGCGGCACGGCGGACAACTCCTATAAAACCGTGCTTTCCACCCGCATGGTCCTGGCCGACGGCGCGCTGCTGGATACGGCGGACGCCAAAAGCCGCGCGGCCTTTGCCCGCAGCCACGGACACATCCTTGCGGGCCTGGCCGCCCTGCGCGAAAAAATCCTGGCCGACACGGCCCTGGCCGAGCGCATCCGCCGAAAATTCAAGATCAAAAACACCACAGGCTACAGCCTCAACGCCCTGGTGGATTTTGACGACCCCTTTGAAATTCTGCAGCATGTCATGGTAGGTTCCGAAGGCACCCTGGGCTTCATCGCCGAAGTGACCTACCGCACCGTGGAGGAAGCCCCCTTCAAGGCCTCGGCCCTGCTGCTCCTGCCCACGGTCAAGGCCGCCTGTGACCTGGCCTCGGCCGTGGCTCGTCTGCCCGTTGCCTCCGCCGAGCTTATGGACCGCGCCTCCCTGCGCTCTGTGGAAGGTACGCCCGGCCTGCCTGAAGGGCTGGAAACCCTGGACGATCAGGTCTGCTCCCTGTTGGTGGAAACCCGCGCCTCCAGCAAGGAAGCCCTGGACGCCAACATCGCCGCCATTGACGCCGCCTTCAAGGATGTCCACTTTGTGCGGCCCTACGCCTTTACGGACGATCCGGAGGAATACGGCAAGCTCTGGCGCATCCGCAAGGGCATCCTGGCTTCGGTGGGCGGCATGCGGCCAGTGGGCACCTCCATCGTCATTGAGGACGTGGCCTTTACCCTGGACCGCCTGGGCGAGGCCGCCACAGACCTGCAGGAACTTTTTTCCCGCCACGGCTACAGCGTGGCCCCGCTCTTCGGCCACGCCCGCGACGGCAACCTGCACTTCGTGTTCTGGCAGGACTTCGGCGCGCCCGCCGAGGTGGCCCGCTACAAGGCCTTTATGGGCGACTTCAGCAAACTTATTACGGAAAAGTACGACGGTTCCCTCAAAGCCGAACACGGCACGGGCCGCAACGTGGCCCCCTTTGTGGAACTGGAATGGGGCGCCACGGCCTACGCCATCATGAAGGAGATCAAAAAGCTGCTGGACCCGCAGGGCATTCTCAACCCCGGCGTGCTGCTCAACGACGACCCCCAGGGACACGTTAAAAACCTCAAGCCCCTCACCCCGGCGGACCCTCTGGCGGACAAGTGCATGGAATGCGGCTTCTGCGAATCGGTCTGCCCCTCGCGCGAGCTCACCCTCACCCCGCGCCAGCGCATTACCGCCTACCGCGAAATCTGCCGCCTGCGCGCGGAGGATCCCAAGGGGGCCGAACTCAAAAAACTGGAAAAAGCCTATGAATACATGGGCAAAGCCACCTGCGCCACAGACAGTCTCTGCCGACCCCGCTGCCCTGCAGGCGTGGATACGGGCGTTTTCATCAAAAGCCTGCGCCACAAAGACGCGGGCAAATGCGCCAACACCGTGGCCAACAGCATTGCCGACCACTTTGCCGGCACCTGCAGGGCCATGTCCCTCATGCTCAACGGCGCGGACGGCCTGCACCGTCTGCTGGGCACCTCGGTCATGGAAAACGGCGCGCGCCTGCTGCGCCGCATCAGCCTCAAAAAAATGCCTCTCTGGAACAAGGACATGCCCCGCGGCGGCAGCAAGCTCCGCCTGCCCACCGCCCCCGCCGTCAATGCCAAAAAGGTGGTCTACTTCCCCAGTTGCATTGCCCGCAACATGGGCCCCGGCGCGGAACACACGGACCGCCGCACCGAGCCGGAGGCCGTGGTCAGCGTACTGCTCAAAGGCGGCTACGACGTGATCCTGCCCAAGAATATGGAAAAACTCTGCTGCGGCATGGCCTTTGCCAGCAAAGGGCTGACCGACGCGGCCCACAAAAAGGAAAAAGAACTGGAAGCCGCCCTTAAGGCGGCCAGCAATAATGGGGAATACCCCGTACTTTGTGAAACCAGCCCCTGCCTGCTGCACATGAAGGAAACCCTGGACCCGGCCATCCGCTTCTACGAGCCTGTGGAATTCATCATGGACAACCTTATGGACGTGCTGCCCCTCAAAAAGCTGTCCAAAACCGTGGCCCTGCACGCCACCTGCTCCATCCGCAAGATGGGCCTGACGGACAAACTGGAGGCCCTGGCCAGAAAATGCGCCGAAAACGTGGTGCTGCCGGAGGGCATAGACTGCTGCGGCTGGGCCGGTGACCGGGGCTTTACCCATCCGGAACTCAACGAATCCGCCCTCAAGAGCCTGCGCATGCAGGTCAGCGGGTGCGAGGTCGGCTACTCCTCCAGCCGCACCTGCCAGATCGGCCTTTCGTTGCACAGCGGCATCCCGTACTACTCCATCGTCTTCCTGGTGGACGAAGCCAGCAGCTAGAGTATTTAACACTTGAAATGCTCGCTTACGGCAGGCAAAAGCCTGCCTTCTCGCATTTCGTGGCAAGGATTTTCAAGAAAATCCTTGCAGAGCAATTAACTCATTGCATTCGTAAACTGCGCTAACGAGCCCTTTCCCCACGGACATATGCCACGGCGGCGCGGGAATCCTTCCCGCGCCGCCTGCTTTTTACTGCCGCGCTTCCCGCCCCGACTCCGTCCGGCACGGCGCTGTACGAAAAACGTTTTTTGGCTGTTATGGAAGAAAAGGTTTTTGGAGGATGGGGGGCGTGGGGGGAAGGGAACTTTTGTGTACAAAAGTTCCCTTCCCCCCACAACAGCCTCTCCCCTTTCCCCCTACGCAATGCCGAAGCGCAGTCCGGCGTAGCCCACCACCTGCGCGGCATCGCCGGAGGCGCTGGCTGAGGTATCGTAGGCGGCCAGCTCGGCCCAGGGTTCGCCCAGAACGCGCAGGGCGTACAGGGCTAAGGCCATGGGGGCCGCGCCGCACATGCTGATGTGGTTGCAGGCCACGGTGTCCAGCAGGGCTTCGGGGTCGCAGGCCAGGGCCCGCTCCAAGGCCAGACCGTCCTTTTGCAGAGTTGTCTGCTGGTCTTCATAGTGGTTCATATCCGAGCTGACCACCAGCCCCACGGGATCGCCCGCCGTCTGAGCGGCGGCCAGCACCGCGCCCAGAGCCTGACCGGCGGCGCGCAGTATTTCGGGCCTCCGCGTGCCCACGCACACGGGCACGACGACGCGCACCGACGGTTCCATTGTCGCGTCCGGCTGCGGGGGCGCTTCCGGTGCGGCTGCGGCGGGCAGGCTTTGCAGAAAGGGCAGCAGCACTTCAATGGCGTGCTCGCCCAGGTGGCAGGCCATATCCGACGCAAAACCGCCCTGAGCGCAGAGGGCCGCCGCCAGGGGCGCGTCCACAGGCACGTCGCCCAGGGGTGTGCGCCAGGCTCCGTCGGACCAGACGCCCAGGGGCTGCCCCTGCCCCGTATGGTTGGGGCAGAGCGCCACACAACGGCGCGGCAGGGCCGCCCCCACCGTGCCCGCGCCCCAGGGCCCGGCCAGCACGGCTCCGGCAACCCGGCCGCTGTAGACATAGCCCGCGTGGGGCAGCATGACGCCCAACAGGCGGGAAGCGACCCTGTGCGGGCGCGGGCCCGTGGGTTCGGGCAGATTTTTAGGCGTGAGGCAGGCCCGCAGGGCCGCGCGCAGGGCTTCAGGATCGTCGGGATAAAACCGACCCGCAGCTATGGGCTGACGCAGGGGCATGGCGGTTCTCCTTGCAAATGTTCACATGCGGCGCTGCAGCGACGCCAAACCGCAGAGGAAGGCTTACGGTGGGGAGGCAGCAGGCAATGCGCCCGGCCGGGGCAGCAGGGGCTGGCCCTACCCCTCCAGTCCGCCCAGCAGCAGGTAACGGGTTTCCATGTATTCCAGCAGGCCTTCGCGGCCGCCTTCACGGCCCAGACCGCTGTTTTTGGTACCGCCGAAGGGGGTCTCCGCCGCGGCCAGGGTGATGTCGTTGACGCCGGCCATGCCGTACTGCAGGTTCCGAAACAGCCGCCAGACGCGGGGCATGTGATTGGTGCAGACGTAAGAGGCCAGGCCGTATTCCGTATCGTTGGCCAAGGCCACGGCTTCTTCTTCCGTGTCAAAGGGCATGAGGGCCGCCACGGGGCCGAAGATTTCCTCATGGAAAATGCGCATCTGCGGAGTCAGACCCGTGAGCAGGGTAGGTTCGTAAAAATTGCCGCCCAGGCTGTGAGGCCTGCCGCCGGCAAGCACTTGCGCGCCCTTGTCCTGGGCGTCGCGCACCAGAGCGTCGGCATGGGCCACGGCGGCGGGGTTGATCAGGGGGCCCATGTCCGTGGCCGGATCAAGCCCGTTGCCCACGCGCAGGGCCCGCACCTGGGCCAGCATGGCCTGGGCGAACTGATCGTATACGGGCCGCTCCACCAGAAAGCGGTTGGCGCAGATGCAGGTCTGCCCGGCGTTGCGGAACTTGCAGGCCATGCCCAGGCTTACAGCGCGGTCCAAATCCGCATCGGCAAAGACGATGAAGGGGGCGTTGCCGCCCAGTTCCATGGAAAGGCGCTTGAGCGTAGGGCCGCACTGGGCGGCCAGGGCCTTGCCCACGGCGGTGGAGCCGGTAAAACTCAGCTTGCGCACCAGAGGGTTGGCGGTGATTTCGCCGCCAATGGCGGCAGCCCCGCCCGTGAGCACGTTGAGCACGCCCGCGGGCAGGCCCACGCGCTGGCCCAGCTCGGCCAGGGCCAGGGCGCTGTAAGGCGTGGCGCTGGCGGGCTTGACCACCACGGTGCAGCCCGCAGCCAGAGCCGGGGCCACCTTGCGCGGCAGCATGGACATGGGGAAATTCCAGGGCGTAATGGCTGCGGCCACGCCCACGGGCTCGCGCCGGGTCAAGGCCTGGACTCCCTGCCGAAACACGGGCGTCACCTCGCCCGCAGCGCGGCGGATTTCTTCGGCGAACCAGGGGAAATAAGACGCCCCCTGGCGGATTTCGCCCCTGGCCTCGGCCAAAGGCTTGCCTTCCTCCAGGGTGAGCAGGCGGGCCAGGTCTTCCAGGTTGTCTTCAATGGCCTGGCCCCAGGCCCGCAAAAGGTCCCCGCGTTCCTGCGGCGTTTTGGCCTTCCAGGCGGGAAAAGCCGCCTGCGCCGCCTCAATGGCCCGGCGGGTTTCGGCAGCGCCGCAGTCCGGCGCCTGGCCCAGCAGGCTGTTGTCGACGGGATTGGTCACACGCAGCACCTTGCCGTCGTCGGCCCCGCACCATTGGCCGTTGATCAGGCATTGCTCACGAAAAAGGCCCGCATCGCGCAGTAGTTTTTGCATCTTTTCCCCCAGATACGCACGGGACCGCCGCCGCGGCCGGGATCAGAACAGCTGCCTGCCGCCCAGCCAGTGGTGGACAACGCGCCCGTGCAGTTCGCGCCCCAGAAAGGGCGTGTTCAGACTTTTGGAGTACATGGTCTCCCTGCCGGGAACCCAGACGGCCTCCGGGTCCAGCAAAAAGAAATCCGCCGGATCTCCGGGGGCAAAGCCGTTCCAGGGCAGGTGAAAAATCTCTGCCGGCCGTCGGCACCACAGGCGCTGCAGGTCGGCTTCGGCCAGCACGCCTGCGCGCACCAGCTCCCAGGTCAGGCTCAAAGCCAGGTCCAGACCTGTGAAGCCGCAAGGGGCTTCGTCCAGGGTGCCTTCTTTTTCGTGGGCGGCGTGGGGGGCGTGGTCCGTCACCAGAATGTCGATGACCCCCTCTTTGACGGCGCGGCGCAGGGCCGCGCGGTCCTCGGCCGTGCGCAGGGGGGGGCTCACCTTGGCAAGGGTATTGTACCCTTCAAGGGCGGTTTCGTCCAACAGCAGATAGTGGGGGCAGGTTTCGGCCGTGACCCGCACTCCGCGCGCCTTGCCCCAGGCAATGACGTCCACGGTGAGCGCAGCGGAAACGTGGGCAATGTGCACGGGCAACTGCAGGTACTCGGCCAGCATGATGTCGCGCGCGGCCTGTACGGCCTCGCCCGCCGCCGGCTGGCCCTTGACGCCCAGCAGCCCGCTGGTCACGCCCTCGTGCATGCGCCAGCCCCTGGCCAGATGCGGGTCTTCGCAGTGGTCGATGAGGGTGAGGTCGAGGTCGGCCGCGTATTCCATAATCCGGCGCACCAGCTCGGCGCTCTCCAGGGGGCGGCCGTCGTTGGACACGGCCACGCAGCCCGCAGCCTTAAGCTCGGCCAGAGGAGCCAGTTCCTCGCCCTTGAGCCCCATGCTGGCTGCGGCCACGGGGTAGAGGCGCGGGCCGTGGGGGTGACTGTGGCGGGCGCGCTCCAGCATAAGGGTGGTGACGCTGGCCGTATCGTTGACCGGCCTGGTGTTGGCCATGCACATGACCGCGCCAAAGCCGCCGCGCGCTGCCGCCTCCAGACCGGAGGCGATGTCTTCCTTATATTCATAGCCCGGTTCGCGCAGGTGAGTATGCGCGTCCGTAAGACTGGGCATGAGGGTAAAGCCCTGGGCCTCAAAAATTTCGCAGCCTTCCGGCGGCGGGCAGTGTCCGGCCGGGGTCATGGTCAGAATTTTGCCGTCTTCGATCAGCAGGTCCACCGGGGCTTCCAGGTGGCGGGCATTTTTGATGCAAAGTTTCATGCGCGTCCTCCGTCACGGCGCGTGGCCAGCAGATAGAGCACCGCCATGCGCGTGGCCACGCCGGCGGCCACCTGGTCCAGCACCAGGCTTGCCGGGGCGTCGGCCACGTCGTCGGCGATTTCCAGCCCCCGGTTCATGGGGCCGGGGTGCAGCACCTTCGCGCCGGGCCGGGCCAGCGCCAGATGGCGCGCGCCCAGACAGAAGCGGCGGGAATATTCCGCCAGGTCGGGCAGCAACCCCGCCTGCTGCCGCTCCAGCTGCAGGCGCAGGCACATGACCGCGTCCACGTCACGCGCGGCGGCGGCAAGGTCGCTGCAGACCTCCACGGGCCAGTGCTCCACGCCGGCGGGCAAGAGCGTGCGCGGGGCGCAGAGCCGCAGCTTCACGCCCAGCATGTGCAGCAAGTGCACGTTGGAGCGGGCCACCCGGCTGTGGGCAATATCGCCCAGAATAAGCAGGGTACGGCCCGTAAAGCGGCCCTCCCAGGCCGCCCGCAGGCTGAAGCAGTCCAGCAGGGCCTGGGTGGGATGGGCGTGCCAGCCGTCGCCGCCGTTAACCACGCCGCAGGGCAGCAGCTCCGCCAGAAAGCGCGCCGCGCCGCTGCTGGGATGGCGGATGACAATGACGTCCGGCCCCATGGCCTGCAGGGTCAGGCCCGTATCCTTGAGGCTTTCGCCTTTATTTAGGCTGGAGCCGGTCTTGGCCAGGGAATAGGTGTCCGCCGAAAGGCGCTTGCCCGCCACGTCAAAGGAGGTGCGGGTGCGAGTGCTGTTTTCCACAAAAAACAGCACCACGGTCTTGCCCTTGAGAGTGGGCACCTTCTTTACGGGTCGGCGGTTGATTTCCTGAAAACTGGCGGCCAGGTCCAGCAGGTGGAGGGTATCCACGCGGCTGAGCTGGGTGACGTCCAGCAAGTCCTTGTGGGGCCATTGGTAGATTTCTGTACTGTGCATGGCGGTGCCCGGTCAAAAAAAATCCCCGCTGGAACCAACGGGGGTGGAAAAAAACGGCTTAAAAGCCGCAAAAAGCGGCAGACCAGAGGCTCGAAGCCCTCCCGGCCGTGGGCTGCCGGGCATGGGGGTGGCGGTCTTCATGGGCAAAATGTAGGCGCGGGCCCGGCCTTTGTAAAGCAAAAAGTCGGTTGACGCTCCCTGGGGCTTTGACTAGTTATGGACGCACAGACTGCCGCCCCGACGCCGCCCGCTCCCGGGCCGCCGCCTCCGGACGGCTGCGGCCGCGCGCTCCGAACCGGGGCCGCGACAACCTTACGACACTGCAACAGGGAGGGGGTCATGTTGTTTTCGCTGCTGGCCTATCTTGGCTGTGGGGCTGTAGCCGGTATCCTGGCCGGACTTCTGGGCGTGGGCGGCGGCCTTGTGCTGGTGCCCATGATGCTCGCCATCTTTCCCACCGTAGGCGTGCCGCCCCAGTATGTGCAGCAGATGGCCCTGGGCACCTCGCTGGCCAGCATCATGATCACTTCCATCTCCAGCGCGCGGGCCCACAACAAACGTGGAGCCGTGCACTGGGACATTTTCAAGGCCATCACCCCCGGCATTCTGGTGGGCACCTTCGGCGGCGGCCTGCTGGCCACGCACTTGCCCACCATGTTCCTGAAGGTCTTTTTTATCTGCTTTCTGCTGGTTGTTGCCGTGCAGATGCTCTCCAACTATCGGCCGCCGGCCAGCCGCGACATGCCCGGATCCCTGGGCACGGCCTGCGTGGGCGGCGGCATCGGGCTTGTTTCCAGCTTTGTGGGCATCGGCGGGGGCACGCTTTCCGTGCCCTTTATGACCTTTTGCAACGTGCCTCTGCACCACGCCGTGGGCACCTCGGCGGCCATCGGCTTTCCCATTGCCGTAGCCGGCACCCTGGGCTATATCATAGGCGGCTGGGGCCGGCCGGATCTGCCCGCCGCCAGCCTCGGCTTTGTCAACCTCTGGGCTCTGGCGGGCATAGCCTCGGCCAGTTTCTGCACTGCACCGCTGGGGGCGCGTCTTTCCCACGCCCTGCCTGCGGCCAAGCTCAAAAAAGGCTTTGCCTGTTTTCTGATCATTGTAGCCGCAAAAATGGCCTGGGGGCTTCTATAACCCCCATCCCCAAGCCATGAACGTCCATTGACACCGGAAAAACGGCAGCCTGACGGCATGGCCGCACCACCGGCAAAAAACCTGGGGGAGCGCCCTTCGCAACGCGACGCGCCCGAGCGACACGCTGGACAGCGGCGCGGCGGCGCTTACGCAAGAGGCTGCCAGTTCTGCCGCAGCTTGGGCCGACCGCTGCGGCGCACCCGTGTGGGGGCGGTTCTTCCACTCCACCCGACCAAGACGGAACTATGAAACTACACACCCACAACATCCAGCGCGCACGGGCCATCTGGTGGAACCTGCTCTGGCTCACTCTGGGCTCTTTGCTCATGGCCCTGTGCATTCAGGGCGTGGCCGCGCCCCACGGCTTTCTGTCCGGGGGCGTCATGGGGCTCGCCCTGCTGACCAATTACTGGTCCGACACGCTCACCCCCCTGATCTGGTATTCCCTGCTCTGCGCGCCGGTTTATGTGCTGGGCTGGTTTGTTGTGGGCCGCCGCTTTCTGCTCTATACGGCCTACGGCACGCTCTGCACCACGCTGTTCGGCTTCTGCATCAATTTTACCATCCCTCTGCAAACGGAACTCTACGCCGCAGTGGTGGGCGGCGTGCTGCACGGCACGGCCGGCGGCATGATGCTGCGCACCCTGGGCAGCGGCGGCGGCACGGACGTCATTGCCGTAGCTCTCAAGGACCGCTGGAACGTGCCCATCGGCCAGTTCAACTTCGCCTTCAACTGCCTGCTCTTTCTCGCGGCAGGCACACACATGCCCCTGGACAGCATTGTGGCGTCCATGATCATGATGTTCATCTCGTCCCAGACCCTGGAATACGTGCTGGGCATGTTTAACCGCTACAAGCTGGTCATGGTCATTTCCGACCACGGGGAAGAAGTGAGCGAGGCCATCCTGGTTTCAGAGCGTTTTGGCGTGACCCTTATGCGCGGCAAGGGGGCCTATTCCGGCGTGGACCGCGAAATTCTGCTCACGGTCACCAACAACGTGGCTCTCAAGCGCCTGGAAAACCTGGTCTACAGCATTGACCCCCATGCCCTGTTCATTGTGGAAAACACGTTTTACGTGGCTGGCGGCCAGTTTGCCCGCCGCCCTCGCTGAACGCGGAGGCCCTGTGCACGCCACGCCGCCCCTTTCCTCACCAGCGCAGCCTCTGCCCGATGGCATCGCACCCGATCGGGATGCAGGCCACGGCCCCGTGCTTGCCATCCGCGCCAAAAGCCTGCTGCCCCTGACCGGGGAGGAACCAGCGCGCGGCGCGCGCCTTTTTGCCCCCCTGAAGCGCGTGGACAATGCCGTGCTGGTGGTGCGCCACGGTCTGGTGGAGGCCGTGGGCCGCTGGGGCTCCACGCCCCTGCCGCCGGGCGCGCTGGTGCGGGACGTGGGGCCCGTATGCCTGGCCCCGGCCTGCGTCAATGCCCATACCCACCTGGAGCTCTCCCACCTGGCCGGGCGTACCCGCTGGGAAGCCGGTTTTACGGCTTGGCTCCAAAGCCTCATCCCCCTGCTGAGCCCGCCCCAGGACGCGGCGGCCGCCAGCGCGGTGGTGGCTGCGGCAGAGGCGGCCTGCGCCGATATGGCCGCCATGGGCACGCGCTGCGTGGGCAATGTGGCCGGTTCCCTGCCCCACGGCATCCTGGTGGCCGATGCGGCTTCCCGTGCTGCAGGCCTTACGGTAAGCCATTTTTGTGAGTGGTTCGGCTTTGGCCCGCCCTTTGCCCAGGGGGAAGGCCCCTGGCCGCCGCGCTGCCGCGAGGCCGCCGAGGAAGACCCCTTTCTGGCGGCGCGCTGCGCCCCCGGCGGACACGCCCTCTACTCCACCGGGCCGGACGTGCTGCAAACCGCGCACGAAAACTGCCGCCGCATGGGGCGGGTATTTTCCTTCCACTTGGCGGAATCGCCGGAGGAAACGCAGCTGCTCACGGAAGGCGCGGGGCCCCTGCTGGACTGCTATGCGGGGGTGGTGCTGCCGCCGGACTGGCGCGCGCCGGGCCTGCGGCCTTTGGCCTACGCCCTGCGCCTGGGTTTACTGTGCGCGGGGACCCTGGCCGTGCACGGCGTACAGCTGGACCAGCAGGAAGTGGAAGTGCTGGCGGCCAGCGGCGCGGCCCTCTGCCTCTGCCCCCGCTCCAACCGCCGCCTGGACGTAGGTCTGGCCCCGGTGCGCGAACTGATGGAAAGCGGCTGCCTGCTCTGCCTGGGCACAGACGGCCTGACCTCCAACCGCGACCTGGACGTACGCCAGGAGGCCGCGTGGCTGCGCGAAACCCTGGACGTGCCGCCCGAAGCCCTGGTGCGCCTGCTCACGGTCAACGGCGTAGCTGCCCTCAACCTGCAGGCCAGCGGCGCGGGCCGCCTGGAACCGGGGGCCCCGGCGGACTTCTGCGTTCTGCCCGAAGCGCTGGTCTATTAGAGCATTTAACACTTGAAATGCTCGCTTACGGCAGACAAAAGCCTGCCTTCTCGCATTTTGTGGCAAGGATTTTCAAGAAAATTCTTGCAGAGCAGTTAGCTCATTTCATTCGCTAACTGCTCTAGAACAGCGTTCCGTTGAGAATACGCATTCTCAACGGTTACGGCACGCTTGTTCCGGCACTTACCCGCGCAAATAACATAGCGATGCTGTCTGCATCCGCAGCTGGCGCTGCTGTCTTTGCCCGTAACTTCCTCGTTGTAACGGATCAGGCTCCTGCATCTCAACGTCTGAGCTACGCTTGCGCCTCAGCGACGGGCGGCTGCTGACCTGCCAGGGCACTTCAAAGAGAAATGCCCGCTTGGGACAGGCAAACGCGGGCCAACGCGCATTTCGGGGTGAACCCTTAAAAAGGGCTTGCCCCTGTCTTTGGTGTAGACCCTGCCTTGCCGAACCTGGTCTGTACTGGTTTCTGGGCCGCAGCGACAACCCCCAAGCCCTGCCCTTTCAAAGATGGATTTATGGCGGGGTGCTGCCCTCTATCCGCAAAACCGGCTGCTACGGCCTGCCCCTGATCATGGACGACGTGCAGCAGATCATGCGCCTGCCGGAAGCGTATAAACGCGAGGCGTTCCGCCGCCTGCTGAGCTACGCGGCTCGGCAAAGCGACCCAGCCGAGGGCGCGCGCCTTATGTGCAATATCTGCTGCATTTTTGCCGCCGCCGCAACAGGCGCCCCCTGGGGCAGGCCCGGCTGGCCCTCTGATCTTTCCCTCCCGGGTCGCTTCCCACGGTCCAGCCCCATGCCGGAACCCCTCGTCCGGCGCGGGGCTTTTTGTCCATAAGCAGACATAACGCAAAAACAGCACAACATGCTGAAAAGTTTGTTTAATGCCTCTAAACTTGGCCCTCTTGGAAAAATAACCGCAAAATATTTTCGGGGGCATCGGAAAGGTGTAATAAGTGTAATCTCATTATATTTCAGTATATTAAAGTGTAATATTTTTGTAATATGGTTACACTTTTCCATGTAATAAAATTACTCTTTGCTGTAATTTTTGTGTCCTTTTAACTAACTGAATTTATACAGATATTACAAATAGCCCTAAAAAATGTTACACCATATCACACCTGAATTACAGACGATTACACTTATTACGGTGTTGCGAACCCCTGTGCCGCTTTATATGCAAACACCCCCAGGCAGCCCCTCGCCGCCCATTGACAAACGGTATATTTTTTATACCTTATGAGTATGAAGTTTGAATACGATCCGGCCAAGAGCGCGGCCAACAAGGCCAAACACGGCCTCGATTTTGAAGAGGCCAAGGCCCTGTGGAAAGACGAAAACCTGCTGGAGGTTCCCGTGCTGCGCACCGGGGAGCCGCGCTTTCTTGTCATTGGCTGCATTGGGGGCAAGATCTGGACCGGGGTTATCACATACAGGGGCAACGCCGTGCGCATCATTTCCGTACGGCGCGCCCGCAAGGACGAGGTGGAACACTATGGATCGTGAACATATTTCCGCAGAGGAATTTGACCGCCGTTTTGACGCTGGCGAAGACATTTCCGGCCATGTGGACTGGGCAGCAGGCCGCAGGCCCAACAAGCAGACGCAGCGGGTCAATGTGGACTTTCCCACCTGGATGGTGGAAGCGCTGGATACGGAGGCCCGCCACCTGGGCGTGAGCCGTCAGGCGCTGGTCAAGGTCTGGATAGCCAACTGCCTTGCGCGTGACGCCCACAGCGCCAGATAAAATTCATCCACGCAGAGAAGATAAGAAAAGCCGGAGCAATCCGGCTTTTCTGTTGCCCTGCGAACAAATACCACCTGCCTATGCTGCAAATAGGTTCCGCATACCTAACGAATACACCAAAAACATTTAAAACTCTTTTAATATATAAAACACATTTTGACCCTCCCCCCAAAAAGTATGCCATTGAAAAGTTCGTGTTCCTGACACAGGAGCACAAGGATGCAACGTAGCAGATTTACCGAAGAGCAGATTATTGGGATATTGCGGCAAGCCGAGGCAGGAGTGCGCGTTGTCGATTTGTGCCGACAGAACGGCATCTCGGACGCGACATTTTATAAATGGCGCAGCAAATTCGGTGGGATGCAAGTCCCTGATGCCAAACGACTACGGCAATTGGAGGATGAAAACGCTCGGTTGAAGAGGATTGTCGGCGAACAGGCTCTTGATATTGTCGTCCTGAAGGATGTACTCTCAAAAAACTTCTGAAGCCCGCAGCTTGCAGAGAAGCCGTGCAGTACGTTCTGAGGGAGCACGGCTATTCAGAGCGGCGGGCTTGCCGAGTCATCCAGTTTAACCGCGGCTCCGCCCGGCGGCCGCCATCCAAGGACCGCGATCTGCTTTTGCGCACTCGCTTGCGGGAACTGGCGGAAGAGCGACGGCGTTTCGGTTCTCCCCGGTTGCATGCACTGTTGCGCCGCGAAGGCTTGGTGCAGAACCATAAACGGACAGAAAGAATTTACCGGGAGGAGGGGCTTTCTCTGCGTACACGGAAACGGACGAAGCGCCCGAGCCATACCCGGGTCGAGCAAGTGGGCCCTACAGGCCCGGATGAACAGTGGGCGATGGATTTTGTAAGCGATGCCCTTATGAATGGACGCCGCATCCGGATTTTGACGATTGCGGATCTGTGGGATCGCTCAAGCCCGGCACTTGAGGTAGATATGTCACTGCCTGGCTTGCGTGTTGTGCGAGTGTTGGAAAGATTACGCCTTCAAGGGAGAAAGCCACAGCGGATAAAAGTTGATAATGGCCCGGAATTTAGTGGTAAGGCACTGGATGCCTGGGCATCTGAGCATAACGTGGAGATAGAATTTACTCGTCCGGGGAGACCCACGGATAACGGGCATATTGAAAGCTTCAACGGGAAATTCCGCGATGAATGCTTGAATCAGTATGTGTTTTCATCCGTACATGATGCCCGTCAAACAGTTGAAGCCTGGAGACAGGACTACAACCAGCGGCGTCCGCACAGCTCCTTGGGCTGGCTGACGCCAGAAGAATTTTGCCGACAGAACAGAACCCATAACCCAACAGGAACCACTAACTTACAAGTGGTATACGCAATGGGGTAAGGTCATGGGGACCACCTCTGGTGGATTGACTTCTACAACCGTTTCCGGCCGCACAGCAGCCTGGGTGGGGTCCCCCCGGAACGTTTTCATGAACAAGGACTTTTAAAGGCAGCCTGATAAGGGTAAAACTAGCTAACAAAGCGCTATTTGCTGTCCGAACAATGGGGACCACCTCTATGCAACAGTTCAAGAGCAAAGACTGGCTGAACGCATTTCTTTCCCGGCGGGGACTTCATGAACCGGATGGCCGCCATCTTTTTTCCTATCATCCCACACCGGAGGAATTTCTGTCTCTGGAAGAAGGATTGCGACAAAACGTGGCTGCAGCTTCCAAGCTGGGGCGTCAAAATCCCTTCGCCCTGTGGAAAAACGTTTCTGAATTTAATGCTGTTTTTGTGCTTTATGCTTCGCTCTGCTGGCAGCAGAGATATGCAGGGACGACATGGTCGTACGAGGTTATTCTGGAGGGGCTCAATATCACCCTGAAGAACTCCACTCAGGAACTAAAAGGCCTCATCAGCACTGGTCTTAGATTCTGGGGACTCGAAGAAAACAACAAGGGATATAAGTATCTTGGGGCCATCGCACGCGAAGCCGGACTGCCGCAAAGACTGCTTTGTGAAAACCGTGGTGCCGTAGGCCGCATACTCCATTCCGTATTGCAAGAAGCCCTGCACTCCAACCAGTCCGGTGACATCATCACGACCTGGGTCGAAAGTTTTAAGAACTTTCTGCCCCAGTCCTACCGGGACGCAAGCATCACGGCGCTCCTGGCCGACTCCATCAATGCCATCCTCGACATAAAAAAATTCCTCCGGGCAAGCACGCTCGAAGACGCCATGGCAGAGCTGGATGCGAAGGCCCCAGACTGGCGCGCCCGTTTTCCTCTGCCTCTCTATGACGAGGCTGCCCGCGATCTTCTGAACCGTCTGCTTGAAGACGCCACCTCTTCCACGCAAGCAGCACAGTCCGGCAGTCCCATCGCCGTCCGTCGCTGCCTTGCCAGGAGGAGTGGGCAAAACTGGGGGCTTCAGGCCCGCATAGACATGCCTTCCAAGATAGATACTAAACTCGGTGAACACACACATCGGCTGCTCTCGATGCGCATCAGCTCAGGGCAAAAAGCCTTTGAGTCCGTCCTGAAAAAACATGCTGAGAATAACTTTTACTTTTTTCAGCAGAAGCAGAGTTTCCTGTTCTCCGGTCTGGATGCCACACAAGAGATCCTTATCCGGTACACAGCACCTTCGGGCTTTTGCCAAATCCATGTTTGTCTCGGTGGTACAGAACTCGACGCGGAACTGCCCTGGATTTTCGAAGGGGAACAGTATGACTACCGCTTCCGACAGCAGGGCGGGGGCAGCGTTCGCGGCAAAGTAGCGTATGTTGCACTTGCTCCAGGATGGGAGGCTGAAAAGGCGGAGCATGTGGGGCCCCTATCGGGTACAGACAGACATGTATATCGCATGGTGGAATCCGGCCAGCTGAGAAATGGTGACCTCGTGTTCCTGATGCAAACCGCCATACTGAACGGGGAAGAATACGACTGGAGCAGAACTAACCGCTTCTGGGACGTGGAGATGATCCAGCCAGCCCTGGCCTTCCGCGGTCTCCCCAAAGCCGTCATCTCCACGGAAAGAACCAGAATTCCGCGCGGCGAACTGCTGGGAAAGACCCCGGGGATGGAGAAGTTTTCCTCCCTTTCCTCGTCGAACATGCCAGCTGGCATCGCGCAGGTATGGTTCAAAGCGAGCGGTGGAGCAAGCCTGCGCAACCGCATACTTCTTCTCCCCTCAGATGCCTCTGTGAACCTGGGAACGGATGCTGAAGGAAACGGCCTCATACGCCTTGATCGGTGGCACGCTGTGAGCGCAACCTTCGCCCGATCACAGGAAGGCCTGGATATAGACTGCCGCTGTCAGGGAGATCGACTCGAACTTGCCCTAAGAGCCCTGCCAGGACATGTACCACCAGCGACGGTAGACCTGTGGGTACATTGGCAAGGGAATCCTCATCCCGCACAGATCCGTGTACCTTTCCCGCAAAAAGGGGCTCGTCTTTTCAATGCCGATGGGCAAGAAATCCTGCCGAAAAAACAAATCTGCGTTTTTCTTCTCCATGGACTCTGTCTGTACTGTTTCAGTACTGGAGTGCACCATGCTGCGCTACGTCTCTCCCTCAATAACGGGAAAAGCCTGTATTATCCTCTGGAAAAATATAGCAACGGCACCATTATTCGCCTCATAGACTGGCAAGGAGCTCTTTTAGAAATGCTTGCCATGGGAAGTAAGCTGGATGCCTATGTATCTCTGGACATTCTTTTTGATGGACACAATGTCGCAGGCTGGAGGTTGACACGTTACGAAGCTTGCCTTATACCGGATGATACAAAGGCTGTATTATCCATTCCAGAGCACGGAACTCACCCACCACAGGGGTACTCCATCAAAGCACTGTTGCTTGACCACCCGGAACTTGGGTTGATTTCGCTTGCGGAAATGCTGCTCGATGACGGCACACCTTCGGGGACATGGGAAATCACTGAATGCCTGGATAGACCAGGGCCCTGGCTCATTTTCAACGATACGGAAGGAACCTCTCTTCGTCCGCTCCTATGGCCTGTATATGACGGTCACGATGATCTCCCCCGTAACAGCCTGCAGGCTGCTATTGCCGAAAATGAAAGAGGGACCCGTCAAAAGGCTTTTTTAGCTTGTGTTTGCACCATGGAAAAAAACTTAGATGCTCCAGAATGGACGACCCTCCTTACCCTACTGAGCCACGTGAAAAACCTACCGCTTTCCACTCTGGAAGTCTGGCAGGCCTTCCTTCGTTCCCCACGTATTATGGCCTTGATCGCGCTGCACCCGGGGATATCGTTTCAGTCTCTTACCTCCAGAGTCAGTACAGAGCTTCCCTTCCTGTGGACTTTTGTTTCCCTACAGGACTGGAACGCCGCCAGTGCAGACATCAGGCTCTATCTTGAAAAACGTATTCCTGGCGACATGGCCTTCAGATACTGGCAGGAACATATGCAGAAAAGAATGGAAAAACTTGGCTCATGCTGCCCTGCCGTCAATTCTTTGCTGCATTTTGCGCTCTGCCTGCCCCGCGACGAACATATCCTGAATAGTCTCAGAGACTATTATACCGCCGAACAGGTCACTAGTATCCTGTTCAAAAATGACAATGCCGAAATGCAGAAGCTACTTCGACGACATGCCGATGACGTATGGCCTACAGACTTCACCCCTCTCGTCAAACAGGGACATTACAATAAAAAAATAAAAGCTCTTCTGCCTTTTGCCCAGGGGTACAAAAGCGGCGTCCTTGGCCTGCCTATCCTACTGGCAATCCAGGCTTTCGTTTCTAAGGAAGTATTTATCTCCCTCCCACCTAGCCAGGATGTCATCTTTCACATCCGTAAACATCTTCATTTTGATGCCGAATGGTTTGAGCAGGCCTCAACACTCACGACTTACTGCTGCGCAGCAGAGAATTTCACATTAAAGGAATGATCATGTCTCTATCGTATTTTTCCAGGCTTTTTCCCCGTCTTCAGGCTCGCATACGGGAGGCAGTGCCCTCTACGCTGCCCCTGAACAATGACTCTCTGCGCCGCTGCCTAGATGCCATGCTTTCCTGCGCTCCAGGCGAAGAAGGCAGCCTCGTAGGCGACCCTTCCTTTGAGGCCACCTTCGGCTGGCGACAGACAGAAGTTAGTATAGCGGATCTGACGGGCCGTTTGCTGAATAAACGTCTTGTCCAATGTTTGAGCAATCCACCAGAAGAACTGCGACAGGACTATGCCTTTCCGCCTTCCCGCTGTCCCTATACGCATCAGCTTGAGGCATGGGAAACCCTTTGCCGAGAAACCCCTGCCTCCGCCGTCATCAGCAGTGGCACGGGGTCGGGAAAAACGGAATGCTTCATGATCCCCATCCTTCACAGGCTGGCTTGTCAAAGCGCGAAACAGGGTAGCCCGCTTGAGGGCGTACGAGCACTTTTTCTCTATCCTCTCAATGCTCTCATCAGCAGTCAGCGCGACCGACTCGACGCATGGACGCGAGGCTTTAACGGCGACATACGCTTCTGTCTATACAACGGTAATACGCCCAACAGCTTGCCTGCCCATGAAAAAAAGCATGACAATGAAGTCCTCTCTCGCGAGGAACTTCGTTCTTGTCCTCCCCCTATTCTTTTCACCAACGCGTCCATGCTAGAATACATGCTGATACGTACAGAAGACGCCTCTATTCTGCAGAAATCCCAGGGCAAACTGGAATGGATAGTGCTCGATGAAGCACACTGCTATATAGGTTCCCAGGCTGCGGAGCTTTCACTTCTTCTGCGCCGTGTACAGATGGCCTTTGGAGTGACGCCTGATGCCGTACGTTTTGTAGCTACTTCCGCCACCATTGGCGATCCTGACGGTCCGGCCGGCCAAGATTTGAAGCGCTTTCTTGCGGACGTTGCGGGGGTTCCGGTGTCTCAGGTCTCCCTCATTGCCGGAGAGAGAATGATTCCCGAACTTCCCCAGTTGGAAGGCCAGACTGTCACCTTGGAAGAACTGGAGGCTATGTCCCCCGACACACCTCGAGACGCCACCCGCCATAAATCTCTCTGCCGCTCGGAAACGGCAAAAGCCCTGCGTGCCCTATTCACACGGCATAACACTGTAGCTCGCCTTTCTGAAATACGCGCCCTGCTGCAAGAGCACGGCCTTGCCTGTGATGTCTCCGCTGCGCTGCGCTGGCTTGATGTTCTGTCGTGGACCTTAGGAGATGGTGGCACGCCGTTTCTTCCGTTGCGTGCCCACATGTTCGGCAAAGGGCTTCTCGGTCTCTGGGCTTGCGCGGATCCGAACTGTCCTCACAGACAAAAGGAACTGCAGGACGACTGGCCCTATGGCACCGTATGGACAGAATCCCGCATCCACTGCTCCTGTGGAAGTCCCGTATATGAAATCGTCACATGCAAGGGCTGCCGCACCCCCTTCCTTTTGGCACAAAAGCAGGACAGTACCAATAAAGAAGGCCTGCCCGCAGAATTTCTCATGCAAAAGGAACATCACCCTGATCTTGAGGAGGAAGATAACGCTCTGACCGACGAAGAAACAACTACCAAGCGTCTTCCAGACTCCTACGCGGTTCTGCTTGTCCAGCCTGGTCTTTCTTTGAATCCCTTCTTTCTCGACAAAAAATCCTGTCGACTCATGGACAAGGATTCAGGTAATGCCGTCCGCGTGTTTTTGAAGGAACATGGACATGATGAAGGCTATCTTGTGTGTCCCCACTGTCAGGAAACGCCGCGGGGCAATCAGAATTTCTATTATTACAACTTCATTGGTACTCCTTATCTGCAGAACACTATCGCTCCAGTGCTTCTGGAATTCGCTCCTGACGGTACGGATCCCATTCAGCACCCCTGCCGCGGACGCAAAATGCTCACGTTCAACGACAGCAGACAGGGAACGGCGCGTTCTGCCATGCGAATGCAACTTTTTTCCGAACTTACGCGTATACGCGGGCTTCTCTATCACATTGGCCTGCAGGACTGTAACCGCAATAATGATGAAAAAATTGTCCAATTGCATCAGGAAATCGCCAACCTTGAGGCGTTGCCAGAAGAGATCCGGTCCAGTCTGCAGAGTATTTTGGACGATAAAAAAACTGAGCTCGCAAATATCAAAAACATTACCCCCGTCTCCTTCAGCGATATGGCTAGGGCACTTCAGAATGAACGTTCCAGTTTTGAGACTCTTTACCGGCTCTACCAAGAAAAAGTTCCCATGCTGCTTTCCTCAAGTTCCGGTACGGAGGATTTTGCCAACATGCTTATTTTCCGGGAATTCGGACGACGTCCGGCCAAGGGGGCCAATCTTGAGACAAGGGGACTCATGGCCGTGTGCTATCCGGCACTGAACCAGATATCCGACTTCCCTCGGGAGTTCCAACGTAAAAGTCTGAGTCTGGAGGACTGGAAAAACTTTTTGAAAATCTGCCTTGACGTTATGTTCCGGGCCAACGGAGCTACCGACTTTTCCAGGAACTGGAGAAAATGGTTGGGCATGCCCTACAACCAGAACTTCATCCTGGCCCCCGGCACGGAGCAACACAAACGCTTCCAAATTATCTGGCCCCAGTGCCGCCGCAACAGGCGTCACAAACTGGTACGCCTGCTTGAGCACGCCCTCCACCTTGATTCCGAACAGTGGGACCATGCTGACGAGATCGACAGTATCCTTCGTCAGGCATGGAACCAACTTTCAAACGCCTCTTCGCTCTGTTCGCGACATGAAGACGACGGTATTCTTCTGCGCACCTCGGCCATGGGCTTTGCACCGCTAAAAAAAGCGTGGCTCTGCCCCTTTACGCGAAACTTTCTAGACACAACCTTTGCTAAGCTCTCCCCCTACATTCCGCAAAAAAGCGAGAAGGATACTCTTTGCCAGGAGTATAACATTCCTCTCTATCCGCATCCTTTCGGACCCTCTTCTGAAAACGGCATACAAGAAGCCCGTACATGGCTTTCGGAAAACAAAAATGTTCAGACGCTCCGCCAGGCAGGTCTCTGGTTTGCCGACCACGATAGCGTAGTGGGACTGACGCCCTACTTTCGGGCACAGGAACATTCCGCGCAACTTACGTCCGTTGAGTTGGAGCTGTGTACGCAAAAATTTCGGGCTGGGGACATCAATGTGCTTTCCTGCTCCACCACTATGGAAATGGGCATAGACATAGGTGGTATTTCCATCGTGGGCATGAACAACGTGCCTCCCCACTCTGCCAACTATCTCCAGCGTGCCGGACGATCCGGCCGCCGTGGGGAAACGCGCGCACTCACCTTTACCATGTGCAAGGACAACCCTCATGAAATGGCGGCATATGCCAACAGCAGATGGGCCTTTGACACTCCGCTGCCCATGCCCAGAGTATCGCTGAACAGCCCCGTCATACTTCAAAGGCATGTCAACGCCCTTCTGCTCACAGCCTTTCTCAAAGACCGACACCAGGCGGATGATAAAGATTTGGCCAAGCTTTCCTGTGAAGCCTTTTTTACTGGTAAAAAACCGGCGGCCCAACTTTTCTCCCTTCGCTTCAAGACGCTAGAAAAAGACTCTCCCCTGCAGGAAGCCATACGGATTCTATGCCGTAACAGCTTGTTCCAGAACGAACGTCCAGGGGACATGGCTGAAAAAGCTGCTGAAATAATGAACAGGGCGTACCAACGCTGGAGAGGGGATTACGATGCCCTGAATCAGGCGGAAAAGGCCATGCTGAGCAACACGGATCAGGAAAATTCTGCAGCAAGAAAGGCCGTTATCCTCCGCAAAGAGCGCATGGCCAGAGAATATCTGCTCAAGGAACTCATCTCACAGGAATTTTTGCCCGCCCACGGTTTCCCTCTGCATGTGGCCACATTCGACACTATGCACCTTGCCCTTTTTCTGTCCCAGCAGCGCAGAAAGCATGAAAGCAGAGAAAATGCGGACAACATGTTCCTGCGTAGGGAGCTGCCCAGCCGCTCCCTGGCTACGGCTCTTACCGAATATGCGCCCGGCAACAGTGTCGCCATCAACGGCCTTGTCTACAAATCGAAGGGTATTACATTGAACTGGCACATCCCCGCTTCCGAAGAAGCCGCTGCGGAACTGCAAAACATACGAAGCCGCTGGCGCTGCAGGAAATGCGGTAACTTCGGCACGGCGGCTAGCCGTTGCCTGACGGTATGCAGCGATTGCGGGGAGCCTCTGTCCAAAGAAAACTGGCATGAATACCTTGAACCTGCAGGCTTTGCTGTCGATTTTTTCGAGGAGCCTTCCAACAATGCCAGCTTGGGTGTGATAGGCCTGAGTCATGCCGAGGCCGACGTGTGCGCCTGTGGCCCATGGATATCCCTGGGCCTTCACGAAGCAGCTCGCTTTCGCTGCACCACGTCCGGTACGGTCTTTCACAGTGCCCGCGGATTGTACGGCAAGGGCTATGCCATATGTCTGGCCTGTGGCCGAGTGGAATCTATCTCCGAAACAGGTGAAATTCCCTCTACCATGCAGCATCATAAAAAACTCCGTGGAGGAAAGAACGAGAATGACCCCGCCAACCATGTCTGTCCAGCCTGTCGGGAAGGAATGCAGTGGAAGATAAAAGCCCCGCTCTGGCTTGCCTTCGAAAGCAAAACTGACGTTCTCGAACTACAAATACGCAAGGAAGATCAGTCCTGGCTCAACGACACGGAACAGGCTTTCCCCATAGCCATCGCCATTCGCGACGCTCTGGCCGCACGACTAGGCATTCAGACGGAAGAGTTGGAATGCACCGTGGCATCCCGCAAGATAGAAGGAAAACAGCTCTGCACCTCCATATTTGTCTTCGATAAAAACGCCGCAGGATATGCCTCTTCCGCTGAAGAATACATGGTGGATCTATTGCGCGACGCGCGTGAGCACCTGCTCTGCCGAGAGCACAACTGTGAAACGGCTTGTCCCCACTGTATCCTCAGCTTTGATCTACGCTACCAGAGTAAGGAACTCTATAGACACAAGGGACTGAAAATTCTTACAGAAAAATATCTAAGCTTGCTCGATCTCCCACAAGAAGCGTATATCTTTGGCCCTTCGCCCCAAACGGATACCATGAGGCTTGAAGAGTGATCCAGCACCTACGAGCACAGCCGTATAGGAGAGAAGTTATGCAACTCAGCGCAGCAGCACGCCCAATTAGTGCGGTCAAGGCGCGCCTTGAAGAAATCATTCGCACTTTCAGCGAAGAAGCTGCGCCGCCCGTTGTGATAATGACCCTCCCCCCGAAAAGTATGCCATTAAAAAGTTCGTGTTCCTGACACAGGAGCACAAGGATGCAACGTAGCAGATTTACCGAAGAGCAGATTATTGGGATATTGCGGCAAGCCGAGGCAGGAGTGCGCGTTGTCGATTTGTGCCGACAGAACGGCATCTCGGACGCGACATTTTATAAATGGCGCAGCAAATTCGGTGGGATGCAAGTCTCTGATGCCACACGGCTACGGCAATTGGAGGATGAAAACGCTCGGTTGAAGAGGATTGTCGGCGAACAATGGGATCCACCTCTGTTTGAATCAATATGTGTTTTCATCCGTACATGATGCCCGTCAAACAGTTGAAGCCTGGAGACAGGACTACAACCAGCGGCGTCCGCACAGCTCCTTGGGCTGGCTGACGCCGGAAGAATTTTGCCGACAGAACAGACCCCATAACCCAACAGGAACCACTAAGTTACAAGTGGTATACGCAATGGGGTAAGGTCAACGATTGCACATGACATTAATATCAATAAAATAATAACATGCTGGAATGATTTGTTTTTATTTTCATATCGACATCTCGAAAAAATATTTTGTATGTCCTTTTGTATGTCCCAACAAAAAAGGGTTTATGGTGAATAACCATAAACCCTTGATTTATTTGGTCGGAGCGACTGGATTCGAACCAGCGACTTCCTGCTCCCAAAGCAGGTGCGCTACCAGACTGCGCCACGCTCCGAAATTGGTTTCCGTATCGGCTTCGGGCTTGGTTTAACCATTGGCGGGCGGGGGGTGTCAAGCCCCTGCGTCGCATCGGCGCGGCTGCGCCCTGCTCTGTCCTGCCGTTATTTTTTTGGCGGCGCGGGCAGGATGACGGCCCCGCTTTTGCGGTCGCGGCGCGCGCGTTCCGGCACACGCACGGGCACAAGGTCGCCACTGGCCAGGCCAGCCGCATCCTCCAGCAGGGCCAGCCCTTCGTCCATACAGGCATAACGCGCCTCGCCGCGCAGCCCCGGCACCGCAAAAGGTGCGGAAAGCACCCTGGCCAGACTCTTTGTCACAGCCGACGGCGCGCCGCCCTCACCATGCCCTCTGTTGGTGGGGCCTTCTCCGGCCATCGCGCCGCGCGCCTCCACCGTTCCGGCATTCCCTGCGGCACGCGGGGTCAACAGCAGGGGCGCAAGGCTCAAGCCGCTTTTGGCCAGCCTCGCCTGGACAGAAATTTTCTCCAGCCAGGCAGGCGCGCCGCCGCTGTCAAAGGTAAAATGACACCAGCCCCGGCCGCGTTCTTCCAGCAGAGGGCAAGCCGCACTGTGCGGGCAGGGAGCCACGGCCCGCAGGCCGCCCTCCAGGGCCAGACGACGCAGGCGCATGACCGTGCCGCCGCCCAGCCTGGTGCCCGGCTCCACCACCAGCAGGTCCGGCCCGGACACAAGTTCGGATGCCACCCCGCACGGGCTTCCGGACGCCACAGCGGACACGCCGTCCTGGCTGCGGTCTTCGCTGCGACACGGGCCGAGCTTCGCCGGGCTGTTCCCTGCCGCGTCCGCCAGGGCCGCGCCCGCTTCGCCGCTCGCCTCCCGCTCCCAGAACAGCGGCCCCAGCGAGGCCAGCAGGGCTTCCAGCCGTTCGTCCCGACAGCCCTGGGGGCGTTCTTCAGCCTCCACGTCCGCATCTTCATGCGGGCCGTGCCCGCCGTGTCCGCCAAAACGCAGTTCGTTGAGCACATTGGCCGCGCTCACCAGCCAGGGCCGGGTCCGTCCCCCGGCCAGCAGAGGGGCGGCGGCGCGGGCGGCGCGTTCCAGGGGGCGCGCGCCAGGCGCACGGGCCAGACCGGTTCGCCGCTCAGCTCGCCCAGGGCGGCCAGCAGGTCCCGGCCCAACTCCAAAGGTTGCACCGCCGTATCCACGGCCAGCACCTGCACGGAAGCCCTGCGCCACTGCGGCCGGGCCAGCCAGAGGGCCAGGGGCAGGGTCAGCGGCCCGGACCCCAGGTCCAGCAACAGGGCCTGCCCCCCGGCCGGAGCTGCCGCGCGCGGGTCCGACAGGGGCAACGCCGCCAAAAGCCGCGTCAGACGCAGCAGATTCCAGGGCAGGAAGTAATACAGATAGGCGCTCACCGCCGCCGGAGAGCTCCAGTACGGGCGCTGCAGCCCGGCCCGCTCCGTGGTGAGCAGCTGGGACAGGGCGGCCACATCGTCGGGCAGAGAACGCCGGTGGGCCGCACTGAGCGGACGGACCCGGCGCAAGGCTTCGGGCAGGCGTTCCAGCAGAAGGCGCGCAGCCTCAGGCACAGGGGGCAGCAGGCGCTCCGCCGTTGTCCAGAGTGAAGAGCCGGGCCCGCCGACAGACGGACGCCCGGCCTCCGCTTTCCTTTGGGACGCGGCTCCCGCGTGGGACGCACGCCCTGCGGAAGAGGGACGGGCCGGACGTTCCGCCGGGGGACGCGGCCCCGTGGGCTGCGGCGCGTCCCGACCCGCACGCGACGGGCGCGACTGCCCGGACGGACGGCGCTCCCCATCCGGCTCCCCCCGCCCCATACCCTTGCGGTCAGGCCAATGGCCCTGCCCCTGAGCAGCGGGGTTTGCGGGGGACGCGGGCTTACGGGGCCGGGAACCGTCCCGTCGGGATTTGGGGGACGACGATACGCCGCGTGGAGCGGCGGCAGAGCGGGACATTCAACCTCCAAAGCGCATCTGACGCAAATAGTCGTGCGCAAAATCCGGTTGTTGGGTGAGGGCCAGGACGTGGGCCTTGCAACAGAGCCGGGCTACAGCCGCGCCCCGTTCCGGACAACGGGCCAGCAGGGCGGCCCCTTCCAGAGCCGTGTTGCCCACGGCCTCGGTGCGGCGGGCCAGCCCGGCGGGCAAAAAGCCCAGGGTTTCCAGATCCTCCAGACAAACGTGCGCCCCCAGACTGCCGGCCAGACAAAGACGCGCCACCCCGGCCACGGGCAGATCCGCCGCCCGGAGCAGGGCCTCCAGGGCCAGGGCAAAGGCCGCCTTGACCTTGAGCAGTTCCTCCACATCCCCGGCATCCAGCCACAGGCCGTGCGGCAGACGCAGCCGCCCGTGCTCCAGACCGGCGGCCAGACGGCGGGTCAGAGGCATGGCCGGGGCCGGGTCCAGCCGCCCATCGGATTGCAGCAGGCCCGCGCGCAGCAGCACGGCCAACAGGGACAAGTACCCCGTGGCGCTGATGCCGCGCGCCCGCGCGGCAGGCTCCGGCTGCGTGCCGGGCCCGACAGCGGCACAGGCGGAACAAGGACAGGCCGCGCCGTGGGGCGCGGCCGCCGCAGGCTCCGCAAAAAGCCGCGCCGTCAGGCCCAGGGGCGTGAGGGCAAAGCCCGTGACCACGCCGGGCCCGGCCTGCTGGCCGCACTGGGGCCCGATGCCCTCCAGGGCCGGCCCCAAAGGCACGCTGGTAAGCCAAAGCGCCGTGTCGGTCAGCAGCGCCATTTCCCCATTGGTGCCCATATCCGCCAGCACAAAAGGCCGGGGCGCGCCGCGCTCCAGCAGGGCCGCCAGCCCGGCGCTCACGTCGCCGCCCACAAAGGGCGCGGGCTGGGGCGGCACATAGACGGGCGGCAGACCCGGCACGTCCGCCACGACGTCACCGGTAAAATCCAGCCTGTAGGGCGCGGCGCAGAGGCCCGATACGTCGCGATCCAAAAAAATGGCCGTCATGGCGGGGTTGGCCGCCAGACACAAGCGCACGATCCGGCCCACGCCCCGCACCGCCAGCCCTTCCGCCACGGCCTGCAGCTCACGGCGGACCAGCGCCGCCAGAATGCCGCGGCCTTGCGGCTCCCGCGCCACAGCCAGACGGGACATGACGTCCGCGCCGGCCCCGGCCTGAGGATTAAGCCCGTGCCCCTGCGCCGCCGTCCTGCCCTCCTGATCCACGGCCTGCCAGTACAACGAGGTAGTGCCCAGGTCCACGGCCAGGACCAGATCCGGGAGCGCGTCGACCTGTGAGCCAGGCGCAGCCGTTTCCGAGCCGGGCGCAGCCGTTTTCGAGCCGGGCGCAGCCGCTGCAAAGGCGGACGTGCCAAGCTGCCCCGCGTGCAACCCCGTCGGGCTCAATGCGGCTGCTTTGGGGGCCGCCGCCCCTGCCCCCGCGTCGGGGGCGTAAAAATCCTCGGCCGGCAGTTCCAGTTCCAGATCGCCCCCGGCCTCCGGTACTGTGTGACGGCAGGCGAGCCGCCAGCCGACGGCCAGTTCCTCCGGCGTAAATACGGCGCTTTCGGCGGGCAGCGGGGGTGGGGCAGCGCGACGAAAGCGCAGCCGGCAGCGGCCGCAGCGGCCCAGCCCGCCGCAGAGGGGCAGGGGCGGCACAAGGCCCGAAAGCCAGACGGCCTGCGAAAGGGGCACGCCCGGCGCGGCCTCCAGCTCAAGAGGCCGGACGCCCGCCGCCGGGTCTGGAAAAAAAAGACGCAGACGCATGTCCGCAGCCTGCCTCAAGGCCGGGGCAAAGGCAAGGGAAACCGCGCCCGGGCCTTTGCCGCTTGTCAAACTGGCCTTTTTTTTGCATTATAAAAAAATAACGCCGTGCTGCGGCAAGACCTTCCGGCGGGGGCTCGGGGCAGACATGAACAAAGTGCTGGCGCAAGACGAAGTTGACGCCCTGTTGCGGGGCCTTTCGGGCGGCGAAATTGAAAGCGAGACAGAAGCGCCGGAGGACGACTCCGGCATTGTGCCTTTTGACCTGGCCAACCAGGACCGCATCATCCGCGGGCGCATGCCCGTGCTGGAAATCGTCAACGACCGTTTTGCACGCCTCTGCACCAACGCCCTTTCCAATGCCGTGCGCAAAAGGGTGGAGCTGAACCCCATTTCCATTGACATGACCAAGTTCGGGGAGTTCATGCGCTCCCTGCCCGTGCCCACCTCCATCAACATTTTCAAGATGGACCCTTTGCGGGGCAACGCCATCATGGTGGTGGATTCACGCCTGGTCTTCGCCCTGGTGGAAAACGTCTTCGGCGGCTCCGGCTCCCAGCCCAAGGTGGAGGGACGCGAGTTCACCCGCATTGAACAGGCCGTGGTGGACAAGATCGTCAAAATCGCCCTGGACAACATGGAAGAATCCTGGCGGCCCGTGCACGATGTGAAGCTGGAGCTGGTGCGCAGCGAGATCAACCCCCAGTTCGCGGCCATTGTGCCGCCCAGCGACGTGGTGGTGGTGATCACCTTTGAGGTGGAGCTGGACACGGCCCTGGGCTCCATGGTCATCTGCCTGCCCTATGCCACCATCGAACCCATCCGTTCCAAACTGCACGCCAGTTTCCAGACCGAACGCCTGGAGGTGGACCACGCCTGGGTGGCCCGTCTCAAGGAACGGCTCATGGAAACGCCCGTAGAGATGAAGGTGCTCTTCGGCCGCACCACCATCACCGGCAACCAGCTGCTGCGCATGCAGGTGGGCGACGTGCTGGTGCTGGACACGGACCAGGAAGACCTGCTCCCCTGCACTGTGGCGGGCGTGCGCAAATATCAGGGCATTGCCGGCACGGTCAAAGCCATGAAGGCCTTTCAGATCATCAAGGAAAACGAGCCGCAGTACACCTAACACCCGCAAGGAGTGTACAAATGCCAGCTCCACGAGAGTTACAAAGCCTCGGAATAGAAAAATTTATAACTGAGTATAGCTTTTTTACTTCGAAACCCAATCTCAAGACAGCAATCAACTATCTAATAGACAAACGAATTTCTAATGAGGCTGGAGCTGCACGAAGAGCTAATGCCGCCCGCAAAATTTTTTCAAACCCTTTCCTCCTGCGGGAATGTCTTACCTATGTAGCTTTTCAAGCAAAAAAAATTGACGCAGGGATAATTGCTCAAGCCAAAAATCTTTTGGCAGCACTCCCTCCCCTGAGTCATTAACCTACTCCCTTTAAACGTCCGGAGCGGATTTCGCGCTCTGTACGCAAACGGCGCAGCTCCGGCCCCAGAATAAGCACTTCCGCCGCAGCCAGATGCGGCGCCACGGCCACGCCTGGGGGCACAGGCGCATCGGCCTCATAACCGCCCTGCGCCGGCCGCAACAGCACGCAACGGCAGCCCGCGGCCAGGCCCGCCTCCACGTCGCGCACCCGGTCGCCCACCATCCAGGAGCGCGCAAGGTCCAGGCCCATTTCTTCCGCCGCGCGCAGAATCAGCCCCGGCGCGGGCTTGCGGCAGGAACAGGGGCCGGTGATCTCCGGCAGATGCGGGCAGTAATACCAGGCGTCAATGGCCGCGCCCTTGGCCTCCAGATCGGCGTTGATCCAGGCTTCCAGCTCGTGCAGGGCCGCCAGGTCGTACATGCCGCGCGCCAGGCCGGACTGGTTGCTGACCACCACCAGGGCATAGCCCACGGCGTGGAAACGTTTGAGCGCCTCCACCACGCCGGGCAGCCAGTGCCAGTCCTCCTTTCGGTGCACATAACCCGTATCTTTGTTCAGAGTGCCGTCCCGGTCCAGAAAAATGGCCCGCCGCAACACGCCTTGCCCGTCCATAAATCCTCCCCGCGCAAAAGTTTTCAGCCTGGATGCCAACCAGCACCACGTGCCGCAGGCCGTTTGGCCCGCACCCCGGCGACCAGCCCAGCATAGCCCAAAAACCGCAAGGGTAAAAGCGGCGGCCGTAAGCTCTGCGTCCACAGCGGACGTCAAAAGTTGCCCGCCACAGGACGCTGTGCCCTTTTCCCCAAAAACAACGCCGCCGCGAGGGCACAGGATGCCTTCGCGACGGCGCTTCCACAGGCGGATTCCCGCAGGCTCAGGGGTCGGCCCCCTAGAGCATTTAACACTTAAAATGCTCGCTTACGGCAGGCAAAAGCCTGCTTTCTCGCATTTCGTGGCAAGGATTTTCAAGAAAATCCTTGCAGAGCAGTTAGATCATTTCATTCGCTAACTGCTCTAGCCTGCGGGAAATATGATCGTGTTATTGGTCCGGGGCGTCCACCGTACGCCGCACCAGGGCCAAGGCCAGCACCGCCGCGCTGGCGCCGCAAGGACGTCCCTCGGACTCACGCAGGCGCTCCCGCACAAATCCAGCCATATCCAGGGCCAGCACCGCGTCTGTAACCGCCGTGCGGCCGGCCTTTTTGTTCGCTTCCAACACGGCGAGGTAGCGCTCCAGAGCCTCCAGATCGCGCTGTTCCGGCGCGTATTCCGGCTCTGGCGGCGACGCCGCCGTGGGAAGCGCGCGCAACCAGTCGTGCATCATGACCATTCCTCCCTGAATCGGTCATTGCTTCCCGTTTGTTGGGGCGCGCCCGCCCGCCTCCACGGCGCGCCGTAACGGCCCCTGTTTCTCCACAACACTTCTCATTATCGGTAAACCGACAAGGTTCTTTAGGGCAGATCCCCAGTGGACATGCGCATCCGCAAAAACAAAAGGAACGCTGCCGCGGGCTTTGGCGCACAGCCAAGCAATGATGGCGCATCATGGCGGGGCCGTGCCCGCGCAGTTGCCGAGGGCTCGGCATGCCTGAAATATTCCGGGCGCAACAAGGGCATCAGTTCGGACGTTTTTGCAGACCATGCAACTCTGCAGGACAGATTTTTCCTGCCTTTTTCATGGTATAACTATTAACATAATTGTAGCGATAGCGTTACAAATCGCGGCCCGCTTGCAAGCCGTGGACGTCATGGCTACTATCGGCAACAATGCTGCTTGAATGAGGAGAGCCTATGCCGACACCCATTTTGCACAAGGAACGCCTGATCCCGGGCAAAACCAGCAAGCTGGTGCTCCACGCGCCGCAAATCGCCCAAAAAGCGCGGCCCGGACACTTTGTCATGCTGCGCGTGAGCCCCACGGGCGAACGCATCCCCCTGACCATAGCGGATACCGATCCCGCGCAGGGCACCATCACCATCGTCTACCTGGTTATGGGCAAGACCACGGCCATGCTGGAAGAACTAAACCAGGGCGACGCCGTCCTGGACGTCTGCGGCCCCCTGGGGCACCCCACCCACATTGAAAAGCACGGCACCGTGATCTGTGTGGGCGGCGGCACGGGCATTGCCGCCATGCACCACATCGCCAAGGGGCACGCCCGCGTGGGCAACCGCGTGGTGGGCATTATCGGCGCGCGCAGCAAGGATCTGCTGCTCTTTGAAAAGGAGCTGGCCTCCTTTGTGGACGAGCTGCTCATCTCCACAGACGACGGCAGCTACGGCCACAAGGGCCTGGTCACCGACCTGCTGCGGGATCGACTGGAAAAGGACAAGGCCGTCTTTGAGGTGGTGGCTGTGGGGCCCGTACCCATGATGGCCGCCGTGGCCGAAACCACCCGTCCTTTCGGCGTCAAAACCACGGTAAGCCTCAACCCCATCATGGTGGACGGCATCGGTATGTGCGGCGCCTGCCGCGTAAGCGTAGGCGGCAAGACCAAATTTGCCTGCGTGGACGGCCCCGAATTTGACGGGCATGAAGTAGATTTTCCCGAACTGCGCCGCCGTCTGGCCGCCTACCGGGAACAGGAACGCATTTCTCTTGAAGCCTACCAGAGGTCCACACATGGAAACTAGCAAGCCCAAAAAGACCGTGGCCCCCAGGACGCCCATGCCCTGTCAGCCCGCCGCGGTGCGCCGCGGCAATTTTAAGGAAGTGGCCCTGGGCTACACCAGGGAAATGGCCCTGCAGGAGGCCGCGCGCTGCCTGCAGTGCAAAAAGCCCCTCTGCGTCACGGGCTGCCCGGTGGAAGTGCCCATCCGCGACTTCATCCACCAAGTGGCCCAGAACAATATGGACGCCGCCTACCGCATCATCAAAAGCACCAACAGCCTGCCGGCGGTCTGCGGCCGGGTCTGCCCGCAGGAACACCAGTGTGAAGGCAAGTGCGTGCTCAAGGCCAAGGGTCAGGCCGTGGCCATCGGCCGGTTGGAACGTTTTGTGGCCGACACCTACATCGCCACCACGGCCTGCGAGCAGGTGACGGGCACCAATGCCTGCTCCCTGCCGCTGGACGGCAAAAAGGTGGCCTGCATCGGTTCCGGTCCCTCCTCCCTCACCTGTGCGGGCGTCTGCGCCGCCGCGGGCATCCGGGTGGACGTGTTTGAGGCCCTGCACGAGCCGGGCGGCGTGCTCATTTACGGCATCCCCGCCTTCCGTCTGCCCAAGAGCGTGGTGGCCACGGAAATCGACGGACTGCGTCAGTCCGGCGTGGAATTCCACCTTAACAGCGTGGGCGGCCGCACCGTGGACGTGGCCGATCTGCGCAAGGACTACGACGCCGTGTTCATCGGCGTGGGCGCGGGCCTGCCCACCTTTTTGGGCGTGCCCGGCGAAAACCTGGTGGGCGTGTTCTCGGCCAATGAATACCTGACCCGTGTGAACCTGGGCCGGGCCTACGACTTTCCCACCCAGGACACCCCGGCCTTTCCCGGCAAAAACGTCACCGTATTCGGCGCGGGCAACGTGGCCATGGACGCGGCCCGTACCGCCCTGCGCATGGGCGCGGAAAGCGTGCACATTGTCTACCGCCGCACCAAGGCCGAAATGCCCGCCCGCCTGGAGGAAGTGGAGCACGCCGAAGAAGAGGGCGTGCAGTTTGCCATGCTCTCCGCGCCGCTGCGCTTCAACGGCAATGCGGAGCTGCACCTGACCTCCGTCACCCTGCAGAAAATGGAACTGGGCGAACCCGACGCCTCAGGCCGCCGCCGCCCCGTGCCCATTGCCGGATCGGAATACGACATGTCCACAGATCTGGCCATCGTGGCCCTGGGCACGCGCTCCAATCCCATCCTGCTGGAGGCCACCCCCGATCTGGCCCAGACCCAGCGCGGCTACATCCAGGTCAATGAGGAAACAGGCGAAACCTCCATCCCCAACGTCTTTGCCGGCGGCGACATCGTCACCGGCGCGGCCACGGTCATCCTGGCCATGGGCGCAGGCCGCCGCGCCGGACAGGAGATTGTCCGCCGCCTGCGGGGCTGAACAAAACGCCGTCTGCGCGTAACCAGCTATTTTGCCGCGGAGAAGAAAGCCCGCCAGGGGCTTTCTTCTCCGCGGCTATGCCAAGGCTCTGCGTCCTCGATAGCCTGACCCCGGACAGTTTTTCCCCTGCGGCCGTGGCAAGGCCCGCATATTCTTGCCGCTGCGAGGCATCGGCGGCCTTTCTCCTTGCGCCTGGGGCAAGGCCTCACCGCCCTTGGCGGCCTTACGCCGTACGGCCGCCCTCTTGCGCACGCAACACACAAAACGCCCTTTCCGTCACGCGCCCCCCGCACCACCACACCTTTTCCTTGCGGCGGGGCCTGCGCGTGCGGCAGCTTCCGCCGACAAATTTTAACCGCACAGCTTCACTATAAAATTGGCCTTTACATTCTGGTGTCCCTGCGCCATGTTCATCCCTACCGTCAAGGCATTGCATCCGTAAAACGCCCTGGCGGCGTAGCCGATTTCGCCCGTCCTTCTCTGGACGGGGCACTCTTTTTTTGTGCTCCGCAGGCATCGCACATGGCATTTGTTGACTGCTCAAAAAAATATGCGCTTTGGGATCTGGCCTTCCTGCTTGTCGCGGCCGGCTACGCCCTGATTGGCCTGTGGGGGGTGACGCAGCTCTCCGCCAACGGGCTGGCCATCAGCAGCGACCTTTGCTGCTACGCCCAGAATATCGCGGGCGAGCTGCACCGAGGGCTGTTTGCACAGGATCCTTTGCTGGCCGTGCCCACCACGGCCAATTCCATCGTCAACCTTCAGTCCGCGCTGGCGGGCCTGCTGCAGCCCGGCGGCGACATTGCGCAGGGCCTGCTGCGGGCCGGCGCGGCGGGCGTTTTTTTCCATTACGCCGCCTTCTATTATCTGGGCCGCCGCCTGCTGGGCGCGCCCTTGCCCGCCGCCCTGTTCGCTTTGCTTACAGGCGTGACCGTGTGGGTCAACTTCGGCACGTACTGGGGTTTCGGTTCGGGCGACATCACCCCCCGGGTCTTCTACGCGGCGCTCTTTCCCCTGCTGCTGGCGGCGACGCTTTCCGCCCTGGATAAACCACAGCTGCGGCCCATCATCCTTTTTGTTTCGGGCTGCGGCATGTACCTGCACGGCATCAGCTCCCTTGTGGCCAGCTGCATGCTGTTTACAGTCTTTTTTTTCCACAGGGCCCCCAACGACAGCCTGCGGCGGCACTGCCTGTGGCTGCTGCTCAGCCTTCTGGCCTGGAGCGTCCCCACGCTGGCCTTTCTGTGCAGTTCCATCAAAACATCCTCGGCATTTTCGGCGCAAGAGCTGGCCGCGCTCCAGCACGTCTTTGGCCGACGCTTTCTTGAAGATGAAGGCAATCGCTGGCACAGACTGATCAGCCATCTGCACTACGCCAGCGACAGCTTTCCGCTGCTCCTGGGCGGCGTAGCCGGATTTTTTATCGTGCGGCGTTGCGGCACCCCGGTCATGAAGCGGCTGGCCTCCATTGTGCCCACCCTGTTTTTGGGCGTGTGCACCGCGGTACTGCTTTCCGTGGCCGAAACAAGCCTGGCCGAAAGGCTGCACAGGCTGCCTCTTGGCTCGGAACTGCTGCGCGGCGTCCGGTTTGTTGTGCTTCTGTGCTGGCTCATGATCCTCTGCGCCTTTACCTGCCTGTGGCGGCGCGCCCCCCGCTGGGCCGGCGGCATCGCCCTGGCGGCGGTGGTCTGCGTGCTGGCCTTCGATCAGGGCCGCTGGGCCTGTGGGGGGCGGTACGCCTTGCGGCATGCCCTGGGGCTGCAACAGCCGGCCGCCGTACTACGCCTTGCGCGCAATGCCGCCGATTACGGACAGGCCCTGCAGGCCCTGCAGCGCATTGTACCGCCGCAGACGCCCGTTTTTGCGGAACCCGACGCCATGGCTGTGCGCTATCAGCTTTACCGGCCCCTGGCCTACGCCTTCAAGGACGGGTCTTCCTACCTCTACAATGAAGACCCGCGCGGGGCGGCGCGCTGGCTTGACCTGGCCGCCACGCGCGATACTCTGGGGCTGACCGCAACATGGCTGGCCTCAGGCGCGGCATGGATTTTGTGCGGCGACATGGCAGAAAGCGAAAATATCGCCCGACACGGCCGTATCGTCTGGAGCAATGACCGCTGGTTTATCGCCAGGCGCGACCTTGCGCCCGAAACCCCTCTGCAGTGAGGCATCGCATGGAGTCCACACTTTCCGTAATTGCACCGGCATACTGTGAAGGCGCCTGCCTGGGCGCGTTTGTGACCGACCTTATCGCCGTGCTGGACCAACTGCGGGCGGAAACACGCCTGGGCTACGAAATCATTTTGGTCGACGACGGTTCCACTGACGACACCTGGGCCGCCATGCGCGCCCTGGCGCAACGCTATCCCCGCCTGCGCTGCCTGCGCCTGAGCCGCAATTTCGGCAAGGACGCCGCGCTTTCCGCAGGGCTGGAAGCCGCACGCGGCGACGTTGTCATCACTATGGACAGCGACATGCAGCACCCGGCCACGCTCATCCCCCAAATGGTGGCGCGCTGGCGTACGGGCACGGTGGACGTCATTGACGTGCGCAAGCAGGAACGACAGAAAGAATCCTTTTTCAGCAGGTTCTGCGCGCTGACTTTCTACCGTCTGTTCCAGGCGCTGACCTCCTATGACCTCAAAGGTTCCGGCGACTTCAAGCTCCTGGACCGCAAGGTGGTGGAGGCCTGGAAAAGCCTGGGCGAACGCAAACCCTTTTACCGCGCCCTGACCTCATGGATGGGCTTTCGCCACGAACAGATCTTTTTTACGCCCCTGGCCCGCCACGGCGGCACCAGCAAGTGGAGCCTAGCCCGCCGGGCCACTCTGGCTGTGGATTCCATGACCTCGTTCAGTGGCAAACCCCTGCTGCTCATCGGCTGCATCACCCTGCTCTTCTACGCCCTGTCCATTTTTGTGGGCTGCGAGGCGCTGTGGAACTATGCCACGGGTCAGGCGCGGTCAGGCTTTACCACGCTCATCCTGCTCACCCTGCTCACCGGCAGCGCCATCCTCACCGGCCTCTGCATCCTTTCAGCTTACATCCACCACGCCTTCGTCGAATTGAAAGGCAGGCCCCGTTTTCTGCTTTCGGAAACACTGGAAAGCGACACCACGGAATTCTGACCATGCAGCCTTTTTCCCGCCCGAAAAACACGTCGCCCATGCGCCTTATTGTCCATGCGGACGATTGCGGGCTGACTCCGGCCGTCAGCGCAGACATTTTTGCCTGCCTTGCCCAGGGCCCGCTCAATTCCGTTTCCGTCATCATGGGCGGTTCCCACGCTACGGAAAGCCTGCGGCGGCTTGCTGCCCTGCCGTACACGCGCGTCTGCCTGCACCTCAACCTTCTTGAAGGCCGCTGCTCCGCCCCCATCCCGCAAGTGCGCCCGCTGGTCACTGCCGATGGCGTCTTCCGCCACAGTCTGGGCCAGCTGCTCATCGCGCTGGCCTGCGCTGTCGGCAGCCGCAAAAAAGCCTTGCTTTGCGCCATCCGCACCGAATTTGAAGCGCAGATCGACGCCTTCACCACCGCCTTTCCCCAGTGGCGGCAGCGGGGCGGGCTGCACCTGGACGGGCACCTGCACGTCCATACCATTCCAGCCCTGGCGACAACCATGCGCGGCCTCCTCCACGAACGCGCGCCCGCCTATGTGCGCCTGCCCAGAGAGCCCGCGCATCTGCCGCCGCTGCCTGCGGCGCAGCTGCTGACAGGCTGCGCGCGCCGGGCCCTGCTGGCGCTGTGGTCGGCCCGCTTCGTCTCCCTGCTGGATCAGGCCGGCATTGCGCACAACGACTTTCTTTGCGGCCTGGTTTCCGGCGGCAACCTTACCGCCACGCGCGCGGCAAAAGCCCTCGCGGCCATCCGCCGTCAAAGCCAGACCTCCCCGCTGGTGGAAATCATGTGTCATCCCGGCGGCCAGAAGGCTGACGAACCCTGCCTGCGGCACAGCGCTTTTTACCACAGCCCCGCGCGCCATGTGGAAAAAACCATGCTGCTGGACGGCAGCCTGAGCGCCGTACTGCGGCGGTACGGCCGGCCGTGCGCCTTTGCAGCGGCAAAGGCTTCCTGAGGCAGTGCCGCCGCCCATGCGGACACTTCTTGCCAATGCCCTGGTTTAGCGCTTACATCTGCGAACGGGAAAGGCCATGAACGGAACCGACGCTTTTTTTAGTTTTGTACGCAGCCTGCTGGCCAGGCGCTGGGTGCGCTTTGGCATGGTCGGCGGCACTGCGGCCCTGTGCTACGCGCTGCTGGGCCTGCTGTTTGTGAACGTGCTGGGCCTGCCCGCCCTGGTGGGCAATGGCCTGGCCTATGTGCTGAGTTTTGTGGTCTCCTACCTGGGGCAAAGCCTCTGGACCTTCAGCGCCCCCCACACAAAAGCCGCACACAGCGCCATGCTGCCCCGCTTTGCCGCCACCCAGGCTTTGGGACTGACGCTCAACACCCTCATTGTCTGGCTGCTCATGAGCCTGGGGCTGAGATACGAAACCGCCATGCCCATTGCCCTGCTGCTGGTGCCCGTGGTGGTCTATGCGGCGTGCAAATATTGGGTCTTCCGCCCCAGGCCCGCGGCACGCTCCCACGACAACCCCTGACCACGGGCCCCGACGCCTGGGCACGCCCCTTTGTCGCCGCACGCGCCGCCCCTGCCCCATAAGGAACGCCCCATGATTCTCGCCGACCTGCACACCCACACCCGCTATTCCCACGGCAGCGACACCCCCGCCGCCATGCACGCGGCCGCCGTGGCCCGCGGCCTTACGCTGCTGGGCTTTTCCGAGCATTCCCCCCGGCCTGCGGGCTTTGACTACACCCACGAATACCGCGAACAGCTCACCCGCCACCTGCCGGACTATGTGCGCGAAGTGCAGGAGCTCAAGACCGCCAATGCCCACGGCCCCTGCCGGGTGCTGTTCGGCATGGAAATGGACTGGCTGGAAGGACAGGAAGACTATACCCGACAAGGCTGCGCGGCCTACAACTTCGACTACCTGCTGGGCAGCGTCCATTTTGTGGGGCACTGGGGCTTTGACGACGGCGCAGAGCCCTGGAAGGCTTTTTCGCAGGAAGAATGCGAACAGCACTACCGCGCCTACTTCTCCGCCTGGATCGCCATGCTGCGCTCAGGCCTGTTCAACATTGCGGCCCACCCGGACCTGATCAAAATCTTCTCCGTGGAGCAGTTCCACATCTGGCTGGCCAAACCCGAAAGCATGGCCCTTGTGCGCCAGGGCCTCACCGCCCTGCGCGACGCGGGCATGAGCATGGAAGTTTCCTCCGCCGGACTGCGCAAGGCCTGCCGCGAAATCTACCCCGCCCCCCCCATCATGGCCGCCGCAGCGGAACTGGGCCTGCAGATCAGCTTTGCTTCCGACGCCCACGGCACCGCCGACGTGGGCTACGGCTTCGCCCGCCTGGCCTCCTACGCCAAAGCCTTTGGCTTCACCCGCCACACCGTCTTCGACCACGGCCGCCGCAGCGAGTGGACATTTTAGAGGGGAGGGATTTTTGTGGGGGGAAGGGAACTTTTGTGAACAAAAGTTCCCTTCCCCCCACGCCCCCCATCCTTCAAAAAACTTTTTTCCCCGAAGGAATACGCCGGGCGTACCCTGTCCGAAACAACTCTGCATGGCAGATGACCACGGTGCGGGCTTTTGCCACCCCGCGCCTCCACATCCACGCCATAGCCCGTCCTTGCTCACCGCAGCTACCACATCCACGCCATAGCCCGTCCTTGCTCACCGCAGCTACTCCATACACGTTATGGCCCGGCTTTGTTCACCGCAGCTACCACATACACGTCATGGACTCCCCCCCGGAAGTTGCGCGCGGCATAAAGGGGTGTGGGCGCGCAGCGGCACACCCCAGCCGCGCCGGGCACAGTCGGGCTGACGCCCAACCGACAGAAGGGGAAAGGTGAGAGCAAACGCGAGGAGAACCTGTGCGGCGCGAAGGATACCGGCCGCGGGACACGACAATAGATTTAGGCTGCAGGGCCTGCGGCTGTTGCGCCCGGCATAAGGGACGCGGTCGCGCAAGCGGCGCGTCCCAGCCGCGCCGAACATGGTGGGGCTGCCCTGGGAAAGCGGGGGGTTATGGGGGTTGTAGGGGGCCTAAGGGGGGGCGCAGCCCCGCCCTTGGCCCCCTGCCCTCGCCGGAGGCGGCCCAAATGCCATAAAAGAACCAGGCCGCCATGCCCGCAGGGCAACAAAAAGTCCCGGTCAGGACACGCCTTTTTCTCCAGTCGCCGCAGGGCGACAAAAACTCCCGGTCAGCCCCCCTTTTCTCCAGTCGCCGCAGGGCGACAAAAATTCTCGGTCAGAGTTCCCCCGCCCCCGGCGGGCCCCCTTTACGCAGGATGCTCCCGCGCCTTGATCAAGGCCAAAGCCCGCTGGGCCAGCTGGGTGACTTCGGGCTTGGAAATCTGGTCGTCCGCGCCCACGCTCACGCCCTTGTGGCGCAGCTTGTCCGTGATGAGCGAGGAAAACAATACCACCGGCAGTTTTTTGAGCACCGGGTCGGTCTTGATGCGGTGGGTCAGGTTGAGGCCGTCCATGACGGGCATTTCAATGTCCGAAACCATCACGTGCACAAAATCGTTGATGTCGCACCCGGTTTCTTCCGCCCGGCGCTTGAATTCTTCCATCCTGTCCCAGGCGGCCCGTCCGTTGGAAACCACCTCCACGGCAAAGCCGGCCTTTTCCAGCAGGTCGCGCAGCATTTCACGCACCAGGGCGGAGTCGTCCGCCACCAGCGCCTTGTAGCCCGTATTGGTCCAGTCCGCGCCCAGGTCGTCCAGACGCAGGCCCAGCTTGGGGTTCAGGTCTGCCACCACTTTTTCCAGATCCAGCAGGAAGACGATGCGGTCCTCCAGCTTAACCACGCCGATGACCGTATTGTTGGACACGGCAGCCACATATTTGTTGGGCGGTTCCACCCGCTCCCAGCTGATGCGGTGGATGCGGTTGACGCCCGAAACCATAAACGCTGTGGTGACGTTGTTGAATTCCGTCACAATGGTCTTGGGCTGATCTTCCGAGGCCGGATGGGTTTTGCCCAGCCACATGGCCAAGTCCACCAGGGGGATGATGCGCGAACGCAGGTTAAACGCCCCCAGCACGCTGGGGTGCTGCACTTCAGGCAGTTCCGTGACCTTGGGCATGCGGATGATTTCCAGCACCTTGGCCACATTGACGCCGTAGTAACCCCGGTACCGGTCGGGCGGCGGAGGCGCGTCAGCGGGTCTGTCCGCCGCAACGTCCGTCTGGTCGGGCACGGCCTCGTCCAGATAAAATTCCACCACTTCCAGTTCGTTGGTGCCGGCTTCCAGCAAAATATTGGTCTGGGCCATGCTGCCTCCAGCAAAAATATCCCGCGCAGATCGGCCTTGCGGGCTGTTTCGGGCTGCGCCCGCCTTGAAACAATGACAAAAATACCTCCGCCCTACAAGGACGCGAGCCGTTCTTCCGCCGCATCTATGAGGCTTTTCGGCGTGGATGCGCCGGCCGTTAGGCCTGCGCGCCGATTTTGCGCAAAAAGGTCGGCCTGCAGCTCGTCCACGCGCTCCACATGGTAGGTGGGTATGCCTGCGGCCCGGGCCACATCCGCCAGACGGCGGGTATTGCCGCTTTCGCGCCCCCCCACCACAACCATGGCGTCAACGCGGGAGGCGATGTTGCGGGCCTCTTCCTGGCGTTCGCGCGTGGCGTCACAGATGGTGGCAAGCACCGTGAGTTTTCGCAGGCGCTCCAGCAGATAGGCTTCAATAGTACCGAACAGGGCACGGTCCTGCGTGGTCTGCGAGGCCAGCACATAAGGCCGGTCCACAGGCAGGGGCAGAGCCGTCAGCTCTTCCATGCCGCCAAAAACGTGGGCCGGCCCCCCGGCGTAGGAAACCAGGCCCCGCACCTCTGGGTGATCTGCCTCGCCAAAGAGCAGCAGCACCGCCCCGTAGGCCGTGGCGCGGGCAATGGCCAGCTGCGCCTTTTTGACCTTGGGACAGGTGGCGTCCAGTACGCGCGCGCCGCCGGCGCGCAGGCGCTCCTCGGTCTGGCGGGTGACGCCGTGGGCGCGGATGACCACCACATCGCCAGGGCGGGCTTGCTCTGGGTCGTCCAGACGCGCCACGCCCTTGGCCGCGTACTCTTCCTGCACCTGCGGATTATGGATAATGGGGCCCAGGGTGCAGATGCGTTCCGTATCCGCCGTGCGCTCCCGCAGGGCGGCCTCCAGCTTCTGCAGAGCCAGACTTACGCCCATGCAGAACCCCGCGGTTCCGGCGCGGATGACCTCCATACCGATTTCTCCTCAAAAACGTGACAAGCCGTTTGTTCCAAAGCGTGTTCAAAAAAGATGGCTCTGTGCCGTACCACTGTCGCAGCCGTCCAGGAATTTGTCCAGCGCGGCGGCCACGGCCTCCCAGTCTTCACAGCGGCAAAGCTCCTGCCGCAGGGCACGCGCTCCGGGCAGGGCGCGCACATAGCGGGGCACCACCGAGCGCATCTTCCACAACGCTGCCCGGCCGGGGCAGTGGCGGCGGGCCAGGGCTATATGGCGCAGAATCATGGCTTTAAGGCCGACAGCGTCCTGAGGTTTAGGGACGCAGCCGCGGCAGAGGGCTGCGTGGTCGGCGAAAACAGCGGGATTGTGCAGCGCGCCCCGCGCGTACATGAGACCCGCGACGCCCGTGCGCTCCAGGCAGGCCAGGCCGTCCGCCGCGCTGAACAGGTCGCCGCTGGCCAGCAGGGGGATGGACAAATGCGGAACCAGCCGGGCCAGAGCCTCCCAGTCCGCCGTGCCGCCAAAGCCCTGACGCGCCGTGCGGGGGTGCAGGGTCAGCCAGCCCGCGCCGGCGTCCTCCAGACGCAGGGCCAAGTCGGGCAGCACGGGGCGGGCCGCGTCCAGGCCCAGCCGCAGCTTAAAGCCCACGCGCCCCGGCCCGGCGGCGGCCAGCATGGCCCGGGCCACGGCCAGGGCGTTGTCCACATGGTCCAGCATGGCCGCCCCCGCGCCCTGACGCAGCACCTTGGGCACGGAGCAGCCCATGTTCAGGTCAAACCAACCGAAGCCCGCCTCGCGCAGCAGGGTTACGGCCCGACCCAGAAAAACGGGCTCAGCCCCGAACAACTGCACCACCAGGGGCTGATCCTCAGGCAGGGTCTGGAGCAGTTCATTGGTGCCGGGGCTCTGGTAGGCCAGGCCCTTGGCGCTGACCATCTCCGTAACGCAAACGGCAGCCCCGTACTCCCGGCAGAGCAGGCGAAAGGGCAGATCGCTGTACCCCGCCAAGGGGGCCAGCCAGGGGAATTCCCGCCCAAAAGGCAAGGCTGCGGGATTGGCGGGACAAGAAGGCAGGGACAGGCTCATGCAAGTTCTTTGGGGTCCGACCCGGATTTGCGCCCCGCGGGCGGCGCGGGGGCGGCGGTGGGGGACGACGTTGGCTGGGGCGCGGGGACAAAGTCTGCCGGGCCGTCGGCGGAGGGGGCCGCCGAGACGACGCTTGCGGCCGCATCCTCGGATGCGGGATGCGCCGGACCGCCCGCAGGCGGCTGCGGACCCGTAAGGGTCACGCGGGCTTCGGCTGCAGGTGTGGACCGGGCCGGGGCGGGCTCGTTGGAGCGGGCCTGCGCGGCGTTTGCGGCCGCATTGCCGGGCGCGGAGCGCAGAGGGCCGGGCAGCTGGTCCGCCTGAGTGGGGGCAAGGCCTGCGGCGGCCCCGGCCTCGCCTGCCGAGAGCAGGGGATCCGTCTCCTGGTCGTCCCGCCAAGCGGGCATGGCAGGCATGGGAAAGGCGCACTGGCCGTCGCGGCAGCTCACGCGGCGCAGCAGGGTGGCGGCCAGGCGCAGGCCCTCGTTGATGGTGTCGGCCACAAAGCCATTGCTGAGGTAGTCCAGAATGCCCGTGCGCTGCAAAATATTGCGCACGCTGCTGCTGCCCACCACCAGAATGACGGGCATGCTGCGGGCATAGCAGCGCTCCACAAACTGGGCCAGAGCGTGCGCACCCGATGCGTCCAGCCAGAACACGCGCGAAAGGTGCAGCAGCACCAGTCGGGCGGGTTCGCGGTCCTCTTCATAAAGCTGACGTTCCAGCTCATGGATGGCCCCGAAAAAGAGCGTGCCTTCGATGACGTACACGGCCACGCCGTCGGGCAGATCGGCCGGGGCCTCGCGCAGCAGGGGGTCGCCGGGCTGCAGACGGCGCACACGGGGGTGGGAGGTCTTGTAAATGAACAGGACCAGCGAGAGCAGCACGCCGATGAAGATGGCTTTTTCCAGATCAAACAACAAGGTGGAGAGAAAGGTAATCAGCAGAACAACGCGGTCCACGCGGGTGGCCACCAGACACAGGCGGATGGCCTCCACGTCGATCATTTTGAAAGAAATGAGCAGCAGTATGCCCCCCAGGGCGGGCAGGGGCAGCCAGCGGATGAGCGGGGCCAGAAGGAAAAGCATGGGCAGAGCCAGAATACCGGAAAAAACCGTGCCCATACGCGTACGCCCGCCTGAGGAAACCATCAGAGCGCTGCGGGTAAAAGAGCCGCAACCGGGAATGCCCGAAGTAAGCCCGGCAGCCAGGTTGCCCAGCCCTTGGCCGATGAGCTCCTGGCTACCGTCAAAGGAATCATTTTTGACGTTGGCCAGTTGCTTGCCGATGGCCAGGGATTCTACCGTGCCCAGCAGGGCCAGGGCCAGGGCGGGCATAAAGAGATCGCGCAGGGCGTCCAGATCAAAAGCGGGCGGCAGGGAAAGGGGCGGAACCACGCTGGGGATGGCCCCCACCAGGGGCACGCCGCGCTCCCCCGCGCCCAACAGGGCGCTGACGGCCGTGACCACGGCCAGCGCCGCCAGTGAGGCGGGAAAGCGCCGCGAGACCCGCCGGAAGGTCAGCGTCAGAACCACGGTGAGTACGGCCAGGGCCAGGCACCAGATGTTGGCCTGGGGCAGACCGTGCAGTGCGGCGAAAATCTGGTTAAAAAAGCCGGCGGGTTTGGGCCCGGTAAGGCCCAGCACCGTGCTGATCTGCCCCACGGCAATGAGCAGGGCCGCACCGGTGGTAAAAGCCACCATGACCGAATGGGAAATGAAATTGGCAAGGTCGCCCAGCCGGGCCAGGCCCATGCCGATCTGGATCAGCCCGCAGAGCACGGCCAGCCCGAAAACGTAGGCCATGCGGGCTGCTTCGGGCAGGCTGGAAATAAGCACGCCCCCCACGCTTACTGTGGCGAAGGTGGAGTAGATGACCATGGAGATGGCGTTGGTGGGCCCGGCCGCCATATAGCGGGAGGAGCCCCACAGGGCGGCCAGGGCCACGGGCAGCATGCAGGCGTAGATGCCGTACTGCGGGTGCACCCCGGCGATGATGGCGTAGGCCATGGCCTGAGGCACGGCCATGGGCGTCACCGTCACGGCGGCCAGCAGGTCCGCGCGGAAGTCTGCGCGGGAGTAGCCCCGCAGGGTTTCCAGAAAGGGAAAGAAGCGTGCGGCGCGCGTGTTCACGATAGTTTCCGGCGTCCTCTATGGCGTCTGCGGCGTCTGCGGCACACGCAGCCGTCAGGGGGGCACAGGCCGTGCCCGTTTACTGATTGTCGTCTTCCAGACGCAGCACGTCGTGGCCCAAAGCGTAGTGCATAAGCCGGGGGCGCTCGGCGGACTTCATCAGCGAATTGATGATCCGCGTCATGCGCCTGTTGCCTTCCAGCACGCCGCCCAGATGACCGGCCAGCTCGGTAAGGTCTGTGCGGGCGAGGATGCTTTCCAGCTCCAGGGCCAGGCTGCGGCCGCGCGAGTCTTCAGGAAATTCGGCCAAAAGTTCGCGGGCCAGGCGCAGGGCGCGGGCCTGGTTGGCGTCGATGTCCTCCACCAGTTCGCCGCAATATTCCGCCTGGTTGCGCATGACGTTGAGGGCGTTGTTGCCGTAGTGGGCCATAGCCCCGGCGGCCTTTTCCAGTGTGTCGCGGGCCACGGCCACGCGGCGGCCTACGGAAAGTGAAACAATGCTGGCGCACTTGGACAGAAAGCGTTCGTCAAAACTCTCAAAGCCGTATTCCCGCTTGGTGTAAAGCATGACCAGACCGAAAGGCGGACGGTTGCTGCGTTCGCGCAGCACAAAGGCCAGGCGGGAGCGGTAGCCTTCTTTATAAATAATGCAGTCGAAAGATTCGCCCCCACGGTCCAGGGCGTGCAGGTTGTTGGAAACCACATAGCGGGTGTGCCCTTCAAGGATGGCCCGCATGACCGGGTGCCTGCGCAGGCCCTCTTCCAGCATGGGGGCCACAATGGGGATGCTTTTGCCGTCCACCTGGTTAGCCGTGCTCACCACCCACTCGCCGTTGGGCGTGCGCAGGCGACAGACGTACATTTCGGCATACAGGGCGTGAACCAGGATTTCCGCGCTCTGGCGCAGCACCTCGCTGGGCGGGGCCATGCGGTCGGCAATGGAAAGCAGGTCGTTGGACACGCGCAGCAGCATTTCCGTGTCATTCTGCATGGAAGCCACGGAGGTGAGCAGCATGAGCAGGCAACGCCAGCTGCGCATGGGCACGCCGCGTACGGCGGGATGGTAGCCCGTATTGAGGGTTCTTTTGGCCGCCGGCAACAGAGCCAGCGCGGCGACGCGCATTTCCGGCGGGGCATACTTGAGAAGGCGCTTGATTTCTTCGCGGATATACTCGGGACTGTGCTGTGACACGGTGAACTCCATACCCGCAGGCCTGGACAGGGCCAAAGCGGCCCCGAGGACGGTCGCCCGTCCGGAACCAGCCGCGCCCGCCCATCTGCGGAACCGGACGCGCGTTTTCCTGAAACCGCTTTTCCGTCGAAAAAAAAGTATACGGCTTCGGGGCCGTCCGGTCAACGCCGTTCAGAAAATTGACCGCATGTGTCACACTGTTCACAAGTTGTCGGCAACAAATCGGAAACAAAGGTTATTTTTTTAGTGGCAGAAGAATTGCATTACCTGCGGCGGGCCCTGCACGCCAGAGCCCGTAATGAGGTTTGCCATGAAACGCCGTACTGCTCTTTTACTGCTCATGCTCGGTCTGCTGACAGCCCTGCTGGTGCTGGGCCTGCTGGCGGGCTTTGTACCGCAGACCGAAGGCCCGGAGCTGCGGCGGCGGGCCAACCCTCGCGTGGTGAGCCTGACCCCCGCAGACCTGCCTGCGCCCATCGTGCCCCTGGGGGACGGCGCGCGCCAGTGGGCTGTGCGCAGACCAGTGACGGCCGCCTCGCCCAAAGCCGGTGCCGCGCAGGGCCGTGCCGGACCCGCTGCTCCGCACGGCGCATGGCCGCCGGAGTTGCGGGCCGCCGTGGGCGAGCCCGGCGGCTTTGCCCCTTGCTGTCTCTGGACGGCGCAAGCCCTCCCCTGCTGCTGGGCAGCCTGCCGCCGCTCTACGGCGACGCCCTGGACACCGGCGGACGGCCCCTGCGCTGGCTGACGGGGCCCGGCACGCTGGCGGGCTACAGCCCCTGGCAGCCCCCTGCGCCGCAAGCGGTTGCCCCGCCTTTCACGGGCGAAGACGCAAGCCCCGCCGCCCTGCACGCCCGCGCGGCCCGCTACCGTCGGCTGGTAGAGAATTTTGCCCGCCGCTACGACCTGGATACAGACCTGGTCTACGCCATCATTCACAGCGAAAGTGATTTTTCGCCCACTCTGGTCAGCAACAAGTCGGCCATGGGGCTCATGCAGATTCTGCCAGACACAGCCAGCGACGAAGTGCACCGCTACCTGTACGGCCATCGCGGGGAAATCGGCTTTGACGAACTGCGCGTGCCGGAGGTAAACATCCGCTACGGCACCACCTACCTGCACATTCTGCTGACCCGTTATTTTGCCGGAGTGGAAGACGAACTGGCGCGGGAATACTGCGTTGTGGCGGCCTACAACATGGGCCCCAACCGTTTTCTACGGCTTTACGGAGCTACGGACGCGGCCGCCGTGGCCCGCATCAACACCATGAGCGCGACGGAGCTCTATGCCGACCTGACCTCCCGCCTGCCCGCGCGCGAAACGCGGTTCTATGTGGCCAAGGTGCGGCGCATGAAGGACCACTATGCGGCCCTGCGCTGAATGCCCCTGGAAAAAGGTTGTGGCGGACGGCAAAACAACGTACATCTGAACGGCCGACGGCGGTCCGGACCTTCGCGTCGCCGGCTACTTTTGATCCCCACGCCGCAGCGGGCCCGTCCGACCGCCCGGAGAACCGTCGGGATATCCCACAAGGAGTGCTCACTACCATGCGAATTTCTCTCTTTGCGCCCCTGGCCCTGGGGCTTTGCCTGCTGCTTCCCGCCTGCCAACAGGCTGATACCGCCAAACCCCAGCTGGCCGTGGTGGACATGGCCCGCATCATGCGCGACAGCGAACCGGGCAAAGCTGGCGTCAAATTCCTGGAAGGCATCCAGGCCGAAATGCAGTCTTCGCTTAACGACATCCAGTCCCGACTGCAGAAGAACCCCAACGACGCCCAGGCCCAAAAAGAACTGCAGACCATCTACATGGCCGCCCAGCAGCGCATGCAGACGGAGCAGCAGAACGTGATCAACGTGCTCTACGATATGGTTCAGCGCGTCATCAACGGCTACCGCACCGAAAAGGGCTACGCCGTTATCCTCAACAGCGAGGCTGCGGCCGCCTATGACGCCAAGGCCGACGTCACCGCCGACATCGTGGCTGCCGTCAACAAGCAGAAGGTGGACTTCAAGCCCGCCGCCAAAGAAGCCGACCAGGAAGCCAAGGAAGCCGCGCCCGCCGACAAGGCCGCCGGCAAGGACGTTGCGCCCGCCGCTGACCAGAAGGCCGGCAAGGACGCCAAACAGGCCCCCAAGGACGCGGACCAGAAGGCCGCGCCCGCCAAGAAGTAAGGCCGTTGCCGGGGCTTGCCCCGGCACGCCCGGAGAGCAACGTCAAAGACCGCCCGTTCCGGCGCTTAACCGTGCACGGCGGACGCCTGCTTACGCAACCGCCAAGGCGTTGTAACGTTGCAAGGCCCCTACCGCAAACACTACACGGCCCGCCCGCGGCGTCGGCATATGCCCGGCGGTCGCAGGCGGGCCAAACAATCGTCGCCGTATTCTCATGCTCTACGCTCTTGCCGCCGTTGTGCCGGTTTTTCTGATCATCCTCGCGGGCGTTGCCCTGCGCAGCCGGGACGTGCTGCCCGAAAGCGCCGGCGCCGTACTGGGGATTTATGTGCTGCGGGTGGCCCTGCCCCTGCTCATCCTGCATCTGCTGGCCGACGCGCGCCCGCAGGACCTGGCCCGCTGGGGCTTCTGGGTGGGGGTCATCGGCTCCCAGCTCGCAGTCTACGCCCTGGGCTATGCGGGGGACAGGCTGTTCTGCCGCCGAGGGACAGGCCCGGCGGTCGTCAGCGGGCTTTCCTGCTCGGCCTGCAACGCGGCCTTCGTGGGCCTGCCCATTGTGGCCAATCTGCTGCCCGGCGACAAAGAGGCCATGCTCGCGGCGGGGCTTGCCACCCTCACGCCCAATGTGGTCATGATTCTGGCCCAGGGGCGGCTGGACCTGCTTAACAGCGCGGCAGTCCGGGACGGATCCGGCACACTGGTCCGGCTGGGGCGTTTTCTGCGCGTGTTCTTCCTGGGCAACGCCATCTTGCTCTCCACCCTGCTGGGTATGGCCCTGGCCGTATCCGGCCTGGGGCTGTGGACCCCGCTGGACCGCGCCGCCAGCCTGATAGGCTACACGGCAGCGCCCTGCATGCTGCTGGCCCTGGGGCTCGACCTGCACCAGAAGCTGCTGCTGGCCCGCCGCCGCGCCCAGGGCCACACCGTGCTGCGGCAGTGCTGGTACCTTGGCTGCAAACTGCTCATCCATCCCCTGCTCTGCTGGGCCGCCCTGGCCTGGCTGGGCGTCGGCGGCCGCTGGCTGGTAGTGGGCGTGCTGGTCAGCGCCACAGCCACGGCCCTGTTGGTCACAGTCATAGCCGAAGTTTACAAGGCCGTACCGGAAGAGGCCGCCCTCACCGCCGTGCTTTCCAACGGCGTAAGCCTGCTTACCCTCACGGGCTTTGTCTGGCTGTTCCAGTACCTGGGGCTGATTTAAAGCCCTTGCACGCCAACATGCCTAGACCACGTTACAAATGTCTATTATCAAAACGGCAAGGCCTTAGCCGGCCACGTACTTCTTGAGCAATTCGTACCAGTGCCCGCGCGAAACCCCGGCCGCGGCCGCGGCCCGACGGGCGTCGCCCCCGCACTGGGCCCAGAGGCGGCGCACATAGGCCGCCTCGGCCTGACGCTTCCACTGGCGCAGGCCAGGCAAGGGCGCGTGGCCCGTTTGGTCTGCCGCCGGCAGGGGGGCGGACGCTTCCCGGCCTGCGGCGGCCCACTGCTCTGGAGTATCCGGTCTGGCGCTCCGGGCCGGAGATGTGCCGTCCGCTTCCGTCCAGGCCTGCGGCCAGTCGTCCAGGCCCCGATCGTCCCACATCCACCCGTTCTGGGCTTCTGCATTCCGGTCCCGCCCGGCCTGATCCCGCCCGGCCTGATCCCGCCCGGCCTGATCCCGCCCGGCCTGATCCCGCCCGGCATGGCCCTGCCCCTTGGCGTTCCGCCCGGCGGCGCGGCCTTCACAACAACAGGTCAGCGAATCCACGCCAGCCAGGCGGCGGCGCGCCGCATCCACCCGCACGCGTGTCGGCAAGTGCGCGGGCAACAGCACATCCGCCTGTCCGGCGGCCAGACAGGCGCGTTCCAGGCTGTGGATGAGTTCCCGCACGTTGCCCGGCCAGGCATACTGCAAAAGCACGTCCAGCAGGGGCTGCGCCAAGGCTTTTTCCGGCAGATCGTTGCGCAGACAAAAGCGCGTCACGGCCTGCCGCGCCAGGGCCGGGATCTCGTCCCGCCGCCGCCGCAACGGCGGAATCCGGATGGTCAGGCCCTGCAGACGGTAGAGCAGATCAGCCCGGAACAGCCCCTCCAGAACCATCCCCTCCAGGTCGCGGTTGGTGGCCGCCACCAGGCGGAAGTCGCTGGACACCTCGCGCACTTCGCCCACAGGCCGAAAACGCCGCTGCTCCAGGGCGCGCAAAAAGGAGCCCTGTACGGTCAGGGGCAGATCGCCCACCTCGTCCAGAAACAGGGTGCCCTTGTCTGCCGCCAGCAACAGGCCCTCGCGCGCCCGGTCCGCCCCGGTAAAGGCCCCCCGGCTGTGGCCGAAGAGGTGGCTTTCCACCAACGTGTCCGGCAGGGAGGCGCAGTCTACCGTCACCAGGGGCCGCGCCGCGCGCGGGCTGTTGCGGTAAAGGGCCTTGGCAAAAACCTCTTTGCCCACGCCCGTTTCTCCCAGCAGCAGGACGTTGACCTCGCTGCGCGCCGCCTGCCCCAGGAGCTTGAGGGCCCGGCACATTTCCGGCCCGGAACCGGCTATGTGCCCGCTGTCCAGGAGCAGAGCCTCCGTAGCGGGGTTGCGCTGCTGACGAAAGGTCAGCACCTGGCGCAGGCACTGTTCAATATCCCGCACGTGCAAGGGCTTGCACAAAAACTCCCAGGCGCCGGAACGCAGGGCCGCTTCCACCGCGTCGCCGTCCCCGTGGCCGGTGACAATGATCACGTCGGGGCGGCCCGGCAGATGCGCAAAGTCGTTCTGCCACTCCAGGCCATTGCCGTCCGGCAGCCAGACGTCCAGCAGGACCACGTCCACGCCGGTGCGGCCTTGCTCCAGACCTGTCCGCAGGTCCGCCGCCGCCAGAGCCTCATGCCCCAGCCGGGCGCAGGCCACCGTAACCATGGTGCGCATAAGCGCTTCGTCGTCAATCACCAGTATGCGGGCCATAGGCATCCAAATCAGGTTTTACGCGGCCATCATACGGATACCGCGACGTCCGTGTTCAGGCTTCCGGTGCTTCCAGGGCTTCCAGGGCATGGCCCAGGGCGGCGGTCAGCGCCGTGCGGGCGGCAGGCGCATCCTGCGGGCGGGCCTGCTCCAGCGCGGCGGCGGCACGGCGCAAGGGCTCAAGGCACAGGCTGCCCGCGGTGTTTTTGCAGGCATGGGCCTGGCGGCGCAGTTCCGGGCCGCAGGCGGCCTCCAGGGGCAGCGCGGCCAGGGCAGCGGCCCTTTGCCGCAGATCCTGCGCGGCCACGGCCGCCAGTTGGGCCAGGAGGGCGGGATCGTTGTCCACGGCGGCCAGGGCGGCCTGACGGTCCCAGACCGGCAAAGGTGTTGCCGGGCCAAGGGTGGCCGCCAGAGCCTGACGCAGGACCGCAAAGGTAAAGGGCTTGCGCAGCAGGCCGTCGGCCAGGGCCGCGCGACGGCGGGCTTCGGCCGTTTCAGTCATGGCCGGCGAGGCCGTGCAGAGCAGGATTTTCTGGTCGCTGGGCACGGCGGTGCGGCCCTGACGCACGGCTTCCAGCAGGTCCAGACCGCTGCGGCCGGGCAGGCAGGCGTCCAGCAAAAGCACATCCCAAGGGCCGCGGGAGGCGTCCCGCAGCAGAGCCAGGGCCGCATCGCCGTCGTCCAGGGCGCGCACGGCAGCCCCGGCGCGGGTCAGCATCTGTTGCAGATAGTAGGCCGTGGCCGGATTGTCCTCCACCAGCAGCACGCGCAGACCGGGCAGCGCGTCCCGGCCTGCGGCCCTCGGCAGGGGCGGCGCGGCGAGGGCCCCGGAAGAGGGCGCAGGGCCTGCGGGCTCCGGCGGCAGCGCGCGGCGGACGCGGCCGGTGTCGCGGCCGGGCGCAAAAGAACTTCCAGAGTAAAACGCGCCCCCTGGCCAGGGCTGGAGCAAAGGTGCACCTCGCCGTCCATACGTCGGGCCAGCTGGCGGGCCATGCCCAGGCCCAGGCCCGTGCCAGGGCAACTGGAAGCGGCCTCCCCGCGCTGAAAATTGGCAAAGACCCGTTCCTGCTCTTCCGGCCGCAGACCTGGGCCCGTGTCCGTCACGGCCAGGACGCAGCGCAGCCGGTCCCCTTCAGGCTGGGCGCGCACGTCCACTTGCACGCCGCCCAGTTCCGTAAATTTCACCGCATTGCTGACCAGGTTGCCCAGAGCCTGACGCAGGCGAAAGCAGTCGCCCGTCACGGTCTGGGGCAGGTCCGGGGCCGCCTCCAGGCGCAGGAAAAGGCCTTTGGCCTCGGCCACAGGACGGTAAAGGGCCAGGCATTCCTCCAGACAGGCCCGCAGATTGAAGGGGATTTCCCGCAAGGGGGGCGCAGCCTGTTCCAGAGCGGCGTGGTCCGTGATGTCGCCGACCATTTCCAGCAGGGCCCCGCCCGCCTGGGTCAGGTAGTCCAAGGCGCGGTTTTTTTCCGGCGCGCGCAGGTCCGGACGGCGCAAAAGCTCTGCCATGCCCAGCATGGCAGAAAGCGGGGTGCGCATGTCGTGGCCCAGACGGGCCAGCAGGGCGCTTTTAAGGCGGCTGGTTTCCTCCGCCAGCCAGCGTCGTCTGGTCAGATAAAGACTGGCGCCGCCGACGCTCAGCACGCCCGTAAGCCCCAGCAGGCCGTAGAGCAGGTGCATGTGGCGGACCTGCGTTGCCAGACCGCGCTGGAAATCCGTGGCGTCCTGACTCACGCTGATGCCGCCCAGGATTTCGCCTTCAGCGCGGTCATGGTGGCAGCGCAGGCAGTCCTGCCCTGCCGTAAGCACACTGAGCAGGCGCAGACGCCCCTGACCATCAGCCTGCGGCGGCGCAAAAATTTCGCGTGCGCCTTCGGTGCAGCGGGCAAGCGCGCCGCTTTCCCAGGCGTCGGCCAGATTGTCCGGACGCAGGGGATGCGGACTGACGATGCTGATGCGCAGGCCCGGTTCGGCCACGCGCTCGGCCAGCTGACGGCTCATGTAGGCGGGGTTCATAAGCACCAGGGTGCGGCCGTCGGCAACGGCCAGGGTGCGGTCTTCCTCCGGCAGCCAGGGATTGGGTGGGCCGTAAGGGCTTTGGCGCACATAGACGCCACCGTGGGCCGCGTTCCAGTTGCGTACGTCCAGCAGTTGCCGGGCCACTGTGGCCAGCCTGGTGCGCTCCAGCTCCAGACGGTGCGCGGTTTCCGCGTGCAGAGCCTGACGGTAGAGCCCAAAGACCAGGGCCAGCCAGAGCGCGCAGGCCGCCAGCGGCAGCCAGAGCAGGCGACCGGGAGGATGGCGAAAAGGGCATATGGGGGACATGACAATGGCACCTGGCTTGTCTGATTTTTATGAATACTGTCTTTTTTTTATGAAAAAAGCAACAGCGCGAACCGACGCCATGCTGTAGCTTTCTGTACTTGTGTGAAAAATAATGTGATTTTTTTTACAGGTGGAAATAAGAAACTGGTATGCTTTTTGATGTATGTCGCCAAACCGTGGTCATGGGGGCCGCGGGCAACGCATCCAAGGAGGCTTTATGGGAACACCCCGCCATGGACCTTGGCTCAAGTGGCTGGCGGGCGGCGTTGTGGCGGGCATGGCGCTTTTGGGCGTGCTGGCCTACGCCATGACGACCACGGACAGTCGGCCTTTTTGCTCCACCTGTCACATCATGGAAGAGGCCGCCGTCACCCAGAAGAAAGGCACGCACGCGCGATTGGCCTGCAACGAATGCCACGCGCCGCACAACCTGCTGGTCAAGCTGCCATTCAAGGCCCAGGAGGGCCTGCGCGACTTTTGGGGCAACATCACCGGCAAGGACGTGCCGCACCCCGTCAGTCTGCACACCCGTGACGTCGTCAATGCCAACTGCAAGGCCTGCCACGCCCAGACCAACGTCAACGTGGCCAGTATGGACGCCAAACCCTACTGTGTGGATTGTCACCGCAACGTGGCCCACATGCGCATGCGGCCCATCAGCACAAGGACGGTAGCCTATGAATAAGACCGTAGTTTCTCCTCTTTTTGCCGGGGCCGCACTGCTGGCCGTGCTGGCGCTTGGCGGCTGTGAAGATGTTTCCACCGAGCTCAAGGCCCCCACCTACAAGACGGGCATTGCCGCAACGGAAACGCGCATTTCCGCCTTCAAGGCAGCCTTTCCGCAGCAGCACGCTTCGTACATGAAAAACGACGAAGACAAGGTGATGACGGAGTACAAAGGCTCCGTGCCCTACCACAAGAACGACGGCGTCAACCCGCTGCCCAAGGGCTTCAAGCACGCCCAGCCCTATCTTAAAAATCTCTGGCTGGGCTACCCTTTTATGTATGAATACAATGAAACGCGCGGGCACACCCACGCGGTGGAAGACTTTGTCAATATTGATCGCCTCAACCGCTTTGGCGCGGACGGCAAGGGCAACATGCCCGCCACCTGCTGGAACTGCAAAACGCCGCGCATGATGAACTGGATCGCCCAGTACGGCGATTCCTTCTGGTCCAAGGACGTCAACGAATTTCGCGGCAAGGAATCCATCGACGCCAGAGACGAAACCATCGGCTGCGCCAACTGCCACGACCCGGCCACCATGGAGCTGCGCCCCTACTCCGAGCCTCTCAAGGACTGGCTCAAACGCAGCGGACAGGACTGGAACAAGCTCAGCCGCAACGAAAAACGTACCCTGGTCTGCGCCCAGTGCCATGTAGAATACTACTTTACCCACCAGGACAACGGCCCCAAGCTGCGTCCGGTCTTCCCCTGGGACAACGGCAAGAACCCCGAAGACATGTACCAGTACTACAAGAGCCACGGCCCCAAGGGCCCCGACGGCAAGCCCGGCCCCTTTGTGGATTGGGTGCACGCCGCCTCCAAGGTGGGCATGATCAAGATGCAGCACCCGGATTACGAAACCTTCCAGGACGGCCCCCACGGCGCAGCGGGCGTTTCCTGCGCCGACTGCCACATGCAGTACGTGCGAGAAGACGGCAAAAAGGTTTCTAGCCACTGGATGACCTCGCCCATGAAGGATCCTGAAATGCGCGCCTGCCGCCAGTGCCACGCCGACAAGACTGCGGACTACCTGCGCAGCCGCGTGCTCTATACACAGGAAAAGGCGTACAAGCAGCTCATCAGGGCCGAGGCGCTTTCGGTCAAGGCCCACGAGGCCGTACGCCTGGCCAATGCCTATGAAGGCCCCCGACCCGACAACTATGACGCTCTTATGACCGAAGCCCGCGAGATGGTCCGCAAGGGCCAGCTCTTCTGGGACTACGTTTCGGCCGAAAACAGCATGGGCTTCCATAACCCCGTGAAGACCATGAACACGCTGGCCGTGTCGCTGGAATGCAGCGAGCGCGCCGTGGCTCTGGCCACCGAGGCCACGCAGTTCACCATTGCGCCGATCATGGCCAAGGACATCAGGGAAGTGGTGCCGCCCATTCTGGAGCTGAGCCGCAAGCTGCAGCAGGACGGCGAGTTCCTGCAAAAGAACCCCTGGACCAAACTGCTGCCCGTGCTGCCCAAGGCCGACCAGGTCTGGGACGGGCAAAACCGCCTGGAATCCAGCGCCGCGCCCCGATAGCACGCGCGCGTACTTCCTGACCGCTGCGGCGGGGGTGGACCTTTGCGGTCTGCCCCCGCCTTTTTTTGTCCACGCGCGGCGGGCCGGTTCCTCTCCAGCCTGGCAACAGATTGTGCCAAATGGTCCAAAGTTGACAGCCAGAGGTCCAAAGCCTACAAAACTGGTCTAATTACGATTGACATGCAACAGTCACGGTTTCGCCGGGATCGTGTTAATGGAGGGCCTGATGCGCCGAAGAACCTTCCTTTCCCTTTGCTGCGTGAGCGCGGCCGGTCTGCTTGCAGATCCGGCTCAGGCGGATGCGCCGCAAGGCCCGCGTTACGCCATGGTGGTGGATCTGCGCCGCTGCGTGGGCTGCCAATCCTGTACCGTGTCCTGCGGGGCGGAAAATGCCGTACCCCTGGGCGAGTTCCGCACCACGGTCAACGAATACGCTCTGGGCGGCGATCCGGCCGCCGGTCACGCCCCTGCCCTGGCCGTGCTGCCGCGTCTCTGCAACCATTGTGAAAATCCCCCTTGCGTGCCCGTATGTCCGGTGGGCGCCACCTACAAGCGGAAGGACGGCTTGGTGCTCATCAACGCCGCCACCTGCATCGGCTGCGGCTTTTGCGTGCAGGCCTGTCCGTATGACGCGCGCTTTCTGAACCGCGAAACCCACACGGCGGACAAGTGCACCTTCTGCGCCCACCGCATGGCCGCCGGCCTGCTGCCCGCCTGTGTAGAAAATTGCGTGGGCGGCGCGCGCGTTTTTGGCGACCTGCACGACCCCCTAAGTCCGGTCAGCCGCCTGCTGGCCGCCTACACGGGCAAGGTGGCCGTGCTGTATCCTGAAAAAGACACCAGGCCGCACGTCTTCTACCTCGGCCTGGACGCACGCTTCATCCATGCGAACGGCGTGCCGGAGCCGCTGCCCGTGGATCCGGCAGGGAGGGCCAGCCATGACTGAATTTCTTGACCTCGTGCCTTTTGCCCGACCGCCCCAGTGGGGGGCTTGGGAACCCCTGGCCCTGACTATGATCCTGACGGGCGGCGTAGCCTTGCCGGCCGCGGGGCTGGCCGCCTGGCACGCCGCCGCTTCCTGGGCCTACCTCTTTGCCCTCACGGCCCTCTGCGCCCTGGCCTGCGGCCTTTTGGGCGTGTTCGTGCCCCTGGAACAGCCCTTGCGCGTCTGGGAATTTGTGGCCCATCCGGCTTTTTCGTCGTGGACGGCCTGGGGAGCCTATATTCTGCCCTTGGCCCTGCTCTGCTCCCTGGCCCTGCTCTGGCTGCACCGGCGCAAGGAACCTGCGGTCCGCACAGGGGGCCTGATCGCCCCGGTCCGGCTTGCCCTGGCGCTGGCCGCCCTGATTTTGGGGGGACTGGTGCTGGCCTATGCCACGGGCGAGCTGCGCGCCTGCGTGGGGCGTCCGCTCTGGTCCGCCCTCTGGGCCACGCCCGTGTTGCTGGCGGGCGGGACCGCCGGGGCTGCAGGCCTGGCCCTGTTGCTGGCCCTGCGCCTCTGGCCCGTGCTGGGGCGCTGCTCCGCCCCGCCGGAAGGCCTGCGCCGCACCGCGCCCGCCCTTGTGCCGCTCTGCGCTCTGGCCGCACTGCTGCTGCCCGCGCCCCAGGGTTTTGCCCCCTTTGTGGGACCTTGGTGGCACGGGCCGGAAACGCTCATGGTCCTGCTGGGGCTGACGGCCCTGCTGCTGCACAATACGGGGCGCGGCGGCCGGACGGCCTGGGGGCTTGCCGCGCTGCTGTCCGGCGTACTTTTGTTGTGGAAGATTGTACACATGGGGGAAATCTTTGGGCGCAACGCTGCGCTGTATCCGGCGCGTGCCGCCTTTTTTGACCTGCTGCGGCCGGACGCGCTGGCCGCCTTTGCCGGCACGGCGGGGCTGGCCGTGCTGGTGGCCGTGCTCCTGCCCCGGCTGTTGCCGCCGGCCGCCCCCACTCTGGAAGGATAGGACCATGGACGCGAAGAAACGTAAATTTCTGGGCACAGGCGCGGCCCTGCTGGGCGCGGGGGCACTGGCCGCCGCCTCGGCCGGTGCGGGCAAGAACGTTCTGGACGGCATTATGCGGGGCACGGCGGGCATGCCCGTGCGCGACCCCGTGAACAAAAACGCTCTGGAACCCGAATACTCGGTGGACGCCCAGGGGCAGGTCAGTCCCGGTCAGGGCGTCCGCACCGCCTTCAATCTCTGTTGGGGCTGCACCACGCTCTGTGGCGTGCGTCTGCACATTGATGCGGGCAAGGAGCAGGTGACGCGCGTGGCGGGCAATCCCTACAATCCGCTGGCGTCCTCCCACGCCTTGCCCATGCAGACTCCCGTAAGCGAAGCCCTGCGCGCCCTTTCCGCCAGAGCCGACGCGCCTGAATCCCCCCTGGCCGGGCACAGCGGGCGGGCCGCTGTTTGCGGACGCGGCGCGGCCATGACCGACGCCCAAACAAACCCCTTTCGCGTGCGGCAGTGCCTTAAACGGGTAGGCAAGCGCGGCGAAGGCCGCTGGAAGAGCATCTCTTTTGAGCAGCTGGTGGAAGAGGTGGTGGAAGGCGGAGACCTGTTCGGCGAGGGGCCGGTGGACGGCCTGCGCGCCATCCGTGAAACACCCGGCCCAGCCAATCCGGAACACCCGGAGTTCGGCCCCCACGCCAACCGCCTGCTTCTGACCTACGCCTTTGACGACGGGCGGGAGGTCTTTTTCTTCCAGCGCTTCGGCATCCAATCCTACGGCACGCGCAACTTCGGCAAGCACGGGGCTTACTGCGGGCTTTCCTTCCGCATGGGTTCCGGCATGGCCCTGAACAATCTGGCCACCAACACGCACGCCAAGCCGGACTTTGAGCACTGCGAATTTGCCTTATTCTGGGGCACGGCCCCGGCCCAGGCGGGCAACCCCTTCAACCGCTCGGCCCGCATGGTGGCCGAGGCCCGCACCCTGGGCAACCTGCACTATGTGGTCATTGACCCGGTACTGCGCCTTTCCGTCACTGACGCCGCGCGCGACCGGGCCCGCTGGGTGCCTGTGCGGCCCGGCACAGACGCGGCCCTGGCCCTGGGCATGATCCGCTGGATTCTGGAAAACGCGCGTCACGACGCGGCCTTTTTGAGCCACCCCACCCTGGAGGCCGCCACTTCTGCCGGGGAAGCGGCCTTTTCCAACGCCACCCACCTGGTCTGCCTTTCCGGCCCGCAGCAAAACAAAATACTGCGCCTGCCCCCCACGGGACAAAAAGGCCCGGACGGTACCCCCCTGCCCGGCGAGCCCCTGGTCATGAGCCTTCAAGGAGAGCTGACCCCGGCGGGGCAGTGCCCCACGGCGGCGCTTTTCTTTCGCGGCGAGGTAACGCTGCCCGACGGAACCACGGCCACAGCGGCCACGGCCCTGCAGTTGCTGAAGGAAGAAGCCTGCGCCCACAGTCTGGACGAGTATGCCGCGCTTTGCGGCGTACCGCGTGCAACCATAGAAGACCTGGCGCGAGAGTTTACCGCCCACGGCAAGCGGGCCGTGGTGGACGTGCACGGCGGCATGATGAGCCTTTCCGGAATGAATGCCACCTTTGCGGCCCTGACCCTGAACACGCTTATCGGCAACCTTAACGTTAAAGGCGGCGTGGCCGTGCCCCCGCCGAACTTCCACAAGGCCGCCTATGCCGGGCCGCGCTACGATCTGAACAACTTTCCCGGCAAAAAGGGACCGCAGGGCTTTCCGGCCAACCGCTGCCGCGCCCCCTACGAAAAATCCACGGCCTTCCGGAAAAGGAAGGCGGCGGGCCTCAATCCTTATCCGGCAGATTCACCCTGGTTTCCGCTGACGCCCCCCAATATGCCGGGCGAGCATCTGCTGGGCCACGCCAACGGCTATCCCTTTACCTTTAAAGCCTGGATCAACTGGACGGGCAACGTGCTGTACGGCCACGGCGGGCTGCACAAGGTTATGGACCCGCTGTTGCGCGAACCCAAAAATCTGCCCCTAATCATCGGCATCGACGCCTTTCACAACGAAACCAACGCCTATGCCGACTACCTGGTGCCGGACCCCTGCATGTACGAGGGCTGGGGCGGCTTTGCCGGGGCCTGGTGCGGCGTGCTTACCCGCATGTCCACGGCCCGCTGGCCTGCTGTGGCCCCGTCGCAGCAAAAGACCGCCGAAGGACAACCCGTGTGCATGGAGCAGTTTCTCATTGCCGTGGCCAGACGCATGGATCTGCCCGGCTTTGGGGATAAGGCCATCCCCGGCGCGGACGGCGCGCTGCACCCCCTGAACACGCCGCAGGACTATTATCTGCGCTTGGCCGCCAACATGGCCTTCGGTAAGGGGCAGGTTCAGGCCGCACCCAGTGCGGAAGACACGCGGCTTTCGGGCATCGGGCGCATTTTGCCGGACATTACGGCCGTGCTGCCGCCCGAAGAACGCGGCCCCGTGGCCCGCATCTACAGCCGGGGCGGCCTCTTCGCGCCCTTTGCCGCCGGCTACGACGGCGATAAACTGGGCAGCCGCTGGACCCGCGCCTTGTGCGTATACAACGAAGACGCCGCCAAGGCTGTGCACTGGCAGACAGGGCGGCACTACAGCGGCCTTCCTACCCTGCGGACCGGAGAATTCAGCGACGGCACGCCCCTGCGGCAGCACTGGAGCGAGCGAGACTATCCTTTACTGATGATTTCGTTCAAATCCAACCTGATCAATTCCTACGCCATTGTTTCGCCGCGTCTGCGGACCATCAAACCAGTGAACATGGTCCTTCTGCACCCGCACGACGCCCGCGCCCTGGGCGTACTGCAAGGGGAACGCGTGCGTCTGGTCAGCCCCGGCGGCGCGACTGAAGCGCAGGTCACGGTGACGGAAACAGTTATGCCCGGCGTAGTGGCCGTAGAACACGGCTTTGGGCACAAGGCCCTGGGCGCCGCCGACGTCTGGGTGGACGGAAGGCGCATCCCCGCTGTACCTGGCTGCGGCACAGGCATGAACCTTAACGACCTTGTGCCCGGCGACCCCAGCCGCAAAGGCGTTACCGCCCTGACCGAAAGCGATTCGGGCAGCGCTGTGCGCCAGGGCATTCCTGTCCGGGTGGAACGGCTCCGGGGGTAGCGGCGCTACGCGCCCTCCCGGTCCTGGAGCCTGGAATTCCATATGCGCCTACACGGGCGGAGAAAGCTGCACCAAAGGCTTTCTCCGCTTTTTTTGGGAGCGGTGAGCGACCCGCCCCTTTTCCGCGGGCTATCGCAGGCTATTGCAGCCGGAAATCAAAGGGCAGCAGCACCACCGTGCGCACGGCCCGACCGTCCTTGCTGCCGGGACGAAAGCGCGTGCGCTGCGCGGCCTCCAGGGCGGCGTCCTCAAAATAGCCGCGCGGATTGGCCGCGTGGACGGCGCAGGGGCCCGGCAGGCCGGAAGATTCCACCACCAGCCGCACCACTACCCGGCCTTCCAGGCGGCGGCTGCGGGCGCTGTCCGGATAATGGGGCCGTACCGGACGGGTGACGGCCGGAGGCCTGTCCAGCTGGCTGGGCGTGTAAAGGGCCTCGCCCCGAATCTCGCCCTGGGCCGCGCCGGGCGTCGGGCCGGGCGTGCCTGCGCCCAAGGCCGTTGCCGGAGCGTCGGCGGCTGCTTTGGCCGGACTTGCGGCAACGGGCGCGGAACCGGCAGCGGCAGGCCGGGCAGGATTTGGCTTTACGGGCGTAGGCCGCACGGATGCGGGCCAGGCCGGCGCGCGCGGTCTGGGAGCAAGGGCGGCGTTTTTGCGGGGCACGGGGGACGGGGTAACGGCTTTGGGGGCCAACGCAGCCGCTTCCGCGGCAGACAGCGTTGACGGCGGGGCGGGCGCGGCGGCTGTGGGCGCGGCAGGGGCCGCAGGCATGGAAACCGCCGGGCCGGGCAGCAGGCTGACCAGAGTGACCCGCAGCAAGGGGACGGGCTGCGGCCCGCCGCCGGTCAGCGGAGCCGCCAACGCCAGGATGACCAGAGCGGCGTGCAGCAGCAGGGAAGAGAACACCCCTCTGCAGCACGCGAGGCGGCCGCCGGATTCCGGCGCGGGCAGAGCAGGCAAGACCGCCGCCTCCGACGCGCCCACTCCGGGCTCCGCAGCCATAGCCGGAGCGCCGACGGCGGAAACCGTCAGGACGGGAAGCGGGAGGGGATGCGCGGAACGACCCATGCCGCAGACTCCTTATCTTACCTTCAAATGCGTTGTTACGCGCCGGCCCCGCCTTGCGGGCGGCAGAATGTGGCGGCTTTTAGAGCAGTTAGCAAATGAAATGAGCTAACTGCTCTGCAAGGATTTTCTTGAAAATCCTTGCCACGAAATGCGAGAAGGCAGGCTTTTGCCTGCCGTAAGCGAGCATTTCAAGTGTTACATGCTCTAGAGCAGATTACCTTTGAAAAGAGGTAGTCACAAAAGTTTACGGCACACGAGTTCCGGCGCTTACCCGCGCAAATACATAGCGGTGCCGTCTTCATCCGTAGCCAGCGCCGCTGTCTTTGCCCGGAACTTCCTTCGTCGTAGCGGGCCAAGCTCCTGCGACGTAACGGCTAAAGCTGCGCTTGCGCCTCCATGGCGGGCGTCTGCTCACACAACTGCTAGGGCATTGCAACGTTGCAATGCCCTAAAGTTATCTTTAAAATAATCGTAACACTAAAATACGATAAAAGCAAGAGCCCGGCCGTGCAGCCCGGGCAAGCCGTCAGACCGCCAACGCACGTTCAGGATAAACCGGCGCTAAACCGCCGCGCTCTTCAGGTCCGCTTCCGAATCCTTGTCCTCGGCCGGCAGGTAGGGCACATAGGTCGGGTCCGTGCCCATAATGTGCTGCACAAGCCAGTCTTTGAGGAAGGTAAGCAGCTCCATGCTCACCGTGGCCGTGCCGTTTTGCAGTTCCTGTTCCACTTCGTCCAGCTTGGCCACAAATTTTCTGTGGATTTTGATATGCTCCTGCGTGCCCCGGTAGCTGGTGGGAGCAAAGAGCTTTTCTTCGTCGCTGAAGTGGGTGGCCGTGTAGTCGCGCAGTTTTTTGACAATGGCCTGCAGCTCCTTGCTGGTGCGGTTGTGGGCCATGGCTTCGTAGAGCTCGTTAATATAGCCCACCAGCATCCTGTGCTGACGGTCCACCATGGGCACGTGCAGGTCCAGCTTGGGCGTCCACTGCACAAACTGGTCTGTGGCGGCCTGGTCGTAGTCGCCGCTCACCAGGGCGTTGACGATCATGTCCAGCTCTTCCATGCCGCTTTGGAAGGTAAGCAGGGCTGCGGTAAAGTTTTCCATGGCCGTGGCCGTGTTTTCGGCCACATTGCGGATTTCTTCCAGCGCGCCGTTGGTGCCCGCGCTGTTTTTGGACTGCCCCGCCGCGTTGTCGGCAATGACCTGCAGGCTGCCGGCCGTTTCCGTCATGGCATGGATAATATCGCGCATGAAGTTGCCGGCGCGCGAGGCCTGCTCCGCGCCGTCCACGCTAAGCTGGGCGGCCCTGTCCACCGTAAGCACGTTGCGGCGGGTTTCGTCCTGAATGGCCCGCACGGCCTCTTCCACTTCCTTGGTGGCGCCCATGGTCTTTTCAGCCAGTTTGCGCACCTCGTCGGCCACCACGGCAAAACCGCGCCCGGCCTCGCCGGCCCGTGCCGCCTCAATGGCCGCGTTGAGCGCCAGCAGGTTGGTCTGATCCGCCACTTCATTGATGACGGACATGACCTGGCCGATGTTGCTTGCCTTGTCGCCCAGCCCGGCCATAGCTTCCTTGAGCTGCACAATGGTGTCCTTAACCCGTTCAATGGAGGCCACGGATCCCTCCACCTCGCGCTCGCCCGTGGCCGCGCTGGCGCTGGAGTTCTGGGCGCTGTCCGAAAGTCCACGCACCTGTACCGAAGCCTCGCTGGCCGTGGCGGCCACCCGCTTCATGGCCTGTGCTGTTTCGGCCAGGTGGTCGCGCTGCACCTCCACCCCCTTGTTCACGGCCGTAATCAGATGCGAAAGGCCGCGCACCTCTTCAGAAAGTTTGTTGCAGACCGTGTGGGCCTTGTGCAGCACGCTGCCCCCCTGCTCGGTCTTTTGCTGCAAGGCTTCCTTCTCTGCCTCCAGCGCCGTCAGCCGACTGTGCAGGTCCGCATTTTCCTCCTGCAGCCGCACAAGCGCGGCGTCGTTTTCCGGTTGGCGGGCCGTGGCCGCACGCAGCTGCTCCAGGCAGTGCAGGGCGCGTTGTGCGGCATCGCCGTGCAGGGCATTATCGCCGACGTCAATAAGCGTGCCTGTGTAGTCGTAGAGTTTCCGGCTTTGAGCGCGCGCCTGCAGCCACAAGGCCATGTCGGCCAGAGCGCAGAGGGCCGCGAGCCCAACAAAAATCAGCCTGTCGCCGCCAAGATCCGCGTAAAAAGTCAGGGCCCCCAGAATCGCCAGCACCAACACCTGCAGTCCAATACCCATAACCAACCCGCCTTATGTTGCGCGTGGCCGCGCGTTGCATCTGCCGACGCGGCCCTTGCTTGCTTATCGGCCGATTCAACTCTATTCTTAAGGGGCCGTGCACAAACCACAACTGACGCGGCCCGCCCCCAGGCGGAGCGTGAGGAGGACATATGGAAACAGCCGATTTCCGCGGCCTGGCCTGCCCCCTGCCGGTGGTGCGCTGCCGCGACCTGCTGCGGGCGGGCGCCAAAGACCTGCGCCTGCTGGTAGACAACGAACCCGCAGTGGATAATGTAAGCCGCTTTCTGCGCGGCCAGGGCTTTGCCGTGAGTGTGGCGCAGGAAGGACCGGCCTGCTGGAGCCTTACGGCCAGCGCCGACGAAGCAGCAGGGCAGCCGCCCGCCGCGCCGGAAGCCCGCCCCGCTGCCTCTGCGGCAAAAAACGGCCCGCGTACCCTGGCGCTTATCACCACGCCCACCCTGGGCAGGGGTGATGACGGCCTGGGCGCCAAGCTCATGACCAACTTTCTGACCACCCTGCCGGAACTGGGCTCCCACCTCTGGCGGGTGATCCTCATCAACGGCGGCGTCACCTTGGCCGCCACACCGGGCCCGGCCCTGGAGGCTTTGCAGCGTCTGGCCGCCGACGGCGTTTCCGTGCTGGTCTGCGGCACCTGCCTCACCCACTACGGCCTGCTGGAAGCCAAGGCCGTAGGCGAAACTTCCAACATGCTGGACATTGTCACCAGCCTTGACCTGGCGGACAAAATCATCCGGCCCTGAACCAGACCTTTATGCTGCCCCCACGCCGTCGGCCGCTGCGGTACGGCGACAAAAAACAGACAAAACGTTCGGGCGTCACAAGACCCACGGCGGCCGTTTTTTTGACTTTTTTTAGAAAAAATTTCATGCTAATCCATTGAAATAAAAAGTTTATTCACAGTTTGACACAAACCATTTACCTACGGTACACTTGATGCATCAGAAAAGGCATTCCCCGGGGAAACCGGCGGAACGGGGCGCAAGGCGCTGCCGCCGCCAGAGGAAGGTTTCTGGGGTCAGGACTGCGGGCGCGGTCCGTCCGGCAAATTCGCCGGCCAGCCTCGAACAACAACAAAGGAATGGTCATGCAGTATTCACGCTGGCTTTTTGTGCCGGCGGTCCTGGCAGCCTGTATGCTCCTGGTCGCTCCCCTTAAAGCCGACGCGGCTTCTTCCGGCGATGCTTCCGTCAAAAAGGTTTCCGCTTCTTCCAAAGCCGCCTCCAAAAAATCCGCTTCCAAAGATGTGCGCAACGCCAAGCGCAACGTCAAAAAAACCTCCGCCCAAAAGCAGAAAACGCAGCGCAAAAACGGCAAAAAGCAAAGCCGTGTGACGCGCGAAAGCGTGGACAGCCGTGACGTGTGGCTGCGCCGCGCCCAGGAAAGCGAGATCATGACGGGCAAGGCCTCCTGGTATGGCCGCGACTTTCACGGCGGCCCCACGGCCAGCGGGCTCAACTACGACATGTACACCTTCACCGCAGCTCACCGCACTTTGCCCATGGGCACCGTAGTGCGCGTCACGGACCAGGAAAACGGCAAAAGTGTCATGGTCTGTGTGACGGACCGCGGCCCCTTTGTACGCGGTCGCATCATCGATCTTTCCTACGCCGCAGCCCAGCAGATCGATATCGGCAACAAGGGCGTGGGGCGCGTGGCCCTGGAGGTTGTCAGCGACGAAAGCGGCACCCCCCTGAGCCCCGATGAAGCCTATTACGTGCGCTACAAGGCCGCCATGGGCGATGAGACCCTGGGCCCCTACCGCGCCTTTGCCGATGCTGCCGCCATGCACGAAGCCGTGCGCCAGGTCCACCCAGAAGCCGTGGTGGTGCTGGGCAACGCGGCCCAACGCTGACAAAACCCCAGGCGGATTGCCCACGGGCCCGGGCAAGGACGCCGGCCCACCCTTTACAGGGGGCCTGTCCCCCGCATACACTTGTGCCTATGGTCAGACTGTGGCTTTTTTTGCTCTGCTGCCTGCTTGTGGTCGCTTTTGCGGCCGCGCCCGCTGTTGCGGGCCCGACAGGTGCGGACCAGCCCCAGCCTGCCGCGCCCGGCAAAACCGGCGCTAAGGCCCGGCTTGTGCCGTCCAAAGCGGGCACGCCCCAAAAATCTTACGCGGGCAAGAAGGCCCCGCCCCGTCACCCGGTTGCCCACCGCCAGGCTCAGGGCTTGCACGCCCGCCCGTGGGCCTTTGGCCCGGCGGATTCCAGCCGCAACGCCTGGCAAAAGGGCCTGCCCTCCGAAAATCTGCAGCAGCGGGCCGTAGGTAAAAAATCCGGTAGTGTGGACACGGCCGCCGGCATCAATTCCGCCTTGGACAAAGCCCAGCAGGAAGAAAAAAAACGGGGCGGCATGAACGTACAGGTGGCGGACGAAAGCGCCTCCTGGCGCGAATCCCCTGCCGACCCAAACAGCGCCCCGGACGAAAATCTGACCCTGGAAAGCCGCCATGTGGTGCGCGCCTATGCGGATATGGCCCCCTCGGAGGATCTGAGCATCGGCGTGGGCCCAGAACTCATCCTTAAAAACGAACAACGCGAACGCCCCGGCAACAACCGCCAGCCCGATTCCCAACTGGGCCTGGGCATGCAGTTCAAACTGGACTTCTGAACCGCCCTTGAGCGCCTTACTCCTAGAGCAGGTTCCACACTGTATCCGCAGGCAGGCCTGCGCCCCGGCAGGACACGCGGCCCCCACGCCGTCTTCTCGGACCAGAATCAAAAAGATGCGCCGGAGGGCGACGCATGGGGCCCCGCACAGATCCGCCCGGCATCAGCCCCAAACCCTGCGCCAACGCGGGCAGTCTGCGGACCCCACCGGGCTGCCCCGGCACTGGTCCGCAACCCCTGATAAAATCCCTGCGGGATATCCCCTTGACAGCAAGGACGAAGGTCTTTACTTCTTTTGTGAAAATGGATTTCAATTTTAATCCCCGGCCATGCCGGGAGGAGTTCGCCTCATGAGCAAGGTTCTCATTCTCTACGGTTCCAGCACGGGCAACACGGAAAGCATCGCCCAGAAGCTCGCGGAGCTTATCGGCGCGGCCGGGCACGACGTGAAGCTGCTCAACGCTGCCGAAGCCTCGGCGGACAATCTGGCCGACGGTTACGACGCCGTGCTCATGGGCTGCTCGGCCTGGGGCACGGACGACCTGGAAATGCAGGACGACTTCGCCCCTCTGTTTGACGAATTCGACCAGATGAACCTCAAGGGCCGCAAGGTGGCCGCCTTTGCCTCCGGCGACCGGGAATACGAACATTTTTGCGGGGCCGTCAACGCCATTGAAGAGCGCGCCAAGGATCTGGGCGCCACCATCATCGCCGAAGGCCTCAAAATGGAAGGCGACGCCATGAACGACCCCGACGCCGTGGCCTCCTTCGCCGAAGACGTCCTCAAAAACCTCTAGCCCGTCCCGCCAGGGCGCGCGCCGCACGCGAGCCCGCGCGACAACCTCCCCCTCATAACGCACAAGGCCGGAGAACCTGCAGGTTCTCCGGCCTTGTGGCGCAGTATCACGCTGCCGCGCTACGCCTGCGGCCTGCCGTGCGGCAGCAGGCGGGCGGCGAGCAGCAGCTTGTAGGCCGCCGGCAGAATGAACATGGACAGGGCCGCTGCGCTGATCATGCCGCCAAACATGGGCGCGGCAATGCGGGTCATGATTTCCGAGCCCGTGCCCGCCGTCCAGAAGATGGGCAGCAGGCCCGCCACAGTGGTTACGGCAGTCATGGCCTTGGGGCGCACGCGCAGCACCGCGCCGTCGTGGATGGCCTCGTCCAGCTCTGCCGCCGTGGCTGTGGCGGGCGAAGCCAGACCTGGCCGTTCCGCCACGGCGTGTTTGAGATAGATGAGCATGACTACCCCAAACTCCGCCGCCAGCCCGGCCAAAGCAATATAGCCCACCCCCGTGGCCACGGACATGGCGTACCCCTTAAGGTACATGAACCACACCCCGCCCACCAGCGAGAAGGGCAGGCAGAGCATGATCAGCAGGGATTCGCGTACGCTTTTGAACTCCATGTAGAGCAGCACAAAAATGATCAGCAGGGTGGCGGGCACCATAAGCGTCAGCCGCTCCGTAGCCCGTTCCAGCATGGCGTACTGCCCGGTGAAGGACACGCTCACCCCGGCAGGCAGGCTGATCTGCTCGCGGATGGCCTTGTCCAGGTCACGCACCACGGAAACCATGTCCCGCCCGCGCGCGTCAATGTATACCCAGCCGGCCAGGCGCGCCTGCTCGCTCTTGAGCATGGTGGGGCCGGAGACCATACGCACGTCGGCCACGTCGCCCAGGGTGATCTGCTCCCCGGCGGGGGTCAGCACGGGCAGGCTCTGCAGGGCGGGCAGACTGTCGCGGTACTGCTGCGGATAGCGCAGATTGATGGGGTAACGGGCCACGCCCTCCACGGTCTCGCCAATCTTTTCCCCACCCACGGCGGAAGAAACGAAAAGCTGCACGTCCGCCACGTTCATGCCGTAGCGGGCCGCACGCTCCCGGTTGACGCGCACGTCCACATAGCGGCCGCCGGTAAGGCTTTCGGCCAGGGCGGAAACCACGCCGGGCACGCTGGCGGCCACATGCTGCACCTGCAGGGCCGTGGCGTCGATCTGCGCCATGTCCGGCCCGGACACCTTGACGGCTATGGGGCTTTTTACGCCGGTGGAGGTCATATCAATACGGTTGCGGATGGGCGGCACCCAAAGGTTGGCCATGCCCGGCAGACGCACGGCCGCGTCCAGCTCCTCAATGATTTTCTCAATGGTCATGCCTTTGCGCCACTGCTCGCGGGGTTTGAGGCGGATGGTGGTTTCCAGCATTTCCACCGGTGCGGGGTCTGTGGCCGTTTCGGCCCGGCCCGCCTTGCCGAAAACCGTATCCACTTCCGGCACGGTTTTGATCATTTTATCCGTCAGCTGCAGGATGCGGCCCACCTCGGCCACAGAAACGCCCGGCAGGGTGGAAGGCATGTAGAGCAGATCGCCTTCGTCCATATGCGGCAAAAATTCGCCGCCCAAGCGCGCAAGGGGCCAGAGGGTGGAAAGCAGCACCAGCAGGGCCACGACCAACGTCGTCCTGGGCCTGTGCAGCACGGCCCGGATGGCCGGATTGTACAGCCGGATGAGAAAACGGCTGATGGGGTTTTTCTCCTCCGACGGGATATTGCCGCGCACCCACAGGCCCGTGAGCACAGGGATGACCACCACGGACAGAATGGCCGAAGCGCCCATGGCATAGAGCTTGGTCAGGGCCAAGGGGCGGAACATCTTGCCCTCCTGCCCTTCCAGGGCAAAGACCGGAATGAACGACAGGGTGATGATGAGCAGGCTCACAAACAGGGCCGGGCCCAGTTCCACCGCCGCATCGGTGATGATTTCCCAGCGGCGCGCCTCGGTCAGGGGTTCGCCGGGCGAGGCGTCCGCCCAGCGGCGCAGCTTGCGGTGGGCGTTTTCCACCATAACCACCGAGGCGTCCACCATGGCCCCCACGGCGATAGCTATGCCGCCCAAAGACATGATGTTGGCGCTGATGCCTTGATAGTACATGGTGATAAAGGCCGCGCAGAGGGCCAGGGGCAGGGCCAGCACGGCCACCATGGCCGAACGCAGGTGCAGCAGAAAGAGCGCGCAGACCACAGCCACCACCAGGAATTCTTCCTTAAGTTTATCCGTAAGGTTGTCCACGGCGCGCTGGATGAGCTGGCTGCGGTCATAGGTAGTGACTATTTCCACGCCCTGGGGCAGACTTTTCTTCAGCTCAGTCAGTTTTTCACGCACGGCGTTGATGACCGCGCGGGCGTTTTCGCCCGAACGCAGCAGCACAATGCCGCCCGCCACCTCGCCCTGGCCGTTAAGCTCCACCAGGCCCCGGCGCATTTCCGGGCCAAGACGCACCGTGGCCACCTGCTCCAGATAGACGGGCGTGCCGTCGGCGGCGGTTTTGAGCACGATCTTGCGAAAATCGTCCAGACTTTGCAGATAACCGCCCGCGCGCACCATATATTCGGCCTCGGCCTGCTCGATGACGGAGCCGCCGGCCTCCTGGTTGGCCTTGCCCACAGCGCTGGCAATAGCGCCCAGGGGGATGTTGTACTGCGCCAGCTTCACTGGGTCCGCAACGATCTGGTATTCCTTGACCACGCCGCCCACCGAAGCCACCTCGGCCACGCCGGGCACGGCGGCCAGCTCAAACTTAAGCATCCAGTCCTGCAAAGAGCGCAGCTCGGCCAGGTCGTGTTTGCCGCTTTTGTCCACCAGGGCGTATTCATAAATCCAGCCGATGCCCGTGGCGTCCGGCCCCAGGGCGGGCGTCACGCCATCGGGCAGCCGCCCCTGCACCTGGTTCAGGTATTCCAGCACACGGCTGCGGGCCCAGTAGAGGTCTGTCTTGTCGTCAAAAATGACGTAGACATATGAATCGCCGAAGGAAGAATAGCCGCGTACGCTGGTGGCCCCCGGCACAGAAAGCATGGCCGTGGTCAGCGGATAGGTGATCTGGTCCTCCACCAACTGCGGGGCCTTGCCCGGATAGGACGTCCGGATGATGACCTGGGTATCCGAAAGGTCGGGCAGGGCGTCCACAGGCGTATGGTAAACGGCCCAGGCCCCCCAGACGGCCAGCAGAACGGACCCCAGCAGCACAAAAAAACGGTTGCGCACGCAGGCGCGGATAAGAGCGCCGATCATGATCCCTGCCTCCCGCCGGACGTCGCAGCGCCCGCGCCGCTTTGGCCGTGATCGGGGGCATGGCCCGCCCCCGTTTGCGCCGCCGGGACAGACGGCGCATCCTGTGCCGTCTGCGGTCCACCCGAAGGCGCAGCACCTGCCGGAACTGCGGAACCGGCCGCCGGGGCCGCCGCAGTTTCCGCCGGGGCGACGTTTGCCCGCATCTTTTCCAGAGCGCCGCGCAGATTGGCTTCGGAATCAATGAGGAAGAGGCCTGTAGCCACCACGTCCTCCCCTTCCTCCAGGCCGGAGGCCACGGCCGTCTGCTCCCGCGAGGAGCGCAGCACCTCTACCCGCCGAGGTACAAAGCTGCCGTCTGCCGCGCGGACAATGACGCGCTGCTCCTCGCCGAAGTCGATGAGGCTCTGGGTGGGGATGAGCAGGCTTTCCGGCCCGCTGCCGCGCAGGCTTATGGTGGCGGTCATGCCGGGCCGGAGCAGCCCTTCCGGATTGCGCACGCTGAGGCGCAGGGGCACGGTGCGCGTGGCCGGGTCTGCGTCGGGCAGCAAGGTGAAGGATTCCGCCTGAAAAACCCGGTCCGGATAGGCCGCCACGCTGAGGCGCACGCGACTTCGGCCCGTCAGCAGGTGTACGTCGCTTTCCGGCACGTTGGCCGTTACCCATACGGGGTCCACGCCCTCTATGACGGCAATGGTCTTGTCCTTGCCCACGTTCATGCCGGGGTACACGTCCAGCGCGGTGATGATGCCCGCCACCGGAGCCTTGAGGGCCATGCGGGTCTGCACCCGGCCGGTCCTGTCCACGGCGGCCAGCATTTCTTCCGGCATGCCCGTAAGGCGCATTTTTTCCCGCACGCCGCGCACCACGGCGGGGTCGCCCTTCTGCGCCTTGAGCAGCAGGTATTCGCTCTGGTCCGCTGCCCACTGGGGCACGGTGATTTCCGCCAGGGACGCGCCCTTGGCTATGGCGTCGCCCACAGCATAGGCCTGGATTTTTTCCACAAAGCCTTCAGCCCTGGGCTGCACCCTGGCCATACTGTACTGGTTGTAGCTGATGTTGGCGGGCAGCTGCCGGGCAAAAATCAACCGACCGCGCCGCACCTTTTCCGTGCGCACGGCCAGGTTCTGCACCTGGGTTGGGTCGATGCGCACGCCCGCGCCATCGCCTGCGTCGGCATAGCGCGGCACCAGGTCCATATCCATAAAGGGCGATTTGCCCGGTTTGTCAAAGTGGGTGCCCGGATACATGGGGTCGTACCAGTACAGCACCTTGCGTTCGCCCGTGGGCGCGGCAGCCGTGCTGCCGCCGGGGGCCTCGCCCCCCGCGGCTCCCCCGTGTCCCCACAAGGCGTAGCCCAAAGCCAGGCCGCCTGTAAGCAGAGCAGCGGCCAGCAGCAGATGTTTCGCAGTCATGGCGTATTCCTTTGCGGCGCGCGGACAGGCGTCCGCGCGCCGGGCTTGGCTTTGTTAGCGGCGTTCCAGATCCACGATGACGGCCTTGGTCCCTTCCATACGGAAGTCAAAGCGCACCGCGTCGCCGGGCTTGAGACCATCCAGCAAGGCGGCGTCCTCCACGGCGAAGCCCATGGTCATGGCCGGCCAGTTCAGAGCTGTCACCGGGGCGTGCTTGATGACCGCCCTGGGCATGGTCGCGTCCACGCTCACCAGCGTCCCCTGGGCGGTATACACCTGTCCGGCGTCGGCTGCGGGGGCGTCGTGGCTCATGCCGGCCATCGGGCCGTTCTGCGTCATATCGACGGCCGGGGCCGCGCCGTGGGCCGCGTGGTCCAGGCTCTGGGCGGCAGAAACGTTGCGGGAAACAAGGCCAAAGGAGAGGGTCAGGGCCAGGGCTGCGGCAAAAGCAAAGATACGGGTATTCATGATCTTCCTCATGGTATGGGTATAAGGGTTTTGGTCAGGGCCGCACCGCGGGAGCGGGCGCGTGTTCCGTCTGCCCGCCGCCCAGAGCGGCGTAGAGGTTGCTGTCGTTGACCAGCTGGTTGCGCCGGATGGTCAAAAGGGCCTGTTCGGCGGCATAGACCGTACGCTGTGCGTCCAGCACTTCAATATAACTGATGGTTCCGCTGGCGTAACGGCCCTTGGCCAGGGCCAGCACCCGACGCTGAACCGCCAGGTATTCCTGTTGCGCCGCCAGCTGCCCGGCGTAGTGCTGCCGGGTCATGAGCGCGTCCGCCACTTCGCGGAAGGCCGTCTGCAGGGTTTTTTCATAGGTTGTCACGGAGCTTTCTTTCCGCACCGTGGCCAGATCCAGGTTGGCCTTGTTGCGTCCCGCCGTAAAAATGGGCAGGACCAGACGCGGTACAAAAGTCCAGACCGAGGCCGCGCCGTCAAACAGGCTTGTGAGCGCGCCGCTGGCGTAGCCCGCGCTGCCTGTCAGGCTGATGACGGGAAAGAAGGCCGCCCGCGCCGCGCCGATGTCCGCATTGGCGGCCCGGAGCTTGTGCTCGGCCTCCAGCACGTCCGGCCGCCGCAGCAGCACGGACGAGGCCAAGCTGGACGGCAGCGGCGCCATGACCTGCTCGGCCAGGGGTACGGCAGGGGGCAGGTTTCGCTTCTCAAAGCTGCCCAACAGCAAGGACAGGGCGTTGGCGGCCCGCACGGCCTCCTGCTCCTGCTGGGCCAGCGCCGCCTGGGCCGAAGCCGCCGCGCCGCGGGCCTGCTCCAGCTCCAGCACCGAAGCCTGGCCGGAGCGCAGCCGATTTTCCATAAAGGCGTAAGAAGCCTGCCAGCTTTGCGCTGTTTCGCGGGCCAGCTGCAGACTTTCGCGGGCCAGGCGCAGGTCGGCCCAGCTCTGGGCGATCTGCGCCACCAGGCTGATTTGCGCGGTTTTAGCCGCTTCCTCACTGGCGAGGTAGCGTTCCAGAGCCGCGCCGCTGAGGTTTTTTACCCTGCCGAAGAAGTCCAGTTCAAAAGCCGGAATCGTCAGCATGGGCGCAAACTTGTCTTTGGGTTTCTGATCATAGAAGGAACCGGAAACCGTATCACTGCCGTCCAGCGACAACTGGGGCAGGCGTTCAGCCCGTTGCACGCCGTACTGGGCGCGGGCTTCGGCTACGGCCAGCACGGCCAGCTTCAGGTCGCGGTTCTGCTGCAGGCCCTCCGCAATAAGCGCCCGCAGCTGGTCGTCGGTGAAGAAATCGCGCCAGCCCGGGGCCGCCGCATCCGCAGGCTGCCCTGCGGCCGGAGCAACGACGTCGGGGCCGTAGCCCGCATCCGTCACCGAAGACGGAATGGGGGCCGCCGGGCGCTGGTATTCCGGCGCAAGAGAGCAGGCGGCAAGCCACAGTGTCAGCACAAGGGCCACCACGGTCGGCACACGCGTAGTATCCATAAGGCACCACCTCTGGGGTCAATCCACGCAACCCGCCCGCCGCGCCGCAGGTACGGACGCGCACGAAGGTTGCCAAAACAGAATCTCGGATTGCACGCCGGACGCGCCGCGCCATTACGCGCCGCACCGGCCCGGAGGGGAGGTCTGGCCCCGGCGTTCAGGCCGCCCGCAAAGGACGGAAGGCCGCAGGCCCGACACTATCCCCGGAAGGTGGTCGAACGGGGAGGACGGAAGAGATCGTGGACAAGACGGAAAGGAAGGACGCTTTCGCCCAAAACCGCGAGGGGCTCCGCCAAAGGCGACGGCGCAGTCACGGTGAGCGCTTGCGGCAGAATGGAAGCGGAGAACTGCAGGCAGAGCTGCATGGAGCAGGCCTGCCCCGCAGGGGCGGGCGCGTCATTGGCGTGACCCGCGTTGGCGGCGCTTGCGCCGTCAACATCGGCTGACGCACCCCACCCCCCGTGCATGGCTGTGGCGCAACACGTCGCAAGCGGCGCAGCATCGCCCATGGCGCAGACCGCCCCTGCGGGCGCGGCCTGACCGCACCCGTCGGCAAAGGCGGGCTGCGCCCGGCCCAGCGCAAGCAGGGCCATGAGCAGGATGACGCATATGGAGGTTTTCCGCTTCAACATAGTTTTTTAATAAGAATAGATCGAAGCTGTGTCAAGTAAAATTTTCGGAATCATTCCTGTCTCGGCCGCTGCGGCGCACTCTTGTCAAAGCCGGCGCAGCGGGGCAGACTGGAATCAGGCCCCGCTGCGCCGGGGCCCCGTCACCCCCAACGAAAGGAAAAGGTATGTCCATACTGGTTTGCGGCGGCGCCGGCTACATCGGCTCACACAACGTGCGGCTCTTGCAGTCGCGCGGCGAAGAACCCGTGGTGCTGGACAACCTGCGCACCGGCCACCGGGCGGCGGTGCCCGCAGGCGTGCCCCTGTATGTGGGCGACATGCGCGACCCGGCCCAACTGGACGCCATTTTTGCGCGCCATAAGATAGAGGCCGTGCTGCACTTTGCGGCCTGGTCCCTGGTGGGGGAAAGCGTGGAACAGCCCCTGCCCTATTTCAACAACAATATCTATGGAATGCAGGTTCTTCTGGAAGCCATGCTACGCCACGGCGTGGACAAAATCGTGTTCTCGTCCTCCGCCGCCGTCTACGGCGAGCCCGCCAGCGTGCCCATCCCCGAAGACACGCCTCTTGAACCCACCAATCCCTACGGCGAAAGCAAACACGTCATGGAGCGCATGACCCACTGGGCGGGCCGGGCCCACGGCATCCGCGCCGTAGTGCTGCGTTATTTCAACGTGGCCGGGGCCTGGCCCGACGGCAGCATGGGCGAAGACCACCGGCCCGAAAGCCACCTGGTGCCCCTCATCCTGCAGGTGCCCCTAGGCCTGCGGCCCCACATCACCGTGTTCGGCGACGACTACCCCACTCCGGACGGCACCTGCATACGCGACTATCTGGACGTACTGGAACTGGCCGACGCCCACTGCCGCGCCCTGCACTATCTGCGCGCCGGCGGCGCGAGCGTGGTCTGTAACCTGGGCAACGGACGGGGCTTTTCCGTGCGGGAAATGATTGACGCGGCCCGCCTGGTCACCGGCAAAGACATCCCCATCGAAATCGGCCCCCGCAGGCCCGGCGACCCAGCCCGACTGGTAGCCGCGCCGGAGCGCGCCCGCCAGGTGCTGGGCTGGACCGCCCACGCCCCGCTGGAAAGCATTATCGCCACGGCCTGGGCCTGGCACCAGAGCCATCCCCACGGCTATGAGGAGGATTCCTGATGCCCGCCATACCCCCACTTTCGCCGCAAGAAGCCGCCGTCCTGCTGCACAAGGCCACGGAACCGCCCTTCAGCGGAGCCTATGTACATACCCAAACGCCGGGAGCTTACCTCTGCCGCCAGTGCGGCACACCCCTGTTCCGCGCCGAAGACAAGTTTGACTCCGGCAGCGGCTGGCCCAGCTTTGACGACGCCCTGCCCCAGGCCGTGCGCCGCCTGCCCGACCCCGACGGACGCCGCACGGAGATCGTCTGCGCCCATTGCGGCGGCCACCTGGGCCACGTTTTTGAAGGCGAAGGCTTTACCCCCAAAAACACCCGGCACTGCGTCAATTCCCTTTCCCTGCACTTTGTGCCGGCCGGGAAAGACCCGGCGGCCCCCACGGCCAAAGCCGCCGCTCCGCAGCCCGGCGCAACCGGGCCGGACGCGGACGCCGCCTGCACGGGGCTGGCCCTGCTGGCCGGGGGCTGCTTCTGGGGCGTGGAGGACGCTCTGGGCCGTCTGCCCGGCGTGTGTTCGGCCCAGTCCGGCTACACGGGCGGCCACACCCCCGACCCGACCTATGAAGAGGTCTGCACCGGCCTCACGGGCCACGCCGAAGCCGTGCGCCTGACCTTCGACCCCGCCCGCATCAGCTACGAACAGATCCTGCGCCGCTTTTTTGAAATCCACGACCCCACCCAACTGGACCGCCAGGGACCGGATGTGGGGGAGCAATACCGCTCCGCCGTGTTCTATGTGGATGAAGACCAGAAAAACACGGCCCTGCGGCTGCTGGACGCGCTGCGCGGCCTGGGCTACGCCGTGGTCACCCAGGTGCTGCCCGCCGGGCCCTTCTACCCGGCCGAGGCCTACCACCAGCACTTTGCCCGGCGCACGGGGCGCGGGGCCTGTCACCTTTCCGTGCCGCGCTTTTCCCGTCGGGCCGAAGACTGACCCGCCGACGCGCGTCCCCACCCGCCACAAAGGTTGCCGTCAAAAAGGGCAGAGGAGCCATCCCCTTCCCGCCGCCGCACCGCCCCTCTTCCCTTTTTGACGGCAACCCTGTAGGGTACAAGACAATGGGCCAAGCGGGGCGGCCGCCTTTGCCGCGACGCCGGGCCCCCGTCCGCACGGGGACCGACGCCGGACCAGAAGCCGCAATCCATGAGCTTGAGCCGCCTTTTCAGGAGGATACTGCCCGTCCTTTGTTCCGTACATCCGGCCAGCGCCCGACGCGCCCGCCATATCGCTTAGCAAGGGAGAAAACCATGCCTACTCCACTGGAAATGCAACGCACGTTCGCACTCGTCGGCACCGGCGGCTGCGGCAAAACGTCTCTGGCGGAGATGCTGCTCTTCAACGCCGGGGCCGTGAGCCGCCTGGGCGCCATCGAAGAAGGCAGCACCTGCCTGGACTACGAACCCGAAGAAGTGCGCCGCCGCGGTTCGGTGCAGCCCGCCTGCGCCACCTACCTTTGGAACAAAAACCGCCATTTCCTGCTGGATATCCCCGGTGACGGCAATTTTACGGGCGATATGGAATATCTGCTCAAAGGCGTGGACAGCGTGGTCTTTGTGCTGGACGCTGTGGACGGAGTGCGCCCCCTGACCAAAAAATTCTGGAGCATGGTACGCGCCGCCGGCCTGCCCGCCCTGCTGGTCATCAACAAAATGGACCGCGACCGGGCCGATTTTCAAATGGCCTTTGACGGTCTGACCGCCTTGGGCATCAAGCCCGTGGCCCTGCAGCTGCCCATACGCCAGGGCGAGACCCTGGTGGGCATGGCTGATGTGCTCGCAGGCCGGGCGCGGATGTACGGCGCCGACGGCGACGTGGCCGACGCGGACATCCCCGCGGGCCTGGCTGACGACGTAACCCTGCTGCGCGACGTTGCCGTAGAAAACATCGCCGAAAGCGATGAAGAACTCATGGAAAAATATCTGGAGGAAGGCAGCCTCAGCCCCGAAGACCTGCGCACGGGCCTGCGCGCAGGCGTGCTCAAGGGCGAGCTGACCCCGGTGCTGGCCTGCTCCTCACTGGAAAACAAGGGCGGCAAAGCCCTGCTGGAGGCCATTGAGGCCCTGCTGCCCTCCCCCCTGGACCGCCCGGCCTTTGTGGGCGAAGACGGCGCGGAACGCGCGCCCGACCCCGAAGCCCCGGTGGCCTGCTTTGTATTCAAAACCCTGGCGGACCCCTTTGCCGGGCAGCTCTCCCTGCTGCGAGTGCTTTCCGGCACGCTCGGCGGCGACATGAATCTTAAAAACGTCCGCAGCGGCGAGGGCGAACGCCTGGGCGGGCTGCTCTACCTGCTGGGCAAAACCCAGACCCCCTGCAAGGAAGCCGTGGGCCCCGGCGCGCTGGTGGCTGTGGCCAAGCTCAAAAATACCCGCACCGGCGACACCTTGTGTGACGAAAAAGCCCCCTTCAGCCTGCCCGTGCCCGACCTGCCCCCGCAGCTCATCACCTACGCCCTGGCCCCCAAGGAAAAAGGCGAGGAAGACAAAGTCTACACCGCCATGCAGCGGCTGCTGGACGAAGACGTCACCCTGCGCCTGGGCCGCGATGAAGAAACCGGCGACATCCTGCTTTCAGGCATGGGCCAGCTGCACATTGAGCTTTCGGTAGAAAAGGCCAAACGCCGCTTCAAGGTGGATATTGTGCTCAAAACGCCCAAGGTGCCCTACCGCGAAACCGTGCGGGGCAAGTGCCAGGTGCAGGGGCGGCACAAAAAACAGTCCGGCGGCCGGGGGCAGTTCGGCGACTGCTGGATTGAGATGGAAGGCCTGCCGCGCGGCTCCGGCTATATTTTTGAAGACGCCATCGTGGGCGGCGTCATCCCCCGCCAGTATATCCCGGCCATTGACAAAGGCGTGCAGGAAGCCGCAGCGCGCGGCTTTCTGGCCGGCTGCCAGGTGGTGGACTTTCGCGTGAAGGTCTACGACGGCAGCTACCACACGGTGGACTCCTCTGAAATGGCCTTCAAAGTGGCGGGGTCCCTGGCCTTCAAAAAAGCCATGGAAACCCTCAAACCCGTGCTGCTGGAACCCATCGTCCTGCTCACCGTTTCCGTGCCGGACGAAAGCATGGGCGACGTCATCGGCGACCTTTCCTCCCGCCGCGGCAAGGTGCTGGGTTCCGATTCCCAGGGCGGCGCCACGGAAATCAAGGCCCATGTGCCCATGAGTGAAGTGCTGCGCTATGCCCCGGACCTGCGCTCCATGACCGGCGGCCAGGGCTTTTTCACCATGGAATTTGACCACTATGAAGAGGCCCCGCAGCCCGTGGTCGAAAAGGTCATGACCGAGCACCAGAAAAGCCGCGGCGAATAGCCTGCAGCCGCGCTGCGGACACTGTCACGGCGTCGGGCCCCAACGGCCCGACGCCGTTTTTCCCCACATACCGGGCGTCTGTTTACGCAACCGCCAGGGCATTGCAACCCGTTGCAATGCCCTGGCTTCGACGTGGACGGCTACACGGCCACGGGGTGTTCCCAGTCCTTGAGCACGGGCTGATAACCCAGGCGGACGAGGGAATCCATCATTTCATCCAGACTGCGGTGGTCGGTGATCTCAAACTGGCCGGGATTGTGCAGGTCTGCGGTGGCGCGGCCGCCCACGGCGGTGGAAACCCCGGCAGACACGCGAGTAACGCCCAGGGGCACCAGGTGGTCGCGCATGAAGGCGCTCTCGCGGCTGGAGCAGGTGATGCCGGCACGGGGCAAAAAGCAGCGCAGGGCTGTAACGTACTGCACCAGATGACGGTCGTCCACGCCGTGCTGCACCTCAAAGCTGCCCTCATGGGGGCAGATGCGCGGGATGGATACGCTCATATCCACGCCAGGATAGCGGCGTTGCAGCCACCAGGCGTGCAGGCCCGTGGCAAAAGCATCCTGCTCAAAGGATTCCAACCCCAGCAGCGCGCCCAGGCCCAGACAGCGGATGCCGCCTTCGGCGGCGCGCTGGGGCGCATTGAGCCGGAAGGCATAATCGTGCTTGGGCCCCACCGGGTGCAGCCAGGCGTAGAGTTCCTGGTTATACGTTTCCTGAAACATGGTCATGCTTTCCACGCCGGCGGCCGCCATCAGGGCGTATTCCTCGGTGGTGAGGGAGTAGACCTCAATGCCCACAGAAGCGAAGCGCGGCTTGATGCGCCTGGCCACGGCGGCGATGTATTCCGGGGAAGAGAGCTTGCGGGCGTCGCCCGTGAGCAGCAGAATATGCTGGAAACCCCTGTCCGCAATGGCAAAGGCCTCGGCGCAGGCCTCGTCTACGCTGAGGTGACGGCGAGGCTGTTTGTTTTTGGCGTTGAAGCCGCAGTAGCGGCACTGGTTGGTGCAGACGTCCGAGATGTAAAGGGGCGTGAAGATGTTGACCGCCCGGCCGAAATACCGCTGGGTGAGGCCGTGCGCCCTGCGGGCCAGGGCTTCCAGATGCGGCTGGGCCGCTGGCGAGAGCAGGGTTAAAAAATCGGCCGGGGTGAGCGATTCCTTTTCCAGCACGGCCAGGACGGCATCGCCCGTGGCGCGGGCCGCACCGGCGCTGCGGCGCTCAGTCGGCCATTGCTGCAGATATTCTTCAAAGGTTTCCATAGGTCACCTGTCGTACGTTCTTTGCAGATTGTGCGCAGCTTCCTGCACGCATAGGGGCAGAGCTGCAGTTTTCCGCACGCGGTGTGCGGCTTCCCGACCGGCAAAAGGCCGTTGCCGCAAAAGCCCTCAAAAACCGCGTGCCTGCCGGAGCGGCAGCAAAAAGTTTACGGCACGCTCGCTCCGGCGCTTAACCGCGCAAATACCTTGCGCTTGTGCCTCCACAGGGGCGGCTGCTTGGGCAACCGCCAGGGTATTGCAACGCTGCAATGCCCTATCCCGCAGCATTACCGCAAAAAGCCGGTCAGCGGCGAGGACGCCTGCGCCCCTTCGGCCTGGGCGCGCACCGCGCCGGGGCCGGCCAGCCAGGCCCCGCGCCCGGCTTTGACCGCCGCGCCAAAGGCGGCGGCCATGCGTACAGGGTCTTCGGCCGAGGCAATGGCCGTGTTGACCAGGCAGGCGGCCGCGCCCATTTCCATGGCCTCGCAGGCCTGGGAGGGCCGGCCGATGCCCGCGTCCACGACGATGGGCAGATCCAGCTCGTCAATGAGGATGCCGATCATTTCCTTGGTGCGCAGGCCCCGGTTGGTGCCTATGGGCGCGCCCAGAGGCATGACGGCGGCGGCTCCGGCGTCAACGCAGGCGCGGGCCACATAGATATCGGGATTAATATAGGGCAGCACGGTGAAGCCTTCTTTGGCGAGGATTTCCGTGGCCTTGGCAGTTTCGTAGCCGTCGGGCAGCAAGTGGCGCGTGTCGGCGATGACTTCTATTTTGATCCAGTCGCCGCAGCCGGCTGCGCGGGCCAGGCGGGCCAGACGCACGGCTTCTTCGGCCGTGCGCGCGCCCGACGTATTGGGCAGCAGGCGCAGATTTTTGGGGATGTGGGCCATAACGCCCTGTCGGGCCGGGTCGGCCGCATCGGCGGGATTCTGGCGATCCACCCGGCGCATGGCCACGGTAATGACGGCAGCGCCGCTGGCGGCGGCCACCTGCGGAATAAGGCTGTCCGCCCCGTACTTGCCGGTGCCGATAAAAAGACGGCTGCTGAGGGTCACGCCGTTGATGACAAAAGAATCTTCCATGATGTTTGCTCCGTCTGCAAAAAAATTGCGGGTCGTGGTTTCAACGGAAAGAGGAATCCGGGAAAAACGCCGCCGGCCGAAGCCGGGACGCGGCGGTTAGCCGCCGCCCACAAACTGCACAATTTCCAGACGGTCGTCGTCCGCAAGCCGGGTCTGGGCAAAACGCTCGCGGGGCAGGATCTGCCCGTTGCGCTCCACCACCACCGCCGCGGGGTCGTGCCCGCGCGCGGCAAGCAGGTCGGCCACACTGCACCCTTGCGGGTGGGGCTCAGCCACGCCGTTGACCAGGATGTCCATAACGCACCTCCAAACTACAGGTTGGTGAGTAACGGACCGGCGGGCGCCCCGCTGCAGGGCTTCATGACGAAACGGCTCGCATGCGGCACAAAAAACGCCCGTCAGACCATTACGGCTGCGGGCGAGCACAAACCTGCGTTGTGGCAGGCTGGCCAGCTTCCCTTCGTCGGCACTATCCGCGTCAGGTGCAGAACCGCGTTTGTTTGCGCGGTTCTAGGGGTCAGGGCGCGATCACCCTTTCTCAGCCTTGTGTGGGCTCCCCCAGCCGGTATGTCTTACCATAGTACCGAGCCGGGGCGAATGCAAGGGCGGCAAGCCGGACGGAGGGCAGGGCCTTGGCGCGCAACGGATATATTCCTGACGTATTTAATGGGAAATGTATGCCGCACAACCCACGCGCCACGCGCCGTGCGGGGTTATGGACAGTAAAACTTGTTTGGTGTAGGCAAAAGTACATCTTCACTATCTGAGCACACCAGCGGGAATGTTCGGCATGGTACAGCCCGCCCATGTGTATACGCACAATTTTGCAGCAAGGAGGCGTTTGGGGGGAAGGAAGCAATAATTCAAGTATGTTGGCTATTGCCACGATCACGGTCTCAAGGATGCGTGACCGCTGGATTCGTAAACAGTTCTGACGGGAGAAGCCAGATGGAAGCTCTGGAGCATATCAATGCCCTGACTCTGGTCTTTGTGGCATTGTGCGTTTTTGCCATCGCCTACCGTTTTTACGGCATTTTTCTTGCCAACAAAGTGTTGCGGCTGGACGGCAGCCGCCCCACCCCGGCCGTGCGCTTTGCCGACGGCCACGACTATGTCAAAACCAATGAATTTGTGTTATACGGGCACCATTTTGCCGCCATCGCCGCCGCTGGCCCGCTGGTGGGCCCGGTGCTGGCCGCGCAGTTCGGCTATCTGCCGGGCGCGCTCTGGATTCTGATCGGCTGCGTGCTGGGCGGCGCCGTGCACGATATGGTCATTCTGTTTGCTTCCGTGCGCCACAAAGGGCAGAGCCTTGCGGCCATTGCCACGCGCGAAGTGGGGCCGGTAACCGGCACCGTAGCCGGCATCGCCGTGCTCTGCATCCTGGTTCTGACCCTGGCGGGCCTTTCGCTGGCCTGCATCAGCGCCATGCACAACGCGCCCTGGTCTTTGTTCATCGTGGTCATCACCATGCCCATAGCCATGCTCATGGGCCTGATCATGCGCTACAAGCAGAACAGCGTCATCCTGGCCAGCGTGGTGGGCGTGGTTTTGCTGGTTATCGGCATCCTCAGCGGGCACGACCTCATGAAACAGGACGTGCTGGGCTGGGCCTTTGACTGGAACCGCAACACCGTGGCCATTGCCATTGCCGTGTACGGCTTCATCGCCTCGGTGCTGCCGGTGTGGTTTCTGCTGGTGCCGCGCGACTATCTTTCCACCTATCTGAAAATCGGCACCATCCTCATGCTGACCCTGGGCATCATCTTTGTGCGGCCCACGCTGCTCATGCCCACCATTACCCCCTTCATCAACGGCGGCGGCCCCGTCATCGGCGGGCCTGTGCTGCCCTTCATCTTCATCACCATTGCCTGCGGGGCCGTTTCCGGCTTCCACGCCATCATCGGTACGGGCACCACACCCAAGATGATCGCCAATGAGCGCGACATTCTGTTTGTGGGCTACGGCGCCATGCTGACGGAAGGCTTTGTGGCCATTATGGCCCTTATCGCCGCCTGCACGCTCATGCCCGGCGACTACTTTGCCATCAACGCTACCCCGGCCAAGTTCGACGCCCTGGTAGCCGCGCACCCGGCCCTCAATACCGTGGACCTGGGATTTTTTGAAGAAAAAATTGGCCTGAACCTGCACGCCCGTCCCGGCGGGGCCGTTTCTCTGGCCGTGGGCATGGCCCATATCTTCCACAAAATCCCGTACATGGACAGCCTGATGGCCTACTGGTACAACTTCGCCGTCATGTTTGAGGCGGTGTTCATCCTTACCGCCATTGACGCCGGCACGCGCGTGGGCCGCTTTTTCCTGCAGGAAATGCTGGGCAAGGTCTACGCGCCCTTTGGAGATAAGAGCTGGGCCCCCGGCGTGGTCATTACCAGCCTGATCTTCACCTCCATGTGGGGCTACCTGGTTTACACCGGCAACATCAGCAGCATCTGGCCGCTCTTTGGCATGAGCAACCAGTTGCTGGCCGCCTGCGCCCTGATCGTCAGCACCACCATGCTGCTGCGTATGAACCGCGGCAAGCTCTGCCTGCTCACGGCCATACCCGGCGTGTTCATGGCGGCGGTCACGTTCTGGGCCGGCTATCTGCAGGTGACGGGCGACTACATCCCCAACGGCAAGTATCTGCTGGCCACCCTGGCCTGCCTGGTCATGGTGCTGATGATCTTCGTCTTTGTGGGCACCTTCCGCCGCTGGAATGAACTCATGGGCATCAAGACTACCGTCAAGGACGCCTATGGAGAATCCGTGCGCGTCCTGGCCGAAGAGTAAGGTTACAAACACAGTATTGGGGGGGCGCTCCACGCCCCTTTTGGACAGCTCAGCCCCCGTGCGGCCAGACCGTGCGGGGGCTTTTCTTTGCCCTTTCCTGCCTGCGCCCTCACAACCTTTTCCCGTTGGCAAGCGGCCTTGCCCCTATGCATTGTCGCTGGCAGCAAGATGCCCCCTTCGACGCTTAGAGCATTTAACACTTGAAATGCTCGCTTACGGCAGGCAAAAGCCTGCCTTCTCGCATTTCGTGGCAAGGATTTTCAAGAAAATCCTTGCAGAGCAGTTAGCTCATTTCATTCGCTAACTGCTCTAGCCGCACAGCACAAGCGACCGCACCTTTTTGTGGATATAGTTGCAACAATTATTTTCATCCTTTTATTATACGCAGTTATCAAAAAAAGCTGTACCAAAACGGCTGCGAAATTTTTCTTTTGATTGCCAATAATTGCGGCGATGCGGTATCAAAATATGACTTTATCCAAAACAGATCTTGTCAGTATGCGGATGGTTCCACGGTTTGCACCTGCAGCGCAGAGGTTCCATATGGATTACCGACCCTACGATCCGCCAACCATCTGTACCTTCAGGCATACTGACCACTGCGTCGAGCCGTCCCGCTGCCGGGGACGCCGCCGAAATCACGCCCACAGGCCTGAAAAACACCTCTCGTTGCGGCGTAATGCCTCCCGCCCCCCTCCCCCACACCCGAACACCGCCGACAACAACGCGGTATAACGGCCTGCGTCGGCCGTCCCGCAAGACCGTCCACCTCCCACGCCAAACTATCGTACTCTTGAAGGTGCTGCCGCAAAGACTGAACTGCAACAACACGAGGGGGCCTTATGCTGAAATATCTTAAAATTCTTTATGTTCAAGTGCTGATCGCTATTGCCATCGGCATTTTACTCGGACATTTTTACCCCGATATCGCCGTTAAGATGCAGCCTTTGGGCAGGGGTTTTATCAATCTCATCAAAATGATCATCGCCCCCCTGATCTTCTGTACCGTTGTTACGGGCATTGCCGGCATGTCGGACGTGAAGTCTGTGGGCAAAACCGGCGGCATCGCGCTGGCCTACTTCATGGTGCTCACCACTGTGGCCCTGATCATCGGCCTGGTGGTCGTCAATCTGGCGCAGCCCGGCGTAGGCATGAATGTGGACGTGAGCACCTTCGGCGAAGCCGAAAGACATCTGGCCGATCAGTACGCCGGCAAGGCTCACAGCAACAACCTGGTCAACTTTTTCATGAACATCATTCCCAAGACCTTTGCCTCAGCCTTTACCAGCGGCGAAATTCTGCAGGTACTGCTGGTGGCCGTTCTTTTTGCCTTTGCGCTGCACTTCAGCGGGGCCAAGGGGCAAATCGTCTTTGATTTCATCAAAAGTTTTTCGGAAGTCATGTTCCGCATCATCAAGATCATCATGTATGTGGCTCCCCTGGGCGCTTTCGGGGCCATGGCCTTCACCATCGGCAAGGAAGGCATCGGTTCGGTGGTTTCGCTGGGTGAGCTGATCGTCTGCTTCTATATCACCAGCATCCTCTTTGTGGTCGTGGTATTGGGTTTCATCGGCAGGCTCTGCGGCTTCAACGTGCTCAAATTTGTCCGCTACATCAAGGAAGAGCTGCTCATCGTGCTGGGCACTTCCTCGTCCGAATCCGTGCTGCCCAATATGCTGCACAAGATGGAGCGCCTTGGCTGTCATAAGAGCGTGGTGGACCTGGTCATCCCCACCGGCTATTCCTTTAACCTGGACGGCACGGCCATTTACCTGACCATGGCTTCGGTCTTTCTGGCCCAGGCCACCAACACGCCCATGACCCTCAGTGACGAACTGATCCTGCTGACCGTGCTGCTCATATCCTCCAAGGGCGCGGCAGCCGTAACGGGCGGCGCGTTTATCGTGCTGGCCGGCACCCTGGGTTCCGTGGGCAGCATCCCGCCCGAAAGCATTGCCATCATCTTCGGCATTGACCGCTTTATGTCCGAAGCCCGCGCCCTCACCAACCTGGTGGGGTATGGCGTGGGCACCATCGCCGTGGCCAAGATGACCGGTCAGCTCGACGGCGACAGGATGCGCGACGTGCTTGATAAAAAGGGAGAAGCCCTGGCAGCGGAAGCCGCCTGACGCTGACTCCGCATCCGTTATGCCGCGGCCCGTCGGACGGAAGTTCTCCGTACGGCGGGCCGCGCGCAATTTCGCCCCTGCGGGGCCGTTTTTCTGCACTTCAATGCCGCCCCCTGCCGCAACACGGCCGAATTCTCTACCCCGCGATGCCCCTCTGCACCCCGCAGCAAACACCCTTTGGCGGCTGCGACCGGTGCTCCGCCCCGTCCATATGCTGCGGCAAGCGCGACACAAGGATCTTCACGCTTCCGGCGAACCGGCGCGCCACAAAAAACGGCCGCCCAAGGCGGCCGTAAAGCAAGGCGGCAGCGGCAGACCTACCAGATAGACTGCACGGCCTCCATAGCCAGTTGCACCATTCTTTCAGGGGCCACGCCCAAGGCCACCACCAGCCCCACCAGGCAGATGCCCGCCAGACGCGTGCCCACGGCCGGGGCCGGCGCGGCCGTTTCCGCAGGGGCGGCTTCAGTGTAGGCCGCGCGCACCACCTGCAAATAATAATAGATGCCTATGGCCGTATTGATGGCGGCAATAACCACCAAAGCGCTGTGCCCCGCCTTCCAGGCCCCGGTCAGCAGCAGAAACTTGCCCATAAAGCCCACAAAGGGCGGAATGCCCGCCAGGGCAAACATGCTCACGCCCAGCACAAAAGCCAACAGGGGTGAGCGCCCGGCAAGGCCGTTAAGGTCGCGCACGGCCAGGTTCTCGCCCTGCGGGGCCACGGCGCAGAGCACCAGAAAGGCCGCCAGCATCATAAACAGATAGCCCGTGGCGTAGTACAGGGCCGTGCCAAAGCCCCAGCTTTGCAAGGTCACCATGCCCAGCAAAATATAGCCCGCGTGGGCAATGCCCGAAAAGCCCAACATGCGCTTGACGTCCGTCTGCACCAGAGCCACCAGGTTGCCGTAACACATGGAGGCGATGGAAAGCGCCGTAAGCAGCCAGACCAGCGGCCCGGGGCCCGGTTCAGCCAAAGCGCAGAAGCGGGCCAGCACAGCCACGGCCGCCACCTTGGGCAAGGAGGAAATAAAAGCTGTGGTGTCGTTGGAAGCGCCCTGGTAGACGTCAGGCGCCCAGAAATGGAAGGGGAACACGGCCAACTTGAAGAACATGCCGCAAAGCAGCATGCACAGGGCGATGGCGGCGGTAACCTGCACGCCGGCCGCGTGCATGACGGGCAGGGCTTTGGCCAGATAGGTGGTGCCCGTAAGGCCAAAAATCCAGCTCATACCAAAGAGCATGATGCCCGAAGCCGTCACGCCGAACAGCAGGTATTTGACCGCCGCTTCCATGGGCAGGCGCAGGCTCTCCGACGGCGTGCGCATGGGCACCAGCAGGTACAGGGAATAGGAAGAAAGCTCCAGGGCCACAAACAGGGTGATCAGCTCCACGCTGCTGGAAAGCAGGGTCAGCCCCAGCAGGGCCGTGAGCAGAAAAAGGTAGTATTCCGCCCGCATCCGCACGGAAACACCCCGCACGTCCGCACCAAACAGGGTCAGCAGGGTAAAGCCCGTGGCCAGGGCGCATTTGACCAGCTGGGAGAAAAGATCCACCCGGTAAGCGCCGTAAAACAGCTCTCCCGTGGCGGAAAGGCTGACAAAACAGGCCACGGCAAAGGCCGCGCCCACACCCAGCGCCACCAGGCGCAGGCTCTGCGGGCGGCATGCCGTAAGGGTCATGCCGAAGGCCAGAAGGCAGCCGGCAAGAAGAACCAGTTCCGGGGCAAAGAGATGTGCGTTCATGCGTGGGCCTTGTCTGTGCTTGGGGTTCGGGTCAACGCGCAAAAAGCTCGGCCAGGGCCAGGGCGTTGTGGGCCTGGTAGCCGGTCTGGGCCAGCAGATGGTCCAGGCTTGGCCGCATGACCCGGAGGAAGGGCTCCGGGGCCAGGCCTATCCAGAAAACAAAGGCCAGCAAAGGCGCCAGGGTCACGGTTTCACGCCAGCCCAGATCCCGCATATGGGATTGGTCTGGGTTGTGCGTGCCGCCCCAGATGACGCGCTGCAGCATCCGCAGCATGTAGGCGGCGGCCAGGATGGCTCCGGGCACGGCGCAGACCGCCACGATCTTGTTGTTAAAAAAGGCCCCGGCCAGGATGAGAAACTCGCCCACAAAGCTGTTGGTACCGGGAAAGGCTAAGGACGAGAGAGAAAAGAACGTCAGATACGTCACATAGATGGGCATAAATTTGCCCAGGCCGGCAGCGTCGTTCAGCTCCCGGCTGTGGGAGCGTTCGTAGACCATGCCCACGCAGAGGAACAGGGCGCCCGTGGTCACGCCGTGGTTGATCATCTGCAGCATGGCCCCTTCCAGACCGCGCTGATTCAGGGAGAAGATGCCCAGGGTCACAAAGCCCATATGCCCCACACTGGAATAGGCAATGAGCTTTTTCATGTCCTGCTGGGCCAGGGCGGTCAGGCCGCCGTAAAGGATGCCCGCCACGGAAAGCCACTGCAGGGCCGGCAACAGGTCAATGGCCGCCGTCGGCGTAATGGGCAGGCAAAAGCGCAGAAAGCCGTAGGTGCCCATCTTGAGCAGAACAGAAGCCAGCAGTACGGAGCCCGCCGTGGGCGCTTCCACATGGGCTGCGGGCAGCCAGGTGTGGAAGGGAAACATGGGCACCTTGATGGCAAAGGCGATGAAAAAGGCCAGAAAGACCAGCAGCTGGAAGTTGGCGGCGTACTGCTGCCCCATAAGCGCCGGAATGCTGAAGGTGCCCTGATTGATGTACAGGGCCACAATGGCCACCAGCAGAAAAACCGATCCGGCCAGAGTGTACAGGAAAAACTTCACCGAAGCGTAGGCCTTGCGCGGACCGCCCCACACGGCGATAAGCAGGTACATGGGGATGAGCATGGCCTCCCAGAGCACGTAAAAGAGCACCAGGTCCAGGGCCATGAACACGCCCAGCATGGACGTTTCCATCACCAGCAAACAGACCATAAACTCCTTGACCCGGCTCTGGATATACCGCCAGGAGCCCAGCACGCAGATGGGCATGATGAGCGTAGTCAGCAGCACCAGCAAAAGCGAAATGCCGTCCACCCCCAAGGTATAATTGACATTGAAGGTCTCAATCCACGGACGGTGCTCGCCAAACTGGAACAGGGACGACGTGGGGTCAAAATGCGTGTACAGCGGCAGGGAAAGCCCGGCATTGACCAAGGTGACGGCCAGCGTCCAGAGCCGCACGAGGTTGTCGCCGCGCAGCAGAGGCACCACCGCCGCCCCGGCCAGGGGCAGAAAAATCAGCAGTGAAAGAATGGGAAAGCCCAGGGTGTTCATGCTCAAAAAATCCATGGCGGCCATCTCCTTCCCGATCCGTTCAGACCAGCGCCAGCAGCGTGAGCACCACAGCCATTACCGCGACCATGGAAACAATATTGGTTTGCAGCCTGCCGCTCTGCACCAGGCGCAGCACCCCGCCCAGAGCGCGCACGCTCCGAGCCGCGCCGTCCACCACCGTATCTATGCCGTGCCAGTCAAACCAGGACCAGAAGCGCGCGGAGCGCATCAGCGGCACTATGCCCTGCCGGTTCCAGGCCTGGCCCACGGCCGTATCCACAGACTGCACGGGCTTGCGCGCAAACCAGTAGAACAGCCGCCCGCCCATGCGGTAAAACCAGTCCAGGTCCAGGCTGATGGTGGGTTCGGGCGTGAGCTTTTTGAGCAGCAAAAAGAAGCCCAGAGCCGTAAAAAGCAGGATTTGCAGCGTCTCTGAAATGTGCGCCGCCGTGTACGGATCATAGGCGGCCGCCGCTTCGGGGAAGGGCAGCATGTTGTAGAGATACGGCGTGTAGCAGCCGATAAAGATGCACAAAAAGGCCGCCGCGGCCATGGCCACCTGCATGTTCTTGGGCGGATCGCAGGCGCGCTTCCAGGTTTCTTCAGAGCAGTTGTTCTTGCCGAACCAGATGAAGTACGGCACCTTCAGCCCTGTGTGCAAAAAGGTTCCCGCCGAAGCCAGGGTAAGCAGAAAGCCCGCCCAGTAGTTGTGGGCCTCAAAACCGGCGGACACGATCATGGCCTTGCTCACAAAGCCGCTGAACAGCGGGAAGGCCGAAATGGAAAGCCCCCCTATGAGCGTGAACACAAAGGTCCGGGGCATTTTTTTATACAGCCCGCCCAACTGGGTAAACTTGCTTACGCCCGTCATCTGCAGCACCGAGCCGCAGCCCATAAACAACAGGCCCTTGTACAGGATGTGGGCAAAGGCATGGGCGCAGGCCCCGTTGATGGCCAGGGGCGTGCCTATGCCCACGGCTGCCACCATGTAGCCCACCTGGCTGATGATGTGGTAGGCCAGCAGCCGGCGGGCGTCGTTTTCCAGCACGGCGTAGACTACGCCGTAGAGAGCCATGCCCACGCCCAGGGGCACCAGCACCTCCATGCCCGCAAAACTGCGCGCCAGCACGTACACGGCCGTCTTGGTCGTAAAGGCGCACATGAACACCGCGCCCGTCACCGTGGCTTCGCCGTAAGCGTCGGGCAGCCAGGCGTGCAGGGGCGGTACGGCGGCGTTGAGAATGAAGCCCGCCATAATCAGATAGGTATACGTCTGCGGGTCGGTCACGCCTATGGGCCCAAAGCTCAGGTCGCCCGTAGCCCGGTAGCGCAGCACCAGCCCGGCCAGCAGCAGCAGGCCGCCCGCCGTGTGCACCAGCAGGTAGCGGTAGCCCGCGCCCAGCGAGGCCTTGCGCCCCCGGAACCAGACCAGAAATACGGATGAAAAAGCCATGACCTCCCAGAACAGAAAGAGCGTCAGGTAGTCGCCGCAAAAGATGACGCCCAGAGAGCCCGCCACATAGGTCCAGGCGGCCATGTGCTGGGCCGGCTGCTCCACATGCAGGCCATAAACGGTGCCGATGATGCACATGAGCGTCATGATGTAGGCAAAAACCAGGCTCAGGGCGTCCACCCGGCCGAAGGTCAGCGTCCACTTCATGAAGGGCACCACGCCGTACACGCCGTTGTGCCCCTGCATGAGCAGCACGGCGGCAAAGGCCAGCACGGGCACCAGCACCAGAAAGACCTTGCGCGCCGCCCTGGGCACAAAGGGCAACAGCGCAGCCCCCAGCAGGAGCACGGCAGAGGGATGGATCCAGGGTTCAGTCATCGTAATAATCCTCGCGGGTCATGATGCCCAAATGGCCAAACCACTTGGAAACGATGATGATTACAACACAGGCCACAAAGCCGAAGACAGCCCAGAAACCTGGCAGGCGCTCCATAAAGGTGTGCACATGCTCCTTGGGAACAAACAGGGCGTCCCACAGCACCACCAAGGCCAGCAAAACCAGACAGGCGCGGATAGTGCCCTTGAGCCTGGCGCGGAAAAATTCGATGATTCTGACTATCATCCTGTCACCGCCTTCACGAAGGACATGATGGCGTCGGGATAGACGCCCAGAAGCACAGACACGATTGCGGCCAGAAGAATGGGCACCACCATGGCCAGCGGGGCCTCGCGGATGCCCTGCGTCGCCTCTCCTGCCGGGCGCTTGCCGAAAAAGGCCTTGTAGGTCACCGGGGCAAAGTAAGCCACGTTCAGCAAGGTGCTGGCCAGCAGCACCAGCATGATGCCCACGGCATGGGCGGGCATCTCCATGGCCCCGGTCAGCAGCTTCCACTTAGTCACAAAGCCCGCCACGGGCGGCGCGCCGATCATGGAAAGAGAAGCCACCGCAAAGGCCGCAAAGGTAAAGGGCATGGTGCGCCCCAGGCCGCTCATCTCCGAAATGCACTTCTTGTGCGTGGCCACATAGATAGCCCCGGCGCAGAAAAAGAGCGTAATCTTGGAAAAGGCGTGGTTGGCAATGTGCACAATGCCGCCCTGAATGCCGTCCACGGTAAGCAGGGCCACGCCCAGAATGATGTAGGAAAGCTGGCTCACCGTGGAATAGGCCAGCCGCGCCTTAAGGTTGTCCTTGGTCAACGCGATGACCGAGGCCGTAAGGATGGTGAAGGAAACAAAATAGGCCGTGGGCACGCCCAGGTTGAGGCTTTTCATCAGGTCTGTGCCGAAGACGTAGAGCATGACCCGCGTGGTGCAGAACACGCCCACCTTCACCACGGCCACAGCGTGCAGCAGGGCCGACACCGGCGTAGGCGCAACCATGGCCCCCGGCAACCAGTGGTGCAGCGGCATGATGCCGTTTTTGGCAAAGCCCAGCAGGCAGCAGACGTAGAGCACCGTGGCCAGGGCATTGCTGACCCCGCCGTGGAAGATGCCCTCGTGGCTGTTATGGGCAAAGTCCAGATTGCCCGTGAGCACATAGATGACGATCATGGCGGGCAGCACCAGACCCTTGGCCGTAGTGGTCAGGTAGACGATATACTTGCGCGCGCCTTCATACCCCTCTTCGTCCTGGTGGTGGGCCACCAGGGGGTAGGTGCAGATGCTGACCACCTCATAGAACAGGTAGAGGGTAAAGAGGTTGTCCGCAAAGGCCACGCCCATGGCTCCGAACAGGGTCAGCGCGAAACAGACGCTGAAGCGGGTCTGGGCGTGCTCCTTGAGGCCGCGCATGTAGCCCGCCGAGTAGAACACGGTGATAATCCACAAAAATGAAGCCACCAGGGCAAAAACCATAGAAAAGGCGTCGGCCCGAAAACTTACCGAAAGCCCCGGAAGAATGGGAAAGAGCGTCTGGTGCAGGGTGAGGCCGCGCCCCACAGGCGCGGGGGCCACGTCGGGGATCATGGAGGCCACCAGGGCAAACATGACCACCGCCGTGACAAAGGAGACCGTCTCGCGCACGTTGGGCCAGCGCCCGGTCAGCACGACCAGGCAGGCGCCCACGAGGCCGGAGAATACGGCGGCCAGGGGTATGACGGATGCAACCATTTCCATGTGCTCCCCCAGAGCGGTTGCGCGCGGGGGTCTGCCCCCCTCGCGCCGTGTGAGCTGTAAAAAATCCCGACCGCAGCTTTCAACTGCCCACGGTCTGCGCCGTCAGCCCCCTGCCGGGGCCTCTGGAGCAATGGCAAAATAACCTTGCTAGCCGTGCATATCCGAGGGCCCGTCCGTCTCAATGGAGCGGTAGAGCCGGTATACGGCCAGAATAATGGAGAGGACGATGACCGCCTCTGCCGCCGCAATGGCCATGACAAACAGGGTGGCCACCTGCCCCGCCACCGGGTCCGGGGCCGTAAAGCGCCCAAAAGCCATAAAATTCACCGAAGCTCCGCAGAGGATCAGCTCCGAAGCGATAAGCATGCCGATAAAGGTGCGCCGCACGGCCATGCCAAACAAGCCCAGACCGAACAGGCCCGCGCCGATAATCAGGTACGCTTCCAACGACTGGCTTGCGCTGGCGATCATTTCTCCCTCCCGTGGCGCGCCAGGGCCAGCGCGCCTACCATGGCCACCACCAGAACCACGGAAATAAGCTCAAAACTCATGGAGTAGGTGCTCAACAGAGCCTCGCCCACGCGCTCCACCGTGCCGGGGGCCTGTGCAGCGGGGGTTTGCGGCCATACGCCATACAATGCCTGCCCCGCCAGAACCACCGTCACCAAAACGCTGCCCGCCGCGCCCAGCAGCACTGTAAAGCCCCGCCGCCGGGGCGCGCGCCGGGCGTCGGTGGTTTCCGCCAACATGATGGCAAAGGTGATGGTGACGCAAAGCGCGCCCACATAAATGAGCATCTGCATAAAAGCCACAAAGGGGCTGGAAAGATAGTAGTAAAGGCCCGCCACCCCCGTGAAGCACAGGGCCAGCCCCGCCACCCGGCGGATAAGCGAGTGCGCCCCCACGGCCAGCACGCCGCCCGTAAAGGTCACCACCACAAAGAACCAGAAAATGCCTTCGGCCAGAGCCGCCAGGGTCTGCGGACTGAACATCACGGACGCTCCTTGAGCCGCCGGACGAGATCGAAATGGTAGTCCTTCGCGTCAAAGCCGGCCAGGTTGTATTCGCGTGAAAAGGTCAGGGCCTCTGTGGGGCAGGCTTCCACACACATGCCGCACAGGCTGCAGCGGGTAAAATCCAGTTCGTAGCGGGTAAGCGTTTTTTTCTTGGCGCCCTCCAGCTTTTCCCCTTCCAAAGAAATGCAGCCGGACGGACAGGCCTTTTGGCAGGAACCGCAGACAATGCAACGGTCCTTGCCCGTTTCCGGGTCGTACACCAGGTCGATGTGCCCCCGGTAACGCGGGGGGATGGGCGGCGTTTCGCGCGGGTAGCAGCTTGTGACCACGGGCATGAAAAAATAGCGCAGGGTGATGCCCATGCCCACCACCAGGCTCCAGCCGCCGGCAAAAATATTTTTGAAGTATGTGGTCATGCTAAAACACCTTGAGCAGCGCGCTGGTGAGCAGAAGGTTAATGAGCGCCACGGGGATAAGCACCTTCCACGAAAGGTTCAGCAAGCCGTAAAATGTGGTGCGCGGAAAGGTCCAGCGTATCCATACCACGGTAAAGATGACGGCGTAGAGCTTGATAAGCAGCCAGTGCGGACCGGGCCAAAGACCCAAGGGGCAATCCCAGCCGCCCAGAAACAAAATGGTGAGCAAGGTGGAGCCCACCACCACATTGGCGTACTCGCCCATGAAATAGACGCCGAAGCCCATGCCCGAATATTCCGTAAAAGCCCCGGCCACCAGCTCACTTTCAGCTTCGGCCATGTCAAAGGGGGCGCGGTTGGTTTCAGCCAGCATACAGATAAAGAAAATAACGCAGGCCACGGGCATGAGGGGGCTCGCCCCCAGGCGAAAAGCGTTCCAGTGCCAGAAGCCGCCGGACTGTTCGGCCACCGTCGTGCCCAGATTGAGCGTGCCCGTGACCATGACCAGGCTGACCACCACCAACAGCATGGGAATTTCATAGGCTACGTTCTGAGAAACCACACGCGCCGCGGAAATGACCGCAAACTTGTTGCGTGAGCCCCAGGCCCCCAGCAAAAGGCCCATGACGTTGACCGAGGCGAAGGCGTAGATGGCCAGCAAGCCCAGGTTCAGGTCGCGGGCCACCAGCCCCGGCCCGTACGGCAGGGCCACAAAGCTGAGAAAGGCCGGGGTCATGACCAATACGGGCCCCAGGCAGAACAGCACGCCGTCGGCATCCTTGGGGATAAAGACCTGCTTGACCATGAGCTTGACGCCGTCGGCAATGGGCTGCAACAGACCGTAGGGCCCCACTTCCTTGGGGCCGATGCGGCGCTGGATGTGCCCGGCCACCTTGCGCTCCACCCAGACCAGATAGGCCGCGTTGAGGGCCACAAAGGCGAGGAAGCCCAAAAGGTAGAGCAACAGGCGCAGGGGTTCGGAGTTCCAGTTCATGACGTGCCTTCCTCAGCGGTCGATGTCGGGGATCACCAGGTCCAGGCTGCCCAGAAGCGCCAGAGCGTCGGGCAGCAGCATGCCTTTACAGGCCTCGCCGAAGACCAGCAGGTTGGAAAAACAGGGCGTGCGCAGCTTAAGCCGCCAGGGCGAACCCGTGCCGTCGCTGACGGCGTGGATACCCAGAAGGCCGCGCGCCGTTTCCACCGCGTGGTAGTAATCGCCCTTGGGCGGCTTGATGTTTTTGGGCACCTTGGCCGCCATAACCGGCCCGCCGGGCAGCTGCTCCAGAGCCTGTTCAATGATACGCAGGCTCTGTTCCATCTCATCCATGCGCACATTGTAGCGCGCCAGGGAGTCGGCCTCATGGTATACGGGCACGTCAAAGCGGAAGCGGTCATAGACGCTGTAGGGCTCGTGGCGGCGCACGTCAAAGGCAATGCCCGCGCCGCGCGCCACCGGTCCCGTGGCCCCGTACTTGCGGCACATTTCCGCAGAGACAATGCCCACACCTTCCAGGCGCTGGCGGAAAATAAGATTCTTGGTAACCAGGTTGTGGTACATGGGCAGACGGGAACGCATCCTTTTAATGAAGGCCCGCGTCCCGGCCACAAAATTTTCGTCCACGTCGTTGTAGACCCCGCCGAAGCGGAAATAGCAGTACGTCAGGCGGGATCCGGTCACGGACTCCAGCAGGTCCAGAATCTGTTCGCGGTCATCAAAGGCATACAGCAGGGGGGAGAAGCCGCCAAGGTCCAACACAAAGGCCCCCAGCCAGAGCAAATGGCTGGAAACGCGGTTGAGCTCCGTGGTGATGACCCGGATGTACTGGGCGCGCTCCGGCGCTTCAATGCCAGCGGCGCGCTCCACCACACAGGCGTAACCGAAATTGTAGGCCAGGGCGTGCAGGTAGTCCATACGGCCCGTATTGGCCATGAACTGCGCCCAGGTGCGGTTTTCAGCCATCTTTTCGTGCATACGGTGGATGTAGCCCAGCACGGGCTCGGCCTCCACAATATACTCCCCGTCCATGACGACCTTGACGCGCAGCACGCCGTGCGTGGCGGGATGCTGCGGCCCCAGGTTCAGGACGAAACGCTCGTCGGTGGGACTTTGGGCCAGGAAGTTCATGCGCCATAATCCTTGAGCAGGGGGTGATAATCCGCGTCCTCAGGCAACAACAGGGGCACAAGATAGGGATGCCCCGTAAACACAATGCCGAAAAATTCATGAATTTCGCGCTCGTGCCAATGCGCTATGGGGTAGATCTGCGCAATGCTCGGCAACTGCGGGGCGGAACGCGGCACGCGCACCCGCACGGACACCCGGTGCCGGGCCGCATAGCGGTTGCAGTCGTAAACCACTTCCAGCTCGTCCTCTTCGGGAATGCCGGGGGCCGCCTCTTGCGGGGCTGCCGCAGGGGCCGTTGCTGCGCCGTCCGCCGCAGCTTCCGCGTCTGCCGCGGCTTTGGCGGCGGCAGCCGCTTTGGCCTTGGCCTCCTTGAGCAGGGCTTCCCGCTCGCCCAGCCAGTCCACGCCGGTCATGCCCTCAAGAAAATACCCTGCCGCATCCAGCAGGCCCACAGCCTCCGGAACGGCCGTTGCAGGCACGCGCACCTCCAGGTCATAGCCCAGGGCGGCGTGATCCGTGTCCCGCACGCTCACGCCCGGCAAGGCCGCAAGACGCGCGCGCAGGGCTGCCGGATCCGCGTGCGCGGGGGTTGCGCTCATGCGGGGGGCCTCAGGCAACATGACCGTTCACCTCCATGGCAAGGGGCGCGTCCGTGTCGTTGTCGCTCTGGGGCGCGGCCTGGGCCGACGCCTCCCGCGCGGCGGCGGGTCCGGGCAGGGGGGGCGGCGTCACTACGGGCCAGCGCCGCTTGCCCGTGAGTTTTTCTTCCAGCTTGAGGATGCCCTCAATAAGAGCTTCGGGCCGCGGCGGACAGCCGGGAATGTAGACATCCACGGGGAAGAGCTTGTCCACCCCTTCCACAATGCCGTACTGCCCCTCGTAGACAAAGGGCCCGCCGGAAATGGCGCAGTTGCCCATGGCAATGACCCACTTGGGTTCGGGCATTTGATCGTACAGGGTCTGCACGGCCGGGGCCATTTTTTTGTTGACCGTGCCGGAAACGATCATCACGTCGCTCTGGCGCGGCGACGGCCGAAAGACCTCCGCCCCGAAGCGGGCCAGATCAAAGCGTGACGCGCCGGCGGCCATCATCTCAATGGCACAGCAGGCCAGACCAAAGGTCATGGGCCAGAGCGAATTGGCCCGGCACAAATCCAGCAGCCGGTCCAGACTCGAAAACTGGACTACCGATCCGAAAACATTTTCCTCTGCCACTGGAACACTCCCTTTTTCCACGCGTACACGATAACCAGGGACAAAATGCCCACAAAGAGGAAGACTTCCACAAATGCCCGCAAATCGCTGACTATTGTAGTTTTGGCATAGATAATGGCCACGGGAAAGAGAAACAGAATATCCACGGCAAAAGCCAGGAAAAGCAAGGCATACATATAGTACACAGCGCCGAACTTTATCCAGGCGTCGCCGATGGGGTCTATGCCGCATTCAACTATCTGCCGGGTTTTGCCGACAGTGTTGCGCGTCAGACGCGGCGCAAGAAAAAAGACCAGTACAAATGGCCCCAGCGCAAAGCTGATGCCCCCCAGGCAAAAAACCATAATGTAGACAAGGTCCATAACATCATTGGCGGCCATAGAGCATCTCACTCTGTGTAAAAGACAACAAAAATATTTTCAAAGGAGATATTGACTGCGCAAACAGTCTATTCCCTTTTTATATTGTATTGTGGAATACAAAAATTATATAGTTGTGTCAACGACTCTTTCAAAAAAATATTTACTCAGTGCGAAAATTCACAACAAATTCCTAAAGAAAATTATAATTGACTATCCCGATAGGACATTCACAGACACTGCACCTGTTTTCACGGTAATAATACATGGAATGTTCGTGCATTAGCAAAAAAAAGCAGCCCCCGCGAGGACCGGGCCTGACCGGCGCCAAAGGGCGGCAGCAGACCAAATTCCGGCAAGACCGCAAGCCGCGCCGGAGTGCAAAAATATCCCGTCACAAGCGCACAAGACCCGCCCTGATGTTCAAAACAGGGCGGGTCTTACGGCTTTATCCGAGAAAAACAGGAGCTACATCAAGGGGGGGGCTACCTCAAAGGGAGGGGCACAGCGGTCCGTTGAAGGCGCTTGCCCCCGTCTTTGGTGTAGCCAACAACAGAGGCTCCCCTGTGCCCCCACCTAGGCCGCAAAAATTTCACGCCTGCACTTCGGAATAGGCTTTATCCTTGGGGACCTGCTGCACAGATTGCAAAAAACGGCTTGCAGGATCGCCCCAGGGGTGGCCGGGTGCCCCTCCCAAAACTTGGGCCAGAATAGCCAGCAGGATTTGCTCGGCATCACCTCCCTCAGATGATAGGTTTTGCCTTTGTGGCGCTTGCATAGGTCGGCAGCCTGCGCTTCATCCCTTGTTTGCCACACAGGCACAGGCCGTTGACCGGCAACAGGCTTACCCGTAATCTGTGGGGACGGAGGCATTATGTCGCTTACCCTTGAAGAACTGGTCGAAACTGCCATAGAGAATCAGCGCGTAATCCTTGAGCTTGAACTGAAAAAAAAGGGGGTTCCGCTGAACTACCTGGATGAAAATGGGCAGTATACCCTTCGCTATCCCGATGGTCACACGGAAACGATGTCACTCAACGAAGCCCAACAACAGGTCAGGTAATGCCCACGCTCTTGTGCATCTGCGGCCCAAATGGGGCAGGCAAGAGCACTTTTTCAAGGGCGATTGCTATGCGGGAAAATCTGCTGGTTATTGACCCTGATAAACTTGCTGCAGAAGGCTTGTCTCCCATAGCCGCTGGTAAGGCTGCTGCTCGTATGGCTCACCTTTTTCTGGAAGAGGGAGTTTCATTTGCGCGAGAGTCTACCCTTACCGCCAGGTTTGACTTCACGCTGATGGCAAAGGCAAAACAGCGAGGCTATAAAATTGAGCTTGTATACATATGCCTTGCGTCAGAAATGCTTGCGCTGAAACGAGTTGCGGCTCGCGCGTCACGGGGGGGACATAGAGTTCCGCCTCGGGATGTTATCCGCCGTTTTAGCCGCAGCCTTGAAAATTTGCCAAAAGCTATTGCGCTGGCGGACAAAGTGACTATTCTGGATAACTCCTTCTGTAATTACAAAAGGCTATCCTAGCCAGTCTGATAACAACATATTTTGAAGCGCCCGGTTCCCTTAAAAAGGGGGCTCTACCTCAAAGACAGGGGCACAGCGGTCCGTTGAAGGCGCTTGCCGGCTCTACCTCAAAGACGGGGGCACAGCGGTCCGTTGAAGGCGCTTGCCGGCTCTACCTCAAAGACGGGGGCACAGCGGTTATAGGGGGTCAGGGAAGATGAGAATGAAGGGTAAGGCCGATCCTGCTTGACGAATGCTTGACTTTCCCTTGACTGATGCGGGCTTGGGGGCTGCCCGGCCCCGGAAAAGCCACGAAAGAATGGTTTGAGAATGGAGGGCCGTTTTGAGGCCCGATAGTCACGCAAGTTGAGAACGAGAGAAGCCCTGTTGAGTGTCGAATCTGACACAAAACAGGGCTTGCTTTTTTTCGTATGCCGTGCCCTATGGATGAACAAGGGAGGCTCTATGGACGAGGTACGTTACAAGGCTCGGATTCTCCTGCGTCGGTCTCGGCGCACTGCGCGAGGCGTTGTCACCGGCTTTGACTGGGAGGTATGCGAGGTGGAATTTCCGGCCCGGCTTCGGGATGCCGAAATTGTAGGCGTCGAAAGCGCCGACCAGCCACGAATTGATATTAACGAGTTTCTCGGCTCCAGCGTTGATGGTCTGGATTTATCTTTTCGAGCGCGGACGGGACTTGCTACAGCTAATATCCGCACCATCACGGAGCTTGCCAAGCGGCAACCCTATGAGCTTCTCAAGGTAAAGGGCATTGGCGAAACCGTTCTCCAGGAATATGCCCACGAGCTTGCACGGCACGGACTCTATTTAGGTATGCCGCTGAACTAGCGACAGACTCAAAATGAAAACAGCCCCGGTGCGTGTCAAATCTGACACACGCCAGGGCTGTTTTTTTGTGCTCGGTAGATGAGCGGCTATTTGTGGGTGGGCAGGGTATGGCTACTGGATGGGATTGCCTGTTTCTTGTCAAAACGGAGCGGCTGTTTCTCTTGTTCGGTTTCTCCACGGGCTGCCTCCATCCGTCCCTCCATCAGCGCAAGTTTTGCACTCAGCTCACCGAGCTTGCGCAGCAGCTCTTCCTTTTCCCGGTAGAGTCTGCGGTTCTCTGTTGCCAACTCTCTGCGCTCTTCCCGCTCCAGCTCTAATTCACGCTCCAGTTTAGCAAAGCTCTCTTCCCTTGGCTGCGTGATAGCCTGCCCCGAACTTAAAGGCTCTGCACTCTTTGGCTCGGCATCTTCTTCCCTAATTGGCCCTTCGCCGAACATCAGCCAACGTAGGCTTACGCTAAAATGGGAAACAAATGTCCGTAGAACTTCTATGCTGGGTTCATTTCTCCCCGTTTCGTAATTACTCAGTGTTGTTTGAGCCATGCCTAGCGCGGCAGCAAGGTCCGCCTGACGGGTGCTTCCTCGTAACTGTTTTAGGCGATCTCCAAGTGTATTCATGGGTAAAAGTTCCTATGCCCCTAACTTTTACCCTAACTTTTACCTTCACTTCTCACACAATATAGCGAAAAAATACAATAAAGAAGTTTTTACGCTAAAAAGAAGTTTTACCCCATTTTAACTTGACTAAACGCTAAAATGGGAATTAAAAGAAGGGTGCGGGCGGTTGAAAAAGAACGCGATGAATCAGCCATAGCAGGCCGCCCCCATTTTAGCAATGTCAATGCTTCAAGCTCAAAATGGAGGGACTCCATGAGCAAGCTACAACCTTACGGACGCAGGCGCGCGGATTCCAAGCGGGATATTCAGCGCATCCTCGACAGCAAAGGCAAAAATTTTGTGGATGTGGCGGAGGTGGCCGGAGTTACCCCGCAGACTGTGTCCGCCACGATGAACGGTTTTCGGCATAGTCCGCGTGTTCTGGAGACGCTACGCTCTTTTGGGATTCCTGAAAGACTTTTGTTTGATCCTCGTCGTGCTGAAAACGCGGCATAGGCGGCATTATGGCGCTCAAGGAAGTCTATTCAACACTTGAAGCCAGCCTGCTTTTGGGGATGGCTGTAAAAAACTTGCTGCAACGCGCCATCCGTGAGGGCTGGCAATCCCAGCCTCGCAAAGGACGCGGCGGCGGGCATGAATGGCTTTTGTCGTCTATGCCAGAAGAAACCCGTATCGCCATCCGGGCAGCCGAAGAGCAGAACGCCCTTGCCGCTTGTGCAGCGGAAAACGCCGCTCCCATGTTTTCTTCATCCGTTTCGACCGCCATCCTTGACGATAAGCGCCGCTACAAGGCGTTAGCAAAGGCGGACTTGGTGCGCCAGTACCTTTCTTGGCAGCGCCGGTTCGGAGCCACCAGAACGCAAAAGCAAGCCTTCATTACCGCCTATTCCGGCGGGGCTTGGCCCAAGCTCAAAGAAGAATTGGGCAGTGTCTCGTGGAAAACCCTTGAACGCTGGAAGCTGGAACAGGAACGCGCCGGAAGCGTGCTGGCGTTGGCGGACAAGCGCGGCGTAGCCCACAAGGGGCGGACGCTGCTGACCGAGCGGCACAAAATCATCATCCTTGGCCACGCCCTGAACCCCAACGCCCCCAATGTCAGCCAATGCGCCCGCGCCGTGCGGAAAAAATGCGCGTATGAGGGGCTGTATGTGCCCTCCGAACCGACAATCCGGCGTTTTGTCGGCCACTACATGCACGAATGTTTTGACGAGTGGACCTTGTGGCGTGAAGGCAAGAAGGCCTGGAACGACAAGTGCGCCATATCTCTGCTGCGGGATTGGAACCTGGTGCAGGTGGGCGACGTGGTGATTGCCGACGGTCACACGCTCAATTTTGAGACGATAAACCCGGAAACCGGCAAGGCAACACGAATGACCTTGCTGCTGTTTTTCGACGGTGCTTCTAACTGCCCGCTGGGCTGGGAAATCATGCCCAGCGAAAATACGGACTGCATATCATCCGCATTTCGCCGTACATGCCTTTTGCTGGGGAAGTTTCCCCGCGTTGTCTATCTGGACAATGGCCGGGCATTTCGGGCGAAGTTCTTCAAGGGTTGCGCGGATTTTGAGCAGGCCGGCTTCCTTGGCTTGTACAAGTCCCTTGGCTGCGAGGTGATCCACGCCTGGCCCTACCACGGTCAATCCAAACCGGTAGAGCGGTTTTTCGGCACCATGCACGAACTGGAAGTGTGGATGCCCTCTTATACCGGCTATGACATCGCCCACAAACCGGCGCGCATGAAGCGCGGAGAGGATTTGCACCGCAAACTGTATGCAAAAATGGGGTCGCGCGCCCTTACCATGGAAGAGACCATCACCCAGGTGGCCTTGTGGTTTGCGGAGTATATGCAGCGCCCCCAGATGCGGACGCATCTGCACGGCAAGACGCCGGGCGAGGTCTTTCAGGCCGGGCGGGGCGAAGGGCTCTCTGTAGCCGATATAGAGCGCCTCACGCTGCTGATGCTGCAAAAAGAAGTGCGGACCATCACCAAAGATGGAATCCGCCTGAACGGCCGTCTGTATTGGCATGAACGGCTGGCCTCGCGCCGCCATCCCGTGCTGGTGCGTTACGACGAGCAACTCTCGCCGCACGAGGTGCTGGTCTACACCTTGGACGGCGTGCCGCTGTGCGTGGCGCGGGACCGCGCTCACTACGGCATTGCCAGTGGGCTGCACCCGGCGGCGGGCATCCTTGGGACGGACGCGCAGCGCGCCGCCCTGGCTGAAGCCATTGCCCTGAAAAAAGGCCAGGAGCGCGGCAGCGCCGCAACCGTGCGACACCTGCTGGATGTCGTTGTGCTGCCGGAGGCGCGGGCGCGCATGGCGGCCCTGCAAGCCGCTACGCCTGCGCCGGAGCAGCCCGCCCCCGCCCCCAACAAAACCCCAGGCGTCAGCGCCGCAGAGGCTGCAGCCATAGAGGCCGCCAAGGCCAAGGGCCGCGCGGCCCGCGAGGCTGCGCCCAGCTACACGCCCTCCGGCCTCAAGCGCTGGCGGGATGCGCCGGAGCGCTACGCCTATCTCTTTGACGTGCGCTGGCGCGACGGCATCGCCCTGGTGCCTGCGGACCAGGCCTGGATGGGGGCGTGGGAGCGGAGCGACGAATATCAGCGTTACCACAAGCGGCGCTTTGAAGCCCTGCGCGGGTTGTACGACCGGCAGCGGGCCAGCGCCTAACTCACAGGAGGAGACAGATGCGTGACATCATTATCGAAACCGAAGCAATGACCCGCTTTGACGCGGCGGTGGACGCTGTGGTCACCGCCGGGCGCGGGCTCTCCGGTTTTGTCCTGGCCTATGGTCAGGCCGGGCGTGGCAAATCCGTAGCTGCGGACCGTTACCACTTCCAGCGTGGCGGCGCGTATGTGCGCGTCTGGCAGGGCTGGTCGCAGACGGCGTTTCTGCAGCGCCTGCTGTTTGAAGTGCGCGGCAAAAATATGGATATGCCGCGCCATACGGGCAACCGCTGCAAAGAAATGATTGTGGAACTGCTGGACGAAAACCGCATGCCCATCTTTGTGGACGAGGCCGACCGCCTCAAAATAGACCGCATCGAAGACCTGCGGGATATTCACGAAATGACGGGGGCCCCCATCGTGCTGATTGGTGAAGAAGGCATTTTCGGTCTGCTTTCAGAACGGCGGCGCATCTGGAGTCGCGTTGCCCACGAAGTTGCGTTCGGCCCCATCAGCCCGGCAGAGGTGGGCCTCTACGGCATGCAGGCCGCAGGGCTGGACATACCGCCAGAGGCGTCTTCAGAGATCGCCAAACGCACAGAGGGCGATTTCCGTCTTGTCCGCAACGTCTGCCTGCTGCTGGAAAAAGCGGCCAAAGCGTCCGGCAGCTTTACGGTAGATCGCCCCATGCTGGAAACAGCCCTGACCTCACGCCCCTGGCGGCGCAAATAGGGGGCCGCCATGCCTGAAGTATTATCTGTGACGCTGGAAATGGTCCGCAACGCCGTACAGGCCCTGGGCACTGGCGGTCACGAGGTCAGCTACCGTCAGGTGTACGAGGCCCTGGGCCTGACCAATGACGCGCAGCAGGCTGTGGTGCGCACCAGAGTGTCTGGCATGGCCAAGCACGGAGAGATTACGCGGACCGGCACGGGCCGGTTTGTCTACAACTTCAACCGTCGCCCTCGCGACGCCAAGGTCTATGCCGCCATGTGGCGATTTGTGCGGGCCTCCAAACCGGGCTGGTCCGTCAGCGAGTGCGGCATGCTGACCCGCGCCAGCTACACCCATGCCCTGCGCTATGTGGCCTGGCTGGAGGGCGAAGGTTATGTGGAGCGCACGGGCCGCAATGACAGGCGAGCCGTGACCTACCGGGCCACGGCTAAGGCCCAGGCCTCGCCGGAGACGCCCTATCCCCCAACACGGGAATCAGACCCCTTTCAGCAGGAACGCACGGCAGCGGCTACCATTACCCGCCTGATGCTTTGCGCCGACCCATATGCCCCTAAAACGGCATCAACCATTGTTGCAGCTTGCCATGTCCTGCTTGCGCGGTTCGGCAGCAAGCCTTGCACAGAAAATGAGCACACGGAGGAAAGCCATGTTGCAGAATGAAGTATTGTCAATCAACGCCGCCCTGGGCAAGCTGCTGCCCCGCGTCAGCACCGAAGACGCGGAGACAATCCGCCTCTGCCGTCGCAACCTCACACAGCTGGCAGAACAGGCCAGGGAACTTGAAACCCGCTTGATCCCCGCGCCCCTCGCCACGCGGACGCCCCTGCCCGCCGAGGGGGTGATGTAGATGGCGCGCATCAAACCCGACCCGCACATCGTCGCCGACCGCGCCCAATGCGAGGGCGCGCTGGCGGAAATGGCCGCTCTAGACCGCAAGCTCTCCGCCATTGCCGCGGGGATGCAGGAGGCCATCGACGCCGCCAAAGCCAAGGCCAGCCAGCTTGCCGAGCCGCTGACAGCCCGGCGCAAAGAATTGGCCGATGCGGTGGCGGTGTACGCCCGACTTAATAGGCAAGATCTGTTTGCCAGGGGCAAGAGCGTGGACCTGGGCTTTGGCGTCATCGGCTTCCGCGCCAGCACAAAAATTGTACAAGTACGAGGTATTACAGCAGGAATGACGCTGGAAAAACTGCGCCAGTACAACCTGACGGACGGCATCCGCACTAAGGAAGAAATCAATAAGGACGCGGCCCTGGGCTGGCCCGACGAACGCCTGGAGCTGGTGGGTCTGCGCCGCCAGCAAACGGACGCTTTCTACATTGAAATCAAGGCGGACCCCCTGCCCCAGGACGCCGCCTGAAGGAACCGACATGTCCATAACCCTGACCACGCGGGAGCGGGAAACCCTTGGGGGCGCGTTTGCAGAACAGCTGCTGCACAGCCAGGATGCGGACCCGACTAAGCTCCCTGGCCTGGTAAACAGCCGGGACTGGGAAATAGCGGAACCCCACGAACGCAGGCAGATGCTGGCAGACATTGCGCATGCGGCGGCAGCAAAACTGCTGCAGTGCGGGTATCCGCCGGACGTAATTCGCCAAAAAACAGCCAGATGGCTAACCTAAAGGAGAATACCATGAATAAGAAAGAGTTTGTGGAGGCGGTGCTGCGCGAGGCCCGCTGCACGCATGACCGAAGCCTGAACAAGGCGGACATAGAGGCTGTTCTGAAATCCTGCGGCAATGTTATGGCCGCTGAACTGCTGGGCGGCGGGCACGTGCCCCTGCCCGGCATCGGCCGGCTGATTACAAAACAACGCGCCGCCCGTCAGGGCCGCAACCCGCGCACCGGGGCAGCTGTAACCATCCCTGCATCACGGGTGGTGCTGCTGCGCGTCGGCAAAGACCTCAAAGCGGCGCTCAAGTAAGGGGGAACACATGCCAACTATCGTGCGTACTACGGATGAGATTGATCGCGTGCTGGACTGGGCCGCCGAGGGCATTGACGGGGGCACCCGATATGCGGACATGAGCTATGAGCAGGGCCTGCAGGATATGTACGACTGGCTCTTTGGCTTTACTGACCACGCCCCGGACGAAGATTAACCCCTGCGAAACCGCCCTGCGGGGCGGTCGCCGGGGCGTGGCGGCTCCGGCCTGATGATGCAGCCAAAAGGAGAGTCACATGAGTAATACAGAGACATATTTCAAACAATTACAGCAAAAAGAGCAGCTTATATTTGATGCTGAAAACGCACTGAACAGCGCAAAGCACCAATACGAAAATGTTTCAAAACTGCTTGCCATAGCAGTGTGCCCATTTACCCCTGATGAAGTGATTTTTTTGCCATATCACCGGGGAAAGCGATGGGAATACAAGGGGCGTGTTGTTGGCATACACCCCCAACGTTGCAGACTCTGTAATGCCCTGTATGAGCTTGAAGTAGTGGTTTTGAAACGCAATGGGGCTGATAGTAAGTTGTTTGAATTTGTCGTCCGTTCTGAAGAGTTGGAAAAGAGAAACAAAAAGCCTCTTTCCCCAACGTACAACACTTTGAACAGATAGCGCGAAACCGCCCTGCGGGGCGGTCGTCGGGGCGTGGTGGCTCCGGCCTGATGATGCAGCCAAGGGGAGATGACCTGCCATGGCAGATACTCGTAAATTTTGCGGTTCCATAAGTGTCAGAATCGACACAGAGCGCGTCAAGTTGGAACTGTCTCCGGCTCCGCTGTACGGCGGGACGGAGGGCATGTACCGGGTGCGTGCGGCCCGGCGTTGGCTGGACCACGCTGGGGCCCCGCGATTTTTCGACCGGGCCGGGCTGGCCGCACTGATTGTGGATTGCGCCCTGGGCGGCTTGTCGGAACCCCCAGCGCCGCCAGAAATCCCGTACCCATCGCGGGTGAGTGTCAAAGTGTGGCAGGATGGCCTGCCGGACTGGCTCTGCGCCTGGACCACCACGCCGCCATTGCTGGACTACCTGGGCCGGTGGGTTGTTTGCGTGTCTCTGAACGGCCAGCGCAGCTTTGTGCCAGCCGAGGACGTCATCGTGCATCATAGGCATGACCATGATGCACGATAACCGACCAATGCGGCTGGGCCTGTACCGCAAAATAGAGATAGCCCGCAAGCAGTTGCCGGCCATGGACGAGGACGCCTTCCGCGCCTTGCTGCAAAACGAGTTTGGCGTGCGCAGCCGGAAAGAAATGAATACGCATGAGCTTTCGCGGCTGGTGCATCTGTTTGCCGAAATGGGCGTGGAGTATACGGCTCCGGCCAGGGCCCGGAACAAGGCCGTCAAGCCCCACGCCCGGCCGGATTGGATCGAGATTACCGATTCCATGCCCCATGCGCGCGAAAAACGCGCAATTTTGGCCATCTGGCGCAAGCTGGGCTACTCCATGACCAGCCTGGATACGCGGGTCAAACGTGAATTTGGTGCGGAAATCTTTGTCTGGCTGCAGGACGGCGCGGCGGTCTCCCGGCTGCTTACAGATCTGCAACGCCGGGAAAAAGCCTTTGAGCGACGACAAAAAAAGGACGCACGTGGTGAGCGGGCCTGATCTGCGCGCGCTGGTGCTGGAGCGTTATGCGTCAATCCACGCCTTTTGCCGCTGCCATCCGGAGCTCAAACGCTCCACAGTCTACGCCGTCGTGTCCGGGCACTACCCCGGCAACCTGCCGCGCCAGGCAGCCATCATCCGCGCTGCGGCGCTGGGCGATCCGCGCCCGGAAATAACGGCAATCCCCAGCGCTACGCAAGAAGACGTGGCGGAGGCGCTGCAAAATATCCGCTGCAATAACTGCCGCCGTCTGGACAGGCGGAATTGCCCGGAATGCAGGATGCAGACGGAACGTGAGGCGCGGGAACTCTATGATATTCTATTTCCAGGGGGGCAGGCATGTCAAAAACATTGATACAGGATGTTGTTACGCTGATTAAAGAGGGCTGGCGGCCTTATAATGCGGAGCCTGACGCCGCGGTGTACAACAATCTGCGCTGTGGGTATGTGCTGCGCGGGCGCAACAAATCTCGGCCGTACTGGTTCATGCGCGCCGACGTGTTTTTGTGCCTGGGCTGCGCCGCGCGCTGCATGCTCAAGCACCCGGTCGGGTTCCCACCGCCTCTGCCCATCAAATACTCCACAGTGCCGCCGGCAGAGCCGTTTGTCCTGACGCCGCAAGAGCTGCTGGCCCGCCGCGAGCTGCTGACCGTCCAGCAGGCGGCCTACTGCCTCAACGTCTCCGTGCGAAAGATCTACGACTACATTGCCGAGGGGCGGCTGACGCGCCTCAAAGACTTGCCCGTGCGCGTGCGCGCGGCCGAGGTGCGGGATCTCTGCCAGGATTTCGACGAATAACAAATTTGTTCGCATGGAGCGCGCTGTTTCCGGGCACGCTGCAGCCCGTCCTGGCACACTGTCCTGGACGGGCTGTTGCATGCCTTGTCTCCTCCACAGATGGCCCCGCCGGAGTCACGCCCGGCGGGGCACGCAACAAAAGGAGCGCTCAATGGCTGAGTTTGCGGTGGCGCACTGTTTTACGGCGCAGTGGGAAAGCGGGCTGATCAACCACCCTGCCGACCCCGGCGGCATTACCAACTACGGCGTTTCTCTGCGCTGGCTGCGCAGCCTTGGCCATGATTTGGGCGATATTGACGGCGATGGCGACATTGACGCCGACGACGTGCGCGCCCTGACACGGGAGCAGGCGGCGGCGCTGTTTAAAGCCCGATTCTGGGACGATTATGGCCTGGGCTCTTTGCCCCAGGCCACGGCTACCTGCCAGTACGACTGCGCCGTTAATACCGGGCCGCGCCAGGCCACGCTGCTTACGCAACAGGCCTGCAACGCGCTGGTGGGCAATTATGGCGTCAAGCTGGCCGTGGACGGCGTTTTTGGCCCGGCTACCCGCACGTTTCTGACCCTGCACGCCACGCCCGCGCTGCTCAACGCTATGCTGGAGCAGCGCGCACGGTTTTATGAGCGTCTGGCTGCGCAGCGGCCCCCACTGGCCGTTTTTTTGCGCGGCTGGCTGCGCCGCTGTACCGGCCTGCGCCGGTATCTGGGGCTGGGCGCATGAGCAAGACTCCCCTGTCCGACGCGCTGCGCTGCCTGGATGGCGGCTGGTCCACCATGCGCATCACCACCATGCTGATCTGCGTGGTGGTCCTGGGCATGTGGGTGGCGTTTTGTTTTATTGAAGGGCGGTTTATCCCCATATCCTGGGAAATGGTGGCCCTTATCGGCTCCTCCCAGGGGGCCAAAGCCGCGCAGCTGCGCTTTGAGGTCGGCAGCAAGGGTTTGCCCCCGCCCGGCCTGCTGCGGGAGGATGTATGAGCGGCAAAACAGCCATTGTGGCCGTGCTCCTGGGTCTGGCGGCCATGAGTGGGTACGCAGCCGTGCTGCGGGGGAATATCCAGACACTGGAAGCCCGGCTGCAAGCCTGCAGCACAGAGCGTGACCAGGCCCTGGCCGCAGCGGCCGCAGGCAAAGCCGCCCTGGACGAACAACGCAAAAGCGTCACGGGCCTGCAAACAGCGCTGGACGCCTGCCTGGCGCGGGAACAAACGGCCGTGGCCACGGCGGACCAGTGGCGCGAGATCATAGCGTCCGCCCAAAGCCGCGATATGGCCCCGGAAGAAAAAGGAAAGGTGCCCGATGCAACGACCCGGCAACTTTTGCAGGAATCCCTGGACCTGCCGCTGTAGTCTGCTGCCGGCGCTGGCCCTGGCTGGCGGCCTGGCCCTGGCCGGCTGCGCCTCCCAGGCGCGGCCGCAGCCGCAAACCGTGGTGGTGCGCACAGAGCGTTGCCCGCGCCCCGCGCCGCCAGCTCTGCCCCCCACCAGGGGGCTGTTTCTGGAAAGCCGCGAGGGCTATGCGGTGCTCAAATCGCGTGACGCGCGCATCCGTGCGTACATAGCGGCGCTCAACGCCGCCCTGGATTGCTACGAGGCGCAAACCACAGGAGCAAAGCAATGAGCCCTCAAGAGCTGCAGGCCGTGCTGGCGATACTGGAGCCCATCATGACCACCCTGACGGCCATCGGCCTGCCGGGCCTGCTGGGCCTGATATTTTCCGCGCCCGCCCTGGTGATTGTGGCCATCCTGGTCATGTCGCACGCGGGATCCCGCCGCATGGAAAAAGCGCAGCTGCAGTTTCAGCAGAACATGCGCGAGCTGCTTGACGCCTACCGCGAAGATACCCAGGAAATTCTGCGCGATGTGGGCAACCGCCATGCGGAAGTAGTGCAGTATTACCACAAAAATGTGGAGCTGGTGAAAAATTACGAGCGGGTTACCGAGGCGCTGCAATCCCTGGTGATCAACAACACCAGAGCCGTGGAACGCCTGACCACCATCATCGAAAGCATGAGGAAGTGACTATGAGTGAGCGCACGGAAAATATCGGCCAGCGCGAAACCCTGCGGCACGTGGCCAAGCGCCTGGCGGCCGAGGCCGTCAGCCACCGTGACAGCCTTCGGGCGGCCCTGCCCGTGATTGGCGAGCCCGCGGAGATCGACGTGGACTACGTCCTGGCCCTGACCATATCCCTCACGGAAAAAGTGACGGAACTGCGCGGCGTGCGGAAAAAAATCGACATTCTGAACCGCGAATTGGGCGATTGACGGGGGCCGTTATGGGCTGGGAGCACGAGCCGGAAACCGTGTGGAAAGCGCAGGAGCTCTACTGCGTGGACCGCCTCTCCTTTGCGCGCGTGGCGGAGCTTACCGGCGTTTCGGCCACTACGCTTAAGGCGTGGTCGGAAAAATACGGCTGGCGCGCCAAACGGGCGGAAATCGCCCAGGCGGAAAGCGATATCCGCGTAACAACCATCACCGCCCGCAAAACCACGTTGGAAAAACTGCTGCTGGCCGACGACGGCAGGGAGGCCTCGCAGCTGGCCTTTGCGGTGGCATCCCTGGAAAACCTCGCCCTGAAGCAGCTGGAGCTGGCCGCCGCAGGCAAAATACCGGCCGTTGCGCCGGAGCGGCCGGCCATTGCCACGCGGGCAGACGCCATAGCCGCATTGCGCACCGCCGTGGAGCACAAACTGGGCCTGGCCCTGGCAGACCCGGCCAAAATCACCGTGGCTACGGTGCAGGACGTCCAGCGCTGCCTGGCCCTGGTGGCGGAGCTGGAAGCGACCCTGCCCAAAGATACGGAAAACACACGGAACAAGGCGCTTTCGCCGGAAAACGCGCGGGCCATCCGGGAAATCCTCGGCACAAGTTAGGGCATTGCAATGTTGCAGTGCCCTGACGGTTGCGTAAGCAGCCGCCCGCCGTAGAGGCGCAAGCGCTATTTATTTGCGCGGTTAAGCGCCGGGATGAGCGTGCCGCAACCATTGCGTAGGAGAGGTCATGGATCTGGGCGACGTATTGCTGCCGTATCAAAAAACGTGGCTGGGGGACAAGTCGCCGGTCAAGGTGGGGGAAAAATCCCGCCGCATCGGGCTGACCTGGGCGCAGGCGCTGGATGACGTGCTGAAAGCCTCCACGTCCGGGCGGGACGGCATGGACGTGCTGTATATTTCGTTCAACCAGGACATGACGCGGGAATATATCGACACCTGCGCGGCTTGGGCCAAAAAATTTCAAGTGGTGGCCGGCAAGGTTAACGAGGACGTTTTCCGCGACGGGGACGAGCGGGAAATCAAGGCCTTTCGTATAGATTTTGCCAGCGGCCACAAAATACTGGCCCTGTCCAACCGGCCCTCCAACCTGCGCGGCAAGCAGGGCCGCGTAGTCATCGATGAGGCGGCCTTTGTGGAAGACCTGCCGGAATTGCTCAAGGCCGCCCTCGCCCTGCTCATGTGGGGCGGGCAGGTCATTGTCATCTCCACCCACAACGGCGCAGACAACCCGTTTAACGCCCTGGCGGTGGACGTGCGGGCCGGGCGGCTGCCCTACAGCCTGCAGCGCATTACCCTGGATGACGCGCTGCAGGACGGCCTGTACCGGCGCATTTGCGCGGTGACGCACAAGCCCTGGTCCCCGGAGGGCGAAGCCGCCTGGCGAGAGGCTTTGATCAACACCTACGGCGACGGTGCGGACGAAGAGCTGTTCTGCATTCCCCGGCAGTCCGCCGGGGCTTATCTGACCACGCCCCTGCTGGAGGCTTGCATGGATGCGGCGTGCCCGGTGCTGACCTGGACGCCGCCGGCCAAAGATTTTGTGGACTGGCCCCTGCCCGTGGCGGAAACCTACGTCAAGGGCTGGTTCGGGGAAACGCTGGCCCCCCTGCTGACCCCCCTGCCCACGGACCGCGCCCACTTTGTGGGGGTGGACTTTGGGCGCAGCGGCGACCTCTCCGTGTTCTGGCCAGCCACAGAAGGGGGCGACCTGCGCCTGACGCCGCCCTTTGTGCTGGAGCTGCGCGACTGCCCGCACCGCACCCAGCAGCAGATCTTGTTTGCATTACTGGACGCCTTGCCGCGCTTTGCCGGCGTATCACTGGACGCGCGGGGCAACGGTTCGGCCCTGGCCGAGGCCGCCCGGCAGCAGTACGGCACAGGCTATGTGCGCGAGGTTATGATCAGCGAGGCCTGGTACCGCGAAACCATGCCACTCCTGAAGGCGGGCCTTGAGGACAAAACGCTTGTGCTGCCCAAGGACGCTAACATCCTGGGCGACTTCCGCGGCCTGCGCGTGGTCAAGGGCGTGGCACGACTGCCGGAAAGCCGCACCAGGGATAAAACCGGCGGCCGCCACGGCGACGCAGTGGTGGCCTGCGCCATGATGTTGGACGCAAGAAAGGAACTGGGCGCCATGGAGCCGTGGGACTACGCCGGAGTGCCCCTCAAGGGGCTGGACCTTAAGGGGTGGTGAACATGACAGACTATACCCGCCTTGCCGAGCTGGAGGCCGCGGCCGCCGCGGCCGTGCGCGCCCTTACGCCGGGCAATTTTTTGCTGCTGGCCGAGCGCGTGCGCCAGCTGGAGCAGGAGAATGCGCAACTGGCCGCCATGCTGGCCGCCTGGGCGCGGGGCGCCCCACCGGAACTGCTGGCGGACTATGGGGACGACCCGGAGGAGCCGGACGCTGCCACGTTCCGGGCGGCAGCCCGGCGGGCGGTGGAGCGGCTGTAGGCGTACCAATAAGGCAGGCTACTGTTCCAACATCCTCTGGGTCTGGTAATATTCTTCAGCCAGAATGGTCATCACAAAGTCGGACTCCTTACCTGTAACCGCTTCCACCTTTTTGCGAATGTCGTCCAGCGACACCCGGAAAAATTCCTTGCGCAAATTGACGGCATTGACGCGCCGGTGGGCAAATTCCTTGTGCAGCTGGTTTTCCAGAGCGGGGGCATCGTCAGAGGCAATCATGGCGTGGATATCAAAACTGAACGGTACCGAGGCATCCCCAAGCTCTCTGACGCGCTCCGCCGGATCCAGGCGACGGGTCAGCCCGATTTTGTAGACGTTTTCGCCAAAAGAGCCAAGGTTGCTGATCACATAAACATGCCCTTTTTTGGTCTGCTGGGCCATACTGATGGCGCGTTCGGCCTTGTCCTTGGCTTCCGCCAGGTCGGCCTCCAACTGCTGGATGCGCAGCTCCGCCGCCTGGCGGTCTGCCGCACCGGTCTTTTCCAAGGCGGCCCTGGCCTTATCCAGCAAGGCCTGGTACATGGCCTCTTCCTTGGCGGCTTCGGCAATGGCCTTTTCATATTCACGGCGGGCGCGCTCTTCTTCACGCATCTGTTCCCGCAGGGCGCGCTGCTCTTCCTGCTCTTCCTTCTTTTTGACCGTAAACTGGTATTGGAGTTTACATTCCAAATATTTTAGTTTGACGTACTCTGTATTAAACCCAAATTGCAGGTCTGCAGAGCCTTTTTCCAGGTCTGTGGCAATGGCGTCAATGCGCTCCAGCGTGCGCTGAAAGTTACCTGGATTGACTTTTTCTATCAATAAGTCGCACTCAATATTAAATGATCGGACCAACAGTTTGGCCTGCTCACCCAGCACCCGCCGGACAATGGGGGAATCATCGTCAACAAGGTCTTGGTCGTGGGCGATGATAACGTTCTTCTCGCGAATCATCTGGCGCTGTGCATCCCGAACTTTTTTTATCTCCAGGGTAAACCGTTCCGAGGTCTCATAAAGGTAGTCCGGCATTTCGTACATGCCATAGGCCACAAATCCATCAAGGCGGGAATACAGGTCTATTCTGGATTGCATGGCCTGAATTTTTGCATCCGCCTCAATTTCTCTATCATGAACCGAGGCTATTTTTTCCTCAATCCGGGCAAGTTGGGCCTGCTTTTCGTCCACAGCGGCGGCCAGCCGCGCTTCCTGCCCGGCCAGGGCCTGCAGATCTTTCGTTGCCGCGTCCAGGGCGGCATGCTCTTGCTGTAAGGCGGCGAATTCTTCCTGCAGCGCGGCTTTGCGGGCCTCAAGCTCCTGAATGGCCGCGGCCAGTGCCTCCTTTTGGCTGGCGTAGGGTTTACAGCGCAGGCGCATGACCACCTTGACCACCAGCAGGGTAAGGCCGACTACAATGCCCACAAAAACAAGAAATACTATGATTCCCATATCTCGCCCCCCTACGAATAAATTTCTCGCAGCAGGGCTTCCCGCGCGGCAGCTCGCTCTTGGCACCGCGCCGCCTGCGCTTCCTTCCCGGCTGCGAGAAAAGCCTGCACCGCCGCCTTGGTCTGGGCCTTATCCGCGCGTTCCTGTTCACGCAGTTGGGCGGCCTGCTCGCGCTCTTCCTGCCGCAACTGGGCGGCCCATTCCCGCGCCCGTCTTTGCTGCTCCCGCTCTGCGGCCCGCTGGCGCTGCGCCGCAAACCGGGCTTCCCGCTTGGCGTTGCGGTCCATATCCCTGCTGATTTTGCGCAGCGCGCGCGCCACCGTGAGTAAGCCGCTTCTCGCCATCCACTCCCCCTGCACAGGCCTTTTTTGGCCATGAAAATTTGTTAGCTAGTATATACTATCTGACGCCATTCTCAAGTGGCGTGAAAATTTTTCTTGATAAAACATAAAAACTAGTTTTTATATTCACGCAAGGAGGTCTAATGCCGAAAAAAAATGTAGCATTCCCTGTCTCAGAGGATGAACATGCAAAAATCAAGGAACTCGCTGCAAAACAGCGGCGGACCATCAAACGACTGATTCTTGATGCCCTTGATAAGCTGTATCCAGGATGGAATAGGGAACAAAAAGAAAACGACCCCAAGTAGCGCACCACCGCGCCGCTGCCCCCCCGATCAGGAGGCCCGGCCGGTGTAAAACCTTCGCACAGTGCGCGCCCCTTCCGGGCATCCGCCCCGTTTTGCCGGCATAGTCGGCAGGACGGGGCTTTTGCGCGCCCCGCGGAGGATGCCTATGCCCAAGGGATTATACCTGCCCGATGGTTCGTACCGCCCGCTGGAGGCGGACGCGCTGACCTCGGCATACGCCACCCGGCAGGCGGCCGGGGTGGCGCTGACAGAGCTGGAAGGCTGGCTGGATCTGCTGCCGGACCCAGACCCGGTGCTACGCCGACGCGGGGACGATGCCGCCGTACTGGCGGAGCTGACCGCCGACGATCAGGTCACCACGGCCATATTGAGCCGCAAAAACCGGGTGCTCAACTGCCCACACTTTGCCTTCCGGGCCGGGTCGGCGGACGGCGAACCGGCAACCGCGCAGGCCGAGGACCTCTACCGCCGCTTTGCGCAGAATCTGGAGCGCTGCAACCTGCGCGGCATTATCAGCAGCATTCTGGACGCGCCTTTTTATGGTTTTGTGCCGTTGGAGATCCTCTGGGGCCGCGGGGCGGACTGGTGGCACATTGTGGACGTGGTGGCCCGCCCCTGCCGCTGGTTTGCCTTTGACAACCGCAATAACCCCGTGTTTAAGGGCGTGTACGGCGGCCTTGCCGCCGAGCCCCGGCCTTTGCCCGCCGGCAAGTTTGTCCTTGTGCGGCACCACGCCACCTACGACAACCCCTATGGCCTGCGTCTGCTATCCCGTTGTCTCTGGCCCGTGGCCTTTAAGCGCGGGGGCCTCACCTTTTACGCCAAGTTTGTAGAGCGCCACGGCCTGCCCTGGGTTGTGGGCAAAGCCCCCAAGGGGGCCACCGCGCCGGAAAAAAGGGTTATGGCCAGAGACCTGGCCGGCATGGTGCAGGACGCCGTGGCCGTCCTCCCCTTTGGCTCCGAGGTGACGCTGGAAGGCGCGGGCCAGACCCAGGGCGCGCTGCACGAGGCCTTCCTGGCCCGGCAAGACAGGGCCATCAGCAAAGTGCTCATGGGCCAGACTCTGACCGTGGAAATGGAGGGCAAAAACAGCCAGGCCGCCGCCCAGACCCACAAGGACGTAGCCGACGACCTAGCCGACAGCGATAAGGCCATGGTGGCCGACGCCTGGAACGAGATCGCCTGGCTCTACGCCCAGGTCAACGTCGGGCCTGGCGTGCTGGCCCCCCTGGCTGGCTATGAAGAGCCGGAAGACCTGAATTCGCGGGCCGATCTTGACAAAAAACTTACGGACATTGGTGTGGCGTTTACTGCGGAACACTTTGTCGACAACTACGGATTGAAGCCAACGGAATTTACGGTGCGCCCCGTCACGACTCCGGGTGCGGGCGCGAACTTCGCGGCCCCGACTGCCAGAAAAAAGACCACGGCGGAAAAGGCGCAGGGCAATCTTGACGCGGCTATCGTGAAAATGCTGCCCGCCGCGCTGAAAAGCAGCCGTGATTTTGTCACGCAAGTTGAGAACGAGATACGGGCGGCCAAAAGCTATGAGGAACTGGAAGAAGCCCTTGCCGCCCTGCTTTCACCGTCCATGGCCCCGGACGCGCTGGAGAGTTTTCTTGCCCGCGCCATGACCATGGCGGCGGGACACGGCGCGGCGTCTGTCCAGACGGAGGCGGACGAAGATGGCTAAAAAATCCATTGAACTGCCCGCCCCGGAAATCATCGCGGAACCAGTGGTTCCTGACGCGGCCATAGCGTTCTGGAAACAGCGGGCGAAGCTGACGGACGAGGAAGCCAAGGCCCTGGGCGAAGAAGTCAAGCACCGGGCGTTCTACGTCACGGGGCTTGCCAAGCAGGACCTTGTGCAGCTTGTGAGCGACGGCATAGAGGAAGCCCTGAAAAACGGGGAGACACTGGCGGACTTCAAAAAAAGGATTGCGGCGGCCATACAGGCGCAAGGCTGGCATGATTACCGGGTGGAGAACATTTTCCGGACCAACATGCAGGTGGCCTACAGCGCCGGACGCTACAAGAAAATGCAGGCCGTGAAGGCGTCACGCCCCTACTGGCAATATATCGCGGTCATGGACAAGCGGGTGCGGCCTTCGCACGCCATTCTGCACGAAAAGGTTTACCCGGCGGACCATGAGTTTTGGTCCTCCAACTATCCGCCCAACGGTTTCCGCTGCCGGTGCGGGGTACGCACGCTTTCCGCCCGGCAGGTGAAAAAACAGGGGCTGACCGTGGAAACGGAAATGCCTAAGGCGGATATGTGGACGGATCCCAAAACCGGGTATGAATACTTTGTTCATTTTCCCGGCGCGGACAAAGGCTTCAAAAACAATCCGGGCAAGGACTGGGTTCAGGCCGGCCTGAACCTCAAAAAATACCCGGACATGACGCCCCAAAGCTATGCGCAGCAGCGCGGCAACGGCGTCATCCGCCCCGTAACAAACGAGGCGGAGCTGGCGCGGCAGATTGCCGAGCACGCCGCGCCGCACCTGAAAAATGGCCCTGTGCAACGCGTGGTCTTTGATAATGGCGGCTATTTTATGGCTACCAATTCGCGCGGCGCGCTGTGGATAAGCAAACGCAAATTCGGCATGCCCGGCGGCGTCTTCTGCCCCGCCGCCGACCTCAAGGCGGCCTGGAACAAGATTGCAGTCAATAAGCCTTTGTCTTTTCACGAAGAATATGCCGTAGAAAGCCTCTGGCATGAGATTGTCCATAACCGGCAAACTCTTACCAGCGCCGGCGGCAGCAATACGCTTGCGCGCCGCATGATGGAAACCGTCACTCAATGGGTGGCCCGGCGCAGCTACCCACGCTTTTTGGAGGCTCTGGGCGGCAAGGCCGCGCACCAGGCCAAAGTCCTCCGGCAGGGGTACGGCTATAGCGGCTATATCCGCAATTTTGACAAACTGCTGCAGGCCCTAGGCATAGACGACGGCCCGGAGGCCCTGACGTATTTTGAAGGCGTTTGCGCCACTGCGAACCGCAAACAGTATGGCAAAGCCATTGCGGATTACCTGGCAAAACACGCCGCAAAGCCCGCATCACGCGCGGCTATCCGTGATTTATTAAGCAAAACAGACAGGGGGGAAAGAGAGTATGACGCGTTGCTACGCGCCCATCAGCTCACCGCCTAGCATTTCCGCTTCCAGGCGGCGCTGCGGGTTGGCAATACGGCGCAGGTACGCGGCAGCCTTGGCAGCGTCGCCACGGTCCAGAGCCAGCGTGTAGAGGCAGACAAGGTTGTGATCCTTGTCCGCGGCAAAGTGGGCCCGCTCGGCGGCCAGCTCCGCGGCATCCGGCATATAGCCATAGTGCGCGGCCAGCTCCTGGGATGTGGCTGCGTCAATAAAATTATACATGATGTCAAGCTAGCGCAGGGCGCGGCAAGAGTCAAGGAGGCCGGCATGGCAGAGGAAAAATGGGTGGAGGTAGCTCGCACGGGCACGTTTGCAGACAGCCAGGGGCGGCCGCAAACCTTTACCGTGCAGGATTTGGACAACATCGTGGCGGGCTACAATCCCGCCAACCGGCAAGCGCCCTTGGTTTTCGGCCATCCGCAAAAGGACAGCGCCCCGGCCTACGGCTGGGTGGATGCCCTCAGGCGCGTAGGCCAAAAATTGCTCGCACGGTTCGCGCACGTTCCGGACAACGTGCGCGAACTCGTGGCACAAAAGCACTACCGGCACGTTTCGCTGTCCTTCATGCCCGACCGGGTAACCCTGCGGCACGTGGCCCTGCTGGGCGCGGCGCAACCGGCCATAGACGCCCTGCGCGACGTGGATCTGGCCGGCGAGCCCGGCATATACGTTGATTTTGCGGACCAAAAAGGAGGTCACATGAACCCTGAAGAACTGCAACGCCAGATCGGCCAGCTGCAGGCCCAGATTGAGCAGCTCAAGGCCGAAAACGCCAGCCTTAAAAAGGGTAAGGAAGACGCCGCCAAGGCTAAGACGGACGCGGAAGCCGCCAAAACGGACGCGGAAAAAAAGGCGTCGGATCTGGCCGCCCAGTTTGCGGCCTATAAGGGCGGGGTAGAGGGCGAACGCCGCACGGCCCGCGTGGAGGCCCTGGTGCGCGCCGGCAAGCTCACCCCCGCCGAAAAACCCGGCGTGCTGGACTTCGCGGCCAAGCTCGCCGCGCGGGGCGGCACGGTGGACTTTGCCGCGCCGGACGGCGCCACCGTAACCGTCAGCCTGGAGGAGCGCTATCTGCGTGAGCTGGAGGCCCGGCCCGCAGACGCGCGCTTTGCGGACTTTGCGGACTTTGCCGCGCCCCCGGCGCACGCCGCAGGCGACGCAACAACCTATGACCCGGCCAAAATGGTCGAAAAACTGTAAGGAGCTGCCACATGAATGAAGGGCACCTGGGAACCTACAGCTTTGGCGGCGAGCGCGCCGCCACGGACGACCACCCCGTGGTCATCCACTACCTGCCCCTGGCCGCCGACGTAGCCGCAAAAATCGACGTGGGCACGCTGCTGCGTCAGGTGGACGGCGAAGATGGCGCGGTGGCCTATGCCCCGTACCTCTCTACGGACGCCGTAGCCCCCCTGGCCGTGGCCGACCTGCCCTGCGATCCCACAGGCGAACCCGCCGAAACCAGCGTATGCGCCGTGGTCCATGGCACCGTAAAGACACGGACGCTGCGCACCGGCGACGGCGCGGCCCCCACGGCAGCGCAGCTTGCCGTCCTGGCGGCGCACGGCGTTTTTGCCGTCTAGAGCAGATTACCTTTGAGAATACATATTCTCAAAGGTAAAAACACGCTCGTCCCGGCGCTTAACCGCGCAAATAAATTGCGCTTGCGCCTCCACGGCGAGCGGCTGCTTACGCAACCGCCAGGGCATTTCAAAAGTGAAATGTCCTAGAAAGGTTACGACACTCTAAAGGAGCAACCAATGCTTGCGCAACTCAAAGGTCTGTTTACGGCGGAGGCCATCGCCAAGGCCCTGGCCCCGCTGCCGCCCCTGGAAACCACCATTATGGACGCCCTGTTCAAACAGCGTCCCACCCACCCCTTGCCGGTCATCGGCGTGCAGGAGCTTGTCTCCGTGGTGCAGACCGTGCCGGTGGTGCGGCGCGACGGCACGCCCGTGGCCCTCCAGGGCGAATCCGTCAACATGGAATTCATCGCGCCCCTGCCGGTCAAGGTCAAAATACCCGTGACCGCCTCGGAGCTTAACGACCTCAAGGTGCTGTTCGGCAACCAGGCCGCCGTGACGGCCTGGCGCGCCCGCAAGGTGGACCAGATCCGCAAGGCCGTGCGCGATACCACCGAGGCCATGTGCGCCGTGGTGGCGGCCACGGGCAAGCTGACCTGGCCGGTGGAGCTGGAAGGCGGCCACCGCGAAACGTATGAGGTGGATTACGGTCCCCTGCTGACCTACACACCCGATGCCCTGCTGACGGCAAGCAGCAAGCTGCCGGAGGTCTACCGCCTGCTGCGCGCCATGGAGCTTGCGGTCAAGCAGGCTGGCCTGGGCGGCAACGTGACATTCTGGGCCGGGTCGGACGTGGTGGCCGTGCTGCTGGGCATTGTGGAAAGCTATGTATCCACCACAGAAAGCAAGCCCTACCGCGTCTCCCTGGAGCAGGGCAAGGTGCTGGTAGGCAACTACCCTGTCAACTTTATGGACGAAACCTACCCCAGCCCGGATACCGGGGCCTGGGTGCCCAAGCTGGACCCCAAGGCGCTGCTGGCCGTGGCCGCCAACCAGCCCGGATCTGTCTGGTACTGCGCCATAGACAGCATCAGCGCCAACAATGCGGCCACGCCCCTGCACATCGTGCCCGTGGTGCGGGACGACGATTCGGGGGTCATGCTCATCGGCCAGGCCAAGCCGCTGCCGGCGCGCCCATCCAAGGCGTCGTGCAAGGCCCTGGTGGTGGCATAGCGCGCGTTTGGCAGGCAGGGGCCGAAATCGCCCCGGAGGGCCGCAAAACCTCCGGGGCGGGCCCAAGGCCGGGGGCGGCCGTTAAGACTAGTCTAAGACTAGTCCAAAACGTCAGGAAAGGGGACATCCATGCTGCTATGTGACCGGGCGGCAATAGTGGACCTGTTGCACGTCAAATATGTTGTAGTGTGCGAAGGCCAGAATCCGGGTATCGTTGAGCGGACCATTGAGGCCGTTTCCGGGGAAATCGGGGACGCGCTTTCCTACCGCTATCCGCAGCCCTGGCCCTATGTGCCGGAAATCGTGCGCTACATCGCCGCCGTGACCAGCGCTTACCGCGTTGTAGAGGCCATCACGTCCCTGGTGGATACGGAAGAAAGCGGAGACAATGAATGGATACCCCTGCAAAAGCAGTGGAAATACTGCATGGACCTTCTGGACCAGATAGCCAAAGGCAAGCTGAAACTTCCCCTGGAAGAAACGAATCCCGACCGGGAGGACGCCAGCGTGGCGGTGATAGCGCCCAGGCCGTTCTTTGACCTGCGGGGGCTGTAGGTATGGCGGTGAAAAACGGCGTCTCCCTGAACTGGGGAGGTTTTGACAAGGCGCTTGGCAAGGCCGCGCACAAGCTGGGCGACACGCAGGCGCTCATGGAGTCCGTGGGCGACGCGCTTGTTTCCAGCACGCTGAAACGCTTTGACGACGAGGAAGAGCCGACGGGCAAGAAATGGCCCAAGTCGAAACGAGCCGCAAAGGAAAGCGGTCAGACCTTGACGGACGAGGCACTTCTCCGCCGTTCCATTGATTATGCGGCCACGCCGGAGAAGGTCATGGTGGGCAGCAATCAGCCCTATGCCCGGATTCACCAGCTCGGCGGCAAGACCGGGAAGGGGCACAAGGTCGATATGCCCGCCCGTCCGTACCTGGGCGTTTCCGCTGAGGACATGGAGGAGGTGCGGGAGACCATGGCGGACTTTCTCGCCGGGGCCTTCAAGGCATAGGAGCGGAGTCAATGCAGACCTTTGCCACGGAAACCATCATGCGGGCGGCGCTGGCTGCCGGACTGCCGGAAGGCCGCGTTATCGACATCGTGAAAAAGGACAAGCTGACCATTGAGCGGCCCCGTGTGGAGATTCAGTTCCTGCCGGAACGCTACACGCGCACGGGGCGCAAGCTGGCTGTGAAGCGCACGAAAACGGAGCAAATCCGCAAGCGTGAACTTTACGAAGTGGAGCTGACGGTCAACGCCAATGTACTGGCCGACGACCGGGTCTGGCTGGAAGCGTTCAGCGTGGACTTTGTGGCGGCGCTGCCACGCGGCGGGAACGACAGCCGGGGCAACTGGATAAAGGTACGGGTGCAGAAGGCGACGTTCGGGCGCGCGCCTGACAAACGCGTGGGGGATGAAGTCATCGAGGTTTTCACCAGGGTGAACCGGCTCTTCGTGCTGACGTTCACCGGAAGGATTACCGGGGAGGAAGCGGAAAAGCTGATTCCTTCCTTCACCATCAACCCGACATTCAAATAAAAGGAGGCCGGTATGGCTGCCAGAAAGAAGACGACAGAGGAAAAGAACGAACAGCAGGCCGCCGCGACGCCCGCAGAACAGACTTCGGAACAGGCCGCTCCGGGGCAGGAGGAAAGCCATGTCGAAGACGCACGGGAACAGACGCCGGAAACTGTGGAAACGCCGGAAGCGCCCGCTGATCCGGAAACGGATGTGGAGACTCCGGCACTGGAAAGCCTTTTCGTGCTGGCGGACCGTCATCGCGTGCCTTCTTGGCAGCAGGCGGCCCTGTGCCGCTTCATGGGCTGGGTGGACGGCAAAATGGTACGCGACGCCGATTACCGGGAGGTGCTGAACAGCCTCAAGAATCGCCGCTTGGGCGGCGGACGCATGGCGTAAGGAGGCATCATGGGCGACGTATTGCATTATCTGATAGACGGGACATCGGGCATAGCCACGGGCGGCGTGGACGGCAAGGCGCTTGTGGCCGGGGTCTGCTCCGGGGGCACGGTGGGCAAGGCGTACCTCATCGGCAAGAGGACGAACCTTGGTTCCATGCTGGGCACGGGGCCGCTGGTTGACCGAGTGCGGGACATGCTCAACACGGGCGGCCAAGAGCCGTTTCTGGTGGCGGTTCCGGTACAGGGACAGCCGGGCGGTTACATCTCCGCCCTGCAAATAAAGGGCACAGACGTTCCGGCCACGGTATCCGGCTATCCCGCCCACAATGCGGACGTGGTGGCGCGGGTGGCGACGGCGGGCGTTATCGGCACAGCTACCTTGGAAATCAGCACGGACGGCGGCAAGACGTTTGCTGAACCCGTCCCCTCCGCCACACAGAACCCCATCAGCTCCGGGGAAGAGGCTACGGGGGCAACACTGGTATTTGCCGAGGACGCGGTACTGGAACAGGGCGCAAGCTATGCTTTCATGGTACGCTGCCCGGTGGGGCCGGTGTACCGTGTCGGGGATGCGGAAAGCCCGCTTGTTGAAGCGGCGGAACTGTCCTCCGGGGTTCTGGACGGCGCGAAACTGGTGATTCAGATTGTGAAGGGCGGGGACAGGAACGAAGGCACGTTCCAGCTTTCCACGGACGGAGGAGACAACTTCGGGAGCATCCGCACCATCCCTCTGGATGGTGAATGCGCGTTGCCCGACTACGGGGTGAAGCTGACCTTCCCCGCCGGGGACTATGTGGCGGGGACGACTTATACCTGCCGCCTGCTGCCGCCCGTTCCGTCCATTGTGGATGTTCTGGACGCATTGGAAGCGCCCCTGAATATTTACGACGTGGAGTTCGTGCATATCACGGGGGCATCCGATTCCGTGGACTGGACGGCGGCACAGGCCAAGGCTGAGGAATTATGGAACCGGCAGAGGCCGACGTATTTCAAGTTGGAAGCCCGTTTGCCCTATGACGGGGAAGGCCTGAACGATTATACCGCCGCCCTGCTGGCGGAAAAGCAGGGGGTGGCCTGCCGTTTTGTGACGGTGTGCGCGCAGTACGGGGAAATCACGGACAGCACGGGAGCCGTGCGGCTTCGGAGCGCGGCGGGGCTGCAATCGGGACGAGTCATGTCCATTCCGGTGCAGCGTGCGGCGGGCCGCGTGAAAGACGGCCCCGTGTCGCAGCTTGCCCTGCCCGACGGATGGGAGGCCGTGCGCTCCGCGCTGGAAGAGTCGGGATTCCTGACGGCCAAAAAGTATGCTGGCATGGAGGGAACCTACTGGGGAGATTCCCGGACGCTGGCGGAAGACAACAGTGATTTTTGCTATGAGGAAGCCCTGCGGACCACGTTCAAGGCCGTGCGTCTGACGCGCCAGGCCGCTCTCAAGTCCATGTATGACGAAGCCGGGGACCCGCTCCGCCCGGACAGGGAAGGCGGCATTGCCTATCTCAAGGCGCAGCTTGAAAACGCGCTTGACGCCATGACGGACGCGGGAGAACTGGCGGGCTATGTGGTGGACATTCCATCCGGGCAAAACGTGGCGCGGGATGGCGTGGCGGTTGAAATCACGCTCATAGGAGTGCCGATCATCCGTGAAATCAGGCTGTACAACCGTTACACTTACGCGGGCTCGAATTTTGACCCGCGTATCGAAAGTTACGCGCTGGCGGCGTAGAGCGAACGCATTCGCTCTGGTGGCCGCGTCTGCGGACGCCCGCGCCCGAACACGAGGGAAAACCGCGCTTTTCCCGAAGTGTGAGGGCGGCGCGCATGTTGAAAAGGAGAAGCTATGGCAGCCAACGGCAACAAATACGACTGGGAAAGCATCACCGTGACCCTCCCCGGCGGGGAAGCGGTGGCCATTACGGAAATCAAGTATGAAGACGGCCAGGGCGTCACTGCGCGCTACGGCAGGGGGAGCATCCCGCGCGGATACGGTCGCGGCAACTATGAGGCGTCGGGCAGCATGGTTCTGGACCGCGAGGAATGGGAAAAGCTCAAGAAGGAGCTGACCGCCGACGGCGGCGGCATCTATGACCATACGCCGTTCACCATTGTGGTGAGCTATGCCAATGACGACATGGAAACCATCACGGATACGCTGAAAGACTGCAAAATCAGCAAATTCAGCGGGGGCGGCGGTTCGCAGGGAGACGACAACGTCAGCCCCGTAACGTGTGAGTTCACCATCCTGAAACCCATTCTGTGGAACGGGGTTCCCGCGAAAAAGGAGTGCGCGAGCGCCGTTCTGTAAGCCCGTTCGTGGGGAAAATACTTCGCATGGAACGCGCCCTTTTCCGGGCGCGTTCTTCGTTTTCATGGCATGTTTTCAGAAAAGACGGGCAATCCCGCCCCGCAAAAAACACAAGGAGCAATTCATGTCCCAGACTGAAAACCGCAAGTACGTTAGCTTTTCGCACACTTTTTCCGACCCGTGGTCCGGGGACAGCGCGGAAGACGCACTGGACGTGACCCTGACGTTCCGTTTTTCCAAACCGACCAAGACGCAGGTTCAGCGTTTGCAGGATAAAGCGCCGAAAAATCCCGGCCAGGCGTCCCGCAATCTGCTGCTGGAAGTGGTGCATCCCGACGACAAACAGGCGCTCACGGACAAGATGGAGGAATACCCCGGCATCGCCACCAGCTTTGCCACGGCCATCATCAAGGGCGTGGGCATTTCCAGCGACCTGGGAAACTGAGCGAACCGGACGGCTACGGCCAGGGCGACGCCCTGATTCAGTTCTGGCTGCACGCCGCGCCGGAGGAAAACCTTGAAGAGTGGGCGGAACAGGTGCGCCGGGCCGTATGGATGGAACGGCGCTACTTTGCCTCCATGTCCCGTAGCTTCTGGGGTGTTCGGGAAAAATAACGATGGAAGTTTTCAACGTATTTGCCACACTTTCCCTGGTCGATATGCTGTCCGGCCCGCTGGATCGCATAAAAAGGGCCATGAGCGGCGTTAACGCGGCCACGGCGGGACTGGGAACACGCATGGGCAATCTGGCCCTTGCCATGGGTCCGGCGGCGCTGGCCGCCGGGCTCCTGGTGGGGGCGCTGGGCATGGCGGCAAACAAGACCATGACGTTTGAAAGCGCCATGGCCGACGTGGCAAAGGTGGTCAATTTCGATACCGCCGCCGAGTTCCAGGAGATGAACAAAACGGTCATGGATATGGCCGGGCGCATTCCCATGGCGGCGGACGGCATAGCGGCCATCATCGCCGCCGCCGGGCAAAGCGGCGTGGCCAAACAGGATTTGGCGGAGTTCGCGGAGCAGGCCGCGAAAATGGGCGTGGCGTTCGACCTCACGGGCGATCAGGCGGGCAAAATGATGGCCGACTGGCGCGCGGGCATGGCGCTTTCGTTGCCGCAAGTTTACTCCCTGGCCGATGCTGTAAACCATTTGAGCAACAATATGAACGCCACGGCCCCGGCGCTGGGGGAGGTCATCCAGCGCGTGGGCGCGGCAGCCATGGCGTGCGGCCTAGCAGAAACACAGGTTGCAGCCTTGGGCGCGGCTTTTCTGTCTGCGGGTGCTTCGCCGGAAATTGCGGCTACGGCCCTGAAAAAATTTACCACAACCTTGGTCAAGGGCGCTGCCATGTCCAAGGACCAAGCCGCCGCGTTCCAGTCTCTTGGGTTTTCAGCCACACAGATGGCGAAAGACATGCAGACAGACGCCCAAGGCACTATTTTTAAGGTATTGCAGGCATTGGCGAACAAGCCCAAGGAACTGCAAATGAGCCTTCTTACTGAAATGTTCGGTGAAGAAGCTATCGGGGCGATTGCTCCACTTTTGCAGAACATGGGCAACCTGTCGCAAGCATTTGAGCTTGTGGGGGACAAGTCTAAATATGCCGGAAGCATGCAGGCGGAATTTGATACACGCAGCAAAACAACGCAAAACGCGCTGCAATTGTTGTCAAACAAGCTGACCAACCTGGCCATTGCCGTCGGCAACGTCTTTCTTCCGGTCATCACCGCCGGAGCCAACGCGCTTGGCGCGGTGGCGGACGCCCTGCGTTGGGTAGCGGAAACGCGGTTCGGGCAATGGCTGATAGCCGCCGCCGGAGGTCTGGCCGCCGCCGTGCTGGCCGTGACGGCGCTTTCCGCCGGGCTATGGGCGGTATCCAGGGCCGCGCCGTTTGTGTCTAGGAAATTCCTTGCCATCAAAACGGCCCTGTTGGGGCTGGGCTGGCCGGTGTGGGCGCTGATAGCCGCCGTCGGTCTTTTGTATGCGGCCTGGAAAAAGGACTTCGGAGGCATAGCCACCACGCTTTCCCGCTGGGGGCGGAACATCTCGCTGGTGGTTCGGGGCGTGACGGCGGTGTTCGGTTCGCTCAAGGACGGCGTGGGAGAAATCCGGGGCGAACTTGCAGAAGACATTCAGGCGGCGGGACTGGTAGGCGTCGTGACCACGGTGGCCCGCGTGGCGCACCGTATCCGGGAGTTTTTCGCGGGTATCTGGGACGGGCTGAACTTCGACGGCGCGGTGACGGTGCTTACCCCGGCCATTCTCAAAATAGGAGAGCTTTTCGACTTCGTGGGCAACCTTGTAGGGTCCGTCTTTGGTAGCGAGGTGAAAAGCGCGTCATCCGAGGCGCGGGGGCTGGGGGAAATCCTGGGCGGCGTCCTTTCATGGGGGCTTGAACTTGTGGCCACGGTGATCGCCAACGTGGTGCGCGGCGTGGACACGCTGGTGTCCCTTTTCCGCTGGGTGTGCGCCATCCTGACCGGAGATTGGACCACGGCCACGGCCATGGCCGAAAACATCTGGAACAACTTCTGCGACTCGCTCATGGCCTTTGCCGACCTGTTCCGCGTCGGGGACTGGATACGGGACGCCTGGGCAAAAGCCACGGAATGGCTTTCGACCATAGACCTTTTCGAGTCCGGGGCGCGGCTGCTGGACACGTTCAAGGAAGGCATCCTGTCCAAGGTGGAAAGCCTCAAGCAGACTTTTTCCGACGCGCTTTCCAAGCTGCGGAACCTGTTGCCGTTCAGCGACGCGAAGGAAGGCCCGTTGTCCACGCTGACGCTTTCCGGAGCGCGGCTCATGTCCACGCTGGGGGAAGGCATGAACGCGGGATTCCCCGGCCTGTACAATACGCTTTCCAGCAAACTGGGGAGCCTGAAAGACAGCATCGGCAACTGGTGGAACGGGCTGTGGGGTGAAGAAAACACATCGCCCGCGCAAGGTTCGGGACCGGTGATACCCGCCGCGCCGGGCGCGCCGGAAGACGTGGCCGAGGAACAGGACCGGCGGGCGCGCGCCGCCGGGGACCGTGCCGCCGCGCCGCAGTCCTGGACGCTGCATATCGCCAACATCACCCTGCCCAACGTCAAGGACGCGCAGGACTTCTTTACGGAACTGCAAGCCGCCGCCACGGAAATGGGGGAAAGCATGGCATGAGCGCGGCGCGATATGTTGCACGGCGCGGCGTCAGGCTTCGCTTTTGGGCTTGGTCGAGTACCAAAGAGTACACTACCGCGCCCCAAAGCTCGCCTTCCTTGCGGCGCACAACATCTTGCGCCGCGCTAAAAAAAAGGAGGCGGCATGAAACTTCTGACGTTTGAAGATGGTATTGTCCGCATAGACGGGGAGGAGCTGCCCGGTATCCTGTCCGATCTGCGGGTCAGCGGACAGGTACGCTTTGACGAACAGAGCGTGGACAAGGCCAGCGGCAAGAAAAAGACGCCGCAGGGATGGGAAGACGCGGACATCAGCCTGACTCTGTATCTGCTCACGGACGAGGCCGGGACCTGTTACGACAAGCTGGCCGTTCTGGAGGGCTTTTTCAAGAAGACGGACGGCAAGGCGAATCCATCCATCTTCACCGTGGCCAACAGTCACCTGCTGGCGCGCGGGGTGCGTCGTGTGGTTTTCTCGCGTCTGGATTCGGCGGAAAGCACGCGGACGGATGAAATCCGGGCCTCGCTTTCCTTTGTGGAACATAACCCGCCCATCATCAGGCAGGAGCGGGCGCAGGCGAAGACGCCCACCCCGGCGGAACTGGCGAAGAAGGCGAAGGAAAAGGCCGAAAAAGCCGCCGAACAGCCGGAAACCGTCATCGGAGTGGACGTGGAATGATAGAGGGTTTGAATGTTCGCTGCAACGTGGGGCCGGTGGAAGTGCTGCGCAGTCCCTTCATAGAGCTGGTTTTCCGCCGCCGTGCCGTGGTCAGCCGTGCAACGGTGGTCATTCCGGACCCGGAGGGCGAGGTGCGGGCCGTTCTGGCGGTGGGGCAAACCGTGTCCGTGCGCTGGGGCTACCGTGGGGAGACCGGATACTGGCAGGAATGGGAAGGCACGGTGGAGAACATCGACCAGCCGCGCGCGGCAAGCGCCAGCGCGGACGCCGTGACCATAACCGCCGTGGGACTGGAAAAGGCGCTGACCACGACCACGGTAACGGAGAGTTTTTACCGGGAACCGGCGGATGTGGTGGCCCGGCGTCTGCTGGCCCGCACCGGGCTTGCCGTGGGTACTGTGGACGTGCCGGGCGACGTGCTGCCGTATCAGGTCTTTTCCGGCGTGTCCGTGGCCCGTGCGGTCAAACAGCTATCCCATACCCTGGAACGTTCGTTCGGGCACGACATGAGCCGCCATGCGTTGTGGCTGGGTGCGTCCGGTTTGACCTGGAGCGCCGGGGACGAACCGGGCGACGTGTACAGCGTGGCCACGGCGGAAAACCTGATTGCGCACACGCCGCCGCAGACGCCGGACGGCGTGGGCGTGGTGGTGGCCGTTCTCCTGCCTGGACTCACGCACAGCCGCCTGGTGCATATCAGGGACACACGGCGCGGGGTGGACGCCACGGTGCGGGCGCTGGACGTGGTGCACACCTTGCAGGATGGCGGCAATTCCACGGCCATCAGCTACGGCAAGGATATGGGGTGGTTGTAGCATGGACGAAAAACAGGGAAAGCGGGACATTGTGGGGGCAATACGTCGGCTGGTGGAACTGGCCATGCCCGACTTGCGGCATTACTACCGCATGACCAAAAAGGCCAGAGTGGTGGCCGTGTACGCAAGCAACGGGGAATACTTCTGCGACGTGCAGCCGCTCCGGAACGACGAAAGCGCGGACCCGAAGGAACCCGTGGTGCCGCGCGTGGCCCTGCCTGTCCTGTGGGGCGGCCCGGATCGGGGCGTAGTCTGCCCGCCCGTGACGGGCGCGCTGTGTGATTTGAGCTATTACGACGGCGACCCGAACTACCCCTTTATCTCGAACATCCGATGGGGCGGCGGCATGTCCGCCCCCAAAGCCGCCCTGAATGAATTTGTCATCCAACTTGAGAACGGCGTGGAAATCCGCATCGACAAGGAAAAGCGGGTGGTGACGCTGACGCCGCAGGACGTGCGGACGGAGGCCGGGAAAAGCTGGACGGTCAAGGCGGGCCAGGGAGCCACGGTGGAAGCGCGGACCGTATTTGTCAAAGGCGCGCAATCCGTGACGCTGGAAGCGCCGAACATTTATCAGAACGGCAACGTCACCACGGGCGGGCACAGCGGCGGCAACGGAAATTCCATACAGAACGGCGACCTGACCATAAACGGTAATCTGAAAGTCAACGGGAACACCACAACGACAGGTATGAGCTACGCGGGCAGCCGCAGCGGGGGAAGCTGCCCGCACTAGCGCCGTTCTCGTTTATCGTGCGGAAATCCGGCGTGGCTTCAGCCGTTGCCGCTTCAGCGGCTTACGGATGAAGACAGCAATTGGTTACTTGAGAAGCGACACAAAGAAATCGCTGTCGCTATCCGTAAGCGGCGGGGCCGCTAACGGCTACCGCAAAACCGGCCAAAACTTCCTCGCATGGAGCGCGTCCTTTCCGGGCGCGCTTCGCTTTTTTGTGCCAGAGTTGTTCCCATGAGGCGACATGCCGCAAGCCGCCGGAGGCGCGGCGCGTGCGCCGCCTTGAGTGACGAACGAGCGCCGGGTCGGGCTTTGCCCGTCCGGCATGGATGCGAGTGAGGAACGGATGAATGATTTGTGGGGGCAGGACATCGCCCTGGACGACAGCGGGCAGGCCCGCGTGGCGGCCAACGGTGAACTTTTGCTGACGGACGGGGTGGAAACCGGCGTCCAGGACATCCGCCTGCGCCTGTTCACCCGCCTTGGCAACCTGTTTTATGACCGGGAGTTCGGCAGCCTTATCCATAATTGGATTCTGGAGGATTCCACGGCGGGGAACCGGGCGGCGTTTGAATCTGAAATCGTCATGCGCATTGAGGAAGACCCGCGTGTCGTCGTCGGTTCGGTGCGCTGTACGGTGACGGCCTGGGACGCACGCTCCATCACGGCGCTGGCAAGCTGGCGTTTTCTGGATGAGGACACGCCGCTGAACCTGGTGTTGCAGGTGAACAAGCTGACCATGGAAATGGTGATTGAAGATGCCGACCCAAGAACAGACAGCTTTACCGCGTGTTTCCCGAACGATTGAGGAGGTCCGGGCCTCCGTGTTCGGGTATGTGGAATCCGCGCAGGACAGCCTTGCGGCGCGGGGGTATCTGCCCGCGCGGCTGAACCTGAACAAAGGCGTGGTTCGCGGCCTGCTGGAAATTTTCTGCTGGGGCTACTGGCAGATTTACAGCCTGCTTGAGCGTCTTCTGACGCAGGCGACGCCGTCCAGCGCCACGGGCGCATGGCTGGACATGCACGCGGCCAGTGTGGACCTTTCCCGCCGGGCGGCGACGAAGGCGCGGGGAAAGGTGCGCTTTTTGCGGGCCGCGCAGGGAAGCCTGGAGGCGAACGTCACCATCCCCGCCGGGCGCATCGTGCGCACGCTGCCGGACGGCGCGGGGCGGATTTACCGCTACGGCACGCAGGCCGTGGCCGTGCTGCCCGCCGGGGCGGACTTTGTGGACGCGCCGGTGGAAGCGGAGGATTACGGGGCTGCGGCCAACGCCAGCGCCGGGCAGATATGCGAACTGGTGACGCCGGTTACAGGCATTTCCGGGGTGACGAATCCCGCCGGGTGGCTGACGGAGGAAGGGGCGGACGAGGAAACGGACGCGCAACTGCGGGAGCGGTACGCCCTGCAATGGCAGGCGAACAACGGCTGCACCAAGCACGCCTACAAGGCGTGGGCCTTGTCCGTGCCGGGCGTGACCTCCGTGTCCATTCTGGACCGCCACCCGCGCGGCCAGGGCACCGTGGACGTGGTGGTCCGGGGCGCGGACGTGCTGCCCACGGCGGCGCTTCTGGAAAAGGTCCGGGCCGCCATTGCGCCGCATACGCCCATCAATGACGATTGGCTGGTGAAAAGCCCAGTGCCGGTCGCGGCCCTGATTGACGGGGAAATCGAAGTCGTCGCGGGGGACCCTGACGCCATCAAGGCGCAGGCGGAGAACCGGCTGCGGGCGCTGTTCGCGGAGACAAGCCCGTTGGCGGACGTGACGGCATTGCAGATCGGGCAGGACCTGACGCTCGACCTTTTGACCCATACGGTCAAGGCCGTGCCGGGCGTCAAGCGGGTGACGTGGGCAAGTCCGGCGCAAGACGTGCTGCCTGTTCCGGCGGACGGCGTGGCGTGCCTGGAAAGCCTGAGTTTGAGCGCCGTCATGGCGGAGGAAATGTAGGTGTCCGAGTTCTGGAAATATTTTCACGACAGGCTGGCGTGGCCGCTGATTCATGCGCCCGGCCCTCTGGCCGGTCTTGTCCGGGGCTTGAGCCTGGCGCTGGACAGCACACGGGACGACATCGTGTATTTTCGCCGCCAGTGGTTCCCGGAACTGTGCGAGGCCGACCTGGTGCCGGAGTTCGGCACGGGGCGCGGCCTTGTGCGGCACCCGAAGGAAACGGCGGAGCAATTCCGCGCCCGCGTGGTGGGAGCCTTTCGCTGGCATCGGCTGGGCGGCAAGACCGAGGGCCTGCCTGAAATCCTCAAGTTTTACGGTTTTGACGCTCTGACCGTTGAAAACCTGCGGAACTGGCAGCCGTCGCGCTGGGCGGAATTTCAGCTCGGCCTCAGAACGCCCGCGACACAGGCGGAACAGGACGCCCTGCTGGCGGACCTGGATACGCTGCTGTGGCTGGTGAACGAATACAAGCCCGCGCGCTCCGTGCTGGCCCGCGTCTACACGGACACTTACGACCGCGTGCCCACGGTCTGGAGCGGCGGGCCGATAAATGAACAGGGCTGGTCAAACGGCTTCTGGTCCCTGTTTTCCGGCGTGACGTGGCCAGGCGAAGGCGGAGACATCGTGGTGTCCTTCGGCATGATGCGGCGTTTTCTTTCGGAACGGTACAACGAAACCGGCGCGGGGCTGGGGGTGGAGAGCCGGACGGGCTTTCTTGCGCCGTACATCGACCGGCCCGTGTGGAGCCGTTCGGCCTGGAGCGACGTTTTTCCGCGCAATCACGGCTTCACCATCGGGGAAATCGTGAGTCTGCACTGGTGTGTGCGGACAACCAGCTCGTACCCGTGGCACGGGGCCTGGGATTCCCGTCATTGGCAGGAGGCGGCGACATGGGACCGCATTTTGCCGGAATGGAAGATGCGCTGGCGCTCATGGGCCAGAGTGGAAGCCGTGTTTTTCTGGCCGGGCGACGGCAAGGAACCCCCGCAAGGGGGACGCCGCATCCGTAAGCCAGCCGAGCTGGCAACGGCTGCGCAGCCGGGTGATCCGGTGAAGGTCCACGGCGACGGCACATGGGGCGACGTGAACGCCTGCTATGGCCGTCCGCAGGCGGTCATTTATCAGGGGACGCGCTGGGGGGACGCCTGGGGCGCGGACCCCGGACGGCGGGAACTGGAAATTCTGGAACGACGGCAGGACAAGGGCGGCCTTCGCACGCCCGCCGTGCATCCCGCCAAGCCGCAAACGGCGGGCCACGCGCTTGCCGCCTGCCGTTCCGCGCCGCTTCGTGAACGCGACTGGCGGGGGCCGTGGTCCGGGCGCGGCTGGCTTGCCGACCGCTGCCCTGTCGCCGTCGCAGTCCTTCGGAGCCTGAGCGCGGCACATGAGGACGCGGGAGCGCCGCGCCTGTCCGGCGGCGCGCTGCTTACCGTGCCGTGCGCGGCGTTGTCTTCCCCCGTTCCGCAATGGGGCGGCCTGGATACGGTCCCGCTGGCAAGCGACCCGCTGCATGAACGGCGCTGGCTGGGCAATCCCGCCGGGCGGCGCTGGTACGATTATACGGGCATAACCTCAATCAAGGAGCAAACGGAATGAGTCTTGCGACGCTGACGAAAACAGGACGCGCGGCCATCGCGCTGGCGCTGTCCGCCCGGCCCATCCATCTGGCATGGGGGAGCGGGAATCCTGAATGGGATGCCGAGGAGGCGGAGCTGCCCAGCCTGGTGGAAGCCACGGCGCTGGTCAATGAGCTGGGCCGCCGCACTCCGGCGACCATCGGCTTTGTGGAGCCTGACGACGAAGGGGCCATTGTCATCCCCGTGGCCACGGGCGCGGGAGGAGAAGTGCAGGAAGCGCGTTATAAAAGCGTGACCGGCCCGTCTCCGTATCTGTATGTGCGGACAAACTACAATTTTGAGGACGCCAACAACGCGGTGATCCGGGAAATCGGCGTATTCATGGATACGGAACTGAAAGAGGACCTGCCGCCCGGTCAACGCTATTACACGCCGGACGACCTGGAAAGCCCCGGCCTGCTGGTGGCCGCGCAAATCATCGTACCGCCCATCAACCGCAGCCCAAGCGTGCGGCAGACCATTGAATTTGTCCTGCCCATATAGGGGAAAGCCATGCAGACGCAAAGCGGAAAACGCATAGACAACTACTGGAACCGCTATGACGCGGGCAAGAAATATATGGAGCTGCTGTTCCGTGACGGATACGGGACGCAGGCATCGGAAATGAACGAGCTGCAAAGCCTGTTCGCCGCGCGCGTGAAATCGCTTGCGGACAGCTTGTTCAAGGACGGGGACATCCTTCAGGACGCGCAGATAACGGTGAATGCGCAGACGGGGGCGCTCACGGCGGAAGCCGGTCTGGTGTACCTGTCCGGGGCAGTGTGGCCGGTGGAGACCGCGTCCTTTGTTATTCCCGTGCAAGGTACGGTTTCCGTGGGCGTGCGGCTCAGGGAAAGCATCATATCCGAACTGGAAGACCCGGCGCTGTGTAATCCCGCCGTGGGCAGCCGTGGCGAGGGGGAACCTGGGGCATGGCGAAAGAAGGTGGAGGCCGTATGGGGGTATGACGGAGACGGCGGTTCCGGGGAGTTCTACCCCATCCATACGGTCGACGATGGCGTAGTTCGCGCAAAGGAAACGCCGCCGAACCTGGACAGTTTCAACCAGGGGATCGCGCGGTATGACCGCGATTCCACGGGCGGCGGGACCTACGTCTGCTCCGGCCTGACCGTGCGGCAGGCGGAAGACGCGGGAGGCGGCGCGCAGGTGTACACGGTGGCGGAAGGCCGCTGCCGTGTCTGTGGCTACGGCGTGGAGCTGCTTACCTCCCGCCGTCTTTCCTACGCGGCGACGCCGGACCTTCGCTTCATCGACACGGAAGTGATCGAGGCGGACGGGAGCGCGAAACAGCGCATCAACGTGGCGCATCCTCCCATCCACAACATCACGGCGTTACGGGTGACGCTGCAAAAAACGGTCTCGGTGGTACACGGCAGCTATTCCGGCTGCGCGGACGCGCTCCCGGACACATCGGTCATGTCCCTGGTGGAAATCAAGCAGGGGGATACGGTGTATGAAGCCGGGACGGACTACAAGCGCACCGGGGACACGGTGGATTGGTCGCCCACGGGAAACGAACCGGCCACGGGTTCGACCTATCAGGTGACGTATACCTACCTGGACAAGACGCTGACGCCGGAAGACGCGGATTATGACGGCTTTTCCGTGTCCGGGGCTGTTTCCGGTACGGGCATCATGGTGTCCTATAATCAGGCGTTGCCGCGTATCGACCGGCTGTGCATTACAGGGGACGGGGCATTTACCTGGGTTCAGGGGGTGGCGGCGGAATACAACCCCAAAGCCCCCGCCGTGCCGGAAACGGCCCTGGCGCTGGCCAGCGTGACCCAGATATGGCGGGAGCCGGAACAGCGCACGGTCAAGAATGACGGCGTGCGCGTGGTGGCCTTCTCTGACATGGAAGCTCTGGCGGCCCGTGTGGAATACGCCCTGCAGGAAGTAGCCCGGCAACGGCTGGAAGCGGACGTGTTCACGCGGGAATCCGGGGCGCGTGTGGGGCTTTTTGTGGACCCGCTGCTGGGGGACGACATGCGCGACCAGGGCATAACGCAGACCGCCGCCGTGGTGGACGGCGTGCTGACCTTGCCGCTCCGGGCCAACGTCTACGCCCTGTCCAGGGACGTGGCCGCGCCCATGGCCCGGACCTTCACGCCCGCCGTGCTCATTTCCCAGCCGTACAGAACGGGAACGATGAAGGTCAATCCGTACATGGCCTTTGAACCTCTGCCCGCGCCGGTGGAGCTTTTGCCTGCTGTGGACCGCTGGAATGAAGTACAGACAGCGTGGACCAGTGCCGTAACGCGGGCGTTCAATGTCACGCTTGACGGTTATTACCACATTGTGCGGAGCCGGAGCACGCAGACCACCATGGAAACCGTGGCGTCCACGACAACGAACCTTGAACACCTCCGCCAGATAGAAGTGGCGTTCAAGGTAACGGGCTTCGGCCCCGGTGAAATATTGCGGAGCATCACCTTTGACGGCATTCCGGTTGAAGCTAAGGAAGGCACGCTGACGGCGGACGAATCCGGGGCGCTGGCCGGGCATTTCATCATTCCGCCCGGCGTTCCGGCGGGAGCCAAGACGGTGGAATTCAAGGGCGGGGAAGGCGGTTCCAAAGGATCCGCCGTGTTCGTGGGCCAGGGCACGCTGACGGCGCAAACGCTCCGGCAAGTCCAGACCGTGACCACGTACTGGGTGGACCCGCTGGCGCAGTCGTTCGTTCTGGGCAGCGACACGCAACTTGCCGGGGCGGACATCTGGTTCACGGCCAGGGGCGCTGGCGGCGCGCGCGTGCAAATCCGGGAAATGTCGAACGGCGTTCCCACGCGAACCGTGCTGGCGGAAACCATTGTTCCGGCGGACCGGATAGTCGTCACCGGCGGCGGGCATACGCGGATTCTGTTCCCGGCTCCGGTGGCCCTGGCCGCGTCCACGGAATACGCGCTGGTCATTCTGTGCGACGACGCGGACACGGAAGTGGCCATTGCCGAACTGGGCAAATTCGACACGGCCAAACAGCAATGGGTCGCTTCCCAGCCGTACACCATCGGCGTGCTCTTGTCTTCGTCCAACGCATCGACCTGGACGGCCCACCAGTCCCGCGACCTGACTTTCCGGCTGCTGGAGGCCGTGTTCGCGGAGGGGACAAACACCATTGACCTGGGCGCGGCGGAGGTTTCGACCCCGGCCACGGACCTGATTCTTTTGTCCTTGGCGGAGACGCCCACGTCGCAAACGCGGGTGGAATACGAGCTTGGGCTGCCCTCCGGCGAAAGCCTGACCGTGGCGGAAAGCCAGCCCGTGCGGCTGGGTGAAGCCCTGACCGGGGCGTTGACGGTCAAGGCCAAGCTGGTCGGGGACGCCAAGGGGTCGCCGGTGTTGTGGCCGGGTTCGCAAGTGCTGGCCGGTTCCGTGCAACAGGCGGCGGACTACTACACCCGGAGCATTCCGGCCACGGGGGCCATCAAGGCCGTGTTGATCTACGACGCCCTGATTCCGTCCGGCGCGGGAGTGACGCCTGAAATTCAGGTGGATTCCGGCGCGTGGGAAGCCATGGAGGCCGACGGCGCGACGCAACAGGGCGACGGCCTTGTGGAATACAAATTCAAGCACGCTTTGAGCGGCGCGGACTTGATAAAGGTTCGCCTGACCCTGACCGGCACGCTTGCCGCCCGGCCCATGGTCCTGAACATCCGCCTTATGGCCGTGGCGTAAGGAGGCATTATGATAGACAAAAAATCGGAATATCTTGAACTGCCGCTGTCCAATGAGCAAAACATGCTTGAAGACGACTGCCCGCGTATCGTGGAAGCGTTCAAGAAAGTGGATGCTCACGCGAAGACGGCGGATGACCGGCTTGACGGGGTGGAAGGCCGGGCGGATTCTCTTGAAAGCCGCGCATCGGCGCTGGAAACGGCGCAAACCTCCACGGAGGGAACCTTGCAAAGTCATGCGGCGTCCTTGTCTTCTCTTGCCACGGAAAAGGCGGACGCGACGGCGCTTGCGGGTGAAGTGCAGGCCCGCACGGAGGCTGTGAGCAGCGAAGCCTCGGCGCGGGCAGCCGCCATCACGGCAGCCGTGGCCGCCGTGACGCAGGCGCGGGAGGAAGCCATGACCGCCCACGACGCCAGCCTTTCGGCGCATGACGCGCTGGTGAAGCGCATCACGGTGGGCAGCCTGTCACCTGTTATCGGCATTTGCTGCGTTGAAGACGGGGGCGGTTCCGGCCTGTGGTTCAATATAGACGCATATGGACAGCCTGTTTCCCCAACCCGGCGCTATTTTGACTACCATCCTACCTACAACGCCATTCGGCGGGTTCTGGTGGACGGTCAAATCATGCAGGAACACAGCAAATTCTACTACAAAGGCTTTCAGATTGCTTCCGGTCCTTTTGCTGGCCGCCGTGGTCGTCTTATCAGCCCTGGGCCGCAAGACGGTTTTAAGCCCTTTCCTTCGTTCATGCTGAATGGTCAGGAAGTGGATAAGTGGTATTGCGGAACATATGCGTCAACGGATGATGGAGGAACGCCCAAGAAGCTGGGCAGCCGTCCGGGCAAGGTTCCTTTTGTCAAGGTAAACTTTCCGACCATGCAGGGCTATTGTCAGAATCGTAATGTAGAGGGCGTTACGGGCTTTGATATGTGGAACATATATCAAGCCTCGGAATTACAGCTTTTGGCGCTTATAGAGGCCGCCACGCCCGACACGCAAGCCGTGTATGGCCGGGGTCGCGTTGATACGTCTTCGGCTAACTATGTGGACGCCACGGACGTGGCTACGGCTTCGTGGCGCGGTCATGTGGGCTTGTGGGGTAACGTCTGGCAGATGTGCGCGGGGCTGGACGTGTTGCCTTCGGGTGTTGTGCGTTTGTGGAAGAACAACGGGACGCGGGAATTTGTGGAAACTGGTTTCGCTTGCCCTGCCTATGACGGCACAAATCCTGCGTACATAACTTCGCTCAAGAGCGGGAGCGGAGAAGGTTTTGACTGGGACGACGTGTTCTTTCCGGCAACAACTTCTACGGCTGCTTCTGTGGCAACCGTACCTGACGGATTTTGGGGGCGCTCCGGTTCCGCCGGGAATGTCTTATACCTCGGCGCGCAATGGAGTCATGGCGTTCGTGCGGGCCTTTTCGCCTGCGACTTGATAGAGTCGCCAGCCGTTGCCTCTACGAGTATCGGTTGCCGCCTCGCAAAGGTGTAATACTGTCAACTGGTTACTGGATTGCTGTGCCCGCCGCAGGCGGGCATCGAAATTTTTTTGGAGGGTTTATGTCCATTCTCATTTCTTATGACGGCAAGGATTTTGAAGCCGAAGTGGACAACGGCGGGCAGTTGGCTTTGTACGCAGTGCCTACGGAGTACAGTGAAGACGGCCTTTTTCTGGCGGTCTGGTATGTTGGTGAGCTTGAGCCGTGCCCGGCGTGCGCGTCGGCTGATGCGCGGCTCCTGCTACGTCTTGCGGTGCAAGACGGGCAAATTCAGGAAGGCTTTAAAGCGGAGGGCGTGAGCTATGCCTAAAGAAGCACGCGGCATTAACGAAAAGACAGGGCTGTCTGGCGCGGAGCATCAAAAGGCGGAACAGCGTGCCGCCATTGACGCGCAGACTTCCGCCGCCATTCTGGCCGGGTTTTCCTATGAGGTTGAGGGAGAGGCGCTCCACTTTTCCTATGATTCTTTTGACCAGCAAAATTTCAGCGATACGGCTAACGCCTGCCTTATGTATAAATCCGGGGCCAAAGGGTTGCCGGAAAGCGTGACGTGGAACGCCTACAAGGCAGACGGGGAGCTTGTGCGCCTGTCATTCACTGCGGATGCTTTTCTGACATTGTATGCCAACGCCTTGGGTCATAAGGCGGCCTGCATGGCCGAAGGGGGCGCAGCAAAGGCGGCCCTTGAAGCGGGAGAACAGGCATGAAACGGTGGCTAAAGCATGTACTGATAGCCATTGACCAGACGTTGAACGCTCTTTGTGGCGGCTGGCCTGATGAAACCTTTTCAAGCCGGTGCTGGCGTCTTCGCGCCCGGCCCGGCTGGAAGCAAGTTCGGCTCATTGTGGATTTTGTGGCGAGGCTGTTTGGTGACGTGGACCATTGCGAAGAGTCTTACATTTCGGAAGAACTCCGTCGACAAAGCCCCCCGGAGTTGCGGCCTCGCAGTATTGCAGAAAAATAAGTCGTCACCCTAATCAACTACGTTAATTTAACTTAGATGATTAAGGTATTTATATCCACTCCCCGGTAATAAGCCGGAGATGAAGACGACCAGAAAAAAATTACCGGGAGTGGGCGTTGCAATCAGGACTTTCCGGCAGGATGCAGGTTTTTCACAGGACGAGCTTGCAGACCGCATGGATATAAGTACGCCGTATATTTCAATGCTTGAAAGCGGGAAGCGCTACCCATCCATTGAAATGCTGGTCAGGATTGCCATTGCTCTGGGAGTGAGGCCGGGCGCGATGTTGGACTATATAGCGGAGCTCTATATCAAGGACGCCGCACATTCACCCGAAAAGAAAGGGAGCTAGTGTGGCGCTGCAAGATTTTACCCTTCTTGCCAAGCTGGAAGACTTCGACGTGGAAACCCACAAAATAGTCCAGAAATTCCAGAAGGCGGAGCGCCACGTTTTGTCCGCCAGCATTCGTGGCAACGTGGAGCAGATTATCTTTCTGGTGATTATGGGAGCCAAGGAACAGCTAGAGGAAAGGCGCAAAAAAAGACCACCAGTAAAAACACTGGAAATCCTGAAAAGTACGGACATACGCCTTGAATATCTGAAAATGCAAATACGCAAAGCGTATAAACTAAGGCAGATAGACGAAAAGACGTATGAAATGTGGGCAGGCATGGCCCGCGAACTGGGCGGCCTGCTGGGAGGCTGGATCAAAAAGGTGGAACCTTATGCCGATGCCTGCGCAAGCAGCCGAACACAAAAACAGAATAGCCTTTTCTGATTTGGGGCGCAAGTCTGACCTCGGCGCTAATTGGGATAATGGCGTTCGTGCGGGCCTTTTCGCCTGCAACCTGAATAACGCGGCGTCCAACGCAGGCACCAGTATCGGTTGCCGCCTCGCAATTCGCGCCCGAAGCCGGTTCTTCATGGAGTGCCGGACAGCGCGCGACTTGGGATTTGCGCTCCGCTCCGGGCAAGAGAACCGGAGAAACACGAACCGGGCCGGGGCGGCCAGTAGCCTGCGGGCGAGCGTGGCCCCGGCCCCATATTTGGGATGCAAGCCTGACCTCGGCGCGTCGTGGGTGGATGGCGTTCGTGCGGGCCTTTTCGCCTGCAATCTGAATAATCCAGCGTCCAACGCCAATACGAATATCGGTTGCCGCCTCGCAACTCGCGCCCGAAGCCGGTTCTTCAAGGAGTACCGGACAGCGCGCGACTTGGGGTTTGCATTCCGCTCCGGGCAAGAGAACCGGAGAAACACGAACCGGGCCGGGGCGGCCAGTAGCCTGCGGGCGAGCGTGGCCCCGGCCCCCATATTTGGGACGCAATCCTGACCTCGGCGCGCAATGGAGTAATGGCGTTCGTGCGGGCCTTTTCGCCTGCGACTTGATAGAGTCGCCAGCCAATGCCTCTACGAGTATCGGTTGCCGCCTCGCAACTCGCGCCCGAAGCCGGTTCTTCAAGGAGTGCCGGACAGCGCGCGATTTGGGGTTTGCGTTCCGCTCCGGGCAGAAGAACCGGAGAAACACGAACCGAGCCGGGGCGGCCAGTAGCCTATGGGCGAGCGCGGCCCCGGCCCCTGGAAACAGCATGGCGAAACGGGCAAAACATATCTGGCCGGAACTGGTGAGTTTCGGCAATCTGCTGGAAGCGTGGCGCAAGGTGCAGCTCGGCAAGCGGTATCGTCCGGCTGTCGTGCGTTTTCGCGCCGCGCAGGAAGACAACCTGCTTGATTTGCGGGATCGCCTGCAAAACCATACATGGCAACCTTCCCCCTGTCGCCGCTTCCGTATTCTTGAGGTCAAGCCGCGCACCATCGACGCGCCCACCATAGGCGACTGCGTGGTGCATCATGCGGCCATGAATCTGCTGGAGCCGTGGTTTGAGCGGCGTTTTATCGCGGATTCCTACGCCTGCCGCAAGGGCAAGGGAACACACGCGGCAAGCCTGCGGACGCGGGAGTTCATGCGCGCCGCCTCGGCGCAATGGGGCCGCCCTTACGTTTTGAAAGGGGATATTTCAAAGTATTTCAGCAGTATTGACCATGACAGGCTTTTATCCATGCTGCCCCGTATCGTCAGCGACCCGGACGTGCTGTGGCTTTTTGAGCGGATTGTCCGGCACAACGGCTGTGAGGAAAAAGGCTTGCCCTTGGGCTGCTTGACAAGCCAGTGGCTGGCGAACCTGTACCTTGACGCCCTGGATCATTACGTCAAGGACGATATGGGCGTGAAGTATTATGTCCGCTATATGGATGACTTCGTCATCATCGGTCCGTCAAAGGAATGGTGCTGGACGGCGCTCGAAAACATCCGGGACTTCGTGGAGGTCAGCCTGTTGCTGCGCTTGAATCCGAAAACGGGTGTCTGGCCCATAAGTCGCGGCATCGACTTTGTGGGCTACCGGCACTGGACGGACCACGTCCTGCCGCGCAAGCGTACCGTCAAGCGGGCGCGAACGGCGTTCAGGAGTTTTCCGGGCCTGTACCGGGCCGGGAAAATCGACCTGGACTACATCCGCTCCCGCGTGGTGAGCTTTACGGGCTATATGGCGCATTGTGACGGGCACACCACGCTGGAACACATCCTGGCGCGGCTGGTGCTGACGCGGGGCAGCCGCTGAAAATCCTTCGCATGGAGCGCGTCCTTTCCGGGCATGACGCGGATTTTGCTGGCATAGTGGGGACTGACAGAGGCGGGGGCGTGGAGCGCCCCCGCCGGCGGGCTTGCCGTAAGCCCACCACGGCCCCACATGAGGATTAGGCCCCTCATGCAGAGTATCCGCCTGTCTGTGTCGTCCCTGGCGAGACAAGGGCACGATAAGCGGATTTTCCTGGGGGCGCAACGCTTTTAACCCGTTATGCAAAAGGAAGTTCTCGAAGAAATCAGGTGCCGCCATTGCGGCAAGCTCCTGGCCAAAGGTCAGGCCAAGGTCATGGAGTTCAAGTGCCCCCGCTGCGGGGCTTTCACCATCCTGCGGGCCATGCGCCCCTGCTCCGAGTCGCCAGACGGCCAGAACGGAGCGAATTGTGATAAAGAATTGTCTGAGTGACGGCGTGACGCTGTATCAAGGGGATGCGCTGGGGATTCTTGCAACGATGCCGGATAGTGCCATGGACGCTGTATTGACCGACCCGCCGTATTCCAGCGGCGGCGTTACCATGGGAGCGCGGCAGGCCGACCCGGCCCATAAGTACCAGCAGAGCGGAACAAAACGCATGTATCCCCCCATGCTGGGCGACGCCAAGGACCAGAGAAGCTGGACCATGTGGTGTACGCTATGGCTTGGCGAGTGCTGGCGCATCGCCCGCGAGGGCGCGCCGCTTATGGTGTTCACGGACTGGCGGCAGCTTCCGGCCCTGAGCGACGCCGTGCAGGCGGCGGGCTGGGCATGGCGCGGCGTCATAGCCTGGGACAAGCGGAGCGCCCGCCCGCAAATCGGCAAGTTCCGCCAGCAGTGCGAGTACGTGCTGTTCGCCACCAAGGGACGTTTCGTCGCGCATACCCGGACCTGCTTGCCGGGCGTATACTCCTATCCGGTAATTCCCGCGCAGAAGGTTCACCTGACCAGCAAGCCCGTGGCGCTGATTGAGGACTTGCTGGCCGTAACAGCTCCGCAGGCCAGCGTACTTGACCCGTTCATGGGAGGCGGCAGCGTGGGTGAAGCGTGCATCAGGACAGGCCGCAGCTATGTGGGAATGGAATTGTCGCGGGAGTATTACGACATCAGCCGCAATAGGCTGACAGCGGTGCTTACGGCGAAGGAACAAGCATAAAAAAGAGGCGTGGTTTGTGTCTGTTTTGACACGCACCGCGCCTCTTCCTCTTTGGCCCGTTTTTCAGTCAAGATTCTTAAAGCAAAAACCATGCCATATTTAAAAAAGTGGTCCGGGCCGTTCTCAACTCTTGTGACTGAAATTCTCAATTTGCGCGACTGCTCACAGCGGTCCGTTGAAGGCGCTTGCCCCCGTCTGTGGTGTAGAGCCTGTATACAGGATAATGTGTACAAAAAATTAAGGGGTCACGGTTTTCACCGTAACCCCTTGAAAAATGGTGGAGAAGAAGGGATTTGAACCCTCGACCCCCGCCTTGCGAAGGCGATGCTCTCCCAGCTGAGCTACTTCCCCACACAGCGCCAACTGCGCAGGACAACAGCAATAGGCAAAACGCCCTATTTTGTCAAGCGGCTATGCCCGCAGGGCAGGTATAGCCACGCCTGGTGGCGGCAAGCGCCCGCCTCTGCCAAGCGCCCGCCCGCGCAAAACTTCCGTACCGCATCCTGCGAGCCAAAGCCGAAAATGGACCAAAAGAGGACGGCTGGAAAAACAATGGCCGTGCTTGTCAGCGCAGCAACAAACACGACTCTGGTCAGAGGCGCGCAGGCCGAACCCGCCGCGCCCCAGAAAAAGTTTTTTGAAGGGAGGGGAGGCACGGGGGAGGGAGCGCTTTTGTGAACAAAAGTTCCCCCTTCCTCCGTAATAAACCTGGCTTTCGCCAATTTCGTCCAGTTGCGCCCTACTCCGCCCTGGCCGGGGCGGTCGGGGTTGCTGCCGGGGTTGCTGCCGGGGTTGCTGCCGGCGTGGCTGCCTGGTGGGCCTGCTGCCGTCGGGCCAGTTCCTGCGCGTCTGTGGTCAGCAAGCCGGGCCGTGCGCCGCTGTCCTGCCAGCCGCCGCCCAGGGCCATGCACACGCCCACCACGCTGTCCAGACGGTCGCGCAGGGCGCCGGCCAGTTGCAGTTCGGCGGCAAAGAGCTGGCGTTCGGCGTCCAGCACGGTCAGGTAGTCCGTATAGCCGTTGTCGTACTGCAGCCGGGCGATCTGGGTGGAGCGGCGCAGGCTTTCCACCTGGATCTGCATGCTGCGCACAATGGCGTCGGCCTCGCGCTGGGCCGTGAGGGACGTGCGAATGTCGGCAAAGGCGTTTTGCACAGCCTTGCGGTATTCGGCAATGGCGGCGCGCTTTTTGGCTTCCGCGTCCTTAAGGTTGTACCAGTTGTTACCGAAGTCCAGCAGGGGCACATTGCCCGAAACCCCGTAACTCCACACGCCGGCCGGCCCGCTGAACAGGCTGCCCACGGAGGAGCTGACCGTGCCCAGCATGCCCGTAAGGGAAATGGAGGGGAAAAACTGAGCGCGGGCCACGCCGATATTGGCGTTATTAGCCATAATCAGAAACTCGGCGGCGCGGATGTCCGGGCGGCGTTCCAGCAGGTCCGAAGGCAGACCGGCCGGCAAGGCAGGCGGCGCAGGCAGCATGCTGATGGCCTGACCACGGACCATGGCGCGCTCCATGATGTCGCGGGGCGAGCGGCCCAGCAGCACGGCCAGGGCGGCTTCGGCCTTGTCCACAGCCACGGTGCTGGTGTGCACCTGGGCGCGGGCGGTTTCCACTTCGGCGCGGGCGCGCTGCCAGTCCAGCTCGGTAATGTCGCCCTGCTTGTAACGGCTGGAGTAGATGCTGAAGGCATCTTCACGCGTTTTGAGGGTGCGCCGGGCCGTATCCAGTTGCATGTCCAGAGCCAGCAGAGAGAAATAGGCCTGTGCGGTTTCTCCGGCCACGGCCAGGCGTTTGGCTTCGTGCCCGATAACCGTATTCATGAGCACGTCGCCCAACATGGTGCGCCGGTTGCGCAGCTTGCCCCAGAAGTCCAGTTCCCAGGCGGCGCTGAGCGAGCCCTGATACGTGGTGGATGAACGGGTAAGGCCCTTGTCTTCGTAGGAGCCGGTATTGGGCGCTTTTTCCGAAGCGCTGGAAGACAGCGCCTCGCCCGAGCCCGAAACCTGGGGCAGAAGCCCGGCGGTGGCCACCCCTACCTGGGCGGCGGCGGAGTCTATGTTGGCCAGGGATTGGGCCAGATCCTGATTATTTTTGAGGGCCTCCTCCACCAGTGCGCTGAGCACGGGATCGTTGAACCGGTTCCACCAGTCCGTGTGCAGCGGCGTCGCGCCCAGGTCCACACTGCGCCACTGGGCGGGAAGCTCCTGATCGGGCCGATCATAGTGAGGCGCCAGAGAACAGCCCGACAGCAGCGCAAGGCAGGCCAGCATCCACAGCAGAGGCGTGGCGCGGACGGAGCGGAGAACGCTCATATTTCCTCCTGTTCGTCCCCCACGGAGTTACGGCCTTCGTGGGGATCGGTCTTGCCCTGGATTTTCAGCGAGATCTGCATGATCAGCTTGAAGAAGAAGGGGATGAAAAGCGTGGCGATGCAGGTGGCCACCAGCATGCCGCCGATGACCGCCGTGCCGATGGAGTGGCGGCTGTTGGCCCCCGCGCCGGAACTGATGGCCAAAGGCACGCACCCCAGAATGAAGGCCAGGGAGGTCATGATGATAGGCCGGAAGCGCAGCTTGGAGGCGTGCAAGGCTGCGGCGTCCAGGCTGCGCCCGGCGCGCCAGGCCTCTACGGCGAACTCCACGATGAGGATGGCGTTTTTGGCGGCCAACCCGATGAGGGTGACCAGAGCCACCTGAAAGTAGACGTCGTTGGAAAGGCCCCGCGCCCAGGTGGCCAGCAGCGCGCCAAACACGCCGAAGGGCACGGCCGTGAGCACGGCCAGGGGCAGGGACCAGGATTCGTACTGGGCGGCCAGAATCAGGAAAACCATGACCAGGGCCAACACAAAGATGGTGGTGGTATCGGCGCTGGCCAGCTTTTCCTGCAGGGCCGAGCCCACCCAGCCCAGCTGATAGTCGGTGTCCAGCACAGCGGCCGCGGCTTCTTCCATGGCCGCGATGGCCTGACCGGAAGAATAGCCCGGCGCGGGAGAACCCATAACGTGGGCGGCGGGGAAGACGTTATAGCGCTCCACCACCTGAGGGGCCGTGCGGCGCTCAAGGGTCATAACCGCGGTGAGAGGCACCATTTCGCCTTTGTTGTTGGGCACGTAGACGTCGTTCAGGTCTTCCGGCAAGTCGCGATAGTTGTGTTCGGATTGCAGACGCACCTGGAAGGTGCGGCCCAGGTAGTTGAAGTCGTTGACGTAGGCCCCGCCAAAGGTGCCGCCCATGGCCGTGAACACGTCGGCAATGCTGATGCCCATGTCCTTGCAGCGGTCGCGGTCCAGGTTGGCGTAGAGCTGAGGGGAACCGGTGGAAAAGAGGTTGCGCACCATGCCGATAGCCGGGTATTTGGGCGTGCCGTCGGGCTTTTTGGCAGAGGCCTCGGCCACAAGTTTGTTGGCCATGGCCTCCATGTCCTTGAGGCTGCCGGTGCCGCGCATCTGCACATAGCCTTCAAAGCCGCCGGTGGTGCTCATGCCGCTGATGGGCGGCGGGGTAAAGCCCAACACCACGGCTTCGGGCTGCATCATGGTAACAGCCATGACCTTGCTCGTGACGTCGTCGGCGGACATGCCCGGCGCAGTGCGTTCTTCCCAGGGTTTGAGCTTGGCAAAAAAGGTGCCGTAGTTGCTCTTGACGGAAATGGAGGTGATGTCCAGGCCGTTGATGGTGGTAATGGCCTCCACGGCAGGCTGTTTGGTCAGAAAGCCGGTGATCACCTCGCCCACCTTGGCGGTACGGGGCTGGGACGCGCCGTCGTCCAGAATGTACATGCCCAGCATGTAACCCTGGTCTTCGTTGGGCACGAGGCCGCCGGGCACCACGCGGAAAAGCCAGGCCGTAAAGGCCACCATGATGGCGCAAAGCACAAGAGCGCGCACCGTGGATTTTTTGATAAAGCGAACAATATTGACGTAGCGGCGGGTCACCCGGCCAAAGGCGTAGTTGAACCAGACAAAACCCCGCAAGGGTTTGTAGTCGTGATCGTGGGGCTTGAGCAGCAGGGCGCAGAGGGCCGGGGTGAGGGTCAGGGCCACCACGCCGGAGAGCACCACCGAAACGGAAATGGTGATGGCGAACTGCTTGTACATCTGCCCGGCCAGACCGCCCATAAAGGAAACCGGGATAAACACGGCGCAGAGCACCAGCACAATGGCCACCACCGGGGCGGTAACCTCGTTCATGGCTTTGGCCGTGGCCTCCTTGGGCGGCAAATGCTCCGTACTCATGATGCGTTCCACGTTTTCCAGCACCACGATGGCATCGTCCACCACAATGCCGATGGCCAGCACCATAGCGAAAAGCGTAAGTGTATTAATAGTGTAGCCGAAGGCGTAGAGGCCCGCAAAAGTACCGATGATGGACACGGGCACGGCGATGCAGGGGATGAGCGTGGCCCGCCAGTTCTGCAAAAAGACATAGACCACGATGATGACCAGGATCATGGCTTCCACCAGAGTGGAAAGCACCTCGTGGATGGACTCCAGCACAAAGTCGTTGGTGTCCACCACGATTTTGTATTCCATGCCGTCCGGCAGGCGTTGGCCGATTTCGGCCAGCTTGGCCTTAACGCGGTCGCCGGTGGCGATGGCGTTGGCCCCGGGCAGCAGGTAAACTGCGCCCATGCGGGCCACCATACCGTTGTAGGTGGAACTGACGCTGTAGTCCTTGCCGCCCATTTCAATGTGGGCCACGTCCCTAAGACGCAGCATGGCGCTGTCCGGCCCGGAACGGATAATGATTTCGCCGAATTCTTCAGGCGTCACCAGACGCCCCTGGGTGTCTATCTGCCAGGCCAGCTGGGTGTCGGCGCTGGTAGGCATATCGCCCAGGCGTCCGGGAGCGTACTGGGAGTTCTGCTCCTGGATGGCGGCCTTCACCTGGTTGACGGAAACCCCGTACTTGGCCAGCTTGTCCGGCTGGAGCCAGACGCGCATGGCGTAGTCCATGGAGCCGAAGACGGAACAGTCGCCCACGCCTTCCACGCGCTTGAGCTCGTCCACCACGTTGATCTGCATCCAGTTGTGGATGTAAATCTGGTCATAGCGGCCGTCTGGCGAAAAGAAGGCAAAGGCCTGGAGCATGGCCGGCGAACGTTTGACCACGCTCACACCCTGGCGGCGCACGTCTTCGGGCAGGGTGGTCTGGGCCAAGTTAACCTTGTTGTTGACGTTAACCAGGGCCATGTCCGGGTTGGAGCCCAGGGCAAAGTAGACGTTGATGCTGCCGGAGCCGGAGCCGGAGCCGGCGGTGGAAGTCATGTAGAGCATGTTTTCCACGCCGTTGATGCTCACTTCCAGCGGGGCCAGCACCGTAGAGGCGATGGTTTCCGCAGAAGCGCCCGGATACGCGGCCGACACATTGACCGTGGGCGGCACCAGATCGGGGTATTGGGCAATGGGCAGGGCCTTCATGGCCAGCGCGCCCACCAAAGTAATGACAATGGAGATGACTGATGAAAGAACCGGCCTGCGCAAAAAGAAATTGGGCTTGGTGGAAACAGCCATAAACTACCTACTTCTTGGGCGCGGCTTCCTGGGGCGCCTTCTGGCCGCCCACCTGCTGCACGCGCACCTTGGCCCCGGGGCGGGCCTTGATGATGCCTTCGCTGATGATGCGTTCGCCCCCTTTGAGGCCCTCCAGCACCAGATATTTGTCGCCCACAGCCACGCCCACCGTAACCGGGATGGGATAAACCGTGTCGTCCTTGTCCACGCCCATGACCATAGAGCCCTTCTGGGTCAGCAGAACGCACTTCTGGGGGATGAGCACGGCGTGGGTCAGCACGTCGCCTTCCACATACAGGCGCACGTACTGACCGGGCATGATGCTGCGGTCGGCATTGGCAAAGACCGCACGCGCCTTGATGACGCCCGTGCCCGGCTGCACCTGGCTGTCAATAAAGGTCACTTCGCCCTCGCCCTGGTGCACGCTGCCGTCCAGAAGGCGCAGCCGCGCCTTGTAGCGGTTGCCCTCGGGAAAGCGCAGCCGTCCTTGCGCGGCCAGGGTCTGCCGGGCCATGCGCCGAGGTGCAGGGATGGAAAAGTCGATGTACATGGGGTCGGTCTGGTTCACATAGGTGAGCAGAGAATTGTTGCTCACCAGGTTGCCTGGGGTGACGTTTTCCTTGCTGCTGTAGCCGGAAACCGGAGCCGTCACCTGACAGTAGTCCAGATTGATTCTGGCCTGGCGCAGGGCCGCGCGGGCGCTGTCATAAGCGGCCAGGGCGTTGTCGCGGTCCTTTTGCGACACGGCGTTTTTTTCATACAAAGGACGGATGCGCCGCCACTCGCGCTCGGCATTGGTGAACTGGGCCTGAGCCTGCTGCATCTGGGCCTCATACTGGTCGCGCTCGATCTGGAAGAGCAGCTGCCCTTCTTTCACAAAGTCGCCTTCTTCGTAGAGGCGTTTCTCAACAATGCCCTGTACCCGCGCGCGCACTTCCACGGCACGCGAACCGGCCGCCTGGGCCTGGTATTCCGCCGGCCAGGGCGCGTCCGCCACGGTCACGTCCACCACCGAAACGGGCAGACGCATGTCCGCCCCGGCGGTCTTCTCGTCGCTCTTGCAGGCCGCCAGCAGGCAGCACAGGCTGAGGGAAAGGAAAAAAAGCGTTCGTCTGATCATGCAATCACTCCGTAATGGCAGGCGCTCCTGCGCCCAAAAACCGCGGTCCCAGCCCACTGTCGGGGGGAACGGAACTGTAATGAACACAGTTCATACGAAAAAGCAACAGAACGCCCCCGACCATAACTTTTTTAAAAAGCGCGCTATTTCAGGGGGTTAACTGACCGTATAAAAAAGTTATAACCTAGCGTATTTTTTGAATAAAAAAAATTACAAAGATTTTTCACCGGGTTCCAGCTGGGGGGCTTGCTCCGGCGGGACGGCATCATGCCGGGCCTGTGCGCCGGCACTCTCCAGAAAAGTGCGCCACCACACGGCGTCCTTAAATAATTCCATGCGCTTGAAGCGGTGGCGTTCATCGCCCATACGCAGCACGGTGATGTCCAGGGCCTTCTGCGCGCCGCCTTCGTCCCGAAAGACCAGACGCAGCCCGGCGCGTTGCACGGCCTGCAACTGGGCTGGCGAAAACAGGCTCATACAACGGCCGGCCACATCCGTAGCCTTGAGAAAGCTCGTGGCCTGGCAGGAGTTCACTTGCAGCCGATAGGCCGTGCCGTTGACCAGCAGATCCACGCGATCGATGTTGCCCAGACTGATCTTGCTGCGGTTGATGACCTTGCCGTCGCGCAGGACGCGGTAGTAGCAAATCCCGGTGTCTTCAGAAGCACCCATGACCACCGTGGTGCGCACGTCGGGATAGAATACGCCAATGCTGGCCGTCATACCGGAGGCCACGGCAATGCCGCTCTTTTCTTCGGCGATAAGCCGGAGCTGTTGCGCGGTCCGTCTGCGGGCGTCAAAAATGATGAACGCCAGGAACAAAACCAGCGCGGCAATGATGGTCGCATCCATGAAACCCGCCTGTGCACGTTCACAGTGTCGTGACGGAAGGCAAATGTCAAGCGACGGTCAGGTTATGGCGCCCAGGAACACAGGGGGAGAAACGTTTGTCGAAAGGGGAAAAAGCAATAACGGCCACTGCCGACCGGCACGCCCCCTACTCTTCCAGCCGCAGCCGCTGCAGCGTCCCGGCCTGCACAGCCAGAAGCTCCGCCACAATGGCCACGGCGATCTGCTGCGGGGTTTCCGCGGCCACGGGCAAGCCAATGGGGCAGCACACGGCAGCCAGCTCGGCGTCGGGCACGCCCTGGGCGCGCAGGGCCGCATAGACCTGGGCCTTCTTGGCCTTGCTGCCGATCATGCCGATATACCGCGCGTGGCTGGTCAGGGCCTGGGCCAGCACCTCGCGGTCAAAGCTGTGCCCGCGGGTAACAATGGCCACATAGTGCCGTCGCCCCACGTTGCAGGTTTCCACCAGATCGGCAAATTCCGGCAGCACGTGACAGTGCCGGGCCATGGGAAAACGCTCGGCGTTGGCAAACTGGGGCCGATCGTCCACTACGTCCACCACAAAGCCGCAAGCCTGGGCCAGCCGGGCCACCTCCAGCGAAACGTGCCCGCCCCCGCACAACAGCAGCACAGGCGGCGCGCTGAGCGGTTCCACATAGACGCTGCGTCCCGCCTGCGTCACCAGGCCCGGCTTGCGGCCGCAGGCCTCCAGCAGCGTGCGGGCCGCGTCCGCATGGGCCAGAACGTGCGGCGGCAGGGCGTGGTCCGGGGGCAGGGCCTCCAGCCACAACTGCCGTCGGGGAAGGGAAGGCTCGCTCACGTCCACCAGCCAGGCCCCGCGTTTGTCCTCGCGCAGGGCGGCGGTAGCCAAAACAAACAACGCCGCGGCCTCAGGGGTAAGCACTTCGCAGAGCACCTCCATCTGCCCGCCGCAGATCATGTCGCTGTCCGGCCCCAGGCCGGTCAGGTCGCAGCGCACCAAGGCCGAGAGGCCGCTTTCCCGGCACTGCCGGGCCGCCTCCATAGCGCGGGCCTCCAGCGCCCCGCCGCCCACCGTGCCCTCAAAGCCCGCGGTCGTGCACAAGGCGCGCGTGCCCGCGTGGCGCGGGGCCGAACCTGCGCTGCGCACAATGGTCACCAAGGCCACGGTTTCCCCTCGGCGCAGCAGCTCCACCACCCGCGCTTCCAAGGTCTCTTCCCACAGGGGCGCGGGCATGCCGCCGGCAATCTCACTCATGCTCTTCCTCCTCCCGCACATAGCCGCACCCCTTGACCGGGCAGACAACTTTGACCCCGCCGCCGCGCTGTTTTTTCTCCACCAGATAGGGGGAGTCGCAACGCGGGCAGGGTCCGGGCACGGGTTTGTCCCACAAGGCAAAATCGCACTGGGGGTACTGGTCGCAGGAATAGAATATCTTGCCGCGTTTGGTGCTTTTTTCCACCAACTGGCCCTTGCCGCAGCGCGGGCAGGGCACGCCCGTGGAAAGGGGCGCGGCGTAGCGGCATTCGGGGTAGCCCGTACAGGCAATGAAGCTGCTGCCCGTGCGGGAGCGTTTGATGACCAAGTCGCGTCCGCATTGGGGGCACTGCCCCACTTTTTCGTACTGCGGCTTCTGCGGGGCCACGGGGGCCACGCTGCCGTCCTCCCGCCGCTCAAAATTGCTGGTATAGCGGCATTCCGGGTAGCCGGAACAGGCTAAAAACGCCCCGGCCTTGCCGAACTTGATCATCAAGGGCTTGCCGCATTCCGGGCAGGCCAGGTTGGCGGGCAGCCCGCCCTTGACGCTCTGCATATTTTTGGCCGCAGCGGCCAGGGTGGGGTTGAAGTCGCCCGCAAAGGCGTGCAGCAGGTCCACCCAGCCTTCCTTGCCCTCAGCCACTTTGTCCAGATCTTCTTCCATCTTGGCCGTAAAGCTCACGTCCATGAGTCGGCCGAAATTTTCCGTAAGCTGACGGCAGACCACGCGGCCCAGATCCGTGGGCACAAAATGCCTCTCCGCCAGGGTCACATATTCCCTGTCCTGCAGGGTGGAAATAATGGCTGCATAGGTGGAGGGACGGCCAATGCCCAGCTCTTCCAGTTCGCGCACCAGGCTCGCTTCGCTGTAGCGGGCCGGCGGCTGGGTAAACTTCTGTTCCTTTTCCAGCTTTTCCAGATCCAGGGTCTGACCGGCGTGCAGGGGCGGCAGGGCCGCGGCCTCCTCCTGGGCCCCGCGCGGCAAGACCGCCAGAAAACCGGGAAAGAGCAGCCGCTCGCCCTTGGCCTTCCACTGGGTGTGGGCGCAGGCGATGGTCACGGACGTATCGTGAAAGCGCGCCCCGGCCATCTGTGAGGCCACAAAGCGCGCCCAGATGAGCCGGTACAGATTGAACTGATCCGGCGGCAGGTGGGGCCGCACCAGGTCGGGCGTGAGGGTCACATCCACGGGGCGGATGGCTTCGTGCGCGTCCTGGGCGCTTTCCTTGGCCTTGTAAATCCGGGCGCGTTTGGGCAGATATTCTTTGCCGTAGGCAGCGGTTATGTATTCCTTGGCGGCCTGGCGGGCCTCGTCGGCAATGCGGGTGGAGTCCGTACGCATATAGGTGATAAGGGCCGTAAGCCCCTTGTCGCCCAGCTCCACGCCCTCATAAAGGCGTTGCGCCAGATTCATGGTCCGCTTGGCCGTATAGCTCAGGCGCTGGTTGGCGGCCTGCTGCAAGGTAGAAGTGATGAAAGGCGGCTGGGGGGCGCGCTCGCGCTCCTTTTCCTCCACACTCTGCACCACAAAGGGCTGCCCCGTGAGGGCGGCCTCCAGCTCTTCGGCCTGGGCCGCATTGGCCACTACTGCTTTTTTGTTGTTGATTTTTGCCAGATCCGCCTTGAAAGACGGCGGCGTCTCCCCGGCCAGCAAGGCGCGGAAGAGCCAGTATTCCTCCGGCTTAAAGGCCTCGCGGGCTTCCTCGCGCTCCACAATAAGCCGCAGGGCCACGGACTGCACCCGCCCGGCGGAAATGCCGCGTTTGACGGTCTTCCAGAGCAGGGGCGAAATCTTGTAGCCTACCAGTCTGTCCAGCACGCGACGGGCCTGCTGGGCCTCAAACAAGTGGGCATTGAGCGGCCGGGGGCAGGCCAGGGCCTCCTTGACGGCCCGGGCGGTGATTTCATTGAACTGGATGCGCTTGATGTCCTTGGCTTTATCCTTGATCAGCTCGGCCACGTGCCAGGCAATGGCCTCCCCTTCGCGGTCGGGGTCCGGGGCCAGGAACACGGTTTCGGCCTTGGCGGCGGCGCTGCGCAGTTCGCTGACCACCTTTTTTTTGGCGTCAATCACTTCATAGTGCGGGGCAAAGTCGTGCTCCTCATCCACGGCCAGCTGGCCCGAGGGCAGGTCGCGCACATGGCCTACGCTGGCTTGCACCATGTACTGCGGCCCCAGAAACTTTTTGATGGTCTTCACCTTGGCCGGCGATTCCACAATAATCAATTGTTTGCCCATGCTGCCCCCGTGTTGCGCGGCGGTGCGGTCATGCCCCGACGCCGTTACGGCAAGATACGACAAAACCGCATTGCGTCAAGTACGCCGCGCCGGAGCCGGTCTGGACAGGGAACTGGATATGCGCTATGCAGATACAATCTGCCGTAAAGCCAGAGGACGTCATGCCGCCGAGATTGCAGCCTTTCCGCCCCTTGTTCCAAAGCCTTGTGCTGATCTGCCTTCTGCTGGCGGGCTGCGGCAGCAGGGACGCGGGCGGCCCGGCCGCCGCTTCGGGTCCGGACGCCGGGGCAGGCGAAAATGCCGGTTCCGGCTGGTCCGAGGCGCTGCCCAAGGTAACGGCGCAGCCCGGCCAGAGCGTGCATGTGGGCGTGCACGGCGGCAGCGAAACTTTCAATGCGGATCTCGCCTCCATGCTCACGGGCTATCTGCAGAGCGACCGGGGCCTGACCCCGGCCGACGCCACGGCAAATGCGGATATTGTGGTGCGCGTGCGGGTGGAGAACATCCGCCAGCTGGATTCCCGCAGCGCCCCTGCAAGCGGCGGCCGGGCCCTGGGCAGCACGGCCACGGGCGCCGTGCTGGGGGCCATGCTGGGCGGCGCCATGGGCGGCGGCCGGGGCGCGGCCTGGGGCGTGGGCGGCGGCGCATTGCTGGGCCTGGGCATCGGCCTCACGGACGGCGGCTCGTATAACGTCTGGGGCCTGGAGGCCCAGGTGGGCTTCGGCCGCAACGGACGTGAGCCCGCTGACGACGCCTGGAGCCGCGTGCGCGTCACCGCCGAGGGCGAAAACATGGGCCGCGAAGCCAGCCAGCCCGGCCTGGAAGACGCCCTGAGCCGTAAAATCGTGGACGCCTTGCAGCCGTAAAGCAAAGACGCGCTGCCAGGGCATTGCAACGTTGCCATGCAGCAGCCGTCCGCCGTGGAGGCGCAAGCGCAGTTGCAGCCGTTACGACGAAAGAAATTCCGGGCAAAGACCGCAGCGCTATGTAGTCGCGCGGGTAAACGCCGGAGCAAGCAGCCGTAACTTTTGAACATACATATTCTCAACGGTACGCTGCTCCAGAGCGCAAAGCCCGCCCATGCGGACGTTGTTCCGCATGGGCCTGCCGCCAGGACAGGCACGTTTCCCGCTTCTTTCGCGGATGCGGGCGTACGGTTTCAGCCCCGTACGAATCCGCTTAGACGGCGCTCGCGGCCTGCCCCCTAGAGCATTTAACACTTGAAATGTTCGCTTACGGCAGGCAAAAGCCTGCCTTCTCGCATTTCGTGGCAAGGATTTTCAAGAAAATCCTTGCAGAGCAGTTAGCTCATTTCATTCGCTAACTGCTCTAGCGCTGTACCGCACACCCCTGCCCGTGACCGCGCGGCCACGGACCCCACCGAGGCTTTTATGGCTTTTCCCCGTACTGTGCTTATGGCCCTGTTGTGTTGCCTGCTGCCGCTCTGCGCCTGCGTGCGCCAGCAGGGCGACCCGGCCCGGCTGGAGGTCGTGCGCGCCGGCGCGCTGGAAGACGCCGCCGGCGATGTGGACGTCCCCAAACAGGTTTATCTGGGCCTGCGCGACAATACGGGCCGCGCCCCTGGCCTGCGCCCCCTGGCCGAGGCCCGGCTGCGCCAGACCGGCTATGAGCTGGTGCCCAACCCCAGCCAGGCCGGTTATATTCTGCAGGTAAACGTGCTGGCCGCGGGCCAGACGGACCCGGCTACGGCACGGGCCGTAGCCGCTGCGGGCTACGACGCGCCTTCGCGCCTTGCGGGCCGGGGAGCCACTGCCATGGTAGCGGACGTGCTGCTGGTGCTGCGGCGGGTGCCCAGTGCAACCCGGCCCGGCCGGGCCCAGCTCAAAAACATCAGCAGCCGCAACGCCATTTCCAGCAGTCAGATGCGCCTGGGGCTGGTGCTGGCGCAGGATCTGGGCCAGGGCAAAAGCCTGCCGCCCTACTTTATGGAGGCCCTGGCCCGAGAGCTGGCCCTGGCCTTGCACGCTGCCGACAGCGACGCCGCTGGCGCAGCCTCTTTGCCCGATGCCGGCGGCCAGGACGCCGGACCTGGCCCGGAGCTTGAAGGCAACGTGCCCCTTCCCTGACCCCTGCAGACCAGAACTGCCGACATTGCCGCTTCACACATTGTGAAGCGGCTTTTTTATATTTTATCTGTTACTATTATATATCACATTGTTATATACATAATTATGCCCGCATACTGCACGTTCTCAGACCTGCATCCTTAGTAACACACTGTATATGCAGAATATAAAAATCTTTTATAAGCAAACTATTTTTGTAATTTTTTTGCTATGGCTAAACTTTATACGCAAAATGTCGTAACGATAACTATCATAACATAATTTGCATATGTAACTTACTAGTATCAACAGAAAATAGCCCATGCAGTACAGGGAGGGAATATGTTTAATTTCTATAAACAAATGCGCATTGTTCCCAAGGTCGTTATTCCTGTTGCGCTCATCCTTGTCCTGGGCCTCGGTCTGCTGGCCTGGCAGATCCAGTGGCGCAGCGCCGCCGCCGTAACCGACGTGGCAAAGCGGGAACTGGCAGCCCTGGGCGGAGAAAACGGCAACCTGATCCGCGCCTTCATCGACGGCGCCGTCGGTGAAACCAGGAGCCTGGGCGGCGCCCTGGCCCTTGCTCTGGCCGAGGGGCAGGAACCTTCCAGAGATGTTTTGAACACCATGCTGCGGGGCGTACAGCGCAACAACCCGGATCTTTTCGGCGTGGGGGCCATGTGGGAGCCCAACGCCTATGACGGCAAGGATGCGGACTACCGCTCCGCCCCCGGCTGCGACGCCTCCGGCCGATATCTGCCGTACTTTGCCACCGGCGCCGAGATCTCTGACCAGGGGGACCAGCTGACCAGCGCCTATTACACCGTGCCCAAGTCCACGCACAAGACATATATTGCCCACCCGCAGCCCTACACTATCAACGGCAAAAGCGTGCCCATGTCCACCGTGGTCTATCCCGTAATGGTCAATGGCAGTTTTCGGGGAACGGTGCTGGTGGACATTTCTCTGGCGCGTTTTACGCAGATTATTACCGACATCAAGGCCTACACGACGGGCTATGCCGCTTTGCTGAACGACCAGGGAAAAATCATGGTCCACCACAGAAAAGACTTGCTTGATAAAAGCGTCTTTGACATTGGCGCGTTGCGCAACAAAACCGCGGCCACCACAGCCTTTAAAGCCGGCCAGCCCTATTTTGAAGAAGTTTCCGCCCCTGGCGGCGTTGTGCTGCGCTATTTTCACCCCATCCCCATTGCAGGCAGCGACCAGCACTGGTACCTGAGCATTACCGCGCCCGAGAGCGAAGTTATGGCGCAGGCCACTGCAATCAGTAGGCTTACCTTAACCCTGTGCGGCGCGCTGCTGGCCGTGCTGCTGCTGGCCGTCTTTCTGCTGGTGCGCAGCTCGCTGCAGCCGGTCAACTATCTGGCCCGCACCGCCGAAGTCATTGCCGGCGGCGATCTGCAGCATTCCATTAATGACGCCGCCTTCGGCGGCGAGATGAAGACCCTGAGCACCGCCCTCAAGGGCATGATCCACTCCCTGCTGCAAACCATCGGCAAGGCCGAAGCCCTGGCCGCCGAAGCCAAGGAGGAATCGGAAAAAGCCCGGCAAGCCACCCGTGAGGCCGAGGCCGCCACCGCCAAGGCCGAAAATGCGCGGCGCGACGGCATGCTGGCCGCCGCCGAACAGCTCGAAGGCGTGGTCAGCGTGCTTTCTTCGGCCTCCACAGAGCTTGCAGCTCAGATTGAGCAGTCCGACCGCGTGGCCGCCGAATCAGCCCAGCGCCTTACCGAAGCCGCCACAGCCATGAACGAGATGAACGCCACCGTGCAGGAAGTGGCCCAAAACGCCAGTCAGGCCTCCGAAGCCTCCGCCGAAACGCGCGAACGCGCCCTGGCCGGCGCGCGCATTGTGGAGCAGTCCCTCCAGAGCATCGAAAGCGTGCGCGACGCCTCCCTGAGCCTCAAGGAAGACATGGCCCTTCTCAATGAGCACGCCCAGGCCATCAGCCGCATCATGGCCGTTATTTCGGACATTGCGGACCAGACCAACCTGCTGGCCCTTAACGCCGCCATTGAGGCCGCCCGCGCCGGAGAGGCCGGACGCGGCTTTGCCGTGGTGGCCGACGAAGTGCGCAAACTGGCCGAAAAGACCATGGCCTCCACCACCGATGTGGGCAACGCCATTGCCGCCATTCAGAACAGCACAACCAAAAGCATGGAAGGCGTGGACAATGCCGTGCGCCAGATCGGCCAGGCCACGGACTTTGCCGGGCAGTCCGGCAAGGCCCTGGAGGAAATCGTCAGCACCGTGGAGGCCACCGCCGACCAGGTCAACGCCATTGCCACCGCCAGCGAAGAGCAGTCCGCCGCCAGCGAGGAAATCAACCAGAGCATCAGCCACATCAGCAGCATGTCCCACCAGACGGCAGAAGCCATGGCCGGTGCGGCCCAGGCCGTTTCCGGCCTGGCCGACCAGGCCCACCGGCTCAACAAACTGATCGAAGATATGGAGCGGGGATAAAACAAAGGGGGCCGCTCACGGCGGCCCCCTCTCCCCTTTGTTGTCGCCAAAGGGTTACGCGAAATCAGATATTACTTTGTAAACAGGATCAGCGCCGCCATTTTCAGGTCCGTATCGCCGTTATTGAGCAGACCGTGGCTTTCGCCGTCTGGACAGACCGTAACGTCGCCGGGGCCCACGGGCACTTCCCTGCCGTTGTCATTATACAGGCCGTGGCCTTCCAGAATGTAATAGATTTCCATTTCGCCCTTGTGGCCGTGCACGCCCACGGCACAGCCGGGCCGCAGCAGACCGATGTTGAACAGGCGGCCCTTGTCGGCCAGGCCTTCGGCCGGCACGATCTTGGTAAAATGTACGGCGCCGGGGCCCCCGAACATCTCCTTTTCAAAAGATTCCAGTTCATTTGCGCGATGGATCATATAGCCTCCTCGTGGTTGGGGTGCGGGGGGGATCAACTGTCGTCCGCCTCTGCAGCAGCTGCGTCGGCTTTGGCGGCGGGCCGGGCCACAGCAGCGGGCGCGGCCCTGCGCGGCGGCTCCTGCCGCCCACCAGGCGCGGACGGCGACGCGGTTCTCCGCTGGCCTGCAGCGGCGGGCGGCGGACGGAGTCAGGGGCCGCATTGGGGGCCGCGGCCGCCTTTTGCGCGGTCCCCTGCGGCGTACCGGCCGCCGGGCGCGGGGCCGGGCGCGGGGCCGGGCGCGACGTCCTGGGCGCGGGCACGTCCTTAATGTGCACGTCCAGCTGCGGGAAGGCGATTTCAATGTCGGCTTCGCGGAAGGCTTTTTCAATATCCAGACGAATATCCGACGACGTGGAAACGCTCACATCGTAGTCCCGCACCCAGAAACGCAAGGTAAAATCCAGGGTGCTGGCCCCGAAATCGTCAAAGGACACGGCCGGCGGCGGATATTTAAGCACGTTGCTGTGGCTGTTGGCTATGGCCAGCAGAATTTTCATAACCTCGTCGGCCGGGCTGCCGTAGGCCACGCCGATCTTGATTTCCCGCCGCACCGTGCGGCTGTTGCGCGTCCAGTTAATGAGCCTGCTGGCCACAAACTCGGAGTTGGGCACGATAATCAGGGCGTTGTCAAAGGTTTCCACCATGGTGGCGCGCACGCTGATCTTGCGTACGCGGCCCTGAATGCCGCCCACGTCCACCACGTCCCCGGCCTGCAGGGTGCGGCTGAAAATAAGGATCAGGCCCGAAAGAAAGTTATTGACGATGGTCTGCATGCCGAAGCCGATGCCCACGGAAAGGCCGCCGGCCACCATGGCCAGGTTGCTCAGCTCCATGCCCAGCGCCCGCAGCACAAACAGACCGAAGCAACACCACAAGGCGTAGGTGAAGGCCGTCTGCATGGGCGGGATCAGGGTAGCGTCGATGCTCAGCCCCTGCTTGGGTAAACGCGCCAGGAAGCGCGACCCCATGGCCACGGCCGTGCGCGTGAGGTAAAACATGGTGATAATCAGCAGCAGGTGCACAATATTGAACTGCGTACTGCCCACGCTGACCCCTTGCAACAGATAGCGCTGCATGAGGGCCATGCCGCCGGGCAGGGTGCCCACCCAAAGCGAAACGCCCATCACAACGGCCACCAGCACCACGGGCGCGGCCAGGGCCACGGCCAGATGGGCCAATGCGGCGCGCACGCCCTCCTTGGGCAGGTTGTCGTTGAGCTCGCTGACCTTGGCCATGCCGCCCAGACAGAGTTGCAGGGCCAGAGAGGTGGAGGCAAAGAGCAGATAAAGCACCATGCTGTAGATGTGCAGCCCGGCCAGGGTCAGCAGCAGGCAGATCCAAAGCGCCAGCGGCTCGCATTCCAGCACGCTGGCCTCCACATGCAGGGGCCCCAGATCCAGTTTTGGGCGGCGGCGCTGGCGCACCATGGCCGCAATGACCATGCCCAGCCAGATGAGCAGCACCAGCGCTTTGGTCAAAGGCAGGTACAGCAGCACATACGCGCCCAGGGTCAGGGGCATGAGGTTCCAGAACGGCGCGCGCTCCAGGGTCACCTCCGGATACTTGAGCCGCCGGAGATCCCAGGCCAGATAGAGCTGGGCCACAATAAGGCAGAGGTTGCCCACAGCCAGAAACAGCCGAAAAAACTCTCCCGTGGCGGAAATGGAGCTGCCCAACAGGGCCAGCCCCCCGCAAAGCCAGGGCAGGCTGACCCGAAAGATGTGCCGTACCGTGGCGTCACGCGCGGCAGCCTCCGCATAGCGCCGGTAGAGCAGCGTGCAAAAGGCCCCGGTAACCAGCAGCCCCACCAGCAGCCGCACAAAGGCCGTGCCCCAGCGGTCCGGAGTAACAGGAATCTCCACGGGCAGGCGCAGGACCATGCCCTGCAGGGAGTAACTCATCTGCTTGGAAAAATCGCGCCAGGCATCGGGGCTAAGCCAGGGCACGGGCCGCTGCAGGTAATAGTCCTTCCACAGCACGGGCAGTTGCGCGCCGATGTCTTCTTTGGTCTTTTCCAGCCGCTTGATCAGGGCCAGCGAAGGGGCCAGAGTGGCGTCAAACTGAGCCAGCACCGCCGTAAGCCGCAGCCGGGTCAAAGTCAGACGGCGGGCGTAATCCTGGATTTCAGGACTCAGACTGCTGTCTTGCAGATCCTCCGGCAAGCTGTCCGCCAGGTAGCCAATGCGCTCCAGCAGGCTCTGCGCTTCGCTGCGGGCCGCCGTCATGGGGTCCAGCAGCTTGCGCAGGTCCACAATGACCACCGTGATGCGCCGGCTTACGGACTCCATGGGGTTGGGCCAGTTTTTGTAGGTATTGACCAACACCAGCAGACGGCGGGCTTCTTCCGTATACGGTTGCACCCTGGCGCTCAGGTTCACCGTGCGCTGGCTGAAATCCGCACTCATCTGCGCGGCCTTGTCGTCCACCTCATCCAGCATGGTGCGCTGGTTGGTCCAGACCGCTTCCCACGGGTCCTGCAGGGGCAGGGCCGCGTTGTCCGCACCGGCCTTGGCGTCTTTGGCCTTGCCGGTGTCGGCCTTGTCTGCGGCTTCGGCGTCGCCGGCCTTGTCTGCACCGGTTTTGGCGGCAGTTTTATCCGCCTCCGGCTTGGCGGCCTCAGCCTTGGCGGCTCTGGCTGCTCCCTTGGCGTCCAGGTCGGCTTTGGCCGGGCTTGCTACAGCGGCTTTCTCGGCGGCCAAAACCGCCCCTGCCGGGCCGGGGGCGACCCACAACCCGCAGGCCAGCGCCAGAACAGCGCCCCAAAACATCATGACTGCACGCATGCTGCCATCCTTGCCAAAAAGAGTGGCGTCCGCCGCAAAAAGCGCGGCCGTACGCTTGCCTGTGCATACGTCAAGAGCGTCCGTTTGAAAAGAGCCGCTTTACAAGCGCCGCACCGAGCGGCATAGTTCAGGCATGACCCCCCTTGTTCCCGCCCAAACGCCCGTGGCCCTGGCCCGCTGCCCGGACTATGCGGCTCCGACTCTGCCCCGCCAGGTGGGCGCGACCCTGGACGCGGCCTGTCTGGCAGAGCGCCTCTCCCTGCGCGGCGCGCGGGTGCTGGTCAAGCCCAACCTGCTGCAAGCCCGCCCTCTGGCCTGCAGCACACCCGCGGTGGTCGCCGCCGCCTGCGCATGGCTGCTGGATCAGGGCGCTCTGGTGCGCGTGGCCGACGCCCCAGGCTTTGGCCGCGCCGCAGGCGTGGCCCGCGCCGTGGGGCTGGAGGCCGCCCTCAAGCCTCTGGGGCTGCACGTGCGCCAGCTGGACGACCCCGTGCCCGTGACCCTGCCCCTGCCCGCCGGGCGCACGCCGCACCACAGCCGCCCCCCGCGCTTCGGCGTGGCCCGTCTGGCCCTGGAAAGCGACGCTCTCCTTTCCCTGCCCAGGGTCAAGGCCCACAGCCAGATGCTCCTGACCCTGGCCGTCAAAAACTGCTTCGGCTGCGTCTGCGGCCTGCGCAAGGCCGTGGTTCACGCCCGTGAAGGCCGCGACCCGGATTTTTTTGCCGACTGCCTGGCCGCCCTCTGGGCCGCCCTGCCGCCCGTGGCGGCCCTGGCCGACGGCGTGCGCGCCATGCACGTTACCGGCCCCGGCAAGGGCGACCCCTTTGCCCTCAACCTGCTGGGGGCCTGCGCCGACGCCCCGGCCCTGGATGAAGCCCTCTACGCCGTGCTGGGCCGCGCGCCGCACACCGTACCCCTGGGCGCGGCGCTCATCCGCCGTCAGGCTCCCGGCACCGCTGCTGCGGGCTGCGCGCCGGTCTACCCCCTGCTGCGGCCCCAGGATTTTGACGCCACGGGCTTTGTGCTGCCCGCGCGTCTGGCCCACACGTCTTTCCACCCGGCGCGCCTTGTCAAAAGCTGCGCACGCCGCATCTGCGCCGTATTCCACCCCTGAACGGCAAGGAGAAAGCCCATGCCCAGAATTCTGCCCGGAGAAACCGACATCTACGCCATCACCGACCCCAACTTTTCCCTGGGCCGCCCCCTGGAAGAAGTGGTCCGCGCCCTGCTGGGCGCAGGGGTGCGCATTGTGCAGTACCGCGAAAAAAAGCTCAAAGCCGGAGCCATGCTGGAGGAATGCCGCCTGCTCCGCCGCCTGACCCGCGAGGCCAACGCCTGCTTTATTGTGGACGACTATGTGGACCTGGCGATTCTGGCTGAAGCCGACGGCGTGCATGTAGGCCAGGAGGACTTTCCCGTGCCCCAGGTGCGCGCTCTGGTGGGCCCGGACATGCTCATCGGCCTTTCCACCCACAAGCCGGAACAGGCTGAAGCCGCCCGCGGCCTGGGTGCGGACTATATCGGCGTGGGCCCCATCTACGCCACCCACACCAAGGAAGACGTGGTGGACCCCGTGGGCCTGGAATACCTGGACTGGGTGAGCCGGAACATCGATCTGCCCCTGGTGGCCATCGGCGGCATCAAGGAACACAACATCGCCGACGTGGCCCGCCACGGCGCACGCTGCTGCTGCCTGATCACCGACCTTGTGGGTGCGCCGGACATCCCCGCCAAAGTGGCCGCCCTGCGCAAGGCCATGCAGTCGGGATATTAGGGCCTTGAACGTTGTAAGGTCCTGACCGGTTGCGCAAGCAGACGCCCGCCGTGGAGGCGCACGCGTAGCTGCAACCGTTACGACGCAGGAGCTTGGCCCGTTACGACGAAGGAAGTTACGGGCAAAGACAGCAGCGCTAGTTACGGGCAAAGACAGCGCTCGCTACGAGTGCAGCACCACTCTGTCGTTGCGCGCTCAGACGCCGGAACGCGCGTGCCGTACCTTTTGGGAATACATATTCTCAAAAGTACTCTATGTTCCAAGAAACCTGCTTGTAAGGGGAAGGTAAGCCTACGGCTCACACGTCAGCCAGCAGGCCACGCGGTGCGCGTTTTGGCTCTGGTCCGGGGGCATTTCTGTTGCGCAGCGGGGCAGGGCGTGTGCGCAGCGGGGGTGGAAGGGGCAGCCCGCGGGCATATGCCGGAGGTCGGGCACGCTGCCGGGGATGGTAGGCAGGCGGCGCAGGTCGGCCCGGCGCAGAGCCGGTGCGGCGCGCAGCAGCCCTTGGGTATATGGGTGTTGCGGATGGGCAAAGAGTTCCTGGGCGGGGGCGCATTCCACCAGGCGACCGGCGTACATGACGCCCACGGTTTCAGCCATTTGGGCGGCGATGCCCAAGTCGTGCGTGATGAGCAGCACGGCCATGCCGCGTTCCCGGCTGCGGGCGGCCAGCAGACGGAGAATCTGCCCCTGAATGGTCGTATCCAGCGCGGTGGTGGGTTCGTCCGCCAGCAGCAGGCGGGGGCCGCAGGCCAGGGCCATGGCGATCATAATCCTTTGGCGCATGCCGCCGGAAAGCTGGTGGGGGTAATCGTTGTAACGGCTGTGCGGATCGGGAATGCCCACTTCAGCCAGCAGGGCCGTGGCCTCCCGACGGGCAGCCGCGCGGGGAAGGCGCAGGTGCAGCCGCAGGGGCTCGGCCACTTGGCTGCCCACGGTGAGCACGGGGTTGAGGGCGGTCATGGGCTCCTGAAAAACCATGCCCACCCGGCGGCCGCGCACGCGCCGCAGCTCACGCCCGGTGCAGGCGGCAAGGTCCGTGCCTTCCAGAAGTACGCGGCCCCGCTGTACGGCGTTTTCGGGCAGCAGACGCAGCACGGCCCTGGCCGTAAGGCTTTTGCCGCAGCCCGATTCGCCCACCAGGCAGGTGGCGGCGCCTGCAGCTACCTGCAGGGAAAGCCCCTGCACAGCGGGCAGCAGACCCTGATCCGTGCGGAAAAATACGCTCAGGCCTTCCAGCGCCAGCAGAGGGGCGGCCCCTTGCGCCGGGGTATGGCAATCTGAACGCGCGGCAGACACGCCTGCAGCCGTGGAGGCCGGCGGGACGGGCGCGGCGTGCGGCGGACTGGCCTGCGGCAAGCACATGGCGCGCTAGTGCAGCACTTGCGCCCGGCGGAAGCTGACGTAGGCTTCGCGCATGGCGATGTAGGGGTCCACGGCCACGGAGTTGAGGTCGTCGTAAAGGGGCAGCACATCGCCCAAGGCGTTAAAACGCAGGCCTCCGCCCGTTGCGGCGCTCAGCTCCCAGGGCTGCAGGTAAAACATGGGTTCGGCGAAGAGGTCGCCTACGCGGCCCACGGTGTCGCGCGCCGAGCTGGGCCCGATAAAGGGCCAGACCAGATAGAAGCCGTGCCCCAGGCCCCAGCGCCCCAGGGTCTGACCGAAGTCCTCGCCTGCCGGGTCCACGGGCACCACAGTTTTGAGGCCTTTGGCCACATCGGCAAAGCCCGCGCTGGTGGTGGTGTTAATGAAAAAACGGCCAAACTCCACCCCGGCCTCCATAAAGCGGAACTGAAGAATATTATTGATGAAGCGCACGGGGAAGAGAATGTTGGAAAAAAAGTTTTTCAACCCGCTGCGCAGCTGGTGGGGGGTGATGTACTCCCAGGCCGTGTAAACAGGTTTGGCAACGTAAAGAAAGAAAATGTCGTTAAAGTGGAACCAGAAGCGGTTCCAGGGTTCAAGGGGGTCGGCGATGGCGCTGAGAGGCGCGTCGTCATAGTCGTCCAGACTGTCGGAAACGCGCATAGTTCCATAAGGATGCACGGTGACGGCACCGGGCGGCAGGGCCGGGGCGTTGCCGTAGACAGCGGAAGGGGTCGGCTCCGCAGCGGGGGCCGCCGTGACGGGCGCGGCCCGCAGGCAACAAAACAAGGCAAACAGCGCCAGCAGGCCACCGTGCAGAAAGCGCCAGGCAAGCGCGCGTCGGTCAGTTGCCACCCTGCCCTACCTCCTGGGTCTTGGCCCGGATTCTGGCAATAAGTTGGTCAGGGCTAGCGCTGTTCAGGATGTCCTGAAACTGGGTGCGGTAATTTTTGACCAAACTGAGATTTTCGATAAGCACGTCGTAGACAAACCAGGAGCCGCGTTTGGGCAGCATGCGGTAGGCCACGGGCACCTTTTTGCCGTCCTTCATGGTGATAAGGGTCTGCACTTCCACGCGCCGGCCTTCGGGCGAAACGGTTTCGCCGGTGTAGAGCACCTGCTCGCCGTTGTAGCCGTCGATTTTGTTCAGATAGGTATTGATAAGCAGCTCGGCGAAAGCGTCACTGAAGCGGCGTTGCTGGTCCGGGCTGAAGGTGCGCCAGCGCGGCCCCACAGTGCGGGAAGAAAATTCGCCGAAATCAAAAATGTGCAGCACCTCGTCCTCAATCTGCTGACGCAAGGGGCCGCGGGTGGTCGGGTTGACATAGTCCGGATTTTTAATGCTGGCGAGAATGCGGCTGATGGAGGTTTCCAGAGCTTGCCTGGCGGGCGAAGCGGCCAGCGCCGCAGCCCCCGGCAAAACAACAGCCAGGGCCAGCAGCAGGAAAAGGCAGGCGGAGAAAAGGCGCATGGGCCTGACGGCGGGCATTATTTGACTCCTCCGAAGGCGTATTTGCTGATAAGGGCGCCCAGATCCACGGCAGATTCTGTTTCCGTGATGGCGCCCCCAGAGCTGAGTATCTGGTCAGAGCCCCCACGCGAGAGGCTGACGTATTTGTCACCGATAAGGCCGCTGGTACGGACGGAAGCCATGCTGTCGTCCGAAAGCTGCAGATCCTTGTTCAGACGCAGGCGCACCACGGCCTGGTTGCGCAACGGGTCCGGATCCAGGCGGATGTCCACCACGCGCCCCACGGGCACGCCGGACATCTCCACATCCGCCCCTACACGCAGGCCGGAAACGGAATCAAAACGGGCCACCAGCTCAAACCCCTGAGAACTGAACAATTCCATCTTGCCCAGTTTGACGGTGAGATAGGCCACACAAAGCAGGCCCAAGAGGACAAAAAGGCCCACGGCAGTTTCACGAGCAGAGTTCATGCGGTATCCAGCTTGCCGGTTTGACCGGGGTGACGGTCTACAAAAAACTATACGGACACGGGGGCAAAGTTTCAAGCCCCGCGTGCGTCTGCGTCAGCGGCACACCGCCGCTGCCCGCGACGGGGCGCTGCAGGTCGCGCACCGCCCAAAAGGCGGCCTGTTCCGGGGGGGGCCCGATCTCGCGGGGCCAAGCCGGAAACTTTTGCAGGGCAACTCCCGCAGGACGGCCTCCGGCGAGCCCGCCGCCTTCAAAGAACGGCCTCGCCCGCAGCGGTTGGTCAGGAGGCCAGCCAGTGGTCCAGGGCCTGACGCACTACGGGGTCCGGCGGGTCCTGAAGATTGGTGCCGGCGTCCGGGCCGGGCTCACGCCGCAAAAACTGGCGCAGATACGGGTCCGGGCTGGCCTCCAGCTCGGCGAGCGAGCCGGAAAACAGCGCCCGCCCCTCGCCCAGCACCAGCACATGGTCAGCAATGACGCGCAGGCTGGCCAGGTCATGGCTCACCACCACCAGGGTCATGCTGGGCATCTGCTGCCGCAGGGAGAGCAAAAGGGCGTCCATGCGCGCGGCGGTGATGGGGTCCAGGCCGCTGGTGGGTTCGTCGCAGAGCAGCACGCGCGGCTCGGCAATGATGGCCCTGGCCAGACCCGCGCGTTTGCGCATGCCACCCGAAAGCTGATTGGGATAATAATCCGCGAAATCTTCCAGCCCCACCAGGCGCAGCACCCGCAGGCCCGCCTCGCGGATGCGCGCTTTAGGCAGGCGCAAATGCTCGCTCAGGGGCAGGGTAACGTTCTGCACCAGGGTAAGCGCCCCCAGCAGGGCGCCGTCCTGAAAAAGCACGCCCATATGGCGGCGCGCCCGACGAAAATCGCGCCGGTTAAGGGCAAACAGATCGCGCCCGCCCAGCAGCACGCTGCCTTCCAGCGGACGTGAAAGGCCGATGACCTGCCGCAGCAGGGTGGACTTGCCGCAGCCGGAACCGCCGAGAATGACGGAAACCTTGCCCCCCGGCAGCACGGCGTCTATCTGCCGCAGCACCACGTGCTCGCTGTAGCCCGCGCTCAGGGCGCGAAATGCAATGTCCCAGGCTTCCATGCGGCTCCTTGTGCGTGGGGGCGCGTCAACGCGCCCGCCATTGACCAGTATAGACCGGGAAGGACGGGCGCGCAAGCGCGTCAGTCTGTGGGCATATCGTCGGGAAAATCCACATTGGCGTAGACGTTCTGCACGTCGTCGTTGTCGTCCAGAGCGTCCATAAAACGCAGCACCTTCTGGCCCATGTCCGCATCCACGGCCACCAGATTCTGGGGAACCATGGCCAGCTCCGCGGACTGCATGGCAATGCCCGCAGCCTCCAGAGCGTCGCGCACCGCGCCAAAATCGGCCATGGCCGTGTGGAGGGTCCAGACGTCCTCATCGTCAATGACGTCGTCGGCTCCGGCTTCCAGGGCGGCTTCCATGATTTTGTCTTCGGGGTAGGCGGCTTTGTCCACGCTGATGACGCCCTTGCGGTCAAACATCCAGCCCACGCTGCCGTTTTCGCCCATGGAGCCGCCGTGTTTGGTGAAGAGGTGGCGCACTTCGGCCACGGTGCGGTTTTTATTGTCTGTGGCCACTTCCACCATAACGGCAATGCCGCCGGGGCCGTAGCCTTCATAAAAGGTTTCGGTCAGGTCGCCGCCCGCGTCCTCGCCCGTGCCCTTGCGGATGGCGGCGTCAATTTTGTCCTTGGGCAGGTTCACGGCCTTGGCGGCGGCGATGGCCGCCCGCAAACGGGGGTTGCCCGCAGGATCGCCCCCGCCCTTGGCGGCGATGATGATTTCTTTAGCGGCCTTGGTGAAGACTTTGCCGCGCTTGGCGTCCTGGCGTCCCTTGCGGTGCTGAATGTTGGCCCATTTGCTGTGCCCTGACATAAAACCTCCGAAAAAAACCTGCGGTGTGTAAAAAGTTCAGATGCCCGGCGGCGCGTCCTGCCCGTGAAAGTGCAGGCCCACAAAGAACGTTTCCTTGCTTTCCGCCCGTGAGCTCTTGGGCTTGAAGGACTTGACCGTGCCAAAAGCCGCGCGCATGGGCGCGAGCAGTTCCTGAATGTCCGGCCCCATAAAAATCTTGACCACAAAATGCCCGCCTGGCCGCAGCCATTGTCGGGCCACGGCCAGGGCTTCCTGAGCCAGCTCCAGAGAACGGGCCTGGTCGGTGAAGCGCGTGCCCGTGGTGCGCGGAGCCATATCGCTCAGCACCACGTCAAAAGGCCCCAGCGCCGCAAGCCGGGCCTCAAAGGCCGGAGAACGCTTAAAAACGTCCTCCTGCGCGAACTCCACCTGGGGGGGAAAAACCGTGTCCGTGCTCTGGATGTCGCAGGCCAGCACGAACCCCTTGCCCCCGACCCGCTCCGCCGCGCCCAAAGACCAGGAGCCCGGCGCCGCGCCCAGATCCAGCACGTTCTGACCGGGCCTGAGCAGGCGGAACTTGGCGTCCAGCTCTTTGAGCTTGTACACGGACCGGGCGGGGTAGTGCTCCCGCTTGGCCTTAAGAAAATAGTGGTCCCGATATTCCTTCATGACATATCCCAACGGGTGAGCATACACCTTTTGGTGCAGTTCGCCAAGGGGCGCAAATCCCACTTTGCCGTTGACCCCCCCGCCGCAATTTTGTAGTATTTTACTAAGTGAAAAAGGCGTACGGACCTCCGTACGTCGCAAGCCCCCCACAGGAGACAGCCATATGAAAAAAATCATTCCCCTTCTGCTGCTTATGGGCGGTATTCTGACAGTGGCCGCAGGCCATGTGCGGGCCGAAAGCCTCACGACGCCCGTGCACAAGATAACGGACGCCGGGGTGGATAAGGAACTGGGCAGTGTGGTCTTTACCGACGACGGCAAGGGCGGGGTGGACATTCTGGTGGAGATGACCGGACTGCCGCCAGGCCCCCACGGCATGCACATTCATGAAAACCCCTCGTGCGCCCCGGCCCCCAAGGACGGCAAAAACGTGGCCGGGCTGGCCGCCGGCGGGCATTTTGATCCCGCCCACAGCGGCAGGCACGAAGGCCCCGGCAAACCTGGCCACAAGGGTGATCTGCCCTTCATCACCGCCGACGCCCAAGGTATGGTCAAGGCCAGGCTGCACGCTCCGGGGCTGACCACTGCCGACCTGCGCGGCCGCTCGTTGATGATCCATGCCGGCGGCGACAACTACGCCGACATACCTGCGCCGCTGGGCGGCGGCGGGGCGCGCATAGCCTGCGGCGTTATTAAATAAGACCCGCTCGCTCCGGCGCCAACCGCGCCAATAAGGTGCGCTTGCGCCTCCACGGCGGGCGTCAGCTCACGCAACCGCCAGAGTATTGCACCGTTGCAACGCTCTGAATAATACCGCCCCGCGCGGCCTGTCGTATATTAAGGGGGTCGCGCGGGCCTTGTGACGGGGAAGGGGCGTACGCTGGCCGTGCCCTGACGGCCCTGCCCGCAGGGCTGCACAAGCCCCGGCCAGCGTATGCCCCTTCTCCCTTTTTTCCCGCATGCCTTTTCGCGCTCCCCCGCGCCCCATTTCCGACGCGGCACCGCTTGCCAGCGCCCCCCTTGTGCTTATAGTATCCTGAGTGCGGCCTTGCGCCGCGCCTTCCCACGTTTTCTGCAGCAAAGGAGTTGGCATGACCAGTCAGATCAAGACCGTTCTTCTTCTGGGTCTGCTTTCGGGCATTATTATCGCCATGGGCGGCCTGCTGGGCGGGCGCACGGGCGTCGTCTTCGCCTTTGGCCTGGCGCTGCTCATGAATGTGGGCAGCTACTGGTATTCAGACAAAATCGTGCTGTCCATGTACCGCGCGCGGGAGCTGGCCCCGGAAGAAGCCCCGGCCCTGCACAGCATGGTGGAAGAGCTGGCCCGGAATGCCGGCATCCCCAAGCCCCGCATCTGCGTGGTGCCCGAAGCCGCGCCCAACGCCTTTGCTACGGGGCGCAACCCGGAACACGCCGTGGTGGCCGTGACGGAAGGCATCATGCGCCTGCTCTCGCCAGAGGAACTGCGCGGGGTGCTGGGGCACGAAATGGGGCACATCAAAAACCGCGACATCCTCATCCAGACCATTGCCGGGGTCATGGCTTCGGCCATTGTCACCCTGGCCAATATTTTTCAGTTCACGGCCATTTTCGGCGGCAATCGTGAAGGAGAAGGCGGCGCCAATCCGCTGGCGGCCCTGATGATGGCCTTGCTGGCTCCGCTGGCGGCCGGGCTCATCCAGATGGCCATTTCCCGCTCACGCGAATATCTGGCGGACGACACGGGCGCGGCCCTTTGCGGGCAACCTCTGGCCCTGGCGGGCGCGCTGGCCAAACTGGGCGCGGCCAGCGGCCGCATCCCCATGCAGGACGGCAACCCCAGCACGGAACAGATGTTCATTGTCACGCCCATGTTTGCGCACGGCGGGATGGCCGGCCTGTTCAGCACCCATCCGCCCATTGAGGAACGCATCCGCCGCCTGCAGGCACTGGCGCGGCAACAGCAGCGGGGCTAGGCCCCTTTGGCGAGGTTTGTTTTCATGCGCACACGCCTTTTTCTCATGGCCAGTCTGGTCCTGACAGCCTGCGTCAAAACCCCGGAACCCGCCCCGGCCCCCACACCGGCCCCCCCCTCGGAGCCCTGCCCCTACGTCTATGTGTACGCTCCGGGCAACTACATCATTGATATCGCCGGCGGCGCGGACGTGGTGCTGGACCCCGGAGCCAGCGATTTTGAGCTGTTCTGTTCTCCCGGCGCGGCCAGGGCGGCCGTCAACGCCGACGTGGCCGCGGGACGGCTGCCTGAAGGCGACTGGCGCATCTACCGGTTGGACGGCGACCTGGACGATCTGGCCCAGCCCCTGCCGTCTCACCGCTATATGCTCAAGCGCATGGCGCAGGTGGTGGACTGGGTGACGGAGAATATTTAACGCGCCGCCACAGGCGCAAAGAAACGGCGACACGGGCCCTGACTGCCCGCGCCGCCGCTTCTTGCATGGGGGCCCCGCCACAAGCGGGGCCCTTGTTATTCCGCCGCCACCACGCCCACGGACTGCAGACGGATGTCCTGGGGGATTTCCGCCTGAGAAATGACGGGCACATTGGGCAGAAAGCGCGTCACCAGCTGGGCCAGATGGGGCCGGATGACGGGGTTGACCAGCAGGGCGGGCTGACCGTCGGTACTGACGGCATTTTCCACCGCTGCGTTGATGTTCTGCACCAGGCGCTGCGCCACGACCGGGTTGAGCGAAAGGAAGCTCGCGCCGTTGTCGGCATGGCGCACGCCCTCCTGCACTGCGCGTTCGGCGTTGGCGGCCAGGGTCAGCACGGGCAGCGCGCCCTGGCTGTCCAGATAGGGCCGCACAATGGAACGAGAGAGCCGTTCGCGTACATATTCCGTAAGCATTTCGGCATTTTTGACGCCAGGGCCGAAGTCCGCCAGGGTTTCCACAATGGTGAGCATATCCCGGATGCCGACGTTTTCGCGCACCAGCAGCTGCAGCACCTTCTGCACTGTGCCCAGGGGCAGAACGTTGGGCACCAGATCCTCCACGGCCTTGGGCGCGTGCTTGGCCAGGGTGTCCAGCAGGGCCTGCACGGCCTGACGGTCCAGAAAATCGGACAAATGTCGTTTGAAGACCTCGGTGAGGTGGGTGGCGATAACCGTGGCCGGGTCCACCACGGTATAGCCGGCCAGCATGGCTTCTTCCCGCTGGCTGGCGGGTATCCACAGGGCCGGCAGGTTGAAGGCCGGCTCGCGGGTTTCGATGCCGCTGATCTTGGTGGTCACGTTGCCGGGGTCCATGGCCAGGAAGTGGTCCACCAGTATTTCTGCCGAAGCCACCTGGTTGCCCTTGATCAGCAAGGCGTACTGCCCCGGCTTGAGCTGCAGGTTATCGCGCAGGTGCAGGGAGGGGATGACCACGCCCATATCCAGAGCGAACTGCCGCCGGATGGAGCGGATGCGCGCCAGCAGATTGCCGCTTTGCTCCTCATCTACCAGAGGGATGAGGCCGTAGCCCACTTCCAGCTCCAGAATATCCAGGGGCAGCAGGGCCTGCACTTCTTCCGGGGTGTCGGCAACGCCGGAGCCCTTGGCCTTGGCTTTGGCCTTGCTTTTGGCCGCAGCGGCGTCCTGGGCTTCCTCACGCTGCGCGCTCAGGCGGGACACGCTGAAGATGAGCGCAGAGAGGATAAGAAAGGGAATGGTGGGCAGGCCCGGAACCAGGGCAAACAGCAGCAGCACGGCGGAAACCAGCTTGAGGGCCCTGGCGTTGAAGGTGAGCTGGGCCAGAAATTCTTCGCCCATGCGGGCCTCGGAGGCCGCACGCGAAACCAGCAGGCCCGTGCCCGTGGAAGTGACGATGGAAGGAATGGTGCTGACAAGACCATCGCCGATGGTCAGCAGGGAATAGGTGGTCAGGGCCGTGTTCCAGTCCATGTCTTTCTGGACCATGCCGATGATGATGCCGCCCACGATGTTGACCAGGGTGATGAACATGCCGGCGTTGACGTCGCCGGAGACGAATTTGCACGCGCCGTCCATAGCGCCATAGAAGTCGGCCTCCTTCCGCATGGCGGCCCGGCGGTTGGTGGCTTCTTCCTCATCAATAAGCCCGGCGTTGAGGTCGGCCTCAATGGCCATCTGCTTGCCGGGCATGGCGTCCAGGGTAAAGCGCGCCGCCACTTCGGCGATGCGCGTGGTGCCCGCGGTGATGACCACCTTGTTGAGAATGAACAGAATAAGAAAGATGACCGCGCCCACCACATAGCTGCCGCCCACCACAAACTGGCCGAAAGCGCGGATGACCTCGCCCGCCGCGCTGGCCCCCATGTTGCCGTTGAGCAGAATCAACCTGGTGGAGGCCACGTTGAGCGAAAGCCGCAGCAAGGTGGTCACCAGCAGCAGAGAAGGAAAGATGGTGAACTCCAGCGGCGAAGTCATGAACATGGTGGTGATGAGAATGAGCAGAGAGATGGAAATGCTCACGCAGAGCATGATATCCAGAAAAAACGTGGGCAGAGGCACCAGCATGACAAAAAGAATGATGACCACGCCGGCGGCCAGGGCCACTTCGCCGTGCTTGGAAAAGCGGCTGTAGTCTATTTGCGGAAGGGTCGCTGTTGCCATTATTCTGACACCTCACTGTGGGGCCGCAGGGGCTGCGTCCGGACCTAGGCCGAACCGGGGCCGGCCGCGCGGGGCTTGAGCTTCCAGATGCTGGCCAGTATTGCGGCCACGGCCTTGTACAAATCTTCGGGGATCATGTCCCCCACTTCCACAGAACTATACAAAGCTCGTGCCAAGGGCACGTTCTCCCTGATGGGGATGCGATTTTCGCGGGCTATTTCCTTGATTTTCTCCGCCAGGTGGTCCGCCCCCTTGGCCAGCACCACCGGGGCCGGAGCCTCGGCGGTATTGTAGCGCAGGGCCACGGCAATGTGGGTGGGGTTGGTCACCACCACGTCGGCCTTGGGCACGCTCTGGAGCATGCGCTTGGACATGGCGGCCATCATTTTTTTGCGCTGCTGCCCTTTGATGATGGGGTCGCCTTCAGCCTGCTTCTGCTCATCCTTCACTTCGTCCTTAGTCATTTTCATGCCTTCGTTGTAGGCAAAGCGCGTCTGCCAGACGTCAAAGGCGGCAATGGCCAGGATGGGCAGCAGCGCATACCAGGCGAGTTTGAAGGCCATGCGCAGCATGTAGGCGGCCACGCCTTCGCTGGTGGCGTAGTACATGGGCAGAAAATTTTCATACTCCGCATAGAGCACATAGCCGGGAATGAGCGTAAGAATCAGGGAAAACAGCAGACTTTTGAGCGAACGCAGCAAGGTCTGGGGCGAAAGAAACATCTGCTTCAACCCCTTGATAAGGTTGAAGCGCTGCAGTTTGGGCTTGAAGACCTTGGTGGTCCAGAGCTTGCCCACCTGCAGACGCTGTGCCGCCAAAGCGCAGAGGGCCAGGGGCAGCAGCACGGGCAAAATGAGCTTGGCGACCTCTGCCATAAGGTCCAGACTAAGGCTGTAGACGTTTTCGGGGTTGGGGTCGAACTCCCAGGCATGGCCCAGAAAATGTCGGTACAGGGCTTTGATCCGCTCGGTCATGGGGCCGATCAGGGCATACAGGCAGAGCACCCCTGCCGTGAGGCTCACGGCCTTGCCCAGCTCCGCCGACTTGGGAACATTGCCCTCCTCCCGGTTTTTGCTGCGCCGTTTTGGTGTGGCTTGTTCCGTTCTGCTGGGATCCGTCTGCTTGCCGAACATGCGCCGCGCCCCCTTGCGTCGCCACCCTGACGGCGGCTCTTGCCGAGGGAATAAAGCAAAAATCGTGCCCAGTTGCCAGCGGTAAGGAATCTTTCCTTTTCACGGCCCTGTGGGCTTGAGCGCCGCTGCCTTTGGCGTTATGTTCAACAACGCAACGCCACTTTCAAAAAATTGTCGGCGCCGCTCCCCGTGCAGGAGGCCCGCGTGTTTTACGGTTGGAAAATCAGCCTGCTTTCCATGAGCGGCAATTTTATGCTGCAGGGCACGGTGCTCTACTGCATGAACGCCTTTATGGAGCCCCTCTGCGCCCTCAACGGCTGGACGCGCGCAGAGCTCAACGTGGGCATGGGGCTGGCCACTCTTGTGGGGCAGATCGCCATGCCCCTGGCCGCCGGGCTCTGCGCCCGCCACTCCCTGCGACGCCTCATGACCATCGGGGCGTTCACCGGGGGCATCGCTACCATCCTGCTGGGCGGCACCACGAGTCTGCCCCTGTTTACCCTGCTCTTTACCGTGGCCTGGGTTTCCACCCAAATCTGCGGCGGCGTGGTGGGCAACGCCCTCGTGAGCAACTGGTTCCACCACTTCCGGGGCCGCGCCTTTGGTCTGGCCAATGCGGGCACCTCCCTTTCCGGCGTCATCCTGCCCTTGCTGAGCATGGTCCTCATCAATACCTTCAGCGTGGGCACGGCCTACCTGGCCCTGGGCCTGCTGACCTGTTCGCTGGCGCCCCTCTCCTGGCTCATGGTGCGCGACTCCCCCCAGGACATGCGCCTGCACCCCGATGGCCGCCGCCACGAACCCTACCAGCCCAAAAAGCGGCAGCACCAGGATACCTCCTTCAACGCCATGCTGCATACGCCCCAGGCCTACTGCATGGGGCTGGCCTTCGGCCTGGCCCTCATGGTGGGGTCTTCGGTCATGAGTCAAATGAAGCCCCGCTTCGCCGACCTGGGTCTGGCCCCCTACCCCGCCATGCTGCTGGCCTGCACTGCCGCCCTGTTTGCCGCTCTGGGCAAATACTTCTGGGGCTGGATCTGCGACAGGCTCACCCCCCTCACGGCCTCGCGTCTGGTCATGTCCACCTGTCTTGCCAGCATGGGCATGGGCTTCCTGCCCCACACCCTGCTCAACCTCGCCGTGTTCAGCGTAGTCTTCGGCGCCTGCATCGGCGGCCTGTGGACAGTGCTGCCCGCTGCGGTTTCCTACTACTTCGGCAGCGAAAACTTTTTGCCGTCCTACAAATTCGTGTCCATCTTCATTATTCTGCGCTGCGCCGGCTACCCCATCATGGGCTACGCCTACGACCTTACCGGCGGATACGCCGCTGCTGACGTGGTCTTTATGGGCGCGCTGGGCACGGCCCTGCTGCTGACCCTGTTTCTACGGGAAGACGACGCGGCGGAAAGCCTGGCCCACTACCGCCACGCCCCGCGCAAATCCGGGCAGAAAGGCAACGCATGAGCGCAGACCCGATTCTGGAAATCCACGGGCTGAGCCACGACGGCCGGGGCGTGGCGCGCCTGGACGGAACCGTGGTTTTTGTTGTGGGCGGCCTGCCGGGACAGCAGGTGCGCGCCAGGGTGCTGCGCCGCAAGCCCCGCTTCTGGGAGGCCGCCTCTACGGAAGTGCTGCGGCAAACCCCGGACGCGGTTCCGCCCCTTTGCCCGCACGGAGATGCCTGCGGCGGCTGCCCCTTGCAGACGCTGCCGCAGGCGCGTCAACTGGCCTGGAAGCGTACCCTGGTTCTGGACGCCCTGGAGCGCGTGGGCGGCCTGCCCCGCCCGGAGCTTGAAGCCCTGCTGGGACCGGTGGCGGCCTCGCCCGCCACAACACGCTTTCGCAACAAAATGGAGCTGGCCTTTGGCCCGGACGCAGCAGGCCTGCCCGTGCTGGGCCTGCGCGAGCGCGGCGGCCGCCGGGTGACGCCCGTGCCGGGCTGTACCCTGCTGCCGCCCGAAGCCCTGCGCATGGCCGCAGCAGCCCAAAACCTGGCCCAAGATCTGGCGCGCCGCAACGGCCTGAACGCCTGGAATGCCCCGGAGCAGCGCCATCAACCCGCACGGCGCAGGCAGAGCCGGACTTTTCAGAACCGGATGCTTCTGGGCAGGGACGCGGAGCAGGCCGGCGGCTTCTGGCGTTTTTTGACCTTGCGGCGCGGCCTGGCGGCGGATCTGCGCAGCCCGCGCTGGTGGGCGCTTTGCCTCACCAGCCCCGGCGACGCCACGGCGCGGGCCGCAGTACGCGGCCTGGGCCGGGAGCTGCTGGCCGCTTTCCCCCACCTGGCGGCCTTTGTGCATGAAGAACGCGGCCGAGCGGACGCCCTGACTCTGGGCGAACGGCGGGTGGATGTGCTGGACGCCACGGGCCGGTCCCGGCCGGAGGCCGCCCGGCTCCATCTGCCCCTGCTGGGCCGATTTTTTACTCTGGACGTGGCCTCATTTTTTCAGGTCAATACCAGCGCGGCGCAGATTCTGGCCCGCACGGCCCTGGACCTGCTGCCGGAGGGCGGAGGAGAACTGCTGGACCTTTACTGCGGTGTGGGCGCGCCGGGCCTTTTGCTGGCCCCGGCCTTTTCCCGTTTGTACGGCGTGGAGCAGGATGCGCGCGCTGTGGCCCTGGCGCGGGAAAATGCCGCAGGCCTGAGCGTGGACCACTGCCGGTATGCGGCCGGGGACGCAGCGCTGCTGCTGCAGGAGCGGACGGCAACGGCGGATATGGTCCTGGCGGATCCGCCCCGCGCAGGCCTGGCCCCGGCGGCGCTCGCGGCACTGTTGCGGCTGCGGCCCAGGAGCATCCTTTACATTTCCTGCAATCCCGCGACCCTGGCGCGGGATGCCGCCTTGCTACGCGAAGGCTACCGGCTGGCGCGGCTGGCGGCGGTGGACCTCTTTCCCCACACCCCGCATGTGGAATGCCTGAGCCTGTGGCAAAGGCTGTAGCCGCCAATAAGGAAAAACAGCGACGCGCCTGCCGCATACAACGCGGGCGGCAGCCGCAAGGCGGTAACAAGGGAAAAGCGGACGACGGCACGCGGAACAGGGTAAAGAAGCCCGGACGAAAAAACCGCAGCGCAAAAAATGTGGAAAGGACGGCGGGCTTTTCCGGCCAAAGTCATTGACGCGTCCGAGAGCCTGTGATAATTTGAACAGCGTTGGGCGTACACGGTGGTTCCGCCGGGTGTGTTCCGGAGGCCGCATGTGGTTCAAGGATTTTCTCAAGCAGCAGCAAAGCGGCCTGGAGGCCATGGCCAACACCGGGGTCATCGGTCTGCATCTGGTCAGCGGGCCCGCTGTGGGTTTTGCCATCGGGTACGGGCTTGACCGCTGGCTGGGCACCAGCCCCTGGTGCAAACTGATTTTTCTGGTGGTGGGCATCGGCGCGGGTTTTTTAAACGTTTACCGCGACACGCGCGCCCTGCTGCGCAAGATTGAAGCCCAGGACGCCGCACGCCGGGCCGCCCTGACGCACGCAGCGGACGCGGAGCCTTCCGGGCAGCGCACTGCGGACAGCCCCGGGGGGGAAGGCCCCCACGGGCGCAACGCCGACAAGGCCAAAGGCCTGGCGCGAACGCAGGAAGCGGCACAACGCGCAACAGCCGTGCCGCCGTCGGCAGGACAAGCGGAAAGCGCGCCGCGGCTGACGGTTGCGGATGCGAACGCAGCCGCCGCACAGGCCCCACAGGACGACGCTTTGCCGGAAAAGACGACGCGGCGGACAGCGGACGCGGCACAGGGGAACACGGCGGACGCCGACCGGGGTGAACAGAGTGCGACGGATGTTCCATAGCATTGACGCCTGGTTATGGCGACGCGGTATTGACCATCCCGCTGTACGGGCCCTGCTGCGCAACGAAATTTTGCTCACAGCGCTGGCGCTGCTGGGCGGGGGTCTGCTCTTTGCGGTTACCCCCTGGGTTTTCTGGTTCGGGGTAGGTTTGGCCGTCATGGCCTGGACGTTCTGGTGCCTGGCGCGTTTCTTTCTGCGCCGCGGCCTGGGCGATTACAGCACGGCCTTTCTGCGCATTGTCATTGTGCGCTGGCTGGGCCGGCTGGCTGTGGTGGCCGCGATTCTGTACGCCGCCCTGGTCCACTGGGCCGCGCCGCCCCTGGCTCTGCTGAGCGGCATGGCCACGGCCTGCGCCTGTGCGCTGCTCAGCTACGCTCTGGCCGCGCACGAACAGGGCAAAGCCGGACGCCAGCGCAGATAAACTTTGCGAATATGTCTTCTCAAAGTTTACGGCACGCCCGTTCCGGCGCTTAAGCGCGCAAACAAATTGCGCTTATGCCTCTACGGCAGGCGGCTGCTTACGCAACCGCAGAGCATTGCAAGGTTGCAATGCCCTAGAACGGCGGAAGACAATTTTTCTGGGGAACGGCCCTCGGGCCACACAGCAACCGGCGCACAGCGCCTAGGCACAGGAGGCATGGCTCATGGCAGGTGGTTTGCCGCATCCGGTACTGCTCTCCACGTTTGTGGGTCTGGACAACGTCACCCTCGGCGGGCAGGTGGTGGAATTCAAGCACGTCTTCTATTCCTGGGTCTGTATGGCCATACTGTTTACCCTGGCCTGGATCATGCGCCGTCGCCTGACCCTGGTGCCCGGCGGGCTGCAGAACTTTTTTGAGGCCCTGGTCAACAGTCTTGAGGAATTCATCATCTACACCATGGGCGAAAACGGCCGCAAATATGTAGGCCTGCTCGTGGGCATGTTTATCTACATCCTGTCCATGAACCTCATCGGTCTGGTGCCCGGCTTTGACTCGCCCACGGCCAACCTCAATACCACCGTGTGCATGGCCCTGTTTGTGCTGATATTTTACAACGCCGTGGGCCTCATCCGCTGGAAGGGGCACTACATCCACCACTTTACCGGACCTTCCAAATTCCTCATCCCACTCATGTTTCCGCTGGAAATTGTGTCGCACCTTTCCCGCCCCATCTCGCTTTCCCTCCGTCTTTTCGGCAACCTGCGGGGCGAGGAAATTGTGCTGATTCTCTTCTTCGTCATGGCGCCCATTCTGGGTACCCTGCCCACCTATGCGCTGTTCCTGCTGGGCGAGCTCATGCAGGCCTTTGTGTTCTTTATGCTTACCATGTTCTACATCAAGGGCGCGCTGGAAGCCCCCGAACACTAGGAACCTTTGGCGCGGCCCCGAACGTCGCGCATACGCCGCATCTGCGGCCCGAATCTGCCGGGAATGGTCATTACGACCCAACCATACAACAGTGCAAGGAGAGTGTCTCATGCGCAAGATTCTGATGATCGCCCTCAACACCGTGGTCCTGATGGGCATGGCCAGCATGTCCTTCGCCGCCAGCAGCCTTGACGCCGCCGCCCTGGGCTACACCTGCCTGGCCGCCGCCCTCGGCATCGGCATCGCCGCCTTCGGCTGCGGCATCGGCATGGGCCTGGGCCTCAAAGGCGCCTGCGAAGGCGTTGCCCGCAACCCTGACGTGAGCGGCAAAATCACCGGCACCATGATTCTGGCCTTCGCCTTCATTGAATCCCTGGCCATTTACGCCCTGGTTATCAGCTTCATCCTGCTGTACGCCAACCCCTACGCGTAAGGCCGGACCAGCCATTGTCCACAAGGGCGGCTCCTCGGGGCCGCCTTTTTCGTGTCGTGGGCGGCAGTGCGCCGCGTTGCGGCACGCGGCGCGAGCCCGCACCAAACCGGAGTTCCTCCCGCCCATGGCGCACTTGTGCCCTGCTCCGCAGCCGACGAGCGCAGCGTCATTGCGGCTTGTTCGGTCGTTCCTTCGCGGGGGCGTAGATTCTGCTCCGCAACCACCGCGCGCAAAGCTGTCGCGGCCCCATGGACACATGGACTTTTGCGCGGAACTTGGTTATAGAATTCTGCTCAAAAACGTTACTCAGGCCGCAGGAACACGCCATGCCCAAACAGGACCACATCCGCAATTTTTGCATCATTGCCCACATCGACCATGGTAAATCCACCTTGGCCGACCGCATTCTGGAACTGACCAACGTGGTCAGCCAGCGTGAGGCCCGCCAGCAGTATCTGGACAGGATGGACCTGGAGCGTGAGCGCGGCATCACCATTAAGGCGCAAACCGTGCGCATTCCCTACACTGCCGCCGACGGCCGCACCTACGAGCTTAACCTCATTGATACGCCCGGCCATGTGGACTTCAATTACGAAGTTTCGCGCTCCCTGGCGGCCTGCGAAGGCGCCCTGCTGGTGGTGGACGCCACCCAGGGCGTGGAAGCGCAGACCCTGGCCAACGTTTACCTGGCCCTGGACCACGACCACGAAATCATCCCCGTACTGAACAAAATAGACCTGCCCAGCTCGGATGTGGAGCGCGTCAAGGCCGAAATAGAAGAAAGCATCGGCCTGGACTGCTCCGAGGCCTTGCCCGTTTCGGCCAAGACCGGGCAAGGCGTGGACCAGGTGCTGGAGGCCATTGTCCACCGCCTGCCCGCGCCGGAGGGCAACCCCGAAGCTCCGCTCAAAGCGCTGATTTTTGACTCCTGGTACGACAGTTACCAGGGCGTGGTAATCCTGTTTCGGGTCATGGACGGCCGCGCGCGCGTGGGCGACACGGTGCGCCTTATGAGTACGGGCAAGGAATATGAAGTGCTGCGTCTGGGCGTGTTCTCCCCCGAAGCCAAGGACGTGCCCCAGCTGCAGGCTGGTGAAGTGGGCTTTTTGTGCGGCTCCATCAAGGCCTTGGGCGACGCCAAGGTGGGCGACACCATTACTCTGGCCGACAACCCCGCCGATGCCCCCGTGCCGGGCTTCAAGGACGTAAAGCCCATGGTCTTCTGCGGGCTCTACCCCACCGAGTCTGAAGACTACGAAAACCTTAAGGCCGCGCTGGAAAAGCTGCAGCTTAATGACGCGGCCTTTACCTTTGAACCGGAAACCTCGCAGGCTCTGGGCTTTGGCTTCCGCTGCGGCTTTCTGGGCCTGCTGCACATGGAAATCATTCAGGAGCGCCTGGAGCGGGAGTTCGAAGTCGGTCTCATCGCCACTGCCCCTTCGGTTATCTACAAGGTGGAAACCAGCGACGGCAAAACCCTGGAGATCGACAACCCCAGCCGCCTGCCGGACCCCACCAAAATCCGCGCGCTCTATGAACCCTATGTGAACATGGATATCCATGTGCCCAACGAATACGTGGGCAACGTCATGAAACTGTGCGAAGAAAAGCGCGGCTTCCAAAAAAACCTGCACTATCTGGCCACCAACCGCGTGGTGCTCACCTACGAACTGCCCTTTGCCGAAATCGTCTACGACTTTTTTGACCGGCTCAAGTCCGCCACCAAGGGCTACGCCTCCATGGACTACCACCCGCTGGACTACCGCGCTGCGGACCTGGTGCGCCTGGACATTCTGCTCAATGGCGAACCCGTGGACGCTCTGGCTGTCATCGTGCACCGCGACCGTGCCTATACCTACGGCCGGGCCCTGGCCCTCAAACTTAAGCGCAGCATCCCGCGCCAGCTCTTCCAGGTAGCCATCCAGGCTGCCATCGGCCAAAAGATCATTGCCCGCGAAACCGTCTCGGCCTTCCGCAAGGACGTGACCGCCAAGTGCTACGGCGGCGACATTACCCGCAAGCGTAAGCTGTTGGAAAAACAGAAGGAAGGCAAAAAACGCATGAAGCGCATGGGCAATGTGGAACTGCCGCAGGAGGCTTTTTTGGCCGCGCTCAAAGTGGGCGACGAATAGGCTCCACTTGCAATTGCGCTGGCCACTGCTTACGCAACCGCCAGGGCATTGTAATATTGAAATGCCCTGCAACCTCCTGACACAACACGCGGCAACACTGCAGCAAGGCGTTTGCGCCCACGCAGAAAATAACAAGAGGCGCCCTTGCGGGCGCCTCTTGATGTTGTGATGGCGTTGTTCCGGAGCCGAACTTACATGGTCGAGCCGGAAGCGGCGCGCTGCATTTTGATTTCCACCTTTTCGGTGAGGCTGGAATAGTACTCACGCAGGATAACGAGCACTTCTTCACGGCCGAAGTGATCCGGCACTTCCGCGCCTTCGGAGAGCATCTTGCGCAGCTTGGTGCCGGACAGGATAACGCGATCTTCCTTGCCGTGGGGGCAGGTGCGCATGCTGGCCATGCCGTCGCACTTTTTGCAGTAGAAGGTCCAGTCGATGTTCAGCGGATGGCAGAGCAGGCGCTTGCCTTCTTCGGCGGGCTGGGGAATCTTGCGGAAGATTTCCTGCGCTTCAAACATGCCGTAGAAGTCGCCCACACCGGCGTGGTCGCGGCCCACGATGAGGTTGTTGATGCCGTAGTTCTGGCGGAAGGTGGCGTGCAGCAGGGCTTCGCGGGGCCCGGCGTAGCGCATGTCCAGAGGATAACCGGCCTGGATGACGAAGTCTTTGACAAAGTATTTGTCCACCAAGGTGTCAATGCACTTCACGCGGACTTCGGCCGGGATGTCGCCGGGCTTGAGGGAGCCCACCAGAGAGTGGATGACCACGCCGTCGCAGACTTCCACGGCAATTTTGGCCAGGTATTCATGCGAGCGGTGCATGGGGTTGCGCAGCTGCAGGGCGGCCACTTTCTGCCAGCCGCGTTCGTCCATCTTGGCGCGCAGCTGGGCGGGGGTCATGTACACACCGGGGAACTTCTCAGGATATTCGCCCTGCGAAAGCACTTTGACGGGGCCGGCCAGGTTGAATTCCTTCTGGGCCAGCACCATTTTCACGCCGGGGTGGTCGCTGGGGGCCACTTCCCAAAACTTTTCGGAGTCCGGGCCGGAGCCTTTGAACACCAGCTCGCATTCCCACTTTTTGTCGGCCTCGGTCATCTCGTAGACTTCCTCGACCTTCATGGTGGCCATAATCTCGCCCTTGCGGACCAGGGCCACTTCCTCACCGGGTTTCAGGCCCTTGGCATCAGCGGCGGCGATGTCCAGGGTCACCGGAACGGGCCAGAAGGTGCCGTCGGAAAGCGTCATTTTTTCGCAAACGCTCTTCCAGTCGGCCTTGTTCATGAAGCCTTTGAGGGGCGAAAAGCCGCCAATGCCCATCATGATCAGGTCGCCCTTGGCGCGAGAAGAAATTTCGATCTGCTTCAAGCCAGCGGCTTTTTTCTTTTCGTCTTCCAGGGCCTTGCCTTCCAGAAGGCAACAGACCAGGCCCTTGCCGCCATGAGGAGCTACCAGTTTGGACATCGCGAAATCCTCCGTGTTTTGGTTATGGGCGCCTCCCCCTGGGGCTGGCGTGCCGGCGCGCCAAGCGGGAGGACTGCTTTCAAAAGCATCTTGTGAATAATCTAACAAAAAGTCAACCATCTCCCCAAAAAAATCTCGGCTCCGCACCCCAAAAAGAAGACCGGGGGCGGTGCTGTCCCGTTTACGGATAACTCAGCATAGCCTGAACCACGGCAAAAGAGAAGGGGGAAATATGAAAAAAGTGTGCCCGTCCGGCGTCAAAAAAGGCTGATGGCGCTTTTTTTCTCAAGCATGGCGCAGGCCTTGGCCGCGCTGCTGCTTTTTCCGTCCGGGAAAATATGCAGAAGACAACCCGGCCCGCCCCCGGCGTGACGCCAGACCAGCGCAGAAACCCGGCAGGATCAGGCCATGGTTGCCTGTCCTGCCGGGTTTCTGGCCAGGTTTCTGGCCGGGTTTCTGTTCAGCGGCGCGCACGCCCGCTTGCACGGCGCAAGAGGATATTGCCGGGGCCGTCAGCCTAGAGCATTTAACACTTGAAATGCTCGCTTACGGCAGGCAAAAGCCTGCCTTCGCGCATTTCGTGGCAAGGATTTTCAAGAAAATCCTTGCAGAGCAGTTAGCTCATTTCATTCGCTAACGGCTCTAGTTCTCCGTGCCCCCCTGGGTTTCCACCAGTTTCTGCATGGGCCAGCCGTGGGCCGCAGCCGCGGCCCGGGTTTTGGGCCCGCCCAGCACGCAAACGGCCCCCTCGCGCGCGGCCGTGGCCAGCACGTCGGCAAACTCTTTAAAGTGACGCGGCGTGGTGCCGAGGATTTCCTCACGCATGAGCGCGCGGGCCGCGTCCGTATCGTCCGTGAGCCAGCGGGCCAGAGACTGCGCGCCCTTAGCGTCGGGAAGTTGATAGGCGTCCAGATCGCCGATGGCCCCCACAATGGCCTGGGTGAGCTGGGCCGCATCTGGGGTAAAGGAGCGCAGAAAATCCGCCATGCCGTCAAAGGCGCTCAGGGTGTCGTCCACATTGGGATCGCGGTAGGAAGAGCAGACCAGGGTGCCGCCCAGGCGGTCCAGACCGCAAAAGGCCCCGTAGGCCCCGCCGCGCACGCGCACCTGCTCCCACAGATAGCCCATGCGCAGATAGCGCAGGATGGCGCTGGCCGAACCGTGATAGGTGTAGCCCAAATCATAGAGGTTGGCGGCCTTGCCCACATAGTTGATCTGGGCGGGGGCCACAAAGGCTTCACCAGCAGGCAGATCCAGGGGGGCCACGCCCAAATCGCCCCGCCCGCCGGCCCGCACGGGCGGCAGGGCCCGCAGCAGCTGCCGGGCGTGGGTTTCGGCCAGGGCCAGGCCCTCGGCCTCGGCCGTGCAGTCAAACACAGCGCCGGGCCGGGCCACGATGCGACGGCGCAGCTCTTCCAGATCGTCCAGCAGGGCTTGCGGCTCGGCCTCCAGACGCCGCAGATAGCCGCGCACGCTTTCCAGATAGCTCAGGCCCGTGGTGCGTTCGGCCAGGGCCCCCGCGCCCGTGTACCGCGCCCGCAGCCGGGCGCTCACAGCGGCGTGCCCCGCTGCCTGCAGGCCGTGTTCCAGCCGCGCCCTGGCCTCCAGCAGCATCTGGCGCAGGCGCTCGCCCAACACAGCCGCATCGGTCTGGGGCTCCAACAAAACTTCGGCCACAAGTTCAAAGAGATCCGGCAGCTTATCATACACCGCCTTGCCCGACAGGCTGAGGCAGCTCACGGTCTTGCGGCTGCCGCGCACCACCCCCAGCAAGGGGTCGGCCCCCAGGCCGCCGGTTTTGGCGGCCATGAGCGCGCCCAGTTCCGTATAGTCCCGCCGGGCCGTGCCTGTTTCCGTGAGACTGCGGGCAAACAGGGGCAGCAGGGGGGCCAGGCGGTCGGGCACGTTTTCCAGCGGCAACAACAGGGTGACGTAGGCAATGCCCCTGGTGGGCAGCTCATGGCTGAGGGCCGTTTCCGGCCATTGGGCTACAGCGCGGGGGATAACGGCGTTTTCTCGCGGCAGATCGTCCAGGCCCAGGGCCGGGATGCTGGCCAGGGCCTCCGGGCTGTCGGGCGCGGTCTGGGCTTCCTGCAGACGACGGGTTTCCGCCACCAGGGCAGCGCGTTCCTCCGGTCCGGCAGCGGCCTGCACGGCGACCACACGGGCGGCCTCGTCCGCCTCCCGCCGCGCGCCCAGTCCGGCGTCGGGCAGCAGCACCACCGTGGCGCGGTGGGCGTTATTCAGGAAGTTGTCGGCAATGGCCGCTTCAAACAGCTTTTCACCGGCGGCCAGACGGTCCTTAATGGCGGTGAGCGGCGCCTCCCAGGCCAAGGGGGCCAAGGGATCGCCGTCGTAAAGCCAGGTGGAGAGGGCCTGAATCATGGCGCTCAGTCCGCGGGGAAAGCGCCCGGAATTGTTCTCGCGGTAGGCAAATTCCACGCTGTTGACGGCAGCCTCCACAGCGGCGGCGGGAATGCCCGTGCGTGTCAGGTCCGCCAACGTATCAAAAATAAGGGCCTCGGCCTGGGCTACGTCGGCCGGGGCCACGCCCTTGAGGCCTGTGGAGTAGTACATCTGGCGCAGGTCCGTTTCCAGACCGCAGCCAGTGGTGTCCTCGCCCAGACCGGAGGCGATCAGCGCCTTGCGCAGGGGCGAACCGGGCAGACCTTCCAGAACGTGCTCCAGCATTTCCATAAGCAGAGCCTGGTGCACGTCGCCGCGTTCGCCCAGCAGCCAGTTGACCGTAAACAGGGCGCGGGTTTCGCCCGCCGCTGCGGCATAGGGCAGTTCCAGCCGCCGGGGCGTAGTGAGCCGGGGCTGCAGGGGCACGACGGAATCCACGGGCCGGGCCGCGTAACCCTGCAGGGCTTCGTCCAGCAGGCGCAGACGCTCCTCCTCCGGGTCGTCGCCCCAGAAGAAAAAGCGGGCATTGCTGGGGTGGTAGTAACGGCTGTGAAAATCGTGAAAGGCCGTATAGGTCAGGTCCGGGATGTGCTCAGGATTGCCGCCGGAATCCAGGCTGTACAGGGTGTTCGGGAACAGGGCCTGCTGGCTCTGCTCGGCCAGGATGGAATCGGGCGAAGAATAAACGCCCTTCATCTCATTATAGACCACGCCCTTGTAGGCCCAGGGACCGTCGGACGCAGGGGCCTCCACATGCCAGCCCTCCTGTTTGAAGATGTCTTCGCTGATGCGCGGATGGAACACGGCGTCGATGTAGACATCCACCAGGTTGTAAAAATCGCGCAGATTGCAGCTGGCTACGGGATAGCAGGTCTTGTCCGGAAAGGTGAAGGCATTAAGAAAGGTCTGCAGAGAGCCCTTGAGCAGTTCCACAAAGGGTTCCTTCACCGGATACTTGGCCGAACCGCAGAGCACAGAATGCTCCAGGATGTGGGCCACACCTGTGGAATCCGCCGGGGGCGTGCGAAAGCTGACCCCAAAACACTTATTCTCGTCCGTATTGCAGACGGAAAGCAGCGCCGTGCCCGTGACTTCGTGCCGCCAGAGCCGCGCCGTGCCGCCGACCTCGTGCAGATCTTTTTCCGTAAACAGTGTGAAACCGTGCTTGTTCATTGCTGTTCCTTCAAAGGAAGTGGATTTTTGGGGATGCCGACGGCAGCGCGTCGGCCCGTGTGGGGAAAGGCGGCCCTTTGCGGACGCCCTAGGAGGATACGCGCGTGCCAGAGCAGATTACCTTTGAGAATGCATACGCGAAAGGTTACGGCACGCGCGTTCCGGCGCTTAAGCGCGCAACTGCATAGCGCTGCCGTCTTTGCCCGCCGTAACGGGCCAAGCTCCTGCGCCGCAACGGCTGCAGCTACGCTTGCGCCTCCACGGCGGGCGTCTGCTTACGCAACCGCCAGGGCATTGCAAAATTGCAATGCCCTAACGCTCCACAGGAAAAATATTACGGAAGACCACCGCCCCATCCTGAGAATGTACTTCCAGGAAAACCTGGGCGTTGGTCATACGGCTGCGCCCCGCGTCCACCATCATGACCGCGCGCTTAAAACGGTTGATGCGAAAGCTGGCCGCGCTGTCCGGGTTCGCATCCAGGGTACGGCGTTTGCCGTCGGCCGTGAGCAGCACGGCGCTGACCGTGCCGACGGCAATCTTCTGACTGTCCGTATTGCGCAGGTCCAGGGCAATGCGCAGCCTGCCCCCGCGCAAAGCGCGGACCTGCACGTTGCTCACCGCCACATACCCCGTATCCACGGCCGGGAAGGCCTCATGGCCCGGCCCATCGGCGGACGGGGCCGCCGGTGCGGCGGACGCGGACTCTGCAGGAGGGGCCTCCTCTTCGTCCACGGCGTTGAGGCGGCGCAGCACCAGCTCCCTGCCGGACAGATTTTCTTCCCGCAGCAGGGCCTCCAGATTTTCCAGGCGCTCGGCCGTGGCCTGGGCGGCCTGGTAATCGCTTTCAAAACGGAGCACATTTTCGCGCAGCTGTAGATTCTGCTGCCACAGCCGCCAGCACTGCCAGCCCAGCAGTGCGCAGAACACAGGCAGACTGGCGCAGAGCAGAAGCAGCAGACGGAAGCTGCCCTGCCGCACCCGATAGCTGCGGCGCGGACCCGCGTCGGGCATGAACATGATGCAGAGGTTGGTCTTATAGCCCAAGGTCGGCTCCACGCCGCAACCGGCGTCAGGGTTGGGGCGCGGGCGGCAGCGCTGCCCAGTCCTCACGGGCGATGCGCCAGCGCTTGCCGTCGAAACGCAGTTGGAGGGTTTTGGTGCCCCGGTCGCTGTGGCCCGCGCTGTCCGCATAGACCTGGGTCATGTCCGCCCGCAGGCCCGCGCGGTCCACCACCAGGCGCAAGCCGGAAATGCGCACCAGCGTGGGCTTGACCCGCGCCCAGAGCTGCTCCTTCTGCCGCCGGATGTTGGCGGCCCCGCGGCGGCCCTGCTGCACGGCGTCACTGGTGTAGGCGTCCATGTAGGCGTCCAGCTGCGCGGCCTCCCAGGCCTTGCGCCAGGTTTCAAGGGCGGCGCTGGCCTGATCGCTGACCCGATCCAGATAATCGGCGGCCAGGCCTGTGGGCCCGGGGCGGAACTGGGCCGCCACAATGCGGAAGCCTCCGTCCTCGCCCCTGCGCCACCAGAGGGTGCGCACGCCTTCGGCAAAACCTTCGGGGGCCGCCACCAGCTGCTCCCAGCTGGTCACGGCCAGACCGCCCTTGATTTCCATGTCGGGCTTGCGGTTGATGACCGTCAGCCAGGGCGCAGCAAAACGGCGCTCCAACTCGCGCAGGGTGGTGCGCAAGGAATGCCCGCGCGGCGCGCCCGGCTCACGGTTGTAGCGAGCCTGGTCGTAAAAATCGGCAATGCGGGCCGCACGGGCGGCAAAAGCCGTGTTCCAGTCGGCCACCGCCGCGGCCAGGGCCTGCCTGGTGCCCGCCGAAAGCTCCAGGGTCGGCAGCTGCACGGACTGGGTTTGCGCGGGCTGCGGCTGGACGGGCGTAGCCGGAGCGGCCTGCGGCTGCATGGCTGGAGCAGCGGGGGATGTCGGCACGCTGGGCGCAGCCGCCCCTGTGGGAACAACGGCCACACCGGGCGCGGATTGCGACGCGGACGGCTGTACAGCTTGTGGCGCCTCCTGCGGCGGCAGCGCGGGCTGGGCCGCTTTGCCGGCCGCCATACCCGGACGCGCGCCCCAGTTGACTTCAGCCGGCGGCGGCACGGTCTGGCGCAGGGGCACCAGGGGCTCGCTCAAGGCCAGCAGCGTGCGTGCGGCGGCTTTTTCACCGGAAGACTTGCCCGCATTGTCGGCCGCGGTGTCGGTCGGCTTTGGGGCCGAAGCCGCAACAGACTGGTCAACGGACTGCAGAACCGGGGCTTTTTCCACATCGGACGCAGCCGGGGACGCAACCGCCGCAGGAGATGCCGCCGCGACAGCCTCCTCCGCCGCGCTTTCAGGCATATCCAGGCGCGGCGGCCGGGGCGCTTCGGAGCCGGCATCGCTGACCACCTGCAGCGGCGCTTCGGCCACCAGGCGGCCCTTCTGAAAATCGGCCCGCATGCCCAGGTCGCGCGGGGTCCATTCCATACCCACAATGCGGAATTTGTCGTCCTTGCCGCGCTGCCAGTACAGGCGGCGGATACCCTCGGTGGAAAGGTTGGAAGCCGTATACAACTGTTCCGACCAGGTCACCCAGTAGCCCGGACCTTCCAGCACATGGATTTTACGGTTGTAAATCTTGATGAAGCGCAGAATATTGAACAGCCGTTCCTTGTTCTGCCGGAAGGCGACGAAACTTTCGGGCATGGCCCTGGAATAGGCCTCGGCATCATAAAAATCGAAAAACTTACGGGAACGCGCGGCCCAGGCGCTGCTCCAGGCCTGCATGAGGCGGCGCAACTGGCGGGCGGTGCCGTCGTCAACCCGGGGCACGCTTTTTTCGTCCAGCCTTTCGGCCAGGACAACAGCCGTGCCTGGGGTGAGCTGCGGGCCCACCTCGCCGATTTCGTCCAGGCCGATGGCCACACAACCCCTGGTGGAAAGGGGTTCAATGCCGAAACCCTTACTGTGGATCCAAATGCCGTGGCCGGTCTTGCCGCGCAGCTTGTCCACAGGATTGGGGTAGTTGAGCGTATAAGCTATGCCGCCGTATTCCTTAAAATCCAGACCGCTGGCTATTTTGTATTCCACAAAATAGACGCCTTCCGGGGTGCGCAGGTCATTGAGAACCTGCTTGTCGCCCGGAAGCTGACCCGTAGTGCAGGGGAACGTGTACTTGAGTTTAAGGGGGCTTTTTTTCTCAAAAAAAAGAAAGGTCTGGCGAGCCTTGTCCACGGCTACCAGATGCGCGGGCAGGCCCTCGTTGTAGAGGGTGGCCTGCCAGTTGTCGGCCAAAGCCGGACGGGCCAGCGTCATTGCGCCGCAAAACAGCAGCGCCAACGCCACCCCCCACAGACGGCAACCGGCCCCCTCAACGCGCAAGGGCCACCAGTTCCGCACGGGTAAAGAGCGCAAGCAGGTCATACCCCGCCTCACGGAGCTTTTCCCGGCCACCTTCTTCCCTGTCCAGAATGGCGCAGACCGCCGCAATGGACAGGCCCGCGTCCCGAATTCTCTCGCAGGCTTTGAGCAGCGAACCGCCCGTGGTGACCACATCCTCCAGCAACGCCACCCGGTCGCCCGGACGAAAGTTGCCCAAACCTTCCACAAACTGGCCGGTGCCGTGCCCTTTGGCCTCTTTGCGCACCAGCAGACCGTGCAGCGGCCTGCCCTGCTGGTGCGAAATGACCGTGGTGGCGGAAACCAGCGGGTCCGCGCCCAGGGTCATGCCCCCGACGCCGCGAAGGTCAACGTCCTTGAGCAGGTCGTTAAACAGACTGCCGATAAGCCAGGAGCCCTCGGCGTGCAGTGCAGTGACGCGGCAGTCAAAATAGTAATCGCTTCGGCGGCCGGAGGCCAGCAAAAAATCACCTTCCCGGTAGGATTTTTCCACCAGCAGCCGCGCCAGACGGCGCTTGAGGTCCAGCGTAGGCGCGTCCACTAGCGTTTCTCCTTTACCGGCGCGGCGAGCACGCGCGCAAAAATGGCGTCTTCATAGCGCAGGTAGTAGGCCGGGTCGAACAGGTCTTTAAGCGCCTCCGCGCCCAGGCACCCGCTCATGGCCGCGTCCGCGCGCACCAGGTCGGGGAAGGGGGTGCGGCTTTCCCAGCTCTGCATGGCCAGACGCTGCACGGCCTCGTAGGCCTGCTGCCGGGGCAGGCCCGTGGCGATGAGGGCCGTGAGCACCCGCTGCGAAAAATAGAGCCCGTAGGAGCGCTCCATATTTTCGCGCATGCGTTCGGGCTTGACCACCAGGCCCCGCAACAGCCGATCCAACCGGGCCAGCACATAGTCCGCCAGGATGGTGGAATCGGGCATGATGACCCGCTCCACCGAAGAGTGGCTGATGTCCCGCTCGTGCCAGAGGGCCTGATTTTCCAGTGAAGCCAGCGCGTTGGAACGCAGCAGCCGGGCCAGACCGCACATGTTCTCAGCCGAGATGGGGTTCTTTTTGTGCGGCATGGCCGAAGAGCCTTTCTGCCCCTTGGCAAAGCCCTCTTCCACTTCCAGCACTTCGGTGCGCTGCAGATGGCGCAGCTCCACGCAGAGCCGCTCCACCCCGCCGGCCAGAATGGCCAGAGAGGTAAAGAAGTGGGCGTAGCGGTCGCGCTGCACAATCTGGGTGGAATGCGGGTCCACCTCCAGGTGCAGCCGGGCCAAGGCGCGGGCCTCCAGGTCGGGCGAAAGAAAGGCGTAGGTGCCCACTGCGCCGGAAATCTTGCCCACGCGCACGCTTTCCAGCCCGGCCCGGACGCGCTCCCGGTGGCGCACGAACTCCGCATAAAAGCCCAGGATTTTGAGGCCGAAGCTGGTGGGTTCTGCGTGGATGCCGTGGGTGCGGCCCATGCAGAGCACGCCTTTATGACTTTGGGCCAGATCCGCCAAAGTGACCAGCAGCGCGTCAAGATCCTTGAGGATCAGCGTTCCGGCCTGGACCAGCAGCAAGGCGTTGGCCGTGTCCACAATGTCCGAAGATGTGCAGCCCAGGTGGATGTAGCGCGCCTCGGGCCCCACTTTTTCTTCCAGCGAAGTCAAAAAGGCGATGACGTCGTGCCTGGTCACCTCTTCAATGGCCAGAATGCGGTCCACATCGATGGCCGCCGTGGCCTTGATGTGCGCCAGGGCGTCGGCGGGCACGCGGCCCAGTTCGCCCCAGGCCTCGCACACGGCCAGCTCCACGTCGAGCCAGGCCCGGTAGCGGTTTTCCAGGGTCCAGATGCGGCCCATTGCCGGCCGGGTATAACGATCGATCATGCTTGCCTCATGAGGCCGCGGGAGCGGGCTTGGACGTGGTGGACGCAGCGGGGGCCGCCGGGGCCGCCGCAGGGGCCGCCGCAGGGGCGCTCGCCGCTTTGGCGGGCGCGGCAGATCCGGAAGCGGCGGGGGCGGAACCGGCGCTGCCGCCGGAGGCGCCCGAACCGGAATCGGACGCGGCGGCCGTGGCGGAAGACCCGTCTTCCTTGATGCCTTTACGGTAGCCGTAGTCGCTCACATACCAGCCGCCGCCCTTAAGCACAAAGGACGTGTGCGACATGATGCGCGGCGCGGGCGTGCCGCACTTGGGGCAGGGCTCCTGCCCGTGGGCGTCCGCCAGTTTGACCCATTCTTCAAAACGGTGCTGACACTTGGGACACTGATATTCGTAGATAGGCATAGCACAGTGTAACGGCGGCGCGGCCGGACCGCACGCGCCGTTCTCCATGAGAGTTGTTACCGGGGCACTACGAAACCGCAGTGCCCCGGGGCACGTTCCGCCGTCAGCCGGGAGGAACGCTGTGGATAAAAGGGGCGGAACAGGGCGTTTGCGCGGCAGCCCCGCAAGAGGAGCCCGCACGCCCGCCGCCGAAAACGTTTCACTTTCCCAAAGGCGCGCGAACGCACTTCGGGCAAGCGGAAAGCCCTGTAACACAAAAGCCCCGCCCCACGCCGCACTATTGCCTATGCGGCCAACGGGGCGTTGGCGTGCAAGGGGTCAGGCTTTGGCGGCCTTGGCTTCGCGCACGCGCTGCTTCAGTCGCTCTTCGCGACGGTGACGGCGGCGGTCCAGTTCCTTTTTGCGTTCCACTTTTTTATGAGCCATAACTTCCTCCAGGGGAAACAACCCCGTAATTTAAGTGGGTATGTATAAACACTTTCGGCGGCAAAGTCCAGCCCGTCACCAGGTGAGCCGCACGGACGCGCCGTGGGCGGCCATATATTCCTTGCACTGGCGGATGCTGTACTGCCCGTAGTGCACAATGGAGGCAATGAGTGCGGCCGAAGCCCCACCGGTGGTGACGGCCTCCAGCATGTGCCGGGGTTCGCCCGCCCCGCCCGAAGCGATGACCGGAAGGCTCACGGCGTCCGCAATGGCGCGGGTGAGGCGCAGTTCGTAGCCGTCCCTGGTGCCGTCCGCGTCAATGGAGTTGATGCAAAGTTCGCCCGCGCCCAGCTCCTGGCAGCGCCGGGCCCAGGCCACGGCGTCCAGGCCCATGCGTTTGCGCCCGCCGTGGATGACGATTTCGTAGCCCGAAGGGATCTCCGGGCTTACGGGCACGGCCAGCACGTCCATGCCCACCACCACAGCCTGGGAACCAAAAGCCGCCGCGCCCTCTTGGATAAGCTGCGGATTTTTGACCGCCGCCGAGTTGATCGAAACCTTTTCGGCCCCGGCCAGAAGCACGGCGCGCATGTCTGCCACGCTGGCGATGCCGCCGCCCACGGAAAAGGGGATGAAAATCTGCGCGGCCACGCGCTCCACCACGTCCAGAAAGATGCCCCTGGCTTCGGCCGAGGCCGTGATGTCGTAAAACACGATTTCGTCCGCGCCTTCTTCATAGTAGCGGCGGGCGCTTTCCACCGGGTCGCCGATGTCCTCGTTGCCCGCAAAACGGATGCCCTTGGTGAGCCTGCCGTTGCGCACGTCCAGACAGGGAATGACACGCTTACGCAGCATGGCGGGCCTCGCAGTAGCGATAAAAGTTGCGCAGCAGGGTCAGACCGGGGCGACCGCTTTTTTCCGGATGGAACTGCACGGCCCAAAGCCCGTCCCGCCCGTATAGTGAGCAGAACTCCCGCCCGTACACGCTGGTGGCCAGCACCAGGTCCGGAGCCGGCTCCACATAATAGCTGTGCACAAAATAAAATTCCGCGCCGGGGTCCACGCCCGTGAGCAACGGACAGGGGGCCTGAAGATTGATATCGTTCCAGCCCATGTGCGGCACCGGAGCCGGCGTGCCGTCCTCCTGGCGCATGCCGTCCGCAAACCGGCGACAGACGCCGGGCACAAGCCCCAGGGTGGGGGTGTCGTTCTCTTCGCTGCGCTCCAGCAGAATCTGACAGCCCAGGCAGATGCCCAGCAGGGGCCGGCCCCGCTCCACGGCGCGGCGCAGCACCTGATCCAGGCCGCTTGCGCGCAGCGCGCCCATGGCTTGGCCCGCGGCCCCCACGCCGGGAAAGATTATCCCCTGGGCCGCGTCCAGCGCCGCGGGATCCGCCGTGATGGCGCAGGGAATGCCCAGATGCTCCAGGGCCCGGCGCACGCTCGTCTGATTGCCCGCCTTGTAGTCCAGAATGGCCAACATGTGCGTCCTCTCTTGTATGGACGGCGCAAACGGGGGGAAGCGCCGGTCAAATACCTCTGTTGCGGAGAGGCACTATAACTTTTTCCGTCCCGGCAAGCAACGCGGGCCACAGCACGCCGCCCCTGCCGCCCGACCGCCGCAAAAATGCGTCGGCCCAGCCCGGACAAGGTGGATGCGGCAACGATCGCAAAATTTTCAGTCCACAAAACGCCAACGACGCCGGGCGGTTGCGAAGGCGGATCAGCCTCCTGCGGGCGACGCGCCAAGGGGCCTGGGGTGACAAGAGCATTAATCACGCTTATTATAAAAACCGTGAAGAACAGAATAAATATTTTATTGTTTTTATTGCAATAATTTTTTTGTTATTCTGACAATACCTGAGAGGGCGCGCCATGTATTTTCCCACAGCCGGCATTGAATGCCATCCCTTCATCCCCTTTGCCGCCGCGCTGGGCATTTCTTTCGTCACCTCCATGGGGGGCATTTCCGGGGCCTTTCTGCTGCTGCCTTTTCAGATGAGCGTGCTCGGCTATGTGAACCCCAGCGTCAGCTCCACCAACCAGTTCTTCAACGTCCTGGCCTGTCCTTCAGGCGTCTGGCGCTACTGGCGCGAGGGGCGCATGCTCTGGCCCCTGGCCTTTACCGTGGCTCTGGGCACCCTGCCGGGGGTTTTTCTGGGGGCTTTCATCCGCATTACCCTCCTGCCGGATCCGGCCAGCTTCCAGTTGTTTGCCGGGCTGCTCCTGCTGTATATGGGCCTGCGCATGGCCCGTCTGTTGTGGCGGGAACGGGGACGCAGGCCAGCGCCCCGGCCCGCAGGGCAGAATCTTTCCTCCTGCCGCGTGCTTGCCTGGAACAGCCGTGTGCTGGAGTTCACGTTTCAGGACGCGCATTACAGCGTATCCACTCGCAAGCTGGCCCTGTTGAGCCTGGCGGTGGGGCTGGTGGGCGGGGCCTACGGCATCGGCGGCGGGGCCATTATGGCGCCCTTCCTGGTGGCCTGTTTCGGCCTGCCCGTGCACGTAGTGGCCGGGGCCACGCTGTTGGCCACCTGGCTGACCTCGCTGGCCGGCGTGGGCTTTTACACCCTGCTCGCCCCCTTTTACCCCCACCTGACCGTGGCCCCAGACTGGCGCATGGGCCTGCTGGTGGGGCTGGGCGGACTTTGCGGCGTCTACCTGGGCGCGCGCTGTCAGAAGCATGTGCCCGCCTTTGCGCTCAAGGCGCTGCTGGCTGCGGTTTTGCTCTTTACAGCCCTGCGCTATTTGGGCCAAGGTGTGTAGCGCCGCGCGCCGCCGCAGGGCAGCCTGCACGCGGTCAGGGCAGTTTCACGTTGCAATTGCTCTGGCGACTGCTTGAGCGGCCGCCCGCCACGCAGGCGTGCGCGCAATGTCGTTGATGTCCGAGGATATCAAGGACACGAGTAAACACCACGCAGGCGTGCGCGCAATGTCGTTGTGCTGATAAACGCCGAAGCGAACGGGGTAAAATCTTTGAGCAGGTTTGTTCTCAAAGGTGAAAGATTTTAAAGGATACGCCATGCGCCATACCGCCGCCCTGCCCGTGGGGCTGTTTGATTCCGGCATGGGGGGCCTTACCGTGCTCAAAGCCCTTAATGCCCGCCTGCCCCATGAGGATCTTGTCTACCTCGGTGATACGGCCCGCCTGCCGTACGGCACCAAGGGCCGCGACACCATCATCCGCTACACCCTCAAGGCCGCCCGCACCCTGGTGGACATGGGCGTAAAAATGCTGGTGGTGGCCTGCAACACGGCCACGGCCACGGCCCTGCCCACCCTGCGCGAGGCCCTCGCCCCCCTGCCCGTGCTGGGTGTAGTGGAGCCCGGCGCGGAAGCCGCCGTCCAGGCCAGCCATAACGGGCACATCGTGGTCATCGCCACCGAAGCCACCATTGCCGGAGGGGCCTACCAGCGGGCCATCGCCCGGCTGCGGCCCCAGGCCGTGGTCACGGGTCGGGCCTGCACCCTCTTTGTGCCTCTGGCCGAAGAAGGCTGGATGGAGGGCCCCGTGGTGGAAGGCGTGGCCCGCCGCTACCTGAGCGACCTCTTCCCCGCGCCAACCGCCGCGCCAGCCGCTTTGCCGGCCGCCACAAGCGCAGACCTTGCGCCGGATACGCTGCTGCTGGGCTGCACGCATTTTCCGCTGCTGCTGGGGGCCTTGCGGCCGGTGGTGGGGCCGCAGGTGCGCATTGTGGATTCCGCGGCCACCACAGCGGCCTGGGTGGCCGCTGCCCTGGAGCGCCAAGACCTGCTGCGGCCCGACGAAATCTCCGCCGAGGGCGGCCGCTGCCGCTTCCTGACTACGGACAACACGGCCCGCTTTGCCCGCACGGGCAGCCTCTTTCTGGGGCGGCCTCTGGACCCGGCGGAAGTGGCCTTGGTAGACTTGTAGCTATCAATCTTTTAACATACTTGAATAATAGAATAATATAAAAAAATCCCTTTGCCGTCCCCGTGCGTCTCTGGGCCCTCCAGGGCGCAAAAGCCAGAGTGGGCGCGGGATTCTGCGCTTTTTCGTTGACAGGAGGGGGGGGCTCACGTAAGGAAGGGACAGTCCGACCGCGATTGACGCGGCCAGAGGTCTTTTTCCCCGGGGCGTATCCTTGCCGGACCGGCACAGGTTGAGCGCTCTATGGCGTCTGGCGTCGTCAGCCCCGGGGCTCGGTCCAGCCCTTGCCGGACCGGCAACACAGGAAACCAAAATCCGTTTGGAGAAGCATCATGACAAAAGCTGAGCTTGTTGAAAAAATCCATGCCAAGGCCGGTCTGCCCACTAAAGCCAAGGCCGAGGAAGCTCTGGACGCTGTGGTTACCGCCCTGCGCGAAGCTCTGGCCGCCGGCGAGTCCGTGACCTTTACCGGCTTCGGCAGCTTTAAGGTTGTGGAGCGCGCCGCCCGCAAGGGCCGCAACCCCCGCACCGGCAAGGAGATCACCATCCCCGCCAGCAAGGTCGCCAAATTTACGCCCGGCAAAGGGCTGAAAGACGCCATCAAGTAGCCTTGGTTTTTGTCTCCATTTTTTGCGGCGCCGCATCCCTGAGGAGGCGGCGCCGCTTTGCTTGCTTTTTTGCAGCCTCGCGCGGTACGCGTCAAAATGTTTTTTCACGTCTGGACGTAAATTAATTTTACATATATAATATATCGCATTTCATACCTAGGAGCGTCCATGCCCGCCGCTGCCCTTTCCACGCCGTGGTTATTCTGGCTGAACTACCTGCTGCTGGCGAGCGGTTCGTTCGCGCTCTGGCTGCCGCGTCTGACCTTGACGCCACTGCCCGTGCTGGTGCTGGCCCTGCTCTTGCGGCGCATGGCCCGCATCCGGGGGGACGAAGCGCTGGGCGCGGCCCACGCCCAATGGCAGCTCGAGACCTTCTGGCTGTTCCTTTTGCTGTTTCTGGCCCTGCTGGCCCTGTTTCTGGGCATGGGGCTTATTTTCAACGAAGGGACGGCTCTGGACCGGGTGGAAGGCATCGCCAACGCCTTCAGCAACGGGGGTCTGGACATTTACGAAACACTGGCGCGTTTTTGGAATATCCGCGAAATCCGCTGGTTTACCTGGGCGGGGCTGTTCTGGGCCCTGCTGGTATTGCTTTGGCCCCTGCAGCGGACCGTGCAGGGCATTCTGGCGCTCTGCGCCGAGCGCACGCCGCGCGCCCTTTCCGGCGGCATGCGCTGGCTGGCCTTAGGGCTGGCGGTCCTCATGCAGAGCGGTTTTCTGGTGGTGGTGCTGGCGCTTTGAACACCGGATCCGGCCTTTTTTCTCCGCACCCATCGCACAAGGGGGCTCCCATGCCGGAAACGGCGCGGCTGATTCTGGTGCTGGGCATGCACCGCAGCGGTACAAGCGCCTGGGCGCGCGCCCTGCGCGTGCTGGGTGTGGATCTGGGCGCGCGGCTTTTGCCCCCCCTGTCCTGCAATCCCAAAGGTTTTTTTGAAGATGAGGATATCTACGCCTGCAACAGGCAGTTGCTGCGGCAGCTGGGCCAGAACTGGAGCCACTGGCCGCCGCCTCCTGCCGTGGAGCAACGCCGTCTGGCGGGCGGCGAGGCCGGGGCGGCAGCTCTGGCCCTGCTGCGCGACAAATGTGCGGGCGGCGCGCCCCACGGCCTTAAGGACCCGCGGCTGAGCCTGCTTATGCCCTTCTGGCGGCCGGTGCTGGCGGCAGCGGCCTTACGGCCGCACTGCCTGATCTGCCTGCGCCACCCAGAGAGCGTAGCCGCTTCTCTGGCCCGCCGCGACAATCTGGACGCGGAGCAGAGCCATGCGCTCTGGGTGGCCCATACCCTGGGGGCCATCACGGGCAGTGCGGGGCTGCCCCGGATGCTGGTGGACTACGAATCCTTACTGCGCGATCCCCAGGCGGCTCTGGAACGCCTTTCCCGCTTTCTGCGCCTGCCCGTAGACGCCGCAGAGCGCGCCGTCTTCTGCAACGACTTTCTGGATGCGGACCTTTGCCACCACACGCCGACGGCGCTCCCCGCAGACCCGGACGCGCCGACAGACCAAGCCCCCTGGGGCGCTCTGGCCCTGCGCATCTGCACAGCCCTGCGCCCTGACCCGGCACGCCCCGCGCCCCTGGACGATATGGAAAGCTCCGCCTGCACCCGCGCCGTAGGCGGCTGGCTGGCGGCCATGCGGCAGTTGCCGCCGCCCCGCTGCGCGCGCCGGGGCCGGAGGCGCAGCCATGAGCTTTGCCGGGGGCAGGCCCACGGTCGGGGAGGCCGGCGGGCTGCAAGGCCCCCTTGCCGCGCACCCTCTGGCAGGCCGCCTGGCGGCGCCATCCTTTGTGCTGCCCGGCACGGTGGCGGCCAACGCCCGCTTTTTGGCCCACAAGGTGGACGAGGTGGCCCTGTGTTTTTTGAAGCCCGCGCCTGCCTGACTTACGGGCCGGAAGATCTGCCCCCGGATCTGGCCGACCTGCCCTTGCGCTGGCATGTGCATCTGCCCGTAGATCTGCCCTGGCCCGCGCGCGCTGCGGGCGCGCACCCGGCGGCCGCCTGCGTGGCCCTGGCCCGCGCCGTGGCCGCCAAGGCCGCCTTTTGCGGCCGCGCCTGGCCGTACTGCACCCGCCGGACGGCGCGCCGGCCCGCCAGCGTCGGCTGCTGGCGGACTTTGCCGCCCTGTGGCAGGCCGAGGGCGGCCCGCCCCTGCTGGTGGAAAATATCGACATCTGCGACCCGGCCACGCTGGGGAGGGGATTTCTGGAGGACCACGGCCTGCGTCTTTGCCTGGACGTAGGCCACCTCCTGGGCTATGCTCAGTTCCGTCTGCTGCGTTCCGCCCTGCCGGAGACCGCGGCGCTGCTCCACTGGAGCGCCCCGGCCGGCGGCGACCGGCACCGACCGCTTACAGACTTCACACCGGAGGAAGCCCGCACGGCCGCTGCCGTCATGGCCCGTGTGCCGACCGCAGCCACGCACCTGGTGGAAATTTTTCAGTGGAACGGGCTGGCCGCTTCGCTGCCTGTTCTGGCCGTGCTGGCGCAAAAAGGAGCAGCGACGCTGCGCGGCGGGGCCTGAGCCCCCCCAAAAAAATCCGGCCAAGGCCCCACACAAGGTCCGCCCACACGGGAGGGCCGGAACCAGGAATCCCTACAAGGACATGTCATGGCAGGCAATGCCGAACTTGTCGCCCACATGAAGCAGTGGCGGCAAAGCCTGAACAAGGACGACCACTGGTGCATCCTCATCAATGCCGATCCGGACGCTCTGGCCTCGGCGCTGGCGCTCAAGCGCATTCTGGTTCACCACGTGCACAGCGTGGATATTGCGCGCGTCAACGAAGTAACCCGGCCGGACAATCTGGCCATGATCCGCTATCTGAACATCCCGGCAAAGCCCTGGCAGCCGGACAAGGCCTGCCAGTACACGCGCTTTGCCATGGTGGATTCGCAGCCCCACCACCACAAGGCCTTTCAGGGCCTGCAGTTTGATTGCATCATCGACCACCACCCCTTGCCCGGCACGCCGGACGACAACGCAACAACGCCGGAGGCTTTTGTGGACATCCGCCCCGGCGTGGGGGCCACCAGCACCATGATGACCCGCTACCTGCAGGGCCTGCGCGTGCGGCCCGGCCCGCGTCTGGCCACGGCCCTGCTCTACGGCATCCGTACGGACACGGCGGCCTTTGAACGCTCTGGCGGCGAGGACGACTTCCGCGCCTACCAGTGGCTTTCACGCCATGCGGACAACAACGTGCTGCGCCGCATTGTGCGCAGCGAATACCTGCGCCAGTGGCTGCCCCTGTTTTCCCGCGCGTTCCGTTCCCTTACGGACTGCCGGGGCGCGGGCGCGCACACCTGCCTCAACGAGGTCAACAGCGCGGACCTGCTGGTGGCCGTGGCCGATTTCTTCACCCGCGTGCACGGCCTCAAATGGATAGCCGTCAGCGGCATTGTGGGCAAAACCGTTATCGTCATTTTTCGCGGCGACGGCGGACGGGACATCGGCCGCCTGGCCGACGCCTGCTTCTACGATGTGGGCCAGGCCGGCGGGCACCGCACCCTGGGCCGGGCCGAATTTCCCCTGAGCGCCGTGCCCGAAGGCGTCAAAACGGCGGATTTTGTCCTTAAACGGCTGGAGACGCGCAAACTGCGGCCCAAGCAGGCGGCCCCAACCACGGCTGCGGCCCCGGCCGACACGGACCAGCCTCATGCGGAGCAGGCGGCAACGGGCCAGCCCCATACAAGCCAGGCCCATGCGGAGCAGGCCCGGCCAGCCCCCTCCTGAGCGGGGCAATCCGGGCGGGATGCTCCAGGCAGGATACTCCGGGCAGGATACTCCGGGCAGGATACTCCGGGCAGGATACTCCGGGCAGGATACTCCGGGCAGGATACTCCGGGCAGGATACTCCGGGCAGGATACTCCGGGCGGAACCAGCCGCCGCGCAAAACGCAAAAATTCGCGGGTTGCGCCCCGCCGCCGTCTTTTTGCCCGCCCCGCGATTTTTTTGTTGACAAGTCCCCGGCCCGCGCGTAATTCTGCTTTTACGAATTTTACAAAGGTTCACGTCATGCAACGTATCGCCCCCAACCACACCTCCGCTTACGCCGCCGGCTTCTTCAGCTGGTATTACTTTGCGTACTTTATGGGAGCCTGTGGTCGGGAGCTTCGCTGACGCCGTAAGAAAAGTTGGGAAGTTCAAAAGGGCCGCAGGCAAATCCGCCGGCGGCCCTTTTCTTGTAACGGCCGCCGGAAAAAGCCGGGCTCCGCTTCCCCCACCCGCGCGGGCACACCGCGCGCAACTCAGCAAAGGGAAGGAGACCACCATGTATCTGGGCAAACGCATCCGGCTGGAACGCATCATTAACCGCGAAGACGGGCGCACCATCATCGTGCCCATGGACCACGGCGTCACCGTGGGCGCAGTGGAAGGCCTTATTGACATGCGCGAGACCGTCAACGACATGGCCACAGGCGGCGCGGACGCCGTGCTCATGCACAAAGGCCTGGTGCGTTGCGGCCACCGCAGCGCGGGCAGCGATATCGGCCTGATCATCCACCTTTCGGCCTCCACGGCCCTTTCCCCCTACCCCAACGCCAAAACCCTGGTGGGCACGGTAGAAGAAGCCCTCAAGCACGGCGCGGACTGCGTTTCCGTACATGTAAACCTGGGCGACCCCAACGAACGCCTCATGCTGGCCGATCTGGGCCGGGTGGCAGAATCCTGCGACAACTGGGGCGTGCCCCTGCTGGCCATGATGTACGCGCGCGGCCCGCAGGTGCAGAACGGCTTTGACAAAACCGTGGTGGCCCACTGCGCCCGCGTGGGCGTGGAGCTGGGCGCGGATATCGTCAAGGTGCCCTACACCGGTGATGTGGAGAGCTTTGCCGAAGTGGTGGCCGCCTGCTGCGTGCCCGTGGTCATTGCCGGCGGCGAACGCATGGATTCCACCCGCCAGATCCTGCAGATGGTCCACGATTCTCTTCAGGCCGGCGGCGCGGGCATTTCCGTGGGGCGCAACGTGTTCCAGCATCCCAACCGGGTGGCGCTGGTCAAGGCCCTGCGCGCCATTGTGCACCAGGACGCCGATGTGGACCAGGCCCTGGCCATGGTGGGGGAATAGCCCATGTCGCGCATTTACTTCCGCTGTGTGCCCTTTGACAAAAGCGCCGTGACCCTGGCGCTGGAGTCGGGCGTGGACGGCGTCATCGCCCCCCGCGAACATGTGGAACAGGTGGCGGGTCTGGCCCGCGGCGCTGTCTGGGCCGACGAGGATACCCCCCTGGCCGCCCTGACTTCCAAGGCCGACGAAGAAGCCGTGCTGGCCCGTCTGCGCCAGGGCGAGCGCGTGGTGCTGGCGCGCGGCTGGGAGGTCATCCCCGTAGAGAACCTTCTGGCCCAAAGCGACACGGTGCTGGCCGAAGCCGGCACCCTGGAGGAGGCCCGCCTGGCCGCGGGAATTTTGGAACGCGGCGTGGCGGGCATTGTTTTTTCCGGCCCGGCCCCGCAGCTCAAAGAGGTGGTGCCCCAGTGCAAGCTGGCGCAGCCGCGGGAAACCCTCCTGCCCGCGGTGATCACCCGCGTGGAATCCGTGGGTCTGGGGCACCGCGTCTGCGCGGATACCCTTTCCCTGCTGCACCGGGGCCAGGGCATGCTGGTGGGCAATTCCAGCGCCTTCACCTTTCTGGTGCACGCCGAAACGGAACACAACGAATACGTGGCCGCCCGGCCCTTCCGGGTCAATGCCGGGGCCGTGCACGCCTACACCCGTCTGCCCCACGACAAGACCACCTACCTGGGCGAACTGCGCGCCGGGCAGGAGGTGCTTATTGTGGACGCGGAGGGCGCGGCCACCCTGGCCACTCTGGGCCGGGTCAAGATTGAGGTGCGGCCCATGCTGCTTATTGAGGCCCAGGCCGAAACCGAAGACGGCCCCCGCAGCGGCGCGGTCTTCCTGCAGAATGCCGAAACCATCCGCCTCACCGCGCCCGACGGCGCGCCCGTGAGCGTGGTGGGCCTCAAGCCCGGCGATGCGGTGCTCTGCCGTCTGGACGAGGCGGGCCGCCATTTCGGCATGCGCGTGCGCGAAGACATTCAGGAGGTTTAGGCATGGACGAAAGCACCAGCCATTGGCGCGGCGCTTCCGCCGACGCCCCCACCCCGGCAGAGGCCGCGCAACCCGCCCCTGCCGCGGACCTTGCCCCGACAGACCCCCAGGCCCGCCTGGCCGCCATCCGCAAAGAAATTGACAGCGTGGACGGCCAACTGCTGACCCTCTGCAACCGCCGGGCGGCCCTGAGCCTGGAGGTGGGCCGCATCAAGGCCCATGTGCCGGGCATCATCTTCAAGCCCCTGCGGGAAAAGGAAGTGCTGGACGGCCTGGCCGCCCAGAACCCCGGCCCCCTGCCCGAAGACCACCTGCGGGCCATCTGGCGGGAGATTTTTTCCTCTTCCCGCGCCCTGCAGCGGCCACAGAACGTGGCCTATCTGGGGCCGGAGGGCACGTTCTCTTACTTTGCGGGCGTGGAGTACCTGGGCCACGCCGCCCAGTTCCACCCCTGCAACGACCTGGCCGAAGTTTTTGAAGAAGTGGCCTCCGGCCAGTGCGAACTGGGCGTGGTGCCGCTGGAAAACTCCCTCCAGGGCACGGTGGGCGTGAGCTTTGACCTGTTCCTCAAGCACGAGGTCTACATCCAGGCCGAGCTTTTTTCCCGCATTTCGCACTGTCTGCTGAGCAATGCGCCCTCCCTGGCCGCCGTGCGCACGGTCTATTCGCACCCCCAGCCCCTGGCCCAGTGCGGGGTCTGGCTGCGGGCCCACTTGCCCGGCGCGGCCCTGGTGCCCGTGGAATCCACGGCCGCCGCAGCCCAGCGCGCCGCCGCACAGCCCGACGCCGCCGCCATCGGCCACGGCAAGCTGGCCGACCTGCTGGGCCTGGGCGTACTGGCCCGGCGCATTGAAAACGAGCCCGGCAACTGGACGCGCTTTGTTATCATCGGCCCCGGCAGCGCCCGCCACGGCGGCCGCCTCAGCGGTCCCCAGCCCGGCCATACCGGCGCGGACAAGACCTCCCTGCTCTTCACCACTCCGGACAAGGCCGGGGCGCTTTCCAGTGTGCTGGACCTCATGGCCGGCCACGGCGTGAACATGCGCAAGCTGGAATCCCGCCCTCTGCGCGGCCAGTGCTGGAAGTACGTCTTTTTTGTGGATGTGGAATGCGACCTGCAAGACCCGCGCTACGCCGAGCTGCTGACCAGGCTGCACGAGGCCTGCACCAGCTTCCGCATTTTGGGCAGCTACCCCACGGGCCCGCAACTGGACCGCCTGGACCTCAACGCCACAGAACCGGAGTGCTGATCTCATGAGTCAGACCTTCCCCACTGTAACGGTACGCGCCCCCGCGTCCAAATCCCTTTCCCACCGTTTTTTGCTGGGCGCGGCCCTGGCCGAGGGCGTTTCTACCGTGCGCCACGCTCTGGTCAGTGACGATACGGACCACACCCGCGCCGTGCTGACCGCCGCCGGCGCGCGCTTTACCCCCCTGCCCCCCGCGGAGGGCGGGGGGGAAGGCTGCTGGCGGGTCATTGGCCTGGCCGGGCAGCCCCGGGGCGGCACAGAGGCCGCGCCCCTGGACTGCAATGTGGGCGCTTCCGGCACCAGCTGTCGCCTGCTCACGGCCGTGCTGGCCGCCGGGCGCGGGGCCTTTTACCTCCACGGAGCCGGGCGTCTGCACCAGCGCCCCATGGACGAGCTGCTCCAGGCCCTGCGCTTCCTGGGCGCGGACGTCCGCTGCAGCGGGCAGCCGGGCTGTCCGCCCCTGCGCATCAACGCCGCGGGCCTGCAGCCCGCCCTTTGCGGCGGCGAAGTGGAACTGGGCATGGAGCGGTCCAGCCAGTTCTTTTCCGGCCTGCTGCTGGCAGCCCCCCTGGGGCCCGCGCCCCTGGCCGTGTCCCTTTGCGGACAAAAGGCCGTGTCCTGGCCTTATGTGGGGCTCACCCTGCACGCCCTTGAAGCCTTTGGCCTCTCCTTTACCGTAGAAACCCGCCCCTGCCCGGACGTGCACTGGCAAACCCTGCCCCCCGGCGGCTGGCGCGGCCTCAAAACCGCCGAACCGGGCTGTCTGCGCGTCACTGTCCGCCCCGGCCCCTACCGGCCCGGCGACTACAGCGTGGAAGGGGATTGGTCCGGCGCGTCCTACCTGCTGGCTGCGGGCGCTCTGGGCCGCCGCCCCGTGCGGGTGGAGGGCCTCAACCCCGCCTCTCTGCAGGGCGACCGGGCCCTGCTGGACATTCTGCAAAAGATGGGGGCCCGCCTGGAAGCGAGCGCCAAGGCCGTCACCGTCTACCCCTCTCCCCTGCACGGCGTGGACCTGGATATGGGCCACTGCCCGGACCTGGTGCCCACCGTGGCCGTGCTGGCCGCCTTTGCCGGCGGTTCCACCCGCATCCGCAACGTGGCCCATCTGCGCCTTAAAGAATCGGACCGCATCAGCGCCCCGGCCACAGAGCTGGCCAAGACCGGCGTTACCGTGGACCAGCTTTCGGACGGCCTGCTGGTGCACGGGCTTGCCGGACGCGGCCCCAACCGGCCCGACCATCCCCGTCTGCCCGCAGACGCGACCCTTTCCGCCCACGACGACCACCGCATGGCCATGTCCCTGGCCCTGCTGGACCTGCGCGAGCCCGAAACCCACGTCCGCGCCCGCCTGGACGACCCCGCCGTGGTCAGCAAATCCTTCCCGCACTTCTGGAAGGTCTGGGAGCAACTGGCATGAAGCGCGACCACCGGGCCCCCGCAACCCTGCCCGACGGCGCGGCCCTGCCCGCCGCAACGGCGCGACACAGTGGCGTGGCGCAGGCCGGCACAGCCCCCCAGGCCCCTGAAACCATGGCCGACCCTTGCGCCGCCGCCTGCCGCCGCACCCCGCTGCTTATTGTGGGGTCGCGCGGGCGTATGGGGGCCATGCTGCTGGCCCGCGCCGCGGCCGCGGGCCTCAACGCGCGCGGCGTGGACCAGCCCCTGACCCCCGCCGCCCTGGCCCCGGCCTGCGCGGACGCAGGGCTTGTTCTGCTCTGCGTGCCCGCGGCCGTGGTGCCCGCCACCCTGGCCCTCCTTACCCCGCACGTGCCGCCCAGCGCCGTGCTGGCCGACATCACTTCCGTTAAAGAGCGCCCCTTGCGCCAGATGGAAGAAGCCTGGCCCGGCCCCGTAGTGGGCACCCACCCGCTGTTCGGCCCCAAACCGGACCCCAGCGGCCCCCTGCCCGTGGCCATTGTGCCCGGCCGCCGTGCCCCGGCAACGGCCCTTGCCCTGGTGGAAGGCTTCTACCACGCCCTGGGCTTCCAGACCTTCCGCACCACCGCCCGCACCCACGACGAAGCCATGGCCCGCATCCAGAGCATGAACTTTATCACCAACCTGGCCTACTTCGCCCTTCTGGCCGGGCAGGACGACCTGCTCCCCTTTCTCACGCCCTCCTTCCGCCGCCGGCGCGACGCAGCCCGCAAAATGCTTACCGAAGACGCCGCCCTTTTCACCGGCCTCTTCGAGGCCAACCCTCACAGCTACGAGGCCGTGCGCCAGTACCGCCAGATGCTCAACCTCGCCGCCGCCGGCGATGTGGACCTGCTCTGCCAGCGCGCCCGCTGGTGGTGGCCCGAAGACGGCGAAGAACGCCACTAGAGCCGTTAGCGAATGAAATGAGCTAACTGCTTTGCAAGGATTTTCTTGAAAATCCTTGCCACGAAATGCGAGAAGGCAGGCTTTTGCCTGCCGTAAGCGAGCATTTCAAGTGTTAAATGCTCTAACGGGTAGAAACGTTTTGTTTTTTGTGGGGGGAAGGGGGACTTTTGTGAACAAAAGTCCCCCTTCCCCCCACCCCCCCCATCCCTTCAAAAAACTTTCCTTCCCCAGCGCGCTGCACAGGGCCTACCCTGAACAAAAGATACTGTAGATCGGCAGACTATCCAACGGCAGACCAGACCCGGCGCGCGGGCAACATGCGCCGCAGGCCGCAAAAAAGGGCGTCCGCACCCTGGTGGATACGGCCGCCCCGGTTAAGGTCGGTTTGGGATTTGGTTAGCTGGCAATCTCAATATTCGTAACATTACCGTCCGAAGCCGTGAACTTCAGTTGCTTCATGTCGGTGTTGGTGCCCAAAGCTGTAACGATATCCGCCAGGTCGATGCCGGCAAGGACGCTGTTGCCGCTGCTGTCCTTGAAGGTCAGGGTGTCTCCGTCGGCTGTCAAGGCATCAGTGCTCGTGAAGGTGAGGACCGCAGACTGGCTGCTTCCGTCAAGCGAAAGCGACAGCGTATGGCTGCTGGACTCCCACTTGGCAAAGACGCCGGAGCCGCCCTCGGCGGTGAGATCTTCGGCGGTCAAACCACCAAACATTTCTACCGCATCCGCACTCCCCGCGGTATCGGTGATGGTCACCTTGTCGTAACCAGCCTGCGACACCTGGAAGGTGGCGCCGTCGCCGACGGAAACACTGGTGGCCGTGATGAAGAGGGGCAGGGTGGCGACGCTGTCTACCGCATTCTCCTGGCCAGTGCGCAGGCTTACCTGGCGGGCAAAGGTGATGCTGTTGGGATCGGTAATGCCTTCAAAGACCACGTTGATGGTCTGGCTGCCCTTGGTATAGGTGAAGGTGGTGGTCTTCTTTTTGCTGTCTACCACGGCGTTGGGGGACTTGTCCCAGTTGCCCTCACCTTCTTCCATCAGCGCGCTGTCGTTGACGTAGTCGCCCGGGCCGTAGCCCTTGACCGTGATGGTGGTCGTGCCCTTTTTGTTGTAGTTCAGGTCAGAGCCAGCTTGCAGCTTGATGCCATCCACGCCGCCTTGTGTGAGGTCCAGAGTGTCGTTGCCGCCATCGGCAATAAGCAGGTCGTCGCCGCTGCCGCCAGTGAGCAGGTCGTTGCCCAGGCCGCCCGTAAGGGAGATGCCGCCCGTGACAGAGGCGGCGTCCAGCGTGTCGTTGCCCGCGCCACCGGTGTAGACCTCAAAGCCGCTGATGCCGCCATAGAGTTCCTGCCCGGATACGGTGGCCGCGCCGGAAAGCACGGTGGTGCCGCTTTTGATGACCAGGCCAGCTGTTGCGTCATAGCTGAAGGTGATCTTGTCGTTAGCTGCGCCAAAGGAGAGGGTGTCCGTGCCTGCGCCACCCATAACGCCGCCACGCTCCACATATGTTCCGGAAGAATACTGGTACTTCTGCACAAAGCTGGCGGCGGTGATTTCCACAAAGTCGTCGCCCCCGCCGGCATCAATCATATCTACGCCGCCGCCGCCCACAATGCTGTCATCCTGGTCGTCGGTGGAGATGTAGGCAGCGTTGGCATTGCCCTGCACGGTGACGGCCTGGCCGCTGACGACCACACTGATGTAATTAGCCTCGGCGTCCAGCTTGACCACTTCTATGTCGGATATGCTGGAATTTGTACCTATGTTAAGATAAGAATAGACGGCTTCCTTGGTCACCAGCAGGGTGTCAACGCCGTTGCCGCCTGCAATACTTTCGCCATAGTCGTCGTATGTGCCGTGGTAGTAGATGAGGTCGCTGCCGTCGCCGCCCACCAGGCTATCCGCGCCGCCCTTGCCGTCCAGGGTGTCGCCGTACACGCCGGCCACAAGGGTTTCCCCGCCCGCGCTGGAGCCGGTAAGTTTTGTGGCCGCGCCGCAGTTCTCCACGTATTCGATATTCTTATGCGTTTTGCCCAGGTCGATGGCCACGCCGTAGGTCTGGATGCTGTCCGCGCCCTCGCTGGCCGCTTCCACCACCTTGTCGCCCTTGTTGTCCACAACATAGAGGTCGTTGCCTGCCCCACCCTGCATGCTGTCCGCGCCTTCGCCGCCGTCCAGGGTGTCGTTGCCGCTGCGGCCGCTGAGCGTATCGTTGCCCGCGCCGCCGTCAAGGCTGTCGTTGCCATCGCCATCAGGATCGTCGCTACTGGTATCGGTGCCAGTAATTTTATTGGCAAAGGCGTTGCCTATAAGGGTCATATTGTGGCCTTGGGCTGTATCTCCGCCAATATTCACTGCGCCGGCGGCGTTATCCAGCAGCACCACATCAATGCCGTAAATGCTGTCAGCGCCGTTCAGCGTGTTATCGCCTTTAAGGCTCATGACGTGCAGGGTGTCGATGCCTTGTTTCGCAGCCGGATCAAAAGACTCCTTGCCGTAGTAATAGATATAATCGTCGCCCTGGCCGCCGATGATGCTGTCCGCGCCGCCCTGGCCGTCTATGGTGCAGCCAACGTTGGAGTCAGCTGCCCCAGTGATAGTATCCGCGCCCGCTGTGCCCAGCAGGTAGGTATTGCTGGCGCTGCCGGTGATGCTGACGCCGCCGGCCTTGCTGTCGTCGGCGTCGCCGCGGTAGACAAAGGTGGGGATGGTCGCGCTGCCGGTCACCGTAAGACGGTCGCCAAAATAGCTGATCCAGTCATTATCACTCTTATCCGCGCCGCCCACAACCGCATAGCTCACATAGACGACGTTTGTGCCGCCAGTAACCGAGATTACATCGTTGGCGTTATTGACCACAAAGGTGGTGGCGGTGCCGGTGGCCCCACCCACAAGGGTATCGCCAGCCGTAGTGGCCGCGTTTTTGCCGCCGTCCAGGAAAAAGCTGCCGCTGCCGCTGCTGCCGCTGCCGCTGACGAAGATACGGTTGGTCAGCTCGTTGCCCGTGCCCCTGGTCGCGTTGTCTGTCAGTTCCAGGTTCTCCAGGTTCGCGCCCAGGGTGTAGGCCCCGGAGGCAATGACAGTGTCGTCGCCTCCGTTTTTACCTTCCTGCACCAGGTCGTCGCCGTACACATGATAATACAGGTCGTTGCCCAGACCGCCGATGAGGGTGTCCTTGCCATCGCCGCCGTCCAGGGTATCAGCCCCATCGCTGCCGGTGAGCTTGTTGTTGCCGCTGTTGCCCACCAGGAAGGCGGCAACGGTTTTTTTGGCCGTGGCGTTGAGGTTGTTGGCTTTCTCGCCAGGGGCCACATCCTGCAGCGCCACATACTCGATAGCGGCGTTTTTGAACTTGTTGAGGTCGATGGTGCCGCTGCTCAGCACGCTGTCCGCGCCGCCAGCGTCTTCCAGGGTGTCCGTACCGTCAAAAGAGAAGGTATCGTTGCCCGTGCCGCCCACCAGGGTGTCCTTGCCCGCGCCGCCGTCCAGGGTGCTGGCCTGCGTGGTGTTGCCCTCAATGCGGTTGTTCAGGCTGTTGCCGTAGCCCGCATTGGCGCTGCCCTGCAGGACGAGATTTTCTACATTGCTGTCATCGGTCAAGGCATAGCCGCCGGCGCTGTCGCTTTCAAAGACCACGGTGTCGTTGCCGGCGCTGTCTATAATGACATCACTGCTGCCACCGTAGAGGTGGTAGAGGTCGTTGCCCGCGCCGCCATCCAGGGTATCCGTAGCGCCAGCCTTATCGCCGTAGAGGGTGTCGTTGCCCTTGCCGCCGGAAAGGTAGTTGGAGTCCTCGTTACCGGAGAGCACGTTGTTCAGGTCGTTGCCGACGAGGGCGATGGCCTGGACTGCACCGCTAGCCGTATCATCCAGCAGCGCGCCGTTTTCAATGTTCGCGCCCAGGGTGTAGTCCACAAAGGAGTAGACCTGGTCCGTGCCCTCGTTTTTGTTTTCCACAATGGTTTCGTTGCCGGTGCGGACCACGTAGTTGTCGTCGCCCTTGCCGCCCACCAGGGTGTCGTAGCCGGAGCCGTCACCGGCATTGCTCAGGTTGCCGCTGCCGCCGTCCAGGTAGTCGTTGCCGTCGCCGGCCACCAGCATGTCGTTGCCGCCCATGCCGGTGAGCTGGTTGTTCAGGGCGTTGCCCACCAGGGTCTGGCTGTAGTTGTTGCCCGTGGCGGATTGGTTCTGGATGCTCGTCTGGGCCTGGAGCACGATGTATTCCACCTGGGAGTTGCCGCTAGCGGTATCGGCTGCTGTGGTGGAGCTGGTGCTCAGGTTCAGATCGCTTACCTGACTGTAGACCGTATCACTGCCGCCGTAGGCCGCTTCCACCACTTGGGTGCCGGCAGTGCCCGTCCCGCTGATGTAGTAGACATCGTTGCCGTCCTGGCCCGTCATGGTGTCCGCGCCGCCGTTGCCGTAAAATTGGTCGTTGGTGACGGAACCGGTGAGGGAGTCATCGTTGGCAGTGCCGTTGATGACGCCCCAGCCGGAAACGGTTTCACCGCCGTCCAGGTCGCCGTCAATGCCGGGGTTGGTGGGTTTGGTGGTGACGTCGCCCACCGTGTATTCCAGGGTCCAGTCGCCGGATGTGCCGGTAACGTCGTCAGAGGCGGCCACGTCCACGCTGGCCAGACGGGCCAGGCGGTTGATGAAGCTCTCGCCCGTGCTGCCCGCTGCCGTGTTGCAGCTATAGAGCAGCAGGTCCGCCCCTTCTGCCAGGGCCGCGCCCATAGCCGCCAGGGTGGCGGCATTGGCGTTGAGCGCCGCCTCGTCAAAGACCTGACCGCCCAGGGTTACGCTGCCCGCAGCGCCGTGGGCGTAAATGTGCACGGCCGTGGCCGGGTTTTCCAGGCTTTGCAGGGCCTGTTCCATCTGGATGAAGGCGTTACTCGTGTTTTCAATGACAAAGACCCTGGAATCGTCGCCCACGGTAAGGGAGAGGGCTTCCGCATCCAGCGAAGAATCTACAAAATAGACTTCGTTGGATGCGCCCTGCTGACGCACCTGGGCTAAAACCTGCGTTTGGTCAGCCGAGCCGACAGGGGCGGCCTGGGACATATGTTCTCCCTCTTTGCAAGGTGGCTTGAAAGTGGTGGACAAACAGGGACGACACGTCCGGGCCGTGGCCCGACATACAAAAAAGTATATATATTACTAGATGTTAAAAGGTTTTTTAAAACATATAAAACGATACGGCCCTGGTCAAGAAGGGACTGCAACGCACGGGAGTTTTCAGAATTTTTCACACAGGGGGTAGCCGCCAAGTGGTTATGGCTTGGGTTGGGCCCGCAAGACGCTGGCGCGGGCAACATGCGCCGCAGGCCGCAAAAAAGGGCGTCCGCACCCTGGTGGATGCGGACGCCCCGGTTAAGGTTGGTTTGGGATTTGGTTAGGGGTTAGGCGGTGGCGGTGATAACCTGTGTATCTACATTTTGCGTGAAGGTAAGCGCAGTCCAATTATTGGAGGTAAGGGCGTCCGCAATACTCTTAAGGTCAATAGACCCGCCCAGCAGCTGCGTCGTCCCACTGTCGCTGAACAGCTTCATGGTGTCATTTCCATCAATGCTACTAGCAGCGAACGTCAGGACGTTTGTCTGGCTAACACTACCGTCAAAGCTGATGGAGATGTTGTCATTGCTATCCTTCATGGCCGCGAGTTTCGAGCTGAGCCCGGCCACGTCAGTGATGTCGTCCACCCCAAAGAAGTTGACGACATCGGCGTCATTTCCGGTGGCATCTGTGATGGTCACCTTGTTGTAGCCGGTTGCATCCAGGTTGTAGGTATCCGCGCCTGCGCCGCCGGTGAGGGAAACTGCGCCGCTAGTATCCACCTTACCCAAGGTAAAGGTGTCAGCGCCTTCGCCGCCGGTGACCGTAAGGCTGCGGGCATCGGACACGGCACCCAGCTTGAAGGTGTCGCCGCCGCCGTTGCCGTTCAGGGCAAAGTCGCCCGTCAGGCCGGTAACGTCGAAGCTGTCGGCATTGGCCGTGCCGTTGATGGTTTCGACGCCGGACACGCCGATGGTGCCAGCCTCAGCCGTAGCCGCCAGCTTGACGGTAACGCCGGTCGTGCCGGTGGTGGTGAAGTTCAGGGTGTCGCCGGTGCCTGTGCCGCCGTCGATGGTCAGCGTGCCGGTAACAGCGCCGCCCACCTCGAAGGTGTCAGCGCCGGTGCCGCCGGTGGCGGAAACCGTACCAGCCACGGCACCCAGCTTGAAGGTGGTGGCAGTATCCGCGTTGCCGGTGAGGGTCAGGTTGCCCGTTACCGCGCTGGCGTCCACCACTTCGATGCCGGTGATGCTGGTGGCACCGAGGTCAACGCTGGTGCCGGTGACGGTGCTCGCCAGCTCCAGGGTGTCGGTGCCGGTACCGGTGCCGCCGGTGACGGTTTCAGAGCCGTAGAACTTGAAGAGGTTGTCGCCATTGCCGCCGGCCAAGACGTCTGCGCCGCCCTTGCCGTCGATGGTGTCGTTGCCGCTGCCGCCGGTGATGGTTTCAGCGGCTTCGGTGCCGGTGATGTTCACTGCTGTTTCCACCGAGCTGGCGTCCACCACTTCGATGCCGGTGATGCTCGTGGCACCGAGGTCAACGCTGGTGCCAGTGACGGTGCTCGCCAGCTTCAGGGTGTCGGTGCCAGCGCCGCCGGTGACGGTTTCAGTGCCGTAGAACATGAAGGTGTTGCTGGCGTTGCCAGTGCCCACCAGGGAGTCCGCGCCGCCCTTGCCGTCGATGGTGCCGCCACCAGCTGCGCCGGTGATGGTTTCAGCTGCTGCGGTGCCGGTGATGTTCAGGCTGCCCGTCACCGAGCTGGCGTCCACCACTTCGATGTTCTTGATGTCCGTGCCGTCGATGGCAAACGTGCCTGTGTAGCCCGCACCGAGCACCACTGTGTCGGTGCCTTCGCCTCCGTCGAGCTTCAGCGTGCCCGTGGAGGCAGCAGCAAGCTCAAAGGTGTCGGCAGCGCTGCCGCCGGTGGCGGAAACCTTGCGGGCATCGCCCACCGCGCCCAGCACAAAGGTCATGCCCGTAGCGCCGGCGTTGGTGACGGATACGTCGGTGTCATCCGTGGTGGTGGTGCTCACGCCGCTGACGTCCACAGTCTCGAAGCCCTGGTAGGCATCTTCAGCGCCGTTGATGCTGGCGGAAACGCTGTCTGTGCCGCTGAACACCAGTGTGTCCTCGCCAGCGCCACCGTTGAGGGTGGCACCCGTCAGGCCAGAGCCCACATTAAAGCTGTCGGCCTTATCCGTGCCGTTGATGGTTTCGACGCCGGTCACGCCGATGGTGCCAGCCCCAGCCGCAGCCGCCAGCGTGACGTCAACGCCCTCTGTCGCGCCTTCGGCCAAGCTGAAGTTCAGGGTGTCGGTGCCGTCACCGCCGTTGATGCTCAGCGTGCCGGTAACAGCGCCGCCCACCTCGAAGGTGTCAGCGCCGGTGCCGCCGGTGGCGGAAACCGTACCAGCCACGGCACCCAGCTTGAAGGTGTCGCCGCCTTCGCCGCCGTTCAGGGCAAAGTCGCCCGTCAGGCCGGTAACGTCGAAGCTGTCGGCATTGGCCGTGCCGTTGATGGTTTCGACGCCGGACACGCCGATGGTGCCAGCCTCAGCCGTAGCCGCCAGCTTGACGGTAACGCCGGTCGTGCCGGTGGTGGTGAAGTTCAGGGTGTCGCCGGTGCCTGTGCCGCCGTCGATGGTCAGCGTGCCGGTAACAGCGCCGCCCACCTCGAAGGTGTCAGCGCCGGTGCCGCCGGTGGCGGAAACCGTACCAGCCACGGCACCCAGCTTGAAGGTGGTGGCAGTATCCGCGTTGCCGGTGAGGGTCAGGTTGCCCGTTACCGCGCTGGCGTCCACCACTTCGATGCCGGTGATGCTGGTGGCACCGAGGTCAACGCTGGTGCCGGTGACGGTGCTCGCCAGCTCCAGGGTGTCGGTGCCGGTACCGGTGCCGCCGGTGACGGTTTCAGAGCCGTAGAACTTGAAGAGGTTGTCGCCATTGCCGCCGGCCAAGACGTCTGCGCCGCCCTTGCCGTCGATGGTGTCGTTGCCGCTGCCGCCGGTGATGGTTTCAGCGGCTTCGGTGCCGGTGATGTTCACTGCTGTTTCCACCGAGCTGGCGTCCACCACTTCGATGCCGGTGATGCTCGTGGCACCGAGGTCAACGCTGGTGCCAGTGACGGTGCTCGCCAGCTTCAGGGTGTCGGTGCCAGCGCCGCCGGTGACGGTTTCAGTGCCGTAGAACATGAAGGTGTTGCTGGCGTTGCCAGTGCCCACCAGGGAGTCCGCGCCGCCCTTGCCGTCGATGGTGCCGCCACCAGCTGCGCCGGTGATGGTTTCAGCTGCTGCGGTGCCGGTGATGTTCAGGCTGCCCGTCACCGAGCTGGCGTCCACCACTTCGATGTTCTTGATGTCCGTGCCGTCGATGGCAAACGTGCCTGTGTAGCCCGCACCGAGCACCACTGTGTCGGTGCCTTCGCCTCCGTCGAGCTTCAGCGTGCCCGTGGAGGCAGCAGCAAGCTCAAAGGTGTCGGCAGCGCTGCCGCCGGTGGCGGAAACCTTGCGGGCATCGCCCACCGCGCCCAGCACAAAGGTCATGCCCGTAGCGCCGGCGTTGGTGACGGATACGCCATCAGTGGCATTGCTCACGCCGCTGACGTCCACAGTCTCGAAGCCCTGGTAGGCAGCGCTATCGCCGTTGATGTTGGCGGAAACGCTGTCTGCGCCGCTGAACACCAGTGTGTCGTCGCCAGCGCCGCCGTTGAGGGTGGCACCCGTCAGGCCAGAGCCCACATTAAAGCTGTCGGCCTTATCCGTGCCGTTGATGGTTTCGACGTTGGTCACGCCGATGGTGCCAGCCGCAGCCGTAGCCGCCAGCTTGACGGTAACGCCGTCCTCGCCGGTGGTGGTGAAGTTCAGGGTGTCGGTGCCTTCGCCGCCGTCGATGGTCAGGCTGCCGCCTTCGTCCACAGCGCCCACCTTGAAGGTGTCGTCGTCTGCGCCGCCGTCGATGGTCAAGCTGCCAGCAAGGCTGCTGATGCTGATGCTGTCATTGCCGCCTTCCAGGGCAAAGCTGTAGCTCTCCTCCGCGACAATCGCGCGATTGAAGTTGACGGTATCGGCATTGTCCGTGGCTATAAAACGCTCAAAATCGCTAATGGTAGCCGCAGCGATGGAAGTGCCGGACTGATAGAGTGTCACACTATCGGCACCCGCCTCGAAGGTGAAGTTGGCGGCAACGGAAGCGCCCGAGCCCTTCACTTCCAGAAGGTCCGTGCCCGCAGCACCATCAAGCGCCATGTCAGAGCTCACATTGCTATTGAGCAGATGCAACACCACGGTGTCGTCACCTGCGCCGCCGTAGACGCTGGTGGCAGAAGAGGGCGCCGCGGTCAGCGTGCTGTTATCCAGCGTAATGCTGTCGTTGCCCACGTTGCCGTAGATGGTGTCGCCGCCGGTGCTGGTAATGGTGTCGTTTCTCGTGCCGCCGTAGACGGTGTTTCCGCCGCCGGTAGCCGTGATGAAGAGGGGCATGCCGGAGCTGCTGTCAGCCGCGTTCGCCACGCCACCGCTCAGGGTTCTCTGCTGGGCAAAGGTGATGCTGTTGGGATCGGTAATGCCTTCAAAGACCACGTTGATGGTCTGGCTGCCCTTGGTATAGGTGAAGGTGGTGGTCTTCTTTTTGCTGTCTACCACGGCGTTGGGGGACTTTTCCCAGTTGTCCTCACCTTCCGTCAGCACGCTGTCGTTGACGTAGTCGCCCGGGCCGTAGCCCTTGACCGTGATGGTGGTCGTGCCCTTTTTGTTGTAGTTCAGGTCAGAGCCAGCTTGCAGCTTGATGCCGTCCGCGCCGCCTTGTGTGAGGTCCAGCGTGTCGTTGCCGCCATCGGCAATAAGCAGGTCGTTGCCGCTGCCGCCAGTGAGCAGGTCGTTGCCCAGGCCGCCCGTAAGGGAGATGCCGCCCGTGACAGAGGCGGCGTCCAGCGTGTCGTTGCCCGCGCCGCCGGTGTAGACCTCGAAGTTGCTGATTTGGTTCAGGATGGCGACTGTCTTCCCGACCTTGCTGGCAATGGTCAGGTTCCCAGCAGCATCGCTGAAGGTGATGCTGTCGTTAGCTGCGCCAAAGGAGAGGGTATCCGAGCCTGCGCCGCCGTTGGCAACGCCAGCACTAAAATTGTTGGTGATTTCCACAAAGTCGTCGCCCGCGCCGGCAGCGATGCTGTCCGCGCCGCCGCCGCCGTAGATAACGTCAGCAGAGTCACTGCCGGTGATGCTGGTGGCCCCGGCATTGCCGTTGATAGTGAGAGCCGCAGCACCGCTGGCGTCTATGGCCGCCGTGGCGTCCTTTGCCAGGGTGACGACCTCAATATTTTTGATGGTGGATCCGTCGATGGTCACGGTAGCCGTGGCGTCCTTGGTCACCAGCAGGGTGTCAACGCCGCCGCTGCCGCTGCCGCCATCCACGCTTTCATTGCCGTGGTAGTAGATGAGGTCGCTGCCGTCGCCGCCCACCAGGCTGTCCGCGCCGCCCTTGCCGTCCAGGGTGTCGCCATTATCGCCGGCCACGAGGGTTTCCGCAGCCGTGGTGCCGGTGAGCTTGGTGGCTGCGCCAGAGTTCTCCACATATTCCACGTTCTTAAAGCTGGCGGAACCCAGGTCGATGGCCACGCCGGCGGTGGAGATGCTGTCCACGCCTTCGCCGTCTTTTTCCACCACCTTGTCGCCCTTATTGTCCACATAGTAGAGGTCGTTGCCCGTGCCGCCCACCATGCTGTCCGCGCCTTCGCCGCCGTCCAGGGTGTCGTTGCCGCTGCGGCCGCTGAGCGTATCGTTGCCCGCGCCGCCGTCAAGGCTGTCGTTGCCATCGCCATCAGGATCGTCGCTACTGGTATTGGTGCCAGTAATTTTGTTGGCAAAGGCGTTGCCTATAAGGGTCATATTGTGGCCTGGGGCTGTATCTCCGCCAATATTCACTGCGCCGGCGGCGTTGTCCAGCAGCACCACATCAATGCCGTGAATGCCGTCGGAGCTGTCCAGCGTTTTATCGCCTTTTTTGAGGCTCATGACGTGCAGGGTGTCGGCACCATCGCCAGCAGTTACGTTTTCCGCACCATAATAGTAGATGTAGTCAGCTTGCGAGCTGCCCTGGATGGCATCCGCACCGCCCTGGCCGTCAATGGTGCTGCTGGTGTCCCCCGCCGTGAGGGTATCCTTACCGGCCGTGCCCACCAGATAGGTGTTGTCGGCGCTGCCGGTGATATTCACGCCGCCGGCCTTGCTGTCCGCAGCATTGCCGCGGTAGACGAAGGTAAGGTTGGTGGTGGTGCCGGTGATCCGGCCGCCGAAGTAGTTGCGCCAGTCGGTGTCAGTCATCTCAGCGCCGCCCAAGACCTCATAGCTGACATAGACGACGTTGCTGCCGCCAGTGAGAACGATGGCGTCATTGGTGTTATTGACCACAAAGGTGGTGTGGCTGGTGCCGCCTTTGAGGGTATCGCCAGCGGTATTGGCCGCGTTCTGGCCGCCGTCCAGCACCACGTTGCCGCTGAGGGTGCTGGCGTCGATGACGTTGGCGAGCTCATTGCCCGTGCCCTTGGTCGCGCCGGCTGTAAGGACCAGATTCTCCAGGTTCGCGCCCAGGGTGTAGTCCCCGGAGGCAACGACAGTGTCGACGCCTCCGTTTTTACCTTCCTGCACCAGGTCGTCGCCGTCCACATAATACAGGTCGTTGCCCAGGCCGCCGTTGAGGGTGTCCTCGCCCGCGCCGCCGTCCAGGGTATCAGCCCCATCGCTGCCGGTGAGCTTGTTGTTGCCGCTGTTGCCCACCAGGGTGGCGGCAACGGTTTTTTTGGCCGTGGCGTTGAGGTTGTTGGCTTTCTCGCCAAAGGCCACATCCTGCAGCGCCACATACTCGATAGCGGCGTTTTTGAACTTGTTGAGGTCGATGGTGCCGCTGCTCAGCACGCTGTCCGCGCCGCCAGCGTCTTCCAGGGTGTCCGTACCGTCAAAATAGAAGGTATCGTTGCCCGTGCCGCCCACCAGGGTGTCCTTGCCCGCGCCGCCGTTCAGGGTGCTGCCCTGCGTGGCGTTGCCCTCAATGCGGTTGTTCAGGCTATTGCCGTAGCCCGCATTGGCGCTGCCCTGCAGGACAAGATTTTCTACCTTGCTGTCATCGGTCAAGGCATAGCCGCCGGCGCTGTCGCTTTCAAAGACCACGGTGTCGTTGCCGGCGCTGTCTATAATGACATCACTGCTGCCGCCGTAGAGGTGGTAGAGGTCGTTGCCCGCGCCGCCGTCCAGGGTATCCGCCTTGCTCCCCTTATCACCGTAGAGGGTGTCGTTGCCCTTGCCGCCGGAAAGGTAGTTGGCACTGCTGTTACCGGCGAGCACGTTGTTCAGGTCGTTGCCGACGAGGGAGGTATCAGCGTCACCCAGCAGCGCGCCGTTTTCAATGTTCGCGCCCAGGGTGTAGTTCATAAAGGAATAGACCTGGTCCGTGCCCTCGTTTTTGTTTTCCACAATGGTTTCGTTGCCGGTGCGGACCACATAGTTGTCGTCGCCCTTGCCGCCCACCAGGGTATCGTAGCCGGGGTCGCTGCCGGCGGCGCTCAGGTCGCCGCTGCCGCCGTCCAGGTAGTCGCTGCCGTCGCCGGCCACCAGCATGTCGTTGCCGCCCATGCCGGTGAGCTGGTTGTTCAGGGCGTTGCCCACCAGGGTCTGGCTGTAGTTGTTGCCCGTGGCGGACTGGTTTTGCATGCCCGTCTGGGCCTGGAGCACGATGTATTCCACCTGGGAGTCGGGGTTGGTAGCCCCGTCGTCACTTGTGGTGGCGCTCAGGTCAAAGCTGCTCACCTGGCTGTAGACCGTATCGCTGCCGCCGTAGGCCGCTTCCACCACTTTGGTGCCGGCAGTGCCCGTCCCGCTGATGTAGTAGACATCGTTGCCGTCCTGGCCCGTCATGGTGTCCGCGCCGCCGTTGCCGTAAAACTGGTCGTTGGTGACGGAGCCGGTGAGGGAGTCCGCGGCGTCAGTGCCGTTGATGACGCCCCAGCCGGAAACGGTTTCACCGGCAGCCAGGTCATCGTCAATGCCGGGATTGGTGGGGTTGGTGGTGACGTCGCCCACCGTGTATTCCAGGGTCCAGTCGCCGGATGTGCCGGTAACGTCGTCAGAGGCGGCCACGTCCACGCTGGCCAGACGGGCCAGGCGGTTGATGAAGCTCTCGCCCGTGCTGCCCGCTGCCGTGTTGCAGCTGTAGAGCAGCAGGTCCGCCCCTTCTGCCAGGGCCGCGCCCATAGCCGCCAGGGTGGCGGCATTGGCGTTGAGCGCCGCCTCGTCAACGACCTGACCGCCCAGGGTTACGCTGCCCGCAGCGCCGTGGGCGTAAATGTGCACGGCCGTGGCCGGGTTTTCCAGGCTTTGCAGGGCCTGTTCCATCTGGATGAAGGCGTTGCTCGTGTTTTCAATGACAAAGACCCTGGAATCGTCGCCCACGGTAAGGGAGAGGGCTTCCGCATCCAACGAAGAATCTACAAAATAGACTTCGTTGGATGCGCCTTCCTGGCGAATCTGGGTCAAGACCTGGGACTGGGTGGCAGAACTGGTCAGAACATCCTGACTCATGCCGTACTCCTTGAGTTGGCGTTGCACAAAAGGCAAGGAACGTCGGCTAATGACGTAACCCTGCGGAAGCACCCACATTTGAAACTTGGTAGAAGCATATCGCATTACAGGTTACAGGTCAATGAAAATCACTTTCCAACTTCGCATCATTTATAGTATTGATGTAGTTTTTTATTATCAAAAAACTATGTAATTCACCAGACAACAAGTATCGGCAAAGGCGCGCCGGCCGCAGGAAAAGGCCTGGTCCAAACCAGTGGGCCCGCCGCCCCTTGCAAAAAAGGCCCCTGCGCCGCAGGGCGCGCCGCAGGGGGCCAGGGCTGCGGCTGCCCCGCCGCGCTTGCCAAGCCGGGGCCAGCGGTGTAGCATGCGCCCCATGTTTGCCCTTGCCCACATGCGCCGCCCTTTACGGGGCCGTTCCCTTTGGCCCGCCCGCCGCACCCGCCGCGCCCGCCTCACCTGGCTGGCGGCCCTGACCCTGGCAACCGCCCTGGGCGCTGCCCTGGCATTGCCCGGCACGGCCCCCGCCGCCCCCGGCCAGGCTGCGGCTACCCCCCTGTACAGCGGCGGCCGCAGCCTGGCCGCGGACAAACCCCGCACCCCGCCCACGCGCCCCCTGAATATGCACGAGGCCGTGGAACGCGCCCTGCACAGCAACCCCAGCCTGGGCTCGCAGGAAGCGCAGAGCAAATCTACCGAAGAAACCCGCAAATCCGCCCGCGGCGCGTTCGGCCCCAAGCTGGGCATGAGCTATACCGCCACCAGAACCGATAAGGACTATTCCCCCTCCTATACCGTTTCGCAGCCGCCCAAGCAGGGCGTCTACACCTGGGGGGTGGAAGTATCGCAACCGGTCTTTACCGGCTTTAAACTTCTGGCGGATTATCAGAAAGCCGCACTGCAGGCAGAAAGCGACAAGGCCAGCCTGCGCAGTGCCGAACTTTCCATGACCGAAGAAGTGCAGACCCAGTTTTTGAATTATCTGCGCTATGAAGAAAGCGTGCGCAGCGCCGAAGATTCGCTGGCCCGGCTGCGCGACCAGCTGCGCATTACCCAGGCCTTTTACGACGTGGGCCTGCGCCCCCGCCTGGACGTGCTGCAGGCCGAAGTGGACGTGCGCAAGGCCGAAAGCACCCTTATCCAGGCCGAAAACAGCCGCGACACCAGCCTGGCCAGGCTCAACACCCTGCTGGGCCTGCCCGCCCAGGCCGCTACCCGCTATGTGGGCAGCCTGGACCACGTGCCCTTTACCCGCAGCCTGGAACAGTGCCTGGAGGTCGCCTACCGCCAGCGCCCCGACCTGTACATTGCCGCCAAATCCGTAGCCATTGCCGGCAAAAACCGGCAGGCCGTGCAGAGCGGCTACTACCCGCAGGTGGAGGCCTATTACAACGTGGCCCAGACCGGCAATACCATGGACCTGCAGCGCGTGGGCGACCAGGGCTACCGCGGCACCACCTGGGAAGTGGGCGCAAAAGCCACCTGGGACGTCTTTCAGTGGGGCACCACCTATTATGCCGACCAAAGCGCCGGCTGGCTGGTGACCAAGGTGCGCTACGAAGAAGAAAACCTTAAACTCAACGTGGGCTACGACATCAAATCCAAGCTGCTGGCCGTGCGCGATGCCGAAAAACGCATTGCCGTGGCCGAAACCGCCGTGGACCAGGCCACGGAAGCCTACAACGTGGCCCTGGCCCGCTATCAGGAACAGGTGGGCACCAACTTTGACGTGCTGGACGCCTCGTCCAACCTCACCGCGGCCCAGGCCTCGCTGACCAGCGCCAAGGCCGACTACCTCACCGCCCTGGCCCAGATCTATGTGGCCATGGGCGAATTTCAGCCGGATCTGGCCCGGCGCTGACGCGGACGGCCTCTGGAACAAAACGTCTTAGAGCAGTTAGCGAATGAAATGAGCTAACTGCTCTGCAAGGATTTTCTTGAAAATCCTTGCCACGAAATGCGAGAAGGCAGGCTTTTGCCTGCCGTAAGCGAGCATTTCAAGTGTTACATGCTCTAAAGGCGCAACGCGCTGGAGCAGATTGCCTTTGAGAACAGGCATTCTCAAAGTTTACGGCACGCGCCTTCCGGCGTTTGACCGCGCCAAGAATCTGCGTTTACGCAACCGCCAGGCGCGCCTGCCCGCCCCTACGGCCCGGCCCCTGCTGCCTGCGTTGCGCCCCCGGCAGCCGACAATTTTTGGGGGAAACGTCCTTCCCCTGCTACGGACCACACGGCTTACGGCCGCAGACGGCCTTCTGCGCCCCGCGCCCTTCTTTCACCCCGCGGGCTTTTGCCCGCCGCCAAACCGCATCAAGGATACAACACAAACAGCATGCATGAACCTTACCTTACCATCACCCCCCTGGGAGGCCTGGGGGAAATCGGCCTGAACTGTCAGCTCTGGGAAACGCCCGGCGGCGTGGTTATGGTGGACTGCGGCCTCATGTTCCCCGACGACGCCCACCTGGGCGTGGACGTGGTCATCCCCCACTTCGGCGCGGTGAGCGCCATCAAAGACAAACTGCTGGGCATTGTGCTGACCCACGGGCACGAAGACCACATCGGCGCGCTGCCCTGGCTGGTGCCCGAACTCAAAGGCACCCGCATCTACGGCTCACCCTTTACCCTGGCCCTGGTGGAACACAAGCTGCGCGAACGCGAAATTCTGGACTGGGTGGAACTGTGCCCCGTCAGCGCCAAAACCGTGCTGCCCCTGGGCGACCTGACCTTCCACTTCTTTCCCGTCTGTCATTCCATACCCGAAGGCTTCGGCCTGGGTGTGGAAACCCCGGTGGGCCGCGTGGTGCACAGCGGCGACTTTAAAATCGACCCCCACCCCCTGAGCGGCAGCGGCACGGATTTGCGGCTGTTTCGCGATTTTGCCGGGCCCGAAGGCGCGCGCCTGCTGCTTTCAGACTCCACCAACGCCATGCGCGAGGGGCGGTCGCTGACCGAGCGCGAAGTCAAAGATTCGCTGGACAACATCTTTGCCACGGCGCAGGGGCGCATTGTCATCACGCTCTTTTCCAGCCACATTCAGCGCATTCAGGAAGTTTTTGACCTGGCCCGCGCCCACGGCCGCACCGTGGTCATCAGCGGCAAATCTCTGGCCAACAATATTGAAATGGCCCGCGACCTGGGCATTGCCAAACTGCCGCCCGCCTTCTTCAACGCCCACAACGGCGTGCCCGACCTGCCCGACAACCAGATTGTGCTGGTGGTCACCGGCGCGCAGGGCGAGCCGCTCTCCGCCCTTTCGCGCATGGTGCTGGGCGGCCACCGCCAGCTCGATATCCGCAAAGGCGATACCGTGGTCATGAGCTCGCGCATGATACCCGGCAACGCCAAGGCCATCTCCAAACTTATCAACGAAATGTACCGCATGGGCGCGGAAGTGCTCTATGAAAGCGTGCACGCCATCCACGCCTCCGGCCACGCCCAGCGCGACGAACTGCGCGAAATGTTTGCCGCTGTGCGGCCGCAGCTCTTCATCCCCATCCACGGCGAATACCAGCATCTGGTCAAGCACGGCCGCCTGGCCGCGGAATGCGGCGTGCCGCAGGACAACGTGGTGCTGCTGGAAGACGGCCAGCCCATTACCCTGCGGCCCAACGACTTTCAGCTTGAAAACCGCGTGCCCGTGGAGTGTACCCTGGTGGACGGCAAGGGCGTGGGCGACGTGGGCTACGCCGTGCTCAAAGAACGCCGCATCCTGGGCGACGAAGGCATGGTCATTGTGGTGCTGGTGGTGGATTCTGAAACCGGCAGCATTTTGCACGGGCCGGAAATGATCTCGAAGGGCTTTGTATTTGAACAGCACTACAGCCACTTGCTGGAAGACGCCAAGTGCCTGGTGCTGGACGAAATAGAAGCCGCCCGCCCAGGGCAGATCAACCGCCTGCAGGAAAATATCCGCTCGTCCCTGCGGCGCTTTTTCCGCCGCGTGCTGGAACGCGACCCCATTGTGGTGCCCGTAATCAGCGAAGTGTAGCGCGCACACCCCGCCGCCGCAGCATCTACCGGCCGACGCAGCGCAGGCGCAGTGGGCGCGGCAACAGGCAACAGGGCCCCGTGAACGTTTTATGCGCACGGGGCCCTGGTTATGAGGGCTCTACCGGCTCTACCTGGCTCTACCGGCGGCTCTACCGCAAAAACGGGGACAAAAAAAGGGGCTGCCTGAAACCGGCAACCCCGTAAAAATCTGCTGGCGGAGAGGGAGAGATTCGAACTCTCGGTACGCTGTTAACGTACACACGATTTCCAATCGTGCTCCTTAGACCAGCTCGGACACCTCTCCGCGCTGCCGCGCGCCTTGGCGGCGCGGCGACGAAGACGCACATTAGCCCAGGGGCCGCGTCCTGTCAAGCGCCCGGAACCCAAACGCATTGACCACAGCCGCGCCTTGACGTAAATTGGACGGCTGCATTGACGCACAGCCAACGGAGTCCTCCCATGTCTTCTGAACATACCCCCGCCGCAGCAGCCGCAGCCACTACCGCCGACACGGCCAGGGCCGGCGTCGACTTTATCCGCGCACGCATCCTCCAGGACAACGCCTCCGGCCGCTTCGGCGGCAAGGTGCACACCCGCTTTCCCCCGGAGCCCAACGGCTACCTGCACCTGGGGCACGCCAAATCCATCTGCCTCAACTTTGGCGTGGCCAAAGAATTTCACGGCCAGTGCAACCTGCGCTTTGACGACACCAATCCCACCAAGGAAGACACGGAATACGTGGACGCCATCCGCGAGGACGTGCGCTGGCTGGGCGGCGACTGGCAAGACCGGGAATTTTACGCCTCCGACTATTTTGAACGCCTTTACCAGTATGCCGAGCAGCTCATCCAGATGGGCAAGGCCTATGTGGACGACCTTTCGGCCGAGGAAATCCGCCGGTACCGCGGCACCCTGACCGAACCGGGGCGCGAAAGCCCCTGGCGCAACCGCAGCGTGGAAGAAAACCTCGACCTCTTCCGCCGCATGCGGGCCGGAGAATTCCCCGACGGCGCACACGTGCTGCGCGCCAAAATCGACATGGCCTCCCCAAACCTGGTCATGCGCGACCCCACGCTCTACCGCATCCGTCACGCCGCCCACCACCGCACGGGCAACGCCTGGTGCATCTACCCCATGTATGACTACACCCACTGCCTGTCGGACTCCATGGAGGGCATCACCCATTCCCTCTGCACGCTGGAGTTCGTCAACAACCGGGAGCTCTACGACTGGGTGCTCAACGCTTTGGGCGTGTACCATCCGCAGCAGATCGAATTTGCACGCCTTAACCTGACCTACACCGTGCTTTCCAAGCGCAAGCTCATCCAGCTGGTCAAGGAAGGCCACGTCTCCGGCTGGGACGACCCCCGCATGCCCACCCTGAGCGGCCTGCGCCGCCGCGGCGTGCCGCCCGAAGCCCTGCGCCAGTTCTGCGCCCGCATCGGCCTGGCCCGCGCCGACTCCACGGTGGACTACGCCATGCTGGAATTCTGCATTCGTGAGCGCCTCAACGCCTGCGCCAAGCGCGTTATGGCCGTGCTGGACCCCATCAAGGTGGTTATTGAAAACTATCCCGAAGGCCAGGTGGAAGAGCTGGACATGCCCTTCCACCCCGAAGACCCCGCCTACGGCAGCCGCAAAACCCCCTTCGCGCGGGAGCTCTATATTGAACGCGACGACTTTCGTCTGGAGCCGCCCAAAAAATACCACCGCCTCTCCCCCGGCGCGGAAGTGCGCCTGCGCTACGCCTATCTGCTCACCTGCCGCGAGGCCGTGCTGAACGACGACGGCAGCGTGCGCGAACTGCGCTGCGTCTACGACCCCCAAAGCCGCGGCGGCCAAAGCCCCGATGGCCGCAAGGTCAAGGGCACCATCCACTGGGTGGCGGCAGACAGCGCCGTGCCCGCCGAAGTGCGCCTCTACAGCCAGCTCTTCGCCACGGAACACCCCGACGAAGCCCCGGAAGGCAAGACCTTTCTGGACAACCTCAATCCCCAATCCCTGCAGGTGACGCAGGGCCTGCTGGAACCGGCCGCCGCCGCCCTGCAGGACGGCGAAGCCGTGCAGTTTGAACGGCTGGGCTACTTCTGCAAAGATAAAGACAGCACAAACGCCCGCCCCGTGTTCAACCGCACCGCCACCCTGCGCGACACCTGGGCCAAGCTGGAACGCAAAGGCTGAACAGCGGGCGGCGAAGCCCGCATGCCGACACTACGACAAAGGCCGCCGGGACACCCCGACGGCCTTTGTCATTGTCATTAGAGTAGGTAACACTTGAAATGCTCGCTTACGGCAGGCAAAAGCCTGCCTTCTCGCATTTCGTGGCAAGGATTTTCAAGAAAATCCTTGCAGCGCAATTAACTCATTTCATTCGTAAACTGCTCTAGGCATTGTACTGAACACGGCAGGCAGGTCGGCCCGCTCCGGGTTTGCACAAGGCTTACGCCCGACACGCCGCGGCGCGCAAACGCGTAAGCCCAAAACATTTGCCCCCTTGCCGCGCACAGGCGGCCCAGCCCTCAGGCGTTGCCGTAGTAGGGGGGCCTGCGGGCAGGCGTATCCCCGCCCACCCGAAAAATCTGCACCGTATAGTGGCCCTTCCCGCCGCACATGGGGCAGCCGTCCGTCACCAGCATACAGGAAGCGTCCAGCTCCAGCGGGTCTATGCCCGCCAGGCCGAGAATCTGGCTGGCCTTGCCCTTCTCCCACATGACGGGAGAGCCGCAGCGGCCGCACTCCACATAGAGCAGTTCCGGGTCATAGCCCTTGGGCACCAGAGGCCCGCGCAAGGGCTCCGCAATGGTCCTGATGGGGTTGTTGCGCATGATGGATACCTCCCGGCGGGCCAGGCGGCGCGCCAGCACCCTGGCCGCGCGCAGGCCGAGCCTGCCTTTCCATACATAAGCACAGCGCGCGCCAAGGCAAGCCCCTTTGCGCCGCCAGGCGCAGGCCCGCACCCGCCGCTTGCCTTGCCCCGCACGCCCGCATACACTGCAACCATGACCGAAAATTTTTCGCATATCCGTTTGCTACCGCCCGCATTGCGTAACCAGATTGCCGCCGGCGAGGTGGTGGAACGCCCCGCCAGCGTAGTGAAAGAACTGGTGGAAAACAGCCTCGACGCCCAGGCCCGGCAGATCGACGTCCTGCTGGAAAACGGCGGGCAAACTCGCATCCGCGTCCAGGACGACGGCGCGGGCATCCCCGCCGACGAACTGGAGCTGGCCGTCACCCGCCACGCCACCAGCAAAATTACCCAAATGGAAGACCTGGAGCGCATCCGCTCCTACGGCTTCCGCGGCGAGGCCCTGCCGAGCATCGCCTCTGTGTCGCGCTTCACCATCACCTCCTCCCGGCGCACACCCCAGGGCCAAAGCCCGGCCCACCAGGTGGAGGTGGAGCACGGCCGCCTCAAAAACGCGGCCCCGGCGGCGCTGCACCAGGGCACGGTGGTGGATGTCCGTGATCTTTTCAGCAACATACCAGCGCGGCTGAAATTTTTAAAGACCCCCGGCACAGAGTTCAAACGTGCCCAAAACTGGCTCTCACGCCTGGCCCTGACCCGCCCGGAGGTGGGCTTTGCCCTCTTTGCCGGCGAACGGGAAGCCCTGCGCTTTCTGCCCGGCCAGGACCTCGCCCGCCGCCTGGCCCTGATCTGGCCCCGCCTGGTGGTGGAAGCCCTGCGCCCCTTTGACGCCACCCGCCACGGCGTCCGCGCCCACGGCCTGGCCGCCCTGCCCAACGTGAGCCAGCCGCGCGGCGACCGCATTTTGCTCTACGTCAACAACCGGGCCGTTACGGACAAACGCCTGCTCAGCGCCGTGCGCCAGGCCTACAAGGGCCGCCTGACCAGCCGCGACTATCCCCAGGTGGTCCTGTTTGTGGACCTGGACCCCGCCGAAGTGGACGTGAACGTGCACCCGGCCAAGAGCGAAGTGCGCTTTCGCGATGAATCCGGCGTCTTTTCCGCCGTGCTCCACGCCGTACAGGAGGCGCTGCTCACGTCCTTTGACCTGGCCGCGGGCCGCTGGGAGGAAGGGGCGGCAGCGGACGGCCCTGCACCCGCCGACAGCCCCGCGCTCGGCGCTGCAGAAGACAGGCAGGAGGCCCCCCGGCCCCTGGGCTTCTGGGGCCGTCTGGACCAGCCCCCGTTGCTGGCCCCCCCCAGCCGGAAGCGCCGGTCGCCGCGCCCTGGGAGGTGCGCGCCCCGGCGGCGCAGCCCACGCCTGCGGCCGCAGGAAGCCCACCGGACGCCCCCACGGACGCCGCGGGCGGCCCGGTCCACGAGGCCAGGCACGACCCCACGGAAAAAAGCGCGGGCCGCACGCCGGACCTTTTGCCAAACAGCCCCGCGGCAGCCGCAGCAGGCGCGTCCACCGCCATACCTGAGCGCGCGCCGGACGTCCAGTCCTCGGTCGTGCCGGACAGGCGCGCGGACCCGGCCGGGGAGGACGCCCACAGAACCGCAACGTTCTTTATGGACGCGGCAGCAGCCGTCCCTGGCCTGGCGGAACACGAGGCCGCCTACGCCCTTGACCAGGACACGATTTCGGACCAGATTCCGGACCCGGCGCACGGCCAGGGGGTCACGCCGGAAGCGGCAAGGGGCGGACGGGAGCCCGTGCGGGTGGGGCCCTTTGCCTATCTGGGCCAGGTGGCCGCCACCTATCTTGTCCTCCGCGATCAGGAAGGGGCGCTGGTTTTGGTAGACCAGCACGCCGCCCACGAGCGCGTGCTCTACGCCCGGCTGCGCCGGGGCGGCTTTGCGGGCACGGGGCAGCTTCTGGCCCTGCCCCTGGACCTGCCCCTGCCCCCGGCGGAAAAAGAACGCTTCTGCGCCCTGCGCCCACGCCTGGAAGCCCTGGGCTTCACCGCCCAGAGCACGGCCGGGGGACTGCAGGTCACGGCCTTGCCGCCCGTGCTCTGCCGCGCCGAGGCCCGCCAGTTTTTGGAGGAAGCCCTGGCCGGACGCAAGGACGACCTTACGGCCTTGTTTGCCTCCATGTCCTGCAAGGCCGCCATCAAGGCGGGGCAGAGGCTGACGGACGACGAGGCCGCCGGCCTGCTGCGCCAGTGGCTGCAGACCCCGGAACGGGAATACTGCCCCCACGGTCGGCCCTGCGTGCTGCGCTGGGACGCGGGCGCGCTGGAAAAACTTTTCAAACGTCGGCAGTCGTAACGCCCTGGGCTGTTATCCATAAGCATTTGCCGCAGTTGCCCCATGCTTTCCGCAGGCAAGCCGCCGCAAGAAGCCGCCTTCTGCCCTGCCCAGGCGGTAAAACGCCCGCCGCGGACGGGCCCCGCAATCCGCCCCATCCCCAAGACCGCGCACTTGCCTTACGGCGGCGCGGCGTGTATTTTGCGCCGCACGGAGGCCGCATGGACGTCCCTTTGCTTTACGAGATTGTGACCATCTTTCTGCTTTCCATTGTGGTCACCATCGTCTGCAATAAAATAAAACTGCCCGCCACCGTGGGCTTTTTGCTCACCGGCGTACTCTGCGGCCCCTCGCTGCTGGGCGTGGTGCGCGACCGCCAGGCCATCGACCATGTGGCGGAAATCGGCGTGGCCCTGCTCCTTTTCACCATCGGCATGGAACTTTCGGGCGACGCCCTCAACCGCCTGAAGCGGCCGGTCTTTCTGGGCGGCAGTCTGCAGATCGGCCTCACGGTGCTGGCCGTCACAGGCCTGGCCCTGGCGCACGGCATGCCTTACCAGCAGGGCATCCTCTGGGGCTGCCTGGTGGCCCTTTCGTCCTCGGCCATTGTCCTGCGCATTATGCAGGAAAAAGGCACCACCAACACGCCCACGGGCCGCCTTTCTCTGGCTATCCTGGTTTTTCAGGATATTATGGTGGCCCCCATGCTGCTCGCCGTGCCGCTGCTTTCCGGCGCGCTGCGCCTTTCATTTCAGGAAGCCTTCTTTTCCGTCCTTTGGGTGGTGCTGGTGCTGGGCGCGGTGCTGCTTTTTGCCCGCTTCGGCCTCAACCGCCTGATGGAAGCCGTGGTGCGCACCCGCACGCGGGAAATTCTGCTGCTCACCACCCTGGGCCTTTGCCTGGGCATGGCCCTGCTCACCAATGTTCTGGGCCTTTCCCTTTCGCTGGGGGCCTTTCTGGCCGGGCTCATGCTGGCCCGATCCCAGTACAGCATGAGCGTCATCGCGGGCATTCTGCCCTACCGCGACGTATTCATGAGCCTGTTTTTCATCTCCGTGGGCATGATGCTCAACGTGGATTTTCTGGGGTCGCACTTCTTTTCCATCATCGGCTACACGGCCGTGTTCATCGTGCTCAAGACCCTGCTCACCCTGCCCGCCGTGCTCATCCAGGGCTACCCTTTGCGCACGGCCATAGTCACCTCGCTCAGCCTGGCCCAGGTGGGCGAGTTCGCCTTTGTGCTGGCCGCCTCCGGCCTGGCCGCCGGGCTTTTTGACATGGACGCCTACCAGAATTTTCTGGACGTGAGCGTGCTGACCATGATGCTCACCCCCGGCCTCATGGTCATAGCCCCCCGCCTGGCCGCCAAAATCGTCGGCGGCCGGGGCGAAGCGGAAGCGCCCGCAGCGGATGAAGGCGAAGCCTGCCCCCTGCAGGACCACCTGATCATCGTGGGCTTTGGCATCAGCGGCAAACACCTGGCCCACGTAGCGCGCGAATCGGGCATTGCCTACACCATTCTGGAAATGAATCCGGAAACCGTCAGCCGCTACCGCCACAAAGAACCCATCGCCCACGGCGACGCCTCCCAGCCCGTTGTGCTGGAACATCTGGGCGTGACCAGAGCGCGCGTGCTGGTCATTGTCATTTCCGACCCGGCCGCCGTGCGGGCCATTGTCACCGAGGCCCGCCGCTTCAACCCCAACCTGCACATCATCGCCCGCACCCGCTTCGTGGCCGAAGTGGCCCCTCTACGGCGGCTGGGCGCGGATGAGGTGGTGGCCGAAGAGTTTGAAACCTCCATCGAAATCTTTTCTCGCGTACTCACCCAGTATCTGGTGCCCCGGCAGGACATCGACACCTTTGCCGCCCGCATCCGGCAGGAAAATTACCGCATGATCCGCCGCATGAGCCATTCGGTGGACGCGGTGGATTCCATGGTCAAGCGCCTGCCGGACATGGGCGTGCAGGCCATGCGCCTGGGCGCGGCCTCGCCCCTCTGCGGGCACAGCCTGGCCCAGACCCAGCTGCGCAAGCTCTATGGGGTGACGGTCATCGCTGTGCTGCGTGAGGGCGTGACCCTGGCTTCACCCGGGCCGGACACGGTTTTCGAAGCGGGCGACATAGTGTATGTTTTCGGCAGCACCAACAAACTGCTGGCCATAACTCCGCTTTTTTCCGGCCCGCTGCGCCAGGCCAGGGAAGAGAACCCGCAACCCCAAGGATGCCAGCCATGAGCGCCGTTGACGCCGTGTTTCACTGCCGCATGTGCGGCCACTGCTGCCAGGGCAGGGGCGGCATTGTGGTCAGCCCCGCAGACCTCACCCGTCTGGCCGGGCATCTGGGCCTGCCGGAAGCGGACGTGCTGCAGCGCTGCTGCGAACGTCTGGGCGGCAAGTGGCAGCTGCGCGTGGGGGCGGACGGCTTCTGCATCTTTTTCCGGCCCGGAGCGGGCTGCGGGGTGCACGCGGGCAAGCCCGCCGTGTGCCGGGCCTGGCCTTTTTTTCGCGGCAATATCGAAGACCCGGCCAGCCTGGAAATGGCCAAAGACTACTGCCCCGGCATCGCCACTAAAGCGTCCCACACGGATTTTGCCAAAATCGGGCGCGCCTATTTGTACGAACACGGCCTGCTGGCCCACGACCCCCGCTGTGAAGCCAACGCGCTGATCCTCAAATAACCGCCATGCGACGCAGTACCCCCCGCCAACCGAGCCTCAAGGAATGTTACGCCATCCTGCGCCTGGAGCAAGGGGCGGACCTGGCCGCGCTTAAGCGGGCCTACCGGCGGCGGGCTTTTGAACTGCACCCGGACCTGCACCCCGGCCAGCCCGACGCCGGACGCCGCTTCCAACTGCTCAACGAGGCCTACGTGGCCCTTTCTGCCGTGCTGCAAACCAAGCCCGACGCGGCCGGGACGGACGACGAAACCGACGGCGGGGCCACGGCGGCAAAGGCCCGGAATGAACGCGCCCAGGGGGCTGCGGCCGACGCCCGCAAGGCCGCCGGTCCGGACGCGGCGGGGCGCGCCACGGCGCAGGACGCGGCACAGCCTGGCGACGCGCATGAAGCGCAGGGCACGGCCGACCCTGCCCAAGACGCCACGCAGGGCCCCACACAAAGTACGGACCGCCAGAGCGCGGCCGGACGCGCGGCCTATGCGGAGCACGACGTGCTGCGCGACCTGCTCAACGATCCCTTTGCCCGCCGTGTGTTTGAAGATATTTACAGCGAACTGAACCGCCAGCAGACTGCACCGCCGCCCCAACCGGACGCGGAGCCCGCCCCCCGCGCGGCCCGGCCCGAACCCCGCTCCGCTGCAAAGGCCACCAGGCTGCACCGGGCCAACCTGCTGGGGCGGCCGCCCGCAGACGCCGCCGCGGGCGGCGTCACAGGTCTGGTCAAAGGCTGGCTGCGCCGCCAGATCGACGAAGAACAAAGCCTGACCCTGCCCGCCGCCCATCTGGCCCCGGGCAAACGGATCCGTCTGCAGATCCGCCAGGCTTTTTCCGGAGAACTGCAAACCGTTGAAATCACTCTGCCGCCGGACTTTGCCGTGGGCAAGCCCGTGCGCCTGCGCGGTCTGGGCAAACGCGTGGGCCCCTGGCAGGGCGACTTGTACCTGACCCTGCACAACGCCTAACCCTCGCCCGCCCCCTGCCGCGCCCAACGTCACGGGCGGCGGGCCCCCAGAGCGCCATGTCGACCAGCCACACCTCCCCCCGCCGGGCTGCCCTTTCTTCCGACCACACCGGCGACCGCCGCCGCAACGACCACCGTGAAGAGCAGCTCAGATTGCTGCTGGAGCTTTCCGAAACCATGAATGCGGCCACAGACGTGGCCCTGGCCCTGGACAAAGCCTTGCAGCTCATGGCCGAGCACCTGCACATGATGCGCGGGGCCATTACCCTCATCTCGCCCAATACGGGCGAAATCCGCATTGAGGCCGCCTACGGGCTCAAACCCGCCGAGGCCCGACGCGGCCGCTATGTGCGCGGCGAGGGCATTACGGGCCGGGTCATCGAAACCGGGCGGCCCATGTACATTTCCAATGTTTCGGAAGAGCCCCTGTTTCTCAACCGCACCCGTTCGCGCGATTTGGGCAAGGAGGGCATTTCCTTCATCTGCGTGCCCATCCGGCTCAACGATCAGGTGGTGGGCGCCCTTTCTGTAGATCACCTGCTGGTGGACGAAGCCACCCTGGAAGACGAAATGCGCCTCCTGACCATTGTGTCCACCTTGCTGGGGCACGCGGCCCTGGAAACGCAGGGCAGGATGGACGAAGAGCAGGTTCCGGCCCTGCGGCCGCGCGGTTTTGTGGGTAATTCCGAAGGCATGCAGATGGTCTACGCCCAGATCGCCCAAGTGGCCCCTTCGGCCACCACGGTTTTTCTGCAGGGGGAATCGGGCACGGGCAAAGAGCTGGCCGCCCGGGCCATCCACACGGCCAGCACGCGGGCCAACAAACCCTTTATTTCGCTCAACTGCGCGGCCCTTCCGGAAAACCTCATTGAAAGCGAGCTGTTCGGCCACGAGCGTGGGGCCTTTACCGGGGCCAACGCTACGCGCAAAGGCCGGTTTGAGCTGGCCAACAGCGGCACGCTGTTTCTGGACGAAGTGGGCGAACTTTCTCTCATGACCCAGGCCAAGCTGCTGCGCGTGCTGCAGGAGCGGGCCTTTGAACGCCTGGGCGGCATGGAAACCCACTATGTGGACGTGCGCTTCATCACGGCCACCAACCGCGACCTGGAGCGCATGGTGGCGGAGGAAACCTTTCGCCGCGACCTGTTCTACCGGCTCAACGTCTTCCCCATCAATCTGCCGCCCCTGCGCCAGCGGCCGGAAGACATTTTGCCCCTGGCCAACCACTTTATCAAAAAATACGGCCACGCCAACGGCCGCGACAACGTGCGGCTCTCGCTGGCGGTTATGGACATGCTCCAGCGGTACGCATGGCCCGGCAATATCCGCGAGCTGGAAAACGTCATGGAACGTGCGGTGCTGCTGTTGGGCCGTGAGGGCCTTATTCTGCCGCAGCATTTGCCCCCGGCCCTGCACGGCGAGCACGGCGCGCCGGGCGGCAAGCTGCCGGGCGCGGCCAGGCCGGTGTTTTCCGGCAGTCTGCAGGACCAGCTCAACGAGCTGGAACGGGCCTCCATTGTGGAAGCCCTGGAGTGCAGCCAGGGGCAGATGGGGCGGGCCGCCGCCAGCCTGGGCCTGACGGAACGCATTATGGCTCTGCGCATGAAAAAATACGGAATCACCTACAAGGCATTCCGGCCCCGCAAAACCGGCGGGACACGGACCGCCGCCGAATAGAGCATTTAACACTTGAAATGCTCGCTTACGGCAGGCAAAAGCCTGCCTTCTCGCATTTCGTGGCAAGGATTTTCAAGAAAATCCTTGCAGGGCAGTTAGCTCATTTCATTCGCTAACTGCTCTAGCGGCTCGGGCGCACGCGCCCTGCCTGCTCCCAAACGGCTCCGACGCCGCAAAACCCGGCGGCGGCAAGCGTGCGGACGTGCGCCTGCCTGCCCTGCAGCGGCCAGCGGCTGCTATCGCCAACGCCGTAAGGGGAGGACGCTGCAGAACAGCGCTAGTTTCAAGATATCGACATAAAGGTAGTTTTTTCGCTGGGCCATCTTAAATTTATGATAGAAAAAATTATCTTATTTTTATGCATGTTATATAAACATGTCACAAAAACGGCGAAAGTCCTCACATAAAAACGACAGTTTTGTATAATTGTTGTTTTTTCCGTTAACATTATAAATTTTTTACTTTTTCTGAAAAGCAGCCCCGAAGGTCTTTTTCCGACCCCAGGGGCTTCTTTATTTTTCAACATAAATGTAGAAAAATACCTGCGCCCACCCCGGACAACCTTCCTGTCCGTTTCCCGCATTTTTTTAAAATACACAGTTAAATAAATAAATTATATGTATATTGCCGCCCCTGCATCAGGCTTTGGCACAGTGCGTGCTATTCCTTCCAAGACCGCGGCAGGAAGCCCGGTCCGGGACAGGCGCCAGCCCCGTAAAGGAACAGGTTTTGAACCGGGTGCGGCGGCGGATTGCGACAGCAAAGCCATTCCCCCCCGCAAAACACCTCAGAAGGATGTCCGTATGAACGCCTCGGATACTGCATTTATTCTTATCTGCGCCTGCATGGTCATGCTCATGACCCCGGCCCTGGCCCTGTTTTACGGCGGCCTGGTCCGCTCACGCAACATTCTTTCCACGCACATGCACAGCTACGGCGCATTGGCGCTGGTTTCCGTGCTCTGGGCCTTCATCGGCTACACGCTGGCCTTCGGACCAGACGTGGGCGGCGTCATCGGCGATCTCTCCTATCTGTTCCTCAAGGGCGTGGGCGGCGAATCGGCCCCCGCAGCGGCCCAGCTGCCCCACACCCTGTTCATGGCCTTTCAGTGCATGTTCGCGGCGCTGACCGTAGCCCTCATCTCCGGCGCGTATGCTGAACGCATCCGTTTTTCGGCCATGATGCTCTTTTCCGGCCTGTGGCTTATTTTCGCTTACGCTCCCATGGCCCACTGGGTCTGGGGCGGCGGCTGGATGGGCCAGATGGGCGCCCTGGACTTTGCCGGCGGCGCGGTGGTGCACATGGCTTCCGGCGCGGCTGCCCTGGCCTGCGCCCAGGCCCTTGGGCCGCGGCTCTCCAACGGCGCTGAACCGGCCACGCCCAACAACCTGCCCCTGACCCTGCTGGGCGGCGGCCTGCTCTGGTTCGGCTGGTTCGGCTTTAACGCCGGCAGCGCCCTGGTTTCTGGCCCCCTGTCCGCCCACGCCCTGGTCACCACGCACATGGCCTCCGCCTGCGGCGTGCTGGGCTGGATGCTGGTGGAATGGGTGCGCACGGGCAAGCCCACCAGCCTGGGCGCCATCTCCGGCGCGCTGGCGGGCCTGGTAGCCATTACCCCCGGTGCGGGCTTTGTGGAAATTCTCCCGGCTATGCTCATCGGCTTTGTGGGCGGCATCGTGTGTTACGGCGGCGTGCTGCTGAAGAACAAGTTCGGCTATGACGACGCCCTCGACGTGGTGGGCATCCACGGTCTCGGCGGCACCTGGGGCGCGCTGGCCACCGGCCTCTTCGCCTGCGCCGCCGTCAATGGCGCCGACGGCCTCTTCTACGGCAACCCCAAGCAGGTTTGGATTCAGCTCGTGTCCATAGTGGGCACCTGGGTGTTCGTCTACATCATGACCCGCATCATCCTCTTCGTGGTCAACGCCACAGTGGGTCTGCGCGTGGCCCCCGAAGAAGAATTCACCGGCCTGGATCTGGGCGAACACAACGAACGCGGGTACTCCCTGTAACCCCCCTCCAGGGAAAGGAATCAGCCATGAAAAAGATGGAAATCATCATCAGGCCCAGCATGTTTGACAAAGTCAAAAACGTGCTTTCCGAAATGGGCATTCACGGCCTCAACTATGTGGAAATAAAAGGTTTTGGCCGACAGCGCGGGCACACGGAAGTGTACCGGGGCACCACGATGCAGGTGGACTGCCTGCCCAAGACCAGGCTGGAAGTGGTCCTGCCCGACGCCATGGTGGAAAACGTGCTTAATGCTGTAGTTTCCATGGCCCGCACCGGACAGGTGGGCGACGGCAAAATCTTTATCAGCGATGTGCAGGACGCCATCCGCATCCGCACCGGCGAACGCGGCGACGAGGCCCTGTAGGCATTCGACAATATCTTAACGGCAAGCGCGCGGGGCGGGCCAACCGCCCCCCCGCCAGGCGCTTTTTGCAGGATTTTTAACGCTAAGGAGACAGGATATGAGTTCCCCCCGGAAAAAGGCCATGTTCAAGGCGATAAACACCGCGCCCGTGACGCCTTGCGAAAAAAAGACGCAGAAAACGGATGAGCTTTTCGGCTGCCACGTGTTCGGCCTGAGCACCATGCGCAAGCGTCTGCCCAAGGACGTGTACCGCAAGCTGGCCAAGACCATCCGCGACGGCGAACGCCTGAACCCGGAAATCGCCGACGTGGTGGCCAATGCCATGAAAGACTGGGCCATTGAAATGGGCGCTACCCATTACACGCACTGGTTCCACCCCATGACCGGCCTCACCGCCGAAAAACACGACGCCTTCCTGTCTCCCGCCGCCGACGGCCAGGTCATCAGCGAATTTTCCGGCAAAATGCTCATCAGTGGTGAACCGGACGCCTCTTCCTTCCCTTCCGGCGGGCTGCGCTCCACTTTTGAAGCGCGCGGCTACACCGCCTGGGACCCCTCCGTGCCGGTGTTCATCATTCCCGCCTCCTACGGGGCCACCCTGCACATCCCCACCTACTTCTACTCCTATTCCGGCGAAGCCCTGGACCGCAAAATCCCCTTGCTGCGCTCCATTGCCGCCCTCTCCCGCCAGGCCCTGCGCATTCTGCGCCTGTTCGGCAACCATACGGCCAGCTATGTGCGTCCCAATGTGGGCCCCGAGCAGGAATACTTTCTGGTGGACAAAAACCTGGCCGTACTGCGCCCCGACCTGCTCCTGGCCGGCCGCACCCTTCTGGGCGCGCCCTCGCCCAAGGGGCAGGAGATGGAAGACCACTACTTCGGGGCCATTCCCGGCCGCGTCATGAGCTTTATGCAGGATGTGGAAAACGAGCTCTGGGCCCTGGGCATCCCGGCCAAGACCCGCCACAACGAAGTGGCCCCCGGCCAGTTTGAAATTGCCCCCGTGTTTGAAGAAGCCAACATCGCCTGCGACCACAACATGCTCACCATGAACATGATGCGCCACATGGCGGCCAAACACGGCTTTGTCTGCCTGCTGCACGAAAAGCCCTTTGACGGCGTCAACGGCAGCGGCAAGCACAACAACTGGTCCATCAGCGATTCTGACGGCGTCAACCTGCTCAACCCCGGCAGCACCCCGCAGGACAACGCCCAGTTCCTGGTCTTTCTGGCCGCCGTGCTGCGCGCCGTGCACAAACACAGCGTGGCCCTGCGGCTGGGCACCGTGGGCGCGGGCAACGACCACCGCCTGGGCGCCAACGAGGCCCCGCCGGCCATCCTTTCCGTCTACCTGGGCGAGCAGCTCACCGATGTGCTGGACGGCATCGTCAACGGCAAAAGCGCGGCCAGCAAAAAGAGCGGCTTCATGGAAGTGGGCGTCTCCACCCTGCCGCCCCTGCCCGTGGACCTCTCGGACCGCAACCGCACCAGCCCCTTCGCCTTTACCGGCAACAAGTTTGAATTCCGCGCCGTGGGCTCTTCCCAGTCCGTGGCTCCGGTGAACATCGCCCTCAATGCCGCCGCGGCCTGCGCCCTGGACGACATCGCCACCGAACTGGAAGCCTCCGTGGCCGGCGGCGCGGACCTGAACAGCGCCCTGCAGCAGCTCCTGCCCCGCCTGTTCAAGGAGCACATGCCCATTGTCTTCAACGGCAACGGCTACGCCGCCGCCTGGCCGGAAGAAGCGGCCCGCCGCGGCCTGCCCAACTACCACAATACCGTGGACGCCCTGGCCCACTACACCGACCCGGAGGTCATGAACGTCTTCCTGCGCCACGGCATCCTCACGGAACGCGAGATCCTCTCCCGGCAGGAAATCCTGCTGGAAAACTATAGCAAGGCCGTATGCATCGAAGGCCACCTTATGGCCGACATGCTGCGTACCTCGGTGCTGCCGCCCAGCCTTACGGCCCAGACCCGGGCCGCCGAAGCTGTGCTCAAGGCCCGCGCCGTGCTGGGCGAAGCCGGGGCGGACAGCGAAGAGGCCGCCTTTACCGAACTGCGCGGCCATATCGTGGCCCTGCAGCAAGGCGTGGCCGCCCTGGAAAAAGCCGTTGCCGTTGCCCAGGAAGCCCAGGGCGCTCTGGAGCAGGCTACGGCCGCCCGCGACACGGTGCTGCCGGCCATGAAGGCCTGCCGCGAGCACGCCGACGCCCTGGAACGTCTGGTGGACGACGAACTCTGGCAGCTGCCCAAGTACGCGGAACTGCTCTGGGCGCACTAGAGCAGCTAACCTTTGAGACTATGTATTCTCAAAGGTTACGGCACGCTCGTTCCGGCGCTTAACCGCGCAAATAAATTGCGCTTGCGCCTCCACGGCGGGCGGCTGCTTATGCAACCGCCGGGCATTTCAAAGTTGAAATGCCCTAGACCGATAATCTCGGCGCATCGCGCCGGACACTGTTGGGGGTCGGTGGTCTCATCCCGGGGGGGAAGATGGTCCCTGGCCTCCAGCCCCCGCGGCATAGTCCGCGGGGAGCCACGGGCCGCGCCGTTCGCCGCAACGGACGGCGTCGGCCGGTGGCCGTCAAAGCGGGGAGTCTGGCGGCTCCCCGCTTTTTTTGCGCTCCAACGAACTTACGGCTTGCGGCAGCGCCCACCACACTGTGCAGGCCACGCCGGACGGCGTCGGCGGCTTGGCAAACCCGCAGTTCTGGAGTATCCTTTTGCTCTTGTGTGGCCGCCTCGCAGGGTAAAACTTGCACGGCCGGGCCAACTACGTTATAGACCAAGAACTTTGGGGCAAAACGCCGCGCCGCCTGGGCGGCTTTTTTATACGCCAGCAAGCACAATAGTTACTCTTTTCCTTGCCCGCGCCGGTCGTTCCGGCACAACCTCCAGGGCTTCTTCATGGACAAGACTGCCGCTTCAGGGGCTGAAATGTCGCGCAACACCGCCACGGCTCCCCCCCACGCCGCGCGCCCGGATACTGGGCCGCCCCCCGCCGACCAGGGGCAACGTGCGCCGCAAGGCGGCCCCGCAACGGGCATGGGGCCGTTGCGTCCTTCAGACGTGGACTTCATGCCCGGCCTGCTGCGCAGCCTGGCTATTGTACTGCGCCTGCGGGGTCGGGTGGTTTCGCCCCAGTCCCTCATGGCCGGGCTCACGGGCAGCCGGGTCACGCCGCAGGCCTGCCTGCGGGCCGCGCGCAAGGTGGGGCTTTCAGGCCGCATCGCCTACCGCCCGCAATTGGAAAACATCCCCGGCCTGGTTCTGCCCTGCATCCTCCTGCTCACCAACGACCGCTCCTGCGTGCTTACGGCCCTGGACGGCGAGATGGCCGAGGTCATCTTTCCCGAAACGGGCGAAACCAGCCAGGTGGTGCCCCTGGAGGCCCTGCGCGAAGAGTATTCCGGCTACGCCCTGTTCGCCGCCGTAGAGGCCGCGCCCGACCACCGGGCCGACCGCCTGAGCATCTCGCACGGCAAGCGCTGGTTTTGGGACGTGCTGCGCTATTACGCGCCCATTTACCGCCATGTGGCCCTGGCCAGCGTGGTCATCAACCTCATTGCCGTGGGCAGCCCCCTGTTTGTCATGAACGTCTATGACCGGGTGGTGCCCAACAACGCCATGGAAACCCTCTGGGTTCTGGCCATAGGCATCTTCATCGTCTACCTTTTCAACTTTCTGCTCTCGGCCCTGCGCACCCATTTTGTGGACGTGGCTGGCCGCAATGCGGATATTGTGCTCTCCAGCGCGCTGGTGGAAAAAGTCCTTTCCATGCGGCTGGACGCCAAGCCCGAATCCACGGGCGCGCTGGTCAATAACCTGCGCGAATTTGAACAACTGCGTGAATTTTTCAGCTCATCCAGTCTGCTGGCCTGCATCGACCTGCCCTTTCTGGTCATCTTTCTTCTGCTCATCGCCTTCATCGGCGGGCCCCTGGTTTTCCTGCCCCTGGGGGCCATGCCCATCCTCATCGGTCTGGGGCTCACCCTGCAGCACCGCTCGCGCCGCAGCGCCGAAGCCGGTTACCGCCAGAACATGCAGAAAAACGCCCTGCTGGTGGAAATCGTCGGCGGCCTGGAAACCCTCAAGGCCTGCATGGCCGAAAGCCGGATGCAAAAACTCTGGGAATCGGTGGTGGGGCTTTCGGCCAAATCCAGCAGCGAGGCCCGCAAATACAACAACTTGGCCGTCACCCTTTCCATGCTGGTTACCCAGGTGGTCACCGTGGCCTGCATCGTCTGGGGCGTCTACCGCATCGCCGACGGGCAGATGACCATGGGCGCGCTCATCGGCGTCAACATCCTGGTGGGCCGCAGCATGGCCCCCCTGCTGCAGATGGCCTCCCTGCTCACGCGGCTCCAGAACTCCCATGTGGCCCTCAAGGCCCTGGACCTGCTCATGACCCTGCCCTCGGAAAACCAGGCGGAAAAAACCTGCATGGATTTCGGCATGCTGCGGCCTTCTTTCAGCATGGAAAACGTCTCCTTCGCCTACCCCCACCAGGAACGCCAGGCCCTCAACAATATTTCTTTGCGCATCGAGCCGGGTGAGCATGTGGGCGTCATCGGCCCCATGGGGTCGGGCAAAAGCACCCTGGGCAAGCTGCTCATCGGCCTCTACCAGCCCAAGGAGGGCGCGGTGAAGTTCGGCGATGTGGACATCCGCCAGATCCCCGGGGCCGACCTGCGTGGCCGCGTGGGCGTGCTGCCTCAGGACGTGGTGCTCTTTTACGGCAGCATCCGCGACAATATCGCCCTGGGCGACCCCACCATCAACGACCATCTGGTGCTGCGCGCCGCGGCCCTGGCCGGCGTGGCGGACTTTTTGCGCAACAATCCCGCCGGGTTTGCCGCACAGGTGGGCGAACAGGGCAGGGCCCTTTCCGGCGGACAGCGCCAGGCCGTGGCCCTGGCTCGCGCCTTGGTGCGCGATCCCGAAGTGCTCATCCTGGACGAACCCACCAGCAATATGGACACGGATTCCGAACTTCTGCTGCAAAAACGTCTTCAGGCCGCCATGGGCGGCCGCACCGTGGTGCTCATCACGCACCGCCTCTCCATGCTGCGCATTGTGGACAGGCTTATTGTCATGGAAGACGGACAAATCAAACTGGATGGCCCGCGCGACAAGGTGCTCCAGCGCCTGCGCGAACGCTCCCGGCAGACCGTGGCCACCGTCAACCGCGCACAGCAAGCCGCGGCGGAGCACGCCTGATGCGCCCGCCCGCAGACGCCAACACCACAGGCATGAGCCCTGCAGACGTCAACCCCGCCGACGCGCGCGCCCGGCCCGCAGGCCTTGCCGAGGCCGCCCCGCGCCCGCAGGAAGCCCCCGCGCACGAAAGGCCCGCCCCCGGCCCCACAATGCCCCCACCCCTGCAAAGCGGCCCCGCGCCCGACGCCTTTCGCGTACCCCTGCGCGAAGGCGAGGCCTGCCCCTGGGGCGAACTTGGCCTGCCCTTTCTGCCGCAGCCCCCTGGCGCAGAGGCCGGCCCCCTGCCCGCCATGCCCGGCGCCCCGCCCCCAAGCGAAGGCCAGCCTGCAGCGCCCCGGCCGGACGGCGGCTTGCCCCTCTCTCTGCTGGGGCCAGGCCTGCCCGAAAACCCGGTCACGCCGCAGGAACCCTCTCCCGAAGCCCAGGGGGCCAAAGCCTTTTTCCGGGAACTCCTGCTGGGCGGCGACCAGGAACAAAAACCCGATAAAACTCTGCGCCAGAGCCTGGCCGAAACCGTGGCCCAGATTGCCGGGCACGGCCAGAACCCTGCGGCGGCCGCCGGACCTGCAGGCGCGCCCCCCCTGCCGCCGCAGCCCAATCCCGGCCTGTTTGCGGCCATGGACGCGCCCCTGCGCGGGCTTACCCCCGACGACATCCAGTTTGCCAATGAAGTGGACGCCGCCCTGGCCCGCCGTCCGCGCTTCGGGGCCCGCGCCCTTTCCGTGTGCGTGGCGGGCATGCTGTTCTGCCTGCTGCTCTGGGCGGCTTTTGCCAATGTGGACGAGGTGACCCACGCCGAAGGTTCGGTGGTGGGTTCTCAGCGCACTCAGACCATCCAGAACCTGGAAGGCGGCATTTTGCGCGCGGTGCTGGTGCACGAAGGACAGATTGTGGAAAAAGGCGAGGTGCTGGCCCAGCTGGACAATGAAATGGCCGAAAGCGCCTACCGTGACGCCGTGAATAAGGCCATGGAAAACAGCCTGGCCATTTTGCGCCTGGAAGCCGAGCTCAAAGACCAGGAACCCGCCTTTCCCGAAGATCTGGACGCCTGGGCCGCCCAGCTGGTGGGGCGTCAGGTGGACGGCGACGTGCTGGCCCGCGCCCGGCAGATTGTGCGCGACCAGACCAATGCCTGGCACAGCCGGCAGGATCAGCTCCACGCGGAAATTGAAGTGCTGGGCTCCCAATATGTGCAGCGCACCCACGACGTGGAGGAGCAGAGCGCCCGCAAGCTGCAACTGGACCGCAGCCTGGCCCTGGCGATGGAACAGCGCGACACGGCCTATGCCCTGGTGCAGCGCCACAACTTTTCCAAAATGGAATACCTGGGCCTGCAGCAGCGCGTGGTGGAGCTGCAGGGGCAGATCGACGCCCTGGCCGCCAGCCTCCCCAAAGCCCAGGCCGCAGCGGAAGAATCCAAACAGCGCATCGCCTCCCGCCGGGCCGAACAGGCCGCCGCCGTTACGGACGAAATAAACAAGCGCCGTCAGGATCTCAACTCCCTGCGTGAAAGTCTTTCCGCCGGGCGCGACAGAGTGACCCGCACCGAACTGCGCGCCCCGGTGCGCAGCACGGTCAAACAGATCTACATCACCACCGTAGGCGGCGTGGTCAAGCCGGGCGAACCCATCATGGACCTGGTGCCCCTGGACGACACACTGCTGGTGGAAGCCCGCGTCAGGCCGCAGGACGTGGCCTTTCTGCGGCCCGGTCAGGAAGTGATGGTCAAGGTTTCCGCCTACGATTTTTCCATCTACGGCGGCCTGGAAGGCAAGCTGGAATCCATCAGCGCCGACACCATCGAGGACAAAAGGGGCGACCACTTCTATCTGGTCAAGGTGCGCACCCGCAAAAACGCCATTGCCTACCATAACCAGCTGTTGCCCATCATCCCCGGCATGGTGGTGACCGCGGATATCCTCATCGGCAAAAAAACCGTGTTGGACTATCTGCTCAAGCCCATTCTCAAGGCCAAACAAAACGCCTTGCGGGAACGTTGAGAGGTGCGGAACATGTCCACGCAGGAAAATCCCGACCAGAAATCCCGCCGACACAACCGCCGCGCCGGTCTGGCCATGCTGGGTCTGTTTGCCCTGGCCGTGGTCTGCATTGCCGTCAGCGCCAACTGGTATCTGCGCAACGCCCGCCAGCGCCAATGGCATGAAACGGCCCAGAGCCTCAGCGTGCAGACCGCCAACCAAGTAGCGCTGCTCACGGTCTGGTCCGGCAGCCTTACAGATCAGGTCCGCACTTTTGTCGGCCAGGACTGGCTGCGCCTGTTTGCCGCAGAGGCGGCCAACACGGGCCAGCCCGCCGCCGCCGTTCTGGAGCTGGCGGCCACGCTGGAGGCCGAGCCCATGTCCCTGACGGCCCCCCTGCAGGATACCGCCGCGCCCCTGGCGGCCCTGGCCCCGCGCCTGCCTGCGACGTTGCGGCAATTGCGTGATTTTAAAGAAAAGAATAGTTTTCTCCGGGTTTCGTTGCTCAATGCCGCAGGCGAAATTTTCTTGTCCGCGGGCAAGCCGCCCCAATTGGACGAGGCCCAGCGCACGAGCGCGCTTAAAGCCTTCAGCGACAAACAGCCCGTTTTTCTGCCCGCACGCCGTGAAGACGGCCTGCTGGTCATGGACATGGCCTACCCCGTGTTCACCCCCCTCTACATGGACGCTTCCGGCGTCGGCGTGCCCGCCGTGCTGCTGCTCAGCGCCAACGTATCGCCCGTGGTCAAGGCCGTTTCCCGTACTGGCGAATCGGCCATCCTGCAGGCCCTCGGCAACAGCCTGCAACGCCTGGACCCCCAAACCGGCCCCCACAACCTGCCCGGCTGGCAGCTGGAAAACGGCCGCCTGCCCCCGGCCATGCGCGAAGACAACGCCCTGCCCGAACACTGGCGGCAGAGCTACTGTCTGGCAGAACCCGTACCCGGCCTGCCCTGGCTGGTGGCCCAGGGCGTGCCCGCTCCGGAGTTGGAGGCCCAGTACGCGCATATCCGTAAAAACGCCCTGCTGGCCTCCCTGGTGTTCACGGCCCTGGCAGGCATCATGCTGGCTGCCCTCTGGTGGTGGTTGGTAGGCCGCAACGAACGCGCCGTGGCCGACCAGCTGCGCCGCCTCTACCGCGTGGTCAACCAGCAGAAACAGATTATGGACGGCGTCAATTCCGCCCTTTCCGCCGGTATTGTGCTCAACGACTTTAACGGCCGCCTCTTCTACGCCAACCAAGGCTTTGCCCGCATGACAGGTCTGCCCGCCGAACAGCTGCCCGGCATGGCCCACACCGACCTGGGTCCGGACCTGGCCCGCAGCCTGGTCACCCACACCCTGGCCGTCTACCAGACGCAAAGCCTTTCCAGCTTTACCGAAACCCTGCCTATCCGGGGGCAGACCCGCTACTTTTTGACCTCCTGCACGCCTTTCCGCGACGAACAGAGCCGCATCACCGGCGTGGTTTCCGTCTACAGCGACATGACCGAGCTGGCCCTGGCCCAGCAACGCGCCCAGCTTATGGTCACGCAGGCCGTCAACGCCTTTGTGCGCGCCATCGAGGCCGTGGACGCCTACCTGCGCGGACATTCCGACTTCACCGCCCAGCTGGCCGTCCTCCTGGCTCGCCAGCTGGGCCGCGACGACCCGGAAACCCTGGCCACCCTGCGCACCGCCGCCAAGCTCTCCCAACTGGGCATGATCCAGCTGCCCAAAGAGCTGCTTACCAAGTCCGGCAGCCTCACCCCCGACGAACGAGCCCAGCTGGAACGCCACGTGGACTACGCCCGCGAAGCCCTGGCCGGCATTGACTTTGGCCTGCCCGTGCTGGAAGCCATGACCCAGATGCACGAACGCCTGGACGGCTCCGGCTATCCCGACCACCTCCAGGGCGAGAACATCTGCCCCAACGCCCGCATCCTGGCCGTGGCCAATACCTTCTGCGCCCTGGTCCGTCCCCGCTCCTACCGCACCGCCTTGCCCGTGGACGCGGCCCTCAAGCTGCTCAAAACCACGCCGCCCAGCTACGACCCACAGGTGATCGCCGCCCTCCAGACCATTCTTGGCACGGACGAAGGCAAAACCTTTTTCACACGCCTCCAGAACGGACAGGAAGCCTAGCTGTCAGGGGCAGGGCGTTTGCACAAAAGCTCCCTGACCCCAGGCGCCCGCATCCTTCAAAAATCTTCCCCAGGAAGGCAAACGGCCTGCCCCGAACGGGCAGGCCGTTTGCCTGACGGGCTGCCGTGCCGCCTGTCGCGCCGCAGGCCTTACAGGCACACATCCCCCCTTCTGCCGAGTTTTGCCGCCCCGGACACCCACGCCAATTAAAACTTTAACTGCATAAAATTATTTTATTAATTATTTTTATATAAAAATATTGCAATTATAAATATAGTATTATATATTTGTGCCCATTACCGCAACACTACCGGAGAATGCCATGCTCAGAGGGTTCCTTCTTCTTTGTTTGCTTCTTGCGCCGGTTTCACCCTGTTTTGCCGATGCCATAGACGAGCTCAATGCGGCGGTAAAAGCGCTGGAAAGAGGCCAGCCCGAAAGGGCCAGAGACCTGGTCAAAGCCGTCATCAACGACGTGCATACCAGCAACGAATACAAGGCCATGGCCTATTACCTCTACAGCCTCGCCGAGAAGAATCCGCAGGAAGCCATCACCTATTGCGCCAAAGCCGCCGAACTGGCTCCCGACAACGGCCGCTATCACGAAAAACTCGGCATCCTCTACTTCCAGGCGCAGCAGTATGAAAACGCCGTCAAATCCCTGGACAAAGCCATTGCCGTAACGCCCATCAATGCCGGGGCCTACAGCCTGCGTGGTTTGGCCTACCGAGAATCGGGCCAGATGGAAAAGGCCCTGGCAGACATGGATAAAGCCATATCCCTGGACCCCTCCGTTCCTGTATTTTATGCCCGACGCGGGGCCGCACGCTTCCTGGCGCACCAGCCCGACGGGGCCTTTGAAGATTTGTCCAAAGCCGTGCAGAGCGAGGCTCTGCCCCGGGAAACACGCGCCAATTGTTATTTTTACCTGGCTAAAATCCACATGGAAAGGCGGCAGTACGACAAGGCGAAAGAATTGCTGGCCGCTTCGCTGCGGCATCTCGCCCAGGCAGACAAAAAACGTGAAGCAAATCTGTTGCTGGATCAAATCAAGGCTTCAGAAAAATGGAGCTGATTTCAGCCCGTTGAAGTAGTTCCCAGTAGACCTGTCTTTTTCGCTGCAAAGTTGGCAGTCCAGCTCAGAAACTTCTGATACCGCCGCAAGGGGAAGTGCGCCGATGAAAACGCCTGTGGAACGCAAGTTTTTTAAAATCAGTCAGTTTTTTTTCTTTGTTGTTACTTCAATAAGTCTTGTCACCGCCTTTGGGCTTGGCCTTTACGGCCTGTACCTGCACAATGCCAGCCCGCAAGAAAGGTTTACGCAGCCCACGCCTTCCTATGAACGACTCAAGCGCGAAAGGGCCCAGGCCAAGGCCGCTGTGGAGCAGGCAAAGGCCCAACAGCAGGCTCCCGCCACCCCTCAGGGGGACAAGACCCCGCCCGCCAATCCTGAAGCTATTCCCGCAGAATACCTGGACGTCCTGAACAGCATTGAAAAATCCATCGTCAGCTTTGCCAACAAGGCGCAGCAGCTCTCTCCCGGCAACAAACTTCGCTTTCGCATTTATAAAGCCGCCACGCAGTACACCGCACATTTCAGCGTCAGCAGTCTGCTGGCGCAGCTTGACGTGGAGGCCAAGGCCCTTGAAGCCGATGCGGATCGCATCCGGGCCCTGCCGCAGACCGCCCCGGACTACATCACCTGGGCGCTTTTTCTGGACGATTATTTTGCACAGATTGACAGCAGTATTGCCGCGCAGCGCAGGAGCATCGCCCAGGAAAGGGAACAGGTCATGCTCAAAAAAGCGCAGTCCGGCGTGGTCTTTTACACGGCAGCGATCGCCTTGGGCGTTTTTATCTTTTTCACCATGTTTCTTGTGGTCCTGAGCATGGAAAAAAATACCTATGTGCTGCGCTGCATCCAGGAAAACCTTGAAAAACACCCAGACGCCGACGACCCTGCCGACGCTTAGGGCCTTGCAGCGTTGTCCCGCCCTAGAGCATTTAACACTTGAAATGCTCGCTTACGGCAGGCAAAAGCCTGCCTTCTCGCATTTTGTGGCAAGGATTTTCAAGAAAATCCTTGCAGAGCAGTTAGCTCATTTCATTCGCTAACTGCCCTAGCGGCTCTGCGTAAGCAGACGCCCGCCCCGGAGCCGCAAGCGCAGCCTGACCCGCGTTTTTGCGGCCGCAGCGCTTTCCCCGCGCGCAACGCAGATTGCCTTTGAGAAGGCATTCTTCTCAAAGGCAATCTACGTTCCAGCCCCCAACAGCGCTGGTTTGGGGTCCGCAATATTGTTGGCTGCGCAAAATTCTTATGTGCGGCGAGCTATTTTTCCAGCCAGGCGTTCAAGCGGGCTTCCAGGGCCTCCTCGCTCACGCGGGGCGCGGCGTAGAAGCCCGCGGCCTCGCGCTGGCGGGCGGCCTCGGCCAGAATAATGGCGGCGGCCACGGAGACGTTGAAGCTCTGGATCATGCCGTACATGGGGATGTAGAGCGACCCGTGGGCCTGGCGCAGCAGGTCCGGGGCCACGCCGCTGTGCTCGTTGCCCATGATGACGGCCGTGGGCCGGGTGAAGTCCCACTGGCGCAGAGGGCGGGCCCCAGGCTCGCAGGAGGTGGCCAGAATCTGCATGCCCCGGGCGTTGAGGTCGCCGAAGAGATCTGCAGCATTTTTGTGGCGGGAACTTTCTACCCATTTGCGGGCTGAGGCCGAGGTTTTGCGCCCCAGTACGGGAAAGGGGGTATCCGTATAGTAGAGGTGCACGCGGCTGACCCCAAAGGCGTCGCAGGAGCGGTAGATGGCCGAAACATTGTGCGGGTCGTGAATATTGGCCAGCACCAGGGTAAGGTCGTCCTGCCGGTGGGCCAGCACCTGGAGCAACCGTGCCTTGCGGCGTTCTGTGGGGAGTTTGGGCATTACGACAATCTGCCTTTAAAATCTTCGTAGCCGAACTGGCGCAGCAGACGAAAGCCCTGGCCGCCCGCGGCATCAGCTTCGCAAATACCGATAGAGGGCAGGCGCAGGCCGTTGAAGGTGGTGGTTTTGACCATGCTGTAGATGGCCATATCCTCAAAGGCCAGGCGTTGGCCGGGCAGCAAGGGCGCGCTGAAGGAGTATTCCCCGGCCACGTCCCCGGCCAGGCAGGATTTGCCCGCCAGGCGGCAGGTCCAGGCCTGTTTTCCGGGCAGGCCCGCGCGGGAGGGCAAACCGTCTTCGGCCAGAAAAAGCACATTGGGCCGGTAGGGCATTTCCAGCACGTCGGGCATGTGGCAAGGCACGCCCAGATCCAGGATGGCCACGGGCATGTCGGCCTGCACCACGTCCAGCACGGTGGCTGTAAGCCAGCCCGCGTTCAGGGCCACGGCTTCGCCCGGCTCCAGATAGATTTGCGCATGGTAACGGTCCCGCCAGTCCGTAAGCAGGCGGCAGAGCAGGTCCAGGTCGTAGTCCGGCCGGGTGATGTGGTGCCCGCCGCCCATGTTGATCCAGCGGCACTGGGACAGCCAGGGGCCGAATTTTTCCTCCACGGCGGCCAGGGTGCGCTGCAGGGCGTCGGCGTTCTGCTCGCAAAGGGTATGGAAATGCAGGCCGGAGATGCCCTCCAGAGCCGTGGGGTCAAAATCTTTGCGCCGGATGCCCAGGCGCGACCCCGGCGCGCAGGGGTCGTAGATGGCCGCCGCGCCCTCGGAATGCTCCGGATTGATCCTCAGCCCGCACTGGATACGCCGGTCCGGACAGCGGCTCTGATTGTGCATGGCAATGGCGGGGCGAAACTGCCGCCACTGAGCCGTGGAATTGAACACCAGGTGGTCTGTGAGGGGGAGCAGCTCGGCCATTTCGCGCGCGTTCCAGGCGGCGGCAAAGGCGTGCACCTCCCCGCCAAACGCCTCCCGCGCCAGGCGGGCCTCGTCCACAGAGCTGGCGCAGGCCCCCCACAGGGGGCCCGTACCTTTAAATCGCGACAGCAACGGAAAGGTGGCCCAGGCCGCAAAGCCCTTGAGCGCCAGCAGGATTCTGGCTCCGGTGCGTTGCTGCACCTGGTCCAGCACGGCGACGTTGGCGCGCAGGCGGTCCGCGTCCAGCACAAAGCAGGGTGTGGGCACGCGCCCGGCGTCAAACAGGATTTCAGGGCAAAGGAACATGGGCATCCTTGACGCTGACGGGCTCAGCAGTCCTTGGCCACCATGCGCAGCAGGCGCAGCAGCTGGTTGGTGAAGCCGGCCTCATTATCGTACCAGAGCAGCAGCTTGACCATGGTCTGGTCCAGCACCTGGGTGGAGAGGGCGTCCAGCACGCCGCCACAGGTACTGCCCTTGTAGTCGATGGAAACCAGCGGCTCGTCGGAATAGCCGAAATGCGCGCCCAAGGGCCCGGCGCTGGCGGCCTTGAAGGCGGCATTGACGGCGGCCGCGTCGCAGGGGCGCTCCACCTCGCAGGTCAGGTCCACCAGAGAGCAGTCAAAGGTGGGCACGCGCACGGACATGCCGTTGAGCTTGCCCGCCAGTTCCGGCAGCACCTGCCCCACGGCCTTGGCCGCGCCCGTGCTGGAAGGCACCATGGAAACCGCCGCCGCGCGGCCGCGACGCCAGTCTTTGTGGGAGCCGTCCAGAATGCGCTGGCTCATGGTGTAGGAGTGGATGGTGGTCATGAGCCCGTGGCGGATGCCGCAGAGCTCGTGCAACACCTTGGCCGCCGGGGCCAGACAGTTGGTGGTGCAAGAGGCGGCAGAGATGACCTTGTGCTTGCCGCCGTCGTAGATATCGTGGTTCACGCCCATGACGATCATGGCGTCCACATCCTTGCCGGGCGCGGAAATGACCACCTTTTTGGCCCCGCGATCCAGGTGTCTGCTCAGGCCTTCACGGTCCTTGATAGTGCCCGTAGTCTCTACGGCCAGGCTCACGCCCAGGCGGTCCCATTCCCATTCACCGGCCTTGCAGCGGGTGACGGCAATATGCCGGCCGTTGACGATGATGCCGTCCGCATCATGATCCACACTGCCGGCAAACGTGCCGTAGGTGGAGTCATATTTGAAGAGATAGGCCAGAGCCGCGTTGTCGGCGCGGGCATTGATGGCGGCAATGGTCATGTCCTGTTCGTCGGCCATGAGCCGCAGCAGATACCGGCCGATGCGGCCGAAGCCGTTCAGTCCCAGTTTGACGGGCATGGGGCGCTCCTTAATGCGTGAAGATGTTGCTATATACCGGGGTCTGGCCGAAAAGGCCCTGGCCGGGGCAAAACGCCCCGCGCCCTAGGCCTTGCCGGACGACCCCATGACGTTGCGGATTTTGTGGGCCACCATGTTCTGCACAGCGTCGCGGGCCGGCTTGAGGTAGCCTCTGGGATCGAACTGCTCCGGGTGCTCCGTAAGAAACTGACGGATGGAGGCGGTGAGGGCCAGACGGATATCCGTATCCACGTTGATCTTGCACACGCCCATGCCCGCAGCCTTGCGCAGCATATCTTCGGGCACGCCCTTGGCGCCGCCCACCTGGCCGCCGTACTTGTTGCAAAGGGCCACAAACTCCTGCGGCACGCTGGAAGCCCCGTGCAGCACCAGGGGGTAGCCGGGCAGCTTATTGCTGATGGTCTGCAGGCGCTCAAAGTCCAGCCTGGCTTCGCCCTTGAATTTGTAAGCGCCGTGGCTGGTGCCGATGGCTACGGCCAGGGAGTCGCAGCCCGTGCGGCGCACAAAGTCCACGGCCTCGTCCGGGTCGGTGTAGACGTGCTCGGCCGAAGAAACGTGCTCTTCAATGCCGGCCAGCTTGCCCAGCTCGGCTTCCACCCACACGCCGCGGGGGTGGGCGTAGTCCACCACCTGTTTGGTGATGGCGATATTTTCCTCATAGGGCAGGTGAGAGCCGTCGATCATGACGGAGGTAAAGCCGCCGTCAATGCAGTCCCGGCACATTTCAAAGCTGGGGCCGTGGTCCAGGTGCACCACCACGGGAATGGAGGGGTCTTCCTGCAGGGCGGCCTCTACCAGCTTCATGATGTAGACCTGGCCCGCATACTTGCGCGCACCTGCAGAAACCTGCAGAATAACAGGCGATTTTTCCGAAGCGGCCGCCCCCATGATGCCCTGGATGATTTCCATGTTATTGACGTTAAACGCGCCGACGGCGTAGCCGCCGGCATAGGCTGCGGCAAACATCTCTTTGGGACTGGTAAGGGGCATGACTTCCTCCGGGGGTTACTGGCGATGCGGGGCGGGAATATACCTTCACAGCCCGTGCGGGGCAAGATCTTCCATACACCAAATCCGCGCAAAGGGGAATGGCCCGCGCCCCGTGCGGCAAAAAGGGCGCGTGAACACGGCGGGCTTTTCGCCCGGTTCGCGGCAGCAACAAGAGTATGCGGGCGGGGACAGGTCGGTTAGCCGCCGGGGCCCGCCAAAACAGGCAAAAAGTCCTTATCGCGCGTCCAGATTCATGCTTTCCAGGGCCTGCAGGCCCTGGCGGTCCGTAAACTCGAAGCAGAGCGGCGTCAGGGTGATGTAGCCCTGGCTGAGCAGGTCTTTGTCCGACTGCGGTTCGATGGTTTCGGGCGGGATTTCGCCTTCCAGCCACCAATAGGGCGCGCCGCGCGGGTCTTTGCGCTCCAGGTAGGTGTTTTTCCACACTGCACTGGTCTGCACGCAGACGCGCAGGCCCAGGGCCGCATCCAGCGGACGGGCGGGATAATTGACGTTGAGCACCCGGCGATGGCCCAGACGAGCCCAGTCCACCCGCTCGGCCAGGGCCACGGCGTGCCGGGCCTGGGGCAGGGGGTCCACGGTGGGGCCGCCGTTGAGGTCGTGAGAAACGGCCATACTGGGCAGATCTTCGTGGGCGGCCTCGGTGGCTGCGCCCACAGTGCCGGAATAGAGAATGTCCGGCCCCACGTTGGGCCCGGCATTGATGCCGGAAATGACCATATCCGGCCGTTCCGGCAGCAGGCGGCCCAAGGCCAGCTTCACGCAGTCCGTGGGCGTGCCGAAAATCCCCGTGCCCGTAAAGTCCGGCTCCACAATATCCATAGAGCGCACGGGCTCGAAAACGGTCAGGGAGTGCCCCACGCCCGACTGCTGGCGCATGGGCGCCACCACCCACACCGTGTGGCCGGCCTCGCGCAGGGCCGCGTACAGGGCGCGCAGGCCGGGCGCGCGGATGCCGTCGTCGTTGGTGAGCAGAACCTTCATTTGACAATACCTCGCAAACAAGGGAAATTTGGGTCAGTAGCGCGCCGACATCCGGCCGCGTTCAGGGAAGATATATGGAAAAAGGCTGCTACGTCAAAGACATTACCCCCCCCGGCGAGGCGCGAGGGCTGTTTGCCGTGAGTCAGGCCGTGCAGGGGCAGTCCCGCAACGGCCCCTATTGGCGGCTGACCCTGGCCGACGCCAGCGGCGCGCTGGAGGCCAAGATCTGGCACCCCCTCAGCGCGGCCTTTAACGCCATCCCCGTGGGCACGCTGGTCTGGGCCGAAGGCCGTGCCGGCCTTTATCGCGACCAGGTGCAGCTTTCTGTGGAGCAGCTGCGCCTGCTCACGCCTGAAGAATGCGCCGCAGTGGACCAGGCCGCCCTGCTGCCCGCCAGCCCCTATCCGCTGGACGACATGCTGGACCAGCTCACCAACCTCTGCAAGGCGGAGTTTGTGTACCCGGCGTGGCGCAAGCTGGCGCTGGGCTTTCTGCACCATGCGGATCTGCGCGCCCGCTTCCGCGTCTGCCCGGCAGCCAAAAGCGTGCACCACGCCTATGTGGGCGGCCTGCTGGAACACACCCTGGGGGTCTTCACCCTCTGCCGCCGCATTGCCGACCAGTATCCCGAACTGGACCGCCAGACCCTGCTGGCCGGCGCGCTGTTTCACGATGTGGGCAAAATCCGGGAATTTTCCGGCGGCGTGGCCAACGACTACACCACCGAGGGCCGGCTTCTGGGGCACCTTATGCTGGGGCTGGAGATGCTCTCCCCCCTGCTGGCCAAATCCGGCCTGGACGCAGCCCTGCAGGAGCATTTCAAGCACCTTGTCCTGAGCCATCACGGCACGCTGGAATTCGGCGCCGTGCGCCTGCCGCAGACGCCCGAAGCCCTGGCTCTGCACTATGCGGACAACCTGGACGCCAAAATGGCCCAGTGCCGGGGGCTTTTTGCCCAACTGGGCGAAACCGGGCAGGACTGGACCCCCTGGCAGGCCACATTGAGCCGCCCCCTCTATCGGGCCGCGCACACGCCGCAGCCCGCCGCCAAAAAAACGACGCCCCCCAGGACGGCTCCCCAGAAGGTGGTGAAAGAAGAATGTTTATCTCTTTTGAAGGCATAGAGGGCGCCGGCAAATCCACAGTCATGGAGGCGCTGGCCGCCTACCTGGCGGACCACGGGCTGGACCCCGTGCTCACCCGTGAACCGGGGGGCTGCAACTTGGGCCGCAGTCTGCGTTCCATTTTGCTGGATGGCCGCACGCGCGGGCTTTCCAGCCGGGCGGAGCTCTTTCTTTTTCTGGCCGACCGGGCCCAGCACGTGGCCGAAATCGTCCGCCCCGCCCTGGAGGCCGGGCAAATTGTGCTCTGCGACCGCTACACCGATTCCACCCTGGCCTACCAGGGCTACGGGCGCGGTCTGGATACGGAATATCTGCGCCGCCTTAACGATGCGGCCACAGGCGGCCTTGCGCCGGACCTGACCCTGCTGCTGGATCTGCCCGTACGCTGCGGCCTGGGCCGCGCCGGTGAGCGCAACCGGATCAAAGGGCTGGTTGTTTCCGAAGGACGCTTCGACAGCGAAAGCCTGGACTTTCACGAACGCGTACGCACGGGCTACCGCGCCCTGGCCGAAGAGGAACCAGAACGCTTTGCCATTATTGACGCGGCCCAGCCGCCCGAAGATGTGGCCCTGCAGTGCCGTTCGGCCCTGGAAACGCATCTGGGCAGGCGCGGCAGGGGGCTGGACTAGCGCGAGCGCGGACTTGTGCGGCTTTGCGCTAGAGCAGTTTACGAATGAAATGAGTTAATTGCTCTGCAAGGATTTTCTTGAAAATCCTTGCCACGAAATGCGAGAAGGCAGGCTTTTGCCTGCCGTAAGCGAGCATTTCAAGTGTTAAACACTCTAAGGGAGCCTTTTGAGCAAGGGGCCCTGCCCCCATGCTCCCCCTCCCAAGACTTTTACGTTGGCTGCAAACGGCTGCGCGTCCGGCTTTACAGGGGTGCTCCACGCGGGAGCCGCTCCCGAAATCTACACAGGCGGTGTCCTATGAACGAATACTATGTACTGGAACCGGAAGGCGCGGGCGTGCGCTTCGCGCCCCTGCCCGAAGGGGGCCCGCACGTTGCGGAACACGGCGCGCCGCCCGAAGGCTATACCCTGACGACCCGGCTGGGCGATCCCGACCTGTTACACTGCGCGGTCTACCGCAGGACCGACGGCCCCGGCGGGCTGTTTGTGCTCCACGATGGGGATGGCCGCCTTTGCGCCGCCCTGGCGGAAAGCAATCTGGCCTACGGGCTCGGCCTGGCGCACATGGGGCGCCTGGTGGCCGATGCCCGCTACGGGGCCGACATTTTTGAGGATCTGGACGACCATGACTGAATCCGCGCTACAGGCGTCCGCCCCCTTGCAGGCTGTGCAACGGCTGGGGGTCGTGTTTTTTCCGGCCTTTGACTGGGCCATAGCGCCCACCCATCCCGAACGGGAAGAGCGCCTGCTCTACACCCGAGACCAGCTGCTGGAAGAAGGCCTGTTCGACATTCCCGGCATTACCGAATACCGGCCGGACTTTGCCACGCGGGAGCAGCTCGCCCGCGTGCATTTTTGCCTGCCCTCGGTGGGCGCGGTGAGCACCGACTCGCACCTGGCCTCGGCGGGCGGCGCCATCCGCGCCGCGCGTCTGGTGCTGGAAGGCCATGAAGACCGCGCCTTTGCCCTGGTGCGGCCTCCGGGGCACCACGCCATGCGCGTGGTGCACGGCAACCGCGGCTTCTGCAATATCAACAATGAAGCCGTCATGGTGGAATACATCCGCGACCACTATCCCCGCCCCGACGGCCGCCCCCTGCGTATAGCCATTGTGGATACGGACGTGCACCACGGCGACGGCTCCCAGGACATTTTCTGGAACGACCCGCACACCCTGTTCATCTCGCTACACCAGGACGGCCGCACCCTCTATCCCGGCACGGGCTTTCCGCGTGAATGCGGCGGCCCCGGCGCACTGGGCCGCACCATCAACATCCCCCTGCCGCCGGAAACCTCCGACGAAGGCTACCTCTACGCCATCACCCACGCTGTGCTGCCCATGCTGGAAGATTTCCAGCCCGACCTGATCATCAATTCCGCCGGGCAGGACAACCACTTTACCGACCCCCTGGCCAACATGAAACTCTCGGCCCAGGGCTACGCCGCCCTCAACGCGGCCCTCAAGCCGCACATCGCCGTACTGGAGGGCGGGTACGCCATCCGCGGAGCCCTGCCCTACGTCAACCTGGGCATCTGCCTGGCCCTGGCCGGCCTGCCCGCCACCGACATCCGCGAACCGGGCTGGACGCCGGAAGCCACCCGCCAGCGCCCGGAAGTGGGCGAATACATCGCCCGGCTCTGCGAGCAGGTGCGGGACGTCTACTTCCACCCGCCCAAGCAGCCCACGGAAGGCCAGGCCCAAGACGGCTGGTGGACGCGCGCCAAACACATTTTTTATGATACGGATATGCTGCGCGAACAACAGCGGGAAAGCTGGCGGCTCTGCCCGGACTGTTCCGGTCTGGGCCGCTGGGAAACCAGTTCGGAGCGGGTGGCCCGCTCCCTTTGCCTGCTCGCGCCGCGCCACGCCTGCCCCCACTGCCGCACCCTGGGCCGGGAGCTGGCGGACAAGGCCCGCAAAAGCGGCCGCTATGCCCACGTCCTGCTGCTGGAGGGCGACAGCCCCCACGGCGCAACGGAATTCGGCGTCTGAGCCTACAAACGCCCCTTTTGGATTGCCTATGGCCCGTCCCTGTCACTGTCGCCGCGTCAGCGGCCTGCCCAAAGCCCGCTATTTCAAACCGCGCGGCGTGCCCATGACCGAACTGGAAGAGGCCGTGCTTACCCTGGACGGCCTGGAGGCCTTACGCCTGGCCGATCAGGAAGGTCTGAACATGGACGCCGCCGCCGCGCGCATGGGCGTTTCGCGCCACACCTTTGGCCGCCTGCTGCGCCGGGCGCGGCAGTGCGTGGCCGGCGCGCTGGTGCACAGCCAGGCCCTGCGCATTGAAGGCGGCGTCTGTGCCGTGGGCGGCGCTGAGGAAGAAGAAGCCACGCCCCCGACGGACGGATTGCTGGCGGCCGTGCCCTCTCAAGCCCCCGGCGGGCTGGCCGCCGCCCCGGAGCCCCATTTCGGGCGCTGCACCACCTTCACTCTGGCGCGCGTGCACAACGGCGTGGTAGGCGAAGTGCGCGTGCGCGCGGGGCTGCACCACGAACAGGGCGACTGCGCCGCCGTGGTACAGGCTTTGCGGGATATGGGCGTGGGGGCAGTGCTGGCCGGCGGCCTGGGCCTGCGGCCCCTACGCGAACTGCAGGCCGCGGGCATGGCCGTATACCACCACGCGGGGCTGCCCAGCGTGGCGGACTGCCTGAAGGCCTTTGCGGCCGGCGAGCTGGCGCTCTTTGGCGAAGGACAAATCTGCCAGGCCGGCAAATTTTAGAGCAGTTAGCGAATGAAATGAGCTAACTGCTCTGCAAGGATTTTCTTGAAAATCCTTGCCACGAAATGCGAGAAGGCAGGCTTTTGCCTGCCGTAAGCGAGCACTTCAAGTGTTAAATGCTCTAAGACGGCTTACGGGCAAGGACAGCCGGTCAGTGCGCGGTCAGCGCGCAACCGCAACGAGTACCGCGCGCAACCGCAACGAGAACAGCGCGCAAAAACAAACGCCCCTCGCGCTGTTGAGCGGCGAGGGGCGTTTATGAGCAATCTTTGGCGACGGCCTACTTTCCCACATGACGTTATGCAGTATCATCGGCGATGGAGAGCTTAACTACCGAGTTCGGAATGGGTTCGGGTGTACCCTCTCCTCCATGGTCACCAAAGAAATTTGTCAAAAATATAATTGACAGGGAAGGAAGGAAGTTGATTTCAAACAAGCCGCACGGGCTATTAGTACTGGTCAGCTCCACGCCTCGCGGCGCTTCCACCTCCAGCCTATCGACGAGGTAGTCTACCTCGGCCCTTCAGGGATTGCTCCAGGGAGAACTTATCTTAAGGCAGGCTTCCCGCTTAGATGCTTTCAGCGGTTATCCCTTCCGCACATAGCTACCCTGCTGTGCCGTTGGCACGACAACAGGTCCACCAGGGGTGCGTCCATCCCGGTCCTCTCGTACTAGGGACAGGCCCTTTCAATTCTCCAGCGCCCACAGAAGATAGGGACCAAACTGTCTCACGACGTTTTAAACCCAGCTCGCGTACCACTTTAAACGGCGAACAGCCGTACCCTTGGGACCTGCTTCAGCCCCAGGATGTGATGAGCCGACATCGAGGTGCCAAACCGCATCGTCGATGTGAACTCTTGGATGCGATCAGCCTGTTATCCCCGGCGTACCTTTTATCCAATGAGCGATGGCCCTTCCATACGGGACCACCGGATCACTAACACCTACTTTCGTACCTGCTCGAGATGTCTCTCTTGCAGTCAAGCTCCCTTTTGCGTTTGCACTCGACGGCTGGTTTCCAATCAGCCTGAGGGAACCTTTGCATGCCTCCGTTACTCTTTAGGAGGCGACCGCCCCAGTCAAACTACCCACCAGACACTGTTCCCTCACCGGATCACGGTGGAGGGTTAGGGACCTGAAAAAACAAGGGTGGTATTTCAACAATGACTCCCCCCATACTAGCGTACAGGGTTCACAGTCTCCCACCTATCCTACACATGCTGGTCCAAATCCCAATGTCAAGCTATAGTAAAGGTGCACAGGGTCTTTCCGTCTTTCTGCGGGTACACGGCATTTTCACCGCGACTTCAATTTCACCGAGTCTCTGGCCGAGACAGTGTGGAGATCGTTACGCCATTCGTGCAGGTCGGAACTTACCCGACAAGGAATTTCGCTACCTTAGGACCGTTATAGTTACGGCCGCCGTTTACCGGGGCTTCAATTCGGAGCTTCGCTTGCGCTGACCCCTCCTTTTAACCTTCCGGCACCGGGCAGGCGTCAGTCCGTATACGTCGTCTTTACGACTTGGCACAGACCTATGTTTTTAGTAAACAGTCGCCACCACCATTTCTCTGCGGCTCCCTCGGGCTGGTTAAGTGAATCAACTTTACCCAAAAGAGCACCCCTTCTTC
>NZ_OX346397.1:1355000-2520000 GCF_902498985.2 Desulfovibrio diazotrophicus | reverse complement strand
AGCAGCTTGCCCATAACCGTACTTTCGCCGCCAGGCAGGACAATGGCGTCCAGCCCGTCCAGATCCTTGAGCTGGCGCACCTCGCGGACTGTGGCGCCCAGACGGGTCAAGGCGTCCCCATGCTCGCGAAAGGCTCCCTGCAGGGCCAGCACGCCCACGCAAAGCCCGGCCACGGCTACCAGCCCCGTTCCTGCATGCGCTGTTCGGTGGGAATAGTGGAGATTTCAATGCCCACCATCGCCTCGCCCAGATCGCGGGAGATTTCGGCCAGCATGGCGAAATCCTTGTAGTTGGTCACGGCCTGCACAATGGCCTTGGCGCGCTTGGCGGGGTCGCCGGACTTGAAAATGCCGGAACCCACAAACACGCCGTCGCAGCCCAGGTGCATCATCATGGCAGCGTCGGCCGGCGTGGCGATGCCGCCGGCGGCAAAGTTGACCACAGGCAGGCGGCCTTCCTTACGCACGGCGTAACAGACTTCCAGGGGCGCGCCGATCTCTTTGGCAAAGTTGGCCACCTCTGCTTCAGGCAAGGCGCAGAGCGTGCGGATTTCGTCCATGACCTGACGGCAGTGGCGCACGGCTTCCACCACGTTGCCGGTGCCGGGTTCGCCCTTGGTGCGGATCATGGCCGCGCCTTCAGCAATGCGGCGCAAGGCCTCGCCCAGATTGCGGCAGCCGCAGACAAAGGGCACGGTAAAGTCGCGCTTGTCAATATGATACTTGTCGTCGGCGGGGGTGAGCACTTCGCTTTCGTCGATATAGTCCACGCCCAGAGCTTCAAGGATGCGGGCCTCCACAAAATGGCCGATGCGCGCCTTGGCCATGACCGGGATGCTGACCACTTCCATAATTTTTTTAACAATGGTGGGGTCGGCCATACGGGCCACGCCGCCCGCGGCGCGGATGTCGGCGGGCACGCGCTCCAGGGCCATGACGGCGCAGGCGCCCGCGTCTTCGGCTATCTTGGCCTGTTCGGGCGTGGTGACGTCCATAATCACGCCGCCTTTGAGCATTTCCGCAAGGCCTGTCTTGAGGCGGATGGTGCCCTGTTCCATGATGCATACTCCTTGTTGTGCCGGGAACCGGCCGGACTTGCCCCGCCTGCCGGAACGGCAACGGGGCTGGCGTGTATATATGCAAATACGCCGCTTCTGACAATACTGCGCCTTGCGCTTCCTCCCGCCACCGGCTATGCTTTTGCCCAGAGGAGAAAGGATGCCGCATACCACTATTGAGGATTGGCGCCGTTCCGCCGGATGTGCGGCGCGGCGGCTGCAGGAGGCCGGGTCATGAGTGCCCGGCTTTTTCCCCACGGGCTCGCCGGGGTCATTTTTGACTGCGACGGCGTGTTGCTGGATTCGCGCGAGTCCAACAGCATTTTTTATAACAGGGTGCTGGCCGTCTTTGGCCTGCCGCCCATGACGCCGGAGCAGGAAAAGTACTGCTTCATGGCCACGGCAGGGCAGGCTTTACGGCATATTGTGCCGCCAGCGTTGCACCAGCGCATTGACGAGGTGGTCAGCCATCACGTGGTTTATGACCGCGACATCGTGCCCCTGCTGCGCCTGCAGGAGGGCTTTCGTCCTTTTGTTGATGACCTGCGCGCCCGCGGGGTGCGCATGGCTGTGCACACCAACCGTCGGCTGCACGGCATTCAGAGGGTTCTGGACATTTTTGCCCTGCCCTCCTATTTTGATCCTGTGGTCGCGGCGGATACGGCCGCGCCCAAGCCCTCGCCGGAAGGCGCGCAGCGCATCTGCGCAGCCTGGGGCTGCAATCCGGCGGACGTGCTTTTTGTTGGCGACAGCGAGCACGACAAAACCACCGCGGAAGGGGCCGGGGTGGTTTTTGCCGCCTTTAACGCCGGCCCCCTGGACGGACAGATCAAAACCGAGAGTTTTGACGAGCTGCACGCGGCCCTGGCCGAGGCCCTGCCCGGCACTGCCGGCCGCAGCGCCTGACAGACACGCCGCCGGGGCGGACGCCCTGCGGATTTTTGCGTCGACATGGGGCGGCAAAGGCGTACGCGGTGTACTTGACCGCACAGATGAAGCCCATCGGGGCGCAGCGCCGGACATGGCGCGCACAGGCCGCGGTGGACGTAAAAAACAGTTGCAATTGCAGGGCGCACTGACGCACTGCTCAAGACAGCCACGCTGGAGGGCGCATGATTGTTCTTGCCAACACCCTGAGCGCCGTTGCCCTGGTGCTGGGGGGGCTTTTGAACCTCTATTTCTGGATTGTTATCATTGCGGCCGTGCTGACCTGGGTGCGGCCCGACCCATACAATCCCATTGTGCGGGCACTGCGCGCACTGACCGAACCGGTCTTTTACCGGGTGCGCAAATGGCTGCCCTTTACCTACACGGGCGGCATGGATTTTTCCCCGGTGGTGGTGCTGCTGGCCATTGAGCTGTTCAACCGCATAGTGGTTGCCTCACTGGCCCAGTACGCCATGACCCTTGTATAGCCCTGCGGGGCGCAAAACCACGGTTTCACGCGCGGGGGCAACGCCCTGTGCACGAACACTATAACACGGGAGCGTTCGTATGGATCAGCACGAACTGGAACTACTAAAAAAGTACGCGGCCACTGATCCGGAGCTGAAATCCCTTTGGGACGATCACGTACTCTACGAAAAGCAGGTGGAAAAACTGGAGCACAAGGCTTTTCGCACACCCACCGAGGAACAAACCCTCAAGCAGCTCAAAAAGCAGAAACTTGAGGGTAAAACCCAGCTTATGGCCATCCTTGACCGTCTGAAAAAGCAAGGATAGCCGAGCTGTTGTAAGGAGCCGGTTATGGAATGTACAGGTGCGCAGATTCTCCTCGAGTCCATGAAGAGAGAAGGCGTGGACGTGCTGTTCGGCTACCCCGGCGGTGCGGTCATTGATATTTACGATGAGCTGCCGCGGCATCCTGAACTGCACCACGTGCTGGTACGGCACGAGCAGGGCGCCGTACATGCGGCCGACGGCTATGCCCGCGCCTCCGGCAAGGCAGGCGTGTGTCTGGTAACCTCCGGTCCTGGGGCTACCAACACGGTAACCGGCATTGCCACGGCCTATGCCGACTCCATCCCGCTAGTGGTATTTACCGGGCAGGTACCCACCCAGCTCATCGGCAACGACGCCTTTCAGGAAGTGGACATCGTAGGCATCACGCGCCCCTGCACCAAGCACAACTTTCTGGTCAAGGATGTGCGCAAACTGGCCAAAACCATCCGCCAGGCCTTCTTCCTGGCCCGCTCCGGCCGCCCCGGCCCCGTGCTGGTGGACCTGCCCAAGGACGTCATGCAGGCCCGGACGGAATTTGTCTGGCCCGATGCCGTTTCCATGCGCAGCTACAACCCCACCTACAAGCCCAACCTGAACCAGTTGCGGCGCACGGTGGAAGAACTGGCCCAGGCGGAACGCCCGGTCATTCTGGCCGGCGGCGGCGTGATCATGGCCAACGCCGGCCAGGCCCTGACCGCTCTGGCCCGCAAACTGCAAATCCCGGTCACCTGCACCCTCATGGGGCTGGGCTCCTTTCCCGCCACAGACCCCCTCTGGCTTGGCATGGTGGGTATGCACGGCACCTACGCGGCCAACCTGGCTATCAACAATGCCGATGTGCTCATGTGCGTGGGCGCACGCTTTGACGACCGCGTCACCGGCAAACTGGCCGCCTTTGCGCCCAAAGCGCGCATCGTGCATATTGATATCGACCCCACCTCCATCCGCAAGAATGTGGAAGTGGAAGTGCCTGTGGTGGGCGACTGTCGCCTGGCCCTGGAGGGCATTGCCGAAATCTGCGACGCCAAACAGCAGGGCCGGGACTGGGCCGGTCAGCACGCCGCATGGCTGGCGGCCGTGGCCCAGTGGAAAGAAAGCAAACCCCTGGGCTATCAGAAAAACGGCCACCTCAAACCTCAGGAAGTGATCGAGACCCTCTACGATCTCACCGGGGGCGAGGCCATCATCACCACCGAAGTGGGCCAGCACCAGATGTGGGTGGCCCAGTTCTATACCTTTACCAAGCCCCGCACCCTGCTCACCAGCGGCGGCCTGGGCACCATGGGCTACGGCTTTCCCGCCGCGGTGGGGGCGCAGTTCGCCTTTCCACAAAAGAAAGTCATTACCGTGGCCGGCGACGCCTCGCTGCAGATGAACATCCAGGAGCTGGCCACCGTGGTGGCCAACAAGCTGCCCATCAAGGTCATCATTCTCAACAACCGCTACCTTGGCATGGTGCGCCAGTGGCAGGACCTCTTCTACAACCAGAACTACAGCTCCACCAATATGGAGGCCCAGCCGGACTTTGTAAAACTGGCCGAAGCCTACGGAGCTGAAGGCTACCGCATCACCAGCGCGGCGGACCTGCGCCCCGTGCTGGAAAAGGCCCTGGGCACGCCCAACCCCGCCTTCATCGACGTGGTGGTGGAACGGGAGGAAAACGTGTACCCCATCGTGCCCGCCGGTGCGGCGCTCGACGAAATGTTGCTGGTGTAAGGGAGGCGGTTATGCAAAGACATGTGCTTTCCGTGCTGGTTGAGAACGAACCCGGCGTGCTCTCGCGCGTGGTGGGTTTGTTCAGCGGGCGCGGCTTCAATATCCATTCGCTCAATGTGGCCCCGTCCCTCGAAGAGGGCGTTTCACACATGACCATCACCACCGACAGCGACAGCCTGATTCTGGAGCAGATTATGAAGCAGCTCCACAAAATCGTGTCTGTCATCAAGGTGGTGGACTTTGCGGACATTCCCGCCGTAACGCGCGAGATGATGTTCGTCAAAGTGCAGGCCGAAGGCACGGCTCGCGGCGAAATTCTGCGCACCGTGGAAATATTCCGCTGCAAGGTTGTGGACGTGAGCCACAACGAAATGACCATTGAGGCGACCGGCGACCAGGAAAAACTGGACGCCATCCTGGGCCTGCTGCAGCGTTTCGGCATCAAGGAAGTGGCCCGCACAGGTGCAGTGGCCATGCGCCGCTCCAAAAAAACCGATTGACGCCACCCCCCTTCCGGGGGCATGCCCGAAAGACGCGCACACTGTTCCTCCCCGCGCGGGCGGGGAGGAACCCTTTTTTAACCGTGAGTACCCAGAGGAAGATCAGATGAAAGTTTATTACGATCAGGATGCGGACCTCAGTTGCCTCAAAAACAAGACCGTGGCCATCATCGGCTACGGCAGCCAGGGCCACGCCCACGCCCAGAACCTGCGCGATTCCGGCGTCAAGGTAGTGGTGGGCCAGCGCCCCGGCGGCGCCAACTACGAACTGGCCAAAGAGCATGGCTTTACCCCTGTTTCCGCTGCCGAAGCCGCGGCCCAGGCCGACCTGATCATGATCCTGCTGCCTGACGAAGTGCAGGCCACCGTGTACGAAAGCGACATCAAGCCCCACCTTACCAAGGGCAAGGCCCTGCTTTTCGCCCACGGCTTCAATATCCATTTCAGCCAGATCCTGCCGCCCAAGGACGTGGACGTCTTCCTCATCGCGCCCAAGGGCCCCGGTCATCTGGTGCGCCGCACCTTCACCGAGGGCGGCGGCGTGCCCTGCCTGGTAGCCATTGAGCAGGACGCCACCGGTTCCGCCCTCAAAACCGCCCTGGCCTATGCCAAGGGCATCGGCGGCACCCGCTCCGGCGTTATCGAAACCACCTTCCGCGAAGAAACCGAAACCGACCTCTTCGGCGAACAGGCCGTGCTTTGCGGCGGCCTCTCCGCCCTCATCAAGGCCGGCTTTGAAACCCTGGTGGAAGCCGGCTACCAGCCGGAAATGGCCTTCTTTGAATGCATGCACGAAATGAAGCTCATCGTGGACCTCATCTACGAAGGCGGCCTCTCCCGCATGCGCTACTCCATCAGCAATACCGCCGAATACGGCGACTATGTTTCCGGACCGCGCCTCATCAATGAGAACGTGAAAAAAGAAATGAAGGCCGTGCTCAAAGACATCCAGAGCGGCGTCTTCGCGCGGAACTTCATCCTTGAATCCCGCGCCCGCTACCCCATGTTCCTCACCACCCGCCGCAATGAATCCGAACACCAGATCGAAAAGGTGGGCAAAGAACTGCGCAGCATGATGTCCTGGCTCAAAAAAGACAAGGTTGACTAAAAGGGAGCTTTTTGTAGGGGAGAAAACCTTTTGTGAACAAAGGGGTTCCTCCCCTACGCCCCTTTTTTCAAAAAACATTCTTCTTCCAGGGCGCGCCACCGTGCGTACCCTGGCCCCGCCTCAGCAAGAATTCTGAACACAGAAGCCCCTGTCTTTTTTCGGTCAGGGGCTTCTGTGTTCACGGCACGACAAAAAAATCTATCCTCTAGAGCATTTAACACTTGAAATGCTCGCTTACGGCAGGCAAAAGCCTGCCTTCTCGCATTTTGTGGCAAGGATTTTCAAGAAAATCCTTGCAGAGCAGTCGTCAGCCATCCCCGCTCTCTGGGGGCCGATGCCCCTCAATATGCCGACGCCACTTCCGTAACTCTTTATCCGATGCCTTTCTTCCCCCCTGCTTGCCCAGGGCCGCGTGTGGCCCATGGGGCATGGGGTCGCAAAAGACATCTTCCCCTACCTGCTCAGGGTACGTCCTGCGCAGTTCCGTGAAAGAAAAAAGTTTTTTGAGGGATGGGGGGTGTGGGGGGAAGGGAACTTTTGTACACAAAAGTTCCCTTCCCCCCACAAAAAATCTCAATTCCAAATATGGTGCAGCAGCTTGTAAGCCACGAAGCCCACGCTGCCGGCGGCGGGGAGGGTCAGAATCCAGGCGGTGATGAGGTCGCCGGCCACGTTCCAGCGCACGGCGGAGAGGCGTTTGGTGGAGCCCACGCCAAAGATGCAGGCGGTGATGGTGTGGGTGGTGCTGACGGGCGCGCCCAGAAGGGATGCGCCGGTGATGACCATGGCTGCGGAGCTTTCGGCGGCAAAACCGTGGACGGGTTCCAGTTTGAAGATGCGGTGCCCCATGGTGCGGACAATTTTCCAGCCGCCCACGGCCGTGCCCAGGGCCATGGCCCCGGCGCAGCCCAGTTTGACCCAGAGGGGCACTTCCAGGGAATCGGATTTGCCGAAGATATAGAGCGCCAGGGCGATGATGCCCATGGTTTTCTGGGCGTCGTTGAGGCCGTGGCTGGTGGCCATGAAGGCGGCGGAAAGGAGCTGCAGCCGACGGAAGGCGGCGTTGACCTTACGGCGGTGGATATGCCCGCAGATCCAGTAGATAATCCACATGCTGGCAAAGCCCACGGCAAAGCCAGCCAGGGGCGACCCCACCAGGGGAATGAGCACCTTGTCCACAATGCCCTGAATGTTGAGGGCGTCAAAGCCCACGTCGGCCACGGCCGCACCGATAAGGCCGCCGATGAGCGCGTGGGAGGAAGAGGACGGGATGCCGAAATACCAGGTGATGCAGTTCCAACTGATGGCCCCCACCAGGGCGGCCAGCACGAGCACATGGCTGCCCTCCACCACTTCGGGCAAGACGATGCCGCTGCCCAGGGTCTTGGCCACCTCGGTGCCCAGCAGCGCGCCGCCCAGGTTGAGCAGGGCCGCAGCCCCCACGGCAAAGCGCGGGGTCACCACCTTGGTGGAAACCACGGTGGCAATGGCGTTGGCGCAGTCGTGCGCGCCGTTGGTGAAGTCAAAAAGCAAGGCCACCAGCACGATGAGGGCCAGCAGCACAGGGACGTCAAACATTTTTCAGCACCGCTTCCTCAAGGGTTTCGGCCAGGGCGTTGACCTGCTCCAGCAGTATGCCCATGCGTTCGTAAGCCTGGCTCCACTTGAGCACCTGCATGATCGTGGAGGGCGAAAGTTCCTGGTGTTCGTCCATAAGCTCGGCCAGGCCCACGGCCAGCAACATGTCGCATTCGCCACGCAGGTTGCGGAAGGCGCGGGTTTTGTGGCAGTCGCGGCGGTTGGCAAGGCCCTCAAGCATGAGCCTGGTGAGGTCGATCATGGAACCGATGGTGCGCACCATCTGCAGGGCGGGGAAACGGATGCGGGTAAACTCAAAAATGTGCAGGCGCGTGCTCAGGCTGTGCAGGCAGTCCATACATTCTTCCTGCTCCTGATTGATGCGCAGGATGTCTTCACGGTCAATGGGCGTGATGAAAGTCTGGGAAAGCGCGCGGATGATTTTGCCGTGCAGGACGTCCGCCGATTCTTCCTGAAAGGCTATTTCCTTGTGGATGGCGTCCATGCGGGAGACGTCCTCCAGCATTTCCACCAGCATGCCGGCCATGCGGCGCAAAAGGCCGTTCTGCTCTTCCAGCATGGCGAAAAACGGTGCGGATTTGGGCAATAGTGCGGGAAACATGCATACTCCCTGACCCTGCGCGGGCTCAAGGCCGCCCCGGGGCGGCATTCACTGTGTCTGTCCGCCGAATGTATCCGGCCCGGCGGGTTGTGCCAAGAGGGTGACCCCCCGATAAATCAAACTTTTTCCAACAGTTCAAAAAACTTCTGCAGTTGCGGGCGGGTGAAAAAAATCTTTTTTCGCGTCGCACCACCCGGCAGCAGCAGCCGCCGCCCGCGGCGGCAAGGGCCAGGGCGGCGGCAAGGTGCAGGCCGCGCCGGGCAGGTCCAGCCCCCCGTGGTGCAGCCAAAAAATCCCTTCTCCCAAGCCGCCGTAGAGGCGGTCGCCCCACAGGGGGTGGCCCAGGGCGGCGGCGTGGGCCCGGATCTGGTGCCGGGCGCCACGCCGGATGCGGCAGGCAGCCAGGGTCAGCCCTCCCGCTGCGGGCGGGGCAGTGCGGCCTCCAACACCGGGGACAAAAAAAGCCGCCGTCAGGGCAAAAACCCTGTCCGGCGGCCAATAGCACAAAGGAAAGAATTCGGTAGTGTGCTCCAGGTCTACGCTGCCGGGCAATACCCGGCTGCGGCGACGGTCGGCCGTGTCCAGCGCCTCGCGGGCCGTTGTCGGCGCGGCGAGGCGGCCCTGAAGCAGGGCCACATACCTTTTGTCGCACAGGCCGCGCGCCTCGGCCCGCCGAAAGGCTTGCACCGCCTCCGGGCGCAGGGCCGCGCAGACCATGCCGGAAGTTTCCCTGTCCAGCCGCTGCAGCAGACGGCAAAAGGGACTGACCGCGGACGGGTCTGGACGGGCTGCGCCGACTTCAGGCGCAGGCAGCTCGGCCGTGAGCGCGGGCAACAGACCTTCCAGGCTGGGTCCGGCGTCGCCGGCCAGGGCCGCCGTGTGCAGGCCCGCGGGTTTGAAGAAAAAAGCGTAGTCCCCCTGGCGGGAAAGCAGACGCGCTCCGGCCGCGGCCAAGGCCTGGGCTGCGGACAACGCGGCGACCGGCGACACAAGGGTGAGCACATCGCCGGACACCAGCCTGTGGGCTGCCGAGACCGGGCAACCGTTGCACAGGGCTCCGCCGCGCTCCAGGCAACGCCGACGGCCGCGCAGCCCCAGGTGGGGCAACAGCGCAGCCAGGGCCTGGTCACAACGCTGGCCCACCAGCCCGGCGGCAGCGGCCTCCACGGCAACGGCAGGCACGGCAGCGGCCTCCACGGCGGCAGCGGCGGCCTTTGGCGTATCCATGTCCATCACACGCCCACCGCCGCCTGCTGCGGCACTAGGGCCAGGAGCGCCCTGGCCGTGCGTTCCGGGTCATGGCGTGCGGGGTCTTGAGGGCAGACCATGTCCGCATCCACCACTTCCAGCCCCAGACGCTCCAGGGCCGCGCGTTCTTCCCGGTCCAGGCCGCCGGCGTAGCGGCCGTGTCGGCTGTCCACCAGCACCTGCTGCAGCAAGTCCGCGTTGGCCGCATGGGGCGCGTCCTCCCGCAGGCAGCGCAGCAGCGCTGCAGCCTGCGCGCTCAGGGGCAGACTACGGGCTTCGACGTCCAACCCGGAGTTGGGGATGAATATCTTGGGGCAGGCGGCGGCGGCTACAGTGCGGCCGACGCCCTGGGGCAGCAGATTGGCCAGCACGCTGGTATAGAAGCTGCCCATGGGGTAGCAGATGGCCCCGGCCGAACGCAGATAATTGGCGGCCGTAGGGGAAAGGGGCGGCCGACAAGGCGTGCGCGGAAACTGAGCTGCATCTCCCGCACGGTCGGGCTCATGCACGGTAAGGAACAGGCGGCGCACCGGGGCGGGCAGGTTTTTAAACAGATGCTGGCCCACCAGCACGGAACCGTCCTCCAGCTCCGCTGCCAGGTGCAGGCTTTCATTGACAATGGGCAGGACCACGCCCCGGATCTGCAGCAGACGGCTGAAAAAGGCCAGCACCGGCCCGAAAGAGCGTTTGTGCTGCAAATAGCCCCCGGCCAGGACAAGATTGCCCAGGCAGGCGTGGAAGGGATCGAAATCTTCGGGCATGCGCTCAAGAAAAAAATTTAAATGCAGGCGCAGGGCGTCGCCGAAGAGCGTGGGCATACTCTGCCAGACGGCGTGCTGCGGACGGCCCATGGCCGTGAGCTCATGGCGCAGAGCCTGTGCATCCCCGACGGCGGGCAGACGGCGGGCGCAGAATTCCAGCACAGAAGCAGGCACTACAGCGCTGTCGGCCAAGGCCAGAAGGCGGTTGCGCAGGTCACCCACAGCGGGCATGGCAAAGGCCCGCCGCAGGGCCGCGGAGCTGCCGCCGGAATCAAAGGTGGTGACCAGATGTACGGAATTGTGGGTGTGGGCGGTGAGCCTGCGGCTCAAATCGCGCAGGGCTGTACCGCCGGTAAAAAACACCAGACGGGGGCCCAGGGGGGGAAAGGACGAAGCCGCAGGGTTCACGCCGCGCCCCCGTCGTCGGCCTGTCGGCCCAAAGACGCGCGGGAAGACGGAATCAGCCCCAGCTCACGCATGCGCAAAAAAATCAACCGCCCTATCCAGGCGTCGGTGGCGGCGTAGACGATCTGGCGCGGGGTCAGCTCCTTGAGGCTCCAGTTGGAGCACTGCGACCCCTTGGAGATGCGCCAGCCGAATAAATTGGCGGCCAGGGTGCGCAGGCCCTGGCTGGAAAGACGGTGAGCCCGGGCCACGCCCCCCAGATCCACCAGTCCGGCGGGTTCAAAAGCGTGCAACCGGGCCAGGTCGCGCATATCGTCGCCAATGCCCACCCCGGCCTTGACCTGGGAGGGATTGGCCAGAATTTCCGCCACCGGCGCGCCAAAAGGCAGGTTGGCGAGCTGCACCAGGTACACGGACCTGGCCGTGGCCAGCTGGATGAGGGCCGGAGCGTTGCGTCGCCCCTTGCGGAATGAAGGGCGCGTTTCCGTATCAAAGCCCAGCAGGTTTTCGTCCTGCAGGTCCGGCAGGGCCTGCTTCCAGTCGTTCAGACTGCGGATGACCAGCACGGGCCCCGTATAGTGGTACAGGGGCAGATCATTGATTTCGTCGCTGGTCAGCCGACGGCGCAGAATATCCATATCCATAGGCTAAGCTACTTGCCGATGCAGAATTGGTCAAAGATGGCGTTGAGCACCTGGGCGGGCGTATCCAACCCCGTGACCTCGCCCAGATGAGCGGCCGCCGTATCCAAGCGCACCGCGCAGCAATCGTAGGGACGGCCCTCCAGGATGTCCCCCCGCAGCAGTTCCAGCTCCGCCAGGGCATGTTCCAGAGCCAGGGCCTGCCGCCGGTTGGGGGCCAGGCCACCCTCGCCGACGTCGCCCGCCGCCGCGCCCAGCAGCAGTTCCCGCAGAGACGCCGCCAGCGCTTCCATATGTGTACCGGAAAGAGCGCTCACCGCGCAACAGGGATGTGGCCCCAGCCAGCGGGGCGGAAAAACGCGCGGCAGGCAGAGGTCGCACTTGTTCCAGACCGCAAACAGCGGCGTATGGCCCACGGCGGCCAGCACTTCCGCAGCCGCCGCATCGGGGCAGACTGCAGCGGCGGCTCCGGCTTCGCCCAGGCTGCCGCCGTCCAGCACCAGCACTACGGCGTCGGCCTCGGCCAGCTTTTCCCGGCTGCGGGCCACGCCCAAGGCCTCCACGGCCCCGGTCGCATGGCGCAGGCCGGCCGTATCCGTGAGGCGCACGGGCAGGCCGTCCAGGTCGCAGGCTTCTTCCAGAAAATCGCGAGTAGTGCCGGGCAGATCCGTAACCAACGCCCGGTTGCGGCCCAGCAACGCGTTGAGCAGGCTGGATTTGCCCGCGTTGACGGCCCCGGCCAGCACTACCAGGGCCCCCTGCTGCATGAGCCGCGCGCGGCGCTGCCCGGCCAGCAGACCGCGTACCGCATCGGCTACGCCATCTACGGCCACGGCAAAATCCGCCAGCGGCAAATCTTCCACTTCATCTTCGGGAAAATCTACGGCCAGACAGACTCTGGCCCGCAACGCTTCCAGAGCCTGCCGCAGGGCTGCCGTGCGGCGGCCCAGCAGGCCGTCCAGACGGTTCAGGCCATAGCGCAGGGCCTCGCGCGAGGGCGCGGCAATGAGTTCGGCCACAGCCTCGGCCTGACTCAGGTCCATGCGGCCGTTGCAGAAACCCCGATGCGAGAACTCGCCCCTGGCCGCCGGGCGCGCGCCATGCTGCAGGGCGCTTTCCAGCACGGCCTGGACCATAAGAGGGCCGCCGTGACACTGGATTTCGGCCATATCCTCACCCGAGAAGGTGCGTGGGCCAGGCATGAACACGGCCAGCACATCGTCCAGGGGCTGGTCGCAGGCATCCAGCACGCGCCCCCGATGCAGCACCCAAGGCCGAAAATCCGTAAAATCCGCTGCGGCCGGGCGAAACAGTCGGCCCAGCACGCGCCGCGCCTCCGGCCCGGACAGCCGTACAATGCCTATGGCGCCCGCTCCGGGGGCCGTGGCAATGGCCACAATGGTTTCCCTGTCCTGCTCCGGGCTCATGGCCGCACCGCGCCTCAGGCCTTTTCGCCCTTCCTGCGCATGATGACCACCCGCTTGAGGGGGCCCTCGCCGCTGCTGCGGGTCTGCACATCGGGCAGTTCCTGCAGGCAGACGTGCACAACCCGCCGGTGGTAGGAAGACAGGGGTCTGGTGGAAAGCGAACGCCCGCTCTGGCGCACTTTTTCCGCCAGGGCCAAGGCCATCTCGCGCAGCTTTTCTTCCTGACGCTGACGGTACGCGCCCGCGTCCAGCTGCACGCGCACGGCGGCGTCCATGCCGCGCGAAACAATGCGCGAAACCATGTACTGCAGGGCGGCCAGGGTCTGCCCCTCGCGCCCGATGAGCAGGCCGGGATCCGCATCGCAGTCCACACCCACAAAAACACGCCCCTCGTCCACGCGCACGTCCACCTTGGCTTCGCCGCCCACTATGGGGCGCACCAGATTGCCCACGGCTTCGCGCGTAAGGGCCTCCAGACGGGCCAAATCCAGCTGTTCCAGGGGGGTGGAAGGCAGGCCCGCGTCAGCCAGGTCTTCTTCCAGGCCTTCGCCCGCCGGTACGGCGTCAAAAGCCGCGGGCCCGGAGGCTTGCTGCCCGGCGGGCGGCTCCCCTTTGCGGCCATTGCGTCGACGGCCCTGGGGGGCCTCGCCGGACTCCCCATTACGGGGGGCTTCCGCAGGGCGCGCTTCCCTGGCGGCACGCGCGTCTCTGGCAGGCGGAGCGTTACGGCGGCGCTCCTGCCCCATTGCTTCGGCCCCGCCGTCGGCGGCTTCGGGCTGACGGCAGGACGCAGCTTTGTTGGCCTCACGGCCTCTGTTGGGGGCAGCGCCGTTGCGCGCTGCCAGGGCCTCGGCCTCCGGGGACGCCTCGTCGCCCGCAGGGCCGCCCGCCGCAACAGGGGCTGCGGGGGAGGCCGCTGCGGCAGGCTTGCCGCCGTTGCGACGGCCCCCGGCAGCGCCGGAACCTTCACGGCCCGCGTGGCGGGACGTTTCCCGCGCGGTTTCACGAGACTTGCGGCCTGCGTCGGCCGTTGTTTCGTCTGCCCCCAGGATGCTGGCCACAGCGTCGTGCAGCTCCACGCGCCGGGCGCGAACTTTGGCCTTACGCGCGCCTACAATGCCAAAGATGCCGGACTTGGCGTCCTCCACGATTTCAATTTCCAGTTTTTCACGCGCGGCATTAAAATACTCGCACGCTTCGCGGATGGCGTCGTCCAGATCCTTGCCCTGGAATTCCTTGAACCCGTCCATATCTACCTCTATGGGGTCCCCAGGGTCGCAGGCTTATTTGCCGTCGGCCAGGGTCTTGAATTTCTTGGCCATCATCTTCTGCTGCGCAATGGACAGAATGTTGTTGACCAGCCAGTAGACCACCAGCCCCGAGGGAAAGCCCAGGAAAAGCACGGTAAAGATCAACGGCAGAAACATCATGATTTTCTGCTGCGTGGGGTCCGTGGCCGGGGGGCTCAGCCTCTGCTGCACAAACATGGTCACGCCCATGATAATGGGAGTGATATAGAAGGGGTCTTTGGCCGAAAGATCTGCCAGCCAGATGATGTCCGTGCCCGGCAGCGTGCTGATGAAGGCGGCGTGCCGCAGCTCAATGGAGGTGAGCAGGGCCTGGTACAGACCAAAGAACACGGGCATCTGGATGAGGATGGGCACGCAGCCGCTGGCCGGATTGACGCCGTAGGTCTTGTACAGCGCCATGACCTCTTTGTTCATCATTTCCTTGTCGTTCTTGTACTTCTCACGAATATTGCCCATAAGCGGCTGGAGCTTCTTCATCTTTTCCATAGATGCGTAGCTCTTGGCCGTGAGCGGCCAGAATACGGCCTTGATGAGCACCGTCAGCAGAATAATGGCCACCCCCCAGTTGTGGACGTACTTCTGAAAGAATTCCAGCAGCCAGAGCAAGCCCTTGGCGATAAGGTGAAACATGCCGAGGTCGATGCTCTTGACCAGCTCGTCGGACACGGCGGCAAGCTGGCTGCGCACCTTGGGGCCGAGCCAGTAAGAGACGCGCAGCTCGCGCTGTTCGCCGGGGGCCAGCACGGTTTCGGGCTCCTCCACCGCAGCGCGGTAGGTGCCCTGCTGCAGACGGCCCTTGACGGTCAGGTTGGCCGTGTCGCCGGGCAGCACAGCCGAGAGAAAATAGGTGCTCATGGCCCCGGCCCAGTAGATCTTGCCCGTGGCCTGCACGCCCGTTTCCTCCAGGGTTTTGGCGGAGGATTCTTCGCTCAGGCTGCCGTCGCTGTCCCAGGCCACGCGCATGAGGTCGTAGCGGCTGCCCGAAGCGTTGCTGCCGTCGGCGGCCACGGTGTAGCCCAGGCGCACGCTGCGGGCCTGGTCGGTCTGGTTGACCAGACGCACGGTCTCCCGGATGAGGTAGCTGTCCGCGCTGAAAGTCAGCTCACGCACCACCGTCAGGCCGTCCACCTGCCCCACCAAGCGCAGCAGGCCCTGCTGACCTTTATCCAAGGTGAGGCCGTCCTTGCCGGCGTCCACACTCCATTGGCCCGTGCTCCAGGAGGGCTGGCTGTTGATAACCAGCCCCAGAGGGGCTACGCGGGCGGTCTGCGGGTCCACCATGTTGACCAGGGGCGCGCCCCTGGCGATGGTGGTATGGTAATTTTTGAGCTTGAACGAACGCAGCGCCCCGCCGCCACTGTAGAGCACCGCTTCATAAAGCGGCGAACGCACTGTGACGTCCTGCCCCGCAGACGGCGCAAAGGCGGGCACGGCCAGGGTTTCCTGCCGGGCCGCTTCCTGGGCTTGCCGCTGCGCTTCCGCCTGCTGGACCTGCTGCTGTTGAGCTTGTTGCTGCTGGGCCACTACTGCGGGGTCGGGCTTCTGCACCCAACCCATGTATTCGGCCAGATAACTCCAGCCCACGATGACGACCAAGCAGAGAACAATGGCAATGACCAGATTTTTTCCGTCTTGCATGGGGGCCTTTACTCCTGGGACAATGGCGGCGTATGGCGGCGGCGCCGCGGTGGTGGTACAGGATCGTAGCCCGAACCGCCCCAGGGGTGACAGCGGGCCAGGCGCTTGAGCGCCAGCCAGCCGCCACGCAGCACGCCGTGGGTCATAACGGCCTCCACGGCGTAGGCGGAACAGGTGGGGGTAAAACGGCAGGCAGGGGGAAGCACCGGCGAAATGCAATACTGGTAGATGCGGATGGGAAAAACGCACAACTGGCGCAGTATGCGGCTCATGGCTGTCCTTCCGGCGCCGGCCGGCCCGGCGCGCGCCGGGCTAGACGCCTGAGCGGCGGCAAAAGCTCGGCGGTCACGCCGGCCAGGTTCAAAGCGGCTTGCCCGGCGTGCTTTTTGGCAACGGTAACGATATGGACGCCCACAGGCAGATCCTCACGGTGCAGACGGTAAAATTCCCGCAGCAGCCGTTTGACGCGGTTGCGCGTCACGGCCTTGCCCACTTTACGGGATACGGCCATGCCCGTGCGCGTGCCGCATTGGGGATGCTCTCCCGACAGCACGAAAACGAGGAAATGTTCCGTATGGAGGCGTCTGCCCCGCTCATAACAGGCAGTGTACTCCGCCCGACGACGGATGCGCAGCTCGCGGGGCAAGGCGTGGGGGCGCATGGATGCGTGTGGCCGGGCGGGCCTGCCCACCCCGTCAGCCTCAGGCGCTGAGACGCTTGCGCCCCTTGGCGCGGCGGCGGCGCAGGATGGCGCGGCCCGCAGGCGTGGCCATACGGGTACGGAAGCCGTGGGTGCGCGCCCTTCTGATCTTGCTCGGCTGGTAGGTTCTTTTCATGACGCTCTCCTTAAAATTTCCGGCGGGCAACCCGCCTGGGGCACGCCGGGCGACGCGGTTTCCGGGGCCGCCCCGGGTCGTGCAGACGCGGGGATAACGGCCAGGCCCTGGCGTTGAATATGGAAGAAGCTACATACACGCCCGCCCGGCCCGCGTCAAGGGCCTGCTGCACCGTTGCGGCAGAACCCCGCCCCCACGTTGCGCAAGCCCGGCCGCAAAAAAAATGCCGCCCCAGGCGCCCCGTCGCCTCAGCGCGCGCCAAAGCCCGGTACGTGATAGCGGCGCTCCAGCCAGCGCAGCAAAAAAGTGGCCAGCGTGACCATGCCCAGATAATATGCGCCCACGGTCAAAAAAACTTCTGTAAACCTGAAGGTGTCCGAGGCCACCACCTTGCCTTCGCCCATAAGCTCCATACAGGTGACCAGATAGGCCAGCGAGCTGTATTTTATCAAATAAATAATCTCATTGCCGCAGCCGGGCAGGGCGCGCCGCGCCGCCTGGGGCACCACAATCCAGGCCACGGTCTGCCAGGCGCCAAAGCCCAGAGCCTGGGCCGCCCGGATCTGCCCCTGCCGGATGGAAAGCAGCGCGCCCCGGATGTATTCCGACTGGTAGGCCGCCGTGCAGAGGATAAAGCTGGTCAACGCCGCGCCGTAGGGAGGAAAATAGATGCCCACCTTGGGCAGAGCGTAGTAGATGAGCATGAGCTGCACGACCAGAGGCACGCCCCGCACCAGGGAGGTGTAGCCGTTGCCCAGACGGCGCAGCCAGCGTGGCCCGAAGGCGCGGGCGCAGCCCAGCAGCACCCCCCCCACAAAACCCAGACTGGCCGCCGGCACGATGAGCGCCAGGGAAACCATCAATCCCCGGTTAAGGGCCGGCAGCAGATCGTGGGCGTAAAAGGCCGTATCCAGCACCTAGGCCCCCATCTCCAGCAGCCGCTGGCAAAAATCACGCGTGCGGGTGGCCGCGCCCTCGGCCAGCAGGTCCTGGGGCGCGCCCTGCTCAATGAGCCTGCCGTGCTCCATAAAAATAATTTCCGTGGCCAGAGCCCGGGCAAAATCCATCTGATGGGTGGCCATGACCATAGTCATGCCGCCGTCGGCCAGGTCGCGAATGACGGCCAGCACCTCGCCCACCAGCTCTGGGTCCAGGGCCGACGTGGGCTCGTCCAGCAAAATGACCTTGGGATCCATGGCCAGGGCCCGGGCTATGGCCACCCGCTGCTTCTGCCCGCCGGAAAGCTGGGCCGGATAGAGCAGGGCCCGCCGGGCCAGGCCCACACGGGCCAGTTCTTCCTGGGCACGTTTCCTGGCCGCCGCCGCAGACATGCCGCGCACCTTGCGCAGGGCTATGGCCACGTTGTCTTCGGCGGTAAGGTGGTCAAACAGGTTAAAATCCTGAAAAATCATGCCCACCTGCGCGCGGAAGGCGCAGAGCGCCGCCTTGTCGGCGCGGTCCAGCCTTTGTCCTTCCAGGTAGATTTCGCCCGCGTCCGGCGGGATAAGGCAGTTGATGCTCTGCAAAAACGTGCTTTTGCCCGCCCCTGAAGGCCCAATAAGGACTTTGAGTTCGCCCCGGCGCACGGTCAGGGAGCAGTCGTTCAGAATGGCTTTGCCGCCCAGGGCCTTGGAGATGTGCTCCACCCGCAGCACGGCCTGAGAATCCATATTCATGTTACCCCATCTCCATGCCGTCCAGGCCCGTTCCCGTAGAATAGCCCGGCACATGGACCTTGTCTTCCAGCAGGCGCAGCAGCCGCAGCACTACCAGGGTCAGCAGGCAGTACAGGGCGCCCGCCGCCGCGTACAAGGCCAGGTGTTCGTGCGTGCGGGCAGCGGCAAAAGACGTGCGGGCCATGATGTCCTGGGTGCCCAGCACATAACAGATGGCCGAATCCTTGAGCAGGATGGAAAATTCGTTGGCCCAGCCGGGGATGGAAAGGCGCAGAGCCTGCGGCAGCACAATGGAACGGATACCCGCGCCCTCCCCCATGCCCAGGGCCAGGGCGGCGTTGAGCTGGCCTCGGGGCAGGCTTTCCATAGCGCCGCGAAAAATCTGGGACTGGTAGGCCGTGCTGGTGCAGCCCAGCACCAGACAGCAGGCGAAAAACGGGTCCACGGGCAGGCCCAGGCTCATAAACAGGCCATAACAAAGGAAGAGCAGCACCAGGATGGGCACGCCGCGAAAAAACCAGACATAAAGCGCGGCCAGCCGACGCAGCCACGGCCCGCCGTAAACCTGGCCCACGGCCAGCGGTACCCCCAGCACAAGCCCCATGCCCAAAGACAGGGCCACATTGCCCAGGGTAACCAGGCTGCCCGCCAACATGGAGGGCAGCGCATTGTAAACGACCAGCAGTGAATGCATAGAAAGGGGCCCAAAGGTTGCGGGCGCGGACCGTCAGACACGGCCCGCGCCCCAAAAACACCGCCGAAACGGCTACTTGTTCAGATATTTCTTCTGCAGCTCTTTCCAGTAGGGATCGGCCATGAGCTTTTTATAGCCTTCGTTGACCAGTTTGTGCAGCTCTTTGTCGTCTTTACGCATGGCCACGCCAAACTCGTCGGGCACGCCGTGTGTGCCGGCCTTTTTCACCGCGCGGCCGTGAGCGATGGCGTCGTCGGCGGGCAGTTCGTCCATAAGGGCGGCCTGGATGCGGCCGTTGAGCAGGTCTTCCACCGCCAGCGGGGCGGAATCGTAAAAGCGCAGTTCAAAGGCATAGCCCTTTTCTTCCTGCTCCTTCTTGATGGCATTGGCCTCGGAGGTGCCGCGCTGTACGCCCAGTTTAACCTTCTGAGTCAGAATGTCCTTGGGGGTCAGCTTGGAATCGGCGGGCACCAGAAACACGCGCGAAACCGTCCAGTAAGGATTGGAAAACTGCACCATCTTGGCCCGCTCTGGAGTGATGCTCATGCCCGAATCCACCATATCGATCTGCTTGGCCAGCAGGGCGGGGATGATGCCGTCCCAGGCCAGGGGCTTGTGGGTCACTTCAAAGCCCATATGCTTAGCGATCCAGGTCATGGAATCCACGTCAAAACCAGCGGGCTGGCCGGTTTTTTCATCCACATAGGCAAAAGGCGGGTAGTTGGGGTCGATGCCGTTGACGTAGGTTTTTTTGGCAAAGGCAGGCACCGCGGCCAGCACCGCGGCCAAGACCGCGCAGACAAAAAGTTTTTTCATACTCGGTTCCCCCTGGCAGAAGATATGGACGAACACGGCGGCCACAGGCCTGCCGTCACCCCCCGGTCCGCGCCCGGACACGGTGGCAGAGGTCGGCCCGGACCGCACGCGGCAAGGCCAGCCCCCCCGCGCGAACAGCGGCAAAACAAGGCGTCAGCCTACCAGAAGCCCGCGCCCGTGGCAAGAACCCCCGGCGACGGGCCGGCCTGCCGCCGTTGCCGTTGCGGCCCAAGCATGGTATAGGAGCTGGCGTTGGCGTGTCGTTGCCATAGCCGCACCACATCCTTCAACCCAACAATCGCCCTGCCATGCACCATCCGCCCTTCTGGGTCCGCGCCTTACGCTTCTGCGGATTTGCGCCGCAAAATGCCCTGCTCTGCCTGGCCGATCTGCTGGCCCTCACGGGCACAGCCCTGGCTGTCTTTTTGCTGCGCGCCGCCTTTGGCGGCGTGGACCCCGTACTCTACCAATGGGTGCTGCCCCTGCTGGTGGTGCTGGGGCCGCTCATGGCCGGGGGCCTGGGCCTCTACCAGCGTATCGGCCTGCCCCCGCACCGCGAGGTGCGCGCCCTGTTCCAGCTCGATTGCCTGCTCTACGGCTGCATTGTGGCCGCACTTTTTCTGTCCAAAACAGGCGACGTCTACTCGCGCATCGTGCTCACGGGCGCCTGGGCCTGCAGCGCCTTTACTCTGCCCTGGGCGCGCAGCCTGTGCCGCCGCCGCTTCGCCCGCTGCTGGTGGTGGGGCAGCCTGCTGGTCATTTTTGACCACGGCGGGGGCGGACGCGAATTCTGGCACTATCTTAAACGCCACCCCGAACGCGACCTCAACCCTGTGGACATCCGCCCCCTGCCCTCCCGGCTGGACGAGCTGCGCGCCCTGTTCTCCTCCACAGCAATCCGGCACCCCGAAGCCATCGCCCTCTTTCTGCAGCCCGCGGGCCAGGAACAGTCGGTGGACTACATAACCGAGGCCAGCCGATATTTTCAGCGCATTCTGGTGGTGCCCGTCTTTGGCGACGGCTTCCGGGTGCACTGGCTCAGTCCGCGCGACCTTGGCCAGGCCGTGGGCCTGCTGGTGCGCCAGAATCTGCGCGACAAACGCCGGCTGCGCTTCAAACGCGGCATGGATCTGCTGTTCTGCACGCTGGGGGCCGTGGTGCTCTTGCCGCTGGGGTTTCTTCTGGCTCTGTGCATCCGTCTGGACAGCCCGGGACCCATCTTTTTTCGCCAGCGGCGCGTAGGCCAGGGCGGACGGGAAATCCGCATTTTTAAATTCCGCACCATGGTGCGCGATGCAGACGCTTTTCTGCAGCGCCTGCTGCAGGAAAACCCCGCTTTGCAGGAAGAATGGAAAGAGGACCAAAAACTCAAAAACGACCCCCGCATCACCCGTGTGGGGCGCATTTTACGCAAGCTGAGTCTGGATGAGCTGCCCCAGCTTATCAATGTGGTCAAGGGCGATATGAGCCTGGTGGGGCCGCGGCCCATTGTGGAAAACGAAGAGGAAAAATACGGGCCCGTCTACGAGGAATATTGCCTGGTCAAACCCGGCATCACGGGCCTGTGGCAGATTTCCGGCCGCAACAATACCTCCTATGCGGAACGGGTGGCCTACGACCACTATTATATCAGCAACTGGTCCGTGTGGATGGACCTCTGGATTCTGGGCAAGACCGTGCCGGTGGTGCTGACCGGCTATGGAGCCTACTGATGGCCGAACGCAGCAACACGCTCCTGCGGCGGCTGGATCGCTGGGCTGGCGTGCCCCTGGCGGCTACCAGCGCCCTGCTGCGCCTGGGCCGCAAACCCGTCGCAGACCCGCCGCAACGGGTAGGCTTTCTTTGCCTGGGGGCCATCGGCGACCTGCTGCTGCTCTCGGCCTGTATCGCCGCCCTGCGGGAACGCCTGCCCCGGGCGACCTTTGTCCTGCTCACGTCGCGCGCCAATGCCCAGGCTGCGGCCCTCGTGCCCGGCCTGGACATAACGGCAGCCTTCGGCGTGCGGCAGGTGCCCGCCATGAGCGCATGGCTGCGCGCCCAGCGGCTGGATCTGCTGGTGGACAGCAGCCAGTGGGCGCGCCTGGGCGCGCTGTTGTGCAATCTTTCCGGCGCGGGCAGCACCGTGGGCTTTGCCACGCCGGGCCAGTGCCGGGCCTGGGGCTACAGCCGCACGGCCCAGCACAGCGACCGACGGCATGAAGTGGAAAATTTTCTGGCCTTGGGCCGCACTCTTTACCCCGACCTGACGGGCGCGCCCCGACTGCAATTGCCGCCGCAGCCGACGACAACAGCCGCCGACCTGCTGGCGCGGGTCGGCGTGACGGATCCGCCGGAGCGCTGCGTCTGCCTGCACATGTGGCCTTCAGGCAGTCAGGCCTGGCTCAAGGAGTGGCCCGCCGCCCATTGGGACGCGCTCATCCGTCGCCTGGCCGAGCGCGGTTTCCGGGTCTGTCTCACGGGCGGACCGGGGGACGCGACGCGCGTCACGGCTTTTTTGCGGGAACACCCGGATTGCCCGGCTGTTTCGCTGGCAGGGACAGGCAGCCTGAGCGACCTGGCCTGCCTGTTTGCCCACATTGCCGCCGTGGTGGCGGTCAACACGGGCACCATGCACCTGGCGGCCCTGACGGGCGCGCCCACAGTGGCGCTTAACGGGCCCACCAATCCCTTGCGCTGGGGGCCCATAGGGCCGCGCGTGCGCAGTCTGCTGCCCCACCGCGGGCCCTGCGCCTACCTGAACCTGGGCTTTGAATACCCCAGGCCGCCCCGGCCTTGCCTGGACGCCCTGCCCGTGGAAGACGTACTGGACGCCCTGCACAGCCTGGAAATTTTCTAGCCGTTTTTGTGCAGCCGCACTTGCCCCGCCGCCGGCTGTGTCGTATTTTTTTCTACACATCTCACTGAGCCGCCGTGCGGCCCTCCCCCTGCAGGCAAGTTCCGTCCTTCACCCCTACCGCCAGGAGACCCTCATGAAACTTTTGGAAAAAGCCCGCGCCGCCGGTTGAGCGGCCAAGCTGGCTCCAGGGGCCCTGGAGCGACTTTTGCGGAACACGCCCGCTTCCGGGCGGCCTGATCTGGAAGCCCGCGTGCTGGCCGGCCGCGCCTGCAACGAGGACGCGGTAGTGCTGCGCGTGCCGCCGGGCCACGCCCTGGTGCAGAGCGTAGACGTGCTCACGCCTGTGGTCAACGACGCCTTTGCCTTTGGCCGCATTGCGGCGGCCAACGCGCTTTCGGACATTTACGCCATGGGCGGCGAACCCTGGAGCGCCATGAACGTGGCCTTCTTTCCGCCCGCCCTGGCCGAGGACGACCCGGAAGGCCTGCTGACATCCATTCTGCGGGGCGGCCTGGACGCCATGAACGAAGCCGGGGCCGTGCTGGCCGGAGGGCACACGGTGCAGGACGAAGAGCTCAAATACGGGCTGGCCGTGACGGGGGTCATCGACCCGGAACACCTGGCCCGCAATGACGGGCTCAAGCCCGGCCAGGTGCTGCTGCTGACCAAGCCGCTGGGCACGGGGGTACTTTCTACGGCCGTCAAGGCCGGCTGGGACGGCGCTGCGGCAAGCGAAGCCAATCTGGTGCGCTGGTGCGGCCGGCTCAACAGCGTGGGCGGGACGGTGATCCGGGAGCTGCGTCTTTCGGCGGCTACGGACATCACGGGCTTTGGCCTGGGCGGGCACGCCCTGGAAATGGCCCTGGCCTCGCACGTCTGCGTGCGCCTGGTCGCCACGGCGCTGCCTCTGCTGCCCCGCGCGCTGGAGTACGCCCGCGACGGGCTCATCCCGGCGGGCAGCCACCGGAACCGCACGCATTGCGCCTGCCGCACGCGCACGGCGCAGGCCATGGACGAAGCCCTGGAGAGCCTGGCCTTTGACGCTCAGACCTCCGGCGGCCTGCTGCTGGCCGTGCCGCCCGATCAAGTGGAGGCGGCCCGCGCCTTGCTGCTGGGCGGCGGCGACCTGGCCGCCGTGGTGGGCGAGGTGCTGCCTCCGCGGCCGGACGGTATAGCCCTGCTGCTGGAGTAGCGCACACGCGGCCCGCAGCGGCTTTGTCGCAGCCGCCCCTTATGCGGGTCTGCCGTGCGGCCCAGCCGGAATCTTGTTCCCCCAGCTCCGCTCCGCGCGTCTTGCGACCCGCCGGGCCTTATGGTATGCAAGTTCGCTTCGCGAGAGTGGCGGAATTGGTAGACGCACTGGACTTAGAATCCAGCACCATTGGTATGGGGGTTCAAGTCCCCCCTCTCGCACCAAAGACCACAAGCGCTTGATATACAAGCGGAACATAAAGCCCCCCCATGCTGCAACTCCGGTGGTCAGCATGAGGGGGCTACGTTGTTTGGGTTGCAGGAGGAGGGTGTCATGGAGCCTGCGCCAAAGACAGGGCAAGCGTTTTCTCCAGACCGCTATGCCCCCGTCTTTGAGGTAGAGCCGCAATCAGCCTGTAGCCCCAAGAGCGGGAGCGCTCAATTGTAAGTAGTCGCCCCTTAAAAACAAATAATCTCTTGAAATACATTTTCAGTGTATTTCAAGAGATTATTTGTTTTTAAGGGGCGACTAAGGTACGACCGTCGCGGTTCTGTGAGGAAAAAAGTTTTTTGAGGGATGGGGGGTGTGGGGGGAAGGGAACTTTTGTTCACAAAAGTTCCCTTCCCCCCACAAAGCCATACACTTTCTTCCCCCACAAAAAGCTCACGCCGCAACGGCGCTACTGCGCTGGTTGTGGATTGCTGGCCATGCCGTCGAGTTTGGGGGCGCGGAGGGTACGGCAGATGGGTTGTGCCGTGGCGCGGCCGGAAAAGATTTCCTCGGCGGTGGCGTCCAGAGCCTGGGGCAGCACTTCGTCCACGTGGTCCACGAAGACGATCTGGAGGTCTTTGAGCACCTCGTCGGGCACTTCTTTGAGGTCTTTTTCGTTATCGCGGGGCATGAGCACCTTTTTGATGCCGCTGCGCCGGGCTGCCAGCAGTTTTTCGCGCAGGCCGCCGATGGGCAGCACGCGGCCCCGCAGGGATATTTCGCCGGTCATGGCCACGTCGTTGCGCACGGGGATGCCCAGCAGGGCGGAAGTAATGGAGGTGGCCAGGGTGATGCCCGCGGAGGGGCCGTCCTTGGGGGTGGCCCCGGCGGGCACATGGACGTGGATATCCACCTTACGGTGGAAGCGAGGGTCCAGGCCCAGCACTTCAGCGCGGGAGCGCACATAGGAGAGTGCGGCCTTGGCCGATTCCGTCATGACTTCGCCCAGTTGGCCGGTGGTGACCACATGGCCTGAACCGGACATGATGGTCGTTTCCACCAAAAGAATTTCGCCGCCGCGCTGGTTGTAAGCCAGCCCCGCGCACACGCCCACCTGGGGGGCATCCTCGCGCTCGTCGTGGCGGTATTTTTTGACGCCGAGCAAGGTGGGCAGATTCTGGAGCGAAATGTTGACGCTGCGGTCCAGGTTGTTTTCCTCCACGAGGCGGATGGCGGTTTTGCGGCAGAGGGCGGCGATTTCGCGCTCCAGGTTGCGCACGCCGGCCTCGCGGGTATAGGAGCGGATGATCTCCAGCAGAGCCTTGTCGGAAACGCGCAGGTTTTCGGGCCTGAGGCCGTGTTCTTCAATCTGGCGGGGCAACAAAAACTGCCGGGCTATGTGGCGTTTTTCGGTTTCAAGGTAGCTGTTGAGCTCAATAATCTCCATGCGGTCCAGAAGGGGGGCCGGGATGGTGTGCAGGGAATTGGCCGTGGTGATGAAGAAGACCTTGGAGAGGTCGTACTCCAGATCCAGGTAATGGTCCATGAAGGTATTGTTCTGCTCTGGGTCCAGCACTTCCAGCAGGGCTGAAGACGGGTCGCCGCGGTAGTCCGAGGTCATTTTGTCCACTTCATCCAAGCAGAACAAGGGGTTGTTGAATTTTACCCTTTTGAGGGACTGGATAATTTTACCGGGCAGCGCGCCCACATAGGTACGCCGGTGGCCGCGGATTTCAGCTTCGTCGCGCACGCCGCCCAGAGAAAGGCGGATAAAGTCGCGCCCGGTGGCACGGGCCACGGACTTGGCCAGAGAGGTTTTGCCCACGCCGGGAGGGCCCACAAAGCAGAGGATGGGGCCGCGCAGCCCGTGGGAGAGCTTCTGCACGGCCAGGTATTCCAGAATGCGTTCTTTGGGTTTTTCCAGCCCGTAGTGGTCGCCGTCCAGAATAGCGCGAGCTTTTTCGATATCTATGTCAATATCTTTAAGTTCGTCCCAGGGCAGGTCCAGAATCCAGTCCACATAGTTGCGCACCACCGTGTATTCCGCGGCGGAGGAAGGCATGGTGCGCAGTTTTTTGGCTTCGGCCAGGGCTTTTTGGCGGGCCTCTTCAGGCATGCGGCGGGCTTTGAGCTTTTGCTCAATTTCGTCCACTTCGGCCTGGGGGTCGTCCTCGCGGCCCATCTCCTTGTTGATGGCCTTGATCTGCTCGTTGAGATAGTATTCGCGCTGGTTGCGCTCCATCTGGACCTTGACGCGGTTTTTGATGCGCTTTTCCACGGTGGCCAGAGCCACCTCGCCCTGCAGCAGGGCGTAGGCGCTTTCCAGGCGCAGGGTCACATCGTCCAGTTCCAGGGCTTCCTGTTTTTTGCGGTAGTCCACCTTGAGGTGGGGCAGGATGGCGTCGGCCAGGGGGCCGGGTTCGTGCAGGGCCATGATGGAGAGCACGGCCTCCTGCGAAATTTTTTTGTTGGTCTTGCCGTATTCTTCCAGGGCTTCGTGGGCAGCCCGCACCAGGGCCTCGGCCTCTTCTGGGCGACTCTGGATTTCGGCCCGGCGGCGCACCATTACGGTGGCGCAGGCCTCGGTTTCGGCAAGGCCGGACCACTGGGCGCGGAAAAGACCTTCAAACAGCACCTTGATGGTGCCGTCGGGCAGGCGCAGCATCTGCAGCACCTTGCAGACCACGCCCACGGGGGCCAGGTCTTCGGCGGCGGGTTTTTCCAGGTCGGATTCGCGCTGGGCCACCAGAAAAATCTTTTTGTTGTAGTCGGCCTGGGCGGCCTCAATAGCCTTGATGGATGCCTCGCGCCCCACAAAGAGGGGCATGATGGAGCGCGGGAACATGACCACCTCACGCAGAGGCATGAAGGGCAGTTGGGCGCCGGCCGCAGCGTCACGCTGAGTATCGGTCATACGGTTCTCCAAAAAATGAGACGGTCCCCCTGGCTGTGGCGCACGGGGGAGGGGGCGGAAAGCCCCCGTCCCGTCAGGATGCCTTGTCCCCGCCGGCCTGGCCGTGAACGGAAGCGGCTTCGCCTTCGTCGCCGAACAGGAGCACAGGTTCCTTGCCCTTGTCGATGACGGCCTCATTGATGAGGCACTCGCGCACGTTGGGCATGGAAGGCAGCTTGAACATGATGTCCAGCATGGTGCGCTCCATGACGTTGCGCAGGCCGCGCGCGCCGGTTTTACGCTCAATGGCCTTGGTCGCGATGGCCTTGAGGGCGTCGGGGGTGAAGCGCAGGTCCACATTTTCCAGCTCAAAGAGCTTCTGATACTGGCGCACCAGGGCGTTTTTGGGCTCGGTGAGAATGCGCACCAGGTCGGGTTCGTCCAGCTCATCCACATGGGTAATAATGGGGATACGGCCCACAAACTCGGGGATAAGGCCAAACTTGACCAGATCCTGGGGGTGAACCCTGTCCAGCAGCTCGCCCATGGGCATATCCTTGCTGGCACGCACCTTGGCGCCAAAGCCCATGGCCCCGCCGGTCATGCGCGATTCCACAATCTTGTCCAGGCCCACAAAAGCGCCGCCCACGATGAACAGGATGTTGCCCGTATTCATACGGATGAATTCCTGCTGCGGGTGCTTGCGGCCGCCCTTGGGGGGGATGTTGGCCTCGGTGCCTTCAATAATTTTGAGCAGAGCCTGCTGCACGCCTTCGCCCGACACGTCGCGGGTGATGGAAGGGCCGTCGCCCTTGCGGGAAATCTTGTCTATTTCATCAATATAGATGATGCCCTTGCCCGCGGCCTCCAGATCGTAATCGGCGTTCTGGAGCAGTTGGACCAGGATGTTTTCCACATCCTCGCCCACATAGCCCGCCTCGGTAAGGGTGGTGGCGTCGGCAATGGCAAAAGGCACGCGCAGCACCTTGGCCAGGGTCTTGGCCAGCAGGGTTTTGCCGCTGCCCGAAGGGCCCACCAAAAGGATATTGCTCTTTTCCAGCTCCACGTCGTCGCCCAGGGCGTCGGCATAGAACACGCGTTTGTAGTGGTTGTGCACGGCCACGGACAGAATTTTTTTGGCTTCGTTCTGTCCGATGACGTACTGGTCGAGCTTGTCCTTGATCTCCTGGGGGGAGAGCAGGCGCTCCGGATTTTCGGGGCTTTCCATCTGGTCGCGGGCAATGATTTCATTGCAGGCCTTGACGCATTTATCGCAAATGCAGGCGCCGTCCTGAACGATGAGGTTACGCACCTCCAGCTCACTGCGGCCGCAGAAAGAGCAGCGCAAAGGCTCGCTTACCGTGGGGGATTTTTTTTTGGGCATATCATTCGCTCTTTTCCTGGGCCATTTCGTGGCGTGAAACGAGCACGCGATCGATAAGGCCCAGGTCTTTGGCTTCTTCCGGAGTCAGAAAATTATCACGTTCCGTAGCCTTGACAACTTCCTTGTAGGGCTTGCCGGTATTTTCCGCCAGCATGCGGTTGAGGCGCTCTTTCAGTCGCAGCACTTCCCGTGCGTGGATTTCAATATCCGTAGCCTGCCCCTGAAAACCGCCCGAAGGCTGGTGGATCATAATCTGGCTGTTAGGCAATGCAAAACGCATGCCGGGTTTGCCGGCCGCCAGCAAAAAAGCGCCCATGCTGGCCGCGCGGCCCATGCACACCGTGGACACCGGCGAGGAGATAAAACGCATGGTGTCATAGATGGCCAGACCCGCCGTCACGGAACCGCCGGGGGAGTTGATGTAAAGATAAATTTCCTTTTCCGGATCCTGCGATTCCAGGAACAGGAGCTGGGCGCAGATAAGCGAGGCCACGGCGTCGTTAACCTCCGAGCCCAGCAGCACGATGCGGTCTTTGAGCAAACGGGAATAGATATCGTAGGCGCGTTCGGAACGGCCGGTAGTTTCAATGACCATGGGGACCAGGGACATGACGACCTCGCTGCGCGGCCCGTCAGGGCCGGATGTGGCGGTTTGCGCCGCCGGAGGATGAGGGACGGCCGGGGCGCGTCCTTTTTTTGCTTCGACCGGGGCCGGGACGCGGAACCCGACGCGGGGAAGGGCCCCCTGAAAAGAGGAAACCTTCCCCGCGCCGCCCGAGAAAATACCTGCTCCGCGCGGATCGCGGGCCACGCGGCCGCGGGCCTTTGCCGCCCGGCCCCGTGCCCCTCCGCGTGGGCTGCGCGCCCGGCCTCAGGCCTGGGCGTCCTGCCCTTCTGCCGGAGTGTCGGCGACGGGCTCGGCCGTGGGTGCGGGCTTGGGCTCCACTTCCGTAACCTTGGCCCGCTCGTAAACCAGGTCCATGGCTTTGTCGGCCAGCAGGCGATCACGCAGAACAAAAATCATGCCGCTGCGTTCGTATTCCTCGCGCAGAGCCTTGAAGTCCTCGCCCGATTCCAGCGCAAAGCGGTAGAGCTGGGTGGAAACCTCGGTTTCGCTCACTTCCAGCCCTTCTTTTTTGGCGATGGAAAGCAGCAGCACTTCGGCGCGGGTCAGCTCTTCGGCCTGGGGCTGCAGCTCTTTGCGCAGCTCTTCCATGCTCTTGCCCAAAGCCTGCAGGCTACGGCCCTGACGCTCCAGGCGGGAGGCCATGTCGCCCATGAGGGTGCGCATCTGCGTTTCCACCAGGCTGGGGGGCAGCTCAAAAGTAACCATCTTGAGCATGCTGTCCAGCAAGGATTTTTGCGCGGCGCTTTTGCTCAGCCGGGCGCGGCTCTGGGTATAGCTTTCAGTGATGGCCGCGCGCAGGGCGTCCACCGAATCCTTGCCCAGGCTCTTGGCAAAGTCGGCGTCCAATTCGGGCAGCTTGCGCTCCTTGATGGCGTGCACCTTCACCTTCATGGTGACGGTCTTGCCGGCCAGATCCTTGGCCAGAAAATCGTCGGGGAAGTGAATCTGCCCTTCACCTTGCTGGCCGTAGGGCACAGTCTTGACCAGGGCTTCAAATTCTTCCAGCGCCTGGCCTTCACCCAGGGCCAGGTCAAAATTTTCGGCCTTGATGCCCTCCACGGGCGTACCGTCTTCGGCAAAGGCGGCAAAGTCCAGGGTAACCACCTGTCCGTCCACGGCCGGGCCCGCGCCTTCCACGGGCACCAGCTGGGAGCGCTCACGCCGCAGGTGGGTCAGCACGTCTTCCACTTCTTTGGGGTCGACCGCCACCTTTTCCTGCTCTACCTCAAGGCCCTCGTAGGGCGGCAGGTCAACAGCCGGCAAGGTTTCAAACTCAATGCTGTAGACGTATTCCTTGCCGCGCTCAAAATTTTGGGGCGCGTCCACATTGATACCCGACAGGGGCGTGACGCCCAGCTTCTGCATGACGTCGTTGATGTGGACATTGATGAGGTCTTGGCGGGCCTCTTCATAAATTTTGTCGTGGAAACGCTGCTCAATGACCGAGGCGGGCGCTTTGCCCTTGCGGAAGCCGTCCAGCTGCACGGAGGTTTTGTACAGGGCCACGGTGCCCAGAATGGCCGCTTCCACTTCCTGCGGCCCGGTAGTGATGACGACCTTTTTTTTCACCGGCGAGATGTCTTCGGCGCTGTATTCCACGAGGGACTCCTTTTCGGATGGGATTGTGCGGGTAGGGTTGGGCCTCCGCGCCCGGTCTGCCCGGCTCTGGGGCCGCTCCGGCGCATGAGGCCGCAAGCGGCGCACGCTTTGGCACCATATGCCTTTTCCTCTGGCGAGGCAAGACGACGGGCCGCCTGCAAAGTGCGTGCTTGTACCAATGCCGCGGCAGGGGTGTCAACCGCGCGGCCCTGCCCTGCCCTCACAGGGGAACCGTTTGCCCCGACGCCCAGGCAGGAGAGTTCCGGCATGCCGCCGGCACCGGCCCCCGGCAGACGGCGCCGCCCGGTCCCCATGGGGATACCACACAAAAAAACTTCCCCAGGCCCTGCCCCCTACGCGCCTGCGGCGCGGGCGGCTTCGTCGGGGTAGAGGGCGGCGATGCGGGCCAGATAATCCCCGTAGCGATTCTGAAGGATGGCCTCGCGCGCGCCGCGGACCAGATCCAGAAAATAAGTCAGGTTGTGCAGGGAATTGAGGCGAAAGGCCAGCAACTCCTGACTGGCGAAGAGGTGACGCAGATAGGCGCGGGTAAAGGTGCGGCAGGTGTAGCAGCGGCAGCGGGGGTCCAGGGGGCGGTCGTCTTCGGCGTACTGACGGCGTTTGATGTTGACCTTGCCGTAAGAGGTGTAGAGCGTGCCGTTGCGGGCATTGCGGGTAGGCAGCACGCAGTCGAACATGTCCACGCCGGCGTGGATGCCGGTGACGATGTCCAGAGGGGTGCCCACGCCCATGAGGTAACGGGGCTTGTCCTGCGGCAGGAGGGGGGCCGTATGGTAGAGCAGATCGTACATCTGCGGTTTGGGTTCACCCACGGAGAGGCCGCCGATGGCAAAGCCGTCGAAATCCTGGGCGCAGATTTCTTCGGCCGAGCGCCGGCGCAGGTCTTTGAAAAAGCCGCCCTGCACAATGCCAAAGAGCAGATTGCGGGCCGTGCCCGCCGGGTAGGCGACGCGGGCCCGGCGGGCCCAGCGGGTAGTCAGGGCCAAAGAGCGCTCGGTATAGTCATAGTCCGCGCCAAAGGGCACGCACTCGTCCAGAACCATCATGATGTCGGAATTAAGCGCGCGCTGGATTTCCAGAACTTTTTCCGGGGTAAAAAGGTGACGGGAGCCGTCCAGATGGGAGCGGAACTCCACGCCCTCTTCGTGGATTTTGCGCAGGGAACTGAGGCTGAAGACCTGAAAGCCGCCGCTGTCCGTAAGAATTGACCCGGGCCAGGCGGCAAAGTTGTGCAGGCCGCCGCGACGGGCCACCAGCTCGTGACCGGGGCGCAGATAGAGGTGGTAAGTGTTGCCGAGGATGATGGGCGCGCCAATGGCCAGCAGATCGTCCGGGGCCAGGGCCTTGACCGAGCCCACCGTACCCACAGGCATGAAGATGGGGGTAGGCACCGGGCCGTGGGCCGTGTGCAACAGGCCCGCACGGGCCGCGCCGTCCGTGTGTTCCAGGGTAAAGGTGGGGTGCGTCATGGGACTAAGGTAGCCGCAAAGGCCGGGGCCTGGCAAGGGCTCCTTCTTGTGCCTGTGGGGCAATGGGGGTAGAATACCGCTCCACGTTCCGGTTTCGCGGTTTCGCGGTACAAACGGAGAGCCGGCACAGAGGCGCGCGCCGTTTTTCAGGAGCACGCTCCGGTGTGGGCCTCTTCTTTACCTTAAGGATGCATATTCTGAAGGAACACGTATGAGCGAGTGTACTTTTTCCCCTTCCGTATGCCATGTGGACCTGGGGGCCCTGCGGCGCAACTTTGCCCGGCTGGGCGAGCCCGCCGCGCTCATGCCGGTGATCAAATCCGACGCTTACGGGCACGGTCTGGTGCCCGTGGCCCGGGCGCTGGCCGAAGCCGGGGCCCGACGCTTTGCCGTGGGCACGGTGGCCGAGGGCATGGCCCTGCGCGAAGCTGGTCTGCGCCAGAAGATTGTGGTTCTGCTGGGCGCGTTGGACGACGTGGACTGGCAGGGCGCGGCAGCGCAGGATCTGATCCCCGTAGTGGGCAGTTTTGCGGCTTTGGACAAGGCTTCTGCCCACTGCCACGCGGGGCGCACGCTGCACGTGGCGGTCAAATGCGAGACGGGCATGGGCCGCCTGGGTTTTACGCAGGAAGAGCTGCCCCAGGCCGTGGAACGACTACGGAGCATCCAGGGAATCGCGCCGGTGATGGCGCTTTCACACCTTTCCTGTGCGGATACGCCGGGGCAGGAGGACTACACGCGCGGGCAGATGAAACGCTTTGCAGCCATGACGGCCACACTTGGGGACGCTTTTCCCGGCATGGAGCGTTCCCTGGCCAATTCAGCGGCCACCATCGCCTGGCCCGAAGCCCATTACGACGTGTGCCGGCCGGGCATCGCCCTGTACGGCGGCAATCCCTTTGCGGGCACAGCCTGGGAAGACAAAGGCGCGGCGCTGGGCCTGGAATGGGCCATGAGCGTGAGCGCGCCGGTCATCCAGGTGCGGCGGCTGGAAGCGGGCCAGAGCGTTTCGTACGGCCGCCTGTTCACAGCGGAACAGCCCACCGTCGTGGCCGTGGTGGGCATTGGCTACGCCACAGGCTTTGCGAGGGCGCTTTCTACCCGTGCGGCCCTGTGCATCAACGGCCGTCGGGTGTCGCAGGTGGGCCGGGTCTGCATGGGCATGATTATGGCCGACGTGACCGATCTGCCCCAGGTGCGTGAAGGCGACACGGCATGGCTGGTGGGCGGACCGACGCAGCCGGGCCAGCAGCCCGTGACGGTGCAGGATCTGGCCGATACCCTGGGCACCATTTCGTATGAGGTGCTCTGCCTGCTGGGGGCCACCAATCCCCGCCTGTATGTCTGAGGCGGCTTTTCCCCTTGACAGCGTGCGCAAAGGGGTTGTACAAAATTCGTTCCTTGCTCGCGCCCTGCGGCGCGGGCTGCCAATCCATAAGGAGAATCAGAATGCGGAAATTTGAAACCCTGCTGCTCCTTTCGCCGGAGCTTTCCGCCGAAAACCGCGAAGGCGTGCTCAGCACGTTGACCGCGGTGGTGGAACGCGAACAGGGCGTCATCACGAACATGGACCACTGGGGCATGCGCGACCTGGCCTACCCCGTGCGCAAACTTATGCGCGGCTACTATGTGCGTATGGAGTATGAAGGCCCGGCCGCTCTGGTGGCCGAGCTGGAACGCAACGTGCGCATCACCGACGGCATCTTCAAGTTCGTGACCGTCAAGCTGGCCGAAGAAGAGGCCGGGGAGGTTGCCTAAATGGCTTTTAAAAAGAGATTCGCCCCGCGCCGCAAGTTCTGCCGCTTTTGCGCCGACAAAGAACTGCCCCTGGACTACAAGCGCCCCGACGTCCTGCGCGACTTCATTACAGAGCGCGGCAAGATCATCGCCCGGCGCATCACGGGCACCTGCGCCCACCATCAGCGTCTGCTGACCCGCGAAATCAAGCGCGCCCGCCAGATGGCCCTGCTCATCTACACCGCCACGCACGATTCCGGCGTCAAGAAAAAGAGCACCATCTAAGGAGGCGCACATGAAACTTATTCTTCGCGCCGACGTGGAAAATCTCGGCAACCTTGGCGACGTGGTTGAAGTCAAGCCCGGTTACGGCCGCAATTTTCTGCTGCCCCAGGGCCTGGCCATGGTGGCTTCTCCGGCCAACCTCAAAGTTTTTGAGCAGGAACGCAAAAAGCTGCAGGCCCGTATGGACGCCCTGCGCGCCGATGCGCAAGGCCTGCAGGCCCGTCTGGAAGCCCTGGACGTGGTCATTCCCATGCATGTGGGCGACAACGACAAGCTCTACGGCTCGGTGACCTCCACCATCATCGGCGACGCTCTGTCCGCCCTTGGCGTGGAAGTGGACCGCCGCCGCATTCTTATGGACGCGCCCATCCGCACCCTGGGCGAGCATCCCGTGCGCGTGCGCCTGCACGCCAGCGTCATCGCCGTGGTGCCGGTGAAGGTTATCTCCGACCACCAGCCCGAGGTGGAGGAAGAACCCGCCGAACCTGCCGCTGACACCGACGAAGCCTCTGCGGACGCTTCCGCCGCCCAATAAGGGTGCGGCGTGTCCGGCTCTTATGATAATATGAATAGTGCCCCCGGCCCCCAGGCCGGGGGCACGTCGTTGCCGGGGGGCGCCCCCGCGCGTGAGCAGCCCCGCGTCAACCGCACGGTGGAACGCGCCCAGCAGGATATGGTGCGCCGCGTACCGCCCCACAGCGTAGAGGCGGAACAGGCCGTGTTGGGCGGCATCTTGCTGCGGCCGCAGCTTTTGCACATTCTGGTGGGCCAACTGGCCCCGGAAGACTTCTACCTGCCGGCGCACGCAGTCATTTTTCAGGCCATTCTGGACCTCTACCGCAAATCCGCGCCCATCGATCTGCTTTCTACGGCGGAACAGCTCAAAAACGGCAACCGGCTGGAAGACGCCGGCGGGGCCGTGTATCTGGGTGAGCTGGCCCAGGCCGTGGTTTCCGGCGCCAATGCGGAATACTACGCCACCATTGTGCGGGACAAAGCGCTGCAGCGCGGGCTCATTGAAGCCTGCTCCCGCATCATTGCCAACTGCTACGACGCCTCCCGCGAGGTAGGCGACCTGCTGGATTCCTCGGAGCAGGCAGTCTTTGCCATTTCGCAGCGCACGGTAGGGCGCGACTTTACCCCCACCCGCGAACTGCTGGACAAGGTCTTCGACAACCTTTCCAAACTGGCCGACGCCCGCGACGTCATCACCGGCGTCACCACGGGCTACACCCGCCTGGACAAGCTCACGGCGGGGCTGCAGCCCTCGGACCTGATCATTGTGGCGGCCCGGCCCAGCATGGGCAAGACGGCCTTTTCCATGTGCATGGCCCTGCACGCGGCCGTGCGCCAGGGCGTGTCTGTGGCCGTTTTTTCTCTGGAGATGAGCAAGGAACAGCTCATCCAGCGCATGCTGGCCGTGTGGGGCAAGGTGGACCTTTCCAAACTGCGGCGTCCCTCCCTGCTTACAGATGAAGACTGGCAGCGCCTTTACGAGGCGGCGGACGTAGTGGCCCGCGCGCCCATCTATATCGACGACACCCCGGCCCTGAGCACCCTGGAACTGCGCGCCCGCGCCCGCCGCCTCAAGGCGGAAAAAGGCCTGGGCCTCATTGTGGTGGACTATCTGCAGCTCATGCGCACCAGCCGCCGCACGGATTCGCGCGAACTGGAAATTTCGGACATCTCCCGCTCCCTCAAGGGCTTGGCCAAGGAACTCAACGTCCCCGTGGTGGCCCTGGCCCAGCTCAACCGCAAGGTGGAAGAACGCGGCGACAAACGCCCCATGCTCTCGGACCTGCGCGAGTCCGGCGCTATTGAACAGGACGCGGACGTGATCATGTTTGTGTACCGCGACGACGTCTACAAGTTTCAGAAGCCCGCCGAACGCCCGCCCCAGGGGCTGGCCGAAATCATCATCGGCAAGCAGCGCAACGGCCCGGTGGGCGTGGCCGAGCTCATGTACATCTCGCCTTACACCTCCTTTGAAGACATCTCTCCGGACTGGACCCCGCCCCCTTCGGAAGGCGGGGCGTAGGCCCCTCCCCCCAGCGAGTTCCAATTTTTTTCATGAGCCCCGGACGCCTGCCCGTCCGGGGCTTTTTTCTGCACAGCGCGCAGCATGCCTCTGGTGCAGTGCCTGCGTGCTGCCCCCTAATTGAATATTCAAACACTCTAGTAGCACTTATATTTTCCAAGGAAAAAGCTCTGTTTTTATGCAACACCGTATTGTCATTTTTTTCACCACAAGCTGCACCGAGCACCATTTGTTAATATAATCATTCAATATAATTAATTTTAATGTTAACTTTTGGTCTCATACAGCTTTCTGGGGTAGCGTGCGGCATCGCGCAAAAAAGCGCGCAATGCTAACTTTTTTTGTGCTTTCATTGACAATCCCGCAAAAGCGTGCTTTGCTTACACCAAGGGCCGCGTGCCGGTGATACGTTTTGCCGGAATATCGCGCGGGAAGATTGTTTTTTTTGCGAGGGTGTTTCATGTCCAAGTCCATCTATGTCGGGAACCTTCCCTGGTCCGCCACTGAAGAACAGGTTCAGGATCTTTTTGCCGAATACGGCAACGTTCTGTCCGTCAAACTCATCAGCGACAGGGATACCGGCCGTGCCCGCGGCTTTGGTTTTGTGGAAATGGAAGACGGCGAAGCCGATTCCGCCATCGAAGCGCTGGATAACTTCAGCTTCGGCGGCCGTACGCTGCGCGTCAATGAAGCAAAACCCCGGGCGCCCCGCCAGCCCCGCTACTAGAACCCGCACAGGCAGAACAACGCCCTCTTTGCGGGGGCGTTTTTTGTCGCGTTGCGTCCCCCCGCAGGCTTGCACCTGCACAGCCCTTTGACCGCGGCGGGCAGGCTACGTACCGACTGTCACATCCCGGTTGTCGCCAGCCCGCCTCACCGCGTTCGCCGGAAACGACCCCCCGCGTTCACGCCGCATTTTTTATGGCGCACCCCCGGTTGTCGCCGCCCCACCTTGCCTGGCGCACACCGCCGCTTCCCGCCCTGCTTCCGGCTTCGGCCGCCGCAACGCCCCGCCGCCGCGGGGCGTGATTTTTTGCCGCGTTGCCCGCCCCGCCTTGCCCAAGGGCGCTTTTTTTGCGAAGATATCCCCATACGTTTTTACCGCGCCCTTCCGGGCCGGCACAACCACCCTCCGAGGAGGCCCGCATGCTCAACCCCAAACATTGTGTGCTCTACAGCGGCGGCGCCGCGGGAACCGAACAGTTTTTCGGGGCCCTGGCCGAAAGCTGGGGCATGGAAGAGGTGAACTACAGCTTTGAAGGCCACCAGATCGAACGTAGCCGCGGCGTGCGCGTGCTGACGTCCGAAGAGCTGGCCCTCAAGGACGTCAGCCTGACCTACGTCTCCCGCCTCATGAGCCGCGAGTACACGCGCGCGCCCCTGTTCCGCAAAGTTTTGCAGTCCATCTGCTGGCAGGTGAGCAGCGGCGACCAGATCGTGGTGGTGGGCGCCGTGCAGCCCGACGGCACCGTCAAGGGCGGCACGGGCTGGGGGGCGGAATTCGCCAAAATCTGCAACAAACCCCTGCTGGTCTTTGACCAGCCCAAAAATTCCTGGTTTGTCTGGCAAAAAGACCACTGGACCGCCGCGACGGACCCCGTCGTTGAGTGCGCCCACTTTGCCGCCACCGGCACCCGCTTTCTGGAAGACAACGGCCGCGTGGCCATCCAGAACCTTTTTGCCCGCTCCTTTTCCCGCTGACGCAGCGCCTTACGGGCAACGGCCACCGCACGCGGCCGCTGCCCGCAAGGCGCTGCAAAAAAGCCAAGCCCTTTTATCCCCCTCAGGATGGAGCAGCCACATGGCCCAGCAGTTCACCCCGGCGGAATACAGCGTGCTGCGCATCGTGCAGGCCGACCTGCCGGACAGCCTGACCCCCTATGCCGATATGGGCCGCGAGGCCGGCCTGAGTGAAGCGGCCGTGCTGGAGCTGCTCGCCCGCCTCAAAAAAAGCGGAGCTATCCGTCGCTTCGGCGCCAGCATCAAGCACCAGAAAACCGGCTGGACCCACAACGCCATGGTGGCCTGGAAAATCCACCCCGATGCCGTGGACGCCTGCGGTCAGACTGTGGCCCGACACCCCCACGTCTCCCACGCCTACTACCGGCCCAGCGCCGCGCCCGACTGGCCCTACGAGCTCTACACCATGGTCCACGGCCGTAGCGAGGCCGAATGCCTGCAGGTGGTGGAAGAACTCATGCGCGATACCCCCCTGCGGGAGCACGCCATCCTGCGCAGCCTTAAAGAACTCAAAAAAATTTCCATGACCTACTTTGCCTGAAAGGAATCCCTCATGGACCAACGCTCCCAAGAACTGTGGCGGCGCGCCTGCGCCGTCATCCCCGGCGGGGTCAACAGCCCCGTGCGCGCCTGCCACAATGTGGACAGCCTCCCCCTGTTCATCGCCGAAGCCCACGGCTGCCGCCTCACCGACGTGGACGGCCGCCAGTTTATCGATTTTGTCCTCTCCTGGGGACCCATGATCCTGGGCCACGACGAGCCCTCGGTGACCGAAGCCGTGCGCGCTGCCGCAGGACGCGGCACCAGTTACGGCGCGCCTTGCCCCGATGAGGTGCTGCTGGCCGAAGCCGTGACCGCCGCCATGCCCAGCCTGGAGATGGTCCGCATGGTCAATTCCGGCACCGAGGCCACCATGAGCGCCCTGCGCCTGGCCCGTGCCGCCACCGGCAGGGACAAGGTGCTCAAATTTGTGGGCTGCTACCACGGGCACGCCGACCCCTTCCTGGCCGCCGCCGGCTCCGGCCTGGCCACCTTTGCCATCCCCGGCACGCCCGGCGTGCCCGCGGCCGTGGTGGCCGACACCCTGCTGGCCCCCTACAACGACCTCGCAGCCGCCCAGGCCAGCTTTGCCGCCCACGGCGAGCAGATTGCCGCCGTCATTGTGGAGCCCGTGGCCGCCAACATGGGTCTGGTCCTGCCCAAGCCCGGTTTTCTGGAAGGCCTGCGCGCTCTGACCCGCGAGCACGGCAGTCTGCTCATCCTGGACGAGGTCATCACCGGCTTCCGCCTGGCCTACGGCGGAGCACAGGCCCGCTTCCACCTGGACCCGGACCTGACCACCTTCGGCAAAATCATCGGCGGCGGCCTGCCTGTGGGGGCCTTTGGCGGCAAGCGCCGGTACATGGAACAGATCGCGCCCAGCGGCGGCGTCTACCAGGCGGGCACGCTTTCCGGCAACCCCTTGGCTATGGCCGCCGGGCTGGCCACCCTGCGCCTGCTCAAAACCGCCGACTACGCCGCACTGGAAGCCCGCACCGCCGCCTTTGCCCATGAACTGCAGCGCATCCTGGCCGCCAAAAGCGTGCCCATCCAGGTGCCCACCATCGCCTCCATGTTCTGCCCTTATTTCAGCGAACGTGAAGTCACCTGCTTTGCCGACGCCCAGGCCTGCGACCAGGCCCTGTTCACCACCTTTTACAAGCAGATGCGCCATCAGGGCATCTACCTGGCCCCGTCGGGCTTTGAGACGGGCATGGTTTCCTTTGCCCATACGGACGCGGACTTTGACAAGGCCCTGGAGGCTGCGCGCGCCGTACGTTTTTAACCCCTCTCCGGGCTCCTATGAAGTGGATTACTCACGAGGCCACGGCCGTGCTGGCGGCCGTGGCCCTGCATTTCCCCTTGCCGGGAGTGGCCGCCGCCTGCGCCGGGGCCATCCTGCCCGACGTGCTGGACCAGAGCATGGCCCGCATGGCGCCCACCAGGCGAGGACGACAAAGAATCTTCAACGCTGTGCACCGGGGCACCACCCACTGGCTGGGCTGGTGGCTGCTGGGCTGCGCCCTGGCCCTGCTGCCCGCTGTGCTGCCCACACTGCCGGCGGCCCTGCGCCCCGTGTTGCTGGGTCTGTGCTTTGGCGGCCTGAGCCATGTGCTGCTGGATATGCTGACCCCGGCGGGCGTGCCCCTGACGCCCTTTTCACGCAAACACAAACTCTCTCTCAAGCTCTGCGCCACAGGCAGTCTGGGAGAGTATCTGTTCCTGACCGGCGTGCTGGCCGTGGGGTGGCTGTTCTGGGGGAAGGACCTGCTGCGGCTGCTGGGATAGAGCCTGGCAACGCTGCAATTGCCCTGACTCTGGAGGACTTGCCGCGTGTGCCGCCCAGGAAAAACGCCTTTTTGAAGGACAGGAGCGCGGGGGCAAGGCGTTCGCGCAAAAGTTTTCCCCCCGTCGCCGCCCTTTCCCTTGCCAAGGAGCCCGCATGCTGCTCAAAATTCTGCTTACGCCGTTGTTAATTCTGTTATGTGCCGGGGTAACGCGGCGCTGGGGAACATTTCTGGGTGGGGCGGTGGCGGGCCTGCCACTCATTTCCGGGCCCACGTCGTTTTTTTTGACCCTGGAGCAGGGCCCGGCCTTTGCAGCGGCGGCCTCCTACAACACCTTACTGGGGGTAGTGGCCTGCGCGGCCACGGCGCTGGCGTATCCTTGGCTGGCCGTTTGGGGGCTGCCCTGGTTTGAGGCTTTGCCCCTTTCACTGGCAGGTTTTTTCGTCACGGGTTGGCTGGTGTTGGGTTTGCCGCACGCGCCGTGGCTGGCGGTGGTTTTGGCGCTGGCCATGCCGGTGGGCATTCTGGCTCTGCTGCCGGCCGCGCCGCAGGGGCCGCCGCCCCCGCCGCACCCTTTGGCCGCCCGGCTGCGCCTGCCTCTGCAAATGGCCTGGGGGGCGGCGCTGGTGCTGGGCGTCACGGCCGCCGCGCAACGGCTCGGTCCGGGCTGGAGCGGCGTGCTCATGTTTTTTCCGGTCATGATCTGCGCCATCGTGCCCTTTGTGCACGCTTCCGGCGGCCCAACGGCCGTGGTGCGCATCATGCGGGGCTTTATGGCGGGCTGGTTCGGCTGCATTGCCTTTGCCGTGGTCATCATGGCCGGGGTGGAGCGTCTGCCGCTCTGGCCCTGCTACACCCTGGCCGCCACGGCGGCCCTGGTCACAGGCGCGGGCGTGACCCTGCAGGAGGAACGCCGCTTTGGGGCCGCCGTACGCGGCAAAGAGGCGCGCTGAGCCCGGGGAAGGGGCCGGACCGCAAGGGCCCGGCCCTGTGGCGCAGCCTTCACCTGCAGCCAGCACTGTTGTCTTTGCCCGTAACTTCCTGCGTCGTAACGGCTGAAGCCACGCTTGTGCCTCCACAGCGGGCTTCGGCTTACGCACCCGCCTATTCCACAACTTCGGCTTTTTTGATGAGAATGGTCTGCGCGGGCACGTCGTCGTAATAGCCCTTGCGTCCGGTGCTCACGGCGGCGATTTTATCCACCACGTCCTGGCCCTTGATGACCTTGCCAAACACCGCGTAGCCCCAGCCCTGGGCGGTCTGGTTCTTGAAGTCCAGGAAGGCGTTGTCCTTCACATTGATAAAGAACTGGGCCGTGGCCGAGTGGGGTTCGCCGGTGCGGGCCATGGCGATGGTGTATTTTTTGTTTTTCAGACCGTTGTCCGCCTCATTGCGGATGGGCGTGCGGGCTTCTTTCTGCTTCAGGTCCGGGGTGAGGCCGCCGCCCTGGATCATGAAGTTTTTGATGACACGGTGGAAGACCGTGCCGTCATAGAAACCCGACTTCACATACTGCACAAAGTTGGCCGTGCTGATGGGGGCCTTGCGGGCGTCCAGGCGCAGCACAATGTCGCCCATGCTGGTTTCCAGCCGCACCGTGGGGTCCGGGGCCGCCGCCCGCGCCGGGGACGCGGCGTTCAGGCCAAAGCCCGCCGTCAGCAATGAAAAGCACACTGCGAGCACCATGCGGCGCAACGTCGTGCCGGAAAAAATTCTGCGCATATCCACTCCTTGGTTTTTCTGTTGGGGCATCTGCGCCCGCAGCGCGGGCGTGCGTCATGGGTAGCACGGGGCCGTTGCCGCCCGCAAGCGTTCGCGGGCACTGCAGAGGCGCGGCACGGGCGGCGCAGCCCCGCCCCGGCGCGGGGCCGTTGGCGCAAAGCACTTGCTAATTGCGGCACAAGTCATATATACAGAACATGAAACCCTGCGGAAAATTCCGCCGCACACGGGCGCGTTTGCCCGCGCGGGGGGCGTCCGGTTTGCGTTTCCAACCCTTTTCGGAGGATATGATGTCCATCAATACCCGCAGTGTCGCCCAGAGCGGCGTCAGCAGTGTCGCTTCCCTCTACATGCGTCAGGTCTACCAGTGGATGACCGCCGGTCTGGCTCTGACCACTGTGGTGGCTTACGCTGTAGCCACCTCGCCGGCGGTGCAGGCGGTTCTCTTCGGCAACACCCTGATCATGATTTTGCTGCTGGTGGCCCAGTTCGGCCTGGTCATCGCCCTTTCGGCGGCAGTGCACAAGATGTCCGCGGGCACGGCCACAAGCCTGTTCCTGCTCTATTCAGCCGTGACCGGGGCCACGCTTTCGTCCATCTTCGTGGTCTACCCCATTGCCTCCATCGCCAACGCCTTTCTGGTGACCACAGGCACCTTTTTGGCCATGAGCGTTTACGGCACTGTGACCAAACGCGACCTCACCTCCATGGGCAGCTTTCTGTTCATGGGGCTGATCGGCCTGGTCATTGCCATGCTGGTCAATTTGTTCCTGCGCAGCACCATGATGGACCTGATCATCAGCTGCATCGGCGTGCTCATCTTCACCGGCCTTACCGCCTATGACACGCAGAAGCTGCGCCAGTTCGGCGCCGCCGCCCCCCTGGAAGACGGCGCCGCCGTGCGCCGGGGAGCCATTTTGGGCGCGCTGACCCTGTACCTTGACTTTATCAACCTTTTCCTCATGATGTTGCGCCTCTTTGGCGGCAACCGCGAGTGAGCGCATAACGCGCCTTAAGAGTTTTGCTGCGGGGGTGAAAGGCCTGGCCTTTTGCCCCCGTTTCGTGCTCCCACGGATAGTACATGAAAAAAAACCCCTCCAACCGCGGCCTTCCGGCAGCCCTGCCCCACGCCGCACAACTGGAGCAGACCTTTGCTGCCCAGGCCCGGCCCATGCGCCTGGACGATTTGCTGCGCGTGCTGCGCCTGCCCCGTCGCTCCAAAAAAAATCTGCTTGACCTGCTGGAAAACCTGGCCGACCAGGGCCGGCTGATCCGCCTGCCCGGCGGCCTCTGGGCGCAGCCCCAAAGCCTGCGCACCGTGATTGGCCGCTTCAGCGCCCTGCGTAACGGCGGCGGCCTGGTCAGCCCGCAGCGCGACCCTGCCAACGGCCGTGCGCCGTCTGAAATTTACATCCCCCCCGAAGCCACAGCCGGGGCCTGGCATCAGGATACGGTGCGCGCGGCGCTCACCCCCGGCAACGCGCGCGGGGGCACGGGGCGCGTGCTGGAAGTGCTGGAACGCGGCCTGAAGGAAGTGCCCGCCCACGTGCGCTGGCGCACGGGCAGCCGTCTGCTCTGCAGTCCGGCCGACGCCCGCCTGCCTGTAGAATTCAGCGTGGAGCTGCCGCCGGACGCCGCCCCCCCCGCCACGGGCGCCCTGGTTCTGCTGGCCCCACTGGAGCCGCTCGCCGCCGACCTCTGGGCCGCGCGACTTTTGGGCGATTATGGACAGGAAGACACCGTGGACGTGCAGGAGGCCTTGGTCAAGATCAACCATCAGGCCCCGCGGGACTTTCCGCCCGCCGCCCTGGACGAGGCCGCCGCCCTGCCGAGCGGCCCCACAGCGCAGGATCTGGAAGGGCGTGAAGACCTGCGCGGCCTGCCCCTGGTCACCATTGACGGCGCGGACGCCCGCGACTTTGACGACGCCGTGCAGGTGTCTCCCCGCCCCGGCGGCGGCTGGCTGCTGCGCGTGGCCATTGCCGACGTGAGCCATTATGTGCGCCCGCGCGGACGGGGCGCGGTCGGCGCTCTGGACGCCGAGGCCCTGGCGCGGGGCAATTCATGGTACTTTCCCCGGTCGGTGGAACCCATGCTGCCCCCGGCCCTCTGCGACGGCCTGTGCAGCCTGCGCCCCGGCGAGGACCGTTTGGCCGTGCTGGCCGAAATTCCCTTTACCGCTGCCGGCGCACCGGGTCAGGCCCGCTTTGCCCTGGCGGTCATGCGTTCCGCGGCGCGGCTGACCTACGATCAGGTCAAGGCCTGCCTGCTGGACAAGGACGTGGACGCCCGCGCAGCCCTGGCGGCCCAGCCGCGCGGGCAGGAAGTGCTGGACATGCTGGAAACAGCCTTTCAGCTTTTTGCCGTGCTGCGCGCTGCGCGCGAGGCCAGGGGCAGCCTGGATTTCGATCTGCCCGAAGCCGACAGCCGACAGGACGCGGCGGGCCGGGTGGTCTGGCTGGGGCACCGGCAACGCCACAACGCCCACCGGCTGATCGAAGAATTCATGATTGCCGCCAATGAGGCCGTGGCCCGGCATCTGCGCGACGCGGGCCTGCCCTTTCTCTACCGCGTGCACCCGCAGCCCGACCCGGAGCGCCTGGAAAGCCTGTTTGACACGCTCACAGCCGCGGGCCTGCCCCTGCCGCCGCAGCCTGCGGCAACCGCGCTGCAGGGCATTTTACGGGCCGCCCACGGCACGGAGCAGGAATTTCTGGTCAACCGTCTCTGCCTGCGGGCCATGCCCCAGGCCCGCTACCAGCCCATCAATGAAGGGCACTTCGGCCTGGCCTCGGCGGCCTACTGCCACTTTACCTCGCCCATCCGCCGCTATGCCGACCTGCTGGTGCACCGGGCGCTCAAATACGCCCTGGGACACGACGTGGGCCGCCTGCCCGCCGGGCAAAAACTGCTGCGCATAGGCGACCAGCTCAACCGCAGCGAACGTGCGGCCCTGGCCTGCGAGCGTGAAATGGAACGCCGCCTGGGCTGTCTGGCCCTGCTGCCCCGCGTGGGCGAACATTTCAGCGGCGTGGTGGCCGGCCTCAATGAACACGCCCTGTTTGTGGAACTGGGGCAGATGCCTGTGGAAGGCATGATTCGGGTAGAGGACCTGGGCGGCGACTGGTACCAGTTTGACGCCCGCCGCATGGCCCTGGTGGGCGAACACAGCGGCGCGCTCTGGCGCATGGGGCAGCAGGTGGACGTGGCGCTGACCGAAGTCAACCTGGGCCGCCTGGAAATCCGCCTTTTGCCCCTGGCCCTGCCCAAAGGCGTCACCATGCGGCGCGGACGCAGCCGCCCCCAAGGACGGGACGCACGCCGCGGCCCTGCGGGCCGAACGGTGCGGACAGGCAAACCCCGTTCAGACAAACCCCGCAATGGCAAGACCCCTGCGGACAAAACCGCGCGCCGCAAGACCGCTTCGGATACGTCCGCGCGCAACGCCCGTACCCCCACCCCGACCCGCCGCTCACGCACAAGGAAGTCTTCATGAGCCGTCTGGGCGCGCAGCAACGCATGGGCGCGGCGGCCATTCTTCTGGCCGTGGCCAGCATTCTTTCCCGGCTTATGGGCCTGGTGCGGGACAAGGTCATCTCCTGGCAGTTCGGCGCAGGCGGCGAATCGGACATGTACTTCGCCGCCTTTGTGGTGCCGGACATCATCAACTACCTGCTGGCCGGCGGGTTCATGTCCATCACCATCATCCCCCTGTTCACACGCCGTCTGAGCGAAGACGAAGAGGACGCTTGGCGCTTTTTCTCCTGTGTCTTCTGCTGGATGACTGCCGCCGCCGTGGCGCTGACCCTGGCGGGCATGACCGCCGCCCGCCCCCTGGCGCGTCTGGTGGCCCCGGGCTTTGACCCGGAGCAGGTGGAGCGCCTGGCCTTTTTTATGCGCATTGTCTTGCCTGCCCAGATCTTTTTCCTCTGTGGGGCCTGCTTCACGGCCCTGCTCTTTGTACGGCGGCAGTTCCGCGTGCCGGCCCTGGCCCCGCTCATCTACAACCTCTGCATTATCAGCGGCGGGTTGCTGGCGCCGCAACTGGCCCGGCTGGATCTGCTGCGCGCCCTGTTTTCGCCCGCCGCGCTGGCCCAGCTGGGCGGCATGACGGGTTTTTGCGCCGGAGCTACCCTGGGCGCCTTTATCGGCGCATTTCTGCTGCCCCTGCGCGTCGCCAGGGAAGACGGCCTGCACCTGCATATGCGCTGGCGACATCCGCTTCTGGGGCGCTTTCTGCTCACGGCCCTGCCCCTCATGCTGGGCCAGACCGTCATCATGCTGGACGAGCAGTTCCTGCGCGTGTTCGGCAGCCTGGCCGGCGACGGCGTGGTAAGCCTGCTGAGCTACGCCCGACGCATTTCCCAGGTGCCCGTAGGGCTCATGGGACAGACGGCGGCCGTGGCCTCGTATCCCTTTTTGGTCAACCTCCTGGCCGCCGGCGATGTGGCCGGCTTTGACAACACGCTGCGCAAGGCCCTGCGCGCCGGTCTGATGCTGATCATCCCCTGCGCCCTGTGCATCGCGGCCCTGGCTTGGCCCGTCCTGACCGTGATTTTTCAGGGCGGACGCTTCGGCCCGGAAGAAACCCTGGCCGCCCTGCCCCTGACCAGGCTCATGCTCACGGCCACGCCCTTCTGGCTCATCTATGCCATTCTGGTACGCGGCTACTACGCCCAGGGCGACACCCTCACCCCCGCCGTCAGCGGCACGGCCATGACCCTGCTCTGCCTGCCCCTCTATCGTTACTGGGCCGTACCCCACGGCGGCCTGGGCATAGCCGCGCTTTCCTGCATCAGCGTCAGCCTCTATGTGCTGCTGCTCATGGGCATCTGGACGCGCCGTAAAGGACGCAACGCCTTCAGCGGGCTTCTGGGCTTGACCCTGCGCATGCTGGCCTGCTCCCTGCCTGCCGCCGGGGCCGCATGGTTCTGCGCCGACGCCGTGCAAAACCGCGTGCCCCTCCATCCTTTCCTGGCCGCCTGCGCGGCTTTGGCCGCCGGGGGCCTGGCCTTTGCCCTGGTCTTCCTGCCCCTGGCCTGGCGCGCCGCGCCCGGCGCCGTGGAAAATATCCGCGCCCGCCTGCGCCGCCGCAGCCAGGGCTGACGCCACGGCTTTTACAAAAAAACTTCCTTACACGTCCCCTGCGTCACGGCAGGAACCCACAGCCAGGGCATTGTAACGTTGCAATGCCCTGGCTGTTGCGTCAGCAGACGCCCGTCGTGGAAGCGGAAGCGTAGCTGCAACTATTTTAACATGTGGTATAAAATATACAAATTGATGTAGCACGCATAAAAGTCACGGGGGATCACGCCAACGTGCGGAAGCGGGTTACGGCAGTAACCGCAACCCGCTTCCCTATGCTGTACATTATGTACTTCTGCCAGACGCTGTTGTGCCATCGGCAAAAGTGATTTGGGCGATCAGCCCTGTTTTTTCATATCGGCAATCAGGCTTTGCAGTACATGCGATTGCTCCGCCAGATCAACCACGGCACGATTTGCCTGCACCATGGCCTGGGCGGTCTGCATCGAGATGGTGGACACCTGTTCCACGGAATGGTTAATCTCGTCGCTGGCGGCGGATTGCTCTTCGCTGGCCGTGGCTATGGACTGCACCTGGTCGTTGACCTCGGCCACCAGAGCCAGTATCTGCTGCAAAGATTCTCCGGATTTGAGGGAGAGGGACGTGGCGCTTTCAATAGCTGCGGCGGCCTGTTCCACATTGGTGATGTTTTTGCGCGTGCCTTCCTGCACACCGTGGATGGCTTCGCCCACTTCCTGCGTGGCGGCCATAGTTTTTTCCGCCAGTTTGCGCACTTCGTCGGCCACGACGGCAAAACCGCGTCCGGCTTCGCCGGCGCGGGCCGCCTCAATGGCCGCGTTGAGGGCCAGTAGGTTGGTCTGATCCGCGATATCGGCGATAACGTTCATGACCTTGCCGATGGCTTCCGCTTGATTGCCCAACTGGGCCATATCGTCTTTAACAGCCAAGGCCTGCTCACGCACCGTTTTAATGCCGCTGACGGCCTTATTGACTATGTCCGCGCCCTCCTGAGCCTTTTCTTTGGTTTCATGGGAAGCATTGGCGGCCTGCAGCGCATTGCTCGCCACCTCGCGCACTGTGGCATTCATTTCTTCCATAGCCGTGGCCGTTTCCCGCACGCGACCGGACTGCTCTTCAGCTCCCCTGCTGGACTGCTCAATCTGGGCGGAAAGCTCCTCTGAAGCCGACGTAATAATTTCAACAACACCCTCCAGCTGGCGTGCGGCGGCCAACATGCCTTCGGCCTTGGCGTGCTCTGCCCTGGCTTTGGCCTCCTGCGCCTCCCGCATGGCTTGCTGCGCTTCGCCCATAGCCTTCTGGGCTTCTTCGCCCTTGGCTTTAGCCCGACCGATCATCTCTTGCAGTTCTGCTACCATGGTGCGCAACGCATCAGCCAGGATGCCGATCTCGTCCTGCTGACGCACATTAAGCTGCTGGTCAAAATTTCCCTGTGCCACGTGCTCTGCAAAGACTGTGGCCCGTACCAGAGGCCGGGTGAGGGTTCCTGCAAAGTACCACAGGCCCGCAAGACCCAGAAGTGTAATAACCGCGCCCACGGTTATCTGCCACAGGACATCGGTGCTGGCGCGGGCTTCCAGCTCATTTTGCAGGGCCACGGCATCTGCAAGCACAACCTCGCGCGGCAACTGCACCAATACAGACCAGAACTTGCCGGAGCGCCCCAAAGCTACCGGGGCGCAGCCCAAAATCTGTTTGCCGGAAGAGTCCGCCCGCATGGCTTCTTTGCCCGACTGCACGTCGCGCAGGATGTCTTCACTTTGGGGCAGAGCCTCGCTCAGCGGCTTGCCCACCATGCCGGGATTGGCGCTGTCCGCCACCAGCAAGCCCTGATGGCTGATAATCAACAGCCGACCTTTGCCTGAATATATTTTTTGATTAACCTCCTCAGCCATTTTTTGCAGGAAGGTCAGCCGCAGGTCTGTGCCGGACACGCCCAGGAATTTGCCTTTTTCCTTGATGGGCACAGAAATAGTGGTCAGCCATTCTGTCTTGCCCTGAATGGTGTAGGGGATAGGATCAAGGACGCTTTCCTTACCCGTCTCCCTGGGGGTCAGGTACCAACCACCCTTACGCACGCCATTGGGATGCGTGCCCTGACTTTCGTAATCCACCAGAGCCTGACGGTTGATTTTGCCTGCGGCATCGCGATTCCAGTAAGTGATGAAACGCCCGCTGGCGTCGTGCGCCGTGGTGTTGGCATAGGCCATGTCGTTGCCGTCCAGGGCATTGGGTTCCCAAGCCGAATAAGAACCGAGATAGGCCGGGTTATTTTCCAGGTTGGCGCGCAGGATGGTGGTCACCAGTTCGCGAAGGTGCTCTTTTTGCGGTTGGGCGTGCAATACTTCAAAAATCTTTCCGGTAGTGCGGGCCGTGTCCAGGTTGTCCTGCAGGGCTTTTTCTACCGTTGCAGCGCAGGATGACAAAAGATAGGTAAGCGCTGTTTTGCTTTTTGTTTCCAGGATGTGAGAAACTTTTTCCGTGACAATATGCTGTGTTGTACCTGTTGAATATACACTAAAGACAACAAGCACCGTTGCGATTATCGCCATGCACAACCCTGAAACCAGGATAATTTTTTGTTTTATTGAACGCATTTATCCCTCGCATTGTTTACAAATTTCATTTGAATAGCAGAGCTTAATTTTTTCTGCCAATTCAATAACTGAGGCATTTTTTTCATTCCGCCTATATACACAGGCCGACTCTACACAGTAGTTTCCGCCATTGATCGGAAGATAGACGTAGCCAGGGATAGCAGCATTGGCGATGTTGCGCGGCAGCAGCCCCACACAGACGCCGGTGGCGATAGTGGCCAGTGCCGACATGAAGCCATTGGCGCAAAATGTGATGTCTGGGCTGAATCCCGATACGGCGCAAGCATCACAAAGGAGCTTATTCATATTTTCGTGCACGTCTCTTTTGAGAACAACAAACTTTTCATCTTTCAACTCACGCAAATAAATTGATTTTTTTCCAGAAAGCCGGTGTGATGCCGGTACTACGGCAAAAATCTCATTATTAAAAAATGGTAAACATTCGAGATCTGGAAACGAAAAATCATCAGCATATCGTATTATAGCAAGATCAAGCAGCTTATCCTTTACAGCAGCTATTTGTTTCATGGAGTTGAACTCAAAAAAGCGTAAATTTTTTACATTGTATCCAACATATTTTAGCTTTTCTATAATTTCAAATATATATATGCTTGAACAAAAACCAACATTTATGATGCTGTTGCTACGCTCAATTTTGCATATTTCAAATTTTGCCTCATTCATTATTGACAGTACTCTGTTAGCATACATGAAAAATTTTTCACCAGAAGAAGTCAATGTCATGCCGGATGACGTTCTATAGAAAAGTGGAATGCTTATTTCATCCTCTAATTCATGTATTACGCGACTCACTGACGGCTGCGATACATTTAGCTGCAAAGAAGCCCTTGAAATGCTTCTTTCTGCAGCTACAGTTAAAAAATATCTAAGGTGTTTCAGTTCCATGACACGTTCCTGTTACATGCAAAGCGTATCTATGACTCCATGTTATAGATGCGCGTATTCCCCAGCTTCCATACGGAATAATGGCAGATGTTGTTAAAAATATCACATGCGAATTTATTTTTTTCACCCACGCCCGCAGGGTGGAGTGCGTGCCCAGAATATTCTCTGGCATTTTGTTATCATGCCTTTTTCAAGCCAGATTTTGTGCTCAGGGAGAAATTAGTTCATTATAACCCGATGTACCCAACAGCGCAATATTCATTACGATTATTCGTTATATGTATGGAGCTTGCAGGATTTTTGGGTCGTGATATCGACGAAACTACGGCATTTTTTACGAATAAACGCTAGAGGCAACATACTGCAACGACGATGCTTCATAATTCAATGCAATAACGCTAAACAACAAAAGGCGCGGGATAACGCATGGGGGCAAACAGATTAAAAACCCGTTTCCGGCGGCATGCTGCAGTATCTTAAAAAATTAAGGAGGTTGCATAAAAATATTACAACAACCATTTAGTATACCTAGTTTTCTAACCCATGGCATTACTCTGTTGAATTATTCCGGAGTGTTAACAAAGACCATCATTGCAAAAGACGTTATGCCCCTGGCAAGCTCGAAACAGGGAACGCCAACCTCCGCGACCACGTGGAGAAAAACTGCAAACGCGCCGGAGCGTACCGGTCACGGGCAACAGAAGGCCCCCCGACAAAGCAGGGGGCCACATACAAAAGCGCCGCCCACATCCGGTATCCCGGACATGGGCGGCACCCAGCGTTTTTATTTGGCTCTTCCGGGTTTTCCGTGGGTAGCTGATCTGCTAATGTCCTTCCCGGAGGGCACCAATGAAGGATACGGACCTATATTTTCGGATTCTCGGGCTGACCGAGCCCTGGTTTGTTGAGGCTGTTGAACTGGACACGGCGGAAGGTCGGGTAGACATCCGCGGGGAGCATGGTCCTGGTGTTCGCTGGTTTTGCCCTACTTGTGGTCGAGAGCTGGCTTGCCGCGACCATGCCGAGCCTCGTGTCTGGCGCCATCTGGACACGTGCCAGTTCAAGACGTTCCTGCATGCTCGGATTCCCCGAGTGGACTGCCCCGAGCATGGCGTCCTTCAGGTCAACGTGCCTTGGGCCGAGTCCAAGGCACGTTTCACCATATTGATGGAGCGATTGATCATCGACGTGCTGACCGAGTGCGCCACCGTAACAGGAGCGCGGCGCATCCTGCGCATCACCTGGGACGAAGCATGGGGTGTCATGGAAAGGGCGGTGCGCCGGGGCCGGGAGCGCAAGCAATCGAATCCCTCGCGGTATCTTGGCGTTGACGAGAAGGCATTCCGCAAGGGGCACGACTATGTGACCGTGGTTTGTGATCTGATCGGCAGCACGGTGGAGTATGTGGCCGACGAGCGTAAGGCCGAAAGCCTTGAGGGGTACTACCTTCAGTTCACCAAGGCGCAGTTGGAGCGGATCAAGGCCGTGGCCATGGACATGTGGGAGCCCTATTTTAAAGCTACGCTCAAACATGTGCCGGACGCGGCGGGGAAAATCGTTCACGATCGGTTCCACGTCATGAAACACGTAGGCGAGGCTGTGGACCGGGTACGCAAGCAAGAGCACCGCGAACTCACAAGTCAGGATGACCATCGACTCAAGGGCACGAAATTCCTCTGGCTATACCGGGAGGAGAATCTGCCGGACAAACACCGGCCAGCCCTGGAGGCCTTGAAGACAGCGAACCTCAAGGTGGCCAAGGCCTGGGCCATGAAGGAAAGCCTGAACGACGTCTGGAAGTACCTGAGCACGGGATGGGCCAGACGTTTTGTGAAGCGATGGCTGGTCTGGGTGAACAGGTCAGATCTTGCCCCAATGCGCAAAGTGGGCGGACTGATTCAGAGACATCTTGAGAACATCCTGACCTTCTGCCGCCACAGGATCACCAACGGCGTGGCCGAGGGCCTCAACAGCAAGATCATGGCCATCAAGAGGAAGGCTTGCGGTTATAGGAACCGGGAGCATTTCAAGACAGCCATCTACTTCTTCTGTGGCGGTCTAAACCTCTACCCGGCCAGTTCCTGACAGGGGTTACCCACGGAAAACCCGGAAGAACCTTTTATTTACGGGTAGCGGAGGAGAGGCTACAGGCTACACCACGCCGTGTTCACCGGGGCGCTCGTATTGTCCCTTTTTCTGGACCAGGTTGACGTAGAAGGCCGTGTCGCCCAAGGCCAGCAGCACGGCGGAGGATACGTAGATGGACGAAGCCGTGCCCACCACCACGCCGATGAGCATAGTCAGGGCAAAGTCGTGGATGACGCCGCCGCCCAGCAGGAACAGGGAAAGCGTGGCCAGAAAGGTGGTGCCGCTGGTGAGGATGGTGCGTGAAAGGGTCTGGTTGACGCTGCGGTTGATCAGAGCCGCCATGTCCATGTGCGGGTCGGCGCGCAGATTCTCTCGCAGGCGGTCGTAGACAATGATGGTATCGTTGAGGGAATAGCCCACCAGGGTCAGCAGGGCGGCCATGACATTAAGGTCGATCTCCACGCCCATAAGGGCCAGCAGCCCCACGGTGATCAACACGTCATGCAGCAGGCCCACCACCGCGCCCAAGGCAAAGTTGAGGCGCAGCGCCAGGCAGACGCCCATGGTGATGCCCAGAGAGAGCAGCACCAGCCAGCCCATGCTCAGGCCCGTAAGCCCCACCACATACATACCGCCCCAAAGGGCGCCGGCCATAGCCGCGCCGGCCATCCAGCGCTGCTCGAAACGGCCGGAAATGTATACGGCAATGAGCAGAATGGAATAGTACAGGGCGCTCAAAGCCTTGTTGGTCAGATCCGCGCCCACCTTGGGGCCCACGATTTCCAGGCGGACGATTTCCGCCGGGTTGCCGGGAAAGGCCGCCGCCAGGGTACCGGTTACCGTGGTGCGCAGCTGCGTGGCGTCGGCGTTTTCGGCTTTGGAGAAGCGCAGCAGATAGTCGCGGCCGCCTTCGCCGTAGCGCTGGGTGGTGATGCCGGGCAAGGCCGGCACGTCCAGACTGGTTTTGAGGGCCTCGTCGCTCACCGGCTGGGCAAACTGCACCTGCACGATGACGCCGCCGGCAAAGTCGATGCCCATTTTGAGACCGTTGCCCCAGATGGCCGCGCCCAGCCCCACCAGAATCAGCAGAACGGAAATGCCATAGGACCAGTAGCGGTAGCCGATAAAGTCAATATTGGTATCGTGCTTGATAAAACTCAAACCCATGACGCTGCCTCCCCGGCGCTAGATGCTGATGCCCTTGGGGCCGCAGTGGCGCGCCCATTCTTCAAAAATGGCCCGCGAAACAAAGATGGCCGTGAACATGGAGGCCATGATGCCCAGCCCCAGCGTGACGGCAAACCCCCGGATGGGGCCTGTGCCAAACTGGTAAAGGATGATGGTCACGATGATGGACGTCAGGTTGGAGTCCGTAATGGAGATGGCCGCGCGGTCAAAACCCGCGCGCACCGCCGCCAGCGGCGTGAGCCCCAGGCGTAGTTCCTCGCGGATGCGCTCGTAGATGAGCACGTTGGCGTCCACTGCCATGCCGATGGTCAGCACAATGCCCGCAATGCCCGGCAGGGTCAGGGTGGCCCCAAAGGCCCCCATGCCCGCCATGACGATGAGCATGGTAAAGCAGAGCATGAGGTCGGCAATGAGGCCGCTCAGGCCGTAATAGACGCCGATGAACAGCACCACGGCGGTCGCGCCCACCATGGCCGCGCGCATGCCGCTGTCAATGGCTTCCTGCCCCAAAGAGGGCCCCACGGTGCGCTCTTCCAACACAGAGACAGGCGCTGGCAGGGAGCCCGCGCGCAGCACGATGGCCAGATCCTGCGCCTCGGCAGTGGTGAAACTGCCCGAGATGCTGGCCCGGCCGCCGCCGATGCGTTCTCGGATGACCGGGGCGGAATAGACCTTGCCGTCCAGCACAATGGCCATGCGCCGCCCCACGCTTTCGCCCGTGACGCGCTCAAAAATGCGGCCGCCGCGGGCGTTGAAGGTCAGCGTCACATAGGACTGGTTCATGTTGTCAAAGGCGGGCCTGGCGTCGGCCACGTCCTCGCCCGTGAGCATGGCGTCCTTTTCCACGGCAATGCGCCCCTCGCGCTGCTGATGCTGCCCGGGGTTTTTCTCCAGCAAGGGCAGCACAATAACGCCGGGGGGCAGCACGGCCTTGCCCGGATCCACATCTTCGCGCACCAGATGGAATTCCAGGTGCGCGGTCTGGCCGATGATCTGCACGGCGCGGCGCGGGTCTGAAATGCCGGGCAGCTGCACCTGAATGCGGTTGCCCTCCTGTTTGCGGATATCCGGCTCGGCCACGCCGAACTGGTCAATGCGGTTGCGGATGGTGCGCAGGGCCTGGTCCAGGGCAAGACCTTCCAGGCGCTTCACTTCCGCGCCCGTAAAATGGGCCACATAGCGCAGCTGCCCGGCGTCGCCCTTTTGGGGTTCGCCCACACTCAACTGGGGAAAATGCTTGGCCAGAAGCTCACGCAGGGCGGGTTCGTTTTCCGCCCTGGGCAAGAGAAATTCCAGCGAAGTGCCGCCCACCACGCGGGGGCGCAGCACCACAATTTTTTCGTCCTGGGCCATGCGGCGCAGATCCTGGCCGGCCAGGGCCAACGAGTTGCTCACGGCCTTGGCCACGTCCACCCCCAGGGTCAGGTGGATGCCGCCCTTGAGGTCAAGCCCGAGGTTGATTTTGCTCTTGGGCAGCACGCCCTGCAGCGCGGGCCCCACCACGGGCACGCTGGGCAGGGTGTAGACCAGGGCAAGGACAAATACCAGAATGGACAGGGACAATCGCCAACGCAGACCCATCATTCACCTTCCGCTCGAGAACGTTGCGCCATGAGTGCAGTGCGCGCTCAAGGACATAAAGACCGTGGCGGCGCTTTTACAGCCAACGGCAAAAGGCCCAGAACCGAGCCTTTGCGGCCCGGCCCACGGGCCCGGCATGCGCGCCGCCGCGCGCGACCACAGGGGCCGCCCCAAGGGGACGGCACGGCCGCGAGGCGCGCCGTACCGCGGTCTACTTCTTTTCTTCTTTGGCTGCGTCCTTGTTGCCGCCCTTACCGGACAGCAGACCGCCGATGGCGCCGCGCGAAACACGCAGCTTGGCCTCGCCGCATTCCAGCAAGACCTGCTCGTCGTCGATCTCAAGGATACGTCCCAACAGACCGCTGGAGGTCATCACATGGTCGCCGCGCTTGAGCTCGGAGAGCATCTGCTTGTGCGCCTTGGCCCGCTTTTGCTGCGGACGGATGAGCAGGAACCAGAAAATGGCGAACATGATAATGAGCGGCAAAAACTGCATCAGCATGTCCGTACCGCTGGCGGGAGCGCCGCCGGCCTGGGGCGTGCCCATGGCATACGCTAGGGATTCAAACAAAACGCACCTCCAAATAGGTGGACGGGCCCATGGCCCGAAGGCTGCCGCACCCGCGAGGGCGGCAAGGCCCGGCGCGGTCTGCGCGTTATACCAGCGCATTTCTATATACGTTGCGGCGCAATCTTGCAAGCCCCGCGCCCCGCCCCTTGTCAGCCTGCCGGGCAGCCGCTAAACTCGCCCCGATCTAAGCCCTTATTTCAAGGAGAACTCATGCAACAGTGCGACATGCTGCTCCACGCGGCGATTATCGTCACCCAGGACAGTGAGCGCCGGGTGCTGGAAAACGCCTCTCTGGCCGTGGACCACGGACAGGTGGCCGCCGTGGGCCCGCGCGCAGATCTGGCCCCGCACTGGCAGCCCCGGCGGGATCTTGACCTGGGCCGGGCAATCCTTTTGCCGGGCCTGGTCAACGCCCACACCCACGCGGCCATGACCCTGCTGCGCGGCCTGGCCGACGATATGCCCCTCATGGACTGGCTCAACCAGCGCATCTTTCCCGTGGAGCAAACCCTTACGGCCGAAATGGTCCACCTGGGCTGCCTTATGGGCTATGCGGAAATGCTGCGCACCGGCACCACGGCCTGCATGGACATGTACCTTTTTGAAGAAAGCGTACTGCGGGCCGCTGCAGAGGCCGGGCTGCGCTGCACGGGCGGCGAAGCCGTGTTTGCCTTTCCCTCCGCAGCCTGCGCGAGCCCCCAGGCCGCACTGGAGGCCACTCGCGCCCTGGCCGCAGCCTGCAAGGACAACGACCGGCTGCGTGTAGCCGTAAACCCGCACAGCGTCTACACCACCACGCCGGAAATCCTGACCGCCTGCCGCGATCTGGCCGCGGAGCTGCACCTGCCCCTGCACATCCACCTGGCGGAAACCCCGACGGAAACCCAAATCTGCGTGGGCACACAGGGCCAGCGGCCTGTGGCCTACTGCGCGAGTCTGGGGCTGCTGGATCTGCCCTGTACGCTGGCCCACGTAGTGGACGTCACCCCCCGCGAACTGGACCTGCTGGCCCGCAAAAATATTGTGGTGGCCCACAACCCTTCCTCCAACATGAAGCTGGCTTCGGGCGCGGCCCCCGTGGCCGCCATGCTGGAACGAAAAATGTCCGTGGGCCTGGGCACGGACGGCGCAGCCAGCAACAACCGCCTGAACATGTTTACCGAAATGGGCCGGGCCGCCCTGCTGCACAAACTCACCGGGCACGACCCCACCCTGCTCCCCGCCGCACAAGTGCTGGACATGGGCACCCTGGGCGGCGCCGCAGCCCTGCACGACCCGCGCCTGGGCGCCCTTGCCCCCGGCATGGCCGCGGACTGCGTGGCCCTGGACCTGGACGCCCCCAACCTGCAACCCCTCTATAACCCCATCTCACAACTGGTCTACGCCGCCACCGGCATGGAAACCCGCCTGACCATGGTGGGCGGTGAGATACTCTATAAAGACGGCCAGTTCACCCGCTTTGACTACCCCGCCCTCCTGGACGCCGTGCGCGACCTGCGCCGGCACATCCTGCACGCCGCCGGTTTGTGAGAGGAGCGCGTTCAAGGGTGGCAGGGAAAGGGCCTGTCACGGGCGGGAAATGCGCCTGGCAGACCTGATAATATGCCAAAGAACAAAAAAACCTCCCTTCAGGCCACACGCGGAGCGTATCCCGATGGGAGGCACGAAATGCGCGGCGGGCAGTGCCGGCCGCAACCGCCTATTGCGTAATAAAAGCGTGCATGGTCACCAGGGTGTCCATGGCCACGACCTCAAAGTGGTTCAAAACACGCTGGGGGTCGGCCCCGGCCTTGATGGTCATTTCCAGTTCCAGAGCTGCCGCGGCCAGGGCCTTGGCCCCCAGATTGGCCGCTGCCCCCTTGGTGCTGTGCACCAGCATGCGGGCCTCTTCGGCCTGGCCGTTTTTCAGGGCCGTCGCCACCCTGGCGGGGGTATCCTTTTCATTTTCAATAAATTTGCCCAGCAGGCGGGTGTACAGATCACGCTGATTAAGCACGCGCGCCACCCCGTCCTTCCAATCCAAAACTTCCTCGCTCATGATTTCCTTCCTGCCTTCCAGGGCAGAATGCCTTTGGGGACGTTCCTTCCCAAAGGCAAGTAAAACGCCCAGCCCAACGTTCTTCCGCGCGGGCGGCCGGCACATGCGTCTTTGCAGCGTCCGCGCCGGCGCAGCCGCCGAAGTCTTTCACAAAACCCAGATCCCACACGCGGCGCACAAGCCGCATGTGGATACTGCCAGCAAGCCCCCCTGCCTGACAAGCCCGAACCCACCGAGCCGGCCTTGGCCGACGTCCACGCCATTTTGACGACATTTCGCGTATATCGACTTTATTTCACACACAAAAAGTAAATAAATAAACAGTTACCCCTAATGATTGCGCTTACAATTCCGATAAAATGCAAAACGATTGTTCACAGCGGGCCATCCCGGCAACGCGGCGAACATCCCAGCACGCGGGCCACGCTCCGGCTGCGCCTCTACACAGCGCCGACCCCGTTGTGGCCTCTTTGCGGGAGCATGTCAAAGGAACGGAAAAACGTCTTCGGTATCACTATCTGTGGAGGGGGATAACACATGCGGCTGGCGACAAAACTTGTACTTGCATTTTCCGGAATTATTGTCCTTCTTTTGCTCATGTCCGGCGTGGCTTTCAAAAGCATTTCCGGCATGAACGTCAATGTAAACACGGTGGATACGGACATCATGCCCTCAGTGGTGGCCATCCAGGGCATGCAGCTAAACTTCTGGAGTGTGTGCACCAACCTTTCCGCCATGCTCCTGGCGCGGGACGTGAGCCGCGTGAGCGAGTACGACAAACGCAACAGCGACACTCTGGCCCAGATCAAAAAAAAGAGCGACGCGTTTCTGGACACCTTGGACGCATTCCCTCCGCAGGACGCAGCCAGAGCCAGAGAGATGCTGGACAAAATCAACGCCACCTCCGCCCGGATGGGCACGGTGCGCAAAGAGCTGACCCAACTGGCCCGAGGCGGCGACTTTGACGGAGCCTACAAAATTTTTGCCGAACAGTACCGCCCCCTTTTCAACAACATGATCCCCGTTTATGAGGATATCGTCGCCCAAACCACGGCCAGCTCCAAAAAACTGCTGGAGCAGGCCATCAGCGCGGGCAACAGCGCCAAGGTCACCTCCGTGGTGCTTTCGCTGGCGGCCATTGCCATCAGCATTGTGGTCACCTGGTTGCTGACCAAGAGCGTGGCCGCCCAGCTGGGCAAAGACCCCGGCGAGTTGCAGCAGATTGCCCAGCGCGTGGCGGACGGCGACTACAACGTGGACGACGGCAGCGCCAAACGCGGCGTGTACGCCGCCATTGTGGAAATGGTCCACGCGCTCAAGGAACATATAGAACAGGCCCGCCTGGAATCGGAAAAAGCCCGCGAACAGTCTGAAAAAGCCACCGAGGCCATGCGCCAGGCCGAGGCCGCCGGGGCCGAGGCCCGGGCCAAGACCGAGGCCATGCTCCACGCCGCCTCGCAGCTGGAGCAGGTTTCACAGGTGGTGAGCTCCGCCTCCACCCAGCTCTCCGCCCAGATCGAGCAATCCGACCGCGGCGCGCACGAAACCTCCCAGCGCCTGGGCGAGGCCGCCACAGCCATGAACGAAATGAACGCCACCGTACAGGAAGTGGCCAAAAATGCCGGCGCTGCCTCCAGCGCCTCGGCCGAAACCAAGGCCAAAGCCGAGGCCGGCGCGTCCATTGTCCAAAATTCGCTGCAGAGCATCAACGCCGTGCACCAGGTTTCGCTGGAGCTCAAAGACGATATGACGGAACTTAACGAACACGCCCAGGCCATCAGTCGGATCATGGGCGTCATCTCGGACATTGCGGACCAGACCAACCTGCTGGCCCTCAATGCCGCCATTGAAGCCGCCCGCGCCGGAGAGGCCGGCCGCGGCTTTGCCGTGGTGGCCGACGAAGTGCGCAAACTGGCCGAAAAGACCATGGCTTCCACCAATGACGTGGGCAATGCCATCAAATCCATTCAGGAAAGTACGGCCAAAAGCCTGGACAGCATGGATAAAGCCGTGGAGCAGGTCAACAGCGCCACGGACTACGCCAACCAGTCCGGCGCGGCCCTGCAGGAAATCGTCAGTACGGTGGAATCCACGGCAGACCAGGTCAACGCCATCGCCACGGCCAGCGAAGAGCAGTCCGCCGCCAGCGAAGAAATCAACCATACTCTTACCCAGGTCAACGACATGTCGCAGCAGACGGCAGAGGCCATGAGCGAAGCGGCCAAAGCCGTAAGCGACCTGGCCGCCCAGGCCCAGCGCCTGACGGAACTTATCGCCGACATGCGTCAGGGGTAAGCAAGCTCTTGCTATCAGAAAAGAAATCTTATACCTGAAGGGGGCGCGGGGGCATCCCCCGCGCCCCACACCAGCCAGCAACGCCGCGCTCGCGGCGTTTTTGTCACCGGCTTTGCGCCGGGCCATGCACCGCCCTTTCGGGCGGGGTGCCGCAGTCCCGCGGGCATGGCATTTCCCTGGGATTCTTGTCGCTTTTGCGCCTTGCCGCGCCCCCGCCGGCCTGTTGACGTCATCCCCCTAAAACGGACGCGCCGCAGGCCGGACGATGCGACCAGACATCCCCCATATTGCGTTGCGGGGACGCCCCCTCCCGCACGCCGAGGACTACCGCCATGTTGCGAAACTACACCATCTCTTGTCGTATCATCTGTCTTGTGGGCATGACCTTACTGTTCCTGCTCGTCATGGCCGGGCTTTCCTATCGCATGACGCAAACGGTCATCGACGAAGGCACGGGCCTGGGCCGGGAGCAGCTGCTGCACGCCCAGCGCGCCCGCATCAAGGACGTGACCCATTCTTCGGCCCAGGGCCTGGCCGCCCTGACGCAGGGCCTGCCGGAAGCAGCCCAACTTCGCATTATCACGGACTTTGTAGAAAAATCCCGTTTTGAGGACGACGGTTCAGGCTACTTCTACGTCTACAAGGGCACGGTCAACGCGGCCCACCCCACCCAGAAGCAGCTTATCGGCAAGGATCTGGGCCAGACCAAAGACAAAAACGGCGTCTACTATGTGCGGGAACTGAGCAAAGCCGCTGCCAAGGGCGGCGACTATGTGGACTTTGTCTTCCCCAAACCCGGCGAAGGCGACGTCTTTAAACTGGGCTACGCCGAAGCCGTCCCCGGCACGCCCTACTGGCTCGGCACCGGCGTGTACATCGACAATGTGGACAAAGAGGCGACCCGGTTGCGGAACACCATGCACAACATTTTCAGCAGCACTGTGCGCGCCTACGGCCTGGGCTTTCTGGCCGTACTGCTGCTGGTGGTGGTTCCCTTTTCTCTGCTGCTGCTGCGCTCCATCACCAGGCCCCTGGCCCAGGTGACGAGCCTTGCCCGCGCCGTGGCCGGCGGCAATCTGGACGTGGACATCCGCCCCACGGGCCGGGATGAGGTGGCTGTGCTGGAAGAAGGCCTGCGCGACATGGTCGGTAAGCTCAAGACCCTGATCCGCGAGGCGCAGCAAAAAAGCCAGGACGCCGACAACGCCGCCCATGCAGCCCAGACGGCCCAGACCGAAGCCGAACAGGCCGGCGCGGAGGCCCGCGCCCGCAGCGCCGCCCTGATGGAGGCCGCTAACCGGCTGGAAGAAGTGGCCCATGTGGTGAGCTCGGCCTCCACCCAGCTCTCGGCCCAGATTGAACAGGCCGACCGGGGCGCGGTGGAGTCGGCTCAGCGCCTGGCAGAAGCCGCCACGGCCATGAACCAGATGAACGCCACCGTGCAGGAAGTGGCCAGAAACGCGGCCGAGGCCTCCGCAGCCTCTGCCGAAACCCGCGAACAGGCCCGCTCCGGCGCGGATATTGTGGAAAAATCCGTGCTCAGCATTGGCCACGTGCACGCGGTTTCACTCAAGCTCAAGGACGACATGGGGCAGCTCAATGCCCACGCCCAGTCTATCAACCAGATCATGAGCGTCATCTCGGACATTGCGGACCAGACCAACCTGCTGGCCCTCAACGCCGCCATTGAAGCCGCCCGCGCCGGAGAGGCCGGCCGCGGCTTTGCCGTGGTGGCCGACGAAGTGCGCAAACTGGCCGAAAAGACCATGGCCTCCACCCACGACGTGGGCAAGGCCATTGCAGCCATTCAGGAAAGCACGGCCAAAAGCGTGGCCGCCATGGAAGAAGCCGTGAGCAATGTGGACCAGGCTACGGAGCTGGCCAACCAGTCCGGCCAGGCCCTGGACGGTATTGTGGAAAAGGTGGAAAGCACTGTGGACCAGGTGAACGCCATTGCCGCGGCCAGTGAAGAACAATCCGCCGCCAGCGAAGAAATCAACCGCTCCATTGAAACCGTCAACGAAATGTCCCGACAAACTGCCGAAGCCATGGATGAGGCCGCCAAGGCCGTAGCCGACCTGGCCGAACAGGCCCAACGCCTGGCCGACCTCATCCACGCGATGAAGCAATAGCGTCCCCGCCGCTCAGGCGCACAAGGCCGCCCCCGACAGCGTTCAACGCCGGGGGCGGCTTTTTATTGTTTGGGGCGGCAACTGCGGTGCGCCCAGCGCTAGAGTATTTAACACTTGAAATGCTCGCTTACGGCAGGCAAAAGCCTGCCTTCTCGCATTTCGTGGCAAGGATTTTCAAGAAAATCCTTGCAGAGCAATTAACTCATTTCATTCGTAAACTGCTCTAAGAGGTCAGGCGGACTGCAGTTCGGGCAGGGACGGCGCGGCAGGGGATCTGGCGGCGCGCGGTCGACCGGGGCAGACGGTGAGCAGGCCGTTTTCCTTGAGGCGACGCATGACGGCGGCACAGCGAAAAATGTCCTTCCCCACCAACTCGGCCTCTTCCAGAAGGCTCAGGCGGCCATCGGCATAGGCCAGCAAATCCATCATGAGGTTGACCTCCTCCGTACAGGAGGAAGCCGTGCTCAGGGTGGGATACAACCCCCGGCGGCCCAGCTGCGGCTCACAGAGCACCAGATTTTTGTAGACCACGTTTTCTTCCAGGGCCTCCAGAATCCTGCGCAGCATGGCGAAGCTCTCCTGCAAGCCCTTTTCCGTCACCAGGCTGCAGTCGTCCAGGGAGGTGTGGTACTCCGGATAGGCGTGGTACTTGCTGCGCATGACGCTGCACATGGGCAAATCTATGCCCGGGGCGCAATACTGGCGCTCGTCGCTGCAACGGTCCAGGAACGAATAACGGTTGCAGTCCGGCGCAAAATGCCGGAGCACGTGCAGGGCCGCCCTGTCCGCCAGGGTATCGCCCTTGCGGCTGGGCACAAAAGACCAGGCCCGCTCATCCCCCATGCAGGTGAGGTTAAAGGCCGCCGCCACGTTGCGGCGCAGGGCCTGATAGTGCCGACTCAGATACGTGATGGCGCCGATGGTTTCCGGCGCAAACACAATGCGGTAGGTGTAGCGGCGCGGCGCGGCGGCCAGCCACTGGGCCAAGGCCGTGGCCACCACAGGGCCGGAAAGCTCGTTGTTGGCCATGGAAGGATGGCAGACGTAGGTGGAAAGCAGAATCTCCTTCCGGCTGCGGCCGGGCAGGATCAGGTCCGCATAGGTCAGCGAACCCGGCTTCAGGCTGGAATGGATGACAGCGTGGTATTTGCCGGGGCGCAACCGCAGGCGCTGACTGTGCCGCAGGCAGAAACCCCAGCGGCGCACATAGTAGGAAGTGACGTAGGGGATGGCTTCGGGCTGCTCCGGCAGGGAGTGCAGGTGTTCCTGCAGTTCTTCCAGATCCAGAACCGCGTCCACGGGTTCGGAATAGCCCACCACGTGCAGGTTGCTGTCCGCAAAGTCGGCCACCACCTCGCCGTCGGGCCCCACAAGGCGGGCGTCCGTGATGTTCCATTCGTCGGGCACGGTCCAGTCAAAAACCTTGGCGCCCGATGGCACTTCATGAATGCGGAGCCCAGGGATCTCTTCCTGGATAAGGCGCAGCGTCTCCCGGACGCCGTTGCCGGTAATGCTCCGACAGATGGGGAAAAGCCGCGTAAGAAAATCGTGCAGCGTGGTGCGCATAGGAGGCTGTCCTTTCAGATGCCGTTGGCCGGAAATCGGCCCGCGCCGTGGGAACCGTCGACAAAAAAACAGAAAGTGCGACGCTTGTCCAGCGCCTTGTCTGCCCTTGCCGCTGGCGGCTTGGCGGGCGGCAAAAAAATTTTGCTCTGCCTCCCTGTGCGTTCTGCTTCCTGAACCTCCGGAAAATTTTTCCGCCCCCGGCTAAACCCCGGCCGGACCGTGCCGATAAGATTGCAAGAGGCGGTAGCACGCAAGGACGCGTCGGCATTTCGCGCCGCCCGGCACATGCAGCATTCAGGGAGGAATGTATGTATATCAATCACAACCAAATGGCCGCCAACGTGGCCAATACGCTGACGGAACACTACAGCAACCTGCAAACCTCAACCCAGCGCCTGTCCTCGGGCCTGCGCATCAACTCCGCGGCGGACGACGCCGCCGGCCTTGCCATCCGCGAGCTCATGCGCACAGACATCGCCGCCCTGCAGCAGGGCGTGCGCAACGCCAATGACGCCATTTCCCTTATCCAGACCGCTGACGGCGCCCTGGGCGTCATCGACGAAAAGCTGACCCGCATGAAGGAACTGGCGGAACAGGCGGCCACCGGCACCTACGACTCCACCCAGCGGCTCATGATCGACTCGGAGTACCAGGCCATGGCTTCGGAAATTACCCGAATCGCCAACGCCACGGACTTCAACGGCATCAAGCTGCTGGACGGCAGCCTGTCCAGCAGCACGCACGACGGCAGCGGCCTGGAAGCCACGGGCCAGCTGAAGGTCCACTTCGGCACCATGAACGACTCGGACGAGGACTACTACTACATCCAGATCGGCACAAGCACGGCCTCGGCTCTGGGTGTGGGCAACAGCGCCGTAGGCAGCTTGGCCTACACGGTTTCCACCCAGAATGCGGCCCAGAGCGCTCTGGTGGGCATCAACAACGCCGTGGTTTCCAAGGACGCCATCCGGGCGCATTTGGGCGCTTTGCAGAACCGGCTGGAAAACACCATCAGCAACCTGACTACCCAGGCAGAAAACCTGCAGGCGGCGGAATCGCGCATTTCCGATGTGGACGTGGCCACGGAAATGACGAACTTCGTGCGTAATCAGATCCTCACCCAATCCGCTGTGGCCATGCTTTCGCAGGCCAACAGCATGCCACAGATGGCGCTTTCGCTCATAGGCGGCTAAACGCCGCACGTGGGGAAGGACGCAAAGCCCACACAGGCCGCGCCGCCGGAGAGGGCGCGGCTACGAAAAATCCTGGTCCGCAAAAGCGGGCCAGGATTTTTCGTTCTTTGAACAAAACTTCCAAACCAAAAGCGCCCCCGCCAGAACGGCGGGGGCGCGCACGGGCCGGAGCGCTGGCCCGCGAGGAGGAGGATGTGCCGCAAAACGGCGGCTTTCGCGCTCCGGGGCCTGGGGTGGCCCCGGATGGGATGGGGGCCCGGAGGGCCGTTACGGCCCTCCCCGGCAGCCGGGGCGGCAGAGACCGCCCGGCGCTCAGGCCCTGGTGATTTCAATAGTTTTCGCCTCTGCCGCAGCCGGAGCCTTGCGCGGAATGACGACGCTCAGCACGCCGTTTTTGTGCGTGGCGGCAATGCTGTCCACATCGGCATCATCGGGCAGAGCCAGCACCCGCTGGAAGGAACCGTAGACTCGCTCCATAACATGCTGATTTTTATTTTCTTCCTCACTATCCCGTTTTTTCTCACCAGAAACGACCAAGGCGTTTTCACGCACTTCCACGGCAACATTTTCCGGCTCCACACCAGGCAGTTCCATGCGCAGGGTATAAGCCTTGTCGTCACTGGTCAGATCCATGTCGGGCAAGAGGGCATTTTCTGCCTTTTGGTGCCGCCAGAAGGGCAGCATCTCGTTCATGGCCTCCCACGGGGCCGCCATACCGTTGAACATGGCCTGAAAAATTTTGTCCATATCGTCCCTGAAGGGCGCTGCCGGGGCGATATTCTCGCGCGGCGCGAACCAACGACGGGGAAGACGCATTGTAGTGGCCATAATCATAAACCTCCTGTGCAAATCTTTCTATCCAATAGATAAAACAGAAGTTAGCTTCGTCAAGATGCTGTGGAAAAGTTTTGTATACCCGCAGCGCTGCCGCCAGGATTTTGACAATGCCCCAACGCAGGGCCGCGCGGCGTAACCGACTGCGACACAACAAAAAGAGACCGAGAAGCTGGCACGGATTCTGCTAGGTGTGCTGTGCAGGTTTGGGGGCAAAACTTGCCGTTGCGCCGCCACGAGCAAAACGACAACCGCCCCAGGTTTGGGACCGTCCACCCGCGCAACCGGCAGCGGAACCGGTAGAACGCGGGCGACACAACCCTACTCCCGGAGGGAGGAGGCCCGCCCTACGGCGGGCCGCAACGGCGGCAGTCCGCACGGAAGCGGACGCGCGCAGTGCGCCGCCGGGCTGACAGCACATTCAAGGAGGAATGTCATGTATATCAATCACAACCAGATGGCCACCAACGTGGCGAACACGTTGACGGACCACTACAGCAATCTGCAAACCTCAACCCAGCGTCTGTCTTCTGGCTTGCGCATCAACTCCGCGGCGGACGACGCCGCCGGCCTGGCCATCCGTGAGCTCATGCGCACGGATGTGGCCGCCCTGCAACAGGGCGTGCGCAACGCCAACGACGCCATTTCCCTCATCCAGACCGCCGACGGCGCCCTGGGCGTCATCGACGAAAAGCTGACCCGCATGAAGGAACTGGCGGAACAGGCGGCCACCGGCACCTACGACTCCACCCAGCGGCTCATGATCGACTCGGAGTACCAGGCCATGGCTTCGGAAATTACCCGAATCGCCAATGCCACGGACTTCAACGGCATCCACCTGCTTGACGGCAACCTGTCCGGCGACACACACGACGGCAGCGATCTGACCGCCACGGGCAAGATGAAGATCCACTTCGGGACCATGAACGACTCGGACGAGGACTACTACTACATCCAGATCGGCACGAGCACGGCCTCGGCTCTGGGTGTGGGCAACAGCGCCGCAGAAGGCAGCTTGGCCTACACGGTCTCCACCCAGAATGCGGCCCAGAGCGCTCTGGTGGGCATCAACGACGCCGTGGTTTCCAAGGACGCCATCCGGGCGCATTTGGGCGCTTTGCAGAACCGGCTGGAAAACACCATCAGCAACCTGACTACCCAGGCAGAAAACCTGCAGGCGGCGGAATCGCGCATTTCCGATGTGGACGTGGCCACGGAAATGACGAACTTCGTGCGTAATCAGATCCTCACCCAGTCCGCTGTGGCCATGCTTTCGCAGGCCAACAGCATGCCGCAGATGGCTATGCAGCTTATCGGCGGCTAGGGGCGTTTTTCCACGCCCCAGCTCCTGGCGGGCTGAGGACGCACGCCGCTCGCGACCTCACATATCCCCGAAGGCTTCCGCCCTTCGGGGATATGCCGGGGGTCAGGCCAGGGCCGTCAGGTCGTAGGCCGCACTTTCCACAATATCGCAAGGCAGCAACGCGCCCGGCCGCACGCCGGGGCCGCTCACATAGGTAATGCCGTCCGCCTCCGGAGCCTGAAACCAGACCCGGCCCCGGTGCAGGCCCGGCCATTCCGGATGGGGGGCGTCCACCAGCACGGGCAGGCGCGCGCCCACATGGGCGGCCAAAAGCTCCGCGCTGATGTCGGCCTGAATTTCCATAAGCGCCGCACGACGCTCCTCGCGCAGGGGCATGGGCACCTGCTCCGACAGTTGGGCGGCCGGGGTGCCCTCTTCTGCCTGATAGGCAAAAACCCCCACATGCTGCAGACGATTTTTTTCCACAAAACGGCACAGGGCTTCAAACTGCGCCGCGCTCTCGCCGGGGTAGCCTACGATAAAGGTCGTGCGCAGCACAGCTTCGGGCAGCTCTTCCCGCACCAGATCCAACACACGCTGCGGATCCTGGGCAAAAGGGCGGCCCATGCGCGCCAGCACCTGGGGGTGGGCGTGCTGCAGAGGAATATCCAGATAGGGCAGCAGGGGCGCGCCCCATTGCCGCAGCAGGCGCAGAAGCTCGCGGGTCACCCCGGTGGGATAGAGGTAGAGCAGCCGCAGCCAGGCCAGGCCGTCCAGCCCGGCCAGACGCTCCAGCAGCCGGGGAAGGCCGTCCTTGATACCCAGATCCAGCCCCCAAGAGGTCAGATCCTGAGCCACCAGGTCCAGCTCCCGCACGCCCTGCCCCAGCAAAACACGGGCCTCGGCCTCAATGCGTTCCGCCGGCAGGGATTTGAGCCCGCCGCGGATGGACGGAATGGTGCAGAAGGCGCAACGGTGGCGGCAGCCTTCTCCCACCTTGAGCCAGGCGTAAGAAGGCCCGGTGGAAAGCAGCCGCCCCCCGCCGGGCGGATCCGCCGGGGGCGGCGGCAGATGCAAGGCCTGCGCCAGCAGGGCGGGCCAGCGGGGCAGATCTGCCGTGGGCAGCCAAAGGTCCACCTCCGGCAGTTCCCTGGCCAGCTCGGCCGCGCCGTAGCGGCCCACCATACAGCCGCCCACGGCCAGCAGGGGCTTGCGCTTGCAGCGGCCCAAACATTGGGCGGCGTCCAGCACCGCCCGCACGGATTCGCGCACGGCCGGGGCGATAAAGCCGCAAGTGTTAATAAAAACCAGGCGCGCGCGGCCCATATGGGCGGCATGGGCAATGGGCACGCCCAGAGAACCCAGCAAGCGTTCGCTGTCCACCCTGTTTTTGGGACAGCCCAGGCTCAGGGACCAGACCTGCAACGGACGTGAAGGACGAAGAATAGTCATGGGGGCACTGTACAGAGCCCGCGCGCCCTTGTCACCCTGCCGGGACGCACTCCGGCGCGCTGCTCGCTCTTAATGAAAAAGCGCAAAGGGCAGCCCCCGTGCTCTGGTGGCGTCCGTCCGCGTTGGCGGCCGCCGGCGCACGCTTCGGACCGGGGCTCTGAACCGCAAGAGTTTGCCAAGCGGCGGGCTTGGTGATAGTAGAGTACTTTGATTCCCATAGCGGCATGTCGGAACCTCCTGCGCACCGTCGCTCCTGTGGGGCGAATACCTGCCCCCACGCCGCGCTGTTCGCCGTTTTTCGGTTCCGACGTCACAGCGCAAAAAGGTAAACCCGCAGCATGAAAACCCAGGCTGACGAATCCCTCCCTTGCGGCAGCAAGGCGCCAACCATGCCTTGTCTTACCGCCCAAAACATGACCTCGCACTGCTACGCTGGCGTGTTGCGCAGCGTATACGACGAAATCTTCGTGCTGGACTTTGCGCGCGACCAATGCCGCGAGCTCTACCGAAGCACCAATGTTTTTGAAACCCCTGCCATAAACAAAGGCCTTACCGCCCTGTTGGACGACGTCAGCGCCAACTACGTCCACCCTGACGACCGCGCCGCCTTTATCGCCCTGTTCAACCCTGAGACCTTGGACAGAATAGATGAAAAACGCGGCTTTGTGAGCGCCGATGTGCGCAAAAAATGCACAACAGGCGGCTACCGCTGGGCCCAGGTGATGCTTTTTCGCCTGCAGCCGCCCAATGAAGCGCAGCCGCTCTTTCTGGTGGGGGTGGAGGATGTGGAGGAACGCAAACGGGCCGCCGTACTGCAGCGCGAGAACGAAACTCTCCAGCAGCAAAAGCTGGACAGCCTGCGCTACAAGGCTGTAGTGGACCACACCCGCACCCTGGTCTTTGAATGGCGCGGCACGGAGCTCAACTACCTGAGCCACCGCATCCCGGAGCTGCTGGCCGGCAACTACGACGGCCGCATTCCCTTTGAGGTCTGGCGCGAAGACGGCGTGCTCTTTGCCGGCGACAACGCGGCCATGGACGCCTGTCTTTCACGGCTGGCCCTGGGCGTCAAATCCGGCGAAACCACTGTGCGCCTGCGGCGACGCGACGGCCAGTTCATCTGGTGCAAGGTGACCTACACGGCCCTGGCCGACGGCGAACCCGGCGACCGCTACATCGGCACGCTCAATGATGTGGACGCCATCACCCGTTCGGAACAGGCCCTGCGCCAGCGGGCGGAGCTGGACCCCCTTACCGGCGCCTACAACACCCAGACCTTTTTTGAAAAGGTGGAAAGCCTCCTCAAAAAAAATCCTGAAAATCCCTACGCCGTGCTGCGCTTCGACGTGGCGGGCTTCAAGGCCCTTAACGAGGCCTTTGGCCTGGAAGAAGGCAACCGGCTGCTGCGGGTTATCGCCCGCCTGGTGCGCCAACGCCTGGACCCGGAACGGGAGATCTTTGCCCGGCTCACTGCGGATGTCTTTGCCGCCTGCCTCACGGGCGACACGGACCGGCTGCTGCGCTTCATGCAGTCTTTGTCCCGTCGTCTGGAACACTATTCAGAAACGTTCCGGGTCAAGCTCTTTTTCGGCGTCTGCCAGGTAGAAAACCGCCGCACCCCGGCCCATGTGCTCTGCGACTGGGCCTACCTGGCGCAAAAAACCGTCAAGGGCAGCGACCTCAGCAGCTTTGCCTTTTACGACGACGCCCTGCGCAAACGACTGCACGACGAAACCTATATTACCGACCAGATGTACGCCGCACTGGAAAAACAGCAATTCAAGCTCTATCTCCAGCCCAAGGTGGAAATTTCCAGCGGGCGCATCATCGGGGCCGAAGCCCTGGTGCGCTGGGCCCACCCTACTGACGGCCTCATCCTGCCCGGCCGCTTCGTCCCCCTGTTTGAACGCAACGGCTTTATTGTACGGCTGGACGAATATATCTGGGACCAGACCTGCCGCACACTGCGCAGCTGGCTGGACAAGGGCTACCAGCCCATGCCCGTTTCGGTCAACGTTTCGCGCCTGCACTTTAACGACGCCGACCTGCCCAGCAAAATCATCAACCTTGTGGACTCCTACCACCTGCCCCACCACCTGCTGGAACTGGAACTGACCGAAAGCGCCTTCTTTGCCAATGAAACCGCCCTGATCCGCCTTATGTACGAACTGCAGGCCGCGGGTTTTGTCTTTTCCATGGACGATTTCGGCACAGGCTACTCCTCCCTGAGCACTATGCGCGACCTGCCCTTCAACATCGTCAAACTCGACCGCACCTTCATCAGCGACGGCACGGACAACGAACGCGGCCAGATTGTGGCCCGCAACACCATCGCCCTGGCCCGCGACCTGCAAATGCGCGTGGTGGCCGAAGGCGTGGAAACGCTGGAGCACGCCCGTTTTCTCCTCAACAGCGGTTGCAACTGCGCCCAAGGCTACTACTATTCCCGCCCCGTGGACACCCCGGAGTTTGAAGTGCTGAGCTTTGTACAGCAAAAAGCCTTCTGGGTGGACCCCAGCCTTGAAAAGGACGCCCGGCGGCTGGGTCTGCCGCTCAGTGAAGAGCGGCCGTACCGGGAGTATTAAGCAGAACTGTTCTATGCCGCCAATGCCCTGGCGACGGCGCGCCGACAACCGCCCGCTGCGGAGGCGTCAGCACACGTCATCTGCGCAGCTCTGCGCCGTAACGAGCGCGCCGTAACCTTTGAGAAGATATCTTCGCAACGGTCCTCTGCGCTAGAGCAGTTAGCGAATGAAATGAGCTAACTGCTCTGCAAGGATTTTCTTGAAAATCCTTGCCACAAAATGCGAGAAGGCAGGCTTTTGCCTGCCGTAAGCGAGCATTTCAAGTGGTAAATGCTCTAGCGGACGGCTTGCGGCAAAAGCTGGGTTTCCAGGCCAGGGTCCACGGGCACCTCGCGCGAGGCCAGCACCTTATCCACCCGCACGGTGCCCGCCGGAGCGCGGCGCAAAGGCTTGACGTGGCGCACTTCAGCGTACTGGATGCGGGCGCGGGCCGCATCCTTCTGCCAGCTTTTGCCCGCAGCCAGAGAACCGGCCTGATCCAGGGTACGCGCAGGCACCTCCTGCCCGGCGTGGGCCCGGCGGATAATGACGTGCGCGCCGGGACCGTTTTCCGCGTGCAGCCAGATGTCGTGCGGCGCGGCCAGCTTGCGGGCGGCCAGGTTGCCCTTGGCGTCGCGCCCGCGCAGCAGCACAAAGCCGTCCTCACTCACAAAGACCTGAACGTTTCTGGGAGCGGCCGCCGCCAGGCCGGCCACATCCGCACTTGCGCCCGCACTGGCGGGGGCGCTGACGGGCAGGCCCAGACCGCGCGCGGCCCGCAGGGCGGCCAATTCTGCCTCCAGGGCGGCGCGGCGTTCGCCCAGATGGACCAGGCCCCGCTTGCCCCTTGCAGCCGTATGAAAAAACCGGGTCATGGCTTCCCGTACGCTGTAGCGCGGGTCCAGGGCTATTTCTCTGGCTGGGCCGTGGGCTCCGGCGCTTACCTTTACGCTGGGCGCGCGCAGATCCGCCGGCCAGCGCCAGAGTTCGGCCTGCAGGGCCAGCGCGTCGGCCCCGGCGGCACACATGCCCGTAAGGCGCGCCTCTTCTTCCCGAAGTTTATCCAGCAGGCGGCGTAGTTTGGTTTCACGGCGGCTCAGAGGCCGGTCCGCTTCTTTGGCGGCGTCCGCGGCCAGGCGCGCCAGCACTAAGTCCGCGCCCGCGCGCTCCAGAAGGGGCAAAATATCGTCCCCGCCCTGCTCCGTCACCGCTCTGGCTTGCGCGGCCTCCGCCGCCATGCGCAGGCCCTCCCGCAAGGGCGCGGGCAGGGGCCAGGCGCTGACGGCGCGGCAAGGGCCCCCTGCCAGAGCGTAAAGAAAAATATCGCCGCCCCCCTGTCGCAGGTCTTCCAGCAAGGCCCACTGTTCCGGCGGCTCCAGCAGGGCCAGGGTGCGGCGCAGCGCCGGAGTGAGCACGGGCCAGCTGCGCCAGTCCTGCAGGGCGGCGGCAAGCTCCTGCGGTTCGGGCCAGGCGGGGCGCTCTTCCTCTGGCGTGGCGTCAGGGGCAAGAAAGCGTAGGCCGGGGCCTTCGCGCAAATCCAGCACCAGCCAGGGCAGGCTTGCACTGCCCGATCCGGCGGGCAAAAGCCAGAGCTGGCGCGCCCAGTAACACGGCACACAGGCCGCCACCCGACGGCCTGCCGCGTATTTGCGCAGGCGCATGACCGCCGCCGAAGGCGCAATGCCGGCCGTAAGGCGCTGTTCAGTAACAAAAAGAAAAGGGTCTTTGCGGCCGTGCCGCAAACAAAGAAGGCGCTTGCGCCCGCCGCCAAAAAAGGTCAAGGCCAGCAGGCCCGGCGCGGGCTCCTGCAGTTTTTCCAGACGCGCGCCCTGCAGCAGAGGCGTCAGGGCATCGCAACAACGGCGAAAAAGGTGGGCATCCATAACGCCTCCCGTAAAAAAGCCGCCGCCGTGCTCCTGAAAAGCAGCGACGGCGGTCTGAGGCTGGTGCTGGCAACAAAGGTCGGGGCCGGGATGCGCTGGTCCCAAAACGCGGCGGGCACAACGGCCCCAACCGGGAGGCCCGGCTAATCGCCGCGCAGATGCTCGTCTTCTTCCTGTTTGGCTTTACAGTTGATGCACAAGCGGGTCACGGGGCGGGCCTTGAGCCGGGCGATGCTGATATCATCGCCGCATTCTTCGCAAATACCATAGGTGCCATCGTCAATGCGGGTGATGGCGGCCTGGATTTTGCGGATCAGGCGGCGCTCCCGGTCGCGAATGCGCAGGGTAAAGGCCCTGTCGGATTCCGCCGTGGCACGGTCCGCGGGGTCGGCAAAGACCTCGTTACTGTCGGTCAGTTCTTCAAGGGTGCTGTCGCCCTTTTGCTGGGCTTCTTCCAGCATCCCGGTGAGCAGCTTGCGAAAATACTCCAAATCCTTGTGATCCATATACTCCTCCGGCGGATGCCGCTGGGGGCCGCGGAATGGTCTTCAACACAATGAAACTCTATAGCGTCATACACAAAATTTGTAAAGCGCACTGCACCATCGTCATCAAAAGATACGCAACTTGTTGCAATCTGTGACGAACCAGCAACAACGCCGTGTCGCCGCTGTACTGCAAGAAGGGCCTGCTGCGGATGGATCAGTCCGCACATGCGGTTCTGGCCCGCGCCGCTGCCTTGACGGCGGCCTTGACCGTCTCCCAGGCGGGTTCACCCCAGGCGTCCTCTTGGCGGGCGGGCGTGATTTGCAGATCCCCCCTCACGCCGTCCGGCACAAGGCGCACCGCCACCGCCCCGCCCAGGGCCATAGCCTTGGGCGCGTAAGAGGCTGCGTGGGCCGCGGCCGATTCCAGCACGGGCAAGGGCCAGATCGCGCCCTTGCGGGCCAGGGCCAACGGACCAGGCAGGTCGCGCAGCCGCAAAAGCAGATCCCCCGGCCGAGCCGCCGCGGCCAGCTTTTCATTATCCGCGCTGTTGCGCCCCACGCACAGCCAGTAGGCCGCTTCTGCCGTTCTGTGCCAGAACTGCCGCCCCAGGTTGGCCAGGGCAAAGTCCGCGCCCGTGGGCGCGTCCGTCAGCGTAAGCACCTGCCAGTAGCGGCGGGCATTTTCCCGTTCCGTCAGGCGGCAGCCGCCGCCGGGGGTAGGCACTTCCCTGATGCCCATCTCTCGCGCCAGCGCCAGCTGGTCCTGCCGGCCGCGTCCCCAGATGCCCAGCAGCCGGTCCCGGTCTACCAGGCCGCTTTCTTCCAGGGGCGTAGGCGGCAGATGCAGGGCGCTCAAAGGTCGCAGCAGCACATCCCTGACCGCCGCGTCGCGCAGAATCACGTTGAGCGTGTCCCGCCGCTGGGACATGGGCCGCTGGCCCAGCACCTCGCCCGTGGCCAGACCCTGCGCGCCCACGGCCTCCATATACTTGCGGGCCTCGCGCAGCAGCAGAATCTTGCAGTCCACACAAGGGTTGAGCACCTTGCCGAAGCCGTGCGCAGGCCAGGCCCGCAGCAGGGCCGCAAAGGCCTCGCTCACGTCCTGGACCGCAATATCCAGACCGTATTCCTGCCGCCAGTGCGGCACGGATGCGGCACTGCCGAAAAAAGGCGCCGTGAAGTGCAGGCAACGCACGGTCAGACCCTGACGTTCCAGCAGCTTGGCGGTAAGCAGACTGTCCAGCCCGCCGGAAAACAGCGTGATAATTTGGGGATTTTTCATAACGTATGGACATAAAGGATGTAGAGGAGTTTTTACAACAACGCGCCCAGCCGGAACGTATGGGCGCGGCAGAGGCTTTTTGTGCGCACGCCGCCATTGCGCCCGGCAACGGCCGGCCCCGGCGCACCCCGTGTTGCATTGTGGCGCGCGACACGATACACAGCATTGCATGGCCACGCAACGTCTGCTCTTCCTCACTCCCGCTCAGGCCGTGACCGGCATCTTCCCCGCGTTACGCGACGCGGGCTTTGAACTGGGCATTGCCGAAAATCTCAAGGGCGCGTCGGCCTTCATCAGCAAATCCGGGCCGGGCATCATCTTCGCCCGCCCCACCCTGCCGGGCTTTCGTGTGGAAGACCTGCTGGCCGTGGGCGCGGAAGACCCGCACTTTCCCCCGGTCATCGTGGTGGCCGACAAAGGCAGCCCTCAGGAGGCCGAACGCCTGCTCAACCTGGGCGCGCGCGACTACTGGCTGGAACCCCTGGATGTGGAGCGCGTCAAAATCGCCGCCGGCGCCGCACGCCGCCAGCCCGCACCGGCCCCCGCCGCCTCCACCCTGGGCGGCCGCAGGCCCGTCTGCCCCCAGGGCGCGGGCCCGCGCATCGTGGGCAACCACCCCAGCATCCGCCGCGTGCTCCAGCTGGCCCGCCAGGTGGCCCCATCCCGCGCAACGGTGCTCATTACCGGCGCTTCCGGCACAGGCAAAGAAATGTTTGCCCGCTACCTGCACGCCATGAGCCCCCGCGCCGCCCGCCCCTTCGTTGCCGTCAACTGCGCCGCCCTGCCCGAACACCTGCTGGAAAGCGAACTCTTCGGCCACGAAAAAGGCGCGTTTACCGGGGCCATTGCCCGCAAACCCGGCAAGTTTGAACTGGCCGACGGCGGCACCCTGCTGCTGGACGAAATTTCAGAAATGGACCTGGCCCTGCAGGCCAAACTCCTGCGCGTGCTCCAGGAAGGCGAGGTGGACCGCGTGGGCGGCACGGAAACCCTCAAAGTTGACGTGCGCGTGCTGGCCACCACCAACCGCAACCTCGAAGAATGGGTCGCCCAGGGCAAATTTCGCCAGGATCTCTATTTCCGCCTTAACGTCATTCCCCTGCGCCTGCCCTCCCTGCACCAGCGTGGCGACGACGTGCTGGACCTGGCCCGCTTTTTCATCAATCTCTATATCCGTGAATACGCCCTCCCGGCCACAGACCTGGCCCCCAGCGCCGTGGACTGGCTCAAAAATTACGACTTTCCCGGCAATGTGCGCGAACTGCAGAACCTCATGGAACGCGCCGTGCTCCTGGCCAACGGCCGCCCCCTGGAGCCCCGCCACTTCCTTCTCGAAGACGAAGATTGGCCCCTCTTTGAAGACGAAACCGCGCCGGACCCAGCAGCCCCGGCGCCATCCCCAACCCCCACGGCCGATGCCCCGGCAGCCTCCGCCGCAGCCGGTGGCACTGCCGCTGCAACGCTCACTGCCACCGCCGGACCGGTCATCCCCCTCCACGAAATGGAACGCATCATGATCCTCAAAGGCCTGGAAGTTACCGCCGGCAACCGTACCCAGGCCGCCGAACTCCTCGGTATCTCCGTGCGCACCCTGCGCAATAAGCTCAACGAATACCGCGCCGCCGGGCATCCGGTGGAATAAGAAAGCCTTGTGGGGGGAAGGGAACTTTTTCCCGGACAAGGCAGAATTGAAACAGGAACCCTTTGAGAATAGGCATTCTCAAAGGGTCCGGCACGCGCGTTCCGGCGCTTACCCGCGCAACTGCAGAGCGCTGCTGCCTTTGCCCCTAACTTCCTTCGTTGTAACGGGCTAAGCCCCTGCATTGCAACGGCTGGAGCTATGCTTGTGTTCCAGGCGGGCGGCTGTTTGCACAACCGCCAGGACATTGCAGCATGGCAAGGCCCTAACTCCGGGGCAGCGCCGGGGCAGAGATGAAGCCCCGCCTGTTGGGCGCGGACGGCGCGGGGCGGGGGTCGCGTCCCTAGAGCATTTAACACTTGAAATGCTCGCTTACGGCAGGCAAAAGCCTGCCTTCTCGCATTTCGTGGCAAGGATTTTCAAGAAAATCCTTGCAGAGCAGTTAGCTCATTTCATTCGCTAACTGCTCTAGAACATCTGCCGCATAAGATCTTCCCCCCCCTGAGAGGTGTCCACCACGCTGCCGTCCTCGGTGCCCGGCGCTGTAGCCGAAGCGCCCTGCATGGGTTCGTCGGCCTTGAAGGCCAGCCCGTCCGCCATGACAATGCCCTCAGGCATGGTAAAGTCATCATTGGGGTAGAGGTGTTCTATAGTGCTGCGATAATACCGAAAGATGGGCGCGGCCGTGCGGCCGCCCTGCTCCAGGCGGCCCAGACTGCGCAGCTGGTCGTAGCCCACATAGACGCCCGTGACCAGATAGGGCGAAAAGCCCACAAACCAGGCGTCGTGCTCGTCGTTGGTGGTGCCGGTCTTGCCCGCAATAATGCGGCCTTCCACCTTGGCCCGGCCGCCTGTGCCCTGGTTCACCACTTCCTTGAGCAAGGTGGCCATAATATAGGCGTTCTGCGGGCTGACGGCCTGCCAGTGCTCCACGTCCTGCCGGTAAAGTTCCCGCCCGCGGGAATCGGTGATGGAGGTGATGATGCGCGGGCGCACGCCCAGCCCCTGATTGGCAAAAGCCGCATAGGCCTGGGTCAGGTTAAGGGGCGAAACGGCCACCGCGCCCAGGCTGATGGCCAGCTCCTGCGGAAAGTGCGGTTCCAGCCCCAGGGCCTTGGCCCGCTGCACCACGTTGGCTATGCCCACCTGTTGCGCCACCCGCACGGTACAAGTATTGCGCGAAAGAGCCAGGGCCGTGTGCAAGGGCAGCTCGCCCTTGTAGTTGTGCTCGTAGTTGGAAGGCCGCCAGACTTCGTTGGTATAAGGATTGACATAGACGAAGGGCGCGTCCAGCACGGTGGAGGCGGCCGTAAAGCCATAATCCAGAGCGGTGGAGTAGACCACGGGTTTGAAGCTGGAGCCGGGCTGCCGCCGGGCCTGGGTGGCACGGTTGAAGTGGCTGTCCCCAAACTGGTAGCCGCCGATAAGGGCCACCACGTCGCCGTTGCGGGCTTCCACCGAAGCCAGCGCCCCCTGCACCACGGGTTCCTGCTGCAGACGCAGGGTCACAGGCGCGCCCTTTTGGACCTGAGAGGGATCAAAGGGCTCGGAGATCTGCGTTTTGCGGCCTTTGGCATCCTTGCCCGCCCGCGTCAGGTCCGCAGCCGAAACCCAGACCACGTCGCCGGGGGAAAGCACCTGACGGACGTCCTTGACGGCCGGGGCGTAAACGCCGGCCACCTTGGGATTGGGTTTGCGCGCCCAGGACATCTGCGCCACGGGGATGACCCCGCTATAGCCCCGCCCCAGGGTCACGCGGGCCTCGCGGGCCTCCACACCCGTGACCAGGGCCTTGACCCAGCCGTTACCAGCCAGATCCAGAGGCGTAAAGGCGCTGGCCTGGATAAAGGCCTGCTGCGCGGTCGGATCCAGCTTTTGCAGGGGGCCGCGCCAGCCCTGGCGCTTGTCCAGCTCTTCCAGTCCGCGCCGCAGGGCCGCGCCGGCGGCCTCTTGCTGCACCGGGTCCATGGCCGTGCGCACTGTAAGTCCGGCCTCATAAACGTAGTCCGCGCCGTATTTGCGCGTATCCACGCCCAGAGCCTTAAGATTCTGCTCCGTAAAAAATTCAATGAGCAGGCGCCGGGCTTCTTCCAGATACCAAAGGGCCGCGCCGCCCACGCCTTCGGGCATGCTCCAGTAGACCAGGGGCTCGGCAGCGGCCTGAGCGTATTCTTCAGGCGTAATCCATTTAAGATCGCGCAGACGGCCCAGTACATACATCTGCCGGGTTTTGGCCTCTTCGGGTCGGCGGAAGGGATTGTACGTGCTGGGGGCCTTGGGCAGACCGGCAATAACCGCGCTCTCGGCCAGGGTAATGTCCGCCGCGTGTTTGCCGAAGTAGGTGCGGGCCGCAGCCTCCACGCCGTAGGCGTGTTCACCCAGGTAGATCTGGTTGAGGTAGACAGTGAGGATCTGGTCCTTGGTGTAGTCCTGCTCCACCCTGTAGGCCAGGATGGCTTCCTTCATCTTGCGGGTGTAACTGCGCTCGGAGGTAAGCAGCAGCTGTTTGATGAGCTGCTGGGTGATGGTGCTGCCGCCCTCGCCCTGCCGACCCTTGCGGAGGTTGTTGATGGCCGCGCGCAGAATGGCCACCGGGTCCACGCCCATATGCTGGTAGAAGCTGTCGTCCTCGGCCGCCAGAAAGGCCATGGGCAGATAGCGCGACATGTCCTTGAGGCCGATGACGTAACGTTTTTCATGGTACAGGGTGCCCAAAACGGAGTTGTCCCGGGCCAGAATGACCGTGGCCTGGGGCTGCTGGTACTCGGCCAGGCGGTTGAGGTCCGGCAGATCGCGCGAAGCCCAGTAAAACAGCATGGCCACGGCGGCCGTACCGAGCACGCCGCCCACAAACAGCAGACCCACCAGCCAGAGCAGGCTCTTTTTAAGCATACGACGCATTTTCATGAGCAGGCGATACCGTTTTTTGGGCCGGAGGTAAAGAAAAAGGGCCGAAAGCGCGCCCGGCGCGGCGGTGCTGGCCCGTGCTCACACCCAACGTACGCTATTCCGGCAACAGTGAAAGGGGGCTTTGCCGCTGGCGGCGGTGCGGGGTAAGCACGCTGACGCGGCAAAAGCGGCGGATATCGGCCAAAAAGGGCGAGGGCGGCAGGCACAGAGCTTTGCCGTAGAGGGCGCGTTGTCGGCAGTGGCTCACACAGAGCATGCGGGCCGCGCGGGTCAGGCCCACATAGAGCAGGCGGCGTTCTTCCGCCAGGGCGTTGTCCTCTGCCTGGTCCGCAACCGACGCGCCCTGCGCCGTGGGGCGTGCGACTGCGTCAGGGGCGGCAAACAGGCGCTCCCGACGCAAGGGCAACAGCCCGTCCTCCAGGCCCGGCAGGAATACCGCCTGGAACTCCAAGCCCTTGGAGGCGTGCAGGGTCAGTATCTGCACCTGCTCGGCCTTGCCGCGCACCAGTTCCGCCTCCTGCAGCCAGGCCAGTTGGGCAAAAAAGGCGGGCCAGGAACCGGCCTGCGCCCACAAGCGGCACAGCTGCCGCCAGGCCCGACCCTGCAGGCAGGGCTCCCCGGCCCAGGGCTGGGCCCCAAGCCAGGCGCGCATGTCCTGCGGCGCGGGAGGCGCTGCCCCCCAGGGCAGAGCAAGGGCTTCGGGCGCGTCGGCCCCGTGCCGTTCCGCCGGCACGGGCCAGGACGCAAAACCATACTGCGTTGCCAGCAGGCCCAGCAGCCGGGCGCAGGCCGCATCCTGCCAGAAGCTGTCTTCGGCGGGGGCGGCGCAGGGCACGCCCGCCTGTTCCAGGGCCGCACGCAAGGGCGGCATCTGCGCCTTGAGGCGCACCAGCACGGCAATATCGGCAGGCGTCAGCGTGCCCGCCAGGCCCGCCATGTCGTCATTCCCCGTTTGATCCATGAGGGTGTGGGCCGTGGCCCCCAGAAGCGCGCGCACGCGCTGGGCCACCCAACGGGCCTCGGCCTTTTCGTCCGGCGCGCTGAACAAGCGCAGTTCCGCCGTCAGCTCCCGCGCGGCCAGAAGCGGCCCGCAGCGGCCCGCGCCCCCCAGCAGGCCGTGGGCCATGTCCAGCACGCGCTGGCTGGCCCGGTAGCTCCGCCCCAGCCGACATACGGACACGTCCGGCCAGATGCGCCGCAAACTGTCCTCGCTCTGCCCGGCCACGCCCCGAAAGCCATAGATGGCCTGGTCCGGATCGCCGATGCCCAAAAAACCCTTACCGTCAGCGGGCAGAAGCGCCCGCAAAAGCTCCAGCTGCATGGGGGAAAGGTCCTGCACTTCATCCACCAGCACGTGCCGGGGTTTTTGCGCCTGCGACAGACGCCGGGCGTGCTCCAGCCACCAGTCCAGCAGGTCGGCATAGTCTATAAATCCCGGCGACGCGGCTTTTTTGCGCGCCGTATAACGGGCCAAAGCGCAGGCCAGGTCCGGCGAAGGATTCAGAACGCCGCCGTCCGCAGGGATACGGTCTGCGGGATTGTCCATGGGCCTGCCTGCGGCCCCCGCAGCAGGCGCGTGCGTTTCCCGCGCCAGCGCGCAGGCTGCCCACAAATTGCGGGCTTCGCGGGCCGTGAGCTCCGGATTGGCGGCGCGGAACAGCCCCAGGGCCGCGTCTTCGCCCAGCAGGGTGGGGGCTGCCGCGCCCAGCTCCGCGCGCATGAGGCTCCAGGCCAGACCGTGCAGGGTGTCACAGCGCGGCAAGGTGGGCAGCTCCGGCAGGGCGGCGGCAAGACGCTGGCGCAGCTCTGCGGCGGCGCGGCGGGTAAAGGTCACGGCCAGCAGATCTGCAGCGCGCGCGCCCTGCTCCAGAAGCCACTGCAAGCGGCCCACCAGCACACGGGTCTTGCCAGCGCCGGGCCCGGCCAGGACAAGCACCGGCCCTGGCCCGGCCCGCAGGGCCATGGTCTGCTCCTGAGAAAATGCCGGGCCGGGCGGCGGCAACGGCTCCGCCACGGCGGGGGAGGCTGCGACGGACCGCGCCGCTGCGGCGTCCTGTTGCGTTGCGTCCGCCTGCGCCGTTTTTTGGCTTTCACGGCCGCGCAGCGCGTCCTTGGCGTCCGTTTTGACCGCGCGCGGGCGGCCCGCAGGCCGGAAGCCGGGCAAAAGCGCGCCGCCGCGCACGTCGGCCAGTTCTTCGGGCGCGAACACGCGCACCACGCCGTACTGGCCGTCAAAGCCGCCCTGGCGGATGACCCGCCCGACGCGCATGCGGGCCACGGCTTCGCCCAAGGGTTCCCAGTGGGCGCGCAGGTCCGGGAGCGGCAGGCGGCAAAGGATATCCAGTTCCGGCCCCAGGGCCTGCAGCAGGGCGGCATAGCGCTCCCGCACCTTGCGGGAGGCGGGCCCTACGCCCAGAATTTCGCTCAGCACTTCGGGCAGGGGAATAACGGAGCGCGCTTCGGGCTCGCGCGCAAGCGCGGCCGGGGCTTCACGGTCGGCCAGGTCCAGCACGCGGTGCAGCACGCCCACCGTAAGGGGTTTGCCGCACACGGGGCAGATATCGCCCAGTTCCCGCGCCTCGCGCGGTTCCAGCACCACATGGCAGGCCCGGTGGCCGTCCAGATGGTACTTGCCCTCATCGGGATAAAATTCCACGGTGCCCAGGAAGCGGCAGTCCTGGCCGCTCTGGTCCTGACGCCGGGCGACGGCCCGCAGGGCCGCAAACAGGCCCGCATAGGAGGGCCGCCCCGCAAAGAGATTGGCCTCGCGCCCCAGGTTAGCCCCGGAATGGGCGTCGGAATTGGAAATGAGCGCATAGCCGTCCAGGGCGCTGACCATGCGGTTCATGGCCGGATCGGACGAAAGGCCCGTTTCCAGGGCGAAGATATGTTCAGAGAGGTCGCCGTAGCAGTCTTCCAGACGGTCAAAGCCGGATTTGGAGCCAAACAGCGCAAACCAAGGCGTCCAGACGTGCGCGGGAATCATGACCCCGTTGGGCGCGCATTCCAGCAGGATTTCCAGCAAGTCGCGGGAATCCAGCCCCAGAATGGGCCGACCGTCCGAGGCCAGATTGCCGATCTGCGCCAGCCGCAGGGAGAGGCGTTCTGCGTCCTCCAGGCTGGGCACAAAGACCAGGTTGTGGATTTTGCGCACCTTGCCCAGGCGTTTGTAGATGGAACTGATTTCGGTCTGGAGCAAGAAAAGCGGCCCCTGCCCCGCGCCCATATCCTGCGGCAGGCCCTCCAGCGCTTGGGGCGCGCCCCGCAGCCGGTACAAGCCGCTTTCCGGGTCCGGCTCCAGCTGTTCCGCCAGTTCGGCCCGCCACTGGGGGTGGGTAAAATCGCCGGTGCCCAGCAGGTCAATGCCCTTGCAGCGCGCCCAGGCCGCCAGATACCTGGGCGTGAGCGCCTTGCTGGTGGCCCGTGAAAAGCGCGAATGGATGTGCAGATCTGCAATAAATGTCATGCCCGAGCCTTATCCCAAATCCCGTTTTCGGTCCAGCCAGGGGCAGAAGCGCCGGGCCGCGGCCGTCCACTGCGGCCCCGCCTCCGTCCCCGCCGGACTCTTGCCGTCCGGCCCTTGGCCTCCGTGCGGACCAAGCATATCCGCAGCAGTTTCTTCCGGCCCGGCAAAATCCTTTTTGTCCGCCCCAGCTGTGGTCGCGCCAGTCCCGTGCTGCCTCCAGGCCTCCGCAGTAAAAAAGCCGGACCCCGTTTCGCCTGCGGCAGCCTCTTGCGGCCGCGGCGCTGTTGCTCGCACGGGGCCGCGCCCGGCGTGCAGGGTCAGCGGGGCTTCCAGGTGCAGATCGTCCGCCGCCCCTTTTTGCGCGGCCGCCAGCACCAACAGGGCCGGGTCTGCGGGATGCGCCCGCACGGGCAGCGCCAGCCGCAGGCCCAAGCCCGCAGTATGCAGGGCCCGACACAGTCGCCCCAGGGCGCGCGCGTCATAACAGCAAAAAAAATGCCCCTTGTGCCGCAAAAGCAGCCCAGCGGCCCGGCAAAAGGCTTCCAGCGCCTGCCCGTCGGCAGAGCGCAGGGCCCGTTCCCGCAGGGGATCCGGCGAAGGCCGTCCGGCCCGATCGTAGGGCGGATTGGCCAGCACTGCGTCGGCCCGGCCGCAGAGGGCCCCGCCGCCAGGGCCGGACCAATTGGCAGAATTCTGCAGACTGTCAGGGCCGGGCAGGCCGCGCAGGGCCACAGCGTCGCCCACGTCCAGGCAGCGCACGGCCAGCCGCGCCGAGAGCCCCAGCCGGACGATGTTTTCCGTCGCCGCTGCGGTCAGGGCCACTTCGCGCTCCAGCCCCAGCCCCCGCACGCGCGGACAGGCCAGGGCCGCGCCCAGCAGAGCCGCCCCGCAGCCGCAGCCCAGCTCCACGGCAAAGATATCCCGCTGCCCCGGCCAGGCCAGCAGCCGCTGTGCCGTAAAGGCCGCCAGAAGCAGGGCGTCCAGGCCGAAACGCAGGCCCCCGCTGGGCTGGACCAACCCGTGGGGGTAGAGGCCTGCCGGTTCCGTGCCCGTACCCTGCAACGTTTTTCTGCCGTTCTGCGTCACACGAAACCCGCATCGTGAAGAGAAATTGGGGCATGAGAAAAAGGGGGGGCCCCCTGTGGCGGCCGAAATACGCCTGTGGCGCGGCCTGAGGAAAGCATTTTGACGGGTGAGGCATGTGGCGGAAGGGGACTTTTGAGCGCTGCGGCCCTGGCCTGTCACGGCCTTCGCCGTAACGGGCCAAGTGCCCCAAAGTCCCCTTCCGACTGCAAAGATTCCTGCTTTTCCTTCCCCTTAGCGGGCGCCCTTGGGGAAGAGGACCACGCCGATGGTTTTAAGAATAATATGAATATCCAACAGGATGGACATATTTTTAATATAATAGAGGTCGTATTCCAGTTTGCGGCGGGCGTCTTCGGCGGAGGCTCCGTAGGGGTAGCAGACCTGGGCCCAGCCGGTAAGGCCGGGTTTTACGGAGTGGCGCACGCTGTAGTAGGGGATGGTTTTTTTCAGTTCCTGCACAAAAGCCATGCGTTCGGGGCGGGGACCGATGAAGCTCATGTCGCCCTTGAGGATATTCCAGATCTGGGGCAGCTCGTCGATGCGGACCTTACGGATAAAACGGCCAAAGCGGGTGACGCGGGCGTCGTTGGCGCTGGCCCAGACCGCGCCGTTTTTTTCGGCGTCGGCACGCATGGAGCGGAACTTGTAAACGGTGAATTCCTTTTCAAACAGGCCCACGCGTTCCTGACGGTAAATAACGGGGCCGGGGGATTCCAGGCGGACAATGAGGGCAGTGAGCAGCATGACGGGCGTGGCCGGGATGAGCAGCATGAGGGAGATGAGCATATCCAGAACGCGTTTGAGTCGGCGCAGGGAACCGCGGGTATTGAGAGAGAAGCCCTCGTTCTGGAGAAGCCATTCGTCTGTAATTTGGGAGAGGGGCAGGCGCTGGACCACGTGTTCGTAGAAGCTGCGGATATCCACCACCATACTGCCGCGCAGTTTGGCTTCCAGCAGGTCGTGGGCGATGTCGTCGTCGATGGGGGCGTCGGGCAGCAGCAGGATCATGGTGGCCTTTTTTTCCTGGGCTATGTCCAGGGCCAGAAAGGGCGCGCCCAAGCAGGGACCGGCGTCGGGGCCCTGGTCGCGCTCGCCCACATACCCCAGAATCTCGGCCTTGGGCAGGCCCTCGGCCAGGAGCTGGCGCACCTTGCCCGCGCGGTCCACGCCCACCAGGAGAATGCGCAGGGGGTGCGTGATTTTGTCGGCGTTGCAGTAGTAAAGCAGCCGCCAGCCCAGGCAGAAGCAGAAGGAGAGCGCAAAGAGCAGGACTACGGTTTCGCGGTCAAAGCGCCAGTGCTGGAAGGCGTAGGAGGCCGTTGCCGAAGAAACGATGCCCAGCAGGCAGGCCACCAGCACCCGGCCCATAGTCTCGCGGAAGTCCTCGCTGCCCACGCTGTAAGCGTCGAGGATGTAAAAAAAGAGAAGATAAAAAAAGACGGTAAAGAGCGAAGCGCCCGTGTAGTCGTGAAACACGCTCAGATCCGGCGCAATGCTCAGCATGCCGGAAACGGCCAGGGCCAGCAGAATACAGAAAAAATCCAGCGCCTGCAGCAGCGCCATACGGTAGGTACTAATCATGCTTGGCTATCCTTATGGACGGCGGGCACGCGCATGTCTTCAAGAATGCGTGCGGCCACCGTGTGGGCGTCCAGTTCGCGCAGGGCCAGCTCGCGGCCGGCGGCTCCCATGCGCAGGATATTTTGGGGCGTGGTGATGAAGGTTTCCATGGCGTCGGCCAGGGCCTGCGCATCGCGCAGGGGCGTAAGCAGACCGTTAACACCCTGGCGCACCACTTCGCGGCAGCCGGGGGCGTCGGTGACCACGGCCGGACGGCCCATGCTCATGCCCTCCATGATGGACGTGGGCGTGCCTTCCCGCCAGGAGGGCAGCACCAGCACATGGGCCGCGGCCACATAAGGGCGCACGTCGCTGGTTTCGCCCAGGTATTCGATGCTGCCCCGGGCCTCCCAGGCATTGATCTGGTCCAGGCTCACGCTGCCCAGGCCGTGTTCGGGCGGGCCCAGCACCTGAAAGCGGGCGGCAGGGTATCGGGCCTTGAGCAGGCGCGCGGCCTCGGCGTATTCCGGCAGGCCTTTGGCCTCCAGCAGACGGGCCACCAGCAGGAATACGGGCGGGCCGGCGAGCTCGCCGGTTTCGGTAAGATCGGGGAAGGGGGCCGGGGCAAAGCGGGCCGTGTCCACGCCCGTACCGCGGGCAGTAAGCACGCGGGCGCGCGGGCCCAGAATGCCCGCCTGGCGGAACACGCGGATGTCGTCCTGATTCTGAAAAAATACGCCTTCCGCGCCGGAAAGCGCCGTACGGTAAAGCAGGCAGCTCAGCTTGTTGACGGCTTTTTTAAAAAAGCTGTCGGCCTCAAAGGCATAGCCGAGACCGGTGATGGTGGCGTAAATGTGGGGCACGCGGGCTACCCTGGCCGCCATGCAGCCGTAGATGACCGGCTTGATGGTGGAGGCAAAGAGCAGATCAGGTTTTTCTTCTTTGAACAGGCGCACCAAGGCCCCCAGGGTGCGGATGTCGCTCAGGGGGTTGAGGCCTTTGCGGTCCAGAGGATAGGTGCGCACTTGCGCGCCCAGGGCCGTGAGCGCGGCCTCAGAGGCCGCATCCCCCGGCGGGACGCAACAGAGCACTTCGTGCCCGGCCCGGCGCATGTGGGCGATGAGCACGCTCCAGAAATTGCGCATGGACTTGGCCTGGTTGCCCAGAACGACGATCTTCATCCCGCTTTCCTCCAGAGCGTTGCCCTCTGTGCGGACGACGTTGCGGCAGACTTGCGACGACCTTTTGGACGGCAGCCCGGCTGCATCCGTTTTCCAACGACAGCCCGCGTCTTGGTCCCGCACGGCCGGGCGTGCAAAGCCCGGATTGGCACTGCCGTCAGCGCTTGTGCCGCAAGCCGCAAGGGCGCGACGTGGCGCATGGCCCCCAGCCTAGCAGTTCCGTGCCGTTCTGAAAAGGCCCGGCGCGGCCTTGGGGGCGTGGGCGCGGTGCGCCACGCCAAAGCCGCCAGCCCGCGCCGCAAACGCAGGACGGGGAAGGAATCCCTCCGCAGAGGGCGTCCTTCCCCGTGAAAAAAGGCTCTTGCAGCCCGGATTATTCCGCAGCCAGCTGGATGCGCTCGAAACCCGTGACAGTGAGGTCGTCGCCCACGGCCTTGGCCGTCTCGCGCACGAGGTCGTTGATGCTCTTTTTGTCGTCGCGGATGTAGGGCTGTTCCATAAGGCAGACTTCCTTCTGGAACTTTTTCACCGCGCCGTCAGCAATTTTGTCCACAATCTGGGCGGGCTTGCCCTCTTCCAGGGCCTTCTGGCGGTAAACTTCACGCTCACGCTCCACAGCGGCCTGGTCCAGGCTGGAGGCGTCAAGAGCCAAGGGATTGGCGGCAGCCACCTGCATGGCCAGATTTTTGACCAGGGCCAGCACATCGGGGTTGGTCGTGCTCGCAGCCTTGCCGCAGGTCAGAAAGACCAGCGTGCCGATCTTGCCGTTGGCGTGCAGGTAATGGCCCACCACGTCTTTGTCGCTGCTCTTGCTGTGGCGGGCAAAGCTGCCCAACTGCATGTTTTCGCCCACCGAGGCGATGAGCTGGGTCACGGCCGGGCCCATAACGGCCTCCAGAGCCGCGGCGTCGGCCGGAGCCTGGTCCAGCACGGCGCGGGCCACCTGAGCGGCCATATCCTGAAACTGGTCGCCGCGGGCCACAAAATCGGTTTCACAAAGCAGAGAGGCCAGGGCCACATGCTTGCCGTCTTCGCTCACGGCCAGGGTGACCAGGCCTTCGCTGGTGGCGCGACCGGACTTTTTGGCGGCCTTGGCCATACCCTTCTGGCGCAGCCAGTCCACGGCCTTTTCCACATCGCCGGCCACTTCCACCAGGGCTTTTTTGCAATCCATCATGCCCGCGCCGGTCATTTCGCGCAGTTCTTTTACCATCTGTGCGGTGATAGCCATAATATCAACTCCACATGCTGCCGGCCCGGGGCCGGGGTTGTGCTGCTGGTGCGGCCCGGAAGGGAGCGGGCAGGGCCCGCCCTCCGCAACCGGGCGGGGGCAGCGCGGCCATGTCTGCAAACAGGTTGCGCTGCCCCCGGAAACAGGGAAAATGCTGCGCGCCCAAGCGGGCGCGCCGTAACCTTTGCGGGAGCGCACAAAAAATGCGCACCCCGCAACGTTACGCTGCGTTATTGGACAGGCGCGGCTTCCTGCACCGGGGCCTCCTGCACGGGGGCTTCCGGAGCCGCCTCAACGGCCTTCTGCATGGCGGCTTCGGCGTCCTCGCCCTTGCTGTCCTTGCCCATGGCCTCGCCTTCCAGGCAGGCTTCGGCAAAAGCGGTCACAAACAGCTTGATGGCGCGGATGGCGTCGTCGTTGCCGGGAATGATGTAGTCGATGACGTCGGGGTCGCAGTTGGTGTCGGTCACGGCCACGATGGGGATGCCGAGCTTGCGGCATTCCTTCACGGCGATGTCTTCACGGTGCGGATCGATGATAAAAGCCAGCTGGGGCAGGCGGTCCATATTTTTGATGCCGCCCAGGGTTTCCTCCAGCTTGTGCATCTCGCGCTCCAGCAGGAGGATTTCCTTTTTCTGATAGCGGTTGATGGAGCCGTCGGCAAACATGCCTTCCAGCTTCTTGAGCCGGTCAATGCTTTTCTGGATGGTGACGAAGTTGGTAAGGGTGCCGCCCATCCAGCGGTTGGTCACATGAAACTGCCCGGCGCGGCCGGCTTCAGCGGCCACGGCCTCCTGAGCCTGACGCTTGGTGCCGATAAACAGCACCTTGCCGCCGCGGGCCACAGTGTCGACCATTTTGTCGTAAGCCACGCGGAACAGTTTGACGGTCTGCTGCAGGTCAATAATATGGATGCCGTTGCGCGCCCCGAAGATGTAGGGACGCATTTTGGGGTTCCAGCGGCGGGTCTGGTGCCCGAAGTGCACGCCGGTTTCCAGCATCTGCTTCATGCTGACGTATGCCATTGAAAAAGCCTCCAAAGGGTTGTGCTCTTCCACCCTGGCTCCAGGCCCTGCAACCCGGCCCCCCGGAACGCGTCATTGCGAAAGATCGTTACCTTGTGGAGCGCGGGGCTCCGGCAAAAGGTAAGACTCTTTTTCGCAACGCGACATTCCCCGCATGGGGCAACAACGGGCGGTACACCGCCGCCGGGCACCCCGGGCCGCTGCCAGGGTGTGCTTGATAGAAAGGGAACGCATACACCATTGTGCCGCATCTGGCAAGCCTCCGCACCCTGCACAGCGCGCCTTGGGGCGGGAACCGCCCCCTGCGGCGCCGTGGAGGAAGGACGTCTTCCTGCCGCGGGGCTTGCCCGGTGCGGGGTCCGCTTCTTGCTTTGAGGCCCCAAAGAGGATAGAGCAAGGGGCACTTTGTGGCTTTCGGGCCGCTGCGGACGGCGTTGCGGCGCGTGTCCGCCCTGCCGCAGGGCCGCGCTCCGGGCGCGGTCGTCACGGTTTTTTGCGTTTTTTTTTGCGCGCGGCGTCCGTGGCCGCGTCAGAGGTGGTTCATGTCACACTCCCCCCAGCCCTCCCCCGTGGCGGAAGGCCTGCGGCGCGCCTTGCCCATAGTGCTGGGCTATGTGCCCGTGGGTTTCGCTTTCGGGGTGTTGGCCGTCAAAAACGACATCCCTCCGGCCCTGGCCGTGGGCATGTCCGTGCTCATGTTCTCCGGCTCCGGGCAGTTTGTGTTTGCAAGCATGTGGGGCGCGGGCGCGGGCGCGCTGTCCATCATCGCCGCCGTGGGCATCATCAACCTGCGCTATCTGCTCCAGTCGGCAGCGCTGGCCCCCTGGTACGCGGGGTTGACGCGCGGCGTGCGGCTGCTCCTGGGGTTCGCCGTTACGGACGAAAACTTCGCCGTGCACGTGACGGCCTTTCAGAACGGCTGGGCGCGCAGCCTGACCACGCTCTTCACCTGCAACCACCTTACCCAGCTGGCCTGGGTGGGCGGCAGCGCTTTGGGGGCCTTCTGCGGCGAACTGGTCAGCGACGTGAAACCCCTGGGCCTGGACTACGCGCTCACGGCCATGTTTCTGGCCCTGCTGGTGCCCCAGTGCGTAGACCGGCTGCACGTGCTGGTGGCCTTGTTTACCCTGGCGCTTTCCGTTGCCCTGCGCGCCCTGGGCATGAGCCAGTGGAACATTGCCCTGGCCACGGTGGTGGGGGCCAGCCTGGGCACGGCGCTTTTGTGCCTGCGGGACGGCAAACAGCCCGCCGCCGCGCCCGTCGTTACGGAAGGAGAGGAGGCGCGGCCATGAGCGCATGGATGACGCAAAACGCCCCCCTGCTGCTCTGCCTGCTGGGCAGCGTAGCCGTGACCGTACTGCCCAAGGTGCTGCCCGTGGTGCTGCTGCGCGGCGACAGTCTGCCCCCGCTGCTGCGGCGTTGGCTTTCCTTTGTGCCTGTGGCGGTCATGGCAGCCCTGGTGGGTCCGGACGTATTTTTTTATGAAGGCCGCTTCAACGCCGGGCCTTCCAACCTCTTCCTCATGGTGGCCCTGCCTTCGGTGCTGGTGGCCTGGTGGGGCAAGAACTATTTTCTGACCATCGCCTTCGGGCTGGCCCTGGTCATCGCCGCCCGCTGGCTGGGTCTGTACTGAACGCGGAGCGCGCCCATGCCCCCCACGCTGCCCCCCCTTACGCCGCAGGAAGCGCAGCCCGCAACAGCCGCCATGCCGGACGCGGCTGTGCCGACGGCCCTTGCCCCGCAACGCCGCCCGCGTCCGGCCGGCCCCTCTGCGCCCGCGCGCAGCAGCTGTCTGCTGGTGCGCATGGCCCCGCAGGATACGGGCCTGTTTCGCCGCCTGCTGGAAGCCTACGACAACCTGGCCTACTTCACTGTGCTGGAAACGGATACGGCGCTGCTCAAGCTGGTTTTTTCTCCCCACATGGCTGCCCAGGCGCATCTGGCCCTGGCGGCCATAGCCCGCAGCGTGCCGTTCACCCTGCTGCCCTGGCCGCTGGCGGAACTGCCCGCAGCCGACGTTGCGGCTAAGGGACCTGCCGCAAAAAGACTTTGAGGCCGACGCGTTTTCTGCTATGACTGACCCGTTGCAGCGCTGCCCGGAGGCGGGCGCGCAGGCGACCCAACCTTCCAGCATTACCCCAAGGCGGTTGCATGGCCCCACTCAAGTACAAGCGCGTGCTGCTCAAACTGAGCGGCGAGGCCCTGGCGGGCGAACACAAAACCGGCATTGACCCCGAAACTGTGGACGCGGTCTGCCGCGAACTGGGCGCCGTGCTCGAAATGGGCGTGGAAATGGCCCTGGTCATCGGCGGCGGCAATATTTTTCGCGGGCTTTCCGGCTCGGCCAAGGGCATGGAACGCTCCTCGGCGGACTACATGGGCATGCTGGCCACGGTGCTCAACGCCCTGGCCGTGCAGGACATGCTTGAAAAACACGGACACCCCACCCGCGTGCTTTCAGCCATTACCATGCAGGAGGTCTGCGAGCCTTTTATCCGCCGCCGGGCCCTGCGCCATATGGAAAAAGGCCGCGTGGTCATCTGCGCCGCGGGCACGGGCAATCCCTACTTCACCACCGACACCACGGCGGCCCTGCGTGGCATGGAGCTCAAGTGCGACGCCATCATCAAGGCCACCAAGGTGGACGGCATCTATGACAAGGATCCGACCCAGCACGCCGACGCCGTCAAATACACCAGCCTGAGCTACGACGAAACCCTGGCCCGCCACCTGGGCGTCATGGACGCCACGGCCTTTGCCCTGGTGCGCGACAACAACGTGCCCATCATTGTCTGCCGCATGTTCGGGGGCGACATCCGCCGCGTGCTGCTGGGCGAAGGCGTGGGCACCATCGTCCACAGCTAGGCCGCACAGCCATTTTCAAGGAGACCTCTGATGGATATTGACAGCATCCTTCTGGACGCCGAAGAACGCATGGAAAAAGCCCTTGCCGCGCTGGAGCGCGATTTTGCCAAACTGCGCACCGGCCGCGCCACCACCGCCCTGGTGGACGGCATCCGCGCCGACTACTACGGCACGCCTACGCCCATCGGCCAGATGGCCTCGGTGGCCGTGCCGGACAGCCGCACCCTGACCATCCAGCCCTGGGACAAGGGCGGCCTCGCCGTGATAGAAAAGGCCATCCTCAAGTCCGACTTGGGCCTTACCCCGGTCAACGACGGCCGCACCATCCGCATCGTGCTGCCTCCCCTCACCGAAGAACGCCGCAAGGACCTGGTCAAGGTGGCCCGCAAGTACACTGAAGACGCCAAGGTGGCCGTGCGCAACGTGCGCCGCGACGCCAACGATGGCCTGAAAAAACTGGAAAAGGACAAGGCTATTACCGAGGATGCGCAAAAAAAAGCCACGGACGACGTGCAGAAGCTCACGGACAAATATGTGGCCGACGCCGACAAAAAATGCGCGACCAAAGAAAAAGAGATTATGGAAATCTAGGGCATTGCAAGGTTGCAATGCCCTGGCGGTTGCGTAAGCAGACGCCCGCCGTGGGGGCGCAAGCGCACTCTATTTGCGCGAATAAGCGCCGTAACCAGCATGCCGTAGCCTTTGCGGATACCTATTCGCAAAGGCACTCTGCTCCAGAGCAATTTCACATCGAAGTTGCCCGGACAACGGGCGGATCTCCGCCACGGCGATGCGGCGCGACGTATCCGCGCGGATAAGCGCAGAAGTGGACGTCTTGATATAATGCTGAGGACGCGCTTCGCAGAAGCAACATGTCCAGGGCCGGTCGCCGCGGCAACGCCGTCGAAGGAAGCCGTATCCGGCAACTCGTGCCTTTTGCGACGGGCGGCCCCGCGCCGTCCGCGTCTTTTGTGCTTTGTCCGGCAGTCGTTCCGACCGCGACACCCGGCCGGCGCGGCAGAAACGCCGGGCCCAAACGCGCAGGCTGTATGCCCATGACTGAAAAAAGCGAACATCTGCCCCGCCATCTGGCCATCATCATGGACGGCAACGGCCGCTGGGCCCAGCAGCGCGGCCTGCCCCGCGAAGCCGGGCACCGGGCCGGGGCTGAAGCCGTGCGCGCCGTAGTCACGGAATGCCGCACCCTGGGCATCGGCTACCTGACCCTGTACACCTTTTCCAGCGAGAACTGGAGCCGCCCCAAAACCGAAATCAGCGCCCTGTTTTCTCTTCTGCTGGAATTTCTGCGCAAAGAAGTGCCGCTGATGGAGGAAAAAGGCATTGCTCTCAACGTGCTGGGCGATCTGGACGGCCTGCCCGTGCCCCAACGCACGGCCTTGCGCCACGCCATCAGGCGCACCGAGGCCGGGCAGGGCATGGTCCTCAACCTGGCCCTCAACTACGGAGGCCGGGGCGAACTGGTGCGCGCCGTGCAGGCTTTTCTGCGCGAAGGGGCCAAGCCCGAAGACGTCACCGAACAGAGCCTCGCCGCCCGTCTTTACACGGCGGGGCAGCCCGACCCGGACTTGCTGATCCGCACCAGCGGCGAACAGCGTCTGAGCAACTACCTGCTCTACCAGTGCGCCTACAGCGAACTGTACTTTACCCCCGTGCTTTGGCCGGATTTTGACGCCAAAGAACTGCACGCGGCCCTGCAGGCTTACGCCGCCCGCTCGCGCCGCTTCGGCAAAACAGAGGAGCAACTCCATGCCCATTGAACCCGCCTCTCGTCATCCCATGGATTTTCGGCGCATTGTCACGGGGCTCGCCCTGGCCGCAGTGCTGCTGCTGGTGCTCTGGCACAGGGGCTGGCCTCTGCTGGCAGTCATTCTGGCGGCCTCGGCCCTGGGCCTGTGGGAATTCTATTCCCTATTCTGGGGCCACGGCGACCGCATTTCCAGCCGCGTCTGCGCCATAGCGCTGGGCTGGGGCATGCTGGGCCTGACCTGGCTGCACCGGCCGCAAGACGCCCTGGTCTGCCTGGGCGCGGGCTTTGTGCTGGCCGCCATGAGCTTTTTGTTCCGCTGGGACGTGGTGGAGGAGGAAAACGCCTTTGCCTCCAGCGGCATCTTTATGGCCGGACTGGCCTATGTGCCCCTGTTGCTGCTGCCCGCCACCTATCTTTCCACCACCAAGCTCATCTTTATCATCGCAGCCGTGGCCATTTCAGACACCGCCGCCTACTTTGTGGGCACGCGCTTCGGCCATCACAAGCTCTGGCCCCGTGTGAGCCCCAACAAAAGCTCCGAGGGCGCGGTGGGCAGCCTGGCGGCCTGTGTGCTTTTTTGTGCCATATACGGCCAGATTTACGGCAAAACCGGCTGGTTCTCCTTTGCCCTGCTGGGCATTGCGGTCAATGCCTTTGCTCAGTTGGGGGATTTGTTTGAATCGGCCCTCAAGCGCTCGGTCAACGTCAAAGATTCCGGCCAGATTCTGCCCGGCCACGGCGGCATGCTGGACAGGGCGGACAGTCTGCTTTTTGCCATGCCCATGTTTGCGGTGGTGGATCAGTGGTTCTTCTTCTTCTAAAAAATTGCGTCTTTTTGCGGTTTGGACTGCGTCAAACTCGGTGGCGCGCCTTGGTCATATAGGTGGACTATACTCCCTGCGGCGCTCCACCGGTTTTCCTTGCCAAACCACAAAAATCTCGCAATTTTTCCAAAGGAAGGGGAGAAAACGGCACGGGCGTCTTTTTGCGGTTTGGACTGCGTCAAACTCGGTGGCGCGCCTTGGTCATATAGGTGGACTATACTCCCTGCGGCGCTCCACCGGTTTTCCTTGCCAAACCACAAAAATCTCGCAATTTTTCCAAAGGAAGGGGAGAAAACGGCACGGGCGTCTTTTTGCGGTTTGGACGGCGTCAGGCTTGGCGGCGCGCCTTTTGAGCTCTGGTTCGGTCGGGATCGGGGCGACCCTCTGGGCATTCCCGTCCGCCTATCCTGTACCCTGGTACGTCTGTGGCGTGCCCTGAGGAAGTAAAAATTTTAGGGGGTGGGGGCGTGGGGGAGGCGACCCTTTTGCAAAAAGGGGCCCTCCCCCACAAAATCCCCTCCGCCCCACTGGACGCAACCTATGACGACACTCTGGCCGGGCCGCGGCGGCCCGCAGGTTGATTACATTTCCGGCCCGCCTTCGGCGGCGTGGTGCGATGCTTGGCCGCGGCGGCTGGTCTTGCTGGGCTCCACGGGCTCCATCGGGGGCAGCGCCCTGGCGGTGGTGGAACGGCATCCGGACTTGCTGCGGGTGGTGGGGCTTTCGTGCGCGCGCAATGTGCAGAAGCTGGCAACCCAGGCCGTGCGCTGGCGGCCGGGATACCTGGCGGTGCTGGACGCGGCGGCGGCGGACGCGCTGCGAACGCTGTTGCCGACGGACTACACTCCGCACATTCTGATCGGGCGCGAAGGCTACGCCGCTTTGGCGGCCCTGCCCGAGGCAGACGCCGTGCTCTCGGCCCAGGTGGGGGCCGCAGGGCTGTCGGGCACGCTGGCCGCGGCCCTGGCGGGCAAGGTCATCTGCCTGGCCAACAAGGAATCGCTGGTTTTGGCCGGGGATCTGCTGCGGCGGGTCTGCGCGGGCAGCGGCGCGGTTATCCTGCCCGTGGATTCGGAGCACAACGCCATTTTTCAGTGCCTGGCTGGGCGCGGACAGGACGTGGACCGGCTCATTCTGACGGCTTCGGGCGGTCCTTTTCGCGGCTGGACGGCCGAACGGCTGGCCCAGGTCCGGCCAGAGCAGGCCCTCAAGCACCCCAACTGGAGCATGGGGGCCAAGATCACGGTGGATTCGGCCACGCTCATGAACAAGGGGCTGGAGGTCATCGAGGCCTTTCATCTTTACGGAGCGCCGGTGGAGCGCATCGACGTGCTGGTGCACCCGCAGTCGGTGGTGCATTCGCTGGTGCAGTTCAGGGACGGCGGCCAGCTGGCCCAGCTGGGCACGCCGGACATGCGCCTGCCCATTGCCCATTGCCTGCTCTGGCCGCGCTGTGAAGCCGGAGACGTGCCGCCGCCGGACCTGACGCGCACGCCGCTGACCTTTGAGCGGCCTGATGTGGCGGCCTTTCCCTGCCTGGACCTGGCGCGGCGGGCGTTGGCCGGGCGCGGCGGGCGCTGCGTGGCGCTCAACGCGGCCAACGAGGCAGCGGTGGAGCTGTTTCTGCACGGAAACTGCGGTTTTACAGATATTCCCCGGCTCATTGCCGCCGTGCTGCAGGCCCACGAGGCCGAACACCCCGGACACGAATCTTTCTGCGCGCCAGAGGCGGTCATATCCGCTCCCGGCGCGTCCACGCCTGCCGCCCTGACGCGGGAGGCCCATACCCTGGCGGCACGGCTGGAAGAGCTGGACCGCCTGAGCCGCGAGCGGGTCCGTGCCTTGGCCCGCCCCGGAGGATGCCTGTGCTGACAACCGTTATTGCTGTGATCGTCGTTCTGGGTGGTCTGATCTTTTTTCACGAATTGGGACACTTTGCCGTGGCCAGAAGCCTGGGCATGGGGGTTTCCACCTTCTCTCTGGGTTTCGGCCCCAAAATCCTCAAGTATAAAAAGGGCAAGACGGAATACGCCCTTTCGCTTGTCCCCCTGGGCGGTTATGTGGCTCTGGTGGGCGAGAGCGACGCCAACGAGATTCCCGACGGCTTTACCGAGCAGGAAAGTTTTGCCCTGCGTCCGGCCTGGCAGCGGCTGCTGGTGGTGGCGGCAGGGCCTGTGGCCAACGTGCTGCTGGCCTGGATTCTGTGCTGGATTATGGCCTGGGGCTGGGGCACGCCTGTGCTTCTGCCGCAGGTGGGCGGCGTGGTGGCGGAAAGCCCCGCCGCTCGGGCTGGTCTGGCCCCCGGCGACACCATCCTTTCCATTGACGGCCGGGCCGTGGACAGCTGGCAGGTCATGGCCGAGGCCATCAACCAGAGCGACGGCCGCACCCTGCACCTGGAAGTGCGGCGGCCGGACACGGCCCCCGACCTTGCGCCCGCAGCTCCGGAAGCCGCAACCGCGCCCGACGGCCCAGACATGGCCGCAGGCGGCATGCGTCTCAGCCTGGAACTGACGCCGGAACGCGCCACCCGCAAAACCATTTTTGGCGAAGAAGAAACCGCCTGGCTCATCGGCATCCGCAATTCCGGCGGCGTACGCCTGGTGGAGCACAGTTTTCTGGATGCGGCCAGCGCGGGCCTGAGCCAGACCGCTGAAATGGTTTCCCTGACCTGGCAAAGCCTGGTCAAACTGGTGGAGCGCGTGGTGCCCCTGGATCAGGTGGGCGGCCCCATCATGATCATGCAGATGGTGGGGCAGCAAGCGCAGCAGGGCCTGGCCGGGCTGCTGGCGCTTACGGCGCTCATCAGCATCAACCTGGGCATCCTCAACCTGCTGCCCATCCCCGTGCTGGACGGCGGGCAGATTTTCTTCTGCCTCTGGGAAATGCTCTTCCGCCGCCCCCTCAGCTCCAAGGTGCAGGAGTACGCCATGCGCGCTGGTCTGGCCCTGCTGGTGACCCTCATGCTGCTGGCCACCTACAACGACGTCTGGCGCATCCTTAAAAACACGGGCTGGTTCGGGAGCGGCTCATGACCACGGGCACCGGCCTGGAGCTCATCCTCAACGCCGCCGAAGGCGCGCTGCAGATGGTGGTGACGGAGGACGAAACCCTGCTCTGCGCCCAGGAATGGCGCCGCCCAGAACGAGCCACGGAAATTCTGGCCCCGGCCCTGCGCCATATCTGCGCCGCCCTGGATTTGCGCCTGGCGGATTTTCGCCGCCTGGCCTGCGTGCGCGGGCCAGGCTCTTTTACCGGCATCCGCCTGGTGCTGGCCACGGCCGCGGCCCTGCGCCGCACGGGGCAGGTGCGGCTGGCGGGCCTGGACTACCTGCAGGCCCTGGCCGCCACCCTGGCTGTGGATAGGGGCGTGCTTTACGGCGCGCCCATCTGGGTGCTGACCCACGCCCGCCGCAACCTGGTGCACTGCCAGCCCTACCGCAGCTACGGCCCGCTGATTCCGCCCCAGCCCCTGCGCCCTGTGGACCTCTGCACACCGGAGGCCGCCGCCCAACGCATCGCCCAGAGCCGTACCGAACCCCTGCCGCCCGGCACGGACCCCGCCCCCCGCGTCTGGGTCTGTGGCAGCGGCCTTATCCGCAACGCCCCCCTGGCCGACGCCCTGCAAACAGCCACAGACGCCCCCGGCTTGCCCGTAAGCGCGCTGCCGGACCTGACCTGTCCTTCCGTAACGGCCCTGCGCCTGCTGGCCCGCCACGGCGACTACTTTGCCAAGGACGTGGAACCCCTCTATGTGCGCCCCTGCGACGCCGTGGAAAATCTCCCCGGCCTGGCCCCGCGCCTGGGCCTCGACCCCGCCGCCGCCGTAACCTCCCTGGCAGAAAAGCTGGACCGTGCCCCGCAAAGCGAAATCTGAAACTGGGGCAGTGCAACGTTGCAATGCCCTGACGGTTGCGTAAGCAGCCGCCCGCCGTGGAGGCGCAAGCGCAGCTTCAGCCGTTGCAACGCAGAAGGCTACGGATAAAGACCATACCGCTGTTTATTGGCGCGCTTAAGCGCTGGAACGCGCGTGCCGTAACCTTTGAATGCCTGTTCTCAAAGGTACTCTGCCCTGAGAAACGGAAAAAATTTTTGTGCGGAAAGGCGCTCTCGGGGACGCTTGCGCCCCCCAAGGACCCGCCCCGAAAAACCGGATAAAACCCGCCGTCAGTGACCGGTTGACTGCGCCATAAAGTCTACGGGCACCCGTACCGCTGCGCCGGCCTTGTTGCGGAAGAGCAGATAGCCCTGTTCCAGCCCGTAACGGTACAGCCGGTGGGTTATGTCCACGTCCTTGCGGCAGTAGCGGGCGATATCCTCCAGGCGGCCTTCCTTCCACCATTGCAGGGCCAGCAGACCGTTGGCGCTCTTGGGCTCCCCCAGAGTGGCCTGCCCCAGGTTATCCAGCGAAACCCGGTAATTGAGGGACTGGTTCACCCGCTGCAGCAAATCCAGACTGGGCAGGCCGCGCAGCTCAAAGGGCGCAAAAGGCCGCAGCACGGCGTAGTCAAAACGCAGGCTGTTGAAGCCGATGACCAAGTGGGCGGCGCGCAGGCGCGCAAACAGGTCCGGCAGTTCCTCCTGCCGGTAGGTAAAAAAGTCGTCGGCCGCGCTGTCATAAGCCACGGCCACGCTCACACCCATGCGGTCGGCCCGGTTCCAGCCGCCCACCTCCGCTGCGGAGCGGCGGGTTTCCACGTCAAAAACCACATAGTGCGCGGGCGGGCCGCTCCGGACCGGGCCGGAATCGGCAGGCGCATCCGTCACAGCTATGGCGGCGGAGCTTTGGGGGCCAAGGGAGTCTGCAGGAGCGGTCATGGGAACCTCCGGGGCGGCTGTCGGGGATGTGGGGGCGAAAACGTCCGGCGTAAGACGGTCCGGGGCCGGGCTTATCCGCAGGGAGGCGACCAGCCGATCGCCCTCGTCGCCGGGGGCCAGGGCCTGGCGCAACAGCTCCAGCGCGCCCTGCTTGCTGATGGGCCGGTTGCCGGAGCCGCACTTGGGCGAATGCACGCAAGAAGGGCAGCCGTCCTCGCAAGGGCAGGCGGCCACGGTTTTGCAGGTGGCTTCCAACAATTGCCGCGCATCGGGAAAGGCCTGGCGGGTGAGGCCGGCGCCGCCGGGCAGACCATCATAAATAAACACCGCGGGCAGGCCCAACTGCGGGTGCAGGGGCGTGGATATGCCGCCGAAATCGTTGCGGTCCGCCATGATCAGCAGGGGCAGCAAACCAATAGCCGCGTGTTCCAGGGCGTGGATGGAACCCATAAAGTGCAGAAAGCGCTCTTCCAGATACGCGCGCAGCACGTCGGGAAAGACATACCAGAGGCCCTCAGTTTCAAAAACCTGCGGTGGCGCGTCCAGGGGTACGATGGTCAGCAGCCGGTTGCCTGACGTGCTGCGTTTTTCGTAGCCCGTAATGCGCTCCGTAATACGCAGCCGCCCCCGGCAGACCAGCACCCGGCCCAGGGAGCGGCGTTCTGTTTCTTCCAGGATATCCGTAGTCTTGTTCCCCCGCGTGCGGGTAAACCAAGTCACTTTCTCCGGCCTGGTCCGGACCCGGCCGCGGGCCGTATCCAGCTCGGTAATAACGTAACTGCGGCCGTGGTGCAGGTAGACCGCGCCGGGGTGGGTTTCGCGCCAGGCGCGGAAGCCGTCCACCGTGCCGATGACATTGCCTTCTTCATCCTCAATGCAGCAGGTCTGGCCCGATCCGCGCAGGTCCACCAGGCGTTGCGGGCGCTTGCGGGCCGCCAGCAGCTGGCTGCCGTCCGCCGTCCGCAACAAAAGCCCCCGGCCCAGCAGGTCGCGCGCCGCCTGCCGGGCCGCCGGGCCGCGCAGCAGGTCTTCGTCAAGGGTCAGGGGCAGTTCGGCGGCGGCGCATTCCAAATGCCGGGCCAGGATGACTTCATTATCCGGGTTGACCACGGCCTTTTCCGGCGGGCGGCTGAAAAAATCCTCCGGATTGCGGGCAAAATACTGGTCCAGGGCGTCTTCGCCCGCCACCACGATGACGGCCGACTCCTGCTGCGCGCGGCCTACCCGCCCCCCGCGTTGCAGGGTGGCCATGACCGTGCCGGGGTACCCCACCAGAATGCAGACGTCCAGGCCGCCGATGTCGATGCCCAGCTCCAGCGCGCTGGTGCTGACCACGGCCAGCAGGTCGCCGGAAGCCATGCGCGCCTCGATGCGACGGCGCTCCTCCGGCAGAAAACCCGCCCGGTAGGCAGAAATGCGCTTGCCAAAGGCCCCGGATTGCCCGGCCCAGAGGCTGATGAGCTCAGTCATGCGCCGGGAGCGGCAGTAGACAATGGTGCGCAGGCCGCGGGCCAGAGCAGACTTGAGCAAACCGATGGCCGCTGTGGCCGGGCTCTGCTCCGGATTGAGAAACACAAAATGGCGCGGCCCCTGGGGCGCGCCGGACTGGTCAATGACCACAGGCGGCGCACCGCCCACGCCTTGTACGCCGCCCGTGCCCGTGAGCGCGGCGGCCAGTTCGCCGGGATTGCCCACCGTAGCCGTGCAGAGCGCGTACACGGGCCGCGCCCCGTAGCGCTCGGCCAGACGGTTGAGCCGCCGAAAAACCTGGGCCATGTGCGCGCCAAACACGCCCCGGTAGGTGTGGGCCTCGTCCACCACCACAAAGCTCAGCCCGGCCAGAAAAGCCGCCCACTGCTCGTGGTGGGGCAAAATGCCCAGGTGGAGCATTTCTGGATTGCTGATGAGCACGGCGGGCGGGTCGCGCCGGATTTTGCGCCGGGCGTAGTCGCTGGTGTCGCCGTCGTACAGAGCGGCCCTGGGGCGGACTTCGGGCGGCCAGGCGGCGGCCAGGGCGTTAAAGCCGGCCAGCTGGTCCTGGGCCAGGGCCTTGAGCGGAAACAGGTACAGGGCGCGGGCGTCGGGGTCCGCCAGGCAGCGCTCCAGCACGGGCAGGTTGTAGATCAGACTTTTGCCGCTGGCCGTGGGCGTGGCCGCCACAATGGAATGCCCGGCGCGCAGATGGTCTGTAGCCAGGGCCTGATGGCTGTATAGCCCGCCAAGGCCGCGCTCCGCCAGCAGTTTGGCGATGGCTGCGGGCCAAGGCAGGCGCGTGGGCGCATAAACTGCCGGCACGGCGGGCAGCAGGCGGTGGCAGGTCACCTGTGCGCCCAGGGTGGGCGAGGCCAGCAGGGCGGCCATATAGTCGGCCACAGACACGGTCAGCTCCGCGCGGCGGCATCCCGCGCCGCAGCGTCCTCCGGCCCCAGGCGGCGCAGCACGCGGGCGGGCGCGCCCGCAGCCAGGCAATAGGGCGGCACGTCACGGCTGACCACGCTGCCCGCGCCCACCAGCGCGCCTTCGCCAATGCGCACGCCCTTGAGCACAATGCAGTTCAGGCCCAGCCAGGCGTAGTCGCCGATGAACACGGGCGCGTCGCGCTCCAGGCCAGGCTCCGTGGCGCGGGCTTCGGGCGGCCAGGGCGCGTGAAAATCCGCGTCCACAATGATGCAGTTGGGCCCCAGCAGCGCCTGCCGACCGATATGGATGGTTTGCGAGCGCGCCGTGACGGACGTGCCGCTCAGCTGCGCGCCTTCCCCTATATGGATGCGCGCGCCCGGCCCAAAGGTCCGGAGTCTGGTGGGCGCGGCCAGGGTGGCCGCCGTGGCCCGTCGCCAGGACGAAATAATGCTGACTCCGGCCCCGATGCGGATTTCGCTGCCGGGCCAGCGCATGAGGCCCACCGGGCCGTGGGCCGTCACTCCCGGCCCCAGGGTCACGCCCAGAAGCCGCGCCTTGCAGCGCAGCCGCAGGGTGCCCCAGGCCAGCCCGCCGCAGCGCAGGGCCTGCAGACTCAGGTAACTGATGATATTGGCGGGGCTGAGGCCCCGTTCCAGAGCTTTGCGCAAAAAATCCATGGCGGTCTTCCGGTTTGGCAAGGGGCGTGGAGAGACCCCACGCCCCCGAAAGGAGGATGTGCCCGCGCCCGGTGCGGTCGGGAGCGGGCTTGCACCCGGCGCAGCCCGTCAACGCCGTGTGCACGGCGGACCGGATGCGGCCGGCGCAAAGATTGCCGGTTGCGGCCTTCAGCGCTTGTCGATGACGCGCTTGGACTTGCTGAAGGTGCGCGGCAGGCTGGCGTAGTCCGTGACGCACACGCTCACCCTGGCCAGCAGGGCCTTGTGCAGACGGGTTTCCAGCGCCTGGGCCAGGGCCGCGTCATTGCCGCCGGTCTGGCCCTGGCCGCGCTCCACGGTCAGGGTCATGTGGTCCAGGGCGCGTTCATCGCGCACCAGCTCCACCTGATACTCGCCGCCCAGTTCGTGGAACTGGCTGATGACCTCCATGATCTGACCGGGGTAAATATTGACGCCCCGGTAGATGAGCATATCGTCCGAGCGGCCCAGAATACGGTCGTGCATGGGCATGGAAAGCCCGCAGGAGCAAGACCGGGGCAGCAGGCGGCAAAGGTCGTGAGTGCGGTAGCGCAGCAGGGGGGCGGCTTCTTTGCACAGGCTGGTGACCACCATTTCGCCCACCTGCCCTTCCGGTACGGGCTGGAGCGTGGCCGGGTCCACCACTTCAATGATAAAAAGGTCCGCCCAGTAGTGCAGGCCCTCGTGGGCGTCGCAGTCAATGGCCGTGCCCGGGCCGTACATTTCAGTCATGCCGGCGATGTCAAAACAGCCCTCCAAGCCCAGCTTGTCCACAATGGCCGTGCGCATCTTGACGCTGTGCGCCTCGGAACCGCAGACCATGCGGCGCAGACGGATATTTTTACGGATGCCCGCGCGTTCCACCTCTTCTGCCAGCAAAAGGGCCATGGAGGCCGTGGCCGTAAAGCCCGTTGCCCCCATATCCTGCAAAAGCTGCAAATGCATCTCCAGGTTGCCCGGCCCCACAGGCACGGTGAGCATGCCCAGGCGTTCGCTGCCGGCCTGAAAGCCCGCGCCTGCCGTCCACAGGCCGTAGCCCACGGCCAGCTGCATGCGGTCCTGCGGGGTAAAGCCCGCCAGCTCAAAACAGCGGGCGATCTGCAGGCTGAACATGTCCACATCTCTGGCTGTGTAGGCCAGAATTTTGCGCTTGCCCGTGGTGCCGCTGGAGGCGTGGATGCGCACCACCTCTTCGGGCGGCACACAAAGCAAGGGCAAAGGATAGCCCGCACGCAGGTCGTCCACATCCACGGTGGGCAGGCGCGGCAGGTCTTCCAGCGTCAGGGGGGTATCGGGCGCGAGGCCGCAGGCCGCAAGGCGCGTGCGGTACTGCGGGCTTTTGAAAGCCTGCCGCAGGGTATAGCGCAGCCCTTCGGTCTGCTTTTTGCGGATTTCCTCAAAGCTCAACTGGGGAATAAAGCGGTACGGCTTGCCCACCGGAACGGCCCTCCTGCTGCAAAAATGCTGGGCCGCATTGTGCGCGTTTTTGGGCCTGGAAGCAAGCAGCCGTGCCTGCCCATTCCCCCGGCTCCGCGTCCGGCGCGCGGTCAGGTACTTTTTTGCGCAAACTGGCTTTTTATCACGATTGCGCGTAACATAGGGATACTTGTCTTGAACTATGGAGAAGATATGAATATAGGCGCCTATACGTTTGAGGAATTCCGCCGTCTGGCCGAAAATTTTCACGGTTACGCGGCCCCCGGCCTGCTGGTGGGCGGCTATATGGTAGAACTGGCCAAACGGCACCTGCCGCCGGGCACGCTGTTTGAAGCCGTAGTGGAATCGGGCAAATGCCTGCCCGACGCCGTACAGTTGCTCACCGTCTGCAGCACAGGCAACAACCGGCTGAAAATCCACAACCTTGGGCGCTATGCCGTGTCCCTGTTTGACAAGCACACCGGAGAAGGCGTGCGCGTGAGCATAGACCCCGCCACGCTGGACCAGTACCCCGAAATCCGCGGCTGGTTCCTGAAGGAGAAGCCCAAGCGCGACCAGGACGTACCCCGCCTGGAGCGTGAAATCGAAACCGCCGGCGAAAGCATCTGCAGGCTGGAGCCGGTGACAGTCAAGCGCCGCTTCGTGGGCCACAAGCACATGAGCCGCATTGTCTGCTGTCCGCTCTGCGGCGAGGCCTACCCGGCGGAGGACGGGCCCGTCTGCCGGGGCTGCCAGGGCGAAGCCCCCTATGTGCTGGCCCGGCGCGAACTGCCCCGGCCCGACGACGCCGCGCCGCAGCCCGCGCAGCGCGTCCTGCCTGTGGAGGAAGCCGTGGGACGAACCCTGGCCCACGACATGACCCGCATTGTGCCCGGCCAGTTCAAAGGGCCAGAATTCAAAGCCGGACAGCGCATCAGTGTGGGGGATATCTGCCGCCTGCAGCAGATGGGCCGCTTTAACGTGGCCGTCACCCCGGAAGAAGCCCCCCAGGGGCACAGCGCCCCGATTCATGAAAACGACGCCGCCGAAGCCTTTGCCCGCCGCATGGCCGGCGAGGGCGTGACCTATGAGCTGCCCCCGCGCGAGGGCAAGGTCGACTTTACCGCCCAGCGCGACGGTCTGTTCTGCGTGGATGTGGAGCGCCTCTACCGTTTCAATCTGGTGCCGGAAGTCATGGCCGCCTCCCGCCAGGACGCCACCGTGGTCAAGTCCGGCGGCCCTCTGGCGGGTACGCGGGCCATCCCCCTCTACATCACTCCGGAGCGGCGCGCTCAGGCCCTGGAAGCCCTGGAGGGCGGGCCGCTCTTCCGTGTGCTGCCCCTGCGCAAGGCCCGCGTGGGCATTCTGGTCACCGGCACCGAAGTCTTTCAGGGCATTATTGAGGACAAATTCATTCCCGTCATTACCGCCAAGGTAAACATGCTGGGCTGCAGTGTGGTCCGCACAGAGATTGTACCTGACGACAAAGCCGCCATGCGCGCCGCTGTAAAGGCCATGCGCGCCGCCGGGGCCGATTTGCTGGTCACCACCGGCGGCCTTTCCGTAGATCCGGACGACGTGACCCGCCAGGCCCTGCTGGAAGCGGGCCTCACCGACATGCTTCACGGCGTGCCCGTACTGCCGGGCACCATGAGCATGGTGGGGCGCATCCCCGCCGACGACGCAGGCCCCGACATGCAGGTCATGGGCGTGCCCGCCTGCGCCCTGTACTACAAAACCACCTTTCTGGACCTCATGCTGCCGCGCCTGCTGGCCGGGCGCTCCCTCACCCGCGCCGAAGCCGCGCGCCTGGGCGAAGGCGGCTACTGCCTTGCCTGTCACACCTGCACCTGGCCCAAGTGCTGGTTCGGCAAATAAACGGAATTCCCCTGGGAGCGGATGGCCGCGGGGGCTTCGGCCACCGCAGCTGTCCGCTTTTATTCCTGAAAGCAGCAATGTGCCGCCCCACACTTGACAAATATCTCCTTATACGTAATCATAATTACAGAGCTTTGGAGCAACCTTTTCACGGTTGAAGAGGAGAAGGCACAGCCAGGTCAGCAGTGCGCACAAAGAACCGCCCAGACCAGGATGGTCGGGACAACCGCACTGTGGAGCTTACTGTGTGTATGTTTAGCCTCTTGCCGGCACGCCCGGCTTCTCCGGTCACCTCGGCCCTGTTTCCGCCTCCTGGCGGCGCAGGGCTGTCTGCGTCCTTATTCCCCACTATGACGCTGTCGCCCAGTCCCCTCCCGAACAGAGGGCTTCCCGTTTTGCGCCACGCAAACGGCAGGGCTTGACTGCGCCTCCCGCTGCCTTTGCAGCCCCCCATCGCCACAGCGTAAACAATCCGGTTGCCCCTGACGCAACCGCCGTGCCGACGCCGCTTCCGGCGTCCCCATAGGAGCCCCCATGCCAGACATCATCCTTGCCCGCCCCGCGGCCGGACAGCAGGCAGCCATCCCCGCACAGGCCCAGAGCCGCATTGTTCTGGACTTCGCCCCTGACGACGCCACCCTGTTCCGCCAGGGAGACAATCTTGTCTTCGGCTTTGCGGATGGCGGCAGCGTCAGCCTTACCGATTTTTATAAGGTGGTCACCAAAGAAACCTTACCGGAGTTCAGTGTGGACGGCGCGTCCGTCCCCGGCGAGGAATTTTTTGCCGCACTCAACGACGAAGACCTCATCCCCGCCGCTGGGCCCGCAGCCAACGCCACGGGCGGAGGCCGCTACCAGGACTATGCCGACAGCGCGCTGGAAGGCGGCACCTGGCGCCTGGGCGCGCTGGACTACCGCACGGCCTTTGGCGGCGAGCCTTCCTCGGACCTCTGGACCTACGGCAGTCTGTACAACCACGAACCGGAGCTGAGCACCGGCGGCGCAACCCTGAGCCTGAGCCTGCGCGAGGCGGGTGAGCCCGCCCCCGGCGTCAGCGACCCCGGCGTACCCAGCCAGAGCGGCAGTTTCCACATCAGCGACGCCGACGGCGACGCCCTGACCGCCGTGGTGCGCATAGCGGGCAAAACCGTGGCCATTAACGGCGTCACCACGGTTCAGGGCCAGTACGGCACCCTGGTCATCACCCCTGTGGGCGGCGGTTCAGACATTACCTACAACTTCACCTACACGCTGGACAACAGCCCTTACGGCGCTACGGATTCCCTGGCCCAAGGCCAGCGCGTCACAGACCACATTTTTATCGACGTGAACGACGGCCGGGGGCACACCATCACCCAGTCCATTGCCGTGCACGTCACCGGCACCAACGACGCGCCGGACGTGCAGCACGTGGACGACTTCAACCTCAAGGAAGGGGGCGTCTTTTCCGGCGCATACGGAACGAAGGACCGCGACCCCGCCGCCCTGCACGGCAACGAAAACGACCGCACCCTGAACGCGGGCCAGACCGACCCTAACGGCGCACTGAGCGGCGACCAGCACCGCACCTACGCCGCAGGGCAGATCCAGGCGCTGGACCCGGACCAGGGCGACGCGCTCACGTACGGGATACAATCCGTGGACATCGACGGCACGTCTTACAGCGGCGCGGCGGACAATGCCGCCGCCGACCCGGCGCACGCCGCCTACGACAAGGTCATCGACACGGCCTACGGCAAGCTCTACTTCAATACCGCCACGGGTCAGTACCGCTTTGATCTGGACAACAGCCCGGACGGCCTGGTGAACAGGCTGCCCGAAGGCGCGCGCGTGGACGTGACCATTACCCCCACAGTCACAGACAGTTACGGCGTCAGCGATACGGATACAAACCACCTGCGTCCGGACCAGGGCGGCGCGGCCGTGGACGGCAGCATCAATATCACCATCTGGGGCAGCAACGACCAGCCCCACCTGGAGCTCATCAGCGGCGACGCACTGGAAAGCACTGAAGACGCCGGCAGCGGAGGCGTCAACAGCGTTTCCGGCACAGTGGCGGGCACGGACGCGGACAGCGGCGACACAGCCCACCTGGCCTATGGCCTGGCTCTGGGCGGCGACGCCGCCGGGCTTGACGGCGCGACCCTGCACGACACGCTCTATGTGCTCAAGGACGGCGACGGCCTCAGGCTCTCGGACACCAAGGGGCCAGACTGCTACGGAGAGCTGAAAATCAGCGGCTCCGGCAGCTCCGCCGCCTACACGTTCACGTTGGACGACACGGCCGACGTGGTCCAGAAAATGGACACGGGCGACAGCAAAAGCGTGGACTTCAACGTAGCCGTGGTGGACCAGTACGGGGCTTACAGCCACGACGCCATTACCCTGACCATCCACGGGGCCAATGACGCGCCCACCTTTGACAGCATCCAGAACCTGACAGTCAAGGAAAGCGGCCTCTACTACAAGCAGACTGACAACAAACTGCACGCAGAGGAAAACACCACGGCGACAACTGCAACCACAGCAGCCGATCCCAACTTTGCCGAGCACAAATTTGCGGCGGAGGGAAGCCTTGCGGCCTCGGACGTGGACGCGGGCGACACCCTCACCTACGGCATCCAGACCTCGGACGGCGTCAACCATTTCGCCGTCAATGGCGACGTGACCGTCTACCTCAAGGCCACCGGCAACGTGCTCAGCAAGGGCTACGAAATTGTAAGCGAAAAGCCCACAGACGGCAGCTTCTGCGGCACGCTTACCCTGCACGCGGACGGCAGCTATGCCTTTGCCCTGGAGGACGCGGCCCAGGGCGTCAACGCCCTGGCCGAAGGCAAAACCGCCCCCATTGCCTTTACCCCCCTGGTTACGGACAGCAAAACCTTTGACGCCAACGGGCAGCCCGCTGAAGCCGTCCACGCCGTCACGGAGGGGCACCTCACCGTGACGGTCAAAGGCAGCAACGAGCAGCCGGAAATTACAGACAGGGGCTGGAACAACGGGCACGACCTTGTTGCCGAAGACGGCGGTTCCTATAAAATCACGGGGGCTGTTGTCGCAACGGACGCGGATACCCCCGGCGGCGACGCCGTTTCCTATGGCCTGACGCTCAAGGTGGAGGACGGTCAGAACGTTGTTACAACCCTGTATGTAAAAGACGATGGTTCGGGCAATCTGGCGCTCAGCCCTGCCCAGGGGGACTACAACGCCTGCTACGGCAAAATCAGCATCAATAGCGGCAATGGCGCGTACACTTTTACGTTGTATAACGATTCCGATCTGGTGCAGGCCCTGAGCGACAGCGACGGCATAAAAAGCATCACCATACCCGTAGTGGCGCGCGACAAGGCCGGAGCCTACGACAGCACAGAAATTACCGTGCAGATCAAGGGCGCGAACGACGCGCTTGTGGCCGGCGACAAGGATATCATGGTGGCCCAGGTGACGGAAGACGGCATGCTGCTGGGCACAAACGACGCCAACAACGCCAGTGCCACGGCTTCTCCGGCGGGCGTCTTCACCATCCACGCCACGGACGCCACCGGCGTGGCCGACCTGCAGTTCGGCGTCCTGCAAAACGGCGAGTTCACGTCCATCGCTGTGGGCGGCACGCTGTCCATGGCCTACGGCGAGTTGACCATCACCGCCATTACGGACAACGGCGACGGCTCCTTCTCCGCCGCCTACAGCTATAGCCTCCATAATGACAATGCCGCGGTCAACGGCCTGCAGGCCGGGCAGGGGCTGGTGGACAAAATTACCCTGGCCGCGCGCGACACGCGCCACGACGCGGCAGAAGCCCCCGCCACCCAGCCCCTGGAGGTCCACATCCACGGAGCCAACGACCGCCCGTATTTTGTGGACGGCACGGGCGCCAAGGTCACGGAATTCACCAGTGAGGCCACCCTTACCGAAGACAGCGCCAAAGGTACGGTCAACGGCACACTCGCGGGCGCGGATGCGGACGACGCTGCAAGCAGCCTGACCTACGGCTTGGTGAACGGCAGCACCGTGGTGCAGGTCATGCAGGGCAACTACGGTATCCTTACTCTGACCAAGGACGGCCACTACACCTATACCCTTACGGATACGGCGGCCCTGCAGGCCCTGCGCGCAGGCGACAGCCTGGCGGCGCAGGACTACCTGAACAAGGAAGCCTTCCCTATCCGCATCATGGACCAGCACAACGCCTACACAGACGGCACGCTGCACATCAATATCACGGGCGTGGCAGACGCCCCGGTCATCACCACGGGCAAGACCACCGTACAGGAAGACAACGGCGCAATGGTCAGGCCGGAGCCAAACCCGACCGACGACCCCATGGTTACGGGCAGCTTCGGTCTGGACACCACAGACTACGGCGATGCGGAAAACTACGGCGCAAAGGGCACTTGGTCCGGCGGCGGCACGGGAACCTACGGCACGCTCACGGTCAATGCCGACGGCAGCTATACCTATACCCTCACGGCTAACGACAAGGATGCCGTGCAGTCGCTGGCCGTGGGCCAGAGCGTGACCGACACCTTTACCGTGACAGTCACGGGCGCGGACGGCACAACAATCAGCAAGGATGTGGCCTTTACCGTCACCGGCGCCAACGACAAGCCGGTCATTGCTGTGGACGCCAGTACCCTGACCGGCGCAGTCAAGCAGAACGCCTTTGAAACAGACCCGACCCAATGGACGGACACGGACGCCCCCGGCGTGGTCTTCACCGGCACGGTGGCGGGTACGGACGTGGATACGGGCGACACGCGCACCTACGCCTTTCTGGACAGCAGCGGCAATCAGGTCCAGCAGCTCAGTACCCAGTACGGCACCATTGCCATAAACCCCAAAACCGGCCACTACACCTATTACCTCAACAACGAGGCAGACATCCCCGACAACGCGCAGGACACGGTGCCAGTAATAACCGTGGACCAGCACGGCGCACAGTCCGACCCCCAGATCATCACTATCAACATCACGCCCAACCCCGGCAGCGGCGGCACGGACGTGCGGGTCATGGCCCCTGACAGCGACCTGGCCCCTTCCGTACAGGAAGACAACGGCACGGACTGGAACCCCCACCTGGGCACTGCAGGCCCGTCAGTCACGGCGTCGGGCCAACTGCAGGCCGAGAAACCCGACGGCTCCGCGGCCGGCAATACGGAATTCGGCGTTCAGGGGGCTGGCGGCAGCCAGGTGCAAGGCCTGCAGGGCCAGTACGGTTACATTGCCGTCAACCCGGCCACGGGCCAGTATGTTTATACTCTGAACAACGCCAGCGACGCCGTCCAGGCCCTCAACGCAGGCGATACCCTCACCGAGGAATTTACGGTCATGCTCAACGGCGTGCCGCAGAACGTGCCCATCACCGTCACCATCCAAGGCACCAACGACAGCCCGGTCATTACCCAAGCCGACGGCTTCACCCTGCAAGAGGTGGCGGCCGCCGCATCCATCAAGGATCTCAGCCATGCGGGCACCGTCAAAGCCACGGATGTGGATGCGGGCGACAGCGTGACCTACAGCCTGAAGGGCGATACGGACGGCGACGGAACAATCAATACCGCTCACGGTACGGTAACCCTCAATCCGGATGGTTCCTACTCCTATACGGTCACAGACGGCAGGCATATTACCGCAGGGGACGCCCTGCATGATGCCTTCACCGTAGTGGTGACGGACGAGCACGGCGCGTCCTCGCAAAAAGAAATTCCCATTAGCATCAAAGGCACCAACCACGGGCCGGAAATCCTCACCGGCGCGCCCACCAGCGAGGACGTGACTGAAGACGGCCTTACCCAATGGTCCCACAGCCTCAGCGAGCTGTTCAGCGATGACCAGGGGCTGGACAACCTCAGCTACAAGGTCGTGGCGGGCGACGGCGACTTCAACGGCGCGGGCATTGTGGCCCAGGGGCAGTACGGCACGCTCTATATCGATCCGGTCAGTGGCAAGTACGTCTATGACCTCAACAACAACGACCCGACCGTGCAGGGCCTGAAGGAAGGGGAAACCGCCACGGACGCCTTCCACATCCAGGCCACGGACGCCCACGGCCAATACATTGACGTGCCCGTCAACGTTACCGTCACCGGCGCCAACGACGCCCCGGAGCTCAGCGTCAACACCGTGCTCACCGTGCGGGAAGACCAGGACGGACAGAAGGCCGAAGGCAGCCTCACGGCCTACGACAAGGATGGCGATACCCTTATCTTTACCGTGAGCAACGCTGAAAGCGGTGAAAGCAGGGAGGTGGCGCAGAAAGACGCCGCCCCGGCTGAGGTGGCGGGCCTGTACGGAACGCTGACCCTCAATGCGGACGGCACCTACAGCTATACCCTGACCAGCGACGCCCTGGGCGCGGGCGAAATCGCCACGGAAACCTTCACGGTCACAGCCAACGACGGTTCGGGCTCGGCCACGGCCACTTCCCCCGCGCGGGAAATCACCGTCAACCTGGTGGGCGCCAACGACGCCCCCACGGCCCTTGACCCCACCAGCACCCTGGCGCTCAACGGCCTTATCCCTGGCCAGACGGCCAGCGTGTCCGTCGCCTATACGGACCTCGCCACTGACCCGGACCAGAATGATACGCTGACCTGCACGATTACCAGCAGCCTCAATGGTCACTATGGCAGCCTCTATTATGACGCCACTGCCGGCGCGTATGTCTATGCCCTGGATACCAGCCCCGCAGGTCTTCTCAAGCTGGCCCAGGCCCACGCCGCCGGCAATGACCTGACGGAAACCTTCAACTATACCGCCGGCGACAGCCACGGGGCCAGCGCCAACGGCACCTACACGGTGCATCTGGACCCTGCTCTGCCCAGCGCGCCAGACCTGAACGACGGGCAACCGCATTTGCTCTTCGGCGGGTCGGGCAACGACAGCATCGCCGGCGGCAGCGGCGACGACATTATCTCCGGCGGCGACGGCGACGACCTCATCTACGGCGGCGGCGGCGATGACCTCATCTACGGCGGCGGCGGCGATGATTATCTGGACGGCGGCGCGGGCAACGACAGCCTCTATGGCGGCGACGGCAACGACTACCTGGACGGCGGCGCGGGTGCGGATGCGCTCCACGGCGGCGCGGGCAACGATATCCTGCGCTACGATCCTGACGACGCCCTGGCGGACGGCGGCAAAGGCATAGACTTTCTGGTGGGCAAAAGCGCCCCGGGCGATCTGGACAGCCTGTTTGCTGCGGGCAAGATCAAAAACATCGACGCCCTGATCACCGACCACGGCGGCACCGCCACGGACGACACCGCCAGCCTCACCAGCATGACGGCTTTGGAACATGTGGGCATCACCTTGCAGGACGCGGACGGCAAGGCGACAATAGTTCTTGACAGCAGCTGGAAGGCTGTGGAAGGTGAAGGACATACCTTTGTCAATATCGCCGCCGACCTGCACATCAGTGTGGCGCATTCCGCCAGCGTGAGCGAGGACACGGTAAACCACGCCATCCAGATCATCACCTCGGATTCCGGCGGATAAGCCCTCACCTTGAGCAACAAGAAGAGGACGGCCGGAGGAGGCTGGCTCCCCGGCCTACATGCTGTTCAGGCCCCAGCCGCAGAGGAGTTTACATGCGCATTCTGGTTGTGAGTCACGTCTTCCCCGGCGAGTTTGGTCAACTGGCCGCAGCCCTGGCTGCCGCCGGCCACGAGGTCGTCTTTGCCGCGGCCCACGGCCGACGCGAAGCGCGCATCCCCGGCGTGCGCCACCTGGACCTGCGCGATGCCCCCCTGCGCCGCCTCCAGGAGGCGGAAGAAGACCCCTACGGCGTGGCCCTGGCCGGCCGTCTGCTGGACCGGGCCGCTGCCCGCGCCCGCGATGCCGCCCGTCGTCTGGCCCGGCTGCGCGCCGCAGGCTGGGAGCCGCAAATCCTCTGTTGCTCCGCCGCCCACGGCAACGGCATGCTGGCGCGGGGCCTGTTTCCTCAGGCTTTTTTTGTGGTCTATGGCGAATGGTACACCACGCCGCACGCGGCAGCCTTCGCCCCCCAGGCCGTGGGCAACCTTCTGCAGGCAGCGGCCCTGGGCGAAAGCCACCTGGCCTTTACCTCCACAGACTGGCAGCGCACCCGCTACCCCGATTTTCTGGCCCAGCGGCTGGAAGTCTGGCCCCGCTGCGTGGACACGGGTTTTTTTTCTCCCCGGCCCGCCGGCACCCCCGCCCCGACGGAAGAGCTGATCACGTTTTCCGGCCGGGGCATGGAATCGCCCCAGGCCTTCCTGCAGATGCTCACAGGCCTGCCGGACCTGCTGGAGCGGCGGCCCGCCTGCCGCGTGGCCCTGCTGGCTTCCCTGAGCGAACCCCTGCCCGAAGGCTGCCCGGCCCCGCTCAAGGCCGCCCTGCGCTCCCCCAGGGTACGGCTGCTCCCCTACGTCCCCCGCACGGAATACCGCGACCTGCTGCGAGCCTCCACCTTCTACGTCTACTGCAACTCCTCCCAGACCCTCTCCTCCGGCCTGTTTGAAGCCATGGCCTGCGGCCTGCCCGTACTGGCCACGGATACCGGCGCCGTACGCGAAGTGCTGCGCCACGGCCAGAACGGCTTTCTCTTCCAAAACGCTGCACCGGACAAACTGGCCGCCTGGGTGGGCGACCTGCTCGAAGCCCTGCCCGGCATGACCACCCTTCGCCGCCAGGCCCGCCGCAGTATTGAAGGCTACTGCGCCCTGCGCACCGAGCTGCCCCGCCAGCTCAACCGCCTGCAAGAGGCCTATGCCCGCTGGGCGCGGGAACAAAAGCCGCAATAAAAAGTGCGGGAGACAGCACGCCGCAGTCCCCCGCACTCAAGCCGACATTTTTCAGAAAAAGAACCTGGCATGCCAGGGCATTGCAACATGGCCATGTCCTGGTGGTCGCGTCAGCGGCCACCAAAGCAATTTGCCAATGGAATTGCTCTGCCGCCGTGCGTTACAGCAAACTCCCCTCCCAATTGAACAGCCCCGGACGACGCAAAGCCGGAAGGGACGCGGGCGGATTTTCTTCCATATGGGCGTAAAAGCTGTAGCCCGCGGCGGCAAGGGTGGAGCGCTGGGCTGTCAGATCCAGAGGCCAGCCGGGATAGATCCAGAGCGTGCCGCCGTACTGCCGGGCCCAGAAAGGTTCGCCCTTGGGACTCAAAAAGGGCTCGTTGGCCTTGACCCCCGTGAGAGGAAAACGGCTCAGCCCCACGGGCCAAAAGCCCGCAAGCACCACGCCCAGGGGCAGGGGGCTTTGGGCGGGCAGGGCCAACATCTCTTCGCGGGGCAGTTCCGGGCTTGCAAAGGCGGCGGTAAAGCCCATGCGGGCCAGCAGGCCCAGGGCCGGAGCATTGGCGCAGTTGCAGAAGGGCCCGGCCATGAGGTCCGCCTCCGGCGGCAGATCCTGGGGGAAAAGACCACGCTGCCAGGGGGCGTTGCAGACAAACTGGCGTGCGCCGTCGCGCCAGAGGCGCTGGATGGCGCGCAGCAGCGGGGCCTCCTCTTCGGGCCAGATGACCGGCGGCAGCCACCAGCAGGTGCGGGAAATGAGCGTGCGGGAAATTTCCGCGCTGCGGGGGGAAAGCCAGAGGGCGTTGCGGCCGCGGCCGCGCTCCCTGCCCTGGGGCTGGCTGGCGTGGACAAACATATCCGGCCGAGGTGCGGGTTTTACGGGTCGCGGCAGAACGGGCAGGGCCTCCACAGGGGCGCTGGGGCGTCCTGGCAGGGCCTCCAGGCGGGCCTGCCAGGTTTTGAGTATGGCCATGAGCTCCGCTTCGCGCCGGTCGATCAGAAAGACCGGCGTGCCCGCCCTGGGGGTCTTGTGCTTGGCTAGCCGCAACGTGAGGTTGCCGGCCTTGGGCACGCGGCGGGTCACGGGCAGGGTGGCGTGCCAGCGCTCGTCCTCCACGCCCACCCGCAGATAGTCCTGGGGCAGCAGTTCAAAATAGGGTTTGAGCAGCACGCTGCCGTCGGGCTCTATGCGCACCTTGCCGGCCAGCAGGCCGGAACTGGTCTGGCCGTCGGGGGCTGTGGGGGCGTTGTCCTTCTGGGGCAAAAAACGCGCGCGGGTGACGGGGCGGCCCAGGGCCCACTGGAGGATCTCCTCCGCTGTCTTGCGGGCCTGCGGGTCGCCGGGGTTGTCGCGCAGCAGCCGGTAGGCCGTAACCGCATGGTAGACGTAATGGGGGCCTTTTTTGCGGCCCTCAATCTTCCACGAAACCAAGTGGGGCACGTCACGCAGGGTTTTGACCAGCACGTCCAGCGAAAGATCCTGACAGGAAAACCAACGGCCTTCGTGTTCTTTGCCGGGCCGGGAAGCGGCGCGGGGAGAACGGCGGGGGGCCTCGCGCCGGGACCGGACATCCTCACGCTCAGGACGTCCGTCCGGGCGGCGGCCGCGCGCAAGGGCATCGGGCGCGGCCTGGCGGATCAGGGCCTGGGCCGTGCCCTGCCCGCCCTGACGGTAGACCCGGCGGCAGGGCTGCACGCAGCGACCGCGCAGGCCGCTTTTGCCGCCCATATAACTGGACCAGTAGCAGCGCCCGGAAACGCAGTAGCACAACGCGCCGTGAACAAAACACTCCAGGTCCAGCCCTTCGGGGCAGGCCGCGCCCATAAGGCGGATTTCGTCAATGGAGAGTTCACGCGGCAGGATAACCCGGCTGGCCCCCAGAGCGCGAGCCTCCAGCAGACTTTGCGGATGGGTGAGGTTGGCCAGGGTAGAGAGAAAAAGCCCGCCCTCAAAGCCCGCCTGACGGGCCAGATCCAGCAGGGCCAGATCCTGGATGATCAGGCCGTCGGGCCGCACCTGACGGGCCAGCCGGGCCGCCAGCCGGAAGGCCTGGGCGGGCTCGTCCGGCTTAAGCAAGGTGTTCATGGCCACATAAACGCGCGCGCCCGAAGCGTGGGCCAGGTCCGTCAGGCGCGAAAGTTCGGTGAGGCCGAAATTTTCGGCCTGCATGCGGGCAGAAAAATTTTTGAGCCCCAGATAGATGGCGTCCGCCCCGGCGGCCAGCCCGGCCAGAAAGGAAGGAACATCCCCCGCCGGGGCGAGGATTTCGGGGCGCTCCGGCGTGGGAACGGGCAGGAGGGGCGCGCTTTGGAGGGTCATGATCTGTAGTACTCCCGGTACCAGGCCACAAAGCGGGCAATGCCCTCGCGCAGAGGCGTATGGGGGGCAAAGCCCGTGGCGGCGGTTAGGTCGTCAATGTCGGCCCAGGTGGCGGCCACGTCGCCGGGCTGCATGGGCAGCAGCTCTTTGACGGCTTTGCGGCCCAGGGCGTCTTCCAGGGTGGCGATGAAGTCGTTGAGCTCCACCGTGTGGTTGTTGCCGATATTGTAGATGCGCCAGGGCGCGGAGCTGCTGGCCGGGTTGGGGGCCGCAGGGTCAAAATCCGGGTCCGGACCGGGGGCCTGGGGCAGGATGCGCGCCACGCCTTCAATAATGTCGTCGATATAAGTAAAATCGCGGCGCATGCGGCCCGCATTGAAAACTTTGATGGGTTCGCCGCGCAAAATGGCCGTGGTAAACAGGTGCAGGGCCATATCCGGTCGGCCCCAGGGGCCGTAAACCGTAAAAAAGCGTAGCCCCGTGCAGGGAATGCGGAACAGATGGCTGTAGGCGTGGGCCATGAGTTCGTTGCTTTTTTTGCTGGCCGCATACAGGCTTACGGGATGGTCCACATTGTGGCGCACAGAATAGGGCTGGGCCGCGTTGAGCCCGTAGACCGAGGACGAGGAGGCAAAAACCAGGTGCTCCACCTTGTGACGGCGGCAGCCCTCCAGAATGTGACCAAAACCCAGCAGGTTGGCATTGAGATAGGCCTCAGGATTCTGCAGGCTGTAGCGTACTCCGGCCTGGGCGGCCAGGTTGACCACATGGCTGAAGCCTTCCTGTTCAAAGAGCGCGGCCAGGGCCGGGCCATCGGCCAAATCTCCCCGCACGCAGCGAAAACCGGCGGCCTGCGGCAGTGCCGCCAGCTGCGCCAGGCGGTCGTTTTTAAGCTGCACGTCATAGTAGTCGTTGCAGTTGTCCAGCCCCACCACCGTATGCCCGTCGGCCAGCAGCCGCCGGCAGAGATGGTAGCCGATAAAACCCGCCGCGCCCGTCACAAGTACATGCATGCTGTGTCCTCCATTCCATTGGCCCCGCTTGCCGTTGCGGAAGTATATCTGCAAGGACAAGACCCCACTCCGACGCTTATCCGCCGGGCAAACCGCGCTACGGCTGCACGGCGGACGTCAGCTCACGCAGCCGTCCGCTCGGCTCAAGGCTGCAACGCCCCACGTCTGCGCGCACGGTAAGCCAGATGCGCCTTGCGGGCAAGGGGCGGTCCGGGGCTTGCGGGACGGCGCGCGGCAACGTATGCTGCCTATTCGTGAGGGAACGCATGCGCAAATCTGACCATAACGGGCGGCCAGCCGCCCAGTTTGCCGACCGGTCCGGAGCAGGCCCCCGCGCCGGCCGTGGGCGGCTGGCCTGGTACGCCGGGCCGTACAAAGACGCCCTGCTCTATCTGATGGTAGCCATTTTTCTGGTGGAACTGGCCGTGGGCGGCGTGTCTTTTTTTTACGGGGTCATGCACGCCGCGCCAGAAACTCCGGGCGGCCCGCCCCTGGCCCGCTTTCCCTGGCTGGGCTGGGCCGTGGCGGCCGTGCTGGCCCCGGTGGGGCTCATGCTGCTGGTGCACCTTTCCGGCACCTGGGTGGCGCGCTTTCTGGGCCGGGAAGACGCCGCGCCAGCCGCAAAAGAAGCCGGGGGCGATGCGGACGAGGCGCAGGTGCCCGAACGCCTACGACGGTTTTACGCCATTATCCGCAATGCGCCCACGGTGGTGCTCTTGCTGGGCATCCTGCTGCTGGGTGCGGGGCTGTTTTTTGTGGACGGGGCCTTTACGGCTTTGGTGCGCATGGGCGGCGCGCTGACGCCGTATATCCCCTGGATAGCTGGCAGCGCCGCGGCCCTGCTGGCCGTCTGTTACCTGGTGCACCGCTGGTTTGTCTACCGGCACCATAAGATGCAGGAAGAATACGCCTACCGCCGCCAGGTGCTGGAACGCACGGGCATTGTGCTGGTGGACAAAGGCTGCGTGCCCCTGCCGCAAAACCAGGAACAGCGCCTGGCCCTGAACGCGCAGGTACTGGACGCCCACGCCCTGCCCCAGGGCGCGGACGCCGCCGACCCGGACACAGGGCCAGGCTCCGAACCGGACGGCAAGCCGGATTCGGGACCGGAAGGCGGGCCGCAAAACGCCACCGCGTCCCCCGACAGCGATGAAGACATCGTGGATGCGGAAGTGGCCCCGCCGCGCAAGGACTGAACAATTTCACCGTGAGCCCGCGTGGGCCATGGCGTGTAAAGAACCCGCCGCGCGGGTTGCAGCCCTGTTGGCCTGCGCGGGCACGCCGACAGGGCCAGCGTCCTTTTTACCACAAGCGACAAACCACGCGGGAAACGCCATAAAAACACGGCGGCCATGCCTCTGAGGACGTAGCCGCCGTGTTTTTATGGCGTTCTGTTTCCGGCAGGTCACCGGGCTCAGCTGTCGCGGCCCACGTCCTCGGCCTTGCTTTCCCGGCGGGGCAGGTCCACCGTGTCAGGCTCACTGGCCGCCCGGCGGAAGTCCCGGATGGCCCGGCCAAGACCGGCGCCGATTTCCGGCAATTTTTTGGTGCCGAACAGAATCATGGCTATAACCATTACCAACAGCAAATGTGGTACGCTGAAGAAATCTAACATGATACGCCCCCCCTTCCGAGCGTTTTCGCGGTATGTCGGTCCCAAGACATCCCCTGAAGCAATTCCACAGTGAAATTGCCCTGGCAGCTGCCGAAGCAGACGTCCTCCGCAAAGGCATACGCGCAATGTAGTTGCAGTTACGCGCTGAAGCGGACGCATCTTTTACTTTGAACTTTGAATGGATACGCTCAAAGCTGATCTGCTCTCAAATCGGCCAGCGGCAAAGCTGCGGGCCGCCAGGGACACCTTAGGGTTAGTGTTAGGCCAAAACGACCACCAGTGCAAAGGCTTTTTTCTTGTGCGCCCTCAGGCGTTGCCGATAAGCAGTCCGGTCAGAAAGACCAGCACCCCGCCCAGCACCACCTGCAGGGCCGCGGAAACAATGGGCGTGTTCATGAAGCGGGAACGCACCCAGGTAATGGCGGCCAGCTCCAGCGCCACCACCACCAGCGCCGCCATGAGCGCCGCCCGGTAGTTGCCGATAAGAAACGGCAGGGTGTGGCCTATGCCGCCCAGCGTGGTCATAAGGCCGCAGACCAGGCCGCGCACCCAGGGGTGGCCGCGGCCGGTAACACTGCCGTCGTCCGAAAGGGCCTCGGCAAAGCCCATGCTGATGCCCGCCCCCAGGGAGGCGGCCAGGCCCACCAGAAAGGCTTGCCAGGAATCGTGCGTGGCCGCGGCCGCCGCAAAAACCGGCGCCAGGGTGGAAACGCTGCCGTCCATGAGCCCGGCCAGCCCGGGCTGGATGATCTGCAGGGCGTACAGGCGGCGTTGGGCCGCGGCTTCCACGGCTCTGGCGTCCTTGTTCAGGTATTTGTCGGAAAGGCGCTCGGCGTTGATTTCGTGTCGCCTCTCCACCTGCGCCAGGTCGTCCAGCAGGCGGCGGATATCCGGGTCTGCGGTTCTGGATGCGGCCTTTTCATAAAACTGACGGGTTTCCAGCTCCATGGAGGCCGTGAAGCGCCGCACCGCCTCCAGGCCCAACGGACGCACCAGCCACAAGGGCTTGCGCTGCACAAAGCCTTTGACGTCCTGCCGACGGATCAGCGGGATGTGCCCGCCGAATTTTTTCTGGAACAGCTCGGTGAGTTTTTGCCGGTGCACGGTTTCTTCCGCGCCCATGCCCGCCAGCACGGCCTCGGTGGCCGGGAAGTCCTCCCGCAGGGCGGCGGCGAAGTCCGCATAGATACGCTCGTCCTCTTCTTCCAGGCTGATGGCCAGGGCAAGGATTTCCGCCTCGCTCAGTTCTGAAAATTTTTTCATGGCGCGCAGCTCCGCCGCAGGGCTTCAGGGTCGGGGGATGGCTGTTCCCGCAGGGGGCAACAGTCCCAAGAGCTCGCCCCGCCGGGGCCGGGGTTGGTCAGGCTTTTTCGGGCGTGTGCAGACTGCCCGCATCGTGCCCGCTGGCCAGGTTGCGGTTCCAGGCGCGGATGGCCGCCCCCTGCGAAACCGACCACTGCTGCGAGGTCTGCCCGCAAGAACAGACCACGCGCCACACTTCCTGCCGGCGTCCCGGCGGCAACATGGACTCCAGGTGCACGTCGGTGCCGCCGCAGGCCAGGCAAGGACGGATGGTATGGGGATCGAGCTCTTTCATGGCCGCAAGATAGCAGTGTTGCGATCTTTTCACAAGAACGTCGGCGTGAGGAGCGCCTTAACGCTTTGCTGACACGGGGGGGCGCATGGTGGCCCCCACAGTGCTTTTGCCCGCACTGCCTAAACTCTATGCCTGTTCCAGGAGGACACACCATGCGTTATTTGTGGATTCTGCTTCTGACCCTGGCCTTGGCCGCTCCCGCCGCCTATGCCGTCGCTGCCGACAGCACGGGCGCTCCCGCCGCCGCCGCGCCCCACAAAACCAAAGCCGCCAAAACCAAAGGGGTGACAAAAAAAGCCCCGGTGGATACAGTGGCCAAGGCCCTTGCTTCCGGCGACAGAACCCCCATGCGCGTTACCGGACGCCTGGTGGAAAAAGTGCCCGGCAAAAAAGTGCAGTATGTTTTTGAGGACGCCACCGGCCGCGTAACCGTGGCGCTGGGCAAAAAAGCCCTCAAAGGCGCGGCCGTGCCGGCCCTGCAGAGCGAAGTGCGCCTGGCGGGCGTGCTGCGCGTCAAAAACAAAACTACCCCTGTGATGGTGGCGCACAGCGTGCAGCCCCTGTAAAACCGCCGCCCTTCGCGCCCTCCGGGTCTCTGCAGGCCCGGAGGGGCCCGATCCGCCGTTATTCCCTGGGCGGGCGGGCAAACCCGCCCGCCCAGCGCTGCGCCGCATCTGCCGGGGCCTGTTCATCATAACCTCGCTCCGGCAACGACGTGCGCCAGTCCCCGCGGCACAGAGGCCGACGCCGCGCATTCAGGTCGGCGCGCGCCGCAATGAACATGACGCAAACTTTGCCTATGTCTGTTTTCAAAGGCAAACTGTTTTACAAGGAGGCCCCATGCCCAGAACAGCCCTTGCCGCCCTGCTGGCCCTGCTGGCGCTGACAATCTGCTCCCCGCCCGCCCAAGCCGCAGGCTTTGAAGGGCCAGGCGTGGCCCCGGCGGTGACCCGCGCCGTGGACGTGCTCAATGCGCAGGACGATGCCCCCTGCGTGCTGGAAGGCCGCCTGGTGGAAAAGCTGCCCCGGCGTAAGCACCGTTATCTGTTTGAAGACCGCAGCGGCCAGGTGGTAGTGGAAATCGAAAACGCGGTTTTCGGCCAGTCTACTGTGACGCCCAAGGACAAAATCCGCCTGCAGGGCCATGTGGACTGGAACCGCAAACGCCCCAATACGGTGGAGGTGGACAGCCTCACCATTCTGGGCCCGGTGACGGACGCGGACCTGCCCCCCGTCCAGCCCCGACAGGAAAACGCCCCCGGCCATGCCCGACACCCTGCTGCTCGTTGAGGACAACGAGGATATCCTCGCCAACCTCTATGCCTACCTGGAGCCCCTGGGCTATGAGCTGGACTGCGCCCGCAACGGCCGCGCGGGCCTGGCCATGGCCCTGGAACGGCGCTTTGACTGCCTGATTCTGGACGTCATGCTGCCAGGCATGGACGGTCTGGCCCTCTGCCGCGCCCTGCGGGAAGAGCATGGGCAGACCCTGCCCGTGCTCATGCTCACGGCCCGCGATACCGTGGCCGACCGCGTACTGGGCCTGGAGGCCGGAGCAGACGACTATCTGGTCAAACCCTTTGCCCTCAAAGAGCTGGCGGCCCGCGTGCGCGCCCTGCTCCGACGCAGTCGGCTGCAGGCGGGCAAGGTTGCCGGCGCAGTCTGGACCTATGCCGACGTGCAGCTCAACACGGCCGAACATTGGGCCCAACGCGCGGGCCGCCCCCTGCGCCTGAGCCCCACGGGCTTCCGCATCCTGACGGAACTGCTGCGCGCAGCTCCGGCCCTGGTGCGCCGCCAGGAGTTGGAAAACCTCCTCTGGGGCGATGCGCCGCCCGAAGGCAGCGCCCTGCGCACCCACATCCACGAACTCCGGCGCGAACTGGACAAACCTTTTGCCGCCGCCCTGCTGCACACCCTGCCCCATATGGGCTACCGTCTGTGCCTGGATGCCGATGACGAAGCAACAGAGGACACGGAGGGGACAGCCTGATGTCTGTCGCTTTCCGCCCACGCCGCGCCAGCATCCGCCGTCGCCTGCTGGCGGCCTTTGTCTTTCTGGCCCTGAGCATGGGCGCGGCGCTGGGCCTGGCCGGACGCCTTTCCTTTGATTCTCTGGGCACGGCGCTGCTGGCCTGGCATACCCGGCCGGTCATGGACGCCCTCATGGAGGCGGAACGCCGCGCCTGGGAAGCCGAAGATCGCGGCGGCGAAAAACTCTACTACGGCGAAGATCTGGCCGCCGTCATGCACTGGCGTTTTCTGGTAGGCAAAGAAGTGCCCGACCCCTGGCGCGCCTTGCCCGACGGTCTGCACCTGACTGAAAACAGCCGCGACTTCGTGCTGGTGGCGCGGCGCGACAACGTCATCTACGCCCTCAGCGGCGAGGTGGGCGTGTTTGCGGCACTCAATCAAAAGCTCACCGGCGCGCTGCTGCTCTGCGCGCTGGCGGGTCTGGGCCTGGCCGTGGCGCTGGCCGTGGTGCTGAGCCGCCGCCTCACCGCGCCCCTGCGCGAACTTACCGCCGCCGTGGAGGCCCGCCCGCCGGAAGCCTTGCTGCACGACGGAGCAACACAGACACCCGCCGTGCCCTGCACGGAGCTGCATGACGAGGTGGGCGTGCTGGCCAGGGCCGTGGCCGCGCGCGAGGCGGCCCTGCGCAGCTATGTGCGGCGGGAAAGCAATTTTACCGGTGACGTAAGCCACGAGCTGCGCACGCCCCTCACCGTGCTGCAGGGCGGCCTGGAAATTCTGGAACCGCGTCTGGCGGCCCTGCCCCAGAGCGCCGCACTTATGCCCACCCTGCGACGGCTGACGCGCACCACCGAAGGCATGGCCCACACTGTGCGCACCCTGCTGCTGCTGGCCCGGCGGCCGGAAGAGCTGGAGTGCCGGGAACTGGACGCCACAGCCCTGCTGTGCGGACTGCTGCACCGCATGGAAAAAGACGGACTGCTGCGCCTGGAATCTATTCCGGCACCCCCCGACGTTGACGGGAGTGTGCCGGTCCGCGACGCTGCAGATTCCGCCGCCCACGGGCTGCCGGGCGGGCTTTCGCCGTCGCGGCCGCCGCTTTCGCCCAATGCGCTTGCCCGCAGCGCACAGCGCGCGCCCGTACAGGTCTGCGCAGCCCTGGCCCCGGCGGTACGGGTCTGGGGGCACAGAGATCTGACAACCATTATCTTTAAAAATCTACTAGACAACGCCTGCAAGTACACAGAAGATAATCGCGCCGCCGTCAGCCTTACGGCTACAACGCTGCTGGTGCGCAACCGCGGCCGCATCCCGGCGGATGTGGATGTTTTTGCGCGCGGCGCACGACACGGCCACACAGGGCGGGATACTGCCGGCCACGGCCTGGGGCTTTCTCTTGCCCTGCGCGCCTGTGAACGTCTGCACTGGCGGCTGGAACTGCTGCCCGCCGGGCCGGAAGAAGCCGTCTTTTGCGTCAGCTTCGGGCCCCTGCCTCAAGGAGAACCTCTCGCATGAGTCCTGTTTTACCGTCCTGTTTCCCCCGTTCACGTCGTCGGCTGGCCGTCCTGCTTCTGGTCGTTCTGGCCCTGGCGGGCTGGCGGCTGCTCTCCAGCGGCGGCCGTCAGGGCGCGCCCATAGCCGCGGCTCCGGTGCGCGTAGCCGTGGCCCTGGCGCAGGACGTGCCCCAGTTCTGCAACGGGCTGGGCACGGTGCTGCCTTCCAGCGACGTGCTGGTGACCAGCCGGGTGGACGGGCAGCTGCTGCGTCTGCACTTTACCGAGGGCCAGCGCGTCAAGGCCGGTGAGCTGCTGGCGGAAATTGACCCGCGTCCCTTCCAGGCCGCTCTGGATCAGGCCCTGGGCACTCTGGCCAAGGACCAGGCGCAGCTGGACAATGCCCGCAAGGACCTACGCCGCTACGCCCAGCTCTCCAAGGGGGACTTCATCGCGGCCCAGCAATACGAAACCCAGCGCGCTCTGGTGCGCCAGTACGAAGGCACGGTGGCGGCGGACAAAGCCGCCGCAGATTCGACCCGCCTGCAGCTGGAATACAGCCGCATCACGGCCCCGGTGTCGGGCCGGCTGGGCCTGCGCAACGTGGACGAAGGCAATATGATCAAAAGCTCTTCCACCGAGGGGCTGGTACGCATTACCGAGGTCAGCCCCTGCGACGTGGTTTTTACCTTGCCCGAAAGCCAGGTACCCCTGGTGGTGCAGGCTCTGCGCCGCAGCGAACAGGAAGGTTCCGGCCCCCTGCCCGTGCAGGCCTGGGACAGAGAGCAGAAAACCTGTCTTGGCCTGGGGCGGCTGATTTCTTTGGATAACCAGATCGACGCCTCCACAGGCACGGTGAAGCTCAAGGCCCGTTTCGATAATGTGGCGGAAGCCCTCTACCCCAACCAGTTTGTCAATGCCCGCCTGCTGGCGCGCGTGCTGCCCGAAGCGGTTACCGTACCGGCCTCCGCCGTGCAGCTGGGCACGCGCGGCAGCTACGTTTATGTGCTGAACGCCGCGGCCGCCGCAACCGCCTCCGGCCCCAAGGCCGCCGCGCAGACTTCCGCTGTCGCCCCCAAGGGTCAAAAACCGGCAGCCGCCCTTCCGACGGGCACGGTCAGTCTGCGTCTGATTACCGTGGGTCTGACAACGGACAGTCTGACGGTAGTGGAAAAGGGGCTGGCCGCCGGCGAAACCGTGATAGTGGACGGACTGGACCGGCTGCGCGACGGCAGCACGGTGAGCGTGGCGGCCAGTGTGGACACGCCCAAGGCCGAAGCCGTGCCTGTTCTGCCTGCGCAACAGCGGGAAAGTGCAGGCAGTTAAACCGGCCGCGCCGCCCCTCCTCCACAAAAATTCCATCGTCCCGCACCTTACCCCGGAACCCGCATGAATTTTTCGCGCATTTTCATTCTCCGCCCGGTGGCCACTTCGCTGCTCATGGCGGCCCTGCTGCTTTCGGGGCTGTTGGGCTACCGCTATCTGCCCGTAGCGGCCCTGCCGCAGATCGACTACCCCACCATTCAGGTGCAGACCTTGTATCCCGGCGCGTCGCCGGACGTCATGGCTTCGGTGGTCACGGCCCCGCTGGAGCGGCAGTTCGGCACCATGCCGGGGTTGGTGCAGATGCATTCGCAGTCCACAGCCGGCGCTTCGGTGGTGACTCTGCAGTTTGACCTGACCACAGCGCTGGATGTGGCCGAACAGGAGGTGCAGGCGGCCATTAACGCGGCGGACAATCTGCTGCCTTCAGACCTGCCCACGCCCCCCGTGTACAATAAGGTCAACCCGGCGGACCCGCCCGTGGTGACCCTGGCCGTCACCAGCGACGCCATGCCCCTTACCCGGCTGGAAGACTTGGTGGACACGCGCATGGCGCAAAAAATTTCGCAGCTGCCGGGCGTAGGTCTGGTAACCCTTTCGGGCGGGCAGCGCCCGGCAGTGCGGGTGCGGGTGAACCCCCGCGCTCTGGCCCACGCGGGCCTGACCCTGGCCGACGTGCGCACGGCCATAGACAAGGCCAACGTCAACGACGCCAAGGGCAGCTTTGACGGGCCGGAGCGCGCCAGCACCCTGGACGCCAACGACCAGCTGACCTCGGCAACGGAATACGGCCGCACCATCATCGGCTACAAGGACGGCGCTCCCCTGCGCCTGGAGGACGTGGCCACGGTGGTGGAAGGGGCGGAAAACGCCCGCCTGGCCGCTTATGTGGCTGGGGAAGGCGGAAATTTTCGCCCAGCCATCGTGCTTTCGGTGCAGCGACAGCCCGGAGCCAACGTCATTGGCGTGGCCGACGGCGTGCTGCGCCTGCTGCCCGTGCTGCAGCAGACCCTGCCCGGCCACGTCAACGTGCGCGTGGTCACGGACCGTACCGTGACCATCCGGGCCACAGTGCACGACGTGCAGCTGGAGCTGCTGCTTTCCATCGGCCTGGTCATCGGGGTTATCTGGCTGTTTTTGCGCAACGGCCGGGCCACGCTCATTCCGGCCCTGGCCGTGCCCCTTTCGCTGGTGGGATCGCTGGGCGTCATGCATCTGGCGGGCTTTTCGCTCAACAACCTGACCCTCATGGCCCTGGTCATCGCCACGGGTTTTGTGGTGGACGACGCCATTGTGGTCATTGAGAATATCGCCCGGTATCTGGAAGAAGGACACAAACCACGGGAGGCCGCCCTCATTGGCGCGGGGCAAATCGGCTTTACCATCATTTCTCTGACCATTTCCCTGGTGGCGGTGCTTATTCCCCTGCTTTTCATGGGCGACGTGGTGGGGCGGCTGTTCCGCGAATTCGCCGTCACCCTGGCCGTCACCATCCTCATTTCGGCAGTCATTTCGCTCACGCTCACCCCCATGCTCTGCGCCGTACTGCTGCGGCCGGAGGCGCAGGCCGCAGGCCAGGGCGGCTTTTTCCCCAAGCTGCTGGCCTGGTACGAGCGACGGCTGGACTGGGTGCTGGCCCATCAAGGCCTGACCCTGGCCGTCACCGTAGGCACGCTGGCGCTCACAGCCCTGCTCTATACGCTCGTGCCCAAGGGCTTTTTCCCCGTGCAGGATACGGGCGTCATCCAGGGTTTGGCCGAGGCTCCGCAGGACACCTCCTTCGCGGCCATGGCCGAGCGGCAGCGCGACCTGGCCCGGAGCATCCTGCAGGACCCGGCCGTGGCCGACGTGGTCTTTTTTGTGGGCGTGGACGGCGTAAACCAAAGCCCGGCTACCTCGCGCCTGAGCATCGCCCTCAAACCCCTGGACGAGCGCGACGCCCGCGCACCGGCCATTGCCCGGCGCATTGCAGCCAGGGCCGCGGCCCTGCCCGGCGTGCGCCTGTATCTGCAGCCCGTGCAGGATCTGACCATTGAAGACCGCGTGGCCCGCAGCCAGTACCAGTTCACCATAGAGGCCCTCAGCCGTACACAGCTCGAAGCCTGGACGCCGAAACTGACAGCAGCCTTACAGCGGCGGCCGGAACTGGACACCGTCACCAGCGACCACCTGCCCCCCGGGCGCATGGCCTGGGTGGAAATCAACCGTGACGCCGCCGGACGCCTGGGCATCAACATGGATGATGTGGACAACGCCCTTTACGACGCCCTGGGCCAGCGGCTCATTTCCACCATCTTTACCCAGACCAACCAATACAAAGTGGTGTTGGAAACGGAAGAACATTTCCGTCGCACGCCGCAGGATCTGGAGCATATTTACGTTACCGGCGGGGACGGCAAGCCCGTACCCCTCACCAGCATCGCCAAGGTGGAAGAGCGCCCCGTGCAGCTGGCTCTGGCCCGGCAGGGGCAGTTCCCCGTGGCCACCCTTTCCTTCAATGTGGCGCAGGGCTCTTCTCTGGGCGCAGCCGTGCGCGCCGTGCAGGAAGAGGAACGCGAACTCCGCCTGCCCGCGGCCCTGCGCACCCAGTTTCAGGGCGCAGCCAGCGCCTTTCTGTCCTCCACGGACAATCAGCTCTGGCTTATTCTGGCCGCCGTGGTCACGGTCTACATTGTACTGGGCGTGCTGTACGAAAGTTACATCCATCCCCTGACCATCCTCTCCACCCTGCCCTCGGCGGGCATCGGGGCTCTGCTGGCCCTCATGCTGGCGGGCATGGAGCTGGGCGTGGTGGGCATTATCGGCATTATCCTGCTCATCGGCATCGTCAAAAAAAACGCCATTATGATGATCGACTTCGCCCTGGAGGGCGAACGACGCGAGGGCAAAACGCCCCTGGCGGCCATCCGGCAGGCCTGTCTGCTGCGGCTGCGGCCCATTCTCATGACCACGTTGGCGGCCCTGCTGGGGGCCCTGCCCCTCATGCTGGGCTGGGGCATGGGCGCGGAACTGCGCCGTCCCCTGGGCGTGAGCATGGTGGGCGGGCTGCTGGTAAGCCAGGTGCTGACCCTCTTCACCACGCCCGTGGTCTACCTTTGGTTTGACCGTCTGAGCCGTCGGCTGCGAGGCCGGGGCGCGGCCCTGCCCCGGACGGACGCAGCGGGCGACGCAGACGGGCTGGAAGCCCCGGAGGCGCGACCGTGAATGACACGGCGCGCGGCGCAACGCCCGACAACGGCCGCAAGAACCGCGAGGAAGGGCGCGCCCACCGCCTGGGGCCGGAAATCCTGCCTCTGAACCTTTCCGCGCCCTTTATCCGGCGGCCCGTGGCCACGACCCTGCTGACCCTGGCCATTGCCCTGGCGGGCGTGGTGGCCTTTGGCCTGCTGCCCGTAGCCCCGCTGCCGCAGGTGGATTTTCCCGTGGTGGTGGTGCGGGCGAAACTGCCCGGCGCCGGGCCGGAAACCATGGCCGCCACCGTGGCCACCCCGCTGGAACGCGCCCTGGGCCGCATCGCCGGCGTGACCGAAATGACCTCCTCCAGCAGCCTGGGTTCCTCGGAAGTGGTCCTGCAATTTGATCTGGACCGCAATATCGACGGTGCGGCCAGGGACGTGCAGTCCGCCATCAACGCGGCCCGCTCCACCCTGCCCACCATGCCTTCCAACCCCACCTACCGGAAGGTGAACCCGGCCGGCGCGCCCATCATGATCCTGTCCATCACTTCCGGCGTGTTGACCCGCTCCCAGCTTTACGACGCAGCCTCCACGGTGCTGGCGCAAAAGATTTCACAGCTGCCCGGCGTGGGCGAAGTGGTCGTAGGGGGCGGGGCCCTGCCCGCCGTGCGGGTGGAGGTCACCCCGGACGCCCTGAGCCGCGCCGGCCTGGTCATGGAAGACGTGCGCAAGGCCCTGGCCGGGGCCAACGCCTTTCTGCCCCGCGGCATGCTGGAAAGCGACAAAAACTTCTGGCTGGTGGGGGCTAACGACCAGCTGCGCAAAGCGCAGGACTACAAAGACGTCATCGTGGCCCGCCGGGGCGACAAAACCATTCGCCTGGCCGACGTGGCCCGGGTGGAGGACGGCGCGCAGGACGTGCGCGCCATGGCCCTTTCCAACGGCAGACCGGCGGTGCTGCTGATCGTCTTCCGCTCGCCCGGCGCCAACATCATCGCCACTGTGGACCATGTTAAGGCGCTCTTGCCACAGCTGCGCTCCTGGCTGCCCGAAAGCGCGGATCTGGAGCTGCGCATGGATCGCTCCCAGACCATCCGCGCCTCCCTGCACGAGGTGGAAAAAAGCCTGCTTCTGGCCATGACCCTGGTGGTGCTGGTGACCTTTCTTTTTCTGCGCAACGGCCGGGCCACGGCTATCCCCGCCGTGGCCGCGCCCGTATCCCTGCTGGGCACCTTCGGCGTCATGTACCTCTGCGGCTACAGCCTGGACAATCTTTCGCTCATGGCCCTCACCGTTTCCACAGGCTTTGTGGTGGACGACGCCATCGTGGTGCTGGAAAACATCGTGCGTCGGCTGGAAGCGGGCGAAAAACCCCTGCGCGCAGCCCTGCGCGGCGCGCGCGAAGTGGGCTTTACCGTGGTTTCCATTTCTCTTTCGCTGGTGGCGGTGTTCACGCCCATCGTGTTCATGGGCGGCATTGTGGGGCGACTGTTCCGCGAGTTTTCCGTAGTGCTGACCACGGCGGTGCTGGTTTCCATGCTGGTTTCCCTCACCACCACGCCCATGATGTGCGCGCGCCTGCTGCGCCCCCTGGAGCACGAAGCCAAGGCCCGCCAAACCGCCAGGCGCTGCGGGGCCGGGGGGCTGGTGGGCGCGCTGCGCCGTTTGCTGGCCCGCGTGGGCGACGCCTGGGGGCATGTCCTGGCAGCCCTGCAGACGGGCTACGCCCGCAGCCTGCCCGTGGTGCTGCGCCACCGCCGCCTGACGCTCTTTTCTCTGCTGCTGGTGGTAGCCGCCAATGTGTGGATGTACGTTGTAGTGCCCAAAGGCTTTTTCCCCGTGCAGGACACAGGCGTAATCATGGGCAGCGTACGCGCGGACCAGAGCGCGTCCTTCCAGGCCATGCAGGCCAAACTCACCCGGCTGGTCAACATCATTCGGGCGGACCCGGCCGTGCAGCAGGTTTCGGCCCACCTTTCAAGCAGCCGCGGCGGGGCCGGGGTCTTTATCGCCCTCAAGCCGCTGAAGGAACGCAAAATCGGCGCACAGGGCGTTATCGGACGCCTGCGCGGCAAGCTGGCCTCGGAGCCGGGCCTGCAGATCTTTCTGCAGCCCGCTCAGGACATCATGATGGGCGGCCGCGGCGCGCGCGCGCAGTACCAGTACACCCTCCAGGCCGACGACCTGGACGCCCTGCGCACCTGGGGCCGCCGCTTGCAGCAGGCCCTGGCTGCGGACGCCGCTTTCAAGGACGTGGACAGCGACATAGAAGAACGCGGCCTGCAAACCTTAATCAGCGCGGACCGCGATGCCCTGGCCCGCTACGGGCTGAGCATGAAGGACATGGACCGCGCCTTGGGCAACGCCTTTGGTCAGAGCCAGGTTTCCACCATCTATGAAGACAAGAACCAATACCGCGTGGTGCTGGAATACGGGCCGGACTGGCTGGCCGGAGCCGAGGCCCTGGAAAAGGTGCGTCTGCCGGGCACGGGGGGGCTGGTGCCCCTGTTGAGCGTGGCCCAGGTAACCCCCGCCTTTGCGCCTCTTTCCGTAGCCCATCAGGGGCAATTTGCCGCAGTGACGCTGGCCTTCAACCTGGCGCCGGGGGCTGCGCTTTCCCAGGCGCAAACGGCCATCGACGCCGCCAGGGTGCGCCTGGGCATGCCCTCCACCGTAGTGGGCAGTTTTCAGGGCACGGCCAAGATGTTCAGCGACACGGTGGGCAACCAGGTGGTGCTCATCCTGGCGGCTCTGGCCGCGCTCTACATCGTGCTGGGCATTCTGTACGAAAGCCTTATCCACCCCCTGACCATCCTTTCCACCCTGCCCTCGGCGGGCGGCGGGGCTTTGCTGGCCCTCATGGCCTGCGGCATGGAGTTCAGCGTCATTGCCCTGATCGGCGTGCTGCTGCTCTGCGGCATCGTCAAAAAGAACGCCATCATGATGGTGGACTTCGCCATTGAGGCCGCCCGCACCCGCAACCTGCCGCCGGAACAAGCCATCTACGAAGCCTGTCTGCGGCGCTTCCGGCCCATTATGATGACCACCTTCGCCGCCATTCTGGGGGCCGTGCCTTTGGCCCTGGGCCAGGGCGACGGAGCCGAAATCCGCCAGCCCCTGGGCGTGACCATCGTGGGCGGCCTGCTGGTGAGCCAGCTGCTCACCCTCTACACCACGCCCGTGGTCTACCTGACCCTGGACCGCTGGCGAAGCCGCAAAGCCAAACCGTAACGCGGCCTGCCGTGTAGCGGCACGAAACAACGCCCTATCGTTAAACGCAAAAACCGCAAAGCCCGGACGTAACGCCGCGTGCCGGGCACTGCCGCATCTTGCGCCGCCGACGCAATGGCAGAGGGCAACGGCTCCAGAGCAGCTTCCCTTTGCGAATATGTATTCTCAACGTTTCGGCACGCTCATTCCGGCGCTTACCCGCGCAAAGAACTTGCCCTTGCGCCTCCACGGCGGGCGGCTCTTACGCAACCGCCAAAACATTGCAACGTTGCAATGCTCTATTCGCACTGCCCAAGGATATGGAACTGGTGCACCGGGGTGGTGTAGACAATACCGCTGCCGGGATCGCTGAAAATGCTCATGCTGCAGATGGCCGCCACAATGGTCTGAACCAGATCGGCCTGCGCCACAATCAGCAGCATTTCTTTTTGCGGCACCATGCTTATGCCGAAAAACTTCACGTCCTCTTCCGTGCCCGTGCCCCGCGCGCCCAAAACCGTGCCCCCACGGGCCCCGGCCTGCCGGGCAACGCTCATAATTTCATCCGCATGGCCCTCCGAGGCAATGCACGTAATCAGGATATTGTCGGTATTCATGCGTCCGCTCCTGGCGCAGTACAGTGTGCTGTCATAATCAAAATATCTCCTGCCGGCCGAAAAGGCCCCTGGCAAAGGCCTGGCGCCCATCCGTGCCTGTCATTGCAGAAAGAAATACGCCATGGCGCCGCCTATGCTTGAAAGAACAATAAAATACGGTAACATCAGCTGCAACATGCGCAGATAGGACAGCCGAATCACCGGGGACAGGGCCGAAGTAAGCAGGAACAAAAACCCGGCTGTGCCGTTGGGCGTGCCCAGGGAGGGAATATTGGTGCCCATGTTGATGACCACGGCAATATTCTGATACCAGTCCAGGTCAAAGGCCCCGGCATTGTAGGCCTTGTCCATCTCGGAAAGAAAAACCGAAGCCACAAAAACGCTGTCGCTGACCATGGAAAGCAGCCCGTTGACCCCGTAGAGCACAAGCAGCTGCGTCTGCCCCTTGAAGGAAAGCACCCACTGCACCACCGGCGTGACCAGGTGCTGGTCGTGCACCACCGCAAGAATGGCAAAAAAGATCACGATGAGTGTGGCAAAGGGCATGGCGTTGTTGAAGGGTTCTGCAAAATCGTGTTCATGGATCATGCCGGTAAAGGCGGAAAGGACCACAATGACGCCAATGCCGATCACCCCCACCTCGGCCACATGAAAGCCTAAGGCCACAATGAGCAGCAGCGCCACCAGCCCTTGCAGCGCGTATTGATACACGCTTTGCCCCGTGAGTTTGCGGGCCCTTTTTTCATAATCCCTGACAATGAGCTGACGTATTTTGTCCGACAGCTCATAGCCGAAACCGGGAAAACGCAAAAGCTCCAGCAGAGGGCACAGAATAAAGCCGCCCAGCACCACAGGCACGGCAATAACCCCGCAGTGCCTGAAGAAATCGGCGAAATTCCAACCCATTTTCGTACCGATCATCATATTCTGCGGCTCGCCCACCAGGGTCAGGGTGCCGCCCAGAGCCGTGCCCACGGCCGCGTGCATGATCAGATTGCGCAGAAAGCCCTGGAAGGCGGCAGTTTCCTGTTCCGCCTGCTCCTTGGGAATGCCCGCGTAGGCATTGCCCACCCGATGATAGATGGCGTAAAAATTAAAAATGACGGCAATAAGCACGGCCAGCACCGTCAGCGCGTCCAAAAAACTGGAAAGCGCGGCGGTGGCCACACAAAACACCAGCGAAACTTGCCATTTTTTCCTGAACTGCAGAAAAAGGCTGGTGAAAACCAGCGAAAGCACATCCTTGAGGTAGTAGATGCCGGCCACCATGAAAATAAGCAAAAGCAGGGTGGGCAGGTTGGCGGCTATTTCGCTGTATATCGTTTCCGGCCGGGCCAGGCCGATGGCGGCGGCCTGCAGGGCCAGCAGCCCTCCGGCAGGCACAGGGTACACCTGCAGGGCCAGGGCCAGAGTAAAAATAAACTCCAGCAGAATCAGCCAGCCCGCCACAAAGGGGCTGACCAAGAAAAAGACGGCAGGATTCAACAGCAAAAAGCATAAAATTGAATATTTATACCATAGTGGGGCCTTTCCCAAAAAATTCCTGGCCATAATCCGCAGCATGGTATCCCCTGATGACGTCAAAAGAAGCTCTGGCAACGGCAAGAGCGCCCGCAAAGGGCAGCGCCGCAAAAATACTGCCGGGCGGAGAACCGCACGCAGAGTATCCGTTTCTTATGGAATCATACCTGGTTGTGCTGGGCAAATCAAGACAAGGGGATGCTGCTGAAAAAAGGGTTCACAACTTAATATCTATGCATTTTACACGTAACAATACAAAAAATAATTTTATTATATATCACTATAAATTATATACACATTATTACTTCTAGTCATTGCATAATTTTTAATTGAAATTTTACCATTCTACGGACAAAACAACCCTAATCCAACTCACGGCCCACCCACACGGCACGGCCGATAACCCGCACCAGGTCGGCCAGCTGCCCGCCGGTAGGGGCCTCAATGGGCGCATAAAGCGCGTTGGAGCTGCTCAGGATAAGCCGCCCGGGCACGGCATTGACAATTTTGAGATAGACCATGTCCTCCACGCCCACAGCATAGATGCGCCCCGGCACGGGCACGTTTTGGCTCTGGTCAATAAGCACCACGTCGTTGTGCATGATGCGCGGCTGCATGCTGTCGCCCGAAACCCGCAGCAGCACCATGCGCGAAGGGTTGCCCTTGCGGCGCAAAAAATCCCAGCGAAAGGCGTAGTGCCGCAGCACCTCGTCGCTGGTCTCAAAGCTGCCCGTGCCCGCCGAAAGCCGGGCCTCCACCATGGGCACCATCACCAGCCTGGCGTCGGGCGTGTCCAGCACGCCGCCTTCGGCCTCGCCCTTGCCGGCCAGAAGCCAGTCCAGAGAACAGCCCAAAGTCCGGGCCAGGCGCACGGCGTGCCCGCCACGAGGCCACTGCCCACGCTCGTACTGCTGAATAGTGGTCAGGCTCAAGCCCATTTTTTTCGCCAGATCCTGCTTGCGCAGGCCCAGAGCCTCGCGCCGTTGCGCCAGACGCCTAGCAAAGGCTCCGGCCTCGTCGCGTCCAAGGCTCACTGCGTTCATGGCTGTCTACCTTTCTCGCGGTTGTCATTTCTTTTTCCTCTGTCACCGCAATGCGGCCGCCAGAGCCTTAGGGACCGGAAGGCCGCCAGGGCCGCCTTCCGCGGCGGAAAAATCTGAAGAACGCCCGTTACAGCAAACAAAACCGCGCACGCCGCCCCAGCACTGTACCCCGAAGCCTTTTTCTTAGCAAGGTTTTCCTATATTGATATAAAAAATTTTTTGCCTATATGGGCTATTTGCGCAGATATAAATATAATAATAGAATTAAAATAATATATTAAAACTTTTCTTTTATAAAAAAGTTTTCCTTGATTCAGAAACAAAAATTTGTAAATCTATTTTTACGCCATCCGGCAATATCTTCCACGGGAGCATAGCATGTACGCACTGCACGATGACATCCGTAACCTGAGCGCTGTGCTGGACCTCTTGCAGGCCCAGGCGGACGCCGCCCAGCGGCCCGTTCTGCGCCTTATGGGCGACCACCTCCGATTGCTGGCAGGACAGCTGGCGCAAAGACCTGTGGCAGAAGTTCCCTGGTCCGCGCCCCTTTGCCCACCCCCGCACAGCCTCCCCTCCCTGTCGCACCCGCTCCTGACGGAGGCCTGCCGTGTGCCCCAGTAGCGCCAAGCCCGCAGCCTCCCGGCAGGACCGCCAGGTGCGCGGGGCCTGGGGCCGCGCCCTGCGCCTGGCCGAAGAGGAACGCCAGTGGCGCGAGCTCGCGCGGCACCTGCCCGAAAGCGCCCGGCTTATCTGGGATATTCTGGATCACCCGCGCCAGTTCCAGCGCGTGCTGCACCTCTACGGCGGCCAGAACCTGCATGTGCCTCGCCGCCTGCCGGACCCGCGTCACCCCCTGCGCCGCTCCCTGGGCACGAGCTGCCTGCGTAAACTCATGGCGGCCTTTGGCGGCACCAGCCTCTATGTGCCCCGCTGCGAGGCCCTGTTTCAGAAAATGCGCCAGCACGACATCATTGACGACTTCAGCCGCAGCACCCGCCAGGGCGTCAGCAGCACCGCCGCCGTGGCAGGTCTGGCCCGCCGTCACGGCATCTCGGAGCGCCGCGTCTGGCAAATCCTGAAAAAAGACGGCTCCGCTCCCCCGCAGGCCCGGCTGCTGCACAGCCTCCGGGCCGCTTCCAGACCCCCTGCACTTTCAGATAATACACCGTAATAATTTATTATATATTTTAATATTTATTAAGCAATACTCATAAGCCTGTCATTTGACAGGCTTTTTTTGCACGCATCCGCGCACAAGCCCCCGCCCCTGCCGCCGCAACCCGCACCAGGCAAGGTCTGCCCCCTGCTGAAGCCTTTCAGTCTTACACCAAACGCGCTTTGCGGCATGGTGGCTTCACGCGCCGCGCCCGCCGGTCGGATTCAGAACCCGGCGGCCGACAGCTAAGTCCACCAGCAAGGAGCCCGTCATGTCCGCTACCGCGTTTCAGAAAGCCCACGCCTTCACCGCCCTCTGGGAGGGCGGCCTGACCGACCATCCTGCCGACCCCGGCGGCCTGACCAACCACGGCGTTTCCCTGCGCTGGGTGCAGGATCTGGCCCGTCAGGCCAGAGAAGAATGCCTGCGCCAGCAGCGCAACTGCGCCCAGTGCGTCCGCCGCGCCACCGCCGCCTGCCCCTGCGACGGACTGGACCTGGATACGGACGGCGATGTGGACGCCGACGACATCCGTGCCTGCACCAAGGCGCAGGCGCAGATTTTGTTCAAAAAACACTTCTGGGACGCCCTGGGATGCGCGGCCCTGCCCCTGCCCCTGGCCGTTGTGCTCTACGACGGGGCCGTAAACCAGGGCCCGGCGCGCGCCGTGCGCCAGATGCAGCAGGCCATGAACGCCACGGGTGAAGCCCAGCTGGACCACTACACGGCCATTGCCGAAGACGGTCTTATGGGCGAACGCACGGCCGAACTGGCCGCGGCTCTGGCCGCAGCCGGTTTGCACTGGTACGCAGCCCGCCAGACCTTGCGCCTGCGCGAGGCTTTTTACCGCGATCTGGCCGCCCGTCGCCCCTCCATGAAGGCCTTTCTTGCGGGCTGGCGCAACCGGGTGCGCGACCTGCACAACTATCTGGCCCGGCTGGAACGGGAGGAGGACTGATATGTGGACCCTGCTCGGCAAACTTTTCAGCGGCCTCGGCACCATGGCGGGATCGGCCCTGCAGCGCGTCCTGCCCGACCACAATGCGCAGAACGCGGCGCAAAGTCGCATCAATGAAGCGGAAGTGGCCGGCGCGCCCCAAAGTCGGCTGCGGCTCTGGCGCTCCTTTCTGGGCTGGATGCTCAGCCTGCTGTTCTGTTGGGAAGTGGTGGGAAGGCTCATTGTCATCCCCCTGTTTTTCGCCTCCTGGGGCGCCAGCCTGCCGCCCTCGGCCCTGGACCAGATCATGGGCCTGCTGCTGGGCATGCTGGGCCTGGGTTTTTAGCCGCACAAGGCTTTTGCCGCCGCCCCTTCACCTGCAACCACGGAGCGCAACCCATGCCTATCGACCTTTTTTCCTCCACGGGCGCAAGCCTGCTGGTGCTGGCGGTCCAGGCCCTGTTTGCCTGGGCCCTCTGGAGCCTGCGCCGGGCCTTTGTCCGCCAGGACGACTATCTGCTGCATTTGCAGCGCGAGGCCCGCTGCGAAGCCGCCACCAACCGCCGCCTGGCCGGGCTGGAAAATGGCCTGCGCGCCATCCCCGGCACGGCGGCCCTCACCGGCCTGCACAACGAACTGGCCGCCCTGCGCGGTGAGCTGCAGGCCCTCAGCGCCCGCATGAGCGGTCTGGACCGCCTGCTGACCCGGCTGGAACACGGCCTGGAGCGTCAGGAGGACCGCCTGCACAGCCTGCCCGTCCGCCGACAGCCTTACAGCGGCAGCGCCGCCGGAGCCCGCCGCTGATGGCCGCCCGGCGCGCCCCGGCGCAACCCCGTTCCGGCGTGCAGGGGCTGCTGCGCAGCCTGGAAGAACGCCTCGCCCTGCTCACCAACAGCCTGAATCAAGCCGACATAGCTGAAAAAAGCATTGATATCGTCAAAGAAATCAAAGAACTCCACGCCATCCTCGGCGCGTTGGACGCGGCCGCCGCGCCGGCCCAGGCCCCACGCCTGCGCGTAACCTGGGCCGGTCCCGCTCCGGATCAGCCCCCGAAAAAACCATAGTCGGATCAAAAAGAAAACCGCTCCGCCGGTCCAGGGGTAGCGCTCTTGGGAAACCCTTTTCCCATAAGCGCAGGCTGCCCACGCGCCATCCGCCCCTCCAGCGTGCTGGGCCCGCCCGGCGCGGACCTTCAAACAGCAACCCGCAGGTCGCCATGCTCCACGTCATTCCCTATACGCCGCGTCCGTTACAGTGGCGTTTCCACCAGGAACGCACGCGCTTCTGCGTCCTGCTCTGCCACCGGCGGTTCGGCAAAACAGTGGCGGCCGTCAACGACCTGATCCGTCAGGCTCTCCTTTCAGGCCGGGAGGACTGGCGGGCGGCCTACGCCGCACCCTTTCTGGGGCAAGCCAAGGCCGTAGCCTGGGACTACTGCCGCCGTTTTGCCGGGGCAGTACCGGGCACGCGCTTTCTGGAAAGCGAGCTCGCCTGTCTGCTGCCCACGGGCGGGCGCATCCGTCTGCTGGGCACGGAAAACGCCCAGGCCCTGCGCGGCCTGTACCTGGACGACCTGGTACTGGACGAACCGGCGGACATGCCCCGGCAGGTCTGGAGCCAGGTGTTGCGGCCCATGCTGGCGGATCGCCAGGGACGGGCGCTGTTTTGCGGCACGCCACACGGCACGGATAACCTGCTCTATGACGCCTGGCAGCAGGCCGGCGCGGACCAAAGCGGACTGTGGTCGCGTTTCCGCTTTCCCGCTTCGCAAACGGGCTACCTGCCGCAGGCGGAGCTGGAGGCCGCGCGCCAGAGCATGGAGGCGGCGGAGTTTGCGCAGGAATTCGAGTGCTCGTTCGCCGCGGCGGTGCGCGGGGCCTACTACGCGCCCCTGGTGGACGCGGCCGAACGCGAAGGGCGCATCGCCGCCCTGCCCGTGGCTCCGGAACTGCCCGTGCACACAGCCTGGGACCTGGGCATGGACGACGCCACGGCCATCTGGTTTTTCCAGGTGGAGCCATCGGGAACCTGGCGCTTTGTGGACTACTACGAAGCCTCAGGCGAAGGGCTGGCCCACTATGTGCGGGTGCTGGAGCAAAAAGCCCGCCCGGCGGGCCCGGCCGCGCCGGGGGAGGATCTGCCTGGCCGGGGCTTTTGCTACGGCCAGCATCTGGCCCCGCAGGACATCCGGGTGCGGGAACTGGGCACAGGCCAGAGCCGCTGGGAATGCGCGGCGCGCATGGGTCTGCGTTTCAGTCTGGCCCCGGCCCTGCCCCTGGCCGACGGCATCGACGCCGTGCGCCGCCTGCTGCCGCGCTGCTGGTTTGACGCGGAGCACTGCGCCACGGGCATCAAGGCCCTGCGCGCCTACCGGCGGCAGTGGCGGCCCGGCGGACCAGGCTCCGGCCCCCTGCACGACTGGACCAGCCACGGGGCCGATGCCCTGCGCTACGCGGCCACGGGCTTTCGTCCCGTGGCGGCAACCGTCGACGGCTGCCGCCGGGCCAGAACCCGCTACAACATGTTCGGAGAAGACTGATGCCCTGCTTCCACTACCTGCCCGCCCAGGACCAGGCCACGCGCGACGCCGTTTTTGTCCGCATGTCTGCCGAAGGGCTGCTGGGCTGCGCCATGAGCGCCTTTGCCGCCCCCAGCCTGGACGACTGGCAACGCATTACGGACCCGGCCCACAGCGTGCTGCTCTGCTGCTATCCGGCCGCAGGCGGGCACGACCCCGCCGCCATGCTGGCCTGCGCCCTGTTCACGCCGCGCCGGGGCAAGCTCTGGGAATTTGATTTCACCACCTTCCGGGCCGCGGCCCGGCTGGCCGTGCCCATGGCCCGCGACGGCCTGGCCTGGGCTTTTACCCGGCTGGACTGCGCGGCGGTGCTGGGCCTTTGTCCCGCGCCCAACCGCCACGCCTGGCGTCTGGCCCAAGCCTGCGGTTTTCGGTTGTTGGCCCGGCTGCCGCAAGCCTGCCGTCACGCCCGGAAAAACCGCTTTGTGGACGGCGTGCTGGTCTGCTGCACACCGTCAGACTTGCGCAACGTCAACCCCAAGGAGGCTCTTATGGGATTCGGAGGAGGCAGCGCCGACACGCCCAGCGTGCCCGAAGTGACGCCCGTACCCAAACAGGAAGTGCAGAAGCCCGTCACAGAAGCGGCCACGGCCGCCCGCCAGATCCAGAAGGACAAGGCCGCCCGCGCAGCCGGGCTCTACGCCGCTGTGCACACCAGTCCGCTCAACCGGGCGGAAACCACCCGCAAAACCCTGCTGGGGCAATAATCATGACCAACCGGGAAACACAGAACGCCCCCACAGGCGAAGACGCGCTACGCGCCCGCCTTCCGGATCTGGTCCGGCGTTATCAGGCCCTGCTGCGCCGACGCGCCCCCTGGGACACGGCCTGGCAAAGCCTGGCGGACCACTTTCTGCCCACCCGCTGTCGGCTGCAGCCCGAAGCGGACGCGGCAGAACAAGGCCCCCTGCTCAACCGTCGGCTGGTAGACGCTACGGGCATTCTGGCCATGCGCACCTTGGCGGCAGGGCTGCAAGGCGGGCTGACCAGTCCGGCCCGGCCCTGGTTCCGCCTCAGCCTGGACGATGCGGACCTGGCCCGCCAACGCCCGGTACAGGCTTGGCTGGACGAGGTGGCCGCGCGCATGCGCGCGGTTTTCCACCGCTCCAACTTCTACAACGCCATGCACACCATCTACGGTGAACTGGGCGCTTTCGGCACGGCCTTTGTGTTTGAGCTGGCCGACGTCCGCGGCGGCTTCCGCTTTCTGCCCCTCTGCGCCGGGGAATACGTCCTGGACTGCGACGCGGCCCGGCGGGTGGACACGGTCTTCCGCCGCACGGCCATGACCCTGCGCCAGCTGCTCCAGGCCTTCGGCCCGGCGGCCCTGCCGGAAAGCCTGCGCCGCCAGGCCGCGGTGCAGCCTGATGCCCGGCACAACGTCATCCAGGCCGTATATCCGCGCACGGAGCGCAACCCCGCGCTGCTCACGGCCCGGCATATGCCCGTGGCCTCGGTGTACTGGCTGGAAGGGCGCGAAGGCCAGGGGCACCCTTTGCGGCAGTCGGGCTTCCGCTCCTTCCCCGGCTTCGGACCACGCTGGGACGTGGCCGGCAACGACGTCTACGGCCGCTCCCCGGCCATGGACGCCCTGCCCGACTGCCGCATGCTGCAACAAATGGGCGTCACCACCCTCAAGGCCATCCATAAGGCCGTGGATCCGCCCATGAGCGTAGCCGCGGGCCTGCGCTCCGTAGGGCTCGACCTGACCCCAGGCGGCATCAACTATGTGGACAGCGCCCCCGGCCAGAGCCCCCAGGCGGCCACGCCGCTCCTGCAGGTCAATCCGGACTTGGCCACGGCCCGCAAGGCTATGGAAGCCGTGCAGAACCAAATCCGCAACGGGCTCTACAACGATCTCTTCAAGCTCATTCTGGAAGGCCGCAGCCGGGTCACGGCCAGCGAGATCGCCGCCCGCGAGGAGGAAAAACTGGTGCTCATCGGGCCCGTGCTGGAACGCCTGCACGACGAGCTGTTCATCCCGCTCATGGACCGCACCTTCCTGTGCATGGCCGAGCTGGACATGCTGCCGCCCTGCCCGCCGGAGCTCACGGGCCGTCGCCTCAAGGTGGAGTTCGTCTCCCTGCTGGCCCAGGCGCAAAAACTGGTGGGCGTGAGCGCCACAGACCAATATCTGGCCTTGACCCTTAAAGCCTCCGCCGCCTGGCCCGAAGCCCTGGACGCCCTCAACGTGGACCGGCTGCTGGACAGCTACGCCGACAGCCTGGGCCTGCCCGTCAGCCTGAGCCGTCCCCTGGAGGAGCGAAAACAACTGCGGGCCGCCAGAGCGGAATCGTCCCGCGTGGCCGCCCTGACCCAAAACCTGCGCCAGGGCGTGGACATGGCGCGCCAGCTGGCCCAGACGCCGCTGCACGGCCCGCAAGGGCAGGAAGGTTCGGCCCTGGACGGTCTGGCCGACCTGATCCGCGGTCTGGGCCGCCCGGCATGGTCCCCGCCGTCTGCCGCGGCAGCGGCCCCAAGCCCAGCGCCTCCTCGTAAGGAGGCCCGCTGATGGACGCCTTTGCCCCATATGAACAGGCCGAAAAACGACAAAAATTGGCCCAAAGCCGCGCTCTGCAGGCGGAAGCGGCTCTGCGCGAGGCGCTCACGGGCCTTATGGCCCACCCCCAGGGCCGCCTGCTGCTGCGCTGGCTGCTGGAAGAATGCCGCTGCTTCAGCGCCCTGAACCTGGAAGACGCCCCGCCCGGCGCGGACGCCCTGCGCCTGGGCTTTACCGAAGGCCGCCGCTACGTGGGCGCGCGTCTGCTGCGCCTGCTGCGCCGGGCCGACCCGGAATATCTGCCCCGTTTGCTCAACCCACAGGAGGACGAAGACCATGAGCCAGACCACCCCTGACCTGCCCCTTGCCCCCGCCCCGGACACTACCGGGACCAGCGGCGCGCCCGCTGCGCCTGCCCCCGCGGAAAGCGCCCCCGCGCCCGACATGCCCGCGCCGGACACAGCGACACCCGACGCCCCGGCGCAGGATCCCTTGGCCCAGAAGCTGCGGGAGCACGAGGTCGCCCAGCGCGCCTCCTGGCAGGCCCAGGTGGACCAGTGGCGGCGCGAAGCCGCCCAGGATCCACAGCTGGGCGGCGAAAACCTCTCCGCCAGCGTGGCCCGCGCCCAGCTGGCCCTGGACCGCTTTGATCCGGATCGTCACATCGGCCGTTTGCTGGAGGAAACCGGCTACGGCAACAACCTGTCCGTCCTGCGCTTCTTCAACAACATTGCCGACGCCCTCATGGAAGACGGCTTGGTGCGCGGCGAGGCCCACAGCGCCGCCATGCCGCCCCTGGAAGAACGTATGTACGCGGGCTGGTCCGCGCGGGGCTAGATTCCCCTTTTTTACTGTCACACCCTGCAACCAACGAGGCAACTATGGCCACTTCTTTGGGTTTTGTGGTTTCTTTGGCGGAAATGGAACAGTTCTACCGCGGTGAAAAAGCCGGGCAGATCATTGAGCTCATGAACAAAACCAACGACATCGTGGACGATGTGCTCTGGATGGAGGCCAACCAGAGCGACGGCCACCTCACCCGCATCCGCACCGGCCTGCCGGAAGTTTACTGGCGCAGGCTCTACCAGGGCACGCCGCCCAGCAAATCCCAGTGGAGCCAGGTCAAGGAAGGCTGCGGCATTCTCGAAGCCATCATGGAACTGGATGTGGAGGAGCTGCGTCTTTACGGCAGCCGCGACCGGGCCTTCCGCATGAGCGAAGGCATCGCCTTTGCCGAGGCCATGCGTCAGAAGGTGGCCGCCACCCTCTTCTACGGCAACAGCAATCTGAACCCTGACGAATTCAACGGCCTGGCCATGCGCTACCCGGCTCAGGACGCCAACAACGTGCTGGACGCCGGCGGACGCGACGCCACCGGCTGCACCTCGCTCTGGCTGGTCGCCTGGGGCGCGCAGTCCGTGCATGGAGTCTACCCCAAGGGCAGCACGGGCGGACTCTCTCACGAGGATCTCAAAACCTACATGACTCAGGATCCGGACGGCCGCAAATACCAGGTGGTGGGCGATAAGTACAACTGGCGTTGCGGCCTGGCCGTGCGTGACTGGCGCGGCGTGGCGCGCATCGCCAACCTGCCCGTGGCGGCCCTGGGCAAACGCAAGGGCCAGAGCGGCTTTGTGGACCTGCAGAAGCTGACCATCGAAGCCAAAAACCGCATGCCCCAGCATCTGCGTCAGAAAGCGGTGTGGTACGCCAATGCCGATGTGCTCACCGCCCTGGAATTGCAGAATTCCGACGCGGGCAACGTGCAGCTGCAGTACGGCGAATTTTTTGACGCCAAAGCCGTGCCCGTGCTTCACGGCCGGCCCGTGCGCCAGTGCGACGCCGTGCTTTCCACCGAAGACCCCGTCTAGCCCCGCGGCTTCCGCCCGGCGGGGCCCCGCGCGCCGGGCGGGGCCATCCTTCAGTTCCATCCCGCCCCTCACTTCCACATCCCGCAAGGAGATCCCATGGCCATCATCGATCGCAACGCCGTTTTTTTTGAAGGCTCCCTCACCGCCAACGCCACGGGCAACACCGTGGCCCTGACCGCCTGCAAGCTGCCGGGCCGCATGGAGCCCATGCCCCTGCGCCTCTCCGTTACCGAAGCCTTTCTGCCCGCCGAAGTCCAGAATCTGAGCATTGACATGGAGCAGGCCGCCCAGCCCGACGGCCCCTGGACCAGCGTGCCGGGCGGCAGCGTCAGCATTGCCCACAGCGCGGCGGCCCCCACTCTGGATCTGGGCGCGCGGCCTTACCTGCGCTTTTTGCCCCAGGGCGCGCGCCAGCCCTACCTGCGTCTGCGTTTTTCCCTCACGCCCGTATCCGGGCAGAACGTGAGCCAGGGCCGCATCTTCGCCGCCCTGACCAGAGAAGAAGACCTGCCCTACGAAGCGGCCCTCATGGTCCGCTGAGCGCGCACCTCTGGGGGAAAAGGGGACGGATGTCTCCCCTTTTCCCCTGCCGCCAGCGGCCTTGTCCCGCTGTCCTGGCCTCCGCAAACCATTTTTCAGGAGCGTGGCATGAGCATCAATCAAATCAGCATCTGGAACCGCGCCCTGGGTTTCCTGGGCGCACGCGGCGTAGCCGCGGAACAGGAAAATACCCCAGAAGCCCTGCAGTGTCGGCTGTACTGGGATACAGCCCGGCGGCAGGTTTTGCGCGACTTTCCCTGGAATTTCGCCCAGCGCAGGGCCTGGCTCGCGCCGCAGGCCCTGCCCGAAGGCTACGCGCCCGAATTCGGCTTTGCCTATGCCCTGCCCGACCTGTGCCTCAAGGTGCACGCCGTACGGCACCAGGGCCTTGCGCCGCGCCCCTTTCGCCTGGGCCGCAACGCCGCCGGGGACGCCCCTCTGCTGCTGACGGATTCGGACCGCGCCCTGGCCCTGTACACAGAAGACGTGCAAAACCCCCGCCTGTTCGACGACCTTTTCGCCCACATTCTGGCCCGCAAGCTGGCGGCCCTGGTGGCCGTACCCCTGCTCAAAGATGCGGGCCAGCAGATCGCCGCACTGGAGAAGCTCTATGCCGCCGACCTGCCGCGAGCCCAGGCCGCCGACGCCTCAGAACGCAGGGAGCGCCCTGCGGAAGACCCCTGGCTTCTGGCCCGCTGACATTCTTTAAGGAGCCTCTGCCATGACCATGCCCTTCAGCCCCAGCCGCACCGTTTTCCACGGCAACGGCGTTGCCACCACGTTCCCCTTTGCCTTCAAGGTCTGGAGCGCGGACCAGCTCACCGTCACGGTCACCATGCCAGGCGCCACAGAGCAGACCGAGGAAGACGTCACCGCCCAGTGCAGCATCAGCCTTACCGAAAGCGGCGGCAGCGTCGTCTACCTGCGCGAAGGCAGCCCCTTGCCCGCCGGGGCCGTGCTCTCCATCACCCGCGACATGCCCTTTGTTCAGGAAGTGGACCTGGTTTCCGCCTCCCGCTTCGACCCCCAGGTTATTGAAGACGCCCTGGACCAGGCCGCAGCCGAACGGCAGCAGTTACGCGAGGGCTTGAGCCGCGCTGTCAAGCTGTCGGCCACGAGCGCGACCACGCCGGAGGACATGGTCGAAGATATCTTTGACGCCCGCGACCAGGCGGAACAATCCGCAACCGGCGCGGCCGCTTCTGCTACCGCTGCGGCTGACAGTGCTACAGCCGCAGCCAGTAGCGCGACTACGGCCAGCCAAAAAGCCACCACCGCCGCTGACAGTGCGACTACGGCCAGCCAAAAGGCCGCTGCCGCTGGCAGTAGTGCGACCGCCGCCGCTGACAGTGCAGACCTCGCCAGCCAGAAGGCTACCGCTGCAGCTGACAGTGCTGCAAACGCAGCCACGCAGGCCGACAATGCCGCTGGCAGCGCTACCGCTGCAACTGACAGTGCTACAGCCGCCGCTGGCAGCGCGACCACAGCTACTCAAAAGGCTACAGCCGCAGCCAGTAGTGCGACCGCTGCCGCTGGCAGCGCGACTACGGCCAGCCAAAAGGCCATAGCTGCGGCTGACAGCGCCACCGCCGCCGCTGACAGTGCAGACCTCTCCCGGCGCTGGGCCTCTGAAGATGCAGATGTGCCAGTGCAGTCCGGGGAATACAGCGCCAAACACTACGCGCACAAGGCAAAAGACGCGGTGCCGGATAACCTTGTTTCCAGGGTTGAAGCAGTTGAGGGAAAAACGCAGTCAGCCACCACAAGCACGAGGGGAATCGGCCGTGTTGCGACGGCTGCGGACATGGTAACGGGGGCGACGATTGACAACGGCCCGGCGTTTTTGAGCGTAGGCAGTGTTGTAACCCCCACGCCCACGGCCAACGCCGTGCCGCAGGCTGACGCAAGTGGGAAGCTGGACGATTGGATAACGAAAACGGATACAGTTGCCGCCACTGGCACGGCATTAGCAACGCAAAAATGTGCTTGGGACACAGCCATGCAGGTGGGTACATCACTCCTGTTGTCGACTAAGCCATCCATGCCTGGGGACTGGCAGATAACTGGTGTCGTAATTGGAAAGCCACTTTTTATAGTAATGAACAGGAGTACGCCCACAGGAATTGCAAAGCTAAAGACTATAAGCGGTGCTGACGGTGGACAAGGAGAAACAGGTACATCTGCAACATCTGGCTATGTACTTGGCTATAGTACCGATGGAAAATACGCATCGTCAAACTGCTACATAGTATTTCCAAATAAAGAAACAGTTATTATTCGCGTCATAGAACTCACTGCAGGTGCTAACATACAGCTAAAAGCCTATCAATAAATATGGAATGGTGAAATATGTACGGAATTTTCATAGCATCAAATGGCTTTGTATTGCGCGTAGCGAGCCATGATGACCGAATTGCGTTCCTCAATTCGCAATGGCACGAGCTATCAGATGCAGCGATTTCAGATGCTGGAATGTCGGTGTACGAAAGTTTTGTAGGACCTCACAACACATCAGTTGCAAAATATGGGAGCATTGTATTCATCCCACCGCCCCCGCCCACAGAGGATGAGCTTTTTACACAGCTCCGTGTCGCGCGCGACGCCAAGCTGACCGCCACGGACAAGTACCTGCTGCCGGACTACCCCATCAGCGCCGATGCATTGTCCGCCGTCAAGGCCTACCGCCAGACACTGCGCGACTTGCCTGGCCAGGAGGGTGCGCCGTGGGACGGCGGCGGCGAACTGACGCCCTGGCCGGAACTGCCAGCCGTGCAAGGGGTCTGACCCATGCGCATAGCCCTGCAAAACTTTACCGGCGGCGAAATCTCCCCCACCCTGGGGGCGCGCTACGACCTGACCCGCTACCGCAACTGCGTGGCCTGCATGGAAAACATGCTGCCAGGCCTGCACGGCGACGCGGCCCGGCGCTCCGGCACCCGCTTTGTGGCCGACCTGGGGGAGGAAAATGCCGTGCTCATCCCCTTCAGCTTCAATGAAGAGGCCGGACAGAACTTTGTCCTTATCCTCTCGGGCCACCGCCTGCGCGTAAGCGACGGCACGGCCCTTCTGGATGTGGATGTGGTCACGCCCTATACCGTTGCCGACCTGCTGCGTCTTTCCTACGCGCAAGTGGGCGACGTGGTCTATCTGGCCCATCCGGACTACCCCCTGCAAAAAATCCTGCGCACGGATGCGGAAGGCGGCGGCTACGCCTGGGAGATTGAAGAGGTCGTCCTGAACCAGAGCCTGGACGCCCCAGCCGCGCCCACGGTGAAGTTCAGCGGCACTGCCGGAAGTTACACACTGCGCTACAAGGTGGTGGCCGTGGACGACGACGGCCGCGAATCCTTGCCGTCAGAAGCAGGAGCCGTCACCACGGGTAAACATCCCTCTGACTGGGTGCAGGGCAACAGCGCCACTGTCACTTGGTCGGCCGTGGACGACGCTACGGAATACAACGTTTACCGCGAAGAAGCCGGGTACTACGGCTTTATCGGCGTCACCAAGGCCGCCAGCGCCGAGGGCGGCGAGCTGGCTGGCCTCAAAATGGGCAGTCTGACCTGCGACATCAGTCACTATGCTGGCAGCATTACCCGCACCGTGGTCAACGGCAATGGGCACACCGCCAATGTGGACAGCACCAGCAAGCTCAAAGTGTCCGCATCCACTACGCAGAACGCCTTTATCCTTGATAACAAGGCCTTTGTTCGGGTGACAAAAACAACGAATACCACCACCTGGAGATATCACAACAACTCGAACGGGACAAAAACCTGGCTTTCTTCCTCCTCCACGAGCAAAAGTTATTTTTGGGTCATGCTGCCCTGCGAAGACGGCGACCCCAGTGGCACATACAGCACCTATACCACCGGCCAGCTGGGCAACAAAGCGGCCTACCCCTCCGGCACGGTGGGGGCTTATGCCGTTTCCCCCGTGTTTGCCGCCGGCGCAACCCTGAAATTTATCGATAACAATTACGAAGCCGACACCTCTGATACGCCCAAGGAAGACTGGGACCCCTTTGCCGACGGCAACAACCCCGGCGTCGTGGCCTTTCATCAGCAGCGCATGGCTCTGGGCGGCGGCAAAAAAAGCCCCGGCTACTTTTACATGTCCCGCACCGGGGATTTTGAAAACTTCCGCAAGTCCCGCCCCCTGCAGGACGACGACCCCGTGGAATACATGATTGCCTCCGGCTCCATTGACAGCATCCAGTGGATAGCCAGTTTTGGCGATTTGCTTTTGGGCACCTCCGGCAGCGAATACAAGGCCACGGGCACAGACGGCGTCATCACCCCTTCGGGCGTGAGCATTGTGGCCCAAAGCTACTGGGGCAGCTCCGGCGGGCTTGCGCCGCTCATTATCGGCAACTCCGTCATGCACGTGCAGCGCCACGGTTCGCGGGTACGCGACCTGTTCTATTCGCTGGAAAAAGACGGCTACGCGGGCAACGACCTCTCCATCATGGCCCCGCACCTTTTTGACGGCTACAGCATCTTGCAGTGGGCCTACCAGCAGACCCCAAGTTCTACCATCTGGTGCGTGCGCAACGACGGCACGCTGTTGGCCCTCACCTACATGAAGGAGCACGAAATTTATGGCTGGTCCCGCCACCCCACGGATGGCAAGGTGCGCTCCGTGTCCGTCCTCTCCGGCGAAGATTCGGACGTGCTGCTGTTGGTGGTGGAACGGCAGGTGAACGGCGTCACCCGTCATTTTCTGGAAAAGCTGGAAGCGCCCTTCGGCCAGGATACGGCCATTGAAGAGGCCTTCTTTGTGGATTGCGGCATCACCCAGCGCAGTGAAACAGGCCTGGACGTGGTGACGGGGCTGGACCATCTGGAGGGGCGGGAAGTGTCCGTGCTGGCCGACGGCAGTCCTGTGGAAGGCTGCGTGGTACAGGGCGGGCAAATCAGCCTGCCCTACCCGGCCAAGGTGGTGCACGCTGGCCTGGCCTACACGGCCGCCCTGGCCCCTCTGCCCGTGGAGGCCGACGCGCAGACCGGTTCCACCCTGGGCAAGCGCCGGGCCTACGGTCGCTGCGCCGTGCGCCTCTACCGCAGCGTGGGCGGCAAATACGGCCCGGACCGGGAAATCCTCTACGACTTCCCCTTCCTGCCCGCAACGTATGGCGCGCCCTGTGAACCTTTCTCCGGCGACCTGGAGTTCACCCCCGGCGGCGGTCAGGACGCCCAGACCTCCGTATGGCTGGTGCAGGACAGGCCCCTGCCGTGGCGGCTCCTGGCCCTGGTGGTGGATACGGCCTTCGGCTAGAGCATTTACCACTTGAAATGCTTGCTTACGGCAGGCAAAAGCCTGCCTTCTCGCATTTCGTGGCAAGGATTTTCAATAAAATCCTTGTAGAGCAGTTAGCTCATTTCATTCGCTAACTGCTCTAGGGGAAATAGAATTTTTTGTGGCGGCATTGGCAAACAGCGCCCGATCATGAACCTGTTTTTCAAGGAGGCAGTTGTGTTCTGCGTACAAAGCGAAACGTTGGCCGACGCCGGACAGGAAGCCCGCGCCCTGGCCGACGCCCATTGGCAGGAGGTGGAGGCCCCCTTGCACGGGCCGCAAAACAAGGTGCTTGACCTGGCCCGCTACGCCGAGCTGGAAGCCCTGCATATGCTGCACCTGAGCACGGCCCGGCAGGACGGAACGCTGGCGGGCTACGCCGCCTTTACCCTGGTGCCCTGTCCCCACCGCCGGGGCCTGCTGTTGGCCGCCCTGGACGGCCTTTATCTGCGCCCCGACCTCCGGCGCGGTCCCAATGCCCTGCACCTGCTGCACCACGCCGAAACCGCCCTGCGCCAACGGGGCGTAGGGCTCATCCAGTACAGCTCTCCGGCCTCGCGCCCCTGCGACGCCCTCTACCGTCGGCTGGGCGCGCGCCTTACAGAAACCGTCTGGCACAAGGAGGTGCGCTGATGGCCATAGCCACCAGCACGGCCGCCGCCATTACCGCCGCCGTGGCCCTGGCCGGAGCTGTGGCGGGCACGGCCAGCGCCCTGCAGCAGTCTGCCAACCAGCAGGCCCAGAACGACTACCAGTCCCGGCTGGCCAGCCGCAACGCCCAGGTTGCCGAGCAAAACGCCCAGGTGGCAGAAGAAGCCGCCCGCGCCGAGCGACGTCAGGGCTATGAAGACGCCGTGAAAAAACGTCAGGAGGCCGCCCGCATCATCGGCAGCCAACGTGCCGAAGCCGGAGCCAGCGGCGCGACCGTAGACGTGGGCTCCACCCTGGACCGCAACCTGGATACGGCCGAAAAAGGCGAACTGGACGCCCTTTCCCTCCGACAACAGGCCGAAAACAACGCCTCCAATCAGGACGTGCGCGCCTGGGCCTTGCGCAACCAGGCCACCGACGCTCAGCTGCAGTCGCAATACAGTAACAGCCGCGCCCAGACCGACTACCTGGGCCTTACCAGCACACTGCTCAACGGCGCTTCCCGTGTGGGACGCAACTTCTACACCATCGGCGCGCGCGGCGCGCAGTTGCGCTGACAACGGAGAAAAGGAGAAAAACAGGCCGCCTCCGGCGACCAGCGGATGCAGCCCCCATCCCTGAGCCGATTCCCTTTATAAATAGGTATGTTCAAAGTTTACGGGCCTCTTTTTTCTCCAGACAAAACACAACGCCGTTGCGGTCGGGACCGTACCAAAGGTACTTTCCCCGGCCCGCAACGGCGTTTTTTCTTGCCAAAACACGCAAGGGCGCAACGAAACAGAAGCGCCCTTCCCCCGCCCTTTACACCTTGGCGGCGGTGCGCAGGTCGGCCACAGCGTCGGTTTTTTCCCAGGTAAATTCGGGAAGTTCACGTCCAAAATGGCCATAGCAGGAGGTTTTCTGGTAGATGGGGCGCTTGAGGTCCAGGCGCTTGGTGATGAAGTAGGGGCGCAGGTCAAAAACCTCGCGCACGGCGCGGGTAAGCACTTCGTCGGGGATGTGCCCGCTGCCCTGGGAGGAGACGAGCACGCTCACGGGCTGGGCCACGCCGATGCAGTAGGCGATCTGCACTTCGCAGACCGGGGCCAGACCGGCGGCCACCACGTTTTTGGCAATGTAGCGGCCCATGTACGCGCCGGAACGGTCCACCTTGGAGGGATCTTTGCCGGAAAAAGCCCCGCCGCCGTGGTGGCCGCTGCCGCCGTAGGTATCCTGAATAATTTTACGCCCGGTGAGGCCACAATCGCCCATGGGGCCACCCACCACAAAGCGGCCCGTGGTGTTGATGAAAATTTCGCAGTGCTTTTCATCAAAGTACCCGGTGGGTTCCAGTACAGGCCGGATGACGAGTTTTTTCACGGCTTCGGCCACATCGGCCTGACTGGCGCTTTCCGCATGCTGGGTGGAAACCGCCACGTTGTTGATGCGCACGGGCTTGCCGTCCTGGTATTCAAAAGAAACCTGAGTCTTGCCGTCAGGGCGGAAAAAGTCCACCAGACCGTCCTTACGCACCTGGGAAAGGCGCTGAGAGAGCTGGTGCGCCCAGTAGATGGGGGCAGGCATAAGGGTGGCGGTTTCGTCACAGGCGTAACCAAACATCATGCCCTGGTCGCCCGCGCCCTGGTCTTCGGGCTTTTCGCGCCGCACGCCCTGGGCAATATCCGGCGACTGATGACCGATGGTGTTGATGACCGCGCAGGTCTGCCAGTCAAAGCCCATGCCGGAATTGCTGTAGCCGATGTTTCTGATGGTTTCGCGCACCACGCTGGGCAGGTCGGCGTAGCCGCTGGTGGTTATTTCTCCGGCTATAAGGGCCATGCCCGTGGTCACCAGGGTTTCGCAAGCCACATGGGCGTCGGGGTCCTGGGCCAGCAGGGTGTCCAGCACGGCGTCGGAAATCTGGTCAGCCACCTTGTCGGGATGACCTTCGGTGACGGATTCGGAAGTAAAGTAGTATTTGCCCTTGGTTTGCATGCGATTCTCCTTGGGTGCGCCGAGCGCGACGCGAAGGGGTTACGGACGGAGCAGAATGTTGTCGATGAGCCGGGCCTTGCCCATGCGCACGGCGCAGGCCATGAGGGCGGCGTCCCCCGCTTCGGTCAGGGGCGCGAGGGATTCGGGGTGCACCACGCTCAGGTAGTCCAACCGGCCCAGGGGCAGGCGCTCGGCCCAACGGCGCAGTACGGCTTCGCGCAGCAGACTGACGCTGGTTTCGCCTTCTTCCGCCAGCTTACGGGCGTAGAGCAGGCCCTGGCGAATTTCCGGAGCCTGGGCGCGTTCCTCCGGCGTCAGGTAAAGGTTGCGGGAAGAAAGGGCCAGGCCGTCGGCCTCGCGCACGGTGGGACGGGTCACGATGCGCACGGGCACATTGAGATCGCGCGCCATGCGGCGCAAAATGGCCTGCTGCTGCCAGTCCTTCTGGCCGAACACCGCCACGTCCGCCCCGGTGAGCAAAAAGAGCTTGAGCACCACAGTGCACACGCCACGAAAGTGCACGGGCCGGGTCTGCCCGCACAGGCCTTTGGCCAGCTCCGGCACCTCCACCCAGGTGGCGTGGTCCGGAGCGTACATCAGGCCGGGTTCGGGCCGAAACAACACGTCCGCCCCGTGTGCGGCGGCAATGGCTGCGTCGCGCTCCGGATCGCGCGGGTAGGCCTCCAGATCTTCGCCGGGGCCAAACTGGGTGGGGTTGACAAACAGGCTCACCACCAGCCGCCGGGCCAGACCCCTGGCGTGGGTCATAAGGTCTTCATGCCCGGCATGGTAGTAGCCCATGGTGGGCACCAGGGCGATGTCATCCCCGGCTTTACGCCAGGCGCGGCACTGCGCTTCCAATTCGTGAGGTGTAGTTAATATCTGCATATCAAGGTATTGTGATATAGTTAATGGATTCCCCCTTATACACGGGCCGCGCGCTCTTGTAAAGGAAAAGCGCCGTCCACCGTTGACAAGAGGACGCTTTTCTGACCACAAGCCCCAGGACGCGGACAAAACCAGAACGCCGACGCACCATGCGCCTGCGGCGTCCCGTCCCGCCGCGCCAGCCTGCGGCGTCCCGCAGCGTGGGGCCCGGCCCCCGCTCCACCTTATTCAAGCCAGAAGGAAACGCATGATCCCCTACGGTTCGCTTGTTGTTTTTGTGACGCCCAAGGGCCGCCGCTACATAAAACTCCTGGAAGAAGGCAAAGACTGGCACGGCAACGACGGCGTGCTGCGCGCCGCGGATGTGGCCGCGTCCCACTACGGCGACGTGCTCTATACCAATACGGGCGTGCCCATGCAGGTGCAGGAGGCCACCCTCCACGATCGCCTCAAGGGGCTCAAGCGCCAGACGCAGATCATCTACCCCAAGGACATCGCCTACATCTGCCTGCGCCTGGGGGCCGGGCCGGGGCGGACCATCATTGAAGCGGGCTGCGGTTCCGGCGGGCTGACCACCGGGCTTTCCTGGTTCTGCGGCCCCACGGGCCGGGTGGTCAGCCACGAGGCCCGCGAGGAATTTCTGACCCTGGCCCGCCGCAACCTGACGTGGGCCGGCGTGGGCCGGAACGTGGAGCTGCACCACCAGGACATTGCCAACGGCTTTGCCATAAGCGGGGCTGACGCCCTTTTTCTGGACGTGCGCACCCCCTGGGAATACCTGGACCACGCCCTGACCGCCGTGCGCCCCGGGGCCACCCTGGGCTTTCTGCTGCCCACAGTGGACCAGGTGGGCAAACTCCTGCTGGGGCTGGAGCGCGGCCCCTTCGGCGATGTGGAAGTCTGCGAAATCCTCATGCGCCGCTGGAAGCCCCTGGCCGACCGCCTGCGCCCCGAAGACCGCATGATCGCCCACACGGGTTTTCTTATCTTCTGCCGCCAACAAGACCAGAACGCCGACTTCCTCGCTCTGCGCCCCCTGGGCACCCGCGAACGCAAACAGGAAGCCGCCCGCCGCGCCCGGCTGGAAGAAGGCGACGAAGCATAAACGCCACTGCCGGTCCAGCCAGGACCACAGCCCAACGTTGCGTTCCGCCTTCCGGCGCACACTGGCAGGAGGACGCAAAATCGCCTCCACGGCGGGCGTCCGCGTACGCAGTCGCCCGGGCATTTAGAGCATTTAACACTTGAAATGCTCGCTTACGGCAGGCAAAAGCCTGCCTTCTCGCATTTCGTGGCAAGGATTTTCAAGAAAATCCTTGCAGAGCAGTTAGCTCATTTCATTCGCTAACTGCTCTAAAGTTGCAATGCCCTGCTGTCTGAGGAAAAAATTCTTTGAAGGATGGGGGGAGGGAGAAAACGTTTGGTCAGCTGCAGCCTCTGCGACGAAAAAAGCTACGGATGAAGGCAGCCGCGATCAAAAGTTCCCTTTCCCCCACAAGCATTCCCCCACAACTTTCCCCACAACCGTCCCACAGACTTCTCCCTCTCTACAGTCGTCCGCCCTGGGCAAAGGCCGCGGCGGCGGCGGCTTGGCGGTGGGCCGGGGGCAGGTGGGCGGTGGCGGCGAGGGAAAGCATCAGCAGGACGCGGGCCTTGGCAGGGGAAAGCATACCGGAGGGGATGAAAGGGGCGTAGCCCGGCAAAGGGGTGACGGGCCCCGCACCGGTGCGGCTGGCGCGGACCACGGTAAGGCCCTGGCCTGCGGCCTCACGCAGAAGGTCGCGCACGGCGCTGGGCATGGAGCCATTGCCCATGCCGGCCAGCACCAGGCCCTGGGCGTGGGCGGCGCTGTGACGCACCAGATCTGTGGCCATGCCGGCGCAGGCGTAGAGCACGTCCACCCGGGGCAGATCGGCCCGGCCGGCCAGGGCGGCATAAGCGCCGGCCAGGGGGGCCGGGCCACCGCAGTCGGCGAAAAAGAGGGCCTGCCCGTTGATGGCCCGCCCAAGGCCGCCGGATTCGGGCGCGGCAAAGGCTTCCACGTCCACGGTGGCGATTTTTATGGCGGTGCGGGCGGAAAGGATACGGCCGTTCATGACCAACAGCGCGCCCCGGCCGCAGGCGGCGGGGCTGGCGGCCACGGCCACGGCGTCGCGGATGTTGATGGGGCCGTCTGCGCTGAGGGAGGTGGCCGGGCGCATGGCCCCGGTGAGGACCACTGGTTTTTCGGGGGGCAGAGTCAGGTAAAGGTAGAAGGCGGATTCTTCCAGGGTGTCCGTGCCGTGGGTGAGCACTGCGCCGCAGGTTTCCGGATCCTGCAGGGCCAGAGCGCAGCCCTGAGCCAGCAGGGCCCAGTGCTCTGGAGTACAGTTTTCGCTGGGCAGGTTGGCGCACTGGCGGCGGACAATGCGCGCCACGCCTTCAATGCCGGGCAGACTTTCGAGCATGCGTTCCACGCCCAGCACGCCGGCGGCGTAGTCGATCTGTTCCAGGGGGGAAGCCGCCACGCCGGCGATGGTGCCGCCCGTGGCCAGCAGGGCCACCTGGGGCAGGCTGACGGCGGGGGCGGCGGTTTGCACGTGGGAAACAGAGGGGCACAGAGGGGACATACGGGTCAGGACTCCTTGGAGGGGTGCGGCCGTTGCCGCGTTGCGGCTTCCTGGGGGGCGGCGTCCGGGTCCGGCTGTGCGGCTCCCGACGCTGCGGCATGGGGCGCTGCGGCATGGGGCGCTGCGACGTGGGGCTGCGGGGCGTTCACGGCTGGCGTTTCAGGGGCATGGGGCGCATCCGCCGGGGGCAGGGCCGCGTCCTGGGCGGACATATCCGGGAAAAAGGCGTGGAAGGAGCCTGTGCCGGCAATGTCCGTCACCTCGTCAAAGAAGGTGTAGCGGTTTTTGCCCGTTTCCTTGGCATAGTAGAGGGCAGCGTCCGCGCGCTGCAGGGCCTCTTCATAATTGCTTTCTGTCCCGTCAAAGAGATAGACGCCGATGCTGGCGGTAACATCCACCTTCTGGCCCTCGCGGGCGTAGGAAAGGCGCAACGCGGCCAGCACGGCCTCAGCCCTGGCCTGCAGCACCTCACGGGTGATGCCGCGCAAAAAGATACAAAATTCGTCGCCGCCGAAGCGGCCCAGAATATCCACATTGCGGAATGTGCGTTTGAGGGCCTCGGCCACGTCCACCAGGGCCACATCGCCCACCACATGGCCGAGAGTGTCATTAAGCACCTTAAAATTGTCCAGGTCCATGAACATAAGTGCGTCCGTCCGGTTGCCTTCGGGACGCGCGGGCATACAGGAGCGCACCTGCTCTCTGAAGGCCGCCTTGTTCAGGAGGTCCGTAAGGCTGTCGCGTTGCGAACGGCGTTCCAGTTCGGCCCGTCGCCGCACCTCCTCATCAATGTCCACGATTTTGCCGATGAGGCGCAGCGGCGCGCCGTCCCTGCTGATGCGCGTGACCTGAATGCGGCACCAGATGTAGCGGCCCTCCACGGTGGGAATGCGCATGACGCTGAAGGCGGTGTGTTCGCCCGCATAGATCCTGCGGCGCAGTTCCAGCAAGGCGGGCTTGTCGTCGGGGTGCACCACATGGGCATTGCGCGGGCGGCCGCCGGAATTGAACAAGGGGGTGGCCTCGCGCCCGAATTTGGCGAAAAAGTTGGGGGAGCACTGAAACTGACGTTTTTCCGTATCCACATCAAAGATAATGTCCTGGGATTGCTCCACCAGGATGCGGTAGCGTTCTTTTTCCTGTTCCAGTTCGTCCTGCATATGTTTCTGTTCGGTAATGTCCACTACCACACAATGGAAGAGGGGGGCGGGACCGTCTTCTCCCGGCGCCGGCGCGCCGCGCAGCAGCACGGGCAGCCAGGTCTGGCCGCGGTGGCGCAGGCGCAGCTCCAGGCTCAGGGCGGTCGTGCTGTTGCTCATGGCCGCGCGCAGCCTGTCCGCGTCTTCCGGGGGCAGCCAGGTGACGAGGGCGTCTTCCTGGGGCGGCGCGCTGTGGCCCAACAGCCGCCAAAAACCCGTATTGGCCTGAGCGATATGCAGGGACGGATCCGCCAGGAGGCTGATGACGCCGCCGTTGATATTGGCCGTCAGGGCGCTCAGGCGGCGTTCGCTTTCCTGCGTGGCCCTGTGCGAACGTCGGCGCAGATATGCGGCATAGGTGGCAAAGACCGCCAAAAACAGCACCAGCTCCACTGCCAGCAGAATTGCGGCACGGTGCTCATAGAGCAGATCCTTCAGGGAACTTGGGGCCACCATGCTGGAAATGTTATCGGAAATGATCTGGCTCTTGTCCCGCTCGTCCAGGTCGTTCAGAGTCTTGTTGAGGATGGAAAGCAGTTGGGGCGGCATGGAGGGGCTCAGGGCCAGACGGTCGTCCTCGTGGTCCTGATATTCGGTCAGAAAGGTGATGTCCTTGTACTGTGGGCGGGTGAGCAGGTAGGTGACTTCCAGCGAGGTATAGAGCAGGGCGTCGGCCTCTCCGCGAACCACGGCGTCCAGGCAGGCGGCCGCGTCGGGATAACGTCGCAGCCGGGCTTTGGGGAAGGTGGCGCGCCCATAGCGGCTGCCGCCGCGCCAGCCGTCCAGCAGGGCCAGCGTGAAGGGTTTGTCCGGGGTCAGGACTGTGCCGCGGCGCACATAGAGGTGCAGGCTGCTGCGCAGCAGAGGGGCGGAAAGCCGCTGCAACGTGGCCTGTTTGAGCTGGTCCAGATACATAAGGCCGACGCCCAGGCCTATGCTGTCGTTGGCGAAGTATTCTTCCAGATCCCGTTTTTTATCCGTAAGCGGCACAAAGGTGAAGTTCAGGCCGCTGCGCTTGCCCAGCAGACGGACAATGTCCGGCAGGATGCCGCGGGCCAGACCCGTGGCGGGGTCGCGCCAGGACAGGGGCTTGCGGTCGGGGTTGTAGCCCACACGCAGCAAGGGCGCGGCGGCAATAAAGTCCTGTTCGCTTCTGCTCAGGGGGGTTTGGTAACTGCGGACCAGGTAGCTGCGGGCCAGGCGGTTTTCCAGGTCGGGCTGTTCCAGCTTTATCTGGGCCACGGCATGGTTCATTTCAGCCATGAGGGCCTGGTGTTGCGGCGTGGTGATGTAGTAGAAAGGCGCGGGGTCGTATTTGGCCAGCAGCTTTTCGTCATCGCGCAGGTTGAAGACAATGCCCAGGATGGCGTCCACCGTGCCGGCGCGCATGGCTTGGCGAGCGTCCTCCATGTCTTCAAAGACCTGCAGCGGGGGGGGGCTGAAGTCATTGCGCCGGGCAAAGGAGGCAAAGTTCTGGCGCCAGAAGGGAGCGCGCGCCGTACCGATGCGCAGCCCGGCAAAAGCCGGAAAATCCTCATAGGTAAGTGCGGTATTTTTGCTCAGGGTGACCAGGGCCGTAAAGGTGGTGCCGCTGGGGTAGAGGCAGAACAGGTAGCGTTTTTCCCTTTCGGGCGAATGCAGCGTGGGCCCCAGCAGGTCAATGCGGTCCTCGTCCAGGGCTTTCTGAGCTTCTGTCCAGTTGTTCAGCACCACGGGGGCGAGGGTCCAGCCCGTGTACTTGGACACTTGCTCCAGATAGGCAAAGTTGTACCCGGTAACAACGTTGTCTTCTATGCGGTTGAAGCCGGGCATAGGGAACACCCCCACCCGGACCACGCGGGATTCCTGAGTCATGGCGGAAACAGGCGCCGCCAAAACAGACAGGAGGGCGAGGAGCAGGAGGCTGAGGTGCCGGAGCATAGGCGGCCTTCGTGGTGGTAGACGTTGGCGCGCAACGACGCGCTGAGCGGGCGGAAACCACGCCGGGAGCCCGGCCAGAGGCAGCGCAGCCGGGGTGCCGCCTTTCCGCCCTGCGGCGCGCGGGCCTCAAAACGCGCGGGACATCAAAGAGCGCATGCCCTTGACGGGTCGCGCGGCCCGGCGAAAAACGGGCCGGGAAAAACCTTCAGGCCACGCCGCGTTGCCGCCGCAGCACAAACAGGCGCGCGGCCAGGGCCTCCAGCACTCTGGCGGGAGTGACCCCATAGCGCAGGGCTTCCTGCGCTTCCGCAAGCCAGCGGCAGGCTACGGCGCGCCCGGTCGCATCCAGCGGAGCCAGGGCCGCGTCCAGCCGTTGCGGCGTCGCATTGGCCGCCAGAACGCGGATCATGGCTTTCTGACAGGCCAGCAGCAAGGCGTCGGCGCCGGCCGCATCCATGGCGCCCTTGGCCGAGGCGCGCTCAAGAAAGCCTTGCCCGGTCTCCAAAAAAACGGCCAGGGCGTCCTCCCAGGGGGCCAAGGCGGCTTCAGCCGCCGTATCGGGCTGCCAGGGCAGCGTGAGGCAAAAAGCGCGCGAAACCAGGGTGGGCAAGAGCTGTTCCCGCTGGGGGGCCAGCAGCACAAAAACCGTGGTGGCCGAGGGCTCCTCCAGCGCTTTGAGCAGGGCGTTGGCAGCCTCGTCCCTGGTCTGGCCCAGCCCCATGAGCAAAACTACCCGGCGGCCCCCGCCGTGAGGAGCGTCGCGCAGCCGCCGACGCAGCAGGCGCACGTTTTCCATGGTAAAGGCGCGCACCAGGCCAGGGTTTTCCGTATCTTCCCGGTTGCTGATGCCGCCATCGTAGGCAGCCAGATCCAGATGCTCGCCGCCGGCCATCTGGCGGCATACGGGGCAGGCCAGGCAGGGTGCGCCCGCGACAGCGACCTGCGCACAATTGCAGCACATGGCCCAGTAGAGCGCCATATCCCGACGTTGGGCCGCACTGCCGCCTTCCAGCAGAAGCACCTGCGGCGGGGCGGCCGCCAGGCGGCACAATACGGCCTTGAAAGCGTCAAAGGCCGGAGAGGCCAGCGCGGGCAGCAGCGCGTCCATGGGGGCAGCCCGCAAACCCTCAGCGCACGATGGTCTGTCGACGCTCCGCGCCCACAGAAACCAGGCTCACGCGCACGCCCGTGAGCGCCTCAATGCGTTCCACATAGGCGCGCACTGTGGGGGGCAGGGCCTCAAAGGCGGTGCAAGCGGCAATGTCCTCCTCAAAACCGGGCAGTTCTTCATACACGGGGGTTACCCGCCCCAGGCCGCCTTCTTCCTGCGGGGGATACTCCAGGCGACGGCCCTCATATTCGTAGGCCACGCAAATGCGCAGGGCAGGCAGATTCTGCAGAACGTCCAGTTTGGTCAGGGCAATATCCGTAAGGCCATTGAGACGCACGCTTTCGCGCAGGACCACGGCGTCCAGCCAGCCGCAGCGGCGGGGGCGGCCCGTGGTGGCGCCGAATTCGTGCCCTTGCGTGCGCAGGTAGCTGCCCGTGTCGTCCAGAAGCTCGGTGGGAAAGGGGCCGGAGCCCACCCTGGTGGTGTAGGCCTTGACAATGCCCACCACGCGGGTCAGGGCCGAAGGGGCCGCGCCCGCGCCCGCGGCGGCGTTGCCGGCCACGGTATTGGAAGAGGTCACGAAGGGATAGGTGCCGTGGTCGATATCCAGATGCGTGCCCTGCGCGCCTTCAAAGAGGATGTCGCCGCCCTGGCGCTGCACTTCCTGCAGACGGGCCTCCACATCTGTGAGGTAAGGGATGAGGCGCGGGGCCAGGGCCAGCAGCTCGTCAGCCACGGCGGCGGGGTCCAGGGGCTCAAATTTATAAAGATCCCGCAGAAGGACGTTTTTTTCCTGCAGGGCGTGAGCCACCTTGGCGCGCACCAGGTCGGGCGCAAGGAGGTCGCCGGCGCGCAGGCCCACGCGGGAGGCCTTGTCTTCATAACAGGGGCCGATGCCCCGGCCGGTGGTGCCGATTTTATGACCGGCGCGGCGGGCTTCGCGGGCCTGATCCAGGCTTTTGTGGTAGGGCAGAATGAGGTGCGTTTTTTTGCTGATGCCCAGGCGCGCGGGGCTCACGTCCACGCCACGGGCGGCCAGATGGTCTACTTCTTCAAGAAAAACGTGGGGGTCCAGCACAACGCCGTTGCCGATCAGACAGATTTTGTCCGCGTGCAGAATGCCCGAAGGGATGAGGTGGAGGATAGTTTCCTCCCCGCCCACCTTAATAGTGTGCCCGGCATTGTTGCCGCCCTGAAAGCGCACTATGGCGCGGCTTTGGGCGCTCAGCATGTCCACTATTTTGCCCTTGCCCTCGTCGCCCCACTGAGCGCCGATGATGACCGTATTCGCCATGATTCTCCCTGCCTGAAAGGCCGCGCAAGGGCGGCGGATAGTAAAAACCGCGTCCACGTCCGAGTAGTGGCGCGTCGGCCCGGAAACGGGACGCAAAGCCTTTGAGGATACCTATCCCGGATGCACGGGCAAGTCAAATGCCCGAATAACGCGGCGGACCACATGCCTGCGGCGGTCGTGTGGGGGCCGGGCGGGCCCAGGGCAACCCGCTGCGGGACGCGCAACGGCCCCGTCCTAGGCGCAAAAGCGGCTGTCTGCGCGGTTGCGGAGCGGGTGCTGGGCGGTTGAGGCCGGGCGGACGTCTGGCGCGCGGTTGCGGCTGTCGCCCGGCAGCAGGACCTACAGGGGCGGGGTTTCTGGGGTGGGATCCGAGTCTTCGGGGGCGGGGTCCACATCAGGGTTCACGCCCGGGTTGCCCGTCGCGTCCGCGTCTTCACGGGCAGGGCGAAAGGCCAAAACGCGGCAGTGACTGGGGGGCGGGGTTTCAGGCTGCTGCAGGTCAAAGTCGGGCAGCAGGGGGGCCGCACCGGGCAGATCGGCGTCGGGGGCCTGGCTCTGCCGGGCCCAGTGATAGTTGAACAGCTGATTTTTCCAGCGCTTGGCCTGGATAAGCGAAAAGACCAGAGCGGCCTCTTCCCAACGCTTGGTGGGCTCGAACCGGCTGGTCTGGGTGGCGTATTTGCTCCACAGCGACATGAGCGAGGCTTCGTCAATGGCGTCTAGTTGTCGGGCCAGACGGAGCAGCAGCTTTTCCATGATTCCTCCCATTGGGCGAGATAGTGTACGTCGCCCTGGCCGCCGCGTCAACGCGGGAGGGGCGCCAGTGCGCGGGGCTGGCTGTTTGCGGCGCTTTGTGCTATGCACCGACTTTCTTACCAGTCAAGCGCGGAGGCACTCATGGCGGACCTCAAATCCATGTACAGCACCGTCCACAAGGACGCTTTCCCCGATACCCTGACCATATTGCTGGGGGACGAAAAACTCGTCTACCACAAACGCACCTGGACCCTCGACAAGGAGGAAAAAGGCCTGCGTTACGGCGAAAATCCGGACCAGCCCGCCGCGCTCTACGCCCTGGCGGAGGGTTCGTTGAGCTGCGGGGGCCTCAACTGGCGGGGACCGGGCAACGGCATTGTTTCGGCCCTGACTGAAGGGCAGATGCTGCAGGCCGGCAAGCACCCCGGCAAGACAAACCTCACGGACGTGGACAACGGGGCCAACATTCTGCAGTACCTTACGGACCGCCCGGCCGCGCTCATCCTCAAGCACAACAATCCCTGCGGCGCGGCCTGGAGCCGCGAGGGCCTGGGTACGGCCCTGGACAAGGCTTTCTGGTGCGACCGCATCGCCGCCTTTGGCGGGGCTGTGGTGGTCAACCGCCCCTTTACCCGTGAGGCTGCAGAAATGGTGGCCGCCAACTACTTTGAAGTGGTGGCCGCCCCGGCCTTTGAGGAAGGCGCAGTGGACATCCTCAAGAGCCGCAAAAATCTGCGCATTATGGAACTGCCCGGCCTGGGGCGGCTGGAAGAGCTGACCCATTCGGCCTTCCTGGACGTCAAAAGCCTGGCGGACGGCGGCATCATTGTGCAGAAATCCTTTGTGAACCGCATTCTCACGGACGCGGACTTTCTGCCCGCCACGGCCTCCACCAGAGAGGGCCTTGCCGTCACCGCCCGCGCGCCCAGCAAGGCGGAGCTGGACGATCTGCGCTTTGCCTGGGCCGTGGAGGCCGGAGTGACCTCCAATTCCGTCATCTTTGCCCGCGACGGAGCCACCCTGGCCATCGGCACCGGCGAGCAGGACCGGGTGGGCTGCGTGGAACTGGCGGCCCACAAAGCGCGTACCAAGTATGCAGATATGCTGGCCTTTCGTGAAAAAGGCCTGTCCCTCTACGAGCTCAAACAAAAGGCCGCTACCGATGCGGACGCGGCCCGCACCCTGGAAGACATTGCGCGCCGCACCGAAGAAGCCCGCGGCGGGCTGACGGGTTCCGTGCTGGTTTCAGACGGCTTCTTCCCCTTCCGTGACGGGGTGGACGTGGCCGTGGCTCAGGGCGTGCGGGCCATTGCCCAGCCCGGCGGCTCCTTGCGCGACGCCGAGGTCATCATGGCCTGCAACGAAGCCCAACCCCAGGTGGCCATGGTCTTTACGGGCCAGCGCTCCTTCAAGCACTAGGCCATGCCGTCCTCCGGTCCCTGCGCCCTGCCCCGGCTCTGCGTCACGGCCCTGGCCGGAGGCGGCGGCAAGACCCTGCTGACTCTGGGGCTGGCCGGGGCTCTGCGCCGGCAGGGGCTTACGGTGCAGCCCTTCAAGAAAGGGCCGGACTATATTGACGCGGCCTGGCTTGCCCTGGCCGCCGGGCGGCCCTGCACCAACCTGGACCCTTACTTTCTGCCGCCGGAACGGCTGCGCGCCCTGTTTGTCCACACCCTGCGCACGGCCTGCGCGGTTTTTTCCGGACCCGGCGGCGCAGACGCCGCCGGACAGGCGGCGTCCGTGCTGGGCTTGGTGGAGGGCAACCGGGGCCTGTTTGACGGCCTGGACGTGGCAGGCAGCTGCTCCACGGCGGCCCTGGCGCGAGAGCTGGCCTGCCCCGTGCTGCTCAGCCTGGACTGCACCAAGATGACCCGCACGGCGGCGGCCGTGGTGCGCGGGGTGCAGGCCTTTGAACCGGACGTGCCCCTGGTGGGGGTGGTGCTCAACCGGGTGGGCTCAGCCCGGCATGAAAATCTGCTGCGCCGCGCCCTGGAAACCTATACGGATCTGCCCGTGCTGGGCGCGCTGCCCCGTCTGGCCGCCAACCCCCTGCCCGAAAGACATATGGGCCTGGCCGCCCGCGGCGACGCCCTGGGGCCGCAGGCCGCCGACGCTCTGGAGCGTCTGGCCGCCCTGGCCCGCGAACATCTGGACCTGCCCGCCGTGCTGGGCCTGGCCCGTCACGCCCCGCCCTTCACGGCGGCGGCCTTCTGGCCCGCTACGCCCGAACTAGCGGCCACAGTTTCTGCGGACCAGACAACAAGCGCCCCCCACGCCACGGGGACGCCCCCCCCCGACCCCGCCCCGGCGGTCTGCATCTGCAGCGCCGCGCCACGCGCGCTTGTTGTGCCCCCTGTTGTCGCAGAGCGCGCGCCCTGCGCAGCGCCCGCTCCGGCACGGGAGACAGCCCCGCGCATCGGCTATGTGCGGGACGCGGCCCTGTGGTTCTATTACGGCGAAAATCTGGAAGCCCTGGAACGCGCCGGGGCGCGGCTCATCCGGCTTTCCACGCTGGACGCGGCCCCCTGGCCCGCTTTGGACGGCCTGTACCTTGGCGGCGGCTTCCCTGAAGACTGTGCGGCGGAACTGAGCCTTTCGCCGCAGCTCACGGGCCTGCGCCGCCTGGCAGACGCGGGCTTGCCCATCTACGCCGAATGCGGCGGTTTCATGCTGCTCTCCCAGGGCATTGAGCGCGAAGGCAGACTGTGGCCCATGGCCGGAATTTTCCCCGTGACGGCGCAGTTCCTGCCCCGGCCCCAGGGCCTCGGCTATGTCTGCGGCCGGGTTACGGCGGCCAATCCGTTTTTCCCCTTGGGGCTTGAACTGCGCGGGCATGAGTTCCACTATTCCCGCTGTCGCTGGCAAGGCAACCCGCCGCATTTTGCCCTGCGCCTGGACAAGGGCGTTGGTATGGGCCGGGCACAGGGGCAGACCCTGGACGGCCTGACGCGCGGGCAGGTCTGGGCCTCCTATACCCACATTTTTGCCCCGGCCGTGCCCTGCTGGGCACACAACTTTGCAGCCGCGGCCCGGGCCTTTGCCGAACGCGCCCGGGAAAAACGCGAAAACAGTGGCCAGGCCCGCGGCTGAAGCCTGTGCGTCTGCGGCGGCATTCCCTCCTTGGCTCTGCGCCGCCGGCTGGTCCGGCCACCGCGCGCGGCCCAGGCATTGCACCATTGCAATGCCCTGACGCTTGCGTAAGCAGCCGCCCGCCGTGGAGGCGCAAGCGCACCACATTTGTGCTGGCAAGCGCCGGAACGCGCGTGCCGCAATCTTTGCGAATGCCTATCCTCAAAGGCAATCTGCGCTGCTGCGCAAGGTCTATTCCTCCATCCCGCCCAAGCCCTTGCCCTGCTCCTCTTCCTTGATCTGGCGCATATAATTGTAGACGGTGTAGATGGAAATGCGCATGGCGCGAGCCAGGTGCTGCACCATGCCCTTGACCTGAAACGCGCCTTCTTCGTCCATCATGCGCACAAATTGTTTTTTTTCTTCCCGGTTCATGGCGGCGGGGTGCTTGCCCGCCTTGCGGATAGCCGTTTCAATGATGGAATCACTGGTGTCGCTGAGGCAGGCGGGAAAAAGCTCGGTCAGTTCCCTGCCCGGAGCGTTTTCAAAGCGCATCAGCCCGTGCAGCACGCCCTGAAAACGCTCCAGATCCGTAAGGTCAAAGTGCAGGCAAATGGCGCCCACCACCTCGTCCCGACCGTTGCGCAGAAAGCAGATGGAGGACTTGAGCGTCAGGCCCGAAGGCGTGGTGGAGGCAAAGGCAAAGGCGTCCTCCACCGCGTCGCCGCCCCGACGCAGGGCCTTGGCTACCATGCTGGCGACGGGCGCGCCCACGCGCCGTCCCGTCAAAGAACCCTCAAGGTGAATGAGCGAATGTTGCATATCGCTGAAATCATGTACGGCCACTTCGCAAAAAGGCCCCAGGGTGCGGGCCACCATGCCGGCCACGCGCACGGCATTGGCGAAGATGGGGCCACTTTCGCCCTTGTGGAGGGCGACGCCGGGGCGGCGGGAGCGGGGTTTTACGGCGGCAGAGGTTTGGGGGCGGGGCGGCGCCGGAGGGGGCGGGGCGGCTTCTTGCTTAGACATGGGGGCCTCCCGTGGGGAAAAGGACTATGGATTTTGTATAGCATATACCAATAAAGCGATTTTGCCTACCCCTTGTTGCAGCGGCGGCAGACTTGCCAGCCGAGCGGGGCTGCTCTATGGTCCCATACTGACGTCCCCGCCGCGCCCTGGGGGGCGGCTTCTACGGGCGTTTGCGCGGCAAGGAGAAGGTATGGAACAGCAAAAAGCCACTCCAGCCAATGTAATCAAATCGTTGGGGCTTGTTTTTGGCGACATCGGCACCAGCCCCATCTATACTCTGGCCGTAGTCTTTATGCTTACGGCGCGTACCGAGGCCCATTTTGTGGGCATTCTTTCCCTGATCATCTGGACTTTGCTGCTGCTGGTCACCGTGGAGTACGCCTGGCTGGCCATGAGCCTGAGCAAGGGAGGCGAAGGCGGCACCATTGTGCTGCTCTCGCTGCTGCGGCCGCTGCTGCGGTCAAACCGCTCCGCGCGCGCGGCCACCCTGCTGGCCTATGTAGGCATTTCACTGCTTATGGGCGACGGGGTCATCACCCCGGCCATCAGCATCCTCTCCGCCGTAGAGGGGCTGACCGTCATTCCCGGCCTGGAGGGTCTGCCGCGCGGCGTGCTGGTGGGCATTGCCCTGAGCATCGCCCTGATTTTGTTTACCCTGCAGCGGCGGGGCAGCGGCGCGCTGGCGGCTGTGTTCGGGCCGGTCATGGCCCTGTGGTTCGCGGTTCTGGCCGCATCGGGCCTGGTGGCCCTGACGCAGGCCCCGCAGGTGCTCAAGGCCCTGAACCCCTGGTATGGACTGGACTTCATGCTGCACAACGGGCTGAAAGGCTTTTTTGTGCTTTCCGAGGTCATCCTCTGCGCCACGGGCGGCGAGGCTCTCTATGCGGATATGGGGCATATGGGCCGGAAGCCCATTCTGGTAGCCTGGGGGATGGTTTTCTGCGCTTTGGTGCTGCACTATATGGGCCAGACGGCCTTTCTCATCGGGCACCCACAAGTGGACAACGTGCTGTTTTCCCTGATTCACAGCCAGGCGCCGCTGCTCTACATCCCCTTTCTGACGCTCTGTCTTCTGGCCACGGTCATCGCTTCCCAGTCGCTCATCAGCGGGCTGTTTTCCATTATGTACCAGAGCATGGCCACCCACATCATGCCCCTGTTCAAGGTAGACTACACCTCGCCGGAGCTGCACTCCCAGATCTACATCAATACGGTCAACTGGGCGCTCTGCCTGGCTGTCATCATGGTCATCTGCGGCTTCGGAGAGTCGCACCGGCTGGCCGCCGCCTACGGTCTGGCCGTCACGGGCAGCATGACCATCACGGCCGTATTCATGGTCTGGATTTTTGGCCTGCGCGGCCGAAAGGGGCACTGCGCCCTGGCTCTGGGCATCTGCGCCCTGGACGTGGTTTACCTGCTGGCAAACTTTTACAAGCTGCCGCACGGGGGCTACTGGTCCATCGTCATTGCGCTGGCGCCCCTTTCGCTCATTTTGATTTATACTTGGGGGCAACGGGCCGTGTACGCGCGCATGCGGCCCATGCGGCAGAAGATCTTTCTGCCCGCTTTTGCGGCCCTGCGCCGCAAAAACCGCCCCATTTCGGGCACGGCCATCTTTTTTCTGCGCAGTTTGGACACTGTTTCGCCTTATATTGTGAAGACCATCTTCATGAACGGCATCATGTACGAGCGCAACATCATGCTGAGCGTGGCGCGCACGTATGAGCCCCTGGGGCTGGAATGGCAGATGACGGCGGGCCCTGCGGACGGGCTGAGCGTATTTGCAATCAGCGCGGGATATATGGAGGTTGTGGATATCGCCGCCATTCTGGCAGCGGCGGGCATCCGGCCCAGAGCCATCTTCTATGGCGTGGAGGACATCATCACCACCAGACCTCTGGGCAGGATTTATGCCCTGATCAAGCGCCTGGCCCCCTCTTTTGTGCAGTTCTACAAACTGCCCAGCCATGCGGTGCATGGGGTGGTAAGCCGGGTGACGCTGTAAAAAATCAGGCGGCTTCCTGCGGGCAGGGCAGGCCGGCGGCGCGGCGGCGGGCCAGCAAGTCTTCCAGAATATTCCAGCCCACAAACAAGCCGCCGTAGCCCTTGCCCAGGCTGATGGCAGGTTTGTTGGCCCCGTGGTAATCGGAACCACCGCTGACGCCCAGGCCGAAGCGCTTGGCCAAGGCCAGGCAAGTGCGCACATCCTGCTGCGAGTGCTCACTGTGGTAGGCTTCAATGGCGTCCAGGCCGCAGTCTTTGAGGCGGCCCAGCATTTTTTCCAGCCAGCCTTCCGGAGCCTTCCAGAGCAAGGGGTGGGCCAGGCTCACGGTGGCGCCCAGACGGGCCAGCAAGGCCACGCCGTCTTCGGGCTCCAGTACGGCCTTGGGCAGATAGGCCTTGCCCTTGCATCCCAGATAAACGCGAAAGGCCTCGCCGGGGTCCCGCACATAGTTCTTGCGCACCAGCACGGCCGCAATGTGCGGGCGGCCCACGCTTTCCCCCTTGGCCTCGGCCCGCACCTCGTCCATACTCACCTCCAGCCCCAGGGCCTGGAGTTTGGCCACAATGCCCACGTTGCGCTCGTCCCTTTTAGCGCGCAGCCAGATCAGTTTTTCCTGCAGGGGGGCAACGTTCTGCGGCAGCCAGAGGCCCAGAATGTGCAGCTCGCCCAGCTCCGTGCCGGTGGATATTTCGCAGCCGCGCACCAGCATGACGCCCGCTTCTCTGCCTGCGGCGGCGGCCTCGTCCAGGCCGGACAGGGTATCGTGGTCGGTTACGGCCACAGCGGCCAACTGGGCTTTGGCCGCATTGCGCACGAGCTCGGCGGGGGTGTCGGTGCCGTCTGAAGCGGTGGTGTGGGTGTGGAGATCTATACGTCGCATGGCGCGTCCTGGTTGCAGATTTCCCTGGTCAGCCGCCGCGTCGCCGACCCCTGACGCGGAGTCGCACCGGCGCTGCCGGGCACTGCGAAGATACCAGTATACCGCAATGAGGCGCAAGCGGGCAAGTCTTGAACTCGCCGACACAAGCGCCTATACTGTTTTTTTACCTGTCTGGAGGAACCCATGCCCCTGGAAACCGGAGAATTGCTGCGTATTCTGGCCTGCCCGCGCTGCCTGGGCGGGCTCAAAGCCCTGGAAGAAAGTGGTGAAACCGTTGGTCTGGCCTGCCCGGCCTGCAAGGTGGTCTACCCCGTGCGGGAGGACATCCCCATCATGCTGGACGAAGAGGCCAAGGACCGCCCCACATGGGATGCCGGCCATCCCCAGGCCGTGGAGCGCGGCTGATGCGCCTGCTGGTAGCTTCGGACCTGCACGGTTCCTTGCCGGCCCTGCATTTTTTGCTGGAGCGGGCCAATGAGCTGCGCCCGGACCTGCTGGTGCTGCTGGGCGATCTGGTCTACCACGGGCCGCGAAATCCGCTGCCTGCGGGTTATGACACGCCGCAACTGCTGCGTACCATGCCGGATCTGACCGCTCTGCCCTGCCCGGTCACCGCCGTGCGCGGCAACTGCGACGCCGAAGTGGACCTGGCCTTGCTGCCCTTTCCCGTGGCGGACAACGCCTGGATCGCCGTGGACGGCCTGCGCGTCTTTGCCAGCCACGGGCACCATGTGCCCGAACGGCCGCCCTGCCCCGGCTTTGCGCGCGGCACGGTGCTGCTGCGGGGGCACACCCACGTGCCGCGCGGCGAAACCCTGGACGGGCTGCACTTCTGGAATCCGGGCTCCCTGGCCCTGCCCAAGGGCGGCTTTCCGCCCAGCTACGGGCTGTATGCGGACGGCGTCTTCCGCGTTCTGGACACGCACGGCGGCGAAGTGCTGCGCCACGCCCCCACGGTCTGAAACTCCCATGCCCGCCTCCTGTCATCCCCTCTTGTCTGCCCCGACGCGGCACGGTGCTGCGGCATGAAAGCATGGGCCCCGCTGTTTACGCTCCGGCCCGGCTGCCGCCTCGTGCTGGCTTCGGCTTCACCCCGTCGCCGGCAGTTCCTGGAAGAATGGGGGCTGCCTTTCACCCTGGCCCAGCCCACGGGGGCAGAACCGCGCCCCGCGCCCGGCGAAACCCCTGAGGCCTACACCTGCCGGGCTGCGGCAGCCAAGGCGACGGCTGCAGCCCAGGGGCTTGCCGCAACAGAGCGGGGCCACAGCCTGGTGCTGGCCGCGGATACGGTGGTGGCCCTGGAAGGCGACATCCTGGGCAAGCCTCGCGACAGGGCGCACGCGCTGGAAATGCTGCTGCGCCTCAACGGCCGTGAACATACGGTAGTCAGCGCCGTGTGTCTGACGCCGCCGCAAGGGACAGTGCGGGTCTTCAGCGACGTAAGCCGGGTGCGCTTCGGACGCTGGCCTGAGGCGGCGTTGCGGGCCTACGCCCACACGGGCGAACCCGACGACAAGGCCGGGGCCTACGCCATTCAGGGGCAGGGAGCTTTTCTTGTGGACAGGGTGGAAGGTTCGTGGAGCACGGTGGTGGGCCTGCCGCTGGCCCCGCTGGCGCAGGCCCTGCTGGCAATGGGCTGGATGCGGCCCGCAGACGGGCACGGGCAGGGGGCCTGACGCTCCGCGTTTTGGGGGTCAGGTTGTTCTGCCGCCTTCAGATTTTTTGCGCCGCCCGTGGCGCGTCCTTACGGCAAATTCCTCACAGATGACGTCCCCTGGCCTGGAAACGGGCCCGCAATTCCCGCACATCCTGACGAGACAGGCCCAATACGGCCGGCACGCCCAGACAGAGCGCCCCCAGGGAGAAGGTGTACGCCGCGCCGGAAAGGATGAAGCGCGGGATGGAATCCACCCCACCCAGGCCCAGGCTGGGGGCCAGGTACAGGGTGCCCTCCCGGCAGGCAAAGGCCAGAGCCAGGAGCACGGCCAGACTCCAGACCTGGTGGGCCAGATTGCGCCAGAAGTGCAGGGGAATGAAGCGCGAGGCCAGCCAGAGATAAAGATTGACGGTGACTATCTGCACGGCCACGGTCTTGATGGCCAGGCCCACAGCCCCAAGGTTGCAGCCCCAAAGATCGGGCGGGGCCAGCAGAAACCAGGCCGTGCTGAAGCCATAGACGCATTCCAGGGCGGCCATGTTGCGCAGCACGCGGGTGCGCCCCGTGGCGTGGAAGACGGAGCCCGCCAACTGCCCGTAGGCCTGATGCAGCGGGTAAAGGGCCATGATCTGCACGGGCAGGGTGGCGGCGGCAAACTCCGCGCCGCCGAAAAAGCGCACCAGAGTCGCGCCTTCCGCCAGGGTAAAGCAGGAAAAATAAGCGGCCACCACATAGAGCAGCGGGGCAAAGCGGTCCAGCAGGCGGCCCATGGCCGCGCGGTCGTTGTGGCCCCAGGCAATGGAAAGCTCACGCATGATCAGGGGCGTCATGGCCGAAACAAACAGAAAACAGGCCATGCTCACCTTTTGCGACAAGGCAAAAAAGCCCTGCTGCACGCTGCCGTCAAACCACTGCAAAAGCCAGCGTTCCGCCGAGAGCAGCAGGAAGGAGAGCAGAGCCTGGACAAACAGAGGATGGCTGTAGGCGAAAAATTCCCGGCCGTAGGCACGGGTCTGCGCCGGGGTCAAGGTCAGGCTGAGAACCTGGCTGCGGCTGCGCCAATAGGCGCGGGTCACCAGCCAGTAGCCCAGGGCCGTGGCCCCCAGCATGAAGTACTGCTGGACAAAAAGGCTGTAGATGTTCAGCCAGTCCATCCAGAACAGCAGGCCCAGCAGGCCCACGGCCAGCAGGGAAAGGACCGTGCGCGTGAGCTCTGAGGAGACGGTGACGCCCACGGCGTCGTTCATGGAACGCAGCACGCGTCCCCACCAGGTCAGAAAAGCCCACAGGGCGGCCAGGGGGGCCAGCCACAGAGGCACGTCGGGCATGAGCAGCCCGCCCACATCCGGCAGTTGCAGGCAGAGGGCGGCCAACGCGCTGACGCCCAGCACCAGCAGACTTACCCGTAAATAAAAGGCGATGAGGCCGCATTCTTCCTGCCGCCGGGAAAGGGCATTATAAAAGCAGGTAGAGGTGCCCATGTCCAGAAAGCCGGAAAGCTGCTGAAAGAGATTGGTGGCAAAGCTGTAGTTGCCGTACATGCGCGGCCCCAGCGCGCGCGGCAAAATGGCTTCCATAGCCAGATAGACCGGGACGGAGGCGACATTGGCCAGCAGTTTGAAAACGTAACGGCGGGCCAGGGTGGGGGTGGCGCTTTGCATGGCCGGAAATTACCGCACTTCCGGACGGGCTACAAGGAAAACGCCGCGGGGCCGGGGCGCACGCCCATGCGGGCCGGCCAAAGCCAGGCGGCCCCTCTGCCCCCATCGCGCCCGGAAGACCCTGCGCCAGACTGCAGCAGAAATAAAATTTTTTGCGGGGTGCGCCGGAAAGGCGAATACGTTTTTTTACAGCCGCCCGCTTCCCCTGCAAAGCCCTTTTTCCCCCTCCTCGCCCTCCTCCGGAGGCAGAGGCTCGCCCAGCACGTCGGCTATGCGCCGGAGGCGCTGGACATAGCTGTGCCGGGCGCGCAGATGCCGCCGCCAAGCCAGACGCAAATCGTGGGCCTCCTGAGGCCGGGAACGCAGTTCCGCCAGGCGACGGGCAAAGTCTTCCGGGCCGCGCAGGGTAACGGGTTCCGTCAACTCACGGGGAAAGAGGTCCAGTCCTGGCGTGGCGTCGCTGAGCAGCAGGCCTCCGGCGGCCCAGACATCAAAGTGGCGTTGGCTCAGACTGTGGGGCAACAACAGGCTGGTGACATTGAGCACGGCCGCTGCCGTGGCGTAGAGCTGGGGCAGGCGGGTATAGTAGTCCACGGGCGGCAGCAGAGCGGCTCCGGGCAGCAGGGCCCGCCAGCCGCCGTCGCCGACCACGCGCAATTCTCCGTCGGAACAGGCCCCGGCGGCCTTGAGCCAGCGCGCACGGTTGGCCTGGGAACAGCGCTCTGCACCGAGGCCCGCGCGGCGCACCTCATTGCCGGGCCAGGGACTGCGCAGCCCCAGGCTTTGCTGCCACCAAAAAAAGTTGGGACCGTCGGCCGGGCCCTGGCTTTGCTGCAGCAGGGCGGCGGCTTCTTCACCGACGGCCTGCGGCAGGCGCACGGCAGCAAAAAACCGCTCTTTTTCGGGAAAGGCCGAGCGCCCCACAAACAAAGGCGGGGCCGTGCCTTCCGGCAGGTCCGCGTCCTCCCCGCGCCACATGTGCGGGGCTGCGGCCAGGGGCAGATGGGTTACGTCCCAGGCGCCCAAGGCGCGCAGTCCGGGGATGAAGCCGGAATCGGTGACAAAAAGGTGCGCCTCGCGCCACCAGGGCAGGCGCAGGGCGGAAAGCACATGCCAGGGGTTGTCCACCAGCCAGATGGCCACGGGAATGCCCAGGGCGCGGCAGAGGTGGAAAACCCGGCCCTGTGGGTCCAGGCCGCGCAGGTTGACGGAAAGCAGCATGGCGGGCCGCCGCGCGGGCAACAGATCCCGCCAGGCCGCCAGGGCGTCCTCGGCGCGGGCGTGTCGGCCGGGCTGCAGATCCCGTCCCTGCTCCGGCCGGGGCAGATTGGTGAGCACGGGGCTGTAGCCGCAGGCCGCGCAGGCCTGACAAAGCTCGGCGTGCAGCAGCTGGTCCGCGCCGCCCGGCAGCAAAATGGGGCCGGGGCCCGTACTATCGGCAAGATCGGCGGCCGACAAGGAGTCGGGGCGTACGGCGTCCGTCTGTCTGGTCCAGGCCGGCGTGGCCGCGACGTCGCCGACGTCCGCCGAGAGCAGCGCAGCGTCCAGACGGCCCAGCAGAGGGCCCCAGAAGTCCGGGGCCAGCCGCAGACCGGGCAGGTAAAAACAGCAGCGACAGCGCGGGGCCAGGGCCGCGGCTGCGCGGGGCGAAACCTCGCGCCAGTGCGCGGGCAGCGGACGGCGGGCGGCGGCGGCCTCAGGGGCGCGCGCTTCCAGATTTTTTTGGGTGACTGCGGCCTCCAGCCAGAACACGGCGGCAGCGTCGCGCACAAAGGGCAGATCCTGCGGCCGGCCCGGCCCCAGGCCCAGCAGCAGCACGGCCGCCCCCTGGCCCCGGCATTCCCAGGCTTGCGGGCTGTGCGGCAAATGCACGTCCACGCCCGTGTGGTCGGGCAGACAGACACGGCGAGGGGCTAAGCCTGCGGCAGGACTGCGTGGAGCCATCAGTACACCACGCTGTAGGACATGACCTCTGGCCGGTGGAAGAAAAATTCCACCCGCCGGTTGGCGGCGCGGCTCTGTTCGTCCAGGCCGGGACGCAGGGGACGGGTATCGCCGTAGCTCACGGCGCGCATGCGGGTGGGCTTGACGCCATTGGTAGCCAGATAATTGACCATAGCGGCGGCGCGCGCGCCCGAAAGCTCCCAGGCCGAGGTGAAGGGCGGGCGTGTTTCAGTGGCGTCGGCGTGACCGCGCACCACCAGATAAAGATTGTACTCGTTCATGAGCTGCAGCACGGACTGCAGCACTTTGTCGCCCTGGGGCAGCAGCTCCACGCTGCCGGGCTTGAACAACACGTCGGAATTGACCCGCAGCTGCACGCCCACATCATCGGCGCTGATGCCCGAAGCGCTTTGCGGGACAGCGTCGGCCATAAGCAGTTGCTTGATTTTCTGGGCAATGGCGTAGTGGGATTTTTCCACTTCGCTGATTTTAAGGTCGCGGGTGTCGATTTTGTCTGTATTCTGAATAAAGGGATTGTTGGAAATGGGCGATGTGGAGCTGGAGTCAAAGTTGCGGTCGCCGCTGAAATAGGCGGCAAGGCCCGCCTTGGTGTCGGGCGGCACCATGCTGAGCACCCAAAGCAGCAAAAAAAAGGCCATCATGGCCGTCACAAAGTCGGCGTAAGCCACTTTCCATGCGCCGCCACCCATACTTCCTCCGTGTTGGTCATGGTCTGCCGAGCCAAGCGCGCCGTCACGCAAGGTTGCGGGGCCGGCCGCCGGCAAAACCGGAGCACGCCCGGGCGTGCCTCATGCAGGGGGGCCAGACGCAGGCCCGCCGGGCTAGCCGCTCTTGAGGCGTTCTTCCATCTCCGCAAAGGCGGGGCGGAAGGGATAGGGAATGGCCCTGCGCCCGTACTCCACGGCGATGAGCGGGGTGGAACCCCGAATGGCCGCAGCCACGGCCTCCTTGACCGAATGATAATAAAAATGTTCTTCGGCCACGTAGTTTTCCAGCTTGGAACCCATGGGACCGAACAGCCCGTAGCAGCACAAAATACCGAAAAAGGTGCCCACCAGGGCGGCCGCAATGTAGTGGCCCAGGATTTCCGGCGGCTCGTTGATTTTGCCCATAGCCAGCACCACACCCAGCACGCAGGCCACAATGCCCATGCCGGGCATGGATTCAGCCATGTGTGATACGGCGTGCGCCGGCAGAATGCCTTCTTCGCGCATGGTGTTGATGTCCACGTCCATAAGGCTGTCAATATCGGCCGGGTCGCCGGTGGTCAGGTAGACGCGCAGGGTATCGCCAATAAAATTGACTACCTTGGAATCTTTGGAAATATTGGGATATTTGCTGAAAATGGGGCTGGATTCGGGCTTTTCCACGTCGCTTTCAATGCTGATGACGCCTTCGCGGTGCATCTTGGAAAACAGGGCGTAGAGCAGGGCCAGGGTTTCCAGATAGCGCCCCTTGCTGGAGCCGGGGTCGGCAAAAAGGTGCTTGAGGCTTTTGACGATGAGCCCGAAGGTGTACTTGGTCTGCGAACCGAAAAACGCGCCCAGGCCGCAGCCCAGAATGATGATGAATTCAGCAGGCTGGAACAGCACCGCCCACTCGCCGTGGGAGAGCGTGTAGCCGGTAAACACCGAAAGCGCGACTATGACCAGACCGATAACTAGATACATACTGCCGCCTGTGGGCTCAGGGCTTGCCAGTGGTGGCCCCGCTGTCCGGGGGCTATGGGGCCGGCGTTCCGGCCCTGGGGGCCGTGTGGAGCGCGCCGGCCTTACGGGCCGATTTGTACGTCATGGTGGGCCCCGCGCGTGGAGTGCGCCGCGCCGCGTCGTTCCCGCCCCGACGAAAAATCCGCCGACGGAAACGGGACGTCTCCATTCTTAACGTCACAGTGCCTAAAATATTTAGTCCATATACACAAAAAGGCAAGACAATAGAAAATTCTTTTTTCGCAAAGGATTATCTGCCCAGCAGCCGACGCAGCAGTCCGCCCGCGTCTTTGACGGCCTCGCCGCCGGCTTTGCCCGCCTTGCCGCCCGTGTCCAGCAATGCGCCGGGCAGTTTGACGGCCATGTCCAGGGCAAAGCGGGGGTCCACGCCGTAGCTCAGATGCTGCAAGGGCCCCTTGGCCACCACCGGCACGCTCAGGCCCAAGGTGCGCACTTCGGCTTCGGCCTCCAGATACTGGCGCGGCAGGCTGAGACGGGCCTCGCCCCTGGCGTTGAAATCCGTGGCCGTGACAGTGACGGGCCGGGCGGTCAGCTGCCCGTTCTTGGCCGTAAAAGGCGCGCGCACCAGGTCAAAGGTTTCCGGTACCAGGGCCCGTTTGCCGGTAAGGCCGGGAATGGGCTGGGACGCGGCGGCGCCGGGGCGCAGACGGCGGATTTCCAGCAGGCCGTCGCCCGTAAGGCTGCTGTTCAGGGCCGCCGCTGAAGCGCAGTGGCCGCGCAGGTCCAGGCGCAAATCCGCCAGCCCGTCCACCGATGTTCCTTTGCCAAGGGCTTCCAGCAGCGGGCCCAGACGCACCTGAGCGGCTGTGCCCTTGAGGGCGCAGCGCTGGTCCGGCACGTCCACGCTGCCCGTGGCCCGCAGCGTGCCGCCGGTGTCCAGCATTCCGGCGGCCTCGGCGATGTCGTAGCGCCCGGCGCTCCCCTTGAGGGCCAGCCGCACGGCGTGCAGCGTCAGCGCCTCGTAGCGCAGGCGCTCCACCGCCAGGTTGAGGTCCAGGCCGGGCAGGGTCGAGCGCTGGGGCGTGGGGGGGGCGGCCGGAGCGGCGGCGACGCTTTGTGCCTTATCGTTGCCGTCAGCGGTCTGGGGCGCGGCGGGCCCGGCAGCGGCGGGCAGAGTCTTCAGGTCCAGGGTGTCCGCGCGCAGGTCGGCCTTGAGGTCCGCCGGGCCTGCGTCCGGCAGGGTCAGGCGCGCCGTGCCCGTAAGGGTAGCCGCGTCCCAGCGCGCCTTCAAATCATTGATGGTCAGAACGTGGGGGGCGTAGGCTATGCGGGCCGCAGCTGTAAGCGCGTCCTTGTCGCCTGCGGACGCAGGCTTAAAGGTCCGCCCCCAGAGCGCTGCCAGGGCACGCGGCGCGGCTTCAACGGTAACGTCCACGTTGGCGGCAAGCGGCGTCAGCCGCACATTGCCGCGGGCCTCCGCGTGGGCCTGGGGCGTGGTCAGCCGGGCCTTGTCCAGCCGCAACAGGGGGCCGGCCGCATCCAGAGGCAGCAGCGCGCCTTCCACGGCCAGCTGCAGGGGGCCCGCTTTTTCCGGCAGGGGGCCGCCCAAGGGCGTCACGGTGACGGAAGCCTGCCGAAAAAGCAGCTGGGGCGGGGCATAGCTCAGCTTGGCCGAAAGGGCCAGGGTTCCGGTCAGGGCTGCGGCAGGCCTTGCCGCGGCGGTTTCTTCGGCCGGGGCCGTACTGCCGCTCCCAACGGCGGTAGGCTCAGACCCGCCCACAGCCTGTTGCGACAGACTGAAAACAAAGTCGCACTGCAAGGTAGCCTCTTGGCCTTGGCGCAGATTTTCCAGCGAAAAATTGATGCTGTCAATTTGGGCCGTCCGCCCGGCGGCGTCGGTCCAGAGCACGCTGCCCTGGCGCAGTACCAGGCGGTCCAGCTCCACCGGCAGCGCGCCGGGCTGCTCCCTGGCGGCCTGTGGAGCAGCTGCGGGCGCAAGGCTCGTCTCATGAGGCGCGCGCGCCGCAAAAGCGGTGGCGTCCAGGCGCAGCACGGGGTTGTCCAGGCGCACTTCCCGCACCACCACCTTGCCGGCGAGCAGGGCGGCCCACTCCAGCTGGGCCATGCCGCCCTTGACAGTCAGCGTGGGGCCGCGGGCGGCCCGCGACGCTTCATCAGCCTTGGCGGCGGCCGGGTCGGCCCCCCAGCGGGCCGCGCCGAAACGCACGCCGGGCGGGAAAAAAGCGATGTGCGGCGCACTGGCAAAAACCAGCGGCTGCCCCGTGGCCTGGGCCGTGGCTGCAGCAATGCGGCGCACCACAAAGTCGGTGTCCACCCGGCCCAGCAGCACGGCCCCCGCGGCCCCCAAGAGTATGATGAGCGCCAGTACGGCGAGCAGAACCCTTCGCATCCCGTCTCCCTGGGCCGCCGGTTCCGTCCGCCGCAAGCGCGAACAGTTACCGGCAGCATTCTGAGTATACGGGATGCGTCCCGGTTAGGCAAGGCGCGGGGCAGGCCCGCCACAGGGGCGCAAACGCCGCGCCTCTGCGCTGTGGCACGTCAAGGAGACGTTCCGGCAGTTCTGCGAATGTATATTCTTTAAATTGCCGGACGCTACAGGGCTTTACGGCGGACCCAGACGTGGTGGACGGCCAGGGCCGCCCAGGCCGCGCCGGCCAGCACATGCAGCCGCCCCGCTCCGGCCAGGCCGGCGGTCAGACAGACGGCAGCGGTTCCCAGCAGGGCGCGGACTTCAACCTTGCGCTGCGGGACGCCGCAAATGACAACGCGACCGTTTTTATCCCTGCTGCAGAGCGGCGCAGGGCTGCCCTGGCGGACTTCCGCCCGGGCGCGGGACCGGCGCAGGGCGCGCTTTGCCGCCCGTTCCGCGGCAACCACTTCAGCCACGGGCCTGCGCAGATCGGGCAGGGCGGCTTCCAGAGCGGCGCAGACGGCGGGGAAATCCGCCTCTGGACGCAGCAGCAGCAAAAGCGAGGCCGCCCCGGGCCGCACTTCCAGCACGCCGGGCTGCCCCAAGGCCAGATCGCGCGCCGCAGCGCGCCTGGCGGCGTCGGCCAGAACAGGGTGGCGCAGCCGCGCCCGGCCTTCCATCACATGCGCCACATACGGGCGTTCCAAAGCCTCTTTCATGACATCTCCTTGACGTTCGCGCCGCTACCCGAGAACCGTCGGCCCACCCGGAGGACGCGAAGAGTGCGTTGAAATTGATTTTCTTTTCTCTTGACACAAGTCCGGCATGAGGGCAAGCTGCTTGGCGAGCCGTGCCCCTGGCGGGCAGCACCGCCATGACTTCCGCGTTCGGGCGGCGTCGCGGAGCGGGCCGGCGCGGGGCAACACGTCGCTTTGGGCATTTTATCAAGTGAGTACACGCATGAGCCAGATTGTCAATCTGCGTCAGATGCAGGTGGGCCAGCAGGGCAAGATCGCCGCTGTGGAAGCCCTGGGCGAAATGAACCGTCGCATCCGCGACATGGGCCTCATCCCCGGCACCACGGTTTCCATAGTGGGCCGCGCGCCCCTCAAAGACCCCGTGGCCCTGCGCCTTTCGGGCGTCACTATTTCGCTGCGCAACAGTGAGGCCGACTACATCAAGGTTGACCTCTCCGGTGCTGCCGGCTAATTTGACACAGCAGGGGTTCCTTCCCCTCCCGTAGTCCTCGGATTCCGTACTGCGGGAGGGCGCAGGCGAATCCCCGACGCCGTAGCCATCCCTTGCGGGACGGAAGCATCAGGCGTCGGGGCGTCTGTTGTGTTTTCCCTCAGAACCGCGTTTGGGGTCTGCTTCAAGGCGATGTTCGCCGTACGGTCTGCCGGGGCGCAGTTCGTTGGCTTACGACCGTCATTGAGGTTTTGTCACTGTAATGCCAGGAGATTTTATCATGAATAATGGCTGGAAGTATGCGCTGTGGTTTGTGGGCGGCGTGGTCGTGGGTGCTGTGGGCGCTGTGGCCGTGTCGCGCGGCAAGGTGAATTTTAAACCTCTGGCCACGGACCTCCTCAGCCGGGGCATAGACGTCAAGGACGCCCTCATGAGCAAGGTGGAGGCCCTTAAGGAAGATGTGGAAGATCTGACCGCCGAGGCGCGCCAGGCTTCCGAAAAACGTAAGACGTCCGCCAAGGACGCCGCCAAGGCGTAGGCGGACCGCGCATGCGTTTCTACATTGTCCATGAACTGCGTGGCCTTGCCACGCCCGCTTCCGGCAGAATGCGCGTGCGCGCTTCTTCCCCTCTTGCTCCGGCCAGCGGCGCGGCTCTGGCCGGAGCCCTGGCCACCCTGCCCGGCATTGAGGACGTGCGCTGCAACCCCGTTACGGGCAGCCTGCTGCTGTTCTATGCCGATGACAAAGCCCGCACCGATGCCCTGACCCTGCTGGTGGGCGCGGCCGCATCTTACGACAGCCTGGATATCCCCCAGGGACCGGACGAAGGCGAGCTCACCCCCGTGCAAGGGCTCATGCCTCTGTTCCGCTATATTTTTGTACGCCCTCTGCTGCCCTTTGCCCTGCGCATCGTTACCGCCGTGGCCGCGGCCGTACCCTTTCTCTGCAAAGGGGTAGGCGCATTGCTGCACGGCCGGCTCAGCGTGGACGTGCTGGACGCGGCCGCCATCGGGGCTTCGCTCGTCATGCGCGACTTCCGCACGGTGAGCATGCTCACCGTACTGCTGGGCCTGGGCGAAACCCTGGAATACTGGACCCGTCGCCGCTCCATGGCCACGCTCACCGAAAGTCTGGCCCTCAATGTAGAAAACGTCTGGCTGCTGGTGGACGGCACGGAAGTTTCCGTACCCCTCTCCCAGGTACGCGAAGGCGACCTGGTGGTGGTGCGCGACGGCGGTTCCATCCCCGTGGACGGCGAAGTGGTGGAAGGCTGCGCCCTGGTGAACCAGTCCTCCATGACCGGTGAACCCTTGGGCGTGCGCCGCACGCCGGGAGCCACGGTCTACGCCGGCACCGCCGTGGAGGAAGGCCGCCTGGTCATCCGCGCCAAAAGCGTGGGCGACGGCACCCGCCTGCGTCAGGTCGTCAGATTTATTGAAGAATCAGAAGCCCTCAAGGCCGGCATCCAGGGCAAGTACGAACGCCTGGCCGACATGGCCGTGCCCTTTACCTTTGGCCTTTTCGGTCTGGTCTGGCTGCTGACCCGCAACTTCCGCCGGGCCTCCGCCGTCCTGCTGGTGGACTACTCCTGCGCCCTCAAGCTGGCCACGCCCCTGGCCGTGCTGGCCGCCATGCGCGAAGGCGCGCGCCACGGCATGGCCATCAAGGGAGGCCGCTACCTGGAGGCCCTCAGCGAAGCGGATACCGTGGTTTTTGATAAAACCGGCACCCTCACCCAGGCCAGCCCCGCCGTGGCCGGGGTCTTTCCCGCGCCGGGCTTTCAGCGGGACGAAGTGCTGCGCGTCATGGCCTGCCTGGAAGAGCACTTTCCCCACCCCGTGGCCCGTGCCGTGGTGCGCCAGGCCGCGCAGGAGGGCCTGCAGCACGAAGAAGAACACGCCCGTGTGGACTATGTGGTGGCCCACGGCGTGGCCTCCACCCTGCACAACAAAAAAATCCGCGTGGGCAGCCGCCACTATGTGGAACATGACGAAGGCGTGGACCTCTCCCCCCTGCGGGAAGAAATGGAACGCCAAAGCGCCATGGGCCGCTCCCTGCTCTTTATGAGCGAGGACGACCGCGTGGCCGGCATGGTGGCTATTGAAGACCCCTTGCGCCCTGAAGCGCCGCGCGTGGTGCAATGCCTGCAGGACCTGGGCGTCAAACGCGTGCTCATGCTTACGGGCGACGACGAGCGCACGGCCCGCGCCGTGGCCGCCAGCGTCGGCATCAAAGAATTCCGCGCCCAGGTGCTGCCCGCCGACAAAGCCCGCATTGTTCAGGAGCTTACGGCCCAGGGCTGCAAGGTGCTGATGGTGGGCGATGGCATCAACGACGCCCCGGCCCTCTCAGCCTCCCACGTGGGCGTGGCCATGAGCGACGGCACGGACCTGGCCCGCGAGGTGGCCAACGTCCTGCTCACCCATCCCAGCCTGGAAGGACTGGTCAGCGCACGCCTACTGGGCCAGCGCACCCTGCAGCGCATCCGTTACAACTTCGCCGCCACCATGACTCTCAACAGCCTCTTTTTGCTGGGCGGCATGTTTATGGTTCTGGGCCCAGGCCTCTCGGCCCTGCTGCACAACCTCACTACCCTGGGCGTGGCCCTCAACGCCATGCGCCCCCACCTGCCCCCTGCCCTGCCGGAAGAGGAGATACGCTTTGAGCGCCCCCCTGCATCTGCTTAAATACGTACGCAGCTTCATGGACGGCCGCGTGCGCATCCGCCATCCTGCCCTGCTGCACGACCATGTGGCCCATACCGCCAAAACCGGCATGGAAGCCGTGCCCGGCGTACATGCCGTGGAGTGCAATACCCTGAGCGGCTCCCTGCTCATCCATTACGACAGCAGCGCTCTGCCCCGCGAACGCCTCTTTGCCCTCGGCGAAGCCTGGGCCCGATACCTGGACGCCGTCCTGGCCGGCAAGCCCGCCACCCCGCCGCAAGCGTAGGAAAGGCGTAGGGGAAGAAACCATTTTTGTGGGGGGAAGGGAACTTTTGTGAACAAAAGTTCCCTTCCCCCCACGCCCCTCATCCTTCAAAAAACGTTTTTCCCTACGCGACTGCGGCGTGCGTACCCTGGCCGGGTTTGTTTCTGGCAAATCGTGTTGGTTGCGTACAGAATAGGTACGGCAGGCAGCGTTCTGCGCGGCGGTCGGAGCCCAGACGCCAAAGGCCCCTGGGGGCGGGAAACGCGGTCTACGCGCCCCGGCCGCCAAGGGCCTCTGGACTTCGCCGGAGACGAAAAAGAGCTAATCCCAGTGCCGCTTGTCCTCAATGGGACGGATCTGCGGCGGCAGGCTGCCCGGCGCCAGCACGCGCAGTTCCGGACGCAGCTTGATCTTCTCACGGAACTGGTGCAGCAGTTCTTCCTCGCGCTTGAAGCCGCTGGTCTCCACATAAAGGGTCATTTCGTCGATGCCGCCGGGGTTGGTGACTTCAATCTGCCAGCGTTTGATTTCCTCAAACCGGCTCATGACCTGCTCCACCTGGTGCGGGTAGACGAACATGCCCATGATGCGGGCGGTAGTGTCCACGCGGCCCACAATGCTGCCCAGACGCGGGCTGGTGCGGCCGCAGGCGCAGGGGCTGCGATCAATATAAGAAAGGTCGCCCGTGGCCAGACGGATGAGCGGATAGGTCTTGTTAAAGGCCGTGACCACAATCTCGCCCACCTCGCCGTCCTTAAGCGGAATGCCCGTATCCGGATGGCAGATTTCCACATAGCAGCGGTTGGCAATGTGCAGGCCGGTCCTGTGGTAGCATTCATAGCCGATGCAGCCCACGTCCGCCGTGCCGTAGCCCTGGCGCATGACCAGGTCGTACTTTTTTTCCATCTGCGAACGGGTTTTTTCGGACAGGCGCTCGCCGGTAACAAAGGCCACTTCCAGAAAGAGATCCTTACGCAGATTAAGGCCTTTTTCTTCGGCCTTCTGCGCCAGGTGCATGAGAAAACTGGGCGTGCCCACATAGCCGGAAACGCGCAGCTTCTGCATGATGTCCAGCTGGGTGGCGGCGTCCGAGGGCCCGGCCGGGATGACCGCGCAGCCCAGGTTGCGCAGGGGCTCTTCAAACATGAGGCCCGCCGGGGTCAGCTGGTAGTTGAAGGTGTTCTGCACCGCGTCGCCGGGCCGGAAGCCCACGGAGTAGAAGGCCTCCGTATACCCCCAGTAGTCTTCGCCACGGTCTTCGGGGTCGAAAATGGGACCGGGGGAAAGAAAAACACGCTTGAGTTCGCCAATGTCCTTGGTCAGCAGCCCACCCAGACGCGGTCCCATAGACTGCAAAAAGATAAGTTCCTTCTTTTTCAGAATGGGAATGTGCTTGATGTCCGAGAGCGTCTTGAACTTTTCCACATTGAACTGCGCACGGTCGAAGCGTTTTTTTACGTCTTCGGAATAGCGGTACGCATAGGCGAGCAGCTCCTTGAGCTGAATAAGGCAGTACTGGCGACGTTCGCTTTCGTCCAGCACTTCGCGACGGCTGAAAATGCCTTCGGTGCGGTCTTTACGGGTCATAGCTACTCCACAAGAGCCTAGTTGGCTTTATAAACGGTGACCATAGCCATTCAAAAACCAAAGCGCAAGCATTTTTTTAAAAAATCAGTTATTTCACCATGATATATGCCAATAAAGTCGTGTCGTCGGGGTGGCTCGCAGGGCCCGTCGCCCAGAGATCAAGACATGGCGGGCGGTCCGGCCAAGTCCAGACAGCGACGGCGCAGGCTATCATAGACGGGTTCCACATGCAGGGCATTGGCGGTAAAGGCCGCTATATAGGCCGTAAGCACCACCACCGGCGCGTTATGAAAGGCCCCGGTCATTTCCAGCAGCAAGGCCGCGCCCGTAAGGGGAGCGCGCACTGAGGCGGCAAACAGACCGGACATGGCCAGGGTCAGCACGGTGGCAGTCTGTGCGGGGGGGATAGGCAGGGCCAGGTTGAGCGCGGCCGCGGCGCAGGCCCCGGCCAGGGAGCCCATGAGCAGCAGGGGCATAAGCAGACCGCCGGAAACGCCGGAGGCAAAGCTCAGGCAGGAAAAAGCCATTTTGACGGCCAGCAGAAGCAGCAGCGCGTCCAGAGGCAAGGGCAGCGCCTCCAGGGCCGTCGCACTCAGCCCCACCCCAACGAGCACCTGAGGGTAGACGTAGAGCAAGGCCCCGGCGCAGGCAAAAGGCAGCAGCACCCGCAAAGGCCGGGGCAGCAGACGGCAGCGGTCTTCAAAACGGGTCAGCCGCAGCAGCGCCACATTATAGAGCGCGCCCAGAGCCCCCATGCTCAGGCCCAGGGTGGGGATAAGCCACCATTGGTCCCAGCGCAGGGCCGCCAGACTGTGGAAGGGAAACACCAGGCCAAAACCGAACAGGCCCTCAATGACATACCAGGAAGAAAGGGCGCACAGCCCGGTAAACAGCAGCAACGGCACGCTGAGGATGGTCTTCATTTCCTCAAAGGCAAAGCACATGCCGGCCAGGGGCGCGCCAAAGGCGGCAGTCATGCCGGCCACAGCGCCGCCCACCAGGTAACGGGGCATGTGCCGGGCGTCGCTTTCCCGCCATAGACGCCCCACGCCTTCACCCACGGCCGCGCCCATCATGATGCAGGGGCCCTCGCGCCCAACGGAAAGCCCGCCGGTAAGGGAAACCAGCGTACCCCAGAACTTGGTCAGCAGCACGCGCCACCAGCACATGCGGGCCTGCCCGCGCACCATAAGTTCCACTTGCGGGATACCGCTGCCGCCCACCAGCGGCTCCAGCCGCAGGGCCAACAGGGCCAGCCCCGCCAGCAGGACAAGGCCTGCGCCGATCAGGCCCATGACCAGCGGGTCGTGAAGGTCGTAAGCGCGCAGCAGGGCCGTGGCCCGCTCGTTGATCAGATCGTAGGCCGCGCGGAATAAGCCGATAACGGCCCCGGTAACGCCGCCGGTAAGGACAGCCTGGGCCGCAACCCGCCGCACGCTCAGATTGCGCAGGGCCTGCAGATCGCGGAGCGTGGGCGGAATAGGAGCACGAAAAGGCACGTGAGTATCCTTGGGATGGGGTGACAACAGGGGCAGTATGGCCGGAAGTCGAGGGCTTTTCAAGCCGTTGGCAAAAAAATATGGCGCGAAACACTTGCCAAAGGAGGCCCAAGCGGGTACAAGACTTTTCCAGCCGCTGAATGTTTCAACTGAAGTGCGGCAGCCTGCGGGCCGAGGTAGCTCAGTTGGTAGAGCAGGGGACTGAAAATCCCCGTGTCGGCAGTTCAATTCTGTCCCTCGGCACCACATAGAAATCAAGGGCTTAGGTAGAAATACCTGAGCCCTTTTTTCGTTTGGATAAAACCCTCTCCGGGTCTACGGGTGGGTCTACACCAAAGACGGGGGCAAGCCGGGTCTACACCAAAGACGGGGGCAAGCCCCTTCAACGGGCAGTTTTTCCGACAGGTTTCTGGGTCTACACCAAAGACGGGGGCAAGCCCCTTCAACGGGCAGTTTTTGGGGAAGTTGAGCGCGACATAAAGGGGCACAGTTCCGCTATCGCCCAGTCAGGATTGAGGAAAGGCTGACGGCAAACGCTGTGACAGCTTGTGGGGCAACGCTGCTGGCCAGTCATGGGCCGCGGCTGCGGCTACGGGCTGTGGGGGCTGCGGCTGTTGTGCCCGGCATAAGGGGGTACGGCGCTTATGCGCCGCGTCCCAGCCGCACCGGCCATGGTCGGGCTGTCTTTGGAAGCGGGGGTTATGGGGGGTGTGGGGGGCCTAAGGGGGGACGCAGTCCCGCCCTTGGCCCCCTGCCCTCGCCGGAGGCGGCCTAAACGCTGTATGCAGAAAAGCCGCCGTGCCCGCAGGGCAATAAAAAAATGGCAAGGGGCTCCCCCGCAAGGGGAAAATCTGCCGGGCGTAGAGCCCACCCTGGCGGCAGCAAAAAAACTACTGCCCTTCGCCCTCGCGTTCTTCCTGACAGGCGCGACACAACCCCACTCCGGGCAGCGCGTCCAGCCGCTTTTGGGGGATGGGATCCCCACACTCGCGGCAGCAGGCCACGCCGTCTATCCATTCCGGGCCGCCTCGGTCAATTGCGGCGCGCGCCCGCACCAGGGCCGATTCGCGGTCCAGACGTTCCAATTCTGTGGCCTGATCAAACACATCCATGCGTGACTCCTTGAAAAGGACTTTGCGTTCGGTATGTTGACGCCGCCCGACAGCGCAGTTGGACGGCGTTAAAGCAAGCGGCAACCCTCCAGAAGCAGGGTTGCCGTGTCGCGCCAGGCAGCGCGAAGTCGGATATGTATTCCAGCGGACGGGTTCTGTAAAGTCCCATGGCCGGGGCCTGGGGGCTTGGACCCCGTGCGGACGACACAAACGCCGCCCCACCCCCCATGAGCACGCGCGTCATCGGGGGGGGTGGAGGGCGTTAAAGGTCAGGCCAGTTTGGAGAGCAGAGTTTCCTTGATGGAATCAATGCTGCCTTCGCCGTTGAGCTCAATGTACTTGGTCTTGCCTTGAGCGGCGAGATTTTTGAAGAAATAGGCGGCAGCCAGGGTGCCGTCCGTGGTATTGTAATAGATGTCATGCCGTTTGTTGATGGCGGCCTCGTCCTGGTCGTCGGAACGAGAAGAAAGGTCGCCGCCACAGACGCGGCACTTGTCGCCATTGGGCTTGATGGCGTCAATGAAGATATTGTTGGGGTGGTTGTTGTTGTTTTTGCACAAGCGGCGGCCCATGATGCGGTTTTTGGCCACCTCACGGGGCAGCAGGATTTCCACTACGTAATCCAGAGGGATATTTTCTTTCTGCAGGGCGCCCCACAGTTTTTCGGCCTGCACCATGTTGCGGGGGAAGCCGTCCAGCAGCCAGCCGTGCTGCCCTTTGGATTTGAGGGTGTCCAGCACCATGGGGATGGTGATGTCGTCGGGCACCAGGTCGCCGCGGTCAATGTAGGCCTTGGCTTTTTTGCCCAGCTCCGTGCCGCCGCCGATGTGCTCGCGGAAAATGGCGCCGGATTCTATGTGGGCCAGGTTGTACTTCTGCTTGATAAGGTCGCCCTGGGTGCCCTTGCCGCTGCCGTTGGGTCCGAAGATAAGGATATTCACCGCGTCTCCTCCTGCTTACAGAGATTGTTTTTCATGGCGCGTGACAGGCCCGCCGCCCCGCCGCCGGCAAACGCCCGCGGAAGCCAGGCCGGTGCAGCGCCGCAATGCCCACAAGTATCGGGCAGGCTAGCACAGTCCGCAACAAAAAACCATGCCGCCACCGAACCGTCCGGCCTGCCGTCAACACAACCGCCGCAGGGGCTGGTTGTGCAAAAAAGAACACACGCTGACACTAGCCCCCGTCCGCGCTTATGTCAACGGGGCGGCGGGACAAAATCCGTTCCTTCCACAGCGGGAAAGGCGCATCGCCCACGGACTGGCCCAGGATGCGGCTGCCGTGGCCGACACGATCTTGTTCCATATGGGGATAGAGGAAGAACAGCAGCGGTAGGGCGTTTGTGATGGGCAGCTTTTTACCGGAACAGCCGCCACGTCCCTTCCACCACCCCGCCGAGGATGTCTATAAATCCCTGGGTGATGCCGCCGATGGTGTTGAGCAGCAAGGTGCCCGCGCCGATGGAAGTTTTGCTGTTGTCCAGGCTGCCGTACAGACGCAGGGGAAAATCCGGAAAATTCTTCATGTTGACGGTAAAGTTGCAGTCCAGGGTGTCGTTGTTGAAGTCGATCCAGCCGCCGCCCTTTACGTTCAGACCCTTGCCTTTGAGATAAAAATCACTAGTGCGCACTACACCCTTGGCGATGCCCCCTGAGGCCCCGGCCGCGTCAAAACGGGTGGGGCTGCCTTTGAGGCTGCCGTCCTCCGCGCGGCGCTGATAGGTGCCGTTGCGCACGGTAAAATCCCAGGCTCCGTCCAGCCGGGCGGGCATCTGCCCCGGCCCGTCCAATTGCCCGCGTACAGAGGAATGCAGCACGCCTTTGCCGCCCAGAACAGCGGCGCCGCCCCTGTCGCGGCTGGCGGCGGTAAGGTTGAAGCCCTCTGCAGCCAGGGTATTTTCAAACTCAAGACCTTTGTTAAAAGCCATGTTGCCCTGGTTGTGCAGGGGGGCGCCGTAAAAATCCGCAGCGCTGGCCTCGTAGTGCAGGCGGCCTTTTTCCAGGTTGCTGGTGAGGCGCAGCTGGCGGGTCCGCAACTTCCAGGAGGTCAGTTCGCCCACCTGCAGTTCGCCCTTGGCGCGGAAGGCGCGCAACCAGCGCAGATCCCAGATCTTGTCTGTGGTCTTGCGCGTTTTTGCGGCGGGGGTTTTGCTGTCGCCCAGGTAGCGGTCCAGGTTCAGCCGGTCCACAGCCAGCTTGTAGTTCAGGCTGAGGGCCTGCCGCCAGTCCAGCCCCAGACTGCCGGTAAGCAGGCTCTGGTCCAGCTTGGCGCGGATGCCGGAAAGATCCAGCTTGCCGGCCTCGCCCTTGAAGGCGGCGTCCATCTCCAGTTTGTTCCAGGCGGCGGGCACACTGACGCTGTAGCCGGCCAGGCGCAGACTACGGCTCAGGTCCGGGCTGTAAGCAGAAAGTTTGCCCTGCCAGGAAGGTGTTCCCCCCAGATTGACCTGCACGTCGCCGTGGGCCTCGGCCCCCAGGGCGTTGAAGTGCCCATTGCGCACGTTCAGCTGCCCGCGCGCCGCCCGACAGGTGAAGGCTCCGGTTACTGTGGCCCGCAGGGCCTCAGGGCGGCCCGTACGTTCCGGGCTCAGGGTCAGAGCCAGGGAGCCCGGCAGACTGCGCAGCTCCAGGTCGCCGCCGCCCGTGCCGTCGCCGCCGAACCAAAGCATGCCGTTAAGTTCGGTACCGGCCTCCAGGCCTGCGTCCGCCAGGGTGGCCGTCCACTGTCCGTCCAGCCCCAGACGGCCTTGGTCCCAGGCGCCGCCCTTGAGCTTGAGCCCCACGTCCAGCGCGTTGAAGGCCGCGCCGCCCGTATTCTGCCCGCCGTGCAGGCTGCGCAGCCTGCTTTTCTCGGCCCTGGCGCTCACTGTGCCCCGCAGGCTGCGCAAAAAAACGTCCAGCTCCCGGCCCTGGCTCATAATGTCCACATCCGCGCGCAGAGTGCCGCCGCTCACGGGCATGACGCTGAGCGCCCGGCCCAGATCCGCGCCGTTGACGTTGCGGAAGCGCATGCGGATGGCATAGGGCAGGCTTTTGTCCCCGCCCAGCACGGTCTCGCCCTTGACGCTGCCCCCGTACAGTCCGCCGGAAACCTCCAGCACCGTGTCCTCCAGCCGTGTGTTCGCGTCCACCAGCCCTTGCCGGATGACCACCAGGGCGTCGTCGATGGCCAGGGGGCCGTAGTCCACCTTGTCCGCCGCCAGGCGGATGTTGTAGTCCAGGCCCACTTCACCGGGCAGTACGGGGGCGCCGGGCAAGGGCGTGAGGGGACCGTGACCGTACTGCGGCTCGGCGGGCAGCGTGCCCAGAGATTCTGGCAGGGCGCGGCCCAGGTCCACGCGCGGGGCGCGCAGGTCCAGCACCAGTTCGGGCTTGCGCCATTGGGCCACGCCGCCGGAACCCGTAAACCGGCTGCCTGCGGCGCTTACCGCAATGTGCGGCACGCGCAGGCCTGTGCCGTCCAGCGTAAAATCCAGTGCGCCTTCGGTGAGATCGTCCAGGGCCCCCTGCAGACCGGGCGCAATGATCCGGCCAAAACCCAGCCACTGGGTGAGGCTTACGCGGATGAGCCGCAAACGGCCCTCAAGGCTGAAGCCGCCGGGGGCCGCGGCGCCCAGCGCCAACTGCCCGTCCAGGACCACGTCGTCCCGGTCCAGGTGCAGACGCACGTCCTCCAGCAGTACGCGCCGGGCCGCGCGGTCGGGCATGGCCGCCGTGCCCGTGAGCCGGAAGGGCAGGACCACGCCGTCCTTGCGCAGATCACCGCTCAGGACAGGGCGTAAGCGCCAGCCCTGGGCGTCGGTGGTCAGTGTGCTGTTCAGGCGCAGGCGTTCCAGCATGCCCGGCAGGCGCAGTTCCCCCGCCAGGGTAAGGCGGGGGCTGTGCTCCAGGGGGGCGACCAGGTCTGTGCGGCCTTCCGCATGCAGATCCGTAAGCTGCCAGGCGGCGCCGCCCGCGGGCTTCAGCCGGGCCAGGGCCAGACTGAGGCGGCCTTTGAGGCGGGCGGGCGGGGTCAGATCCAGATCGCAGTCCAGCTTCTCCAGCCGCAGCAGGGCCTTGTCTGCGCCTGTCACCAGGGCCGCGCCGTCCTCAATGCTCAGGCGGCAGTGGCCGGTCAGGCCCAGGGCCGTCAGATCAAAGGGCGCGGCTGCAACGGCCGCAGGCGGGTCGGCGGGCGGCTGTGGGGCAGGAGCGGCAGGGGAGCCTGAGGGCGGCGCGGTCTGGCTGGGGGACGGCACAGGCGCGGCGGAAGGGGCATTGGGCTGCGGGGCGTCGGGTTTGTCCGTGCTGCCGGGCGTTGCAGCGGCAGGCGCGGGCGGCACGGCTGTCTTGGGGGTTGGGGTGCCCGGTCCGGGAGTTTTGGGATCAGCGCCGGGCTCGGCCGTGTCGGCCTGGGGCGGCAGGGTCGCGGCCAGCGGCAGGGGCAGAGTCCCTTCCAGACGGGGACGCAACAACCGGATGTGACGCGGGACAAATGCGCCGCGCAGCAGGGCCAGAAAGTCCGGCCGCACTGTGGCGTAAGCGGCGTGGAGCTGCCAGTCCGCGCCCTGCACTGCGGCATTGGTCAGGGCCAGGGAGGGCAACGGCAGCACGGCCACGCTCACGGCTTCGGCGCTTATGGTCAGACCGCTGCGGGCCGAGATCATGGCCAGGGCGCGGTCGGTGAGGTTGCGGGGGTTGCTCTGCGCCAGCAGCACCAGCCCAAGGGCCAGGAGGGCCAGGCCCAGAAGCAGGGCCAGCAGGACGCGCAGCAAAAGGCGTATGGGGCGAGGGCAGAGCAGCATGGCGATCTCGCGCCTTGACGCTGGTGCGCGTCAGGGCTAAGTCTTTAATTTATTGCATCCCGGGCAGCTTGGCAACAGCGCCTTCGGGACCGCGCCTTCAGGGCCCCGGACGACCGGATTCCGGGCGGACAGGGCAAGGTCTCCCTTCTTTCCCCCTTTGCCCAAGGATGGTCATGCGGCGGCTTTTGTGGATAGGCAACCCTTTTTTTTGTCGCTCCCTGCGGCAGTGCGGCTGGGACGCGGTGGCCACACACAACTTTGAAACGCCTCAGGCCTACGGCTGGGACGATTTGTGTCGCTTGGCGGGCTTCACGCCAGACGTGCTGGTAGTGGCCGACAAAAGCCGTGCCCCCTTTGTGCTGGGGGTGGAAAAATTTCCTTGTCTCACGATTTTCTACAGCGTGGACGCCCATATCCACGCCTGGCAAGCCCTTTACGCTCAGGCTTTTGACGCCTGTTTGGTTTCTTTGCGGGACTATGTGCCGCGTTTTTCCGGACCCTTTCTACCCGCCGGGCGGGTGTGGTGGTCGCCGGCCTTTGCCTGGCGCGAAGACGCCCCCCAGCCAGACGCGCCCAAGGAATACGACTGCCTGTTCGTGGGCAGCCAACGGCCGGAAATGCCCCGGCGCGCCGCCTTTTTGCAGGCTCTGCAGGCGCGTTTGCCCGGTTTGCGTGTTACCAGCGGCTCCTACCGGGCCCTCTACCCCCGCGCCCGCGTTATCCTCAACCACTGTGAGCACGGTGACCTGAATTTTCGCGTCTTTGAGGCCCTGGGCTGCGGCGGTTGCCTGGTAACGCCGCGCATCGGCCACGGCCTTACGGAGCTGTTTACGGACGGTGCAGAGCTCAGTTGTTACGAACCGGGCAATCCGGAGGACGCCTGCCGCCGCATAGTCCACTGGCTGGAGCATCCGCGCGCGGCCACAGACCTGGGCCAAGCCGGATTGGCCGCCGTGGACGCCGCTCACAGAGAATGGCACCGTGCGCAGACCTTTACCCTGCGCACACGCGCCCTGCTTACGGCTGCGCCGGCCCTGCAGCGCCGACGTCGCCGCTGCGCCGCCCTGATCCGGGAGCGCAGCCTGCGCCTGCTCTATCTGCACTGGGCCGAGGCCGAACTTTGTCCCGGCCTGCGCCAAGCCTACCTGGACGCCGCCAGGGGCACGGTCTGACCCGTCTCGGCCGGAACGTTGCCGCGCTGTCACAATCCGCAGTGGAAAAGCTCCCTGCGGAGAAAGGCCCAAGACGCCGCAGGCGGATGCACGCAGTCGCGCCGGCACACAGCGCGCCGCCGGGCGAAAATTTGCGTTGAAATCGTCAGGCCAAACGGTCATCTTACCGGCGCGGCACGTCGTCTTCGGGATCAAAATGCAGGTCCAGGGCCGGGTCTACGCCCTGACCGTCCCGCGTCGCGTGTCCCACCGAGGGCTGGTCCGGGGGGTCAAAGCTCAACCGCAGCAAGGGGTCTTCCGCAGGGGACGGACGGGCGCTGAGCTCCACGGCGTGGGCTGGAGAGGCCTGTTCCCCACGCGCGGCGCACAGGGCGTCCAGGCGGGATTCCAGGGCGCGCAGCAGCACACGCAGCTGGGCGTGCTCATCCCGCAAAGACTGACACAGCTTTTCCTGGCTGCGCAGCATATAAAAAAGTACGGCCAGGGTGCCGAAAAAACAAAGAAAAATAAATAACATAAACGAAAACACGGCGGGCCTCCCAAACTGCGGGCCGGGCGGGCCCGGCCTGTTGTTATAGCCGTTCGCCCACGCGGGGGCAAGGAGGTTTTATGGCTGCCAGACACGTTACGCCGCACCTGGTCATGGCTGACGCCCAGGGCAATATTTATGACGATCCCCAGCTGTTGCTGGTCTGTCGCCGGGGCGCGGAATGGGGGCTGCCGCGGCCGGACGAACTTATCCCCCTGCCGGACGAAAGCGAATTTTTTTTGCTGCCCGGCCGCCGCGCCGTGGGCCTGGACCCGGAGACGGGCCTTATCCGCGAGCCCGAAGGCGAGGCCCCCTTGGCTGTGGCCGCCTTTGCCGCGCCGGGGCACACGTTGGCCGCCCACCCCGCCTACAAAACAGAGCCCGGCGCGCCCCTGCTGCCCCTCTTTGCTTACGGCGCTGTGGGTTTTGCCCACGGGCGTTTCTATATCTGCGCCCGCCGCGTAGACGACGACCCCCGTCAGGTTTTTGCCCACATCCCGCGCAAGCGCATCGAGCAGGGCGCGCGCCAACTGCTGCGCGACTATCCGCAGAACCGTCTTATCCGCCACATTCTGGATAACTGCGTGGCCCGCTACGACTGCCCCGCCGCGCGCAACTTCGCCTTGGGCCGCTACGAGGCCCCCTTGCCCACCTCCCGGACCTGCAACGCCCGTTGCGTGGGCTGCATCTCGGCTCAGGAGGCGGATTCTCCCGTTGCGACGACACCCCAGTGCCGGCTGGAGTTCACCCCCACCCCCGAAGAAGTGGCTCAGGTCATGACCGTGCACGCCGCGCGTGAAACCCGTACGCCCATCTATTCCTTTGGCCAGGGTTGTGAGGGCGACCCCCTCATGAATCCCGATCTGCTGGAAGAAAGCGTCCGCCTTTTCCGCTCTCAGGGCGGCGAGGGCACCGTCAACTGCAATACCAACGCCTCCCGCCCCGAAGCCGTGGCCCGCCTGGCCACGGTCGGGCTCACCAGCCTGCGCGTCAGCCTCAACAGCGCCCGGCCCGACCATTACGCCCGCTACTACCGCCCCACCAACTACAGTCTGGAGGACGTACGCCAGGCCATCCGCACAGGCCGCAGCCTGGGGCTCTGGGTCTCCCTCAACCTGCTCTATTTCCCCGGCATCACCGACACAGAAGCCGAACTGGAAGCTCTGGCCCGTCTGGTGGGCGAAGACGGCGTAAGCATGATTCAATGGCGCAATCTGAATATCGACCCGGAATGGCACTTTCGGCAGATGCACGCCGCTACTGCTGCCCTTGCCCCGGACCCGACGCAGCCCCCTGCGGACGTGCCTGCGGAGGGCCTTGACCCGGAACCCGGCATGGGTCTGACCCGCTTTATGAAACGGCTTAAAAAAGTCTGTCCCTGGCTGCGCTACGGCTACTTCAACCCCTACCTGGGCACGCAGGCCGAGGTTTCCGCGCCCCTGCCGGGCCAATGGGAATTCCCCACGCCGGAAATCGACGCAACGGAAGAGTAGGAAAGGGGGGCAGTTGTGGGGAAAGGGGAACTTTTGTTCTCAGAAGTTCCCTTCCCCCACAAAAAACTTCTACCCCTTTTTCTGCAGGCCCAGGCGGCGGACCACGGCCGCAGCGCCTTTGCGGGTAAAGTCTTCGAGGCTGCAGTCCTGGCGTTCGGCTTCGGGCAGGAGGAGCTCCGGGCGGTTGGCCAGGCTCTTGTCCGGGGTAACGCCGTAGGCCGGGGGAAAGCTGTCTGAAAAATACATGTCCTGGAAGCCGGAGAATTTGAGCGCGTGGGCTGTGGCGTCCAGCAGGGCGTGTTCGTTGTCGTTCATAAGACCCAGCTCGCGGGCGTTGCGCAGGCCGGCCAGGCATTCGCCGCCCTGGGTGCAGGCAATGTGCCCGTGGCGGTTGGCCAGGAGCATGGCGTCCATGATCTGCTGCTCGGTGACGCGCACCACCTGAAAGGCGCGTGGGCCGCCTTTTTCCACAAAACGTTCGGCCAGACGGCGCACGCGGGGGAAGGACACGGGGTTGCCGATCATGGCGGCCTGGGCCACGCTGGGCTGCACCGTAACGGGCTGCCAGTGCCGCGAGGCGGCGGGAGCGTCATAGTAGCGCCAGACCGGATCGGCGTGTTCGGACTGCACGCCGAAGACGCGCGGCAGGGCCGTGATGATGCCGAGATCCAGCAGCTTGAGGAAGCCGGACATAATGGCCGTAATATTGCCCGCGTTGCCGATGGGCACAAAGAGGCAGAGGTCGGCCACATTCCAGCCGTACCACTGGGCGGTTTCGTAGGCGTAGGATTCCTGCCCCAGGATGCGCCAGCTGTTTTTGGAATTGAGCAGGGCCACGCGGTAATTTTCGGCCAGCAGCTCCACCACCTTCATGCAGTCGTCAAACACGCCGGGCAGTTCCAGCACGGTGGCCCCGCTGCCCAGCGGCTGGGAAAGCTGCTGGGGCGTCACCTTGCCGTGGGGCAGCAGCACCACGGATTTGAGGGGCGCGCCCACATAGGCGGCGTACAGGGCGGCAGCGGCGGAGGTATCGCCCGTGGAGGCGCAGACCGTGAGCACTTCGTCCCAGTTATGGCGGCGGCAGAGCCATTTGAGATAGCTGAAGGCGCAGGCCATGCCGCGGTCCTTAAAGGACGCGCTGGGGTTCTGGCCGTCGTTCTTGTAGGCAAAGGGCTGGCCCACGAGGGCGCGCAGGGCCGGAGCGGCCTCCACGATGGGGGTAAGGCCTTCGCCCAGGTAGACGATGTCGTCTTCTTCCAGCAGGGGAGCCAGCAGCTCATAGTAGCGAAAAATGCCGCGCAGGGCAGTGGTGCGGCTGACGGCGCGGCTGTCGAAAAGCGTGCGCCATTCCTGCCCGCTGCGGGCTTTGAGCTGGTCAAAGTCAAGGTTTTCCAGCAGGAAGACGCCGCCGCACTGGGGGCAGGTGTAGAGCAGGCTGTCGCCGGGGTAACGGGCCCCGCAGTCCAGGCAGACATATTCCATACGGCCCCTGTAGGCCGGAAAATCCGCGGTCATGGTCCAACTCCTTTTACTGCAGCGTGCTGCAACTTATTTTTTGCCCTTGCGCCAGGTTTTTTCCGTGCCGGCGCGCAGGCGGGCGATATTTTCGCGGTGCTTCCAGACCACCAGGGCCCAGACGCAGAGAGCCAAGGGCAGCCAGGCCCATTGGCCGGTCAGGCAGAGACCCAGGGGCAGGGCCGTGACCAGGGCGAGCGAACCCAGGGAAACGTAGCCGCTTCGCCAGATAATCAGCACACACAGCAGGCTGGCGGCCAGCAGGGGCCAGAAGGCCAGGGGCAGGAACACGCCTATGCTGGTGGCCACGGCCTTGCCGCCCCTGAACCGCATGAAGCAGGAAAAAACGTGCCCCAGCACACAGGCCAGGGCCACGGCGCTCACAAACAGGGGCGCGGGGTTGACGCGCAGGGCCAGCCACACGGGCAGCGCGCCCTTGAGCACGTCGCAGGCCAGGGTGGCCACGCCCCAGCCAAAGCCGCAGAGCCGGGCCACATTGGTGGCCCCGGTGTTGCGGCTGCCGTCCAGGCGCGGGTCCACCCCGCAAAAGGTTTTGGCGATGACCAGGCCCCAGGGCACGGAGCCAAGGGCATAGGCCAGGGCGATGCACAGCGCTTCCAGCATGGGGATTCTCCGCGCAGAGGTAAAAACGGGCTCACTCCGCCGTCATGGCTTCGAGGATCTGCATCTCGTTGTACAGGGGCTGCACCTTGCCCAGGCGCAGGCGCACGGCCATGCCGGGGCAGGCCCGTTCGTCAAAAAGCCGCCGTTTGCCGCGCACAAACATGCCCTGCTCCGGCAGGCTTACGCTGACCATGACGTCGTTTTCTTCCGTAATGACGCCGGGCCACCAGATTTTGTCGCCCTGCTGGCGGAAGTAGAGCAGCTTCCAGTAGCGCGGGCGGAAGCGCTGCACCTGGCCTACGGCGTCCAGCACGGGGTGCAGGGTCTGCAGCAGGGCGGCGAGGGCCTCCGTATCCCAGCGGGGACCGCCGGTGCGCAGAAAATGCACCAGTTGGGCTTCGTTGACAAGGTCGGGATAGCGCCTGAGGGGCGAGGTCATGGGCGTGTAGCGGGGCAGGCCCAGGGCCGCGTGGGGCCGGGGCTGCACCTCCAGGGCCGAGGGCGTGAGCGCCCGCATGACGCGGGTCATGTCTGCCGGGGCGGTCCACACGCCGGCGTATTCTTTGGGCAGGGCCACGTCCTGGGTGCGATGGAGCAGGGGCAGGCCTGCTTTTTGTGCCAGTTCGGCCACGGCGGCGCTGGCCAGGATCATCATTTCCGCCACCAGCAGCTGGGCGTCCGGAGCGTGGTAGTCCAGGGCCACCTCCACCTGCGGGTCTGTGGCTGGGCCGTGCAGATGGATGACCGGTTCCGGCCGGTCCATGATCACTGCGCCGGCGGCGATGCGCGCGGCCTGCCGCCGGCGGGCCAGGTCCAGGCCCAGAGCGAGCTGGTCGGCAAAGGGCGCGGCGGCGTTGTCCGGCAGGGGCGTTTGCGCTGCCTGCGCGTCCAGCACAGCCTGGCAGTCCTCGTAGTGCAGGTTGGCGGCCAGGCGCGCGCGGGCCGTAAAAATTTCGCAAGGACCGTAACTGCCGTTCGCGTCCACGCGCACCCGCACGCAGAAGGCCGGGCGATCCTCTCCGGCCTGCAGGGAATAGGCCCCGGTGCCCAGGCACTGGGGCAGCATGTGGCAGTCGCCTTCGGGCAGGTAAATGCTGCTGCCCCGGTGGAGCACAAGACGGTCCAGGGGCCCGCCGAACTCCCAGCACAGGGCCGGGCAGGCCAGGGCCAGGGTCAGTTCCAGGCCATCGTCCGTGGCGCGTACATAAAAAGCGTCGTCCACGTCCCTGGTGCTGGCGCTGTCAATGCTCATGAAGGGCAAGGGGCAGTGGGGCAGCGCGGCGGCTTCGGGGCCTGTGGCGGCCAGGCCCAGGGCCTGCACCTCATTAGTCAGGGGTTCCCACCAGGTGTCGCCCGGCGCGTAGTCCGCCCTGTCCAGCCAGAAGTTGTAGTGCGGCGGCAGCTTGCCCCAGGCCATGAGCAACTGCAGGGGCAGGTGGGGCACATCGGGCAGGCCTTTGCTCAGGCCGCGCCAAAGGGCTTCGTGCTCCTGCGTTTCCGGGTCGGCCATGCGGGCGCGCAGCGTTTCTTCCAGGCGGCGGGCCACATGGGGATCAGGCCAGTCTTCGCTGCCCGGCCCCGTGGCGGGGGGCAGAACACGTTTTTTGCAGGCCACATCCCAGAGCAGACGAAAAAAAGCGGCCCCGCCGGCCATGAGGGCCTCGCGCTCCTGCCGGGCTGTTTCTTCGGCGGCGCGCTTCTCGGCCATTTCTGCGGAAAAGACCTGAAACTCCGGCGGTTGAAAGCGAAAATGGCTTTTGCAGGCCAGCAGCGCCCGGCCCCAGGCGGCCACGGCGTCCACATCGGGGGCGCTCGCAAAAAGCTCGGCAAACCAGGGGGCCGGGGCGCTTTCCACCTCGCCTTGGGCCAGTTCCCAGGCGTCCATGAGGGGCACGGCGGCCGCGGCGGCCTCGCGGGCCTCCCGGTGGGTTTCCAGCAGGCGTACGGCTTCCTCGCGACTCAGGCCCGCCGCCTGCTGCGGCCCCAGCCAGGGCAGCAAGCGGGAGGCGTTGAGGCGGGTTTCCCGCCGGTTGGGCAGGAGCAGACGCAAGCGGCCGCCCGCTTCTTCGGTGACCATGGCGATCTGGACGGCATTGCCCTCCATATATTCCACAACGCACCCCGGCGCGGGGTAGCGCACACATTCACTCATGCCCGCTCCTCAAAGGTAATGGCGCGCCACTCCGGCGTCCGGTCGCGCGCCTGCAGTATGGAACCCCGCGCGGGCGGACGCTCCGTCTGCGCTGCGGTCCGACGCGGCCCGGCGCGGCTTCAGCCCCCGACTTTCCTTCATTTTTCTCTGCCTGGCAAGTGCCCCGTGCCGCAGGCGCGCGGCAGTGCTGGACGCGCGGGGCTGAAGCCGCTATAAAAAGCCTGCCACAACAACCAGAAAGCCGCGCACGCAGAGCGCATACGGGACGGCCATGAGCAGCATTATCCACCGGAGCGGGAGCGATCGCACCCTGACCCTGCAGGATCCGGAAAAGCCCCAGCTCTATCGCGAACTTTTCCCTTACACCAGTGTCTGCCGCACCTCGTTTGACGAAGTGCTGCTGGCCCCCAGGCCGGCGGAGCAGATGCGCATCACCGACACGACCTTCCGTGACGGCCAGCAGGCCCGTCCCCCCTACACGGTCAAACAGGTCGCCAAAATGTTTGACTTTCTGCACCGTCTTGGCGGTAAAACCGGGCTCATCACGGCCTCGGAATTTTTTCTTTATTCCGCCAAGGACCGCAAGTGCATCGACGTCTGCCGCGCGCGGGGCTACCGCTTCCCGCGGGTGACGGCCTGGATCCGCGCTACCAAGGAGGACCTGCGCCTGGCCCGCGATATGGAATTTGACGAAACAGGCCTGCTCACCAGCGTGTCGGACTATCACATTTTTCTCAAACTGGGCAAAACCCGCCGCCAGGCCTTTGACATGTATGTGGATATGGCCGAGCAGGCTCTGGAATGGGGCATCATCCCCCGCTGCCATTTTGAGGACGTAACCAGAGCGGACATCTATGGTTTTTGTCTGCCCCTGGCCCAGAAGCTCATGGAGCTTTCGCAGCAGAGCGGCATGCCCGTGAAGATACGTCTCTGCGACACCATGGGCTACGGCGTGCCCTACCCCGGCGCGGGCCTGCCCCGCTCGGTGCAGCGCATTGTGCGCGCCTTTACGGACGAGGCCGGCGTGCCCGGCCAATGGCTGGAATGGCACGGCCACAACGACTTTCACAAGGTGCTGGTCAACGGCGTCACAGCCTGGCTCTACGGCTGCGGCGCGGTGAATTCCACGCTCTTCGGCTTTGGTGAGCGCACGGGCAACACGCCCCTGGAAGCCCTGTTGGTGGAGTACATCTCCCTCACGGGCGACGACGCCGCGGCAGATACCACCATCCTCAGTGAAGTTGTAGAATTTTTTGAAAAAGAGCTGCACTACCAGATCCCCCACAACTATCCCTTTGTGGGGCGCGACTTCAATGCCACCAGCGCGGGCGTGCACGTGGACGGCCTGGCCAAAAATGAGGAAATCTACAATATCTTCGACACCAGGCGCCTGCTGGGTCGGCCCGTGCCCATCATCATCACGGACAAGACCGGTCGTGCGGGTGTGGCCTACTGGATCAACGCCAATCTGCAGCTGCCCAAGGGCCAGCAGATTTCCAAAAAGCACCCGGCCGTAGGGCAGATCTACGACGCCATTATGGCCCTGTATGAAGAAACCGGCCGCACCACCAGTTTTTCGCACGAAGAAATGGAAGCCCTGGTGCAGCGCTTCATGCCGGAGCTGTTCGCTTCGGAATACGACCACATGAAGCAGTTGGCCGGGGAGCTTTCCGCCAACCTCATGGTGCGCCTGGCCCGCAGCAAGGATCTGCTGGACTTCGGCCCCAAGGCCGCGGCCCGCCTGCACCAGTTTGTGCAGGAATACCCCTTCATCCAGTACTGCTGCCTCACCGACGCCCAGGGCCGCCTGATGTGTTCGGCCGTCACCGACCCCGAATACAAGGAAACCTACGAAGCCCTGCCCGTGGGCTACGATTTTTCCCAGCGGGAATGGTTCAAGGTGCCCAGCAAGACCGGCGACCTGCACATCATGGATGTCTACCAGTCGCACTTCACAGGCAAGCTCATCATCACGGTTTCCTGCGCCGTGACCGACGAACGGGACAGCATCCTGGGCGTCATCAGCGTGGATATCCAGCTGGAGCAGCTGCTCAAGCGGGCCCGCGCCCTGCAGCAGGAAGTGGAATCGGACGACACGGACGATGCGGACGACAACGGCTCCGCAGCTTAACCCGCGCGTACCCCCGCCGCACACAACCAAGGATCGCTACCACCATGCGCACCACTGTTTACTGGATTGAAGGCGACGGCATCGGCCCGGAAATCTGGCGGGCCGCCCGCCCGGTCATTGACGCGGCGCTGGCTGCCGCAGCCCCGGACCACACCCTGAACTGGGTGGAACTGTCGGCCGGCGAGAAAGCCGTCAAAGCCACGGGCAGCCCCCTGCCCGAAGAAACCCTGCAGACCCTGCGCACCGCCGCCGTGGCCATGAAGGGCCCCTTGGGCACCCCCGTGGGCACGGGCATCCGCAGCCTCAACGTGGCCCTGCGCCAGGGCCTGGATCTCTATGCCTGCATCCGCCCCGTGACGCACCTGGCCGGGCTGGAAACCCCGGTCAAACATCCTGAGCGCGTCAACATGGTCATCTTCCGCGAGAATACGGAAGACGTCTACGCGGGGGTGGAATTTGCCGCCCGCACGCCTGAGGCCCGCAGGCTCATCACCTTTATGCGCGAAGAGCTGGGCGTGAACAAAGTGCCCGAAACCGCGGCCGTGGGCATCAAACCCATGACCGAAGAGGGCTCCAAACGCCTGGTGCGCCGCGCTCTGCGTTTTGCTCTGGAGCGCGGTTTGCCCAGCCTTACTCTGGTGCACAAAGGCAATATCATGAAGTTTACTGAAGGGGCCTTCCGCCAGTGGGGCTACGATGTGGCCGCCCAGGAATTCGGCGACCGCACCTGCACGGAAAAGGAACCCCTGCCCGGACGCCTGGTGGTCAAGGACCGCATTGCCGACGCCATGTTTCAGGAAGCGCTGCTCCGCCCCGAACAGTACCACGTGTTGGCCACCCCCAACCTCAACGGCGACTATCTTTCGGACGCCCTGGCCGCCCAGGTGGGCGGGCTGGGCCTGGCCCCCGGCGTGAACATGTCCGACACCCTGGCCTTCTTTGAAGCCACCCACGGCACGGCGCCCACCATCGCCGGGCAGGACAAGGCCAACCCCGGCAGCATTTTGCTCTGCGGCGCGCTCATGCTGGAGCACATCGGCGTGCCCGCCGCGGCTGAGCGCATCCGCACGGCCGTGGGCAAGGCCATTGCCGCCAAAGCCGTGACCCCGGATCTGGCCGACCAAGTGCCCGGCGCGCGCGTGGTGGGCTGCCGGGAGTTTGGCGAGATCGTCGGCGGTCTCCTGTAGCCGCACGCTTTTGCCGGAGCGCGGGCCGGTCTGGGTTCGCGCTCCGTATGGGGCTGCCATGATACCCCTGGAAACCCTGCTGTTGTTCGTGCCCTTGGCCGCCCTGTTGGTGGTGCTGCCTGGCCCGGACTTTGCCCTCATTGCCAAAATATCCCTTTGTGACGGCCGCCCCCAGGGGCAGGCCGCCGCCTGCGGCGTGGCCGTGGGCATCTGCCTGCACACCACGGCGGCCATGCTGGGCATTTCTGCCCTTATTGCCCAATCCGTCCTTTGGTTCGGCATTCTCAAGTATGTGGGCGCGGCCTACCTCATCTGGATAGGCCTCCAGGCCCTGCGCTGCGGCCCTGCCACGCGCGCGGCCGTGGTCCGCGTCGCGCCGCAGACGGACGCCGCAGCCCCGGCCCCGCGCCTTTCGGCCCGGCAACGACTGCACTTTTTTCGTCAGGGTTTTTTGACCAACGCCCTCAACCCCAAGGCTGTACTCATCTTTCTGACCTTTCTCCCCCAGTTTATGGATCCGCACGCCTCCCTGGCCCCGCAGTTTTTGTTGCTGGGCGGCATTTTGTCCGGCCTGTGTCTGCTTTGGTATGTGCCCCTGGCCTACATGCTGGGCCGCGTCCGGCGCGTGTTTGAGAACAGCCGTTTTCAGCTTTGGCTGCAACGCTGTACCGGCTTTGTTTTTATCGCCTTCGGCTGCAAACTGGCCGCGGCGCAGTCCCGCTAACCCGCGTCGCGCCAGCGACCGCCAAACGCTAAAAGGTCTTTTCCATGATTGAGCTTGTGAGCAACCCCGTGGTCATTGACGGCGCAGCCCTGCAAAGCGCCGAAGAAGCCCGCGCCAAAGGCGTGGATCTTGACGCCGCCCGGCAGAACACCCTGGCCGCGCGCATTCTGGCCGCGCATAACACGGCCCCGCAAGGCGAAAACGTGCTGCGCATCCGCTTCGACGCTCTGGCCTCCCACGACATCACCTATGTGGGCATTATCCAGACCGCACGGGCCAGCGGCCTTAAGGAATTTCCCCTGCCTTACGCCCTCACCAACTGCCACAACAGCCTCTGTGCCGTGGGCGGCACCATCAACGAAGATGACCACCTCTTCGGCCTGGCGGCCGCGCGCAAGTACGGCGGCATCTTTGTGCCCCCCAATCTGGCGGTCATCCACCAGTATGTGCGCGAAATGATGACTCAATGCGGTGGCATGATTCTCGGTTCGGACAGCCACACCCGCTACGGCGCCCTGGGCGTCATGGGCGTGGGCGAAGGCGGGCCGGAGCTGGTCAAACAACTGCTGGGCAAGACCTACGACCTGCCCCGCCCTCAGGTGGTGGCCGTGTGGCTGGAAGGCGCGCCCCGCCCCGGCGTGGGCCCGCAGGACGTGGCCCTGGCCCTGGTGGAGGCCGTGTTCAAGTCCGGCTTTGTAAAAAACAAGGTGCTGGAATTCATGGGTCCCGGCGTGGCTGGCCTCTCGGTGGAATACCGTTGCGGCGTGGACGTCATGACCACGGAAACCACCTGTCTTTCCTCCATCTGGACCACAGACGACAAGGTGCGCGACTACATGCGTCTGCACGGCCGCGAAGCGGACTACGCCCCCCTGCAGCTGGAAGGCCCGGCCTGTTACGAGGCCTGCATCCGCGTGGACCTGAGCCGCGTGACGCCCATGATCGCCCTGCCCTTTCACCCCAGCAACGCCTGGCCCGTGGCCGAGGTGGTCAAACACCCCAAGGACATTTTCGCCGCAGTGGAGGCCGAAGCCGTGCGCCAGTTCGGCGACGTGGCCAAGGGGCTGAACCTCTGCGCCAAGATCCACGACAAAGGCGTGTGGGTGGACCAGGGCGTTATTGCGGGCTGCGCCGGCGGCAGCTTTGAAAATATCTCTCTGGCCGCCGCTGTGCTCAACGGCCAAAGTACGGGCAACGCGGCCTTCAGCCTCTCCGTCTACCCGGCCAGCGAACCGCAAAGTCTGGCCCTGGTCAACAACGGCTCCTACGCCAAACTCATGGCCGCCGGAGTGTTGCTCAAAAATGCCTTCTGCGGCCCCTGTTTCGGCGCGGGCGACACCCCGGCCCACGGCGCGCTTTCTATCCGTCACGCCACCCGCAACTTCCCCAACCGCGAAGGCTCCAAACCCGCCAACGGCCAGCTCTCCGCCGTGGCTCTCATGGACGCCCGCTCCATTGCCGCCACCGCCGCCAACGGCGGCCGCCTGACCCCGGCCACGGATCTGGACTGGTCCGCTCCGGAGCTGTCCCAGGTGGACCTGCACTACCGCTTTGAACCGCTTATCTACCACCGCCGCGTCTTCAACGGCTTTGGCCACGCCCAGCCCGAAACGCCCCTGGTTTTCGGCCCCAATATCGCGGACTGGCCCCGCATGAGCCCTCTGCCCCAACACTTGCTGCTCCAGGTGGCCAGCGTCATCACCGACCCCGTGACCACCACGGACGAACTTATCCCCTCTGGCGAGACCTCTTCCTTGCGCTCCAATCCGTCCAAACTGGCGGAATACACCCTCTCACGCAAGGATCCCGGCTATGTGGAAAGGGCCAAGGCCGTGCAGCAAATGGAAAAACGTCGTCAGGAACACCCCGATGACCCCCATCTGCTGGCCACGGCGCGCGCGCTCTTTGCCCTTTGCGGACAAGACCTGCTGCCCAGCGGCGCGGACCTCAAAAACGTGGGTCTGGGTTCCACCATTTTTGCCCTCAAGCCCGGCGACGGCTCAGCCCGCGAACAGGCCGCCTCCTGCCAGAAGGTACTGGGCGGCTGGGCCAATCTGGCTGCGGAATACGCCACCAAGCGCTACCGCTCCAACCTCATCAACTGGGGTATGCTGCCCTTTATCGTCAGCCCGGACCTGGCACAGACCCTGCGCGTGGGCGACTGGCTGGCCGTGCCCCATATCCGTGACGCCGTGCAAAACGCCAGCCCCGGCATTCTGGCCTATGTGCTGCGCCCCGACGCCCCCGACGGCGCCAAATGCGAACAGATCGCCCTGACCCTGCGCGAACTCACCGCCGACGAGCGTCAGATCATCCTCGACGGCTGCCTGATCAACTTCTATAATAACAGCAGGGGGAAATAGGGGTAGTTGTGTGTGGAGGGAAAACTTCCTTTTCTCAGGGGACGCGCAAGGCGTATCCTGCCAGAGAGGCAAACAGACCTGAGAAAGATTGCGCCGCGTTGACGACTGAAAAGTAAGTACGGGTTCTGCGGGCGCAGACGGGCAACGACCGAAAAAGCAGGAAACCACCCGATGGACGGGTGGTTTCCTGCTTTTTCGGTCAGGGTACGCCCTGTGCGGCGCGTATGGAGAGAAACGTTTTTTGAAGGGTGTGGGGGGGCTTTGGTCGGCTTCGCCCGTTATAACGAAGGCCGTTCCGAGCGAAGACAGCAACGCTCACAGTCCCCCTCTCCCCGCAAAAAGCATCCCTTACAAATTGGCGGCGTACCAGTCACCGGCCAGGCGCAGGCCCTGGCGCACGTCATACTGGGGGTCATAGCCCAGCAGGGTTTTGGCGCGGGTGATGTCGGCCAGGGAGTGGCGCACATCGCCGGCGCGGAAGTCGCGGTGCACCGGTTGGGCCGTGGCGGCCTGGGGTTTGTGGCGGGCCACTTCTTCGCGGATGAGGGCGAAGAGTTCGTTGAGGGTGGTGCGCTGGCCGAAGGCCACGTTGTAGATCTTGTTTCTGGCAGCCCCGCCGGCGCAGCTGGCCAGCAGGTTGGCCTGCACCACATTGTCAATGTAGCAGAAATCGCGGCTGGTTTCGCCGTCGCCGTTGACATAGACGGTTTCGCCTTTGAGGCAGCTGGCAAACCATTGAGGGATGACGGCGGCATAAGCGCCGTAGGGATCCTGGCGCTGGCCGAAGACGTTGAAGTAGCGCAGGCCCACGCTGGAAAAGCCGTAGCAGCGCTGGAAAACGTCGGCGTAGAGCTCGTCCACATATTTGGTGACGGCGTAGGGCGAGAGGGGATGGCCGATTTTGTCCTCGACCTTGGGCAGATCTGGAGAATCGCCATAGGTGGAGGAGGAGGCGGCGTAGACAAAACTTTCCACGCCTTCGTCGCGGGCGGCTACCAGCATGTGCAGAAAGCCCGTGATGTTGCAGCTGTTAGAAAGCAGCGGGTCGTCGATGGAGCGGGGCACGGAACCCAAGGCGGCCTCGTGCAGCACATGGTTGACGCCTTGGCAGACCTGGCGGCAGGTATCCAGATCACGGATGTCGCCTTCCACAAAGGTGAAGCGACTCCAGGCTTCCGGCCCCACCAGGTCGCGCACCATATCCAGATTTTTCTGGTAGCCGGTGAGAAAGTTGTCCAGACCCACCACGGTCTGGCCCATGCGCAGCAGGTGTTCCAGCAGGTTGGAGCCGATAAAGCCGGCCACGCCCGTGATCAGCCAGCGCGAGGGCTGCGCCGTCAGGTTAGCCTGTAGTTGGGAATACGCGCTCATAAAAATTGCGTCCTGTAGTTGCATGTTGGCGGGAGCGCAGGTGCGTGCTCCGGCAATGATATGCCGCGCGCCTTGTGGCGCAGGGCAACGCTCCTTGGCGTCGTCCCGCTTGTACTCCGGCCGCCCGGCCCTGTAAAGCGACGCGGGCGGCCGGCGGCCTACAGACTTGTGGCCGGTAGCGCCGGGGCCGGATCGGGGGCCGGATTTTCCGAGGGCGACGGCGGGGCTGCGGGAGCCGGATCCGCCGGGATCGCCGGGGTCTGCGGCATGGGCGTTTCCGGCGATTTGATTGCAGGGGGCGCTGTCGCTTCGGGCGCGACGCCGGAGGCGGCCCCTGCGGGAGCGGAGGGGGCAGACATTTCGGGCGCGGCTGTTTCCGGCGCGGGCGTCGGCGTGGAGGCTTCTGGTGCGGCAGGGGCCGAAGGCGCGGACGTCTCCGGTGCAGCCGTTCCCGGCGTCGTGGCTCCCGGCGCGGCAGGGACCGGCAGGGCCGGGGGCGGCGCGGTCAGGGCGTCCAGGGTTTTGAGTTCGGCCTGGGGCAGGGCGTCCAGCCGGGGGCCCAGCAGCAAAGCTGCGCCCAGCGTCAGGACCACGGCCAGGCAGGCCCCCAGCAACAGGGTGTTGCCCATGCCCGCGCGAACGGGCCGGGCCAGCAGCACAGCCGCCAGCAGGCAGAGGCCGCCAAGAATGGGCAGGGCCGTAAGCCCGGTAAGGGCGGCGGCCAGTTCCGGCGCAAGCGTGAAGGGCAGCAGGCCGGCCAGCCAGTTGAGGCTGAAGCTGAAGCTCAGGGCCGCCAGGGTCAGACCGGCCAGCAGCAGCAGCACGGCCGCCAGCCAGCGGAAGATCTGCCCGCCCGTGGACGAGAGGCGCAGCATGGCCTTGCCCAGCAAGGGCGCGGCCAGGCAGGCCAGGCAAAAGGCGGCCGCCGCCGGGTGGGGCATCGCCAGACCCAGCAGGGCTGCCAGGAGGCAGGCTATCCAGAGGAAGGCCACACCCGCCCGCTCCCGCCGGGAGGCCGCCGCGTCCCGTGCGGCCGTGCGCAGCACGCGCGTCCAGGAAACGCAGAGCAGCACGCCCAGCCAGGGCAGCAGGCCCAGACCGGCCAGCAGCCAGGGCAGCCACCAGCGGGCGGGGTCAGGCCGCAGCCACAACTGCCCGCCCAGGCCGGAGAGGTAGCCTTCGGGCTGGCCGCCCAGCATAAGCGCCCCCAGCCAGAGGGTCAGGGTCAGCAGCAGCAGGGCAAAGCCCACAACCCCGTCCAGCCTGCGGGCGCGGGCAAAACCGCCGCTGCGCCAGGGCAGAAAAGCGAAGCTGGTCAGCAGGGGCAGCAGGACGTGGAAGAGCCCGCCTGTAAGCCCGGCCAGCGCTGCCAGCACAAAGCCCAGGGGCAGGCGCAGCCAGGCCTGAGGGCGTTGCCAGCCGCCGCAGAGGCAGGCCAGAGAAAAGAGGGTCAGGGCGGCGGCCAGACTTTCCGGCCCCACAAAATAGGCGGCGGGTACAAAGATGGGCGCGGCCAGCAGCAGCAGGCAGCTGGCCAGGGCTTCCCGCCGGTCCAGACCCGCCGCGCGGGCCAGAACCCACACGGCCAGGAGGGGCAGCAGTGCGCCCAGCAGCGCCGCCACGGGGAAGAACACGGCCAGCCACTGCGGCGCGGCGCTTTCCATCAGGGCGTGCAGCCCACCCAGATACCAGAAATAGCCCGGCCAGAGACCCGACCCCGCCCCGGCGGCCAGCCAGAGATTCTGTTGCAGCCCGCCTTGAAAGGCAAGAATGGCGGCGGTTTCGCGCGAACAGTACAGGCCGTTGCCCAGCAGGGCGGGCCAGGCCAGGGCCAGCAGCAACAGCAACGGCGCAAGGGGCCCCAGCCGGCTCAGAGCATTGAACAACCCGTCCGCAGGCGCGGCGGCTGAACCGTCAGCCGTGGATTTGGCCTGGCCCTGGGCTGGCCCCTGTTTCTCGGCGGCATTGCCGGAGGGCGGCGTAAGCGTCAGGGGTGCGTCCTGGCCTGCCGCGGCCTCTGTTGCGGCGTCCGCGTCCGCAGGTTCTGCCGTCGGCGCAGCACCGGCCGTTCCGGCCGCAGCAGCTGTGGAAGCGCCGTGTGCGGGCGCGGATACGTCGGGCGCAGGTGCAGCCGGACCGGCAAGGGGTATTGCGGCGCTGTCTGTAGCGGCTCCGTCCCCCTTGGGCGGGTCTGCTTCAGGCGCGTCCTTTTCGGATGCGGCAGGCGCGGAAACGCCCGGCGTTGCTGCGGTGGGTCTTGCAGCGTCGCCCGGCGCAGTGCTTTTGAAGGCTGCCCAGGCGTCGCCGGAATCCGTGGTGGAAGTGAGCGGCGCGGCCGCCGAGGGCGTGGCGGCTGTTTCGCCGTTGATCGTCGGCGCTCCGGCGGCCGCCTGTGCGGGCGTCCCGGCGTCGGGAGCGTCGCCCGCCGCCGCGCGGACAGGAGATTCAGGGGCGCTGTTCTGGGTCATGGCGTGGCTCCTTGCGTCTTGTACGTTACGCCCACCAGGATATGCCGGGCTTCGCGGGCGTCAAGATCCACCTCCAGGGCGCGTCCCTGCCGGACGACGGACCGGCCGTCCAGGTCCTGGGCTGTGCCGGAAGCGGCGGCGGGCAGCGTGCAGACAAAGCGCTGTCCGTGATCGGAAAAATTGGCGGTCAAAAGCCAGTAACCCCCGCTGGGCAGGGCGCTCAGCACGGCCAGGCAGCCGGGCGGGCCGCTTATGACGGCCAGCGCCTTACCGGCGGCCAAACCTGCCGCCCGACGCGCCGTAAGCAGGCGAGCCGCCTGCCGGGCAAAGCTGCCTGCTTCGGCCCATTGATGGGGCAGCGGGCCGAAAGCCAGGGGCAGGCCGGGCCTCACGGTCGCGCGCTCTTCCCACAAAGGCGCGGTCCGGGCCGCGTCACCCGTCAGAGCTCGGCTGCCGGGAAAAACCAGCGCGCCCGTCAGATCCTGCGGGCTCACAAAGGTCAGACCGGGCAGCCCTGCCCGCCAGGAAAGCAGCAGCAGCGCGGCGCGGGCCAGAGCGGCGTCCGCCTGGCCCGTGGCGCTGCCATCCTTGCCGGAAACCGCTGCCTCAGAACGGGCCGGAACAGTCCGGGCTGTAGCGGAATGACCAGCACCGGAAAGCGGCACTTGCTTCTGCGCCGCCGCGTCGGCCGACGGCGGTCGGCCCAATGCCCGCGTTGCCAGACCAGCCAGGCTGGCGTCCAGATACGGGGCCTCCGCCGCTGCGCCGACCTTTTGCCGCGCCAGCCGCTTCCAGGCCGTGAATTGGGGGCTGTCGGGCAGGGCACGCAGGTCCACCCGCAGGGCCTCGTGCAGGCCGCGGGCCTGGCGGCTGCAGTCCACCCCGGCATGCAGCGCCTCGCGCAGCAGGGCGGCCAGGGGAGCGGCGTCGCCAGTGAGCAGGGCGCAGGCCGCGCCCGCCGTAGTGGCGGCGTCGCGGGTCACGTCCACAGCCGTGCCCTGCAGACGGGACGTCAGGGCGGCTGGCAGCGCGTCGTCCAGCATGGCCCAGCCGCCGTAGCGGTGGATTTCTCGCGAGAGCGCGTCCAGGGCCTCCGGGCCGGGACTCAGGGCCGGAGAGCCAGATGTCGGGGCTTCCGCCGGGGCCATGCCCGCTGCGGCGGACGTGCCCTGCGGCGCCGGAGCGTCAGGGGCTGCATTCTTTTCCACAGGGCCCACGTCCAGCCCCATGAGGGCCTCCAGCCGCAGGCCTGCCAGGGCCTGACCCTGCAGGCCCGTATGCCGGATGACGGCGGCGGAAAAGACGCGCCTGGCCTGGCCTGAAGGATCCTGCCAGAGCAACACCGGCCGCAGGACATGGCCGTGGTAACGGTAGGCCCAGCGCCGGGGCTGGCCATCCGCGCCGCGCACCTCGCCGGTGACGGCCCAGCCGCCGGGCGTGGTCCAGCCCAGTCCGTCCCTGCCCAAAACGTCGGGCAGCACGCCGCGCTGCTGCAGGGTCTGTACGGCCTGCGGCCGCAAGGGCAGGCAATCCCATTCGCCGCCCGTGACGGGCAAAACGTCCCAATCCTTGCGCGGTACGGCGATCATGGCATAGAGCCCGTCAAAACGCGAAGCGTGCCGCGCCTGAAGGATGAAATCCGGTCCCAGGCCTGTAGCCGCCGGGGGCAACTCGCCGCCCAGCTGCACATGCAGGGCATCCAGCTGCCCGGCAAGCCGGGCAAAATCTTCGTCCGCACCCAGGACAGGGTCAAACTGCAGGCTGGTGGTGTTTTCGCCCGGCAGGGCGTAACGGTCCGGCGCAATGGGCGCGCCATCGGTCCAGATGTCGCCCCGTTCGCCGCTGGGGGCAAGAAAAAGTCCGTCCAGCCCGGCCTGGACCATGAAACGGGGTACGTCCTGCAGGGCCAGGGCCCGCAGCAGGGGTTGCCCGGCGTACAGAGTAAAGGGGTTCACGTCCAGCCAGTTGGGCGCGGCCGTGAGCAGCAAGGGCAGCCGACGGGCCGTGGCGCTGTTGCGCCAGACCCGGTCCGTGCCGGAAACCTGGCCCGTCAGCGCCGGTACGGACCCCAAAAAAGACTGCCGTTCCAGCCACTGCAGGTAGCCTGGGTCCACGCGCGGCAAGCCGCTTTGGGCCACGGGCGCAGTGCCCCTGCCTGCGGCCGGACGGTGCGGCGCGCAGGCCGTAAGCCCCCAAAGGAGCGGCAGCAACAGCAGAAGGGACAGCGTCCGCACGGCCAGATACGCAGGCGGCCGACGACGGGCGGGCCCGTGGGCCGCAACCGTTGGCGCAAAAGCGCGGACGCCCGCCCGCAAGACTGCCGCAATCCGTTCGGCGGTGCATATTCTGACAATGGACCTGCGCCGACCCCTTGGTGGTAGTCCCCAGCTCAGGTTGCGGACCAGGTTGCAGCCCTGCCCGCACGCTGGGTAGGTCTGGACGGCAGCGCCTGCGGGGCGGAATACGCGGCGTGCGGTGCGCGCGGCCCTGTTCATCTCAGTTCTGGTCCGTTTCCGATTCAGGGGCCACTGCCCCCACTTCACGTAGGGGCTGCGGGGGCGTCCGGTCGGCCGATGCCGCGTCCGCCTGGGGCGCGGCCACTGCCTCCTGCGCCTTGGCCGCGTTCCACAATTCGTCCTTGTCGTCCAGGCTCAGGGCGGTAAAGTCCTGCCCCTTGGCCGCGGCCATGGCCTCCATGGCGGCAAAGCGGCGTAAAAAGCGCAGGGTGGCCAGGTCTAGCGCCTCGCTGGCCTTGATGCCCTTGCGTCGGCCCAGCTCTGTGATGCTGAAGAGCAGGTCGCCCAGTTCGTGCTTCTGCGCCTCTTGATCGCCGTTGGCAGAGGCGTCCAGCCATTCCAGCCATTCGGCTTCCACCTGCTGCTCCACCTCTTCGTCGTCCTGCCAGGTAAAGCCCACGCGCGCCGCTTTGGAATTGATGCGGTAGGCCTTGATCAGCGGCGGCAGGCTGGCGGGCAGGCTGGCAAAAAGCCCCTGCGGCTTTCCTTCGGCGTCCTGGTGCTCGGCGCGCTTGATCTGCTCCCAGGCGGCCAGCTGGGCATCGCGGCTGTCAAAGGTGACGTCGCCGAAAACGTGCGGGTGGCGGCGTACCATTTTGGCCCGGTTGGTGTTCAGGGCGTCGTCCAGGCTGAACTGGCCCTGGCGTTCGTATAACCGGGCCACGAACAGTAGCAGAAAGGCCACGTCGCCCAGCTCTTCGCGAATGTCCGCCACATTGCCGGAGCGGATGGCGCTGACCAGCTCGTGACTTTCTTCGATGATGTAATCGGCCAGGCTTTGGGGGGTCTGTTCCTTGTCCCAGGGGCAGCCGTCCGCGGCGGTAAGGCGGTCGATAACGGCTTGCAGCGCTTCAAGAGCGGTAGGTTCCATGAGCAATCCTTACGGCAGGGGTTAGAGGCCCAGGCGGGCCAGCAGGTCTGGCGGCAGCCAGCCGCGCACCTGGGCGATGAGCGCGTTGAAATACGGCAACGTCCGGGAATGTTGCATAAACGCCGCCTGGGCAAAAAATTTTTGCAACAGCAAAAGCGCCAGAGCGCAGAGCAGGGTGCCCTTGGCCAGGCCCACGGCCCCGCCCGCCAGCTTATCCGCCCAGGCCACAAAGGAAAAGGAAAGGATTTTTTGCAGGATGCGCGCCACCAGCGCCACGGCAATGAGCACGGCCAGAAAAATCAGCACGTAGGCCGCGATGCCCCGCCAGGAGGGATCGGCTATGGCCGTGAGGCGAGGGGCCAGCAGGGCGTGGTAGTGGTGCGCGGCCCAAAAACCGCCCAAAAGCGCCACCAGACCCGCCACTTCGGCCACAAAACCCTGAAAAAAACCCCGCCCGGCAAAGACCACCAGGGTGAGCACCACCAGAAGATCAAATACGTCCTGCCCCATGCCTTCGTTCTCCGTGGCCCGCGTTGGTCGGGCGCAGCCGGGACACGCCCCGGCGCGACGCCTTGCGCGGTGGCTTGGAGCATAGCAGATGCGCGGACCGGGCACAATGCGCGGACAGGCCCGCCTTGTCCCGCCGCCCTGCCCCTTGGCGTTGCCCTGCGCCGCCGCGGTTGCCCTGTGCTGCCCCCCACTACCCCTGCCCTGAGCTCCTGCCTGTGCCGTTACGCCATTGCTCCTTGGGGGAATGCCCAGCATTTTATAGGGGGCAGATATTTTGCCTCGACGCCGTTGCCCCGCCTGGGGGTCGACATCTACAAAAGCAAAAAGCTTGCCTTGACGCCGGCGTTGTTTTTTTTGGGGGGGGAGATGTTCTTCTTGCCCTGACGCCCGACGCCCTGCGACGTGCTCCGCGCGGCGTGCGGGTCTGGCGCTCCTGCACGGACTTCTTCGGCCCCGCTCAGGGAAGGCCGACTTTGTTGGTGGCCCTTACCCATCGGATACGCCCAGCCCGGCGACGCTGCCTTGCGCATGGGCGGCGTCTGACATTGCCGCTACGGTCATCGCCTAAAAAAAATCGCAAAAAAACAAATATCGCTTGACAGCCTCTGGGGTAAGGGCTACATATTTTTTCTCGCAACGAGAAAGGTTGCGACATGGCGCGGGGTGGAGCAGCTCGGTAGCTCGTCGGGCTCATAACCCGAAGGTCGTAGGTTCAAATCCTGCCCCCGCAACCAGATAAATCAAGCCCTTACGGAGACGAGCCGTAAGGGCTTTTTTATTTGTCCTACCCTATTCCTACCCTCCGATTAGCCCACCTTGAATACCTATCCCAGACGCGGTAATAATATTCGAGGATAAATATATACTTATTCGGAGTTCCCATGAGCCTGACTCCCGCTGAAATAGTTTCACTGCTAGGTACAACAACCCCCAGCCTTTCGGCTAGAATTGGTTCTATCAGTAGACACTGGAAATCCGCAGGACATGATATTGAAGGTCGTTTTTTCTATGTTCGCTTTAGAGACAGCGCACCAACCGTGGACGATTTGATTGACATAGCACATGCCAGAATGGTCAATTTTTGCATGCCTCGTACTCGAATTAAAGAGGCTAAAGCAGAGATGATGGCCAACCCCGATAGGATCGATTGTTGGGTGGATCTAGTTACAGAAGCTAGAGATTTATTCATAAAGACTTATGAAAAATCAGGCAGAAGTGGAGAACTTGGCGAAATTTTACTCTACATGCTAGTAGAATCTGTTTTAAAGGCACCCATAGTTGCCTGCAAAATGTACCTCAAAACATCATTACAAATGCCCGTGCATGGTGTAGACGGCATCCACATGGGCTTTGAAGGTGACAATCTAATAATGTATTGGGGAGAATCAAAACTCCATAAGGATAAATCTTCAGCACTCACAGACATTGCTGAGTCAATATCTGGTTTTACTAAAGATAGAGACAAATATAAAAGAGAAGTAAGAATAATTAAGTCAAATCTTAATATTGATGACTTAAATTCAGAAGCAATAAATGCATTAAAAAGTTATTTTGATCCATATAAAGAAGAAAGCAACAATCTTATCGATTGCTATGCATGCCTTGCTGGATTCGACTCTTCACTGTACGATATAGTTTCAAATGTGAAACATGATGCTTGTGAAAAAATGTTCTGTTCAGAATATGAAAATAAAATTCAGCAACTTTGCGATTTAATCTCAAATAAAACAGAAGAATATGGGTTAGGGAGCTTCAAATTTTCTTATTTTCTTCTGCCCTTTCCTTCTGTTGACGCCGCTCGAAAAAAATTTCAATCAAAGCTTTGGGGTAGGTCATGAAGCTTGCTGAAGAGATCGCCTATGATATTTGGTCGTCTGATGGGTTTAAGACCGATTTATCAAGATTGATTGAAAAAAGCATACTTAAAGACCTCTCCTCACTTGCGCTAGAAACACAACAGACGGAAGAACCATTCGACTCGACAGCGCTTGCCCGCTTGCTACAGTCAGCTGCAATCTTTGCCGATACTAGCCACGAGGGATTTCGGGAGGCGGCGCAAAGAATATGCACAGCCGCCTTAAAAATATGCGACGATGATGATTCTGTGCGCGCTTTATTCTCATTAACGCAAGCGCGTTTGCGAAATTTCCCCGCCCTTTTGCCCAATGAAAATAACATTACGCCAAAGGAACTTCCGCTTCCATTGCAGTATGAATTTGTCCAAACAGAAATTGAACAATCCATTCACCTTTCGTGTGGTTCCGTATTAACTTTTACACCATTTCAACTGGACGGCTGGAATAAACTGATGAATCAGTATTCAGTCACAATAACTGGACCAACCTCAGCCGGAAAATCATATGTATTGCTACTTTATTTGATTGAAAAATTAAAAACGCATAAGCACTTGTCATGTGTATACATAGTTCCAACAAGAGCATTGATTAATCAAGTCTCTGACGATGCATCAAAAGAGCTAGAAAAGCAAAATATTGATGATGTATTAATTACAACTGCCCCTGTTGATATTCGTGAAGATGGAAAAAATAAAATATTATATATTCTTACGCAGGAAAGACTTGAAGCATTATTAACCTCTTATGCCGACATTAATATTGATATTGTCATTATAGATGAGGCTCAAATAATTTCAGATGGTTCACGAGGAGTCCTTCTGGAATCTGTTTTAGATAGAATATTAGACAGATCAGCATCTACACAATTTATTTTTAGCGGACCACTGATCGGGAATCCAGATTTTTTTTCTACGCTGTTAAAGACAGATAAGGTTTTGACCTGCGCTACTAGGCAATCACCTGTCACACAAAATATCATACATTTGGATTATTCTAGCATTCCCAAGAGTGAAGTTAAAATCAGTATTGAGATTGGGGAAACAAATCATGAAGTCGCAAAGGTTGAGCTTCCGATCAGGCTCTCTACTGACACAGACAAATTAAGCTACCTAAGCGCCCTACTGGGAGGCACAGGTAGCTCAGTTGTATACTCTGCTGGAAAAGCAGACGCCGAAAAAATTTCACAACTCATATCTCAAAGCCTTCCCGAGCTCCCTGACACTCGAAAAGACCTTGTAGACTTAATCAAATTCGTCAAAAAGCATGTACATAAAGACTATGCCCTAGTGGGCACTTTAGAAAAAGGTGTTGGATTTCACTATGGGCATATGCCTAGTTTGCTGCGAAAAAAGTTAGAAGACTATTTTAAATCCAGGAAACTCTCTTATTTAGTTTGCACAAGTACTTTGCTTTATGGCCTAAACATGCCTGCAAAAAATATCTTCATGCTAAAACCTACCACGGGACGCCAATCCCCTATCTCCGGTCCTGATTTTTGGAATCTAGCAGGACGAGCCGGAAGGCTCGGGAAAGAGCTTGAAGGCAATGTATTCATAATTGACTATGAACATTGGGAAAACAAACCAGTCTCACAGCGAAAAGACGTTTTCGTTGACTCTGCACTAAAAACAGCCATAGTAGACAATTCTGATAAATTTGTTGAATTTTTGACTGCCGTTGAAAATCCATCAGAATCAAATTCCAATTTTGAGATTACCCTTGGGAAACTTGTTTTAGATCATAGAATGGATAGACTTAGCGATACCATTCGAAAATACAAGAACAAAGAAAATTATTTATCTCTCAACAAAATCTCTGAGCATATTAAACATATATCAGATTCATCTCCATTACCATTTGATGTTATAAATAAAAACATTGGAGTATCAGTGTTTCGCCAAAATGGCTTGCTTAATTATTTCATGAAGCGAATTGAAGAAGTTGACCCCAGCGAACTAATCCCATCTTTCCCTCTCGACGATTTTAAATCCTCATATAGAAGCTATTTGCGTGCATTTAAAAGAATCCACAATCATATTTTGCTATACAAATCAGGCGACAATCGACATACCTTCTTCGCAGGCCTAGCTCTTCGATGGATGAGAGGCAGTTCTCTGCCTCAACTTATTAATTCATCTATTTCTTATTACAAAAAAAAAGAGCCTAAAAAAACTGTTGCATCAATAATAAGAGAAACAATGGAGAATATTGAAGATGACTTGAGATTTAGATATGTAAAATATTTTACATGCTACAATTCACTCCTTGCATACACTTTGAAGAGTAAATCACTGGCAGATTATATTGAAGCAATCCCTGACGTACCGCTTTACTTAGAAATGGGAGGTTCATCGGGGTCAATGATTAATATGATGGCGTTGGGGCTATCGAGAACAACCGCAGAATCTTTGATTGAATTTATGCCAAACAAAGAAATGGGCATCCGAGAATTAAAAAATTGGCTGCAAACACAGCCGCTAGAGCAATTCGATATTTCCAGTGTCTGCATTGAAGAGGTTACTGAATTATTTAAGAAGGATAACGATAACCCATCTGACACTTTTACCCCGACTTCTTGCTAGCGCCACAGGAGCAAGTACATGTTCGTGTCAGCCTTCATTTAAAAACAAGTGTTTTCTTAAGGGATAATACGTTGCCTCTTTTTCACAAACTTTTCAGGTAACGCTATATGCTAAGATCTTGATCTGCCCCTGGACGAATCCCCAATTTCCTATCGTCATCCTGTAACAAAAGGCGGCTCCCAATCAGTTTCATTTGTTTTCGCCGTGCAAGCAGGCTGTCAACTTGGGCAATAATTTCCCCAGAGAACTGGATAAGTCGTTCAAGTGCTTCATGCAATAATCGCATTCTTTCTGCTTCTCTCGAACGGATTGCATCTCTATTTGAAGCTGATCCAATCGTTGGCTCTGGTGACGCGTTGATTTGTGATTTTCCGCTTCCCAACGTGCCAATGCTTCTTTCAGTATAGTTTGTAGTTCGGTCATGATGACCTTACCCCATTGCGTATACCACTTGTAAGTTAGTGGTTCCTGTTGGGTTATGGGTTCTGTTCTGTCGGCAAAATTCTTCTGGCGTCAGCCAGCCTAAGGAGTTGTGCGGTCACCGCTCCCAATCCTTTCACCGCTACGCCCCCCAAAGTAACCATTGCAGGTAGAAAGGCCGCCATACGGCTATTTCGCGTCGCACAGCCCGCAGGACGATGCCGCCGAACGGACGCTAAATCCTGATGGACGGGTCCGTGGCGCCTGGTTTGGTTAAACAGCTTTTACTCCGCTACTGGTGTCATGCCTTGAAAGCAGAATCGGCACAAAACTGCTTTCGTATCGACAATACGTGTTCACGGGCCCCTCCTATATCTTGTTCAGCGCAAATTTTTGCGCACAGCAAATAATATAGGTGGAAGAACATGACCCTTGCCCAACACGCGGGCGCTCTGACGCGGCCACAATGGATGCGCCTGTTGGCCCTGGCGCCAGAGGGCACCTTGCGGGATCTGCTGCAACCTCTGGCGCAGGCAGTGAGCTATACGTTTTTGCGCAGGCCCGAAGCCGGGCTGTTGATGGTGGAAGGCAAAACAGGCGGTACGCGGTTTAACTTGGGCGAAATGCTTGTCACGCGTTGCGCCGTCAGCCTGTCCCATCCACCTGCCCAAGCCGGTGAGCCCGGCCGGCCTGTGCAGGGCTATGCCTGGATATGCGGCAACAGACCGCGTCACGCCGAGCTGGCAGCGTTGGGTGATGCCCTTATGCAGCTGCCGGGCTACGCCACGCGCCTCAGGGCGGATCTGTTTGACCATCTGCGCGATCTGGAAAAACAGGAAGCCGCCGAAGAAGAACGCCAAATCGCCCCCACTAGGGTAAACTTTTTTACGCTGGCGCGGGGAGAAAACGCATGACCGCCCTGACACAGGGCTTTACCAATCCCGTACTGGACTGCCAGAGCTGCTACCGCGCCGTGCTGGACGCCATGAGCCGCCCGGCCCTGCCCGTGCGGTTGCCGGTGCTGCCGCCCCTGCCCGTGCCCGGTGGTGCTTTTGGCTCCGGCATGGCCGCTCTGGCCCTGACCCTCTGCGATGGCGAAACCCCGCTGTGGCTTCAGCCGGAGCTGCGCAGTGAGGCGCTGCACGCCTACCTGCGGTTTCACTGCGGCTCCCCCATCACGGCAGACCCAGGCCTCGCCGCCTTTGCCTTTATTATTTCCCCCCTGACCATGCCCCCCCTCAGCGCCTTTGCCCAGGGTTCGGCCGTTTGCCCCGAACAGAGCGCCACGCTGATACTGTCTGCGCGTTTGAGCGGCCCGGCGGACGTTCTGGCTGCCGGCCCTGGCATCGGCGGCCCTGAAACAGGTCGGGACACCGCCCGCCCTCTGGCCTGCCGGGGTTTGCCCCCCACGTTTGTGGAGCAGTGGCAGGACAACCGCCAAGCCTACCCTCTGGGGGTCGACGTGCTGCTGCTGGACGATAACCTTTCCGACAACGGGCCCATCATGGCGGGTTTGCCCCGCACAACCGGCATAAGGCCCATGCCGCAAAAGTCGGAGTCCTGAATATGTATGTTGCTGTAAAAGGCGGCGAAAAAGCCATCAACGCCGCCCACAGGCTGCTGGCTCAGGTGCGCCGGGGCGATACCGCGGTGCCGGAACTCGGCGTGGATCAGATTATGGAGCAGCTTTCCCTGTCTGTGGACAGGGTGATGGCCGAAGGCGCGCTGTACGCGCCGGAACTTGCCGCGTTGGCGGTAAAACAGGCCAGAGGCGACCTTGTGGAAGCCATTTTTCTGCTGCGGGCCTTCCGCACCACGTTGAGCCGCTTTGGCTCTTCCCTGCCCGTGGACACGGCAGCCATGCGGGTACGACGGCGTATTTCCGCCACCTACAAAGACATCCCCGGCGGGCAGATTCTGGGACACACGTTTGACTACACGCACCGGCTGTTGGACGCCTCGTTGCTGACCCGCGCCGCGGAAGGTCTTCAGGCCTCCAAAGCGGAAACGGCGCGGCCGTCCGCCGCTCATGCCTGCCCCGCCCAGCCCGGCATCGCGACGAACAGCCGCGCGCCAGACTCCGCTGCGCCCGCCGACAGCGTGGCAGAACAGCCCTCATCCCCGGCAAACCCGTTGCCCGAAGCCCCCCGCAGTTACGCAAAAGTCATGGATTTTCTTGAAAAGGAAGGCCTGCTGCCCGCCCCCGCAAAAGAGGGCACCAACGGGGCCGCTGCAGCTCCTGCAGACATCACGCGCAGCGCGCTGACCCTGCCCGCGGGGCGTGACGCCCGACTGCAAAACCTGGCACGCGGCGACGAGGGGCTGATGCTGGCCCTGGCCTATTCCACGCAGCGCGGCTACGGCTCCACCCATCCTTTTGCGGGCGAACTACGCATGGGTTCGGTAGAAGTACGGTTTGTACCTGAGGAACTGGGCTTTGCCGTGGTAGTGGGCCGTCTGCCCCTCACGGAATGCGAAACCGTCAACAAATTTCACGGAGGCAACGGCGTGAAGCCCTGTTTCACACGGGGCTACGGCCTGAGCTTTGGCGAAAACGAGCGCAAGGCCCTGAGCATGGCTCTGGTAGACAGGGCCCTGCAGTCCGGCGATTACGACGAGCCGGTGAAAGGCCCGGCCCAAGACGAGGAATTTGTGCTTAGCCACAGTGACAACGTGGAGGCATCGGGCTTTGTGCAGCACCTCAAGCTGCCGCATTACGTGGATTTTCAGGCCGAGTTGGCCCTTGTACGCGGCATGCGCCAGGCCATGGAAACGACGGGCGGCGCCGGACACAGCGCCGCTGAAGGGGAACAGGAATAATGATCGCACAAGCCCAATCCAGAGCCGCATCGGCACTCAAACGGCTTGAACCAGACGCCCGGCCGCAATGCGCCGCGCCCGCCCACGAGGGTGCGGACAATACCGTTGCGCAGGGCAATGGCTTCGGCACTCTGACCTACAATTTCGCCTACCTGGACGAACAGACAAAACGCTCGCTCAGGCGCGCTATTCTCAAGGCTGTGGCTGTTCCCGGCCATCAGGTGCCTTTCGGCAGCCGTGAAATGCCCATGCCCTACGGCTGGGGTACGGGCGGCATACAGGTTTCGGCATCGGTCATGGGCCCGAACGATGTGCTCAAGGTTATTGACCAAGGTTCGGACGACACCACCAACGCCGTATCCATAAGAGCCTTTTTCCGTAAAGTGGCGGGGGTCGCCACCACCACGGAAACAGAGAAGGCCACCATTATCCAGACGCGCCACCGCATACCGGAACAGCCCCTGCATGAAGGCCAGATACTGGTATATCAGGTACCCATCCCCGAACCGCTGCGCTGGCTTGAGCCCAGCGAAACAGAAACCCGCACCCTGCACGCCCTTGAGGAATATGGCATCATGTATGTCAAGCTGTATGAAGACATTGCCAGGCACGGCGAAATAGCCTCCAGCTACGACTACCCCGTGCTGGTGGCCGGGCGTTACGTGATGAGCCCTTCGCCCATTCCCAAGTTTGACAACCCCAAGATGCGCGGCTGCCCCGCCCTGCAACTGTTCGGGGCCGGGCGCGAAAAGCGCGTCTACGCCGTACCGCCCTATACGGAAGTGAAAAGCCTGGATTTTGAAGACCACCCCTTTACCGTGCAGCACTGGTCCCGCCCATGCGCCCTGTGCGGCAGCACCACAAGCTACCTTGATGAAGTGATTGTTGATGATGCAGGGGCGCGGCTCTTTGTCTGTTCCGACACCGAATACTGCGCATCCCGCCGGGCCGCCGGACACAAGGGCGACGGCATGCCCGTGGTCGCCCCCGGCAGCAAAGAAAGGGCACACTCATGACCTGCCTGCATTGCCACGACCAGGCCCCCCTGCTGCAAGTCATAGACGCCACCCACTACTACGGCGAACGCAAAGGCTGCGCCGACGTTTCCTTTGAGCTGTGGCCCGGCGAGGTGGTAGCCATTGTGGGCGAGTCCGGCTCCGGCAAAAGTACCCTGTTGAGCCTCATTTCGGGCAGGCTGCCCCTGACCTCAGGCACGGTTGTGTACCGTGACGCCCTGGGGCATGCGCGCAACATGGGTTCCATGTCCGAAGGCGAGCGCCGCAGACTGCTGCGCACTGAATGGGGCTTTGTGCACCAGAACCCGCGCGACGGCTTGCGCATGCGCGTCAGCGCGGGCGGCAACATCGGCGAACGCCTGATGGCCTGCGGTGCGCGCCGTTATGGCGACATCCGTGAAGCCGGGCGCGGCTGGCTGCGCCGGGTGGAAATTCCCGAAGAGCGCCTGGATGACCGGCCTACGGCCTATTCCGGCGGCATGCAGCAGCGCCTGCAGATAGCCCGCAACCTTGTGTCGTCGCCTCGGCTGGTCTTTATGGACGAGCCCACTGGCGGGCTGGACGTTTCCGTACAGGCCCGGCTGCTGGATTTGCTGCGCCACCTTGTGCGCGATCTGGGCCTGGCCGTGGTGCTGGTAACGCACGACCTGGCCGTGGCCCGCCTTCTGGCCGACAGGCTGCTGGTCATGCGCAGCGGCAACGTGGTGGAGGAAGGTCTTGCCGACCAAGTGCTTGACGACCCCCACCACCCCTACACGCAACTGCTTGTTTCTTCCATTCTGCAAGGATAGCCCGCCATGCATCAGACTCCGTTCCCTGCGCCCGCAGTATCCGCTACACCCGCCACGGATTCCAAACCGGATTCCGCCACGGGGCAAGTGATGCTTACGGTGCGCGAACTCGCCAAAAATTTCACCCTGCATGCCCAGGGCGGCGTGCACATCGCGGCTTTCAGCGGTCTGAATCTTGAAGCGTACGCGGGCCGCTGCCTTGTGCTGCACGGCCCTTCCGGAGCGGGTAAATCCACCCTGATGCGCTGCCTGTACGCCAATTACAAAGCCTGCTCAGGCAGTATTCTTGTACGCCACCGCAACGGCTTTGTGGACATGGTCACTGCCCGGCCCCGCGCCGTGCTTGATGTGCGGCGTGAAACCATGGGGTATGTGAGCCAGTTTTTGCGGGTCATCCCCCGCGTGAGCACGCTGGACATTGTGGCAGGGCAGTGTACGGCCCACGGCGAAGAGCGCAGCGCCGCGCGGGAAAAAGCCGCCGTGCTGCTGGACCGCCTGCATATTCCGCAACGCCTCTGGAACCTTGCTCCGGCCACGTTTTCAGGCGGCGAACAGCAACGCGTCAACATTGCGCGCGGTTTTATCCGGCACAGCCCCGTGTTGCTGCTGGACGAACCTACCGCTTCGCTGGACGCGGCCAACAAACGCACGGTGGTCACCCTGATCGCCGAGGCCAAGGCGCGCGGCAGCGCCGTTATCGGTATTTTTCATGACGACGAAGTACGCGAAGCCGTGGCTGACGCCGTTTTTCATCTGCAACCAGGAAGAAATCATGCCTCGTGAATATTGTATCGCCAACGCCCGCATGGTCACGGCCGACGCCGTTATTGAAGGGCACCTTTGCGTGCGCGATGGACGCATCCATGCCTTGGAAGCGGGCGCGCCGCCCATAAGCCGCGGGGTTGCCGTGGAGGACTGGGGGGGCGACTACCTGTTGCCTGGTCTTGTGGAACTGCATACGGACAATCTTGAAAAACACCTCATGCCCCGACCCAAGGTTATCTGGCCTTCGGCTCGCGCTGCCTTTCTGGCTCACGACGCGCAGATGGCGGCGGCCGGCATAACCACGGTGTACGACTCGGTATGCATTGGCGAAACCCAGGACAAAGGCCGCTACCTCATGCTGCGCATGGCTGTGGACGCCTTTACCGCCTGCACTTCGGGCAATCCCGCAGACACGGGCGTGCGGACAGAACACCGCCTGCATCTGCGCTGCGAACTTAATGACCCTAATATGTGGAGCATGTTCGAGCCCCTGTCGGCCACACCGGGGCTGGGGCTCATCTCGCTGATGGACCATACGCCCGGCCAGCGGCAATGGCGCAATACCGATGCCTACCGCACCTATTACAGCACCATACGCTCCTGGACGGAAGAGGAGTTCGCCAGCAATGTGGCCGAACTGCAGGAGCGCCAAAGAACATACACCCCGCTGCACACCGGCATGGTCACTGAATTCTGCACGGCGCACGGCGTACCCATGGCCAGCCATGACGACACCACCGTGGAAGACGTGAACCTGGCCCTGGGGCACGGCATCGTCATCAGCGAATTTCCCACCACCATAGAAGCCGCGCGACACGCACGCAATAACGGCATGACGGTACTTATGGGTTCGCCCAACGTGGTGCGCGGCAAATCTCATTCCGGCAACATCAGCGCTCTGGACGTGGCCCACGAAGGGCTCCTGAGCGGACTTTCGTCCGACTATGTACCCATGAGTCTGCTGCACGGCGCTTTTGTCCTGCAGCGCGAGGCCGGGCTTTCCCTGCCCGACGCCGTGAGCATGGTCACGCGCCGTCCGGCCCAGGCCGTGGCCCTGACGGACAGGGGCGAACTGCGTCCCGGGCTCAGGGCCGACCTTGTACGCGTGGCCCTGCACGATGATCTGCCGGTAGCGCGCGAAGTCTACGTGCGGGGCAAAAAGGTGTTCTAATGGCGCAGTATCCCGGCCTGCTGGTCTATGTGGTGGGGCCTTCCGGCGTCGGCAAGGACAGCCTGCTGGCATTTGCCCGCTGCCGCCTGACGCACCGCACCGGGCAGGAGGACATCTGCTTTGTACGCCGTCACATCACTCGCCCCGCAGAAGCGGGGGGGGAGGACCACATAAGCCTGAGCGCAGAGGAATTTTCCCTCTGCGCGGAGCGCGGCGACTTTGTCCTGGATTGGGAAAGCCACGGCCTGCGCTACGGCATACACCGGCAGGTGCTTGACCTGCTGGAGCAGGGGCATGTGGCTGTGGTCAACGGCTCGCGTGGATATGCCCCGGAGGCCGCCCGTCGCATCAGCCCCCTGCTGGTGGTGGAAATAACCGCGCGGCGCGACATTTTGCGCCGCAGGCTTGAGCAGCGCGGCAGGGAGCAAAGGGAGGAGGTTGAAGAACGTCTGGCCCGGGCCGCAATACCGCTGCCGCATCTGCCCCACCATGTGCTGGTAGACAATTCCGGCGACCTTGAAACGGCTGGACGCATTTTTACGGAGATTATCAACCATGCCCGTCATTTTGCAACGTAAGGAGGCTTTCATGATCAACATAGAAAATCTCACCAGAACGTTCGGCAACAGTCGCGCGCTGGACAATGTCTGCCTGTCGGTGGCCGAAGGGGAAATGGTGGCTCTTATTGGCGCTTCCGGTTCCGGCAAGTCCACCCTGCTGCGCCACATTGCGGGCCTCACCGAGGCGGACAAAAACAGCGGCAGTGTGCATGTGCTCGGCAGCGTCATGCAGCGAGAAGGGCGCCTGGCCCGCCATGTGCGCCACCTGCGCACGAACATTGGCATGATATTTCAACAGTTCAACTTGGTGGACCGGTTGCCGGTACACACCAATGTCATGTTGGGCGCGCTGGGCAGGATACCTCTGTGGCGCTCTCTGCTGGGCCTGTTCCCGCATCAGGTGCGCGTAGATGCTCTCACGGCCCTTGGCCGCGTGGGCATTGCAGAAAAGGCCTTTCAACGCGCCTCAACGCTTTCGGGCGGGCAGCAGCAGCGGGCGGCCATTGCCCGCGCCATGGTGCAGAAAGCCAGGGTGCTGCTGGCCGACGAACCCATTGCTTCTCTTGATCCTGAGTCATCCCGAAAAGTTATGGAGCTATTGGCCGAGGTAAACCAGCAGGACGGCATCACTGTGGTGGTAACCCTGCACCAGGTGGACTTTGCCATTCGCTACTGCCGACGCACCGTGGCCCTCAAAGAGGGCTGCATCGTGTATGACGGGCCTTCCGATAGGCTTACCCCGGCCTTTTTGCGTGAAATTTACGGCGCCTCCAGCGAAGAGTTATTCGCACGCGCCACTGGCGGGGATGAAGAGCCGGCCCTTGAGCCGCGTCTTTCTCTGCGCCAAGCCTGCAATGCCGCATAACCAAAGTGTAATTAAGGAGATTATAGCATGAAACTGTTGCGACTGCTTACCCTTGCCCTCGTTTTGGCCGCTGCAGGCCTGCCCGCGCTATCGGCCAGGGCCGCTGAACCGAACGTGCTGAACTTCGGCATCATCAGCACCGAATCTTCCCAAAATCTGCGCACGCTCTGGGAGCCCTTCCTGAAACGTATGGAGCAGGAAACCGGGTTCAAGGTGCGAGCTTTTTTTGCCCCTGATTATGCGGGCATTGTTACCGGCATGCAGTATGGCAAGGTGCAGCTGGCATGGTACGGCAACAAATCGGCCATTGAAGCCGTAGACCGCGCCGACGGCGAAATTTTCGCCCAAACGATGGATCAGGCGGGCATCGGCGGTTACTATTCACATTTGATCGTGAACAAAGATTCTCCTTACAATTCCGTGGATGACATCCTGAAAAACGCCAAGAACATCACGTTCAGCAACGGCGACCCCAATTCCACCTCTGGTTTTGTCATTCCCGGCTACTACGTGTTCGCCAAAAACAACATAGAACCTAAAACGGCCTTCAAGCGCACCCTGAATGCCAATCATGAAACCAACGCCCTGGCCGTGGCCAACAAGCAAGTGGATCTGGCAACCAATAACAGCGAAAGCCTTGAACGTCTGCGCACCACCCACCCTGAAAAGGCCGGACTTATCAAGATCATCTGGACTTCGCCCCTGATCCCCGGCGACCCGCTGGTGTGGCGCAAAGACCTGCCCAAAGAAACCAAGGATAAAATCGCCAAGTTTTTTTTCAACTTCGGCGTCACCGGCCCGCATAAAGCTGCAGATCTGAAAATTCTGGCCAACCTCGGCCTGGCCCCTTTCAAACCCGCCAATAATGACCACTCCATCCCCATTCGCCAGGTGGAATTGTTCAAGACGCGCGTCAAGATTGAAGGCGACGGAAGGCTCAGCGCTGCGGAAAAGAAAGCCCAATTGGCAAAAGTGGACGAAGCCCTTGCTACGTTGAACGCTCGCGCCGAAGCCATCAAAAAAGGTTCATAACGCCCCACCTACGCCAAAGGCAGCGCGCCCCGGCCGCAGTGGGCTACCCCATGTTGCGGCCGGGTCTGCGCCTTTCAGTTAGAGCAGTTAGCGAATGAAATGCGCTAACTGCTCTGCAAGGATTTTCTTGAAAATCCTTGCCACAAAATGCGAGAAGGCAGGCTTTTGCCTGCCGTAAGCGAGCATTTCAAGTGTTGCATGCTCTAAAAGGATATTTCATGACAGCATCCGCACAACACACGCCGGTCAACCGACCCTGGTTTTCGCTGCTGGGTTGGGGCATCTGCCTTTCCCTGCTGGTCTGGTCGTGGGGAGGGGCAGAAATGAACCCCGCGGCCCTGTTCACTGACGCCCGAAACATGGGCTCGTTCGCGTGCGAATTTTTTCCCCCCGATTTTTCCGATTGGCGACTTTATATCAAGGAAATGGTGGTCACCATCCAGGTGGCCCTTTGGGGCACGGCCCTGGCGGTGATCTTTGCCGTGCCCCTGGGCATTCTCAGCTCGGACAACCTCGTGCCCTGGTGGGTTTACCAGCCCGTGCGACGGATTATGGACGCCTGCAGGGCCATCAACGAAATGGTTTTTGCCATGCTTTTTGTGGTTGCCGTAGGTCTTGGCCCCTTTGCGGGCGTGATGGCGCTTTTTGTGCATACCACGGGCATTCTTGCCAAACTTTTTTCCGAGGCTGTAGAAGCCATTGACCCCCAGCCGGTGGAAGGCATGCGCGCCACTGGGGCGTTGGCTATTGAAGAAATTCTGTACGGCGTCATCCCCCAGGTGCTGCCCCTGTGGATATCCTTCTCGCTCTACCGGCTGGAATCCAACATCCGGTCGGCCACCGTAGTAGGCATGGTGGGGGCTGGCGGCATTGGCGTGGTACTGTGGGAGATGATCCGCGGGTTCTATTTTCCCCAGACATCGGCCGTCATGCTTGTCATTATTGCGGTAGTGGTGGTTTTTGACATGATTTCCCAATTCATTCGCAAGCGCTTTGTATAATATGCAATACCGTTATGCCGTTTATTACGTCCCTGAGGAACACAGCCCACTTTACTCCGCGGGTTCCGCCCTGCTGGGCTACGACGCGCTCAGGGGACAGAACGTGCCTGCCCCCTCGTTGCCCCTGCCACGCGATCTGCCGCACAACCTGTCGTGGGATGCCCTTGTGGCGGAACCCATGCGCTATGGCCTGCACGCCACGGTAGTGGCTCCCTTTTTTCCGCTGTGCGACAAAGAAGATGCGCTCACCGACACCCTGAGCCTCTTCTGTAAACGCCTGGCGGCTGTGCTCACTCCTCTGCAGGTAGTGGAGCACCGGGGTTTTCTGGCGCTTATGCCGGATGCGGCCACTGCGGCAGGGCGCAGAGCCCAGACGGCCTTGCGCCATATGGCGGGTGAAGCCACACGCGTGTTCGCACCGCTGCGCAGGCCGGCGCCCGAAGCTGAACTCCTACGCAGAGCTAAAGGGTTGACCGGGCGGCAACTCTCCCTCCTTCGCACCTGGGGATACCCATATCTCTTTGAAGAATATGATTTTCATATCACCCTCACCGGACCGTCAACGGCTTCGCCCGCCCTTTGCGCAGTGGTGGCCGCCTACCTTGCCGACGCCATAGCCCAGCCACAGAGCGTGGCGCACCTGTGCCTGTGCCGCCAGCCTGTGGATGCGTGTCATGAACCGGGAAAACCCTGTACCGGGCGGTTCAGGGTTCTGGAATCCTTTCCTCTGAACAGCGCGGGTGTGTAACAATGAGCCTGAATGACGCCGTCTCTTCTCCCGCAGTCGTGGCCGCTTCCGCCGCAGCGCCGCGCGTTGCGCAAAGCGCAACCCTTATCGAAACAAGCCTGGGCCGCTGGACAGACGTAGGGCCGCGCTGTCTGATGCACGGCGTGACCCTGGGCGACTATTCCTATGTGGGCAACGACGCTGACCTCATGTACGCCAATGTGGGCAAATTCGTTTCCATCGCTTCGCACGTGCGCATTAACCCCAGCAATCATCCCTGGTGGCGCCCCACCCTGCACCACTTTACCTACCGCCCCGGCAGATACGGCCTCACCACTGCGGACGAACCGGACGTTGATGAAGACATTTTTGCCTGGCGCAAGCAATACACCGTGCGCATCGGCCATGACGTGTGGATAGGGCACGGGGCAGTGCTGCTGCCAGGGGTACGCGTGGGCAACGGCGCGGCCATCGGCGCGGGCAGCATCGTCACCAAGGACGTACCCGCCTGGCACATTGTGGTGGGCAACCCTGCCCACGAGCTGCGTCCGCGTTTTGCCGACCCGGCCGTGGCCCTGGGGCTGGAGCGCCTGGCATGGTGGAACTGGCCCGAAGAAACCCTGCGGGCGCGCTGGAAACTGTTTCAACTGCCGGCGGAAGATTTTTTATGTAAAGCCCAGGAACTGGCCGAAGGCTGAAAAACACGCAAGCGCTGTTGCAGCCTTTGTGGGAGGAAGGACGCAGGTAGAAATACTTGCGTCCTTTTTTCGTTTGGGAAAAAGGGGTTGCGCCAAGAAAGGAGCGGACGCCTTTTCCGGACCGCGCTGCCCCTTTCTTTGAGATAGCCCAGGCAGCCCCGGCGAAGCCCATAGCTTCGCGTCAAAGTTTTTTTGCTCTCCGTGAAAGGCGCTACCCCAGGCACGCGGTTTTCAGCTGTCCGCAGGCGGCCTTAATGTCCTGCCCCTTACTTTTGCGGACAATGGCGGTAACGTGGCGATCCCAGAGGCAGCGTTCAAAGGCCAGGACGCGTTCCGGGCTGGGCGCCACGTAGGGGGATCCTTCGGTGGGGTTGTAAACAATGAGGTTGAGCTTGGCTTTAAGATCGGCCAGCAGGCGCGCCAGCTGGCGGGCGTGTTCCAGCCCGTCGTTGACGCCGCCCAGGAGCAAATATTCAAAGGTAATGCGCTCGCGGGTTTTGAGCGGGTAAGATTTGAGGGCCGCCAGCAGATCCGGCAGGGGCCAGCGGGCCGCCTTGGGCATGAGACGGGCGCGCAGTTCCTGATTGGGGGCGTGCAGGGAAACGGCCAGAAAGGCCAGGCCGCTTTCGCCCAGCTGGCGCAGGCCTTTTTCCAGGCCGCAGGTGGACACGGTGATGCGGCGGGGGGAGAAGTTGAGCCCCTTGTCGTGGTTGAGGCTCTGGAGGGCGCGCAGCACCTCGGTCAGGTTGCCGAGGGGTTCGCCCATGCCCATAAAGACCAGGTTGCGCAGCACGGGCCAGTCCGGACGGGTATCGCCCAGGTGCTGACGCGCCACCAGAATCTGACCAAGAATTTCGCCCATGGTCATGTTGCGTTCCAGGCCCATGCGGCCCGTGGCGCAGAAGGTGCAGCCCATGGCGCAGCCCACCTGACAGGAAAGGCACTGGGTCCAACGGCGCACGCCCTCGCGGGAATCGGAGGGGATGAGCACGGTTTCCACCTGCGCGCCGTCGGCCAGACGCAGCAAAAACTTGGTGGTGCCGTCGGCGCTCTGCTCCACGGCGTCCACCGTGGGCCAGGTGATGACGGCGGCGGCGGCCAGACGTTCCCGACAAGCCTTGGAAACGTCGGTCATGGCATCGAAGCTGCGGGCCATTTTCTGCCACAGCCACTGCCAGATCTGCACGGCGCGGAAGCGGGGTTCACCCAGCTCCGTGGTCATCCAGGCTTCCAGTTCGGGCAGGGTCAGGTTGAGGATGTCGCGCATGAAGGGGCTTACCCCACAGCCTTACGGGCGTAGTCGCGCACAAAACCCACGGCCGAGTCCACGTCCGTCACCTCGCCGGCGATCTGGGCCTGGAGCAGGGCGTCGCGGATGACGCCCACCAGCGGGCCAGGGGCCAGCTTGGTTTCGTTCATGATTTCGTTGCCGTTGAGCAAGGGTTCCAGCATCTGTTCCGGGGTTTCGGCCCGGTCCAGGTACTTCATATTGTGGTTGAAAGAGGTGGGGATGCCGTCGCGGGCCTTGAGGTCCGCCCTGGCCATGGCGATGAGTCGGGGATATTCGTCCAGGGCCTTGAAACGGCGGATGCCCCTGTCCGTCATCATGAAGTGGAAGCGCATATGATGGCGCACCAGGTGGCAGAGCAGGTCGATGTCCTCTTGGGCAAAGTGCAGGCGGCGCAGGATTTTACGGGTAACCTTGGCCCCCACGCGGTGGTGCTGGTAGTAGGTCCACTGGCCGTCGAAAAATTCGCCGGTGTAGAGCTTGCCCACATCGTGAAAAAGCATGGCCATGGTGCCCAGCCAGTCGTAGTGGAAGTCTTCTTCGGGATAGTGGCGCATGCAGGCCAGGGTGTGCTCAAAGACGTTTTCCGTATCCCCTTCCTTGTTGCGCATCTGGGTGAGGCAGGAAAGGGCGGCCACCTCAGGGATCAGGCCCTGAAGGATGTGGGCGTCGTACAGCAGCCGCACGAAGCGATACATGGATTCTGCCGCCACCTTGCGCCATTCGTCCATGATGTCCGTGGCGGGCACATAGTCCAGCACGCGGGCGGAGGCCCGCACAATGGCCAGCCAGGTATTGGGCTCAATGGGCAGGTCAAAGTTGGCCGCAAAGCGCAGGGCGCGCACGGCCAGCAGGTAATCGTGACGCAGCGTTTCGTCCGGCAGGCCCGTAAGGCGGATGGCCCCGCCCTTGAGGTCGGCAAAGCCTTCGTAGGCGTCGCCCGTGCGTTCCGGGCTGCCAAAGCCCGTAAGGCGCAGGTCGAGTTTTTCCTCCTGGCTCATGCGGTCGATCATGGTGGGGGTAACGCGCAGCAGGGAAAGCTCCGGGTGCCCGGCGGCGGCCACCTCCAGCGGATAAAAACGGTAGGTGACGCCGTCCTGCTCCATGACGGCCAGGGCGCGCTTTTCCCGTTCGGGCACGGCCGCGGGGAAGAGGCGCACCAACGTATCCAGATCCGGTTCACAGGCGATATCCACGGCCGGAACCCCACCCTGGCGCAGCAAATGCTCCTGCAGGGGGGCGTTGATCACATGCGCGTCATAGCCGTTGCGCAAAAAGGTTTTGCAAATGGTTATGGCGTCTTTGAGGGCTTGGTGCATGGAAATCTCCTTGCGAAAATGGAAACGTGCGTCCCCTACTATGCCCGCCGCAGGGCGTGAACGTCAAGCCGGACGCGCCCTTGCCGGGGCGCGTCCGTGTCTTTGGCATACGCATGCGGGGGGGGCGCCGCTCCGCCCGGCCCCTGCCGGCACTACAGCGAAGGCATGCCCAGCAGCATCCTGGCTGAAACCACCACCTGCATAATGACCTGCGAAATGTCCTTGACGGCCTGCATGCTTTTGGATTCCACCTTGGGCAGGATCATGATCTGGTCGCCGGGGCGGATATCGTCGTCGTCCTGGGTCACGGCTCCGTTCTGGTGCAGCACCAGCACCTTGTCGTGGTCGGCCCGGTTGGTGTAGCCGCCGGCGCCCTTAATGTAGTCCGCAGCGTCTTTCTTTTTGTTCCAAAGCAGGGCCTGGGGCATCATGACCTCGCCGCTCACCAGCACCACGTCGCTCTTGGTGGGGATGACAATGACGTCCCCGTCTTCCAGCGTGAGGTCGGCCTTGTCCGGCCCGCCGTCCAGCACCACCACGCCTTCGGGTTCCACGGCCTTGGCGCGCTCTACAAATTTGGAGACCATTTCGGCCTCCTTGGCGCGGATCTGCGCTTCCTCCGCACTGCCCGAAGAGGCGGTGAGGGCCGTTTCCTCCAGGCGGCGCAGGGAGTCGGCAATGGCTTTTTTCTGCCGGGCGGCCACACTTTTGCGTTTGATGTACATGGCCGCCAGGTTGGCCCGGCCCGGCTCCACGGCAATAAAGTTCTTCACCTCGGCCAGCCGCGCCCCTTGCCGCACGGGAAAGCGCGAAGCCCCGCGCACGGCCCCCTGCACTTCTACCATAATGGTGTTGCCGGGCGCGTCGGCAATAAACTGCACCTGATCGCCGTCTTCCAGCTTCAGGCTGCGCAGTTCGCGAATGGGCAGATACGTGCTGTAGGGCGCGCCGTTGCGCGTGCCGGAAAGCGCCACATGCGAGGCGCTGCCCAAAGGTTCGGCCAGATCCATGAGGGCCGCGCCCGTGGCCTTGCCCTTGGGAAATTCAAACAGCGCCGCGTTGCGTACGGCCCCCACGGCCGCCACGCTGGGGCCTTTGTCGCCCACCACCAGCGTGTCGCCCTCCTGCACGCGCACGGCCGGCAGCACGCCCTTGCGGGCAAAAGGGTAGAGATCGAGGGTAGCCACGGTCACGTTGTTGCGGATCAAGCGGATATCGCGGTAACTGCCGCGCACTGGGTCCAGACCGCCAGCCTTGTCCAGAAAGCTCAGCAGCGGGTCGCCGGGCGTGCCCGTGTAACGGCCGGGTCGCTGCACGCCGCCGGTAACAAACACGGCCACGGGCCGGGCGTCCAGAGGTGCGGCGTAGATCTGCACGTCCCCGTGGCCGGCGGCGGCCAGCTTGCTGCGCAACGCTTCGGCCAGTTTGTCGTAGCCCAGACCGGCCACAGGGATGGCCCCCACCTGGGGCACGTCCAGATGCCCGTCGTCAGCCACGGCCAGGGTCTGATCCACACGGACGTCGCCGCCCCAGAGCCGCAGAACCACCCGGTCGCCGGGCATGATGACGGACGTATCCTTGGCGTCCTTGGCCTGGGAGAAATGCCCCTGAAACAGATTGGCGGCATAGGGCTGCGGCGCACTGGCCGCCAGGGCGGGACCGGCCGGAGCGGCAACACCCCACAAAGCCAGCAGAAGGACGGAAATAATTGTGTGGAACATGATGGTTACAATGCAATAATTACGGGCTTGCATGGCCCCCAGAGGTGCCGGGCACGACGCCGCGAAAACCGCGCGGCAACCGCTTGCCGCGCGTCTGATTCATAAACTTCTTCGCCAAATTTTGCCAGGGGGAAAAGGGCGCCCGCATTGGCAGGATCCGCCGAACGCTGCCAATCTGCGCCAGGGGCCGCCCCACGCCGACCGTTCCGGCGCGGGATGGATTTTGTTCCCTGGCAAGGAAAAAAACGGTTCCGGGGCGGGCATAGTACGCCTTGGTACAGGCCCGGTCCGGAACCGTTTTTTGACGCCGCCAGGGGGCAAAAGACGCCCGCGCCACGCTATTGGGAAAGGCCCGCCCCCCAAACCCGCGGAGCCATGTTCCAACGGCCCTGGGCGTCGCGACAGATGACCACCACCTCGGCCTCACGCTGGCCGGAAAGCGCCGTGCCGCGTTTGCATTCCTCGCCTTTGGCGGAGACAAAGCTCTCCCCCATGCTCAGGCGCACGTTTTTGCCAAAGTCCGGGTCGTCCAGGGTTGTGCTGTCGCCGGGGGCAGCCCCGATCATATAGGCCATGAGCGGGCCGGGCGGGGTTTCCGGCTGTTCCGGCGCGCCGCCGAAGCCGCAGCCGTAAAGCGCCAGTGCCGTCAGAAGCGTCAACAGGACCGGCAGCCGGGCATGACCGCCGTCCGCCCTGCGGGCCGCAGCCTTGGTGTGCGCACGCAATCCTTTCATGAAAATTTCCCTCCGTGGGCCTTCTGCCAATTCCGGGCAGCGTAAAACGCATGACGGCGGATTTTTATGCAAAATCCGCCGGCGCCGCCCGCGCGGATCGTTGACCGCTTTTTCCCTTTCCCCTTAGACAGAGAACCTCCCGGCTGTCAATGTCCTTGCCGGGGAAAGGGGCCGGCGCGCGGCGTTAATAGTCACGCTTTTTGTAAAAATGGGGAAAATATGAATTAATATTATTAAAAATCATTATGTTATAGTGTCCACCCTTTATAAATTCCGTATTTTATTTTGCATTTTATTGTGACCATGCTATTATCTGCACAATCTCTCCAGCAGAATCGGAGAAAATATGCCGAAATTGCCGATGAAAACCATCCACGTGCAGGACGCCGTGGGCAGTGTGCTGTGCCACGACATTACGCGCATTGTGCCCGGAGTGGAGAAGGGCCCCGTCTTCCGCAAAGGCCATGTGGTGCGCCCCGAAGATATTGAAACCTTGCTCAATGTGGGCAAGGAACATCTCTATGTTTTTGAGCCCTTGCCCGGCATGGTGCACGAAAACGACGCCGCCGCCCGCATTGTGGCTGCCGTAGCCGGGGCCAACCTTTCTGCTGCGGATCCGCACGAGGGCCGCATAGATTTGCGGGCCTCCTGTGACGGGCTGTTGCGCATTGACGTGCCCACGCTCAACAGCATCAACGGTCTGGGCGAAATTTCCGTGGCCACCATCCACAGCCTGCAGTGGGTGCGCAAAGGGCGCGCCGTGGCGGGCACACGGGTGGTGCCGCTGATGATTGAGGACGAAAAACTGCGCCGCCTGGAGACCCTGGTACAGGCCCCGGTCATTGAGGTGCTGCCCCTGCGGCGGGCCAAGGTGGGCATAGTAACCACGGGCAGTGAAGTATACTACGGCCGCATTCAGGACGCCTTTGGCCCGGTGCTGCGCAAAAAATTTGCGGATCTGGGCAGCACGGTTCTGGGGCAGACCCTCACCAGCGACGAAGTGTCCATGACCGCCGGGGCCATTGCGGATTTTCTGCAGCAAGGGGCGGATCTTGTCGTGGTTACCGGCGGCATGTCTGTGGACCCGGACGACCGCACGCCCAGCGCCATCCGCGCCGCCGGGGTGGAAGTGCTGAGCTACGGCGCGCCCGTCTACCCTGGGGCCATGTTCCTGCTGGGCTATGCCGCCGGATCTGCCGGACGGGTGCCCGTGCTGGGGCTGCCCGGCTGCGTCATGTACCACAAAGCCAGTATTTTCGACCTGATCGTGCCGCGCCTGCTGGCGGGGCTGGAGGTCACGGCCGCCGACATAGCGGCCTTGGGGCACGGGGGCTTCTGCTCCCAGTGCCCGGAATGCCATTACCCCGTTTGTCCTTTCGGCAAGTAGGCCCTGCGGCCCCGTAAAGGACGGACGGCCCCGCCTGCGCCCTGCCCCCGGGGCGGCGCGGGACGGGGAGGCGCACGGACCGCACGGCCCGTAGCGCACCGGCCCCGCAAGGGGTGCGCGCCCATGGCGTAGGCGCGCTGGTATCAATATGAGAGCGATTTCGTCAGGAATCGCCCTTGGTGCGGTACAGCCCGCCCCCCGCCTTACGGAAGCGTGGACGGAAGGGGGCACTGCCGCGAGGCACGGCGCAAAGCGCGCCATCACAACAGGGTTTTCGCCGTCGCGGACGGCGAAAACGGGGGCAGGCATCGGCCCCGAGCGCGGGACTGCCGCGCCGGCATACTATTCACAGGCATCAATCCCAAGGAGTCGCGCATGGAGACGAAAACGCTTGTTATCAACGGCATCCCCCGCAGGCTGCTGATCAACCCCGAAGACACGCTGGTGGATGTGCTGCGCAGCCAGTTGCAGCTGACCAGCGTGAAAGTGGGCTGCGGCAAAGGCCAGTGTGGCGCCTGCACGGTCATTCTGGACGGCAAGGTGGTGCGGGCCTGCATCATCAAGATGAGCCGCGTGCCTGAAAACGCCGCCGTCACCACCCTGGAGGGCATCGGCACGCCCTCCTGCCTGCACCCGCTGCAGCATTCGTGGATCTACCACGGCGCGGCGCAGTGCGGCTTCTGTACGCCCGGCTTCATTGTTTCGGCCAAGGGTCTGCTGGACACCAACCCCAACCCCAGCCGTGAAGACGTGCGCGATTGGTTCCAGAAGCACCACAACATCTGCCGCTGCACGGGCTACAAACCCCTGGTGGACGCCGTCATGGACGCCGCCGCCATCATGCGCGGCGAAAAGACCCTGGACGACGTCACCTTCAAGATGCCGGCGGATGGCCGCATCTGGGGTTCCACCATGCCCCGTCCCAGCGCCGTGGCCAAGGTGACGGGCACCGCTGAATTCGGTGCTGATGCCGCCTACCGCCTGCCGGCAAACACCCTGCACATGGCTCTGGCCCAGGCCAAGGTTTCGCACGCCAACATCAAGGGCATTGACACCTCCGAAGCCGAAAAAATGCCCGGCGTCTTCAAGGTGCTGACCCACAAGGACGTCAAGGGCAAAAACCGCATCACGGGCCTGATCACCTTCCCCAGCAACAAGGGCGACGGTTGGGAGCGGCCCATCCTCAATGACACCAAGATCTTCCAGTACGGCGACGCGCTGGCCATCGTCTGCGCCGATTCCGAAGCCCACGCCCGCGCTGCGGCCGAGAAGGTCAAGTTTGATCTGGAGCTGCTGCCCGAATACATGAGCGCCCCCGAAGCCATGGCCCCGGACGCCATTGAAATTCACCCCGGCACCCCCAACGTCTACTACGACCAGTTTGAAGAAAAAGGCGCGGATACCGCTCCCTTCTTCAATGACCCCAACAATGTGGTTATGGAAGGCGACTACTACACCCAGCGCCAGCCCCATCTGCCCATCGAGCCCGACGTGGGCTACGGTTACATCAACGACAAGGGCCAGGTGGTCATCCACTCCAAGTCTGTGGCCATCCACCTGCACGCCATGATGATCGCCCCCGGTCTGGGTCTGGAATTCCCCAAGGACCTCGTCCTGGTGCAGAACACCACCGGCGGCACCTTTGGCTACAAGTTCAGCCCCACCATGGAAGCCTTGCTCGGCGTGGCCATCATGGCCACGGGCCGTCCCTGCCACCTGCGCTATAACTATGAGCAGCAGCAGTGGTACACGGGCAAACGCTCGCCCTTCTGGACCACCGTGCGCATGGCCGCCAACAAACAAGGCAAGATCCTGGCCATGGAAACAGACTGGAGCGTGGACCACGGCCCCTACTCCGAATTCGGCGACCTGCTCACCCTGCGCGGCGCCCAGTACATCGGCGCGGGCTACGGCATCGCCAACATCCGCGGCAAGGGCCGCACCGTGGCCACCAACCACTGCTGGGGCGCCGCCTTCCGCGGCTACGGCGCGCCGGAAGCGGAATTCCCCTCCGAAGTGCTCATGGACGAACTGGCCGAAAAGCTGGGCATGGACCCCTTCGACCTGCGTGAGCTCAACTGCTACCGTGAAGGCGACACCAACCCCTCCGGTCAGGTGCCCGAGGTCATGAGCCTGCCCGAAATGTTCAAGCAGATGCGCCCCTATTATGAAGAAGCCAAAAAGCGCGTCAAAGCCCGCTCCACCGCCGAAGTCAAACGCGGCGTGGGCGTAGCCCTGGGCGTGTACGGCTCCGGCCTGGACGGCCCGGACACCTCCGAAGCCTGGGCGGAACTCAATGAAGACGGCACGGTGACCGTGGGCAACTCCTGGGAAGATCACGGCCAGGGCGCGGATTCCGGCACCCTGGGCACGGCCCACGAAGCCCTGCGGCCCCTGAACCTCACCCCCGACCAGATCCACCTGGTCATGAACGACACCAGCAAAACCCCCAACTCCGGCCCGGCCGGCGGTTCGCGCTCCCAGGTGGTCACGGGCAACGCCACCCGCGTGGCCTGCGAAATGCTCCTTGAAGGCATGCGCAAGCCCGATGGCGGCTTCTTCACCTACGCGGAAATGAAGGCTGAAGGCCGCCCCGTGCACTATGACGGCAAGTGGACCGCACCGGCCAAGGACTGCGACGCCAAAGGCCAGGGCGAACCCTTTGCCTGCTACATGTACGGTCTGTTCCTGGCTGAAGTGGCTGTGGAAGTGGCCACCGGCAAGACCACGGTGGAAAAGCTCGTCTGCGTGGCCGATATCGGCAAGCTCTGCAACAAGCTCATTGTGGACGGGCAGATCTACGGCGGCCTGGCCCAGGGCGTGGGCCTGGCCCTCTCTGAAGACTATGAGGACATCAAGAAGCACAGCACCCTGGCGGGCGCGGGCGTGCCCACCATCAAGATGATTCCCGACGACATGGAAATCGTCTATGTGCAGACCCCGCGCAAGGACGGCCCCTTCGGCGCTTCCGGCGTGGGCGAAATGCCCCTTACCGCGCCGCACCCGGCCATCATCAACGCCATTTACAATGCTTGCGGCGCGCGCGTGCGGCACCTGCCGGCGCGGCCCGAAAAGGTCTTGGAGGCCATGCCCAAGTAAGGTAAACTGCCTCTGTGCCCACACCAGCGGGGAGGGGCCCTTGCAGGGCCTCCCTCCCCGCTTCCCCAGGGCCCCCGGCACACAGCGCCCCATGCTGCCGGAGGCGAAATTTTTGCCGCGGGGTGTGGGGGGAGGGCGCTTGCCGAAAAGCGCTCCTTCCCCCAAAGTGTTTTTACCCCCTGCGCAAGCGAGTGTCCGCCATGATGGATCAGAAGCGTCTGCACGAAATTGAGGCCCGCTGTACCCAGGAAAGCCCCCCCCGCTGTCGGGCGGCCTGCCCCTTTGACCTGGACGTGCGCGCCTTCATGACCCACATGGCCGCAGGCCGCGTGAGCGAGGCCCGCAAGCTGCTGGAGCGGCATTTGCCCCTGCCGGGGGTGTTGGCCCGGCTCTGCGACCACCCTTGTGAAGAAGTCTGCCTTCGCCGCGACCTGGGCGGCAGCGTGGCCATGCACGGGCTGGAACTTTCCTGTATGCTCACGGCGGGCCAGCAAAGTCGCCCCCTGCCCCTGCCCCCCAAGAAAAAACGGATGGCCGTGGCGGGTGCGGGGCTGACCGGCCTGGCCGCGGCCTGGGATCTTTCGCGCAAGGGCTACCCGGTCACGGTCTTCCACACGGATGCTCCGGAATCCGCCCTGCTGGCCGCCTATCCCGTGCTGGCGAGCGCCGGTCTGGACAAAGATTTTCTGGCCGAGGACATGGCCCTGCTGACCCGCCAGAAGGTGCGCTTTGAACTGGCGACCCTGGACGCGGCCCTGGCAACGCGCCTGGCTGAAGAATTTGACGGCGTGCTGCTGGACGCGGACGCCGCGCCGGACCTGGCCCCGGCCCAGACGGACGTGGACGCGGAAACCCTGCTCTGGCGCGACAACCTCTGCTGCGCGGGCTGGAAAAATCGCACGCCCACGGGCCACGCCTACGCTTCACCTGCAACCCAGGCCGGACAAGGCCGCCGGGCGGCGCAGACCCTGGATCGCCTGGTGAGCGGCGTTTCCCTCACCGCCGCACGGGAAAAAGCGCAAGGCCCCCTGCACACGGATATCACAGGCATTGCGCCCAATCCCCGCCGGGAACCAGCGGGCCTCACCCACACCCCTGAAGAAGCCGCGCAGGAAGCCGCGCGCTGCCTGCAGTGCCAGTGCCTCATCTGCGTCAAAGAGTGCGTCTACCTGCAGAAATACAAAGGGTATCCGCGGGTCTACGCCCGGCAGGCGCACAACAACGCCTCCATTGTCAAGGGCCTGCACACGGCCAACGCTATGATCAACGGCTGCGCCCTGTGCGGCCAGTGCGAAGAGCTCTGCCCGGAAAATTTCTCCATGGCCGAACTCTGCCTGGCTGCCCGCGAAGACATGGTGGAACGCGGCTTTATGCCGCCCACGGCCCACGAATTTGCCCTGGAAGACATGGAAAACGCTTCGGGACCGGAGTGCGCCCTGACTCTGCCGGACCCATCTTTGCCCCAGGGCGTGGCCCCGGCCTGGGCCTTTTTCCCAGGCTGCCAGCTTACGGCCTCACGCGGGGAGCAGGTGGCGGCCCTCTATGCCCGGCTGCGGGAGGCTTTTGCCCACGACCCCACGCCAGGAGTGGGCATCATGCTTGCCTGCTGCGGCATCCCGGCCCGCTGGGCCGGACGCGCCAAACGGTTTCAAGAGCACACGGCGGCCCTGCGCGCTGCCTGGGAAGGGCTGGGCAAACCGCGCATCATGGCGGCCTGTTCGTCCTGCCTTACGGTACTGCGCGAGGCCCTGCCCGAAGCGCGGGCCGTATCCGTGTGGGAAGTGCTGGACGGCCTGTCCGAAAACGCATGGGCTGCAACAGCGCCGGGCGCAACAGGCGGCGGCAGGCCGGCGGGCATGCCCGCCGTGCTCTCCGTGCAGGATCCCTGTACGGCCCGGCACGACCCGGCCTGGCTTGCGGCCGTACGCAGTCTGGCCCGCAAGGCCGGCGTAACTCTGGAGGAGCCGCGTCTTTCCGGCCCCACCACGGCCTGTTGCGGCTACGGCGGCCTGGTCTGGTGCGCTCAGCCCGACACGGCAGAAGCCATGAGCGCCCACCGTGCGGCAGAGCTGCCCCATCCGGGCCTGGCCTCCTGCATCATGTGCCGGGACAGGCTGGCTGCCAGCGGCAAGGAATGCTGGCATCTGCTGGACCTGCTCTTCCCCGCCCTGGCGGGCGCTGCCGGGCAGGAACGCGGCCCGGGGCTTTCAGCCCGGCGGGCCAATCGCGCGGCCCTGCGACGGCGGCTGCTGCACGAATGTCTGGGTGAAGAGGCTGCCCGGCCCCCGGAGGGCAAGGTGCGGGTGACGCCGGAGCTGCTGGCCCGACTGGAGGCCCGTCACATCCTGCTAGAGGACGTGGAGGCCGCCGTGGCCGGAGCCGAGGCCAGCGGGCACCGCTTCAAAAATCTGGAAAACGGACATTGGCTCGGCTCCTGGCGGCCCCGGCAAGTGACCTTCTGGGTGGAATACACGCCTGAAGGCGCGGGCTTTGTGCTGCACGACGCCTGGTGCCACCGCATGGTGGTGCCCGGCTCCGGCGGCCAGGAGGCGGCGGAGGTCATCAACCGGCACCAGTGCTGCACGGACGGCAGCCGGGGAGAACAGTCATGAGCATGGCGGATCTCAACTACGGACCCGACGAAGGGCAATGGGTTTGCGGCCGCTGCAATTTGCCGCTGGAGCAAAGCAAGGTCGCCGTATTCTACCTCAACAGCGCTTTTGACGTGGTGCTGCCGCGCTGTCCCCAGTGCGGTCTGACCATGATCCCCAAATCCCTGGCGCAAGGCAAAATGCTGGAAGTGGAAGCTCTGCTGGAAGACAAATGAGCGCCCTGTGGGAGCGTGAGGACTTTCGCCGCGTGGCCCAAGGGGCCTGGCGGCCCGGCGGCACGGCGCTCACCCGCCGGGGCCTGGCCCTCTGCCGTCGGCACAGCGGCCTGACGCCCGGCGCGCTGGTGCTGGACCTGGGCTGCGGCGACGGCGCGACCCTGCGCCTGCTGCTGCGCGAGGGCTACCGGGCCTGGGGCCTGGACCGCATAGCTCAGCCCGGAGCCGCGGCCACGGGCCGCCTGCTTCTGGCCGACGCGGCCCGCCCGCCCCTGGCCCCTGGCAGTCTGGACGCCCTCCTGAGCGAATGCCTACTCTCCCTGCTGCCCGATCCTTTTGCCGCGTTGCGCGCCTGGGCGCGCCTGCTGCGGCCCGGCGGCGCGCTGCTGGTGAGTGACCTGACCCTTGCCGCCCCCGGCGCACGCAAGAGAACCTCGCTTCCCGGCTGTGGATGTGAAAACGCAGCCGCATCTTTGGAAAAAGCGCCGTGGCGGCCGCCGCAGAGGCCGCCACGGGCGCAGAGCCCACTGCCCCGATGGCGACTGCCCCGGCGGCGAGGGCGACGGGAGCAGCGGCGATGCCCCCGGCCCCTGCCCAGGGCGGTTGCAGCGCAGGCGCGGCCCGCTCTTGCAGCGCCGGAGCGCGTCCCGCAAGCGTCTGGCAGGAGATGTTCGTCGCCGCCGGGCTGCGCGTGGAAATCTGCGAGGACCACAGCCGCACCCTGGCCGAGCTGGCGGCCCGACTGGTCTGGTACGGCGCGGCCCCGGCGGATTCCTGCGCCTGCAACGGGTCCGGCCCCGCCGCCGGATCCTTGGGCTATAACCTGTGGATTGCCCAAAAAGCCCCTGCGGCCTGAGCAAAAAAGCGCCGGGCACACGGTCCGCATGCCCCTGGGGCCGCGTCCCCCCCCCAAACCGGCAGCCGCGCTCCGGCCCGGAAAAGGAGACCCCATGAATCCCATGATGCTGGAATTGCTGCCCCTGGTGCGCCAGGGCTACTGTTGCAGTCAGCTGCTCCTGCTGCTTATGCTGGAAGCGCGCGGACAGCAGAACCCCGACGTGGTGCGCGCGGCTCAGGGCCTGTGCCACGGCATCGGCCAATCCGACGGCCCTTGCGGCCTGCTCACGGGCGGGGCCTGTGCCCTGGCCCTGGTGGCCGGCAAGGGCGCAGATACGGAAACCGCCCACCCCATGCTTACCCCCCTGCTCAACGACTACGCCACCTGGTTCTACGAGCGCACCAATCCCTACGGAGGCCAGCGCTGCGGCCAGATCGCCGCGGGCCTGGGCGCAACCTCCGGCGCGCCGGGCGAGGCTCCCAACCCCGTGGCCTGCGGCGACCTGCTGGCCGAGTGCTGGGGAAAAATCCTGGAGCTGGTTCAGAGCTACGACCTGGACCTGACGCCCGCCTCATGATTCTGCGCCGCACCCAAAGTCTCTGCCCCGTGTGTCTGCGGCGGCTGGACGCGGTCTACGTACGCCCCGAAGACGCGCCGGAAGCGGTGCTGCTGGAAAAAACCTGTCCGGAGCACGGCGTCTTTCGTGTGCCTGTCTGGCGCGACGGGGGCCCCGGCCCGACGGCGGACGGACCGCCGCAACCGACCAGCGTCGACCTGCCGGCCTTTGAAACCTGGACCAGGCCCAAAAGCCCCTCTTACCCGCAGGATCCGCGCACGCCTACGGTCCACGGCTGCCCCTTTGACTGCGGCCTCTGCCCGGAGCACGCCCAGCACACCTGCACAGGCCTGCTGGAAGTGACCATGCGCTGCAACATGGCCTGCCCCATCTGCTACGCCGACGGCGGCAGAGCCACGGCCCCGCCGGATCCGGACCTGGACTGCCTGGCCGCACAGCTGGACGTGCTGACCAGGGCCTCCGGCCCCTGCAACGTGCAGCTTTCCGGCGGCGAACCCACCGTGCGCGAGGATTTGCCCGCCATTGTGGCCCTGGCCCGCTCGCGCGGCTTCGGCCTGGTACAGCTCAACACCAACGGCCTGCGTCTGGCCGAGCCGGGCTACGCCCAAAGCCTGCGCGCGGCCGGGCTGGACTCCGTCTACCTGCAGTGGGACGGCGTAAGCGAAGCCGCCTTCCGCGCCCTGCGCGGCCGCGATTGCCTGGAGTTCAAACACAGGGCCGTGCGGGCCTGCGGCGCGGCGGGCCTGGGCGTGGTGCTGGTGGCCACGGTGGTGCGCGGCGTCAACGACCACGAGTTGGGCGATCTGCTGCGCTTGGCCCTGGAGCTGGGCCCCACGGTGCGCGGCCTGCACGTGCAGCCCGCAGCCTTTTTCGGCCGCTATCCCTGGTCTCTGGGCGCGGCCCCGCGCTGCACTCTGCCCGAAGTCATGGGCGCGCTGGCCGGCCAGGCCCCGGAACTGGTCAACCCAACCCAGTTCCACCCGCCGGGCTGCGAAAACGAACTCTGCTCCTGCAGCGCCGTGTACCGCCGCATTGCCGACCCCCATGGCCGCCCCGGCCTGCAGTGGCTGGGGCAGGGCGGCTCCTGCTGCACGCCCACGGCCCCCTCTACGGCCCCTTCCGCGCCTTCCGCAGCGCCGCCCTCCGCTGCGGAAGGCGCACGCAAGGCCAAACAGTTTGTGGCCCTGCACTGGAAAGGCGCAACGCCGCCGCAGCCGGACGCCGCACCGCAAGCCCCACAGGAAAAGCCCGCGCCCGCCAAGGACGCCTTCAGCCGCTTTCTGGCCCAGGCCGGCGTGGAGCAGCGCTTCACCCTCTCCAGCATGGCCTTTCAGGACGCCCTCAGTCTGGACGTGGCCCGCGTGCGCGGCTGCTGCATCCATGTTCTGCGTCCCGACGGCCGCATGATCCCCTTCTGCCTCCACAACCTTACGGCGGCGGACGGCGCGCGCCTCTACAAGACCGCCCCATGAACGCCGCACCGCCCCCCGCTCCCACAGCCACGGCCTGCCCTCTGGACGCCTGGCTGGCGCAGAACTGCGGCGCGGCCAGTCTGGAAGACCTGCCCCGCGCCCTGCACGCCGCCCAGGAGGCCGCCCTGCGCCGGCAACTGGTCCAGGCCCGCCGCGCTGTCTTTTACGGCCCCCGTCTGACGGGCCTGGACCTGGAACGTCTGACTCTGGAGGACCTGCCGCGCCTGCCTTTCACCACCCCTGCGGACCTGCGCCAGTGGCAGGACTTGCTCTGCGTTTCCCTGGGCGCGGTGCAGCGCATGGTCACCCTGCACACTTCGGGCACCACAGGCACGCCCAAACGCATGGCCTTTACTGAAGGCGACCTGGCCCGCACCCGCGAATTTTTTGCCGTGGGCATGCGCCAGCTGGTCCGCACCGGAGACCGCCTGGCCGTGCTCCTGCCCGGCGCGGACCGCCCCGACGGCGTGGCCGACGTCCTGCGTCAGGCCCTGACCCCAGCCGTGGACGTGCGCACGCCGCCCCCTTCCCTTCTGGCCGGTCCCGCCGGGCCCTGGGCCGCCCACGCAGACCTGGCCCGCTGGCTGACAGCCCAGCGCCCTCACGCCCTCATTGCCATGCCCGGCCAACTGGCCGCCCTGCTGCACAGTTTCCCCCAAAGCGGCCCGCCAGGCCTGCGCGGCGTGCTCTCCAGCGCCGAACCTCTGGACCCCGTGCTGCGCCATCTGCTGTGCACCGTCTGGCAGTGCGAAATCCTGGACCACTACGGCCTTACGGAAACCGCTTACGGCGGCGCAGTGGAATGCCCGGCCCACAATGGCTGCCACATCCGCGCCCTGGACCTGCTGGTGGAAATTGTGGACCCCTGCGGCACAGAGGTTCTCCCCCCTGGTGAAGAAGGCGAAATCGTGCTCACTACCCTCCAACGCGAGGCCATGCCCCTCATCCGCTACCGCACGGGCGACGTGGCCCGCCTGCTGCCCGGCCCCTGCGCCTGCGGCAGCCCCCTGCCCCGTCTGAGCTATGTGCGCGGCCGCCTGCAGCACAGCCAAGGCCGCGTGCTCGTGGTCCGTCCGCACAAGGGCGGGAGGGAAGCGTAAAAAACGTTTTGCAGAAAAAAAGGAAACGTCTCCCCCGTTCTGCAAAAAAAGCATTATATTCCGAAAGGACCAAGGCCCTGGCCGATGCCTTGCCGTGAACCCAGGGCATTGCAGCCTTGCAATGCCCTGACGGCTGCGTGAGAGCCGCCTGCCGTAAGCGAGCATTTCAAGTGTTAAATGCTCTAGTTACGCGGGTAAGCGCCGGAACGGGCGCGCCGTAACCGTTAAGAATCCATACTTTCAAGGGTCATCTGCTCCAAAGACTGCAAGGAAGGTTGTCGTGGAAGGAACCGAAAGGCCCGCGCGCGCCTTGATTCTGGCCGCCGGCGAGGCCCGCCGCATGGGCCTGGTCAAGGCCCTCCTGCCCCTGCCCTGCCCGGCAGAGGGCAAAAAAATTGAAGCGCAAAGCGCTCTGGCCCTGCTGGTCGGCACCTTTCGCCGGGCCGGCATTACGGACATCACCGTGGTCACGGGTTGGCACGCCCATGTGGTGGAGCCCGCCGCCAAGGCCCTGGGCCTTGCCGTGGCGCGCAATCCAGCGCCGGAACGGGGCATGTTCTCCTCTGTACAGACGGGCCTGCAGGCCCTGCTCGCCGCTCACGGTCAGGGCCCTGTCCTGGTCAATCCCGTAGACGTGCCCCTGGTGCGCTCCCTCACCCTGCGCGCCTTGCTGGAGGCTGCCGCCCAGACCCCGGACACGGTACTTTTGCCCGTCTTTGCCGGACAGGAAGGCCATCCCCCCTGCATCCCCGCCGCAGCCCTGCCCGCGCTGGCCGCCTACGCCGGTCCCGATGGCCTGCGCGGCGCACTGGCTGCCCTGCCCTGCCGCCGCCTGTCTGTACCCGATGCCGCCATGCTGGAAGACATGGACCGCCCCGAAGACTATGCCCGCCTGCAACGGCTGGCCTTGCGGCGCGCGGCCCTGAGCCCGGCCGAAGCCCTGGAGCTGCTGCGTCTGCGCGCCGTGCCGGAAAAAGGCCTGCGCCACGCCCGCGCGGTGGGCGCCGTGGCCCGCGCCCTGGCCGAGGCTTTGGGCCGGGCTGCGCGCATGGCTGCAAACCCGGACCAGACCGCTGTCCCCCGTGCGCCGGGTGCGGCCCAGACCCCCGCCCTGGACCCGGAACTGGCCTGCGCCGGTGGTCTGGTGCACGATATCGCCAAAGGCCAGCCCCACCACGAAGCTGCCGGGGCCGCCCTGCTGGAAGCTCTGGACCTGCCCCATCTGGCGGCCCTGGTGCGCGACCACCGCGACCTCAGCCTCCCCGACGACCAGCCCGTCAGTGAACGTGAACTGGTCTATCTGGCGGACAAATACTGCTGGGGCGGGCAATTCGTGCCCGTGGCGCAGCGCTTTGGCCAGAAGCTGGAGGTCTTTGCCCAGGACGCGGAAGCCTGCGCCGCCATTGTCGGCCGTCTGGGCCGGGCCAAGGCGCTGGAAGCGCGTCTGGCCCGTGAACTGGGCCGCGCCCCCGCCGCCGTGGCACAGCAGACCCTGGCCCTGGAGGACAGGCCACAGGACACGACTCCGGCAAAGACTTCCCCGGCGGACAAACCCGAAGCAGACAAAATGCCAACGGAAGGGCCCCAGGCGGACATGCCCCACACGGGTAAGGCGCAAACAAATCCCGCCGACCGCACAACGGCAAAAGGAACGTCCGCCGCGGCCACTGGACGCGGGGCTTCGCCCAAGGCCCCGGCATGAAGGGCGTCTGGCTTATCCGTCACGGCTCCCTGCCCGCCAACCCGCAACGCCGTATGGTGGGCGCGCGCGCCATTCCCCTCAGCCCCTGGGGCCGGGCCCAGGCCAGCGCCCTGGGGCGGGAAATGCCTCCGGCCTTGGCCCGCGCCGTGCAGGCTGTGGTCTGTTCAGATTTACAGCGCTGTCAGGAAAGCGCCGCTCTGCTTCTGGCTGCCGCTCCCTGGCCCGGCACGCCCCCGCCCCTCCATACGGAACCGGATTTGCGCGAAATTTCTTTGGGCTGCTGGGAGGGGCTGACCAGGGCTGAAATCGCCGCCCGCTTCCCCGGCGCGTGGGAGGCCCGCGGGGCGCAGCTGGCCCACTACGCCCCGCCGGGGGGCGAGAGCTTTGCCCAGGTCCAGGCCCGCGCCCTTCGGGCCGTGGGCCGCTGGCGCACGCGCTGCCCGGAAGGCACGCTTCTGCTGATCAGCCACGCCGGGGTCATCCGCTGCCTCCTCGCCCACTACCTGGCCCTGCCCCTGGGCGAACTGCTGCGCATTCCCCAATATTATGCCTGCCGCGCCTTTTTGCCGGAATGGTAACAACGGCCGGATTTGCCAAAACCCCCTGACAAGAGAAAATCCCATGTTAACAGTGTATGTGGCGGCTTCCTTCAAGCACAAGCACGGCGTCCGGCTGCTGGGGCGCGAATTGCGGGCCCTGGGCTGCAGCCTGCTGGACTGGACGGAAAAAGCCGCGCCCCCGCCGGGGCTCACGCCTCTGGAACGGCGCATCTGGATGGATACGGATCAGGACGGCGGACAGGTCTACGCCTTCTGCCGGGACGCCTGCCTGACGGCGGACCTGGTGATCTATTACGGCGCGTCCGGACAGGACGCGGGCGTGGAGGTGGGGCTGGCCGCCGGCACAGGCGTGCCCGTGCTGGGCATCCGCGGGCCGCTGGAAGGGACGGGCCTTATGCTGCACGGCGCGGTGACCGCCTGGGTGGACGGCGCGGAGGAAGCCCTGGACGTGCTGGCCCGCCTGCAGGCCCATGCCGCCGCCCACTGGCAGAACGCCGCAGCCGAACCCGACCCCGCCGTCCGCCGCCTGGCTCTGCGGCTGTGCGCACGCGCACAAAAAACATAACGCTGCAGGGCGGCGGTGGGGGCAAAGTCTCCCCACCGCCGCCTTGCAGCGTTATCTGGTGGCCCTGTCCTGTGGAGAAACCCCCACAAGGAGAAGCCCCCACAAAAGGACAAAATTTACGACACGGCTTCCAGGGCGGCCACGGCGGGCAGGGTTTTGCCTTCCAGCAGTTCCAGGGAAGCGCCGCCGCCGGTGGAAATATAGCCCATTTTGTCGGCCAGGCCGTATTTTTCCACGGCCGCCACAGAGTCGCCGCCGCCCACTACCACAAAGGCCTTGCCTCCGGCCAAAAAATTGGCCAGAGCCTTGGTGCCCTGCCCGAAGGGGTCCGTTTCAAAAGCGCCCACAGGGCCGTTCCAGACCACGGTGGCGGCTTTGGCAAGCAGTTTTTCATAGGCAGACACGGTTTCCGGCCCGATATCCAGAATCATCTGATCCGGGGGCACGTCGCCCACGGCGTGAACGCCAGTCTGCCGGCCGGGGGCCAGCTCTTCGGCAGTGACCACGTCCACGGGCAGGGGCAATTCTTTGTTCAGGGTCTTGGCCTGCTCCATAATCTTTTTGGCTTCGGGCACCAGGTCTTCCTCACAAAGGCTCTTGCCCACCATATACCCGGCGGCGGCCAGAAAGGTATTGGCAATGCCGCCGCCCACCATAAGCACGTCCACGGTGTTGAGCAGGTTTTCCAGCAGGCCCAGCTTGGAGCTGACCTTGGAGCCGCCGATAATGGCCACCAGGGGCCGGGCCGGATTGTCCAGCACCTTGCCGAAGGCCTCCAGCTCCGCCTGCAGCAGAGGCCCGGCGCAGGCCGTCTGCGCCGCGCGCACGGCCCCTTCGGTGGAGGCGTGGGCCCGGTGGGCCGCGCCAAAAGCGTCCATGACGTAGACCTGGCCCAGGCCAGCCAGGCGGGCGGCCAGTGCGGCATCATTCTTTTTCTCGCCCTTGAGAAAACGTACGTTTTCCAGCAAGGTCACTTCCCCCGGTGCGGCCGTGGCTTCCGCAAACGTGGGGGCCAGGCGCACGGGGCGTTCCAGCAGTTCGGCAAGTCTGGCCGCCACGGGCTTGAGGGAGAACTGCTCTTCAAACTGCCCTTCCGTGGGCCGCCCCAGGTGCGACAGCAGCACCACACCCGCGCCTTTTTCCAGCGCCAGGCGGATGGTGGGCAGGGCCGCGCGGATGCGCTTGTCGTTGCTGACGCCCCCGTCCTTCATGGGCACGTTGAGATCCTCGCGAATAACCACGGTTTTGCCCGCCAGGTCCACATCCTGCATCTTTCTGATCGGCATCTGCGCCCTCCGGTCCGTTGAAATTCTCTATAAAAACAAGCGTCCCGCCGCGCGGGACGTCGTTATCAGCGCCTAGGGCAACAAGGATTGCGCCAAGCGCAGCACATGCGGCACAGTAAAGCCCAGACGCTCAAAAACCACCTTGCCCGGTGCGGAAGCGCCGAAGCGCTCCATGCCCAGCACCGCGCCGTCCAGGCCCACATACTTGCGCCACCAATCCACGGCCGCCGCCTCAATGGCGATGCGGGCGCGCACGGCGCGGGGCAGCACGCTTTCTTTATAATCCGCGTCCTGGGCGTCAAAAAGTTCCGCACAGGGCAGGGAAACCACGCGCACCCGGCGGCCTTCGGCCTCCAGCTGCGTTGCCGCCGCCAGCGCCAGGCCCACTTCCGAGCCCGTGGCCAGCAAAATAAGTTCCGGCGTGCCCGCGCAGTGGCGCAGCACATAGCCGCCCCGGGCAATGGCCGCCACCTGCTCCGCATCTCTGGGGCAGAAGGGCAAGGTCTGGCGCGAGAGCGAAAGCACGCTGGGGCAGGGGCTTTCCAGCGCGCTGCGCCAGGCCACGGCGGTTTCCACCGTATCACAGGGCCGCCAGACGTGCAGGCCGGGCGTGGCGCGCAGCATATTGAGCTGCTCCACGGGCTGGTGGGTCGGGCCGTCCTCGCCCACGCCAATGGAATCATGGGTAAATACCCACACGGCCCGCACGCCCATGAGCGCCGCCAGACGCAGTGCGTTCTTGGCCTGATCCGCAAAGGAAAGGAAGGTGCCCGCATAGGGGATAAAGCCGCCGTGCAGGGCCAGGCCGTTCATAATGGCGCTCATGCCGAATTCCCGCACGCCATAAGAAATATAGTTGCCCGTCAGGGCCGGCGGGTTGAGCCGCGTGGACGCGGCCGTAAGCGTGCCCACGGAACCCGTGAGGTCGGCGGAGCCGCCCAGAAGCTCCGGCAGACGCGGCACCAGCGTTTCCAGGGTTTTGCGCGAGGCCACGCGGGTGGCCAGATCTTCCCGCGCGTTCAGGGCCTCTTCCACCAGGCGGCGGGCCGTGTCGGCCCAATCTGCGGGCAGTTCGCCGCGCACGCGGCGCTCAAATTCGGCGGCCAGGCCGGGGTGGGCCGCGCGGTAGGCTTCAAATTTGCTCTGCCAGGCGGCTTCCAGGGCCTGTCCGCGCTCGTGCGCGTCCCAGGCGGCGCGGATGTCCTGCGGAATGACAAAGGGCGGTTCCGTCCACTGCAGAGCCTGGCGCACGGCGGCCACGCCCTCGGCCCCCAGGGGCGAACCGTGGCAGGCGGCGGAATCCGCCTTGGGCGAACCATAGCCGATGTGCGTACGGCAGATGATCAGGCTGGGCCTGCCTTCATCCGCATGAGCTGCGGCCAGAGCCGCGTCCAGCGCCGCGGCGTCGTGTCCGTCCAGCGGGCCCAGCACCTGCCAGCCGCAGGCCGTGAAGCGCCCGGCCACGTTCTCTGTAAACCAGCCGTCCACCTTGCCGTCAATGGAAATGCCGTTGGCATCGTAGAACACGATGAGCCTGCCCAGCCCCCAGGTGCCGGCCAGGGAGCAGGCCTCGTAAGACACGCCCTCCATCAGGCAGCCGTCGCCGGCAAAGGCGTAGGTACGGTGGTCCACCACGGCGTGTTCCGGCGTGTTGTAGCGCGCGGCCAACAGGCGTTCGGCCAGGGCCATGCCCACGGCCGAGGCCAACCCCTGGCCCAGCGGGCCGGTGGTCATCTCCACGCCCATATCCAGGTCATATTCCGGGTGCCCCGCAGCCTTGGAACCCCACTGACGAAAATTTTCAATCTCTTCCAGCGGCAGGTCATAGCCGGACAAATGCAACAGGCCGTAGAGCAGCATGGAGGCGTGCCCGTTGGAAAGCACAAAACGGTCCCGGTCGGGCCAGCGGGGATTGGCGGGATTATGCCGAAGCACGTGCCGCCAGAGAGCCTCGGCCATGTCGGCCATGCCCAGCGGCGCGCCGGGGTGCCCGGAACGGGCTTTTTCAATGGCGTCCACGGCCAGGATACGGAGAGCATTGGCGCACTGTCTGCGGGTGGGCATGAAACGGTTCCTTCACTGTTGTTTTTTGAGGATGGGGAAAGGCGGCCAAGCTGCCGCAGCCCTGCGGCGGTCCTTGGAACAGATACCTTTGAGAATAGGCATTATCAAATTTACGGCGCGCCCACTGCGGCGCGCGGCGGGGCCCACAAACAACGCCGAGGCGTGCCCTACTGCGGTTTCCAGGCCGTGGCGGCCCAAAGGCCGGGGCGGACGCCGCTTGCCGCGCAGGCCGCGGCAAAGGCCGCCAGGCGCGCGCCATAGGGCTTGTGACCGAAAAATGCCGAACCGGAAACCAGCACATCGGCCCCGGCCGCCACCAGAGCGCCGGCGTTTTCGGGGCAGACCCCGCCGTCCACCTGAATGAGGACGTTGCCCCCGCCGTTTTCGTCCAGCAGCCTGCGGGCCGCGCGGAGCTTGGCAAAGCTGGCCGGGATGAAGGCCTGGCCGGAAAAGCCGGGGTTCACGCTCATGATCAGCAGCATATCAAGGTCAGCGACAAGCCAGCGCACGGCATTCACATCCGTGCCGGGATTGAGGGCCACGCCCGCCTTGCAGCCCAGGGCGCGGATGGCGTCAAGGGTGCGCTGCAAGTGGTGGTCGGCCTCGGCGTGGACCACCAGCATATCTGCTCCGGCTTCCGCAAAGGCCGCCAGATGGCGCGAGGGGTCTTCCACCATGAGGTGCACGTCAAAAAAAAGCCCGCTCAGGGGGCGCAGGGCCTTGATGAGCGGGGGACCAAAGGTAATGTTGGGCACAAAGGCCCCGTCCATGACGTCCAGGTGCAGCCAGGTAAGACCGGCGGCTTCCAGCGCGGCCAATTCCTCGGCCAGACGGGCGAAATCCGCCGACAACAGAGAAGGTGAAAGGATCATGCCTTGGCTCTCCGCCTTGTGCGGGCTGCGGGCCGCGCCCGCTTCTTACTGCCCGCTGAGCAGACGCCGCAGGGACAACAGCTGGCGTTTGAGCCCACGCATAAATTCCGGGTCCGGCACGGCGGCCACGCGCTGGGGCAGGGTTTCGTCCAACACGGCGCTGCCCTGCAGCACGCGCCGCGCGCCTTCAATAGTCATGCCCTGCTCGTGCAGCAATTGCTGGATGCGCCGCAGCAGGGCCAGGTGTTCTTCAGTATACAGGCGCTGGCCCTTGTCCGTACGGATGGGAGCCAGCTGAGAAAATTCCGTTTCCCAGAAGCGCAGCACATGGGTTTTGAGGTGGAGCAATTCCGCCGCTTCGCCGATGCGGTAAGTCTTCCCGGACGTCTTTTCCTCCATCTTGTCCCCCGGACGCCGACAACGCCGCACCCCTGCCGCCCGCGCGGAGTCAGGAACGCGCGAACGGCGGGATGCGGACTGCTGGATCAGACGCGCACATCAAATGCGCGTCGTAGTGATTCTGCCACGAGTTCCCGCTCTTTGTCTACCTCTGTATCCTTTAACGTACGCTGCGCATGACGAAAAGTCAGGCGGAAGGTGAGGTGCCGCACAGGCGTTGCGTCCTGCGCCACGGGCGGCTCAAAGCAGTCCCCCAGGGTCGCGTCCGCCAGCAGCGGCCGGTTGAGCCCCCTGATGTGCTCCAGCACGGCCCCTACCGTGAGGCCTGGGCCGGCGGCCACCGTGATGTCGCGCCGCACGGGTGGAAACACGGGCAGGCTGCGGAAGCGCAGTTGCACCGCGTCGTGCAGGCGGCGCAGAACCTCCAGGTCGATTTCGGCCAGCCAGACTTCCTTGCGGGCGTGGTATTCCGCCGCCATGCCGGGCCGGACCCGGCCCATGACGCCCAGGGCCGCGCCTTCCACCGTGAGGGTCACGCAAGGCAGCAAAAAGGGATGGTCCTCCCGCAAGGCGCAGACCGGCGCGGGCGCGTGCAGGTGGTGCAGCAAATGCTCCACCACACCCTTGAGGTCCGTATAATCCAGGTCGCCTTCAGGCTGGGGCCAGGCCGCGTCGTAACGCGCGCCGTAGAGCAGCAGGCCCAGCACGCCCGTTTCACGGGCCGTGGTTTCCGCTGCCGCATCCGCCGCAAAGACTGTGGCCAGTTCAAACAACCGCAGGCCAGCGGCCCCCTGGGCCAGGTTGTTGCGCAGGGTGTTGAGCAGGCCCGGCGCCAGAGCCGTGCGCAAGGCATCCTGTTCTGCCGAAAGGGGATTCATGATGGAAATGCGCCCCTCGCGCGGCAGGTTCAGGCGGTCCAGATCTTTGTGGCCCACAAAACTGTAGTTGACCGCCTCGTTGAGGCCCAGGCCCGCGCCCCAGTGCTTGATGCGGGACCAGAAATCAAAGCGTGATTCCGGTTCGCCCGCGTGGGCCAAGTTGCGCTCCACCCTGGGCAAAGCCGGGGCGATGGTGTCCAGACCGTGCAGGCGGCCCACTTCTTCAATGAGATCGGCCTCGCGGGTGAGGTCCGGCCGCCAGGAAGGCTGGGTCACTGCCCACTGCTCCGGGTTGCTGCGGTCCACGGCGCAGCCCAGTCCCGCAAGGGTGGCGGCGTCGAAATCCGCACCCAGGTGGACCCCCAGCAGGGCGTCGGCCCTGGCCGGACGGAAGGGAATGCGCGCCGGCGCAAAGGGCCGGGGCTCGTTGATGCAGAGGCTGGCGCAGACCGTGCCGCCGCTCAGGGCCGCCATCATGGCGCAGGCCCGGTTCAGGGACCAGACCGCACGCTGCTGATCTATGCCGCGCTCAAAACGGTAGGAAGCCTCGGACGAAAGCCCCAGACGGCGCGAAGTCTTGCGGATGGTGGCCGGACGGAACACGGCGCTTTCCAGAAACACGCGGCTGCTGCCCGCGCCTATTTCGGAATTAAGCCCGCCCATAACGCCCGCCAGGGCCACAGGGCGCTCGCCGTCGCAGATGCAGAGGTCCTGGGCGTTGAGCACGCGCTCCTGCCCGTCCAGGGTCGTGAAGCGCTCCCCTGCCGCAGCGCGGCGCACCACAATGCGGCCCCCGTGCAGGTTGTCCAGGTCAAAGGCGTGCAGGGGCTGGCCACATTCCAGCAGAATGTAGTTGGTCACGTCCACAATATTGGAGATAGGGCGTACGTCGTGGGCGTGCAGGCGGTGGCGCAAACGCATGGGCGAGGGCCCCACCTGCACCCCGGTAAGCGCACGGCCCGCATAGAGCCAGCACAGCTCCGGGTCGTCAATGGCAATGGGCACGTCCAGGTCCGACGCAAGATTCTCTGGCAGAGGCACGTCGGGGATGGTCAGGGGCAGGTTGCAGGCCAGGGCCGTTTCCCGCGCCAGACCCAGGACGGAAAGGCAGTCCGACCGGTTGGGCGTGATGGAAATATCCAGCACTTCGCGGTCCAGGTCCAGCTGGTCCACCAAAGGTTTGCCCACCACAAAATTTTCCGGCAAAATCATGATGCCCGTGTGGTCTTCGGTGAGTCCCAGCTCCCGCTCGGAACAGATCATGCCTTGCGAGGGCGCGCCGCGCAGCTTGGCTTTTTTGATGACCATGCCGTCGGGCATGCGCGTGCCCACCAGAGCCACGGGCACCAGTTGCCCCGCCGCCACGTTGGGCGCACCGCAGACAATTTCCAGAAGCTGCCCCTGGCCCGCGTCCACCGTGCAGCAGTGCAGATGGTCGGACTGCGGATGATTTTCACACGTGACCACCCGCCCCACCACGATGGCGGCGATGGGTGCATAGGGCCGCCGGATGTCTTCCAGCTCCAGACCCAGCATGGTCAGCCGGTCGCCCAGGGCTTCGGCTGTGCCTTCGTAAGGGGTGAACTCACGCAGCCAAGAAAGAGAGAGCAGCATAGCGTATCGATCCTTTGTCGCGCGGGCCTTTGGCCTGCCGCGCGAACACTGCGGTTAGCGAAAATTCCAGACCGGCTTCTGGTCCTGCGCTGCGGGGTCGGGCAGCGGGCGCTCGGCCTGCCTGCGTTGCGCCGCGCCGTACGCGCCGGGGTTGAGGCGCTTGCGGGGCTGCGGCGTTTCGGCTTCGCGCGGGGTGACTGTATTGCCGTAAGCGTCCGTATAGCCCATGCCCCCTTCGGCGGTGCGGCCCGCACTCTGGTTGGGCAACGTTTCCACAGACCGGGGGCCGCCGGGCGGTTCCAGCCCGGACTGACGCGCACTGAAGGCCGAAGCCGCCAGGGCCGCGCCGGGCAAAGCAAAGCCCAGCCCCAGACACAACGCCAGCAGCGCCGCCGCCAGCCGCCGCAGCCCGCTGTCGGGCCGGGCCGGGCGCCCACACCGCGCCAGACAGTGCAAAGCCTTGGCGGTCGTCGCGGCAAGGCGCACAGGCAAAGCGCGGGGGACGGACGGATGGGCCATGGGCTTCACCAGGTAAACTGGCTCAAAAAGCGCGTGTCGTTTTCAAAAAACATGCGCAGATCGCCGATGCCGTATTTGAGCATGGTCACGCGCTCCACGCCCATGCCAAAGGCAAAGCCCGTGCTGTCCGCCGGGTAGCCCACCGCCTCAAAAACCGCCGGGTCCACCATGCCGCAGCCCAGAATCTCCACCCAGCCCGTAGTCTTGCACACCCGGCAGGGCTCGCCGTTGACGTGCCCCTTGCCGCCGCACATGCAGCAGGAAATATCCACTTCCGCCGAAGGCTCGGTAAAAGGGAAAAAACTGGGCCGGAAGCGCACCTCGGTGGCCGCGCCGAACACGGCGCGCACAAAGGCTGTGAGCGTGCCGCGCAGGTGGGCGAGGCTCACGCCCTGCCCCACCAGCAGACCTTCGATCTGGTGGAACATGGGGGTGTGGGTGAGGTCGCTGTCGCGCCGGTAAACCTTGCCGGGCACCACTACGGCCACGGGCGGCTTGCGCGTCAGCATGGTGCGCACCTGCACGGGCGACGTGTGGGTGCGCATGAGCACCTTGTCCGTAATGTACAGGGTGTCCTGCATGTCGCGGGCGGGATGTTCCGGCGGCATATTCAGGGCCTCAAAATTGTAATAGTCTATCTCCACTTCCGGCCCGGAGGCCACATCAAAGCCCAGCCCCTTGAACACGCCGCAGATTTCCTCCATCACCAGGGTGGTGGGGTGCAGGCTGCCGCGCCAGGGCGCGCGGCCCGGAATGGAAGGATCAAAACGCTTGAGCGCGGCGGCCTCGCGCCCGGCTTCCAGAGCGGCCTTACGCTGCTCAAACAGGGCGTTGCAGCGTTCTTTGACGCTGTTGGCCTTCTGCCCCACGGCGGGGCGCGACTCTGGCGCAAGGCCCGGCAGTTGGCTCATGATCTGGGCAATGCGGCCTTTCCGCCCCAGAACGTCCACGCGCAGGGCTTCCAGCGCGTCCAGGTCGGCGGCCTGGGCCAAACCGGCCTCCAGTTCGGGAACCAGGCCCTCCAGTGCAGAAATCAAATCCATAACGGATTCCCCATGCCGTTGCTGCGGCGCTGTTGTTACACAAAACCAAGACGCCGGGACGCCTCCCGGACAAAAAAACAGAGCGCGAGGGGCGCTTGCGCACCGCCCGCGCCCTTAAGACATACCATCCCGCCCGCGCCCCCGCAAGCCGCCCACAGTCGGCAGGGACGGCGGCGGCCCTTCCTGCAAAGCCTTTTCCCGCGCAGACGCGCCCTGAAGGAAAATTCCGAAATCTGCGGGGCAGGGGCGGACGGCGCATCTGGGCATGCCCCGGCACGGCGGGAAACGCTCTTTAAGGAACGCCGCGGCAGTGCGGGTCAGCATCTTCCGACAGGACGCAACGCTGGCCGGTTGCAAAAGGCAGCACGCGGACGCCGCGGCGCGGCGCACCCATCCAGACCAAAAAGGGACGGCCCCCGCCGTCAGCGCAGCAGGGGCCGAACCGATCTACTTGCTCAGGGCGGCCTTGGCCAGCTCCACCACCTGGGCGAAGTCTTCTTTCTTGTACACCGCCAGGTCCGCCAGCACCTTACGGTTGAGGGCAATGCCCGCCACCTTCAGGCCGTGCATGAAGCGGCTGTAGGAAAGCCCGCTCAGGCGCGCGCCCGCGTTGATGCGCAGAATCCACAGGCTGCGGAAATCGCGCTTGCGCAGTTTGCGGCCCGTGAAGGCGTTTTGCAGCGAACGTTCCACAGCCTCACGGGCGGTGCGGTACAGGCGGCTGCGCCCTCCGCGAAAGCCCTTGGCCGCGTCAAGATACTTTTTATGACGGCGATGCCCGGCAAGACCTCTCTTCACACGCATGAGCGTATCCTCCTTCTCCCCACCAGGCGGAGGAATGCCCGTGGAGATGCGTAAAATTTGTCGTAACCCTCAATAGGGGACGCGGATTGGACGTCGGTCGCGGCTCCGCATACGCCGCCGGCGCAGTGCACCGTCAGAGTCTTTCAATCGTTTTCCGTGCGCCCGCGGGTTGCCCCGCACGCCCAGCCGCCCGCCGCCCGATACAAGGGCCGCTGCAGGCCGCCGGTCTGCTCGGCGTAAAAACCGCAGCACGGCGGCACAGGGCCGGCACAGGTCTGCTTCTGCATCCGGCGCGGCAACGCGCCAAAACAACGCCTAAGGCCTGTGCAGCCAAGGCGCGCAACGACTGCCGCAGCAGCCGACAGGCAAACGGGCAAATCAGCCGTTAGGCAGCATCCGGCGCACGGCCTTCATGTTGGTCCCGTCCACCAGGGTGGCCTGGCCCAGACGCATTTTGCGCCCCGGAGCCTTCTTGGTCAGGATGTGCCGCAGGTTCTGGCGGCGCCGCTTGAACTTGCCGCTGCCGGTCTGCGAAAAACGCTTGGCCGCGGCACGGCGGGTTTTGATCTTGGGCATGACATACTCCTTGCACTGAATAGGGCCCGGCAGGGCCGGGCGGAAACCGGAAGGGGCATAATGCCCCAAAGCGGGACGCGACGCAAGGGCCGCTCCCTGTTTTCCGCCCCCACGGGCGGGTCTGCGCGCGGCAAAGCCGCGCTACTTCTTGGGCACCAGCAGCATTTGCAGCGTGCGGCCTTCGGCGCGGGGCTCTTGATCCACCTTGGCCACGTCGGCCAGGTCCTGCACCACCCGCTCCAGAATGGTCATGCCGCGATCTTTGTGCACAATTTCGCGGCCCCGGAAAAAGACCGTGATCTTGCAGCGGTCTCCATCCTCCAAAAAGCGGCGGATGTGGCGGATCTTGGTTTCATAATCGTGGTCGTCGGTCTTGGGCCGGACCTTGATTTCCTTGATCTGCACCACGCTCTGGCGCTTTTTGGCCTCCTGCTTTTTCTTCTGCTGCTCGTACTTGAACTTGCCGTAGTCCATGATCCGGCAGACGGGCGGCTCGGAAGTGGATGCCACCTCCACCAGGTCCATGCCGGCCTCCTTGGCCAGGGCAATGGCGTCGTTGCGTTGCAGAATCCCAAGCTGTTCGCCATCGGCAGCGATCACACGCACCTCGCGGGCGCGGATCAACTCGTTGCGGCGCACGCCGTCTTGCGGCATGTCGCGCCGGAATCTCATATTAGGCGAAGCTATAGCGCATCCCTCCTTGTTTGAAGGGCTCTTCAGCGTCCGCACGCACCAGCGCGGCTATGTCCGCCACGGATTTGAGCCCCAGGTTTTCTCCACTGCGCAGGCGCACGTTGGCGCCGCCCTCCTGCGCCTCTTTTTCCCCTACCACCAGAATATACGGCACCTTGGCCAACTGGGCCTCACGCACCTTGAATCCCAGCTTTTCATTGCGCGTATCGGCGGTCACGCGCACGCCCTGGGCGCGCAGCTGGTCGCGCACCGCCAAGGCCGCCGCGTCGCCGACCTCCGTCACGGTCAGCACCCTGGCCTGCTCCGGCGCAAGCCAGGTGGGCAGCGCGCCGGCGTAGTTTTCTATGAGAATGCCGATAAACCGCTCCAGCGAACCCATGATGGCCCGGTGGACCATGACCGGACGGTGGCGCTCGCCGTCCTGCCCCACATAGGTGAGGTCAAAGCGCTCCGGCAGGGTAAAGTCCACCTGGATGGTGGAACACTGCCATTCGCGGCCGATGCAGTCCAGCAGGCGCACATCAATCTTGGGGCCGTAAAAGGCCCCGTCGCCCGCGTTGATCTCGTAACTGATGCCGGCCTTTTCCACAGCTTGGATCAGCGCATTGGTGGCCAGCTCCCAGGCTTCGTCCGTGCCGATGCTGTCCTTGGGCCTGGTAGAGATGGCCACCTTGTACTGAAAGCCGAACAGGCCCATGAGATCGCGGATGAGATGGATGACTTCCAGAATTTCGCCTTCCAGCTGCTCCGGCGCGCAAAGGATGTGCGCGTCGTCCTGGGTGAACTGGCGCACCCGCAGCAGGCCGTGCAGCACGCCGCTTTTTTCGTGCCGGTGCACCACGCCCAGCTCAAAGTAACGCTGGGGCAGGTCGCGGTAGCTGCGCAGCTCATTGCCGTAGATAAGCATATGGGCAATGCAGTTCATGGGCTTGATGCCGTAGGCGTCGTCCTCAATCTGCGTAAAATACATGTTTTCGCGGTAGTGGTCGTAGTGGCCGGATTTCTGCCACGTTTCCACCCGCAAAAGCTGCGGCCCCTGGACGATGTCGTAGTTGCGCTTGAGGTGCTCGCGCCGCCAGAAGTCTTCCAGGATGGTGCGCACCAGCATGCCCTTGGGCAGCCAGAAAACCATGCCCGGAGCCACGTCTTCCTTAAAGGTAAACAGGTTCAGCTCCCGCCCCAGCTTGCGGTGGTCGCGACGCTTGGCTTCCTCCACTTGCTTAAGGTAGGCGTTGAGAGCCTTTTCGTCCGCAAAGGCCGTGCCGTAGATGCGCGAGAGCATGCGGTTCTTTTCATCGCCGCGCCAGTAGGCTCCGGCCACGGAAAGCAGCTTGGCGGCCTTGGCAAAACCCGTGTGCGGCACGTGCGGGCCCCGGCAAAGATCGGTAAATTCGCCGCAGGTGTAGAGGGAAACCGTGTCGCCCTCAATACTCTCCAGCAGCTCCACCTTATAGGGTTCGCCCTCGGCCGTGAAGCGCGCGGCGGCCTCGGCCTTGGACACGTCCACCCTGGTAAAGGGCAGGCGCGCTTCGGCAATGCTGCGCATCTCAGCCTCAATGGCGGGGAAATCCTCGCTGGAGAAGGGCCGTTCCACATCAAAATCGTAGTAAAAGCCATTGTCGATGGCCGGGCCGATGGTGACCTTGGCCGTGGGGAACAGGCGTTTGACCGCCGCAGCCATGACGTGGGCCGTGGAGTGGCGCAGCAGGCGCAGGCCGTCGGGCTCTTCGGCCGTTACGGGCGCAAGCGCGGCACAGCCCTGGGGCACAGACGCGGAAAGGTCCAGCAGCGCGCCGTCGGGCGTGCGCGCAGCCACCACGGACTTGAATTTTTTGCCGCTGAGGGCCTTTTGCAGCACCACAGCCACGGCATCGCCGGGCGCAGCGGACACCGCCTGCCCTTCTACCTGCACTTCCATCAAACTGCTCCTTTTTCGTCAACGTGCCGCTACGACCCCTGCCGCGCCGGACGCGCCGCCGACAAAAACAAAATGGGGAGGTAAACCTCCCCACTGCGCCGATAACGGTCACCGGGCCGCCCTTGCGGCGGCCCCTGTTATGGGCGGAGTCAAGGTCTTCCGCCATAAAGGGGAAACCATCCCCGGAACTTCATTTGGTAGGAACGAGCAGACTTGAACTGCTGACCCCTTCCGTGTCAAGGAAGTGCTCTAGCCACCTGAGCTACGCTCCTACTTGAGGCAAGGGGTGTTATAGCCGCCGAGCGGCGACGCGTCAACATTTTTTTACTGCGCGGGAAGGAAAGGCTGCGGCGGACGTGGCCCTCTATCCCGACAGCGGCCGCACCACGCGGAGACGCTGCCGGGCCGCCAGACGGCAAACGCCAATTATCTGCGCGGGCAAGCTCCAGCGAACGTATCGCATCCTTTGATTGAAAAGGAATATTCCCAAAAGGAACCGTTTACGAAGCGTCGTGCGTGTTCCACAGCCGGATGGCGGCGGACACGCTGACCGACCAGCGCAAAGGCCCATTGCCGCAAGGGCAGACCACGCGGTAGAGGTCGCGGGTGCGGCCGTCGGGACGGGAGGTTTCGATTTTGTCGGGGATGGCGCCGCATTTCATACAGGGACGAATGGCCGGGAGATTGTCTTTGTTCATTACATTCTTCTAACGGACGCAGGCAAAATAGTCAAAACCGCGCCCGCACGTATAATAACGTACTGCGTTGTGACACAAGCCGGGTCTACACCAAGAAGGGGCACAGCGCTGCGGAAAAAAATGGACTGCCTGGGTCTACCGCAAAGAAAGGAGCATAGCGGGCCACAAAAAATGGGCGGGCCAACCAGAGTTGGCGGATCCGCGCAGACTTGGGCAGCCCGCGCAAAAGCAACCGCCCGCGCTGCACAGGGCATTGCGGGCGGTTGCGGAACGGGAAGAAAAATTTTCTGGGGCGAAAGATGGGACTCGAACCCACGGCCACCTGGGCCACAACCAGGTGCTCTACCAACTGAGCTACTTCCGCCACGGGAAAGTTCTTATACGCAGCTTCTTTTCCTTTGGCAAGTTTTTTTCCGCGCTGCGGACTCTGGATTTTGTCTAGAACAAGGCGTATGCTGTTTGTTATTCTTCACGCGCGCGGCCAGAGGCCCGCGCCCACCCGCGGAGACAGCATGGACAAACTGGTTATTGAAGGCGGCGTGCCCCTTACGGGCGGCATTGACATCAGCGGCTCCAAAAATGCGGCCCTGCCCATTCTGTTCGCGTCCATCCTTCTTTCCGAACCAGCCGTGATCGCCAACGTGCCGGACCTGCGCGACATCCATACTACCCTCAAGCTCCTGAACGTGCTGGGCTGCGCCTGCGGCTACGACGACCACGAAGTGCGCACGCAGCCCGGCCAGCTTTTGCCCGAAGCCCCTTACGACCTGGTACGCACCATGCGCGCCTCGGTGCTGTGCCTGGGCCCCCTGCTGGCCCGCATTGGCCAGGCCCGTGTGGCTCTGCCCGGCGGCTGCGCCATCGGCGCGCGCCCCGTGGACCAGCACCTCAAGGGGCTGGAAAGCATGGGCGCCAGCTTTCAGCTGGAAGAAGGCTACATTCTTGGCCGCTGCCGCCGTCTCACGGGCGCGCGCATTACCTTTGACATGCCCACCGTAGGCGGCACGGAAAATCTGCTCATGGCCGCCGCGCTGGCCGACGGCGAAACCCTGCTGGAAAACGCCGCCCGCGAACCAGAAGTGGTGGACCTGGCCAACTTTCTGCGAGCCTGCGGCGCAGAGATTGAAGGCCACGGCACCGACGTCATCCGCATCCGGGGCGTGCAGGCCCTGCACGGCGCATCCTACGCCGTCATGCCCGACCGCATTGAGGCCGGCTCCTTTCTGGTGGCTGCAGGCATTACCGGCGGCGAACTGCTGCTGCGCCACTGCCCCTTCGACGCGCTGGAAGCCGTCATCCGCAAGCTCTGCGACATGGGCATGGAAATCACCGCCACCCCGCAGGGCGTGCTGGCCCGCTGCGCCGGCCCCTTGCACGGCACGGACGTGAAAACCCAGCCTTACCCCGGCTTTCCCACTGATATGCAGGCGCAGATCATGGCCCTCATGTGCCTGGCCGACGGCGCCAGCGTGGTGGAAGAAAGCATTTTTGAAAACCGCTATATGCACGTTCTGGAACTGGTGCGCCTGGGCGCGCAGATCAAGGTTTCCGGCCACACGGCCATGGTGCGCGGCGTGCAGGGGCTCACCGGCGCGCCCGTCATGGCTTCCGACCTGCGGGCCAGCGCCTCCCTCGTCCTGGCCGGTCTGGCCGCCAAAGGCCGTACCGAGGTACGCCGCATCTACCACCTGGACCGCGGCTACGAACACATCGAACACAAACTCACGGCCGTGGGCGCGCGCATCCGCCGCGAACAGGAATAACCGCGCCCCCCAACGGAGGTTTCATATGCCACGCCTGGCCCTGCCCCTGCTCCTGCTGCTGGCCCTTACCTGCCTCAACGGCTGCGCCGCCTATGGCGTCTACGACGACCCGCGCCTGGCGGGCACCATGTCTGCAGACACGGAGCTGGCCGCAAAAATCAAAACCGCCCTCATGGACGAGAGCTTCACCGGCGGCTGGTCCGTGGCCGTCTACAGCTTCTACAACCACGTCTTCCTGGTGGGCGAAGTGCCCGCAGACATGCAGGCCAAAGCTCTGACCATCGCCCGCCGCTACAAGCCCCACTCCGTCACCCCCCACTGGTTCACCGCCAAAACTCACGACGAAAGCGATATGGCCCTGGCCACCAAACTGCGCACGGAACTCATCGGCACCAAGGGCCTCTCCTCCACCCGCGTCGAAACCGAAGTCAACGCCGGACGCGTGGTGCTGCTGGGCGTGGTCAAGGACAATGCCGAACGCCAGCTCGCCATCCGCGCCGCCAGGGGCGTGTCGGGCGTCACCTCCGTCACCAGCTACCTCATGCTGCCCCAGAAGGCAGGACAACTGGGCGACATCCAGCCCCAGCACGCCGAAGGCGCGGACCAGCCCGCCGCCAACGCCAGCCCGGCCCCGGCCCCGGCTTCTGCCGAATCCAGCCCGGAAAGCCGCGATTTGCCATAGAAAAAGTTTTTTGTGGGGGAAAGGGGAACTTTTGTGAACACAAGTTCCCCTTCCCCCCACGCCCCCCATCCCTTCAAAAAACGTTTCTTCCCCACCGAACCGGGCCGGCCCTGGCCGAACGCCCGTGTCACCCTCTCCCGCCAGGGCGGCCCCACACAGGCAAAGCCCCGAACGCACATAACCCGTCAAAAGTTCTGCGTCCTTAGAGCAGTTAGCGAATGAAATGAGCTAACTGCTCTGCAAGGATTTTCTTGAAAATCCTTGCCACGAAATGCGAGAAGGCAGGCTTTTGTCTGCCGTAAGCGAGCATTTCAAGTGTTAAATGCTCTGGAGCAGACTACCTTTGAGAATCGGTATTCTCAAAGTTTACGGCACGCTCGTTCCAGCGCTTAAGCGCGCAAATAAATTGTGCTTACGAAACCCCGGACATTTCAAAGTCGTAATGCCCTGCCCCGCACGGCTGGCACGCTGTGTTTTTGTGCACTCTGTTCCCTTTGTTCTTTTTGATGCTTCTGTGCGCAGAGCCTTTGCCCTAAATGTTCATATCATAAATAACTATATGATTTTATTTAATATAAATACGAACATTCAAAGAACATATCCCGACGCATTGCACCCCGCCTCGCTCTGTGTCACAACCAAGGCTGATGACGGGGGAACCCCCCTCCGGCATGCTGTGCCTTGCGCGACTGCCCGCCGCGAGGACGCAAACACGGCATGACTGCGCGGGGAAACGCCGAAGCTGACGCCCCCCTTGCGAAAATGCATGTCAACGCTGCTCTGCCGGAGGCTTTCCGGCGGGGCCCGTACAGAGCATTCCCGCAAGATGACTGGAAGGGGCGTGGAGGCCGACAATGTTGAGCGTGTTTGATTTGTTCAAAATCGGCATTGGGCCGTCCAGTTCGCACACCATGGGGCCCATGCTGGCGGGGCGCAGTTTTGCCGGAGAGCTGGCAGCTCTGGGTCTGCTGGGGGCAGTGGCGCGGCTGCAGGTGGATTTGTTCGGTTCTCTGGCGCTCACGGGTCGGGGACACGGCACGGACGCGGCGGTCCTGGCCGGGCTGGAGCTGGAAGACCCCGAACATGTGGACCCTGCCCGGCTGCCCGCGCGCGCGGCGGCGCTGCGCCAGGGCGCGGACCTGATGCTGGCGGGCGTGCAGGCCGTGCCCTTTGTGTACGGACGGGACTTACTGGAGCACAAGGGCCTGTTTTTGCCCCGTCACGCCAATGCCCTGACTCTCACGGCTCTGACCGCGGACGGGACCGTCCTGCACGCCCGCACGTACTATTCCATCGGCGGCGGGGCCATCCGCACGGACGCGGATTTTGACAGCCCGGACGAGGACTATCCTGCGCCGCCCTATGCCTATGACACCGCCGCGCAGCTCTTTGCCCACTGCACGGCGCACAAGCTGAGCGTGGCCCAGGTGGTGCGGGCCAATGAGGAATTCTGGCGGTCGGGGGAGGAGGTCAATGCCCGGCTGGACGCCATCATGACGGTGATGCAGGAGGCGGTGGAACGGGGCTGCTGCACGGACGGCGTGCTGCCCGGCGGCTACCGGGTGCGCCGCCGCGCGCCCAACCTGCTGCGCAAGGTCAGCGCCCTGCAGGCGGCGGGTCGGCGCGACCTGAGCCTCTGGCCCATGCTCTACGCCTTTGCCGTGGCCGAGGAAAACGCCTCAGGCGGGCGGGTAGTCACCGCGCCCACCAACGGCGCGGCCGGGGTGGCGCCGGCGGTGCTGCTGTACTACAAAAATTTTTATCCGCACGCGACAGAAGAAGGCGCGCGCGACTTTCTGCTCACGGCCGGGGCCATTGGCCTGTTCTACAAGTGCAACGCCTCCATCTCCGGCGCGCAGGTGGGCTGCCAGGGCGAGGTGGGGGTGGCCTGTTCCATGGCTGCCGGGGCCTATTGCGCCGTCACCGGCGGCAGCGTCAAGCAGGTGGAAGTGGCGGCCGAAATAGGCATGGAACACAACCTGGGCCTGACCTGCGACCCCGTGGGCGGCCTGGTGCAGATACCCTGCATTGAGCGCAACGGCGTGGCCGCCGAACGTGCCGTCAACTGCGCCCAGCTCTCCCGCCTGGAAGACGGACGCGAACGCGTGGTTTCGCTGGACCAGATCATCGGCGTCATGTACCGCACCGGACTGGACCTGCAGGCCCGCTACAAGGAAACCTCCCTGGGCGGCCTGGCCGAGGCCGTCAACGCCGCACTGGAACGACGACAGGATCCGCAGGACTGAAAGAACGACAACATCGCCCTGCCAACAGGCGGGCGCAGCCTCTGTCCGCAGCCATATGCAGCAGAGGATAGGGACGCCCCGCGCTGTCCACGGGCGAACGGCCGGTGACCACAAAACCCATCCGGCGGTAAAAGGCCACTGCTGCCGGGTTCTGCTCGTTGACGTCAAGCGTCAAAGGCAGGCCGGCCGCAAAAGCCCGCTCCCAGGCCAGGCGCAGCAGCGTCCGGCCTGCCCCGCAGCCGAAAAAAGCCGGATCCACAAAAAGCATGTCCACATGTCCGCCGTTGCGCCCCATAAAGCCCACCGGGCGCAATCCGCCTGCGGAGCCATCCTGCCCCTTTCTTGCCCCTGGGCCGCAGTGCGCAAGCCACAAATCCTCCACGCCCGGCAGATAAACCTGCCGCACGGCAATATGGATCTCCGCCACAGCCGCACAGGAAAGAAAGGCGTGCGTGGCCACCACACTACGCCGCCAGAGATCCGCCAAAACAGCGTGATCTGCCCTGACGGCGCGGCGCAGACAAAACAGCGCGGCCTTAGCCAAAGCTGACCGTTTCTCCCACGCCCATATCCACACAGGTGCAGGAAAGGTGCTGCTTCTGCAGGGCCTCCTTAAAGGCCGCCGTATTCTGGGCCAGCACGGGAAAAGTGCCCCAGTGCATGGGGATGACGGCCTTGCAGCCCAGCAGCTTGCAGGCCAGGGCGGCCTGCCGGGCGTCCATGGTGAACACGCCGCCCACGGGCAGCAGGGCCACGTCAATGCTGTACAGCCGCCCCCACAGCTCCATACCGCTGAACACGCAGGTATCGCCCGCATGGTACACGGTGAGGCCGTCGGGCATGCGCACAATATAGCCCGCCGGGGCGCCGGAATCGCTGGAGTGGTAGGCCTGCGTCATGGTGACGTTCACGCCCCTGTGGCTTACCGTGCCTCCCATATTGAAGCCGATGCCGTTGAGGATCTGCGCCTGGGGCACGCCCGCGGCGACCAGTTTGCCCGCCGTGCCCACAATGGCCCCCAGCATGGCCCCGCTGCGCCGACACACCTCCACCGCCTCGCCCACATGGTCGCTGTGGTCGTGGGTTACCAGCACCAGATCAACGGGCCCCAGCGTGGCCGCGTTCACGTCCGTGGGCGGCGCAAAAAAAGGATCAATGACCACCTGCACATCAGGACAACCGATCTTGAAAGCCGAGTGACCAAACCAGGTAATGGAACTCATGACGCGCCTCCCGCGTCCGCAAACGGACGCTGCCTTACGCCGCGGGGTCGGCGACAAGGTTTGTCGGCCCCGACGCTTTGTACTTTCAGCTTGCGGAATATGTAAAAAAGATTTGCCACAGAAGGCGAGGCGCATCACGCCTGCGCCAGGGCTTCCCCCCAGCGGCCCAGCCGGTGCGGCAGGCCCAACTGGTCAAAAATGCGCCCGCAGGACTGCCGCAAGAGCTCGTCCAGCGTTTGCGGCCGCAGATAAAAACCGGGAGAAAACGGCATGATCACCGCACCGGCCTCCTGCAGCGTAAGCATGTTGCGCAGGTGCACGGCGGAAAGCGGACTTTCCCGCGTGACCAGCACCAGGGTGAGCCGCTCCTTAAGGGCCACATCCGCCGCGCGTTGCAGCAGATTGCGCGTGGCCCCGCTGGCCAGCGCGCCCAGGGTGCCCATAGAGCAGGGCGCCACCAGCATAGCCGCCGGCACGGCCCCGCGCCGCCACCAGGAACCGCTGGCCGGCCCGGCCCCCAAATCGTCCGGGGCGTAGACCTGCCCGGCATGGGCCGTAAGCAGCTCCGGCCCGGCCCCGCATTCGGCCTGCAGCACGGCCCGCGCGCCCTGCGACACCACGCAGTGCACCCGTACCCACGGCATGCCTGCCAGCAACCGCAGCAGGCTTGCGGCCAAAGCCATACCGCTGGCCCCGCTTACGCCCACCAGAATATCGCGCGCCTGCGCCCCGGCGGCCTGCCCGCCAAGGTGCGCAAGGCCGCCCTCGCCGCACTCTTGCATAGTCTATCCCAAAGGTTGTGCCGCGCCTTCCCGGAGGGGGCGCGTATTTGTTCAGTATAGTCCACAACCGGGCGGACTGTAAACGCGGCGGGCGGCACCGCCCCAAAGGCAGAGGAGCAGCGTCTTTTACGGCAACATTTTCGGCAGGTCGCAGCCCCGTGCGCCGGGGAGGGGCGTTGGAGATCCACGCGGCCGGGCAGACGCTTTGCCGCCGCGGCGGCGCCACCCCATACGGCGAGGAGGCGAGACCGCGCCGGGGCCGGATCCATTACGCCCTTGACAGCGGACCGCGCAAAGCATAACAGAGAAGACCTTGCGCGCTCGTAGCTCAGTTGGATAGAGCGTTGGCCTCCGGAGCCAAAGGCCGTGAGTTCGAATCTCGCCGGGCGCACCATAAAAATTAAGCCCTTACGATAAAAAATCGTAAGGGCTTTTGCTTTACTCAATTTTTTTCCAACCCTATTTCCAACCTTTTTGCAAAAAATGGAAATTACACCATGCAACTCTTTAGCACATCTACTGCGGAGAATCGCATAGTTGCACAAGCTATCCCAGAATGTTGCGTTCACGACAGACAATGGCTATCTTTCAAGAATGAGCGCAAACAAGGGACATCTTCCTCCACTCAGGCCGTGTATCAAATGCGGCAAAATGCCTCAACGTGAAACATCAAGGCCGGAGGGAAGAACCCACGATATTTACCGCTATGCTTGTGAATGTGGCAACTGTCCACTCCAGTGGTCTGTCAGCGAATCTGCTGCAATTCGTTTGTGGAATGCATATGTTGCGACTTGACCTATACTTCAGTCGAAAAATAAAAGTATAGCAAGGGCAAGGAAGCGGGAAGCCCCCATTTCCCTGCCCAAGAATCAACTGTGATTTTTACCTGCCTTCGCTTTCAGGCAAGGCCAGCCTTTTCGGTTCTTCTTCAGCATTGCATCTGCCGTCTTTCCGATTTTCCAATTCCACCGACAACGCTGCCGCTGTGAATACCCCTGCGATCCCTGCCAGTACGCCGCCTAAAAATGCCCATTTACTGCCCATATTCTTTCTCCTTTCGGGTAGCCTAGTACGGCTAGTCATCCCAATTGTCTTTAATTGCTTGAAGTACAGCTATAACAACTGGTATCCAGCTAAGATAATTCATTTATCCTCCTTTCATTTAGCAGCGCTGGATGCGCCGTTTTTTGTTAAGTAGGAAGAAACGAAATATTCCCGTTCGGCTCCAAGGTCTGAAATCAAGCGGCACCATCATACAGCACCGCCTTTGAGTAATGCAGCCTGCAGCATGGCAAACACGGCAGGCACCAGATCAGGCAGATCGTTGACCACCTTACTTGTGTGCGGCAGCAGATGTGTAATGTGCTCATCCCGTATGCCAAGGCCATAAACTTCAAAGCCTAGTTTTTGGGCCACCCCTATGGCATTGTTTGCAGCCAGTTGTTTGTCCGGCATGCCGTCAGTGATAATCAGGATCATCTTACGCTGCTCTCTGAGGGGCAGCATGGTTTGCAGCACCCACCACAAAGCCCCAGCCAAGGGGGTTCCGCCAGAAGCCAGGATGTCGAACCTATCAGGCAACGGCTGCCCATGCCGCATTATTGGGAATACAGAGTTTGTGACCGTCGTAGCGGGGAAAACCGTAACCGCTGGGTTCACGCCACGAATATGGCTCAGGGCAGTTGCCACGGCATAGCAGGCCCGATTGGCAAGATTAATCGGTGCGCCAGCCATGCTTCCGCTTACGTCCAGCAGGATATGGACAGCGGTGTTAACGCCTTGCTGCTCAGATTCTTTTTGGAAAACACGAGCATTGCCAACCTGCAGACGGTGCAGCGAATTGGCGTGCAGAGTCCCTCTGCGCCCGATGCTGCAACGTCTTTGCGTTTGCGCCTGCAGAAAGCCCTGAAGGCGAGTGCGCAGGGCAATGCTGGCCTGAAGGGCTTGCAGTTTATTTTCTGCTGGCAAAGGGGCTGCATGCCGGGTGCCTTCCACGGCCACGGTCAGTGCGTCTCCCGTTGATTCTGAGCTGCAACTGGTAAGCTCAATCGCCAGAATTTCGCCGATGTTCTGAGGCAGATCCTGCGCCTCCGCATGCAAAAGAGCCTTGAGCGGTAACGAGCTCAACGCACTTTGCGGTTGACCCGGTTCAGATCGCTGGCCAATTTGTTTAGCAGAATCGTTGATTTCCAGTTTCGCCTTAGGCATAGAACCGTGATCGTTAGCGCTTTTGCTGGTTGGAGCCTGTCTAAGCGGTTCCCACTGCCGGATGCACTGGGCGATTTGCCGTGCGTATTCGACTGCCGACGCCGTATCTGGGCAATAGATGTAGACCTTGACCAAGATGGCATCCAGAGCCCCTAGCAAGCAGGGGAAGTGCTGCTCCACGATGTTTGCCGCGTGTTGGCGTGCCGGGGTCACCTCATCCACATCCCAGGCTCGCACTGTCAACAGCACATAGTCCAAAACAGCAAGGGCCGGGGAATCATCCCCGGCCCTTGGCTGTGCTTGCTCTACAAAGAATCGTCGTATCAGCCAGTTCAGGTTTCTTCGGCAGCCAGGGAAAATGCCTGACAGTTTCTTTTCAACGCGCCAATCCTCAAGGCAGTTGAGCAAATTGAAGGTCACAGGATCAAGGTTTGCAGCTTTCAACACCCCGAAATCAGTGTGCCGTATATGGGCAGCCTCATGGTCTGTGAACCCCTTAGCCAGTGCCAGTAATTCAGGCTCACAATCCATAGGCAACGCGGGCAAGTGAATAACCTTACCGTTGGTGCAGGCTTCCTTACCGCCGATACGCACCTGCACCCCATAGCGGTCGCCAAGGATAGACGCCAGCAGGGGCAGACAGTTGAGAACGTCTTTTGTGCGTACCATGGTGTCACCACAGGCCCAGGCTGGGTATGGCAGGATGCGGCAACGCGCTATCTGCCACAGGAATATCAGGCAGAATGGGCTCATCATCCATATTCCCGTCCACGGTGCCATCCATCTGTCCAGCAGGGCCGTCCGGCTCGTGGATGAAGCCCGGACCAGCCAACAGGGCATCAAGCACAAACGCCGGGCCGTAGCCCTCAATAACTTTTTGGGCGTGGCCCACAAGGGCCGTACTGTCCTTGAGCAGGCAGACCAGCCCCTGCAACAGCAACAGGTCTGTACCGGTGATGTTGCCCTTCTTGGGCATGCGCAGCAGTGCAGCCTGCACGATGTCAGCCACCGGGGCCACATGTGGCTCTACGAAAGACAAGCCCGTGAGCTTGGCATGCAGGGTGCGCAACGGTGAAAGCGCCTTGTGGGTTACTTCCGTCTTGCCGTGATAAACCCTGCGCCATATATCGTCAGCCGACTTAGCCACCTCATCAAACAGAGTGCCGCCGAGGCCCTGCACCTCTTCCGCCAGACCAGCTTCCAGCACAGCGGTGTTGTCTGTGTGCTGTTCAAGCGGGGCCACCTTGTACAACTGCCAGCGGAAATCCATGCGGGCGCGTACATAGTCAGGCCCCACAAGGGAGTTACGAATTATTTCGCCCCACTGATGGTGCTTCTCAATCCATGCCTGCACATTTTGGTCATAGTCAGCCAGAAATGCTTCCTTTTCTTTCTGGAATTCAGTGCGGATGTTAAGCAGCTCCTGCACGATTTCGCCGGCCTTTTCTTCGGGGATGGCCCAGCCGGACATAAACCGTACACCTTGCCGGTCAAGGTAGTTGAAGGCGCGGGCTTTGAGTGTGCCGAACACCTTGAGGTTTTCCGGGTCGGCAATGCGCTTTGAGCCCAAAGAAGCTAGATCTTCAGGGGGTAGTTCTGCGCCGCCCAGGTCTTCCTGACTCATTTTGCGTCGGGCTGACCACAAGCTGACGTTGAGATTGAGGGCCAGCAAGTTATCAAGAATACGGATGTCAGAAACAAGTTGTGCCATAGTAGCCTCCTAGAATGAGCTTCTTGTTGTATTGAGGGAGTAGCCTTCTTTGATTTTCTTTTCTGCGCGTGCTTCAAGCTCCATCACGGAATTGTTGCCCTCACAGTTTTCGGCGGGAATAAAATGCTGCTGGCCAACGGTGTCCGGCTTGCCCCACTTTAGCGTGAGGCCCACAGGGCTAGCCTCGCCGATCCAGAACTTGCCGTCCTGCTTTTTGCCGGAAAGATTGTAGATTACCTGAAGATGAACGAGGGGCTTGGTCACTGTCGGTGTGTGGTGCAGATGGCCACGCATGAAGCGTAGGGCTTGCTCGCCTTGCAGGATTTCAATTTCTGCCGTTACCGTTTGGGGGGACTCAGCTTCCACCTGTTGAGGGAACATACGTTGGGCCAGCTCGTGCAACATAGCGCGGGTTTCACGGCTGGCTCGGAATCCCAGCGCCCGGTCGAGGGCATAGGTGACGGGCTGTACGCCTTGATGAGCCAGAGGCTGAAAGCGAACGGTCAGATCACCCCAGCGCAGCAAACTGCGCGTGGAGAGTGTAACTTCGATGGCGTTGGTCAGATTGCTGGTGGAAGCTTCTCCCATGAACAGCTTGCGAACCTCATTGGCGTAGTCCACCATGGTGGCACACAACGATTCAGGCAGCGATGGGAAGCGCCGGGCAAGCAGGCTTTTTTCCACATCGGCAGAGGGATAGCCCACTTCGCAGATGGTGAAGCGGTCCAGCCATGCAAGGTTCTGCCGCTGGGTGCCCTGGTAGAGGCCAGTGTCGTCGCCACCGCCATTGGTATTGGCCGTGGCAACCAGACGGAACATGGGGTGTGGCACAATCAGTTCGCCGCCGTTTTCCGCCAGGCACAGGGGGGAGCCGTCAAGCACGCTGTTCAGGCCTGCTGCAATTTCAGGGGATGTCAGGTCGATCTCATTCAGCAGCAGAAGTGCCCCGTAACGCATGGCAAGCGCAAGCGGGCCGTACTCGAAGGTCATGCTGCCATTTTTGACCGTCAGATGACCAACCAGGTCGGCAAATTCCAGCCGCCCGTGCCCGGTAACCTCAAAGACAGGATAGTTAAGCCTGGCTGCCAGCTGCTTGATGCATGTCGTTTTACCGCAGCCTGTGGGGCCGAAGACGTACAGCGGTTCCTGTGGGTTGAGAAACCAGACCACAACGTCACGGCTGGACTCATGGAAAAGATAGTCGTGGTCAATGGACGGGGTGTAGGCCGAAGGAACTGCGTAGCCCCTGACCATGGTGCCAGAGGGCTTGCCACTGAACACCTGACCTGCATCAAGATCGGTGGGCTGCAGGTTACTAAGGTCGTCGATAGTATTCATACCTAGCTCCTTAAAACGAAAAATGCCCCAGGGCAGGGCGGTTGTAGTGAACGTGATAAAAGTGAGGGGGATGGTCATGAGCGCCCTATTTTTCAGTTTATGGGCGAAATGCTCAATTTTTCGAAAGGTGAGCCCGTACGCTCACAGCGGGCCAGCAAGGCGTTTACGTCGATGTCTCCCAAATGCTCCGCATGAAAAATCTCGGTCAACTCCTCCCGCAGAGCATCCTTGTCCAACGTGGTTCGACCTGCTGTCACAGACATGCGGAATCGGTAGTTTCCCGTGTCTACCCAATCCCGTGTGCCAGCCTGGCGGTGAACAAGTTTGAGCACAGTTTCCATCTCTTTGATTTCGCTATCTAAAGCGGTGCGCTGCTCCTTGAGGGCCGCCAGCTTTTCAAGTGCCGGTTCCCATTGCGGCATATGCACGCCCTGTGGGAACTTGGGGCAGTCGCCATTGTATTCGCAGTAGGAACAGATTGGGTAAAAACCTTGGGCGCAGGTTACCTGTGAAAGGGACAAATTCCCGGCACGGTGGGCCGTGAGGTCGCCCCAGAGTTGGACCGCATGATCAAGGGCCGTATCCAGCATGGCCTGATTGAAAGTGTAGGGACCAAAGGTGGTCACGTCCTTCATGGAAAGACAGAGCAACCATGCCTCCATGCTTGCCTCGGCAGCCGTTGCGGGCAGCTGAAGGCCAAGTTGGGCACGGCAAAGCTGAGGGAATGTCATTTTGTCATGCAGAAGCGTACCGTCCTCAGCACGAAGGCTGAAAACGGGCTTGCTCCATGCCTTTGTTAGCAGGCCGATCTGTCCGTGCAGTTGCAGCAAATGGGAATCGTGCGGGGTGCCGGGAAGCTTGTCGGTGCTTTTTACTTCCAAAATTCGTATGGCTTTGACGGGCGCGCCCCAGACCAGCACAAAATCAAGATGGGCTTTGATGGGCACGCCCTGATGCTGCCAGTTAATCTCAAGCTGGGGCAAAACATGCAAGCCCAACGATGCCAGTGCCTGCCCAACCCCAGATTCAAACCAGTGCCCTCTCTGCAGCGTAAGCAGGCGCTCCAGGCTGTTTGTGGTGGGGAGCACCTTTCTGGCCAATGCAGACCGTGGGCATTCCCAGTGCTGGCCGATATCGCTCATTCCCACATAGCAGGAGCGGTCGCCTAGGTGGGCAAGTGTGTCGTTGTGGGCAACGGCCTGCAGACCTTGCCTGATTAACGCCCTCAATCCTTCCGTGCGGTCCATCTGTTCCATGGTTTAGCCTCCATAAACGTGAAAAGGCCGCCATCAGGCAGCCCTTTCACTCGGTGTTTTGATTTTTTCTATGCAGCATCAACATATTTCCACCACAATTTTCTCTGCGGGCTCCAGAGGAAGCCCGAGCCGGTAAGTAATTCCTTTTTGGCTTGTGTATTGCCGGTGGCAATGATGCAAGGGCGTCCGTCCTGAGCTGTAACTTGCTGGTAGGTGACGCCTTCAAGTGGTGGAAGGCTTTCAAGGCTGGATGACGGGCGATTTGAGGGGCTTGAAAGGTTGTTTTTGATGGAAGGCTCGCGTTGCCGCGTTTTTTGCGATCCAGGGGCGATTACGGGCAATTTGGGTCGGGTAGGCGATTTTTTGCCATTTTTAGCCCCTTCGCCATCGTCATCTTCGGTTACCATGCCCAACATGGCGGTTAACGCGTAGCGGCGAGCATAAGTAATTGCCGATCCCATGCCCTGCGGGTCGGCCTTGGGCAAAGGAACCACGGCCAGAGAGCTTTGCCACTGCCCGGACTCCGCATGGGTGAGCTTGGTGACCAGGCCGAGAGAGTTGGGCTGCTCCGCAGGCACAGGGTACTGGCACAGCCAGATGCCGTTTTCGATAAGCGCATCGCGACAGGCGTCCATGACGCTTTTGAGGCTGGCGTACCAGCTTTTGGTAAAAGGATTTTCAGCATCCTTGGCCATAGGTTGCACGGTGCGCTGGACGTTGAGCAAGGCCTTGGCCAAGTCGGTGATGCTTTCTGATTGGTATTGGTTCATATGAAAATTCTCCTTGGATAGCAAAATGACAAAGCCCCGCCCAGCTTAGTGCTGGACAGGGCTATTAGGGTGATTTGAAGCATTACTCTGGCGTTCTTGTAAGAGTAATATATTCTTAAGATTTGACGAATAACATTGTCCCATATTCCATCCTTATGCTCCTATGCCACACTAAATTTTTCAATGGCATACTTTTCGGGGGGAGGGTCAGAACAGCAAGGGAATTTAAGTGTATTAAGATAGTCTTTACGCGCTTGCTTGCCCCGCAGAAAATCGATTTCAGCATCCAGGCAGTAATGATTCCGGAAGTGTTTCGCCCCGGCCGAAAGCACTGCTACGTCGTTCTCATGACGGAACTCCCAGACCTCGACATCCTTGCCGTCGGCGGTCTTCAGTCGTTCGCCGGTGTCGACCAGCCATTTAGTGTGTTCCGAAGTCCAAAGCATTCACGTCCCATCCCTGATTTAGTTGTCCTTCAATTTCAACAGCTCATCGTCCAGTCCGTAGCGAACCACGTCGATCCGGTCGCTGCGTTGTGAAACAAAATCTCCTGTCAACACGGGGAGCTGGAATGGGAAGAATGTCGGGTTGTTCAGGAGCAGCCCTAATGCGCCCTTGGCCTCCGGGGTGGCCAGGAGTGCTGACTCGAACATCAGGATGGCCAGGCTTGGCTCGGCAATGCTCACAGGAGCGGCTTTCTCATAGCAGCCCTTGGCCTCGGAATCCTTCAGGGCTCCCCAGGCGACAAAAGATCGGATGATATATTGCGCATAACGGCTAACAGCATGTTGAAAAATTCCTTCCGACGTCAGAGCCAAAAATTGACATCGCCGTCATCCTGGCCGTAATCAATTCAGAGAAAATCATGCATTCATCGGAAAATTTCTTTAAGGAGTTTGATTATGTCAGAACTCGTATGCTATTGTTTTGGCTATACATCCGAAGATATTGAGCAGGATGTTATTCAAAACGGAAAATCTACAATTTTTGAACGTATCATGAACGAAAAAAAGGCTGGTGGGTGCCAGTGTGCTGAAAAGAATCCGAAAGGTCGCTGATGTCTTTCAGACGTTCGTCAGTTGGCGGACCAAATTTTAAACAAGACAAGCATTTTACAAAATTTTAACAAATGATTTTTTTATATACGAAACTATTTATATATTGAAAAAATCTCAAAAATATAGAAGGTTGCCATGAACAAGGAGCTGTTATGGGACTTGGCAACCAGAGTGATGACCAGAGTCAGGTGTTTGTCATGTGTGCGGATTTACCGCGCTCACCTGGACACGTTTTTTATGACCGCTTGCAGTCGGTCTTGATCAAGGGCGGCTTTGACCGTTTTGTCGAGAAGCTCTGTGAGCCGTATTATGCGTCTGGTCCCGGCAGGAAATCCATTCCTCCAGGTCGATATTTCAGGATGCACTTGGTTGGCTATTTTGAAGGTATCGAGAGCGAGCGCGGGCTTGAGTGGCGGTGTTCCGACTCCTTGTCGCTGCGAAAGTTCCTACGACTCTCCCTGACCCAGAGGGTTCCGGACCACTCCAGCCTGAGCAGAATCCGCCAACGGTTGCCCCTGGAAGTCCATCAGGAAGTATTCGGCTGGGTGTTGCAGGCGTTGACCAAGTCCGGCCTGGTAGTTGGGGAGCGCCTTGGTATCGATGCTTCGACCATGGAAGCCAACGCGGCCATGCGTTCGATCGTGCGCCGGGATACAGGAGAAACGTACCAGCAGATGCTTGAGCGCATCGCCAAGGACAGCGGGATCAAGACGCCGACCCGTGAAGAGTTGGCCCGCATGGATCGCAAGCGCAAGGGCAAAAAGCTTTCGAACAAGGACTGGAAGTCGGAGAGCGACGAGGACGCGCGGATTACCAAGATGAAGGATGGCCGCACCCACCTCGCCTACAAGCCCGAACACGCCGTGGACCTGGACACCGGAGCGATTGTCTCCGCCGATATCCACAAGGCCGACCAGGGGGACACGACGACGATCGGCAAGACGCTCGAATCCGCCAGGAAGAATCTTTCCGACATCGGTTGTACGCCGATAAGCACGGCTCCGACGGAGGTCATTGCGGACAAAGGCTACCATTCTCGGGAAGTAGTGAAAGAACTGGATAGCGGAGTTTGGAAGACGAGGATCGCCGAGCCGAAGGCGAACGGGTTGTTCAACTGGAAAGGTGACCATGAGGCACGGCGGGCCGTTTACAATAACCGCGCCCGGCTGAAGTCAGCCAAAGGGCGCGAGTTGGCAAAACGACGAACGGAATTGGTCGAGCGAAGTTTTCAGCATGTGCTCGATCGTGGAGGCATGCGACGAACGCACCTTCGAGGGCAGGAAAACGTCCACAAACGATATCTCCTGTGCGTGGCCGGGTTCAATCTCGGCCTGCTGATGCGCCAGTTGATAGGTTTCGGGACCCCGAAGGGGTATTTTTACCTCAATTCAGCGCAAATTTTTGTTTTTGCTTGGGGATGGATGGTCGTTTCGATGATTTTTGTCGAGATGAGGAGCGAGACCGGCGAAGAATTCGTCGGAGCGCAGATTACCGTAGAGCGGTGTTAATCATGAATAAATCAACGGGCTGTTAAGAGCTTATCCATAAATAATCTTGAAGAAACGCTGTCCTTCTGGCATGCTTTTCTCCAATGGAGACAAGCACATGAGCGTGAAATCATGGGAAGTGTCGAATGCCCTCTGGGAAATAGTAGAGCCACTGATACCGACGCCCAGGAGAGATAAAGAAAAGCAGTATCGACGCAAGGTTGGCGGAGGAAGAAAGCCCCTTGAGGCACACAACGTCTTTTCCGCGATTGTTTATGTGCTGCGAACTGGGATTCAGTGGAAAGCATTGCCCAAAGATGTTATTGGGAGTCCGAGTGCAATTCATCGATATTTCAGAGAATGGGAGCAAGAAGGCTTTTTCTTGGAGCTTTGGAAGCGTGGTTTGTCCGAATATGACGATTTAGAAGGGATAGCTTGGGAATGGCAATCTATAGATGGCAGCATGAACAAGGCACCGCTGGCCAAAGAGAGTTCCGGGCCCAACCCCACGGATCGAGGAAAAAAAAGGAACAAAGCGCCATATTCTTGTGGACGGGCGTGGCGTCCCGTTGTCGGTCGTCGTGACCGGAGCCAACCGGCATGATGTTAGCCAGTTGGGGAGCGTTTTGGCCAACAAGGTGGTGAGGGCAATCATGGAGGGCCAAACCGAGAATCTGTGCGCCGATGCTGGTTATGCCGGAGAAACACCACAGGTGGCAATGGTCGCGGCGGGATATACGCCGCATGTTCGCCCACGCGGTGAAGAGCGACGTGAAAAAATTGTGAATCCTCTTTTTGTGGCTCGGCGGTGGGTTGTTGAGGCTTGCCACTCTTGGTTCAACCGCTTTCGCAAGCTGGTAATCCGCTACGAAAAGCTCGACTCAACTCACCTGGCTCTCACGCATCTAGCTGCTGCCTTCATCGCTTTCCGGAAGGCTGATAGAAAAATTATTTATGGATAAGTTCTAAGTTGGCCAATCTTGGCATGAAGCTCCTTGATACGGGCTTCATCATTCTGCTGAGCCTTCTGGGACTTGCCCGCAAAGCCAGCTGCAATCTGCTCCTTGGCCTGCTGTTTCCACTGAGAAATCTGATTTGGATGCACGCCATGCTTGCTGGCAAGCTCGGACAAGCTTTGCTCCCCAGACAGGGCATCAAGGGCAACGCGGGTCTTGAATTCGGCGGTGAACTTCCTTCTCGATTTGGACATAAAAAGCCTCCTTTGACTTCTTACGTCCACCTTAGCTCACGGTCCAGTTTTTCGAACCCACTTCTTGTGGCTTTTTACAAGCAACATCAGGAATATCTAGCTCCCTAAAAATATTTTATATGAACGAGCATGCACAGAAACTGTTAAGGACAAAAGGAGAAACGCCTGAATTCGTGAATACAACGGATTTTTATGTTGATCCGGGCAGACGAAAGCATTTTTTAAGCTTAGTAACTTCCGCAGGGTTTTTGAAAGAATATGAAATTGAATTCATAGACAGTCTCGGTGTTCGTTTTTGGGGTATGGTGTCGTCAAAGCGAATTGTTTACAATAATGAGGATGCAATCCTGTCAACAATAATTGACATATCTTTGCGTAAAAAACTTGAAGAGGAATTGGTGTATAGCTCGTCGCATGACTTTCTGACTGGTGTCTTTAATAGGAGGCATTTTTCATCGGTGATGACGTCAGAAGTGGTCCGATCTAAAAGATATTCTACAAGCCTGTCTCTGGTAATGATTGCTTTGGACAACTTTAAAATAGTTAATGATGTTCATGGGCATATTGTTGGCGATGAAATTCTCAAGCACTTTTGCACAATCGTACGAGAAAATTTACGGCAGACTGATACGCTAGGCAGGGTTGGTGGTGAAGAATTTGCAGTATTGTTGCCCGAAACTGATTTGATTGGTGCAGAAAAATTTGCAGAGAGGGTTCGGAGTACAGTGAGTTTGGCCGAGTTTGTATGAGAATAAAAGTATTTCTTTCAGCATCAGTAGTGGAGTAGCATCGTTGGCTGTAGATGAAGATGCTGAAAGACTGTTGAAGCGATGTGATGATGCATTGCTTGTTGCAAAAATGACTGGTAAAAACAAGGTTGTTGTTTGTAGTTCGCAAATATTGTGAAAAATACTCACAAGCCGTTTGTGCTTGTCTCGTTTTTGCTAGTTGTGTTTGGTGATAAATCTCCTTGTGCAGATTTGCGCAGGGTATTCTGCCGCTAGAGGTGTGCAAGTGCTTACTACTGTGCGAGCAAAGTTTTATTTTCTTTATATATGCATGGCGTTGTTTATGGCTGCTGTTGCAGTGGCTGTAGCTAGTTTTAGTTGGGGCAAATATTCAGAAAGACAAACACTGCTTGAAGAGTACAATGCTTTCAGGCTGTCGACTAAAGCTATTCACATGCTACAAAAAGAGCGCGGGCTCACTGTAAAAAGTCTCTTTCGCCCTACGCCGAGCAATATTAATGAACTCCAATTATGGCGTGCTGAAACTAACGCTGCCATTCTTAAGTTGTCGAATACTTCATTGTCCCGAGAAATCTCAGGAAGGCAGATCATGCTTCGCGGCTTAAGTGATTCTAATGCGATTTCTCTAGAAGATTGTTTTCTAGAGTACTCTGACATAATATACGAAATTATTGCAACTTACAGTTCGGATAAATCTTACGAGCATATTCAACATGATTATTTGTTTTTGTCGTTAATGAATTTGTTGATGGCAAGGGAACACCTTGGGAAAATTCGGGCCCGAATTTCTATGTCGGCGATGAATAATTTTTTAGATGGGGAGAGTCAATTTTATGTAAAAGAAAAGTTTGGATTTTACAAGATATCGAAGGAAGAGTTTTTGAAAAGCCTTAAAGGAAAATATCCAGGTTATGTCGGCATTGTCGCAGATGACGAGAAAGTCAAAAAAACGGAAGCTGCAATTTCTTTGTATTTAGACGGTAGACAGCAAGAGTTTGATTACGATAGTTGGTTCGGAATGTCTACGGGGGCAATGGATGTGTACTATTCGGTCGAAGGTACACTTGTAGACACGTATGATCAGTATTTGAAATACGAAAAAAGAAAAGCTCAATTAACTGGATTATTGATATTATGCGTTACAGCCCTCGTCCTTCTCGTTTCGGGGCTTTTCGTTGGGCGGTTTATTAAGTCATTTTCGGCGAGGCTCGAAAACATTGATGATAAAATGCGGTTTATTTTGAGAACCCACGATTATAAAATCGAAATTACCGACCAAAGTCATGATGAGATTTCAGGTATTTCGAATTCTCTGAATTCTCTGCTGAAGTTTACTAATCAGGCTCTTCCGGGTTTTCCGTGGGTAGCTGATCTGCTAATGTCCTTCCCGGAGGGCACCAATGAAGGATACGGACCTATATTTTCGGATTCTCGGGCTGACCGAGCCCTGGTTTGTTGAGGCTGTTGAACTGGACACGGCGGAAGGTCGGGTAGACATCCGCGTGGAGCATGGTCCTGGTGTTCGCTGGTTTTGCCCTACTTGTGGTCGAGAGCTGGCTTGCCGCGACCATGCCGAGCCTCGTGTCTGGCGCCATCTGGACACGTGCCAGTTCAAGACGTTCCTGCATGCTCGGATTCCCCGAGTGGACTGCCCCGAGCATGGCGTCCTTCAGGTCAACGTGCCTTGGGCCGAGTCCAAGGCACGTTTCACCATATTGATGGAGCGATTGATCATCGACGTGCTGACCGAGTGCGCCACCGTAACAGGAGCGCGGCGCATCCTGCGCATCACCTGGGACGAAGCATGGGGTGTCATGGAAAGGGCGGTGCGCCGGGGCCGGGAGCGCAAGCAATCGAATCCCTCGCGGTATCTTGGCGTTGACGAGAAGGCATTCCGCAAGGGGCACGACTATGTGACCGTGGTTTGTGATCTGATCGGCAGCACGGTGGAGTATGTGGCCGACGAGCGTAAGGCCGAAAGCCTTGAGGGGTACTACCTTCAGTTCACCAAGGCGCAGTTGGAGCGGATCAAGGCCGTGGCCATGGACATGTGGGAGCCCTATTTTAAAGCTACGCTCAAACATGTGCCGGACGCGGCGGGGAAAATCGTTCACGATCGGTTCCACGTCATGAAACACGTAGGCGAGGCTGTGGACCGGGTACGCAAGCAAGAGCACCGCGAACTCACAAGTCAGGATGACCATCGACTCAAGGGCACGAAATTCCTCTGGCTATACCGGGAGGAGAATCTGCCGGACAAACACCGGCCAGCCCTGGAGGCCTTGAAGACAGCGAACCTCAAGGTGGCCAAGGCCTGGGCCATGAAGGAAAGCCTGAACGACGTCTGGAAGTACCTGAGCACGGGATGGGCCAGACGTTTTGTGAAGCGATGGCTGGTCTGGGTGAACAGGTCAGATCTTGCCCCAATGCGCAAAGTGGGCGGACTGATTCAGAGACATCTTGAGAACATCCTGACCTTCTGCCGCCACAGGATCACCAACGGCGTGGCCGAGGGCCTCAACAGCAAGATCATGGCCATCAAGAGGAAGGCTTGCGGTTATAGGAACCGGGAGCATTTCAAGACAGCCATCTACTTCTTCTGTGGCGGTCTAAACCTCTACCCGGCCAGTTCCTGACAGGGGTTACCCACGGAAAACCCGGAAGAACCACTAATCAATTGCTTGAAGAAAAAGAAAAGATGGCTTCAACGGATAGGCTCACTGGGGTTCATAACCGAACCAAGTTTGTAGATATTTTTAATTCAGAGTTTCAACGGTTTTCCCGTTACAAAACGCCTTTTAGTGTGATAATGATGGATATTGATCACTTCAAAATTGTCAATGATACATACGGTCACAATGTCGGAGATGATGTTCTAGTTGAAGTCACGTCCATGGCATCTAAAATAATCAGGGCGACAGACATATTGGTGAGATGGGGGGGGGAAGAGTTTGTGGTTCTGGCCCCGTCAAGCGAGTTACATTCTGCCGTAGCACTCGCTGAGAAACTTCGGTCAGTTATAGCTGAGCATTCTTTCCCGTCCGGTTTGAAAGTAACCATGAGCTTTGGCGTTGCAGAAATTGACGAGAGTGATTCTCTCAAAACAATTATGGCTCGGGCTGATGCAGCTCTTTATGAATCGAAGCGCACTGGTAGAAATAAGGTTTGCACGTTTAGCGCGATAAAATGAATTGGTTTGCCTTAAACATATCGAGGTAAATTATCTGGCTCATCATTTTTGCAGGCGGGAAGTAAACTACGATTGTTCGTCACCAAAGCCTTTGCCAAAGGCAGCTTCGAGGAGGTTCTCCGCGTCAGCAAGGTCTTTCAGGTGCTTAATGGCCTCAGGGGGAACCGAGCAGATAAGCTTAGCGAATTCGTCCTTACTCATCTTGGCTCGTTTCCAGGGCTTAACGGTGTCGTACTGACGACGGCTGATGCCGAGGATGGCCCAAGGCTTTTCAGGGGGAGGCTTTGCGGAAGGATTGATCATCAGATAACGTACGGTATTTTTCGCACATTGAAAAAATGGAAGTAGCCCGCCAAGTCGGTTAAGTTTGGTTATCGCCAAACAACCACCAAACCAACGTGGAGAGCTACAGATGGAAGCTATCAGGACGCACAGTAAAAAGAAAGTTCCGGTGATTGCTGTCGATGAAGAAGAATTGCGCACACACGTTTCCGAGGTTGTGCGCCAAAGTGTCGAGGAGACCTTGAACGGCCTGCTAGATGCGGAAGCTGATACCCTTTGTCAGGCCCGACGCTATGAACGCAACGCGGAGCGCGCCAGTACCCGCGCTGGACATTACGAGCGGAATTTGCAGACCAAGGCCGGCACGGTTCAGCTCAAGGTTCCCAAGCTGCGGCACATGCCGTTTGAAACCGCGATCATCGAACGATACCGTCGCCGGGAAAGTTCAGTGGAAGAAGCCTTGGTAGAGATGTACCTGGCAGGCGTGTCGGTACGTCGGGTCGAGGATATTACCGAGGCTCTTTGGGGCAGTCGAGTCAGTCCAAGCACAATAAGCGACTTGAATCAAAAGATTTTTGAGCGGGTTGAGGAATGGCGCAATCGACCACTTGAACCGAAATCCCCGTACATTTTTGTGGATGGAATATGGCTGAAACGCTCTTGGGGCGGTGAAGTTCAAAACGTATCTGTGCTAGTAGCCATTGGCGTGAGTACCGGCGGCTTCCGTGAAATTCTCGGAGTGGCAGAAGGATCACGTGAGGATGCAGAAAGCTGGCGGCAATTTCTTCGATATCTCCGAGAGCGTGGCCTCGAACAGATAGACCTTGTTGTATCTGATAAAAGCCTTGGCTTACTGGAGGCGCTTGGAGAATTTTACCCAGATGCCAAATGGCAGCGCTGCGTGGTGCATTTTTATCGCAACGTACTGCATGCGGTTCCTCGCGGTAAAGCCAAAGAAGTTGCTTTGATGCTCAAAGCTGTTCATGCCCAAGAGGACAAAGAGGCCGCACGCCGGAAATCGGTGGAAGTGATAAGCAAGTTACGAGCGCAACGTCTTGAGAAGGCAGCCAGAATAGTGGAATCCGGCTGTGACGAAACGCTTTCGTATTATGATTTTCCCGTGGCCCACTGGCGGCACATCAGGACAAACAATCCGCTTGAGCGTTTGAACCGTGAAATTCGCCGTCGAACCAGAGTAGTGGGCAGTTTTCCGGATGGTCATGCTGCCCTGATGTTGGTGGCTGCCCGCCTGCGCTATATGGCAGGCCAAAAGTGGGGTACGCAACGGTATATGAACATGAATCAAGAGATATCGGTTTAAATCAGAGATTTTGCGGCACGTACGAAACCATGCTTCACCGGCTAGCTGCTACAAAATGTGCGAAAAATTCTGGACACTACCCATAGGAGCACAAGAATGAAACGTAGCAGATTCACCGAAGAACAGATTATTGGGATTTTGCGGCAAGCCGATGCAGGAGTTCGCGTCGTCGATCTGTGCCGTCGCATCAAGTCGCCGCGTCGGTGACGAGTGTTTCTACACACAGGAGCTTTTCGAGAAGGAAGAGTTTACCGGGCATCTCAAGAACACCATGGAATCTGAAAAGTCTGTCTACGACAGAATTGCGTACGATTCAGCTGGCGTGGAAAAGGGATTCGCTCAAGGCTTGGAAAAGAATGAAGCAGTAAAGGTCTATGCCAAGCTTTCCGGCTGGTTTAAGGTTCCAACACCGCTTGGAACCTACAATCCAGACTGGGCTGTTCTTGTCGAGGACGAAGGTAAGGAAAAGCTCTACTTCGTCGTTGAAACCAAGGGGAGCCACTGGTGGGACGACCTACGCCACAAGGAAGGTGCAAAGATCAAGTGCGGTAAAGAGCACTTCGCCGTTCTTGCCAATAGCCAGGACAATCCAGCAAAATTCATCCAAGCCACCAAAGTCAGGGAACTGCTGGATCAGGCATAGGAAACAAGCAATGGCAATCAGTAAATTCGAACAACACCGATACGAGAAGCTTCTCCAGGACTTCTGCCAAGAACAGGGACCGCCACCGCATCTCCATGACAAGCTGAAATGGGGATATGAGGTTGATCCCAAGAAGCAGACAGTAGAGCTATTCGAGATTCGTCCTCACTTCATGGAACCATCAAAAAAGGTCCAAAGTCCTATTGCCAAAGCAAGCTATGTCAACGCTCAGAAGAATTGGAAGGTCTACTGGATGAGGGGTAATGGAAAATGGACTCTCTATGAACCATGCCCTTCTCTTCGGTCTCTTGAAGAATTTCTGAAACTGGTTCACGAGAATGCATATGGCTGCTTCTTTGGGTAGTCTGAACTAGATAGTTACTTTTGATCTAGACTGCGAAAGGTGATGAATGTATTCAATTGTACTAGTTATGAGTTGATCTGACAGTCGATTCTGTTAGACAAGCACCTCCCTACTGACACACTTGATAGGAATTCTGACATTCACAACACGCCAATCACGCACCAATCGCCCCCATGTCCGCAAGCGTTTGTATCGTTGATGCAACTTTTTAACTTGTGGCTATGTGGCTCGATAAATTTTAATATATATCGGATAGTTACGTGGATTTTTCCAGAAATTCTACCACACGCCACTTTTGGCGATCCCATTCAACGCAAGAAAGGGATAGTCGGGTTTTCACCTAACTATCCCTTTTTCTTTGATATATGGTCGGAGCGAAAGGATTCGAACCTTCGACTTCCTGCTCCCAAAGCTGGAATGCCGCTAGATTTTTTTCTTGCCCCATCTAGATATATTTATTTCGGTTTTTATTTTTTAAGTCTGACCTGCTTTGATAATTCACCCACATACTAGATAGTTTGCTGACAAACGGGCTCAATTGTGGTGCACCGACGTTACATATGTGCCCGAAGAGATTTTTACCCCATTGTGGCAGTCATGGGCTACACCGGTGGCATAACAGCTGTGCGGATTGTGCGAGCACTGTGCGAGTAGTATGGTTTGAATGGCCGAGAATCTCGGCCTCTCAGTGTCGTCGCACGGCGCACATGTCGCACAGTGATTTTTTTGTTTTTGCAATCGCAGTTATTTTTTTTGTTACATCGAACATGATTTTTTGCGAAGTCAAAAAAACAGGTGTGCGTGCTGTGCGAGCTGTGCGGCGTCTCTATGGCCGAGTTTTCAGGCATTATAGAGACGCCGCTGTAGTCTTTGACGCACACGACGCACAGAATTTATAAGCTAAGACTTGAGCTGTCACTTTTTGACACCTCATCCCAACGCGCAGGAATAAAAGCAATTCCACGCTTATTCTTTCCTCCAATGCTATGCGTCTCTCTCACCTTCCCTGATGCATCACAAACTACCCAGCCTTTAGCTTTTAATATTCCCAACAGAGATTTGCGGTTCACGCCCCTTGCTATTTCATCAACTCTAGGAGTCAGCATAATAAACAGCTCTTCCCCACCATCTTTTATGCGGTAGCCCCACATGTTAGGTTGACTTAAATTGTTATCCACGAGACTTGCATGCCGATCCCATCGTACATACTGAGACTGATTGAGAGCAAAATGATCCTGAATGCGTTTAAGCACCTTGGCCATTTCCAAGTCGCCAGAACCACCACGTTGCTCCAACCAAATCTTGAACCATCGCTGGGCGGATGCATAGGCTTCTCCTTTACTAAAGGGAAGGATGCCCCACTCAATTGCTGCTTCACCTGCACTAGCAATGAGTCCAAACTTACGGGCGACCCGCCTAACTTGCCCAGAAGCATCAGAGGATACGTTTAACGAAACGAATTCATCTATTTTTTTAAGCAAGCTCTCTTGGTTCTGCTCACTTCCTTCACAATACTTGGCTATAAATGCTCTTAAAGCCGTTCCGTAACTATTACTACACACATCTGCAAGGGCGACACTTAATGATGCCGGATCAGCATGCTCATGCAGATTAGCAAACATGTTCTCACCTGTACCTCCGTCGATTGGCAAATCAATAATTCTCACTGCCTGTCCTGCCATGGCGCGCTGTTTGCCTGACTCTTCAATTTTGTCATTGATTGTAAGCTCACCCGTGGAAAGAAAATTTAATCTCCAGGTCAATGCATTACGTAGCGAGGCATCAGCACGCATACGAGATCTTCCTTGACCGTTGGGAAGCATATAAGCCACTTGACTGACAACTTCTGCCGTTGCCTGACCGACCTCATCAAGAACCAACAGGTTGTCATTATGCATGGCCGCCGTGTGTTCAAGAGCATTGTGAGTACTACGCCACTGGCGCAAATACCCACGATTTCCACCTCCACCGCACACGCTGCCTGCAACAAGAGCTAGCGTTGTTTTACCGGTCGACGATGCCCCATAGATATGCAGCCCCCCACCTTCCATGTCACATGGACGAAGGAGCGGTCCCGTCAAGGCATAACTGGTTGCTAACACTAACAAAGAATTGCCCGCGCATAGCTTACCTATGCGCTCCTGCCATAATTGTAGATCCCCACTAATGTTGTGCAGAGTACCTGTGGTTTCCCGCAGCCCCCAAAGCACCGGTATGGCTGAAGCTCTCGTCAAAACATTCAAACGGGATTACGTCTTCTGCAACGATCGATCGGATGCCGAAACTGTGATGACGCAGCTTTCCGGTTGGTTTGAAGACTATAATGAAAATGCCCCACATAAGGCCCTGCGGATGCTCTCACCCCGTGAGTTTATCCGTTCATTGCAAAACTTGGAGTGTCCGGTTTAGCGGGGGCAACTCCACCCGCAACGATGTTGGGCTGATATCCAAATTCAAAGGGACGTTCAATCCTAAGAGGCATCTGTCTGTGGACAAAACGCACATCGCCGTGGCCAGGAACTCAGTAATACTTGAGGTTGGCACGACAAATTGTGGCGCAATCCCGGCTTTTCGTTGCCAGACCTCCCTCCGCCACATCTCCTTTTTGCCCAGTCTACAAATATATCCATCGTCGCCAGCCTCCAAGATGATATAAAAAACCAGCCACTGCACGTAGTTATGATAAAAATGAGATCTAAATCGCACGTAAAAGCTCTGCGATGAATAACTCCTGACGCGCCGTGAAACTCGCTGCCTTGACACGAATTACGGCATTAAGTTAGTAAACACTTACCAACTTAATGGAGGGGCAATGGGCATTAGAAAAAGCAGTACGGCCAGAAAATCCGAAATTGTTGCCGCAACGCTGTCATTGGTTGCCGAACTGGGGCCGGGGGGTGTGAGCACCCAGGCTGTGGCCGACCGTGTTGGCATTACCCAGGCTGGTGTGTTTCGTCATTTTTCCACAAAGCAGGATCTTTGGCTTGCGGTGGCTGAGTGGCTGATAACAGAAGCAAAAAAACGTTGGGAAGAAGCCTGTAAAACAGAAGTAAGCGCTTTTGAAAAAATAAAAAAAGTCATTGGCGCGCATTTAGAGTTTGTTCAACATACACCAGCGCTGCATTCCCTCATATTCTCACGCGAGTTGCATGCACAAAATGATTTATTGCGTCAGGCTTTTAACTCGATGGCCTCCGACTTTAATAATTTATTGGCCGAACTATCCAGACAAGCTCAGATAGATCGCGATTTGTCTTGCGTGTTTACCCCACAGGAAATAGCCAGTCTCCTTTTAACCTTGGCATCAGGTCTTGCCACGCGGTGGTCGCTCGGCGGCCGCACTTTTGACCTTGCAACAGAAAGCCGTCGGCTTCTGGAAATTTTGCTACATGGCATGCACGGGGCATGCTGACAGGCAAAGGAATAATTCATGCCCAAATTTAACAGAATGATTCTATCAACGGCATTTATTGGCATAATTGCCGTTGTCGTGCCGAGTTACATGTATTTTCACCCCGTTGCTGTCCAGGTCATTGAACCGATTCCAGAGGCGCAAATTCAGGTATTTGGCCTTGGAACGGTGGAGGCGAAAGTCAAATCAAACGTGGGGTTCAAGGTAAACGGGATTCTGCGTGAATTAAAGGCTGACCACGGCGATGTTGTAAAGAAGGGCCAGGTTCTGGCTGTTCTGGACAACGTGGAACAAGAAAATCAGGTGGCCAAGGCTTTGGCAAACCTGGAAAAGGCCAGAGCCAACCTAAATATTGCGAAGGCCAATTTTCAAAAATCGCGCATTAACCTTGCGTTGAAGCAGCAACAAAGCAATCGCCGCCATATGTTGAAACAACAAAACGCGGTCACAGTTGAAGAAGTTGAGGTATCGCTTGCCGCAACCAAAACAGCTGAAGCCGAAGTGGATTTGGCTGGAGCTGAGGTTGCAGCAGCCGCCGCAAGTTTAAGGGATGCAGAGGTTCAAGTCAGTTTATCAAAGGAAGTGCTGTCTCAGCATTTTCTAACGGCACCGTATGACGCCATGATCATAAGCCGTCACGCTGAAATGGGCACAATGCTGCAAACCGGGGAACCAGCTTTCACGCTGGTGGATCCCTGCTCGGTATGGGTTCGCGCCTTTGTCGACGAGGCAAAGGCTGGACATATAGAGGTTGGTCAGCCGGCTGAGGTTCGCCTACGGTCCCTTCCTGGGCAGCGATTTGTCGGCAGGGTCGCGCGGGTGGATCTGGAAAGTGACAGAATAGGCGAAGAACGGCGTATTTACGTGACCTGGGGGAATTGCCCGCGTGATTTTCACCTGGGCGAGCAGGCCGAGGTGGTCATTTCAACTGATCTTTTGAATGACGTGGTGCTGGTTCCGGAAACCCAGATTTCTGAGCGGAATGGTAACAGTGGAGAGGTTTGGACGTTGGAGAACGGCACACTCCATCTGCGCCGATTGAGCTTTGGGCAAGGCACGCTTGAAGGCTCTCTGCCGGTGATCCAGGGATTGCCCGAAGCAAGCCAGGTAGTTGCTACTCCGTCGCCCAGCTTACGGCAAGGCCGTAGAGCGGTAATACTGCCACGGAGCATTCCATGAATCTGGCGGCGCATGATATCCGGCACAATTTGGGGAGATTCTCGCTGACGTGCCTGGGGCTCAGCCTGCTTTTGGGTCTTGTGCTATCGATGGTCGGCATTTATCGCGGCCTGGTTGAAGAAGCGTTGTCTTTGTCCAGAGCGCCTGAGGCCGATCTGTGGGTAGTGGAGGCTGGAAAAAAAGGTCCTTTCGCTGAATCGTCAAGAATACCTGGTGATACCAGGGAAATAATTGCCAGCCTGTCTACGGTGGCCGCATCAGGCTCTATAACCTATCAATCAGTTGAAACTACGCACAACGAAAAAAAGATCAGGCTTTACATGGTGGGATATGAGCCAGGGAGACCAGGAGAACCCGCGAATACAATCGCGGGGCGTTTTATAACCCGTGGTCACTATGAAATGTTGGCTGACATCAAGAGCGGGCTAAGTTTGGGCGAAGAGGTTCGCTTGGGGCGAAACACGTTTGTTGTGGTGGGGTTGACCCAAAACCAGGTTTCTTCGGGCGGTGACCCTGTGGCCTATATTACGTTGCAGGACGCGCAACGCCTGCAATTTGAACTGGAGCCCCCGGTTGCGCGGCGGGAAGCCGAGCGTGGCACCGCGCCAGCCAGCAGGGATATCATCAACGCGGTGGTTGTTAAAGTTGCGACAGGAGCAAATCCAGAGAGGGTCGTGCAGTCCGTTAGCCGCTGGAAACATCTCACGGGGTTAAGCCAGTCAATTCAGGAGGATATCTTGATAAAATCGGTGGTCGACAAATCTCGCCGCCAGATCGGGCTTTTCACTGTCGTGTTGCTTGCCGTTTCTTCCGTCATCATTTCACTTCTTATTTATACCATGACCATGGATAAAAGGCGCGAGATAGCCACGCTCAAATTGATTGGCGCTCCAGACAGCATCATTGTTGGGCTTATTGTTCAGGAAGCTGTAGCCATGGCTGTGATCGGTTTTTCCTTGGGAGCCTTGCTTATCAGGCTTACCAAGAACTATTTTCCCCGGCAGGTAATCCTTATGCCAGAGGACGGATTGTCTTTGGCCTGCGCAGTGCTGATTTTATGTGTGCTTGCCAGTGGCATGGGTGTGCGCCTTGCGCTGAAAATTGAGCCTGCCGTAGCTTTGGGAGGATAGAATATGTCCAACCACAGAATGCCGCTGGTCAACATTCAGAACCTTTCAAAATCATTTGGGCAGGGCGATGCGCAAGTTGACGCCCTAAAGCAAATTTCGTTGCAGGTGTATCCGGGTGAGGTTGTTGGATTGCTTGGCCCGAGCGGTTCCGGCAAAAGTACCCTGCTCAATATCATTGGGTGCATCCTGGAGCCAAGCAGCGGGCGCATGGAACTCGATGGACAGCTTGTTTATGACGGGGGATGGCGGCAGAAGGATTTACGCCGTCTGCGGTTGGACAGCATTGGTTTTATATTCCAGTTTCACAATCTGCTGCCTTTTTTAAATGCCGCTGAAAACATTGCCATTGTTTTAGAACTTGCCAAAGTTTCACCAGATGCAGCCCGCCAACGCGCGATGGATTTGTTAAAATATCTGCAGGTTGAGCACAGAAGTGAAACGGCGCCGTCACGGCTTTCTGGCGGAGAAGCCCAGCGGGTCGCCATTGCCCGGGCATTGGCCAACAAGCCCCGAATTATTCTCGCTGACGAACCCACCGCTGCCCTAGATTCAGAACGCGCTGGCGTTGTGATGGATTTGTTTCGCAAAGTAGCCGCAGAGCAAAACGCCACGGTATTGGTTGTAACCCACGATGAAAAAATTTTTGATCGTTTTGATCAAACATTTTACCTCCGGGACGGCAAACTGGTGCAGGATGACTGAGGCGGCTCTGTTGCCCATCCGTATTCGGAGCGAAGAGGCATTTTGCAAGCCCCAGCTGTAGCACGAGAGCACTGGTTTTTTTGCAGGGTCAAGGAAGCGCATACCCCGCACTTTTGGGCATGACAGTTTGATACATGCCGAACATATCGCGTTGCAGCACCTTGCTGCAGGTCGGATAAAGACCATTACCGTAAACTGCTCTTTGAAACCAAACTGATGGAGCGAACGTCCGGTTTTATACTGCTCTTTTAGTTTTTGAAAAAATGTCTGGGATTCATAAATAGAATTTGAGAGAAAAATGTTGTAGCATGGCTTATGTTCAAAATCTCCTTGAGGCGCGATGCTTTTTGCAACTTTTTTGTATCATAACTATTCGAAATTCTGACGATAGTTATATATCCATAGCCGGGAAGCATTAATATCAATCACTCAGAGCATGTATTACCGCTGGAGAAACCCATTTTTGGACAATGCCGCCCAGATTTTCGAAACAGCCACGACAAACCGTCGGGAAGAACGTCTTGCGGCAGAGGTAAGCCACCGGTATGTGAAAACAGGTCTATGTGCACTTCTTTACGTTCGTGAAAAAGTAGGAGCACACGCCCGGCAGTTTTTGCAAAATACCGCGCAATAGCTGGCGCAGGGCGTTCCCCTTGGTGTGAAAACACTCCAACCAGTTAATTTCTTGGAGGCGTACCATGAACATCACAGCCGACATGAAGGTCAGCGACATTGCACTGGCCGACACACGATTGCGTGAAGCTTTAGAGACCATGGGCATAGATACCTGCTGCGGCGGGCAAAAGCCCTTGCGGGATGCCGCACTTGCCATCGCCCACCCTGTGGAAAATGTTGTGCAGGAGCTGCACAAGGCTCTGGAACGCCCCCTGCCCCTGCGCGCACCACAAAAAGACTGGCGCGCCGTTCTCCCCTGCGAATTGTGTCGCCACATTGTGGATACGCACCATGCCTACCTGTACAGCACTCTCCCCCATCTTCAGGAGCTCTTGGACAAGGTACGCAAGGCCCATGCCGAGCGGCACGGTGCCATGCTGACCGAAGTAGCCCGCAGCTTTGAGCCCCTGCGCCAGGAGCTGCTGGGGCATCTGCCCAAAGAGGAAAACATTCTCTTCCCCCTTATTTGCGCACTGGAACAACAGACCGCTGGCGGCCCCCCCGCCCAATCGCACTGCGGCTCGGTGCGTAATCCCATAGGCCAGATGATTTATGAACACGAAGGGGCGGGTAGGTTGCTGGAGGCCCTGCGCAAGACCACACAGAACTACGCAGTGCTGCCGGACTTCTGCACCTCATTCAGGGCCCTGTACGATGGTCTGCAACAACTTGAAGCTGATCTTCACGAGCATATCTTTCTGGAAAACAACATTCTTTTTCCCAAGGCGATAAGTTTGGAGGAACAGGTACGGACAACATAACTGTACCGCAGTACCTGCGTGAAGATGGCGTATGATAAGACAGGAAAATTGCTAATCTTCACGTGCCCTTCACCTTTGAGCGACTGCGCGGAAGGAGACGAACGTGGTCATGCTGGCTCTGGCGTCCATGGGCGTGCTTCAGCCAACATCATCATGTTCATATCGTCGCACTGTTTTCGCATCCCTTTGCAGATTTTTTATGCAAGTTACTTAAGTTATAGTGTTTTGTCTGGAAGTGATGGGTATTGGGCGTTGCTCACTCTTCACCGCAACCGTGCAGCAGGCTATGCTATATCCCTTCGATTTCTTTATGCCCACGCTGCTGCGCTCGTTATTCACCACGCCTGTATGCCCCACGCATGGCTACTGCACTATGTGGCGCTACTGAGCCTCGTGCTCTCTGCCGTCTAATTTTTGCAGTGCATTTTGCATGATGGGGTAGGAATACGCAAAAGGCTTCTCGTCCGCTCCCCCTGAGTTTTATATATCTGGCAACACTGCCATTGGTGGCGCGGCTCTTTCAAAGTAAACAGGTTAGCCTGTAACTGGCATTGAAGGAGTATCTATGAGTTTTGCCCTCAAACGCATCTACGACCAACCCTTGGCCGCAGACGGCCTGCGCATTCTGGTGGACCGCATCTGGCCGCGCGGCATGACAAAGGAAGAAGCCCGTGTGGAGCTCTGGCTCAAGGAAATTGCCCCCTCTACGGAGCTGCGCAAATGGTTTGCCCACGACCCTGCAAAATGGACGACATTTCGAGAGCGCTACTTCGTGGAGTTGAGCCATGCCCCGGATGCGGTAGCGCAGCTGCGCACGTTGGCGGAGCATCAGTTGGTGACACTGCTACACGCCGCAAAGGACGACAAGCATAACAACGCCGTGGCTCTACTGGAATATATATGCCGACACGCCGGGTAATCTTGCCCGCACTTTACGGTTTTTGTGAGCGTAATCATCGCTGCACAACCGCCAACATGTTCAATAGTCAGCACCACTGACACACAGTGGAAAGCCCATTGCGCTGACGCCGCCGTCTGCGCATCCCAAGGAGCATATATGAGACACTCCGGAAGACAAGCGCTGCGCCAGCTCGGTCAGGTCGGCCTGCTTGAGGGCATCCAGCACATCCTGCCGGGTGGTCTTCATGCGATCCACCCAGTCATGCTCGGCGGGCAGCACCGCCTCGGCGGTGGAGAGCCAGGACGCCGTCGGGCTGTGGTCCATGATGAACTCGCGCAGGGCGTCCAGCTCATCTAGGGCCTTCACGGCCTTTTCGTGCGCCAGCACTTCGGGAGCGCTGTAGCGGAAGTTTTTCAGCTTACCCGGCGAGGAGTAGGCCTGGAGCGATTCAAAGAAGCCCTTGGCCTCGTCCAGCCCGCTGGCCTGGCTGGCTAGGTCGGTTCCCGCGAGCAGGTCCAGGCCCCAGAAGGAGAGCCCTTCGCGCAGGGTCTGCTGGGTCATGACGATGCGCTTGACGATCTTGCCCACCGCTTGTTGCAGGTTCTGCACCGGCTCGTCCTTGCCCTGGGTGACGAGCTGGGCCATGCCCGGCGTCATGCCGAGCAGTTCGAACAGCGCTTTGAGCGCGGGCAGGTTCCATTCCTTGGGCTGCTCCAGGTGCTTGAAGCGGACCAGCTCGTCCATGCCGGTCGCAGCAAGCTGCTGTAGTCCGGTGGCGTCAAACTTTTTGCCCGGAATGGCGAGCACGATGTCGCCGGAATAGACCAGCGAAGCCAGGATGACCGCCACCCATTCCGGTTCAAGCCGACCACCGCCGGGGTTCATGTATTCCAGACCGTGGTCGTCCTGGATGATCTCGTTGCGGTTGACCACCTGGCCGTGGCCCTTGCCCTTGACGGCATCGAGGATGAACGTGGTGTACTTCGACTTGTAGGGGTCGATCTTCTCACCGTCGAGCAGCTCCAGGGCGTCCAGCACGGCGGTGGCCTGCTTGGTGCGGTTCTGCCCGGCGATGGCTCGCAGGGCGTCCTGCGCTGCCTGGGCGCGGTTGTTGCCGGTGATCAGGACCGAGAAGAACGGGTAGTCCGGGGCCTGGTTCTCGAAGTTCGGTGCCAGGCAGACACCGGCAATGGTGTTCACCAGGTCACGGAAATTGATAGTCTCGTGGGGCGACAGACCGGACAGATCGCGGATGGATTTGCCCTTGGCCCATTCGGTCATGGACTTGGCGCGGCCCTGATAAGTGACCTCGAAGGCATCGCTCATGTGCTTCTGCAGCCACTGGACCAGCTTCTTCAGGAAACCGTTGGCCTTCGATTCATAGGTGGCCTTGGCGTGGCCCGAGGAGGTGGCGGCAAGATCCAGGGCTGCCGCGTAACTCTTCAGCGCGGTCTGGAATTCCTCGTCGGTGCCTTTCAGGCGGAAAAAGACCTCGTCGTTGACCTTGTCGTCCTTGAAGCGCGGCGGATCGTTGGGCTGGATGAAGTAGAGGTAGAAGTCCCGCTGCGGCACGGCGGTAGAGCGCTCGTTGGGAGCGCCGAAAAAGAGGTAGCCTGTGCGGGCGGCCTTGTGCTCCTGCCAGACCAGTTCGTGCTGCCAGATCTTGTAGCCGGTCACGTAGGTGGCATCCTGGCATTCCATGACCCGCTTGAGCGCCTCGTAATAGAAACGGTCGAGCTGGGCCTGGCCCAGGCTTTCGGCCCGCTTGTCGATCAGGGCGTCGAAGTCGTCGGTCTTCTTCAGGTCGAGATAGAACTGGCGGTTGTCGGCATTGAAGGAGATGAACTGGCCGCTGACCGTTTTGTGGATCTCGCGCAGGACCGTTTCCACATGGGTCTGCAAGTCCTTATCCGGTTCGTCGCTGCCCAGCTCGGCGATCAGCGGATCGAAAAGACAGAGGCGGTCGCGCAGCTCCTCGGCGGATGCGCCCATGGGAGCATAGATGTCGCCGGTGGTGAGGCGGTGGACGGACAGCGCATGGATGAGGCGCAGCGCCATCGGCTTGTATTGCTTACGGGTGATGGCGTTCTCGATGCGGGATTCCAGCACCTGGCTGCAATCGATGACCGCCCGGATCTCGGGAATGGCGCGGAACGAGGCGTTCTGCTTGAGCGTGTTCCAGTAGCTGTCGAAGGCGATCAGGCCAGGCTCGTCCTGCGGCACGTCCTTACCGAGAATGCCCTTCATACCTATGGACAGGGTTTTGAGCACCTCGCGTTTTTCCACCACGGTAACCCGCTCGAAGGTGTCGATGTAATCGGGATGCACGGGAAAGAGCCGGACGAACTCGTCCATGCGCTCGTTGAGGCCGCCATAGTATTTGGCAAAGGGCATCAGGTAGTCGCGGATCTTGGCCTGTTGCTCTGTGGTCTTCTTAAGCAGACGCTCGGCCACAACGAATTTGACGTCGCTACGGGCAATGAGGATCTGCTCGAAGCGGTCCTTCACCCGGCGGATGCTGTCGGCGACAAAGGCGAAGCGCGGGCTATCGAAAATGGCTTCCTGGACACCGGCCATGAAGCGGAAGCGCAGGTCCTTGCAGACCTCGCCGACCTCGCGGAGGAAGTTGAGGTCGAGGATCAGCTCCTGGTCCTTGCGGGTGCGCAAGTAGTCGAGCAGCTCGTCGACCACAAGCAGCAGTCCGTGTTCGGGGAAGATCTCGCCAAACTTGGCCATCATGTCCTCGAAGGCCCGTTTGTGGCTGGTAATGGTCCCGGCTTCGGGGAACACATACTCCACGCCGAGTTTTTCGAGATGTTCTTCCAGTTCGGCCACTAGGATGTCGCGCAGGGACATGGTGGTGGCTCCGATTTCGGTACGGATGACCTTGAACCGACCGGCGATCTGAGAGGCTGCGTCGCGGACACCGGAGTGGTTCAGCCCTTCCAGCAGGAAGGCGTCTGCGGCAAGACTGGAGACCACCGACATCAAGTGCGACTTACCGGTGCCGTAGTTACCGACGACCAGCAGGCCTTTGTTGTCGACCGGCTGGTCGAACTGCATCTGAGGAATGACAAGCTGCGTGAGCCGTTCGGCCATTTCCTCGGAAATGACATAGGTGTTTACGAGTGTGTGCGCGGCGCTGGATTTGTCCGCGTCTCGTAATTGAACGACCGACTCAATCGGGTCGAACTGGATAAGGTCTCCGTATTTCATGCTTGCCCTGCCTCTCTATTCCGTGTCTGTACCATCCATGCCCACAATCAGCGCATCGACCGAGTCATAGCTGCGGTACTCGGGATGGCCGTTTTCGGCGTACAAAAGCCTCCCGGAATTCATGATTCCGTTCCACGAAGCCACCACGGCCCGATTTCTCGAAATGGACTGCAGCAGGCGCAAGGGGTCCTGCTGGAGATCCTTGTCGAAGAGGATCTCGAGATTATCCAGCACCACCGGTGCTTGAGCCTGATCCGCGATCTGATCGAGGATGCCCGGCAACCGAAGCGACCTCTGCTTTGCCGTCAGCTCCAAGAGTTCGCTGGAAAGCGCCAGATTGACGTTGACGACGGATGAGCCGACAGTCTCGGCCAATTTTCGAAGAACTCTTGTCTTGCCTGAACCGGTTTTGCCTACCAGTAGAATCAGGCGGTAATAGAGACCTTCAACAGCCTGGATGGACTGTATTAGTGTATTATGAATATTTTCAGTCATATATTTCTTTCTCAGTAGAGTCTATTGATTTTTTTGTCAGTACCATTATCAAGCCCCGAGTTTCGAACGCAATCGATTTTTTTTGCAGACTAGAGCCTGCTCTAATCATTAGCAAGAATCTTTGGAGCAAACGAGGCATAATGGTCGGGTTTTCTGACGGTGGCGGGGCTGCGGCACTACTTGCTGCCATGAGGCAGGATGTGACCTTTCTGGGAACAGTTGCAGGCAATCTTGATATTGATGCTTGGGCAAACCTGCAGGGCGTGAGCTAGCTTGCAGAAACTTTGAACCCTAAGGCGGTGGCTCCATCGCTGCAGCACTTGCCCCAGCGGCATTTAAGCAGCCGCACGGATGCGACCATACCCCCGGAAATCAGCGAGGGGTTCTGTCGAGCAGTGAACCAGCCAGAAAGTTGCGTTGTTGTTTCAGGCGTGCCGCATGGCGGGGCGTGGCAACGTTACTGGGACTACAATTATTCGGTTCGGGGGCGATGAAGCCAAGGCCAGACTAGGGATGTTGCATCAAACATTGGTATGCACCCCTCAACTCCTTTCACACCCTTAGCAGATCAATAAGCTGGCTGGCCTCATTTGCTGTCATCTCAGCAAATTCTTTACTGAAGTGTATTGAGCAAAGCGCTTCAGCGTCTAGGCCCTGCCGCTCCGCGAGGTCATAGGCATAGCAAAGTTGCTTGTCAGAAGCAGGCTGATTGGCACTGCGCGGGGTAAAACCGTACATAATCACCTCAAATTTTTCATAACAGTTTAAATTTTTTCCGAATATACGCCATGACTGAGGCGCGGGGGTAGCCAATCTTTGACCCTGCCCGTACACGCTCTGCGGGGCCTTTGTGCAAAGCGTCTTCATTGGACAGCGTTTTTGCTGAAATGAGCCCACCAGTTGCCTTTGCCAGTTCAGCCCGTGATACCACAGGGGGCAATTCCTGTTCGATTGACCTAAAAAAAGCTTCTGTACCGAGGCCATGGTTTATTAGTCTTTCAGAACGCTCAAAATTGCGTTGCCAGTATTGTTGCATGTGTTCTCCTGCATGCTGGGCTGATAAGGGTTGGTGTGGGAATGCATATAATAAGCAGATAATAAAATAAAAAAAGGGTGTTGCCAGTAAAGCAACACCCTCAAATATTTTGAGTGAAACAGTTAATTCTCTTCGGATTTGCCTTTCTGATAGGCAGAGACTTCATCCAGTAGAGCTCGTATCTCCTTTTCAATGCCTTCTCTAAAACGAGCATCCGTTATTTTTTCTACATCTTTCTTGATTCTATCGCGCAACTTTTGGATGTGACCTTTGAATGCGGTCAATCTGCGGTCTATTTTGGGAGTCTTATTTTCCGGTTGGGCAGTAGGTTTCTGCCCTGCTTCACCAGAACTAGAATCTCGCGACTTTTTGGCTGCTTCCTTCTTTTCGATGGCCTCTAGCATCTTTTTGAATTCAGCTTGCTGCTTATCATCTTTTAATTTTGAAAGTTTAAGCAGTTTATTGCGCGACCAAAGGGGACTCGTAATAGCCGCTTCTTGTATGCCAGATGGGAGGCTATTGAGCTTGAGTATCTCTGAGATAGTACTTTCTGCCTTGCCCAATTGAACTGCAACGCCTTGTTGAGCTAAACCAGATGCATTGATGATATCCTGGATGGCTCGAGCTTCTTCCATGGGCAGGAGAGAATTGCGCTGCAAATTCTCGGTCAAAGCAATGACCCTGTAATCTCCAGATACCAACTGAGCTGGTAATTCTTCAAGACCAAGTTCTGATGCCGCCTTATATCTACGCTCACCTGAGACTATTACTTTTTTATCGCCATCAACCCGGTATAGAATCGGAGTAATAATTCCATTAACACTAATAGAGCCTTTCAACTCTTCAAGTTGCTGTTTATCAAAATAGCGCCGGGGCTGATTATTATCAGGGGATATCTCTGATATCTTGAGCATCTCAATCTTTGAGCTAACACCCACAGGGTTCTGTGGGACAGATTGAGCACTTGTCGATACCTTGGGCGGATCAATAGGCACAGTAAAACCTCGTATTTTTTAACTATTTCACACTTCGGAACTCCGAAGTCACCAAAACAACCAATAAAGTCTGCGAGCAGGCCTTTTCATTAGCGTAGGGATGATTGACAAAAAAAGTCAACACAAACCAGGACCCCGATGTCCTGCGAACATAAAGGCTTATTCGAGAGGTCTGGAGGATACCACTACCTCCGCAACTCGCAACATCATTTTCGAGGAATCCTTGTGCATGAAGAAACCCTTGAGCCCTTGGGATTAAATTCTTTGGTGCGGGTTTTAGCCAAGTAGCTGCCTGCATAGACCACGTCATCGATCTGTTGTTCGACTTCAGGGGAATTGCGCTCTATGAGCTTCCCCTTGGCTCCATTGCTACCAGAAAAGTTAACAAGCCCATCATAGCTTTCATTGGGCGTGCTATTTGCGTTTTGCAGTTTGTTTTTGACTGCCCTACTCACAGCTTCTTTAACGGAATAGCCGTTTTGAATTGCATTGCCGTTGACAAACGCATTTACATGAAAGTGTGGCTTGTCATCTGGTGAGACCCTTTCTGTTGTCCAGACCCAATGCACATCAGGATCATTTTTTCCTTCTTTTGATTTTGAGTTTAGGGTACGTGTTGCACTTTCAATAATCCTGGTCATGTCCTTGCTGTCGAGTGCATAGTCAATCTCTTGCCCATTATTCCAGAGACAACCAGTTGCTGTGTTCTGAATATCAAGGCGTACTGACAACACCCTTGAGTGCTCTGCTGTCATGTGTTCAACAGTGTCTATGATCTGGTCTAATGTTTTTATATGACAATGGAGGTTACCATCTTGCCCATTGTTAATTGTGTAGCCTCTGTATTTATTCCCAGAAGTGGTGTCTTTTGCCATGACCATCTCCCTTGGCTTACTTTTACTCTGTCATAGTTATTACTTTTATGGCTAATAAACATACCACTGGCAATAAACATCGTGTTTATAATTTATTCTAAAGAATGCACGTATCATTTGTAGCAAATAGCTTTTTTATGATTATTATTAAGACACTACTAAAACCGGGATAGCCAAATACGCACTACACGGAGTATAAAGAAAGTTACTTCTGAGATATGCTGAATATTTTCACATAGTATTGTTGCGATAAAGTTTTCTATTAGATGGCATGTAAAAATAATGAATTTTGTAAAACGACGTGAGCACAATTTTAAAGATAATTTATAATAAGCTTATTGAGCGATTCCATTGGTTATAATGTAAGCATTCATCATAACGCTTAGTGATGGCAAAATTTGCATGCTTTGTTTCATAAAAAGGCCTACATTCGCCATGTTATCCTCAATGTAGCCGTTTTTGATGCATGGCTGTCGCATTTTTTCGACCTGACAGCCCTTACACTATAACGATATGCTGTTGCCTTGGTATTCATTTTCCGGAACACGGCAGCCCCCATACAGCATGGATTGAGAACGCCAGCAGCACCTGAAGCGTATTTCAATGATTTTGCCTCTACCAGCATGCCAGAGGAGCATGAACGCCATAGCAAACGTGCAGAAATAGTGCGAATACGGCGCTAGCGCCCTTTATAACCAATTTCCCGCCACACGAGCTTCACCAGCCTATTAATTCAGCGCGAAGCAACAAATACAGTGAAATTGCAGGTCGCTCGTTAAAGACGATCAAGAAGCTCGACTCTGCTTGACTGGGAAGATATCGGAATTGTGGTGGAGAGTTCCGTTAGCTGTTTTTAAAGAATATCATGGAATGCCCCTGAAGGGGCTGTTGACGCCCTCAGCGATTATTCATGCTTAGTTTGCACGGGGGTATCCCCGTGCAAACGCCTAACGCTGATTATTTATATCTCTTCTGACTGAAGAATCTAAAAAAATCTCTATGAACGTGCAGCTTAAGATTTGGGCTCGAATCATCGTAGATGCTCAGGGCATTATGGAATTCAAGGAATCTGAGAGAATCATTAATCCCATCACGAGAAAGCTTGATGCGCTGCTCAATTCTCCGGGAATCAAGCCCATGAGAAATAATATGGCTTCTTTCTTCGTAATTGATGTTAAGCAGCGTGTTTATGATCCGGACAGCTCCGGGGTATGCCCTCAATCCCGTCGGAGAATATGCGTGCAAAGCATGATGAAAGGTTTCATATACGATATTGCAGGCTTGCTCTACTTCTTCTGCTGTTATGTTGCCGTCAAGCGGATCAACATTATTCCACGCATGAATTGCAAATGCCAATCGCGCGGCAAGCCCACATGATTTATCGCAGTATGGGTGCCCAGAAACGGGCATCTTTGGCCTAATATCTCTTTTTACAATTTCTCCAAATTCATAAATGACATTTTCCCCTTTCTCGGACAAGCCAATTTCCAAAGGCTCCACTTGGCAATCTTGTGAATAAAATTTTTCCAGCAGGCCTGAAATAACACTGAAATAGTCATCAAACGCCCCTTCTCCAATTTCTACAGGGTCCTCGGAGGTATCATAGAAAAATGGGACGAACCGAGCTACTAAACCTTGCTCAATCTTGCGGCCATTTGAATAAAGCAGCGCCATTTCGTGAGGTTGGACAATGTGAACCATCGGAAGTGCTATTTGTTGAAACGTCATTGCCTTTCGGCAATTTTGTTCACTGAAGTACTGACCGGTATGCCCGTGCAGGACAAGAGAAGGAATTCCATGTTGAGGATTCAGCAACGTGGACGTCAGCATATCCGCCTCATCTGTAATACACCCTAAGCATCCACCATTTTCAATTAGCAATTCAAGCGCTTTTGGAGTTGAACACTTATTAACAAAGAGACAACAGGCATATGGTACATATCGCTTGAGGCTCATAATGTGCGCTTTTTCTTCCACACAGTTGTTAATAATTGCGTCAATTTCTGACAGATCTGGCAGGCTACCCTCAAGATTTTTTGAGACTACTGCTTTTATACGCCCTTTGCACAACGCTGTAGCAACTTGCGTTGTGATAGAGTTCTTTTCCTCATCAGTCTTTCGACTTGCACTATACGCAAGATTTTTTTGTTCCATATAAGTCTTGAATGGCCGCTGTAACATCTCTACAAATTGCGTCTTTCGAAACCCTGATGGAGCAGATTGAAGATGCATACTGACCGCAAATTCACGCCAGTTCCTATTTATTCGAACCCAAACACGGCCTCGGACTGCAATCAAAGTCGCCCCTAAAATAGCCAACGTGACGCCAAGATACTGTAGCCCTGTGGCATGGGCCATGCCTTTTACTAATTCGTGTAACGTAGGTGGCAGTTCAGGCATCTCGTCGCCCTGTGATACTTTTTCCAGTGGAATGATTTCATCTCGATCACGATACCATCGCTCATCATCTAGCGACCTTCTTACATAAAAATCATGGTGGCGACGCTCAAATATACTATTTTCCCGATGTGCACGATTGGCTGCACTGACAAAATCAACAAATCGTTTTCTCGTTTTATGATAAGTTGATGATTTGTTGCTAGAAGAAACATTTTTATCATCCTGGAGAAAATTTTGACCTTCATCTGGCCTAGGGGAGAGATTGTTTGAGGGAGGCAGCGGGACCTCCGCCGCTGGTACTTCTTGTGGAACAGCCCAACTAGCAACCTCTTTTTCCATAGCATCCTTGATTTTTTGAGTATCCTCATTCATTCTTTTTTCTAGAGCAGTACGTGGTGTAGATATGCTTGAATTTTCCGTAATATTAATTTTTTCAGGGTTGTTGCTACTCATGAACATATCCTTCTGGGGTATACGGCTTGATAAGCAGAGCATTGCCTACTTTTTCTATTTTCAAGAAAGGTGCAGCGTTACATTCTAGCATTGAAAAAAGCTGCTGATACTTTTTTTCATTTTGAATCAATTGATACTTGGGGGCTGTGGGGCATATTGCACGAGCATCGAATCCTTTCGCTAGGATTCTCGCCACTTGTGTGTTTGAAACATTAAATTTAGTTTTTATCTCAGGTATAGGCATACCTTTGGCGTACGCACCCAAAATAGCATATTCTTCGCCTCGAGTTGGCCTATGTCGGTGGGCTGGCGTATGGCCTGTTGGCTCAGATAGAACGATATCGGATTGCTCCTCATCTTTTGCTAATGACGCGGCTTCGCGCGTGATGACCGATAATACAGGCATATTTTTCCCCTTCATATCTGCAGTCGGACCTTTCACATCGCCCCACCAAACGGAGTGGCAGGAGTAAACAAATACGGCTGCACTTATAACGGCAATGAAGTTGTTTATTTTCAAATTGGTACGGCTCCGCCTCGATAGTTCAGCTAACAAGGCGGGAACTTAACCTAACCTCAGACAATTATTTTCTGCACCCCTCCAGCAGCTGTGGCTGCTGGAGGGGACGATTAATGGCATGATCTGGGACGCGACAATATGCGAAGAAGCCAGCGAAAAATCATCTGCTGTTTCCTTCGGGGGCAATGCGGTGATTTGCAAGGTATGCTTCAAGATCGCATACGCGGTATCGCACTGAGCGCCCTATTTTTATGTAAGGGAGCCCTCTTCGCGTAAAACGGTGCATACGGAGCGTGGAAAGGCTTAGCCCGGTTCGGGCTGAAACTTCTTGCTCAGTCAAGCATTGACATGTGGTCTCAATGGTAGGCATAGCCAACCTCCAATTCAGTTTTTGGGGCACTGGCTATTCTTATAGTGGAAGAAAAGAGAGTAAGGGGAGCGCGAGCACCTCGAGGAGCGCTTAAATATGCTATCAGTAATCTGTTTTATTAACGGCCAAGCAGGCGCGTTCGAGGCTCGGCTAAAGACACACTGCGAGGACGGTGAGAGAAGGAAAAATTCCCTGATTGTCTGCAAGCGATAGGGATTTTAATATGAAGCAACGTGCCCGTGGCAAAACTTCAATGTTCCTTCCACTTGGTAAGCAACAATCTCGGCTATGAGAATGCCATTTGCCGACGTTGTTCAGTGCGCAGCATGCAAGACGGCAAAAAAAGGCATTGAGAAAATCGATTGAGATGATAAATAAGTTAGGAGTGCAGCACTTGAGAAAGCACCTAAATTGTTGATTCATCGGTGACGTGGCTTCTTTTTATTATAATTTTCTAGCTGCCACTTTACACAACGCATCATGAATAAATTTTTGCGATGCTAAAATTACTGATTGGCTTGGTTTATCAATGGTGTATTTAAAAAAACTTGTTGGCCTCCGTATAAGACGCTTATTTTGATTAATTTTTATAAGGTTCAACCATTCCTCAGAACTATCAGTATCTTTTATTTTACCAACAGCTATATTGAACTGCTTTCTCCAAAGCTCTGAACATCTAGAAAAATGTTTGCATTGTCCACAGTCCTCAGATGTATCAGTTTTTCTTGGATCACATTTGATTTCAGAGCAATGTTTCCGATGCCGCTCCAAAGCGCGTTCAAGATCAAAATCACTATCAATATATAAATCGTATATTAACAACCCCATAGACTTATTAAACACATTATGTAAGGCCTGCCTATGCGTTTTTAAGTTAGATTGCTTATGTACTTCCTTGATAATATCCTTTCTTTCACAATTTTCGTAGTCATTGCGCGACTTAAAAAGGGTCGCATTCTTTTTAATAAGATCTATAATTTCATCGAGTTGAAGGTTTTTATCAATGCCGAAATAGACATACCTGCAATCACTATTAGATAGGATTACGCATCTCCTATCATTTTTTTTGAGAGCTTTGAATGTGATTGGGATATCCTCTCCGGACTTTGTCAGCATGGCGATCTCAGCCATCTCATAGGGGAAAGGTAAACAGGCGGCGCTTACATTGAAATGATTTGTAATATCAAACAGGCGTTCAATATCTGGAGCATTTGCGAGGAAGATTATGTAATCCCTAAGCTCAGGAAATGAAACAGTATGAGCCAACCCAAGCATCGAAGCTTCACGTACGTAGATAACATCAGTAAGCAAATCTATATCAAACCCTTTTGGTACATCATCACAGAATATCTCTCTTGAGCGATAGTTCAAGTTGTCAATAGTTTCAGTTATCTGACCATCATTAAATTTTGACATCTCAAATCTGCGTTTCGCATATTCACAAAAGAAAAAGGACTCTTCTATGTTTGTTTGGTCAAGGGCTAGATTTGGCATCACTTTTTCTCCGTGTCCATGTCAAAGATTTCATCGGCGATGCTAGCTGCACGTTGCAACGCTTCATCTGCCAAGTGTGCGTAACGCTGGGTCATCTGAGGGCTTGAATGCGTCAACAACTTCTGCAATGTGTATAGGTCGACCTTTCCACTGGAGGCAAGAAGCGAAGCATAGGCATGACGCAACCCATGCAGCGGACGAAAATCTTCAGGCAGGCCAGCGCGCCTTTTCACCCTCTCTGCTATTTTTCGGTATTCCTTCCGCTGCTCACCGTTTCTTCCCGGAAACACATACAAGCTATCGACTCTTCTAACTCCTTGAAGTACAATTCTGGCCGCATGTGAGAGTGGTATACGTTCTGTTTTACCTTTCTTAGCGGCTTCACCACGAAGCAAAATAAAATCCCTTTCAAAATCGATATCACTCCACTGCAACGCCAGCAAAGCACCCTTGCGCATGCCCGTAACTAACGCGAGCTTTAACAAGGCGGCGGCGTCTTGATCTGCTTCCATATCAATTGCTTCTAGGTATTTATTCAACTGCTCGCCGGTTAAACTTTCCGTTTTCTGATTGTCTACCTTTGGCATCTCAAAATGGAGCACGGATGGATCTGGTGATGCACATAGCCCTTTTCTGACGCCAAATTTGATTATCCGACGAAGCAATGCGAGTATGTGTTTTGTTGTTTGCGGACTTTTACCTGCTTTGAGCAGCATATGACGGAGCTTATCTATTTCTAATGTTGTTATTTCATTAGGCGTTTTGTTTTTAAAAATTTCACATATATAGATATTATACCTGCTCACATCAGATTTTCTTACTTTATCATCATCAAAAGCAAGTTGATACTGACTCCAAAGTCTAGCAATTGTCGGCTTAGCAGCCTCGGCTGCCTTTGCCGCAAGAGCTGCCTCGCGAATCTCCTTACGAGAAGCGCGCTTCCCTTCAATCCGCTCAGCTCGTATTCCGGACGCCTTAGCAGGAGTCATATCGTCCGCATACTGCCTACCAACTTTTTCTTCAACGACCTTAGAATCTTGCTTAAAAACAATATAATAGACCCGCTCTTCACCGGGTTTGCCTTTACGCTCAGCAAGCCGGTAGAACACTCCGGGGTAATTTGTCTTCACACGAGTCTGACTCGCCATAAACTTCCTCCACCAATATTCCAACCCTATTTCCAACCCTGTGCTTGACTTTTGATGGCAAAGTATAGAACAAAATGCAAGAAAACAATTTTACAATCTATTAAAATTATAAAATAAAAAAAATTGATGAAACTAGGTGTAAATATTGAAAGTTGGCCTCCGGAGCCAAAGGTCGTGAGTTCGAATCTCGCCGGGCGCACCATAAGAAAGCAAGCGGTCAGCCGTAAAAGGCTGACCGCTTTTTTGTGGTTTTTTGTCAGGTTGTGCCGCCTGCGCGCCACATGATAAGATTTTACTAAACAGAAATTTTACGCGCCTACGGCTGTTCCACCAGATCTGCCAGAGCCAGAATGGTGTTGGCGTAGACGTCAGAGTGGTTGTAGGCCATGAGGATTTTGTGCTGCCGGGCGCGGGGCAGCCCGGGTTTCCAGCCGTGACGGGCCAGATAGTTGGCCAGACTGGCGATGGCGTCGGAGGTATCGAAGAGGTCCACGCGGCCGTCGCCGTTGCCGTCTGCGCCGTACACGGCGATATTGGAGGGCATGAACTGGCAGAGGCCCACAGCGCCATAGATGGAGCCGGGCAGGTGTGAGGGGGGCACGTTATCGCGCAGCATGTGTTCCACCAGGGCGCGGGTTTCCTTGTAGGCCCAGTCGGCCCGTTTGGGCATGGTGGCGGCAAACCAGTCCAGGTGGGCCTCATAGCCTGGCATGCGGGGCAACCAATCCGTAATGTCTTGAGGGCTGCGGCTCACGGCCATGCTGGCCAGCGTGTGGAAGGCGTTTTCGGGCACGTCGGCCAGCACCTTACCCAGGCGCGTTTCCACAAAAAGCAGGGCCACGGCCACGGAAGGGGGCACGCCGTAGCGGGTTGCCGCCGCGCTGAAATCCGCCTGGTGCGCGGTTATAAAAGCGCGACACTGACGGGCGTTGGCTGCGCTGACCACGCCTTTATAATACTGCTGCGCAGGTTTGGTGGAAGGGGGCCGAGGGAAAAAGCGGCGTTGGTAGAGCTCGCGCATTTTACGGCCCATGGGGGCCTGGCTGGCCGTGGGTCCCAGGCTTTGGAGCAAGGCCGTCACCCGCGGGCCGGAAAGGCCATCGGCTGCCAGACGCTGCGCCAAAGGTTGCCAGACTGCGGGCAGGGCGGCCGGAGATGCTGTGGAAGCGTTGGCGGCACCGGCGGCCGCACTGGGTGCGGACCAGGGTTGGGCCGCCCCCGACGCGTCGTTACAGGCAGCGTCGGGGGCGGACAAAGGGGCTTCCTCCAGACCGGCGGCCTCAGGGGCCTCACGTGCACCACAGGCGGAGCAGAACAGACAGACCAGCAGGATGCAGAGGCGGCAGACCAGAGAGCGGCACATGGGGAGGAGGGGAGGGGTCATGGTCAGATTTCTTGCAGCACCCAGGCCACGCGACCCAGGAGCCGTTTGCGCAAGAGCTCGGAGGTGAGGGAGGTTTCGGGGAAGTCCGGAGCTTCGGAACGCAACACATAGCCGTCCTGCGTGCTGTTGAGAAACACGCGGCGCAGCACCACGCCTTCCAAAGGGGCAAACACGGCGTAGACGTGGCCGGAAACCACTTCGTTGTCCAGCGTGTCCACGCCCACATACGCGCCGCCGGCCATGATGGGAGCCATGTTGTCGGCACGCAGGCGCAGCACGGTAAGCCCGTCACGCACAAAGGAAAGGGGCAGGGCAATTTTGCCCACCAGCTCCAGTTCCGGACGGGGCTGGTCGTCGGCATAGGCGCAAAGGGGGTCGTAGAGAGAGGCTACGCTGCTGCGGGCCAGAACGTCGCCGTAGTGGGCGGCGCTTTCAGCCAGAGCGGCCGGGGCGTCCTGCGGCACATAGCCTTGTTCGGTGCGCAGGTACATGGGCCCCACGCCCTGTTTGAGCCAGTCGGGATTGAGGCCGAATTTTTCAAACAGCTTCATATACCAGTCGCCAGGTACGGAATTACGGCGCTTGGCATCGGAAATGCTGGACTGACGAATGTCCAGCACCTCGGCCAATTCCACCTGCGTACGGCTGTTGGTGGCTAGTTTGATGCGTTCATAAATTTCTGCGAATGCAGGCATAAAGGCTCCGTTAAACACGAGGCAAGCCACGTGGGCTATTGTTGATTGAGCAGGGGCGCCGTGGTGCCAAGAACTATTCTGCTGTTTTCCTTAAGGGAAGAACGCAGCGTGGCAAGCCAGCGCTGATATGCGTAGAACTGGGGCGCCCTGTTGTAGGCCTCAGCGTAGATGGCGGCGGCCTGGGCGTCGCCCTTGCCGCGTTCCACCTCCGCCGCACGTGCGGCTTCAGCCAGGATGACGGCGCGCTGCCGGTCGGCGTCGGAGCGGATTCTTGTGGATTCCTCCTCGCCTTCCGAACGGTACTGTTTGGCCTGCCGTTCCCGTTCCGCGCGCATACGGCCAAAAATGGCCCGCTGGTTTTCGGAAGGCAGATCCGTGCGTTTGATGCGCACGTCCAGTACGTCCACGCCATAATTGTGCATCAAGGCCGAAACCTTGTTGGTTACTTCCTTCATGATGACGGCCCGGTGGGAGGACACCACTTCTGTAAGGGTGTACGCGCCCACCAGAGCGCGCAGTTGGGAGTAGACAACGTCGTCAAGCCGCGCCTGCGCGCCTGGAATGCTGCGCATGGTACGGTAAAATTGCAGGGGGTCGATAATCCGCCAGCGCGCGTAGTTGTCCAGCACGATGGCTTTTTTGTCCACGGTGAAGGCTTCGCGCGAGCGGGCCTCGTAGTCCAGCACGCGGGCGTCGAAGTAGACCACGTTCTGGATAAAAGGGATTTTCACATGCAGGCCGGGGCCGTAAACCCGTTGCAAGGGGTCGCCCAGCTGCAGCACCAGAGCCTTTTGGGTCTGGTGGACGGTGAAAAACGTCTGGCTTACCACCACGACCAGCACCAACAGCACCAGGGCAAGAGCAAGAGGATTTCTGCGCATTACTTCTTCTCCAGCGCCTTGGGGGCCACGGGCGCGCCAAAACCGGGCAGGTTCAGATAGGGCAGGGCCCGTCCGGCAGCAGCGCCGTCCAGCACCACTTTGTCCTTGGAGGCGGCGAGGATTTCCTCCACCGCTTCATAGTACAGGCGCTGTTCAGTGACTTTGGGGGCTTTTTCATACTCCACGCGCAAGGCGTCAAAACGGGCGGCCTCACCCTCGGCGGCGCGCACCCTGGTGGCGGTATAGGCCTGAGCCTCGTTGCGCAGGGCCGCAGCCTGGCCGCGGGCCTTGGGCAGCAGTTCGTTGCGGTAGGCCTCGGCCTCATTGATGATGCGGCTTTTGTCCTCGCGGGCGCTGGCCACGTCTTTAAAGGCGTCAATAACTTCCCGCGGGGGGTGCACGTCCTGCAGCTGCACGGCCAGCACGCGGATGCCCGCGCCGTAGCGGTCGAGGATGGTCTGCAAAAGCTGAGTGGCCTCGCTCTGGATCTGCAGTTTGCCGTCGGTGATGGCCGAATCGATCTGGCTGTTGCCGATAACCTCGCGCATGGCGGCCTCGGCCGCGTTGCGCACCAGGGCCGTGGGCGCGCTCACGTTAAACAGATACTGCACGGGGTCATTGATTTTGTACTGCACGCTGAACTGCACGTTGACGATGTTTTCGTCGCCCGTAAGCATGGAGGCTTCTTCGGGGATAGTGCGCAGCTGGCCCTGCTGAAAAGTGGCGGCCTGCCCCACGGAACGGAAGCCCACCTCGCTGCGCAGCACCTGGGTGACCTGCGGCTTGTAGACGCTTTCGATGGGCACGGGCCAGGCGTAATGGGGGCCGGGGCCCTCAGTACGGTTGTACTGGCCGAAGCGCAGCACCACGCCCTGCTCGTCGGGGTTAATGATGTAGATGCCGGAAAGCAGCCACAAACCCAGCACGGCCAGCCCTACCAGCCACACGGCTTTGCCGCGGGGCGGCTTGAGCTGCGACAGTTTTTTAAAAGGATTGTCGCCAAAAGAAGGACGGCCGCCGCCGAAATCGGATCGCCGGGCGCGGCGAGGTTCGTCTTCGCGCGGTTCGGTTTCGGGTTCCGGCTCATGCGGCGGACGAGGCGGCTGCGCGCCTTGTTGTTTCTGCCGTTTTTCCTGCAGTTTGTCCCAATCCCAGTTCATTATGTTGTTATACCTTGTGTTGAAAGTGCGGCGCCCCGGAGGAAGGATGCCGGCAGTTGTGAAAGGCATGAAAGCGGGAGAATACGATATACATAGAATCCGGTCAAGAAACGGTCCATGGCATGAAACCACAAGACTTTTATACGGGATGCGTACGCGAGGGTCAAGGCCGACGCTAAAAGAAAAGGATAACCCTTTTCGACATGACTCTGTTGCGGCAGGCGGGCGTGTCTCTGCGGCGGCCGTCTAGAGCATTTAACACTTGAAATGCTCGCTTACGGCAGGCAAAAACCTGCCTTCTCGCATTTCGTGGCAAGGATTTTCAAGAAAATCCTTGCAGAGCAGTTAGCTCATTTCATTCGCTAACTGCTCTAAGGCCGCGCAACGTGCTCCGGCCTGCCCCCACACTGTGAGCACGATAAAAATAAAGCGTTTCTGAATACTCTGCGGCGACCGCTACGGTCATGGCCGGGCGGCGCGCCTGCCGTTGACGCAACCCGGGCCCACGCGCTCCGGCCCCGGCAACTCCCTGCCGACAAACAAAAAAAATAACGGCAGCAGGGCAGTTGTTTCCTGCAGAAAAAGCGGTATTTTTTTACACGCAGCAGAAGGCGCCGCCTTGCGTTGCAACTGTTTCCGCAACGCTTGCGGTACGCCCCGGCGTCTGTCGACGCAAAAAACGCGCCACGTCTCCGTAGCGGACGTCTGCCCGCACAGCCGCAACGCCATTTGAAATTATCTAATAAGGCAAAACCACAGCGGCGCGCGCCGTGGACGCGGCAGGGTTGCGCAGGCTCGCTCCGGCCAGGGGCACCACCTGCACCACCTGCACATGGTCGGCCCGCACGGCAAAGCCCGGCGCATAGTCCGCGCCGGAGGGGGCCGGCTCCGCAGCGCTGCCGAGCATGACCAGCAAAAAAAGAGCGCTGCTCACCAAAAGCGTCACAAACAAGGTATAGGGCCAACGGTACGGAGTAAAAAATCGCAGCATACAGCCTCCCGAAAAACATTTTCTGGTAACGCAGCAGGCAAGCAAAAACCGTACCGGAAAATTGTTCCTTCCAGCGCTGCCTGGCGCACCCAATCCCGCATATTTTTTTTCTGAAGGCACTTTGACGCAACTTTTTCTCTTGACAGGCGCAAGTCTGATGTTATGCTCATTTGAGCAAAACACAAAAACCTGATCGGGCAGGATAACCTTATGGGCATTTTCCCCGACGAAAGTGCCGCTGCAGGAGGCCTCAGATGAAGATTGCCGTTTCCAGTGAAGGCCCTGGGCTGGAGTCCATGGTGGATCCGCGTTTCGGTCGGGCCGCCGGCTTTGTGCTTTTGGACACGGAAACCCGTCAGACCACGTATCTGGACAACGGCGCTTCGCAGATGGCGGCCCAGGGGGCCGGCATTCAGACGGCGGAGCGCTTGGCCCAGGCGGGCGTTACCGTGGTGCTCAGCGGCTTTGTGGGCCCCAAGGCTTTTACGGCCCTGCAAGCGGCGGGGGTTGCCGTGTTTCAGGATATGGACAAGGGCAGCGTGGGCCAGGCCGTTAACCTTTATGAAAGCGGCAAGGCGGCCCAGGCGCAGGGTCCCAACCGCGCCGCGGGCGGAAGGGCCTGACATGCGCCTGCTGGTGGCCAGCGGCAAGGGCGGCGCGGGCAAAACTACCGTGGCCGCCAGCCTGCTCACCCAGTGGGGCAGGCCGTGCCTGGCGGTGGACGCCGATGTGGAGGCCCCCAATCTGCACCTCTACCTCAAGCCGGAGCTCGCCGCGCCCGAACCGGTCTACATGGAGGTGCCACAGGTGGATCCCGCCCGCTGCACGGCCTGCGGGGCCTGTCGGGAGATCTGCCGCTTCGGGGCCATAGCCATGCTGGGCGGCAAGGCGGTCTTTTTTGCTGAAATGTGCCACGGCTGCGGCGGCTGCTTTGCGGTCTGCCCGGCCCAGGCCCTGACCCCCGGCCGGCGGGAGCTGGGCGTGCTGCTGCAGGGCGTCACAAAACTGGCGCCGACGAGCAGGGCCTTTCTCATGGGCCGCAGCAGGGTGGGCGAAGCCATGACCCCGCCCCTGCTGCGGGCGCTCTCTGCACGGCTGGAAGATCTTCTGCCGGTTGCGGAAGACGGCGAAACCGCGCCCGACGTTATTCTGGACGGCCCCCCCGGCGTGAGCTGCCCCACCATGACCGTTGCCCGCAAGGCCGATGCAGTTCTCCTGGTGGCCGAGCCCACGCCCTTTGGCGTGCACGACTTTCGGCTGGCCCACGCGGCTCTTGAGCCTCTGGGCCGGCCCACGGCCGTAGTGCTGAACCGTGTGGGCATGGCGGAGAGCGACGCCGACGCGGCGGAGCTGCGCCGCTGGTGCGCCGGGCGGAGTCTGCCCGTACTGGCAGAGCTGCCCTTTGACCGCGAGGCCGCTGCGGCAGGCGCGCGCGGCCTGCCGCCTACCCTGGCCCCCGCCCCCGTTGGGGATGACTGGCGGCAACGCTGCACGCAGTTGGCAGCGCGGCTGCAAGCCTTTGTCAAGGAGGCCGCTCATGCCTGAGATCGTCGTCGTCAGCGGCAAAGGGGGCACGGGCAAGACCAGTCTCTGCGCCGCCTTCGCGGCCCTGGCCCATGCAGAAGGGCTGGGCCTGGCGCTCACGGACCTGGATGTGGATGTGCCCGATCTGCACATTCTGCTGGACCCGCGCCGCATCAGTGAAGAGCCTTTCATCTCCGGCAACACGGCCGTGGTGGACCCGGCACGCTGCACGGGCTGCGGCCAGTGCGTCGCCCTCTGCCGCTTTGAGGCCATAAACCTTGAAACAGGCGTGGCCAAGGTCGACCCCCTGGCCTGCGAGGGCTGCGGCGTCTGCTACAGCCTGTGCCCGGACAAAGCCATAGCCTTTCCCGAACGGCACTGCGGCCAGTGGTATGTGAGCGAAACCCGGCTGGGCCCCTTTGTGCACGCCCAACTGGCCCCCGGAGCGGAAAATTCCGGCCGCCTGGTGGCGCTGCTCAAAACCCGTACGCGGGAACTGGCCGCTCAACGCGGGCTGGACTGGCTGCTCTGCGACGGCTCGCCCGGCGTGGGCTGCCCGGTGATCAGCTCCCTTTCCGGCGCGGATCTGGCTGTGGCCGTGGTGGAACCCACCCCGGCCGGAAAGCACGACTTCACGCGGGTGGCGGAGCTCTGCGCCCACTTCCGCATCCCCGTGGCCGTGTGTATCAACAAAGCGGACCTCAACCCGGAAGAAGCGACGGCCATCCGCGCCCTGGCGGCGCAGAACGGCCATACGGTGGTCGGCGAGCTGCCCTTCAGCCCCCTGGTGCCCCAAGCCATGCTGCGCCGCCGCGCTCTGACCGAAGACCCCTCGCCCCTGACCGCCCCTCTGGCGGCCATGTGGCGCGGGATACGGCAGCTGGCTGCAACGCCCCGCAAGCCTGCCGCCGCGCTTACCCACCTCTAACCAAAACAGACAAGGATGCAACGTATGAGCAAGTCAGTGGTAGCCGTTCCTTCGGCGCTGCCCGGCGGCATGGAAGCCGGCATGGGCATGCATTTCGGTCATTGCGATATTTATACCATCGTGGAAGTGGAAGACGGCAAAGTGCTGGGTCAGTCCACCCTGCCGCCCATCCCCCACCAGCAGGGCGGCTGCATGGCCCCCGTGCAGTATCTGGCGCAGCACGGCGTCACGGCCTTGCTGGCTGGCGGCATGGGCATGCGTCCCCTCATGGGCTTCAACCAAATGGGCATCCAGGTCTTTTTTGCCGGCGACCAGCCCAATGTGGGCAAAGCCGTGGAAGCCTTCTGCGCGGGACGCCTCGCCCCCTTCACCGTGGAAAACACTTGCGGCGGCGGCCATTAAGCCTCTCCAAAGGGAAAACCTTGTGACCATGCGGGCCGCGCAGCGGCCCAGGGGAGGACAGGCATGAGCAGAAATCTTGTGGTGCAAACCCGCCGCCCCGCGGATCTGGCCGCTTTTGTGGCCGGGCTGGAAACGCCGGGGCACAGCGTGGCGCTGGTGTCCGGCCTGGAAGACTGCAAGGCGCTGCTGCGCACGCAGCCGCCGGACCTGATGATTCTGGACCTTGGACCAGAGGCGGACGCACGCCGGGCCGTCATGGACCTGCTGCTGGTCAACGCCGCCGTGCCCACCGCCGTGCTGAGCCCCATGCCGGAGGAGGACTTTCACGAGGCCACCGAAGGCCTGGGCATCTTGACGGCCTTGCCCCTGCAGCCCGACGCCGCAGACGCCGCCCGGCTGTTGCAGTTGCTGGACAAACTGGCCTGACCCGTTCCCGGAACGACGCCTCGCGTCGTTGCCGCGGATGCGGCGCAAGGCCCCGCGCGGCGACGCCCTCCTCCATCCGCCGACGCGGGCCGATTGCCCCCCGGTCTGCCTTGCGCCGTACCCGCCCCCGGCATCGTCGCCACGACGAGGCCGGGGGCTTTTGTACCGGCGTCCGGCCCTCCGCGGGCAAGGGCGGAACACATCCCTGACGCCCCGTCAAAAACTACGTTGCTTCTTTCGCGCCGCCGCGCCACTGGCTGCAGAGCACCCCCGCCACAATGCAGACTGCGCCGCCATACTGGCCGGGACTGAGGCGTTCGTCCAACAACAGCATGCCGAAAAACATGGCAAAAACCGGAATCAAATTGGTGTAGGCGGCGGCGCGGCCGGCGGAAAGCCGGTTAACCCCCAGATTATACAGACCGTAGCCGGCAAAGGTCACGCAGCCCCCCAGGTAGGCCACGCAGGCCCAGGCGGCCCAGGCGGGAAAGTTCCGTCCCAGGTCCACCCGCGCCGCGCTTTCGGGCACAAAGCAGAGCAGCAGGCTGAAAAAAGCCAGCCCCACGCCGGCCTGCACGGCAGTAATGCACAGGGGGCTGTAAAACGGCGACAAGCGACGGGCCAGCAGAGTATAGCCCGTGGCGCAGCACATGGCTGCGGCCTCCAACAGATTGCCCAGGGCCGGGTTGGGGGCGGCTGCCCCTGCCCTGGCCGTGCCGCTCAGCCAGACCACGCCGCCCACGGCCAGGGCAAAGCCCAGCCACGCGCGCGGGCCGGAACGTTCCCCCAGAGCCACGTAGGCGGCCGCCGCCACCAGCAGAGGCAGCAGGGCCGTGACCATGCCCGCCTGCGAGGCCGTGGTCAGGCGCAGGGCGTGGGTCTCAAACAAAAAAAACAGGCAGGGCTCACACAGCCCCATCAGCAAGAGCAAAGCCCAGTGCCCGTTGCGCCGCAGCTCCCGAAACAAACGCGGCCAGACAGGCAGCAGGGCCAGGCAGGCCACCAGCATACGCCCGCTCATGGTCTGCAGGGGAGTAAGCGCGGCAAGGGCCACACGCAACGCCACAAAAGTGGAACCCCAGAAGGACATGGCGGTCAGCAGGGCCAGGTGGGGCAGAAGGGAGGACCGGATGGACAACATGACGACCGGGGGGGACGGCTGCGCCGGTTGGAGGTGATTTTTGCGGCAGCCTATGGCATACCGGGGGGAACAGCAAGAAAAACCCGTCCCCGCCCACCGCGGGGATGGGCCGTACCGGGAGCACGACATGAGCATCCGTGGTCTGATCCGCATAGCCAACATCACCCAGCTGATCCTGCTGGCCGTGCTGGCCACGGGGCTGATCTGGCTGGCGCGGGGCCAGCACACGCTTAACGGCATGGTACACGAATTTTCTCACCTTGAAAGTCTGCTGGGCGAACTGGGCGATTCGGTGCAGCAGACCTACGCCGATGCCCTGGCCTTTGTGGTCACAGGCGACAAAGCCAGCCTGGAGGCCTGGCAGCACACCCTGCAGGTGGCCCAGGGGGAAGCCCCGCGACCGCAAAGCTCGCGCCTTGCGCCAGGGCAAACAGTTTCTCTCAACGCCCTGGCCGAAGGCCTTATCCTGCCGCCGGGAGTTCTGGATCAGGTTCGCGCACTGCTCAACGAAACAGCCCAACTCGCCTACCTTACGGAAGCCACCGTGGGCCGCGCCATGGGCGAGGCCAGGGCCGAAGGCCGCCCGCCGGACCCGGAAGGCGCGCGGCGCATGCTGCGCAGCACGGGACTGGACCGCCTGCCCCTGGAGCTCGAAAGCCGCATGCGCGCACTGCGCGAACGCTGGCGCGGGGACTTTCTGAACGAAATGAAGGCGCGCCAGGCCAGCCTTTTGCCTCTGCTGGCCGCCGTGCTGGCGGGCTTGAGCCTGCTGGCCGTGAGCGCTGTGATCAATATCTACGTCTGCCACACCAGGGTGGTGCGGCCCCTGCGGGCCGTCAACCGCTACGCGGCCGCCGTGGCCGCGGGGGAAGATCCGCCCCCCCTGCGCCTGCGCCACCAGGACGAACTGGCCGGCATGTTCGCCACCCTACAGCACATGCAGGCCACCCTGCAGGCCCGCATCAACGCGCTCAAAGCCGCAGAGCTCACGGCCCGCAACAACCGCAAGCAGGCCGTGCAGGCCAGAACTCAGGCGCTCACCTCCCTGGAGCTGGCCCAGCGGGCCTCCCGCGTGCAAGATGATTTCCTGCGCCGCATCAGCCACGAAATCCGCACGCCCCTCAACGCCATCATCGGCATGAGCTACCTGAGCCTGCAGACAGAGCTCAGCGGCGTGCAGCGCGACTACCTGGCGCAAATCAACAAATCCGGCAGCGTGCTGCTGGACATGGTCAACCGCATTCTCGACTTTTCCAGCGCCAGCGAAGGCCATGTGCAACTGGAGCCGCAGCCCTTTGTGCTGGCCAGATTCGTAGAGCTGCTGCGCCAGAGCGTGGCCGGCGCGGCTCTGGAAAAAAAACTGGACCTGCGCTTTGTGCTCGACCCCGCCCTGCCCGCCACAATCACGGGCGACGAGCGCCATCTGGAAGAAGTTCTGCGCATCCTCCTGGACAATGCCGTACGCTACACCAGTCGCGGCGTAGTGGAGTGCCGGGCGCAGCCCGCCCCCCCGTCTGAAGATCCCATTGCCGCCTCCGCGCCCGACAGGCTGCGATTGCGCTTTGTGGTGGCCGATACCGGGCCGGGCATGGACGCCCAGCAGCTCTGCACCGTGTTCGATCCCTTTACCCCCGGCGATGAATCCCTCACCCGCGCGGACAGCGGTCTGGGCCTGGGCCTGGCCCTGGCCCGGCAGCTGGTGCACCTCATGGGCGGGGATCTGCAGGTGGAAAGCGTCCCCGGCAAAGGCACGACCTTTTCCTTTGCCCTGGACTTCGCGCGGCCCCAGACCCTTGCGGCAGAGCCGGACCCGGCCCCGAACCCGACCCAGCTGCGCCCCGTGGTCCTTGTGGTGGACGACAATGAAATCAACGCGCAAATTTCCAGGGAGCTGCTTCTCCGGGCGGGTCTGGAAGTGCGTCTGGCGAATAACGGCCAGGAAGCGCTGGAGACAGTACGCCAGGGCGGCGTGGACGTGGTGCTTATGGACGTGCAGATGCCGGTTATGGACGGCCTGGAGGCCACCCGCCGCATCCGCGCCCTGGGGCATACGCCGCACAGTCTGCCCGTCATCGCCATGACCGCCCACACGGACGCAGCCTCGCGCCACGACGGCAAGGCCGTGGGCATGAACGACTATCTGACCAAACCCGTGGACCCCACCGCCCTCTACGACGCCCTGTGCCGCTGGCTGCCCGGCGGGCTGCCCTGCTGCCCCGACACGGGCACGGCGCCTGTCGGGCCCACGCCGGACGCGTCGTCTCCGGATAAAACCACGGCCACCGCCTCCGCCGGCGACGACGAAAAGATTGCCCCCGACGCCGCCCGCCCGGACGCCACGCCGAGCGACCCACCCATCAATTTTGAAGCCGGACTCGCCACTGTGGGCGGCAACAATGGCTTGTACAGCGACCTGCTGCTGCGCTTCATGGAGCACTACGGCGACAGCCCGCGCGAACTGGAAGCCCTGCTGGCCGCCGGCGACTACCGCGCCGCCGCGCGCCTGGCCCACACGGTCAAGGGGGTGGCCGCCAACCTGGGGGTAGAGCGCATCCGCAAGCTCACCACGGAGATGGAGGCCAATTTGCCCCACAGCGCGCCCCCCCAGGAGCTCATGACCGACTTTGCCCACAGCATGGCCGAAGCCCTGGCCCAGATCAGCACCCTGCAACGGCACGGCGACGCGACCACAGGCGGCCAACGGCGGCTGTCGGCAGCCCGGCTGGAGGCTCTGCACGAGGTGCTGGAAACCCTGCCAGAACGTATGATTACAGACTGGGGCGGGGCCGAAGCGGCTCTGGCGCGCTTCGCCCCCCTGACCCAAGGCACGCCCTATGCCGGCGACGTGACGGACATTCTGCACCGACTACGCGATTTCGACACGGAGGGCATGGCCCGCCGCGCCAATCTGCTGCTGGAAAGGCTGGAGAACCCCGCGCCCAGCCCCGAAGAGGCCCCCCAGTCATGAAAGTGATTTTCTGCCTGGACCACAAACCTTCCTACCTGCTGCTGCTCAAAGCCGCCGTGCGTTCCCTGCGGGCCGTGCCCCCCGGCGCGGACTGTCTCTGCGTCTACGCCGGCGCGGACCCGGCCCTGCAGGCCACCCTGGCGGCGGAAAACATCCCCGTAGCGCGCCACCGCCCGCGCATCACGCCCGGCGGACTCTCCCCCTCACAGACAACGCTGTGCGAACCTGCGCGTCAACCACTTCGACTACGTACGCCGCGTCTGGCCGGACTCCCTGCGCCCGGACGAACGCGCCCCGGCCCAAAGCTGGGAAGCGGCCCTGAAGTCCTGCCGGGCGCTGCCGATAAGAAAGACGCGACGTTCCACGGCCGCCCCCGCGCGCAGACGTTGGGGCATGTTCCGGAAAGCACGGAGACACCATCATGACGCAAACCACCACCCCCGCCGCCGGCGCATCGCCGACGGCCACCAGCCAGACCGCCGCCGACCAGGCTGCCGCCCATAAAGGCGACCTGCTGCAGCTGGTCACGTTCCATATTGCCGACGAAGAATTCGGCGTGGACATCCTTGCGGTACAGGAAATCATCCGCCCCATACAGATCACCATGGTGCCCCACGCGGCCGCCTACATTGAAGGCGTCATTAATCTGCGCGGCAAGGTCATCCCGGTCATCAACATGCGCACCCGCTTCAACCTGCCGCCGGTAGAACGCGACAGCCGCACCCGCATTGTGGTCATGGAATTTGACCAGAAAATCGTGGGCTTTCTGGTGGACGGCGTTTCCGAAGTGCTGCGCATTCCCGCCTCCACGGTGGAGGCCGCGCCCCCCGTGGTCTGCGGCGTGGGCTCGGAATACATCAGGGGCGTGGGCAAGCTGGACGACCGGCTGCTGATTCTGCTTGACCTGGACACGTTATTGAGCGACACGAAGGCCGAAGTGGGTTAGACCCCACAAGGAGGCTGTATGTCGGCCATGCGTTTGTCCCGGTCCATTGTGGGCGAGGCGGAGGCGCGCGCCGTGGCGCGCGTGCTGCTGGAAGACGGCTATCTGGGCATGGGCGCGGAAGTGCGCCGCTTTGAAGAAGAACTGGCCGCTTACCTGGGCGTGAAGCCCGCACAGGTGGTCACCACCAACTCCGGCACGGCCGCCCTGCACCTGGCTGTGGACGCCGTGGCCGCCGGCTGCGCCGTCAAAGACGGCCGCCCGGAAGTGCTGGTGCCCAGCCTGACCTTTGTGGCCTCCTTTCAGGCCATCAGCGCTGCGGGCTGCCGTCCCGTGGCCTGCGACGCGCTGCCCGAAACGGGCACCCTGGACCTGGAAGACGCCGCCCGCCGCCTGACCCCCCGCACCATCGCCGTCATGCCCGTGCACTACGCCAGCAACCCCTGGCAGTTGGAAGAGGTTTACGCCTTTGCCCGCCGCCACGGCCTGCGCGTGATAGAGGACGCGGCCCACGCCTTCGGCTGTCTGCGCCACGGCCGCAAAATCGGCAGCTTCGGCGATGTGGTCTGCTTCAGCTTCGACGGCATCAAGAACATCACCTGCGGCGAAGGCGGCTGCCTGGTTTCCTTTGACCCCGAAGTGGTCCGCCTGGCCTCGGACGCCCGCCTGCTCTCCGTGGAAAACGATGCCCAAAAGCGCTTTTCCGGCACGCGCTCCTGGGATCCGGACGTAAAGCGCCAGGGATGGCGCTACCATATGAGCAACATCATGGCCGCTGTGGGCCGCGTGCAGTTGGGCCGCCTGGATAAGGAATTTGCCCCGGCCCGGCGCGACCTGGCCGCCCTCTATGCCCAGCGCCTTAGCCCCCTCAAGGGCCTGCACCTGTTTGCCACAGACCCGCAGGATTATATTGTGCCCCATATTTTGCCCGTCTGCGTGCGGGAAGGCCGCAAAGATCAGGTGGTCCGCGTCCTGGCCGACCGGGGCATCCCCACAGGCGTGCACTACAAGCCCAACCACCTGCTGAGCTTCTTTGGCGGCGGCAAACCCAGTCTGCCCGTGACCGAAGCCCTCTACAGTCAAATCCTGACCGTACCCCTGCACCCCGGCCTGAGCCGCGCAGACGTGGAGCACGTCTGCGACGCCCTGGCCGCCGCCCTGGACTGACCGCCATGCAGACGCCTGCAGACGCCCCGCGTCCCGCCGTCACGGAGGCCCCGGCCGTTTCCGTGATCATGAACTGTCTGAACAGTTCCCGCCACCTGCGTGAAGCCCTGGACAGCCTCATGGCCCAGACCTTTACCGATTTTGAGGTCATCTTCTGGGACAATGCCTCCACCGATGCTAGCCCGGCCATAGCGCAGAGCTACGGTCCCAAGGTGCGCTACTTCCGGGGCGAGACTATCGTACCCCTGGGCGCGGGCCGCAATCTGGCCCTGGCCCAGGCCAGGGGCCGCTACCTGGCCTTTCTGGACTGCGACGACCTCTGGCGGCCCGAAAAACTGGCGGCGCAGACGGCCCTTTTTGAGGTCAACCCCCGCGTGGGCCTTGCCTGCACCGACACGGAAATCTTTGACGGCCGGGGCATGCGCCGCCGCCTTTTCGCCGAAGCCGCGCCCGTGCGCGGCAAAGCCTTTGCCGCCCTCATGGAACGACAGTGGATTTCCATGTCCTCGGCCATGATCCGGGCCACTGCCCTCACCGGGCTTTCCTCTGCGGGCGTGGCCCCCGGCACGGGTCAAAACGGCGGCTGGTTTGACGAAAGCCTCAACGTCTGTGAAGAAGCCGACGTCTTCTACCGCATCGCCCACGACTGGGAACTGGACCATGTGGACGCCCCCCTGACGCTCTGGCGAGTGCACGGGGCCAATACTACCTTCCGCAAATTCGGCCAGTTTGCAGACGAAACCCTGCGCATTCTGAAGAAACACCGCCGCCTTTACCCCGGCTACGACGCGGACTACGCCGACCTGGTCAGCCTGCTCAACCGCCGCGCCGCCTTCCAGAAAGCCGTGGACCTCTGGCGGCAAGGGCACAACGCCGAAGCTCGCCGCGTCCTGCGCCCCTGGCGCGCCGCCGGGCGCAAATACCAGCTTTTCTGGTGGGCCAGCTACCTGCCGGGCGCCTGCTTTGATCTGGCCGCCCGCCTCTACTTTGCCCTGCCTGCCGCCCTGCGCCGCTAGAGTATTTAACACTTGAAATGCTCGCTTACGGCAGGCAAAAGCCTGCCTTCTCGCATTTCGTGGCAAGGATTTTCAAGAAAATCCTTGCAGAGCAATTAACTCATTTCATTCGTAAACTGCTCTAGCACAGAGCACTGTTGAGAACAGGTATTCGCAACGTTTACGGCGCGCCCGTTCCAGCGCTTCCGCGCGCAAAGACATAGCGCTTACGCAACTGCCAGGGCATTGCAACGTTGTAATGCCCAGAAGCAGGGGCGGGCAGGGCGCTTTTGTTCACAAAAATTCCTGCCTCCGCAGCCTCCATCCTGCAAAACCTTTTTCCATCAGACAGTGCACGAAGCGCGCCCCTTTGCCGCATCCTGGTTCTGCAGGGCAGGGCGATGCTGCCGCAGGGTCATGCGGGGCCCTCTGCACTGCGCTTTTTCTTATCGGCCAGCTGTAACAACCCTGTTGTCTTGAATTTTTTACTACACCTGGGATTTTCTGTTTTTTTCCTCTCGCCGGGCTTCACCCCGTTGTTTTTCAGGACAAAACAGGATAAACATAGCCCAGAGTAGTTTCCGCCCTGCCTGATGACGAAAACAGACGACATCTGTATTTCGGCCGATAGCAAAAGGATTTTCGGGTAAATCCTAGCGGATGCGCGCACGTTTTGACGGCGCCTGCTCTGGTCGCGGGGGCGTGACCGGACGCCGGGGCGCACGGGCGTTCTGTGCCCGCCCTTCCGGCATGCCCATCAACAACATCTTTTTTGTATGAGGGTCTCATTATGGCATGGACGCAAGTTTACGATCCCGTAGGCGGAGCAGTGGTCTCCGCCCTGCTGGCAGCAATCCCGCTGTTCAGCCTGTTCTACATGCTGGCCGTACGCCGGGCTAAAGGGCACTACGCCTCGCTGGTGGCAGTGGCCCTTTCCTTCATCCTGGCCGTGGCCGTGTGGGGCATGCCCTTCGGCACGGCCGTGGGCGCACTGAGCTACGGCGTGGCCTTCGGGCTCTTCCCGATTATCTGGATCGTCGTCACGGCGGTGTGGGTCTACAACATGACCGTGGAATCCGGCGAATTTGAGTACATCAAAGAATCGCTGGCCCGGCTTACCGACGACCGCCGCCTCCAGGCCATCTTTATCGCCTTTGCTTTCGGTTCCTTCCTTGAAGGCACCGCCGGCTTCGGCACGCCCGTGGCCATCACCGCGGCCATGCTGGCCGGCCTGGGCTTCAGACCCCTGTACGCTGCGGGCATCTGTCTGATTGCCAACACCGCCCCCGTGGCCTTCGGCGCCATCGGCATTCCGGTCATCGTGGGCGCCCAGGTTTCCGGCCTGAGCGACCTGCACGTGAGCGCCATTGTGGGCCGTCAGCTGCCCTTCCTTTCCGTCATCGTGCCCCTGTGGCTGTGCGTGGTCATGTGCGGCTTCAAACGCTCTCTGGAAGTGCTGCCCGCCATCATGGTGGCCGGCGTGAGCTTCGCCGCCTCGCAGTTTGCCTTCTCCAACTTCCACGGCCCGACCCTCCCCGACATCATGTCCGCCATCATCACCATCATTTCCATGGTGCTGTTGCTGCGCGTGTGGAAGCCCGCCCGCATCTGGCGTTTTGAAGGCGAAAAGGAAACCCCCCTGGCGGGCGAAGCCCCCAGCTTCGGCGTGGTGCTGCGCGCATGGCTGCCCTACATCATCCTGGCCCTGATGGTCTTTTTGTGGGGCCTGCCCCAGTTCAAGGGTATGCTCAACGCCGTGCCCGGCGCGGTGCTCAAGTTCTCCTGGCCCGCTCTGGACGGCATGATCAACAAAGCCGCGCCCATTCTGGCCGCCGGCAAAGATCCCAACTATCCTGCCATCTTTACCCTTAACTGGCTCTCTGCGGGCGGCACGGCCATCCTGATTGCCGGCTTCCTTTCCGTGCCCTTCATGAAGGGCTACAGCTTCGGCAAGGCGGTGGCCTGCTTCTTCCGCACCATCTACCAGCTGCGCTTCCCCATCCTGACCATCGCCACCATCCTGGGCTTGGCCTACCTCATGAACTACTCTGGCATGAGCTCTACCCTGGGCATCGCCTTTACCCTGACCGGGCCGCTCTTCCCGCTCTTCTCGCCGCTGCTCGGCTGGCTGGGCGTGTTCCTCACCGGTTCGGACACTTCTTCCAACGCCCTGTTCTGCGGCATGCAGCGCTCCACGGCCGAAGTGGTGGGCATGGACCCCTACCTGGCCGTGGCCGCCAACTCCTCGGGCGGCGTTACCGGCAAGATGATCTCGCCCCAATCCATCAGCGTGGCCACCGCGGCTACCGGCCTGGTGGGCAACGAGGGCAACCTCTTCCGCTTCACCCTGGGCCACAGCCTGGCCATGACGGCCTTCATCTGCGTGCTGACCTACCTGCAGTCCGGCGTGCTGCACTGGATGCTGCCGTAGCCCACTTCCTGCTTTACACTAAAAAGGCCGCCCCCTTGGGGGCGGCCTTTTTGTGTTCTGCGCCATAGCAGCTTCAATTGTTGCGACGAAGGAGCTTAGCCCGTTGCGGCGAAGGAAGCGGACAAAGAGGCAACACTCGTTACGGGCAACGACAGCAGCACTCAGAAGATCCCTACTGCACCAGCAGTTTGAGGAAACGTTTCTTGCCCAGTTTGACGACATAGGAGCCCCTGGCAAGGGAAGAGAGGGGGTCGTCACAGCGTTGGCCGTCGATGGAGAGGGCGCCTTCTTTAATAAGCCGTTTGGCTTCGCCGCGGCTTTTTACCAGTCCGGCGGCTTCAAGGAAGGCCGGGGGCGTGCTGGCTTCGCCGGAAGAGCAGGCGTATTGGGGCATTTCATCGGGCACGCCGCCGCCGGCAAACACGGCGTTGAAGCCTTGCTGGGCTTCATCGGCGTCTTTGGGGCTGTGATAGCGGGCGACCATTTCGTGAGCCAGGGCCTCTTTGGCGGCCTTGGGGTGGACGCTGCCGTTGGCCACGGCGGCCTTGAGGGCGGCGATGTCCTCCAGAGATTTGCTGGAGAGCAGTTCGTAGTAGCGCCACATGAGCGCATCAGAAATGGCCATGACTTTGCCAAAAATCTGGGAAGGCGCTTCGTCGATGCCGATGTAATTGCCGTAGGATTTTGACATCTTGCGCACGCCGTCCGTGCCTTCCAGCAGAGGCATGGTAAGGATGCACTGGCTTTCCTGCCCATAATGGGCCTGCAGGGTGCGGCCCATGAGCAGATTGAACTTCTGGTCCGTACCGCCCATTTCCACGTCAGCCTTGAGAGCCACGGAGTCATAGCCCTGGCAGAGGGGGTAGAGGAACTCGTGGATAGAGATGGGGCGTTGCTCGCGGAAGCGTTTTTCAAAGTCGTCGCGTTCCATCATGCGGGCCACGGTGCAGCAGGAGGCCAGACGGATGAAGTCCGCGGCGTTCATGGAACCCAGCCAAGCGGAGTTGAAGGCCACCTCGGTCTTTTCCGGGTCCAAAATTTTAAAGACCTGTTTTTTGTAGGTCTCGGCATTGGCCATGACCTGTTCTTCGGTAAGGGGAGGGCGGGTTTCTGAACGGCCGGAAGGGTCGCCGATGCGGCCGGTGAAGTCGCCGATAAGAAAGATGATCTTGTGGCCCAGCTCCTGAAAATGGCGCATCTTGTGCATGACCACGGTATGGCCCAGGTGCAGGTCCGGGGCGGTGGGGTCAAAACCTACTTTCACGCGCAGGGGGACGCCCCGCGCCAGTTTTTTGCGCAGTTCGCCCTCGTCGATAAGCTCGGCCACGCCACGTTTAATGGCGGCCATCTGGCGGTCGATATCCGTCATGGTGCATATCCTTGTGGAAAAACGGTTGGCGGCGACGCCGCGGCAACGGCGCACGGCTTTCTTTGATAGCCCCGGCTCTGGGCAGTGTCAAACCGGAACCGCCCGGCTTTGGGGATGTTCATCCTCAAGGCCGGACAAAACGGAACGCTTTCCGCCCGTGACCGATAAAAACCGCCGCAGGCTGCAGCGGCACAAAAAGGCTTTTTTATCGCGGTGACGGGGAAAGTCTGCACCACGCCGCTCTTACCGGACGCCTGTCCTCACCAAGGCCCGTCCGCAATGATGACGGTTGTGAAAAAGGCCCCTTGCGGGGCCTTTACTGTGGAGGCTGCCGCCGCCTGGTTGGAGGGCGGCGTGGCTGATGGCCGTGGTGCGGCTCAGGCATTGGCGGCCTTGAGCATCTCTTCCACCATGGAAAGGGTGGGGGTGGCGGCGGCGTCCAGCCCGCAAAGACCGCGCACGGCCAGCATGAGCAGGTCGAACTGCAGGGCCATTTCACTGACGCCGTTATCGATGATGCAATTGTCGCCGTGCATGCGCAGCTTATAGGCGTGACGGCTGCGTTCCTGCCCGCTGGAGCGGACGATGTAGTAGACCTGTTCGTTGTGATCGGTCACATAGAGCTTCTGACGGGTGAGCATGCCAAGGCCTTCGTCATACCACGAGCATTCGGAGAACAGGCGACCGCGAAAGGTGAAATCGCAGCCATTGTCGTGTTTCAGACAAATGTCTTCCATGACTTTCCGCATCTGCATTCCATCCTCCGCGCTCTTCCGTCCGGTCCGGCACTGGCGGACGGTGCTTGCAGCAAGCTAGCACTCCGGCGGAAGCGTTGTCAATAACCGCAGCAAGCGCACAACAAGGGCGCAGGCTGAGGAGCGCCAATATTTTTTTATTTATGCAAAATAACACGCTAAAAAAATTTTGCGGCAGGGCCGAACTTGCGGTGGAGAGGGGAGCGCGCCTGCGGCAAAAGCAACGACAAAAACGCAATGCGGTTTTGTGCAGGCACCATATAACTGGCTGCTGACGCAGGAAAACCCTTACACGCATCACACCGAAGGCGCAGGCCGCTTATTGCGCCCGTGGCTTGCGACCGGCAAACAGCGCGTAGGCACGGGCCACGGGCGAGGCGGGGTCCATGCCCACAAGGCGTTCGCCGCTGGGGCGAGGCAGGGGCTTGCTGCGCCCCACGGGACGGGTGCGCGTGACCGGCAGAGGGCTTGCGGCCGAAACGTCCAGCCCGTTCTTGCCCAGGAGCAAGGATACCCGCACGCTCTGAAACACCGGCGCTTCCATAAAGGCATTGGCCCGGTCCAGCAGCTCCTGGCTTAGGTAGTGCAGCTCCTGAGCCAGCATGGCGTCTTCTGCCCCAATAAGCAGCAGGTCGCGCCGGTGCCCCAGGGGCCGCGCCAGGGGGGCCAGATCCGGCCCCATAACGCTTTCCCAGTGCTCCCACAGGCTTTGCAGGCGAGCGCGGCGGGCCGCTTCCTCCGGGTCCAGACCCAGCCCGGCAAAGACCCCCGCCAGAGCCTCGCCCACGGGCATAGGGCCTGAAGCCGCCGTGCGCTTACGCTTGCGCCGGGCCATGAGGCCGCCCCCCTGGCCACAGCGGCGACGCAAAGCCGTATTGACTATATGCATATATCTTGATATTTACATTCATATTGCGGCCCCACCTCACTCCACAGGGGCCGTCACCGAGGTCCGGGCGCAGCCCGGCGACCGGCTTTTGCGCCCCTGCGCTTCCACCTTTTTTCAGGACAACCGGCATTATGGACAACGGCACGGCCCTGCTCTGCTTCAAGGCGCTTTCCGACGAAACCCGTTTACGGCTGGTCTACATCCTGCTGCATTATGAGCTTTCGGTCAACGAACTGGTCCACATTCTGGATATGGGCCAGTCGCGCGTGTCGCGCCACCTGAAAATTCTTACGGAAGCGGGCCTGCTGGGTTCACGTCGGGACGGACTGTGGGTTTTTTACGCTGCGCCCAAAACAGGCGAGCGCCACGATCTGCTGCGCGCCCTCATGGCCTTTGTGCAGCCCGATGCCCACATGCGGGCCGACCTGGCCATGGCCGCGCAGATGCTGGAGGAGCGCGCCCGCAAGACCCGCCAGTTTTTCAACGCCATTGCGGAAAACTGGGACGAGCTGAATAATGAAGTGCTGGGCGATTTTGACCTGCCCGCGGCCGTCTGCGCCGCCGTCCCGCAAGGTTGCGGCACGGCCGTGGACCTGGGCTGCGGCACCGGAGCCGTACTGGCCAGGCTCTTGCCCCTGGCGCACGGGGTCATCGGCGTGGACGGTTCGGCCCGCATGCTGGAGATCTGTCGCCGCCGCTTCGCCCCGGAGGATCTGTCGGCGGAGCGGGTTTCGTTGCGCATCGGCGATCTGAGCCATTTGCCTTTGCGCGACCACGAGGCGGATTTTGCCTGCATAAACCTGGTGCTCCACCACCTTTCGCAACCGGCCGAGGCCCTGGGCGAAATCCGGCGGATCCTGCCGCCCGGCGGGCGGCTGTTCGTGGCGGATTTTCTGCGCCATACCGACGAGGCCATGCGCAACCGCTACGGCGACCGCTGGCTAGGCTTTGCCGAAGACGCCCTGGCCACGGTTCTGCAGAAGGCAGGCTTTGCCGTACACAGTGCCGTGCGCAAGCCCGTGGGACGGGGCCTGACCCTGCTGTTGCTTCAGGCCGATGCGGTTGACTAATTAAATCAATAAATTCAGCAAACAGATAAAAAACAGAGGGTTCAAGGAGAAATTATGACCAAAGCACTGGATTTGACCCTGGCGCACAAAGTGGCGGACATGAGCCTGGCCGACTTCGGCAGCAAAGAAATGCAGCTTTCCGAACGCGAAATGCCGGGCCTTATGGAATGCATCAAAAAGTACGGTCCTTCCAAGCCTCTCAAGGGCTTCAAGGTCACGGGCTCCCTGCACATGACCATTCAGACGGCCATGCTCATCAAGACGCTGCATGCCCTGGGCGCGGACATCCGCTGGGCCTCCTGCAACATTTTTTCCACCCAGGACCACGCCGCCGCCGCCATTGTGGAACAGGGCCTGGCCAAGGTTTTTGCCTGGAAGGGCGAAAGCCTGGAAGACTACTGGTGGTGCACTGAAATGGCCCTTACCTGGCCTGACGGCAGCGGCCCGGACCTTATCGTGGACGACGGCGGCGACGCCACCCTGTTTATTCACACGGGCGTGGAGGCCGAAGAAAATCCCGCTATGCTGGACAAAAAAGCCGACAGCAAGGAATTTCAGTGCGTGCTGGATCGTCTGAAGCTGCGGCTACAGGACAACCCGCGGCACTGGCACAACGTGGCCGCCAAGGTCCGCGGCGTGTCTGAAGAAACCACCACCGGCGTACACCGCCTTTACCAGCTGGCCGCCGCGGGCAAACTGCTTTTCCCGGCTGTCAACGTCAACGATTCCGTAACCAAGTCCAAGTTTGACAACCTCTACGGCTGCCGCGAATCCCTGGCCGACGGCATCAAACGCGCCACGGATATCATGGTGGCCGGCAAGGTGGTGGTGATCTGCGGCTACGGCGACGTGGGCAAAGGCTGCGCCCAGTCCATGCGCGGCTTCGGCGCGCGCGTGCTGGTGACGGAAATCGACCCCATCTGCGCCCTGCAGGCCGCCATGGAAGGCTTTGAAGTCATCACCATCGAAGACGCCTTGCCCTGCGGCGACATCTACGTTACCTGCACGGGCAACTATCACGTCATTACCGGCAAGCACATGGAAGGCATGAAGGACGAGGCTATTGTCTGCAATATCGGTCACTTTGATAATGAAATCGAAATGACCTACCTGGAGAACACCCCCGGCGTCACCAAGACCAACATCAAGCCGCAGGTGGACAAGTGGACGCTCAAGTCCGGCCGCAGCATTCTGGTGCTGGCCGAGGGACGTTTGGTCAACCTGGGCTGCGCCACAGGGCACGCCAGCTTCGTCATGTCCAACAGCTTCACTAACCAGACCCTGGCCCAGCTCAAGCTGGCCGCAGAAAATCTGGAAAAAAAGGTCTACATCCTGCCCAAAAAGCTGGACGAAGAGGTGGCCCGCCTGCATCTGGCCCGCCTGGGCGTCAAGCTCTCCACCCTTACCCAGGAGCAGGCCGACTACATCGGCGTGCCCGTGGAAGGGCCGTACAAAGCTGAAATGTACCGCTACTGAGGCTCTCCGGGGCGGCGCGGCTGTTGCCCGCCGCCTCAACGGCCCGGTCCGGCAACGGGAAAGCGCGCTACCGCCGCTGCCCCGGCCGGTCCGGGCCTTCAGCTACGGCAACAGCCCGCCTGCTGCTCCCGCATCAATGGCCGCAGCATCCCTTCGCGCACAATAAACGCCACCACCGCCTCCACACCCGCGCCGGAAAGCAGCTCCGTGAGCACATAGGGCCGCTGCCCGCGCATTCTGCGCGTATCCCGCTCCATAACGTCCAGCGAAGCGTGGACCATGGGGGCCAGATCCACCTTGTTGATGATGAGCAGGTCGGATTTGGTAATGCCCGGCCCGCCCTTGCGGGGAATTTTATCGCCGCCGCTCACGTCGATGACATAGAGGGTCAGGTCCGCCAGTTCCGGGCTGAACGTGGCGGAAAGATTGTCCCCGCCGCTTTCCACCAGCACCAGTTCCAGGCCGGGATGGCGGCGCTGCAGCGCCTCAATGGCCTGGATGTTCATGGAGGCGTCTTCCCGTATGGCCGTGTGCGGGCAGCCGCCCGTTTCCACGCCCAGGATGCGGTCGGCCTCCAGGGCGTTGTGCCGCAGCAGAAATTCCGCGTCCTCGCGGGTATAAATATCATTGGTGACCACGGCCATATTGTAGTCTTTGCGCATGCGCAGGCAGAGATGGCGGAGGAGGGCGGTCTTGCCCGAACCCACCGGGCCGCCCACGCCCACACGCAGGCAGGGTCTTGCAGTCATGGTTTCAACTCCTGAACAAACGTGAATACTGCCGTTCGTGCGCGGCGCTGCACAGGGCCAGCCCCGGCAGGGACGCCCCCACCGCCGTATCGTCCAGCGCGGCGGCCTGCGCCGCTTCCTGCGGCAGCAGGGATAAAAATTCCAGCAACAGCTTCTGGGCGGCGGTCTGGCCCAGGGGCACGGTCTTGCAGGCCACGGCGGTCTGGTTCTGCAGCCAGCTCCAGGCATAGGCGCAGGCCGCGTTCAGCCCAAAGGACGCCGCCTGCCCCGGCGTAGGGGCCGCCTTTGCGGCGCGCGTCTGCAGCAAAGCCGCCGCCGCCGCGAAACAGGCCGTATAGCCCGCGTCATCCGGCAAATCCATACCCGGCAGGGGCCCCGCGGCAGCCAGCAGCCCCGTATCCGTGAGCAACCGCCGCAAAGCCCGGCCCATCTGCACTTCCTCCTGCCACAGTTCCGCACTCTCGCGGCTTGCCAGCACACGATCGTTCCAAAAGCGCAGGCCCGTCGCGTCTTGCGTCATTGCCGCCCGGTGCAGGCGCAGCAGCAAGGGCAGATCGTTGCGGGCCAGGCCGTAGTGCAGCACGCCCGCAAGCCAACGCCGCAAGCCCGCAGCGTCGCCCGCCAGGCCCTGTTCCACGGCAGCCTCCAGCCCCTGGGACCAGGCAAAACCGCCCACGGGCAAAGTCTGCCCGGCCAGATAGAGCAGGGGCAGCAGGGCCGGGTCCGGCCCGGACCAGCCCCCCGTGACCGCGCCCCCCGGTGCAGATCCGGGCGCGGAGGCTTCAGGCATGGCTGTGCGGGCCGTCATACGCGCCCCCTTCGGGCACGAAGGCCGCGTTTTCCCGCCGCAGGCGCAGGCCCAGGCTTTCCGCCAATTCTTCCAGCACATGGTCCGGCGTAAAGCGCAGCCACTTGTGCCCCAGCTGCAGAGGCGCATGGCGGTTGCCCAAATGATAGCAGGCCCGCGCCAGCGTCTCCCAGTTGGGGGCCACGGCCGTCACTACCGGCTCCTGAGCATTGTGCACCACGGCCAGGGTTTCCCCCGCGCGGAGCACGTCCCCTTCCCGCAGCACCTGCCCCCGTTGCAAAAACAGGCCCGCTTCCTGCCCGCTGTCCAACCGCAGCCGTTGACGGCACTTGCCGCGCTGCTCATAGGCCAACGTCAGCCGTTCCGTGGGCTGCAGATCGTCGCGGTTGCCCAGATTTTCCGTAAATTCCAGCATGGAACCTCCTCCTGTGAAGTTGGAACTGCTTTCCCCCGCGCGCCATCCTTCAAAAAGCGCTTCTCTTCTCAGGGCGTGCGCCGGGCGTACCCTGGCCGGAGGGGAAACGACCTTGTCACGTCGCCTGGGGCCGCCAATCCAGTGCAAGGCCGCGAAGGAGCGGACTTTGCTCTCCGCCACCTAAAACAGAAAATAGCGCTGCGCCATGGGCAGCACCTCCGCCGGCGGGCAGCTGAGGATTTCGCCGTCGGCGCGCACCTCATAGGTTTGCGGGTTGACGGAAAGGGCGGGCGTGGCGCTGTTCAGCAGCATGTCGCTCTTGCGCAGGGCGCGCGTGCCCCGGCAGGCCGAAAGCCCGCGCAGCAGGCCCAGTTCGCGCAGGCGGCCTTCCCCGCCGTTTTCCATAAACGCGCGGGAAACAAAGCTCAGGCTGGCCGCTGCCGCCGCCTGGCCCAGGGCTCCGAACATGGGGCGGCTGTGCATGGGCTGGGGCGTGGGAATGGAGGCGTTGGCGTCGCCCATGGGGGCGCAGGCTATCTGCCCGCCCTTGAGCACCAGCAAAGGCTTGACCCCGAAAAACGCCGGTTTCCAGAGCACCAGGTCAGCCAGCAGGCCCGGCGCCACAGCGCCCACGGCATGGGACAGGCCGTGGGTAATGGCCGGGTTGCAGGTGTATTTGGCCAGATAGCGCCGCACACGGAAATTGTCGTTGCCGTGGTCTTTATCTTCCGGCAGGGGGCCACGCTGCACTTTCATCTTATGGGCTGTCTGCCAGGTGCGGATGATCACCTCGCCCACCCGCCCCATGGCCTGGGAATCGGAAGAAATCATGGAAATGACGCCCATGTCCTGCAGAATATCTTCCGCGGCAATAGTTTCGCGCCGGATGCGCGAATCGGCAAAGGCCGCGTCCTCCGGCAGCGAAGGGTTGAGGTGGTGGCAGACCATGAGCATATCCAGATGCTCGTCCACGGTGTTGACCGTATAGGGTCTGGTGGGATTGGTGGACGAAGGCAGCACGTTGGGCAGAGAGCAGGCCCGCAGAATGTCCGGCGCGTGTCCGCCGCCCGCGCCCTCCGTGTGGTAGGTGTGAATGGTTCGCCCCCGGAAGGCGGCCAGAGTATCTTCCACAAAACCGGCCTCGTTGAGCGTATCCGTGTGGATGGCCACCTGCACGTCGTATTCGTCGGCCACAGACAGGCAGTTGTCGATGGCCGCCGGGGTGCTGCCCCAATCCTCGTGCAGCTTAAGGCCGCAGGCTCCTGCCTCCAGCTGTTCGCGCAGGGCGTCGGGCAGGGCGGCGTTGCCCTTGCCCAGAAAGCCGAAGTTCATGGGCAGCAGGTCCGTGGCGGCCAGCATGCGCTCCAGATGCCAGGGGCCGGGCGAGCAGGTGGTGGCGTTGGTGCCTGTGGCCGGGCCCGTACCGCCGCCCAGCATGGTGGTAATGCCGCTGGCCAGCGCCTCCTCCACCTGCTGCGGGCAGATGAAGTGGACGTGGGAATCCATGCCCCCGGCTGTGAGCAGGCAGCCTTCGCCGGCAATGATCTCCGTGCCGGGGCCGATGATCACGTCCACGTCCGGCTGCACGTCCGGGTTGCCGGCCTTGCCCATGCAGGCTATGCGCCCGTCCCGAATGCCCAGATCGGCCTTGATGACGCCGAGCGCCGCATCCAGAATAACGGCGTTGGTGATGACCGTGTCCATGGCGCCTTCGGCATTGCCGCGCTGGCTCTGCCCCATGCCGTCGCGGATGACCTTGCCCCCGCCAAAGCAGACTTCTTCGCCGGGCACGGTGTGGTCGCGTTCCACCTCAATCCAGAGGTCCGTATCCGCCAGGCGGATGCGGTCGCCCGTGGTGGGGCCGTACAGCTCGACGTACTGGCTTCTTGGTATGCGGATCATGCTTCTTCCTCCCCGACCACAACGTCCAGCGGCCCCATCACCTGCCCCCGAAAGCCGTAGACGCGCCGCAGCCCCCCATAGGGAATAAGCCGCACCTCGCGCTTCTGCCCCGGCTCCAGTCGCACGGCCGTGCCGGCCGGAATATCCAGCCGCATGCCGCGCGCCTTTTCCCGCTCAAAGACCAGCGCGGGATTGACCTCATAAAAATGGTAGTGCGAACCCACCTGAATGGGCCTGTCGCCCGTATTGGCTACTTCCAGCACCACTTCGCGCCCTTCCGACGCGGCGTTGCAGACCACTTCGCCCGCCGCCAGCATGTATTCGCCGGGGATCATAAGGCCCTCTCCTTGCTACAAAATGGGATCGTGCACCGTAACCAGCTTAGTGCCGTCGGGAAAGGTGGCCTCCACCTGTACCTCGCGGACCATCTCCGGCACGCCCTCCATGACGTCCTCACGGCTGAGCAGATTGCGGCACGAACCCATGAGCTCGGCCACGCTCCGCCCATCCCGCGCGCCTTCCAATACCGCCAGGCTGATGTAGGCCACGGCTTCCGGATAGTTGAGCCGAAGCCCGCGCGCCTTGCGCCGCTCCGCCAGCAGCCCGGCCGTGAACAGCAAAAGTTTGTCCTTTTCTCTGGGCAGCAGTTCCATAATGCCTCCTTGGATGGAGAATTTCACACCCCCACCCATCTTTTCAAAAAGCTCCGGCCCAGACGCGCGGCGGGCAGGGCGCCCGGCCCGCCAGTACAGGACGCAGCAAGGCCCAGACCTGAAAAAACAGCCGCCGGGCCGCTTCCATATCCGGCCCCAGATAGCGCAACAACAGCACGCCCTGGCGCAGGGTGGCCCCGGCCCGCCCCGACGCGGGGGACAGCGCGCGAACCGGGCCGGGGCCGGGACGGCCACCGGAGATCAGGGGCGTACAGGGGCTCTCCGGGGCCAGCCCTTCCTGCAACTGGGCGCAGACCGCTTCCAGGGCCGCCTGGTCCGGGCCGGGGCCGCCTTGCGCCTCTGCCCGGCCCACGGCAAACAGCGTGGCACACACGGTTTCTCCCTGCAGGCCGAAAGGCCCGTGCTGCAGGTCATCCCCGGCCGTGAGGTCCAACGTCTCGTGCAGCAGGGGGCGGCCCGCGCGCCAAAGGCTCAATCGCTGACGCAGACGGCCGCGCGTAAAGCGTTCTCCAGCCGCCGCACGGCCCAGACAAAGGGCCTCCCAGCCCAGGCAACAGGCCGTGGCATCCAGGTCAATGGCCGTTGTCAGCTCGGCCCGCGCGCCGTCATAGACGATGGTTTCACGCGGCAGCCACTCCAGCAGGCCGCCGCGCACCCGCAACGCCACATGCTGGGCCTGGGGCACCTGGCAGGCGTCGGCGGCATAACACTTGGCGGCCGAGGGCGTGGTAAGCAGCACATGGGCCTGGGGCTCCACCAAGGCGGTTATGCGCAGATCGTCACCGCTTACCAGGCCGCCGGGCGGATGCAGCAAACAGCAGTGGCAGGGCTCGGCCAAGGCAGCTGCGGCCAGGGGCGCGCCCGGCAAAGGCCCTTCCGGGTAAAAGGGGCGCTGCACGCGCAGGGGACCGTGAAAAGACATCCTGGTCAGCACGCTGCGCGCCAGCCGCGCTTCAAAAATAAGGTCCAGCCCGGCGCTCCAGCGGCGGTCCGGCCCGAACCCGTGCCCGGCGTCGTCGTGCGCCACAGGCGCAGCAAAGCAGGGGGAAGGGGCAAGGGGGGAAGGGGGCAGCACAGCGGGGCCTCAGACGCTCAAAAAGGCTTTGACCGTGGCCGCGTCCAGGCCCTGCATGGGGCCCTGAGCCATAATGTGCCCCCGGTCCATGATCATATAGGTATCGGCCATACGCCGGGCAAAGGGCACTTTTTGTTCCACCAGCAGGACGGTAAGGCCCAGCTCCGCGTTCAGCCGCCGGATGGCGACGGCGATATCCCGCACGATATTGGGCTGGATGCCTTCGGTGGGTTCGTCCAGGATGAGCAGGCGCGGTTCCAGAACCAGGGCGCGGGCAATGGCCAGCTGCTGTTGCTGCCCGCCGGAAAGGTCGCCGCCCCGACGGGAGAGCATTTCGCCCAGCACCGGGAAAAAGTCGAAGATGAAGGACGGAATGCTGCGCAGGCCGTCCCGGCGCATGGGCAGGGAAAGCTCCATGTTTTCCCGAACGGTAAGCAAGGGGAAGATTTGGCGGCCCTGGGGCACATAACCTATGCCCAGGGCCGCACGACGCTCCACAGGCAGCGGGAGCAAGTCCTTCCCTTCCAGGAAAATATGGCCGGAGCGCGCGGGCAGCACGCCCATGACGCACTGCAGCAGCGTGGTTTTGCCCACACCGTTGCGGCCCATGAGGCAGGCGCAGGAACCGGCGGCCACTTCCAGCTCCACATCCCGCAGGATGTGGCTGGATCCGTAATACTGATTGAGATTTTCTATCCGCAGCATGACGTTTACTCCAAGGGTTCGCCCAGGTAGGCCTCCACCACGGCCGGATGGTTCTGCATGGCCTCCATGCTGCCCTCGGCCAGCACGCTGCCCTGATGCAGCACCGTGACCTTGTGGGCAATGGCCCGAACAAATTCCATATCGTGTTCCACCACCATGATGCTTTGCTTACCTTCCAGCTCGTGCAACAGCTCAATGGTGCGATCCATTTCCTCCGGGGTCATGCCCGCCACAGGTTCGTCCAGCAGCAGCAGGCGGGGCTTCTGCATAAGCAGCATGCCGATTTCCAACCACTGCTTCTGCCCGTGGGAAAGGCTGCCCGCGGGCATGCGGGCCTGCTCCGCGAGGCGAATACGGGTGAGCACTTCCTCCAGGCTGTCGCGCTGTTCGCCGTTGAGCCGCGCGCGAAAAGCGCCCCACACGGTTTTACGGCCCGCCAGGGCCAGCTCCAGATTCTGGGCCACCGTCAAAGCCGCAAAGACCGAAGGCTTCTGGAATTTGCGGCCGATGCCCGCCTGGGCAATGGCTACCTCGTCCATCTGCAGCAGGTTGCAGTCACGGCCAAACCAGGCTGTGCCCGCGTCGGGGCGGGTCTTGCCCGTGATGACGTCCATCATGGTGGTCTTGCCCGCGCCGTTGGGGCCGATGACGCAGCGCAGCTCCCCTTCGTCCACATAGAAGGTCAGGTCATTGAGCGCCTTGAAGCCGTCAAAACTCACGCCGATGCGTTCCAGATAGAGGGCGATGCGCGGCTTTTCCAGCATGGCGCGGGGAGGCTGCACGCGCTCCCGGAGCGGACGCTTGTCAAAGGGCGTGTGGCTGGCCTCGTAGGCTTTGGCCGCTGCTTCCACTTCCTCCAGGCTGCGGCCCTGCAGATAGTCGCGAGAGGATTTCATGCCGCGCCTCCTTGCGTTGCGGCCTCGGAAGGCGCAGAGGGCCTTTGACGACGCAGCCATGCGCGCAGTTGCGCAGGCAGTCCCGCCAGCCCCTGGGGCAGGAACACGGTGACCAGCACAAACAGCCCGCCCAAGGCAAATAGCCAGACCTCCGGCAGCACGCCCGTGAACCAGGTTTTGAAGGCATTGACCGCAATGGCCCCCAATACCGCGCCGTAAAGCCTGCCGCGGCCGCCCAGGGCCACCCAGACCACCACTTCAATGGAATTGAGGGGTGAAAACTCGCCGGGGTTGATAATGCCCACCTGCGGCACATAGAGTGCGCCGCCCACGCCCGCCAGCACAGCGGAAAGGGTGAACACCGCCACCTGAAAGCGCTCCACCCTGTAGCCCAGAAAGCGCGTGCGGTCTTCGGCGTCGCGGATGGCCACGCAGACCCGCCCCAGGCGCGAGGCCGTCACGGCCCGGCACAGACAATAGCCCGCCATGAGGGCCAGCGCCGAACAGGCAAAGAGCGCCGTGCGCATGCCATCGGTCTGGATGTCAAACCCCAGCAAGGACTTAAAGTCCGTAAGCCCGTTGTTGCCGCCGAAGCCCATTTCGTTGCGGAAAAAGGCCAGCATAAGAGCGTAGGTCATGGCCTGACTCATGATGGAAAAATAGACCCCCGACACCCGCGAGCCGAAAGCCAGTCGGCCGAACACATAGGCCGTCACGCCCGGCAGCAGCGCCACCAGCAGAGCCGCCGCCCAGAAATGCTCGCTGCCGGTCCAGAACCAGGGCAGTTCCTTCCAGTTAAGAAAGACCATGAAATCCGGCAGGTCCGGATTGCCGTACACGCCGCGCGCGCCGATCTGGCGCATGAGGTACATGCCGAAGGCATAGCCGCCCAAGGCAAAAAAGGCCCCGTGCCCCAGGCTGAGCACCCCCATGTAGCCCCAGATCAGATCCACGGAAAGGGCCAGCAGGGCGTAGGTCAGGTACTTGCCCAGCAAGGCGACCAGATAGCCCGGCACATGCAGGGCGCTGGCCTGGGGCAGCAGGCTGCCGCCGCAGACCGCCAGGGCGAACAGTGCCGTAAGCAGCAGAAAAACGCGGGTGGAGCGGTTGAAGAGCCCTTCGTGCGGCAGAGGATCCTGCCCGGCGCGAAGGACCGGCGCCGTGGAGAGTAGCGTGCGCATATTATGCCTCCACCGCCCGGCCCTTCTGCGGAAAGAGCCCGCGCGGCCGCTTCTGGATAAACAGGATAAGACAGACCAGAATGATGATCTTGGAGAGCATGGCCCCGCTTACGGGCTCCAGAAACTTGTTGGCCACGCCCAGGGCCAGGCCGCCCGTGAGCGTGCCCCAGAGGTTGCCCACCCCGCCGAAGACCACCACCATGAAGGAATCAATAATGTAGCCCTGGCCCAGGTTGGGCCCCACGTTGGTGACCTGGCTCAGAGCCACGCCGGCCATGCCGGCCACGCCGGAACCCAGGCCGAAGGTCAGGGCGTCCACCCGCGCGGCGCGCACGCCCATGCAGCGGGCTATGGGCCGGTTTTGCGATACGGCGCGCACCTCCAGCCCCAGTCGGGTACGGTGCATGGCCGCGTGGATGCAGGCAAAGACTCCCAGGCAGAACAGCATGATGTAGACGCGGTTGCAGGTCAGGGCAAAGTGCGGAGTGATCTGCCACACGCCACTCATGAAGTCCGGGGTCTGCACGGCCCGGTTAAGGGGCGAAAACACGCTGCGCACGGCCTGCTGCAGCACCAGACTCACGCCAAAGGTGGCCAGCAGGGTTTCCAGCGGCCGTCCGTAGAGAAAGCGGATGACCGTGCGCTCCAGCAGCACGCCCATGCCGCCGCTGACCAGCAGGGCGGCGGGCACGGCCAGCAGCAGCGCCAGGCCGGGGCGGCCGGGCAGCATTTGCTGCACGCCCCAGGCCGTGTAGGCCCCCAGCATGATAAATTCGCCGTGGGCCATGTTGATGACGCCCATGACGCCAAAGGTGATGGCCAGACCAGTGGCCGCCAGCACCAGAATGGATCCCAGGCTGAGGCCGAAAAAGAACATTTCAAAAAACCCGCCCCACTGGGCGGCCACACGCTGTCTGTACAGGGCGTCCTGCGCCGCCTTGGCCACCGCCGGGTCAGCACTGTCGGCAAGGGCGTTCAGGGCGTTACAGGCCGTGGGCGCACCGTTGGCGTCGAGCGCGGCTACGGCCTGCAGCAGGTCTGCAGGGGTGGCGCTTTTGTCCGCCGCCGTGTGCAGGGCCAGGGCGGCTTCCAGGCTGGCGCGGGTGGGAGCGTCCTTTTCCACATCCAGCAAGGCGCGCAGGGCCGGGGCTTTGAGCGGCGGTACGGCGCTTTCCATCAGTGCGGCGGCCGCGGCGCGGCGGCGCAGCACGTTGGGCGCAGTGAGGGCGCGGGCGTTCAGAACATCGGTGATGCGCTGGCGCTGACGGTTGCTGGTGCCCACGCGGCGCAGTCCTTCAGCGGGCCGGGCCGACGCTTCCGGCGCAAGCAGTGGCCGGGCGGCGCCATCAGCGGCCGCCACATAGAGAGTCCGGGTTTCCTGATCCGCCAACAGACGGCCGTGGAGCAGGGCGCGCAGCAGCCTGTCCTGAAGGTCGACGGGCAGGGTGTCCAACAGGTCCAGGGCCTTGTCCCTGTCCATAACCTTGGGGCTGACCAAAGCCCGGAGCAGTTCCGCAGGCAGGGCTGTGGACAGCCCGGCCTGCTCCTGGGTCGGGCTGGGCTCCGGAGTCGTGGCGGGAGTCAGCGCCGCGTCTCCGGAGGCAGCGCCCGCCGCCGGAGCGGCAGTGGGCATTGCCAAGGGCAAGCCGCACAGGATGCAAAAAAGAAGGGATAACACCGCGCGCATAGACATATCCTTGTCCGGGGGGCTCTCCGGCATGACAGCCGGAGGGGACAGCCGGTGGGGGAGGGGGCCGACGCGGGCAGGGTCGGCCCCCTCCGGTTGCAGGGTGGAGGCTCTATGAGCTTTGGACGTGCGGCCTTACTTGGCAGCGCCGCCGCACTGTTTTGTTTTTACGTTGTAGTTGCCGCAGTTAATGGGGTCGGTCCAGTCCGCTTCCAGGTCTTTGGAGCCGGGCAGGTAATCGGACCAGGCGTCGCCGGGCACCACTTTGGGCGTCTCCCAGACCACCTGGAACTGACCGTCGGCCTGGATTTCGCCGATCAGCACGGGCTTGGTAATGTGGTGGTTGGGCAGCACCTTGGCCATGCCGCCGGTGAGGTTGGGGGTTTCCAGCCCCACAATGGCTTTGAGCACCTTGTTCACATCCGTGCTTTTGGCTTTTTCCACGGCTTTGACCCAGAGGTTGAAGCCGATGTAGTGGGCTTCCATGGGGTCATTGGTCACGCGCTTGTTATTCTTGATGTAGGCGTGCCATTTTTTGATAAAGGCCTTGTTGGCGGGCGTGTCCACACTCATGAAGTAGTTCCAGGCCGCCAGGTGGCCCACCAAGGGCTTGGTGTCGATGCCCGAAAGCTCTTCCTCGCCCACAGAAAAGGCCATGACCGGAATATCCGCCGCAGAAACGCCCTGGTTGGCCAGCTCTTTGTAGAAGGGCACGTTGGCGTCGCCGTTGAGGGTGGAAACCACGGCGGTCTTTTTGCCGGCGCTGCCGAATTTTTTGATCTCCGCCACAATGGACTGCCAGTCGGAATGGCCAAAGGGCGTATAGTTGATAAGGATATCTTCCTTTTTCACGCCCTTGGCGGTGAGGTAGGCCTCCAGAATCTTGTTGGCCGTGCGGGGAAAGACATAGTCCGTGCCGGCCAGCACCCAGCGCTGCACGCCCAGGTCGTTCATCAGATAGTCCACGGCGGGGATGGCCTGCTGGTTGGGCGCGGCCCCGGTGTAAATGACGTTGCGTGAAGACTCCTCGCCTTCATACTGCACGGGATAGAAGAGCAGGCCGTTGAGCTCCTCAAACACGGGCAGCACAGACTTGCGCGAAACCGAGGTCCAGCAGCCAAAGACCACGGCTACCTTGTCTTTGCTCAGCAGTTCGCGGGCTTTTTCCGCAAACAAGGGCCAGTTGGAGGCGGGGTCCACCACCACAGGCTCCAGCTTTTTGCCCAACAGGCCGCCTTTTTTGTTCTGCTCGTCAATGAGCATGAGCATGGCGTCCTTGAGCGTAGTTTCGCTGATGGCCATGGTGCCGGACAATGAATGCAGAATGCCCACCTTGATGGTGTCTGCCGCGCGTGCGCCGGTAACGCCGCCAAGGGTCAGGGCCAGCGCCAGCAGTGCCAACATTTTCTTCAACATCGCTTCCTCCTGGGAACACGGGGTGTACGCGCCCGGCCCCCATGGGACGCGGTGCGTTGTTGCCTTTGGGTAGCAAGCGATGTGCCAGCTTGGATTTTTTTATATCAGTGCGATATGTAATAATATTTTTTTAAAGTATCCCGCTTTACCGAAACATTTTTGTTTTTTTGCCCCGAGTATAAAACATTTTTGTTTTATCCCACCGCACAAAAAAGCCCTGCACCGCAAAAGGCGGTGCAGGGCAATGGGCTCTCAAATGGGCTTTCGACGGCTTTTTGCCGCTGTCAGGGATGGCAATGCTGCAATGCCCTGGCGGTTGCGTAAGCAGACGCCCGCCGTGGAGGCGCAAGCGCAGCTTCAGCGTTGCGACACAGGATGCTGCGGATGCAAGCAGATCGCTATTGATTTGCGCGCTGAAACGCCGGAGCGAGCGTGCCTTACCCTTTGCGAATACCTATTCGCAACGGTGCGTTGCTCTAGAGCATGTAACACTTGAAATGCTCGCTTACGGCAGGCAAAAGCCTGCCTTCTCGCATTTCGTGGCAAGGATTTTCAAGAAAATCCTTGCAGAGCAATTAACTCATTTCATTCGTAAACTGCGCTATTTGTGCAGCTTTTGGGCGATGAGTTCGCGGATGATGGTGCTCAGGCCCGGCAGGTCGGGTTTGGAAACCTGCTTATCCGCCCCCACTTTGACGCCTTTGGCGTAGAGCGCTTCGGTAATGAGCGAAGAAAACAGGATGACGGGCAGGTGGTGCATGCCCGGCGCTTCTTTGATTTTGGCCGTGAGCATGTGGCCGTCCATTTCAGGCATTTCGATGTCTGAAACCACCAGGTGCACCAGGTCGGTGAGTTCCTTGCCCTGGGCCTGCGCCTCGGCCTGGGTTTTCAGCAAAAATTCCCAGGCCTCCCGTCCGCTGCCCACAGCCGTGACCTGAAAGCCGGATTTTTCCAGTGAAGATCGAATAATGTGCCGCAGGGAGTTGGAGTCGTCCGCCACCAGCAGGTGGAACTGTGCGGCCCCTTCCACCGGGCTGCTGTCCAGCTCCACCTTGGACATGTCCAGGCTGCTGTCCAGATTGGCCAGAATTTTTTCCATATCCAGGATGAACAGTACGCGGTCCTGGATGCGCAGCACGCCAGTGATGCTGTCGCGCGAATACGTCTGCACATAGCGGTTGGGCGGCTCAATGCGGTCCCAGGTCATGCGGTGGATGCTGGTGACCGAAGACACCAGGAAGGCCGCCTGCACGCCGCTGAATTCTGTGACGATGACCTTGGCGTTTTCTCGCGTGGACATCTCCTTGCCCAGCCAGGCCGCCAGATCCAGCAGAGGCAGCACCTTGCCCCGCAGATTGAAGGTGCCCAGCACCGAGGGGTCGTGCTTGCTGGGCACACTGGTGATGCTGGGCAGGCGGATGATCTCCAGCACCTTGGCCACATTGATGCCGTAGCGCCCGCTGTAGGCGCTGCCGTCCGGCTGCTTTTCGTCAATAAGAAATTCAATGATTTCCAGTTCGTTATTGCTGACGTTGAGCAAGCTGTTCTGCGACATGGCGTCCTACCCTCAAACAGTTTCACTTCGGGAAGAAGGCTTCCCCGGTGCTTGCGTCACCCACGCCGGCACTGGTCTGCGTCCTTGGCAAAGCTGTATATTGCGACTTGTAAAGCTCATCGGCAAGGCCGCGATTTTCTTAAGACGCCCCAGACCACCGCCAGAAAAAAATCAGGACAGGACAACCTTGCGCCCCGGCGCGCCCTTGCCGCCCGCACGGGGCGGCTCGCGCCTGGGGCAAAACCCTTCCATGGGGCATTGCCCGCACTGGGGCTTGCGCGCCGCGCAAACCTCCCGGCCGAACCAGACCATGCGGTGGTTGAAGTCACCCCACTCCTCGCGGGGCAGCAGCGCCATGAGGTCGCGCTCCACTTCTACGGGGTCTGTGGCGTCCGTAAGGCCCAGCCGATAGCAGATGCGCTTGACGTGCGTGTCCACGGCCAGGCCCTCATTGATGCCAAAGGCCCCGAACAGCACCACGTTGGCCGTCTTACGCGCCACGCCGGGCAGGGTCACCAGCTCCGCCAGGGTTTGCGGCACCGAGCCGCCAAACTGATCCCGCAGGCGGCGCGCCGCGCCCAGCAGGTTTTTGGCCTTGCTGTGGTAAAAGCCCGTAGGCCGGATGACGGCTTCCAGCTCCTCCGGCGCGGCTTCGGCCAGTGCCGCGGCGTCCGGCCAGCGCCGGAACAGCTCCGGGGTGACGGTATTGACCCGCGCGTCCGTACACTGAGCGGCCAGCACTGTGGCCACCAGCAGTTCCCAGGCGTTGCGGGCGTCCAGGTGGGTGTGCGGCGCGGGATAGCGCGCCTGCAGGGCCGCAAGCGTGCGGGAAGCCCGCTCTTGGCGGTCGTTTTTTGTGCTCATGGGCCTGCTATGCCATAGCCTGTTGCCCGCCGCAAGGGCGTCCTCCGTGCCCGCGCGGGACGTTCCCCAAAATATCCGGGCCGCTACGGGCAGCAGCTGTGTCTCCCGTGCCCGCGCCGGAACGTTTTCGCCATACGGCAACCCTTTCCTGCCATAGAGGCAAGCGTTTTTTGCTCGACCTTGGGCCCGGGGTTTGGCATGCTGGCGCTGTTCTCCCTTAACCTTGGCTTGCTTCGGGGCACTTCACCCGACGCCACCCCGGACGTTTGGCCGTCACCGGCCCTGCCGCGACGGATTTTTCACAACATGCCGATTTAACAGGTGTAAATTATGAAGATCATAGGCTTGCTGGGAGGCATGAGCTGGGAAAGCACGGTCAGCTATTACCAAATCATCAATCGGGCCGTAAACCAAAGGCTCGGCGGACTGCATTCCGCCCAATGTCTTCTCTATAGTGTGGATTTTCAAGCCATTGAGGATTGCCAGAAGTCCGGGCAATGGGAGAAAAGCGGCCGCATCCTGGCCAAGGCGGGTCAAGCCCTGGAACGGGGCGGGGCAGAAGTGCTGCTTATCTGCACCAACACCATGCACAAAGTTTTTGACCAGGTGCGGGCGGCCGTAAGCCTGCCGCTGATCCACATTGCCGACGCCACGGCCGAAGCGGTTTTGGCGCGCGGTCTGCGCCGGGTGGGCCTGCTCGGCACGGCCTACACCATGGAGCAGACTTTTTATAAAGAAAAAATCATGGCGGCGGGCATTGAGGTTATGGTTCCCCCACAGGAACAGCGCCGGGAAATAAACCGCATCATTTTTGAAGAGCTCTGCCACGGCGTCATTGCCGCGCGCTCCCGCGAATTTTATCTGCGTGCAGTGGAAGATCTTGCGGTGCGCGGCTGTGCGGGCATTATCATGGGCTGCACGGAAATCGGCCTGCTGCTGCGCCAGAGCGACACGCCCATTCCCCTTTTTGACACCACGAAAATCCACGCCCTGAGCGCGGTTGCCTTTGCCCTGACCGCAGCGTGACGGCCGGTTCGCCCTTTGTTTTTCCACAGTCTGCGTGTAGAATGCGGGGCAGGAGGCGCGAGTGCCCTACCTTGTCTATATGACCGTACCAGGCCGTGAAGCGGCTCTGCGTCTGGCCCGCGGCCTGGTGGAGCGCCGGCTGGCCGCCGGGGTCAACGTGCTGCCCGGCGCGCAATCTGTGTACCGCTGGCAGGGCAGGGTGCACGAGGCCGAAGAGTGTCTGCTGCTTGCGCAGGTCAGCGATGCGGCCTTTGCGGACGTGCAGGCCTTTGTCCGCAGCGGGCACCCCTACCAGCTGCCCTGCGTGCTGGCCCTGCCCCTGGCAGACGGCCTCAAACCCTTTTTGCGCTGGATCGAACGCAACAGTCGGCCCCTGGCATAACGTTTCTTTCACCCTTGTCCTTTTCGGCAATGAGGCAACCATGTCCATCTACGTTTCCGGTTCGCTGGCCTTTGACCGCATCATGACCTTTCCCGGCAATTTTCAGGACCACATCCTTATGGACAAGCTGCACATGATCAATGTGAGCTTTATGGTGGACGGCATGGACGAACGGCGGGGCGGCTGCGCGGGCAACATCGCCTATTCTCTGGCCCTGCTGGGCGAAAAGCCGGTCATCGTTTCCGCCGCCGGGCGGGACTTCGGCCCCTACGCCACGGCGCTGGAGCGGCTGGGCCTGCCGCTGGAAGGCATACGCCGTCAGGACGACATCTTCACGGCCCTCTGCTACATCACCACAGACCTCAACAGCAACCAAATCACCGGCTTCTATCCCGGGGCCATGACGCTGCCCGCCCACTACGCCTTCCCCCATCTGGACCCCGAAGCGGACATGGCCATCATCTCTCCCGGCAATGTGGAAGACATGCGCCGCCTGCCCGGCTTTTTCCGTGAGCAGGGCGTGCCCTACATCTACGACCCCGGTCAGCAGCTGCCCGTACTTTCCGGCGCGGACCTGCTGGCCGCCATTGAAGGCTCCTTTGCCTGCATCACCAACGATTATGAGCTGAACATGATTTGCAAGGCCACAGGCAAAAGCGAAGACGAACTCGTGGGCCGCACCCTCTGGCTGGTCACCACCCTGGGCGCGGACGGGGCCGTGGTGCGCGGCGCAGACGGCACGGAAACGCGCATTCCGGCCGTGCCCTGCACTGCCGTACAGGATCCTACCGGCGCCGGCGACGCGCACCGCGCGGGCCTGCTCAAGGGCCTCACCCACGGCCTGACCATGCCCGAAGCCGCCAGACTGGGCTCTGTAAGCGCCAGCTTTGCCCTGGAAAAACTGGGCACGCAGGAACACAGCTACACACCGGAGCAATTTCGTCAGCGCTACGAAGCGGCTTTCGGCCCCTTGCCCCAGGGCATTCTGTAAGCACGGTTCTGCGCCGCTTGGCGCAGCCGCCAGGCACTGCAACATTGCAATGCCCTGGCGGCTGCGTAAGCAGATGTCCACCATGGGGCGCAAGCGTAGCTTCAGCCGTTGCAACACAGAATGCTGCGGATGGAGACAGCACCGCTATGCATTTGCGCGCTTAAGCGCCGAAACGAGCGTGCCGTAAACGTTGCGAATACCTGTTCTCAAAGGTAACTGCTCTGCAAGGATTTTCTTGAAAATCCTTGCCACGAAATGCGAGAAGGCAGGCTTTTGCCTGCCGTAAGCGAGCATTTCAAGTGTTAAATGCTCTAGGAGGCCCCAATGCTGCCGACCCTCGCTCTGATGATCTTTGCCGGCTGCATGGTGGCCCTGCAGGCCCCCATCAACGCGGCCCTGGCCCGCGCCGTGGGCACCCTGGAAAGCAGCTTTATTTCCTTTACGGTAGGGGCCCTGTTTTTGGGGCTGATGAGTCTGGTTCTGGGGCGCGGGCACGTTCTGCGCCTGACCGAAGCCCCTGCCTGGCAGTGGGTGGGCGGGGTGTTGGGCGCCTGCATGGTCTTCAGCACGGTACTGGCCGTGCCGCGCATCGGCGCTCTGGCCACGGGCGTGGCCATGATCCTCGGCAACCTGTTCATGGCCTCTGTCATCGACCATTTTGGCTGGTTTGGCCTGACCCCCATGCCGCTGGACTGGCGCAGAGCCGTGGGCCTGCTGCTCATTTTGGCCGGCCTGGTACTGGTCATGCGGCGCTGATAGCGCCGTCAATGACATAGCCGCCGGGCCCGCATCAGACCTGTTCGCCCTTGTCCGCATCCATGCCCAGCCTGTGCAGCAGGGCGCCCAGTTCTTCGCGACTGGCGTAGGGCAGGGCGATGCGTCCCGCGTTTTCGTCGCCGCTGATGCGGGCCCGACAGCCCAGACTGCGGCTGAGGTCCTGCTGCAGGGCCTTCAGCTCCGGGCTTTTTTTGCGGGGAACACGCGCCTTCGGCACAACGGGCGCCGCATCCGCCAGATCCCAGGGCAGGGCGTTGTTGCCGCGCCAGTAGGCGGCCGCATCCTCGGCCTCGCGCACAGTAAGATTGTGTTCCACAATGCGGCAACGCAGGTTTTCCGCCGCCGCGGCCTCGTCCACGCCCAACAGGCAGCGGGCGTGCCCGGCGGTGAGCCGCCCCTCCTCCAGATCCTTGCGCGCTTGCGGGCTCAGCTGCAACAACCGCAGGGCATTGGCCACCGAAGGTCGGCTGCGGCCCAGGCGCAGGGCCAATTCCTCCTGCGTCAAATTCAGGGTCCGGCGCAGGGCCTGCAGGGCCTCGGCCTCTTCAATGGGGTTCAGGTCTTCGCGCTGCAGATTTTCAATCAGCGCAGCGGCCATGACCTCTTCTTCCGACATCTGGCGCACATAGACCGGCACCTGCTGCAGGCCCGCCAGCTGCGCCGCCCGCCAGCGCCGTTCGCCCGCCACAATCTGATAGCCCTGACCGCCGGGCAGGGGCCGCACCAGCAAAGGCTGCATAATGCCCTGCATTTTGATGGATTGCGCCAGCTCCTGCAGGCCCGCGTCGTCAAACCGCCGCCGGGGCTGATCCGGATTGGGGTGCAAATCCTTCACCGCCACCTCCGCCACAGCGCTGCTCACTTCCTTCTGTGCCGCCGAGCCGGCGAAAAGGGCGTCCAACCCCCGTCCCAGTCCTTTGCTGCTGCCGCTCATGGCTGCTCCTTGTACACTGCATTTTGCAATAGCATTTCTTTATTTCCCTTGCGGTTTTGCTCTGCCAAGGGCTCTTCCTGCGTTCCATGCCGCGCCGAACCATGCATAATAGTGCGATATATCACTAAGATGCCATGTAGGCTACCGTCTATCCAGGCTGACCGGCCCCTATCTTGCGCTATTGCGGATGTGCGCCGATGACGGGCTGGGCCTTGACTTTTTTTACAGCCGCGCGTCATCTTACGGCCTATCATTAAAGGGGATGCAAACCATGTCGTATAAAGACGCGCTGCGTTATGTCACCGACGCCAAAGGCAATGTGGAATATGTGATCCTGCCCTGGGATCTTTGGCGTCGCCTGGAGCCGCAGGCCGCCGCTCTGCACGCTAAGCCCCAACAGCCGGAAAATCTGGAGCAGCCCCTAGGTCCGCTGGCCGATTTTGACGCGCTGCTGCGGACCTGGGACTTTCGCTATCCCTACAGCCCGGCCGTTTCCTGCCCGCACTGCGGCGCGGCCACCGAAGACTGGCGCACGGACCCAGCCCAGCCTTTTGTACTGACCAACGCCAATATCGGCGGGCTGCTGGTCTTCCATTGCCGGGCCTGCGGCACCACCATCCGACAAAAGCATTTCCGCGACCACCAGGCCCTGGAGCACAGTACGCCGCACTGCTGAGCGAACACACGCCTGGGGCGTCAGCGTCGGGCCGACAACACAGGCGGGGGGTAGTGTGGGCAAACCCACGCGACCACGGTCGGTGAGGATGGCCCAACCACATGGCGCCGCAGCCCAAGGCGCTTGGGCCAAAGGAAACGCCCTCCGCTGCCTCCTGGCACAGCCGCGTCGATGTCGAACCCGCGCGCCGAAGCACCGCCGGGCAAAACCCGGCTACGGCGCTCGGCCTTGCCGTTGTGTCTGCCCCTTTGGCGCAACCTGTTGACCGCCGCGGGCGCACTTTCTGCCCCATGTGGGCGTAGTGGGCGGCACAAGGGACCGTAAGGGGCCGTGCCGAAACTCGCTCCGGGGCTGGCCCTCTGATGGACGCTGCGCGACCTCGTGAGCTTTTGCCGACGTCCCTTTGCGCCTTTTCAAGCCGACAGATCCTTCAGGAATATGCCGACGCTGCAAAAACCGGTTTGCCTGCGCCGCAGCGGGACCGCGCGCCTGAACCGCTTGGGCGCATCAGACGCGAGAATTTTCCCCAAGCAAACAACGCAAGCACATTGCGGTTCTGGAAAATACAAATAAACCGCGACATAATGACTACGTTAGCATACCGCACTATTGCAACACGGGGCTTTGCGCTGCGGGACGGCGCAATACCACCTCTTTGGCCAAACCCAGGTAGGCGTCCGCCCCTTTGGATTTGATATCATAATGGATAATGGATTTACCGTGGCTGGGCGCTTCCGAGAGGCGCACGTTGCGCGGAATCACGGTTTCAAAAAGATGGTCGGGGAAGCAGCGCCGCACTTCGTTTTTGACTTCGCGGGTCAGCCGGTTGCGCGTATCGTACATGGTCAAAACAACGCCCAACAATCGCAACTGCGGGTTCAGGCGCTTTTTGACCTGTTCAAAAGTCTGCAACAGCTTGACGATGCCCTCCAGAGCAAAAAATTCGCACTGCAGGGGAATAAGCAGTTCACGCCCGGCGCAAAGGGCGTTGAGGGTAAGCAGCCCCAGTGAAGGAGGGCAGTCCAGAATAATATATTCGTAGTCATTGTGGATGGGTTTCAGACATTCGTCCAAAAAAAACTCCCGCGCCATCTTGTCCACTAATTCCAGCTCCACCGCCACCAAGTTGGTGCTGGCTGGCAGGATATCCAAAAAGGGAGAGCGGGTTTTGGCAATACAATGGCGCACCTTTTCCGGCTCATAAAAGGCCCCGTACAGATCGCCGTGCAGATTCTCCTGCTGCAGGCCCAGGCCGCTGGTGCTGTTGGCCTGAGGGTCGCAATCCACCAGCAAGACCTTTTTTTCCATGACCGCCAAAGCGGCCGAAAGATTGATGGCTGTAGTGGTTTTGCCCACGCCGCCCTTTTGGTTGGCGATGGAAATAATGCGCGCCATGCGTCCCTCCCGGTCACAGGGGTCTGAAATGATGCAGGTAAGCGGACAACCGCCACGGCGCGCAAACGCGGCGCGCACAAAACGCCAATGCTTGCCATGTTGAGCGCAGACGTCCTCAAAATTGTACGATGTCCGCCCTTGACGTACAGCAGCGCAAGCAACCACGAGGCGATTCTGGCCCCTGGCTTGCTGCAGCATAACGGGCCAGGGCCCTTTCGTAACAGGACAAGCTGCGTTTACGCTTCTGTGACGGTGTTCTTTTGCGCAGCCGTCAGAATGTTCTCAAGGCGAACCATCTTGTCTGGCAGGCGTAACAAGCCAGAGCTGCTTTAAAAATCAGACCACGGGCAACGTTTCACGTGAAACGCAATAACAAACATGTTTCTCATGAAACGCCGCAAAACAAGCCGACTTTTTTGTAGTGCATTGCAAACCTTTCGTCAAGCGTGTGTGGAAGAATGTGGACATGCGGCACACGCACGGACGGGGGGATATTCCACTGCGGCAACCGATGTTAGCTTTGATGTACCGAAGCAAAACAGCGAGAGAGTGCCCTGGCCTGACCTTTTTGCAGTGGGGGAGTGTAGTTATCCTTTAAAACCAGAGCCAGCAGGCCACCCCACCTATCATGACAGACAGGTGCACACGTTTGCCAAAGCCACGCACCAGCCACCGTCGTACAGCCCTTTGCGCTCAGCGATGTTTTGTATAAAAAATTTCTTCTACAGCAACAGGCAGCAGAGTACCGGCCAGGCCCAACACTTGCGATTCGTTTTGCAGGGCGGTAAAAATTCTTATGGCAAATACCATGGTAAAAGTATAAAATTTTTGCAATGACAACCGCTGGCTGCACGCCACGATGTTTACCTCCGTTTCACGTGAAACGTGACGGACGGCGCAGAACAGGGAGCAACTATGGGGACAAAAAAAATCCTGCTGGTGGATGACGAACCGGATGTGACGCGCATTTTAGCCAAGCGCCTGGGCAAGAGGGGGTATGTCTGCGCAATGGCCAGCAACGGCCAAGAGGCTTTAGCGGCCCTAACCAACGACCCTTGCGGCCTGGTTGTCATGGATGTGAAGATGCCGGTGCTGGACGGCATGGCCGCTCTGCAGCAAATCCACCAGCAGTGGCCGCAGATTAAAGTTATTCTGCTGTCGGGACACGCTGACATGCAGCTGGCAGTGCAGGCCATGAGCCAAGGGGCTTTTGGCTATCTCATGAAGCCCGTAGATCTGGACGAATTGATCTTCAAGCTGGAAGATGCGTTCACCCAAAGCAGCCTTGAAGTCGGGGCGGACACCTCGCCGGAAAACACCAGGCAACAAATGCAAAGGTGAAATTTATCCGGACCTGCAGGGCTGGTGGCGGGCATTCGGGGGAAAATATGACCATGGATTACTGCCGCAAAGGGTCCTCGGTCGCGGCACAGCCCCCCCCAAAAAAGAACTCTGCAGAACAGGCAGAAGACGGGCAAGCCCCTGATTGGGGGGAAGGGGCGGGGCAACAACGCACTGCCAAAAATGCGGCTGCCGTGCTCTGGACAGCGCGGACGTAACAATCTAAACATGACTGTCCCGCCTGAGAAGGGGGGAGAACTGCGCGCCCCCAAAAAACGCACACAGCGCCGGGGCAAGGCGCAGGCCTGTCGTGACCGTCAGCACGGGCAAAGCGGCGTGCGTCAGAGAATAGCCCTGGCCACAAGCGACAGCAGCAAAAAAGGACAGAGTAACAGAGCGGAGTATCTATGCGGACTATGCAAACATTTGTGCTGGCAGCCCTTATGGCGGCAGGCCTGCTTTGGGGGGCGCAGACCAAAGCTGCGCCCATCAGTGATGAAAATCTGACCCAGGCTCTGGAAAAAATCTTTCGAGAACGTCCGGATCTGGTCATGGACGTGCTGCGCCGCAACAGCGAATCTGTCCTGGATATCGCACAGCAAGGTTCCAACCTACGGCGCAAGCGCAGCATGGAGGCCCAGTGGGCAGAAGACATGAAAACGCCCAAGTCCGTACGCACGGCGGACAGGCCCGTACTGGGACCGGCCAACGCCAAGGTCAGGATCGTGGCGTTTTCAGATTTCACCTGCCATTTTTGCCAGCAGGCGTCTCACACCCTGGACGCCCTCATGCGGCAATACGGCAAAGACGTGAGCCTGGTTTTCAAAAATCTGCCTCTGGACGAAAAAGGTCCGGGGGCCACCTCTGCAGCCTACTTTACGGCTATTGCGCAACAGGACGAAAATAAGGCCTGGGCCTTTTACCGAACGCTTTTTGCCAACCGGGACCAGTTAATAACGGAAGGTGAAGCGTATTTGAAAAAAACGGCCCAGGAACTGGGCGTCGATATGAAAACCCTGGTCAAAGATCTGCACAGCAAAAAGGTCAAAACCATTTTAGCCCAAGACCAGGAAGACGCGCAAAAACTGGGCGTGGAAGGCACCCCCTATTTTCTGGTCAACAATATGGTGCTGCGCGGAGCCCTGCCCCTGGATCTGTTTAAAGACGCTGTGGACATGGCCCTCAAAAAACAAGCCGACAAATAAGAACTGATCGGGCAAAGCCCGTGCCCGTCAGGAGCCAGACCCTGCGACAAGACGCAGGCGGCAGAGCTGACCACCGCACGCGCGCATGCAACGGAACCATACGCGGGCCGTTCGCCCCCAACGCGCCACATCCAGACAAACAAGCTCCTGCAAGCCCCCATACCGCGCAGTGCGGCCTGGGGGCTTGCAGCGTCTGCGCATTTCCATGTTGCAAGCATATTCGTACAACTTTTAAACGCTCCCGCAGACGCTTTCCCGCCCCCAAAAGCAGCGCCGATGCCCCCCGGGTGTCTGTGGACGTCTGTGCACGCCTTCACCAAAGCCAGTGCAACTGAAATTTTACCAGGAACAAAGACGTAGGCGCCGGCGCCACGCTGCATACCGTGAGGTTGAGACAAAAAAGCTGCCGAAACCTCACGGTAAAAGTGCTGGGGGGCAAAACATATCCACTCCTCGACAACAACAAGAATACGCTCTGGGTAAAGCGTCACTGGAACAAGAACAGCGACGCCATACGGCAAGCGCTACAAAGTCGGCAAAATAACGGGGGGGGGGATGGAATAACACTTCCCTGCAGGCTGGCAAAAACAGGGCAGATGACGCACTGTGTCTGTAACTTTTATATCAAATCTCTAGAGAAAATGGGACTTGACCTTTTTGACGATTCCCGGCTTATAGGAGATAGAAGTTATAGCAGCGGGAAAAATGCGGCACGAGATTTGCTATGCAATACGCACAGGCAGTTGTGTCAAAAAAGCAACGCCTCAGGCCATGAAATACGGTAAAAGGGCCAGCGCCGCAGAAGCGCAACATACAGCTCTCAATAAAAAAGCCTTATGGCCGCGGCACAGCCTGTAGCCGAGGGAAGCCACAGGTGCAAAGAAGCCCGCAAGGCCTTGCGGCACAAAGGCAAAACACGCCGGGGCTGGCAAGGCCCCCGCGTAGGCGAAGGAAGGGAAGGACAATGCAAGGACACGCGGTTGCCAAAACGGTACGCTCCGCCCTGTTGGTGGGCCTCAGCGTGCTGTTGCTGAGCGGCTGCGGGCTGCTGGGGCGCAATGTGGACACAGGCCCCACGCCAGAGGCCGCCAAAGGGGTGGTGCGCACCGCCTATGCCCAGATGGGAAAAAACTACCGATCTGGCGGCGCTTCGCCACAAAAAGGTTTTGATTGTTCCGGGCTCATCTGGTGGGTGTACAACAAAAACGGCGTAAAAGTGCCCCGCATCACCGTGGACCAGGCCAGAATCGGGCAGTCTGTGCCGCGCGAGCAAGTGCGCCCCGGCGACATCGTGGTCTTCCGCACGAGCGCAAGCCCGCGTGGACTGCACACCGGCATCTACGCCGGGGGCAACTCCTTTATCCACAGCCCGCGCAGGGGCGAAAAAGTGCGTATGGAGAATATGGACATCCCCTATTGGCGCAGCCGGCTTGTCTCAGTGCGGCGCGTCGTGCGCTGAGCCTCTCCGCCACGTCCTTCTGCCGTCTCGCATCACCGCAAGCAGGGCGAGACGGACAGTGCCCTCCCGTCCCTGCAAAAAGCGTAGAAAAAAGCCTTGCCTCGTGGGCATCTCGCCGCATAACGTCGCAATCCCCCGCGCCAATCCGCAAGCTATCCAGGCAGCACAACTCCACCCAACGGCAGGCCCTGTCGTTCGTTTTTTCTGCAAGCTCAAAACAGCCACAAGACCGTCAAACCACAACAAGGACCGCGCAGGGGGCAAGCCCGCTTGCAGCCCCGTTCTGCAATCCTGTCCTTTCAGGCCGTGTGGACGCTTCCACGCCGCACCAGAAAAGCGGCAAAAGATCAAGGACGGCTCCGACCGTGCACCAGTGCAGCAAACCGCAAGGCACATATGTCGGCCAGGCCGCAAGCCCTCAAAAAACGCTGAATGCTGCGCAAAAAAAGCGGGCAGCTTGCCAAGGCAGAGGATTTTGCTTACGTTTTTTCTAAACGCAGCAGCGTAGTGAAAATGCGTTTCAGAATGCCGGTCCGCAAGGCCACAAAAAGCCTGATCCGAACGCCCGCAGCGAGGGAGGACGTATGCCACGCAAAGCTACAGCGACGGCAAGCCTGTTGAGCATTGCGGATATTTCGCGCCATTTCTCCCTGCCGGAATCCACCACCAGATACTACTGCAAACGTTTTGCCGCCTATATTCCCAGTGTGGGCGAAGGCCGCCGCCGTCGCTACCGGCACGAAACCCTTACGGTTATTGCCGCCATTCTGGAACAGATGCAAAAATCCCGCACCGCCGCCACAGTGGAAGAAGCCCTGCAAACGCGCTTTCCCCGCAATGCGCTGGTGGTGGCCCCGGCGCAGCCGCCGGACCAGAACACCGCTGCAGCCGTTACCGCCTTTCCCGACGCAGCCCTGCAACTTCTGGAACGGCAAACCACCGCCGTGGAAGCCATTGCTGCCGTGCTGCGCCTGTTGGTGGAACGCCTGCCCGCATCGCCTCCAAGCACGCCATCGGCCTCCGTTGACGCGCTGCAGCGCGAGCTTGCGCATTTGCGCATTTTACTGGAATCCTCTGAAAAGACACAGCAAGCCGACCTGGAACAGCTGCGGCAGTGGATGGGGCGGGCGCTGCGCAACCGCAATGCCGACGCACCATAACCACAACAAGATAACTATGTATTATAATTAATAAATATTGCAGGAATAAAAATAACGCATGCCGCACCGTCCCACGACAAAAAAACGGCGCAAGTCCAAAGCCGCGCCGCCAAACTCTCCCTGAAACCCGACTTGCAAAACAGCAAACCTGCAGCAAAAACGCGGACATTGCAACGTTACCATGCCTGGCGGTTGCGGAAGCAGACGCCCGCCGGCCCGCCGTGGAGGCGCAGGCGCAGCTTCAGCCATTGCGGCGAAGGAGCTTGGCCCGTTACGACGAAGAAAGTTGCGGACAAAGACAGCAGCGCTATGTCCATGCCCGCTTAAGCGCCGGACCGAGCGTGCTGTAACCGTTGAGAATACATATTCTCAACGATACGCTGGCTCTAGCCTGAGGACGTAACCTTGCGCACCAGCAGGTTGTCGCCCGGCCAGACCCGCCGGTCCGGCGTCAACAATTGGCCTTCACGAGCCACCAGGGCGGTCTCTTCCGCCAGCCCCAGCACTTCCAGCAGTTGGCGGGCAGTTTTGGGCCGGGGCAAAGAGAGCAGGCTTTCTTCCGGCTGCACCAGCACTGTTACCCGTGCGCCCGTGTGTTCCGGACGCAGAACCTTGGGCTGCGGCTGCGCCGCTATGGCGGCAGAGGGATTTGATTGCATCTTGTGGATATCCTTGAATTTTACTATGTACTGTTTGCGCTGCCTGCAGGCTGAAGCCAGAACACGCAACCCTCCGGCAAAAGCCGTTTATTGGGGGGGCTGCAAAACGTCCGCAAGGCACAGAGCCTTACGCCCGCCCGGCATAGTAGTAGAACACGGTCACCAGGGCCATGCTGGCGGCGCGCAGGCCCTGGTTGGCCAAAATAAGACGCAATGCCAGCGCCGGACGGAAAAAACCGGCGTAGGACGGGAACTGGTGCCGCACGGCGCGCACGGGCGTGGAAAGGATGTTGCCCACCATGAGGGCCAGCACCACGTCGCGGGCGGAAAGCCCGCCGGCGTGCAGCACGCTGCCCGCCGCGCCCAAGGCAGCGCCCAGCTCCGCAGCCAGATGCAGCACAATAATGCCCATGGCCTGCGGTTTGAGAAATCCCAGCCAGCCCATGTGCTCGGCCAGCCACTGCTCAGCCAGGTCAAAAAAACCGTAGCGCTGCAGCAAAAACATAAGCACATAGATGGGCGCAGTAAAATAGACCAGCTTGGGCAGACGGCGCAAAAACCGCCGCCAGGCCTTGCGCAGAGCCGCGCCCCAGTCGGTGGGGGGGGCCTCGTCTGTCGGACAGACCATACAGCCCCGCGGCGGCACGGGCAGCACGCGCCGGGCCAGCAGCACGGTAAAGCCCGTACGCCCGATTGCCGCCAGCAAAGTCAGGCCCACATAAACCAGGGCCGGCCAGCCCAATACCGGCCAGGTCAACAAAAAAATGGTGGGCGTGTGCACCAGATAGGCCGGCAGGCTGTTAAAAAGATTGGCCAGCATAAGCTCCCGGTCAGAAATCTCGCCCTGCTGGTGACTCTGCGAAAGCAGGCCATTGGCCGCCGCCGGAGAAACAAAGGCCAAAGAAAAACTCGCGCCCGCCACCTCCCGCAAATGGGCGGCGCGGGCCAGGGGCGCGGCCAGACGGGCCAGATGCCGCGTCCAGCGCAGGGCCTCCAGCAGATTGGCCACCAGCAGGCCGCAAGCCAGGCCCAACAGCAGCCGCAGCAGCGGCCGCCCCAAAGCTGACCAGATTTCAACCAATGAAAGACCGTCCATCAAACATTCCCAGGCAACGCCCCTGTCACAAAGATTTCTGGGCACGCCGCCCATACCCGCACCGCAGAGCCTTACCGTACCCGCCCGCACAACACGCGCGGCGTCAACAAAAAACCTGCGCGCCAGACTTGGGCATGTTACCTTTACCCTGCCCTGGCCGTTGCGTAAACAGACGCCCGCCGTGGGAGCGCAAGCACAGCTGCAGCCGTTGCGGCACAGGAGCCAGACCCGTTACGACAAAGGAAGTTACGGGCCAAGGCAGCAGCGCTGTGTCTTTGCGCGCGTAAACGCCAAAACGGGCGTGCCGGATCCTTTATATTCGCAAAGGAAATCCGCTCTGATCCGCCCTCAGCACGCATAGGCCGTATCCGGGGGCAGATCGCGCCGCCCGGCCTGGGCCCGGGCCAGCACGTCGCAACGCTCATTCTCCACATGGCCGGAATGCCCACGCAGCCAGTGAAAACGCACCTGATGGCGCTCCAGCAGCGGCAGCAGGCGCTGCCACAAATCCACATTGAGCACGGGCTTTTTGTCCGCCTTGATCCAGCCTTTTTTCTGCCAGCCCCACAGCCAGCGTTTTTCCACGCTGTTGCGCACGTACTGCGAATCGGTAAAAAGGTCCACCTCGCAGGGCTCGGTCAGGGCCGACAAAGCCTCCACCACCGCCAGAATCTCCATACGGTTGTTGGTAGTGCGGGCGTAGCCGCCCGAAAGCTCCTTGCGGTGGGCTGCGCCCTCCAGGCACAAAACAGCGGCCCAGCCGCCAGGGCCGGGATTGCCCAAACAGGAACCGTCCGTATGGATGACAACTTTTTTCATATGATGCTGTTACCTTAAATTTTTTGTTGTGCAAACCGGGTTGGCCAGGCCGGGCTGGATTCGGCGGGCCCAGCCTGGGCCGGGCCGCGCCCTGGTCGGGAATTTTTGCTGCCCTGCGGGCATGGCGGCTTTTCTGCATACAGCGTTTGGGCCGCCTCCGGTGAGGGCAGGGGGCCGAGGGCAGGACTGCGCCCCCTTAGAGTATTTAACACTTGAAATGCTCGCTTACGGCAGGCAAAAGCCTGCCTTCTCGCATTTTGTGGCAAGGATTTTCAAGAAAATCCTTGCAGAGCAGTTAGCTCATTTCATTCGATAACTGCTCTAAGGTACGCCCCGCGCGGTTCTGTGGGGAAAAAAAGTTTTTTGAGGGATGGGGGTGTGGGGGGAAGGGAACTTTTGTTCACAAAAGTTCCCTTCCCCCCACAAGATCTTCTCCTTCTCTCACCCCTCCGGGCGCAGGCGGCGGGCCAGGCGGGTATAGCGCTTGCGGGTGCGGTTGTTTTTGACGGCCATATGCAGGGCGCGGGCCTCACCCACAAGAATAACCAGGCGTTTGCCACGCGTGACGCCGGTATAGATGAGATTGCGCTGCAGCAGAACGTAGTGCTGCATCATAATGGGAATAACCACGGCGGGGTATTCCGAGCCTTGCGACTTGTGGATGGAAATGGCGTAGGCCGGGGCCAGTTCGTCCAGCTCGTTGAAATCATAGGGCACCACGCGGTCATCAAAGGTGACGCTCAGGCTGCGGTCTTCGGGGTCCATATGGGTAATGCGGCCCATATCGCCGTTAAATACGTCTTTATCGTAATTGTTACGCACCTGCATGACCTTGTCGTGAAGGCGAAAGGCGCGGTCGCCTCGGCGCACTTCCAGGCCGTGGGGATTAAGGGCCTCCTGCAGACGGGCGTTCATGCGGCCCGCGCCCACGGCCCCTTTGTGCATGGGGGTGAGCACCTGGATATCGTCCACAGGGTCCAGACCAAAGCGGCGGGGAATGTGATTGCGCACCAGGTCCACCATAAGGTCGGCGGCGCGTTCCGGGTCGTTCTGATGGATGAAATAAAAGTCCGAAAGGCGCTCTTTGCTGGATTCCAAAGAAGGCACCTCGCCCCGATTAATCATATGCGCGTTGCAGATAATGGCGCTTTCCGCCGACTGGCGAAAAATTTCAGTCAGTTCCACCACAGGCACGGCCCCAGAGGCGATGATGTCGGCCAGCACATTGCCGGGGCCCACCGAGGGCAGTTGGTGCACGTCGCCCACCAGCACCACGGTAGCGCCCAGGGGCACGGCCTTGAGCAGGTGGTAGAAGAGCAGGGTATCCATCATGGAGGCTTCGTCCACCACCAGCAGACCGCAGGCCAGGGGATTATCCTCGTTGCGGGCGAAGCCGTCCTCCTTGGGACTGTATTCCAGGAGACGGTGGATGGTGCAGGCCTCGCGTCCGGAAGTTTCAGCCATGCGCTTGGCGGCGCGGCCCGTGGGCGCGGCCAGCAGGATGCGGGAACGCACCTGACCGAACAGCCGGATGATGGCGTTAATAATAGTGGTTTTGCCCGTGCCGGGCCCGCCCGTAAGCACCATGACCTTACTGCGGGCAGCGGCGCGCACGGCCTCAAGCTGCTCCGGCGCAAGGGCAATGTCCAGGCCCGCCACTACCGTATCCACCAGGCTGTCGGGATTTTCAAAACGCACGGCCTTGGGCGAACGCAACAGGCGCTGCAAATAAAAGGCTGTTTTGGACTCGCAATGGTGGTAGCGCCGCAGGTAAACGCCGGTTTCCTCACTGTCGTCCGCAGGGGCGTCCTGCTCGGCTGCGACGCTTTCCACAGGCAACGTTTCGCGGACAATGCGCTCGTCGGCCTCCAGGGCGTCCAGGGCCTCCAGGGCCAGGTCCGCATCCACGCCCAGTTGGGCACAAACAGCGTCCAGCAGCACGGGCTGCGGCAAATAAACGTTGCCTTCGTCCGTGGCCTTTTGCAGCGTGTAAAGCGTGCCCGCCTGTACCCGCAATGGGCTGTCGTGGGCAAAGCCCAGCTTGTGGGCCGCGGCGTCGGCCGTCACAAAGCCGATGCCGTGGATGTCCATGGCCAGGCGGTAAGGGTTCTCGCGCACGATCTCCAGCGCTTCCGCGCCGTAGGCCCGATAAACGCGCACGGCGTAGGCCGGCGTGATGCCGTGGGGCTGCAAAAAAAGCAGCAGATCGCGCATGCCCCGGTGCTCTGCCCAGGAAGCCCGGATGCGCTCCAGCGTCTTTTTGCCCACGCCGCGGATGCAAAGCAGGCGTTCCGGGGCCGCATCCAGCACATTGATGGTTTCCGTGCCGAAGGCCGCCACAATGCGCCCGGCCATTTCCGGCCCCACGCCCTTGATCAGGCCCGAAGCCAGATACAGGCGGATGCCCTCGCTGGTGGCGGGCAAGACCTCTTCGGCCGCGCTGAATTCCAGCTGGCGGCCAAAGCGCGGATTGTTAACCCAGCGCCCCTCCACCTTGAGCTGTACGCCCGCCTGCGGACTGACCATATGCCCCACACAGGTCACGGCGTCGCGCTCACGCGCGCCCTCGGCCGGGGTGGGCGCAAGGCGCAGCACGGTATAGCCGTTCTCTTCGTTGTGAAAGACCACGCGTTCCACCGTGCCGGTCAGTTCCGCGGCATCGGGATTGCGCAGCAGGGGCAGGTCATTCCTGGGCGTATCCATCACGTTTCTACCGGGTCAGATCCATGCGCAGCTGCAGCAGCAGGGCGTCCGCCAGGGTCAGGGCGGTCATGGCCTCCAGCACAGGCACAATGCGCGGAATGGCGGCCAGATCGTGCCGCCCGCCAATAAGCGCCTCAGCAGCCTGGCCCTGCTTGTCCACGGTGCGCTGCCGGATGGCTATGGAGGCAATGGGCTTGACCGCCGCGTGCAGTACAATATCCTGCCCGCTGGAAATACCGCCCAGAATGCCGCCCGCGTGGTTGGAGGCAAAATCTGCCGCACCGGGGCACGGCGGCGTCTGCGGCAGCAAGGGATCGTTGTTCTGCGAACCGCGCAAAGCCGCCGCGCCAAAGCCCTCGCCCACGCTGAAGCCCTTGACCGCGCCCACACTCATAATAGCGTGCCCCAGCAGGGCTTCCAGCTTGTCAAATACAGGCTCGCCCAGACCGGCGGGCACATGCCGGGCCTCCACCCGCACAATGCCGCCCAGAGTATCCCCGGCCTTGCGGGCTGCGGCCACGGCCTTGTCCCACAAGGCCGGCATGGCGTCCGTAGCCGCGCAGTAAGGGCGGTTGCGCGCGCCTTCCAGGTCCAGAGCGGCCCAGTCCTGCACGGCCACGCCGCCCAGGGCCACGCAGGCCCCCAGCACTTCCACGCCGCGCAGGGCCAGAATCTTGCGTGCAATGACGCCGCCCGCCACCCGCGCGGCCGTTTCCCGCCCCGAAGCCCGGCCGCCGCCGCGATAATCCCGCACGCCGTTATATTTCCTGAAATAGGCCCAGTCGGCCTGCCCGGGCCGGAAAACCTCGGCCAAATTGCCGTAATCGAGAGAGCGCTGGTCCTCATTGGCAATATAAAAAGCAATGGAAGTGCCCGTGGTCACGCCCTCAAACACGCCCGAAAGCAGGCGCACCGCGTCCGCCTCCTTGCGCTTGGTGGCCGTGGGGCCCTGACCGGGCTTGCGGCGGTCCAGCTCTTTCTGGATGTCCGCCTCGCAAAGAGGAATGCCCGCCGGGCAGCCGTCCAGCACGCCGCCCAGACCGGGACCGTGGGACTCGCCAAATGTGGTCAGGCGCAGCGCGCGCCCAAAGGTGTTGCCAGCCATGTGCGTCCTCAACTTTACGAAGGAAGGGGAACAAACAATTGATTGCCTTACCGCTTGAGCCTCACACCAAGTCTGTAGGCTTGGATGAAAAATTCTTTTGGTATTGACCGCGTCGGAGAAATGTTATGTAGCCTGCATCTCTTAAAACCTGAAGTTGTTGCCGTATTTTTGCCTGAATATTTTTATTATGAGGATATAATAATGATAATTCATCTGAAAATTTATACACATCACCTAACAAAAATACATTACTACCTAGCTTGTTGACAAGGCGAAGGATATCTATCGCCCACCTTCTTTTTGCATAATTTATCTCTCTGAAATAACAAGATGACAAATACTTATTTAAAACATCATTACGGTTAACTTCTCTGCCATTGCTAATAATATATACCCTGCCTTGTGCTGGTATATCTGAAAGCATTATCTCACATCCAACCCATCCATGCCGCCTTGCTGTAAAAGAAAGTGGCTTTCTCTTTATAACATTACTTTCTGTAAAAAAATGACCAGGGACAACGAATAAATCCTGCACACACATTTTTGATCTATCATAAGATAAAAATAAAAAATCGGCTGGTGATGCGCTTCTAATGTTATCCAACATTTTTGCATAACTGGCACCTATAACTCGTTTGCCAAAGCGCTTGCAAGAGCTCTTCAGTTCAAATATTTTTTTACATTTCTCACAATAAAAATCAGATACTGGCTTGTTATTTTTAAAACTTTCCAGCTTGACATTACCACAAGCCGGACAAAACATATTTAAACTGACCCATCCTTCAGTAAGCTTCTTTGCTTGCTGAGAAGCACTGTTGTAATTTGCCGCCAAAGCAGGATCAAAAGTCATCCGCATGGAAAATCCCTACGCCTCCGGCGGCGACATGCGCGCCAGCTGCGCCAGCAGGCCCGCGTCCGCAGGCAGAAAATCCAGCCTGGGGGCCTCTGCCGGGCTGATCCAGCGCAGATTCTGCCCCTCGGCAGGGCAGGGCTCGCCACTGAAGGCCGTCACATGAAAAAAGTGCAGCCGCACCAGAAGGTCGCGCTCGGCATAGCAGTGTTCCACCGTGCGCCACAGGGCGGCCTGGCGCACGCCTATGCCCAGTTCCTCGGCCAACTCTCGTCGCAAGGCCTGATCCGGCCGTTCCGCGCCTTCCACCTTGCCGCCGGGAAACTCCCAGTAGCCCGCCATGGGCTTGCCGTCAGGCCGCTGCGCCGCCAAAAACGCCCCGCCGCGCCAGACAATGCCCGCCGCCACTTCAATATGCCGCATGCGTTCCCTCCTTGGCAGGAAGGTATCCGTGGGGGAAGGGGAACTTTTGTGAACAAAAGTTGTAACTTCCCCACACCCCCAGCCTTTCACAAAACGTTATTCTCTGCCGTAACGCCCCGCGGCCCGACCCCCATGCGTTGCCCAGCCACACCGCAGCAGAGCAGAAAGGGATTCCCAAGGGGCCGCGCCCTTGGGCCGCCGGAGGCCGCACCGCCTCACTCCGCAGCGCTGTTATCCTCGCCCCAGCGGACGCGGGTTTCTTGCAGGGATTCTTCCAGGGCCGTCATCTCTTCCAGAAGCTGTTCACTGCGCTGCTTATGCGCGTCAAAGGCGCGCAGCAGCTCGTTGGAACGGTTGTGGTCCGCGTAAACCTGCGGGTCGGCCAATTGGGCTTCCACGGCGCTCTGTTCCTCCAGCACGGCGGCCAGATCCTTTTCCAGGGCGGCATAGCGCTCCTGCAGGGGCTTGAGTTCCTTGTGCAGGGCGTTGCGACGTGCGGCCTGTTCGCGTTTGAGACGCTTTTGCTCTTCGCGGGAAAGGGCGGATACGGGTTGTTCGCCCGGACCTGCCTTCGGACCTGCCTTGGAGGCGGCAGCCGGGCCGGATTTGGCCGCGCCCAAGGGCTGGGCCAACCGCGCGCGCCGGGCCGTGTCATAGGAAGTAAAATCAGGGTAGAGGTCCAGGCCGCGCCGGGTCAGCTCCCAGGCTTCCGCGCCCACCTGGGAGAGCAGCCAGCGGTCGTGGGCCACCATCAGCAGCGTGCCGTCAAATTTCTGCAGGGCGCTGATGAGGGCCTCGCGGCTTTCCAGGTCCAGATGGTTGGTGGGTTCGTCCAGCAGCAGGAAGTTGCAGCGTCTGAGGAACAGGCTGGCCAGCACCAGCCGGCTTTTTTCGCCGCCGGAAAGGGCGCTGACCTGACGGTCGAAATATTCCTGCCCCAACAAAAAAAGGCCCAGCACGCTCATGAGCTCTTCTTCCGTGGTGCGCGGGTCGGCCAGGCGGCGGATTTCGCCCAGCACCGTGGTGTCCGGGCGCAGGGTGTCCATCTGGTGCTGGGTGTAGAAGCCCAGGCGCAGCTGCGGGGCCGTGACCACATTGCCGCCGCAGCGTTCCAGCCGCCCGGCCAGCAGCCGCAGCAGGGTGGATTTGCCGCAGCCGTTGGGGCCCACCAGGGCCACGCGCTGCCCCCGATAAAGGGTAAAGGTGAGCGCGGGCCAGAGTTCGCGACCGTCCTCAAAGTGGAAGGCCAGGTCCGCTGCGGCCAAGGCCACCTTTTCCAGGTGCGGGGCTTCGGGCCAGGTGAAGCTGAGCTCCTTGCGCTTGGGCTCCGGCCGGTAGTCTTCCAGCTGTTTTTCCAGCTTCTTGGCCATCTTTTGTCGGGAACCGGCCTGACGGGCCTTGGTGGCCTTGGCCCGGAAGCGCTCCACAAAGGCCATTTTACGGTTCAGGTCGTCTTGCAGGGCGCGGGCCTCACGTTCGCGCTGGGCGTTGTATTCCTCCTGCAGGGCCAGGAACTGCGTATAGGTGGCCTTGCGGAACACAGGCTTGGAAAGGCCCAGATAGAGCACATGGCTGCCCACATTGTCCATGAAAACCCTGTCGTGGGCCACAAAAACCAGCGCGCCCTTGAAGTCCAGAAGAAAGGACTCCAGCCACTCCACGGCTTCCACGTCCAGGTGGTTGGTGGGTTCGTCCAGCAGCAGCACGTCGGCCCCGGCCGTAAGCACGCGGGCCAGCTTGGCCCTTTCGCGCCAGCCGCCGGAAAGCTCTCGCAGGGTGCGCCCCCACTTGCGTTCGGAAAAGCCCAGACCGGAAAGCACGGCCTTGGCCCGGTGCTCCGGATTGTAGCCGTACTGCGCTTCCAGCTCGGTCTGACGCTGCATGAGCCCGGCAAGCAGCGCTTCATCCTTGCGAGCCGCGGCGTCCTCCCACTGGGCCCAGAAGTCGTTCCAGTCGTGGAGCACGTCCAGCACAAAGGTCAGCAGGGGCGTATCCAGGGCGGCGTCGGAAAGTTCCTGCTCCACAAAGCCCAGGCGGCAGCCGCGCGGCAAAATGACCCGCCCCGCGTCCGGGCTTTCCACCCCGGCCAGCAGGCGCAGCAGGGTGGATTTGCCCGTGCCGTTGGGACCGCACACGCAGAGCCGCACGCCGGAATCCACCTCCAGCGAAAAATTGTTGAAAATGTCCCGTCCACCAAAGGATTTGGAAAGTTCTTGGATAGTAATCTTCACAGACGACCCTCGCGGTGATAGCCCTCCGCGGCTTCTTGCATGCCCGCCTCCAGGCCTACCTGCGGGGCAAAGCCCAGTTCGCGGCAGAGGCGGCTGTTGTCGCACAGCCAGCCGACCTGGCGGGCTTCGCGGTACTTGTCCAGATTCCAGTTGGGCGCGCGCTTAAGACGGCCGCCGCCCAGGGAGCGCGGCCAGCGGGCCAGCAGTGCGTCGGCGCAGCAGGCCAGGGCCGAGCAGCCGCCGGCGGTCAGCGCCATGACCGGCAAGGGCAGACGCAGGATGCGCACCGGCCCTTTGGGCCGCCCCGTGACCGCGCGCACGGCCGCGCCCATGACCTGGCAGAAGCCACCCATGGTGTAGACCCCGCCGTCGCTGAGGTGGTAGACCCCGCGCGCCTGCGGTTTGCAGGCGCAGAGCACAGCTTGGGCCATGTCTTCGGCGTGCACGGCGCTGACAGGAAAATCGCGTCCCGCGCCGGGGCTCACGGCCAGACCGCGCCGCACGCCCTGAAAGACGGGCAACAGCCCCTTATCCCCGGAACCATAAATGATGGGAGGCCGCAACGTCACCAGCTGTTCGCCCAAGGCACGGCCCAAAATCTGTTCCGCAAGCAGCTTGGACCAGCCGTAGGCCGAAACCGGGGCCGGGGGCGTCGCGTCCGCAACGCCGGGGGCCGTGGCGCAGGGCCCTGTGGCCGCCAGGCTGGAAACCAGCACCACCCGCGCCGGCCCCGCGTCGCCCAAAGCCGTGCAGGTCTGGGCCAGGGTACGGGCCGCCAGGGCGTTGGCCCGCAGATAGTCTTGCCAGCCCAGGCCAAAGAGCATGGCCGCCATGTGGATGCACACGTCCTGCCCTTTCAGGGCCGCCGCAAGCCCTGCGCCGGTGGCCAGATCCGCCTGGGCCGTGGCCACGCCCTGCGGCAGACGGTCTGTGCGGGACGTGGCCCGCACCAGGCAGGTGACCCGCGCGCCCGCAGCCAGCAACTGCGGCAACAGATGCCGCCCCACAAAGCCCGTGCCGCCCGTAAGCAGCACGTTTTTGCCGGACAGACCCGCCCCGGCGGCTTCCGGGGCGGCCACCGCGGAAGGGTCGGCGGAAGCGGTTGCCGGAGAAGCGTGCCCCACAGCCTCGCGGCGCGGCTCCGATACGGGGGGAGCGCTCTGCGGCGTGGACGGGGAAGGCGTCATACTGCGGCTCCGTCCGTATCCGGCGCTTCCGCCGCTATTTCCCGCCGGTAAATGCGGTAGCGTTTGGTGATGCGGCCGGAAAAATCCTCGATCAGTTCATCAATGGCCACATTGTCCTCCAGCACCCAGGAGCCTTCCACCCACTGGAATTCCGGCTTGCGCCGGGCCGTTTCCAGCATATAGTCCAGCAGCAGCAAGGGCAGGCCCAGCAGGCGATATTCCTCTTTGATGCCAAACAGGATGATGCGGTAGCCGCTGCGGATGGCCGCGCGGGAGCGCCACCAGTGCCAGGGGGCCAGGGGGCCCAGACCGCCGTTGAGCCGCTTGAGCAGGGGGTTCATGTCCGGCAAGGCCACCATGCCCGCAGCGGGCTCGTCCTTATGGAAAAAGAGTACAAAAAACTCCGGGTCCAGAATGCCGGAGAGCTCCTTGACGTGCTCATTGGCCTCGCCCTCGGAAAGGGGCGCAAAAGCCCAGTTTTTGGCCCAGGAAACCCGGTAGATTTCCAGCATGGCCCGGATGTCTTCCTTCAAGGTGGCCTTGCTGGAAGTGCGGCAGGTAAAACGGGACTCCGCCTTGAGCCGGGCCACCTCCGTACTGAGCCATGAAGGCGTGGTCATGTGATTGCGCTCAATGAGGTAGGCAAAAAGATCCTGCTCTTTGCGCAGATGCCAGCTTTCCAGCAGTTCGGCGTAGTAGGGCGGGTTCCAGGGCATCATGATGGTGGGCGCAAGCGCAAAGCCGTCCACCAGCAGGCCGCAGGTATAGTTGGTGGAAGGGTTGAGCGGCCCGCGCATGAAGGCCATGCCCTGGTCAGCCAGCCATTGCCGTGCGGCTGCAAGCAAAGCGTGGGCGGCTTCGCGGTCGTCGGCGCACTCAAAAAAGCCGAAAGCTCCGCAGTTTTCCTGCGTGTAGGCATTGCTTTTTTCGTCCACAATGGCGGCAATGCGCCCCACAGGCGCGCCGTCGCGCAGGGCCAGAAAAAGCTCGCGTCGGGCCGTTTCCCAAAAGGGGTGCTTGCCGGGGGTCAGCAGGCGGCGGTCCTGGCTTTTGAGAGGCGGCACCCAAGGGGAATCGGGCGCGTACAGCCCGAAGGGCAGGTCCACAAAGCTCGTGAGCTCACGCTCCGAACGCACAGGTTGGATGCAAAGCCCCATGCCTAGCAGTCCAGCTCAAGGCTGCCGCAAAAGGCGGCCAGGTTGTCGATGCCCAGGCTCTGGCAGGCGCCGGGCAGATCCTGGGCCAGGGCAAAGGCGCAGTCGGGCCGCAAAAAGTTGCCCGTGCCCACCTGCACGGCCTGCGCGCCCACCAGCAGAAATTCCAGAGCGTCCTCGGCGGTGAGAATGCCGCCCACCCCCACCACTGGAATGCGCACCGCCCGCGCGGCCTGCCACACGCAGCGCAGAGCCACGGGCTTGATGGCCGGACCGGAAAGCCCGCCCACCACGTTGGCCAGCCGGGGCTTGCGGACCTGCAGATCCACTGCCATGCCCAGCAGTGTGTTGATGCAGGAAATGCTGTCCGCCCCGGCGGCCTCCACACTGCGGGCCATGAGGGCCAGGTCCGTGACATTGGGCGAAAGTTTGACCATGATGTGCTTGTCCGGCGCGGCCTTGCGCACAGCTTCCGTGACCTGGGCGGCCATGCCGGGATCCTGGCCGAAGGCAATGCCCCCCTGCCGCACGTTGGGGCAGGAGACGTTGACCTCCAGCGCGGCCACGCCTTCCTCCGCATTGAGGCGCGCGGCCAGCTGACTGAATTCCTCCACCGTAGCGGCATAGATATTGGCGATGACGGCCGTTTCCTGCCAGGGCAGCAGAGGCAGTTTGCGGGCGCAAAAGTCCTCCACGCCGTCGTTCTGCAGGCCCACGGCATTGAGCATGCCAGCCGTGGTTTCCACAATGCGCGGCGTGGGGTTGCCGGGCCGGGGCATGAGTGAAAGGCCCTTGGTGACCAGTCCGCCCAGAGAGGCCAGGTCGCCGTAAGAGGCGAACTCCAACCCGTAGCCGAACGTGCCGGAAGCCGTAAGTACAGGATTTTTCAAGGTCAGATCGTGGGTCTGGCCCTTGAGAGTGACGGAAAGGTTCATGCGTTCTCCACCGTCCGCAGCATTGCGCGCATTCTTAAAACTGTCCGCAACGCTCCGGAAGGAAGCCGCAAAACGGCGACCCCAGGAGCAGGTTCAGACAAGTCGGTTCGGGGCAGGGGCCCAGGCAGGCGGACTCGTTGCGGCCGGCTCAGCCTCGGCCGGGGGCAAATTGCCCCGATCAGGACTGCCCCCCAAAAAGGGAACCCGCGCCCGGCGTGCGAACGGCTCCGCGCGCGGGCGTTACAGTTCTATCTGGTTGGACCAGAACACCGGCCCGTGGTTACACACCTGCACATAGCCTTCGCGCTTTTCGGGCACGGGCCAGGCCTCCGTGGTTTTGGTCACGCAGCCCAGGCACGCGCCCACGCCGCAGGCCATGCGGTTTTCCAGCGAAAGCTGACAACGCACGCCCATTTCGGCGGCGAACTTCTGCACCGTGCGCAAAAAAGGCGCGGGCCCGCAGGCCAGCACCAGCCCTTTCTGCTCGGCATATTCGCCCATGCGTTCCTGCAGGGTAAAGATAAAGTTGTCCAGATCGCCGGGTACGGTTTCCCGCAGGGAGTCCAGGGGCACATGCTCGTTAATGCTGTCCACGGGGTAGCAGCTGAGGGGCTCCCGGTGGCCGAAAAGCATGGTCAGATTCCAGGGCTTGGGATGCTCGCTCACATAGCCCACAAAGGGCACAATGCCCATGCCCCCGGCCAGGAGCAGGGTGGGGGTATCCGGCTCCATAACAAAGCCGTTGCCCAAGGGGCCCCAGACGCGCACGCTGTCCCCAGCCTTGAGCTGGGCCATGCGTTTGGTGCCCTTGCCCCGCACCTGGAAGAAGCAAATCATATGACGGGCCGTCATGTGGCAAATGCCCAGAGGACGCGCCCAAGGGATGTCCAGCCCGAAGTTGTGGGGACGGAGCATCACAAACTGACCCGGCTTCCACTGCGTCCATTCCGGACGGGCGAGCCGCAGGGCGAAGAAGCGGCTTTCATGGCCTGTCTGGCCAAAAGGCACCAGATCCAGAACCTCAAGCTCGCAGGAGGTTGGTTGCGACATGCGTCGACTATAGGCGCAGAGTCCGGCCCGGTCAACAGCGCGCAGCAGGAAGCGGACCAGCGGCGCGGGATGCGCAATCTGAAAATACTCTGCCCTACAGGCCCAGCAGGGCGAAAACCCGGCTCTGGTTCAGGCTGTGCGCGGCCAGTGCGCCAGCGCTGTCCCCCAGGATCATGCCCTGGGTTTCGTGCAGCACGCCCTCGGCCTCTGCGTCGGTCAAAAGGTCGGCGGTGCTCAGGCTGACCACATCGCCCACAGCGGCCGACGCGGCTGGAGCGGCGGAACCCGAACCGTCTTTTTCCGGAAGAACGAAATTGAACGGATTGGCGGCGTTGATATTGGAAATTTCCATACTGGCGTCCTCGCGTGTTGCGCGCCCAAGCCGGGCGGAGGGGTCAAATTTGCCGCACAGGATGCGGACGCTCAAAATAGCTGCAAGTTGCGGGCCAAACAAAAATCCGGCCCCCGCAACGCGCTGCAGGCGTTGCGGGGGCCGGATTGCATGTTATCTGCGCTCATGCCTGCGCGGCGGACGATTGCCCCCACAGCGGCCGGGCTGCGGCAAAGACCGTTGCCCTCAGGCGTCGCTGTCCTCCTGCTTTTCTTCCACCGCTGCCCCGGCCACGGGCGCCGTGCCGGTCAGGTCCACCACGCGGACTTCGCCGCGGGTTTCATTAACTTTTTTGCGGAAGCTCTGACGACGGTCCTCGCCGTCCAGCAGACCGGCCAGCCATTCCATGACGTGCAGCACCGGGCGCTTGTCGTGCATATTGATCAGGCCGCGGGCAATGCCGATCTTGCACGATGGGCAGCCCACCACCACCGGGCCTGCATAGCCGCCTGCAAACTCTTTGGCGAGCCGCTCCTGCTTGCGGGCGCGCAGCAGGTTGTAGATCTGCGGTGAAGTTACCGCGCCCATGCCCGATTCGCCGCAACAGCCGGGGTTGAGGCGCACCTTGGCCCCGCTGAAATCGGCAAGCGCCCGGACAATCTGGTTCTGCCCCTTGCTTTTGTGCACGTCGGCCCATTCGCAGTGGCAGGCCCCGTGATAAATAAGCTCCGTCCCTGCCGGCAGGGGCGCAGCCAGATCTTCTTTGTGCAGCAAGGGCAGCACGATTTGACCCACGTCGCGGATGGTCACGTCCGGGAAAAGGGCTTCCATGTGCATACGTTCCAGTCCGTCGCGGCAAGAGCCGCAGGCCGTAGCCAGATGTTTGACGCTGAAGCCCTGTTTGGTCAGGCCGCGCAGCATGGAGGTCAGGTACTGGCGGTTCTGGGCCAGGTTGTCCTCAAAGGCCGTATCCAGACCCGCGGCCAGCAGGGGGAAACCGCAGCAAAGGTGCCGGGGCGGCACCGCCACGGCAAAGCCCGCCCGCAGCAGGAGCATAATGGAGGACATGCCGATGCGGTCATAGAAAAGCGCGCCGCCGCAGCCAGGAAAATAAAGCACGCAGGGCATGCCGGGCGCGGGCTCCGCAGGCGCAAAGACAGAGCCGCGGTGCAGCTTGAGGGCCTCGTAAAGGTTGGTGTAGCCCATTTTGGGGCCTCGACCGGAAAACATGGGGCTCTGCATGCGGCGCTTCCATATTTCCGGCACAAAGCCCAGAACTTTGTTCTGCATCTTCTGCCCCAGAGAGGCCATTTTGGCGGCCTTGGGCGCGCGGTGGGCAATATCGCGGGCAAGCCACTCCAGGGCGCGGTCCTTGATGGGATGGCCGCTGGCCCCTTCGTGCTCCAGCAGCGCGCGCAGGGTCAAGGCCACTTCCCCCGAAGGGATCTTGACTGGACAGTTGGCCATGCAGCGGCCGCAGGCCGTGCAGTGCTCCACCAGGTCGCGCATGGCCTTGAGCAGACGCTCGTCAATGCGCCCCTTGTTGACCTGACTGTAGTAGACGGCCTCCAGCAGCATGCCCAGCACCATGTTTTTGTTGCGGGGATGGTACTGCATGGAGCGTTCCGGATAGCACATGGCGCAGACCTGCTTGCACTTGCCGCAGCGCGTGCAGACCTGGATGGCCGTGAGCAGGCTGATGAGCTTATCTTTATCCGGCAGGCCGCTTTCACGGATGTCGCGAATGAGCCGGTTGAAGGAAAAAGTAAAGGGCCGCACGGGCAGTTCGCGGTAGACGAGCTTGGCGGGGTTCATGACGTCGCGCGGGTCCACACGCTCCTTAAAGGCCCGCAGGGCGTCCATTTTTTCCTTGCCGAAAAAGGCAATCTTGGTGATGCCGATGCCGTGCTCGCCCGAAACCTCGCCGCCCATTTCCTGACATTCGGCCATGACGCGGGCCGCGGTTTCCTCGGCCTCTTCCAGCATCCGGGCGTCGTTGGAGTTGACCGGGATATTCACATGACAGTTGCCGTCGCCCGCGTGCATATGGCTGGCCACCACAATGCGGCTGGCCTCCATGTAGTCGCGCAGGCCCGCAATCTTCTTGGCCAGATGAGGATATTTTTCCTGCAGAGCTTCCAAAAAAGCCGTGGCGCGGGCGGACATTTCCGTATCCGAAACCTCACCGGCCGGCACGTCGCCCGATGCGGCCTTGGAAACCTGCGAAAACTCGCGGTTAAAATCTTTATCCTCCAGCGGGAAGCCGGGCAGACGGCCCACCTCCTGCAGAGCGTGCCGGTAAGCTGCGGCCGTGCACTCCAGGTTGATCTGCTCCAGGAAAAGGGCGAAATCGGGGATGCGGTTCATGGGGATGACCACGTCCTCGTTCATTTTGAAGCCCGAAGTGCGCTTGGCAATGGCGGAAAGTTTGTGGCGGTCTTCCCAAAAGCGTTCAGCCTCTTTGTCGTCCTCGGCCACAATAATATCCACGTTTTCCTGGCGTTCCACCACGCTCACAATATCGCCCACGCACTTGTCCAGCAGATAGGGGTCGTCGCCGTCCACCTGCAGGATAATCACCGAAATGGGCAGACCTTCATACTTCTCGGATTTGCGCTTGTAGTCGATGGCCTGCACATACTTGGCGTTAAATTCTTCCATAGCCGAAAGGTGGGCGTAGTCGCCCTCCTCGCGGATGCGGTTGCGCAGGGCCACCAGTTCGCGCACCACCACGGCCGCCGGGTGCATGGAGCGGCCAAAAAATTCCAGCACCATAACCCGCTTGTACCTGGGCTTGGGGTGGACGATAAAACAGGCCTCGGTAATGATGCCGTCCACGCCCTCTTTCTGCATGCCGGGCAGGCCGCCCAGCACCTTGTTGGTCACGTCCTTGCCCAGGCCGGGCAGGCGGATTTCGTCGCCGCGCAGATGCACCACGTTGCGTACGCCGCCGCTCACGTCCTTGACCACAAAGACGGCGGTTTCGTCGGGCAGGATCTTGTGGCGGGGGTGATTTTCTCGCTCCACGGTGATGATCTCGCCCGTGGGCGTGACCATGCGCCACCAGAGCAGGTTGTCCAGAGTGGTGCCATACTCAAAGGCCATGGGGCCGCCGGCATTTTCCGACACGTTGCCGCCAATGCTGGAAGCCTGCTTGGAAGCCGGGTCCACGGAAAAAAGCGCGCCTGCCTGGTCCACGGCCGTGGCCACGGCCTGGGTAATGGCCCCGGCCTCACAGGTGACGGTCATGGTTTCAAGGTCCACAGGCCCGATGCGGGTAAGGCGGGTAAGGCTGACAATAACCGTGCGCTTGCGCGCGGGCACGGCCCCGCCCGTCATGCCCGAACCGCCGCCGCGCGGAATAAGGGCAAACTTCATCTCATTGGCCAGGCGCACCAGGTGGGCCACCTGTTCCGTGCTGTCCGGCTCCACCACCAGCAAAGGCAGCTCCATACGCAGGTCCGTGGCGTCCGTGGCCGATTCCACCAAAGCCGCCGGGTCGGTGAGCACGCACTCGGCCGGCAGCATGCGCTGCAGGGCCTCAATGAGCTTGTCGCGAAAATCCGCCTCGGCCTCGTAGGCGGACCAGAACATGGTAATGCCTTCGCCAATGGCCGTGGCATAATAGTGAGCCAGGGACACGGATTCCTTTTCAAAACTTTCCCGCACGCTCTGGCGCACGGTTTCCGCGTCGATGAAGGGATTATAGGCCACCAGAAAAAGCTCTTCGGCAATGGCGATGGCCAGGTTGCGCACCGATTCCGGCCATTCGGCAAAATCGTCGATATTGATGCGCAGAATACGGTTCACCACATAATCTGGAGCAATAGAAATGTGCGGACCCTTGTGGGGCATGACAGCGTACCTCGTGAATTCCGGCGGGGGCGCTCGGTTCGGGCCGGTGCCCGACCGGGCGGGCATCGCCCTGGACGGCAGGCGAAACAGCCCGTATGGCGCTTCGCCCGGTTGCGGGGGAAGCCTTTTTTCTACGTTGTAAGCCGCCGCTTGGCAAGCCCGTCGCCCCTTTGACTTTTGCCCCGGAGCGGCTATGCTGCGCCATGTGCCGCGTCCAAACGGAGGTGCACGGTTTTTATGCTTATCCTCAAACTGCAACCCCTCACCGACGCCTTTGACTGGCTGCATGTGGCCTGGGAGCACGCCACCACCCAACGCCGCGTAGCCTTCTGCATCCTCTGGGTCTATTTGCTGGCCCTGCTGGGCGTAGAACTGCGCCGACAAGGGCTTTTGCCCCCCTGGCTGGCCGCCGTGACGCCCCTCAGCCATTTCTATGCCATCCATCTGGCCTTCACCCTCATTCTGGGGCTGGAGGTCATGAGCCTTATTCTGGTCATTCCCAGTTCCCTGTCCCAATCCATGGGCAAACAGTTCGAAATCCTCACCCTCATTTTGTTGCGCAATGCCTTCAAAGAACTGGCCAACCTGCCGGAGCCGGTCAGCGTGGTCAACGATATGCAGCCCGTGTACAACATTGCCGTTTCCGGCGCGGGCGCGCTCTGCGTTTATCTGTGTCTGGGCCTGTACCGCCGCATGGCCCGTTGCCATCCGCACTTTATCCAGGGCCCCCAGCTGCGTATGGGCTATGTGCTGAGCAAAAAACTGCTGGCCCTGACCCTGTTCTGCGTTTTTTTATTCATTGGCGTGCGGGATTTCATCCTTTTTATCCGTACCGGCGCAGACCAGAACTTTTTTGAAACCCTCTATACCGTGCTCATCTTTGCGGATATCGCCCTGGTGCTCATCGCGCAGCGCTACATGCCCGCCTTTCACGCCGTGTTTCGCAATTCCGGCTTTGTCATCGGCACCCTGCTCATGCGGCTGGCCCTTTCCGCCAGCCCTCTGTGGAGCCCCGTCATCGGGCTGTTTGCCGCCGTATTTGTTCTGGCCCTAACCTGGGGCACCAATTATTTCACCCCTGAGGCGGAATCCGCTCGCTGACGTCTGCGGGAGAAGGAGGAGACGGCTGGGCTCGGTTAGGTTGGGCCGGCTGGGCCAGGCCGTACCCCGGCCGGAAGTTTTTGCTGCCCTGCGGGCATGGCGGTTTTTCTGCATACAGTGTTTGGGCCGCCTCCGGCGAGGGCAGGGGCTGCGCATGAGGCCGCGGGGCTGGGCCAGGCCGTACCCCGGCCGGAAGTTTTTGCTGCCCTGCGGGCATGGCGGTTTTTCTGCATACAGTGTTTGGGCCGCCTCCGGCGAGGGCAGGGGGCCAAGGGCGGGACTGCGTCCCCCCTTAGGCCCCCCACACCCCCCATAACCCCCCGCTTCCAAAGACAGCCCGGCCATGGCCGGCGCGGCTGGGACGCGACCGCTCACGCGGCCGCGCCCCTTATGCCGGGCACAACAACCGCAGCCCCCACAGCCCGTAGCCGCAACCGCGTCCCATGACCAGCCGGCAACGTCGCCCCACAACCTGTCACAGCGTTTGCCTTCCGCCTTTCCTCAACGCCGGCTGGGCGACAGCGTAACGGTGTCCGGCGCGGCTGGGACGCGACGCGCAAGCGCCGCACCCCTTTATGTCGCGCTCAACTTCCCCAACAACTGGCAACACCTGGAGAAAACTTCACGTTGGGGTTGCTTGGCCGACTGCGACACAGGAGCTTGGCCCGTTACGACGAAGGAAGTTACGGGCAAAGACAGCAGTGCTCTGTATTACGCGGCTAAACGCCGAACCGAGCGTGCCGTAACCTTTGAGAATACCCATTAAAGGGATCTGCTCTACGGTACGCCCAGCGCGGTTCTGTGAGGAAAAAAAGTTTTTTGAGGGATGGAGGGTGTGGGGGGAAGGGAACTTTTGTTCACAAAAGATCCCTTCCCCCCACAAAATCCTTCTGCTCTTTCCCTTAGCGTGGTTCGCGCAGGCTCTGGTCGAAGCCGGCGATAATGGGATAGAGGAAGTATTCAATAATACGGCGTTCGCCCACGTTGATTTCGGCCGAGACGGTCATGCCGGGCAGGATCGTGAATCCCTGGGGCAGATTACGCATAGAGGACAGGGGATCAGGGGGCAGTTCAAGGCGGGCGCGGTAGACGCTTTGTTCGCCGGCGGCAGTTTTTTTAAGAAAGGCGTCTTCGCTCACGGCCAGGACGGTGGCGTCAATTTTGCCGTGTTTCTGGAAGGGCATGGTGGCGAGTTTGACGCGGGCGGTCTGCCCCACGCGCACATAGCCTATATCCTGGGGCTGGATTTCCACGTCCACTTCCAAAGGACTGTTGAGGGGCACCAGGGTAACCAGGGCTTCGGCTTCGTCGGCCACGGAGCCCACATTGCGTTTGGCCACTTCCAGCACCACGGCGTCCATAGGCGCACGGATATTAACCAGTTCGTTCATTTTCTGAGCTTTATTGAACTGTTCGCGGGCCTGGTCCAGGTCGCGGCGCACGGAGACCAGTTCCTGGGCCGTGCTGCTGCGCCAGCCGGTAAGGTAGGCGGCTTTGTCCGACTCCACGCTGGCGGCCTCGTAGCGCAGTTCCTGAATGCTGCTTTCCAGGCGCAGCACGTCGCTTTCCACGGTAAGGCGGTCTTTTTTCACTTCCAGAAAGCCCGCGCGGGCTTCAATGCCCTGTTCGTAGAGCTTGCGGCGCATTTCCTCAAATTCACGATAAATTTTGAGGCGTTCCTTGCGGCGCTGGAGGTCGTCAATGGTGGAGGCGATTTCAGAGGCCAGGCGTTTTTCCTGCTCCTCATACGTCCGGATGCGGGCCGCAAACTCGGCGTGGCGATTATTGTAAATATCGGCCTGCACACGCTGTTCGCGCTGCTGCGAGGCGCTGGGGGGCGGCGCGTTGGGAACCGACGCTTCTGGGGCCGATGTTTCTGGGGCCGATGTTTCCGAGGCCGGCGGGGGGTAAGGAATTTCGTCCATTTCGCACTGCAGGCGCGTAGCGTGGGCGGTAAGACTGATGATGCGCTCCTGCAGCTGGGAAAGATCGGCCTGGGCAAAGGTGGGGTCCAACACTACCAGCAGGTCGCCTTTGTGCACACGCTGCCCCATGACCACGCGGATATCCTTGACAAGCGAGATGCTGTAGGACTGGAGCACCACGGGCGTGGCCACGGTGACGATTTTGCCCTCGGCGGAAACGATTTTGTCGATTTTGCCCACAATGGCCCAGAGGATGAGCACACAGAGCACGCCCGCCAGGGTAAAGAGGGTCCAGCGGGCCCCCAGAGGGGGAGTGGCGCGCTCCAGAAGGACGCGGTCGGGCTGAAAGCGCAGGATGTCGCGGGGCACCTCGCGCGGCTGCGGGGGCTGTTGCTCCTGAGCTTTTTGCTCCGGTTTTTGTTGTTCCTGCTGTTCCGAAGGCTGTTGCGCCTGAACTGCGCTTTCGGTGACAGGCAAGGGCAGGGGCGACGGCGGCGCGGGACGGAAACGGGCGGGCACAAGGGCGATGGCGCGCTCGCGCAGCTGCGAAAGAAGGGTGAAAAGCCTCACAGTGCCCCCTGTTGGACGGCGTTCTGGCGGTCCCAGAGCGAGCGGTAGATGGGGCAGTTGGCATAGACGTCCTCATGCGCGCCGGCGCCCACCAGGCGGCCGCCGTCCAGCACCAGAATCTGATCGGCGTGGCGCAGCATGGAAAGACGGTGGCTCACAATGATCATGGTACGTCCTCTGCCGATGGTATTAATATTGCCCTGGATTTCGGCTTCGCTTTCGGGGTCCAGGGCGCTGGTGGCCTCATCGAAGATCATCAGCTTGGGATCTGTGAGCAGGGCGCGGGCAATAGCCAGGCGCTGACGCTGCCCGCCGGAGAGGTTGGATCCGCCTTCTTCCAGCACAGTGTTGTAGCCTTCGGGCAATTTTTCAATAAACTCGTGGGCCGCGGCCATGCGGGCGGCGTGGACGATCTCCTCCAGAGTGGCCGTAGGCCTGGTCATGGCGATGTTATCGCGCACGCGGCCGCGAAAGAGGAAATTTTCCTGCAAAACCACGCCAATGGAGCGACGCAGATGGGCCATATCGATATCGCGGATATTGTGGTTATCAATCCAGATATCGCCTTCCTGCAAGGGCTGCAGCCGCTGGATAAGCCTGGTAAGCGTGCTCTTGCCCGAACCGGAGCGGCCCACGACGCCCAACACGCTGCCCGCCGGGCAGTCGAAGCTGACATCCGAGAGGGCGGGGGCGCCGTCCTTGGTATAGCGAAAGGTGAGGTTACGGCAGCGGATGGCCCCGTTGATGCGGGGCAGCACGCCGCGCGCGCCGCCGTCTTCCGGAGGTTCGTCCATAACCTGGGCCAGCATACGCATGGAGATGCCCGTTTCCTGATACTGCTGGATAAGCCCGGCAATCTGCACCAGGGGGCCCGTAACGCGGGCGGAGTACATGTTGAAGGCCACCAGCGCGCCCACGGTCATGGTGTTGTCAAAAACCTGGTATACGCCCCACCAAATGATGGCCAGGGTCATGCACTTTTGCATGACCTGCATAAACGTGCTGATGGCTATGGACATTTTGCCCACACGGAAACGCATGCCCGTGGCCACAGCGGCGCGATTGTCCCAGCCGCGACGGCGCAGGGGCTCCAGCGAAAGAGATTTAACCGTAGGCATGGCCCGGATATTTTCCACCAAAAAAGCCTGGCGCTCGCCTTCAGTGGCGTAGAGATCCTGCAGGCGCTGACGGAAGGGCCCCATGGCCAGAAAGATGATCAGAGCCGAAAGGCCGGAAAAAAGCAGCACCAGCACGGTCAGCCGCCAGCTGTACGCAAACAGGATGGGCAGCACCACAAAGAGCGAGACGCTGTCCAGCATGGCGCCGAACAGACGGCCCGTAAGAAATTCACGAATTTTTTCAGGCTGCTGCATATGTTTGATGAGCACGCCGGCCGGGGTGCGCTCAAAAAAGGGCAGGGCCACGCTGGTGAGATGCTCAAAAGTGCGGATGGCCAGGCGCAGGTCAATAACGCTGGTGGCGTAGAGCAGCAGGTAGGAGCGCAGCCAGCCGAAGACAGCCTCAAAAATGATGGCCGCCAGCATGCCCAGGGCCAGCACATGGAGGGTGATTTCCGCGTGGTGGGTCACCACCCTGTCAATAATAATCTGAAAAAACAGGGGCATGGCCAGGCCCAGCACCTGCAGTGCAATGGCGGCCAGGCCCACCTCGGCCATATTAGCCTTCATCTGCTTTATTTCATTAAGAAAAAATGAAAATCCGAACTTCTTTGGCGGCGGCGGAATAGCGCTTTCCACATGCAGGGATTTGACAAAGGTCACCTGCCCGGTAAGCAGGGGCTCCACCTCGGCCCTGGGCAAAGAAACGTGCCCGGCAAAGGGGCGATCTGGGTTCTCTATTTCCAGGCTGCCGTCCTCGTTGATCTGCCAGAGGATGAGCAGGCCGCCGCCTTGGCAGTGCAGAACGGCCGGCAGGGCGGATTGCATCTGCACAAGGCCATCCAGGCCCAGGGCGGCGGTGTGGCCCTGAAAGCCGTTGTCGCCCAGCATGCGCAGAAAAAGTTTGGGGTCCGGCTCGCCGTTCTGAAGCAGGTAGGAATGGATAAGGTCGTCGGCGGCCAGGTCTTTGTTGTAATGGCGGGCGATGCTCACCAGGGCCTGGACGTGCCGGTGGGGCTGGCGCTGGGGGGTGAGCAGCAGGGCCACGCCCGTCCATTGGGGCTCCAGATCGGCAAAGGGGATATTGACCTGCTTGAGGGGCTTCTGGGCCGGATCAATGACACTGGCCAGGGGCTTGCCCCGCACCTTGCCCACAAACAACACGGAAGCGCCGTTTTTAAGCGGCAGGGCCACGGGACCGGCCAGGGGCCTGGCGGCTATGTCCGCCAAGGGTTCCCCGTGCACCACATTGATGCCGATCCCCAGGCGCTGGGCCAGAGCCTCAAGGTCGGCTTCGGGCACAGTGCCTTTCTGCGGCACGCTGATGGAGGCAGGGGCGGGCAGCTTGCACAAATGCGCGGCCAGAGCCAGACAAGGAACAATAGAAGTAGGAAATTGCATGCTTACCTTTTGGGAAATTGCGCCTGATTCAGGTAGCAGGCGGCCTTGAGCAGGGCCACGTGCCTGGGCAACAGCTTGTGCAGGGCGTAGCGCGCCAGGACGGTTTTGCGGGCATTGGCCCGCACCTGGTCCAGTTTGGCGCGGTTGGCCAGACAGGCAACCACGCGCCGGGCCAGGGCCTCGTGGTCCCAGAAATCCGCCAGAAAGCCGTTAACGCCGTCCTGCACCACCTCACGCACGGGCTCGGTATTGGAGGCCACCAGCAGGCACCCGCAGCTCATGGCCTCCAGCATGGACCAGGAAAGCACAAAGGGCGCGGTGAGGTAGACGTGCACGTCCGAGGCGCGCAAGAGCGCGCGGTACTGATCATACGGCTGAAAGGGGATAAAGTGCACGCGGCTTTCGTCTACATGCACTTCCTCGCGCAGCACGTCCTTCCAGGTTTTGCCGTCCTTACGCTTGCCGCTGTAGGCCGCGCGGTCGTCGGCCATAATGACCACATGGGCCTTGGGCCGGGCCGCCAGCAGCGCGGGCAGGCTGCGGTAGAAGGTGGGAAAGCCGCGGTAGGGCTCCAGCCCGCGCGTGGCGTAGGTGACGATTTCCTCAGCCTGGGAGAGATCCAGGCTCTTGAGCTTGAGGGGTGTTTTATTCGCCTGGGGCGAAAAAAACTGCGTGTCTATGCCGTCGTGCAGGGTATGGATTTTGTGCAGAAATTCCGGCGGATGCTGTATGCGCTGCCATTCGGTGGGGGCAATGCCCAGCACGCATTCCTTGAGGGCCGAAAGGGTGCACATGTTGCTCTGGCGGTTTTCGGCCCGGGTATTCAGCGCCACGGGCTTGTTGCCGGCAAAAAAACGTGTGTCCGCGTCGGCGGAATAGTACCATTCAAAAAAGCCGGCGTGGGCCGCGTCGGGAAAGATGTCCGGTGCGTAGATGCAGCAGCCGAAGCCCACATGGCCGTAGATAAGGTCCGGCCTGTAGCCCTCCTTGCGCAGGGCCACCATGGCGTCGGCAAAACGCTCGCCCTGCGCCAGCAGGGTAAGATATTTTTTGCGCGGCGAACTGGGGGTGTTTTCTTCAGCGGGGAGAGGCACCTGCCGCCACTCCACCTTGGGCACGTTCAGATCCTTGCGCCGGTAGTGGGAAAGAAACAGAACCTTGTTGGCCGGATCCGCCGCCAGTTCCACGGCCAGGCGGTGAAACTGGCCGGGAAAATTGTTGTGGGCCAAAAGAATATTCATAGGCTTCCATATACCGTTCAGGGATGTCGCAACATCGACTACAGCCAGAGCCTTTTTAATTGTGGTCAGGGGAAAACTTGTTCAACCTATGCCAATGCCCTCCACCGGTCAAGAGCGCGGCCTGACGCAGAAAACCGCCGCCAGGCTTGCCCCGGCGGCGGTTATAAAACACAAAAACCCATGTGGCACAATCAGCTTTTTTGATGTTTTTGCATGCCCAGTTCTATAAGCCGCTCCAGAAGCCGACCAAAGTCCAGCCCCAGGGCGCGGGCTTCACGCGGCACCAGGCTGGTGGCGGTCATGCCGGGCAAGGTATTGACCTCCAGCAGGTTCAGGCTGTTGTCCGGCCCCAGGATGAAGTCGGCCCGGCTGTACCCCGTAAGCCCCAGGGCCCGGTGAGCGGCCAGGGCGAACTGCTGCGCCAGGGCTGTGAGCTCCGGCCCGATGGGGGCCGGGCAGAGCTCGCGCGCGCCGTCGCTGGCGTACTTGCTTTTATAGTCAAAAAAATCTCCGGCCAGGGGTTCTATGAGAATGGGCGGCAGGGCTTCTTCGCCAAGGATGCCGCAGGTCACTTCCCGCCCCGGCAGCACGGGTTCCAGCAAAACTTCATCCCCGGCGGCAAAAACGGACGCCAGCACCGCGTCCAGCTCCTGCCGATTTCGGGCGCGGCCCAGTCGCAGAGAAGAGCCGCCGGTGTTGCTCTTGGCAAACAGGGGGTAGGGCAGCCGGGGTTGCCAGCCCGGCGGCGGGGGCAGGGGCAGAAACTCCCAATCCGCCGTGGGCAGGCCCGCCTGACGAAAAATCTGCTTGGCCGCGGCCTTGTTCAGGGCCAGAAAGGAGCCCGCCGGGCCGGCCCCCTGGTAGGGGCAGCCCACCCGCTCCAGCATGGCCTGCACCAGGCCGTCCTCGCCGGGCGCGCCGTGCAGGTTAATAAGGGCAAAGTCGTGAACGCGGGCTGTAGCGAGCAGTTCGTCGAAGGATTCCAGCAAATCAAACAGGGTGACGTTGTGGCCGCGCGCTGTGAGCGCCTGGCGCATGGCCTGCGCGCCGCTGAGCGAAACTTCGCGCTCAGTGGACCAGCCGCCCGCTATCAAAAGAATCTTCATGCAAGGACCATCCCAGCAACACCGCAAGGGCGTCTTCAATGGTTTTGCCCTGCCTGTAGGCGGCGCGGATGCCTTCGCGGGCTTCCTCGGTGCGGCCGTAGCGCTGGAGGAGGTCGTCATAGCGCTCTTCCAGGGTGACGCAGGCGTCGTGACGCACGCGCTTGTCGGCATACATGACAAAAAAGGGCAGAGCGCAGATGTCCGTTCCCTGCGGCAGGGACCAAGGCCACCAGACGTGCAGCATTACACCCTGGGCCACGGCGTAATTGCCGGTTTCGGCCACGGTCCAGGCAGCGCCCACCTGGGCATGGCTGCCGCCGTAACGGACGCAGTAGGTTTTGGCGATATCGTGCAGCAAAGCGCTGGCGCGCACCTGCGCCGCCCGCACGGGCAGGCCCAGAGCCTCGGCCTTGCGGGCCAGAGCAGTGGCGATGTGGGCCACCAGCAAGGAATGCCGCCGGATGTTGGGCAACATAGCGTATTTGTCCCAAAGGGCAAAACAGGCCGCGTCGCCGGGCGCGGCCCCGCTTTTGCCGCAGAGCTGCGGCAGAAAGGGCAGGGCGGACAGCGGGCTGACCGGAGGCGTGGCGGAACCGACGGCGTTCATGACCGGAGTATGCCAGCAAGGCCCGAACCTGGCAAGGCAGATGACTTTGTGCGACAGGGAAAAAGGGACGGACCCGCGCCCTTGGCATCACGACCACGGCCGCAGGCGCGGCCCGTCCCGATTTCAGAGCCATTGCAAAGTTGCAAGGCCCTAAGAGGCTGCTCCCTGCGGCGGTGCGGTTTTGCCCAGCGTTTTCAGCAGTTCTGCCAAAAATCCCAAAGACTGTCGGCCTTCGGCGCTGCGCAGAACCGCCAGAAGTCCCAGCAAGCCCGTGGGTCGGGCCTGGGCGGGATCATAAGACGCCACCGCCTCCAGCAAGGCCGTGATGCGGGCCTGCAGGGCGGGTTCGGCCAGTTTTTGCAGCTGACTGGTCAGAAAGACAAGGCTTTCTCCCAGCCTGGCAATATCTTCAGGGCTCTGGGCCGCCAGCCAGTTCCCCCCCGCAGTTTTGAAGGCGGCGAGGTTGGCGAACAGGCCGCTCTTGTCCCATGCATCCATTTTTTCAATAAGATGCGGAAAGGTCGGCCCCATGGCAGGATGCAGAATGCGCCAGAGGTCGGTGAGGTTCTCCAGCTGGTCCAGCAGCCAGATGAGCCGGGGCACGGTGAGCAGCCCCTTGCGGCATAGATCCAGGATGTCGTCCAGCGAAACCCGGCCGTTAAGACACTCCAGCTCCGTAACCAGCAGGCGGAAGGCGTGGTTGCCTATGGGCGCGGCCTGTTCCAGAAGGGCGCGGCTGTTTTCGCCGCGTTCCTGCAGGGCCGCCAGCCTGTTTTCAATAGCGTCAAGACGCTCCAGAATTTTGTCTTCAGATGCCATACGACGCCTCCGGGCTACTTGCTGCGCAGCAAGGAGGTGTCTTTCCCTGCAAGATACATGTTGGGTTCAAACGGCAGTTCGTGCCCCTTCATCATGAGGTTGTAGTACACCCATTTGAACATGAGCTTGCCCCAGTAATTGATGTGGCTTTCGCCCAAGAGCTCAAAGGGACCCACCCCCGGCAGGGGGAACATGCCCGGCAAGGGCTCCACGGCATAGCTGAAGTCTATGAGCGAGGCTTTTTCAAAGCCCGTAACGATAAAACAGTTGGTGTGCCCGTCAAAGCGGTAGTAGTTGTCCGTGCCTTCGATATCCGCCATCAGGTTCTGAGCAATGACGTCGGCCTCAAAGTGGGCGACGGAACCGGCCTTGGAGGCCGGAACATTGGTGGCGTCGCCGATGACGTACATGTTTTCAAACTTTTTCGCTTTGAGCAGCTCCTTGTCCGTATCAATATAGCCGGTGACGTCGGCAAGGCCGGATTCGACCAGGAAAGGCTGCCCCAGGTTGGGCGGAATGGACACCAGCAGGTCGTAAGGAATTTCATCGCCCGTCACCGACGTGATCACGGCGCGGCCCGCGTCCACGCTGTCCACGCTCCAGTTGGTGGTGACCTTGATGCCCTTTTTGGCGCAGAGCGCCCCCAGGATGTTGTTGGCCACCGGCTTGGTGAACGCGCCGGTAAGGGGCGTGACCAGTTCTATTTCCACATCCTGCCGCACGCCCAGCTTCTGCAGATACCAGTCCGCCATGTACACAAATTCCAGAGGCGCCACCGGGCACTTGATGGGCGTTTCGCAGATGTGCAGCACCAGCCGCCCTTTCCTGAAATGCTTCAGCTTGTCGTACAGGGCGGCCGCGCCGTCGGGGGTGTAGAAATTATGGATCTTGCCGCCCCAGTCGTCCGTGAGGCCGGGAACCTCCTCAGGGGCGATTCTGGCCCCGGTGGCCACGATGATCCAGTCATAGTCATAAGTGCCTTCCTGGCAGACTACCTTACGGTGTTCCGCATCCACGGCCTTGATGGCGTCCAGCACAAAATTGACGCCGTGCACCATAAAATCTTTTTTGGGGCGAACGCAGCCCTGCGGCGTATCCACGCCAAAAGGCACCAGCAGCCAGCCGGGCTGATAGTGGTGGACGGGGTCGCGGTCAATGAGAGTTATCTCCCACTCCCGTGGGCTCAGGAGCTTTCTCATCTTCGTGGCCATCATGGTCCCGCCGGCGCCGGCGCCAAGAATAAGCAGTTTTTTCATAAACCTCACCCAAGGTTGCAAATAGGCAATCTGCCGTGAAGGGCTTGCCCGACACGCGCCGCAATCTTTTTGTCGGCCATATCTTAGCAAGCAGGTATGTTTTATGCCTAGCACAAAAAATTCCTGATTGCACCATTTAATCCAATAAAATTTGATAAGTATGATTTTAATAATACTATAATAGTATGATTATGCGGCAGCAACCCCTTGCCGAAGTGCCTTCCCTTTTGCGTCGGAGACGTCTATACTGGCTGTCCCTCCGCCTGGAGCGGAAGCGACTACCCAAGGAGAGCCGACCAGATGAGCAAAAAGCTGACCGTTGCCGTTGTGGGCGCCACGGGCGCCGTGGGCCGAGAAATGCTCAAGACCCTGCACGACCGGGACTTTCCCGCCACGGAAGTGCGGGCCTTCGCTTCCGCCCGTTCCGAGGGCGTCAAAGTGCCCTACGGCGAGCGTGAACTCACCGTGCACGAACTGAAAGAAGACGTCTTTGACGGCGTGGACATGGCCATTTTTTCCGCCGGCGGGGCCACCTCGCAGAAATTTGCGCCCCACGCGGCCCACGCGGGCTGTGTGGTGGTGGACAATTCCGCCGCCTGGCGCATGGACGAGCGCTGTCCCCTGGTGGTGCCGGAAGTGAACCCCCAGGCCCTGGACGCGCACCAGGGCATCATTGCCAACCCCAACTGTTCCACCATCCAGATGCTGGTGGTGCTCAAGCCGCTGCACGACGCCGGAAAAATCCGGCGGGTGGTGGTTTCTACCTATCAGGCCGTGTCCGGCACCGGGCAGAAGGGCATGGAAGAGCTGGAGCGCCAGGTGCGCGATCTCTTCAATTCCCGCGACCCGGAAAACAAAGTCTATCCCTATCGCATTGCCTTCAACGTGCTGCCGCATATCGACGTCTTCCTGGACAACGACTATACCAAGGAAGAAATGAAGATGGTCAACGAGACCGTGAAGATCTTTGACGACCCCACCATCAAGGTCACGGCCACCTGCGCGCGGGTGCCCGTGTTCTACTGCCACGCCGAATCGGTGAACATTGAAACGGAAAAGAAAATCACCCCCAAAGAGGCCCGCGTCATGCTCTCGCAGGCTCCGGGCGTGCGCGTCTTCGACAACCCGCGCGAACTCATGTACCCCATGCCCGCCTATTGCGTGGGCGAAGACGCCACCTATGTGGGCCGCATCCGCGAGGACGAAAGCATCGCCAACGGGCTGAACCTGTGGATTGTGGCCGACAACGTGCGCAAAGGCGCGGCCCTCAACGCCGTGCAGATTGGCGAAGAGCTGCTCCGCCGCGACCTGGTGCGCGTGCGGGATAAAAACGTGTTTCTGCGCTGACGGAGATCCACTCCGCCAGCGTATCCACAGGGATGTCGGGAAGGCCGCGGGCCTTCCCGACGCCCGGAGAAACTCCATGCACGCCCCGGCCATTTTCCCTCCCTCCAGCCCTTCCGGCAGCCGGCCGGGGTCACGCCCCGATCCTGCAAGGCCGCTGCACCGCTGATGCGCGTTCTGCTGCTGGCCCCGCAAAACGCGCCGCCGCCGACTCTGGAAGAGCAGCGCCTCTGGGCCGAGCTGGGCTCCCCCCGGCGCACGGCCCGTCTGGAAGAGGACCACGCCCTGGCCCTGGCCCTGCATATGCGCGATGGCGGTCCCCTGGCCCCCATGCTGGCCTGCCGTCAGGGCTCTGCCCTGCATCGCCGGGCCATGACCCTCAACCTGCCCGTGCTGCCTTTGCCCGGCGTACACCCGGCCAACCCGCTGACCCTGTTCCGCCTCTGGCGCTGGCAGCGCCGCCATGCCCGCTTGCTGGTGCAGACCGTGGGCGAGGAAGCGCTGGCCCTGGGCCATTGCCTGCTCCGCCTGAGGCCGTGCGGCAGCACCTTACTGGCCCACGCATTTTTGCTGCGCCCGCCCCTGGACGGCAAAAATCCTGCCCTGCACGCCGCCCACAAAATTTTTTGTGGGTCCGGGCATGTCCGCGCGCGTCTGACTGCGGCGGCAGATCCCGGCGAGCAGGGCGGGCGCGCAGATCCGTCGGCGCCGCGGCTTCCAGGCCCGCGCCAGGTATTGCTGGCCCCAGGCCTGGCTCTGGAAGCCGAGGAGCACCCCCTGGCGCGGGAAGATTCCCCTGCGGGCGCGCGTTGCGTCTTCGGCCTGGGCGAGGCCCTGGCCCCGCGCTCCGGCGCGCAGATCGTCACCCGCGCCATGGCCGCCATCTGGCAGCGGGAAGACCTCCCCCCCTGGGAGGTGCGCGCCCTGGGCGGCGGCCCGCGCTATCAGGAACTGCTGGATGAGGCCCTCACCCTGGGCGTGGCCGCGCGGCTCTGCCTGCTCAACGATCAGCCCCCGGCCCTGGCCTTGCCCGCCTGTCGGGTCTGGATAGCCCCCGGCACCTCGCCGGAAGAGCTGCCCGAAACCCTCTGGTCCGGCGTGGCGGCGGGCCTGCCCAACATCTGCACCCGCACGCCTCTGCACCGCGAACGGCTGGACGCGGCCGCACTGCAGCCAGACGGCCCTTGCCCCGCCCAGAGCACAGCTGTGCCGCCGCCCGACCTCTGTATGGAGGAGAACGGCCCCGCCCTGTGGGTGCCGCCGGACGACCCGCAGGCCCTGGCCAAGGCCATGATAGCAATGATGACCGACGCTCCATTGCGCCGCCGCCTGGCGGAACGCAGCGCGGCCCTGCGCCCCCTGGTGGGGCTGAACGCCTTTGCCGCCCGCGCCTGCCGCTGTTATACGATCTGGGGACGCGAACTGGGCTGGATTGCGCCGGAGGCCGCGCCCGCAGGGCAGAGCTGACGCCGCGGGCTGCGCCTTCTCGTCTTCAGCCAGGGGCCGCTCACACTATCACAGTATTACACCCTTGCACCGATACGGGCTCAAAATCCACAAAGCGGTACGGCGCGGAAAAGTTTTTGGGAAGTTTCCTTTCCCCACCCAAAACCCCTCCCCCATATAACAAAAAAGACAGGATGCAACGGACCGTTCATGAAGTGTAAAATCTGTAAAGCCGAGGCCGCGGTGGCCCTGCGCAGCCACAATGCGGCCTTTTGCCCCGCGTGCTACAAAGAATTTTTTGCCCGGCAGGTGACGCGCGGCATTGAGGGACAGAACCTCTTCAGCCATGAAGAACGCGTGCTGGTGGCGCTTTCGGGCGGCAAAGATTCTTTGGCGCTTATGCTGGAGCTTTCCCGCCAGGGCTACAACGTCACAGGCCTGCACATTGACTTGGGCATTCCCGGTTCTTCGGCGGCGGCGCGCGGCGTGACCGAGCGCTTCTGCGCCAAGCACGGCCTGCGGCTCATGGTCAAAGAAATGGCGACGGAAGGTCTGGCCATTCCGCTGGTCAAGGCTCGGCTGCACCGGCCCATCTGTTCCGCCTGCGGCAAGATAAAACGCTATTTCTTCAATAAAATCGCCATGGAAGATGGCTATGACGCCCTGGCCACCGGCCACAATTTGGACGACGAGGTGGCGCGCCTGTTCAGCAATACCCTACGCTGGGACACGGCCTACCTCTCGGACCAGGGGCCGCGTCTGGACAGTGAAAACGGCTTTGTGCGCAAGGTCAAGCCGCTCTGGCGGCTTACGGAATTTGAAACGGCCAACTACGCCTTCCTCATGGGCATAGAAAACCACTATGCCCCTTGCCCTTACAGCCCCGGGGCCAGCTTCAGCGTGCTCAAGGGCCTGCTGCAGCAGCTGGAGGCGGCCATGCCCGGCCGCAAGCTGGACTACTACCAGGGTTTTCTGGCCCGCGGCCGCCCGGTTTTTGCCCGTCGCGAGGCGGAGCAGGGGCAGGCATTGCGGCCTTGCCCGCAGTGCGGCTATCCCACGTCTTCGGGCGATCTCTGTGGGGTGTGCCGCATCCGGGCCGCCCTGCGGGATACAGATGCGGACCGGACAGACTTGCCGGAAAACAGGGTGGAAGGCGCGGCCTAAACGTTTTTGCCGGGCAACCGATAACACCGGCATACGCTTTATGCGGCCCCTGCTGGCAGGCCGCCCAAGGAGGGGAGCATGGCCCAGACCAATATTCTGCTGGAAACCGGCACCAACGAACTGGAAATTGTCGAATTTTTCGTCAATCAGGACGGCTACGAGGCCCACTATGGCCTCAACGTGGCCAAGGTGGTGGAGATCGGCCGCCGCCAGCCCGTGACCGCCATGCCAGAAATGCGCCACAAGGCTCTTCTGGGAGCCTTTTTGCACCGCAACGGACGCATTGTGCCGCTCATCGACATGGCCCAGTTTCTGGGCAGCGGCCCCATCACCAATGAAGACGCCAAGGTCATCGTTACGGAGTTCAACAAGGTCTGCACGGGTTTTCTGGTTTCCGGGGTCAACCGCATCTACCGCCTGAGCTGGACGGATGTGGAGGCCCCCGGCCAGTTCTTACAGAACATGAGCCGCAGCTCCATCACCGGCGTGGTGCGCCTGGAAGAACGGGTCATCTTTCTGCTGGACCTGGAAGCCATTGTAGCCGAGCTGCACCCGGCCATGGCTCTGCGCTTTGACGGCGCGGGCCTCACCGAAAAGGACGGCAAGACCTACCGCATCCTGCATGTGGACGATTCCAGCAGCATCCGCTCTCTGCTTCTGGACCTGCTCAACAAAGAGGGACGTTTTGTGGTGGAACAGCGCGTCAACGGGCAGGAAGCCTGGAACTACCTGCAGGAACTGCGCGACCGCTGCCAGCAGGAAAACCGCCCCATTTTCGACTTTGTGCAGGGCGTCATCACAGACATTGAAATGCCCGCCATGGACGGCCTGGCCCTGTGCAAGCACATCAAAGAAGACCCCGTGCTGCGTCAGCTGCCCGTGGCCATCTTTTCTTCCATGATCAACGAGAGTCTGTCGCGCAAATGCGCAGTGGTGGGTGCGGACGCCCAGTACACCAAGCCGGACCTCAAGGCCCTTTCGGTCAAGCTGCACGAGCTTATTTCGCGTCTGCTGACCACGGCCAGGGCCTGAACGGAGCGCCCGTGTCCGCCCCCGCCCTTGTCGCGCCCCCCGGCTGCGTGGTGGCCGGCACGGGCAGCGCCAGCGGCAAGACCACCTGCACTCTGGCCCTGCTCTGCGCCCTGCGCGCCAGAGGCCTGACGGCGCGCGCCGCCAAAACCGGCCCGGACTTTATCGACGTGGCCTTCCACGCCGCGCTTACGGGCCAGCCCGCCGCCAACCTGGATACCTGGATGTGCCGCGCGGCCCGGCCCACGGCCAGAGCAACGCCGGGCCGCCAGCTGCCCGCCGGCCTGCGCCGCCTGTACGCCCGGCTCTGCGCGCCCGACGCGGCCGGCCGCCCGCCGGACCTGATTGTGGTGGAAGGGGCCATGGGCCTTTTTGACGGCGGACACAGGGGCGCAGGCAGCACGGCCCTTCTGGCGGCCCGGCTGGGCCTGCCCGTGCTGCTCTGTCTGCACGCCGGCGGCCTGGGGCAGTCCGCAGCGGCCGTGGCCGAAGGTTTTTTGCGCCACCGCCCGGCCTGGGCCGCCCACGAAGCCCCCCTTGCCTTTCTGGGCCTGATCTGCACCCATGTGGGCAGCCCACGCCACGCCGACCTGCTGCGCACGGCCCTGGCCCCTTTGCGCAAGGATCTTCCCCTGCTGGGCCTGCTGCCGCGCCAGGGCGCGCCCGATCTGCGCTCTCGCCATCTGGGCCTGGTAGAGGCCCGCGAGGCCCTGCCCTTCATGGACCGCGCCGGACTGGCCCGCTGGATGGAAGAAAACTGCCGCCTGGATCAGCTGCTGCGCCGCCTGGGTCTTGCCGTGGGCCGCGCAGCCCCTGCTGACCTGCCCGCTGGCAGTGCCGCCGGGCTCACAACCTGCCACGCTCTCGGCCTGACTCCCAGCCTGCCCCCCGATCCGGCCGTCAATCCGGCCCGCGCGCTGTCCGCCAATCTGACCGACATCCCGACCGGCACTCTGACCGCCAAGCAAACCGCTACTGCAAGCCCCCAGCCGCCCGCCAAGCCGGCGGCAGGCAGCCCCGCAGATCGCGCAACTGCGCCCGTTGCGGCTGCAGCGCCGGCCACACGTTTCTTTGCGGCTGCCCGCGCCGTGCCGCCGGACCTGGCCCCGCCGCCAGCCGCAACTTCCTGCGCCCCCAACCCTGCCGCAGCGGCCTCGGCCGACGCCCTCCTGCCACCGCCTGCCGCCCCGGCGCGCGCCCAGCGCCCCTCGCGCCGTTCCCGACGACGCCCCGTAGTGGGTATGGCCTGGGACGCGGCCTTCAGCTTCTGTTACGCCGACCTGCCCGCTCTGTGGCAGGAACTGGGGGCGCAGGTGGCCGTTTTCTCGCCCCTGCGGGACAGTGCGCCGCCCCCGTACTGCGCGGGTCTCTATTTTCCCGGCGGCTATCCGGAGCTGCACGCCGCCGCCCTGGCGGCCAACACGTCCTTCCGCACGGCCCTGACCCGTCTGGCCGACGCAGGCCTGCCCATCTACGGCGAATGCGGCGGCTACATTTATCTCATGCGCTCCCTGCGCCTCTCCGGCCAGGACTACCCCATGAGCGGTCTGCTGCCCCAGACCTGCACCCTCACCGACCGTCGTGCGGCCCTGGGCTACCGCGCGGCCCTGGCCTTGCCGGACTGGCCAGCCCCCACCCAAACCGCCGCCCCCCTCTGGACGCGGGGACACGAATACCACTATGCTCAGGAGGACGGCCCCCTGCCCGCCGCCTGCCGCCATCTCTGGCGGCTGTACGACAGCGCGGGCGGCCTGCTGCGCGAAGAAGGCTGCCGTCTGGGCTCCGTGGCCGGATCCTGGATGCACTGCTACCCGGAGGGATCCCGTCGCTTCTGGCGGACCTGGCTGCGCGCCCTGCCCCCAATCTGAAGCCGCCGGGCCGGCACAACATCCGCCCGCAAGGAAATTCCATGCCCCCTATCGCTCCCGCCCCCTCCCAGGGCCCGGCTCCCGCCCCCACCGCCGCGCCGTCTGCAATCGTCCTGGATCCGGCCCACACCCCGGCCACCATTGAGGCCCGCTCCTTTGCCGTTATTGATGCGGAAATCCCCGAACCTCGCCCTTTTTCCGGTCCGCTCTGGCAGGTGGCCCGACGCTGCGTCCACACCCTGGGCGATACGGAAATCGTGCCCGACCTGCGCCTGAGCGCCCAGGGCCTGCGCAACGGCCTGGACGCCCTGCTGCGCGGCTGCACGGTCTTTACCGATACCCGCATGGCCGCCGCCGGTCTGCCCCTGCGCCGCCTTACCCCCCTGGGCGTCAGCGTTACGCCCATTATGAGCCTGCCCGGCCTGGACCAGCTGGCCAAAACCCGCGATACCACCCGCACCCGCGCCGGACTGGAACTGCTGGCCCCCCGCATGGGCGGCCAAATCGTGGCCATTGGCAACGCCCCCACCGCCCTGCTGGGCCTGCTGGACGCCCTGGCCGCCGGAGCGCCCGTCCCCGCACTGATCATCGGCATGCCCGTGGGCTTCGTCAACGCCGCCCAATCCAAAGCCCTGCTCCACCAAAGCCCCTGGCCCCACTTCACCCTCCTGGGGCGCAAGGGCGGCTCTGCCCTGGCCGCCGCCTGCGTCAACGCCCTGGCCGAACTGGCCCTGGCCGAACGAAAAACGTGAGAAAAGAATCTGTAGGGGGAAGGGAGTTTTTGTGAACAAAAGTTCCCTTCCCCCCACACCCCCCATCCTTCAAAAAACTTTTTCTCTCACAGAACTGCGCCAGGCATACCCTGGCCGAAATACAACTTGCTGTTACATTGAATATGTTCAGAATAGCTGCGATGTTTTCCACACCCGCAGCACACGCCGCGCCGATACCCCAATATATCTGTCGCCTCCGACTGCGGTGCGGGATGAATTTTGTTCTCCGGCAAGGAAGTGGGCCGGTGCGGGACGGGGATAGTGCTCTTCTGGTACAGCCCCGGACCGCAACGGCCCGCTGACGCAGCTGGGGGGCAAAAGCCGCCCGCGCCGGGGCGCCCCCCTGTACTAACGGCCGCCCCTGTATTAGCTTGTACAAGCGGGGCCGGTGTTCCAACCGCCATGCGGCGATTCCCTTTCCCTATCCGCCCCAAGTGAGGAGACCCATGAAACTGCCCGAACTTCCCGCTGTCCTGAAACTGCAGGTGGTACTGAAAACCCTGGCTGTGCAGGCCTGTCTGCTGGTAGGCGTGCTGTTGGTGGCTTGGGGCCTGCAGCGCGCCTACAGCGTTGTGGACCGCACCACCTTTCCGCAGGCCATGAACGTGCCTGCCGCGGCCGCCGATCTGCCGGACACAGAAAAAGGTAAAATTCTGCTGGATTCCATCAGCAACCAGATGCGCCGCGAGCTCGACTCCACCTTTGGCTGGAGCTTCAACGACATTATTTTTAACCGCTTTATTCTGGATAACCGCGCCTACCGCCAGTACGGAGTGTACCACGCCACTAAGTTTCTGCTGGACCTCTATTCCAGCCAGATCGCCAAGCTGGGCTCCAGTGACCGGGAAAGCGAATTTCTCTACAAAGCCCGCATCAACAGCTTCGCCATTGATCCACGCAGCTTCATGTTCCCTTCGGCCGAAGGTTCCTACAAAAAAGGGCTCAAACTGCTGGAGGACTACAAGACTTCTCTGGATAAAGGCACAGGGGTTTACAACTGCCGCACGGACGATCTCTACGCCTCTTTTGTGACCATGACCGGAGAAAACATGCTGGGCTACGCCCAGGGCCTGCTGGAAAACGCCCAGAGCCTGCCCTTCTATGAGCTGGACAACCGCATCTATGAGGTACAGGGCATCGTGCTGGTGCTGCGCGACTTCGTCAACGCCCTCTACCAGCTCTATCCAGAGATCAAGGCCAAAAACAACGAGGAAAATATGGCTGCAGCCATGACATATATGGACCGCATCGCCACTTATGATCCTCTCTATATCACCTCCACCTTCAATTCCGGCGAGCTGATTCTTTCCTATCTGCTCTTCACTAAGGCCCGGCTGGAAGACATTCGCGACAGCATCCGCATGTAGGGTATTGCAACGTTGCAATGCCCTGACGGTTGCGTAAGCAGCCGACCAAAACAGCCCCCGCCGCCGACATGCGTACTGCACCGGCGGCGGGGGCTGATTGCTTACTTGCGCCAAGACTCCGGGCCAGGACGCCTCAGCGAAAGCCCGCCACGGCCCGGCCCTGTTTGAGGGCTACCAACCCCAGGGGCAGGTCGCGCCACCACAGGGCGGCCCAACGGCCGCCAAGGCCCGTCTGACGGCTCTGCCCGCTGAGCAGGGCCGTCACTTCCTCCGGCGTGTCCAGCACCAGGCTGGCCCGCGGTTCCGGCCGCTCCGGCAACAAGGCGCGCAGGCGCGGGGCAGGGTCCAGGCCGCTGCCCTGCCGCCGCCCCAGCAGCCCGCCTTGCCAGACCAGTTCCGGCGGCAGCAGGGCAGGGGCCTGCTCCGGCACAAAGCGCACATGATCTCAAAAACCACCGCCGCTCCGGGCGGCAGGCGCGCTCCAGTCCCGGCCGGGCCGTCCAGCGCCGTGCGGGGCAGTTCCTGGCCCAGGGGCTGGCCCGCAGCGCGGTTGCCGTGGCGGCGGGGCGCTCGGCCGCCGCGTGGGCCCGCATCCGGCGGGGCAGAAAATTCCCCGGAAGACGCAACTGCAGCGTCAGGGGCAGCGACGTCCCGCAAAGGCCCCGTGACCGTGCCGGGTTTTTCCAACAGAGCCACATAAAAGCCCTGCGCGCCGGAGCGCTCCCCATCCACGCGCAGCGTGCCTTCCCCGCCGGGCTGTTCTTCCCAGACAAAACCGGGGAAAGGGGGCAACGGCACGCGCACAAGGCCCAGTTCTTCTTCAGCAAAGTGCACTTGCGCTTCATTTTCAGCGGTGTTGGTGGTGCAGGTGGAGTAGACCAGCCGTCCGCCCTGGGCCAGCAGCCGCGCGGCCTGGCGCAGCAGGCGGCGCTGCAGCGCAGTGAGGTTGTCAATCTTATCCCCGCGCCAGAGCCTGAGCACCTGCGGATGTTTGGCCGCCGTGCCCCAGCCGGAGCAGGGCGGGTCCAGCAGGATGGCCCGCCAGCTTTGCGGGCGCAGGGGCAGGGCGTCCCCGCTGTAGGCGCAGGTGGCCGCGTGCAGCAGGTTCATCTGGTGCAGATTGGCCCGCAAGGTGCCCAGGCGGGCAGGGGTGGGTTCATTACCCAGCACAAAACCCGTGGGCCCGGTGAGCTGGGCCAGAAATCCCGTTTTGCTGCCGGGGCTGGCGCACATATCCAGCACGGCCGCGCCCGGCGCGGGGTTCAGCGCCAGGGGCGGCAGCATGGAAGAGCGATCCTGGATGTAGATGTAGCCGAAAAAAGCCGCCAAAGAGCTCCCCAACGGGCGCGGTTCGGCCAGCAGGCGACGGCAGAAGGGCGAAAAGGGCTCCGGCGCAAAAACATAGCCCTGGGCGCGCAACAGCGCCTCCACCAGGGGCGTGGCCGAAGGGGGACAGACCAGACGAAAGGATCGGGCGGCATTGCTCATGGAGCGCATACTAGGGACACGCGGCGTCGGACGCAAGCGGGCGTATTGCGTGCCGAGGCAAGTGCGGGTATAGTGCCCGGGTGCGGATTGCCCGCGCTGTCGGGGCCTGCCGCCCCTTTTGCCGCCCGTGCCCCATGCCGGGCGCGCCCATGCCCAAGGAGTGTGGAATGAAATATACCCTGTCACTGGCCTTCGCGCTCTGCCTTCTGGCGCTGGGTCTGGTCACGGCCTCCGGCGCCGCGGCCAAAAGTGCCGTAGTCCTGCCTTTTGCGGTCAATGCCCCCCAGAGCTACAGCTATCTTTCCAAGGCGGTGCCGGCCACCATTCAGGGCCGCCTCAACCAGCCCGGCGTGCTGGACGCGCGTGCAGGCCAGGCCAAGGCCGCCTCACAGGCCGAGGCCCGCCAGGCCCTTGCCGCCTCCGGGGCGGACGCGGCTGTCTGGGGTTCGGTGAGCGTGATGGGCAGCCAGTGCACAGTCACGGTCAACAGCGTGGACAAGGCCGGCAAGACCTGGAGCAAGACCGGGCAAGGGCCGGTGAGTTCCCTCACCGCCACGGTGCAGCAGCTGACCGCCGCGCTGGGGCAGGAAGCCTTTGGCGTGGCCGCCGTGCGCACGCCGGGCATGACGGCCGCAGGCGGTCCCGCGCCCCGCGGCGATATTCTGGTCAATGAAACGGGCCAGCAGCAGGTCTACCTTAACCCCCAGTTCCGCTATCAGGGCGCCGGAGCCGCGGACGGCTCTCGTCTGCGCAGCCAGCGCCTGCCTTACAGTATGGTGGATATGGCCGTGGCCGATTTTAACGGCGACGGCAAAAATGAAATCGCCGTGCTGAGCGACCACAATCTGCGCATCTACAGCTGGCAGGCCGACGGCAAGCTCAAACTGCTGGGCGAAACCTCCATCTCCCGCTCCAATGTCTGCTTTTCCATGCGGGCCATTGATCTGGATCGCGACCGCGCGGCCGAGCTGGTGGTATCCACCTTTGAGGAAGACAGCAACCGCCCCTACAGCTACATCTACACCTTTAAGGGTAACAAACTGCGCCAGTTTGCCGAGCGTGTGCCCTACTTCATGAGCGTGGTGCGCCTGCCCCCCACCTACACGCCCACCCTGGTGGGCCAGGGCTGGGATTCCATCAAACTTTTCGCGCCCGGCGTGCACATTATGGTCAAGTCCGGCGGCAAATACACCCTGGGTACCCGTATCGACGTGCCTTCCGGCGCCACGCCCTTCAATATTGTCTGGCTGCCCGGCGGCCGCCAGAACAAGGGCGACCAGCTCGTCATGCTGACGGATACCGAAAGGCTCAAAGTTTTTCAGGGCCACGGCAACAGCCTTATCCACACCACCATGGAGCGCTTTTCCGGCTCCGCCACGGGTATGGACCACTACAAGGGCATGCCCGGCCTGGGCGTGGACAAAAACTACCAGCTGCCCAGCAAATACTACGCGCCCATGCGCCTTATCGCCGCAGACATCGGCAATACCGGCGAATATGTGCTGCTGGTCAACAAGCCCATTTCCACGGCTTCACAGATCTTTGACCGTTACCGTTACTTCCCCCAGGGCGAAATCCACGCCCTGTACTGGGATGGCGTGGGCCTGGGCCTCAAGTGGAAGACCCGGCGCATCCGCGGTTCCGTGGCCGAAGTGGACCTGGCCGACGTGAACAACGACGGCGTGCTGGATCTGGTGGTAGGCCTGAACACTTCGCCCGACCTGGGCATCGGCAGCCGCCAGAGCATGATCACCGCCTATCCGCTGGACGTTTCGGCCACAGACCCCAACGTGCCTGCGGACCTGAGCGACTTTGAGGTCACGCCCGGCCGCTAGGCGGGCAGATTCCGGGGCGGTCCGACAATGCCGGGCCGCCCCTGTTTTTTCACCGGCAACAGGAAAGTACCATGCGCATTCTGGTAATAGGTTCCGGCGGGCGGGAACACGCCCTGGTCTGGAAATTTTTGCAAAGCCCGCAGGTCAGCGTCGTGCTGGCCGCGCCGGGCAACGGCGGCACCGCGCGCGACGGCGCGCGCAATGTGCCCGTAGCCGTGGACGATCTGGACGGCCTGGTAGCCCTGGCCCAGGCCGAGCACATCGACCTGGTGGTGCCTGGGCCGGAACTGCCCCTGACCTTGGGCATCACCGACCGCATGCGCGCGGCGGGCATTCCCTGTTTCGGGCCCGACGCCTACGGCGCGCGTCTGGAGGGTAGCAAGGCCTTTGCCAAGGAGATCATGCGCCGCGCCCAGGTGCCCACGGCCCAGAGCGCCGTATTCGACGATGCGGCTGCGGCCCGCGAACACATCCGGCGCATGGGCGCCCCCCTGGTGGTCAAGGCCGACGGCCTGGCCGCGGGCAAGGGCGTCATTGTGGCCCAGACCGAAGACGAAGCCCTGCATGCCGTGGATGAAATCATGGGCCAACGCGCCTTTGGCGACGCGGGCAACCTGGTGGTTATTGAAGAATGCCTGGTGGGCGAGGAAGCCTCCTTCCTCTGCCTCTGCGACGGCGAACGCGCCCTGCCCCTGCCCTCGGCCCAGGACCACAAACGTGTTTATGACGGCGATGCCGGCCCCAACACCGGCGGCATGGGGGCCTACAGCCCTGCGCCCATCCTGCCCGACGACCAGCTGGAAGCCATGGCCGAAGCCACCGTGCGGCCCATTCTGCGCACGCTGGCCAAGGACGGCCATCCCTTTGTAGGCGTGCTCTACGCGGGCCTCATGCTCACAGCCCAGGGCCCCAAGGTGCTGGAATACAACGTGCGCTTCGGCGACCCGGAATGCCAGCCCCTGCTTATGCGCCTCACGGGCGACCTGCCCGCCATCATGCTGGGCGCCGTGCGCGGCCGTCTGAATCCAGCCGCCCTGGGGCAGAAGCCGCAGACCGCTCTGGGCGTGGTGCTCACAGCCAAGGGCTACCCCGGAGCCTACCCCAAGGGCCTGCCCATCACAGGCATAGCAGAGGCCGAAGCCCTGCCCCAGGTCAAGGTGTTCCACAGCGGCACCAGCCTCAAGGAAGGGCAACTCCTCTCCACCGGCGGCCGCGTGCTCTGCGTCACGGCCCTGGGCGACGATCTGGCCCAGGCCCAAAAAGCCGCCTACGCCGCCGTGGAGCGCATCCATATGCCCGACAGCTTCTGCCGCAGGGATATCGGCGATAAGGGCCTGCGTCGGCTGGGATAAAGAGAACATTTTTGGCGGGGGCAGGGGGGATGGCTTCTTTGCAGAAAGCGTTTTTCGGCAGTAACTATATGTCGCTATGGGGATAAAGCAGATGCCGCAAGTAGTTATTTTTATGGGTTCAAAGTCGGATGAAGAAAAAGTCGCCCCCTGTGTGGACGTGTTGCGCGGGCTGGGCGTAAGCTGCGCCATCACCGTCAGTTCGGCCCACCGCACTCCGGACCGCACGGTGGAGCTGGTGCGCCGCTATGAGGCCGAAGGCGCGCAGGTCTTTATCTGCGCGGCGGGCATGGCCGCGCATCTGGCCGGGGCCGTAGCCGCCCGCACCGTGCGCCCGGTCATCGGCATCCCCATTGGGGGCGCGACCTTGGCAGGCATGGACGCTCTTTTCTCCACCGTGCAGATGCCTCCCGGCTTTCCCGTGGCCACCGTGGCCCTGGACAAGGCCGGCGCGCGCAACGCCGCGTGGCTGGCCGCGCAGATCCTGGCCCTCAACGACCCGGCCCTGGCAGCAGGAATTGCAGCCGCCCGCGAAAAGATGTGCGCGGATGTGGCCGCTGCGGGCGAAGAAATCAACCGCAAATACGCCTGAACGCGAAGGGCGCAAGTCTGCCCCCAGTGCCCTGTGGGCCCAGATCTGGCTTTGATGCCGAGATGGCGCCACGTTTGTACAACCCTGTGGGCCTGAAGCAACTTCAACATGAAATTGCCCCAGGGCCACAGGGTTGTGTCGCGTCCGGCACGCAGGTGTAGACGCAATTTTTTTTGCGCCGGCAAACACCGAAGCGAACGGAGTACCATCTTTGAGAATATATATTCTCAGAGTTGCAAGGCCGTCAGGGCAGGCGCAGAGCAGGGGCCGCATGGCGGATAAAGCTGCCGTCCTCCAGTTCCTGGTAGGCCTGCCGCAATTCCGCTTCTGTATTCATGACAATAGGGCCACCCCAGGCCACAGGCTCGTGCAGGGGCGCGCCGGAAACCAGCACCAGGCGTGCGCCCTCTGGGCCACCGGTAAAGGCCGCCGTATCGCCCCCACCCAGCAGATAGGCGTGGCGGGCCAGCAAAGGCGTGCCCGCAGGGACCAAGTTCGCCTCGCCCTCCATAAAATAGGCAAACAGCGTATCTTCCGGCGGGGCAGCTACGCTCCAGGTTTTGCCAGGCCTGAGGGTCACGTCCAGAAAGCGCACGGCCACATATGCGCCCCTGGCCGCGCCGTCCACCTCGTTATATCTGCCGGCCACCACGGCCACGCGGGCGGCATCCTCCTCCAGCACGGGCACCTGGTCGGCGGTGATGTCCCGGTATTGGGGGGGCGCCATTTTGTCCCTGCGGGGCAGGTTGACCCAAAGCTGCAGGCCCAGCATGCGTTCTGATGCGCGGGGCATTTCTTCGTGCAGTATGCCGCTGCCGGCGGTCATCCACTGGCAGCCGCCGTCCCTGATGCTTCCGGCATTGCCCAGGCTGTCCTTGTGGTCGATCCTGCCGGCTGCAAGGTAGGTAAAGGTCTCAATGCCCCGGTGGGGGTGCAGGGGAAAGCCCCTGATGTAGTCCTGCGGGTCGCGGGAGTCAAAGGCGTCCAGCATGAGGAAAGGGTCAAACCGCGCCACCGTAGGGTCGCCCAGCACGCGGACCAGCCGCACGCCCGCGCCGTCTGTGGTCCGGCGGCCGGTAACATCGTCTGTAACTGTTCTGTAGTACATACAACACCTGCAACGGCTCACGGCCGTCCTTTTATCGTTAGAGCAAAGTATCTTTGAGAATAAGCATTCTCAAAGTGTACGGCACGCTCATTCCACACTTACGCGTGCAACTATACAGCCCCGCTGTCTTTGTCGTAACTTCCTGCGTCATAACGGCTGCAGCTACGCTTGTCTCCACGGCGGGCATCTACGTACGCAGCTGCCGGTCTGAAGGGCGCACTGCGCGCAACGGCCTCTAGAGCATTTAACACTTGAAATGCTCGCTTACGGCAGGCAAAAGCCTGCCGTACGGCACACCATCCTGCTTTGATAATAACGCTTCTGCTGCTTCTGGCAATGGCGCAAGGGGCGGCCGACAACTTTCCTGCGTTTACTTTGAATTTCATTTTCGATAACATTAAAAAATTCTTCACAGCCGTACCCGTGTTGCTTTCCCTATTTTTTTTTCATGACAAGCCGATATGGGTACAGATGCAAGGTCTGCGCCGCATGGTCCGTGCGCGGAGCGGTGACCGCACCGCTTGCGCACAGAGGCGCAGCGCGGAGTCGCCCGGTCCGGCGCGACCGTATTTTTATTTTCTCTATCCTGCTCCCCATATTTTCGGTAGGGCAGGCCAAATGCAGGTGTGGCATGAGCATACGTCTACGCATTATTCTGGGTTTTCTTCTTACCACTGTAGTTCTGGCCGCGGGCATCATGATCAACGCCGCTTTTTCGCTGCGGCAGGAGGCTGAATCCTCTTACCAGACTGCAGCCCAACGCCAGCTCCGCCTTATGGCCGTCTATGTGACGAGTTTTCTGCAGACGGCCGAAAGAAATGCTGCCCTTCTGGCCCAGGACCAAGATGTGGCCAGTGCGGGCGATGCCTTCCCCACCTACAAAAATGTCGCCGTCAAGTCCCTGTTCCGCCACGCGGACCTTTCCTGGACAGCGCGCCGCGTGCTGGAGAAGTTTACGCGGCTGGACAAGGGCTATGCGGACTATGCCGAAGTCTACGCCGGGTACCTGGACGGCAACTACGCCTCCTCCATTGACAATGCGGAGGTGGCCCCCGGCTTTGACATGACCAAACGGCCCTGGTACGTGGCCCGCAAAGCCTCGCCGGACGTGTACGGCATTTCGGAAAGCTACCGCTCCTATACCGGCGAAATGGTTTTTGCCGTCACCCACAAGATGTTTGACGCGGACGGCAACTTTACCGGCGTACTCGGCGTGGACGTGTCCTTGGCCGGGCTTTCCGCCCGCTTCAAAGAGCTGAACTTCGGCCAGACCGGCTACTTCATGCTTATTGAACATACGGGGCGCATCCTCTCGGACCCCAAGCACCCCGACGCCGCAGGCAACATCATTGGTCAGGACATCAAAGACCCCGGCCTGGAGGCCCTGCAGCAAGCCAAGGACGGCATGGTGGCCGTGAGCGTGGGGGGCATCCCCATGCTGGCCACGCTGCGCACCACGGAATACGGCTGGAAAATCGCGGCGCTGCAGGCCAAGGACGAAATTTTCGCCGCCACCTACAGGGATATCCGCAATATGGGGCTGATCAGCGCGGCCATCACCATCCTGGCCCTGGGGCTCTCCCTGCTGATCGTCCGCTCCATCAACCGGCCGCTGGACAGGCTGGTAGGCATGGCCCACCAGGTGGCCGGCGGCGATCTGAGCGTACAACTGGACGGCGCGGGCTTTTACGGCGAACTGGCCGCCCTGCGTCAGGCCCTGGCCGAAATGGTGCAGAACCTGAAAAACATGCTGCAAACGGCGGAACAAAAAAGCGGCGAGGCCGAGGAACAGACCCGTCTGGCCAAAGCTGCCACAGAAGAGGCGGAACAGGCCCGCCAGGCCGCAGAACGGGCCAGGCGCGACGGCATGCTGACCGCCGCAGGCCATCTGGAAGAGGTGGTGGCCGTTATTTCCGCTGCGGCGCAGCAGCTGGCCACACGCATTGAGCAATCCGACACGGCCACCGGGGCCTCTGCCCAGCGCCTGGCCGAAGCCGCCACAGCCATGAACGAAATGAACGCTACTGTGCAGGAAGTGGCCAAAAACGCCTCCGACGCCTCGCAGGTTTCGGCCGAGGCCAGAGCCAGGGCCGCATCAGGCGCGGATATCGTGGGGCAGGCCCTAAGCAGCATCGATCAGGTGCAGGCCGTTTCACTGGAACTCAAAGAGGACATGACCCGCCTGGACGCCCACGCCCAGTCCATCAGCAGGATTATGGGCGTCATCTCGGACATTGCGGACCAGACCAACCTGCTGGCCCTCAATGCCGCCATTGAGGCCGCCCGTGCGGGCGAGGCCGGGCGCGGCTTTGCCGTGGTGGCCGACGAAGTGCGCAAACTGGCCGAAAAAACCATGACCGCCACCAAGGATGTGGGCAGCGCTATCCAGGCCATCCAAGAAAGCGCCGACAAAAGCGTGGTCGGCATGGACAATGCCCTCAAAGAAGTGCAGACCGCCACCGGCTTTGCCAGCCAGTCCGGCGAGGCCCTGCAGCAGATCGTCAGCCATGTGGAGGCCGCGGCAGACCAGGTGCGCGCCATTGCCGCCGCCAGCGAAGAACAGTCCTCCGCCAGTGAAGAGATCAACCAGTCCATTGTCCAGGTCAACGCCATTGCCGCCCAGACCACTGAAGCCATGCACCAGGCCGCTGCAGCCGTAACCCACCTCACGGAACAGGCCCAGCGTCTGCAGGAACTTATCAACGAAATGCAGCAAAGCTGAACGGCGGGCGCGGGACACAACAACGCCCGAGGGCGCGGGGCCGTCCCGCGCTCTTTGCAACTGCGCGCCGAGGCGCTACACTGCCCGCAGGAGAACACGCATAATGAAGCAGACCTACGCCGCCCGGCGCGAAAACCTGCGCCGGGCCATGCGGGCCCGCGGCCTGGACGCCCTGTTGGTGAGCCACGCCGCCAACCGCTACTATCTTTCGGGTTTTGAGCTGCACGACCCCCAGTGCAATGAAAGCGCCGGCCGTCTGGTCATCACCGCCGACGGACGGGACTGGCTGGCCACCGACGCCCGTTATGCCGACGCCGCCGCCCGGCTCTGGGACGCGGAAAGCATCTTCATTTACGGTGGCGACGGCGTGGAGGATCTCTACGCCCTGTTGCGCCGCTGCGGCGGCCGCGTCGGGCTGGAAGCCAGCAGCGTAAGCCTGGCCTTTGTCCGCGCCCTGAGCCAGACCGGTCCGGGCCTCTGCCTGGAGGCCGCCGACGGCTTGGTGGAAGACCTGCGCCTGATTAAGGACGCCGACGAAATCGCCGCCCTGGAAAAATCTTTTGCCCTCAATCACAAAATGCTGCACTGGGTGGCGGGCGAACTGACCCCAGGCCGCAGCGAAAGCGATCTGAGCTGGGCCATTGAGCGCTTTTTTCGCGAAAACGGCGCTTCGGAGCTGGCTTTCGCCAATATCGTGGCCGTGGGCAAAAACGCGGCTCTGCCCCATGCCGTGCCCGGCACGGACCAGATTACGGAAAACTGCCCGGTGCTCATCGACGTGGGCTGCCGGGTGGACGCCTACTGCTCGGACCAGACCCGCACCTTCTGGGTGGGTGAAGCCCCCACGCCGGACTTCAGCCGCACTCTGGAGCTGACCCGCGCCGCGCAGGAGGCTGCCCTCAAAGCCATGCGCCCCGGCCTGCCCCTGGCCGAAGCCTACGCCCTGGCCCGCAACGTATTTGTGCAGGCGGGCGTGGCCCAGGCCTTCACCCATGGGCTTGGGCACGGGGTGGGCCTGGAAACCCACGAGGCCCCCAGCCTTTCCCCCAGGGCCAACGGCGTGCTCAAACCGGGCATGACCGTGACCGTGGAGCCGGGCCTCTACTACCCCCAGTGGGGCGGCGTGCGCTGGGAATACACGGTCCTGGTGGAAGAGGACGGGGTCAGGATCTTATAAATGTGGGAAGGAGCATTCGCAAAAGGCTGCTCCGTGCGGGAGCATGGTCACACCCCGTGCAGGCACGCCTTCTGCCCCTCCTGTGCTGAGCGCGCTCGTTCCGGCGCGTAAGCGCGCAAACAACTTGCGCCCCCACGGCGGACGGCACCGGACACAACAGCCAGGGCATTGCAATGTTGCAATGCCCTCGTTGCAACCAAAGGGCCTGATATGCAAACCCCCCCGGTTTCACCAATACTGATTTTTCTTGTGGGCGCGCGGGCTTCGGGCAAGACCACCGTGGGCCGCGCCCTGGCCCGGCGGCTGGGGCTGCCCTTTGTGGATACGGACGCGGCCGTCACGTCCGCCGCAGGCAAAACCGTGGCGGCAATCGTGGCTGCCAAAGGCTGGCCCGCCTTTCGGCAACAAGAAAGCGCAGCTCTGCGCGCCACGGTGGCAAAATACCCGCAGGGCGCGGTCATCGCCACGGGCGGCGGCATGGTCCTGGCAGTTGAAAACCGCCGGTTTATGCGAGAGCGGGGCGTAGTTTTTTATCTGGAGGCCACAGCCCCTCTGCTGGTCGCACGGCTGACCTGCTCCCCCTTGGCCAGCCAGCGCCCCAGCCTCACCGGCAAGGGCGTGGCCGCCGAAATGAAACAAGTGCTGGCCCACCGCGCGCCCCTCTATCTGGAGGCGGCCCACCACCGCCTGGACGCCGCCCTGCCCCTGGAACACCTCTGCGAAGCGGCCGCAGCGCTCTTGCCTCCGGCGGCGGAATAGGCGCTTGCGCACGAGGCGTGCGCTGAAAAATGCCGGCGGCGGCTCAGGGGGCACAGCCCCCTGCGAACCCCTTTTCCTCCGGAAGTCGCTGCAAACCAAACTGAACCAGGCAAAAATATGTTGCCATGAGCGTTCGTTACGCCATCGGCGCAAAAAAGACTGTTTTTGCCCAAGCGGTACGACATTCTCCATTCAGGGGCTTCCCGCAGACCGGCCCCTGCCGACGGCCCCGCCCCCTTCCTGCTTGCGCTATTCCTCCCCTTACATCATTCCGGCCCTTGCGTCATTCCGGCCCTTGCGTCCCTTGGCGTGGGCCTTGCCTCCAGCCCCCACAGCCCAGCACAATAGCAATCTATTGAGCAAAGCCCCCTTGGACCGCCGAGCTTGCGAGGCGGGGGCTGGTGTCGTAAGGCTTGAAAAAAATAAGAGTTTTTTGTTTCCGACAAGGAAACGGCGATTTTTTGCGCGCAGCGGACTCAAGTCCGTGAGCAGCAAAAAATCGCCGTTGACGCCGTCGGCGCAAAAAAGACTGTTTTTGCCCAAGCGGTACGGCATTCTCCATTCCGGGGCTTCCCGCAGACCGGCCCCTGCCGACGGCCCCGCCCCCTTCCTGCTTGCGCTATTCCTACCTTTGCGTCCCTAACCCTCTCCCCGGTCCAGAACCCGCAGGGACACGGCCTCGGCCAGATGCTCCGCAGCTATGCGCTCCGCGCCCTCCAGATCGGCAATGGTCCGAGCCATGCGCAGCACCCGCGCGCAGGCCCTGGCCGAAAGCGCCAGGCGATCCACCGCACCCGCCATAAGCGCGTGCCCCGTGGCGTCCAAAGCGCAGTGCCGCTCCAGCAACCGGCCGCTGAGCTCGGCATTACAGCGCGGCCCCTGAGGCCCATAGCGCTCGTGCTGCCGCTGCCGCGCGGCCAACACGCGCCGCCGCATGCCCGCAGAGTCCGCCCCGGCGCTGCCCGTATCGCGAAAATCCGCGTAGGCCACGGCAGGCGCTTCCACATGCACGTCAATGCGGTCCAGCAAGGGGCCCGAAAGCCGCGCACGGTAGCGGGCCCGCTGGTCCGGACGGCAGGTGCACTGGTGCGTGGGGTCGCCGTAATAACCGCAAGGACAAGGGTTCATGGCTGCCACCAACATGCAGGCCGCGGGAAAAACCACCCGGTGGCTGGCGCGGGCAATGGCCGCCGTGCCGTTTTCCAGGGGCTGACGCAGAGCTTCCAGGGCGGTTTTATGAAATTCCGGCAGCTCGTCCAGAAAAAGCACGCCCCGATGAGCCAGGCTGACTTCGCCGGGCCGGGGCACGCTGCCGCCGCCCACCAGGGCCACGTCTGAGATCGTATGGTGCGGCGCGCGGAAGGGACGCTGACGCACCAGCCCGGCGTCCGGGGGCAGCAAGCCGGCCACGCTGTAAATTTTGGTCACTTCCAGGGCTTCTTCAAAGCTCAGGGGCGGCAGAATGGTGGGCAGGCGCTGGGCCAGCATGGTCTTGCCGCTGCCGGGCGGCCCCAGCAGCAGCACGTTGTGCCCACCGGCGGCGGCCACTTCCAGGGCCCGTTTGGCGGCCTCCTGACCCTTGACTTCGGCGTAGTCCCAGCCGCAGACCGGCGGAGGCAGGTCGTCGGGGGGCTGGGGCAAGGGCTCCAGACTTTCGGCCCCGGCCAGAAAAGCGGCGCACTGGGCCAGATCGCGTGGGGCAAAGACGTTCAGCCCGCGCACCACGGCGGCCTCCGCGCCATTGCCCGGCGGGACCAGCATACCGCGCGCCTTGCGGGTACGGGCCAGCAGCGCCAGAGGCAAGATGCCGCTCACGGGGCGGATTTGTCCGGAAAGGGAAAGCTCCCCGGCCAAATACAGGCCGTTGAGGCGCTCTGCCGGCAGCAGGCCCGCAGCGGCCAGCAGCCCCACGGCCAGGGGCAGGTCATAACTTGCGCCGTTTTTGCGCCGCCAGGCCGGGGCCAGATTGACGGTGATGCGGGCCGGCGGCAGGCGAAAGCCCGAAGCGCGCAAGGCCGCAAATACACGGTCCTTGGCTTCGCGCACGGCGGCTTCGGCCAGGCCCACCATGGTAAAGCCCGGCAGCCCCTGGCGCACGCAGTCCACTTCCAGCTCCACGGGATAGGCGTCCACGCCCTCCACGCCGCCGCTCAGCAGCCGGACCACCATGCCCTTTGCCCCTTTTTATTGAATTTTCTGTCCCAACCGGCTCCAGCGGATGTCGTCCAGTCCAGCCCAGGACCAATAGATGCGCCAGGCCTTGGCCCGGATGGCGGTACGGTCCACAAAACCCCAGAAGCGGGAATCCAGCGAATTGTCGCGGTTGTCGCCCATGACAAAAAACTTGTCCGGCGGCACGGTCACAGGGCCGAAGTTATCGCGCACGGGCTCCACAATGCCCGGCTGGGTAAAGCGGACATAGCTTTCCCGCACGGGCTGGCCGTTGCGATAGAGCTGCTTGTCGCGCACTTCAATGACGTCGCCGGGCGTGCCGATAATGCGCTTGATGTAGTCCACGCTGGGGTTGTTGGGATATTCAAAAATAATGATGTCGCCCTTTTGCGGATCGTCCCCCCGCCACAGGTAGGTGTGGGTAAAGGGAACTTTAACGCCGTAGGCGAACTTGCTGGCCAGCAGATGGTCGCCCACCAGCAGGGTTTGCAACATGGATTCGGAAGGAATCTTGAAAGCCTGCACCACAAAGGTGCGGATGAACAAGGCCAGGACCAGGGCCACCAGAAGGGCCTCGCCGTACTCGCGCCACAGGGGCTTTTTGTAACGCGCGGACGACTGCAACAGCGTAGCCATGCGGGTTCCTCTTGATTAATTTTTTTGTGGCGGCAGGGGAACTTTTGTTCGCACAAGTTTCCTTCCGCCACCCCCAACCTTTCAGAAATTTTATTTTTCTCAGGGGACGCGCCAGGCGTGCCCACGTCAGGTCGGGGCAGGCGCGCCCCAACGACCAGAGCGCGCCGCCACACCTTACTATGCCCGCAGGCGCGGGCAAAGGCAAGGAGCGCTAGCCAAGCCGCAGGGCGAAGTTGATTACAAAGCACAGGGCAATGATCAGCATGACCAGGTTCACGTCTTTAAAGCGCCCGGCCAGCAGTTTGACGCCCACCCAGCTCACAAAACCGAAGCCGAAGCCCGTGGCGATGTTGAAGGTAAGCGGCATGCTCAGGATGGTGAGAAAAGCGGGCAGGGCCACGGTAAAGTCGTCAAAGCGGATGCGCCCCACCTCCTGCATCATGAGCGCGCCCACGATGATCAGCACCGGCGCCGTGGCGTAGGCGGGCACCAGACCCACCAGAGGCGTAAAGAACAAAGCCAGAAAGAACAGCGCGGCAATGGTCACGGCCGTGAGCCCGGTGCGGCCGCCTTCGGCCACGCCGGCGGCGCTTTCCAGATAACTGGTGGCGGTGGTGGCGCCCATGACGGCGCTGGTCATGGTGGCCACGGAATCGGTAATGAGCGCCCTGTCCAGATTTTCAATATGGCCGTCCTCACGCACAAAGCCCGCTTTTTGCGCCAGGCCGATGAGCACGCCCATGTTGTCGAAAAGATCTACCATGGTCAGGGTAAAAATGATGGAAATGAGCCCGTGGTGCAGCGCTCCCTTGAGGTCCATCTGCAAAAAAGTTTCCGTAGGCAGGGGCAGGCTGAAGGAAAACACTTGCCCTTCGGGCAGTTGGGTCACACCCAGGGCAATGCCCGCAAGGGTCACAACCAGAATGCCGATGATCATGGCGCCGGGCACGTTGAGCGCCAGTAGCCCGCCGATAAGGAATATCCCTGCTACCGAGAGCAGCGTGGCGGGCTGGGCCAGATTGCCCAGGGTCACAAAGGTGGAGGGGCTGTTCACCACGATGCCGCAGCTCTTCATGCCGATAAAGGCGATAAAGGCTCCGATGCCGACCACAATGGCGTATTTGAGATCCATGGGCACGGCGTCAATGATCATCTGACGCACGCGGGTCACGGTCAGAAGCAGAAAGACCACGCCGGAAATGAATACCGCGCCCAGGCCCGTCTGCCAGGTGTAGCCCGCCGGGCCGCAGACGTAGTAGGCAAAAAAGGCGGTAATGCCCAGACCCGGCGCCACCCCCACAGGAAAGCGCGCCCACAGGCCCATGATCAGCGTGGCAATAACGGTCACCCAGATGGTGGCGGCCACGGCCCCATCTCTGGGCATGCCCGCGTCGGCCAGCATGTTGGGCACCACAAAAATGAGGTAGCACATGGCCATAAAGCTGGTCAGCCCTGCCAGCAGCTCCCGCCGTACTGTGCTGCCCTTGGCCGCTGGCCGGAAAATGGTTTCCAGAAGGCTCATGCCGTTTCCTCCGTTCGGATGTGGATTATGGCCCCACACGCAAGGGCGAACTTAGCCCAGAAAGGCGCGGATGCCCGTAAAAATTACCTGGGCGGCAATGGCCGCCAGCAGCAGGCCCGTAAGTTTGGAAAGCACGGCAATGCCCGTGCGGTGCAGGGCGCGCACCACCGTATCGGCCATGCGCAGCAGCACAAACATGCCCAAGGCGGCCAGAAGCAAGGAGAGCACCCCTACCAGGGTCTGCTCCAGCCCCTTGGCCGAAGCGCCCATAACCATGACCGCACCGATGGAGGCCGGGCCCATGCCCAGGGGAATGGCCAGGGGCACCACGCTGATGTCGCCGTCCTTGCCTGCGGTCACTTCCTTGCCGTCATCGTTCATAAGGGAAACGGCGGTAAGAAAAAGCAGCACGCCCGCGCCAATGCGAAAGGCGTCCAGGGTAAAGCCGAAAAGCGCAAACAGGTGCGGCCCGAACAGAAAAAGCGTCACGCCGATACAGAAGATGGCCGTGGAGGTTTTGGCGGCCACGGCGGCCTTTTGCCTGCGATCAAAGGTGCGGGTGCCGCTGATAAAGGCGCTCAAAACCGCCGGCGGCGTCATGAGCGCGTAAATTTTGATGCTGGTGCCCACCACGTCGGCCACGATGTCCATAAAACGTCCTCACGGAGCACGGGGCCTTGCTGCCCCCCGGAGCAGATTACCCTTGAGAATACATATTCTCAAAGTTTACAGCACGCTTGTCCCGGCGTTTAAGCACGCAAATAACGTGCGCTTGCGCCTCCACGGCGGGCGTCTGCTTACGCAACCGCCAGGGCATTGCAACGTTGCAACGCCCTGAAGCGGGGGCGGCATTGGCAGCGTTGGTTTGTGCAGTGCGCGCGCAGTCCTCTACGCCAATTTGCCTGCCTGAAAGGCAGGCAGTATGCCAGTGTGCGGGGCGGCTGTCCAGAATAGCCGGTTGGGGGGCGTGCGGAAAAATCGCCGGGTATCTTTTCACTGAAGGCGCACTACTTTTTTTCCTGCATAGCTTCAGGCCAGCGCGCGGCGGCCATTTCGCGCAGCTTGTACTTCTGGATTTTGCCGCTGGCAGTGAGGGGAAAACCGGTAATTATTTCTACATATTTGGGGATTTTGAACCAGGCGATTTTGCCGCGGCAGAAATCACGCACATCTTCGGGGCGGATGTCCACGCCGGGACGGGGGATGACAAACGCGCCCACTTCTTCGCCGTATTTACGGCTGGGCACGGCCACCACCTGCACGTCCAGCACGCCGGGCATGCTCAGGAGGTATTCTTCCACCTCGCGCGGGTAGACGTTTTCGCCGCCGCGGATGATCATATCCTTGATGCGGCCCGTGACGCGCAGATAACCGTTTTCGTCCATGACGCCCAAATCGCCGGAGTGCAGCCAGCCTTCTGGGCTGATGGCGGCGGCCGTGGCTTCGGGCATATTGTAGTAGCCCTTCATGACATTGTAGCCGCGGCAAAGGATTTCGCCCACCTGGCCGCGGGGCAGTTCCTCGCAGGTTTGCGGGTCGCCCACGCGCACCTCAATGCCGGGCATGGCGCAGCCCACGGTTTCACAGCGCAGGGGCAGGGGGTCGTGGATGTCCGATTGCGTCATGACCGGCGAGCCTTCCGTAAGGCCATAGCAGATGGTGATCTCTTTCATATTCATGTCCTCCACCACGCGGCGCATGAGAGGTTCCGGGCAGACGGATCCGGCCATGATGCCTGTGCGCAGGTGAGAGACGTCAAAACGCTTGAAGAGCTTGTGTTCCAGTTCGGCCAGAAACATGGTGGGTACGCCATAGAGGGCCGTACAGTGTTCGCTGTCCACAGCGGCCAGCACCTTAAGCGCATTGAAGGATTCCAGGATGACCATGGTGGCCCCGTGGTTGACGCAGGCCGAAACGCCCAGCACGCAGCCAAAGCAGTGGAACAGGGGCACGGGCAGGCAGACGCGGTCGTTGGGGCCGAAATTCTGGTGTTTGCCTATCCAGTAGCCGTTGAGGCCCACGCCCACATGCGTGAGCATGACCCCGCGCGGAAAACCCGTGGTGCCTGAAGTGTACTGCATGTTGATGGCCTCCCAGGGGTCCAGGGAGGCCTGACGGGCCAGATAGTCCGCGTCGTCCACCATATCGGCCAGCGCCAGAACCTCAGGCACGGAATACATGCCCCGGTGCTTTTCAGCACCCAGAAAAAAAACCCGCTTGAGGTGCGGCAGATTTTTGCAGACAAAAGAATCGTGGGACTGAAAGCGCAGCTCCGGGGCAATGCGGTAGAAGGTTTCCAGATAGTCGTGGTCGCGCAGGCTATCAATAAGAAAGACGTTCTCGCATTCGGACTGGGTAAGCAGATAGCGCAGCTCGTGCTCGCGGTAGTTGGTGTTCACTGTAATGAGCACAGCCCCGATCTTGGCTGTGGCAAACTGCAGGGCCACCCAGTAGGGCACATTGGTGGCCCACACCGCCACCTTTTCGCCCTTTTCCACGCCCAGGGCCATGAGCCCCTTGGCAAAACGGTCCACCATTTCCCCGAATTCACGCCAGGTCTGGCGGTAGCTGCGGTCCGCATAGACAACGGCCTCATTGTCCGGATACCGCGCCACCGTGTGGTCCAGAATCTGCCCCAGGGTCCACTCGCGCAGCTCAAACTGCGCCTGGCGCTCACGCACTTTTTCGTCCATGCTTTCCTCCTGAGGCATCCTTATGGGGGATCAGTAAATCGAGTTTACGCCGCTGCCGTTGCGCGGGGCAAAGGCCCCGGAATGGCGTTGTCTAGAGCAGTTAGCGAATGAAATGAGCTAACTGCTCTGCAAGAATTTTCTTGAAAATCCTTGCCACGAAATGCGAGAAGGCAGGCTCTTGCCTGTCGCAAGCGAGCATTTCAAGTGTTAAATGCTCTAGGGATTGTAGGTGACGGCCAGAATCTCCACTGGCTCGTCGCCGGCCGCGCCCACATAGTGGGGCACAATGGAATTGTAGTAGATGGTTTCGCCGGGCTTGAGCATATGGGCTTCGCGTCCGTACACCACCAGAAGCTGACCCTTGAGCACCAGAATAAATTCCTCGCCTTCGTGCGAGGTCGTCTTGCGCTCACCGCCGTCCGGAAAAATACGGATGTGGAAGGGCTCCATATTACGGTCGTTCTTGCCCTTGCCCAAGGCGTGATAGACATAACTGGGCCGGGGAATGCGTCCGGTATGCAGGGCCTCATCGGCCTCGCCTTCATTCTGGATGCTGCTCACAATGGGGTCGCGGCTGAACTGGTCGTCCAAAAAGGTGCCCAGCCGCACGCCCAGAGCACGAGCCACCTTTTGCAGGGGGCCGATACAAGGGTAGATGGCATTGTTTTCCAGCTTTTCCAGATACGCTTCGGCCAAGCCCGTATGCTGGGCCAGGGTGGGCAGGTCCATCTCGCGCTCTTCACGAAAAACCCTGATGCGGGAACCGATGGTGTGGGGGGACATGCAGACCTCCTGCGGCGTTGGCTGTAGTTGCGACGGGCGCGCGGGGCGCGCGGGGCGGGAAAAAAGATGAAGAAAGGGGGGGTATGCCAAGAGGCGCGCCGGTGGCGCGCCTCTTGGATATGTTCTGCACCGGTGGCACGCCGGTGGCGCGCCGCTGCGGTCTAGCTGTTGTTTTCGCTTTCTTCAAACTTCTGCTTGAGCAGATCGCCCAGGCTCTGGCCCGCTTCCTGCGGTCCGGAATGGAATTCCTTGGGCTTGCGGCGGTCGTCCTCGTCCTTGATCTGCTTAATGGAAAGCCCCAGGCGGCGCTCTTCGGCGCTCACATGGATGACCTTGGCCTGAATTTCCTGGCCTTCCTTGTACATTTCAGCAGGCGACTTGACTTTTTTGCTGGAAAGCTCGGAAACGTGCACCAAGCCTTCAATGCCTTCTTCAACCTCCACAAACAGGCCGAAGTCGGTGATGTTGGTCACAATGCCCTTGACCGTGCAGCCCACAGGGTAGGTGTTGGGCACATGGCCCCAGGGGTCGTCCACCAGCTGCTTGACGCCCAGGGTGAACTTTTCGTTTTCCTGATCCACGGTCAGCACCTTGGCCTGCACGGTGTCGCCCACCTTGTACAGCTCGTTGGGGTGGCGCACCTTTTTGGTCCAGGAAATGTCGGAAACGTGGATGAGGCCGTCGATGCCGTCCTCAATGCCGATGAACATGCCGAATTCGGTAATGTTCTTGATGACGCCCTCAAGGATGGTGCCTTCGGGGTACTTTTCGGCCACCAGTTCCCAGGGGTTGGGCCGCACCTGCTTCATGCCGAGGCTGATGCGTTTTTTGTCGCCGTCCACGCCCAGAATGACCACGTCCACCTCGTCGCCGGTGTGGACCATCTGGGAAGGATGACGCAGCTTGCGCGTCCAGGACATTTCAGAGATGTGCACCAGGCCTTCCACGCCGGGCTCCAGTTCCACAAAAGCGCCGTAGTCCACCAGATTGGTGACCTTGCCGGTGCATTTGGCCCCTTCGGGGAAGCGGGCGGAGATGTCCTGCCACGGATCGGGCACCAGCTGTTTGAGGCCCAGAGAAACTTTGTTGGTTTCACGGTCAAAGGAAAGCACCTTGAGGGTCAGATCCTGACCGATGGTGATCATTTCCTTGGGATGGCGGATGCGCTTCCAGCTCATGTCCGTGATGTGCAGCAGGCCGTCCAGACCGCCCAGGTCCACAAACACGCCATATTCGGTGATGTTTTTAGCCTTGCCCTGCACAATCTGGCCTTCGGCCAGGGTGCGCAGCAGCTCCTGCCGCTTGGAGTCGCGCTCTTCCTCAAGCAGCACGCGCCGCGAAACAATGACGTTGCTGCGGCGACGGTTGATCTTGAGCACGCGGAACTCGAACTCCTGGTTGACCAGGGCGTCCATATCGGGCACCGGGCGCAGGTCCACATGCGAACCGGGCAAAAACGCCTCCACCCCGCCGATATCCACCGTGTAGCCGCCCTTGATGCGGCGCACAATGTGGCCTTTGATGACCTTGTTGGTCTCCTGTACGGCCTCGAGCTGGTCAAAGACCTGCATGCGCTTGGCCTTCTCAAAGGAAAGGGTGATGGTGCCGTCGTTTTCGTTCTTGCGAACCACATAGACGTCCACCTTGTCGCCCACCTTGACGGTCATGTTGCCGGCGGGATCGCGGAACTCTGCCGCGGGGATCTGCCCCTCGGACTTGAAGTTCACGTCCACCAGCACCGTGTCGTCGTCCACGCGGACAATCTCGCCCTTGGTGATGGAGCCTTCCTCAAGGTCGCCAAAATCGGGATTGAGATAGTTTTCAAGGGCGCTTTCGAAATTGATTTCGCTGTCGTGCCCGGTTTCCAAACCTGCCATATGTCCAGCCTCCAAACATGATTTCCCCCAACCAGGGAGGTTGACTTAGTAGCAGGATTTTACCAAAAGAACAAGGGAAAATCCGCGCAAATGGGCACAGGAAGCCAAAAAAACGGCTCCAGCGCAGGCCGCCGGCCTTGACTTTTGCCCCGGCCTGGTATCCTCTGCGGTAAGAACAGTCACGCCTGTAGTGCCCGGAAGGCTGCCGCCCGCGGCCGTCCGTCAGGCGGGCGCGGGCGCGTTTATGCGGCGCCATGCGCCCCGGCATTGCGCCGTCCTTGCTGAAATGTTTCGGCAAAGACGGTCTGTTTTGCGCTGCGGGGAATTCCGTGCAAATCGGAAACAGTCGCGCTGCGGTAAGAGGGTACAAGGCTTCTTCGCGTCCGTCGGGCAGCCCGGCAGGCGCGCGACAGCCAGTCGCGCAAGCGGTGAAGGCGAAGCCGAGGCCAACCCCTCAAGTCCGAATACCCGCTGGGCGTTTATGCCCTTTTTCAACCTGTCAACGCGCCATTGAGGAGGTTGCCATGCCGCGTTTTTCGCCCTTTGCGGGCTCCCGTCTGTTCCTGCTTCTGCTCCTGCTCCTTGCGGCCCTGGCCGCGCCCGCCGCGCCCCACGCCGCCGACGCGCCCCAGCAGGGCGTTCTGCTGGTGGCCTTCGGCACCAGCGTGCCCGAAGCCCTGCCCGCCATGCAGGCCGTGGACCAGGAGTTTAAACAGGCCTTCCCCGGCCAGCCTGTGGTCTGGGCCTATACCTCGCAGATCATCCGCAAAAAAATCGCCGCTCAGGGCCGCCCTGTGGGCGGCATCAGCGACGGCCTCGCCAAACTCGCCAAAGACGGCGTAAAAGTAGTGCGCGTGCAGTCCCTGCACGTCATGGCCGGCGAAGAATTTTCCGCTCTGGAACGCGCCGTGCTCATTGACCTGCAAAAAAATCCCGGCCGTTTTGAGGCCGTCTATCTGGGCCGCCCCATGCTTGAATCTGAAGCCGACGCCCAGGCCTTGGCCTCCGCCATTCTTGAGGACACCAAGGCCCTGCGCGGCAAAAACGCCGCCCTTGTCCTCATGGGGCACGGCCAGGAACACGGCCGCGCCGGCCTGACCTTTGAAGGCGTGCGCGCCCTGTTCCACAACCAGGACAAACATGTTTTCATGGCCACAGTAGAAGGCGAACGCAGCTTCGACGACCTGCTCAAAGAACTTAAGGCCGCCAAGGTCAAGTCTGTGGTCATCGCGCCGCTCATGCTGGTGGCCGGCGACCATGCCCGCAACGACCTGGCCGGAGACGAAGCCGATTCCTGGGCCTCTCAGCTCAAGGCCGCGGGCTTCAAGGTGACCGCCAACCTTAAGGGTCTGGGCCAGGTGCCCGGCGCCCGCGCCCTGCTGGTGCAGCACGCCAAAAGCGCCTCCGACGACCTGACCAAGGAACCCAGAAAGCAGTAACAAATCCTTTCTGCACCCTGCAAAAACTTTCCCCCGCCTTGCGGCAGGGGAAAGTTTTTGCGAGGAAGAACGTGCGGGGGAGGGGACGCTTTTTAGTAAAAAAGTCCCCTCCCCCGCAAAGTATTCGCCCTATGCCCGCCGCCGCAGCAGCGCGCCAAACATGCCTTCCAGCCAAGGATGGTCGTGAGGGGTCTGCCAGCGCTGTTCCAGGCGCAGGTCGGGATGTTGCCGCAACAGGCCTGCCACGACCCCCTCGTTTTCGTCGGGGTTGAGGGTGCAGGTGATGTAGGCCAGGCAGCGGCCAGGCTCCAGCAAGGCAGCTGCCCGCTCCAGTAACCGGCCTTGCAGGGCGGTCAGCGCCGCCAGGCGCTCCGGCCCCCGACGCCGGATGTCCGGCCGACGGGCCAGCACGCCCAGGCCGGAACAGGGCGCGTCCAGCAGCACAGAGCCGGGCCAGCGGGCCAGGGGCGGACGCGCGGCGTCCGCTAGGCACACGGGCGGCAGGCACACGGACGGCAGGTGCAGACCCAGACGAGCGCAGTGCCCCGGCAGGGCCCGCAGTCGCCCGAAGCTGCTGTCCGTACAAAGGCCCACGGCCACGCCGCGCTCCAGCAAAGCCGCAGTTTTGCCGCCGTAGCCCGCGCACATGTCCCACACCGGGCCCTCCAGCGCGTACAGGTCCAAGGCCGCAAGGACGCGCTGCGACCCTGCGGACTGAAACGAAAGCGCCCCCTGGGCCTGCCAGTGGGCTAACGGCCGATCCATCACGCTTTCCGGCAGCTCCCCCGGCCCCAAGGCCACGCCCCAATCGCCCACGGCCGCCGCGCCGGGCAGGGCGCGCAAGGCCGTCAGCAAGGCGGCGCCTTCAGGGCGGCGGGCATTGACCCGCAGTCCACTCCAGGGGCGGCCGCAGGAACGCCGCAACAACAGGGCCGCGTCCGCTTCGCCATAGGCCCGCGCCCAGAGCCGGGCCAGCCAGTCCGGAGCCGCGCAGAACAGGGCCAGCGCGCCCAGCGGGTCCGCCGCCCCCTGACGGTAAAAATCCTCATGGCGCGGGGCTTCTCCCAAGCGCTGCACGGAACGCAACGCGGCGTTGGTCAGACCGGCCAGCCGTGGTCCGTACAGGGTCCGCGCCTGTTCCACGGCCTCGTGCAGCACGGCGTGGGGGGGCGTTCTGTCCTGCAGCAGCAGTCCATAGACCCCCAAAGCCAAAATGTGCCGCAAGGGGCGCGGCAGACCTCCTGGCCTGGGCAATACCCGTCCCAGCACATAATCAATGCGGATTTCCGCCCGCAGACAGCCGTAAGCCAGTTCTGCGCACAAATGCCGGTCCCGCGCCGCCAAAGCCGTGCCAAAGGCTGCACTGCCAGCCTGTCCCGCAGGGGCGTGCGGGGCCGCACCTAAGGCCATATCCAGGGCCGCCTGCACGGGCATACCCGCGTCCGTCAGCAGCAAAGTCCGCAAAGCCGCATTGCGGGCCGTAACCCGCAACTTGCCGAACCCTTTTGGAAAACCCATTATTTGCTCCCCGGCGCGCTGCCTGCCGCCGCCACAGACCCGGCAACCATCCGGCCCGGCGCAGGGCCCAGCCCCAGAAACAGCCTGATGGCGGCCTCAATGGCGTCCAGCGGCGCCAAAGTGTCCAGGCAGGGGCCGTGGGGCCGCTCGTTAAGCACGCCAAACACAGGGACAGGGTAACTGTCCTGAATGCCGGAGGTCAGGTCGCGTTCGCAGGCCACGGCAATAATGCAGCGCGGCCGGGCCTGGACCACGATGCGCCGGGCAATGGTGCCGCCCGTGGCAATGGCTAGCCGCACCCCGTAGGCGTCGCGCAGGTCCAGCAGCGCCCCTACCGGGCAGGCCCCGCAGCGGCGGCAGTGGTCCGCATTGTGCATCAACCGGTGTGGGCAGGCGCTGCGCTGCAGACAGTGGGGCAAGAGCACCAGCAGTTGCTCCGGCCGCACCGGTTCGCGCGCCGCCAGCACCATTTCGTTGTTGACCTTGACAAACGACCGCCGCACCGCCGCCCGGTCCAGACCCACCAGCTTGGCCAGCATCTCCATGAGCGGAAAAAACAGCCGCACCGTCATGTGCCGCACGCCGCCGCCGCCCGGCAAAGGCCGCCCCGTATAGATATGAAAAACCAGGCTCAGGCACAGCCCCAAAACCGCCAGCATGGCCGCCGCCGCCACGCTGACGCTCACTGCCGGCAGCCAGTGCCGCACCCCCAGAAACCCCGTCCAGGGCAAAATCAAAAACACTGCCAGCGCCAGGCACAGCAACAGACACGAACCCAACATGAGCCCGATGAAGACCCGCTTGCGCGCGCCGCCGTACTGCGCCGGCGGCAAGGAATACGGAGACTTGCGCAGAAACGCCATAGACCCTCATCCAGCGCGGGAAAAAGAGGCTGCGGGAGCGCTCGCTGGAAAAACGCGAACCTCGCCTACGCCCCACCCCGCAAAAAATTTTCTCTTTCCAGAAAAATCCGCTGACGTACCCTGTACAGAAGAAAAAATGCCCCACATTGCCGCCACGCGCCCGAAAGCGGAATGCCGGAGCCGCGCCTCCCGGCACAGCCGGAGGCAGATTTTTTATTCCCCCTGTTCCACCAAGCCGCAGGGTCCGGGCCGCAGGCCGCGCAACGCGCCATTGACAAAGTCGCGGGCGGACATGGTCTTGCGGCCCTGGGGACGCAGCGCGCCCAAGGCGTACCAACGGTCGGCGCAGGCCACGCGCAGCGTGTCATCCGCATGGTCGAGCGTGCCGGGGCTGACGCCGGGGCAGGGCTCGGCCAACCTGCCCGGAGCCAGAGTGCAGGGAAAAGTTTTGTCCTGACCGCTGAAGTGCAGGACTACGCGCGCGCCGGGCCAGGGCGTGACCCCGCGGATATGGGCGTGCACCTGCACCGCCGGGCGGTTCCAGGTAATGACGGAATCCTGTTTGCCCATTTTGGCGGCGTAGGTGACGCGGCCGGCATCCTGTTCCTCCGCTGTGGCGCGGCCTTCCAGCAGGGCGTCCAGCACCTGGGGCAGGAGGTCTGCGCCCAGTTGGGCCAAGGCGTCGTGTAGGCTGCCTGCAGTGTGGTCATTGAGGGGCAGGGAGGCGCTGGCGTATACCGGACCGGCGTCCAGTTGGCGCACCACACGCATGATGGAAACGCCTGTGCGGGCATCGGGCTGCCAGTCCTCCATAATGGCGCGCTGGATGGGCGCTGCCCCGCGCCAGCGGGGCAAAAGGGAGGCGTGCACGTTAAGGGGGGCGAGACGGGGCAGATCCAGCACAGACTGGGGCAACAGCAGGCCGTAGGCGGCCACTACCAGCACGTCCGGGGCGTAGGCGGCCAGACGGGCCACGGCGGCGGGATCCTTAAAACTTTCCGGTTGTTCGACGGGCAGACCCAGTTCCAGGGCCGCGCTTTTGACGGGCGGCATGCTGAGCTTGTGGCCGCGCCCGGCGGGCCTGTCCGGCTGGGTGTAGACGGCGACGAGGCTGCCGCGCGGCCAGACGGCCAGACGGCGCAGGGTGGGCACGGCAAAGTCCGGCGTGCCCATGAACACTAGGCGGCAGTTTTGCGCTTGAGCCACTTTTTTACCTTGCTGTCGTAAAGGCTGCGCCGCAGGCGGCTGATTTTGTCGATAAACAGGATGCCGTCCAGGTGGTCGTATTCGTGCTGCAGCACAATGGCGGGAAAATCTTCCAGGTCTTCTTCAATGCGCTTGCCATCCAGGTCTGTGGCGGTCAGGTGCACCTTGCTCATGCGTTTGACGTCGGCCCGGTAATTCATGGGCACGGAAAGGCAGCCTTCGGCCTCGCTGCGCACTTCTTCGCCCGAAAGGGCGAGCACGGGGTTGATCAGTACGCGGGGATTTTTTTCGCCATCCTGCACGGAAGGGTCCATGACCAGCATGCGGATATTGCGGCCCACCTGCGGCGCGGCCAGACCCACGCCGGGCGCGGCGTACATGGTTTCCAGCATATCCGCCGCCAGGCGGCGGATATCCTCCGTTATTTCCTGAATGGGCGCGCAGACCTCTTTAAGGCGCGGGTCCGGGTAAGTCACAATGTCCAGTAGCATGGCAGTATCCTTGTGGCGGCACACCCGCGAGGCGGTACGGCCATTGTCCTTCCCGCCGACAGGCAGCGGAAAAGCAATGGCCGCCGTGCATAAGGATGCGTACGCATCCCGAAAGCGGGGGCCCCGGGGGACAAGCCCCCTGGCCCTTCTTGCAGCGCGTCAGCTTGGCTGCGGGGCTGGCTGCTCCGCCGGGGCAGGCTGTTCGCGCAGGCGCAACCCCAGCTCACGCAGTTGTTTGGCCGACACGGGAGAAGGCGCCTCGGTCATGAGGCAGGTGGCCTTTTGGGTTTTGGGGAAGGCAATGACGTCGCGAATGCTGCCCGCCCCTGTCAACAACATGATAAGGCGGTCAAGGCCGAAGGCAAGGCCGCCGTGGGGCGGCGCGCCCTGTTCCAGGGCCTGAATAAGAAAGCCGAACTGGGCTTCGGCCTGCGCCGCAGAAAAGCCCAGGGCGGCAAACATGCGACGCTGCACTTCGCCCGTATGGATGCGGATGGAGCCGCCGCCCACCTCGTTGCCGTTGAGCACCATATCATAGGCGCGGGCGCGGGCCTTGGCCGGATCCTCGCGCATGAGCTCCAGATGGCCGGGCGCGGGCGCGGTAAAGGGGTGGTGGCAGGCTACGTAGCGCTTTTCCTCCGCATCATACTCAAAGAGGGGAAAATCCGTCACCCAAAGGAAATTGAAGCTGTTTTCGGGAATCAACCCCAGACGCCCGGCCAGATGCACGCGCAGATTGCCCAGGGCGGCGTTGACCATGGCCGGATCGCCGGCCTGAAAAAAGACAATGTCGCCCGCCTGCAGATCCAGAGCCTTGGCAATGCCCTGGCGTTCTTCTGCAGAAAGGAACTTGGCAATGGGCGACTGCCATTCGTCGGCCTTGATCTTGATCCAGGCCAGGCCCTGCGCGCCGTAGATCTTCACAAATTCAGTAAAGCCGTCAATTTCTTTACGGCTCAGGCTCTCGCCGCCGGGCACCTTCATGGCCTTGACCAGGGGGGCCGCCGCAAAGAGCTTGAAGCCGGAACCGTGCACAATGGCGGTCACGTCCACCAGCTCCAGCCCGAAGCGGGTGTCGGGCTTGTCCACGCCGTAGCGGCTCATGGCTTCGTCCCAGGTCAGGCGCGGGAAGGGCCGGGGAATCTCCAGGCCCATGACCTCGCGGAACACGCGTTCCATCAGGCCCTCGGCCACGGCCATGACCTGTTCTTCATCCACAAAGCTCATCTCCATGTCCACCTGGGTGAACTCCGGCTGGCGGTCGGCGCGCAGATCTTCATCACGAAAGCAGCGCACGATCTGAAAATAGCGCTCCAGACCGGCCACCATGAGCAGCTGTTTGAAAATCTGCGGCGACTGGGGCAGGGCGTAGAATTCGCCGGGATTCAGCCGGCTGGGCACCAGAAAGTCCCGCGCCCCTTCGGGCGTGGACTTGGTGAGCACAGGGGTTTCCACCTCCGTAAAGCCGTTCTCGTCCAGAAACCGCCGCACGCACTGGGCCACCCGGTGGCGCAGACGCAGGTTGGCCTGCATGCGCGGTCGGCGCAGATCCAGATAGCGCCAGGCCAGACGCAGATTTTCGCCCGCATCGCAACGGTCCTCAATGGGGAAAGGCGGCGTTTTGGAGGTATTGAGCAGCTTCCATTCGTAGACGACCACCTCGATCTGACCCGTAACCAGGTTGGGGTTGACCATGCCCTCTGGGCGGGGCCGCACCCTGCCCTTGATGGCCAGCACGTATTCCGAGCGCAGAATGTGCGCATTGGCGTGAGCCGCCGGGGCCATGTCCGGGCTGAAGACCACCTGAGTAAGACCCTCGCGGTCACGCAGGTCTACAAAAATCAGCCCGCCGTGGTCGCGCCGGTACTGCACCCAGCCCATAAGGCAGACTTCCGCCCCATCGTCGGCAATGGTCAGCTGCCCGCAGTGCTGCGTGCGCCGCCAGTCGCCCAGGTCGGTAACGTATTTACGGTGCTCCTGCTGCACATCCTGCTGCTGGCGGTCCTGCGCCGCCGCGTCCATCTGCTCAGTCATTGCTTTCGGCTCCCGCCTGCAAAAAGTCCACAAGTCCGGCCCGGACCACGCTCTGCTGCCGGCCGCTCTCCAGATGTTTAACCACCACTTCGCCGCGGGCCAGTTCGTCCGGCCCCAATATCAGACAATAGCGCGCGCCGGACTTGCCAGCCTGGCGCATAAGGCTCTTGAAGCCGCCTTCGCTGCTGTTCATAACGCCGCGCAGGCCAGCGTCCCGCAGGCCCTGAGCCAGCAGCCAGCCTTCCCGGCGGCTGAGCTCGTCCATGCAGACCAGATAAAAATCCTGAGGCGCGGCCGCGCGCCCCTCCAGCATAAGCGCCAGGCGCTCCATGCCGCAGGCAAAGCCCACGCCGGGCACGTCCGGCCCGCCCAGGCTCTTCACCAGGCCGTCGTACCGACCGCCCCCAGCCACCGCCGCCTGCGCGCCGATGCTGCCGCTCACCACCTCAAAGGTGGTACGGCAATAATAGTCCAGCCCGCGCACCAGGCGGTGGTCCAGCTCATAGGGCAGGCCCGCCGCTGTGAGCAGGTCCAGCACCGTGTCGAAGTGCGCCCGGCACTCCGGACAATTGTAGTCCAGCAAATGCGGGGCCGCGTCCGTAATGGTCCGACAGCCGGGCTGTTTGCAGTCCAGCACGCGCAGGGGGTTGGTCTCCACCCGGCGGGCGCAGTCCGGACAGAGGGCCGCCTTGTCCACCCCGGCCAGATAGGCCAGCAGCGCTTCGCGGAAGCGAGGCCGACACTGAGCGCAGCCCAAAGAATTGAGCTTCAGGGTCAGATCCCGCAGGCCCAACGCGCCCAGAAAACGCAGCAGCATGCTGATCAGCTCCGCATCCGTGTACGGACTGTGTCTGCCCAGGCACTCGCAGTTAATCTGATGAAACTGGCGCATGCGCCCCTTTTGCGGCCGTTCGTAACGGAACATGGGGCCCGTGGTGAACAGACGGCTGACGGCCTCCCTGTTGACCAGACCTGCCTCAATATAGGCTCGCATAACCCCGGCCGTAGCCTCAGGCCGCAAGGTCAGTGAACGCCCCTTCCTATCCGCAAAGGTATACATTTCTTTCTGCACCACATCGGTTTCTTCGCCGATGGAGCGCTGAAACAGCTCCGTAAACTCCACAATGGGCGTGCGTAGCTCCACAAAACCGTAGCGAAAAAACACCTCCCGCGCCGTGTTTTCCAGGCGCGTGAACGTATCGCTTTCCGGCGGAAACATATCCGCAAAACCCTTGATGCGCGTAATGCTCATACTGTCCCCTGGGGAAGGGAAGGGAGAAGTGCGGGGAAGGGACTCCTGTAAAAGGGTCTCCTCCCCCGCGCCCCCGCCTCCTGAAACTTTTTCTGGTGCTCCAATATATCAAAAAAAGCCGCAAAAAAATGCAAATTTTTTTGAGGGTCATGCCCCAAAAACCGCCGAAGACAGCTTTCCGTCAGGCCTCTGCAGCAGATTTGAGGATTTTTCTCCTGCAAAACGGGGTATAGTTACCGTGGACTAGCGCTGGCCGCAAGGGGCGTCAAAGCGGAATTTGTCGCCGCAATCCTCGCAGGGCACGGGGTAGTCGCCGGTAAAGCAGGCCAGACAGTAATCGTCCGGACGACTTACGGAACCCAGCAGGCCTTCTACGCTCAGATAGTGCAGAGAATCCGCGCCCAGACTGCTGGTTATCTCCGGCAGACTGTGCTGGGCGGCAATGAGTTCGCCACGCGAAGAAAAGTCTATGCCATAGTGGCAGGGAAACTTCACGGGCGGACAGGAAATGCGGATGTGCACTTCTTTGGCGCCCAGTTCGCGCAGTTTTTTCACCCTGGTGGTCATGGTGGTGCCGCGCACGATGGAATCGTCAATAATGCAGATGCGCTTGCCTTCGATCATTTCGCGCACGGGGTTTATTTTGACCCGCACGCCAAAGCTGCGCATGCTCTGGGAAGGCTGGATGAAGGTACGGCCCACATAGTGGTTGCGGATCATGGCGTGTTCGTAAGGCAGACCGGAACGCTGGGCAAAACCCAGAGCCGGATATACGCCGGAATCGGGGAATGGCATGACGTAATCCACCTCTGGAGTGGATTCTCCCGCCAGATTCCAGCCCATTTTTTTGCGGCAAAGGTAGACCTGCTCGTCAAAAATATAGGAATCGGGCCTGGCAAAATAAACCAATTCAAAAATGCACTGCCGCCTGCAGGCGGGGGGCTGGCCCAGCAAACGGTCGCTGTGCACACCGGTCTGGTCTACAATGACGATCTCGCCCGGGCCCACGCTGCGCTCGTATTCGGCTTCCAGCAAATCAAAGGCGCAGGTCTCGGAAGCAAAAACCACGCTGCCGTTTTTGCGCCCCATAGCCAAGGGGTGAAAGCCAAAAGGATCGCGCACGGCCGCCAGCACGCCGTCCATCATGACCAGCAGACAGTAGGCCCCGCGCACGCGGGCGCAGGCCTCCTTGATGGCGCCGGGCATATCGTTGTGGCGCAGGGCACGCACCAGCAGGTGCATAAACACTTCCGTATCGTTGCCTGTGGCAAAGATGGCCCCTTCGTCTTCCAGATCCTGACGCAGCTGCCCGGCATTGACCAGGTTGCCGTTGTGGGCCAGGGCCACGTCGTGGCCTTTGTAGCGCACCAGAAAGGGCTGGGCGTTGGCGCTGACCGAACGGCCCGTGGTGGAGTAGCGCACATGCCCTACAGCCATGCGCCCGGTCAGGGCCTGCAGGTCCGCTTCGTCGAACACGTCCGGCACCAGCCCCATACCTTTGTGCTCGTGCACGCCGTCGGCGTCACAGGTGACAATGCCCGCGCTTTCCTGCCCCCGGTGCTGCTGCGCATAAAGGGCAAAATAGGCCAGGCGCGCTGCCTCGTCATGATCATAAATGCCGAAAACGCCACATTCGTGCTTGATCATACACTGTTACTTCTTCATTTTCCCGCGCAGGTGCATAATCCGGTTGTCAATGACCGGGGGGTTGGGATACGCGTCCCGCGCAAGTTCAAACTGTTTCAGGGCTTCTCTGGTTTTGCCCAGTTGTTCCAGAGCGTCCGCCAGCACATAGCCCGCCAGCCCCTTCAAAGGCGTGTCCGGCGCGCTGTCCAGAATCTGCTGCGCAAGGTCCGCAGCCTCCTGCCAGCGTTGCCGCGCCACGTTCTGGTCCGCCAGATCATACGCGCAAAGCAGGGTTTCCTTTTCCGCCACGGGCAGGGCCAGACACTGCTGCAGGGTGTCTTCGGCTGCGTCAAAGCGCCGCAACTTGAACTGCATGCCCGACAGCCTGCGGTACCCTTCCACGCTCTGCTCCGGAGAAAGACCAGCCAGGCCTACATAGGCATTCCAGGCGTCGGCCGCGGCCTCGTGCCGGTGCAGGCTTTCGTTCACTTCACCCATGCGCCACAAAATCACGGCAGCGCGGGCGTCGTTGTCCATATATTCCTCAAGCATGGTTTCCAGCAGCTCCAGACTGGCCCTGGGTTCCTGCCCCGCGGCGTTGACCACCTCCAGCAGTTGCCGCCAGGCTTCCCAACGCTGATCCGGGTTCTGTTCTTCCCGCAAAAACCGCTCCAGCAGCCGTTCGGCCAAAGACCAGTCCTGTCGGGCCACGGCGGCGCGGGCCTCCGTGAGATCGTCTCCGGTCAGATCCCGATTGCAGCCCGTCAGCAACGCAAAGCCGCACAAAACCAGCAGCGCCCACAAAACCTGCCGAACGGGGAGACCCGGCGCGCCGACCGACCCTGCCCTCACGAGCTAGTTCTCCCCATCTCCGGGTTCGCTCTGCGGCGCTTGCGGCGTGCTGCCATCCGCAGCGGGATGTTCCGCCATGGCGGGGGCGTCGTCCATATCCTCGCTCACATCGCGCCCGGTCTGACCGCCCTCGTCCACACGGTCAAAGCCCACCACGCGCGCGCCTTCGTCCAGGCGCACCAGCATGACGCCCATGGTGGCCCGGCCCTTGCTGCGCACGTCTTCCACCCCGATGCGCACCACCTTGTTGGTGGAGGTGAGCAAAATGAGGCCGTCATTGTCCCGCACGGGCATGGCGCCCACCACATGGCCGGTTTTGGCGGTCACCTTGAAGTTGATAATGCCCTTGCCGCCCCGGCTCTGAACGCGGTAGAGCTTGACGCTGGTGCGTTTGCCGAAGCCATTGGCCGAAATGGACATAATTTCCGTGGTCTGGTCCACATCCTTGAGGATGACCCCGGCCACCACCGCATCGTGCCGCCGCAGGGCAATGCCCTTGACGCCCGTGGCCACGCGGCCCATAGACCGCACGTCCTGGCAGGCAAAACGGATGGCAAAGCCGTCGGCCGTGACCAACACAATATGACTGTTGTCGCGGATGGAGCGCACCACCACCAGTTCGTCATCTTCACGCAGCCCCACAGCCATAAGGCCGGTTTTGCGGCAGCGGGCGTAGAGCGAAGCCGAGGAGCGCTTGACCATGCCGCGCTTGGTGATAAAGAGGAAGAACTTGTCTTCGGCAAATTCCCGCAGGGCCAGCACCGTGGTGACCCATTCCCCTTCCTCCAGCGGCAGCAGATTGTTGATATGCACGCCCTTGGCCGTGCGGCTGCCCTCGGGCACCTGGTGCACCTTGAGCTGGTGCATGCGCCCCTTGTTAGTAAACAGGCAAAGATACTGGTGGTTGGTGGTGGTGAGAAATTCCTGCACATAGTCGTCTTCCGACGTATGCAGGGCCGCAATGCCCTTGCCGCCGCGCTTCTGCTGCTGGTAGTTTTCCAGCGCCGTGCGCTTCATGTACCCGCGCCGCGAAAGGGTAATGACCATTTCGTCGTCCGGAATCAGGTCCTCAATGTCTATGCTGTTGAGGGCCTCGCGCAGCACTTCCGTACGCCGGGGCGTGGCAAAGGTATCGCGGAGTTCCGTAATCTCTTTTTTAAGCTCCCCGCGCAGCACTTCCGCATTGTCCAGCACAGACTTATAAAACTGGATTTTCTGCAGCAAATCCTTGTACTCGGCCATAAGCTCATCGCGCTGCAGGCCCGTGAGCCGCTGCAGACGCATATCCAGAATGGCCCTGGCCTGTAACTCTGAAAGTTCAAACCGGGCCATCAAGGCCGCCCTGGCTTCGTCCGGATTGGCCGAAGCGCGGATCAGCGCCACCACCTCGTCAATATTGTCAATGGCTATGCGCAGGCCTTCCAGAATATGGGCCCGGGCCTCGGCTTTTTCCAGATCATAGCGCGTGCGGCGGATAACCACCTCGCGCCTGTGGTCCACAAAGCAGGCCAGCGCTGTCTTCAAAGTAAGCAGCTGCGGCCGGTTGTCCACCACGGCCAGCATGTTGATGCCGAAGCTCGTCTCCAGCGGCGTGAACTTGTACAGGGCATTGACGACCAGATCCGGAATGGTGCCGCGCTTGAGGTCAATAACCACGCGGATGCCCTTACGGTCCGATTCGTCCCGCAGGTCGGAAACACCGTCGATTTTGCGGTCGTTGACCAATGCGGCGATCTTTTCCACCAGAGAGGACTTGTTCAGTCCAAAGGGGATTTCGCGGATAATAATGGCCTGCGCGCCCTTTTTGCGGTCTTCAATTTCCACCCGGCCGCGCACCTTCACCGTGCCGCGCCCCGTATGGTAGGCGTCGTAAAGACCCTTGCCCGCATAGACAAAGCCACGGGTGGGAAAGTCCGGCCCCTTGACAAAATCCATGAGGTCGTCCACCCCGCACTGGGGATTGTCCAGCAAATAGAGCAGGGCCTCGCAGAGCTCGCCCAGATTGTGCGGCGGAATATTGGTGGCCATGCCCACGGCAATGCCCGAACTGCCGTTGAGCAGCAGGTTGGGCACCTTGGTGGGCATGACCGCCGGTTCTTGCAGGGTATTGTCGTAGTTGGGCCGGAAATCGACGGTGTTTTTATCGATATCGTTCAAAAACTCCTGCGCCAGACGCGACATGCGCACTTCTGTGTAACGCATGGCCGCCGGGGCGTCGCCGTCAATGGAGCCGAAGTTGCCCTGTCCGTCCACCAGGGGATCGCGCATGGAAAAATCCTGCGCCATACGCACCAGAGCATCATATACCGCCGAATCGCCGTGCGGGTGATACTTACCGATCACATCACCCACAATGCGCGCCGACTTTTTGTGCGGCCGATTGTAAGCGTTGGAAAGCTCGTACTGCGCATACAAAATGCGCCTGTGCACAGGCTTGAGACCGTCGCGCGCGTCAGGAATGGCGCGTCCGATGATTACAGAAAGCGAATACTCCAAATAGGACTTGCGGAGCTCTTTCTCAATACTGACTTGCTGCTGCGTTTCTGCCACTACAGGCCTCGCTGCTTGATAATTGCAATGCTTTTTATGGGAGAGAAGCCTTTTTTAAAAAAGGCTCTTCCTCCGCAATTCTTAAATATCCAAATCGTGCACAGCCAGGGCGTTGCGCTCGATAAACTCCCGGCGGGGTTCCACGCGGTCGCCCATGAGTTCTTCAAAAGCGTCGGAGGCTTCATTGGCGTCTTCCACAGAAACCTGAAGAAGCACACGGTTTTCAGGGTTCATAGTGGTGACCCAAAGCTGTTCCGGGTTCATTTCGCCCAGGCCTTTATAGCGCTGGATATTGATGCCCTTGCGGGCTTCGTCCAGCACCATGCCCATGAGGGCAAAAAGACTTTCCGCTTCAGCTTCGCCGTCTTTACGACGCAGGCGGAAATTGAGCCCGCCGCATTCCTGGCGCAGGTCGTCAAACATCTGCCAGGTCTGGCGGTAGAGGCGCGAGTTAAAAAATTCCATACCGCGCCTGGTGTGGTGGCCGCCGGAATTTTCAAAGACAGCGAAGAGGCGCTCCTCTTCGTCTTCGCTCTGTTCCCGTTCCAGAGTAAGCATATAATCGTGTTCGTTGAGCCACCGGAGCAGGTCTTCGTCCTTGTTCTGGAGCAGTTCCGGGTCTATCTGCCGGGAATAGGTGACCAAGGTGAGGAAGAGCTCGCGCGGGTTGCCGCCCAGTTCCGCATCGTTGATGCGGTTTTCCAGCTTTTCAATGCGCTCCATGAGCTCCACCATGACCTTGCCGCTGTAAACCTTGCCGTTGGCGGCCAGCACAGCCACGTCTTCACTCACGCGGGAAAGCAGAAACTCGTTCAGTTCCGGGTCATCCTTGATAAAGCGTTCCATGCGGGAATTGTGCACGCGGTAAAGAGGCGGTTGGGCAATGTAGACAAAGCCGCGCTCCACCATTTCCTGATACTGCCGGAAAAAGAAGGTCAGCAACAGAGTGCGGATATGCGCGCCGTCCACATCGGCATCAGTCATGATGATGATTTTGTGGTAGCGCAGCTTGTCCAGATCCGTGTCTTCTTCGCCAATGCCCGCGCCCATAGCCGTGATGAGGGCCTTTACTTCCTTGTTGGCCAGCATGCGGTCAAAACGGGTGCGCTCGGTATTCAGAATTTTGCCGCGCAAAGGCAGAATAGCCTGATTTTTGGGGTTACGGCCCTGCTTGGCCGAACCGCCTGCGGAGTCGCCCTCCACGATAAACAATTCAGATTCGCCGGGATCTTTGCTCTGGCAGTCGGCCAGCTTGCCGGGCAGGGCGTTGTCTGAAAGCGCTCCCTTACGCCGCACCAGCTCCTTGGCGCGGCGGGCCGCGTCGCGCGCACGGGCGGCGTCCACGGCCTTGTCGATGATCAGGCGGATATCCTTGGGGTTTTCTTCAAAATACACATTGAGGCGGTCGTAGACCACACCGGCCACCAGGCCGGCCACTTCGCTGTTGCCGAGCTTGGTCTTGGTCTGGCCCTCAAATTGGGGTTGGGGCAGCTTGACGCTGACCACGGCAGTAAGGCCCTCGCGCACGTCATCGCCGGAAAGGGCCGTGTTTTTCATTTTTTTAGAAAGGTCCGGCTGGCTCTTGATGTAGGCGTTGATGGCGCGGGTCAGGGCCGTGCGAAAGCCCACCAGGTGGGTGCCGCCTTCCTTGGTGCGGATGTTGTTGGCAAAGGTGAGGATATTTTCTTTGTAGCCCGCATTGTACTGCAGGGCAAAGTCCACGGTGACATTGTCCACCATGCCTTCGCCGAAAATAATGGGGTGAATGCCCTGTTCGCCGGAATTGAGGTCGCCCACAAACTGCCGGATACCGCCTTCGGCGTGAAACATGTGGTTTTCACCGGTACGTTCGTCCACGCATTCGATGGTCAGGCCCTTGTTGAGATAGGCCAGCTCTTCAAAGCGTTTTTTGAGCGTCTCGTAAGAAAACTCCAGGACTTCAAAAATTTCTTCGTCCGGCCTGAAGGTCACGGTAGTGCCGTGACCTTCCACGCCCTCGCTGATGACCGCAAGCTCATCCTGCGGCACCCCACGGGAATAGTGCTGCCGATAGCGCTTGCCGTCACGCCGCACAGTGACGGTGAGCTCTTCAGAAAGAGCGTTAACGCAGGACACGCCCACGCCGTGCAGACCGCCGGAAACCTTGTAGCTCGAATTGTCAAACTTGCCGCCGGCGTGCAGCTTGGTCATGACCACCTGAACGGCAGGCACGCCTTCCTTGGGATGGAGGTCCACGGGAATGCCGCGGCCGTCGTCCCGCACGGTAACGCTGTTGTCCGCATGCAGAATGACGGTAATGTGCGAACAATAGCCCGCCATGGCCTCGTCAATGGAGTTATCCACCACCTCATAAACCAGATGGTGCAGGCCCCGCCCGTCCGTGGAGCCGATATACATGGCCGGGCGCTTGCGCACGGCCGACAGGCCCTCAAGAATGGTGATGGAAGAGGCGTTGTAGCCGCCGTTGCCGGAGGTGTCAGGAGCCATTAAACGTCTTCCTCACTGTAATAGGTCGTTTCAGAAATGCGCATGGGCATGATGATGACCGTATAGTCCGGGTCTTCCGCACCGCGGATGCCGCAGGGGCCTTCCGTGCCGGTAAGCAGCATCTCTACCTTGGCGGAAACAAAATGCCCCAGAATATCCAAAAGATTGCGGGTAGGAAAGGCAATACGCTGAATATCGCCCGTGTAGCTTACTTCCAGGCTTTCATTAGCCGAACCCACGTCCTGGCCCTGGGCGGAAAGCTGCACTTCCGCGGCGCTCAGGTCCATGTAGGTGCAGCGGTCGCTTTCCGTATTAAAAATGAGGATGCGGCCCAGGGCCTCCATGAGCTCTTTGCGATCCAGGCTCATGGGCCGCATGCTTTCGTCCGTAAGGCGGCCGAGAAAAACATTGTAGTCCGGATACTGGTGACCGGCCCGGGGCAGACTCAGCGTTTCATCGCCGTTGACCGTGCGCAGATAAAGGCGTTTGTCCGTGAGGTTCAACTCAATTTCGTCCACGCCCAGCCATTTTTTGATGTCCTGTAAATACTTTTTCTGAATGAGCATGCCTTCCTGCGGCAGGCGGGCGGCCAAGTCATCGTGGGTAAAGGAAACCAGGGCAAACTGGTGGCCGTTGAGCCCGCAGACGTCAATACGGCCATTTTCCTGCGGCTTCATACAGAGGCAGGCAATGGCGTCGCGGCTGTCGTCATCGTCAATGCAAAAAGAAACCTTGTCCAACACGTCCTGCAGAAAATCCCCGGACCAGGCCACGGCGTTTTCTTCCGGAAAGGCAGAAACATTCTGAAACCATTCCGCCCCGCTCACGGGCAGCTTGTAGCTGCGCCGACCCTGCTCCAGGTGCAGGTTGCCCGAAGCCGCATCCAGAGAAAGGCGCAGCAGACCGCCAGGCAGCTGGCGCACCAAGTCCACAAAGGCGCGCCCCTGCACGCCCACCAGGCCGGGTTCCTCCACTTCCGCAGGATACCGGCCCGTAAATTCCAAAGTGGCGTCCGTAGCCATCACTTCCAGACGGCCGTCCTCGGCCTTGAGCCAGATGGAGCGCAGATACTGCGTGCCGGCTTTGGCAGGAAGAATAGCTGCGGCCTTCAGCAGACCTTCGATGATCTGCTCTTTGTTTACAGTAAGTTTCATAAAATTTCCTTACTTGTTATTAGGGCTGTCAGTTTGTGCGTAAGCCATATAACAACTGACAATTATTCATTTTTTTTGGAACACTCCACCGCTCTGGCCAGGAACGGAAGGCACAATTTGCGCGGCTGTACTTGTTTTTTTCCTTTCAGGGCAGCTTTGCTTCCACCTTTGTCACCAATTGCCTGACGCTTTTGTCACTAACTAAAAGTTTGTTAATTTTTTTAATGGCATGGATGACAGTACTGTGGTCTTTGCCGCCAAAAGCCCGGCCAAGTTCCGGGTAGGAGAGGCCCAGTTTGCGGCGGCAAACGTACATGGCCACCTGCCGGGCCAGAACCAGGTCCGGCCTGCGTTTTCCGGTCAGGGTCTCTTTTGGGTCAAGATTCAGGGCAAAGGCCACTTCATTAATAATTTCCCGGCAGTCCGGAGTTTTGTCCACCAGGCCCGTGCGCACGATATTTTCCAGGTCCGTGCGGGTCAGGGTGCATCCCTTGACGGTGGCAAAGGCCTCCACCTTGAGCAACAGCCCCTGCAGCAAACGGAACTGAGTGCAGCGCTGGGCCAGAAAAAGCAGCTGGTCGCGGGTGAGGCGCAGGCCGCGCTCCTTGCAGCTGATCTGCAGATAGCGCAGGCGCACGTCCAGGTCCGGTTCCATAAGCTCCACCACCAGCCCGCTTTCCAGGCGGGAGCGCAGACGCTCGTCCAGGGCTTTGAGGGTTTGCGGCCTGCCGGAACAGGCAAAAACCATTTGCGGAGCGGCGCCGACGTCTGAAGTCGTAACGGCCCGGGGGCAGGCGTCCATACAGACGATAAGTTTGTTTTGCCAGGCCGTTTCATTGGTAATATCCTGAATATCGTCCAGCAAAAGAACCTGGTAGCGCTCCCAGAGCAGTTCCGGCTTGCGGGCCCAGGCCGGATTTTCGGTACAAAAGCGGGCTGCATCGGCGTGCATTACTCTGGTTTTGCCCCAGATTCTGCTGAGCATGGCGGCCATGGCGCGTAAAAGCTGACTTTTGCCCGTACCGCTGCGCCCGCAAAGTAAAAAGGGGTTATAGCTGCGCCCCGCGCGGCCTGCGGCTATCTGGCGTGCCGCGGTAAGGGGAAAAGCGTTTTTGTTGTTGCAGAGAAAAGCCGTAAAAACGTCTTCTTCCTCTTGGGCCATGCCGTTGGTTATGGAAGCGGCGGTTTCGTTCAGCGGCCTGTATTCTTGAAATTCATGCCGGGCGGCCGGCGCGTGCGGGGCAGCGTGCTCGTAGACAATGGCAGGGTTGTTGCCCGCGGTAAAACAGCGTTTGCAGACCTCTTCAAACAGTGCCTGTTTGTGCTGGCCGAACCAAAGTGCGAAATATTTGTGGGGAAAGCCCACCCGCAGGATATCTTCCTCCTGGCGCAGGGTAAGGCACTCCAGCCAGGTTTCCCCGGCCAGAGCCGGATGGCGCGCCAGTATATCCCGCAATGATTGTTTTAACATACGATGGTCGGGCCCTGCCCGCGGCCCTGCGCAAAAGTCGTGTTTTTCCTTTGTCCGCACGGCGTCGGTCTGGAAGAACAAAGATAGCACATAGCATAGAAGAAGTCATGAAACAAGTGTGTGCTCTTGTGGCCCCTTGCAGCCTGCGGGAAGCGCTGGGCTGCACAGTGCCGGGCTATGGCGTTTGGATCGGCATAAGGACATCTGGACAAGGGTTTTTGATGCGGGTATGCTGCAACGATGTGGTTCCCCAAGAAAAAGGTCTGGCTGGTACTGGCGGCGGCTGTGGTTTTGCTGGCCGTTGTGCTGGTGCGATACGCCGGCCAGCGGCCGCAGATTCACAAGACTGCCGTATCAGAGGCAGTGCAGGATGCGCCCACTTCATCGGTCCCTGCACAGAATGAGGAAGGGCCGTCGGAACAGCCTGCAGAAGCGCCGGAGGGGGCAGCCAGACCTTCGGCGGATGCTGCCGTGTCTGCTGCCGATTCTGAGGAAAATGCCGCTGCAGCCGCGGATGCTGCGGCCGACGCTGCGGACGCGGGGGCTGCGCCGGGGGAAGCTGTGGTGCGCGGCACCCTGGAAAAAGGGGATACGGTGGGTAAGCTGCTGGCCGAGGCGGGCAGCGACGGCGCACAGGAATATGTGAGCGCCGCCCGGCGGGTGTTTTCCATGCGGGCCTTCCGTGAAGGGCAACCCTATGTCATTGTCACGGATGCGGGTACGGGCCGGGTCAAGCGGTTTGAATACGAGATCGACAGCCGCCGCCGTCTGGTTGTGGAAGGGCAGGAAGCGCCTTCCGCCAGGGTAGAGGCCATTGAATACGTCACCTTGCTGAACACGGTAACGGCCACCATCACCGACAACCTTTTTCAGGCCGTGGCGGATGTGGGCGAAAGCCCGCAAATGGCCCTCAGGCTGGCTGAACTTTTTGGCGCAGAAATCAACTTTATCCGCGATCTGCAGCCAGGAGACAGCTTTTCCGTCCTGGTGGAAAAACGCTACCGCGATGGCGACTACAAGGGCTATGGGCGCATTCTGGCCGCCCACTTCACCAACAAGGGCAGCACCTACGAAGCCTACCTGTTCCACGACGGCGATAATCCCGCCCAGTACTACAACGCCAAGGGCGAAAATCTGCGTAAGACTTTGCTGCAGGCCCCTTTGGCCTTTACCCGAATTACCTCCCGCTTTACAAACAGCCGAAAACACCCCATCTTGGGGTATAGTCGTCCCCACCAGGGTGTGGACTACGCCGCGCCCACGGGCACGCCCGTCAAGGCCGTGGGTCGTGGGGTGGTTACGCATAAGGGCTGGGCCGGGGGCTATGGCAACCAGATTATAGTGCGGCACGGTTCCGGGCTGGAATCGCTGTATTCCCACCTTTCTGGGTTTGCGCGCGGCCTGCGTAAGGGGCAGAGCGTGCGACAGGGGCAGGTTATCGGCTTTGTGGGCAGCACCGGGCTTTCCACCGGGCCGCATCTGGATTTCCGTCTACGCCAGGGGGGCAAATTCATTAATCCGGTCAAGGCCATTAACCCTCGCGGCGCGCCGGTGAGCAAAAAATCCTTGTCCGCCTTTCACAAGGTGATGGAACAGGAACTGGCCTATCTCAATGGCGAACAGTCGTTGGGGCTTTACACGGTGGACAGTCTGGTTCCGGAAGCTCCCGTAGTCATCAGTCAGGATAAGGATGCCGACAAAGAGCCGCAGCGGGATAAGCCGCGCCGCCGGCATCGCTGAAGTTGTCTTTAGAGCATTTAACACTTAAAATGCTCGATTACTGCAGGCAAAAGCCTGCCTTCTCGCATTTCGTGGCAAGGATTTTCAAGAAAATCCTTGCAGAGCAGTTAGCTCATTTCATTCGTTAACTGCTCTAGGAAGTTTCGGCTTTAATTACGCGGAATTTCCATCTTCGGAGGACGTATGACCGTCTTCGTCCCCATGACAGGGCTGACACTGGTGTTGCAGAACACGCCGCCGGACAGCACCGAGGTCATCGGTTTTTATCCTTCCATCATCAATGACAGTACCGCAGCTGCGGATGAGCTGCTTTCTCAGGACAGCGCCACCTCTTTTATGCAGACCCAGTGGCGTCTGGCTGCCGCCAATATTCTGGGTATTGGGGTAGTAGCGGGCGGCTGGGCGTAGGGAGATCTTTATTTTTCAGTCAGGGTAGGCCCGGCGCGGTTCTGTGGGAGAATGGGGGTTTTTGAAGGATGGGGGTGTGGGGGGAAGGGAATTTTTGTGCACAAAAGTTCCCTTCCCCCCACACTACACGATGGTTACTGCATATCCGTAAACAAGCGGGTAGACATATAGCGTTCGCCGGTATCGCAGGCGAAGGTAACGATGTTTTTACCCTGCATTTCCGGTCTGGCGGCCACGCTGAGGGCGGCGCGGACGTTTGCGCCGGTGGAGATGCCGGCCACGACGCCCTGTTTCATGAGCTCGCGGGAGGTTCGCATGGCTTCCTCGCCGTCGGCGAGGATGATTTCATCCAGCAGGGTGCGGTCGAGGATTTTGGGAATAAAGCCCGCGCCGATGCCCTGGATGAGGTGGGGTGCGGCTTTGCCGCCGGAGAGTACGGGCGAGGCCGCAGGTTCCACGGCGATAACCCGGAAGTTTTTGATATGTTCTTTGAGAAAACGCCCGGTGCCGGTAATGGAGGATCCGGAGCCCACGCCGGCCACCAGAGCGTCCATGTGGCCCACGCTGTCTTTGAAGATTTCCGGCCCGGTGGTTTTGTAGTGGGCCTGGACGGCTTCAGGGTTGGTGAACTGGCCGAGGATGCAGCCGTCTTCAGCGGCGGCGATGCGTTGGGCTTCGGTCACGGCGCCGCTCATGCCTTGGGCGGCGGGGGTGAGGACGACGGAGGCTCCTAGGGCCTTGAGCAGGTTGCGGCGTTCTATGCTCATGGATTCCGGCATGGTCAGGATGCAGCGCAGGCCGCGCACGGCGGCCACCAGGGCGATGCCGATGCCCATATTGCCGCTGGTGGGTTCTACCAGCAGGCCGCCCGGTTCCACTTTGCCTTCCTGCAGGGCGTCTTCAATAAGATGGAAGGCTACTCTGTCTTTGATGGACCCGCCAGGGTTGCGGTTTTCCAGTTTGAGCCAGACAGTGCCCGGCAGATCGCTGGAGCGCTCCACGCGCAGCATGGGTGTATTGCCGATGGTTTGAAGAATTGTGGTCAGCATGGTGAAGCCTCGCATTGCGTCAAAGGCGGCGCGCACGCCGCCGAAAAATTCGGGATTGCTTTACATTGGACGTTTTTTACCCGAAACTTGAAGGGTAGAATAGAGGAAAGCGTCCGCCTTGGCAATTTTCCCCTACCGGGGTTTGGCAGACGCGCGGTCTCTGCCGCGAGCGTACGGGCGTCAGGGGCGGGGCCGTTTCACCTTGTGCCGCGCCGACTGCGCGGCGGAACACCGGAGCGTATATGATGAAGATTTTTTCTGCCGCCGCCTTGATTTTTACCCTTATGCTGGGTTCGGCCGTAGCGGCCCAGGCCAGGGCAGACACGGTGGCGCTGTACACGGAAGCCGTCATGACGGGTGATATTCCGGCACTGGAAACCCTGCTGGCCCCCAACTACTGGCATATCAACGCCAATGGGCATATTCAGGACAAAGAGCACTTTATCGCCACCATTAAAAACAAGGAAATGGTCATCGACCGCCTTTCCTTCACCAATGCCCGCACGACCATTATCGGCGACGCCACGCTGATCACCGGCAACGGCACCCTCAGGGGCCGCGCCGAACCCCCTCTACCGCAGGGCTTGATGCGCTTTACGCTGGTGCTGGTCAAAGACAAGGGGCGGGATGAAGTGGTGTTGTTCCAGGCCACGCCGGTCATTCCTTCGGTGGACTGCGCCGACGGCAACTGCAAAATCCAGTAGCGGCATTGCAACGTTGCAATGCCCTGGCGGTTGCGCAAGCACAGCTTCAGCCGTTGCGACGCAGGAGCTTGGCCCGTTACGACGAAGGAAGTTACGGGCCAAGACAGCAGCGCTATGTAGTTGCGCGGTGAAGCGCTGGAACGAGCGTGCCGTAACCTTGGAGAATGCATATTCTCAAAGGTAATCTGCTCTCGTTTTCCTTGCTGCGGCGGTACAATGAAAAAGGCGCGGGGCCGTAAGTCGGTGCCGCGCCCTTGATTCTTTCGCATAACCGCAATGCGGTTCGGCGGATCAGTTCTGAGCGGCTTCGGCCAGCACGGCCAGTTCCGCGCCAATCCTGTCCAGGGCCTTGGCCAGCACGTCGTCGGCCACGGCGTAGGAAAAGCGGATGCAGTTATCGTCGCCGAAGGCCGCTCCCGGCACCACAGCCACATGGGCCTTGTCCAGCAGCCGGGTGCAGATGTCTGTGGAATTGGCGGCCAGGCGGCCGAAGCATTTGCGCACGTCCACAAAGAGGTAGAAGGCTCCGTCCGGCCTGGGACAGACGGCAAAGGGCCAGTCCTCGATAATATGCATGGCCAGGTCGCGGCGGCGCTGGAAAGCCCGACACATTTCGCGCACACCGTCCATGGGGCCGGTAAGGGCCGCCAGGGCCGCCTTTTGCGCGATGGAGCAGATATTGGACGTGCTGTGCCCCTGCATGGAGGAAATTTTTTTGATCAAATCCGGGTGCGCGGCCAGAAAGCCCACGCGCCAGCCGGTCATGGCATAGCTTTTGGAAAGGCCGTTGAGCACGGCCACCTGCCGGGGGTATTCGGCAAACCAGCCAATGGCGCTGGTCATGGTGGCCGGCGAAAACACGAGCTGGTCGTAGATTTCGTCCGAGAGTACAAAGATGCCCTGGCTCAGGGCCCAGTCCATGATGGCCGTGAACTCCGCCTCAGTGTAGACGGCCCCGGTGGGGTTGCTGGGCGAATTGAGGATGAGCAGGCGGGTCTTGGCCGTGCGGTGGGCCTCCAGCATGGCCGGGGTGACCTTGAAGTTCTGCTCCGGCCCGGCGGACACGGGCACGGGTACGCCTTCGGCCAGCATGACCATGTCCGGGTAGCTCAGCCAGTAGGGGGCGGGCAAAAGCACCTCGTCGCCGGGATTGATGGTGGTCTGGATGAAATTATACAGGCAGTGTTTGCCGCCCGCGCCGATGATGATGGATTCTCGCGGTACGGGCACGCCGTAGGCGCGTCCGAAGTAGTCGCCTGCGGCCTTGCGCAGCTCCGGGATGCCGGGCACGGCGGTATAGTGGCAGAAGTTGGCGTCTATGGCGGCCTTGGCCGCAGCGCAGACGTGCGGAGGAGTGGGAAAGTCCGGTTCGCCCACGGCCAGGCTGGTGACGGATACGCCCTGCGCTTTGAGCTCCAGCGCGCGGCTGTTGACGCTGAGGGTCAGGGAAGGTTTGATATTGCTCAGACGGTGCGATATCTGCATGGGGGCTCCTTGCGGCACAAAGGGGGCGATTGCGGCCCGCGCCTGCGGACCGTGAAGAGTTTTATCAATTTCAGCCCAGGGTGTAAATGCGCCAGAACCAGAACAGAACCGGCAATGCGCCGCCAGCAGACGCGGACAGACCGCCTTTGCTGCCTTTGCCGTCCGGCTGCGTGGTGGGGGCCTTTGTGCAGCGGCGTAACCGCTTCAGCGTGGAAATACGTACGGCGCAAGGGCCGCTCTGGATCCACAGCAACAATTCCGGCAGCATGCTGGGCCTGACCCGGCCTGGCGCGCCTGTGCTGGCCTCGCCGGCGGCCAATCCCGCCCGCAAGCTCAAATATACCCAGGAAGGCGTCTGGCTGGCCCGTACGGCCTGTCCGCCGCCGCCTGATCTGCCGCCGGGTGCGGAAGACGGCTTTTGGGTGGGCGTCAATACCTCCGTGCCCAACAAAATGCTTGAAGCGGCCTTCAAGGCCGGTCGGCTGCCCTTTGCCGTCGGCTATACGCAGCTGACCCGCGAGGCCCGGCGCGGCCAGAGCCGCCTGGACGGTCTGTTCAGCGGGCCGGGCCTGCCGCCTCTTTGGGTAGAGTGCAAAAACGTCACCCTGGTGGAAGACGATGCGGCCTGTTTTCCGGATGCGGCCAGCGAACGCGGGCGCAAGCATTTGCGGGAGCTCATGGATATTGTGGCCCACGGTCAAAGGGCCGCCATGTTTTATCTGGTGCAGCGGCCCGACGGCCATTGCTTTGCCCCGGCGGACTGCATTGACCCGGAGTACGCCGCCCTGTATGCGGCCGCTAGGCGGAGCGGGGTGGAAATATATCCCTTCCGCGCTTTGGTTGGTCAGAATGGGGTGGATCTGGGGGAGGCGCTTCCCCTGGCCTGAGCGCGGGGGGCTTTTGTGCTCAGGCGGCGTCAAAACGGGGACAACGCTCTTTGGTCCAGACCCGTTGCGGGCAGTCCATTCCTTGTCTGAACGTAAAATTTCTCCCGCACTTGCGCGCGGCCTTCCTGTATCCTGCCTGCCCAAAGCCGTCTTGGCAGCCCAATCTCTCCCGCGCTTCACAGTGTTCTGAAAGGGATTGCGAGCCCCCCCATGACCGCGCAGCGGTCGGGGCTTATGCGCCCGGAGGCCGCAAGAAGGCCGTTGCCAGCGGACCGGGCGCGGCTTATGCTGGGCGGACGGCGGCGCGTGCGCCCCGCAGGCTTCATGCAGGAAGACGTTATGCTGACCCTGGTTCTTTCCATCACTCTGGCCATTGCCGTGTGTTTTTTGTGTTCCCTGGCGGAAACCGTGCTCTATACGCTGCCGTGGTCTGCCATTGAGCGGCTGCGGCGGTCCGGCCGGCCAGCGGGCGCGGTGCTCTACAAGCTGCGGCTGGAGGTCAACCGGCCCATTGCCGCTATTCTTACCCTTAACACCATTGCCAATACGGCCGGGGCCACGGTGGCGGGCGCGGCTTTTCTGGCGCAATTCGGGCCGGACTTCACGGCTTTGTTTGCCGTGGGCTTTACGGGCTTGCTGCTGATTCTGGGCGAGATTCTGCCCAAGAGCCTGGGGGTGGCCCATACCGAGGCCCTGGCCGTGGTCATGGCCCGACCTCTGGCTGTGCTTACCCGGCTGCTGGCGCCCTTGTTGTGGGTCACGACCTGTATCAGCCGCCTGGTGGTGCGGCCGCGCGCTTCCGGGCCGATGGTTTCGGAGGACGACATCCGCGCCGTCGCCAGCCTGTCGCGCCAGGCCGGGCGCATCAAGCCCTATGAGGAAGCCTTTATCCGCAACGTGCTGGCCCTGGACCAGAAGCGCGTCTATGACGTCATGACCCCGCGTACCGTGGTTTTTTCGCTGCCGGAAAACGCAACTGTGGAAGCGGCCTATAATGACCCGCGCATCTGGCATTTCAGCCGCGTGCCGGTGTACGGGGACGATAACGAGGATATTGTGGGCTTTGTGGAGCGCCGCGCCCTGGCCCGCAACCTGCGTGATGGTCAGGGCGGGCTGCCGCTTGCGGCTGTTCTGCGGCCCATTAATTTTATTCTGGAAAATCAGACGCTGGACGTGCTTTTGCGTGAGATGCTGGAGGCGCACGAGCATCTGTTTGCCGTGCTGGACGAATACGGCGGCCTTGCGGGCGTGGTTTCGCTGGAGGATGTGGTGGAAGAGATTCTGGGCAGCGAAATTGTGGACGAAAGCGACAATGTGGAAGACCTGCGCGCCCTGGCCCGTCGCCGCAGGGAGGCCGCCACACGCGGCAAAATCTAGAGCAGAAAAAAGTTTTTTGAGGGATGGGGGCGTGGGGGGAAGGGGACTTTTGTTCACAAAAGTCCCCTTCCCCCCACAGCTATTCCACTTTAATAACAGGCGATATTGCTGTCTGTGCGCGGTTCCGCAGCGCCCACCAGCACGTTGTTGTCCAGGCGCAGGATAAGCTGGCCCCGTCCGAAGGACGTGCTCTGCAGGGCCACTTCCACCTCATGGCCTTTGCCCGCCAGCTGGCGGGCCGTTTCCACAGGAAAGGACGGCTCCACCAGAAAGCGGCGGTCGCCCACCCACTGCCAGCGCGGCGCGTCCAGGGCCTGCTGCGGATTGAGCTTAAAATCCACAAGATTGCACATGACCTGCACGTGCCCCTGCGGCTGCATGTAGGCCCCCATGACGCCCATGGGCCCTATGGGGCGGCCGCCCTTGGTGATAAAGGCCGGGATGATGGTGTGGTAGGTTTTTTTGCCCGGCTGCAGGCAATTGGCGTGCTGGGGGTCCAGGGAAAAATCCGCGCCCCGGTTCTGCAGGGCAATGCCCGTGTCGCGCACCACAATGCCGGAGCCGAAGCCCATATAGTTGCTCTGGATGTAGGAAACCATGTTGTCCTGTGCGTCGGCTGCGCACAGATAGACCGTGCCGCCTTTGGGCAGCTGCACAGGCGCGGGCAGGGCGGCCTGGCTGGTGATCTGGCGGGCGCGGGCCGCGCCGAAGGCCGGCTCGAGAAAGTTGTGGTAGTCCACGGCCATGTGGCGGTTGTCGGTGACGTAGTGGCGGGCGTCGGCAAAGGCCAGCTTCATGGCTTCCCATTGCAGATGGCGGGCCTCCACGGCGTCGAGGCTTTCCAGGGGAAATTCCTTGAGGATGTTCAGGGCCATGAGCGCTGTGATGCCCTGGCCGTTAGGCGGTATTTCCCACAGTTCGCAGCCGCGGTAGCTCACGCTGATGGGGTCTACCCATTGGGGCTGGAAGGCCGCCAGGTCCGCGGCCGAGAGGTAGCCGTCAAAGGCGGCGCTTTCTGCTGCTATACGGGCCGCCAGGTCGCCGCGGTAAAAATCTTCGGCGCGGCTTTGGGCTATAGCCTGCAAGCTGCGGGCGTGGTGGGGCAGGCGCACAATTTCGCCCGCCAGCGGGGCCCGTCCCTGGGGCGCAAAAGTGCTGTACCAGGCGGCAAATTCCGGCCCGGTGCAGTGTTCCCGCAGGGTCTGGAAGGCTTCGCCCCACAGAAAGGCCAGCATGGGCGGCACGGGGTAGCCCTCACTGGCGTAGGCGATGGCCGGTTCCAGCAGCGTGGCGAAGGGCAGTTTGCCGAACCGGGCGGAGAGTGCGGCCCAGGCCCCCACCGCGCCCGGCACGGTCACGGGCGTCCAGCCGTAGCGCGGCATGGCGGGGCCGCCGTGGCGGGCCAGAACCTTTTCGATGGAAATGGCCTGGGGCGCGGGGCCGCTGGCATTGAGCCCGTGCAGGGCGTTGTTCTGCCAGACCAGGGCAAAGGCGTCGCTGCCCAAGCCGTTAGAGGTGGGCTCCAGCACGGTGAGGGCTGCGGCCGTGGCCACAATGGCGTCCACGGCATTGCCGCCCTGGCGCAGCATGGCCAGACCCGCCGCGGAGGCCAGGGCGGAAGAAGCGGCCACCATGCCGTTGCGGGCGTAGATGGGTATTCTGCGGGAAGGGTGGGGCGCGTAAAGGGGGTCAAAATCAAAGGGATGGCGCATGGCGGGACTTCCTGGTCTTGCGGGCGGCCCCTGCGGCACAAGGGCCGCCCGTGTTCGCGCAAAGCCGTTGGCGGGTTATTTTACCTCCACGCACTGCCAGGGCAGGCCGTAGCGGTTGAGGTCTTCCATAAAGGGGTCCGGGTCCATCTGTTCCATGTTCCAGACGCCGGGCTTGCGCCACTGGCCTGAGGCCACCATTTTGGTGCCGATCATGGCGGGTACGCCCGTGGTGTAGGAAATGGCCTGGGAACCCACCTCGGCGTAGCAGACTTCGTGGTCGCAGATATTGTAGATATAGACCGTTTTTTCTTTGCCGTTTTTTACGCCGCGCAGCACGTCGCCGATGCAGGTCTTGCCCTTGGTGAGCGGGCCCAGGGAAGCCGGGTCGGGCAGCAGCTTGGCCAGAAACTGTATGGGCACGATGTCCTGCCCCTGGAATTTGACGGGATCAATGCGGGTCATGCCCACGTTGCCCAGCACCTTGAGGTGGTTGAGATAGTTTTCCGAAAAGGTCATCCAGAAGCGGGCGCGGCGGACGCCCTTGAGGTTGCGCACCAGGGATTCCAGTTCCTCGTGGTACATGAGGTAGCATTTTTTGGGGCCGATGCCGTCGGGGAAGTCGTAGGTCATGGACCAGGACAGGGGGTCGGTTTCCACCCATTCGCCGCGTTCCCAGTAGCGGCCCCTGGCCGTGACTTCGCGGATATTGATTTCCGGATTGAAATTGGTGGCAAAGGGCTGGCCGTGGTCGCCGGCGTTGCAGTCGATAATGTCCAGTACGTGCACTTCGTCCAGCTGGTGCTTGAGGGCCCAGGCGGCGTAGACGTTGGTGACGCCGGGGTCGAAACCGGAGCCCAGCAGGGCCGTGAGCCCCGCGTCGCGGAAGCGTTCGTTGTAGGCCCACTGCCATTTGTATTCAAATTTGGCCGTGTCCAAGGGCTCGTAGTTGGCCGTATCCACATAGTGCACGCCGCATTCCAGGCAGGCGTCCATGATGTGCAGGTCCTGGTAGGGCAGGGCCACGTTGCAGACCAGGTCGGGCTTTACGTCGCGCAGCAAGGCGCAGAGTTCGGGTACATTGTCCGCGTCCACCTGCGCGGTGCTGAGGTCCACGTCCAGGCGTTTTTTGACGCTTTGGGCAATGGCGTCGCACTTGGCGCGGGTGCGGCTGGCCAGGGTGATGCTGCTGAAGGCCTGCTCGTATTTGGCTGCCTGGGCGCACTTGTGGGCCACCACGCTGCCCACGCCGCCCGCGCCGATGATCAGAAGATTGGCCATGATGTCTAACCTCATCTGTTGCAAAGGTTGCCTGGGACAGGAAAGCGCCTGCCCCGCAGGCTACACCGCCGCAGCCCGTGAAGGCAATGGGCGGAGGTCTGTGAAACGTCCTGTGCGCCTGCGGAAGAGGGTCGCCGGGCATTCATGTTGCTATGGCGCTGACCGCAAGGCCCTGCGCGCCGGGGAGGGGGAGAGCGGGGCCTGTGTCCCCCAGCCGCCTCCGGCGGCTTTTCTTTCTCTGGCTGCAGCTACGCGGGCTGCGGCCGGCGTTTGGTCCTGTCCAGGCGTTCCTGCATGAGAAAGCGCCCGGTGACGGAGTTCGGGTCGGCCACAATGGCCTCAGGTGTGCCCGCAGCCACGATGCGCCCGCCGTTTTCGCCGCCGCCGGGACCCATGTCCAGCACATGGTCCGCGGCCAGGATCATATCTGTATTATGCTCAATGACCACCACGCTGGCGCCCCGGTCCACCAGAGCGTGGAGCACCTTGATGAGCTTGCCCACCTCGTGCATGTGCAGGCCGGTGGTAGGTTCGTCCATAATGTACATGGTGCCGGGCAGGGAGCGTTTGCCCAGTTCGCGCGAGATTTTGATGCGCTGGGCTTCGCCGCCGGAAAGGGTGGTGGCGGGCTGGCCCAGGCGCAGGTACTCCAGGCCCACTTCTTCCAGCACGGCCAGGCGGCGCTCCAGGGCGGGATAGCTGCTGAAAAGCTCCCGCGCCTGGCGCACGGTAAGCTCCAGCACGTCGGCGATATTCAGGCCTTTGTAGCGCACTTCCAGGGTTTCGTGATTATAGCGGCGGCCTTTGCAGACGTCGCAGGTGACGTAGATATCGGGCAGAAAGTGCATTTCTACCCGGATCTGGCCGTCGCCGCCGCAGGCTTCGCAGCGGCCGCCGCGCACGTTGAAGCTGAAGCGCCCCGGTTTGTAGCCGCGTTTGCGGGCGTCGGGCGTCAGGGCGAAGATGTTGCGGATTTCGTCAAAGATTTTGGTGTAGGTGGCCGGGTTGGAGCGCGGGGTACGGCCGATGGGGGTCTGGTCAATGGCCACAATGCGCTCCACAGGGGCGGCGTCCTTGGTATAACTCAGGCCCGCTATGCTGCCGGGCTGATCCACGCGTTGGCCCAGACTCAGGGCCAGATGTTTGTAGAGGGTATCCACCACCAGCGAGCTTTTGCCCGAACCGGAAACCCCCGTAACGCAGGTGAGCACGCCCAGGGGGATGCGGCAGTCGATGTTCTGCAGGTTGTTGGTGGTAATGCCGTGGAGCAGCAGCGCGCCCTTGCCCTCGCGGCGCTGGTCGGGCAGGGGGATGCTGGCGTCGCCGCGCAGGTAGCGGGCCGTGAGCGTGTCCGCCCGCAGGAGCTGGTCCACAGAGCCCTGGAACATGATTTCGCCGCCCTGCGCGCCGGAGCCGGGGCCCAACTCAATAACTGTGTCCGCCGCGCAGATGGTGGCCTCGTCGTGCTCCACCACCAGCACGGTGTTGCCGCGGGCCTGCAGAGAACGCAGGGTGCCCAGCAGGCGTTCGTTGTCGCGGGGGTGCAGGCCAATGGAGGGTTCGTCCAGCACATAGGTGACGCCCACCAGGCCGGAGCCCAGCTGTGAGGCCAGACGGATGCGCTGGGCCTCGCCGCCGGAAAGGGTGGCCATGGAGCGGCCCAGAGAGAGGTACTCCAGCCCCACATTGCGCATGAAGGACAGACGGTGGGTGAGTTCTTTCAAAAGTGGTTCGGCGATGAGGGCGTGGCGGCCCGTAAAGCGACGCCGGGCCAGCCAGTCCAGGGCGCGTTCCACGGAAAGAGCGCAGAATTGGGCGATGTTCAGGTCGTCTACGCGTACGGCCAGAGCGCCGGGGTTGAGGCGCGCGCCGCGGCAGTCCGGACAGGCCATGGTCTGGCGAAAGCGCGCCAGCGCCTCGCGCCAGGCTTCGCCGTACTGCATGCCGCTTTCCAGCAGGGGGATGACGCCGGGCCAGCGGTGTTCGTCGGCCTGCACCCGGCCCTGTGTTTTGAGAACTTCAGAAAAATGCTCGCTCTGGTAGTCGCCCGCCGCGCCCAGGGCCACGCTGCCGCCCATCCAGTTGCGGCGCAGGCCCAGCGAGGTCCGCGCCGGGCGGCCGTGCTCGTCCTCGCCGTAAAACAGGGCGGCCAGGGCGTCTTCGGAAAATTTTTCCAGCGGCGTGTCAAGACTGAACCGGAAGCGTTTGCCCAGGGCCTTGAGGGCCGCCGCATAGCGGGCAAAGGACTTGCCCGTCCAAGGCAAGAGGGCCCCGGCATTGAGAGCCAGGCCCATGTTGGGAGCAATGAGGCGCGGCTCAAAGTAGTCCACCCCGCCCAGGCCCACGCAGCGGGGGCAGGCCCCCTGCGGCCCGTTGAAGGAAAACAGCTGCGGACTCAAGGCCGGCAGGGAAATATGGCAGTGCGGGCAGACCGAGGTAGTGGACTGCACCGCGTCCTGCTCCGCTTCCGGCAGGCCGGGGCGGTGCACCACCAGGCGCCCGTCGCCGAAGCGCAGGGCCAGTTCCACAGAATCGGCCAGCCGCCCGCGGAGGCCCTCTTTGTTGACCAGGCGGTCCACCACCAGGTCAATGCTGTGCTTTTTATTCTTGTCCAGCTCCGGCAGGGCGTCCAGAGTATGAAACGCGCCGTCCACCCGCACACGGGCAAAGCCTTCGGCCTTGAGTTTTTTAAACTTGTCCTGATGCGTGCCCTTCTGCAGTTCTACCAGCGGCGCCAGCACCATAAATTTTTCGCCCTGGGGCAGGGCCAGAATGTCCGCAATGATTTCGTCCGCGGCGCGGGCCTCAATGGGCCGTCCGCACTGGGGGCAGTACATGCGCCCCAGCCGGGCGTAGAACACGCGCAGAAAGTCGTAGATTTCCGTCACCGTGCCCACTGTGGAGCGCGGATTGCGCGAAACGCTCTGCTGCTCCAGCGAAATGGCCGGGGAAAGGCCCTCAATTTTTTCCACATCGGGCTTGTCCATCTGGGGCAGAAACTGGCGGGCGTAGGTGGAGAGGGATTCCACATAGCGCCTCTGGCCTTCGGCATAGACAATGTCAAAGGCCAGGGTGGACTTGCCGGAACCCGAAGGCCCGCAGACCACCACCAGCTCGTCTCTGGGGATATCCAGGCTGATGTTGCGCAGATTGTGCTGCCGGGCCTTGACGATGTGGATGCAGGGCTTTTTTGCTTCGCTCATAAGGAAAGGCGTTGCCGCCAGGATTGCACGGTATTGGCCAGCAGCATGGCAATGGTCATGGGCCCCACGCCGCCGGGCACCGGGGTGATGGCCCGGACCTTTTTGCTCACCGCGGTAAAGTCCGCGTCGCCGCAAAGGCCCTCCGGGGTGCGGTTGATGCCCACGTCAATAACTACAGCGCCCTCGCGCACCATGTCGGCGGTGATGCTGCGCGGCCGGCCCAGGGCCAGAAACAGAAAGTCCGCCTGCCGGCACTGCGCCGCCAGGTCGGGCGTGCGGGAGTGGCACACGGTGACTGTGGCGTCGCCGTAGGGGCCGGGGCGGGACAAGAGCATGGCCAGGGGCTTGCCCACGATGTTGGAGCGCCCCACCACCACGGCCCGCTGACCCGCCGTGGGCAGCTCGTAGCGCCGCAAAAGCTCCATGACCCCGGCGGGCGTGCAGGAAACAAATCCCGGCAGGTCCAGGGAAAGCCGCCCCACATTCATGGGGTGGAAGCCGTCCACGTCCTTATCCGGATCAATGGCCAGCAGGCAGGCCTGGGCGTCCAGGCCGCCGGGCAAGGGCAGCTGCAGCAAGATGCCGTCCACGTTGGCGTCTGCATTGCAGGCGCGGATCAGGGCCAGCAGGTCCGCCTGGCTGGTCTGGGCGGGCAGATGGTGCGGAAAGGAAACTATGCCCGCCTCGGCGCAGGCTCGCTCCTTATTGCGTACATAGACCTGCGAGGCCGGGTCTTCGCCTACCAAAATCACCGCCAGGCCTGGCGCGCGCGCGCCGTCGGACCGCGCCGCGGCCACGGCCTCGGCCAGTTCGGCCCGCAGGGCCGCCGCCGTTGCTTTGCCGTCAATCAGAATCATGTCGTCTCCAGAACACAAGGAACGTGCGCGGCGAAAATTTTGCGGGGAAAGAAGCCCTTTTTGCAAAAGGGCCGCCTCCCCCGCAACTGTCTTCCCTGCACAAGATGCTGGTACCCTGCCGACAGGGGCAAACCGGACGAGGCTACTCGTCCCCCCCTTCCTGCAGGTAGTATTCCGCCATGATGGGGCCGAAGAATTCGGCGTCCTCGTCCAGCTCTTCTTCAATGCGCAGCAGCTGGTTGTACTTGGCCATACGCTCCGAACGGCAGAGGGAGCCGGTTTTAATCTGCCCGGCATTGAGGCCCACGGCCAGGTCGGCAATGAAGCTGTCTTCGGTTTCGCCGGAGCGGTGGGAGATGACCGTACTGTAGGAGGCCTCCTTGGCCATTTCCACCGTGTCCAGGGTTTCGGTGACTGTGCCGATCTGGTTCAGTTTGATGAGGATGGCGTTGGCCACGCCCGCGTCAATGCCCTCGGCCAGAATGGCCGGATTGGTGACGAAAACGTCGTCGCCCACCAGCTGGATGCGGTCGCCCAGAGCGCCCGTGAGCATGCCCCAGCCGTCCCAGTCGCCTTCAGCCATGCCGTCTTCAATGGAGATAAGGGGGTATTTGTCGGCAAACTCGGCCAACCACTGGCTCATTTCGGCGTTGTTGAAGGTTTTGCCTTCACCGGCCAGCACGTAAGCGCCGTCCTTGTAAAATTCTGAAGCCGCGGCGTCTATGGCCAGGGCCACTTCACGGCCGGGGTTGTAGCCCGCTTCTTCAATGGCTTTGATAATGTAGGTGAAGGCCTCGTCGTGGTTTTTGAGGTTGGGGGCAAAGCCGCCCTCGTCGCCCACGCTGGTGACGTGGCCGTCCTTTTTGAGGATGGCCTGCAGGGTGTGGAAGATTTCCGCGCCCATGCGCAGGGAGTCGCGGAAGGTCATGGCCCCCACGGGCATGATCATAAATTCCTGAATGTCCAGGTTGTTGGGAGCGTGCGCGCCGCCGTTGACGATGTTCATCATGGGCACGGGCAGGACCTTGGCGTTGATGCCGCCCAGATATTTGTAGAGGGGCAGGCCCAGGTATTCCGCGGCCACGCGGGCGCAGGCCATGCTGGCCCCCAGCATGGCGTTGGCCCCCAGGCGGGATTTGTTGTCCGTGCCGTCCAGATCAATGAGGGTATTGTCAATCTGCACCTGGCGCAGCACGTCCATGCCCGTGAGGGCGTCGGCAATTTCGCTGTTGACGTGCTCCACGGCCTTGGTCACGCCCTTGCCGCCAAAGCGTTTTTTGTCGCCGTCGCGCATTTCCAGCGCTTCGCGGCTGCCGGTGGACGCGCCGGAAGGCACGGCGGCTCTGGCGCTGTGGCCCGATTCCAGCGTCACTTCCACTTCCACAGTGGGGTTGCCGCGCGAATCAAGAATCTCACGGCCGAAAACCGAGGCGATGCTGCTCATGATGGCTCCTTTTGCCCTGCGGGCGGTGATTGCGAAAAAAGCGCGCGAACGGCGCGGGGTCAGCGGTCCAGCGTGTCCCGCTGTTCGTAGTACAGGCGGCGCAGCCCTTCAAGCAAGAGCATGGGGGCCACCTGATCAAAGACCGGACTCACACGGGCGATGGCGTCGGCAAAGCCGCCCGTGCCCAGCACTTTGACCGGGCCGGACAGCTGGCGCTTGAGCCGCTGGACCAGCCCTTCCACCATGCTGGCAAAGCCGAAGACCAGCCCGTGTCGCATGCTGGTGCTGGTGTTGCGGCCCGGCGAGGGCTCTGTGGCGCGCACGTCCAGATTGATGCGCGGCAGCTTGGCCGCCGCGCCCGAAAGCGCGGCCAGGGCCGTGCGCGGGCCGGGAAAAATCAGGCCGCCCAGGTAGGCATCGCCGCTCACACAGTCCAGGGTGACCGCCGTGCCGAAATCCACCACCAGGATGGACGGAACTTCAGGGAACAGCCGCCGCGCCGCATAAGCGCCCACCAGACGGTCGGCCCCCACCTCGCAGGGGCGTTCGTAGCGGTTTTCCAGCGGCACGGGCAGATCTTTGCCCACCCGGTGCAGGGGGCGGTCCAGGTAGCGGGCCACGGCCTCGCGCAGCAGGGGATCAAAACCCGGCACCACCGAAGAGGCCACGCAGCCGACCAGCTGCCCCGGCGTCACGCCTGCGTGCTGCAGCAGGGGCAAAAGCGTCAGGCCCAGATTGTCCGCCGTCTGCCCCACGTCCGTGTGCAGCGTGTAGGAGGCGACCACCCGACGCGCGTCGGCTAGGCCGATTTTGACCGATGTGTTGCCGATATCAAACAGCAGAAGTTCGCACCCCATATTTTCCCCCCTGCGGCGTCCGCACGCGCTGCCGCAGTATGCCCCATTCACCGCCTGGAGGCAAGGCGCGCCGGGCCTTACTCCACGGTGACGCTCTTGGCCAGATTGCGCGGCTGGTCCACATCCTTGCCCAGGTAGTCGGCCATTTCATAGCTGAAGAGCTGCAGGGCGGGCAGGGCCATAAAGCCGGCCAGAGGCGCGGGCAGGGCCGGGATGCGCCAGACGTCCTCGGCCTCCGGCTCCACGCCGGGGTTGGTCAGGGCAATGACCTTGCCCTGCCGGGCCTGCACTTCCACCATATTGGAAACCACCTTGGGCAGCAGCCCGTCGTCCAGGGCCAGGGCAAAGGTGGGGAAGGCCGGGTCGATGAGGGCAATGGGGCCGTGCTTCATTTCGCCGGCGGCATAGCCTTCGGCGTGGATGTAGGAAAGCTCTTTGAGTTTGAGCGCGCCCTCCAGGGCCAGGGGGTAGCAGTGGCCGCGCCCCAGGTAAAAGAAGTTGCGGGCCTGGGCGTACTTGCGGGCCAGTTCGCGCGCGGTGGCGTGCATGGCGGGCAGGGCGTCGTCCAGCATGGCGGGCAGATTTTCCAGCTGGCGCAACAGCGCGCGGCATTGTTCCAGCGGCAGGGTGTTCTGCCGCCGGCCCCAGTACAGAGCCATAAGGGCCAGCATGAGCATCTGGCTGCACATGGCCTTGGTGGAAGCCACGCTGATTTCCGGCCCGGCCTGGGTGTAGAGCACGGCCGAAGCCTCGCGCGCGATGGAAGAGCCCACCACGTTACAGAGCCCCAGCACCGTGGCCCCGCATTCCCGCGCGCGGCGCAGGGCGGCCAGGGTGTCGGCGGTTTCGCCGCTCTGGCTGATGACCAGCACCATGTCGTCCTTGTCCAGGAGCAGGCTTTCACGGTAGCGGAATTCAGAGGCGATTTCCACCTGCACAGGCACGCCGGCCCAAGGTTCCAGCAAGTGCCGCGCCCAGAGCCCGGAGTGGTAGGAGGTGCCGCAGGCCACAATGTGCAGGCGGCGTGGCACGGGCAAAGCGTCCAGCTCCGCCAGGCGCACGGCGCTGTGGTCGGCGCTCACGCGGCCCGTGAGCCCGTCGGTGATCACGCGGGGCTGTTCAAAAATTTCCTTAAGCATGAAGTGGCGGTAGCCGCCTTTCTGCGCGGCCTGCATGTCCCACTGGATGGTCTGCACCTCGTGCTGCACCGGGCGCAGGTCCGCCAGTTTGAGGACGGCATAGTCTGCGGCGGTGGCGCGCACCAGCTCGCCGTCTTCCAGAAAAATCACCTGCCGGGTGTAAGGCAGAAAGGCCGGAATGTCCGAGGCCACAAAGTGCTCGCCCGTGCCCAGGCCGAAGATGAGCGGGGCGGACATGCGTGCGGCGTAGATGACGCCGGGCTCATCGCGGCACATGAGGCACACGGCGTAGGCCCCGTGGGCCTCGCGCAGGGCCGCGGCAAAGGCGTGCAACAGGTCTGGTTCGGTTTTGCGGCGCTCGGCAATGAGGTTGACCAGCACCTCGGTGTCCGTCTCAGAGCTGAAAGTGTAGCCTTTGGTCGTAAGGTCCGCCTTGATTTCCAGGTAGTTTTCAATGATGCCGTTGTGCACCATGGCCAGGGCCCCATCGTTGGAGCGGTGGGGGTGGGCGTTGCGTTCGGCGGGCACACCGTGGGTGGCCCAGCGGGTGTGGCCCATGGCGCAGGTGGGCGTGGTGACGCCTTCTTCGTGGGCCAGTTTTTCTTCCAGCGCAGCCAGTTTGCCCGTGGCCCGCACCACGTCCAGCGCGCCCTGGCGCAAAAAGGCCACACCGGCGGAATCATAGCCGCGGTATTCCAGACGGCGCAGACCCTCCACCACTACGGGAACCGCGGGCCTGTGGCCCGCATAGCCGATAATGCCGCACATGGCGTATCTCCTTGATGTCCGTTGGTTCCGGCCGAGCCGGGGATTTTTTCGGGGGGAGGGAAGGGAACCTTCCGCGTGGGGATATAAGGGAAAGGGCCGGGCAAAGCCCGGCCCTGGAATCACATGTTCTTTCTGTCCACCAGGTCCGGATTGTTCACTTCGATTTTGGCGTTGACCAGCAGGCGCTGCATAAAGACCTCGAACAGCCCTTCGCTCCGTTCGCGGGTGACGGCGCTTTGCATGATGTCCTTGACCGTTTCCCATTCCTTGACGTCGGGCGGCAGTACAGCGGCCACATGGGCCAGCAGCGCGCCCTTGCCTTCTTTGAGGTTCTGCACGGCATAGGCCGTGGGCAGCCAGGCGTCCACAGGGGCGCTGAAGACGGCCTCGGCCAGAGCCGGCTCTGGAGCAAAGCCCTCCAGCGCGCCGCCGCGTTCCAGCGGAGCGGGGGTGCGCGCCCCCAGACCCTGTTTAAAGGTGGGGTTGAGGGGGCCGTCCCGCAGCTCTTTGCGGCGTTCTGCCGCAGCCTGGAGGGCGGTGGCCAGGGCCTGCTCTTCCGTCAGCGCGGCAAAAATTTTGTCCTTAACTTTGTCGAAGGATTCCGTGGCGGCCGGTTCGGCCGCCAGCACTCGGGCCACCACATAGGCGTCGCCCGCTTCCAGCGCCGTATCCAGGGGCGCGCCAGCCGGCATGTTGACCAGGGTCTGGGCCGCATCGGGCTTGACGCCCAGGGTCTTTTCCAGCTCCGTCGCGGCGGCGAGGTCCGTTTCTTCGGCGGTGAGGCCAAAGCGCCGGGCGCTGGCCGCAAGGGGTTTGCCCAGGATGTTGTCCTCAATGAGGCTGTCCAGCACGTCGTGGAGTTTGTCCGCGCCCTGTTCGGCAGCCATGAACCGGCGCACATCGGGCAGGGCTTTTTCAAAGGGGGTGACGCCGCCGGACTTTTTTTCTTCCACCTTGATGATGTGCAGGCCGAAGGGACTGCGTACAGGGGCAGAGACCTGGCCGGGGGCCAGGGCAAAGGCCGCATCCTCGAAGGGCTTGACCGTGGCGCCGCGCTTGAGCCAGCCCAGTTCTCCGCCGGGACCGGCGGCATTGGGGCCGTTGTGGGCGTCGGCCACGGCGGCAAAGCTCTTACCGGCGGCCAGCTCCTTCTCTATGGAAGCCGCGGTTTCCTGCGCCTTGCGCACCTCGGCCTGGGGGGCGTCTTCGGCCAGGGGCACCAGGATGTGGGCGGCCTTGACCTGCTCCTCCTGGGTAAAGCGGGCGCTATTGGCGTCGTACCACCGGCGGGCGGCGGCCGCGTCAATGTTTTCAGGATTGACCAGATCCTGGGGCCGCACGCGGATATAGGCCGCCTTGACCTTGGCGGGCACGGCAAAGGCGGCTTTGTGGGCCTCATAATAGGCCTGAGCCTGGGCATCGGTGGGTTTGACCTTGTCCATAAAGTTGGACGCGGGCAAAAAGATATAGTCTACCGTGCGTTTCTGACGCAGAAAGTTATAGCGCTGCCGGGCTTCGGCGGGGTCTGTCCAGGCCCCGGCCGTCACCAGGGCAAAGAGCTTCCGGCGCAGCAGGTCCGCGCTGGTCTCTTGTTCAAAATCCGCAGGACTGAGGCGCTGGGCCTGCAGCACACGCTTGTAGGCCGCCGGGTCGAAGTCGCCCTTGTCATTCTGGAAGGCCTTGATCTGGCCCACGGCCAGGCGCAACTCCAGGGGGCTCACGCTGATGCCCATGCGGGCGGCCTCCTGCCTGAGCAGGCTTTGCGTCACCAGGTCGCGCAGTACCTGCCGCCCCAGCTGCTGGGCCTTGAGTTGTTCGCGGGTGAGGCCGGGGTTGTTGCGCAGCAGGGATTCTTCCGCATTGCGGTAGGCCATTTCAAAATCCCGCGCCGTAATGGGCTCGCCGTTGACTGTGGCCGCCAAGTTGCGGCCGCCTTTGTCGCTGAAGCTGCCCACGCCCCAGAAGACGAAGACGAGAATGATGACGCCGAAGACCAGTTTGACGCCGAAGGATTGGGCATTGGAACGGATATACTCGAGCATGCGGACTCCGAAAAGCGCTGATTTCTGTTACGCAAGGGGACATGATATGCCCACTGCCCGCGAAATTCAAGCCGGGGGCGCGACCGGCCCGCTGCGGGAACGGGAAAAAGGCGGTTTTAGGAGGTTGCAGCCAGGCCCAGTTTGCGCATGTGGTGTTGCAGGGTGCTGCGCGGCACGCCCAAAAGGGCGGCGGCCCCGTGCGGACCGGCGATTTTGCCGCCCGTGGCGGCCAGGGCGCGGCGGATGTGGGCGCGTTCGTTTTCCTCCAGCGTGGGCAGCGTGGCCGGGGCGGGATGGGACGGCGTTGCGGGCGCTGCGGCCTGCGGTGTGGCAGTGCAATTTCCGCGAGTGGCGGCGGGTTGCGGCTGGTCGTCCTCCTGGGGGGCAGCCCAGAGGTGCAGGGCCTCGCGCACAAAGGCGTCGGTCACGGCCGCGTCCAGCGAGTGGAGCAAAATGCGGCTGACCACGTTGCGCAGCTCACGGATATTGCCGGGCCAGGCGTGTTCGTAAAGGGTCTGGACCACGCTGTGCGGCAGCCGGGGCGGGCGCAGCTCGTATTCCGCAGCGAACTGCTTGATGAAGTAGTCCACAAATAAGGGGATGTCGGCCTTGCGCTCCCGCAGAGCGGGCATGTGCAGCACCACGGAGCCCAGGCGGTAGTAGAGGTCGCGGCGTAGCCTGCCCTCGGCCATGGCTTCGGCCAGATCCACATTGGTGGCCGAAAGCACGCGGATGTCCACGCCGATGGGCGTGGCCTCGCCCACGCGCTCAAAGGAGTTTTCTTCCAGCACCTGCAGGAGTTTACTTTGCATTTCCGGAGCCAGGTCGCCGATTTCGTCCAGAAAGAGCGTGCCGTGCTGGGCTATCTCGATGCGGCCCGTGCGCTTGGCCGTGGCCCCGGTAAAGGCTCCTTTGGCATAGCCGAACATTTCGCTTTCAAACAGGGTGGGGGCCAAGGAAGGGCAGTTGACCTTGACGAAGTTGTGCCCGCGACGGGGACTGTGACGGTGCAGCCAGCGGGCCAGCATGCTCTTGCCCGTACCCGTTTCGCCGGTGATGAGCACAGGAATGTGCAGCTTGGCCACCTTGCGCGCCGTGCCCGTGATGCGGGCCATGTCCGGGGTTTCCAACAGGCGGCTTTCCAGGCGGGCCTTGCCGGCGGCATTTTCGCCTGCTTCGGGGTCGGGGGGCTGGGCGGCGCGGGCGTTGGCCGCGCGCTCTTCGGCCAGCACAGCAAAAAGAAAGGTGGTCAGCACCGGGCTCAGCTCCAGCAGAAAGTTGAGAATCTCCACCACGTTTTCCGGCTGGCGGACAAAGGAAACGTGCAGCGTGCCGATGACCTCGCGGTTGATGATCAGGGGCAGGGCAATGGTGGCGTTGAGGCCCACTGTGGCCAGAGAAAGGGGCGCCATGCCGAAACCCTGTGAGGCCAGATCGTTGATGACCACGGGCTTGCGGGAGGTTATGGCCAGGCCGGCTACCGTGTTCTGGGCAATACGGGTGTTGGAGAGGGATTCCACCACGGTGCCGTCGGCGGCGGTGAAGAGGTTCAGAAATTCCCGCTCGGCGTCATAGAGATTGATGCAGAAACGGTCGTAGTGAAATAAAACACGAAGCTGCTTGGCCAGGATCTGGAAAAAGGCGTTGCGGTCCATCTTTTCCGTTACCAGGCGCGCAAGATGGTGCAGTACCTGCCCCACCGTAAGGGAAGGATTGCTGAGGCCGTTGGGGCTGATCTGATAGGGCATGGGGGCTCCTGTTTATATATGGGCTTTTTGCTGCCTGTATATGGACATCACTGCTTAAAAGTCAACATGTTGATTGGTTAAACAAACATGAATGTGAAAAAAATATAGAGGCAACGCCAGTTTCCGGTGTTGGATGGTGTTGGCATGCTGCTTGCTAGTATAAGGCCAGAATGATGTTTTTGGATAAATAATAATTTATGAAGTGGTTTTTATGAAACAAATTGTATGTAGTATTCTGATATTATTTTATGCATTGTGGAAGGATAACATTAAGGCCCGCTTTGATTTTAAAAAAGCGTATTACTAACAGTACTATGAAGGAGAATGGCATGGTAACCCATTTTGTAGTGCACGAGCCCGGCGACAGCGTCGGCGTTGTCGTGGTCGAAGGGGTGAAAAAGGGCGATAAGCTCAACGGCTGGATCATGGACGGCGATTCCAGTGTGGAAATGGCCACCCTTGACGACATTCCCATCGGGCACAAGATTGCCCTTAAGGACCTGGCCGAGGGCGATACAGTCATCAAGTACGGTACGGACATCGGCAAGGTGGTCAAGCCCATCAAGCGTGGCGAGCACCTGCACGTTCACAATGTCAAAACCAAGAGGTGGTAATCCGATGCAAAAGACTTTTATGGGCTATCGCCGCGACAATGGCCGGGTAGGCATCCGTAATCATGTGCTCATCCTGCCCCTGGACGACCTTTCCAACGCCTCCTGCGAGGCCGTGGCCAACAACATCAAGGGCACCCTGGCCCTGCCCCACGCCTACGGCCGCCTGCAGTTCGGCGAAGACCTGGACCTGCATTTCCGTACGCTGATCGGCGTGGGCTGCAACCCCAACGTGGCCGCTGTGGTGGTTATCGGCATCGAACCCCAGTGGACCCAGCGCGTGGTGGACGGCATTGCCAAAACCGGCAAGCCTGTGGCCGGCTTCGGCATTGAGCAGCACGGCGACCTGGAGACCATCCGCGCCGCTTCGCTCAAGGCCAAGGAATTTGTGCACTACGCCACCGAGCTGCAGCGCACCGAGTGCCGCGTGGACGAGCTGTGGGTTTCCACTAAGTGCGGCGAATCCGACACCACGTCGGGCATTGCCGCCAACCCCACGGTGGGCAACGCTTTTGACAAGCTGTGGGAAGCCGGGGCCACTACCCTCTTCGGCGAAACCACGGAAATCACCGGCGGCGAACATCTGGTCATGGCCCGCTGTGCCAACGACGAAGTGCGCGCCAAGTTCAAGTTTTTCTTCGATCGTTACGCCAAGGTGGTGGACGACCACAAGACCAACGACCTGTGCGATTCCCAGCCCACCAAGGGCAACATTGAAGGCGGCCTGACCACCATTGAGGAAAAGGCCCTGGGCAATATCCAGAAGATCGGCCGCAAGGCTCCGGTCATTGGCTGCCTGGACAAGGCTGAAAGCCCCACCGGCCCCGGTCTGTGGTTCATGGATTCTTCTTCTGCCGCTGCCGAGATGGTGACCCTTTGCGCCGCCTCCGGCTTTGTGGCCCACTTCTTCCCCACGGGGCAGGGCAACATCATCGGCAACCCCATCCTGCCGGTGATCAAGCTCTCCGCCAACCCGCGCACTGTGCGCACCATGAACGAGCACATTGATGTGGACGTTTCCGGCATCCTGCGTCGGGAAATCAACATGGACCAGGCCGGCGACATGCTGCTGGACATGCTCTTCCACACCTGCAATGGCCGCAACACTTCTGCAGAGGCTTTGGGCCATCGTGAGTTCATCATGACCCGCCTGTACGAAAGCGCGTAACCACCACCGCCTGCAGCTTGCCGTGAGTATTTGTCCACGGCAGGCTGCAGGCGATACGTGTCGGATCTCAGCATACCTCCTTTTATAATAGCGCGCTACCCCCATGCCGTTTTACGGTGTGGCTTAAGGACTTGTTATGGAACAATATTCCTCGACACGCTATAGAGTGTGGATTGTGTTTCTGCTGTTCAGCGGAACGCTTATCAATGCTTTTGACAGGGCCAGCCTCTCAATCAGCGCCCCCACACTTATCAAAGAACTGGGCATGACGCCTGCAGAAATGGGTATGGTGCTTTCCTCATTTTTTTGGCCATACCTTATATGCAATATTTTTGCGGGTAGTTGGGCGGATAAGTTTGGCGCAAGGCGCGTTATGGGCTGGGCGGCTTTTATCTGGTCCATATTTTCCGCTTTGACCGGTCTTGCCCATGATAAAATCCACCTCATTATCGCGCGCATCGGCGTGGGGGCGGGCGAATCCGCCAGTTTCCCCGTCAACGCCAAGGTGGTGAACAACAGTTTTCCTTCCAAACAGCGCGGTATTGTTACCGGCGTATATACTGCCGGCCTGCGCATGGGCTTTGCCGTGTGTCCGCTGCTGATGGCTTTTTTGCTGACCCACTGGGGATGGCGATTTGCTTTTATCTTTACTGGCCTTGGCAGTTTGCTCTGGGTTCTGCTTTGGTTTGTTTCATATAAAGAGAAGAAAACGGACAAGGTTACAACGTCTTCGCCGGCCCGCAAGGTGCCCTGGGGGCGTCTGCTGCGGCAGCGTGGCATGTACGGCCTGCTGCTCGCTAAGTTTTTCCAGGATTATCTTCTGTACTTCTTTGTTACGTGGTTGCCTGGATATTTAATCCTTGAGCACGGCTTCACCACCATGCAGATGGGTACTTACGACTCCATCATGTGGCTTTGCGGTTTTGCAAGCCAACCGCTCATTGGCATGTTTTCAGATTATCTTATTCGCCGGGGCTATTCCGTCACCGCAGCGCGCAAGGGCTGCATCGTTGTCATGATGCTGCTGGCTTCTTCCGTCATCGGTGTAGGGTTCACCAAGTCCTTTGCCATCTGCATTTCTTTGCTGATAGTGGCGGTAGCCTGCGAATCGGCCGGCACCACCATGCTTTGGACGATTTGTACGGAGCTGGCGCCCAAAAAATACGCGGGGCGGATTGCCGGCGTCATGAACGCCGCCGGCGCCACCGCCGGCATCTGCGCCCCGTTGATTACCGGTACTATTCTTAGTGTCACCGGCTCTTTCAGCGGTGCGTTGATTATCGCCGGCTGCATGGTACTGTTGGCCGCCTGCACGGTGCTCTTCGTCATTCCCAAGCTGCAGCCCATGGACCTGGGCGAGGCAGATGATGACGATGGAGTGGATGAAGACACGTCCATGTTAACTGCCGGACATTAAACCACAACAGCAGTGCGGTCCCGGCTTCCTTCAAGTCAGGGCCGCACTACCTGCTGCCGCACGGGCGGCCAACAGTAGCCAAGTGGAGTATACACAAATGCGACAGATGGTAAAATATGGTAAACAGGAATTGTTACTAAATTTTCCCCATTCCACTCCGGTAACTGTCATCAGGCCGACTGCAGTTGCTCCTTTGGCTACGCCCCTTGCCGCATTTGCCGCGGCCCTGGACGCGCCGATGGGCTGCCCGCGCCTTGAGGAAATGGCCGTGCCGGCCACTGTCGCCATTGCGGTGCCGGACGAAACGCGGCCTTTCCCCATAAAACTTTTGCTGCCCCCGCTGCTGGAGAGGATTTTTCGGGCTTTTCCCCAGTTGCCGCACGAGCATGTGCGCATTGTGGTAGGCGGCGGTCTGCACGAACCTCCGGACGCGGCCCAGCTGGCGCGCATTCTGCCTGAAAATCTGGATGGTTGCACGGTGGTGGCCCATGACGCCCAGCATTCGCCTCTGCGGCAAATGGGCGTGACGAGTCGGGGCACGCCGGTGGAAATTAATGCTGCTTATGCCGATGCGGACCTGAAGATTGTCATGGGCATGGTGGACGCTCATCAGTTTGCTGGATTCACGGGTGGGGCCAAAGGGGTGGTGGTGGGCTGCGCTTCGGCCGCCATGATTGCCCGCAACCACAGTATGCTGTGCCGTGACGGGGCCTTCGCCGGCAACATCGAAGGCAATCCGGTGCGGGAGGATCTCAATGAGGCCGGCGTACTGGCGGGCGTCCGTCTGGCTGTCAACGTGGCGCTTACGTCCACCAAGGAGCCGGCGGCGCTGTTTGTGGGCGATCCGCCCACCGTGCTGCGCCATGCCGCCAAGGAAACCAGCCGTCTTTATGGTCATGAGCTGAAGCAGCGGTTTGACATCGTGGTGGCCTCCTGTGGCGGCGCGCCCAAGGATATTTGTCTGTATCAGGCCCAGAAGGCTTTGGATGCAGCCCGCCACTGCGCCGCCCCCGACGGCAAAATTCTGCTGGTGGCCCAGTGCGCCCAAGGCATTGGCGACGAACGTTACGAAGAGTATGTGTGCCGGTTTCACAGTCAGCAGGATTTGATGCGGGACTTTGCGCAACATGAGTTTCAGATGGGGGCGCACAAAGCCTTTTTGTTTGGTCGCGTAGCTTCTGCCCATGAGCTGGTACTGCACACGGACCTTGCGGAAGCCGATGTGGCCCGTTGCCTGCTGCGCAAAGGCGATGCGCAAGCAACGCTCAACGCCTGGCTTGCCGCAAAGCCCGCCGCCAGGGTGGGCATACTCACCCACGCCAATTCCACATTTTTTTACAGCTTATAACGGCGCGCGGCGCGTTCAGAAAGGATATTCCATGCGCTACAGCATTACCCGTGAATTTGTGCGTCCCGCTTCCGAATTGTTGTCCCTGTTTACCGATCTGGCCGTGGCCGACATCTGCGATGTACTGGGCCGCAACGCCGCGTTGCCTTCGGCCCTCAAGCCCCTTGGCCGCGACCGTCTGCTGGGCACGGCCTATACCGTCAATCTGCCCGCCAGCGAAAACCTGCTGCTGTACTATGCTGTGGACAACGCCCAGCCGGGCGACGTGCTGGTGGTTTCCTGCGCCGGGTATACGGAGCGCGCCGTCACGGGCGAGATCATGGCTAACGTGGCCCTGCGTCGGGGGTTGGCGGGTTTTGTCGTTGATGGGGCCGTGCGCGATGCCGCGGCATTGCGGCAGCTGGATTTTCCCGTCTACGCCCGCGCGGTTTCGCCCAACGGGCCGTACAAGAGCGCCTGCGGCGCGGTCAACGTGCCCGTGGCCCTGGGCAATGTGGTGGTCAGCCCCGGCGACATCATCGTGGGTGACGCCGACGGTCTGGTGGCCGTGCGCCCGCAGGAGGCGCAGGAAGCAGCGGAAAAGGCGCGGCGTCTGGCCGAAGACGGACAAGGAAAACTGGCGCAGATCGCGCGTGAGGGCAGACTGGACTACGCTTGGCTGTACAAAAAGCTGGAGAGCGGCGGTTGCGTTGTGCGCGACAGCGCTTGCGGCACGGAGTGATTTGGAACAGAGGCTTTTTAGACCTGGGCCGTCGGGTCCTGTAAGAAAAAAAGTTTTTTGAAGGATGGGGGGGAAGGGAACTTTTGTGAACAAAAGTTCCCTTCCCCCCCTAAACAAACATTATCCTGCGCCGCCCTCCGTCGCCAGCAGGCGGCGGCCCCACACCGCCTGCCCCAAAGAAAGGCCGCCGTCGCCGGGGGGCAGCTCGCGGTGGGTGAGGGGCGTCAGGCCGCGCGCCCGCAAGGTCAGCGGCAGCAGCCGGGCCAGCAGGGCGTTCTGCATGACCCCGCCGGAAAGGCCCACCAGGTTCACGCCGTGCTCCCGCGCGGCCTGGGCCGCCAGATCCGCCAGACCGTGGGCCAGGCTGAGGTGAAAGCGGGCGGCGATTTCTCCCGTAGGCAGGCCGCGTTGCTGGGCCGTGACCGTTTGGGCGAACAGGGCCGCGCTGTCCAGCTCCCACAGTTCGCCGCGTCGCACAGGCTCCCAGGGCCAGCAGGACGTGCGCTGGGCGTCTTTCCCCCGCAGGGCTGCGGCTGTGGGCGCTTCCACGTCGGTGGCCCTGCGGGCGGCGTCCTCCAGGCGAATGGCCGCCTGCCCCTCATAGGTGGTGCGCGCGCACAGGCCCAGTGTTGCGGCTACGGCGTCGAACAGTCGTCCACAGCTGGAGGTCAGCGGGCAGTTGACCTTGCGGCGCAGCATTTCCTGCACCGCTGCGCGGGCGGCGTCGCCCGCTTCCGTTGCCCAGGGGGCGGCAGCCTCGGTCAGGCCCGCTTGCCGGGCCAGGGCCAGGGCAATGCGCCAGGGCTCGCGCACGGCGGCGTCCCCGCCGGGCAAGGCAAAAGGGGCCAGGCGACCCAGGCGCTGCCAGCGCGGCGCACCCAAATCTACAAGCAGCAGTTCGCCGCCCCAGACCGTGCCGTCCGTTCCCAGGCCCGTGCCGTCCAGGCAGAGCGCCAGGGCCGGTTCGCAGCGGCCGTTTTCCGCCAGGACGGCGGCGGCGTGGGCTGCGTGGTGCTGCAGTTGCCAGAGGGGCAGCCCTTCCCGCGCGGCGCGCTCCTGCGCGTAGCGGGTGGAGAGAAAATCGGGGTGCAGGTCGCAGACCAGGGCCGCCGGGCGCACCTCCAGCAGGGCCTCCAGATGGGCGGCCACCTCTTCATAAAAATGCAGCGTGGCGGGGTTTTCCAGGTCGCCGATGTGCTGGCCCACAAAGGCCTCCCGTCCGCGTGTGAGGCAGAGCGTGGCCTTGAGCTCCGCGCCCGCGCCCAGCACACAGGGGGCGGGCGCCTCCGTGGGCGGCAGAAAGACCGGACGCGGCACATAGCCCCGCGCCCGCCGGTAAAAAAGCGGTTGGGCGGCGTGGGGGGCCTCCTCCTGCGGCTGCAGGGTGACCACGCTGTCGTCCACGCGCACCAGAATATCCCTGTCGTGCAGCAGCCAGGCATCGGCCAGATGGGGCAAACGGGCCAGGGCCTCGCGGTTGCCCAGGCAGATGGGTTCGCCGCTGGCGTTGGCCGAGGTCATGACCAAAACGGGCGGCTGGGCCGTGCGGGCTGTGAGCAGATCAAAAAGCACGGCGTGCAGAGGGGTATAGGGCAGCATGATTCCCACCTGCGTGGTGTCCGGCGCTATTTCCGGCGGCAGGGCCGCGTTGGCGCGGCGGGGGCAGAGCACTATGGGCTTTTCCGGACTTTGCAGCAGGGCTTCGTGTTCCGGCGTCAGCGCGCACAGGCTGCGGGCCGCTTCCAGGCTGTCCACCATGAGAGCCAGGGGCTTGTGCGGGCGTTGTTTGCGTTGCCGCAAGCGGCGCACCGCTTCCGCCTGACGCGCGTCGCAGGCCAACTGAAAGCCGCCCAGGCCCTTGAGGGCCAGCAGCCCGCCGGCCTGGAGCAGATCCGCGGCGGCGCAGATGGCCGCCTGGGCGGCTGCCGCAGCGGTCCGGCCGGCAAGCAGGGGCGGGGCCGTGCGCCCGGCCTCCCTGTCCGGCCGGGTCACAAACCAGAGCCGGGGGCCGCAGTCCGGGCAGGCTATGGGCTGGGCGTGGAAGCGCCGGTCCAGGGGGTCGGCGTATTCGGCGGCGCAACGCGGGCAGAGCGGGAAGCAGGCCATGCTGGTCACGGCCCGGTCATAGGGGATGGCGCGGGTGATGGTGTAGCGCGGGCCGCAGTTGGTGCAGTTGGTGAAGGGGTAGGCATAGCGCGGATTGGCGGGGTCGCGCATATCGGCCAGGCATTGGTCGCAGAGGCCCATATCCGGACTGACCAGCACGCTGTGGCCGCTGTGCCCCTGGCTGGGCACAATGCGGAAGGCGGTTTCGCCTGTCAGCAAGGGCAGTGCTTCCTGGCGCAGGTTGGTGAGGCGGGCCAGGGGGGGGAGCTCGTCTTGCAGACGGCGGCCAAAGGCGGCCACGGCCTGAGCCGGGCCCTGCACTTCCATGCGCACGCCGTCGGAGGTATTGCCCACGCTGCCCGTGAGTCCCTCTTCGTGGGCCAGACGATAGACAAAGGGGCGAAAACCCACGCCCTGCACCTGCCCGCAGGCTACAAAGGCCCGCCGTTCCAAGGTCTGTTCGCTCATAGGGGCAGCATAACGCAAGGTGAGCGCCCTGTCATGCGGCGGCAGCGCGGGCTTTGTGCGCCTGCTGACAGAAACGGCCGCTATGCTGGAGCCATGGCCGGGATGTCTGTGCCCCCGCGCCGAAGCAAAAACGGGGCCTCCGTCGCAAGGCGCTTCAGAACCTGGCCCAAGGTTTGGCTACAGTTGGAACAGGCCTGGTTCTTCGCGGATCAGACTTTCGGCAATGCGGCGACTGTCAACAACATACGTGCCTGCAGCCACCTGCTGACGCAGGCTTTCCACCTTGTCGGCGCGCACGTCGGGTGTGCTTTGGGCCGTGCGGCGGGCTTCGGTCAGGAGCAGGGCGTCCTGTGATACGCTCACCGTATCGCCGCCGCCTTCGGTCTGGGGAGCGGCGGCCGCGGCATCGGTGCGGGCCTGGGTGGTTTTATCCAGGCTGCCGGCGGCATAGGGATCAAAAAGGGTATATGTTTTTGCGTCTATTTTCATGAAGTATCTCCCTCGGGCACGGTCGAAAACAGGCCGCACGGGAAATTCAGTCGTTGGTTTTAGGGTATTTCAACGTTGAAATGCCCTGGCGGTTGCGTAAGCAGACGCCCGCCGTGGAGGCGCAGGCGCAATTTATTTGCGCAGTTAAACGCCGGAACGAGCGTGCCGTAAACGTTGAGAATACATATTCTCAACGTTACTCTGCTCCAGAATGCCCTGGACAAAAGCCGGGGGCGGGGCGCAGCACGCCCTTGTCCACACGGCGGCGGGTAATGCGCCACAGGGCGTGGCGTGCGGCACGCTGCTGTTCTGGAGTCAGGGCGCCTGTGCCGTCGGGCCCCTGGCCCAGAATGCACAGACTGCCGTCCGGAGGGTAGGTGAAGTGGACTTCGCGGCCCAATTCCTGACTCAACTCCTGGCGGATGTCTTCCACCACCGGGTTGTCGCTGCCCGTGTAAAGCAGCATATCGTACAGTTCTCTGGCCACTTGCTCCACCGTGGCGTGCCGTTTGGGCAGGGGATCGGGTTCGCGTGGATCCTCGCCCGCGGCCAGCCGCCGTCGGACCCGAAACCGCGCCAGCCTGCGGGCTGCCAGAAGCTGCTGTTCGTAGCCTTGCAGCATAATGCGCAGACGTGCGGTGGTGGTGTCGGGCATGGCATGTACCGTCCTCACATGCTATGTCGGCAAATTGCAAAAAAACTTTAGAGTCTGTTACGACCCGCCGTAAACGGCGGACTGCCGCAGGGGCTCCTTAACGTTCTCCGTCACAGGCGTCCACAATGGCGCGGGCGTCCATATCGGGGTGCAGGGGCAGCAGTGCCAGGCGCTGAAAGTCCTGGGGCTGGTCCACGTCCAGTTTGAGGTCCGGGCGCTGCAGCCACGGTTCTGTGGGGTTGAAGGTGCCCAGGCGGAAGCGGGCGGCATTGTCCCAGAGGTAGTTGAGGCAGTGTTCGCGCTGGGCTGTTTGGCGAGCCTGGGCGTCCAGGGCGTCCAGGAGTTCGCGGGAGAGGATTTCCGCGCCGAGGCCGTCGGGCCAGAGGTTGTTGCGGGGGATGTGGTTATAGGCGTAGTCCCACCGGCCTGCGCGGTAAAAGTCCACCAGGCGGTCCACGGCTTCGCCCCAGATAAGGGGGTTATCCGCACAGACGCGCACCACCAGCCCGGCGTCCGCCTGACGGGCGGCCAGGCAGAAGCGGGCCAGCACATCCTGTTCCGGCCCGGCCAGGCAGGGCACGCCGCGCCGCTGAAGGTGCTCCAGCAGGACGCGGTCCAGGGGGGTATCCGGTACGGCCACCACCAGTCCATCCAGGCGGGCGGCGGTTTTGAGGCGACGGACGACCCAATCGATAAGGGGCACGTCGCGCAGGCAGAGCAGGGACTTTAGGGGCAAACGGCTGGAGCCCAGCCGGGCCTGAACAATGGCGACGACCTTGTCGTGGGGGTGGGGAGCGGACATGGCCTGACCTCAGGGTTGTGGTGCGGGGGTGGGCGCGGCGGCGGGGGCTTCGGCCAGCAGGTCGAGCATAAGGCGTACTACACGGGCCTTGTTGCCGGTAAAATCCAGGGCGTCTTGACGGCTCCAGAAGCGTTGGCGCCGGGGCGTTTTGAGCATGGCCAGGAAGACGTTGCGGATCTTGGCGTCGCTGACCCGGTCCATAAGGCCCAGGAAGGCGAAGCCGTTGCGCGGACGGGCAAAGGTGTGGCGGGCCTCGCGTTCGTGATGGGCCAGGACCATGCCGGGCACGCGCATGTGGGCCAGCTCGTAGACCGTGCGCCCCGCGGAACAGATGGCCAGGTCCGCGCCTTCCATCATGCGGCTCATGACGTTGGTGGCCCAGGTGAACTCCACCAGGGGATTTCTGAGGGCGGCCAAGTGGGCCTCCATGCCTTGCTTGTGGGCGTAACCTGGTCCGGCCACCAGGCGGATGGTGATGCCGTAAGCCCGGCAGATGGGCTCAATGACGTCCAGCACCCGGCGGGAGCAGTTGTTCTGGTCCGTACCGCCAAAGGTAATGAGCACGGTTTTGACCTGTGGCCGAAAGGAATTGCGCGCGGCGGCCAGAAATTCGTCCCGCAGACAGAAATAGGCGGGCCCGCAGCGCAGGCGGTCGGTAGAGCGGCGGTCTTCATAGAGGGCGTTGACAATCAGGCGGGCCCAGTCCGCGCCGGGGCCCTCGTCCTCAAAATTGACGCAGCGCGCGCCGGCGGCCGTGAGCCGGGCCATATAGGCCGTGGTGGTGTTGAGGATATCGTTGACCACCAGGTCCGGCCGCAGACGCAGCACGGTTGCGGCCAGGTCTTCAGGCCCCTGGCGGACGATTTTGTAGTCGCGGCGGGCGATATTTTCCACAGCCAGTTCGCTTTCGCGGGTGCAGACAAAGGTGATTTTGTGGTTGGTGATCTCGTGCGCCAGCATCAGGGCGCGAAAGACGTGCCCCATGCCGATGGCAGGCCAGCCCGCCACCACAAAGACCACGTGCCGACGCTGGAGCAGGTGCTCGCAGATCCACCAGTCCTGATAGCCCTGGATTTCAATGCCCCGGTCGTTGAGGAAGTAGGGCACGATTCTGCCCCGCGCGTAGCGCAGGGGGGCGCTGCCCGCGCTGTCGCGCAGGAGGGCCAGGCGCAGGATGATCAGGGCGCGGCTTTCCACCACCAGCGTCTGTTCGCCCTGGTGGTCCGCATCCTGGCTGAGCAGGCTTTCCAGCCCTTCGCCGCGCACGTTCCAGAGGCGCTGGCGCATCTCCTTGACCGTGACCAGGCTGTCCGCGCCGCTGCGGCAGTATTTTTTCCAGGCGTCTTCCACGTCCACCCAGGTGAGCAGGGGGCAGGAGGCCCGCAAAATAACGGCGTGCTCGTAGGCGGCGGCCAGTTCTGCCAGCAGGCCGCGCATTTCGGCCACAATGTCCAGGCTGGTGAAGTGCAGGTCGCGGTTCCAGCGAAAGCCCACGCCCGCGCGTTCGCAGATGAGTGCAATCTCCTGGCTGTCGGTAAGGACCACGATGTCCGTGCCGGGCAGCACGCTGCGGGCCGTGTTGATGGCCCGCTCCACCAGGGTGACGCCCGCCAGTCGCTTGACCAGCTGATCGGGGATGACGGCGTTCTTTTTGATGGCCGGAATGATGATGCAGCGTTCTTTCACGGGGAACCTATGGGTCTGACGGGCGGGCAGGGGCGGAAGCCTCGCGCCGCCCCTGCAGACCTTTTTCAGCGCAGCGCGGCGAGAACCTCGCGGCTGGCGGCGAGCATGTAGTTGAAGTCCTCCTCCGGCATCCAGTGCTGGAAGGGGAAGGAAATCATGCTGTCAAAAAAGGCGTCGGCATTGGGACAATGGGCCGTGCCCAGGCCCTGACGCCGGTAGTAGTCATAGCGGTCCAGGGGAATGTACTGCACCACGCATTTGACGCCCTTGTCGTCGTGCATGGCGCGGATGAAGCGGTCGCGCGCTTCCGGCCCCGTGGTCATGCGGGCGGCCAGCAGGTGGTAGTTGTGCCGCCGGGTGTCCACGCGGTGGAATTCCAGCTCAGGAAAGTCCGCCAGGCCGTCGATAAAGCGCAGGGCCCTGGCGCGCTTTTCGTCGTTGATCTGGTCGATGCGTTCCAGCAGTTTGGCCCCCAGGGCGCATTCCACTTCGCCCAGGCAGTAGTTGTTGGGCTGGAGCATGCGGCCGTCCAGCAGGGGCATGTCCACATTGCCCATGGCCGGCTTCCAGTAGTCTGGGCGCGCAAAGTCGTAGGCGCAGTGGCCGTTGTGGCGCAGGGCCGGCACCAGGGCCGCCAGCTTGGGGTCGCGAACATAGAGCATGCCGCCTTCGCCCAGGGTGGTGAGGTTTTTGTGTGAATGGAAGGAAAACACAGCCATGTCGCCAAAACTGCCGGCCTTTTTGCCGCCTACTTCCGTGCCGATGGCCTGGGCCGCGTCCTCGATGAGGATGAGGCCACGTTCCCGGCACAGGGCGGCGATTTCGGGCATATCCGCCACGTAGCCGTAGAGGTGCACCACCACCACGGCCTTTGTGCGCGGCGTGAGGGCTTTTTCAATGTCGGCGACCGTGACCACGCGGGTGTGCAGGTCCACGTCCGCCCAGACCAGCCGCGCGCCTTTTTTGACATACGGATAGGCCGAGGCCGTGAAGGTGTGCGAAGGCATGACCACTTCGTCGCCGGGGGTAAAGCAGCAGAGCTGGGCCGACATTTCCAGCGCGGCGCAGCCGTTCATGGTGGTGAAGCAACTGCCTTGGGCCACGCCCTGGTATGCGGCAAATTTGCTTTCAAAGGCGCGCATGTATTCCCCCTGGGTCAGGGGGTCGGCATGGCGCATGGCCTCCACCACCACGGCGATTTCCTCTTCCGTGTAACGGATGGCGCGGCCGCTGAAATTGATTTTGAGATCCATGGTTGCTCCTTGCCGGATTATCGGGCCGGATTATCGGCCGGAGGCTTTGGGCCGGGATTGTAGGCCTGCCGCCTTGGGGCGGGTCGGACGCGCCGCCGCCCCCGGACCGCCCCGCCAAAGGCGGCAGCGGCCCCGCAGGGCGACAGCCTGGACGCCGCGTCACATGCGCTTGAAGCGGGCCGTGACGTTTTCTTTGGTGAGGATTTTTTTGAAGTCCGGCCCCAGACGGTTGGTCAGGGGTTTTTCGTGCACAATGCTGGCCGCGTACAGGGCGTCGAACTGGGCGTCAGTAAGCCCGCGGCAGATGCCCTTGGGCAAATCAATGCCCTGGCGCTCCATCATGGTCATGAAGTCTTTGTATTCCTGCGGATAAATGTCTTCCAGCACGCTCAGGGCATGGCAGTTGGCCACGCCGTGGTGCATGTGCAGCACCATGCTGAGCCCGGCGGAAAGGGGATGCACCACACCCACGAATCCGGCGGCCATGCCGCCCAGAAATGAGGCGATCATGAGCTTTTCACGGTTTTCGTCGCTCATCATGTCTGCCGAAAGAAAAACCTGCTTGCAGAGGTCAATGGCCTTTTCGGCCAAAGAGTCCACCACCACGTTGCGGTAGGAGCCCGTGATGCTCTCAAAGCAGTGCATATACGTATCAATGCCTGTGTAAAAAAACTGGTTGCGGGGCACGCTGGCCGTGAGGTCCGGGTCCAGCAGAACCTGGTCAAACATGGTGAAGTCGCTGTTCATGCCCAGCTTGATGTTCCTGACCTCGTTGCAGACAATGCCCGTGCGCGAGGTTTCGGAACCTGTGCCCGAAAGCGTGGGCACGGCTATTTTGTACGGGGCGGGATTTTTGACCAGTTCCCAGCCCTGGTAGTCCTCGGCCTTGCCGGGATTGGTCAGAAGGTTGCCCACACACTTGCAGGTGTCCATGGTGCAGCCGCCGCCAAAAGCCAGCATGGCGCAGGGCGTGGCCCCCTGCAAAAAAGTCTTGACCTGTGCGGTGTAGGCGTCCACGCCCTCGGTGGTGGGTTCCTCACTGCTGTCCACATAGACGAGCATGTCTCTGCTTTCCATCGGCAGGCGCGAGGCCAGGTCTTTGCCTTCAAAATAATGGTCCAGAAAAAACACCGCCGGCCCGGCCTGCGCCTTGCGCCGCACGGCCAGCAGATCCCCCAGCTGCGACAGGGATCCTTTGCCGATCATATAATAACCCACATTTTTCGCATTGCGATACATGGCCGTGTGTCCTCCGAAGAGTTTGTTTTTGTGGGGGGAAGAGAACTGTTATGCACAAAAGCTCTCTTCCCCCACCTCCCCACCCGGCAAAAACTTTTCCGTTCAGGGGCGCCACAGGCGTGCCCTGAACCAAAAGTCAGGAAGGGCTCCCGCGCCTGCGGCGCGGAGTTTTCCGGGCATACGCCATCCGCGCTGTACTGGCAAGCATGCGATGTTATGCTGCTTTTTCAGCATGTTAATGGCTATTTTCAGGCGGCTTTAAGGCATTGCAACATTGAGAAGAGCTATTCTCAAGGCCGATCTGCTTTAGGCGCGCAGTTGCCGGGTCCGGTCCGCCAGGGCCTGCATGAGGTCAGCCACCTGTTTGGTCAGGCCCGGTTCCTGCACGTCGCCGTTATCCGCAAAGGCCGGACCAAAGGCGTTGGAGAAGACCTCCGGTTTGTTCAGCAGGCACAGGTTCAGGTATACGCAGACCTGCCGCAGGTGGTATTGGCTGCGGCTGCTGCCCATGCCCCCGCCCGCGCCCAGCAGGCAGGCGGCCTTGCCGTTGAGCGGGGCCAAATTGGGTTCGCGCGAGAGCCAGTCCAGGGCATTTTTCAGGGCCGGGGCCAGGGAATAGTTGTATTCCGGGCAGGCCAGCACCAGGGCGTCCGCCCTGCTGACCTGCTCAATCAGGGCTTGCGCGGCCTTGGGCTTTTCCAGGTCGGCATTATAGAACGGCAAGGCGCTGATGTCGGCAATTTCCATACGTACGCCCGCCGGCAGATGGGCCGCGCAGCAGCGCAGCAGCCCCGTATTGCGCGAGGCCTGCCGCAAGCTGCCGGAAATGCCCACAAAGGTCAGATCAGCCATAATAACTCCTTATCTATATATACGGCGGCGCGGGAATGTCCGCTTCCGCCTGCCCGGCGGGCGTCTGCTGACGCAACCGCCGGGCATTGCAGGGTTGCAATGCTCTACGCCGGGGCCTGGCCTTTGGCCTGAGCCCGCGCCTCAAACTTTTCGCGCAGCACCACCACGCGCTGATGCGTGCCCTCGCCGATGAGCCCGGCGGCATCGTAGGCGGCCACCTTGAAGCTCAGGCCTTTGCCGTTGGGCGAAACGTCCGTGAGCTCGGCCTCAAAGCGTACTGCCATGCCGCAGGGCGTGGCTGCCAGATGTGCAACCTGGATGCCCGTGCCCACGGTAGTCTGGCCGTCTTCCAACAGGCCCTGCACCACTTCTACGGCCGTGGCCTCCATCCAGGCCACCATCATGGCCGTGGAAAAAACGTCCACCAAACCACTGCCCACACTGCTGGCCAGCATGGCCGGGGTCACCACCAGTTCTTTGCGGCCGTGCAGGCCGGGGACCAACTTGCTCATGCGTCACTCTCTCTGGCTGAAAACGGCGGGACTACCCCCGCCTGGCGTTCCAAGCTCATTGCTGTTGTAGCCCAGGCCCGGCCCGCGCCACAAGGGGGGGGCGCCCCATGCCCCAGCCCATAATCGGGGGGATACTCCGTCCAAAGACGGCAGCGCTGCGGTTTATATCCGGCTCTCTGGAGACAATATCCCTGTCTTTCGGGCAAAGCGCCCTGCGCGGTTGCGGGGGAGAAACGTTTTTTACAGCATGGGGCGTGTGGGGAGAGGGAGCCCTCCCCCCACAACTCTTCTGATTTTGTCACGCTGCCGCGTCCGGCACGGGAAAGACCAGGGCTTCATACCAGAAAAGGCGCGCGCCGGGTTTGCGCCAGGAGTCCGGGGGCAGGCCAGCCTTGCGGCAGAGGTTTTCCAGATAGGCGGCGCGGTCCCAGCCTTGTTCCACGGGCACTTGCGGCAGGAACACGCCACTGTGACCGTTGTACTGGAGCACGAGGCCGTGGCGGCCTACCTGCACGGCCTGCGGGTCGGGGCAGAGGGTTGGTTCATCCAGAACAGAGATTTCCAGGTGGGTTTGGGGCCATTCCGGGGCGGTGAGGGGCGGAAAGCGCGGATCCTGAAACGCCGCTGCGGCGGCCATGTGCCAGACAGTGGCGTAGAGGGCTTCGTGCCCGATGATATTGCCGATGCAGCCGCGCAAGCCGTGGTTGATGGTGAGGGTGACAAAAGCCCCCAGGCTGCGGGTCAGAACGTCGTCGGGCAGACCTTGCGGCGGCGCGGGCGGCGTGGAGGAATAAACGCCTGCCAGCCCGGCCTCAATGGCGGTGCGGGCCTGGTGGCCCAGAAATGTTTTGTCCGCAGGGGTAAGGCTGAAGGAGAGGGGCATGTGACCTCCTTGCCGCGGGCGCAGGGGGAAGCACGGGCGGGTTTGCCGAATCTGCGTCAAGGGTCGGGCAAACGCCGTTGCAAGGTTTCTCTGAGCGAACATTGCGCCCGCGCGACACGCCCGACCTGCGGCGGACGGATGGACGGAGCGCCGCGAGTGGCGGGGCAGCGCAGGCCCGCTGCGCTGCAAGCAAGAAATGCCACAACAGGGTTGCGGCATCACTTGTAAAGGGCTCGTCAACAGGTGCAAGACCGCCAGGCCGGTCCGGCCTGCGCTGCACCTGTGTAGGGCGGACGCCCCCGCGCAACGCCGGGGTATTCCGCCAACAATCGCTTGTGCTGCGGTTACGTCCGGGCGTGCCTGGCGGCCGGATTTTCCTGGAGCGTCCCCAGGGCTCGCTAGTCTTCGCCTTCAGCGTGGCTCTGCTTGCCCGCGCCCTTGAGGCCGTACATGGTGGTGGAGCCGGAGGACCAGAATTCCAGCACCTCTTCGTTCACCAGCTTGGTGAGCACCTTTTTGACGTCGCGGGGGCCTTTGTCCGGAAAAAGCTCCAGAAAGTCCTTGAAATAGAACTTGGACTTGGCTGCGGATTTGCTTTTCAGAAAGTCGATAACAACGTCTTTGTCGTCAGCCATGATGTTCTCCTGTCCCGGCGGCGCTGGTGCGCCGCCGGGGTTAGAGGGATAAAGCCTAGAACTTGAACTGCGTGCTCTGCCGCCAGGTGTAGTAGGCAGGGTCACGGAAGTCGTCAATGAGGTGGTGGGTGAACTCCAGGCCGGTGAGCTTGAAGAAGGTTTCCCAGCCGATGCGTTCCGCCCAGGAGCCCAGGCGTTCGTACTTATTGGCGTTGGCCGCATAGACCTCGACAATGTGCTTCACGGTCTTGGTCAGGGTAGGCCAGCGGGGCGGTTCGTTGGGGATGTAGCCCACGACCACCTTGGAGAACTTGGGCATGGTGATGCGGTTGGAAACCTTGCCGCCCACCATGATGGCAATGCCGTCGCCCTCGCCGTCAGAAATGGGCAGGGCAGGGCACATGGTGTAGCAGTTGCCGCAGTACATGCAGCGGTCTTCCTTGATGGCGATGGAGTTCACTTTCTTGCCGTCGTGTTCCACCTTGGTGGGGCGCACGGCGGCGGTGGGGCAGGCGGCCACGGCCAGCGGAATTTCGCAGAGCTGGTCGGCCCACTCATGGTCCACCATGGGGGGCTTGCGGTGGATGCCCACCAGGCCGATGTCGGAGCAGTGCACCGCGCCGCACATGTTGATGCAGCAGGCCAGGGCGATGCGCACAGGGGCGGGCAGGCGCATGCTCTTGAAGTCTTCAAACACGGTGTCCATGACGGCCTTGACCGGGCCGGAGGCGTCGGTGGCCGGGGTATGGCAGTGCACCCAGCCCTGGGTGTGGACCATGTTGCTGATGCCGGCGCCGGTGCCGCCCACGGGGAACTTGAAGGAGCCGCCGTCAAACTTGCGGCTGTTCAGGTCGTCGCGCAGGGCCTTCATGGCGGCTTCGTCTTCCACCATGAATTCGATGTTGTTACGGGTGGTCCAGCGCAGGTAGCCGCCACAGTACTTGTCGGCGATGTCGCACAGCTCACGGATGTGGGTGATGGACATGGTGCGGGTGCCGCCCACGCGGACGGTGTAGCACTTGGCGCCGCCTTCGGCTACGTGCAGCAGCACGCCGGGCTCAAGAATTTCATGATAGAGCCACTTGCCGAAGTTGTTTTTGATGACCGGCGGAAAATAGTCGTCGTACTTGTGGGGGCCGATGTCGGTAATGCGGCCTTCCATCGGTTTTTCGGGATTGTACCCGGAAGAAATAAAAGCCATGTTCTTCTCCCCCTTTGACTAGCGTTGATGGCGTTTGCGGTAAGCAGCGAGGTCGCGTTTCCAGCCGCCGGGCACTTCTTCTTCTTTGAAGAAGATATACGGGTTGGAGCGCGGTTCTTTCACATGGTAGGCGGCGGCCGGGGTGTCGGTCACTTCCAGCAGCTTCTGGAAGGAGAGACGCTTCATGGTTTCGCCCACGCGTTCGCGGTTTTTGCCTTCTTCCATCCACCAGTCCCAAATCTTTTCGATGACTTCTTTGACGTCATCGTAAGGGGCTTCACAGGAGATGAAGGGCACCAGCAGCGAACCCATCTGCGCGCCGTCCACCACCGGGGCCTTGGCGCCCACCAGGATGCTGGCGCCGCGTTCGTCGCCGATGTGCAGGGCGCGGGGCATGGTGTTGATGCAGTGCATGCAGCGCACGCAGTCGGCGGTCTTGATGCTGAGCTTGGAGCCGTCCCACTTCATGCACTTGCTCGGGCAGAGGTCGACCACTTCCTTCTGGATGTCGAACTTGCCCCAGTCGCGTCCGGCGTGGGCGCCGGCATTGGGAGAGAACTCGCCGGCCACATAAGCCTTGACGGCTTCCTGGTCGATTTTGATGTCGTCCTTCCAGGTGCCCACCACGGCGAAGTCGGAACGCGCCATGGCGCACACGCAGCCGTTGGGGCAACCGTCGAACTTGAACTTGAACTTGTAGGGGAAGGCGGGACGGTGCAGCTCATCCTGATAATCAATGGTGAGCTGGTAGCACATGTCCTGCGTGTTGTAACAGGCGTATTCGCAGCGGGACATGCCAAGGCAGGCTTCGGGCGTACGCAGGTTGGAGCCGGAGCCGCCGAGGTCCACGTGCATTTTGTGGGTCAGCTCGTGGAACACTTCCTCAAGCTGGGGGGTCTGGGTGCCCAGCAGCACGATGTCGCCGGTGGAGCCGTGCATGTTGGTCAGACCGGAACCGCGCAGATCCCAGATATCGCACAGGTCGCGCAGGAACTTGCTGTGGTAGTATTTGCCCGAAGGCTGTGCCACGCGCATGGTGTGGAAGTGGGCCACGCCGGGGAACATCTGGGGCTGGTCGCAGTACCGGCCGATAACGCCGCCGCCGTAACCGAACACGCCCACAATGCCGCCGTGCTTCCAGTGGGTTTCCTTTTCGTTGTAGGAAAGCTCAAGCACACCCAGCAGGTCTTCGGGGCAGTCCGCGGGGATCTGGTAGTCCAGTCCCTTGGGATTCTTGGCCCGATAGGCCGCTTCCTGTTTGATGTCGGACACAAAGCTCGGCCAGGGGCCGCTTTCCAGCTGGTCCAACAGGGGGGTTGCATGTTTCGCCATTGCCATACCTCCACATGGTTTGTTTGTATCACGCTGCAGCGTGACGTGCCGGTCAACTACAGGGATCCGGCGCAGCGGTCCGGCGCAGCAAACCGGCGCAGCGAGCCGCATGGCGGGCGGCCGGGGTGTGCCGGGCAGAAAGGCCGTCACAACCTTCAAGCCATCCCCGGACTGCCGCCGGAATAATCCGCCCTTAAAAAACGGGCGCGCGCGGGGCGCGAGCCAAGAGCGATCCGGGCATCGGCCCCCATCGGGCCGCAACGCGGTCAAAGCCCTGTATACGTCATTTCTGCCCTGATGACAACCGGGGTGCCCCGTCGGGCGCAAAGCCCCGCTGCAAGCCCGTGAAATGCGGCTTTTGCGCTGCCGGAAAGCCTGTAACATTCCACGGGGCGCGGTGTTGCCCAACGGCGACACCTTTTGCTTTCCCCTTTTTTTGCAAAAATGGCAATGAATTTTTGCGTTATTGTGCAATCTTTCACAATATAGTGGGGCGCAACCCTTGGCAAAGCGCTTCGGTGCGTTTATACTGCTTCAGTCCGCAGCCGCGCGGACGCATTGTCCCGCGGCCTTTTTTGCGACAAACGCACAATGCACCAGCCTGCGACGAGGCGCGCATGAGAGACCAGCTCGGTTTGTATTACCATCCCCAGGCGGGCGACACGCAGTCGCGCGTCTATGTGCGACGCGGCCCTGACGGCGAGGTGGAATTTCGCCTCTGGCGGGCCGACCATCCCGAAGTGTGGGAACGTCATCCCTGGCTCAGCCTGGCCGTGGTGCGGCAGGCTGCCCAGCTCTACCAGCAGGAGCGCAACGGCGAGGCCGACCCCCTGCGCCTTTACGACCTGGCCGTGGCCCGCGCCCTGCTCAAGGAGGCCGAAGCGTGAACGGAGGCTGGCTGGTGGCCAACCGGGATTTTTTGGTGCGCGACCTGGTGCGCGACTACTGCACTGTCTACAGCCTGCTGGCTGATCAGCGCCGCCGCTTTGAAGCGGACGGGGCCGTTTCGTACAGCGCTTTGCGCGACCTGCTGGGCGAATCCATGCGCAAGGGCGTGTTCTGGCGGCTCAAGGACACGGCCCACCATCTTTTTCGCAACACGCCCCATGCCGTGGATCTCACCGAAGCCGACGCGCCGCCCCCCCCGGACGGCGACCCCGCTCCACGGACGCTTCCCGACGGTACGGACGACCCCCGCGCCCTGGAGGCCCTTATAGATTGGTGCGTGGGCTATGCTTTTCACGAATGCGCCAAGCTCAAGGAAGACGCCTTTCAGGGTCAGCACTACGCCAACCGTCTGGTGCAGATAGCCCGCAGCATGACCGTCAGCGTCGAGGCCTACAATCCCCTGCGGGGCCTGGGCGGGCAGACTGCCGAAAGCTCCACCCGCGAGCTGGCCCGCATCATGCACGTGCTGGGGCACGGCCTGCGCCTGCTGGCCCGCTATCTGGCGGCAGAGCGGCAAAACACCCGTCTGGCCCGCTGGCTGGCCAGTGAAGAAGCCTTGGCCGCCAAAGCCTTCGGCCCCAGTTATAACCTGCTTTTGGACGCCCTTTACGACAGCGACCGCGAACGCCTCTATCTTCTGGCCGCCCGCGACTTTCTGGAAGCGGGCCGCCGCGCTCCGGCTCTGGGCCTGCTCCTCCGCGCCCGCGCCGCCGGTCATCTGGGCATGGAGGGGCACAAGCTGCTGGCAAGCCTCAGTCAGACGGAAGAGAAAAACAATCCCGGCGTGTGCGCCGAATGTGGCCGTAACAGCCCTTTGCCTTGCCTCTGCGGCCTGGAGGGGCCCGCGTGCTCCTGAAAAAGAAACCTTCATCGGCCGTCCGCCTTTGGGCCTTGTGCGCCCTGACGGCGTTGCTCTGCTGCGCCCTGCTGGCCGGCTGCGGGGGTCGCTCCTCCTGGCGCAAGGGCGGCGTGCGGGGCACCAAGCCCTATACCGTGCGCGGCAAAACCTATTATCCCCTCAAATCCGCCCACGGTTTTGTGGAAGAAGGCGTGGCCTCCTGGTATGGCCCCGGCTTTCACGGACGCACCACCGCCAACGGCGAGCGCTACAACCAGTATGCCATGACTGCGGCCCACAAGCTGCTGCCCCTGGGCACGCAGGTGCGCGTTACCCACCTGGGCAATGGCCGCAGCGTTATCGTGCGCATCAATGACCGCGGCCCTTTTGTGGGCGACAGGGTTATTGATCTTTCCCGCGCGGCGGCCAGCCGCCTGCAGATCCTCGGCCCCGGCACCGGCCGCGTGCGCGTGCAGAGCCTGGGCGGCGTGGACCGCATGCGCGACGACGGCGATCTGGCCGGGGATTTTTATGTCCAGGTGGGGGCCTTTGCCCAACGCGCCAATGCCGACGCGCTGATCAGCATTCTGAGCCGTGCCGGGCACCGCGGCCGCCTGGTCTATGGCAGCAACAGCCTCTGGAACGTTCAGGTGGGCCCCTGGCCGGACACCTTTATCGCCCAGCAGAAGCTCGCGGCCTTCCGCGCGCTGTATCCCAGCGCCTTTGTGGTGGGAGATTAAGACATTGCAAGGTTGCACTGCCCTGGCGGCTGCATAAGCAGGCCCGCCGTGGAGGCACAAGCGCAGCTGCAGCCGTTGCGACGCAGGATTTTAGCCCGTTGCGGCGAAGGAAGGTACGGGCAAAGACAGCAGCGCTATGCAGTTGCGCGCTTGAGCGCCGGAACGAGCGTGCCGTAACTTTTGCAACTGCCTATTCTTAAAGCTAATCTGCGCTAGAGCAATTAGCGAATGAAATGAGCTAACTGCTCTGCAAGAATTTTCTTGAAAATCCTTGCCACAAAATGCGAGAAGGCAGGCTTTTGCCTGCCGTAAGCGAGCATTTCAAGTGTTAAATGCGCTAAAAGGAGGGGCCCCGCCTCAGCGGCGGCGCGCGCCCAGCACATTGGGCAGCAGGGCGCGCAGGTCGCCGGTCACCAGCAGTCCGGCGGCGCTTTGGCCCACCAGCTCCCGCGTGAGCGCCGGAGAGCGCACCAGCAGCCCGGCCTGGCCGCCGCCTTCCACATACATGACCGTGCGCACGTTGAGCGGCAGGTGCAGCAGTTGCTGGGCAAAGGCGTAGGCCTCCACGGGCTGGCGACAGTGCAGAAAAAGAATCTGCCCTTCTCCGTCCACAGCCACGGCTGAAATGGAATAGAGCGGCCCCCCCGGCGACCAGAGAATGCGGCGGTCCGCGCTGATCATGCGGTAGTTCTGCACCACCAGGCGGTAGCGCTTGAGCTGCTCCTCCCAGCCGGGGGCGTCCTTGTCCAGAATGGTGGCGCGCGGCAGATCCGCCGCATGGGGGCCGGCCACAAAAAAGGCTCCGAAACGCCGCACCAGGCGGCCGTTGTTGACGTGCGCGTCCTCCCGCATATAGCCCGTGCTGGTCAGGCCGTCGGGCAGATACATGCTGGCGTTGATGGCGGCGGCAAGGCCGTACTGTTCGCCCCACTGGCTCAATGTCCGGGGCGGGCCGCCGTCCAGGGAGCGGGCGCAGAGTACAAAGTCGAAGCGTTGCGGGTCAATGCGCAGGGCCGTCAGCTGGGCTTCGCTCTCATGGAGCTGAAATTCACCGAAGAGCAGCCCCGGCTCCAGCTCCCGCCAGGCGGCGCGGCCGGCGCTGTCCACCCCGCCCTGGGGCGGCGCGGCGGGCGGCATGGCCGCTTCGGCCTGCGGCGGAGATTCCGGCGCTGGCAACGCGGCGTCTGCGGGCAGCGCAACCGCCCCTTCCTCAGAGTGTGCGGGCCCTGTGGCCGCTTGGGGCTGCGGTACCGCGGGCGGGGCGAGGTTTTCGGCCGGCGGCGCAAGCCTTGCAGAGGACGGCACGGCCGCTGCGGACGGCGCGGGTGGAACCGGTGAAGGCTGCAGGGCCGCAGGCCCTTGCGCGGGCGGCGTTTGCGAGGCAGAAATGGCCGCCGTCGGCGCGTCCGCGCCAGGCCGCGTGGGTCCATGGGCCGCGGCAAACCAGAGCAGCGCTATGCTGCACAAACCCGCCGCGAACCAGAATGCCCGCCGCTTCCGCCTGTGGGGGCGGGTCGGCCTGCCGGCCGAAGCCGGGTTTGCTGCGTGCGCATTTTTTGCTGCCATACTGCCCCTGCTGCCTCAGAATTACGACCAGACGTCATTTTTGGCAAGCCGGGTCCGGCCTGTTTTTGTTCAGCCCGTATTCTACCATGGCGGCAGCCTTGACATATCAGCTTATCTTGATGCAGTTATTAAGTATCCCGCTAACGCCATCTTGGTGTATCGTATCTTTGAGAAGGACGGCAGTATGAACATTGGCCGAAAAATCCGCGCCGCCGGCGCGCCTTTTTGTTCCCTGGAATTTTTTCCGCCCGCGGATGCGGCCCAGCTGCCGGAATTTTACGCCACGGTGGAGCGTCTGCGCGGCCTGGCCCCGCTGTTTGTTTCGGTAACCTACGGCGCGGGCGGCGCACGGCAGCAGAACACCCTCACCGTCACCACGGAACTGGCCCGGCGCGGTCTCACGGCCATGGCCCACCTCACCTGCGTGGGGGCGGAGGCGGCGTCCATCGCGGCCTTTGTAGCTGCCCTGCGCGCCGCCGGGGTGGATAATGTACTGGCCCTGCGCGGCGATCCGCCCGCCCGCCAGGCCGGCGACCAGCCCTGGGACTGGAGCCGGGCGCGCTTTCGTCACGCGGCGGACCTGGTGGCCTTTGTGCGCGAGCGCGAACCGGGTATGGGCATAGGGGTAGCAGCCTACCCCGCGCCGCATCCCGAATCCCCCTCCTTTGCCGAAGACCGTCGCCGCACGGCGGAAAAGCTCCGGGCCGGCGCGGACTTTGCTTTGAGCCAGCTTTTTTTTGACGCCCGCGAGTATGAAGATCTGGTGGCCCATTTGCGCGCCCAGGGCATTGCCATCCCCATTGTGCCGGGCATTCTGCCCATCCAGAGCTTTGACTCCTTACGCCGGGTGCTTTCCCTGTGCGGCGCCAACATCCCCGGCAAACTTTATCTGGACCTGGAAGCCGCCGATGCCAGGGGCGGCGCGCAGGCCGTGCGCGACGTGGGTCTGGACTTTGCCGTGCGACAGATCCGCCGTCTGCTGGACAGCGGCGCACCCGGCATCCATTTGTACACCCTCAACAAGGCCGAGCTCTGCCTGCGCCTGGCGCAGGAGGCTGGGTTGGCCTGCGGACAGCCATGCGCAACGCGCTCCTGACGCTGTTTGTCGTTGCCCTGCTGGCCTGCGTGGGTGTTGCCTCGCTGACGCCGGAAGCGGCCCGCCAGAGCTCGCCTGCCAGCGCAGAACCCACCCAGAGGGAAAGCGTTTGCACCCAGGTCACCCAGGCCGCCCAGAGCCTGCTGGCGCCGCAGTTCCATCCCGCAGAGCATTTTTTTGCGGAGCCCGTCACCGTAACCCTGTCCACGCCGCAGGCCCAGACCCGTATTCACTACACCCTTGACGGTTCCGAGCCTACGCCGCAAAGCCCTGTGTACGCCGCGCCTCTTGTCCTGACGCCGCAACAGAACACCACCTGCGTGGCGATCAGGGCCATGGCCGTGGCCCAAGGCCGGACCAGTGCCGTCAGCACGCACAGTTATTTTTTTGATTCCCACATTGCCGAGCGGTTTTCGTCCTACGTCGTTTCCCTTTCCACAAACCCGGCCAACCTCTACGACGATGACCGCGGCATCCTGGTGCCGGGCAAACGGCGCGCGCTCTCCGAGGCGCAATACCCGGAACGCCCGCCCGAAGCCCATGACGCCAACTACAAGGGCCGTGGGCGCGCATGGGAGCGCCCCGTCCATGTGGAAGTCTTCAGCCCGGAGGGCACACGTCTTCTGGAGCAGCAGGCCGGGCTGCGGGTTTTTGGCGGCGTTTCACGCGCGGCAGCGCAAAAGTCCTTGCGGCTTGTGGCTCGCAAAAGCTATGCCGGGGGACGTGGCAAGTTTCCCTATCCTTTTTTCCCGGAGCTGGCTGACCCGGCCGCCCCGCGCCCCGTTCTTTCCTTTGACGGGCTGGTGCTCAGCAACGGCGGCCAGGACCTGGAAGACGCTCAGCTGCGCACGCCCCTGCTTTCCCGCCTGGCGGCCGAGGCCGGTTACCCCTGGGTGGCCCCGGTTGATTCCGCCGCCGTCTTCCTCAACGGCGTCTACTATGGGCACGCCTTCCTGACCACAAGGGTGGACGACAGCTTTCTGGCCGATCTTCTGGATGTGCCCAGAAAGGACATCACTGTACTGGGCGGCGGCGTGCGGGAGCTGCGTGCATCTCATAAGTATCCGCGTTTGCTGCATCTTTATGAGATAAAAACGTTTCGCGAACTTGCCCTGGACTGTGCAAACCGTCCTGCGGACGTCACGCTGCCGGCGGCTGTTGCCCGGCAAATAGATGTGGACAATCTGCTTTTCTACTACGCCATAGAAATCTATCTGGACAACCGGGACTGGCCCGACGACCAGAACAACACCAAAGTCTGGCGCTACAGCGGCGACGCGCCCCAGCCTCTGCCGGAACTGGACGGCCGCTGGCGCTATGTGCTCTACGACTTGGACGCCACCACCATGAGCCCCTGGCACGGCATGAAAAAGCCCGACAACCCCAGCCTTGCGCGGGTCATGGAAAAAAGTCCGATTTTTGCCGCCTTGCTTAAGCAGCCCCAGTTGGCGGCACAGTTTGCCAACAATATGTGTGACATGGCTTTTGCCCACTTTACTCCCGACAAGGTCCGCAAGGGTATGACGGCTCTGGAGGCCCGCAGCCAAAAAGAAGTCCGTTACGCGGCCCAATACGGCGCATACAGCCCGCCTGGCCTGTGGCAAACCATCACCACAGGTCGACAAAACATCCTGCATTTCTTTGAAAAACGTCCAGAAGCTGTGCTGCGCGAGCTGCGCGCCGCCTTCGGCTATACCGATCTCTATGCGGTGAGGGTTCAGGGCCGGGCCCGCTGCAACACTGTGGGGGGAGAAAACCCCGCGGGCTGGTATTTTGTAGAAAACTCCGTTATCATAGAACCTTTGCTGTTGCCTGGCACTGCCCTGGACCATTGGGAGGTCAATGGCCTTGTGCGCCGAGGGGCAACCCTGACGGTTTCCGCCAAAGACGCCGTGGACGGCCGCGTGCAGGTCAGGCTGGTGAGCCGGCCGGCCCCTGTGCCCTTTGTGCTGGAGGACGCCTACGACCAGGATGTCCTGTGCGGTTTTGTTCTGCATAACATCAGTGCGGCGCCGCAGCGCGCGGACGGCCTCTACCTGAGCGACAGGCTGGACAGGCCGCGTAAATTTTCTGTGAAGGATCTGGTGCTGCAGCCCGGCGAGCGCGTCCGATTTGTGGGCAAGAAACATCACCATGCCAAAGCGCTGCTGCAGCGCAACGTCAACTTCAACCCCAGGCGGGGTGAAACCGTCTATCTGCGCGACGGATCCGGAAACATCCTTTCCTCCGTTCGCGTGCGGTAACGCGCCCACTCCGCTCCGGGCCCGCCCTGGTGCCCCATGACCGAAGAAATCCGCCAGATCCTGCTTCTGCTGTCACAACAGGAGAGCCTCGGCCTTGTTTCCCTGGCCACCACCCTGGCCGTAGCCCTGGGCTGCGGTCTGGCCATCTATCTGCTCTACAAATATTTTTACCGCGGCGTGGTCTACAGCGAAAATTTCGGCGTCCTGCTTTTGCTGGTCAGCGGCGTCACGGCCTTTATTATTATTACTATCGGCACCAACTTTGTGCTTTCGCTGGGCATGGTGGGCGCGCTCTCCATTGTCCGCTTCCGCGCGCCGGTCAAGGATCCCCTGGATGTGGGCTTTCTGTATTGGAGCATCGCCGCCGGGCTCACCGCCGGGGCGCGGCTGTACACGGTGGCCATCTTCGGCACGGCAGTGCTGGGGCTGGTCTACATCCTCATGAATTACGCGCGCAAGGAAAAGCGCGTTTTCCTGCTCATCCTGCGCTACGCCACCGAGGTCGATGCGGCTGTCGCCGCCCTGCTCACGCCCCTCAAGGGCAAGCTGAAAAACAAAAGCTGCCGCAACGGGCTGACGGAACTGACCCTGGAAGTCCGGCTCAAAAACAGCCGGACCGTTTTTCTGGAAACCCTGGCCGCCGCCCCTGGCGTGGAAACCGCCACATTGGTGGAGTACAACGGCGATTACGTTTAACTGCAGCCGTGCTCCATGAGGCAGAATCGGGCCATGACGTATTTGGAGATGGCCAACTGGTTGAACTCCATGCCCGCGAACAAACCGGCCACCACGCTGGGCAGAAAACCGTCGCATTTCAGTTCCAGAATGACCAGCCCGTCCGTCTGCACGGGCAAAGAAAACGCAGCGCCGGGCCGGGCGGCCCGCAGGTTGTTGTCAAACGTCACACGCACATTGCCCGGCGTATAGCTGAAAGCCTCGCGGTCGTAGTCCACCCGCACCACCGGCCGCAGCCAGGACCGCAGCCAGGCGGCGTACAGCGCCCGCCACACCGGCGCATCCTCCCCGGCAGCACAGGCGCAATCTCCCCGATTCAGCCGTTCAAACTGCGCCGCATTGAGCCAGGTCTGCTCCTTGCGGGAAAGATCGCCGCACTTGTGCTTGCGCTCCAGCCGCGCCTGCGCCGTGGCGCCGTTGTACCAGCGTACCCGCCATTTGTCCCGCACCAGCGCCCCGCACTGCTTCTGCCGCAGGGCCGTGTCGTAGATATCGTCAAAATACAGGCTGCTGATGTGGTAGGGGCCGTCCTGCGAATACGCGTCCGGACACAGCAGCCAGGCCACCCTTTGCCGCAGCACGGCCGCGTCGGACGGAGTAAGGTAGTATTTGCGCTCTTGGCGAAAGCCAAGCTGCGCGGCGGGCGCGTGCCGGGGCAGGGGCGACGGGAAGGACATTTTTTTATGTTACATTTTGATGTCAAGCGAGTAAAGCGCGCCGCACCTGACCACAAGCCATATTGACCGCCCGCTGTCACACAGGGTAGGTTGCGCCATGTCCAGTGCCATTCAGAAAGGCCATGGCAGTCTGCTCCTGGCCGTATGCGCTTCCCTTTTTTGTATGCCCTTTATGATGGCAGGGGTTAACGCCGTACTGCCGCCTCTGGGCCTCAGTCTGCACGCCAGCGCGCGCGAACTGGGCCTCATGGGGGCCTTTTACGCCATGGGGCTTGCCGTATTTCAGCTGGCGGGCGGCAGCCTGGGCGATATCTGGGGCTACCGCCGCGTTTTCCTCTGGGGCGTGGGCATTTTTGCCGCCACCGGCGCTTTGCTCGGCTTTGTGAACTCTGTGCCCGCTTTCCTGGCCCTGCGTTTTGTGCAGGGCGTGGGCGGGGCCATGTTCAACGCCTGCGGCCTGGCCCTGTTGGCCTCGGCCGCGCCCGAAGGCAAACGCGCCTCTTACCTGGGCTACAGCGGTTCGGCCGTTTACGCCGGCATTGCCTGCGGCCCGCCCCTGGCCGGACTTGTGGCCGGCAATCTGAGCTGGCGCTGGCTGTTCTGGGGCAATGCCCTGGCCTGTGTGGGCGTGTTCCTGCTTATGCGCTGCGCCGTGCGCCTGGACTGGAGCCCCGCCAAAGACAAGTCCTTTGATTGGAAAGGCTGCAGCGTCTATGCCGCGGCCATGACCGCCCTGACCTTCGGCTCTTCCGAGCTGGCCGACGCCCCGGCCCTGGCCGGGGGCCTGCTGGCGGGCTTCGTCCTTTTGCTGGCCCTGTTCTGCCGTATGGAGCTCCACAGTCCCCATCCCCTGTTGGACCTGCGTCTTTTGGCCCGCAACAGGGTCTTTGCCCTTTCCTCCCTGGCGGCCTTCATCAACTACAGCTCGTTTTTCGGGGTCATGTTTTTTTTCAGCCTCTATCTGCAGCTGGGCCGGGGCTGCAGTGTAGAGCAAGCCGGGCTTTTTTTGGCCGCGCAGTCCCTTATCCAGGCCCTGACCACCCCCTTGGCCGCCCGGCTCTGCGCCGCCTTTCCTCCGGGCCGGGTCAGCGCTGTGGGCGTGGCCCTCTGCGGTCTGGGCCTGCTGGTCTGCGGCTTCCTGCGGCTGGATTCGCCCTACTGGCTGCTGTTTGCGGCTATGGGCCTGCTGGGTTCGGGCATCAGCCTTTTTGCCCTGCCCAATACCACCATCATTCTGGAAAGCGCAGGCCGGGACCATGTGGGGCAGGCCTCAGGCCTCACCGGCGCGGTGCGCACGGGCGGGCAGCTCATCAACATGGCCTGCATCACCCTGACGTTGGGCTTTTTTCTGGGCGACCAGCCCGCCGGTCCTGAAAATATTGACGCCTTCATGGCCGCCATGCGGCTGGACCTGACCATCTTCGGTCTGCTTAACCTTCTGGCCGTGGGCTGCGTTCTGGCCCGCAACCGCAGTTAGCGCATATTTCCTTTACGTGTGTTGCCTCAGGGCGCGTTCCACGCGAGGCTGCCGCAGCCCCGCGCCAGGAAAATTCCTCAGGCTTTTTCTTTGTGCCGCCGCTTGCGGCGTTCTTTTTCTTCAAGCAGAGCACGCTGCTTGTCAAAAGGCACTCAGCCGCAGCTCATGCGGTCTACCTGCAGCCAGCCTTTCCGCAAGGCCAGAATATACAAAGCCGCCACACCGCCGAAAACCAGCAGCAACACCAGCAAATCCGCCATATATCCTCCCTGGAGCTTTTTTTGTTTTGCACTCGCTCCGGCAACTGCACGGACAGGCGTCCACCGTAACGATACAATCGGTTATTATTAATAATAATTCCAAGTAAACCTGAAAGCAATGGCCTCAGGCCCTAAACTTGGACGATACGCCGCCGAAGATACGGGCAGAGGCAAACGCGTTTACGGCGGAAAAATCTTCCCCTGGCGCGCGTGCACGCTTTTTGCATTGTTTTTGGCAAACCGCGCCGTGCCGACGGCATGCGCGGCACATCGTGCGGGGAGGCGCCTATGGCCATCAGCATTTCCGGTTCCAACGCCATTTCCGGCCTGAGCGGCATGGATACTGATTTTGACGAGGTTCTCGCCAAACTGAAAGAGGTGGAATCCACCCAGCTCAACCGTCTGGAGGCCTGGAAGGACGACTGGAACCTGCGCTACGAGGCCTTTGGCGAAATCATCGGGCAGGTGCAGACCGCTCAGAATGTGCTCTCCAATCTGGCCAATAAAAATAATTTCGTCAGCAAAAACGTTACCAGCAGTGATGAAAATGTCGTCACCGCCGTGGCCAGCGCCTCGGCGCAGGACGTGCAGCACAACATCACGGTAAACCAGATGGCCAGCAACGCCGTCTGGGCCAATATGCACATCTACGATTCCAAAACGGAAATCATCAATACTTCCGGGGAAACCCAGACGTTTTCCTACACTTATGCGGGGACCACACACACCCTGGAAATAGCCCCCAAAACCACCCTGGAATCTTTCGCCAGCCTCATTAACGGCGATGTCGACAACCCCGGCGTCAAGGTCAGCCTGGTGCAGACCGGTTCCGGCTATGTGTTTCAGATGGCCGGCACGAGCACGGGCGAAGCCAACGACCTGGTCATCAACGACGCCGACCTGGTGGGCATGACCTCTGCCGGCGCGACCTCCTCCTGGCAGACCAACGGACTGCTGGCCCTGAACAAAACCATTACCGACCCCAACCAGTATGCCTATGATCTGCTTACGGAGGACGGCAACTGGTTTACGGTCAGCATCACCGGCGACAAAACCAATGAAGATCTGGTCAATCAGATCAACGCCCAGACCGGCCGCAGCGTAGCCAGTCTGGACCAGGACGGCAACCTGCAGTTTCAGGATGTCAAGGCCGTATACCGGCGCGATACTGAAGCGCAGGCAAGCCGCACCTCCGGCAGCACCACCCTGGGCATCGGTTCCAACCTCAAAGCCACGCTGAGCGCGGATACTACGGTCAGCTTCACGGTCAACGACGGCGCGGTGAGCAGCACCCACACGTTGGAACTCAAGGCCGGCGCTACCATGAAGGAAGCCCTGCTGCAGATTGCCCAGGCTGCGGGCAGCAGCAGCGCTGAGATGACCCTCAACAGCGCCGGCGGCTGGGAGATGAAGATCGCCAACGTCAGCGACCTTACTTTCAGCGCCGATGTGGGCATTACCCACAGTGAAACGACCGCCAACCTTGGGACGCGGCAGGACGACGCCAGTGAACTCTCGGCCAGCGTCAAGCTGACCTTCGACAAGGACATGCTGAGCCAGAAGCTGGGTGGCGACAGCGCCGACGGCAGCGACTACGAATATACCATTATCAAAACCGACGGCACTACGCAAAAGGTTACCATAGCCAACACGGCAACATACGACGATCTGCTGACGCAACTGGGCGGCACAACGTCCACCGACAGCGACGGCAACACCGTTGTCACCCTGGACGACACGGAGAATTTTTATCTCAGCAGCGGATTGGGCGGGGGCCTGGACGGCCTTGCCGTCAGCGTCCAGGCCACAACGCGGCTGACCGGCATGGATGGCAGCGCCACCATAGACGCCACGCAGCCGGAGCTGAGCTATTCCATTACCCTTAACGGTGGCGAAACCGTGACCGTGGACGGCATCGCCAGCGGATCCAGCATCAAAGACATTTACGAAAAAATTGCCGCAGCGCTGGACGGCACCGGCGCCACGGCCACCCTGGTGGACGCTGAGGGTAATGCCTGGGACGGCACGGACGCCACCGGTTCCTACTACCTCCAGGTCGGCAATGTCCAAAGCGTCAGCGGCCCCGGCATCAGCGGTCAGGTGGCTTCCTCTTCGGTCTGGAACATCCAGCGCGCCGCCAACGCCCGCTATACCGTGGACAACTGGCCCATGGAGATGGAGTCCGCCAGCAACAGCGTGAGCGACGTCATTGAGGGCGTGGTTTTCAGCATTCAGGATACGGGTACGGCCCGCATCAGCGTGAGCACGGACATTGCCTCGGTGGAGGAATCCATCCAGACTTTTCTGGACGCGGTAAACTCCGTTTTGCTGACCATCCAGGATTATACGAAGTACGATGAAACCAAGGAAACCACCTCCAGTGATCCCGACGATATAGGCAACGACAACTACAGCGCTTCACAGCTTACTTCCGAAAAAGGCGGTTTGCTGCAGGGCAACTACGGCGTGCAGCTTTTCGCCTCGCGCTTTTCCGGCCTTCTGGGCAGCTCTCCGCCAGGTTTCCAAAGCCGCACCAGCGCCACAGACCTGCTTTCGGGCGACGTGCTGGCCAACCTGGCCAACATGGGCATCAAGACCGACACCGACGAAAACAGCGATACTTACGGCCTGCTGGTCATAGCGCCCGAATCCAGCCTCGCTGCCCTGCAGCAGCTGGACCAGGAAAACTATGAGGACATGATCAACAACAACCTGGAAGCCGTGGTGGATTTTTTCTGCTCCAGCGGCACCGGGGCCAGCTCGTCCGCAGACTTTCGTTACAACAGCCATGTGGCCGGCATCACTAAGGGCGGCACGTATGACGTCAGCTATTCCGTGGATGCGGACGGCAATATAGAGCACGTCTATGTGGGCGGGGTGGAGGCCACCCGCGATACCAGCCAGCCCGGCTATTACTACAGTGTGGCCAGCGGTGACGCGCGCGGTCTTTCGTTGAGCATCGATGACCTCAGCGAAGGCGCCCACTCAGGGCAGATCCGCATCAAGGAAGGCCTGATCCCCACTGTCAACAGTTTTCTGAAAAGCGAACTGACCTACAACGACGTCAATGTCAGCGCCAATGCCACGGATGATCAGATCGCCGACGCGATATATCTCAAATCACAAAACGGCGCGCTGATGGTTTTGCAGGTAAACTACAAAACCATCATGGAAAATATTGAAGACAAAATTTCAAAAGAGCAGGACAGGCTTGAACTTTGGGAGTCTCGGCAAAAAACCTATTTTGCCAATCTTGAAACCCTGCTCAAGCAATACAGCACCATGCAAGATCAGCTGGAAACCCAGCTCAAGCAACTCTCCAGCAGCAGTGATTAGCAGCCACCAACCGTCGCCCCCAGGGGCTTGAGGATGAGACTATGAACAAAGCGGCGCAAGCCTATTTTCAAACCAATGTGGCCACCACCGACCAAGGGCAGCTTCTGCTCATGCTCTACGACGGCGCTCTCAAATACTTGCATCAGGCCCGTGACAAAATGCTGGCCAACGACTTTGCCGCCAAGGGCATGCTCATCTCTCGCGTCATTGACATCGTCAACGAGCTGGCCGCCTCCCTGAATATGGACAAGGGCGGCAGTCTTGCCGTGAACCTCAATAACCTCTATCTGCTCTGTACGGCCCGCCTGCTGCGCGCCAACCTCAAAATGGATCTGGAATCCCTGGACAGCGTGGAGCATATCCTTTCCGGCCTGCGCGACGCCTACGCCCAGATCATTGAAACCCCCGAGGCCAGACGGGCCGCCTCAGACATCGCCAGCCGCCTGCAGCCCCAGGGCGCGACCCTGCGCACGGCCCAGCCCATCCTGCCGCCCCGGTCCATAGGCGTGCCCAGTGCCCAGGCCCGCGCCGTCTATGGCCGCACGGCCGCCGCGGCCGGGGAAGAACCGCCGCAGGCCCGCGTCCAGGCCTTTACCCCTGCCCCCGAGCGGCCGGGCCGCCTGCCCGGAGCCTACGGCAAACTGCAAGGCGAGCGCTGAGCCGAAGCCGTTTGGTTTTGCGTACCTTCTTAAACGGGTAACGGCGCCCATTTTGGCGCTTGGCAGTGCAATGAACAGCACTGCCGCCTTGGCCCCGCCACCGGCGTTCTGTGTTGGCCCGCCGGTGACGGGCCAGGCTGCGTCAGCGCCTTTGCGCGGCTTGTGGCCCTGCGCCGCAAACGCTACACTGCGGCAAAAGCCTTTGATAAGGCAGGAATCTCCATGCCGCAGCGCCGTTTTTTCTCGCCGGGGCGGGCCGGTCTGCCCCCCGCCCTGATGTTTCAGGGCACCTGTTCCAATGCGGGCAAAAGCCTGCTCACAGCGGGCCTGTGCCGTCTGCTGGCCCGGCAGGGCTTGCGGGTAGCCCCCTTCAAGGCCCAGAACATGTCCCTCAATTCTTTTGTGACGGCGGAAGGGGGCGAAATGGGCCGGGCCCAGGTGCTGCAGGCCCTGGCCTGCGGCCTCGCGCCCGACGTGCGCATGAATCCCGTCCTGCTTAAGCCTACCTCGCAGATCGGCTCACAGGTGCTGGTGCTGGGGCGGCCCGTGGGGCAGATGCGCGTGGCCCAGTATCTGGAGTACAAGCCCAGGGCCTGGCGGGCTGTGTGTCGCGCCTACCGCGAGCTGGCGGCAGACCGGGACGTGCTGGTGCTGGAAGGCGCGGGCAGCCCGGCGGAAATCAATTTGCGCGCCCACGATATCGTCAATATGCGTATGGCCCGCTATGCCGGGGCGCGTGTGGCCCTGGTGGCGGATATAGACCGGGGTGGAGCTTTTGCGGCTCTGGCGGGTACCCTGGCTCTGCTCACCCGCGCGGACAGGGCGCGCGTTGCCGGGCTTATTCTCAATAAATTCCGGGGAGACGCCAGCCTGCTCACCCCGGCCCTCACGGCCATCAGCCGCCGCACGGGCAAGCCCTTTTGGGGCGTTGTGCCCATGCTGGAGGACCTGCGCCTGCCGGAGGAAGATTCCGTAAGTTTCAAGGCCGGGCTTACGCCCGGACTGCACGCGGGCGCGGGCGGGGAGGCGGCCGGGGGGCTGCTGGACGTGCTGGTCGTGGACCTGCCGCACATCAGCAACGCCACCGACCTGGACGCCCTGCGCAACGAGCCGGGCGTGCGCTTGCGGGTAGCCCGACGGACCGAGGACTGGGGTGCGCCTGAAGTCGTGCTCTTGCCCGGCAGCCGGAATACGGCGGCGGACGCCCGTTTTTTGCGCGCCGGCGGTCTGGCTGCGTCTGTTGTGGCTTTTGCGGCCCGCTGCCTGCGCACCGGGCGCGGGGCCTTGGTGGGCGTGTGCGGCGGCCTGCAACTACTGGGGGCGGAAATTCTGGATCCACTGGCCCTGGAAGAAGGCGGGCGGGAGGCAGGGCTCAATCTGCTGCCCCTGCGCACCACGCTGCAGGCGGCCAAGCAACTGCGCCGGACCACGGGCACGGCCCTGGCGGCGTTGACGGACGGCGAGGCGGACGCGGCCGTGACCGGTTACGAGATCCACCACGGCAGCACAGAAGTTGTGACCAGGGTGGCGCGTCTGCCCGCAGCGGGAGAGCCTACGGTGCTGTTGCGGGACGCGGCTGGCGCGGCCCTGGGCTGGGGCCTGTGCGACGCCGCGGGCCGCGCGCGGGTCTGGGGCAGCTATCTGCACGGCCTGTTTGACGCCGACGTTTTCCGGCACGCCTTTCTGGCTGCCCGGCGGGCAGAGGCCGGCCTGCCTCCGGCCCCTCAGGCCGCCTACGACCTGGGGCCGGAGCTGGATCGCCTGGCGGACTGTCTGGAGGCGGCTTTGGACCTGCCCGCCGTGTATGCCCAGCTGCGGTTGTAAAGGGGCTGTTCCTTACAGCGAGGTGGTCAGATCCTTGCCCAGCGCCTTGTTGAGAATAAACAGGGGCGCCAGTACGGAAACGATGAGGATGGCCCCGTAGGCCGAAGCCGGGCCAAAGTCACCGCTGCCGATATACTGAAAGACCTGTACGGTCATGGTGCTCCACGGTCCGTAATAGAGGACGATGGTGGAGCTCAGTTCCGCCAGGGTTGTCACCCACATGATGATGGCCCCGGCCGCCACGCCGGGCAGCATGGCGGGCACCACCACCTTGAGAAAGGTCCGCAGAGGGGGCACGCCCAGGCTGATGGAGGCCTCTTCTACCGAAACCTCGATCTGTCGCAGCAGGGCGGAAGTGGTTTTGACGGAAAAGGGCGTTTTGCGGATGAAGTAGGCCAGCACAATGATCATCCAGGTGCCGGTGAGCACCACAGGGCCCGTATTGTAGGTGGCCGCCAGGGCGATGCCCAGCACGGATCCGGCAATGACCAGGGGCAGCATCATGGCCAGGTCCAGAGCATAGCCGATGACCCCGCCCTTGCGCACTACCAGGTAGCTGACGGCCAGGCCGAAAACCATGCCGATGACCGTGGCTGTGGTGGACAAAAAGAAGGAATTGAGGATGGGCCGGGGGGCGACCTTCAGGGCGATGAGCAGGTTGTCCAGCGTAAACTGGCCGTAGTAGAGGACCGGTCCGTTGGTTTTGGTCACAGCCGCCACCATGACCATGACAAAGGGCGCCAGGGAAATAAAGACGACAAGGGCGCAAAAGCCCCAGGCCAGCGCCCTGCCCAGGGGGGGCAGGGTTTTGATTTCCGGCGGGCGCAGCGCGGACATGGCGTAATTTTTTCGTTCCACCCACAGCTTCTGCAGCACGGTGAGGGCCAGGGTAACCACCACCAGCACGGTGCTCAGCGTGCCCGCCATGGAAGGGTTGCCGCCCATTTCGCTGACAAACTCGCTGTAGGCCTGCTCTGCCAGCACCTTGTAGTCGTTGCCGATGATGGTTGGCACGCCGAAGTTTTCAATGGACATGCAAAAAACGATCAGCGCGCCGGAGGCTATGGCCGGCGTGACCACCGGCAGGGTTACGGTGCGGAAAACCCGCCAGGGCGAAGCGCCCAGGTTGCGGGCGGCTTCTTCCAATGAGCGATCCACGGAATTGATGGCCGCGCCCACCATGAGAAAGACAAAGGGGAAAAATTGCAGGGTAAACACCAGCACCACGCCCTGCCAGCCGTAGATGCTGGGGATGTGCAACCCCAGATCGGCAAAAAAACGGGTGATGATGCCGTTGCGGCCCAGAAGCAGCAGCCAGGCTTCCGCGCCGATAAAGGTGGGCAGAATGAGCGGCAGGGTGCCCAGTGTGCGCAGCGCGGTAGCGCCGGGCAGTTTGTAGCGGGTGGTAAAAAAGGCGAAGGGCACGCCGATGAGCACGCTGAAGAAGGTGGCCAGGCCGCTCATGAACAGGCTGTTCCACAGGCAGCGGCGGTAAAAGGGCGTGGTAAACACGCTCAGGTAGTTGTCCCAGGTAAAGGCCCCAGTTTCCGCGCTGAGCAGGCTGGCCTGAAAAATGGCGTACATGGGGTACACCACCAGCAGTACAAGCGTCAGCGCCGCCAGCAGAAAAATCAGGTTCCAGACGGAAAAAAGTTTGCGCAGGGCCATCAGCCTTCCACCCTGACCGGGCTGGTCGGCGCGAAGCAGAGCCGAATTTTGTCGCCTGGTTGTTTGGTTTCACCGCCGCGCAGGGCGGGCACGTCCACTCGCAGCACCGTGCCCAGCGCCGCCACATGGCAGACCAGGGTGGCCCCCAGAAACATGACGTCGCGCACCCGCCCGGTAAAGGCATTGGGCGCTGCGGCGTCGGGGGCGATTTCGCGCAGCCAGTCCGGGCGCAGCATCAGGTGCACGGGTTCGCTCAGGCCGGGGTCGTCCATAACAACGTCAAACTCCGTCTCGTCGCACAGCATTCTGGCCGTGCGGCGCGGCGCATCCCAATCCAGAGGGCGCATTTCCAGCATATTGCAGGCGCCCATGAATTCCGCCGTAAACCTGTTGACGGGCGAGAAATAGATGCCCCGCGGGCTGTCCACCTGCTGCAGCTTGCCGTTGTAAAAAATGGCTATCCTGTCGGACACGGCCATGGCTTCTTCCTGGTCGTGGGTCACATAGATGGTGGTGATGCCGAGGCTCTGCTGTATCTGGCGGATTTCTTCGCGCATGGTCACGCGCAGTTTGGCGTCCAGGTTGGACAGGGGCTCGTCCATGAGCAGCACGTCGGGGCGGATGACCAAGGCGCGGGCCAGGGCCACGCGCTGCTGCTGCCCGCCTGAGAGCTGGCGGGGGTAGCGGTCACGCAGGTTGAGAAGCTGCACGGCCTCCAGAATTTCCTCAACCCGGCTGCGTATGGTCGTGTGGGGAAGCCTGCGCGCCGCCATACCGTAGGCCACATTGTCAAAAACCGTCATGTGCGGGAACAGAGCGTAGTTCTGAAAGACCATACCCGTGTTGCGCAGGTGTGCGGGAGCGTTCAGGATGGATGTGCCGTCAAAGCGGATGTCGCCGCTGTCGGGGTCGTTAAAGCCGGCTATCATCCGCAGCAGGGTGGTTTTGCCGCAGCCGCTGGGGCCCAGAAGGGTAAAAAATTCGCCGTCGCCGATCTTCAGGTTTACCTTGTCGACCACCCGCAGCTGGCCGAACTGTTTAACAACATCCACTAACTCAATGTGCACTGGCGTATCCTTCTTGAACGTCCTCAAGAGCCGCGCTGAGGTGGTATCAGCAGAACGGTCGTACTCCAGACGCATCCCGGGCGCGGCCTGCGCCGCACCCGGGAAAATACGCCTACGGCTTTTGCAGAACCTGTTTTTTCCACCAGCCCAGGAGCTGTTTTTGCAGCGCGTTGGCCTCGGCGGGATCATAGCTCTGCAGCAGCGTGATGTTTTGCAGTGTGGGCATGCCCGCCACGGCAACGGCGTCGGGCCGGGCGGGGCGGCGGAAGTATTTCTGGAAGATGCCGTCCACCACAGGCTGGGAGAGCAGATAGTCCACCAGGGCTTTGGCCTCCTGCGGGTGTTTGCAGCCGGCAATGACGGCCGCGCCTTCAGGGGCGGCGATGACGCCGTCGGCGGGGTAGATGACGCGCACGTCCTGCGCGCCGCCGGCCACATAGCGGTGGGCGGCGTATTCCATAGTTATGGCCAGGGGAAATTCCCCTTCGGCGGTGCCCTTGTATACGAGGCTGGAGCTGTCCAGAATTTTAACGTTATTGAGCAGTTGCTTCAGCCCGTCCCAGCCGTAGAGTTTGTATATGCCGTAGACCTGCGCGTAGGCCGAGCCGGATTTCAGGGGGTTGGCCATGACCACCTTGTCTTTCCATTTGGGGTCCAGCAGATCCTTCCAGGTTTTGGGCATGTCTGCGGTCGGCACCAGCCGGGTGTTGGCCATGATGATCATCAGGTGCATGTTGGCGGCGGTCCAGCGGTGGTCTTTTTCCACAAAGGCCGGGGGCAGCACGGCGGCTTCGGGCGAAGCGTAAGGCATGAAGTCGGCCTTGGCGTTATCCAGTACGGCCACGTCGCCGCTCCAGAACACATCGCAAAGGGGGTTGGCCCTTTCTGCGGCGATACGCTTCATGGCTTCGCCGGTGCCCATGCGCACCACGGTGAGCTTGATGCCGGTTTTCTTTTCAAAATCCAGCGAGATGGCGTCCAGCATGTCGGGCTGGTTGGAGGAGTAGAGGACTACTTCCCTGGCTACGGCCGCAGTGGCCAGGCAGAGCGTCAAGGCCACCAGAACAAGCAGGGAACAAAGTTTTTTACTGCAAGCGTTCATGCAATCCCCCCCGGCAATGGGTCATAAAAAAGGAACAGGCATCTGACAATAATAACAAAATACGCTTCAAAAATCTTAAGGTCAAGGTTTGCGGGGCGTATAGCTGAGCTCCCTGGCCGTGCTGTTGCCTGAGCTTTGCGGCATGTGTCCGTTTTTAAGCGTGCGCCCGCCCGCCATGACCGCGCCTGCCGCACGATGCGGGGACGCCCGGCACAGCTCTGCGCGGGAGATTTTTGCGGCACGGGGGACGGTTGCAGGCAAAAGTCCCCCATGCCGTAAAAGTGTTTTATCCCCCCAGGCCGTGGGGATTGAGGGCGATGCGGTTGCGTTCCACGGCCACGGCCAGTTCCGGCAGCAGGTCGTGGAGCGCGTTCATGTCGCTGGCGCGGGCGGCGCGTTCCACGCAACGGGCCATGCGGGCCAATACGCGGAAGCCGAAGGCGTCCGATTCTGCGGCAATGCGGGCGGCGGCTTCGCCCACCACGGGGCAGCGCCGGTTGCGGTAGCCTTCCTGCGCGTCTTCCATGGCGGCGTCCAGGCGCTCCACCAGACGGATCAGCGTGGCGTCTTCCTTGGGCGGGGCGGAGAAAGGCGTTGCTTGGGGCGTTGAAGTTGCCAGGGATTGCTGCGCAGGCGGCGCGTCCCGCTCTGGAGCCTGCGGTGGGGCTTGCGTGCGAGCGGCTGGCCTGGAAGAAGGCGCGGCGGACTGCGCCGCAGCCCCTGACACGGCTGCAGAAGGCTGCATTTTCGCAGAAGGCGCGGCCCCGGCGATGAAATTGACGATGGAGGTCTGCTGGCCATTGGCGGCGTTGGCGGCTGTGGAGTGCGCCGCTGCAGCCGGAGCCGCCGTGGGGGGGGGGACGGCCAGGGGGTCTGCAGGCGGAGAGGCGTGGTCGCTCAGGCCGCCCAGAAGTTTCAGGATGAGCCTGCCTGCGGCGGTGCGGGGCATGTCTCGCGGCGGCACGGTCTGGGGGGGCTGTTCCGGCAGGCCCGTGAGGGTCAGGGGGGCGGGCTGCCCGGCTGTTGGCGGCACGGCGGGTGTGGATTTGGGGACGGGCCACGGGGTAGAGGTCACGCGCACAGTCTGCCGCGGTGCAGCGGGCTGGGGGGAAGTGCCGGTCTGCCGGGACGTTGCCGCAGGCCGCGCGTCTGCCTCTGCAGCGGAGGCGGCGGGCTTTGAGGTCATGGGCATGGGCTCGCCCACCCATTCGCCGGCGGTGGCAATGCTGGGGCTCACATAGCGCCGGTGGTCCTGTGCGGACGACGCGGGCTGTGGGTTTGCAGCGGCTGTCGTGCGCGGTGGGGCGTCCACAGCCTTGGGCGCGGCAGCCGGAGAGCGGGCCGGGTTCACGGGCGTGCCCACAGGCATGGGTTCGCCCACCCATTCGTCGGCCAGGTCGTAGTTTGCCCAGCCTGCCGGGCCAGGCATGGCTTGGGCGGCGTTGGGCGGGACAAAGCCGGCCTGGGGTGCGGACGGGGCGGAATCCGACGGGTCTGCAGCGGCCTTAAAAGGCGCGGTGGCCTCAGAAGAAGGCGCGGGCGTTGCCGCCTTTGGCAGGGGCTCCTCCGGCTGCGCGGGCAAAGAGGGGGCCGGCTTGGTCTGGGGGGCGACGTCCGTGGCCTGTCCGGCGGGGATGTCGGTGGACGCCGGGACGGGGGTTGGCCCGGACGGCGCGGCATCGGCTGTGCCCACCGGGGTGAGTACGGCCTCGCCGGGCCGCTGCGCCAGCAGCGCGCCTGCCGCAGCGGCGGAAACTGTGGGTTCCTCCCACTGGGGGCCGCCCAGCCCGGCGGCAACCAGAAATTCGTCCTGCGGCGCGGCTTCTTCCGGCAAGCGCGCTTCCGGCCCGGCCTCCTCCGGCGCAAAGGTTGGCGGTGAAGCGGCGTCGGTTGCGGTCGGGCTCTCCGCAATGACGGCTGCGTCCGCCGGCGTATCAGGCTTGTGCGCAGGGTCGGTCATGGCCGCCGTTGCGGCGTCCGGCGCGGGGCCATCCGTCGCGGCCGCCATGTTGTCCATGTCCGGCTGGTTCGCCAGAACAACAGCGGGCGCAGACAAGGGCGCGGCTTCCAGGCGTGACGCCGCCGCTTCCGGCGGTACGGGGGCTTCCGGGCGGTCGTCCGCGTTGTCCGTCGTCTGCGCCGGGGATGCGGCGTTCTCCTGCGATGTTCTGGCCGTGCGGGCAGCGACCTGTTCCTGCCCCAAAGCAGGGACTGTCGCCACAAGTGCGGCAGGCGCGGCTTTGGGGGCGGCGCCAAAGGGATCTGGCCCGAACAGATCGGGCAGCGGACTGTCTGCCGTCGCCTGGGCTGCTTCCGGCGCAGGCGCTTCTTCGGCTGGCGGCGCGAGGTGCTCCGGATCCGTTGCGTACCGTGCCGCACGAGCGGCGTCCACTGTTTCCGCCGCCTGCGGGTTGGCTGGGGCGAGCGTGGGGGATGCTTCCGCCCGCGGGGAGGCCTCTGCGTCAGGTACGGCCGGGATTGCCGCGGGGGTCAAGGCCGCGCCCTGTTGCGGCGGGTTCAGAACCGGGTCTGGCCCCTCAGAGCCGCTGTGTGTGGGAATGACGACGGGGGGCGTTGCGTCTGTCTGCGTCACCTCCGGTTCCGGCTGTGGGCCGAAAAGGTCCGGCAAGGGGGCAGCTGTGCCGTGGGCGGGAGGGGCGGCGTCTTCGCGGGGCGCGTCTTGGTGCGGCGCGTCTTGGGGAAGCGCGTCGGGCCTTGGCTGCAGGCCGGCTTCGTCCAGAACCTCGCGCAGCGTGGCGGTAAAGGCGGCGGCGTCCAGAGGCGTCAGCAGGGCGTGGGTGTACCCCGTTTCCGCCAAAGCGTCCCAGTGGCGTTGGTTGGGCGTTACGGCCAGGGCCTTGAACACGGGCAGGCCTGCGCGGCGGGCTTCAGCCTCAAAGCGCCCCAGCAGATCGGCCTGAGCCGGACCGTATTGCGGGCGCAGGGCCGTGAGCAGTACGGCGGGGGTGGCGGCATTGCGGCGCAAAGCCTCTTCCAGATCCGGGGCCGCCAGGCAAAGGCAGCCCTGTTCCCGGCACAGACTGGTCAGAGATTCCTGCTCTTCGGCGTCCGCGCCCACTACTGCCACTGTGGGGGTGGGCGCAGGGGCCTCCTCTTCTTCCTCCGCTTCCAGGGGCGTGAGGCGCAGGGTAAAGGCAATGGACGCGCCCTGCGGCCCGCTGTCCACAGTAAGGTAACCGTTGCAGACGCCGGCCAGCTCCCAGGCGCGGAGCAGGGCTTGGCCCGAACGGCTGCGCGGCGGCAGGCCCGCGCCCGTATCTGTAACGGTAAAGAGCAGGTGGCCGGGGTCCGCGCTTTCGGGCACGCGCCGCACGGTCAGGTGTACGGCCCCGTGGGCCGTGGCGCGTACGGCGCTTTCCAGCAGGCCGTCCAGCACCTGGCGCAGGGCTTGGCCCGGTCCTTCATACATATGTCCCAAAAGGGGCGGCAAATACCACGCCAGGCCTATGCCCGCGTTTTCCGCCGCCACGGATACGGCGTCGTGGGCTTCGCGCACCAGGTGCTGCAGGTTGAAGGCTGTACGGGCCGGCGGGCCGGCGGGGGCCTGGGCAAGCGCGCCGGGATTGTCCAGGACGCGCGCCAGTTCGTCGGCGGCGCTGCGCAGATTCTCTGCGTGTTGGCGCACGGCCGGCGGCAGTGCGCAGCCCAGCAGGGCCGTGCCCTCCCGCAAGATTTTTTCCAGCGGCGGGCGCAGGGCTTCTCTGTGCGCCGCCGTTGCCGCGTCGGCGGAACGCGTGGGCGTAGGGGCTGCGGGCATGGGGGCTGCGGACGGAGACCAGTCCGAGCCATCGGGCAGGCCGGAAAGGTCCGACAGCGCATCGCCAGACGCGGGCTCCAGGCTGGGGAGCAGACGCAGATTGGGGTCATCCAGGGGCTGGTCCAGGATGATGACATCCGGGTTTCCGGAGGCGGCGGATGCCGTCTGGCCGGGCTGAACGGGATCTGTCGCCAAAGCCAGCAGGGGGTCGGCTGCGGGTGCGGCGGCCTTTGTCTGCGCGGCGGCCATGTCTCTGGGCTGGCCCGTGCCCGCGATGAGCAGGGCGCTCAAGGCCGTGCCCCAGAGCGGGGCCGCGGCCAGCAGCCCGGCCGCGTAGCCTTGGTCCAGCCCCAGAATGCTGGCGGCCACGAACAGCGGCGGCACCAGGCAGCCCAGCAGAAAGCGCCGCGCCCCGCCCAGGCCCATAAGCGCCCCGGCCAGGGCCGTGGGCACAAACAGCAGGGCGCCTGCGGGCCAGAGCGCCAGGTAGCGGATCAGCCAGCCGTAGCCGGGCAGCAGCGGCAGCAGGGCCAAGGCCGCGCCGGGCAGGGAAAGCAGCAGAAACTGTACGTCCAGGGCGCGGGAGCGGCCGCGGGTGCGCAGCAGGTGCCGTCCCACATGGGGCAGCAGCATGAGGGCCAGGCCCGGCGAAAGTACGGCGGCTGCCTCAGCCGGGGTTATGCGGCCTTCGCCGTAGGCGGGCATGCCCAGTACGGCCTGGAGCAGGGCCATGCCCACATACAGGGCTGTCCAGGCGCGCCACTGGCCTTTTTCTGAAAGGCCGCGCAGCAGGCAAAGCAGCAGCACTACGCCCAGAGCCAGCACGGCCGCCGTGCCCGCCAGGCTGTCCCAGTTGCTGGCGGCGTCCTGCGGGGTGCGGAGCGTGGGCGCAAACCACGGCCCCGGCAGGCCGTCCAGGCGCAGGAAGCAGGTCCGGGGCTGGTCGGCGGCTTCAGGCAAAAGCAGCACATTGCGCTGGCTGGGCCTGGTTTCGCGCCAGGCGGCGGCCTGGGTCAGGGGGTCGGTGTACGGCGCGTAGAGCACGGGGTCTGCCGGTACGGCGGGGCCCAGGTCCAGCAGCAGGGTGGGCGGGCGCAGCCCTTGCGGCAAGGGGGCAAGGGTAAAGCGTAACCAGAGCACGCCCGTGGTTCGGGGCAGGGCCTGGAGCGTCAGGGGCCGGAAGGCGGCGTTGTTGGCCGGGGCCGCCACTTCATCTACGTCCATGCTGCCCGTGGGGTCCAGAAATGCTTCAAGATAGGGCAGCAGGCCCATGTGGGGCGCGGCGGGCGTGGGCGGTATGGGCCCCGCGGTCACGCGGCAGGGCAGGACGCAGAGGCAGAGCAGGCAAAGCAGCAGAACGCCGACCTGCCGGAGTTTCGTCTTCCGGGCCGTGTCAAGGGCGGCAGGCGCGCAGGGGGAGGCTGCTGCAGGGCGGGGGTACGGGATGACGGTAGTGTGGATGACGCCGGATCCGCGCCGGGATGGGGTCTGCCCGGGAGAACGGCCCGGGCCGGGAAAAAATGCAGTCATGGGTGCTCCGCCTGTATCTTTGCCAAGGGCGCTTACTGCAATTGCCGGATGAGATCGGCCACCGCCTTGCCGTCAGGAGCGTGCGCCGCGGGGTTGACCGCCAGCAGGCGCTGCCAGGCTTTGAGCGCTTCATTTTTGCGCTTGAGGTCGTAGTAGAGGACCACGCCCTCGTTGAACATGGCGTTTTCATGACGCGGATTAACGGTGGAGGCGCGGCGGAAGTCGGCCACGGCCTTTTCAAATTCTCCCAGTTCCCGGTGCATGATGCCCAGGTCGGTGAGCACGTCGGGGTCGTCCGGAGCCAGAGCCAGGGACCGCTCATAGGCGGATGCGGCCTTGCGGGCCTGCCCTGTGTCAAAGTAGAGGTTGCCCAGGCTGGTCCAGAGGGCGGCCTTGTCCGGGGCGGCGAGCACGGCTTTTTCCAACTCCGCGATTTTGGCGGCGAGCTCCGGCGGCATGGGCGGTTGGTTTTCCTGTGCGGCAGAAGGCGCGGCAGAAGGCGCTGGCGGGGCCGCGGGCGCGGCCTGTCGTCCGGGGCCGGAATCCGACGCGGGCGCAAACAGGGCAGGCGCCAGAGAGCCCACATAGAGGCCCAGCACCAGGGCCAGAGCTACGGCCAGGCCGAAGACCAAGGGGCTGACGGCGCGCTTGTGCGGCGTGCCGTCCGTTCCTGGCGCGGAGGAATCCTGCCCGGCGGCGGGGGCCTGCCTTGCGTCCGGGGTGGACTTGGGGGTGGGGGCGTCGCCCTTGTTGCTCTGTGCACTGGCCATGAAAAACCTCCTGACAGCCGACGCGCGGCCGGTTTACCTGCAAGGCAGCCTACAACCTGCGTCAGAAAGTGGCAAGTCCGCCGGGGCCGGGGCTGCTCTTACGGCTGGCGCGCCGCCCCCTTGAGGCTTCATAAAAAGGGTTGGGCGCGCGCGGAAGTTCGCGCGCTTTTCATTTGAATATTGCGGCTGTTCCGGGTATGCTGTGCGGGCTCTGCGGGCGGGTTCGGCTGTGTCGGCGGCCCGGCGCGAGCTGCGGAGGGATGGCAGAGCGGTTGATCGCGGTGGTCTTGAAAACCATTTGGGGTTTACGCCCCACGGGGGTTCAAATCCCTCTCCCTCCGCCAGAATATGGCTCCACAAAGCCCTGCAAGGCCTATCGCGCCTTGTGGGGCTTGTTTTATTATTCCCTGCTGCGTCCCGGCCAACGCCGCCCCGCCGCCCTTGGCCGCGCTGCGGAAAAGCGGTACAGTGACGCCGTGGGCAAAGCATTATCCCTCTTGCAACAGGAATATGGTGCATCCAATGGAAAAAATGAAAATCGTCCCTTTTGACTACGCCAAAGACATTTTTGCGGCCCTGCCCAAGGGCGTGTTGCTCACCACCAAGGCCGGCGACAAGGTCAACAGCATGGTCATCGGCTGGGGAACCCTGGGCCTTGAGTGGCAGACCCCCATTTTTATTGCCTTTGTGCGCGAACACCGCTTTACCAGGGAGCAGCTGGACAAGAATCCGGAATTTACCGTCAACGTGCCGGTGGGTCCGTACGACAAAAAAATCATCGGCGTGTGCGGGGGCAAGTGCGGCAGGAATATGGACAAGATCCAGGCGGCCGGGCTCACGCTGGTTGCGCCGGAGGTCGTGTCCGTGCCGGCCGTCAGGGAGTTTCCGTTGACGCTGGAATGCAAGGTCGTCTACAGCCAGCAGCAGGATCTGGCCGCCCTGACTCCAAAGTTTAAGGACGCCTGCTATCCGCAGGATGTGGACGGCTCTGCCGTGGGTTCCAACCGGGACGCACATATCGCCTATTACGGCGAAATCGTCAGCGCGTACATCCTCAAGTAGATTTCTTGCGAAACGGCGAAGGACGCCTTTGAGGGCAGCGTGTTCCTGAAGGCGTCCTTTTTATTTGATGAAGACCCCCAGCACGCGGCCCACCAGCGGGGCCAGCAGTACAATGGTGTAGATGCGCACCAGATGGTAGACCATGACTATGGGCGCTTCCTGTCCTGTGCCGCCCGAAAGAGCCACCATGGCATTGAAGCCGCCGGGGCTGGTGGCCAGATACGCGCCGCCCACGGAGAGCGCCCCGCTGCGCGCTACAACCCAGGTGCAGATAATCCCTGCCAGCATGATCATGCTGGTGGAAAGCAACATCACCGGCCAGGTGTCGCGTACCGCCTCCAGCATGCCGGGGTTGTACATATTGCCCACCAGAACGCCCACGCAGCCATAGACCACAAACCTGAGCCAGTGCGGCGTGGGCGGCGTGGTGACGCTGCCCATGCTTTTGAACAGGATGACAGCCAGCATGGCTCCGGTCATGGCCCCGCCGGGCAGGTTAAAGTGGTCAAACAGAGCGCTGCCGACCAGCCCTACCACAAACAGCAAGACAATAGTTCCCATAGGCGTGTCCTCGGTTTATCCCCGCGCAGCGGCCGCCAGCGTGCGGCGGGCGGCGGCCACATCCGCATTGATCTGGGCTTTAAGCTCCTCTGCGTCGGCAAAGCGGCGTTCGTCGCGCAGGCGGTCCACAAAATCCAGGCGCAGGGTCCGGCCGTAGAGGTCGGGGCAGTTTTCCAATAAAAAAGCCTCCACCGTGAGCTCGTTGCGGCCAAAGGTGGGCTTGTGTCCCACGTTGGTCACCGAGGGCCAGACGCGGCCTTCCAGGGTTACGCGGGTGGCGTAGACGCCCCTGGCGGGCAGGACTACCTGCGGGTACTGGAGGTTGGCGGTGGGAAAGCCGAGCCCTTTGCCGCGGCCGTCGCCGTGAACCACGGGCCCGCTGAAGCCGTGGCAGCGGCCCAGCAGTACGGCGGCCTCGCGCACGTCGCCCCGGCCGATGAGCCTGCGCAGGGCGGTGGAGCTCACCACCGTGCCGTCCACAACCACAGGGGCGAGCTGCTCCACGCTGAAGCCTGCTTCCGCGCCCAGGTTGCGCAGCACGTCCACATGGCCGCCGCGGTTGCGGCCCAGGGAAAAATCATAGCCCACCACCAGACGGCGCAGATTCATGGGCAGCAGATAGCGGCGCACAAAGGCGGCCGCGTCCAGGGCGGCCAGGTCGCGGTCGAAAGGCAGCTCCAGCACCTGCGGCACGCCCAGTTGGGTCAGCCGGTCCAGGCGGTCCTGCCTGGTGCACAGGGGCATGTGCCCCTGGTCGGGAAAGAGCACCAGCCGGGGGTGGGGCCAGAAGGTCAGCACCACAGGGGCAAGCCCGTCCTGCCTGCAAACTTCCAGCGTGCGGCGGATAAGGGCCTGATGCCCCAGGTGCAGTCCATCAAAATTGCCGATGGTGACGCCCGTACCGGCGGGCGCGCCGAGAGACGCCACAGTATGTGCGATGTTCATGGGTCCGCAGATTCCCGGTCTTGGCCGGCTCAGATCAGCCGGGCGAAGATGAAATTGTAATGCTGGCGGATGTGCAGCACCAGCTTGAGGGTCATGTTTCTGGCCTGTTTTTCGTCCTGTGGGCTGAAGGAGCAGATGTGCCGGGCCACAGGACTGAAGTCCGCGTCGCCGCGGGGCTCCAGCATGCCCCAGTACTCGCGGGCGCGGGTCAGCAGGCCGGCGCACTGACGGTCTTTGCGCTTCTGGCGGTATTCGCGCTGAAATTGGGCGAACATGGCGTCCGCGTCCTGCGGAAAAGAGCGCCCCAAAGCCAGCCGCCACAGGGCCATATACAGGGCGCGCAGTTCAAAAAGCATCTGCCTGCGCCGCAGCACCTGCAGCCTTTTCACCTGTAAGAGCACCAGCTCCGCCGTGAAGTCGGCGTCCGCCAGCAGGGCCGCAAAATTGTCCAGAGCCGTGCGCACCGCCTCGGCGGGGGCGGCGGAAACAAAAGCGATGGCGGGGCTGGACGCGACTTCGGTGGCGGTCATGGATTTCAGGCGGTTTCAGTACCGGGGGCGTCGCCCGGTTTGCGGCGGCGAGAGGAGCGCCGCCGGCGGCGGCCTGTGCCCGGTGCGGCGGCCTCGCCGGACCCGGCGTCTTCCTGACGTTGCGAAGGTTTGGGCGCATGCGGGCGCTGGCGGGAGCGGGACGGCGCATTTTGATCGGGGAAGCGGCTGTTGTGCAGGCTTTCCTGATGGCAGGCGTCCAGCAGCATGGCCAGGAGCAGCGCATTGTCTTCTTCGTCGTTCTGGGTGGCCAGTTCGTGGGCCAGGGGGGCGTAGCGGGCCACGCGCATGCGTTCCAGCCCGGTGAGGGCGCGGAAGCGGGCCTCCAGAATGGCTGTGAGGCGCGCGCCGGCCACCCGTGCCACGTCTTCATCCGTGGGCAGGGGCAACTCCATGAAGCCGATTTTATAGTGCTTGGCGATGCGGTCCAGCTCCATGCGCTGCATAACGTCCACCAGAGAGATGACCGTGCCCGCCGCGCCCGCACGGCCGGTGCGCCCGGCGCGGTGGATGTAGCTTTCATGGTCTTCGGGCGGCTCAAAAAGAAAAACGTGCGAAAGCTGGGGGATGTCGATGCCGCGCGCGGCTACGTCTGTGGCCACCAGGTACTGCAGGCGACCCTGGCGGATTTTTTCCAGCACTTCTTCGCGCCGTGCCTGGGCAAGGTCGGCCGAAAGCTCGTCGGCATTGTAGCCAAAGCCCTGCAGCACGCCGGCCACATAGTGCACGTTGGCCTTGGTATTGCAAAAAATAAGAGCTGAAGCGGGGTTTTCCGTTTCCAGCAGGCGGACCAGGGCGCGGTCTTTATCCATGGGCTTGACCTGACAGAACAGGTGCTGCACCGCGGCCACGTGCACTTCTTTTTGCGAGAGGGAAAGCATGGACGGCGCGGCCATAAATTCTTCCGCCAGTTTGAGCACATGCGGCGGATAGGTGGCCGAAAACAGGCAGGTGTGGATGCGTCGGCGGGGCAGGTAACGCTGGATTTCCTTCATGTCCGGGTAAAAGCCGATGGAGAGCATGCGGTCGGCCTCGTCAAAGACCAGTTCCCGCAGGGATTCCAGATCCAGAGTGCGACGCAGCAGATGGTCCAGCACACGGCCCGGCGTGCCCACAATGAGCTGTGCGCCTTCGCGCAGGGCGTCCATCTGCTTTTTGTAGCCCACGCCGCCGTAGACGGCCGCAGTGCGGATGCCCGTGCCTTCAAAAATGGTGGCGGCTTCGCGTTCTACCTGAACGGCCAGTTCCCTGGTGGGGGTCAGCACCAGGGCCTGCGGGGCCTTGAGCTCCGGCGCGAGCCGGGGCAGCATGGGCAGCAGGTAGCAGCCGGTTTTGCCGCTGCCCGTGCGGGATTGCACCATGATATCCCGACCTTCCAGCAGATAGGGCAGGGCCAGGCACTGCACGGGCATGAGGCTTTGCCAGCCGGCGCGGGCGCAGGCCGCGCGCACGGCCTCAGGCAGGTCGTCCAGGGTGACGCCGGGCAGAGCGTCTTCAGGCTCGCTGACGGCGATTTCTTCCATATTCTCAAGCTGTTCTGTTGTTTTATGCGCGGCTTTGGGCTGTTCCGCCGCCGTGGTTTGCTGTACTTCGCTTGTGATGTCGTGAGGTTCGGACATGTATGTTCCCGGCGGCGAGTCCGCCTTATTCTGGAGTTTCTGTTAACACAGCAATGTGCCACAGTCTGCCGCGGCGCGCAAGGGCCGCCACAACCCCTTGCGTCTTGCGGGTGCAACGACTATAATAAAGCGTTTTACATTGACGCAAGGTTATAAGGAGAACGCCCCCATGCCCCAGTTGCCGCCCGACGCAGACTTTATTCCTGATTTCAGCAAGGGGCTGGTGCCCGCCATTGCCCAGGACTGTGCGAGCGGCGAAGTGCTTATGCTGGCCTACATGAATGAGGACGCCTGGCGCAAAACCCTTGAAACGGGCGAGGCCCATTACTGGAGCCGCAGCCGCCGGGAACTCTGGCACAAGGGCGGCACCTCCGGCAATGTGCAGAAAGTGCGCGCCCTGCGGCTGGATTGTGACAATGATACGGTACTTCTGCTGGTGGAGCAGCAGGGCGGCGCGGCCTGCCACACGGGGCGGCGCTCCTGCTTCTACCGGGAATGGAAGGACGGCCGCCTGCGGGAATGCGCTCCGCAGGTCTTTGACCCCAAAAAAGTCTATGGCGGATAAGGAAACAAGCCCATGAGCGCGGAAACTACCCCCATCATCAAGCTCGGCGTGCCCAAGGGCTCGCTGGAAGAAGCCACCATCAATCTTTTTGAACGCGCGGGCTGGAAAATCCGCAAGCACACGCGCAACTATTTCCCTGACATTAATGATCCCGAAATCGCCGCCTCTCTCTGCCGCGTGCAGGAAATCGGCAGCTATGTGGCCGCCGGCGTGCTGGACGCGGGCATCACCGGCCTGGACTGGCTGGTGGAGCGCGAGCACGAGGATAAGGTGGTGCGCGTGGCCGACCTCGTCTACTCCAAAACCTCCAACCGCCCCTGCCGTTGGGTGCTGGCCGTGGCCGGCGATTCCCCCTACCAGAAGCCTCAGGATCTGGCGGGCAAACGCATCGCCACTGAAGTGGAAGGCCTCACCCGCCGCTACTTCACCAAGGCCGGGGTGGACGTGGAAGTCTTCTATTCTTGGGGCGCCACCGAGGCCAAGGTGGTGGAAGGCCTGGCTGACGGCATTGTGGAGGTCACCGAAACCGGCACCACCATCCGCGCCCACGGCCTGCGCATCATTGATGAAGTCATGCGCTCCTACCCCGTGCTCATCGTCAACAAGGACGCCTGGCAGGACCCGCGCAAGCGCGCCAAGGTGGAGCAGCTTAACCTGCTGCTGCAGGGCGCTTTGCGGGCCGAAAACCTTGTGGCCCTCAAAATGAACGCGCCGGCCGCCAACCTGGACGCCATCCTTGAAATGCTGCCTTCCCTCAACTCCCCCACCGTGGCCCCCTTGCGCGATACGCGCTGGCTTTCTGTGGAAACCGTGGTGCAGATCGACGTGGTGCGTGACCTCATCCCCCGCCTGCGCCAGGCCGGAGCCGAAGGCATTATCGAATACGGCCTGAACAAGGTCATCTGATCCCCCCCCGGCAGCCCCCTGTCCCGCACAAAGGCAGCCCCACCCCATCCGGCGGCGCAGCGCACCGCAAGGAGCCCCCATGACCATGTCTTCTGACGACGCCAGCCGCGAGTTTATGGAAAATCTGCCTGAACTGGCCCCCGGCACGACGTTCTGCTTTGACTGCAACCCGGAAGTGCCCTGCTTCAACCGCTGCTGTGCGGAACTGACCCTGCCCCTGACCCCTTACGACGTGCTGCGCCTGCGCCGCCACCTGGGCCTGGGCAGCGAGGACTTCCTCAATTCCTTCACCCGCATGCGCACCTTCCCCGACACGGGCTTTCCCCTGCCCCTGCTGCGCATGCTTGAAGGCCCCGGCGAGCCCTGTCCTTTTGTGAGCCCCGTGGGCTGTTCCGTCTACGACAATCGCCCCGGCGCTTGTCGCTTTTACCCCTTGGGCCGGGGCACCAAGATGGCCGAGAACGGCGTGGCCGAGCGCTTCTTTGTGGTGCGCGAACCCCACTGCCACGGCTTTGACCAGGGCACGGATCGCACCGCCGCCCAGTGGCTTGAGAACCAGGGCCTGGCCCCCTACAACGCCGCCAACGACCGCTACATGCGCCTTATGGCCATGGTGCGCGCCACGGGCAAACCCCTGGAGCAGCGCATGACCACCATGGCTGTGCTCTGCCTCTATCAGCTGGACAAATTCCGCGAACTCGTCGAGCGCATGCGTATCTTTTCCCGCGTGGAGGTGGACGCAGCCCGCCGCGAAGCCGTCATGCAGGACAGCGAAGAAGGCGATGTGGCCGCCCTGAACTTCGCCCTGGACTGGATGGAACTGATCATCTTCGGCCAGAGTGAGGGCCTCGCCAAAGCAGAAGAGCAAAAATAGAGAAGCAGCGGTAACGATGCCGGCGCAGTGTGCGGGGGAAGGGAACGCCCCTCGTTCTCCTTCGCAGAACCGCAGAGAGCGCCCCCCGGCCCCAAAGGCCGAGGCGTTTTTGCCGTTGCGGGCGACGGCAGGAAGCGGCGCTTCGGCGCGTCCGATGCTTTTTGCCGAGGGCCGCATGGGCGCAAGGTCGCGGTGGCGGACTCCTCCACAGAAGGCGGACTGGTCTTCAAGGGCCTTTTCTGGTTTACTGGGGGCGGATGTGTTTTGAGAAGGTGCATTCTCAAAACTACGGCGTCCGCTCCGGCGCGCAGCCGCGCCGGCAATCTGCCTTACACCGTTGCGGCGGGCGTTCTTTCCGCTGCTGGCGGCGGGCCGGGTTTCTCATGTGGGATATAGTGGAATATTTTGCCATCCTGGCCGTACACGCCCTTTCCTGGGTGGCCGTGGGGCACGCCTTACTTACCAAACACGACCCGCGCGCGGCCCTGGGCTGGACGGTCACGGCCCTCCTGCTGCCCCTGGTGGGGCCGCTGCTCTACGCCTCCTTTGGCATCAGCCGGGCCGAGAGCCGGGCCACGCGCATCATGCAGCGGCAGGCCCCTTTGGAACCGGACTACGCGCACCCGCCCCTGCCCCGCAAGCCGCCCGGCCCTGTGCCCGAAAATATCGTCAGTATGGAGCGCATCGGGCGCGTGCTCACCGCACAGCACCTCAGCGTGGGCGACGCCATCACCCCCCTGCATAACGGCGACGAAGCCTATCCCGCCATGCTGCAGGCCATCAACGCGGCGCAGGATCAGGTTTATCTTTCCACCTACATTTTCAACGCCGGCGCAAGCGCCACGGCCTTTTGCGAGGCCCTGGCCGCCGCTGCGGCCCGAGGCGTGGACGTCCGCTTGCTGGTGGATGGCGTGGGCCAGCTCTATTCCCTGCGCCGTCCGTGGAAAAAACTTGCTCGCCAGGGCGTGCGCGTGGCCGTCTTTCTGCCCCCGCGCCTGCTGCCGCCCAACCTGAGCATCAACCTGCGCAACCACCGCAAGCTGTTGGTCTGCGACCAGACAGGCTTTACCGGCGGCATGAATATTGCCGACGAAAACCTCACCAGCGGCAAGCGCGGCTATGTGCAGGACGTGCACTTTTGCTGCCAAGGCCCCATTGTGGACCAGCTGCGCCGGGCCTTTCTGTTGGACTGGGGTTTCTGCACCGGGCAGTATTCGCCCCTGCCGCCCCCCAGCACGAAGGCCAGGGGCAATAGCCGCTGCCGCATCATCATGGACGGCCCCGGCTCCGACGACGATCCTCTGAGCGACATCTTTTGCGGGGTCATCAATGCCGCCCGCCACAGCGTGCGCGTCATGACCCCCTATTTTCTGCCTTCCCACGGCCTGGTGGCCGCCCTGCGTTCCGCCGGACAACGCGGCGTGGACGTGCGCATTGTGCTGCCCGCCAAAAACAATCTCTTCTACGTCCATTGGGCCACCTTTCGTTTGTTGCCCACCTTGCTGGAGGCCGGCGTGCGCGTCTGGTACCAGCCTCCCCCTTTCGCCCACACCAAATTGCTGGCCGTGGACGGCTATTACAGCCAGATCGGCTCCTCCAACTGGGACGCGCGCAGCCTGCGCCTCAATTTTGAGCTCAATATGGAAATCTTCGACGCCAAGGCCCACGACGCCATTGCCGCGCATATCGATGCGGCCATCAATCGCGGCACAGAATGCACCACCCATGACCTGCGCCGTTTTTCCCTGCCCAAGCGGCTGCGCAACGCCGCCTGCTGGATTTTTTCCCCCTACCTGTAACCGCGCCGCACGCGCAAAGGCCCCTTCATGAGCGGCATACTTCCCCCCGACGCAGCTGCGTCCGCATCTCCCACCGACAACGCCCCGAATCCCCACGCAGGCGAAGCCCCCCTGACCATGACGCCTCCCCTCGCCGACCCGGCCGCGTCCTTGCAAAAGGCCCCCCAGGCCGATTGCGCCATGGGCTGTCCCCTGGCGCAGATTCCGGCCTCAATCTGGCGCAGCCTGCTGCGGCCGCCCTTCCGGCTGCGGCATCCTCTGCTGTTCTGGGGCGGGCTTGTCCTTTTGCTCCTGTCCCTGGGCTACGCCTTTTTCCCGGAAGACGGTCTGGGCAGTCATGACCGCCTGGCCCTGGTTACTGTGCGCGGCCCCATCCTCAGCGCCGAACCTACCCTGGACTGGGTGCGCAAGCTGGAGCGCAACGCCGGCGTCAAAGGCGTGCTGGTCCGCGTGGATTCGCCCGGCGGCGGCGCTGCGGCCTCGCAGGAAATTTACACAGCTCTGGCCCGACTGGCCGAAAAAAAGCCCGTGGTCGTCAGCATGGGCTCACTGGCGGCCTCAGGCGGGCTTATGGTCAGCATGGCGGGACGGCGCGTATTCGCCAATCCCTCCACCGTCACCGGTTCCATCGGCGTGCGTATGGATATCCCGCAGATTCAGGGCCTGCTGCAGAAGCTGGGCCTGGGGCAGGAAACCCTTACTACGGCTCCGTATAAGGATGCTGGTTCCTATCTGCGGCCCCTGACCCCGGAACAGCGGCGCTATCTTACTGATGTGCTGGAGGACATGCACCGCCAGTTTGTGAGCATTGTGGCGCAAGGGAGGCATATGCCCGTGGACAAGGCCGCAGCCCTGGCCAACGGCAAGATCTACACAGGCCGTGAAGCCCTGGACCTGGGCCTGGTGGACGCCCTGGGCGACCGCCACGACGCCCTGGAGTGGCTGGCCAAAGAATGTCAGGTGTCCGCGCAGCGGCCTTTGCTTGCACCGCCGGAACGCGGCTCCTGGCTTTCCCGCACGCTCAAGACCTGGCTCGGCCTGAATGTCGACGCCGTGGCCGGCCTGGCGGATGGCGGCGCGCCAGCGTTTTTGTACCAGTTTTGAGGTGACTTTCCGCTGCGGGGCTGGGGGTTCCGCCGGGGGCGGAGGGGGGCGCTGCGCGGCTGGGTGTTCCGCCGGAAGGCGGGGGAGATTCTGCCGGAGGCTGGTTGCCCTGCGGGCGCGGCGGTTTGGTTTCTTTATGGCATTTGGGCCGCCTCCGGCGAGGGGGCTGCGCGAAAGGATATGCAGTAAAGGGAGTACCCTGGCCGGGGAGGCTGGTTGCCCTGCGGGCATGGCGGCTTTTCTGCGTACAGCGTTTGGGCCGCCTCCGGCGAGGGCAGGGGGCCAAGGGCGGGGCTGCGCCCCCCCTTAGGCCCCCCACACCCCCCATAACCCCCCGCTTTTCAAGACAGCCCCGCCATGTTCGGCGCGGCTGGGACGCGCCGCTTGCGCGACCGCGTCCCTTATGCCGGGCGTAACAGCCGCAGGCCCCACAGCCCCAATATCCTGCCGTGTCCCGTGTTCGGCGTTCTTCATGCCCTCGCAGGTTCTCCGTGCGTTTGCCGTCAGTTTTTGCCCTATGTTGGTTAGGCGGCAGCGTACCTGTGTCCGGCGCGGCTGGGGTGTGCCGCTGCGCGACTACACCCCTTTATGCCGCGCTCAACTCCCGAAGAAGAGTTGGCGGGCTTTTATGGCAGTGTGGCACAGTAGGAGGGGCAGGCGGACTTTAATGGCAGTGTGGCACAGTAGGAGGGGCAGGCGGACTTTGATGGCAGTGTGGCACAGTAGGAGGGGCGGGCTTTGATGGCAGTGCGGCACAGTCCCCTCTTTATCCTTCGTCCTCACCTGCAAAATCTTCCTCCCCAGCACCTCTGTCCGGCGTATACGGCAGACGTTCAAAAACCTTGCGGCGGGGCGTGAGGGATATGTGGTAGTATTGGTCCTGCGGCACATAGATATAGGGGATGTCTTCTTTGCGCTGGCGCAGGAAAAGGGCCAGGAGCACGCGGTTGATGGCCTGGTGCCCCACAATGACCAAGGGCGTGTCTCCGGCGAGGAAAAGGGCGCGGCGCAAACCGCGTTGGACGCGGTCGCGGAGCATGGCGTAGCTTTCTCCATTGGGGTAGGCAAAGGCGTATTTGTCGGCATTGCGGGCGCTGGCCACCTGGGGCATGCGTTGACGTATTTCGGCGTAGCGCAGGCCCTCGCAGTCGCCGGCCCAGATCTCGTCAAATTCGCGAAAGGCCATGACGTGGGTCTGGGGGCGCTGCGCCAGCAGGGGCGCGGCGGTCTGGTGGGACCGTTGGCGGGTGGAAGTGAAGACCCAGTGGATGGGGCGGTCGCGTAAATGTTCTGCCAGAGCGGCGGCCTGGGCTTCGCCCTGCGTGGTGAGGGGCGGGTCGCCGCCGATGCGGCCCTGCAGGTTGAATTCCGTCTGGCCGTGGCGGACCAGGTAAAGGCAGTGCACCCAGACGCTGACGACGATCTCGCGTATGGCTGGGTAGTAGGCGCAGCCTTCGCGGGGGTGCTCGGCCAGGATGCGGTTGGCGGTGGAATCCACGCGCAGCCAGAACTTCTCGTGGCGCAGGGGTTCGTAGATATGCTCGTAGTAGCCAATGCGTTTGTTGAAGTTTTCCAGGGCGGCTTCCTCAGTATAGCCGGCATATTCGGGCAGGGCGGTTTTGCGGCGGATGCAGGCGCGCAGCAGTTCCTGGTCCTCGTTGCGGCATTCGATGAAGAGCAGAGGGTGGTCGGTGAGGGTGCCCTCCATAAGGCGGCGGCGGGCGCGGCTCACATTGGTGGCGTCCAGAATGGCCACATCGCCGTTGCCGCCTTCCGGGGCGAGCCACTGGCGGGCCAGCTCCATGTTGTGGCGGCAGATCTGTTCGCGGGCCAGACGACCGTACGTATTGTCGGGGTTGTAAAAATCCGGGTCGGTGGAGGCCGCGCCCAGACGGGCGCGGCGTACATCGCCGTTATTGAAGAGGCGGGCGCGGATGCCCTCGGCGGCGAGTCCGTCACGAATGCGCCGGGCCAAGGTGGATTTGCCGCGCGCAGGCAGCCCCACCATAGCCACATAGAGTTTTTGCATGGCTTCTCCGGGGGGCAGGCGTCCCGGTTGACGACAGACCCTGGCCGGGCACGCTGGTCGGCGGCACGGCAAAGCGCCGGAGCGGGTCTTGTGCCTGCCGTGGCAAAGGGCCTTTTTTAAGGCAACCCACCCAGGGTGGTGCACGGTCCGCGCGCCGGGCGCGCTGCCACGGGGATTGTTGGTTACTCCTGCGTGAAGCGGTAGATGCGCACGGACAAGGGCTGCATGTTGCCCCGGTGCATGGCCGAAACCACAAAAGCGTAGTCGCGCGGGCTGCCCGTGGGCGGGCAGGGGCCGCGGTAGTGGCGGGTAAGCCCGCCTTCGGGGATGACGCCGGAGCCGTCGTTGTCCCAACTGCCGCCGCCGAGAAACAGTTCCTGAGAGTCGCCGGTGTATTCCACCAGGCGCACGTCAAAATAATCGGCGTCGGCAGGGGCGTTGGCGAGCTGTATTTCGGGTGAAATGCGTGAGCAGCGGTGCACGTCACGCAGGCTGACGCTGATGGTCATATCATTGGGGGCGTCGCCGCCGTCTTCCTTGGCTGCGCAGGCGGGCAGCAGCAGGGCGGCGCACAGGGCCGGCAGCAGGGCGCACAGGCAGTTGCGGAACCGTTCAAAGCGCATGGGGCCTCCACCAGATGTTTGTGTTTGGCCGCACAGGGCCGGGCCGTCAAAAAGGGAATTGCTTTATGCGGCGTTTGGAAGCATAACGAATAGCCATGCTGAACACAACAACCACGGGGAGTCATGTCATGTCCATTCTTTCCCACAGCGTGGCGGGGTACCTGGACCACGCCTCCTGGATCCGGCGCATGTTTGAGGCCGGGGGACAGTTGAAGGCCCGCTACGGCGCGGACAACGTTTACGATTTCAGCCTGGGCAATCCTGATCTGCCCGCGCCGTCGGCCGTGGCCCACGGTTTGCGGGCTTTTGCCGCCCACGCGGGCGAGCCCTTCGCTTTCGGCTATATGCCCAACGGCGGCTTTGCCTGGGCGCGGGAAAAGCTCGCCGCGCACCTGAGCAAGGAACAGGGCGTGCCGCTCAAGGCTGATCAGGTCATCCTGGGCTGCGGCGCGGCTGGTGTGCTCAACGCTTTTTTGCGTGCCGTGATTGATCCTGGCGAAGAAATGCTGGCCTTTGCGCCGTATTTTGTGGAGTACGGCTTCTATGTGGCCAATCACGGCGGCAGCCTGCGGGCCGTCATGAGCCATAAGGACGATTTCCGGCCCGACCTTGCCGCCCTGGAGGCGGCCATCGGCCCCAAAACCCGCGTGGTGCTCATCAATTCGCCCAATAATCCCACGGGGGTGATCTACAGCCGCGAAGACCTCACGGCCTTGGCCGAGCTGCTGGAAAACAAGAGCCAGGAATACGGCCGCCCCATCTGGCTGGTGGCTGACGAGCCCTACCGTTTCCTGGCCTACGACGGGGTTGAGGTGCCTTCGGTGCTGCCCCTCTATCCCTATGCGGTGGTGGTCAGCTCTTTTTCCAAGTGTCTTTCCCTGCCGGGCGAGCGCGTGGGCTATGCCGCCGTGTCGCCCCGTCTGCCCGAAGCGGAAGAACTCATGGCCGGGCTTACCCTGACCAACCGCATTCTGGGCTTCGTCAACCCGCCGGTGGTGGGCCAGCACCTCATGGCCGCGGCCCTGGACAGTCAGGTGGACCTGGCCGTGTACGCCGCCCGCAGAAAGGCCATGGCCCAGGTGCTTACCGAAGCCGGTTATGACTTCCTTATGCCCGCCGGAGCCTTTTACTTCTTCCCCAAAGCGCCGGGCGGCGACGACGTGGCCTTTGTCAACGCCCTGGTGGAAGAACGAGTCCTGGCCGTGCCCGGTTCGGGTTTTGGCTGCCCCGGCTACTTCCGTCTGGCCTTCTGCGTGGACGAGGGCGTCATCCGCAACGCGGCCGAAGGCTTTGCCCGCGCGCGGGCCAGGATCGGCTAACCCTGGCTTTTAAGGTTATGGCTATGAATGCAAGCCACACCCGTCGCCTGTCCCGCCCTTGGACGGGCCTTGCCCTGGCCGTCGCCCTGGCCCTGCCCCTGCTGTTGGCGGCCGCCTCCGCTCTGGCCGAAGACATAAGCGTGTCCGCGGCCGCGGCCCTGCTGCGCCAGCCGCCCGAAGGCCTGGTGGTGCTGGACGTGCGCACCCCGGCGGAGTTCCGGGCCGGACATCTGCCCGGCGCCGTAAATATGGATTATTTCGGTGGTCCCTTTGAGGCGCAGATCCAGACGTTGCCCAAGAACGCGCCTGTGCTGCTCTATTGTCGCACGGGCAACCGCTCCGAGGCGGCGCAGGAAACCCTGCGCACGGTCGGGGTGCGGCACATTCTGCATATGAAGGACGGCATTGTCGGCTGGCAGGCCCAGGGCCTGCCCCTGCAAGAATAGCGGTCGCCCTGGCACGTTTCCTGCTAAAACAGGGACGGGGAGGAAGTTTTTTCCTCCGCCGTCCTTTTTTTGGGAGGCAACCGTGAACTCCGCACTCTACATCGGCGCCACGGGCATGAAGGGCCTGAGTGAGGGCATGAATGTCATCACCAACAATCTGGCCAATATCAGCACCATTGGCTACAAGCAGCAGAGCATCCTGTTCTCGGACCTTATCTCCACGGGGCAGGGGGGCATAGGCGACTGGTGGGGCGCGCAGACCGATTCCTATGTGGCTGTGGGGCAGACCGGCAAGGGCCTGCAGGTCGACACGGTGCGCACCCTCTTCAACCAGGGTTCTTTTGAAACCAGCAATACCGTGACGGATCTGGCCATCAACGGCAAAGGCTTTTTTCAGGTTACGGACGGCACAAACCTCTACTATACCCGCGCCGGAGACTTCCGCACCTATAACGATGCTGTTTTGCGCACGCCCACGGGCCTGGCCGTCAACGGTTACATGTATAATGCGGACGGCAGCAAAGGCGCGCTGCAGCAGGTGACTCTGGACAAATTCGGCACCATGGCGGCCAAGGCCACCACCAGCGTGGACCTGCGCTGCAACCTGGGGCTGACCAGCCAGAACAGCACCAGCGCCACCGACCCCTACTTCAGCCTGATTGGTCAGTACAACGCCAACAACTCCCCGCCCATATCCAATACCGCCTATGGTTACAGCACGGGCGTGACCCTCTACGGCGCGGACGGCTCCACCCAGACGGCCACCATCTACTATGACGCGGCCCCGGCCGACAGCCCCAATTCTGTGGTGCAATACCTTATTGCCAGCGATGACGTGACCACAGACGGCACCAGCGCCACGGCGGGTTCCGGTCTGCTCATGTCCGGCACGCTCACCTTCAGCAGCAGCGGCCAGCTCACGGACATGACGGCCTTTACGCCCAGCGTGGCCGACAGCACCAACCTGGCCGACTGGACGCCCGCGGCGCTCTCCTCCTCCGGCCTGCCGCAGATGAGCGTGGACGGGCAGACCGTTACCGTCAATCTGGGCATCAGCGCCGGGGGCGGCTGGACCAATGCGCCGGACAGCGCCGCTGCCGTAGGCGTCGACCCCACGGCTCTGGGCGGCATGGCCAAGGCCACGGTAACTGCCGATGCTACCACCAATTATACGGATACCTCACCCACCAGCCGCATAGCCAGTCAGAACGGCTATGGCGCAGGCACGCTCAACGGCATCTCCATTGGCAGCGACGGCACCATCACCGGCTCCTACTCCAACGGCAAAGATATGAATCTTTGGCAGATACCCGTCTGCCGCTTCACCAGTGAAGATGGCCTGCACCGCGAAGGCAACAACCTTTTTTCCGCTACTCCCGAAGCCGGACAAATGGACATGGGCGTGGCAGGCACGGAAAACTACGGCAGCATAGAAGCCTACGCCACTGAAACCTCCAACGTAGACATGGCTACGGAAATGGTCAATATGATCATTACCCAGCGCGGCTTTCAGTCCAACAGCAAGGTGGTCACCACTGCCGACCAGATGCTGCAGAAGGCCATGGAACTGAAGCGGTCGTAGCAAAGCGATTTTGTGGCGAGAAGGGAACTTTTGATCATCGCTGCCTTCATCCGTAACGTTCTTTGTCGCAACGGCTGCAGCTGACCAATAGTTCCCTTCCCCCCCTTTTCCTATCCTTCAAAAAGTTTCCTTTTCCCCCTGCACGACACGGGGTGTGATAGGGGTAGGTCGCCCAAGGTGTGGTCTCATTCCTGCAATTGCGCCGTCAACTGTTCCAGAGAGCGGGTGATTTCCAGCAGTTTGTTGGTTTCATGGCGGGCGCTGGTCATGGAGTGGGCCGTATCCGCAACCACGGTGCTGACCTGGTCGATGGTGCGGTTGATGCCCTCGCTGGTAGCGGACTGCTGATCGCTGGCCGCGGCAATGGCCTTGACCTGTTCTACGGTGTTTTCCACCGTCCCAACAATATCCTGAAGGGCTGATCCAGATTGCCCGGCAAAGTCTGTTGCACGCTCCACCTGGCCTACGGCATTTTCTGTGGAAACCATGCTTTTGGCCGTGCTGTCCTGAATAGCGGCAATGGCTTTGGCCACATCGTTGGTGGAAGCCATGGTTTTTTCTGCCAGTTTGCGCACCTCGTCGGCCACCACGGCAAAGCCGCGTCCGGCTTCGCCGGCGCGGGCCGCTTCAATGGCGGCGTTGAGGGCCAGCAGATTGGTCTGGTCCGCAATGTCCGAAATGACGTTCATGATTGCAGAAATGGCTCTGGCATGGCTGTCCAGCTGGGTCATGTCATCCCGCAGGGTCAGGGAAAGCTCGTGCACGGCCTCAATGCTTTCCAGGGCGTTGCGCACCACGTCCGCGCCGCCCTGAGCTTTGTCGCGGGTGTGGGAGGAGGCTTCAGCGGCCACATCGGCGTTGTGGGCCACTTCCTGTACGGCGGCGTTCATGCGGTCCATGGCTGTGGCGGCCTCGGCCAGACGGCGGGCGGCTTCTGCGGCGTTTTCGTCCGACTGGCGGATACCCTGCGAAAGGCTTTCGGCAATGACGCTGAGAGTATCCATCGTTTCCTGCAGGGCTGCGGCCACCTCGGCCATGCGTTGGTTTTTGTCCGAAATTTGCTGCTGGGCGTTTTTGAGGGCGGTCATATCCACATAGAGGCACATGCCGCCCATGCAGACGCCCTCCTGGCTGTAGATGGGAAAGACGTTGGCCAGCACGTTGACGCGCGAGCCCTTGTGCCCGCCAATGGTGACCTCCAGATTGCGGAAATACTGGCCGTTTTTGATGCTTTTGCCCACGGCGGTTTCCCGCGTGGGGTCATTGTAAAAAAGTTCGGCCAGAGTCTTGCCCAGGCAATCCTCCACGCTGTCATTGATTTCCAGCATGTTCAGGCAGTCCTGATTGGTGCTCAGGGTCCGCTCTTCTGTATCCACCAGCAGATACGGCATGGGGATGCCTGCCAGAATGCCGTGCAGACGCCCCCTGGTCTGGCTCAGCTCGTGACCCAGGTCCTGCAGGGCCATGAGAAGCGGTGGAGGTATGGCGGCGGAACCGTCCAGGGCCGCGCCCTGGGCGGCGGCCGCCACGACGCGCAGGTTCTCGCGCAGGGCCGTACCCGCCAGCAGGCGCAGACCAACCAGCGTGCAAATCACGGCCGCGGCTGCGGCTGCAAGGCCGGCCAACGCGGGCCCGGCCCCCAGCGCACCGGCCAGGGCGGCCAAAGCCGCGCCCAGCAGCAGGCCTGCGCCCCCGGGCAGCAACATCTTGGGTGACGAAACCATAGCGCTTCTCCCCCTAAAAAAGAAAATTGTTACGAATTTTTTACTTCTTAACGGCCGGTTTGCGCCCATGTTAAGGGCGCGAGAGGGAAAATTTGACATTTGGGCGGGTTCCTCGTGGATCCGGGCTGTAGAGGCCGGGGCCTGTCGCCAAAGGCGCAAAAGCAAAAAGACTTGACAGGAAAATTGCCAAAGGGTATTGACACCCATTCAAGGCGGCTGGCGTTCACGTCGGCCGTGCATCCTGAGACGGAACTTGTTCCAGCGGGGTGGCCTGAAGGGGCCCCCTTTTTTTTGTCCTTGCGCTTGCGCTGCCAAAGGAACGCATGACCGAAGAAGCCTGCAAAAACGCCATAATCCGCTTGGTTGAACCCCTGGCGCACGCCCTGGGCCTGGTGCTTTGGGGCGTTGAAGTGGTGCGCGCCGGGCGCGTTCTGGTCCGGGTGTATGTGGACGTGCCCGTTGCCGCATGCGGCGTTGCGGGCCATCCTGCGGATGGCCGATGCGGTCTTTCCGTCGAAAATCCAGCCGCAAATCCAGCCGCAAGTCCAGCCGCAAGTCCAGCCACGGATGCCGTGCCCCCGCCGCTGTCCGCGCTTTCCGCCACGGTGGACCAGTGCGAAAAAATTTCCCGTCAGCTGGGTCTGGCCCTGGACGTGGAAGACTGTTTTGCCGACCCCTATGTGCTGGAGGTTTCCACCCCCGGCCTGACCCGCGTCTTTTTTTGCCTGGAGCAGATGTCCCCCTATGTGGGGGATGTGGTGGAAGCCCGCCTGGAGCGGCCGTTGGCCCCGCAGTCTGCGGACGCGGCCCCGTCGGAGCTGCCTGCCCGGCGCGTCTGGCGCGGCATTTTGCGGGCAGTAGAAGACACGGGCTTTGTGCTTGCACCGGCCCAGGTGAGCCCCGAAGGAGATGTGCTGCCCGAGGATCTGCCCGCGGCGCGCATTCCCTGGGAGGCCGCCCGCAGGGTCAGCCGCATGTATGTGTTCCGTAAGCCTGTCAAGCCTGGCAAAGGGCCGGGGCAAGGGCGCGGCAAGGGCATCGGGAAGAAGCCCAGCAAAAAATCTGAAAAGGAAAAGGGCGACGAGGGCGGCCGCGGCAATGCGGAAGCCGGACGCGCGCCCGGCGCAACCCCGGAAGAGGCGGCCGCAACCACGGCGGGCCGCATTCCCGGATAGTCCCGGTCCCGCCCCGCCGACGCGGGCCGGATGCGCCGGAAGCAGAGAAGTTACGCCGCCCTTGGCGGCAGCCGGAGGCACAGATGAATCTTGAACTCAAAAAGGCCATTGACCAGATCAGCAAAGACAAGGGCCTGGACCGCAATATGCTCATCGAAACGCTGGAGGACGCCGTGCGCACTTCGGTGTTACGTCGCTTCAGTGAAGATACGGACGTGGAGGTGAGCTACAACGACGACACCGGCGATATTGAGGTCTATCAGTTCAAAATCGTTGTGCCGGACGGCGACGTGGCCAACCCTGACACGCAGATTGAGCTGGTCGAGGCCCGTACCCACGACCCCTCCGTGCAGCTGGACGACGAGGTGGGCTTTCGCGTGCGGGTGGAGGATCTGGGCCGCATTGCCGCGCAGTCGGCCAAGCAGGTCATCATTCAGCGCATGCGCGACGCCGAGCAGGGCATTATTTACGAAGAATACAAAGACCGCGTGGGTGAGATTGTTTCGGGCATCATTCAGCGGCGCGACAAGGGCGGCTGGGTCATCAACCTGGGCCGTACCGAGGCCATTTTGCCGCGTGAGGAGCAGATCCCGCGTGAGCACTACAAGCGCGGCGACCGCGTACAGGCCTTGATTGTCGAAGTGCGTCAGGAAGGACGCGGGCCGCAGGTGGTGGTTTCGCGTTCGCACCGCGATTACATGGCGGCCTTGTTCCGGCGCGAGGTGCCTGAAGTGGACGATGGCGTGGTGCAGATTATGGGCGTGGCCCGCGACCCCGGTTCGCGCGCCAAGGTGGCCGTGCTCTCGCGTGAGCGGGACGTGGACCCCGTGGGCGCGTGCGTGGGCGTGCGCGGTTCGCGCATCCAGAATATCGTGCAGGAGTTGCACGGTGAGCGCATCGACATCGTGGTCTGGAGCGCCGATATCGCCACCTATGCCCGCAATGCCCTGGCCCCGGCCCTGGTTTCGCGCATCGTGGTGGACGAAGAGGAAAATTTGCTGGAAGTCATCGTGCCTGACGATCAGCTTACCAACGCCATTGGGCGTAAGGGGCAGAACGTTAAGCTGGCCGCGCGCCTGCTGGGCTGGAAGGTCGATATCTTTACCGAAACCCGCTACAACGAGGCCAACGCCATCGGCCACGGTCTGGAGCAGGTGGCCAGTGTGGCTGAAGTTTCCATTGAGGCCCTGCTGGCTGCGGGCTACAGCTCGCTGGACAAGCTGCGTGAAGCCTCGGATGAAGACCTGGCCGATAAGTTGATTATCAGCGCTTCGCGCATTGCCGACCTGCGTTCGGCCATCAATTTTCTGGCTCCTGTGGTGGAAACCACGCCCGAATCTTCGGCCGTGCATCTGGGCGGCCCCGCCGCTGAAACGGATGCTGCGGATGCGGCCCCGGCCGCTGAAGACGGCGTTTCTGAAGCCGGGGAAGGTGTGGAGGATGCGCCCGCCGCGACGCCCGACACGCGGGACGGAGATGCCTGAGCATGACGGGGAAGCCTGAGCACGACGCCGGCCTTGCGGCCGGGTCGGAAGGGCCGGTGCGGATGTGTGTTATCTGCCGCCGCCGGTTCGCCAAGGCGCAATTGACCCGCCATGTGCTCACGGCGGAAGGAATTTTGAGTATTGACGCTGCAAAAACCAGACCGGGCAGGGGCTGGTATGTGTGTTCCGATCCTGTCTGTACGGCCAGATTCGCCAAATTCAGGCCCGGCACACGGCGTAAGGGGGGTAACCATGGCTGATGCGAAAATAAAGATTAAACTTCTCGGCGAGGAACTGTCCACAAGTCCCAAGGACATGTTGCGCATTCTGCGTGATCTGGGCATTCCGGCGCGGACTTCTTCCGGCTCTGTAAGCCCGGAGGAGGCGGCCCGCGTGCGCGCACATGTGGCCGAGCAGAAACAGGCCGAAGCCGGGCGTGTGGATTCCCACCCCAATGTTATTGTGCGCCGTCGCCGTAAGGAATCGGTCGATGCGCCTGCGGAAGCGCCCGCTGCGGCTGTGGCGTCTTCCCCTGAAGCGCCTGAAACTGAAGCGTCCGAAACGGAGGCGGCCCTCAAGGCTGGGGCGTCGGAAGCCGCCGCGCCTGCGCCCGAAGCAGCAGCCCCCGCTGCGTCCGCATCGGACGTTGCAGCCAAAGCTGCCGCCCCTGTTGCGGAGGCCGGCGCTACGGCCTCTGTTGCCCGTGTGGTCAAGCCTGCCAGGGCAACCACCGGCGCGCGCGTGCTGCACCGCCCCGGCGATACGCCGCCGGCCCCCGCCGTCCCTGTGGCTGAACCTGCGGCCGTGGAACCCGAAGTCTCTCCGGCGGCTGCCCCCGCCGCCCCTGCCGCCCCTGCCGCAAAATCCGCAATCCTCGCTGAGGAAGAGGCGTCTCCCAAGGCTGTTGCTCCGGAAGCGGCCGCCCCCAAGGCTGCGGAAGAAAGTGCGGAAAAGGCCGCCCGCGCGGCGCGTCTGGCCCGGCCCGACGCCTCTGCCGTGCCTGAGGGGTCTTCGGCGCCCACCCTGCCGCCGCGCGCGCCCGAAGGCCGCTCTGAGCGGGTGGAGGGTAAGGATGGGGGCGAGGCTGCGCCGCACCGTTCTCGGGCGGAAGCGTCTGCCGCGCCGCAGGTGCGGATCATCTCTCGTCCGGATCCCGCCACGCAACGTCCTGCCGGCGCCAGACCGGCGGCGGGCGCGCGTGCCGGCGTCGGCCGCGACGGGGCTCCCCGCCCTGCGCGCCCTGGCGCTCCCCGTCCCGGCGCTCCCCGTCCTGGCGCTCCCCGTCCCGGCGGGTTTGGCCAGCAGCCTGGCGCGCCTGCGTCCGAGGGTCGGGAAGGGCAGAGCAAGAAGAAGCGCCTTAAGGGGCGGCGTACTGTGGACTTTCAGCAGGGCAATTTTGGCCGCCGCGATGATGACGACAGCGGTCGGCTGAACCGCGGCAAAGGCCGCCGCAAGCTGGGGCGTGGCGCGCCTGTGGCTCAGGCCACGCAGCCCCTCAAGGCGGCCAAGCGCAAGATCCGTATTACCGAGGCCATCCGCGTGGCGGACATGGCCCACCAGATGGGCCTCAAGGTCAATGAGATCATCAAGGTGCTTTTTGGTCTGGGCGTCATGGCCACCATTAACCAGTCGCTGGATATAGACACGGCCACTCTGGTGGCTTCTGAATTCGGCTATGAGGTGGAGAAGGTGGGCTTCTCCGAGGACGACTACCTGCTGCCCAAAGAGGTGGACACGCCGGAGAGCCTCAGGCCTCGCCCGCCTGTGGTCACCATTATGGGCCACGTGGACCACGGCAAGACCTCCCTGCTGGACGCCATCCGTAAAACCAATGTCACCGGCGGCGAAGCGGGCGGCATCACCCAGCACATCGGCGCGTACCACGTCAAGACCAAGCGCGGCGAGATTGTCTTTCTGGACACGCCCGGCCACGAGGCCTTTACGGCCATGCGCGCCCGCGGTGCGCAGGTGACGGACCTGGTCATTCTGGTGGTGGCCGCCGACGACGGCGTCATGGAACAGACCCGCGAGGCCATCAACCACGCCCGTGCGGCCAATGTGCCCATTATGGTGGCTGTGAACAAAATTGACAAACCCGGCGCCAATCCTGACCGCGTGTTGCGTGAGCTGGCCGAACTGGGTCTGCAGCCCGAAGACTGGGGCGGCGACACCATTGTGGCCAAGGTTTCGGCCAAGACCCGTGAAGGGCTGGACGCTTTGCTGGAAATGGTGGCCCTGCAGGCCGAGATTCTGGAGCTCAAAGCCAACCCGGACAAGCCCGCGCGCGGCCACATTGTGGAAGCTAAGCTGGATAAGGGCCGGGGGCCTGTGGCCACGGTGCTGGTGCAGGAAGGCACCGTGCATCAGGGCGACAACTTTGTCTGCGGTTCGTTCTCAGGCCGCGTGCGCGCCCTGAGCAACGACCAGGGCAAGAAGGTCAAGGAGGCCGGGCCCTCCCTGCCGGTGGAAGTGCAGGGCTTTGAGGGCGTGCCCGAAGCGGGCGAAGAATTCTTTGTGGTGGCCGACGAAAAAGTGGCCCGCCGCATTGCCGACGCGCGCATGGTCAAGCAGCGCGAACGCGAGCTGGCTTCGGAATCCCGCGTTACGTTGGAAACCTTCCTCTCGCAGCGCGCTTCCGACCAGGAAGCCCTTACTCTTAATCTGGTGGTCAAGGCCGATGTGCAGGGCAGTCTGGAGGCCATTACCGAGGCCCTCAACAAGCTGAGCACGGACAAGGTGCGCATCAGCGTGGTGCACGGCGGCACGGGCGCCATATCCGAATCGGATATCCTGCTGGCGTCGGCTTCCAAGGCCATTATCATCGGCTTCAATGTGCGGCCTACGGCCAAGATCAAGGATGTTGCCGAACACGAGAATGTGGATATCCGCTTCTATGACATCATCTACAAGCTGGTGGACGACATCAAGAGCGCCATGGCCGGCATGCTGGCCCCGGTGCAGCGTGAAGTTTATCTGGGCCAGGCTGAGGTGCGGGATACCTTCAACGTGCCCAAGGTGGGCGCCATTGCCGGTTCCTATGTGGCGGACGGCAAGATAGCCCGCAACGCCGGCGTGCGCCTGCTGCGCGACGGCGTGGTGGTCTACACCGGCAAGATAGCCTCGCTGAAGCGCTTTAAGGACGACGCCAAGGAAGTGGTTAAAGGCAACGAATGCGGCGTGGGCCTGGAGAACTTCAACGATGTCAAGATCGGCGACATCATCGAAGCCTTTGAAACTGTTGAAGAAGCCGCAACGCTGTAAAAAACGGTAGTTTGGGGATGTGTCGCACGGCCATGCTGTCGCCTTCCCTAACTTCCTTTGTCGTAAAGGCTGGCGCATCGAAGTCTTTGAAACTGTTGAAGAAGCCGCAACGCTGTAAAGAGTGGTAGTTTGGGAATGTGTCGCGCGGCCATGCTGTCGCCATCCCCAGAGTTATAAACGCAGAGGGCTGCCTCCCCGGCGGCTCAGGGGCTGTTATCCTCCAGTGCGCTCCTTTCATTCAGGGTATGCCCGGCATGTTTCCTGAGTGAAGAAAGTTTTTTGAAGGGTGGGGGGTGTGGGGGGAGGGGAACTTTTGTTCACAAAAGTTCCCCTCCCCCCACCAGAAAACCTCTTCCCCACCAACCCACCATACCAACCTGGCGTTGTGCCCGGCGGACCGGGAGGGTGTACGGATGTTCATGGCGGTGCTTACCGTGGAGTTCAGCCTGCACGGCAACGACAACCTCAAGGCCAAGCGGCGGGTGGCCAACAGTCTGAAGCAGAAGACCCGCAACCGTTTCAATGTAGCCATCGCCGAGGCGGGTACGGAGGAGAGTTTGACCAGTTTGCGGCTGGCGGTAGTTTCCGTATCCAACAGCGAGCGGCATTTACGCAGCCGTATGGACAAATGCGCGTTGATGATGGAGGCTGTCTGCCCGGAAGAGATGGTGGACAGTCAGGTGGAGATCTATGCAGCAGATTGAGCTTGTGCCCGGTGGCTGCCGGGAGCACGCCGCGCGTATGGCTGCGGCATTGGCCCGGCTGGACGATGTGGTGGTGGCCGCGCATGTGAATCCGGATGGAGATGCCGTGGGTTCGCTGGCTGCGGCGGGGCATATTTTGCGGGCGCTGGGGCGGCGGTTTATGCTTTACGCCCGGCCTGGTCTGCCGCGGTATCTGGATTTTTTCACTCTTCCCGCACCGTTGTATACCAGTCTGGAGCGCCCGCCTTTTGCGCCGCGCGCGGCTTTGCTGCTGGACTGCGGCGAGCCGGAGCGCCTGGGGCCGGAGTTGGCGGCCCTGCTGCCGCGGCTGGAGAGCGTAAATATTGACCATCATCTGGGCGGCAAGGGCATGGGCAGTGTGGACAACTGGGTGGATCCCGATGCGGCGGCCACGGCGCAGCTGGTGGGGTATGTGGCCCTGGCGGCCGGTCTGCCTTTGACGGGGGGGCTGGCCCAGGGCGTGCTGCTGGGGCTGGTTACGGACACGGGCGGCTTTGCGCACGGCAACACCAGTGCGGCGGTGCTGGCGCTGACCGCGCATTTGGTGGCCGAGGGCTGCGATTTGGCGGACATGCGCGAGCGCATGGACAATACCTGGACGCTGGGGCATCTGCACCTCTGGGGCGAGCTCATGGGCCGGGCGCAGCTGCTGGAGGGCGGCAGCGTGGCTTTTTGTCCGGTGTATCTGGAAGATTTTCGGCGTCATCAGGCCTTTAAGGAAGATCTGGAAGGCTTTGTGGAGCATTTGCGGCGGCTGCGCGGCACGCGGGTAGCGGTGCTGCTGCGGGAGGACGCGCCGGAGCGCTGCAAGTTCAGCCTGCGTTCGTTCGGGCCGGTGGACGTGCGGGCCGTGGCGGTCCGGTTGGGCGGCGGCGGGCACCGCAATGCGGCGGGCGGCACGGTGCACCTTTCGTTGCCGGCGGCCCAGGCGGCCTTGCTGGAGGCGATTCGGCTGGAAGAACGGGAGCGATCGGCAGGGGCGGAAGAAGGGCCTGATGTTGCGAAAAATCCTGAATCCGGCCAAAAATCCTGTGGATCTGACTTTTGACTTGCCCCGGCGCTGCGGGTATGGTGTGTTGTTGCGTATGATGGAAGTAACGGCGGCTTCGGCTGCCCCCCGCGAGGGTTCTTTGGGGCAAACCGCCCCCGGCGCAGTCCGGGCCACGGGCCGCGGGCCTGCGCCATTGCCGCAGCTGCACGGCGTGCTGGTGCTGCGCAAGCCGACTGGGCCCAGTTCGGCCCAGTGCCTTACGGCCATCAAGCGCCTGGGGCAGCGGAAGATCGGGCACGCCGGCACGCTGGACCCCATGGCGTCGGGTGTGCTGCTGGTGCTGTTGGGCCAGGCCACCAAACTTTCCGGGTATTTGCTGGAAGGGGGGGGCAAAGTTTATACGGGCACGTTGCGCTTGGGGCAGACCACGGACACCTGGGACGCCACGGGCACGCTTACGGCCGAAGCGCCATGGGAAGGGGTGAGCGCCGCGCGGGTGCGGGAAGAGATCGCCGCTTGGCGCGCCCTTGCGGAGCAGCCTGTGCCGTCCTATTCGGCCGCCAAACATGAGGGGCAGCCCCTGTACCGGCTGGCGCGCAAGGGGCTTGTCGCGCCGAGCAAGGTCAAACGCATAGAAATTTCACAGGCGGACACGCTCGAAGTGAGCTTGCCGTTTGTGCGCTTTCGGGTCGCATGCAGTTCCGGCACCTATATACGCTCCCTGGCCCACAGCCTGGGGACGCGCTTGGGGTGCGGAGCCGTGCTCACGGAACTGACCCGGGAGTACAGTCACCCCTTCGGTTTGGACCTGGCCCGCGACCCCGCGGACTTCACGGCCGATCCCACCCTGTTGCCGGGCTGCGTGCAGCCCTTGAGCGCGGCATTGCCGTGCTGGCCGCAGGTGGAGCTTATGCCGGACGAAGCCGCGCGGGTGCGCAACGGCGTGGCCGTGCCCTGCCGCACGGAGGCCACGGGCGAGCGCGCCCTGCTTTTGGAGCAGGGGCGGGCTCTGGCCCTGGCGCAAAGGGCGGCAACGCCCGCCGGGCCCTGCTGGACCGTTTTGCGGGGACTTTGGAACTAACCCCGAGAATCAAGGAGAACTGCTGTGGCTATGGATGCTGAAGCGAAAAAAACGGTGATTGAAGCCCATGCCAAACATGAAGGCGATACGGGCTCCCCTGAAGTGCAGGTGGCCCTGCTTACCGCACGTATTGAGGGGCTTACCGGGCACTTCAAAGAACACAAAAAGGACTTCCATTCCCGTACGGGCCTGCTCAAGCTGGTGGGCCGCCGTCGCAACATTCTGAACTACTTGAAGAAGAAAGACGTGCAGCGGTATCGCGCGCTGATCGAAAAACTCGGTCTGCGCAAGTAACGCGGCGCGCGGGGGCGCTCCGGCCAGGCCGGAGCGCCCCCGCAATGGTACAATGCCCCGTAAGGGGCCAACATCGCCAAGGAAGGGGGGTCCGGGAAAATCAGGCAGGGCGCGGCTCTGCCCGCTTTTGCCGGAATCCCCTTCGCCAGTGCAAAGGAACAGTATGCAACAAGATATTTTTACTCCCACGCGGGTTACGGCCCAGGTAGGCGGCAAGGAAATCATTCTTGAAACGGGCCGTCTGGCCAATCAGGCTCACGGCGCGGTGTGGGTGCAGTGCGGCGGCACCGTGGTGCTGGTCACCGTGTGCTCCCAGCCCCTGGAATTTGACAAGGGCTTCTTCCCCCTCACGGTGGAGTATTCCGAAAAAATGTACGCCGCCGGGCGCATCCCCGGCAGCTTTTTCCGCCGGGAAATCGGGCGGCCCTCAGAGCGCGAGACGCTGGTTTCGCGGCTTATCGACCGGCCCATCCGGCCCCTGTTCCCCAAGGGGCTCAATGAGGACGTGCAGGTGCTGGCCAACGTCATTTCGGCGGACCAGGAAAACGAATCGGACGTGCTGGCTCTGACCGGCGCTTCGGCCGCGCTGATGCTTTCGCGGCTGCCCTTTGCCGGGCCGGTGGCCGGCGGGCGCGTGGGTCGCGTCAACGGCCAGTTTGTGCTCAATCCTTCCTTTGAGCAGCAGGCCCAGAGCGACATCAACCTGATTTTTGCCGCATCGGGCGATGCCCTGACCATGGTGGAGGGCGACGCCCGCTTTGTGGCCGAAGACGTGATTATCGACGCGCTGGAATGGGGTCGGCAGCAGATCCAGCCCCTGGTGGCCGCACAGCTCAAGCTGCGGGAACTGGCCGGCAAAGAGAAAATGGCCTTCACCCCCCACGACGAAGACCCCGTGCTGGTGGCCCGTGTGCGGGAGCTGGCCCTGGCCGCCGGCCTGGAAGACGCCCTGCGCGTGCCCGACAAGCTGCCCCGCAAAGAGGCCCGCAAGGCCGTCAAGGAAAAAGTGGCGGAAAATCTGCGCAACGATCCGGCCTGGGCTGACAACGACGCCGCGCTGAAGAACGTGGGCGATATTCTCACGGACCTGGAAAAGAAACTGGTGCGCGCCCGCATCGTTAACGAAGGTACGCGCATTGACGGCCGCGACACCAAAAGTGTGCGGCCCATCCAGATCCAGACCGGCCTGCTGCCCAGGGCGCACGGCTCGGCCCTGTTCCGCCGGGGCGAAACCAAATCCCTGGTGGTGACCACTCTGGGCTCCACCACGGACGAACAGCGCATGGATTCCCTCACCGGCGACGTGACCAAGCGCTTTATGCTGCACTACAACTTCCCGCCCTACTGCGTGGGCGAAGTGAAGCCCGTGCGCGTTTCGCGGCGTGAAATCGGCCACGGCGCCCTGGCGGAAAAATCCCTGCGGCCCGTGCTGCCCGCCCCAGAGGACTTCCCCTTCACCCTGCGCGTGGTGGCGGAGACCATGGAATCCAACGGTTCCTCCTCCATGGCGGCGGTATGCGGCGGCTCCCTTTCCCTTATGGACGCGGGCGTGCCTGTGAGCGCCCCGGTGGCCGGCGTGGCCATGGGCCTGATCAAGGAAGGGGAAAAGTACATTGTGCTCACCGACATTCTGGGTGACGAAGACGCTCTGGGCGATATGGACTTCAAGATCGCCGGCACGGCCGACGGCGTCACCGGCGTGCAGATGGACATCAAGGTCACGGGCCTGACCACTGAAATCATGCGCGCCGCCATGCGTCAGGCCCACGAGGCCCGACAGCACATTCTGGGCGAAATGGCCCGCGCCATCGCCGAGCCCCGCAAGGAGCTTTCGCGCTTTGCCCCGCAGCACGCCGAGGTTTTTGTCAATCCCGACATCATCCGGTTGATCATCGGCCCCGGCGGCAAGAACATCAAGGCCATCACCGCGGCCACGGGCGCTTCCGTGGATATTGAGGATTCGGGCCGGGTGTCGATCTTTGCGCCCACAGCCGAAGCCCTGGAAAAAGCCCGCGAGATGGTTTCCTACTACGACCAGCGCCCCGATCTGGGCAAAAACTACATGGCCAAGGTGCGCAAGATCATGGAGATCGGCGTCATCGTGGAAGTGCTGCCCAATGTGGAAGCCCTGGTCCATGTGTCTCAGTTGGACGTGAAGCGGGTGGAACAGCCCGGCGATGTGGCCCATCTGGGCGAAGACATGCTGGTCAAAGTCATTGAAATCAACGGCGACCGTATCCGCGCCAGCCGCAAGGCCGTGCTGCTGGAGGAACAGGGCCACCCCTGGAATCCGGAAGAAACGGCCCGTCCGCCCCGTTCCGACCGCGGCCCCCGCGACCGGCACGACCGCGGCGACCGCGGCGGGCGCGACCGTCGCCCCCGCGCGGCGACCGTTAGCGTTTGATGGAGCCGGGGGCACGGCCTTCGGCGGCCAGGGGGGCGTCGTCCCCCCGCCCCCGCTCTGTTATCGCTTGGGGCGCAGAGCGCGCCCAGGCTGTCCGCGTCCGCAGGCAGCCCCGCCCCCGGCCAGCGTCCGCCCGGCCCATTTCCTGAGGAAAAAGTTTTGCAAGGGGGCGCATGGGGGAAGACGGAGGCTTGTCCACAGCTGGTCTTTGCCCCACAGAATCCCTTTCATCCAGCGCTGATAAGGATGACGCATATGGTCAAAAAAGCAGAAAAAAACCCCGAAGCCCCCGAAGCCGAAGAGTGGGTGCGGGTGGACGCGCAGGGTGAGCCCCTGGCGGACCAGGGCCCCACAGCGGAAGAGGTGCAGGCCCGGCTTATGGCGGCCAACCGCGCGCATACGGAAACTTTGGGCGACGCCTGGGCCGTGCTTACGGGGCAGAATCCGGAAGCCATCATGGGGCAGATAGCGGCCACGGTCATGCACGAGGGCGGCACGCGCCCGGCCTGGCAGTGGAAGCGGGACGGCCGTGACCATGTGCTGCTGGCCTGGCCGCAGGACCAGCCCGTGCGCGCATCCGTGCTGGTGGCCGGCGAAGAGGGCGATAAGCTGCGTCCTGTTTCTGCCGCGCCCCTCCTTGACGGCCTGCCCAACGACCTTCTGGTGGAGGACACCCACCCCTGGAAGACGGGCGTGGACGCCAACGTGGCCGTGAGCATGCTGGAAGGGAAGAATCCCATGTGGTTCTACGATCCGCTCTATGGTCGGGACCAGATCGACCTTACGCCCGGCGTGACGCATACCTTTTTGCTGGCGGGGTTGGCCTACGGCTTGCGCCGGGCCCTGCTGGACGAGCTCACCATCACCAAGGGCCCGCAGTTCGAGGCCCACGCGGCAGCCTGGCTGGCGGCCAATCCCGACAAAGAACGACTGGACGTGCCGCCCCTGAAGATCAATATCGGCGGCAAGCACATGATCATGCCGGGCAGAAATTTTTGTGAATACCAGATGCGCGGCACCGTGGAAGAAATGCAGGACTGCCATCTGGAAAAGATGCCGGTCAAACTGCTCTACATGAGCTTTCCGTTTGAAAACCGTCCGGCCCTGCGTCTGGCCGTGTACGCTTCAAAGATGGCCTGCGGCGACTACGAGCCGGAAGTTGGCCACGAAGTGGACGCCTATGTTTGGCTACAGGGGCGGATTATCGACTTTGACCGGGAGCCGCAACAGCCGGGCGCGGAGCGCGTGCAGTAGACGCGCGACTTTGGGGCGGCCCCGCAGAAGCCCCGGCCCGATGTGGTTTTCAGGGCGCGCCCGGCGTGTAGCCCGAGAGGATAAAGGCCCTTATGTCCGCGCCACCACTGCTCTGGTTTTTTCTCGGTACGGCCCTGCTGCTGGCCGAGCTTCTGACCCCCGCTCTGGTCCTGCTCTTTTTTGGGCTGGGGGCCTGGGCGGCGGCGCTGGCGGCTCTGGCGGGCCTGGATTTTTCCGGGCAGCTGGTGGTTTTTATGGCGGTCGCCCTGCTCAGCCTGGCGGTGCTTCGCAAGCGCCTGCGGCGGGTGTTCGGCGGGCGGGCCAAAGACGGCGATGCCCCCCACGACGATGAAGGGCCCGCGCCCCATCCCCTCACCGGCACGCGCGGCCTGGTCAGCAAGGCCCTGCAGTCGGGATTTGAGGGCGAAGTGAGCGCCGGCGGCAGCTTCTGGCGGGCGGTAAGCACGACGCCCCTGGAAAAAGGCGCGCCCGTGGTGGTGCTGGGGGCCCAGCCCGGCAACGGCCTGGTGCTTTGCGTGGCCCCGGCCCCTGACAACAGGGGCACAGGCAGCGCGGATGCGGGCACACGGCAGGGCCCTGGGGCATAAAACTTTTGCCTTTGGGAAGGCCCTTTCCCAAAGTTATCATGGAGTCTGTTCCGGCGTGCTGCAGCGTTCTTGATGCCCATTTGCGCCGTACCCGGCGTCTGGCTTTGCACGTTGTTGGGGCGCGTTGCGCCTCCCTCCCCCCCAAGATTGCGGCGGTCCTCCCCCCTGACCGTTCGAGGTGCCTATGGAAACATTTGTGACGGAATACGGCTGGCTGGTGCTGCTGGCCGTACTGGTGGTCATTGCTCTGATCAAAAGCGCGGTGGTGGCGCCCAACCAGTCGGCCTTCGTGGTGGAACGGCTGGGCAAGTTTCACAAGGTGCTCTTTGCCGGTTTTCACCTGCTGGTGCCCTTTGTGGACGTCATCGCCTACCGCCGCAGCCTCAAGGAGCAGGTGCTGGACGTGCCCAAGCAGACCTGCATTACCAGAGATAACGTAAGCGTGGATATCGACGGGGTGCTCTATCTGCAGATCATTACGCCGGAGAAATCCGCCTACGGCATTTCTGACTACGAGTGGGGGGCCATTCAACTGGCCCAGACCTCGCTGCGTTCGGTCATCGGCAAGCTGGAGCTGGACAAGACTTTTGAGGAGCGCACCCGCATCAATCAGGAAGTGGTGGAGGCCCTGGACGCCGCCACCGCGCCCTGGGGCGTGAAGGTGCTGCGCTATGAAATACGCGACATCACCCCGCCCGTGACGGTTATGGAAGCTATGGAAAAGCAGATGCGCGCCGAAAGGGAAAAGCGCGCGGCCATCGCCCAGTCCGAAGGCGAGATGCAGGCGCGCATCAATCTGGCCGAGGGGGCCAAGGCCGCAGCCATTGCCCAGTCCGAAGGCGAAAAGCAGTCGTTGATTAACCAGGCCGAAGGCGAGGCCGCCCAAATCCGCACCGTGGCCACGGCTACGGCGGAGGGACTGCGCATTGTGGCCGGACAACTGGGCGACGACCCCGTGGCCGCAGCCCAGCTGCGTCTGGCAGAGGCCTATATTGACCAGTTCGGACGGCTGGCCCGCGAGGGCAACAGCCTGATCATCCCCGCCGACATCGGCGATGTGGCGGGGATGGTGGCCGCCGTGAGCGGCATCATCAAACCGGGCCGGGGCCTGGCCGCCAAGGCGGGGCCCGGCGAACACACAACTTCATGAACCAACGCGAGCCATTTGCCAATACCTTTATGGGCACGGGCCAGTGCCTGGATACCCTGAACCGGGTGCTGGCCGCCCTGGCCCCCGGCCACCCTTTTCGCGACTCTCTGCAGGAGCTGCTCACGGCCCTGGCCGAGGATATGCACTTTGATCGACCGCATATTGTGGTGCAGGATCCGGAAAGCGGCGAGCTGCGCCTTTCGCTTTCCTACGGACAGGCCGACGCGCCCGAAGCCGCCTATGCGCCGGGGTCGGGCATTACCGGGCAGGTCTTTGCCGAGGGCAAGCCCATTGTGGTGCCCTGCATGCAGGGGCGGGCGGACTTTCAGAATCGCCTCTTCGGCCGCAGCGCGGAAGAAATGGCCCGCCTGGCCTTTATCAGCGTGCCCGTGCGCGTGGACAACGCCGACCAGCATGAAGTGATCGGCACCCTCAGCGCGGATACGCCCACGGCCCCACAGGCCGAACTGGACCTACGCTGTCGCTTTCTGGAAACTGTGGCTACCCTGGTGGGTCGACAGGTGGCCCGGCTGCAGGAAGAAATGGCCCGGCAGCACTTCTGCATGTTGCCGGATGAACCTCTGGTCAGCGGCACGCCTTCTTCGGTCATTGCCAATTCCAAAAGCCTGCGGCACGTACTGCGCCGCCTCACCCAGGCCGGCGCCAGCCGGGCTACAGTATTGCTGCGGGGCGAATCCGGCGTGGGCAAGGAGCTTATGGCCCAGGCTCTGCACTCGGCCAGCCCCCGTCGGGCGCAGCCTCTGGTCATGCTTAACTGCGCGGCTCTGCCCTCGGAGCTCATCGAAGGGGAGCTGTTCGGCTGGCGTAAGGGGGCCTTTACCGGGGCAGTGCAGAACCGCGCAGGCCTGTTCCGCCAGGCGGACAAAGGCACGCTGTTTCTGGACGAAATAGGCGATCTTTCCCTCACGGCGCAGGCCAAGGTGCTGCGCGCCCTGCAGGAAGGCGAAATCCAGCCCTTGGGCGATGAGCGTCGCTACAAGGTGGACGTGCGCCTGGTCTGCGCCACCAACCGGCCGCTGGAAGATCTGGTGGAGCAGGGGCAGTTTCGCGAAGACCTCTACTATCGTATCAACGTTTTTCCCGTATTTATTCCGCCGCTGCGCGAGCGACCGGAAGACATCCTGCCCCTGACCGAACACTTTCTGCAGATGTTCAGCAAGGAATACAGCCGGCCCGTGCGGCGTATTTCCACACCGGCCATTGACCTTTTGCTGCAGTATCACTGGCCCGGCAACGTGCGCGAACTGAAAAACGTGGTGGAACGCGCCGTACTCATCTGCGATGACGCCGTGCTGCGCGCCCACCATTTGCCCAGCACCCTGCAGAGCGCCGAAAGCAGCAGCACAGGGCGGATCGCCAATGCTCCGGGCTTTACGGAAACCATCGCCCGCATGGAGCAGGAATTTATTGTGGACGCCCTCAAAAATGCCCGCGGCAATATCCACCAGGCCGCCAGAGATCTGGGCATCACCTACCGCATCATCTACTACAAGATGAAGAAGTACGGCATTGACCACCGTCGTTATCTGGCGGCCGTGCCGTCGGCGAATGGGGACAAGGGGCAGGCGTAACCGTCGAAACGGGCAGGCGCGGCGGGCAAAGGGGCGGAGCAGGGGAACCCGGCCTGCATCGGCAGCTGCGGCCAAAATGCGCAAAGCAGGCAGCACAAGTCCTGCAGGGCTTGTTACGGTAAAAGAGTGTGTGTTCTGCTTGACGCTAGCATAATATTCTATATATGCTAATAGTTGTTTATAGAAATATTTCTCTCTGAGAAAGGGCATTCTCAAAGACAGATACAACGGCCATATGCTCCAGTGTCTGGCCTGAGCTCCGCGTTTGCGGTACCTCCCCAGAAAGCGGGGCCGCCGGACAGGGCCGGACGTTGTGCCTCAAGCGGCGCGCGGAGACAGGGCGACGTCTTCCGTGCGCCGCGGCACATGTCCGGCCCTTTCTGCGCCGGGGCCTGCCGGCGGGGGCTCTTGGCGCAGGCAAGTCTTGCGGCTCTGGGCTATGATTTGTAACGGCAGCACGCGCTAGAGCCGTTTACGAATGAAATGAGTTAATTGCTCTGCAAGGATTTTCTTGAAAATCCTTGCCACGAAATGCGAGAAGGCAGGCTTTTGCCTGCCGTAAGCGAGCATTTCAAGTGTTAAATACTCTAATAGCGCGCCAGGACCAGATCTTTGAGCTCCCGCTTGGGCACATAGTGCACGCCCTGGGCGTCCCGCCAGTAGGGGGCGTTGCCCGTGGTAGGCATGGGCGCCAGCACTCGCTTTTCGTTGGCTGCACCAAAGGCCAGCACCAGAGTCATGGCGTATTCCGCGGGAACAGCCAGCAATTGCGGGGCGGCCTGGTGATCAAAGGCCTGCATGATGCAGCAACCCCAGCCCCGGCTGGCGGCGGCCAGCTGCATGGTCTGGGCCGCAATGCCCGCGTCCACCAGGTGCAGGTCGTTGCCCTTGGCGGGCAGCAGTAAGGCGATAAAGCCCGTGGGCCGCTCGCCGGGCTGCGGGCCGCCCCAGTCCTTGAGCGCGCCGGCCCAGCGCGTGAGTGCAAAAAGCCGCGTGCACGTTTCGCCGGGCCCCACCAGAATAAAACGCAGGTCCTGCGCGTTGCGGGCCGAAGGCGCCAGGCGCGCGCAATCCGCAAGCCATTCCAGGTCCGCCATGCTCAGGGGCTTGTCCTCCGCAAAGCGGCGGCAGGTGCGCGCTTCCGAAACCAGTGCATGAAAATCCATAGCATCCTCCTTGGTGATTCAGCCTACACCGTAAGCAGCAGAAACCACAACTGGCTCCACAGGATGGCCGCCCCCAGAAAATCGCCGGAAAGGCCGCCTTCCCGGCGAGCTACGGCCGACAGGCGGGCCAGAAGCAGGGCTTGCCCCAAAACCGCGCAAGGCACGCGCCAAAACGGCAGGGCAAAGGTCGCGGCCAGCCCGCAGAGCAGGGCCAGGCCCGCGCAGGCAAAACTCCAGGCCAGGCGCAGGGTCACCCCGGCCCTGGCCAGCCCCCCCAAAGACTGTACCTCTCGCGCAGGCGTCATTGCGGCCAGCCAGAGGGCAGCGGCCCGGCCCCAGGCCGGGGCCAGCACTAAGGCCGCCCAGTGCCCTTGGCCCAGCTGCCAGGCCAACAGCACCCACATGCCGCTGTAGGCCAGCAGCAAGTGCAGGGCCCCAAAGGCTCCCAGGCGGCTGTCGCGCAGCACGTCCCAAAAGCGTTGGCCGTGCGCGCCGCTGCCCGTGGCGTCGCCCAAATCCGCCAGGCCGTCCCAGTGCAGGCCGCGTGTGGCCCAGATTTCCGCAGCCAGCCAACACCAGGCCGCCGTCAGCAGCGGCAGGGTCGTGGCGTCCGCAGCAGGTGCAAGGCTTGTGAGCAATAACCAGGGGGGCAGGGTAAAGACCAGGCCCAGCAGCAGCCCGGCCAAAGGAAAAAATGGCACGCAGGCGGTCAACGCCGCCGCTCCGGCCGCCCGGCGCGGTGGCGTCAGGCGGCTCAGAAAGGCCAGGGCGTCATAGGCTTGGATGACCCACTGCACTGGCCGACATGCTCCGCGGGATGTCAAGCTCAGCGGGTGTGCGGGTGGTTGAAGGCCAGGGAGTAGAGGTGGTGGAAAAAGTCCACATACTCCACATTGACCCGCTCCGGCACCTTGATGCGCGCCGGGGCAAAGTTGAGGATGGAGGAAATGCCCGCGTCCATGAGGTGCTGGGCCGCGCGCTGGGCGCGTTCCGGCGGGGTGGTGATAATGCCGATCTCAATATTGAGGTCGTCAACCATGTCTTTGAGGTCGCGGGTGCAGTGCACCTCCAGACCGTGGACTATTTCGCCGATCTTGAAGGGATCGCAGTCAAAAATGCCCACAATGTTGAACCCGCGGGCGCGAAACTCTCCGTGATTCAGAATGGCTTTGCCCAGGTTGCCCACGCCGATGAGGGCCATGCGCCATTCACGGTCCACACCGAGGGAGGACGTGATGGCCGCTATGAGGGATTTGACGTGGTAGCCTACGCCGCGGATGCCGAATTCGCCAAAGTAGGCAAGATCCTTGCGCACCTGAGATCCGTTGACGCCGCAGGCTTCGGCCAGGGGATTGGAAGAAATGACTTCCACATTATCGCGGGCGAAATTTTCAAGAACCTGAACGTAGGTGGCGAGGCGTTGGATGGTGGCTCGTGGAATGTGTTTGCTCTTGGGAGGGGTGGCCATAGATGTACCTTCTGACTGCCGCGGGGGTGTGGAGAGGAACCGACCTCATGTGAATAAAGTATCTACCAAAAAACGGCAAATGTGCAAGCCGGCCTCTTTTTACTTTTTATTCTGGCAACTGCGCAGAAAAACGGAAAAAACGGAAGTCAGTGAAACGCATCCGTCAATGACCGCTCTAAAAGTATACTCAAAAAGGTTGCAAAGGTTAAGCGCATTGTCGCACAAAGAACGACAATGCGCCGCAACATACTCAGAAGGCACAGCTTTCGCCGCAGCATTCCGTCGGGAAGGCATGCCCTGCAACAGGATTCTGCGCTAGCGCGTCTGCTCGTTCATAACGTCCAGCATGAGGGCCGTAGGCTTTTTGGTGCAGGCGTCCAGATAGTCCTTGAGCTTTTGGTCGCTGGAAAGCACTGACGCATCCTTACCTGTTTTGGCGCGGTGGTAGCCGTCCAGCCAGATAACAAAGCCGCTGCCGTTGTCTGTGTCGGCGGCATAGTCGCCGCAGGTGGTCTTGTCCGCGCGCCAGGCGCCGTCCGTGGCAGCGGGCTGCGATTTGCGCGCCTCTTGCCAGACTGCCAGAACCTTTTCCGTGGGTTTGGCCTGGCAGGCCGCATAGACTTGCCCCAGCATGGGGGCCAGGCTTTCCGGATCGGCTACGGTGTGATTGGCCAGGGCGCTGGCGTAGCCGTCGATCTGCAAGGCCTCGAAAACGGGCGGTTGTCCGCCGTCCGTAGTGGGCTGGACCACCAGCTCGGCGCAGATATAGGTTTTGGGGTCGATCTGATCATTGTCGGCACGAGCCGCCAAAGGCAGTCCCAGGCAGAACACGGCGGCCAAACTGCAGCACGCAAGCATTTTTTGCATATGGTTTTCCTTCGCGCAGTGCGCTTTCTTTTTTATTCTTTGCGCAGTGCGCGTCTCTCTTCCTTCGCCCAGTGCGGGGCGTCTGTCAACAGGAGAAGGGCCGCCTCCGGCGAGGGGGCCGCTGTGCGGCTGGGAGTTCCGCCGGAAGGCGGGGAGGGATCCTGCCGGAGGTTGGTTGCCCTGCGGGCACGGCGGTTTGGTTTTTGTCTGGCGTTTGGGCCGCCTCCGGCGAGGGCAGGGGGCCAAGGGCGGGGCTGCGCCCCCCCTTAGGCCCCCCACACCCCCCATAACCCCCCGCTTTTCAGGGCAGCCCCATCATGTTCGGCGCGGCTGGGGCGCGCCGCTTGCGCGACCGCGCCCCTTATGCCGGGCGCAACAACCGCAGGCCCCACAGCCCCCATATTTTGCCGGGTCCCGTGTCCGGCGTCTTTCGTGCCCTCGCAGGTTCTCCGCGCATTTGTCGTCAGTGGTTGCCTTATGTTGGTTGGGCGGCAGAGTAACTGTGTCCGGCGCGGCTGGGGTGTGCCGCTGCGCGACCACACCCCTTTATGCCGCGCTCAACGCCAGCGAAATCCCACATTCGTGCGCCGTCAGCATGCTGGATGGTTTCGGCAAGCCCTTGTGGCGCGGGAAACTTTTTTTTGCGGTCAGGGTACGCCCTGTGCGGTTCTGTGGGGGAATGAAGTTTTTTGAAGGGGATGGGGGGCGTGGGGGGAAGGGGGGACTTTTGTTCACAAAAGTCCCCCCTTCCCCCCACAAAACCTTGTTCAACGCCAGCGAAATCCCACATTCGTGCGCCGTCAGCATACTGGATGGTTCGGCAAGCCCTTGTGGCGCGAGAAACATTTTTTTTGCGGTCAGGGTACGCCCTGTACCGTTCTGTGGGGGAATGAAGTTTTTTGAAGGGGATGGGGGGCGCGGGGGGAAGGGGGGACTTTTGTCCACAAAAGTCCCCCCTTCCCCCCACAAAACCTTTTCTTACAATTCAGGCGGAAGTTCCTGAAGTTGTTTCCAGGTAAAGACGGGGCCGTCCACACAGACGTAGCGACCGCCGATATTGCAGCGTCCGCAGATGCCGATGCCGCATTTCATACGTTTTTCCAGGGTGGTGACGATGTTTTCAGGCGCAAAGTTGAGTTTTTGCAGGGCCTGCACGGTGAATTTGATCATGATGGGCGGTCCGCAGAGCACGGCCACGCAATTGTCCGGCTTGGGGTTGATTTCCAGAAGCACGTTGGGGATGAGGCCCACCTTGTGTTCCCAGCCGTCAAAGGGGGCGTCGATGCACAGGGTGCAGTCCAGATCGGGGCGGCGCAGCCAGTCTTCGGTTTCGTAGCTGAAGGCCATGTCGCGGGGGCTGCGCGCGCCATAGAGCAGGTTGATTTTGCCGTAGTCCGCCCGGTGCTCCAGCAGGTGGAGCATGATGGTGCGGATGGGGGCCATGCCGATGCCGCCGCCCACGAAAAAGATATCTTTACCCTTCCAGTCGTTGTAGGGAAAGAAGTTGCCCAGGGGGGCGCGCACGCCCACCTTGTCGCCGGGGGAGAGGCGGTGGACGGCCGCAGTCACTTCGCCCGCCTGCATGACGGAAAACTGCAGGTAGTCCTTCTGGGACGGCGGGGAATTGATGACAAAGGTGGATTCGCCCGCGCCGAACACGGAAAGCTGCCCCACCTGGCCGGGCTCATAGGTAAAGTTGCGCATGGTTTCGGGGTCGTCCAACACCACGCGCAGGGTTTTGATATTGCCGGTTTCCTGGATAACTTCAGCCACGGTGGCGGGCATGGGCTTATAGGGGTTGCCCTGCATCATGGGCCGGGGGCTGATGGTGTGACGGTATTCGCCGGGCTTGGGCGCGGCGGCTTTGGGGGCCGTCGGGCTCACGGGCGCGGTTGCCTTTTCCGGAGCGGCCATGGGCTTCTCCTTCACGGGGGCCGTGGCGGCGGCCGCTTTGGCGGCGGGCTTGGGCGCGGCGGTGGGTTTGGTTTTGGCGGAAGTTTTTTTGGTTGCCATGGGCTCCTACTCCTTGGGGCTCTGCCCTTCATCCATGGCGGCCAGCACAATGGCGCGGATGTCCAGGCAGACGGGGCAGTTGCTGATGCAGCGGCCGCAGCCGTTGCAGGAGAAGACGCCCCAGTTTTCAGGATAGGTGGAGAATTTGTGCGACACGCGGTTGCGCATGCGCAGCGCCTTGAGCATGCGGGGGTTGTGGCCGCTGGCCTCCCGCGTGAACAGAGAGGACATGCAGTTGTCCCAGCTGCGCAGGCGGCGTCCGCCCTTCTCGCTCAGGCCTTCGCCCTCGTCGGTGATGGTGAAGCAGTAGCAAGTGGGGCAGAAGTAGGTGCACGCGCCGCAGGAGAGGCAGCGGTCTGTCCAGCGCTGCCAGAAGTCCACATCCGTAAAGCGGGCGGCCACCTTTTGCGGGGCTTCTTTAAGATTTGGCGCGGGCTCCAGGCTGGCCCAGGCCGCTTTGCGGGCGGCTTCGGCTTTGGGGAAGAGCTCCGCTCCGTCTTTGAGGTCAGAGGCCTCCAGCAGTTCCGCGCCCTTGGGCGTGATGGCCTGGAGCACATAGCCGCCCTCGATTTCGGTCATGAGCACGTCCGAACCTTCGGGAGAGGTGGGGCCGCCGCCCACCCAGTGGCAGAAACAGGTGTTGCAGCCGCAGGGACAGGTGAGGGTGATCACCGCCAGCTGTTCGCGCCGGGCCTTGTAGTAGGGGTCGGCGTAGGGGCCTTTAAGGTAGGGGCGGTCCAGGGTGGCATAGCCGCGCGCGTCGCAGGGGCGACAGGCGAAGACTACGGTGGGCTGGGCTTCGGGCGTGTCGTCCAGGCTCATGGAGACACGTTCGGGGTTTTCGGGGTCTTTGGTTTTTTTGTAGCGCACCAGGGTTTCGCACTGGGGCAGCACGGCTTCCTTGGCGGGCACAGTGGCTTTGGTCAGGGTAAAGGGCTTGCCTTCCTGCCAGGGCTCGAAGACCACCGAGAGCTTGTCCGCCGGTTTTTCCACCGGCGCCAGCACCCGGCGGCCGTTTTGCGAGAGGTAGGCCAGAAAAGCGGGCAGACCGTCAGGGGTAACAAAGCGGAAGGTGCTCATTTCCAGTCCCTCTCATGAATATTCTTTTCAACCACTTCATAGCCCAGCAGGGGCGGCGTGTCGTCCGGGTTGAGGCCGGGCTTGTAGCCGTCAAAGAGCTGGCCCACGGCGCGGGCTATCTGCTGGCGCAAGGCCAGAATGGGGATGCCCACGGGGCAGGCCCGCTGGCATTCGCCGCAGCCCGTGCAGCGCCCGGCCAGGTGCAGGGCGTGGATGGTCTGGAAAAAGAGTTTTTCTTTGGCCGAATCTTCCTGTGACATCCAGTGGGGGTCGCGGCTGTCTGAAACGCAGAAGTCGCGGCACACGCACATGGGGCAGGCGTTGCGGCAGGCGTAGCAGCGCAGGCAGCGGTCCATCTGCGCCTTCCAGAAGCCCAGGCGCTGGTCCAGGCTCATGGAATCCAGCAGGGCCAGTTCCGGCGGGGTACAGGGGCCGGGTTCCACCTTGACGGGTTCGCCCAGGCGCGTGTCGGCCAGCACGGCCGACGGCGTGGTACAGCCGTAGCACTTGCCCTGGGCGTAGTCCGTGATGCAGAAGCGGTGTTCCTTGCCGTCGGCGGTGATGGTCACGCCGGCCTCGTCGTAGCTGACGCTGTCGATCTTGGTGTAGCGGCCCAAATCCTGATTGACGCGGGCCATATCCAGGGTACCCTCGCAGGGCAGGGCAAAGATGGTCACGTCCTCGCGGCGGATGAGATTTTCCTGCAGCAGTTCCACCACAGAGCGGGAATCGCAGCCCTTGACCACCACGCCCACCTTCTTGCCTTTGAAGGACGGCAGGTACACGGCGGGGTTGTTGACGTTAAAGGGCCCCCAGACCAGCTTGTCCACGTCTTCGGGCGTGCGCATGAACAGGGGCACGGTGTGGGCCGCGTCGTAGCCCTGCTGCCAGCCGATGACGCAGTCCAGTTCTGGCAGCTTGGCCTTGATGGCCTCTTTGAGGTCGTCCAGGGCGGCCTTCTGCCCTGTGCCCAAAGGCCGCAGGGACTTGAGGGCCATGTCGGCCACTTCCAGCAGGGGTTCGGCGTTTTCCAGCCTGGGGGCGGGCCCCAGCTTGTGGATGCGGTCAGTGAAGACCGTCACCACCTGCTGCCAGCGCTGGCCTTCGGAGGCGGAAACCCAGGTGTATTCAAAGCGACGTTCATCAATGCCCAGCACGGGCAGGAACTGCTTGAGCACTTCCAGGCGGCGGCGGGCGTAGAAGTTGCCCGCGGCGTAGTGGCAGTCGCGCGGGTGACAGCCGGAAACCAGTACGCCGTCCGCGCCGTTGAGCAGGGCCTTGACGATGAACAGGGGGTCGATGCGGCCCGAGCAGGGCACGCGGATAATGCGTAAATCCGTGGGTTGGGTGGCGCGGGCCACGCCGGCCGTATCCGCGCCGCCGTAGGAGCACCAGTTGCAGAGAAAGCCCACGATCCGCAGTTCTTTGCCGGTCAGCACTGGCATAAGGCGTTCACCTCCGCAAGGATCTGGTTGTCGGTGGCGTGTGAAAGCTGGATGGCCCCCTGCGGGCAGGTGGACGTGCACAGACCGCAGCCCTGGCAGACGGTCTCAATGACCTGGGCCTTGCCCTCGCCGCGGATTTCCACTTCCTTGATGGCCCCGAAGGGGCAGCAGCGGATGCACTTGCCGCAGTTGACGCAGCGGCGGATGTCCACCTGGGCGATCTGCGGGTCGCTTTCCAGTTTGTCTTTGGCGAACAGGGCCAGCACCTTGGCCGCCGCCGCCGAACCCTGGGCCACGGAGGCCGGAATGTCCTTGGCCCCCTGGCACACGCCGGCCAGGAATACGCCGGCGGTGTTGGTCTCCACCGGTTTGAGCTTCACATGGCTTTCCATGAAGAAGCCGTAGCTGTCGTAAGAGATGCGCAGCTTTTCGGCCAGTTGGGGCGCGCCCTTGCTGGCTTCAATGCCCACGGCCAGCACCACCAGGTCGGCGTGCACCTCCACGGGGCGGCCCAGTAGGGTATCCACGCCCAGCACTGCAAGCTGGCCCTGGCCGTCCGGGTAGATCTGGGAAACGCGGCCGCGGATGTATTCCGTGCCGTATTCCTCCATGGCGCGGCGGGTGAACTCGTCGTACATCTTGCCCGGCGCGCGGATATCCATATAGAAGACGAAGGACTTGGAATCGGGGATGTGGTCCTTGGTGAGGATGGCCTGCTTGGCCGTGTACATGCAGCAAAAGCCGGAACAGTAGGGGCGGCCGATGGATTTGTCGCGCGAACCCACGCACTGGATGAAGACGATGTTTTGGGGCTCCTTGCCGTCCGAGGGGCGCTTGATGTGCCCGCCCGTGGGGCCGGAGGCCGAAAGCAGACGCTCGTACTGCAGAGAGGTGATCACGTCCGGGTAGGCCCCGCCGCCGTATTCCTGATAGACGGTCCAGTCCATGAGGTCGTAGCCCGTGGCGGCCACAATGCTGCCCACCTCTTCGGTGACGATCTCGTCCTCCATGTCGTACTTGATGGCCCCGGTGGGGCAGACCTTGGCGCACACGCCGCACTTGCCCTTGGTGAGCTGACGGCAGAACTGCGGGTTGATGACGGCCTTCTTGGGGATGGCCTGGGGAAATGCTATGGTGATGGCCGTGGTGTTGCCCGTAAGCTCGTTAAAGGCGTCGGGCGTTTTTTTGGCCGGACACTTTTCGGTGCAGGCCCCGCAGCCCGTGCACAGGCTCCAGTCCACATAGGTGGAACGCTTGCGGATTTTGACAGTAAAGTTGCCAACATAGCCGGAAACGTCTTCTACCTCAGAGTAGGCGTAGAGGGTGATGTTGGGGTGCTGGGCCACGTCCACCATCTTGGGGCCCAGAATACAGGCCGAGCAGTCCACGGTGGGGAAGGTCTTGTCCAGTTTGGCCATTTTGCCGCCGATGGTGGCCTCGCGCTCCACCAGCACCACGGGCACGCCGCCTTCGGCGCAGTCCAGGGCGGCCTGGATGCCCGCCACGCCGCCGCCGATGATCAGCACGCGCTTGGTGACGTCAAACTTCTTGGCCAGCAGGGGCTTGTTGTTGCGCAGCTTTTCCACGGCCAGGCGCACCAGCTCGGCGGCCTTGTTGGTATTGGCTTCCTTGTCGCGGCCGATCCAGGAAACGTGCTCGCGGATGTTGGCCATTTCGAGCATGTAACGGTTGAGGCCCGCGCGTTCTACCGTGCGGCGGAAGGTGGGCTCGTGCATGCGCGGCGAACAGGAAGCCACCACCACGCCGTCCAGCTTGTTTTCGTGGATGGCGGCCTCAATGGCGGCCTGGCCCGGTTCGGCGCAGGTGTACATGGGGTCGGTGGCGTAGACCACATCGGGGTAGCTGCGGGCGATTTCGGCCACCTTGGCGCAGTCCACGGTGCCGGCAATGTTGCTGCCGCAGTGGCAGATGAAGACGCCTATTCTCATGACCGGCCTCCTTCAGCGGCGTCGGCGCGGCGCAGTTCTTCCAGTTTGGCGATAAGACCGTCGGCGCTGACGCGCAGTTTTTCCAGGCCCAGGTCGGTCTTGGGCAGGTCAAAGGCCAGGCCCAGCATTTGCGTATAATAGAGGATGGGCAGATTGAAGCGCGTCTGCACGGCGTCGCCGGCCTGCACCTGCCGAAGGTCCAGGTTCATCTGGCAGAGGGGACAGGCCACAATGACCGCGTCCACGCCCAGGCGTGTGGCCAGGTCGAGGATGCGCCCGGTGTTGCGGGCCGTCATGCTCCGTTCGGGAATGCCGAACGAAGCGCCGCAACAGGAGGTCTTGAGCGGAAAGTCCACCATCTCCGCTCCGCAGGCGGCCAGCATGCTCTCCATGAGGGTGGGGTTTTCCGGATCGCCGAAGTCCATGATTTCCGCCGGGCGGCTCATGAGACAGCCGTAATAGGCGGCCAGCTTGAGGCCCTTGAGGCTCTTGCGCACGCGGGAGGCGATGGCGTCCATGTCCAGCTGACCGGCAATGCCCTGCATGACCGAAGTCACGGGCGGGAATTTTTCTGCCGCAGGGCCGTCCAGCAGTTCGTCCACTCTGGCGCGGAACTGGGGGTCTTCCATACGCTTGGAGGCCATGCGCAGGTTGGAAAGGCAACTGGGGCAGGGGGTAAGCAGCAGGTCGGCCTGCTGCTGGGCGGCGATGTCCAGGTTGCGCACGCAGAGCGCGGCGGAAAGCTCGCTGCTTACGGCGTGGGCCGGGGTAGAGCCGCAGCAGCTCCAGTCCGGAATATCCACAAGGTTCATGTTCAGGGCCTTGCACACGGCCTGGGTGGATTTTTCGTAATCCGCCGAAGAGCCGCGGGCCGAACAGCCGGGATAGTAGGCAAAATTCACGGCCGCACCCCCTCGCGTTTGGCGCGCTCTTTGTAGCGCTTGAAGATACGGGCCACCGGAGCCGCGCCGTGGGGCAGCACATGGGGCTTGAAGCCCAGTTTGCCTTTCTTAAGGGCCTCCGGCGCCAGGTCCAGATCCGTGAACACGCGCATGGAGCGCATCATGTACAAGGCCATGGTGCCGATTTCGTAAGTGCGGCCAAAGGCGCGCACAGTATCAAGGAAGGACCACCAGAATTTTTCCACCTTGGGCACGGTGACGCGCCCTTCCTGGCGGGCCATGTGCCGCAGGGTTTCCATGACGCCGCCCACATCAATATTGTTGGGGCAGCGCTGGCTACAGGTAGAACAGGACAGACACATCCAGATGGACTTGGAATCCAGCACCATGTCCTTCAGGCCCAGTTGTACGGCGCGCATAATCTGGCTGGCCTGCAGGTCATAGACAAAACCTGCCGGACAGCCGGCCGTACAGTTGCCGCACTGGTAGCAGGTAGACACGTTTTGGCCGCTGTGCGCCTCCACTTCCGCCGTAAAGGCGGCGTCGCGCATCCGGCTCAGGTTGATGGCGTCGCTCATGGGAACTCTCTGGTTAGAGGCTGACTAAAGAAGCCTGGACTATACAAAATCAGACGAAAAATACCCCAAACAGGCAGGAAAAGCTAGGGTCGGGGCAGTGAAAAACTGTACAAAATTTTGTTTCTTACACTCCCCCCGCGCGCAGGGCCAGGCTGTGGGCCGCGCGCAGCCCCAGCAGGTAGCTTTCCACGCCGAAGCCGCAGACGCTGCCCGCGCAGACCGGCGCCAGTACTGAATGGTGTCGGAAGGTCTCCCGCGCGTGCACGTTGGACATGTGCACCTCCACCACGGGCACGCGCAAAATGGCCAGGGCGTCGGCCAGGGCGTAGCTGTAGTGGGTCCAGGCTCCGGCATTGATGACCACGGCCCGCGCGTCCGAGTCCGCCAGGTTGTGGATGCGCTCCACCAGCAGGCCTTCGTGGTTGGTCTGAAAGCAGTCCACAGTCACGTCCAGCTCCCGGCCCAGGGACGCCAGGGCAGCGTCGATGTCCGCCAGGGTCGCTGTGCCGTACTGGGTCGGGTCGCGTTGCCCGAACATGTTCAGGTTCACGCCGTGCAGTACCGCTATACGCATGGGATCTCCTTTACTTTCAGGGCTGCGTCCAGCGCCTGCCGCGCCTGCGGCGGCAGGGCCCGGCCCGTCCAGAGGCGGAATTGGGCGTCGCCCTGGCCGTAAAACATCTCCAGCCCGGAAATGCCGCGTCGCCCCGCCAGCCGCGCTTCGCGCAGGAAGCGCGTTTCCAGTGGGTTGTACACCAGGTCGTAGGCCAAAGGCGTTGCCTGCGCAGCCGTTCCGTCAAAAAAATCGTCCTGTTGGCAGTGCGGCAAGGGGGCTTGGGCAAAATCGTAGGGCGTTGCTGTTCCGGCCTTGCCGCACATGCCCAGAGGCGTGGTGTTGACCACCAGCAGGGCAGGCACGCTGTGGCGTTCTTCCCACGGCAGGGGGGTCAGGCCGAAGGTCTGCGCCAGGGGCAGGTGGGAGCGGTTAGACGGCGTGGCCACATAGATGCGCCGGGGGCGTTTGTCCTGGGGCAGGCCGGTGAGCCCGGCGGCTACGGCTCGCGCGGCGCCGCCCGCGCCCAGCAACAGGGCGTCGCCCCGGTCCAGGGGCAGACCGGCCAAGGGGGCCAGAAAGCCCGCCACGTCGGTATTGTGGCCGCAGAGGGCGTCGTCCTGCCAGTACAGGGTGTTGACCGCGCCTACCTGCCGGGCCAGCGGGCTTACCGCGTCCAGCAGCGGGGTCAGGGCCACCTTGTGGGGGATGGTTACCGAACAGCCGCGGATGTGCAACAGGCGCACGCTTTCCACAAAAGCGGGCAGCTTTTCGGGCGGCACTTCCCAGCGGGCATAGGCCGCGGGCAGGCGCAGGGCCTGAAAGCCCGTATTGTGCAGCAGCGGCGAAAGGCTCTGGCCCAGCGGCCAGCCCGTAACGCCGTACAGGGCCAGATCTTCCATGACAACCTCGAAAAGCCTGGGGAGCCGGCGCGTGCGCTCCCCGCAAAGTTAAGTTTTAATTGTGCCGCAATGCGCCGTAAAAGAAAAGCCCTGAAGGGCGGCGGGCAGGGCTTGGCGCGGGTGCGGATGGCGTGTAGCATGCCTCTAGAGCATTTAACACTTGAAATGCTCGCTTACGGCAGGCAAAAGCCTGCCTTCTCGCATTTCGTGGCAAGGATTTTCAAGAAAATCCTTGCAGAGCAGATAGCTCATTTCATTCGCTAACTGCTCTAAAGGAGGCCTTCATGCCTGCCATGCCTGCCTACTACGTCCCCCACGGGGGCGGCCCCTGCTTTTTTATGGACTGGAACCCGCCGGACACCTGGAAAAAACTGGGCGCGTGGCTGCGCGCCATTCCCGCCGCGCTGCCGCGTCGGCCCAAAGCGCAGGTGGTGATTTCCGCCCACTGGGAGGCCCCGCGTTTTACCCTGCTCACCACGCCCGAGCCGGACCTGCTGTACGATTATTATGACTTTCCGCCGCACACCTATGACCTGCACTGGCCCGCCCCGGCGGCTCCGGAGCTGTTCGAGCGTGTGCGCGGCCTGCTGCGCGGGGCCGGCCTGGCGCTGGATGAGGACGATCGGCGGGGCTTTGACCACGGGGTCTTTATCCCCGGCCTGCTGTCCTTTCCTCAGGCGGACATGCCCACGGTGCAGATTTCGCTGCGGCAGGGACTGGACCCCGAAGAACATCTGGCCCTGGGGCGCGCCCTGGCCCCTTTGCGTGACGCGGACGTGCTGCTGGTGGGCAGCGGCATGAGCTTCCATAACATGCGGGCCTTTCGCTACGGGGACAATATGCCCATTCCCGGGGCGGAGGCCTTTGACCGTTGGTTGGTTGAGAGCGTGTGCGACCTGCCGCCGACGGCGCGCAACCAGCGCCTGGCGCGCTGGACGGAAGCGCCGGGCGCGCGCTTTGCCCACCCGCGCGAAGAACATCTGCTGCCGCTCATGGTGCTGGCGGGCGCGGCGGGACAGGGCCGCTTGGCCTTTCATGGCCGCGCCATGGGCGCGCCGCTGGCAGGTTTTGCTTTGGCGTAATCGGGGCGGAAGCCGGCCTGAGCCGGAAAGGGGTGGGCAACCTTCCCCGGCCTGCCGCAGGGCGGAGATCCGCCGGTTTATTCCAGGATGTAGCGCATGGGGTTGACGGGCACCCCGTTGAGGCGCACCTCGTAGTGCAGGTGGGGGCCGGTGGTGCGGCCTGTGTTGCCCACATAGCCGAGGACCGAGCCGCGTTTGATCCATTGGCCGGGCTGTACGGCGCTGCGCTGCAAATGGCCGTACTTGGTGGTGATGCCGCCGCCGTGGTTGATCTCCACGCTGATGCCGTAGGCGCCGTCGTGCCCGCTGAAGGTTACCGCGCCCTGGGCCGGGGCTACCACGGGCGTGCCCACGCGGTTGGTGATGTCCAGCCCTTTGTGGAACTGCCCCCGGCCGCCGAAAGGCGAGGAGCGCCAGCCGAAACTGGAGGATACAAAGCCCACCACGGGCCAGATGGTGGGCATGGAGGAAAGGGCCTCGCGGTTTTCGCGCAAGGCCAGGAGCAAGTCCTGCTGGCGCACTTCTTCCAGGCGGGTGGATTCGGAAAGGCGGTCAAGAAAGTCCTGCATTTTGCGGGCCGCCAGCTCCTGCCGGTGCAGGGGCAGATACAGGCGGGAAAAATCCCCTGGCCGGTCCATGCCGCCGCCGGCGTCTTGCGGGTCTTTTTCCATATTCATCATGATGCGCAGCTTGCTGTCAAAGCGCTGCACCCGCTCCAGGTCGCGGCTTACGCCCGTGATGCGCCCGGCCAGGTGGACCATCTGGCGGCGTTGGCCTTCCAGAAGGCTCTGAGCGTTCTGCAGGTCGTCGGCCAGGTGGCGCGACTCAAGCCAGGCCCGCAGCAGCCAGACGTTGGCGGCTACAAGGCTCAGCGCCAGAGCGGCGGCGGCAAAGCCAAGCCAGCCGCGTAAACGCAGGTTGCGGCTGCCGCTGCGGCCTTCCTTAAAAATGACAATGTGGTATTTGCCAAAAAGCATGGGTGGGCCACTTTAGGTCCGCTTTCCCGGCCCTGTCAATGGCGTATGGGGGCGTGGGCTGTCGGGGCCGCGCCTTGCGTCGGGTTTGCGTCCTCCTGCGGGGCGGCGCTGTTCTGTTCCATCTGCCAGCGCGCCAGGCCGTTGTAGATGCAGCGGCGGGCGTCGCGGGCCACGCCGTAGAGCTGCTCCAGGGTGGCGCTCATGGCGCTGCGGGCCGTGTGCCCGGCCGAGGGGCAGGCGTTGGCCCAGACGGGCAAAGCCCATTGGCGGGCGGCCTTGACGATATATTTTTTTTCCACCAGCAGGAGCGGACGGATAAGATGCAGGCCGCCGCCGAAGAAGGATTCGTTCATGTGCATGCCGTCAACCCGGCCGTTGCGGCAAAGGTTCAGGAAGAAGGTCTGCACCAGGTCGTCGGCGTTGTGCCCCAGGGCCAGGTGCGTCAGCTTGTAGCGCGCGCAGAGTTCAAACAGCCGCTTGCGCCGGAGCCAGGCGCAGCGGAAGCAGGCCGAACGACGCAGATTTTTTTCCGAATGGGCTTCGGGGCCGTAGTCTGTCACCTCCACATGGCTGGCGATGCCGTGCCGGGCCAGCCAGCCCGGCAGGGCCGCGTGGCTTTGCGGATCAAAACCTGGATTAAGGTGCAGGGCCATGATTTCAAAGGGAAAGGGCACAATGCCCTGGCGGATTTGCAGGGTCTTGAGCAGCACAAAGCTGTCTACCCCGCCGGATACGGCCACGCCCACCCGGCAGCCGGGCCAGAGCATGCCGGCCCTTTGCATGGCCCTGCCGGCGCTTTTGACGCAGAGCTCCTGCGCGAAAGAACGTTTTTTACCTTTATTGCCCGACATGTGGTATGCTCCTTGTGCTGCAGACTGTGCCCTTGACAAGGGCGATGAGAGCCTCTAGCATATCTCATTTCGGCAGGTCAAAACCTGTACGCTGGTCTGCCCGGCCCTTTACATGGGGGCGGGCGGCATTATGTTTATGCCGGAAACCCGCCCGTGGTCATGCAGACCGCGCCCGGCGGGATGCAGCGGAAAAAGCCGCCCAGGCGGCCCGGATATGTTACGCAGGGCAGGGGTTCCGCAAGCGCGGCGCGTCGACAGACGACGGCCGCAGGAACCGCCCATGGAGGCAGCATGGCCCGTATTACTGTAGAAGATTGTCAGGAACGTGTGGACAACCGCTTTTTGCTGGTGCAGATGGCCATCAAGCGGGTGCACCAGTACCGCGAGGGCTATGAGGCCCTGGTGGAATCGCGCAACAAGGAAGTGGTGACGGCCCTGCGCGAAATTGCGGCGGGCAAGGTGTTGCCCGACGATCTCAGCCTGTACAATCCGCTGCCGGAAGGGCAGACTGTCGGCGGCGAAGACTAGGCATCCCACCCATTTGCAAACCGCAACGCGCTGATCGGAACCACGATGGAGCTTGACTACTACGAGGTGCTGGGCGTCGCCCGCGACGCTGAAACCGACGCCATTAAACGCGCCTACCGCAAACTGGCCCTCAAGTATCACCCGGACCATAATCCTGGGGATGCCGAGGCCGAGCGGAAGTTTAAAGAGGCCGCCGAGGCCTACGATGTGCTGCGCGACCCGGAAAAACGCGCCCGCTATGACCGCTTTGGCCGGGCGGGCGTGCAGGGCGGCGCAGGCGGTTTTGGCAGCACTGAGGATATTTTTGCCCATTTCAGCGACATTTTTGGCGATTTGTTCGGCTTTTCCGCAACTGCGCGTGGTCCGCGCCCCACGGTGGGGGCCGACCTGCGCTACAATCTGAACATCTCATTTGCCCAGGCGGCCAAAGGGGACGAGATTACCCTTTCGCTGCCCAAGCATGTGGTCTGTGCCGAATGCCGCGGCAGCGGGGCTGCCCCCGGCAGCAAGGCCGAGACCTGTCGCCACTGCGGCGGTTCGGGGCAGGTGCGGCGGACTCAGGGCTTTTTCCAGATCGCCATGCCCTGCCCGGTGTGCCACGGTTCCGGCCGGGTCATTGTTAAACCTTGCCCGCGGTGCAAGGGCGAGGGCGTAGTGACTGACACCCGTGAGCTGGTGGTGCGCGTGCCCGCCGGCGTGGACACGGGCACGCGCCTGCGCGTGCGCGGCGAGGGTGAGCCCGGCGAACACGGCGGCCCCCCAGGCGACCTCTATGTAGTCCTGACGGTAGAGGCCGACAAGCGCTGGCGGCGGGAAGGGCAAGACCTGCTCTATACGCAGGAAATCGGCTTTGTGGAGGCGGCCTTGGGGCATCGGGTGGACGTGCCCGGCCTGGACGGGCCGCTGCCCCTTGAAATTCCGCGCGGCGTGCAGAGCGGCACGCTGCTGCGTCTGGCCGGCGAGGGCATGCCCTATCCCGGCAGGCAGGCGCGCGGCGATCTGCTGGTGGAAGTGCGCGTGCTGACCCCCACCCGCCTTTCCAAAGAACAGGAAGATTTGCTGCGTCAGTTCGCTGCCGCAGGCGAAAAAACGCCCCTGGCCAAGGTCAAAAAGGCCGCCAAGAAGATCGGCAAGGCCATGGGCCTGGACTAGGCCTGCACCTTTGCAATGCCCTGACGGTTGTGTACGCAGACGCCCGCCACGCCGCCTGAACGTCTCTGGTTCGGCAGGCTGCGGCAGGGCGGCCCGATACAGAAAAAGCCCCACGAAACGTTGCGTTTCGTGGGGCTTTTGGAGCTTACGTCGCGTTGGTCAGTTCAGACCTTCGCGCGGGCCGTCGTCATTGCCGCGAGGCGGGCGCTGGCCGTTGGGGTTATGCATCTGGCCGTCACGGGGCGGGCGCTGGCCGTTGGGATTGTGCATCTGGCCGTCGCGGGGCGGGCGCTGACCGTTGGGTTTGTGCATCTGGCCGTTCTGGGGGCCGCGTTGGTCGTGGCGGCGGTCCATCTGACCATTTGGGCGGTCGCGGCGCTGGTCGTGGCGCATGTCCTGACGGTGCTGCCCGCTGTTGCCGCGCATGTCCTGACGGTGCTGTCCGTTGTTGCCGTGCATGTCCTGGCGGTGTTGCCCGCTGTTGCCGCGCATGTCCTGACGCTGGGGTTGGCGGCGTTGGTCCTGCCGCTGTTGCTGCTGATTCGGGGCTTCGTTGGCTGCGTCAGCAGGCAGCGCGGGGGCCAGGCCGTAGAACAGGACGGCCGCCGCAGCAGTCAGGGCCATATGCTTCCAGGTGAGATTGCTTGCGTTCATGGTTTCTCCTTGGGGAAAGCTGTTTCCCAGCTCCGCATATGCCTTTCGCTCAAGGGGCGCAAGAGGGGGGCGTAAAGTGGCTGCCGGAGCCGATCCGCGGTGGGCTTGTACTGCCTCCCGGAAGTGGTGTATAAAGAAAGAGGCGCTGCGAGAGGCGTGGCCCTGTTTGTTGCCTACAACATTCCTGTCCCTCTGGAGGGAAGCATGCTCGTACAGAACTGGATGACCACCGACGTTGTGAGCGTTACGCCGGAGACTTCTCTGCTCAAGGTGGGCAAGCTGCTGAAAGACCACAATATCCGTCGGCTGCCCGTGCTGGACGACAAAGGCCATGTGGTCGGCATTATTTCCGACCGCGACGTGCGCGACGCCTCGCCTTCCAAGGCCACCACGCTGGATATGTATGAGATGCACTACCTGCTGGCCGAACTCAAGGCCAAGAACATCATGACCGCCAACCCCATCACCATTTCCCCAGCGGAAACGGTGGAAAAGGCGGCCATGCTCATGCTGGACCACAAAATCGGCGGTCTGCCCGTGGTGGAAGAAAGCGGCCGGATGGTGGGGATACTTTCCGACCAGGATGTGTTCAAGGCTTTGGTGGACATTACCGGCGCGCGGCAGGGCGGCATCCAGGTGGGGGTAGAACTGCCGGATGCGCCCGGCACCATGCGGCCTATTTTTGACACGTTGCGCGCCCACAGCGCCCGTCTGCTTTCTGTGCTGACGGCCAACAGCGACGACGGCGCGCGGCAGGTTTTTTTGCGCATCCGCCAGATGGACAGCCCCGATGCCGAAAAGGCCTTGCTGGAAGCTATCGGCAAACAGGCCCATGTGCTGTATTGCGCTGGGCGAGTATGCAATCAATGCAATCATGATTAATATATCTTTCTGAAATGAAAACGCAAAAATTTTCGTCAAGGCTGGGCCCGGAGGCCAAAAAAACGGCCGGGGCTTGCCAAGGAGTTTTGTTTGTGGCATAAACGCATTCGTTGTGATTGCGTTACGCTTTCGCGCCTACGAAGGAATTCGGCCGGGTTTGCCCGGTTGGCGTAGCGTTGGGGTAGGCTTGCCCTGGCGGAGTTGAGCAATATCTGTCCAAGGAGGACACACGCATGGCTGAGATCACCTATAAAGGTAAAAGCTTTGAAGTTGACGAAGACGGTTTCCTGCTGCGTTTTGACGACTGGTGCCCTGAATGGATGGAGTATGTGAAGGAATCGGAAGGCATCTCCGAGATTACGCCCGACCATCAGAAGATTCTGGACTTCCTGCAGGATTACTACAAGAAGAACGGCATCGCCCCCATGGTCCGCATCCTTTCCAAAAACACCGGTTACAAGCTGAAGGAAGTGTACGAGCTCTTCCCCTCTGGCCCCGGCAAGGGCGCCTGCAAGATGGCCGGTCTGCCCAAGCCCACGGGCTGCGTGTAGTTTCCGGCCGTTACAGCATTTTTTCCGCGAAGCGGGAGGGCAAGCCCTCCCGCTTTTTGCGTTTTTGCGCCAAAGCGCAGGAGGGATTTGTTCTCTGCGGCGTTTTTATGGGGGCTGCGACAGGAGTCGCAGAAGAAAGGGAGTACCCTGGCGAGGGGGCCGCTGTGCGGTTGGGAGTTCCGCCGGAAGGCGGGGGATCCTGCCGGAGGTTGGTTGCCCTGCGGGCGCGGCGGTTTGGTTTTTGTCTGGCGTTTGGGCCGCCTCCGGCGAGGGAGCCGCTGTGCGGTTGGGAGTTCCGCCGGAAGGCGGGGGATCCTGCCGGAGGCTGGTTGCCCTGCGGGCGCGGCGGTTTGGTTTTTGTCTGGCGTTTGGGCCGCCTCCGGCGAGGGAGCCGCTGTGCGGTTGGGAGTTCCGCCGGAAGGCGAGGGATCCTGCCGGAGGTTGGTTGCCCTGCGGGCACGGCGGTTTGGTTTTTGTCTGGTGTTTGGGCCGCCTCCGGCGAGGGGGCCGCTGTGCGGTTGGGAGTTCCGCCGGAAGGCGGGGGATCCTGCCGGAGGCTGGTTGCCCTGCGGGCGCGGCGGTTCTTTCTTTGTCGTTATTTGGGCCGCCTCCGGCGAGGGCAGGGGGCCAAGGGCGGGGCTGCGCCCCCCCTTAGGCCCCCCACACCCCCCATAACCCCCCGCTTTCCCAGGGCAGCCCCACCATGTTCGGCGCGGCTGGGACGCGCCGCTTGCGCGACCGCGCCCCTTATGCCGGGCGCAACAACCGCAGGCCCCACAGCCCCCATATTTTGCCGGGTCCCGTGTCCGGCGTCTTTCGTGCCCTCGCAGGTTCTCCGCGCATTTGTCGTCAGTGGTTGCCTTATGTTGGTTGGGCGGCAGAGTAACTGTGTCCGGCGCGGCTGGGGTGTGCCGCTGCGCGGCCACACCCCTTTATGCCGCGCTCAACGCCAGCGAAATCCCACATCCGTGCGCCGTCAGCATACTGGATGGTTTCGGCAAGCCCTTGTGGCGCGAGAAACATTTTTTTTGCGGTCAGGGTACGCCCTGTGCGGTTCTGTGGGGGAATGAAGTTTTTTGAAGGGGATGGGGGGCGTGGGGGGAAGTGGGGACTTTTGTTCACAAAAGTCCCCACTTCCCCCCACAAAACAGTCCCTTTCGCCTACTGCGCTGCGCGCGGCGCTTTGCGGGTACGGGCCGGGGCCTGGGGTTTGGCTTTTTGAGCGCGGACTACGGCGTTGGCATCGGGGTCGCCGTTTTTGGCGGCCAGGTGGTACCAGCGATTGGCCTCGCCCAGGTTGCGGGGCACGCCGGTGCCCTGGTCGTACATAAGGCCCAGGGAGTACTGGGCGGCGGGTTCGTTCTGTTCGGCGGCCTTACGGTACCAGTCCACGGCCCTGGTGTAGTCCTGGGCCACGCCCCGGCCCTGTTCATACATAAAACCCAGGTTGTACTGGGCCTCAGCGTAGCCCTGGTCGGCGGCACGCTGGTACCACTGCACAGCGCGGGCGGGGTCTTGCGCCACGCCCCGGCCTTCGGCGTACATGTAGGCCAGGTTGTTCTGGGCCTTGGGGTCGTCCTGCTGGGCGGCCTGTTCAAACCAGTGGGCGGCCTTGGTGTCGCTCTGGTTTTCTCCCTTGCTGTTGAGGTAGAGCCAGCCCAGGGAGTACTGGGCTGTGGCCAGGCCCTGGTTGGAGGCACGGGTGAGCCAGTCCATGGCTGCTGCTTCGTCCTTGGGTACGCCCCGGCCATGGGCGTAGAGGTAGCCCAGGTTATACTGGGCCGTGGCGTGCCCCTGTTCCGCAGCCTTGCGGAACCAGCGGGCAGCCTCGCGGTAGTTGCGAGGCACGCCTTCGCCGGAGGCCAGGGCCGTAGCCCAGGAATTCATGGCGCTGAGGTCACCGCCTTCAGCCGCCAGACGGAAAAACTCCGCCGCGCGGGTGGCGTTTTTTTTGACGCCCTTGCCGTCCAGGATCAGGCGGCCCATAACATAAAGGGCTTCGGGCTGGCGTTTGTCCGCCAGAGGTTTGAGCAGGCGCACGGCCTGATCATAGTCGTTTTTGTCCAGGGCGGCCTGCACTTCCTGAAGGGTTTTGCCCGCGTCGTCCCCGGCTGCGGGGACGGGGGAGGGGAGGCAGAGCAGGCAGAGCGCCAGGGTAAAAACGCTGGAAAAGAAAAGAAATCGCATGATTATAAACTCTTGAGGGTTTGAATCCAATAAGGAGTGACGCTGCCGGCCACGGTGCGGGCTTGTTCGCGGCAGTAGGTTTGGCGGGCCGCCTGCACGGGTTCGCTCCGCCACCAGGCCAGGGGGTCGTCCCAGACTTTGGCGGCCTGTATGGCGGCGGCTTCGGGGGAAGGCTGCCAAATGCCGGCCTGGGCCAGCTGGTCCAGCAGAACGTCGCTTTCAGGGGTGAGGGGCCAGGCCTCCCGTCGCCAGAAGGCGATGACGGGCATATCGGCGGCCAGGGCTTCCAGCAGGGTAGTGCCGTTGTGGTCCAGGATCAGCAGGCGGCAGGCAAAGAGGTGTTTGTCCAGGGGGCCGGAAGCCAGGCGTACGGCCGGAAAACGCTCCAGCACCCAGTCGGCGTCACGCAGGCTGCCGGGCACGGGGAAATAGGGACGGTAAAGGCTTTTCCCTTGCAGGTCGCGGCTCAGCCCGGCGAAAAAGCGGGCCTTGTCCTTGCGGTAGTCCAGCATCTGCAGGGGCGAGGGGTGGGCGTCCAGACGGTAGCCGAAGGCGGGCATTTCCGTTCCCACCAGCAGGAGGTTATGGCCTGCGGCGCCCTGCCAGCGCCCTGCCAGCCGGGCCAGCTGGGGGTGGGGCAGGGGCAGAAAGTTGCCCCGGCAGCCCGTGTGGCGGCTCCAACCCCAGGTGGCAAAGGCGTGCTGGGCGTATTCCACCATTTCCACTTCCGTGAGGCAGCGCACCTGGCCGTAATCGCTGCCGTGCTGCACATACATGAGCCGGTGGCCGCGTCCACGCCAGAGGGCCAGGGTCTGACGGTAGGCGGCGTCTTCGTAGGCCAGCACATTGGCCACACGCAGACGCGGGCCCCAGAGTGCGGGGCGCAGCCGGCGCGGGTGGCGCAGCCCGGCCAACAGACGCGGCAGGGCGGGCAGAAACAGGGGCAGGGGATCAACGTCGTAAGGAGCCGGCAGATCGGCTTTTTTGCCCGTAGCCTCTGCGCCGTAAGCGGCCAGGGGGGTGGATTGGTCCGGCCCGGGGCTGCGGTGCAGCAAGGCCAGAGAAAACCGCAGACTTTGCCCCAGGCTTGCGCCTTTGATGCGGGGAAAGGGCAGGCGCAGCAGGGCGTTGCGGGCCAGTTCACGCAGGCGGGCGCTGCCCGCGGGCCGGGCAAGGCTGCCGTAGCTTTTGGTCTGGGGCGGCAGCCAGGCTTTGCTCCAGGCGGCGGGAAAGACCGGTTCCAGCAGGCGGGAGAAGAGCCAGTGGTTGAAGGTGTGCCCCAATGATCCGTGCAGTACAAAGTCCGGCCCTGTCGCGAAGAAAAATGTACAGGTCTCGGGCAGCAGGGGCACATGCAGAGGGGTTTCCCCCCAGGTCCGGATCAAAGCCTTGACTCGCCACCAGCGTTCCACGATCTGTTTGGCCGCGTTCATGGCCCAGGGAGCCAGCAGGGTTTCCCAATAGGCCGGGGGCAGGCTGTGGCTGTGCGGGCAGAGCCGGGCGGCCAGGGCGGGCAGGGTGTCGGCGCAGAGGGCTTTGACCTCAGCGCAGGCCTGTTCCTGCAGGGCCATGTCCGTGAGCGGTTCCGGCGCAAAGGTAAAGCGCTGCTCCCAGTCCGGGAAGAATTCTTCCTGCTCGGCGAAACACCAGGGGCCCGCCGCCCAGTGGGTGGCGGGGTCCGCGCCCCGGGGCATGCGGCCGAGCACAAGGGTAGGACGGCCGTTGTCCATGGCTCAGGCCCTGTCCAGGTCCGCCCAGGTGAGCACCGTGTCTTCGGGCAGATCGCGTCGGGCGCGCAGGCCCAGCACGCTGTCGTAGTCGCGGGGCGAGATGCCGTGGGCCGGGCGTTTCCAGGTGAGGTCGGCGGGAGTAAGGGGCTGGCCTGCAGGCACAGCGCGGGCCGTGACCAGGGAGCGGCGGGCGTGCAGGCGGGCGGGTTCCTCTTCGGGCAGGGCGCGCACTTCCATGTTGCCCACGCTGGCCAGGGTGGCGGCCAGGCGCGTGCGAAAGCGGCGTAGGTCGTCCTTGTCCATGGCGTGATAGTGGTCGTTGCCGGGCAGGGTTTTGTCGTGGGTAAAGTGTTTTTCCAGCACGCGCGCGCCCAAAAGGACGGCGGTTTCCAGAATATGCATGTCCTTGGGCAGGGTGTGGTCGGAGTAGCCGATGACATGCCCGGGGAAGTGGCGTTTGAGCGCGGGGATCATGCCCAGAGCGGCGTTTTCGTCCGCAGTGGGATAGTTGAGCACGCAGTGCAGCAGGGCCAGTTTGTTGCCCTTGGCCTCAATCCACTCCACGGCTTCGGCAATTTCGTGCAGGTGCGCCGCGCCCGTAGAAAGAATGATGGGCTTGCCGAAATCACAAAGGATGCGGATAAAGGGCTTGTTGGTGATATCTGAGGAGGATATTTTAAAAACCTCCATGAGATCATTGAGGAAATGGGCGGACTCCACGTCGAAAGGCGTGGACATGAAGGCAATGCCCGCCGCGTCGCAGTGTTTTTTTAGCGCTTCAAACTCATTTTTCCAGAAGGAATCATGCTTTTTGAACAGCTCGTACTGGCTGCGCGTGGGTTCCTTGCTGGTGTCCCAGTAGGCCGGGGAGTCCTTGGAGGCCAGGCTGGCCGCCTTGTAGGTCTGAAATTTTATGGCGTCGGCTCCGCCTGCGGCGGCCTCGTCAATGAGCCGGCGGGCAATTTCCATGCTGCCCTCGTGGTTCACGCCGGCTTCGGCGATGACGTAGGGCGCGGGAATGCGCGTTTCCGGCTGGGGAACAGCAAATATATCCATAATATCCATGGGGTTTCCTCACAGAAGAGCTTTGGCCTAGGAGTATACTCCCGCCTGGGGCAAAAGAAAAGCGCGTTGTCTTGTGTGAATGCTTAACATACTTGAATAACATATATTATTGCTGCCGTCGACGGCAGCCGCCCTGCCCCTGCCAGATCTGCGGGGACAAGGTCTTGTCAAAGCGTATAAGCCGGGCGTATATTGCAGCGCTTTGCGCCATCGCATTGTATTTCATCGGCAAGGAGCTTTTTCATGACTGCCGTGCTGCGCATCGTTCTGGCCACCCAAAATGCGGGCAAGGTCCGTGAACTGGCGGAACCCCTGGCCCACGCCGGGGTGGAAGTGCTGGGACTGGACGCTTTTCCCGAAATCGGCGACATCGCTGAAACGGGCCTGACCTTTGAAGAAAACGCCTACATCAAAGCCGCCACCGTGGCCCGGCACAGTGGGCTGCTGAGCGTGGCCGATGATTCCGGCCTGGAAGTGGACGCCCTGGGCGGCGCGCCGGGCGTGTACTCGGCCCGCTACGCCGACGACCTGCCCTCCCTGCCCGGTGAAAGTCGGGATGCCCGCAATATGCGCAAACTTCTTCAGGAGTTGGCGGGTGTGCCCGAAGCCCGGCGCACCGGCCGTTATGTCTGCTGCATGACCGCCGTAACACCCGCTGGGCAAAGCCTGGCAACGCGCGGCGTCTGGGAAGGGCGCCTGCTTGCGGAGCAGCGCGGCCACAACGGCTTCGGCTACGATCCGCTTTTTTTTGACCCCACCCTGGGCCTGACCGCTGCCCAAATGACCCCGGAACAGAAAAACGCCCGCAGCCATCGCGGCAAGGCCCTGCGCGCCCTGTTGGACCGCTGGGCCGCCTTTGTCCGGAGTTGACCCCGCCGACGGATACAAGGAATTCAGGCGCATCGCCCCCCCACTTCTGCGCTGTTCGCCGGGAGTATTGCAGTAAGACAATGCTTCTGCCGTGACGCGCTCAGGAAGGATGCCATGGGTTTCATTTATGGTTTGCTGTCCTCGGCCGCCTTCGGCCTCATCCCCCTGTTCGCCCTGCCGCTTATCCATGGGGGGATGCCTGCGCCCTTGGTGCTGTTCTACCGCTTTTCCATTGCCGCCCTGGTTCTGGGCGGCATCCTCATTCTGCGGGGAGAGCGTTTCCACACCAGCGCGCGTTCTCTCTGCCTGCTTGCGGGCATGAGCGTCATGTACGCCATGGCCGCTCTGCTCATGTTCTGGGGTTTTGCCTATATGCCCAGCGGCGTGGCCGCCACCCTCCAGTTTCTTTATCCGGTCATGGTTATGCTGCTCATGATCGTCTTTTTCCACGAACGGTTCTCCTGGATCACCGCCGGCGCCGTGGCCCTGGCCCTGCTGGGCGTTCACCTTCTGGGCGGCGGCGCGGGCGGCCGCGTGCAGCCCGTGGGCGTGGCCCTGCTGCTTGTTTCCGCCCTCTGCAACGCCATCTACATTACCGCTATCTTCGCCGCCCGCATTCCCCACATGAGCGGTTTGGTCATGACCTTTTACGTCCTGGCCCTGGGCGGCCTGCTCTCCCTGGCCAACTGCCTGGCCACCGGCGTCTTCCGCCCCTTGCGTTCCTGGCGAGAACTGGGCCTCGCCCTGCTGCTGGCCGTCATCACCGCCGTTATCTCCAATCTCACGCTTATCCTCGCCGTGCAACGCATCGGCTCCACTCTCGCCTCTGTCCTCGGCGTCATGGAACCCCTCACCGCTGTCCTGGTGGGCGTCTGCGTCTTTCACGAGCCCTTCACGCCGCCCATTGCCGGCGGTGTGGCTTTCATCGTCGCTTCCGTCATTCTTGTCCTTCTGGGGGACAAACTCCGCGCTTTGGGCGCACGCCTGCATCGTCGCCCGCAATAAGGCGCGTGCTCGTCCCCTGCGCCCTGCGCCCCCCTGTTGCGACATTTTTTCAGGTGTGGCACGCCTCCTGCATAAGCCTTGACGCCGGTCTTTCGGCAAGGAGGCTGCGCCATGAAATTGACTCTGCCCCGGTGGGTCGCGGTGCTGTCGGCTGTTCTGATGTTGAGCCATGCTTGGCCGGCGCAGGCGGTGCGCATCAAGGATATTGCCACGTTTTCGGGCGTGCGTGACAACCAGCTCATCGGCTACGGCCTGGTGGTGGGTCTGGCGGGCACGGGCGATAAGAAGGATTCAGTGTTTACGCTCAGTTCCATGAAAAACATGATGGACCGCATGGGCGTGGGCGTGGATTCGTCCTCATTGAAGATCAAGAACGTGGCTTCGGTCATGGTTACGGCGCGTATGCCTGTGTCGGCCAAGCCCGGCACGCGGCTGGACGTGACGGTTTCTTCGGTGGGCGACGCCACTTCGCTTATGGGCGGGGTGCTGCTGCAGACGGCCCTTAAAGGCGTGGACGGCAAGATCTATACCCTGGCCCAGGGCGCGCTGACGGTGGGGGGCTTTTCCGCCTCCGGCAAGGCGGCCAGCACCAGCAAAAACGTGGCCACGGTGGGCATCATCCCTGGCGGCGGCATTGTGGAGCGGTCCATACCTTTTGAATTCAACCAGCAGAACAAGCTGACCCTCAACCTGCGCATAGGGGATTTTTCCACGGCTCAGCAGATTGCGGAGCGCCTCAACGGAGCCATGGGCGGTCCTTACGCCCGCGCCGTGGACGCCACCAGCGTGGTCATGGACGTGCCCCCTCAGTACCGCAACAATCTTGTGCCCTTGATGGCCTCGGTGGAAAACTTGGATGTGAACCCGGATACGGCCGCCAAAGTGGTAGTGGACGAAAAAACCGGCACCGTGGTTCTGGGGCGCGACGTGCGCGTGTCCCGCGCGGCCGTGGCCCACGGCAACCTGCAGATCACCGTGCAGGAGAGCGAGCAGGTCTCGCAGCCGGGGCCCTTCTCTCAAGGGCAGACTGTGGTGACCCCGCAGACCGAAGCCAATATCCGTGAGGAACAGCGCCACCTGGTCATGGTGGAAGGGGCCACCCTGCAGGAACTGGTGGACGGCCTCAATGCCATTGGAGCCACGCCCCGCGACCTCATTTCCATTCTACGGGCCATGCAGGCTTCCGGATCGCTGCACGCGGACCTGGAGGTGATCTAAATGAGCGCGTCCTTGGGTGTACCCCCTTTGGCGCCCCAGGCGGGCGCATCCGAACTGGCCCGGCAGGAGGTGCAGACGCGCCTGGCCGGCGTTGGCGGCAAAAATCTGACGGAAGCGCAGAAAGACAAAAAACTGCGCGAGGCCTGCCAGGGTTTTGAATCCATTTTTATTCAGAAAATGTGGCAGGAGATGCGCAATACCCTGCCCAAAAGCAATTTGCTGCAGGGACGGGAAGAACAGTTCTGGCAGGGCATGTACGATCAGGAGCTGGCTAAAAAAATGGCCGGGGCCGGGGGCGTGGGCCTGGCGGACATGATGTACGCTCAGCTTTCCCAGCGCCTGGGCAGCGCCAGCCAAAGCGCGGCGGCTTCCGCTGCGCCCGCGCGGGGGTTCAGCCCCGAAGCCGCGCCCCTGTTGGCGGCAAATCCGCAACAACCGGCAGCGCAGGAAACGGCCGGGCAGGGGGCGACCCGTGCCCAAGCCAGGGACTGGACCGAAACGCCGGTTTCGGCGGCCGCCATTTATGACGGCGCGGCCCCCGTGCGCGATGCCGGGGCCGTAGGCGGGGCCATGCCGCAGACTGCGGCGGGGGCAGGCAGCGCCACGGACGCGGTTGCCGCGGCCTCCAATCCGCCGGAGGTGGACCAGGCCCTGGCCGTGCTGCGGGCCCAGCAGGCTTTGCAGCAGAGCGGCGAGGCGCAGAAAAACATCCGCGTGACGCACGCGGGCAGGGGCGACGCCGGCCTGCAGCGGGCCCGCGCCGCCCGGTTCCAGGCGGGCAGCAAGCTGGGGCCGGGAGCCGTCCTGCCGTCTTTACACCCTGAGGGAGCCGCATTTGCGGGACGCACCCAGGCCCAGGCGCAGCAGCATGGGGCGGCAGGGGGCGTGCCGCCCCTCACGGCGCAAGACCTTGCCGGGGCGGGCTCCTTCATGGCGCCGACAGCGGGGCAGGCCGCCAACCCCAATGTGGGCCAGGCTTTTGACCGGGCCACCCTCGCGGACAGCTCGGCGGGCGCAGCCCCCGGCGCGCTGGAGCGGCAAAGCGCCCTGCAGCCCGTGAAGGTGCGTTATACCACCAATATCTCCGACGAAGGCAAAAGGCATAAGGACGAACTTGTCCGCAACCTGCAGACCACCGGGTCCGACCCGGCCGGGCAGGCGGGCCGGGCCGCAACAGCCGCCACGCCGACGGCCCCCAAGACAGCAATGCAACAGAACGCTCCACAGCCCATGAAGGTGCGCTACACCACCAATATTCCGGCCAAGGGCAAGCGGCACAAGGACGAACTCATCCGCACCCTGCAGACGGACGCCGCAGGCCCCAACAGCCGGGCCGGGGCGGGGCTCGCCGCTTACCACGCCCAGCAGGCGCAACAGGCTCCGGCCGCGTCGCCGGGGCAGGCTGCCCAGCCGGGCGGGCAGGCCGCCGGTCCGCTGCCCATGCAGGCCGCTGTGGCCGCAGACCCCCAGCCGGGCGCGGAGCGCGGCACGTCCGCTCCTGGCATTCCGCCCCTCACGGCGGCGGACCTGGGAGGGTAGAGCTGTATGCCTGCGTCCGTTCCGGCGGTCTGCGTGCTGGTGAAGCCGTGCCAGGGCAGGCGGACCTGATCCGTCCCCCAAATCCGGCACGGATCTTGCTTTAACTTTGTGCAGAACGCTTGGGGCGGCAGTTTCTGCCCGCGTCGGCGGACCCGGCTTTGGCCGTGAGGCCCACGGGCGTTCACCACCGTCCCCTTGTCGAGGCAGCCATGTACGCATCCCTCCACGCATCCCTCCACCGACAGGCCAAGGCCCTGGAACTGCTCTGCCAGCTGCTGGAAGAGGAGTACGGCATTTTGCTTTCACGCCGCGCGGACGATGTGGCCGGGCTGGAATTTTCCATTCAGGAGCTCATCCGGCAGCTGGCTGTGGAAAAAGTCACTGTAATCACGGCCATGAATGGTGTGCGGGTTACAGACTACGCCGCAGAGCTTTGCGCTGCGCCGGGCCGGGAGGCGGAAGGCGCGGCCCTGCACGACCTGGTCCGCGCCGTGGACAAGGCCGAGCAGCGCGCTTCGCGGCAGGCTTCGCGCAACAGCCAGCTGGCCCTGGCCCTGCTGGACCAGAGCAGCCGCAGCCTGCAGGCCCTGACCCGTCAGGCTCTGCCCGTACCGGCGGATACCTACGGCCGTAAAGGCGGCATGCGGGCCCGGGCCCATCCGCAGGCGGCGTTCATTTCCGGGAGGCTCTAGACCATGCTCAACGGTCTGCTCAACATCGGGCATACGGCCCTCACGGCTGCGCAGGCCTGGATTTCGGTCACGGGCAGCAACATCGCCAATGCCGATACCGAGGGCTATACCCGTCGCTATGTGGACCAGCGCGATGGCGGCACCATCACCACCAAACCCGGCGGCGAAAGCCTGGGCGTCAATGCCCAGCAAGTGCTGCGCTATTTTGACGCTTTTCTGGAAAGCTCCTATGTGCGGCAGTCCACCAATTCCGCCCGCTGGAGTGAACAGGAAACCATCATGTCTTCGGTGGAAAACCTGTTCAACGAATCCAACCGCACGGGCATCAGCTCTACACTGACAGAGTTTTTCACGGCCTGGAGCGATCTGGCCCAGCGCCCGGACGACACGGCCACGCGCGAGAGTCTGCTTTCCTACGCCGACAGCCTCGGCGACATGCTGGGCAGCACTGTGGACAGCCTTAAGGCCATTCAGAGCGAGATGGACGTTTCCATCAACCAGGGCGTGGACCGGGTCAATGCCCTGGCCCAGAGCATTGCCGACCTCAATAAACAGATCAACGCGCGCACGCGCGAGGGTGTGAGCAACCCCAACGATCTGCTGGACCAGCGCGATCAGATGGTGCGGGAGCTGGCCGGCCTGGTGGACGTGCAGACCACGGACAACGGCGGCGGCGATTACACGGTCCGGCTTTCCACGGGCCAGCCCCTGGTGCAGGGGCTGGACACCTTTGATCTGCAGGTGCTCGGCCCCCGCGCGGAAGAACGGCTCACGGCCAATTCCTCCTATGCGGGCAGCGTACAGTTTGATGGCACGGACAGCCACGAATACACCCTGGAAATCGTCAACGGCGGGGCCGTGGGCGACACGCCGCCGCCCTCCTTCCGCGTTTCGCTGGACGGCGGCAAAACCTGGCTGCGCGACGAAGACGGCAACGAGCTGCGCTACACCATCACGGACAACGACGGCGACGGCCAGGTGGACCCCGTGCTGGTCAAGGAACTCAACATTTCTTTTTCCGAAACCTCGGGCTTTAGTGCGGGCGACAAGTTCGACATCGTGCCCAAAACCGGCCTGTACTGGATAGAACCCACGCGCGGGCCCCAGAATATCACCCCGCAGACGTACCTGGACGGCACGGAAAACGGCAACCGCGCCACCGGCGGCACCCTGACCGCCTATTTCAGCGTTCGTGACGACAACTGCGGCCGCTACCTGGACGAGCTGGACGCCGTGGCCTCTTCCCTGATCTGGGAGGTCAACCGTATCCACAGTCAGGGCACGGGCAACAGCCTGCTGGACTATGCCCAGGGGCAGCAGCAGGTGCAGAGCGCCACCCAGGCCCTGGGTTCCGCCCAGGCCATTCTGCCCGATGCGGACCGCCTGCAGTCCGGCAACGTCAACATCCATTTTTATGACAAGACTACCGGCGACTACCTGACCTCCGGCATGCTGGATTTTGACGCCGCCGCCGACGGCGTGCAGAACTTCGATCCTTCTGTACACACGCTTGAGGACGTGGCGAATGCCATCAATACCAGTTTTCCTGACCCCAACAATGCCGGGCAGAATCTGCTCAAGGCCAGTATTCAGGACGGCAGGCTGTTGCTTGAGACCAATGACGCCAGCAACGTACAGTTTGCTATGGGCACGGATTCCTCCGGCCTGATGGCCGCGTTGGGCATCAATGTGTTTTTTACGGGGTCCAGCGCCTCCGACCTGGCCGTTAACAGCCAGTTGCACAGCAATGTCAACTACATCGCCGCCGGGCAGGTCAACGGCGATTATCAGGCCAATGCCGGCGACAATGTCACCGCCACCGCCATTGCCAAGCTGACGGACAGCACCGTGACCATTTCCACGGTTTGGAAAACCGTAAGCAACCAGACCATTTCCCAGTACTACGCCAACCTGGTTACCACCGTAGGCTCGGATACGCGCCTTACCCAGACCAATGCGGAATACCACACGGCCCTGACCAGCGACCTGGAAGATCAGGTGAGTTCCGTTACGGGCGTGAATCTGGACGAAGAAATGGCCAATCTCATCAAATATCAGCATTCCTACACGGCGGCGGCCAAGCTCATCACCACCGCCGACCAGATGCTGCAAACCCTGCTGGGCCTCAAGGAATAAGGGGGGCGTATGGCCATCCGCGTGACGCAGCAGTCCATGTACAATACCGTGGTCAGCCAGATGCAGAGCAACCTGGCCGCCTATATGGAGAGCAACGAGCAGGGCTCCACTCAGAAGAAGATCAACCGGCCTTCAGACGACCCGGCGGGCACGTACCGCGTGCTCATGGCCCGCGACGACATCAGCGCCACCAAGCAGTACCAGAGCAACGTGGATACGGCTACCGGCTGGCTGGAGCTGGCCGACAACGTGCTGGGCACCCAGCTGAGCACGGCCATTACCAGCCTGAAAAGCCTGGCCGAACAAGCCTCCACGGGCACGTATTCGGCGGAGAACCGACAGCAGATCGCCGATCAGGCCAGAGAAATTTTCGGCCAGATCCTCAACCTTTCCAATACCCAGTACGAGGATAAGAGCATTTTTGCCGGGCAGCGCTATACGGGCAGCGCCTTTGAAGAAAGCCTGGCCCTGACCAGCTGGGACGAAAACTGGGACAAGGCCATTGACGCGGGCGCATACACCATCCAGGGCGCGTCGGACACATCCATGATGGTGCAGTTTACCAGTGACGGCACCCTGGGCACGAACGAGCTGAACTACCGGTGGTCCAAGGACGGCGGCACTACCTGGAGCGACGGCACGGTGGCCGCCGGCAGCCGGGAAATTGTGGCCGACGGCGTAACCATTACCGTGGCCGACGGCCAGAACCTGGCTGTAAGCGCGGCAGACACCACCCTGGGCGCGGGGGCGGACAACGGCACCCTGCTCTATATCCGGCCCACGGCCGTGTACCAGGGCGACGACAACGACCCCCCGCCGGACATGACCATTATGGGCGGCCCCACAGGCCTTAAGGCCACGGCCACCGGCAGTTTTGGCAGTAACGTGCTGGTGCGGGTGGACAGCGACGTGGACCTCAATGCGGCGGGTACGGAGTTCGGCTATTCCTACAGCACGGACAGCGGGGCCACCTGGGTGCCGGCTACGGCCGTGAGTACGGGCACGGGCACGGTGCGCCTGCCAGTGCCGGGCGGCTACACGGACTTGGACGCAGGCAGCGCCGCCTCCAGTACTGTCACGGCAGGCACGCAGGTGCTCATCCATCCCGCGCGCGCCGACCTGGACCTGGAAATTCTGCAGGATACCTATATCTCCATCAACAGCGTGGGCAAGGATATCTTCGGCGGCTACTACAACGGCCAGGCCACCATGACGGGAGACACCAATCTGTTTGAGGTGGCGGGCAACTTTGTAGCCTATTGCGAGAACAACAATCAGGAAGGCTGCCAGCAGGTGCTGGCCCAGCTGGAAAGCGTGCAGCAGAGCGTGCTTACCCAGGTGGCCCGCATCGGCGGGTTGGAAAACCGGGTCAGCACGGCCAGCGACGTGCTCAGCTTTCAAAAGCTGGACCAGGAAGAGCGCTTGAGTTATATTGAAGATATCGACCTTACGGAATTGCTGAGCAAGCTGACCCGGCAGCAACTGACGTACCAGACCGTGCTGCAGTCCTCATCCTTGATCATGCAGATGAGTCTGGCCAATTACCTCTAGGACCTAGGACCGCACGCATGCTGATTTTGACGCGACGCCCCGGAGAAAGCCTCTACCTGGGCGAAAATATCCGCATCACCGTGCTGGGGATGCAGGGCAAGCAGGTCCGCCTTGGCCTGGAAGTGCCGGAAGAAACCACAGTGTACCGCGAAGAAGTCTACCGGCGGGTTGTGGAAGAAAACCGTCGCGCCCTTGCAACCAGTAACAACGACCTTATGGTGGCTGCTGAACTATGGCACGGAACAAAGAAGTAATCATCGATACGCGCCTTGGGCAGCGGAGCATCGATATGGACAAGGTGGTGCGTTTCCCGCGCGGCCTGGCCGGCTTTGAAACCGAGCGGGACTTTATCCTGCTGCAGATCCGCCCGGAAGCGCCGTTGCTCATCCTCCAAAGCGTGCACACGCCTCAGGTGGGCCTGCTGGTGGCCGATCCTTACAGTTTCCTGGACAAATCCTACGCGCCGGTTCTGGGCCCGGCGGAACGGCAGCTGCTGCAACTGGAAGACCCGGCCGAAGCCGTGCTGCTGGTCACCGTGTCCATCCCTGTGGGTGTGCCGGAGCAGGCCGCCCTCAACCTTACGGGCCCCATCTTCATCAACCACAAGGTGCGGCTGGGCGTGCAGGCGCCCCAGAGCGTGGAAGGCCCGCAGCAGATCAATATGCACACCCTTAAGCCCGTGGCTCCCGCAGACCCCGCAGACCCCGTAGCCCCCGCGGAGCCCGCAGCCCCGCCCGAAGCGCCCGCGGAGTAAGCCCGGCGTCGCTGGGTTGCCCGCTTTAGCCCCCCCAAGGCCCGGCTTTCTGGCCCCCCGAAACCGTCCGCGGTTTCCGGGGGGCTTTGCGTCGGCGGGCCCCGGCGGAAGGCGCGTCGGCCAGACTTGCGCTCCACCCCAGAGCAGAGGCAATCGCCGCGGACGCGGGCGGTGCGCCACTGTCCCGGCTGAAAGCCGGGGCCCGCACTGCTTGACATTATTGTTCAGAAAGATATCTATATTGTAGTTGGCATGTTATTGTCACGGTTGTTCATGCCATTCACTCTACTTTAGAGGAGTATCGCCATGAGTGCAGAGCGTACAAATAAGTTTGATTGGAGTTGCCTGCTTATCGGAGTGCTGTTTTTGTTTGTGGCGCTTATCGCTTTCAGGAATCCTGCGGCCAATCTGGCGGCTATTACCATAGTTTTTGCTATGGCAGCCCTGTTCAAGGGAATTCTGCTGATCCGTCAGCGCGGCGGCAGCACCCTCCGGCTGGTCGTCGGCATTCTGGATGTAGCCATTGGTGTGATATTTTTGTTCAATCTTGGTTTCTCCATGGCTATTATGCCGTATATTTTTGCCTTTTGGTTCATCATGACTTCCATTGACGCCCTGGTCTATTCCTGGCCGCTGAAACTGTGGAACAAGGGACTGTATATTTTTACGCTGATACTGAACGTTCTTTGCGTTATTCTGGGCTTTTTCATGGTAGTTAACCCCCTTTCCTCCATCCTGACCATGAGTTTTCTAGCCGGCTTCTACTTCATGAGCGCGGGCATCGTGAGCATCCTGCTGGCCTTTGGTCGGCCGCGGACATAGGCCAATTTCATTTTGCAGGTGCTTTGGCGACTGCGTGCGCAGGCGCGCCGCCCGGTCCAGTCCCTGTGCGTGGGGCGCGGGCCGGGCGGTATTTGCATTTTCGTGGGGGCGCTCATGTCCTAAAACGGCAGGCGCAGCAGGCGGACGGTATAGGGCTGGATGTGCAGCAGGCGCTGAACGCTTACGTCCTCGGCGCGGGTGACGAAATCCTGAGAGTGGATGTTGAGGATGGCTTCGGCCTCATGGCTGCAGTCAAAGAGGTGCAGGGTGTCGCCTTCCAGGCTGTCTGCCGTGGTCCAGTGGCGGTTGACCGCCGGGCCGTCGGCCGTGAGGTGGCGCGTAAAGCGGAAGATGACTGCCCGGTGGTCGGCGGGGTTGAGCCAGTCGCGGCAGCATTCCCAGAGCTGTGCCGGCGCGGGATCGTCCGTAACGGCAAAGGGCTGGCGGATTTCCAGCGGGAAGCTGCGGCGCTGCACGCGCAGCATGCCGTCCACCAGGGCGCAGTAGTCTGTCTCCTGCTCCAGTACGGCGCGAAAGGCCTGGGGAGTTGCGGCCAAGCCCATGAGGGTTTCATTGAGAATATCGCGCGCTTTGAGCACGCGCAGGCCGTGGGTCAGGCGCAGGGCGTTGAGCACGGCGTAGATGGCGCAAAACGTGTCCAGCTTGCCCTGGTAGAACGGTTTGAGCATGGCGGCCTCCGCAGGCTGTTATGCCTGTTGGGGGGGGGCCGGTCAAGATGGTGTTGGCCCGGCGCGGGCGTCTTTTGCCCCGGCGCGGGCGTCTTTTGCCCCGGCGCGGGCGTCTTTTGCCCTCCGGCTGCGTCAGTGGGCCGTTTTGGTCCGGGGCTGTACCAGAGGAGTACTATCCCCATCCCCAAACGGCCCGCTTCCTTGCCGGAGAACAAAATCCATCCCGCGCCGTCCAGGATGCCGCCCGCATGGTGAGAGCGGTATAAACCCGCCGCATGAGATGCCGCCCGCATGGGTGGGGAAGGACGCTGCGCCGGACTTCGTTGCTGCAGTTTGGCAATCTGCGCCCCCCGCATGGTGAGAGCGGATATAAACCCGCCGCATGAGATGCCGCCCGCATGGGTGGGATGCTAAGGCTGCTGGAACGCTGTATAAAGCCGTTTCAAAACATTTTTCAGCCAGGGTATGCCTGCTGCGTTGTCTGAGGAAGTGACGTTTTTTGAAGGATGGGGGTGTTGAGGGAAGGGAACTTTTGTGAACAAAAGTTCCCTTCCCCCAACGAACGCCAATCCAGCCTGTTCTGCGCTTATTCCGCCACTTCGTCTTCGGTTTCGTGGCGGCCTGCCATGAGGTTGCGGTGACCATTGATGATCTGGTCCAGCACGTGGGGTTCGGCCAGAGAGGTGGCGTCGCCGATATCTTCGTACTGGCCCCCGGCGATTTTGCGCAGCATTCTGCGGATGATTTTGCCGGAGGTGGTTTTGGGCATGGCTTCCACGAACTGGATATGTTCGGGGCTGGCCAGGGGGCCGATGTCACGGCGCACGGCGTCGCGCAGTTTGACGCGCAGGGCGGCGCTCCAGGGCACTTCATCGCGGGTGACCACGTAGGCGTAGATGCCTTCGCCCTTGAGGGGGTGGGGCATGGGCACCACGGCGGCTTCGCCCACTTCGGAGCAGGCGGCCAGTACGGCTTCGATTTCGGCGGTGGAGAGGCGGTGGCCGGAGACGTTGATGGAATCGTCGATGCGGCCGAGGATCCAGAAGTAGCCGTCCTGGTCCACTTCTGCGGCGTCGCCGGAGGCGTAGCAGCCGAAGCGGGAGAAGTAGGACTGGTATTTTTCCTCGTCATTGAACACGCCCTGCATCATACCGGGCCAGGGGCGGCGGATGACCAGGTGGCCGGCGCGGCAGCCTGCTTCGGGTTCTTCGCCGTCGCGGGCGGCGGAGCCCATAACGGTGGCGTCGATGCCGGGCAGGGGTTTGCTGGCTGAGCCTGGCTTGAGTTTGGTGGCGTAGGGCATGGGGGCGATCATGGCGCCTCCGGTTTCGGTCTGCCACCAGGTATCCACAATGGGCAGTTCGCCGCTGCCGATATGTTTGTGGTACCACTGCCAGACTTCGGGGCTGATGGGTTCGCCCACGCTGCCCAGGATGCGCAGGCTGCCCAGGTCGTAGCGTTCGGTCCAGGCTTCGTTCATGCGCATGAGGGAGCGGATGACCGTGGGTGCGGTGTAGAGGATATTGACGCGGAAGTTTTCCACAATGCGCCAGTAACGGTCGGGGTAGGGCCAGGTGGGGATGCCCTCAAACATGAGGGTGGTGGCCCCCAGGGAGAGAGGGCCGTAGACCCCGTAGGTATGGCCGGTGATCCAGCCCGCGTCGGCTGTGCACCAGTAGACGTCGTCGTCGCGCATGTCAAAGCACCACTGGGTGGTGTGGGCGGCGTAGGTCAGGTAGCCGCCCGTGGCGTGCATGACGCCCGTGGGTTTGCCCGTGCTGCCGCTGGTGTGGAGCAGAAAGAGGGTATCTTCGGCGTCCATGGGTTCGCAGGGGAAGTCGGGGTTGAGGGTGAAGTCGTCAATGAGGTCGTGCCACCAGATGTCGCGGTTGCGCTGCATGGTCACGCCGTCCAGCCCGGCGTGGCGCACCACCACCACATGGGCTACGGAGGGGCATTTTTCCAGGATGGGGTCGAGGTTGGCCTTGAGGGGTTTGCATTTGCCCCCGCGCACGGCGGCGTCGGCGGTAATGACCACGCGGGCCTTGCAGCCTTCTATGCGGCTGCGCACGCCGCCTTCGGCGTAGCCGGAGAAGATGGCCGTGTGGATGGCCCCGATGCGGGCGCAGGCCAGCATGGCGATGAAGAGCTCTGGAATCATGGGCATGTACAGGGCCACATGGTCGCCCTTGCGAATGCGCAGGGAGCTTAAGGCGTGGGCCACCCGGCATACCTCGGTGTAGAGCATCTGATAGGTGTAGCAGCGCACGTCAGTTTCTTTTTCGCCCTGCCAGATGATGGCGGCTTTGTTGCGACGGCCGGAGATCAGGTGCCTGTCTATGCAATTGAACGAGGCATTGAGTTTTCCGCCAACAAACCATTTGTATTTATGGTGTACCTCATCGGCTTCTAGTACCTTGTCCCAGCGTTTGAACCAGTGGATCAGTTGCGAAGCTCGCGCACCCCAGAAGTCATTGGGGTCTTCCAGGGCGCGACGGCAGAGAGCGTCGTATTCTGCCGGGCCGCAAACCCAGGCAGAAGTCTTGCCGTGCTCTGGTGGAAGGTAGCTGCGATTTTCATTCAACAGTGTAGTGATCCGCTCCTGGGACATAATCCTGTCCTCCCTCCTGTGATAAGAGTTGTGCAACAAGGATGGCAAAGCGCCATGATAGCTCACTACGAAGATTTGAGAGAGTCGTCAAGAGGCAGTAATTGTTTGGTCTTTCAGTCATAGTTGTGAAAAATTATACAATCGTGCCGGATTTTGCGGTTTTGCACGGTGGAATCGGCATTGTAATGCCATTACAATTGAAGAATTTTTTCACAATATAAAGAAAAAAAGATGAAATTTTTTTGGGGAGGGGAGTAAGGGAGCAGGCAGCCCTTGAAAAAGGAGAGCGGATGTGGAAGGCCTGGCCGCATGCCGGGGATTGAGAACGACGGGATGTGCGCAGCGCAACGCAAAAGGCGGGGCGGTCCAGGCCGCTCGCCAGGCCGCTTTGTGGGGATTACAGAAAATCCGGGTCGGCGGCGGCTTTGCCGTCAGCCAGCATGATGCGCACGTAGTGCAGGCTGTGTTCGTCTACGGGAATGATGGGGAAGGGCTGGCCGCAGCCGGGGCAGCGCACCATGCGCGGTTCCGTCGGGCTGGCCTGGGGGACGTGTTTGCCGCAGCCGGGGCATTGGTAGAAAAAAAGGATTTCCATGCCGTCCGGGGCTACGGGTTCTATGGGGCGTCGGGATTCAGCCACGGGTATGCTCTCCTGTCAGGTCGCGGCCTGTCATGGCGGGGGATGTGGGCAGACCCCAAAGGGCCAGCAGGGTAGGGGCCACGTCGGCCAGGCGTCCGTCGGCAAGCGGGTGGCGCAGGCCGTCGGGCTGCAGCAGGATGCAGGGCACGGGGTTGGTGGTGTGGGCCGTCTGCGGTTGGCCGTCCGGGGTGAGCATATTTTCGCAGTTGCCGTGGTCCGCAATGATCAGCATGCGGCCCTGGCGGTTTCTGACGGCCGCGGCCATGCGGCCCACGCACTGGTCTACGGTTTCGCAGGCCGCAATGGCCGCGGGCAGAACGCCGGTGTGCCCCACCATGTCGCCGTTGGCCAGGTTGCAGACCACCAGGTCGTAGACGCCGCTGTTCCAGGCTTCCACAAATTTGTCCGTTACCTGCGCTGCGCTCATGGCCGGTTTGAGGTCATAGGTGGCTACATCGCGAGGAGAAGGCACCAGGATGCGGTCTTCGCCGGGGAAGGGCTCTTCCACCCCGCCGTTGAAAAAGTAGGTAACGTGGGCGTATTTTTCCGTTTCTGCCAGGCGCAGCTGGCGCAGGCCGTGGGCTGCGGCCAGTTCTCCCAGGCCACCGACCACCGCCTCCTTGGGAAAGGCCACAGGGATGGCAAAGCTGGCCTCGTAGGCAGTCATGGAGGCCACGACGGCCAGCTGCGGCAGACGGCCGCGGTCAAAGCCCGCAAAATCCGGCTGAATAATGGCCTGCGTCAGCTGTCGGATGCGGTCCGCGCGGAAGTTGAAGAAAAAGAGCGCGTCGCCATCGGCCATGCCCGGAATTTCGTCCCCCGCAAAGGCCACGGGCTTGATGAATTCATCCGTGATGCCGGCCTCATAGGAGGCCTCCACTGCGGCCACCGGGTCCAGATCCGTCCGGGGTTGGCCGTGGACAAGGGCCTGCCAGGCCAGGGCCAGGCGTTCCCAGTGCTTGTCTCTGTCCATGGCGTAGTAGCGGCCGGCCATGCTGGCCACGCGGGCGCCGGGTTGATCTCTGATGGCCGTGAGCAAGTCGCGCATATAGCCCGCGCCGCTGTGTGGGGCGCGGTCGCGACCGTCCATGAAGCAGTGGATGCGCACGGGCACCTTACGAGCGTGGGCCAGGGCGCAGAGCGCCTCCAGGTGGCGGATGTGGCTGTGCACGCCCCCGTCGGAGAGCAGCCCGGCCAGATGCAGACGGCCGCCGGTGCGGGCCGCCGTATCCAGCAGGGCGGTGAGTACGGGGTTGGCGGCAAAGCTGCCGTTCTCCAAAGCCAGATCAATGCGGGTCATGTCCTGATAAATAACGCGTCCCGCGCCGATATTAAGGTGCCCCACCTCGGAATTGCCCATGTAACCCGCAGGCAGGCCCACGTCCCGGCCCGAAGCCGCAAGGCGCGAATGGGGGCAGGCGGCGTTGAGCGCGTCCAGGTTGGGGGTCTGCGCCAACCAGGGGGCGTTGCCCGGACCGGGCTCGGCCAAGCCCCAGCCGTCCAGAATAAGCAACAGGGTGGGGGTAAGCGCGGCAGAGCCTGCCGGGCGGCTTTGGGTCATTGCGGGGCCTCCCCGGCGCTCTGTGCGCCCCAGAGGGCCTCAAGGCCATAGAGGGCGCGCACCGGTTCCTGAAAAATGTTCACCACCAGATCGTTCATATCCACCAGAATCCACTGGCCCGCAGTATAGCCTTCCGTGCGCAGAAATTCATAGTTGCGCAGGCGGCAGAGCTCACCCAGGCCGTCAGCCAGGCTGCGGGCGTGACGGGCGGAACCGGCGCTGGCAATGACCAACGCCGTGGTAAAGGCGTTCTGCCCGTTGAGATCCAGGCTGACCACGTTGGCGGCTTTGTGTTCCTCCAGCCAGCGGGCCACGTCCGCCATGCGGGCGGCCACGGAGAGCGCCGAGTGGCGTCTGGAGGAATGTGCAGCTGCGGGTGCGGGCGGGGTAGTATTTTCCATAGCGCAAAATGTACCGTAAAGCCGGGCAAAGGGCAATGCCGGGCTGTGCCCTGTATTGACCCCATCGGCACATTGCGGCATACCGGAACGACACGCCGTCAGGCGGTAAAACCCGCGTCGCTCGCCGGGCCGGTGCGCCCGCGTCGTAATTTTTTTTGCGTCACTGTCAGCAATCCAAGGAGAGGGCCGTGCTTTTTGATATGCAACAGGAAACCCTGCCGCGCGAGGATCTGGAGGCGCTGCAACTGCGCCGTTTGCGCAATCTCTGCGCCCGCGTGTACGCTACGGTGCCGTTCTACGCCAAGCGCTTTGCGGAAGTGGGCGTCACTCCGGACGACATCAAGACCCTGGACGATGTGCGGCGTTTGCCCTTTACAGAAAAGCAAGACCTGCGCAACCACTACCCCTTTGGCCTGTTTGCCGTGCCCAAGGATCATATTGTGCGGCTGCATGCCTCCAGCGGCACCACGGGCAAGGCCGTAGTGGTGGGCTACACCGCCCGCGACCTGGAAAACTGGGCCGGGCTCATGGCCCGCAGTATGGCCGCGGCGGGCGTCAACAGCACGGACGTGGTGCACGTGGCCTACGGCTACGGCCTGTTCACGGGCGGTCTGGGCGCGCATTACGGGGCCGAACGCCTGGGGGCCACGGTGGTGCCCGCATCGGGCGGGGCCACCAGGCGGCAGGCCTCCTTGCTGCGCGACTTTGGCAGCACGGTGCTCTGCGCCACGCCTTCCTATGGGCTGCACCTGTGGGAAGCGGCGCGGGAAGCGGGCGTGGATTTTCGCGAGCTGCCCCTGCGCATCGGCATCTTCGGGGCTGAACCCTGGTCCGAAGCCATGCGCCGGGATATCGAAGCCAAGATGGATATCGACGCCATGAACATCTACGGCCTTTCTGAAATCATGGGGCCGGGCGTAGCCATGGAGTGTCGGGAGGCCAAGTGCGGCATGCATCTGTGGGAAGACCACATCCTGCCCGAAATCATTGACCCTGTCACGGGCGAGAGCCTGCCCCCCGGCGAGGTGGGCGAGCTGGTGCTGACCACCCTCACCAAGGAGGGCATCCCCCTGGTGCGTTATCGCACCCGCGACCTCACCAGTCTGGACTACACGCCCTGCGTCTGCGGGCGCACCCACGTGCGCATTTCCCGCCTGCAGGGCCGCAGCGACGACATGCTCATCATCCGCGGGGTCAACGTCTTCCCGCAGCAGATCGAAGGCCTGCTCATGGAAAGCGAGGGGCTTACCCCCAACTACCAGATTATTGTGGACCGGATGGACAACCTGGACACCCTGGAAGTGTGCGTGGAGGTGAGCGACAAGCTCTTTGCCGACCAGATCCGCAAACTGCAGTCTCTGGAAAAACGCCTGCAGAAGAACATCAAAGAGTTCCTGGGCGTCACGGCCAAGGTGCGGCTGATGGAGCCGCGCTCCATCCAGCGTTCCGAGGGCAAGGCCCAGCGCATTGTGGACAGGCGGCCCAAGGACTGAGCGGGGCGCGTCGTAAGCTGCGGAAAAAATATCACAGCGGACTTGACACTTGGAGGCAAGCCGGATAAAAGGATTCCTCGCTGAGCGGGAGTAACTCAGTGGTAGAGTGCAACCTTGCCAAGGTTGAAGTCGCGGGTTCAAATCCCGTCTCCCGCTCCATTTTCCTATTGGCGGCATAGCCAAGTGGTAAGGCAGAGGTCTGCAAAACCTCCATCTCCAGTTCAAATCTGGATGCCGCCTCCAGAATGTTCTTTTCACGCAGCGTCGTTTCGCATACATGCGGGAGTAACTCAGTGGTAGAGTGCAACCTTGCCAAGGTTGAAGTCGCGGGTTCAAATCCCGTCTCCCGCTCCACTTTTGCGGGAATAACTCAACGGTAGAGTGTCAGCTTCCCAAGCTGAAGGTTGCGGGTTCAAATCCCGTTTCCCGCTCCAGGAAAATCAAGCCCTTATGGTGAAAAACCGTAAGGGCATTTTTGTTAGCAACTTCTTTTTAGTAAACTCTTTTGACCTTACGGCCTTGCGGATGGCGTGCGGCAGCTTAGAAAAATGGACAGCAGAGCGAGTTGCCTCTTAAGTATTTTGCGTGAGCCATTTTAAAGTAAATTTTGCTCAGGGAATAATGATATCGTACTCAGTTGTTGTATGGCTTCCGGGGTGGAGCATTCCTGTATTTGTTTAAGGCGATGTTTAGCTATCTTCACATATTTTTCATTTATTTCTATGCCTATGAAATGTCTCCCTAGCTTTTGAGCTGCTACACAGGTAGTTCCGGAGCCAGCGAAGGGGTCCAATATTAAAGCCCCTCGCTTAGTAACCAGAGATACTAAACATTCCATTAGATTAAGGGGTTTTTGTGCTTCGTGAAGCCCATGGTCGTCTTTGTCACTGGAAATACGAAATATATTTGAGCAAAGATGCGCCTCTTTGCAATATCCAGAACCATTGTATTTTTCTAGAGCATTTTGATTCCATCCGCCGACATTATTGATAAGGATATTATCTGCGAGCGTTCCACCTGTTTTATATGGCTTTTGTAACCAAAGAATAGGTTCAAACAATGGTCTAAGATTTGCAACCCTCCAGCCTGACCATTTTTGGGCATTTTTGTAATCGCCACGGCGTTTATACGTTTCTGAAATTCTTTGAGCTCTGTATGGTGCTGTTGGTTTTTCCCACGCGATCATATCTTTGAAGGTAAAACCACAATCTTCCAATGCAACAATGCAGCGGTGTGAGTATCTTCTGCCGGCAAAGATGAGGCATGAGCCTCCTGGTTTAAGAACTCGTAACCACTCTTTTCCCCATGACGCGCACCATTCTTGATATTCATATGGAATTTTTTTGTCTGCACTACTCCAACCGTTGAGAGGTTTGCCACGTCGTTTAAAAATTTCACCTGCTTTGGTTTGTGCTATAGATGCTCCGCCTAGAGCTGTGTTCTTATTATCGTGTAAAATATCCCATTCATTATAACATATACCATATGGGATATCTGAGATAATAGCGTGGACACTACACTCGGGGATTGCTTTTATTTTTTTTATCGAATCATCGTGTATAATCTGGTCAATCATATGGAAAACCTTGCGATGTGATCATCTATTTGTTTGATTTTTTCATTAATTTTTTTCGTCGCTATGAGTTCTCGTATTGCTTTGCCTTTACTATAAGCTGAAATAATTTTTTTTTCATTTTCCCAAAAAGCTTTTTCCGTTTGTGCTCGTTCGCGTATCGTTGATTTCTGCATGTTAAGCAGTAGTTCAAAGTCGTTGATGTTGTAATTGAATATAGATGTGAGCGTATTCGAAAAATCTTTAAGGAAGCACTTCTTTTGATTTGCTGCTATAATTTTTTTTGCGTAATCTCCTGAGAATCCCCATATGGCCGACATGTTAACTCTTTCAGTCTCTTTTATATTTTTTTTTATCATAAAAAGGATATGCTCCCAGCTTAAAAGGCAAACATTGTTATCGATAGCTTGAGAATATATCTGGCTCCCTGTCTTTGGATATTGAAAGTATGGCCCGCACAGCACCGCGTATTCAGAGTCTTTGCGCCAGCATGAAAGAGCGGAAACTTTGAAATCTTTTTGATTTTTTGCAGTTCTACTGAGCCTGAACGCCTTTGCATCTGCAACTAAAGTATATCCAAAATATTGTGATTTCGCAATTACGTCAGCGGTATCTGCACGTTCTTTAATTACGCTGGCTTTTAAGCCAAGTTCGCGAAACGCACGCGCTAATACTGCATCTGAAGCCTTGGAAAAAAGTTTTTCTTCGGTTGAATCGTGTGGTATTGACTCTGGAATTGTACCGATTTGTTTTATAAGCTCTATAAACTTCTTTTCTTTATTAATAAATTCGGTTAAATTGTTTGATGCTATATCAAAATTTTGAGAAGATTCTTTTGTTATTTTTTTTAGTAGTGTTTCAAACATCGTCTCTTACCTTTTTTATTGAGATATATAAATATACACAACGCTGATGAAAAAATTTTCATCAGCGTTGTGTAAAAAAATACTATTTTATAGGTATGTCTGAGAGGGGTTCCATGCGTTGTTTACCGAAACCCTAATGATGTTCTTGGGGGCACTTTCGCCTATATTTCCTGCTGTATGTAAATACTATGCGTTATTTTATGCTCCCACTTGAAATTACTCTAAAACCGGTTGGCGCCGGTGATGACCACCATATCCGCGGGCACATTTTCATGGAAGCCGAGGGTTTTGGTTTTGACCTTGGCGATTTTGTCCACCACGTCGAGGCCTTCGGTCACCTTGCCGAACACGCAGTAGCCCCAGCCGTCCGTGCTGGGGGCTGTGTGGTCCAGAAATTCATTGTCCACCAGGTTGATGAAGAACTGGGCGGTGGCGCTGTGCGGGTCGCGGGTGCGGGCCATGGCCAGGGTGCCGCGCGCGTTTTTGAGGCCGTTATCGGCCTCGTTGGGCACGGGTTCGCGAGTGGGTTTTTCGTCCATGCGGGCAGAGAGCCCGCCGCCCTGAATCATGAAGCCGGGGATGACCCGGTGGAAGATGGTGTTGGTATAAAAGCCGTCGTCAACGTACTGCAAAAAGTTGGCGACGGTTTTGGGGGCCTGTTCGGGGAAGAGTTCCACCAAAATATCGCCGGAGGAGGTCTCCAGCAGAACCGTGGGGTTGTCGGCCATGTTCGCTCCTTGCAAGCTGGGGTGTGCGGCGCAAGGGCCGCCGGTGCCCGCACTATAGGGCAGGGAAGGGCGGATGACAATGCCCGTCCGAATGACTATAATCCGCGCATGGACTCTTCTTCATCAGCGCCAGCAGGCGCGTCCGCCCGCATGTCGCAGCCCTTTGCGCCGCCGCAGCAGAACATCCCCCGCATCCAGCGCGCCTTGCTGGACTGGTTTGCCGTCAATCAGCGCCGTCTGCCCTGGCGCGTCCACTACACGCCCTATGAGGTCTGGGTTTCGGAGGTTATGCTCCAGCAGACGCAGATGGAGCGCGGCGTGGACTACTTCAACCGCTGGATGGCCCGCTTCCCCGACATTGCCGCCCTGGCGGCGGCGGATGAGGAAGCGGTGCTGCGCCAGTGGGAGGGCCTGGGCTATTATTCGCGCGCGCGGCATTTGCTGGCCGCGGCCCGCAAGATCATGGCCGAGCATGGGGGCGCGTTTCCTTCCGATCTGGAGGCCATCCGCGCCCTGCCGGGCGTGGGGCCGTATACGGCCGGGGCCATTGCCAGCATCGCCTTTGGGGAGAAACTGCCCTGCGTGGACGCCAATGTGGAGCGGGTCATTGCCCGCGTGTTTGATGTGGACAGCCCGGTGAAGCAGGATCCCGCCGCCGGCGTGGTGCGGCGCTGGGCCCTGCGCCTGGTGCCCGAAGGTCTGGCGCGGGAGCATAACCAGGCCATGATGGAGCTGGGCGCGCTGGTCTGCCGCAAAAAGCCGCGTTGCGAGGTCTGTCCGCTGGCCGTGTTCTGCAGTAGCCGCCATCTGGGCATTGTGGAGCAGCGGCCCGTGCCGGGCAAAAAGGCCGTTATCAAGCCCGTGCAGGCCGTCACCGGCGTGCTGCGGCGCGCAGGGCGCGTTTTTGTGCAGAAGCGTCCGCCTTCCGGCGTGTGGGGCAACCTGTGGGAGTTCCCCGGCGGCAGGGTGGAACCGGATGAAAGCCCGGAGCAGGCCGTGGTGCGCGAATTTATGGAAGAAACCGCTTTTACCGTGCGCGTGGCCGCAACGTATGGCATTATCCGCCACGGCTACACTACCTATCGTCTGACTCTGCACTGTTTTGGCCTGGAACTGGCGGATGCGGCGCAGTCCGCTTTGCCGCAACTCACTGCCGCCACGGAAAGCCGCTGGGCGCGCCCGGAGGAGCTGGACGGCCTGGCCATGCCCGCCGCGCACCGCAAGCTGGCGGACCGTCTGTTTGCCGTGGCCCCGTCGGCCGCGCATACCCCCTGACCGTCGGCCTGCGCGCCGCGGCCCCGGAGTCGCCCCATGTGGGATCTTGCCTGGATTGCGGACCCTTCCGCCTGGATAGGACTGGGCACGCTGGTACTGCTGGAAGTGGTGCTGGGCGTGGACAACCTGGTTTTCATTTCCATTCTTGTCACGCGCCTGCCTGAAGCCCAGCGGCGGCAGGCCTTTCTGACGGGCATCAGCCTGGCCCTGCTCATGCGCCTGGGCCTGCTGGCCTTCATGGCCCGGCTGGTCACTCTGACCAATCCGCTGTTTACTCTGGGCGGGCACGGGTTTTCGGCCCGCGACCTGATTCTCATGGCCGGCGGCGTGTTTTTGCTGCTCAAGGGCACTACGGAACTGCACGACCGCGTGGAAGGCCGTGCGGGCAGTTTCTCCGGTCCGGAACGGCATGCGGGCTACTGGCAGGTTATTGTGCAGATCGTGGTGCTGGACGCGGTTTTTTCGCTGGATTCCATCATCACGTCCGTGGGCATGGTGGAGCATGTGCCCATCATGATGCTGGCCGTGGTGTCGGCCATGGCCATCATGGTGCTGGCGGCCGCGCCCCTGCTGCATTTTGTGGAGCGCCACCCTTCGGTCATTGTGCTCTGCCTGGGCTTTTTGCTTATGATTGGCCTGAGCCTGCTGGCCGATGGTCTGGGCTATCACATCCCCAAAGGGTACATGTACGCGGCCATCGGTTTTTCCATCCTGGTGGAGGCCTGCAACCAGTGGGCTCTGCGTAACCGGCGGCGGCGTTTCAGCATGCGGGACATGCGGGAATCCACGGCCAGGGTTATCCTCAATTTCCTGGGCGGCGGCGTGCCTTCGGGCGATATGCAGCTGGACGCGGCCGCTCTGGCCGGCGAGGCCGGCGGCCAGCTTTTTGCCCCGCAGGAGCGCGACATGGTGGCCAGGGTCATCCGTCTGGGCGGGCGCACGGCGCGCTTCATCATGACCCCGCGCCAGCGGGTGCGCTGGCTGGACAGCAATGCCGACCTGCCCACCGTGAGCCGCTACGCGGCTGCCGCCAACCTGCCCTGGCTGCCCGTGCTGCAGCGGGATACGGATGAAGTGCTGGGCGTGCTGCGGCCTGGCGACCTGCTGGCCGCCCCGCCCCCGGCCAAGGGCGCGCCCTGGAGTTTGCTCCCCTTTGTCCGGCCCGCGCCCACCATTTTTGAGCACACCCCTCTGCCTACTATTCTGGATAACTTTCGCACCCATCCGGTGCCTCTGGCCTTTGTGCGCGACGAATACGGCGATGTGGTGGGTGTGGTGACCCCGGCGGAGCTGATCAGTGTGCTGGCCGGACAAATGGGCGACATGCCCGCCGGGCCTGAGGCTTGCCGTCGGCCCGACGGCAGTTGGGTCATGCCGGGCCGCCTGAGTGTGGATCTGTTCGCTTCTTGGTTGGGCGTGCCGTTGCCCAAGCGCCTTTCCAGCGCCACCTTGGCCGGTCTGATTATGGAGCGCCTGGGCCGCATTCCGGTCAAGGGCGACCATTTGCTCTACCATGGCTGGGAACTGGAGGTGCTGCGCATGGACAAGCGCCGCATTGATACGGTGCGCGCCGTCAAAGCTCTGCCGCCCGTGGGCGTGGGGCGCAAAAAGCGCGCGGCAAAGGTGCGCTGAGGCCTTTCAGCTTTGAAATGTTCGGCGGCTCTGCAGGCAGCCGCTCGCCGTGGAGGCGCAGGCCTGGCTTCAGCCGTTGCACGAAGGGCGTTACGGGCCAAGACAGCAGCGTCTAGCTACGGATGCAGACAGCACCGCTGTATCTTTGCGCGGCTAAGCGCCGGGACGAGCGTCCGTGTACTTTACGGGTGCATATTCTTAAAGGTAATCTTGTTCTAAGGGCGAAGGGCCTGCACGGCCGCAGTGCCCCTTCAGGGGTAAGCCACCGCGCCTGTGAAGAGGGCGCTTGGCCCTGTTGTCGGCGCTGTCGGAGGCGGTCGCGTTTGCGTGAAAAAAATATTATTTTCACAAATAGCCGCTATCACGCAATGCGTGACGCGCAACCCTTTGTACCTCTTGAAAAGCTAAAAAATGGCGTGGGCCAAAGCAACGCGCAAATCGGGCTCCGCCCAGGAAAAAAGTTTAAAGGGGCCCAGCTCGTGATAAATTTCTTTTACAACCATTTCAAAATATGTCAGTGTAAGCCCATGTGCTGACGCCCCCACCTGCGGGTTGGGGCTCCCGAGGCCGGACCTGTGCGGGTTAAATTTTTGTCCATGGCCAGGCAGCCTTGATGGCAAGGCCGGACCCCGCAGCGCGCAAAAAGCCGCGCGGGGGCGTTTTGCCAAAGGGGCGCTGTGTTGCACGGCTAGAGCGTTGCAGCATGTCAAGACGCCCACGCCGCGCGCAACAGGCAATTGCACTGCGCTCACACTACCGTAACGGACGCCTGTTTTGCGCAGCCGACAGCGCGATGGCACTGTAAAATTCTTAAAATTTTTGAGGCCATACGGTCGCACGGGACGCGTCGTGCGGCTTTTGAACAACTGGTTTGAGGCCCTGTTCCCCGGCCCTGTGCCGACACAATCTTGCATGGGAGGAGTGTATGCGATTCGGCAGACAGGTGTACGAATTTCTGCTGAGCGGCTCGCAGGCGTATGCCAAATGGGATCTGGAAGTTTCCACTTCCATCCTGCGCAACCGGAAAAAGCTGCTCATCTTGCTGGCCCTGGCCGTGCCCATTCTGGCGGGCTGCCTGGCCGAGGCGTACGAATACCATGAGATGTTGGGCGGCAAGACGGCCTATGCCCCGGCTTTCTATACCACCACCATTTTTCTGGCCTCCATTGCCGTGGGCCTGGCGGCCGGGCTCATTACCGGCTGTATCGGGGCTGGCGGCGGCTTCATTATCACGCCCGCGCTTATGGCTGTGGGCGTAAAGGGCATTCTGGCCGTGGGCACGGACCTCTTCCACATCTTTGCCAAGGCCATCATGGGCACCACGGTGCACAAGAAACTGGGCAATGTTTCGGGCAAACTGGCCGTGGCCTTTTTGTTCGGCTCCATTATCGGCACCTTCATCGGCGGTTTCATCAACAAGGGGCTGTATAACAAAGACCCCCTGCTTTCCGAGCTCTTCATCAGCACCATCTATGCCGTACTGCTGGGCTTTCTGGGCTTTTACGCCCTGTTTGACTTTTTGCGCAGCAGCCGCGGGGCCAAAGCTGCCAGCCAGGACGCCCACGGCGGCGGCAGCGGCGGGCTGACGGGCGTTTCTGTCAAGCTGCAAAGCCTCAGCGTGCCCCCCATGATCACCTTTGACGAAGACCTGGTGCCCGGCGGGCGGCGCATCTCCGGCTGGATCGTGGCCTGCGGCGGCGTGGTGGTGGGCTTGCTGGCCGCCATCATGGGCGTGGGCGGGGGGTTTGTGACCTTCCCCATGTTTGTGTACATCTTTGGCGTGTCTTCCATGACCACCGTGGGCACGGACATCCTGCAGATCATCTTCACCGCCGGTTTCGCGGCCGTGGGGCAGTACGCCATCTATGGCTACGTTTTTTACACCCTGGCCATCGGCATGCTGCTGGGTTCCCTGCTGGGCATCCAGATCGGCGCGCTGACCACCAAGGTGGTCAAGGGCATCCACATCCGCGGCTTCTACGCCATCTCTATCATTGCGGGCTTTATCAACCGCGCCACCACACTGCCCAAGAAGCTGGTGGAAATGGAGGTGCTGCACTGGTCGCCCAGTGTGGTGAACATCATCGAAGACGTGGGCAACGTGGTTTTCTGGGTGGTGGTGGCCTTTTTCGGCTTGTGGGTGTTCAGCAAGTTTTTCCTTAATCTGGGCAAGCTCAGAGGGGAGGCCTGATTATGCTTATCCATGAAAAAGGCCCTTTTTTGCGGGGCAGCTTTCTGCTCATTTCGTTTCTGGTGCTTTTTGGCGTGCTGCTCACGCCCATAATGCGCGACGAGAGCGGCAACCACCTTACCGGTCTGCAGTACGCGGACAGCGTGTTCAATGAGCTTTCCAAAGGCTCGTCGTATTTTATTCCCGGCGTGCGTGACAACATTAAGACCGTGGCCGGCAAGCAGGTGACCGTCAGCGTCAAACTGAAGAAACCCGACCTGGCCCCCGTGGCCGTGCAGGTGCTGCAAAAGGCCGGGGCCTCCAATGTAAGCGCCGCCGACGGCAGGGTGAGCTTCAGCGGCGACCTTGGCGTGATTCTCTCTTCCGCCACGGACGATGCCGACGCCCTGTACCACAACAAGGCCGAGGCGGTATCCCTGAAGTACGACGGCGCGCCGGCCCTTAAGACCGCCGCCGCCTGGTGGTATGTGCTTTCGCCCACCATCAAGGAATTGCAGAAGCAGAAGATGGTGACCGCCGCCCAGGTGGTGGACCATGTGGTGCGTCGCGCCGTGGAGCCGGGCAACAACTTTTACAGTGTGCCCCCGGCCAAGGTGGCGGACCACGTCTGGCTTATGAGCGCCATGCTTATTTTCTATGTGCTTTACACCCTGTGGTATGGCTTCGCCATTTTTGAGCTCTTTGAGGGCATTGGCCTGGCCATGACCAAGTCCAAGGTCAAGCAGGAGAGCTAGTCCTTCACGGAGGAGCGCCGCCCTTGCCGGATTTCTTGTGGTGGGGGCGGCGCGTTTGCAGCGGGCCATTGCGGACCGCAGATTCCCATAGCGACATGTCCCATACAGAAGACCGGCCCCGCAAAGCTGTGCATGCAGTCTTGCGGGGCCGGTCCTGGCTTAGAGCAGATTGCCTTTGAGAATAGGTATTCGCAGCGTGTCCGGCAGGTTTGTTCCGGCGCTCAAGCGCGCAAATACATAGCGGTGCGGTCTGCATACGTAACTGGCGCTGCTGTCTTAGCCCGTAACTTCCTTTGTCGTAACGGGCCAAGGTCCTTGCGCCTCCACGGCTGAAGCGGCGCCTGCGCCCCACGGTGGGCGGCTGCTTACGCAGCCGCTAGGACATTGCAACGCTGCAATGTCCTAGCGCCGCTCCAGGGCCGCCATGACTTCCAGGGCGTCGGGCTGGTCGGGGTCGCTTTGCAGGGCGCGCAGGGCGGCATCCTCCGCCGCCTGTTTTTTATGCCATTCCAAATACATTTTGGCCATTTTGCCAAAGGTGGAGGGATGCCCGCCAAAGGTGCGCAGCACGGCCTTGTAGACGTTTTCGGCTTTTTCGTATTCGCGCAACCGCAGCCAGGCGGCCACGGCCCCGGTGTAGGCGGCGGCTTCGCGGGGCTGGGCTTCCATGGCTTCTTCGTACATGGCCGCGGCTTCCACATCCTGCCCGGCGGCGGCAAAAATGTGCCCCAGCTGCAGGCGGATGTCTTTTTCGTCGCTGTATTCCTCGGCCACGCGTTTCAGAAAAGCGCGGCCCTTGGCCGTTTGTCCCTCCTGCAAAAACTGCAGGCCCGTTTCAATGAGGCGTTTTTTGCGTTCCTGCCGGGCAGCGGCCTCCTGCGCTTCCGAGTGGGCGGCCTCTTTTTGCAGGATTTTTGCCAGCCCTTCCAGCACCGTACTCAAGGCGGCTTCTTTGCCGGGCTGAAATGGGATGGCGCGCGGCTTGCCCGTGCGGTCCGGGTCCAGCAAAGGCTGCATGACGTGGTGGCGGATGAGGGTGGAGAGGAATTCGTCAATCTGAATGTCCAGTTCGGCCCTGGCGGAACGCACCAGGCGGACGCCCGCGTAGCGCCGCAAGGCTTCGGCCATGGTCAGCAGAGAACGTTCCACGTCGTCGCGGCGCAGATAGCCTGTGGCGCGGGCCACGTTTTCACGGATTTCCTTGGGCGCGGTGGTGAGCATGATCAATCCTTTTTTTGCCAGTGCTGCATGACGACCGGGCGCGCGGCCTCCAGCATCCGCAGCACCACGGGGGGCGTCAGAAAGTCCGTTCGCCGGCCGGCGAGCCAGAGCTGCCGCAGCCGCGAGGCGCTCACGTCCAGCCAGGGCAGGGGCGCAAAAACGGCACTCCCTCCGCCCGGCAGATCCAGGCAGGGACAGCCCGGCAGTAAAGGTGCGCGCTCACGCGCGGTGGGCCAGAGCCGACGTACGGTGGAAGCAAAAAATGCCGCGTCCTGTCCTTCACGCGGCACTACCAGCAAATGGCAGAGCTCCGGCAGGGCCAGGCCGTTGCGCCAGGAGGGAAGCAAGGGCAGGTTGGGGCTGCCGAGCACAAAATACAGCGTCGTGTCCGGCAGGGCGTGCCGATAGGCGCAGAGCGTGTCCCAGGTGTAGGAAGGGCCGGGCCGTCGGCCCTCCAGCCGGTTGCAGTGCAGGTCGGGCAGGTCGGCCGTGGCCGCCTCCAGCATGGCGGCGCGCAGCGCAAAGGGCAGCAGGCTTGCCGCGCGTTTGTGCGGCGGCACGGCGCAGGGCACCAGGTCCACCCCGCGCACGCGCGGGCCCAGAAGTTCGCGCACCTCAATGGCCAGGCGCAAATGCCCCACATGGGGCGGATTGAAGCTGCCGCCCAGAATGGCCAGGCCCGCCGACGGGCCCTTGTGGGCGCGGCTGGCGGTTTTGTCCGCGGCGGGTGTGGCGTCCGCCGGAGCAGTGCCCGCCGGACGGGGTTTTGCAGGCATCTAGGGCCGTACCTGCCCTTGCCCCAGAACCACAAACTTGGTGGTGGTGAGCTCTTCTACGCCCATGGGGCCGTAGGCGTGCAGCTTGGAGGTGGAAATGCCAATTTCCGCGCCCAGACCCAACTGGCCGCCATCGTTAAAGCGGCTGGAGGCGTTGACCGCCACCATGGAGGCGTCCGCCTCACGCAGGAAGCGGCGGGCGTGGTCCAGGTTGCGGGTGCAGATGATTTCCGTATGGTTGGAACCGTAGCGGGCAATGTGGTCCAGCGCCGCGTCCAGGTCTTCCACTACGCGCACGGCCAGAATTAAGGCGTGAAACTCCTGACCGAAATCGTCGGGGCTCTGGGCCGTGACCCGCGCTTCAGGCGCGGCGGCCAACAGGGGAAAGGACGCCGGGCAGGCGCGAAATTCCACCCCGGCCGCGCCCAGACGCGCCCCCACCAGGGGCAGAAAGGCCGCGGCCGCGCCCTTGTGCACCAGCAGGCATTCCAACGCATTGCACACGCCGGGGCGCTGCACTTTACCATTGTAAACAATGTCCAATGCCTGCGTAATATCCGCATCCACGTCCACAAAGGCGTGACAGACGCCCTTGAAGTGCTTGAGCACCGGCATGGTGGCCGCTGCGGTAACGGCCCGCACCAGGCCCTCGCCCCCGCGCGGGATCATTACGTCAATATAGGCGTCCAGCTTGCAGAGGGCGGTGACGGCCTCGTGTCCGGGCACGGCCACCAGCTGGACTGCGTCGGCGGGAAGCCCCGCCGCAAGGAGGGCCTGCTGCAGCAGGGCGGCCAAGGCTTTATTGGAGCCCAGAGCTTCGCTGCCCCCGCGCAGGATCACGGCGTTGCCCGCCTTGAGGCAAAGGATGGCCGCGTCGATGGTGACGTTGGGCCGGGCCTCGTAGACCATGGCAATGACGCCCAGAGGGACGCGCATGCGGCCCACCAGCAGGCCGTTGGGCCGCTGCCACTGGCGCTCGGTGGCCCCCACGGGGTCGGGCAGGGCGGCCACATGGCGGCAGGCGGCGCGCATTTCTTCCATAATGGCCGGGGTCAGGGTCAGCCGGTCCAGGCGCGGGGCGTCCTGCCCGGCCTGGCGGGCCGCCTCCACATCTGCGGTATTGGCCGCCAGTATGGCCTGCTGGTGGGTTTGCAGCAGGTCGGCCAAGTGCAGCAGGGCGCGCGATTTGGCTTCGGGGCTGGCCTTGGCCAGCAAGCGGGCCGCAGCCCGCGCCCGCAGGCCCAGAGTTTGCATTTCTTCCGCCAGAGTCATGGCATCTCCTTGGTTTGCCGTGGCCCGCGACGCGGCAACGGCAGGCAAACGCCGTGCGCCGGGCAAAGGGATGCAGCCGCGTGGTCCCGGCGGGGGCGGATATTGCAGGGATATTTATTTTGACAGGGGGGCGGCTTGTGCCTATAAAAAGGGCTTGCGCCCATGTCCGCGCCGACGCGCTTCCCTGGCGCATCGGCCCCCCCCCAAGGAGTTTTGATACATGAATCCGCAAAAGAATCAAGGCGCGCCGGAATCGCCCCTGCTGCGCGACCTCCAATCCGAAGTGAGCGCCGAAAGTGCGCCTTTGCTGCAATTCATGCTGCGTCACGCCGGCGTCATCGCCGGGGTGGTGGTGCTGCTTTTGCTGGTGCTGGGCGGTACGGGCGTCTGGCGTTGGTACCACAGCTCACGCGGCGAAGCCTCGCGTGACGACCTGGCCCGCGTTGCCCTGCTTGAGAGCGGGGCGCAGCAGGTGGCTTCTTTGCAGTCCCTGGCTGAAAAAGCCCACGGTTCGGTTCGCTTTGCCGTGCGCATGACCTTGGGGCAAAGCGCCCTGGCCCAGAATCAGCCCGACGTGGCGGCCCAGGCCTATGCCGCTGCCGCCGCCGAAGACCCCAAGGGCGCGTTGGGCCTGGCTGCCGGCTTCAATGAAGCCGGGGCGCTGCTCAAGGCCGGTAAGGCCGCCGAAGCGCTGGCCCTGCTGCAAAGGCTTCAAAGCAGCCTGCCGGGTGAGGTGCGCGCGCCGCAGCTCAGGCAGATGCTGGCCGAGGCCGCCGCCGTGGCCGGACAGCCGCAGGAGGCCGCCAAGGTCTATCTGGCCCTGGCGCGTGAAACGCAGGGCGCGGGCGGCGACTATTTCCGCGCCTGCGCGGAACGCCTGGCCCCCCAGGTGGTGAAGGAAGAAGCCGCCAGGGCGGCCTCCGCCGCCACGGACGCGCCCGCCGGAGAGCAGAAGCAATAACAGTTTTTCCGGGTTGCGCCGGTTCTTCCCTTTGCGTCGGGAACGTCCCGTGCGGTCCCCTGCGGCAGCAATGCTCCTGGGGCGGGGGTCTTGTCGCCACCGGAGGCCCCGTAACACGGGCAGCGTCCGATTTTTTCCATACGTTCCGGCGGCGCGGCCTCAGGCTTGCGCCGCCGGACGGGTCAGTATCCAATGACGGTCCGCGCGCCATGCGCCGGGGCCGGGAGGAAGCATGAGCGAACATCCTTTGTTGCGCGGCGTCCGCGGGGAGCGCCATCTGCTGTTGGGCAACGAGGCCATCGTGCGCGGCGCGCTGGAAGCGGGCGTGCATATGGTGAGCTGTTATCCGGGCACGCCCTCTTCTGAAGTGCCGGACACCTTCCACGCCCTGGGCGGCGAAGGCCGCTACCGCATGGAATATTCCGTCAACGAGAAGGTGGCCCTGGAGGTGGCGGCGGGCGCGGCCCTGGCCGGAGCCATGAGCTTGGTGACCATGAAGCATGTGGGCCTCAACGTGGCGGCAGACCCCCTGTTCACCTGTGTCTATACGGGCCTGCCCGGCGGCATGGTGGTGCTTACGGCGGACGATCCCGGCTGTCACTCCAGCCAGAACGAGCAGGACAACCGCACCTACGCCCGCTTTGCCCAACTGCCCTGCTTTGAGCCCGCTGCGGCTCAAGAAGCCAAGGACATGACGCGCGAGGCCTTTCGCCTGGCCCGGGAGCTGCAGCAGCCGGTCATGCTGCGCACCACCACGCGCATCAGCCACATGCGCGGCCCCGTGGATTTTGACGACCTGCCCGCCCCGCAACCCAAGGTGCCTTTTGCCCGCAACCCCGGCCGTTTTGTGCCCGTGCCCGCCGTGGCCCGCGCGCGCCACGCGGCCCTGGACGCAGTGATGGAAAAGGCCCGCCAGTTTGCCGAAGGCAGCCGCTTTAACCAGGTGCGCGAACCCGAAGCCCCCACCCGCCTGGGCATCATCACCAGCGGCGTGGCCCGCGCCTACCTGGCGGACGCTCTGGCCTCCGGCGGCTGGGAAGGCCGCATCCGCACCCTGGAACTGGGCATGACCTGGCCCCTGCCCACGGAACTCCTGGGCGACTTTCTGCGCCGCTGCGACCGCGTGCTGGTGCTGGAAGAAGGCGCGGACCTGCTGGAGCAGGACGTGCGCGCCCTGGTTCAGCGCTTGGGCCTTGCCGTGCGCATCGAGGGCAAAAATCAAGATCTCACCGGCCGGGGCGAATACTCCACCACGCTGGTCATGCGTCGCCTGGCCGCCTGGCTGGACATGCCCTGTCCGGCCAAACCCGCCCGCGCTGTGGAAAAAGATCTGCCCGGCCGGCCGCCCAACCTCTGCCCCGGCTGTTCGCACCGGGCCGTGTACTATGCGGCCCGCAAAGTCTTTGGCGACGAGGCCTACTACTCCACGGACATCGGTTGCTACACCCTGGGTATGCTGCCGCCCCTGCGCACGGCGGATTTTCTGGTCTGTATGGGCTCGTCTGTTTCGGCGGGCAGCGGTTTTGCCCGCGCCTCGGGCAAGCCGGTGGTGGCCTTTATCGGCGATTCCACCTTCTTTCACTCCGGCATGACGGGCCTGGCCAACGCCGTGTTCAACCGGCACGACCTCATCCTGGTGGTGCTGGACAACGGCACCACGGCCATGACCGGCCACCAGCCCAACCCCGGCATGGTACAGGATATGCTGGGCTCCATGAGCCAGCACCTGGACATTGAAACCATCGTGCGCGCCCTGGGCGTGACCCAGTGCGCCAAGGTGCGCTCTTTCAACGTCAGGGCCGTCATCCGCGCCCTGGAAGAAATGAAGACCCAGCACGGCGTGCGCGTGCTCATTACCGAAGAACCCTGCGTGCTCTACGCCCGGCGGCAGCTCAAAAAAGCCCAGCCGCAGGTGGCCGAAGTGGTGGAGCAGGGCGAGGCGGCCATGACCTGCCTGCGCGAACTGGCCTGCCCGGCCTTTTACCGCCAGGGCGATGACTTGGCGGTGGACCCCAGCCTCTGCACGGGCTGCATGGTCTGCCTGCAAATCGCGCCCTCGGCCTTTAAAGCGCGCAAGCGGTAAGGGAGAATACCATGAGCACACACGACACGCAGAAAAAAATACGCATCTATTTTACCGGTGTGGGTGGTCAGGGCACGCTGACGGCCACCACCCTGCTGGCCCGTACGGCCCTGGACGCCGGTCTGGACGTGGTGGCCGGCGAAGTGCACGGCATGGCTCAACGTGGCGGCGTGGTGGAATCCGTACTACTTCTGGGCGGCTGGCGTTCGCCCAAACTGGACCTGGGCGAAGCCGACCTGCTGCTGGGCTTTGAACCCCTGGAAACCCTGCGCGGCCTGCCCTATCTGCGGCCCGGCGGCGCCATCTTTTCCAACAGTGACCCCCTGCCGCCCCTGAGCGTTTCCCTGGGCCAAACTCCCTACCCGGACCTGGCCCATATCGAAGCCAAGGCCAAAGACGTGGCCGGTCACTGCCGCTTTTTGCCCTGCCGTACCCTGGGCCGCCAGGCCGGCTCCGTGCAGAGCGGCAATACCGTGCTGCTGGGCGCCGTCTGCGCCTCCGGCCTGCTGCCCTTCGGCCCCGACGCCCTGGCCGCCGCCATCAAAAAATACCTGCCGCCCAAACTCCACCCCGCCAATCTGGCAGCCCTGGAACTGGGCAAAAACCAGTAAGGACGCGCCGCAGCCCGGACCCGGAACTCGGAATTCGGAACTTTTTTACAGTGGGGGGAAGGGAACTTTTGTTCACAAAAGTTCCCTTCCCCCCATGCTCCCCATCCTTCAAAAAACGTTACTTTCTTACAGAACAGCGCAGAGCGTACCTTGTCCAATGGGAAAGGTGCGCTTTTTTGCTGCAATTATGCTGTATCCAGGAGAGAAATGGAAAGAAATCAAGTTGGCTATGTGAAAAATTGAGGGCAATGAATAGATGCTTTAAAATTATATGGTATGGTTGATGTTTTGTTGTAATTGTCGACGCATTGCTTTTTGTGCACAGCTTCCACAGCCTTTTGTGCTGGAAAAACATTTTGACCAGGGTATGCCCGGCGCGTCCCCTGAGGGAAAGAAGTTTTTTATTGCTTCATTTTTTCCACCAGACCGGCCAAATGTCTGGCCTGGGCGGCCATACCGTCCACGGCGGCAACAGCGGCTTTCATATGGCTGGCGGTTTCGGCGGCGTTTTGGCTGACGTTGTGGATATGCTCGGCCACGGCGGCGGCGTTTTGGGCCTGGCCTGCGCCGGTTTCGGCGATGCGGCGCACCTGGTCTGCCGTGGCGTCCACGGTGGCGACGATGGTTTCCAGGGCCGTGCCGGACTGGCGGGCGAGGCCGGTGGTTGCGGCAATGGTTTTCAGGGCGGCGTCCAGAGAGGTCATGCTTTGCCCGGCGCTTTGCTGCATGGCGGCCACGGCGGCGTGCACGTCGCGGGTGGAGACGACGGTTTTTTCGGCCAGGTTGCGCACTTCCTGCGCCACCACGGCGAAGCCCCGGCCAGCCTCTCCGGCGCGGGCGGCTTCAATGGCGGCGTTGAGGGCCAGGAGGTTGGTCTGGTCCGCAATGTCCGCAATGACGTCCACGACGCGGGCGACGCCCTGGGCGCGGCCGTGCAGCTGGGCCATGTCTTCCTTGAGGCGCAGGGAAGCCTGCTGCACCTTTTCCATGCCTTGCAGGGATTGACGGACGATGGTTGCACCGGCTTCGGCTTCAGCTCTGGTCCGGGCGGAGGAGGCTGCGGCTGTGGCGGCGCTTTGGGCTACCTGGCGGGCGGCGTCGTGCATGGACTGGGTGGCGTCGGCTGCGGCCGTGAGCCGGCTGGCGGTGAGAGCGGCGGCGTGGCCGGTCTGCTCTGTACTGTGGGCCAGTTGCCCGGATGCTTCGGCAACCACCTGGGCCACGTCTTCCAGGGATGTGGCGGCCTGCAGCAGCGCAGCGCTTTTGGTTTTGGCCGCCTCTTCGGCCTGCTGGGCCTGTTCCAGAGCCGCGGCGGCGCGCAGGGCTTCCTGACGGGCCCGCTGGGATTCGCGGCGGGCATTTTCGATATGGGTTTTGAGTGCCTCCACCATACGCACAATGGCGGCGTAGACGCCGTGGGGCGGGCGGCGGTGCTCCAGGGTGTAGGCGCCATCGGCCACCTGGGCGGCGATGCGGCAGAGGCGGGCCGGGTCCGCCCCCAGCTGCCGCTGCACAGAGATGGTAATGGCGCAGGCCACCAGCAGGCTGACGCAGATCACGGCCAGGCTCAACGCGCCCGCGCGGCGCAGCAGGCGGCGTACATCCTGATGCGCCTGGGCGGCTTCTGCGCGGCCCGCCGCCACGTCCGCCGTCACCAGCTGGTCAAAATAGCGCGCCAGGCGCAAAAAGTCGGCGCGGTCGCGGGTAAACAGGGCAATGGCCCCGTCCGTATCGCCCTCAGAAGCCAGGCGCACAACCTCCAGGCGCGGTTTTTCGGCCAGGCGCAGCTGCTCCGTGATGTTGGTCCAGAGTTTGGCGGTCGCGTCGGCCACGCGGCCCTGGCGTTGCGCGAGGAGCGCGTCATAGGCGGCGGCCTGGCGTTCCATCTGGCGCAGGGTGCGCTTGATGCGACTGTGGTATTCCGTAATGGTGACTTTGTCCGTGTGGGTGGTGAGGGCGGCCAGGTCTGAACGCGCGGAATAGAGCTGCATATTCATGGACTGCACAGCCACCACCGAGGGCAGCAGTTCCTGGTCCATGCGGGCCACTGCGGTGTTGAGGTCTTCGGCGCCGCGGAGCAGAACAATAAACTGCAGCAGGATGAGGACGATGATGCCCGCAAAGGAGAGAAAAAGTTTGCGGCTGAGCGGCATGGAATCTCCTGTAAGGGGACGTTGCAGGCGTGCGACGCAGCCGCGGTTCAGCTGGTGAGGCTGTAGTTGCTGCCTGGCAGGGATTTGCACTGTTTTTTGAGGGTTGCGGCGGCGCGGGCCAGGTCGGCCACGCTCTGGTGGTGGGCGGCGTTGACGCCCACAATGCTCAGGGACATGAGCGGAAAGCGTTCTTCTTCTCCCGCTCGGTTTTTGCCGTCCATATGGCCGCGCGCCGCGTCTTCGGGGCTGTAAAACGCGGGCACGGCCTGGCCGAAGGCCTTGAGGCAGGCCTGGCAGATGGATGCGGCCTGTTGGCAGGAGCAAACGGCGATGAAGTCGTCCCCGCCGATATGGCCCACAAAGGATTGCTCCGGAACGCACTCCCGGATGATGGACGAAAGGCGTTTAAGTACCTTGTCGCCATTGTTGAAGCCGTATTTGTCGTTGTAGGGTTTGAAGTTGTCTATATCGAAATAAAGTACGCAGGCGGACAGCCCCAGGCGCACCATGCGTTCCAGCTCAATATCGATGAGGGCGTTGCCCGGCAGTTCGGAAAGCGGATTGAGCTGACGGGCATTGGCCACTTCCAACTCAATGCTTTTTTCCAGCAGTTCTTTGACAGTGACTACGCCCAGATAGCGGCCTTCACGGGTCACCACCACGAAATCATAGAGCTTTTCGTCCTCTCGCAGCATGGCCTGCCGGGCCACCCGGTCAATGGTGGTCTGGTACTCCACACGCAGAAAGTTTGTGTCCATGACCACATCCACAGTTTTGCCCGCGAACAGAGAAAAGCCGAACCTGCCGCCCAACTGGCGGTGCAGTCGGTGGCGCGTCACCGTGCCCAGGGGCAGGCCGTCCCTGACTACGCAGAGGCCGTGGAGGGCGGGATCCTTGTCAAACAGCTCCACCAGGTCGGCAATGGGGGTAGAGGGCGGCAGGCTCACGCCGGGGCGGCAGATGTTTTTGACGTGGAATTTGTGGACCCGCGCGCCGAAAAAGCGGTTTTTGACTTTATTCTCGCGCTGGATGACCCGCAGGGCGGCGGCTTCGGGCGGGAGCGGGTCTGGGTGGGGTCTGCGCAGGTAAAAGCCCTGGCCGTAGGGCACGTCAAAGCCCACCAGGGTGGCCAGCTCGGCCTCGGTTTCAATGCCTTCGGCGATGATGCGCGTGTTGGTGAGGGAGGCGAACTCCTGCATGCTGCGGATCAGGGCCTGGCGCACCAGATCCTTGTCCACCCCGCGCACCAGTCGCATATCCAGCTTGATAAAGTGCGGCTGCACGTCGGAAATGAGGTTGAGGCCGGAATAGCCCGCCCCGGCGTCGTCAATGCTGATCTTGTAGTTCTGCGTTTTGTAATGTTCAATAATGCCCAGAAAATCCCGCAGATTGGCCACGGATTCACGTTCGGTGATCTCAAAAACGATGTCTTCGGCGCAGATGGCAAAGCGCGTCAGATATTCGCGGGTGAAGCCCTCACGGAAGCGTGCGTCCTGAATAATGTTGGGGTTGACGTTGAGAAAAAGGCGCAGGCCCGCGGGCAGGCGGCGGGCCGTGCGCAGGGCGCGGTGACGGAAAAGGTGCTCCAGCTCCAGCATGCGTCCATGGCGCAGGGCCGCCGCAATAAGCGCGTCCGGCTTTTCCAGAAGGCTGCCCGCCGGGCCCCGGCTAAGGGCCTCGTAGCCGAAAACCGATCCATCGCGTAGCGACACAATGGGCTGCAGTACGGTGCGCACGGCCTTGGAGCGCAGCACATCTTCCAGCAGTCGGGCTTCAGCTGCGCTATCCGCGTGGCTCACGGGCAAGGGGGCGGCTGTTTGCCAGTGGGTAGGGTGACATAAAAACGCCGTTGGCAGGGGCGGCTTGGGACGCTGCCCGCACAAGAGCGGGCAGGAAGCGGACGGCCCGGACATGGCAGACTCCTGAAGTCTTTTTGTTTACAAGTAATCAGGAGTTACGCCGGGTGTATGGCGAATGTGTTACGCCTCCATTCTTATTACATATCCTGTGCGGCGAGGCGCGCGAATTTTGCCCTCTGGCTGCGTCAACGGCCCCTTTTCGTCCGGGTCTGTACCATAAGAGTACTATCCCCGTCCGAGCGGGGCCGTTTCCTTGCCAGAGAACAAAATTCGCAGCGCCTCGCCGCACAGGATTCCCGGATGACGGGCAGGCGTTTTTGCGTTTTCCCTCTGGCTGCGTCAACGGCCTCTTTTCGTCCGGGTCTGTACCATAAGAGTACTATCCCCGTCCGAGCGGGGCCGTTTCCTTGCCAGAGAACAAAATTCGCAGCGCCTCGCCGCACAGGATTCCCGGATGACGGGCAGGCGTTTTTGCGTTTTCCCTCTGGCTGCGTCAACGGCCCCTTTTCGTCCGGGTCTGTACCATAAGAGTACTATCCCCGTCCGAGCGGGGCCGTTTCCTTGCCAGAGAACAAAATTCGCAGCGCCTCGCCGCACAGGATTCCCGGATGACGGGCAGGCGTTTTTGCGTTTTCCCTCTGGCTGCGTCAACGGCCCCTTTTCGTCCGGGTCTGTACCATAAGAGTACTATCCCCGTCCGAGCGGGGCCGTTTCCTTGCCAGAGAACAAAATTCGCAGCGCCTCGCCGCACAGGATTCCCGGATGACGGGCAGGCGTTTTTGCGTTTTCCCTCTGGCTGCGTCAACGGCCCCTTTTCGTCCGGGTCTGTACCATAAGAGTACTATCCCCGTCCGAGCGGGGCCGTTTCCTTGCCAGAGAACAAAATTCGCAGCGCCTCGCCGCACAGGATTCCCGGATGACGGGCAGGCGTTTTTGCGTTTGCCCTCTGGCTGCGTCAACGGCCCTTTTCGTCCGGGTCTGTACCATAAGAGTACTATCCCCGTCCGAGCGGGGCCGTTTCCTTGCCAGGGTACGGCTGTCGCGTTGCTTGAGGAAAAGAAGTTTTTTGAGGGGTGGGGGGTGTGGGGGGAGGGGGACTTTTGTTCACAAAAGTCCCCCTCCCCCCACAAAAAGCGCATCACTTACCCGTGCTCTTGCGCGCGCTGGCGTTGGCGCAGGCCATCGATGAGCATGCAGCAGCCGCAGAGGGCGATGGATACGGCGGTGGTGACGAACACGCCGCGGTATCCCCAGCCCGCGTCCACGACCATGCCGCCCAGGAGGGGGGCCAGCATGCCGCTGGCGTCGAAGGTGGCCATCATGATGTTGGAGTTGAGGGAGCGGGCGTCGGGGGCGGAGCGGTCGTAGACGGCGGCGGCCAGCAGGGGGTAGAGCAGGCCCAGGCCCAGGCCGTAGAGGGCGGTGGCGGGGATAAAGGTCCAGAGGGGGCCCCAGGCCAGGGTCAGCTGGGTGCAGGCCAGCACAACGCAGCAGAGCAGGGTGACGCGGTAGCGGGGCAGGGAATCGAGCCGGTGGCTGCCCAAAAGGCGCACCAAGATGATCGTGAGGGTGTAGGTGCTGAAGAACCAGGCCGGCTGGGCGCCGGTAACGGAGCAGAGGCCTTTCATGAAGAAGATGGCCAGTACGGTCATGATGCTGAAGGTCATACAGGCCATGTAGACGAAGAACAGGCCGGAATGGCGCACGGCGTGCCAGAGTTCGTGGCCGGAAACGCCGCCCTCGGTGACGTTTTGCAGTTCTGGTTTGCGCAGGCGTGGGGCCAGGGGCAGGAGCATGAGCAGGGAGGGCAGGCCCAGCAGGCCCATGAAGCCGAAGAGGTGTGGCTCGCCGCCCAGCAGGGGCAGAATTTGTTCACCCAGGGCGGGGATGACGGAATAGGGCAGCAGCAGTGTCAGGGAAAAGAGGGCGAAGCCGCGGGCGCTTTGGCCCTTGGGGATGCAGCTCACCAGCACGGCCACGGTACAGCTGGAAAAGACCGCCAGGGCAATGCCCTGGACGATGCGCAGCAGCCAGATGAGCGCCACCATATGCGGGCCGCTCACGTGGGCGTAGGCCAGCATGACGCCGCTGGAAATAAGGATGGCCGTGCCCACGGCCAGCAGTTTGCCCCGACGCAGGAAGAAAATGCTGGACAGGGGGCGGAACAGCAGCACCATGGCGAACATGGAGGAAATGAGCACGCCGCGCCAGTTGGGGCTGACGGCGAGTCTTTCCAGCCATTGTTCAAAGCAGTAGAAGACGGCCACAAAGCTGTTGCAGAACATGGTCATGCAGAATAGCAGGATAAAGTCGCGGCTGAGGAGGCGTTGGGGCGCGGCGTCCGGGGGGGGCGTCGGGCTGGGGGTTTGTGCGGCGTTGGGCGCGGTGAAAGCGTGGGGCGGCATGGGGCCTCGGAGCAAAAAGGTGGGCCGGGGTGGGCTGGGGGAGGGCCTTCCGGCGGAGCGTCGCGCTGGCGCGCAACTGTCCCGGTCAGTGGTATGCGCCGTTGAGAAATTTGGTGGCGTAGGTTTGCACGGCTGCTTCGTCCACCATGAGCATATCCATCTGGCGGGTCATGATTAAAAGACGCCCCAATTGGTCCAGACGCGTACAGAGGTCGTGGCGCGGGTACTTTTGGAAGCGTGCCCGTATTCTATCACCGGTAATCTCCACGGTAAAGCCGAGTTCTTTGAGGATCAGTCCGATGCAGCGCACGCGCCGTTCGCGCTGCGCATTGCCGGCGGCCCCGCCGGCGAACTCAAAGCGGACGTAGTTTTTACTGAGGGTTTCGCCGCACCAGCTGTCCACGATGGCGTAGTGGTAGCCCACGCGGGAGGAGAAGTTGAGGTAGCGGTCGGAAATGATGGCGTAGCTGCGCTGGCCGAAGCGCGCGCCGGATTCCTGATTGCCGCCGATGACGCTCTGGCTCATGACCGAGAGAAAGCCGCGCATGTTCACAGGGCGCGGCCCGTGCGCCTGTACCGCCGGGCTGAGCATGCCCCGGAGCAGACAGCGGAAAGGGGCGCTGCATACGTCTTCGGGGGTGACGGTGGTCGCGCCGGAGGCATGCAGGCCGCCGCCCAGGTCAATGATGTAGAGGTCCAGGGGGATGGGGGCCGTGAGCCGACAGGCAAGACCGGCGTCTTTTTCGCTGACGCTGTCCGAGATCTGGAACATCTGACTGTAGCTCAGCTCGTGGGCGTAGCGCATGACGTCGTGCAGGGATGTGCAGTGCTCCGGGCTGAAGGTGGCGGCTTGTGGATCCACCAGGTGCAGAGGCAGGATATAGGGGGCTACGCGCCGGAGCAACATGAGGGCCGGGCTGTCTGTCCGGCTGCGGGGGCGCACCAGACGCAGGGGCAAGAGTTCCGGCACCTCGCCGTCGTAGACCCGGCCGGACAGGGCGTCCACGGTCACCACCTGGCCGGGGGCGAGCAGACTCATGGCTCCGGGCAGATTCATAACTGTGGGCACGCCGAATTCCCGGCAGAGGGAGGCCATGTGCCCGGTGAGGCTGCCCGTTTCCGCCACGATGGCGGCGGCCCGGCGCATGGCCGTCATGGCGTTGGGGGAGGAGTGGGCCAGAAGCATGACCGCGCCTTCGGGAAAGTGGGTCATATCCTCGCCTTCGGCCACGGGGGTCACGGGGCCGCAGCCCACGCCCCTGGCGGCCACGTCGCCGTCGGCCAGCAGGGGCCGCAGGTGCCCCAGGGCCGGGGCAGTGGCCAGTTCGGCCGTGCTGTCCAGGCCCATGGGGCGGGTTTGCAGCAGGACAATCTGATCATCCTCGTCCACAGCCCATTCCATGTCCTGGGGGTACTGGTAGTGGCGTTCCAGATCCAGCACCATGCGGGCCAGGGCGCGGGCCTGGTCGTCGCTCAGGCAGGGCACGTCGCGCAGGGCGTCGGGCACGGGTTCCAGCAGGCCTTCCACCAGACCGCCCGGCGTGCGGGAAAGGCGCAGGCGCATTTCTTTGTGAGCTATGGCGGCCTTGACGATTTTGCCCGTGGCGCGCGAAACCAGCCATTGGTCCGGCGTGCCGGAGCCGTCCACCACCATTTCGCCCAGGCCCCAGAGCCCGTTGACGACCACGCAGTTAGAGCGCAGGTCTACGGGATGGCGTGAAAAAGCCACGCCCGCCGCCTTGGCCCGGACCATTTCCAGACAGCACAGGCCCATGCCCGTGGCGTCCAGGGCGTAGCCGTGCCCGGCGCGGTAAGCCAGGGCGCGAGCGGAGAAGAGGCTGGCCATGACCTGACGGAAGGCCATGAGCAGATCCTGCCGGGTTACGCCCAGGATGCTGCGGTACTGGCCAGCAAAGGACTGCACGCCGTCTTCGGCTATGGCGCTGGAGCGCAGGGCGGCCACCACGTCCGCGCCGGTGCCGAAGGCCGCGTCCCAGGCTCCCAGCAGGGCCGTTTCCACTTCTGGCGGCATGGGGGCCGCCAGGAGGCGTTGCTCCACCTGGCGTGCAATGAGGGCAATGTCTTGGGGTTTGTCCGGATCCACGGAGCGCAGCAGGTCATAAATGCTTTTGAACAGGCCGGGCGTGCGCAGCAGAAACATGTTGCCCGCCTGAATAGTGATGGCAAAGCCGCGCGGCACGGGCATGGCGAGCATGTTGCGCAGTTCGCCCAGGTTGGCGTTTTTGCCGCCCACGCTGTAGGCCATGCTGGCGTCCACCTCATCCAGAGAAAGGACCAGCTGGGCCACGTCGCCCTGGGCATGTTGGCTCAGCTCTGTTTCAATGCGTGCGCCCAGGGCCCGCACCGTGCGCAGCAGGGCCGTCTGGCCGCCGTTGGCCAGGTGGTTGAGGGCTGTGGCCATGCGCTCGCTGAAGACCACGGCCCGGCGCGCGTTTTTGCGCACCTGGCCCACGTCCATGCTTTTGTCCCCGCGCTGGGCCTGGTCCAGGGCGGCCAGCACGCCGGCCAGATCCGCGTTGGCCTGGAGCAGCTCCTTGAAGTCTTTGTAGCGGCTGTTGAACGAAGCCAGGGCCTGTTCGCGTCCGGGGCGCGCGGGCGGGCGGCCTATGAGTTTGCGCAGCAGAGGCAGCATGGGGGCCTCCTTTACGGTTCCACGGCCTTCTGTGACGTGCCGTGGGTTTGGGACTGAGGGGCAACAGCGGTTTTTCCCAGATCTGTAAGCAGATAGCGTTGGGCCGGACCCCGGCCCTCCCGGCGCAGCAGGCCCAGGGTCACCAGCAGCTGCAGATCGTAAAGGGCCGTGCGCACGGAAATGTCTTCGCCGACCAGGCCCTGGTACTCCTGGCGGCTGACAGATCCCTTGGCCGTCAGTAAGGGCCAGGTCCGCAGGATGCGCCTGTTGAGGCGGCCTTCTTGCCCGGCCCGGCGGGCCGCCAGCAGGAGGACGTCGGGCTCCGGCGCGGCGGTTGGCGGGGCGCTGTCAGGGGCGTCTGGGGCGTCTGCGGCGTCTGCGGCATCAGGGGCGTCTGGGGCCTGCGGTGCGGGGACGCGGCGTACCAGCGGGCCCGCCGGCGCGCCGGCGTCCTGCGCGTCAGTGGGCGTTTCCTGGTTGTCTGCCGGGGCGGTAGGGGGACGTGTCCCTGGCGGCGTTTGCGGCGGGGCAGGGCTGCCCGGCGGGGGCAATTGGATATTCTCCTCCTGCAGCAGGTCGCCTTCGCAGAAGGCCAGGGCGCGGGTGAGGGTGTTTTTGAGTTCGCGCACGTTGCCGGGCCAGGAATGGGCCATGAGCCGGGCCAGTGCGCCGCGGCTGAGGCGGGGCGGTCCGGTCGGCGCGGGTTTGCCCTCGGCCAGAGCCTTGCGCACGGCCGCTTCGTGGGCGGCGGTAAGGAAGCAGACCGTAAGCTCCGGGATGTCCTCCCTGCGTTTCCGCAAAGGGGGCGTATGGATAGTAATGACGGCCAGGCGGTAGTAGAGGTCTTCGCGAAAGCCGCCGCTGCGGGCGGCGTCCAGCAGGGGCGTGTTGGTAGCGGCGATAATACGGGTATCAAAGGGCACGTCCTGGTCGCTGCCCAGGGGGCGGATGCAGCGGGTGGAGAGCGCCCGCAACAGGGCCTGCTGCACCTTGGGCGCGGCATTGCCCACTTCATCCAGCATGAGAGTGCCGCCGCAGGCGGCCAGAAATGCGCCCTTGCGGCTTTGTTTGGCTTCGGTGAAGGCTCCCTTGGTATGCCCGAAGAGCGTATCCATGAGCAGGCTTTCGTCCAGTGCGCCGCAGTTGATGGTAATGAATGGCCCAGCGTGCCGGGCGCTCAGGCGGTGGATGGCGGCGGAGACAAGCTCTTTGCCCGTGCCCGTTTCGCCCACCACCAGCACGTCGGCCGTGACCTGGGCGGCCTTGCGCACCTGTTCGTAGAGGGCCCGCATGGGCGGGGAATTGCCCACCAGCCCGTGGGCGGGCAGATCCTGCGGATGGGGCAGATCCAGCACGGGTTCGCGCCGCCACTGGGCGTTGTGTTCCGCCTCCTGGCTGCGGCAGAGCTCTTTGGTCAGGCGCAGCCGTTCCAGCAGGGCGTCTATGCCCGCGCGCAGGCGTTCCAGCTCCACGGGCAAAGGGGGGAGCCCCAGGGGGGCGGCGCTGTCTGCGGCATTGCGTTCCTGCAGGCGCCTGGTCACGCTGTGCAGGCTGCCGCTCATCTGGCGGGCCAGCCACCACAGGCTCAGGCCCAGAAGCAAAAATCCTCCGCCGAAGGCGGCGATGTAGATGCTCATGATCTGCATGCCCGTGCGGGTGGTGGTGAAGCTGGTGTCCAGCACGGCCAGGCCACCCAGCACCACGGGGGGGGCCGCCACCTCAGGCTGAAAACTGACGGGCACATAGCTGACCCGCTCCACGCGCATCTGTCCGTTGCTCCAGACGGTGACGCTTTCACGCATGGGCAGCTGGCCCGAACGGCCCTCCTGCACGTCGGCCACCATGCTCCAGTAGCTGAGGTGGTCCGGGCCGGGGCGGAAGGCCAGGTTAAAGCCCGGTCTGCCGAAGTCGCCGGCAAAGCCCGCCCGCACGATGTCTGTATTCAGACTTTTTTTGCGCAGGCTGGCGTCCTTGGGCTCGGACTGGAAGAGCATCCAGCCTTCACGGTCAAAAAACAGGCTGCGCACGCGCGTTTCCGCTTCGGCGGCAATGGGGGCTTCGGGGGCGGAGTAGGCCGAGATGGTGTCGCGCAGTTCGCGCAGATCCAGAGAAAGGAGCAGACAGCCCGTGAATTTGCCCTGGCTGTCGTAAACCGGCGTGGAAAAGCGCAGCACGTAGAGTGCCACGGTCTGCATGGCGCCGTCCATCGGCACCAGAGAGTAGACCGCCTCCAGAGGCTGCCCCACAGTGACGTAGCCGGGCCGTTGCTCACCGCACATGTGGTGGAAGGGGCCGGTGGGGCTTTCCAGCGCGGTTTTTGGGGGCACGCTGATGACCTTGCCCTCGTGGTTTATGAGGACATAGCGGTCTTCAGGGGCAATCCCCATGAAGGCCACCTCCCGGTAACGCAGCCCCTTGGTCCGGACACGAAAGCGAAAACGTTCGGTCATGGCCCGCAGGTCCATGGAGCCGGCGGCCAGGATGAGCAGCTGATTGCGGGTTTCGGCCAGGGTTTCTTCCAGCGCCAGGCGCATGGCCTGGGTCTGGAGCTGCGCGTTGCGCGCAATTGCGCGATTTAGGACCGTGTCCACGGCCTTGCCGGTAAGCAGCACGATGAGCAGCAGCGCCAGGGCCAGCAGGGGCAGACCCAGCATGAGCATGCGGCTGCACAGGCTGCGATTGAGGAAGAAAGCGGTCAGCTCCAGCGAGCTGCCGCCCGGTAGGGGTCTGGGGAAACGCACGCCCGTCCTCCCTGTTGCGCAAAAAAGCGCAAGCTGTTTTGACTATAGGGGCCTTTATTCCGCCACGCAAGTGGTTTCTTGCAAAAATAGCGCGGCGCACCCGGATTTTTGTTCCGGAGGCCGCCGCCCCTGTTGTGGCGGGGTGCGCTGTCTTCCCCATGACGGACTGGGGGCTGAGCTTCTTCAGCGCAAGGCCCGACCAGCGGCCCTGCACCCGCGCAACGGCCTGTGCGGCCAGCTCTCCGGGCCGGTTCCGGAAAGTTTTTTTGCGCGGCGTCTCCTCCTGTGGCAGGGCGGTTTTTATCCCTTTTTCCCCTCAGGCCAGGGGCCATTGCGGCCATTGCGCGCCTTGCGCATTGGGGCGGCGCCGCGCAATGGCACGGCAGTTGCTATAATTTTCACAATTGCATGGCATGTGCGGCGCGCCGTGGGCTGCGTTGCGACACTGGCCCGGAAATTGTCTGGATATGGAGGGAATCATGAGCAAGCTGCGTAGGTTCTGGACCTGGATCACCGGCAGCGCCCTGCTGGTCACGGTTTTGCCGTCCCTGGCCCTGGCGGCCAAGAAGTCGGCGGATGTGGTCATTGTGGCGGATACCCGCAAACTGGACGGCATCCTCTACTGGTGGGCGGAAATGTATAATGAAAGCCATTTCTTTTTCGCCATTCTGACCATGATCATCATCCCCATCGTGGGTGTGATCTTCGGCTGGCTGGCCGACCTGGTCATGTCGCACATCGGTATTGACCTCAAGCACCGCGAACTGGCGGAAAAGTAGCCGGAAGGAGGCGCATATGGACTGGTTGTATATGTTGATGCCCATTTCCGGCGTGCACATCTTCTGGCCGGGATTGATCATTCTGGGCTTGGGCGTGGGGATCATCGGCGGGTTCTTCGGCATGGGCGGCGCGTGGATGGTTACGCCCGGCCTGAACATTCTGGGCTTTCCCATGGCATTTGCCATTGGTACGGACATGGCGCAGATGGCGGGCAAATCGCTCATCTCCACCATGCGGCACGGCAAGTTCGGCAATGTGGACTATGCCTTGGGCCTGACCATGCTGATAGGAACCATCTTCGGCATGGAACTGGGCGCGCAGATGGTCATGTGGCTGGAGCGCCTGGGCTCCGTGGACAAAGTGGTGCGCTGGCTCTATGTGGTGCTGCTTTTCTTGTTGGCCTGGCTGGTCTTTCACGACATCGCCGCGCGCAAGCGCAAGGAACGTGAGGCTCTTGCCCAGCACAAGCAGCTGGACAGCACCGCCACCGGCGTGGACTGGGCCTCGCGCCTGCAGGCCATCCGCATTCCGCCCGTGGTGTACTACAAGCACGCCAACATCACCTGCTCGGCCTGGCTGCCCCTGATCGTCAGCCTCTTCACCGGTTGGCTGGCCGGTATCCTGGGCATCGGCGGCGGTCTGATCCGTATGCCTGCCCTGGTCTACCTGGTCGGTTGCCCCACGCACCTGGCCGTGGGCACAGACCTCTTTGAAGTGGCCATCTCCGGCCTCTATGGTGCGGCCTCCTACGCCTACAAAGGCCGCGTGGAGCTCCTGGCTGCCCTGATCATGCTCTGCGGCGCGGCCATCGGCGCGCAGATCGGCGTGGTCGCCACCAAGTACGTCAAGGGCTACGGCATCCGCTTTGTGTTCGGTCTGGCCGTGGTGGGCTGCCTTCTTTCCGTGCTGCTCAAGCTGCTGCAGGCCGAACTGCCTGCCTGGAACTGGCTGCTCGGCCCTGTGGCCACAGTGGTGGTGCTCACCCTGGTCACCGGCATTTCCCTCTACATCACCGTCAAGATGGTGCAGGGAGCCAAGGCGGAATTGGCCGCCAAGAAGCGCCAGCCCGCCGGCAACTAAAGGAGACGCGCCATGAAGATACGCAATCTGCTGTTTACGTTGGCAATGGCCGGCTCTCTTGCCCTACTTGCCGGCTGCAACTTCGACGGCGGGGTGGAGCAGGGCCGCTGTGTGGCCTTTGACCCCGCGGCCAAAACCATGACCATCGTGGTGGACGTGACCCACGACCAGTTCAACCCGCACTACAGCGGCGGCGTGCATACCTTTAAACTGCCCGTCGAAGCCAAGGATATGGGCCCCGCGCCCATGGTTGGCGGCCGCCTGATGATCGACATCAACAAGTCTGTGGTGCTGCTCTACGACCAGGCCTCCAAGTCCGTGCGCGAACTGCCCGTGCAGTTTACGGATGTGGAAAAGAACATTGGCGCGGACCACCCCAAGGTGGCGGGCAAGACCTTCCCCGTGGTGGATAAGGAACAGAGCTCCGTTACCGTATACTCCGCCAGGCTCAAGGCCCTGATCACCTTCAAGGTGCCGGCTGCGGCCCTGGATCTGCCGCCCTACGCCTGGACGGCAGGGCACGAAATGCGCGTGGCCTTCCGCAATGCCGAAAAGGGTCAGGCCATCCGCGTCATGAATGTGACCAAGACCAATATCTTCAAGAAGTAGCCCCCACGTCGGGCAGGGGATCATGCCGCCCCCGCCCGTAGACACGCGGCGGCTCCCCTCCGCCGCGCAGGCCGGCCGGAGCGGAACAGGTCCGCTCCGGCTTTGGCAAAAGCGCCGCCGTACGGCCCCGGCCCGGACAGGACAACTCTCCGCCGCGTCCGGCCGTTACCGGGCGCTGCGCACCCCGGCCGGAGGGCGCTGCCCGCATGCGGCACACAGGAGGATGCAGTGAACAGCTACCGTCAGTCTCTCTATACGGGCGTCATCCGCGTTCTGGCCAACCTGGTCATGGTGGCGGCCGTGTTTGTAGGCATGTACATGTCCGCCCACAGTACAGCGGCTTCGGAACTGGTGTTCAGCGTCTGGTTTTTCGGCATCAGTCTGCCCGTCTGGGGGGCGGCCTTTTGGCTGACCCGCCTGGTGCGTCGCCGCTGGCCCGCCGTTGGGCAAAGCCTGGTGGACCTGCCCAAACGCGGCCCTTGCCTGGTCTGCTGGCAGGTGGCCCAGACGGCCACGCAGCCGCTGCCCGTCCGCAGCCGTGGGGGCCGGACCGCATAATGCGCCGCCGCGGCCTTGCCATGCCCCCGTGTCCGAGGCATAACCGCGGCAAGGAGGAAAACCGCATGTCCCCTACGTCCACCCCCCTGTCAACCTCGCCGGACGCATCTTCGCTGACTGCCCCGGCATCCGCCGCCTGGCGGGACTATGGCCGTTTGCGCGGTTATCAACGGCGGTTGGGCGTGTGTTGCGCCGTGTTTCTGGCCCTGGCCTTGCTGGCCCTGCTGGACGGCGCGCAGGGGCTTATGCGTGCTGGTGCGGACGTGCTGGACCTTGTGCCCGGCCAGGGCCTGGAGATCTCCGGCCCGGCAGCCTTGAAAAACCCCGTGGACAGTGACCTGCAGGCGGTTTTTACCCCGTCGGTCCCAGATCTGACTTTCCGACTGGAAGGCTTTTTCACCGGCTACTGGATGGGCAACGGCATGTGGCGTGCCGCAGTGGCCGCTGGTCCCTCAACGGAACCGGGCCGGTACGACCTGCTGGTGCGCTTCCGCGGCGCGCCCCCCAGCACTGATCAGCGCCTGACCGTGCAGGTGTACGCCGACGCGCGCTCCCTACGTGCGGCCTCCCTCTCTCTGCTGCAAAGGCTGCTGGGCTGGAACCCTTTTATTTTGGCCGCAAGCCTGGCTTTGCCCGGTCTTGCAGGCGGGGTGCTGGTCTTTGCCCTGGGCAGTCGCTGCCAGAATCTGCTGGCGACCCTGGGCTGCGGTGAAGTGCTGCGCGTGCAGTCGGAAAAGACAGCCCTGCGCCTGTGGTGTCTGCTGCTGGGTGCGCCGCCCCCGCCGCCGGGCACGTCTTGCACGGTGCTGGACCCGCAAGGTCGGCCCCTGGTCCAGGCCCTGGCCCAGGCCCAGCCCGCCAAACCCCGTGGCGTGCTGGAACTGCTGCTGGAACAACAATCTTTTGCCGCGTCGAATGCGGCCCGTTCCGCCGTGCGGCCCGGCTGCCTTGTGCGCCTGCGGCCCCCCAAGGGGCTGCGCACTCCTCAGGACACAAGGCGCTGACCCATGGCCAGGCCGTGCGGGGCGCGTCCCCCGCGCGGCCTATCGCCGTTGTGTCCTTTCCCCCTCCTGCAAAAAATTTCCCCCCAGAGATAAATGACAGGCATGCCTTGGAGACAAAGAGGCTGTCAGCTGCGCACGCAACCGCCAGGGCACTTCAAGGTTGCAATGGCTAACCTGCTTCCCCGCGCAATAATCTCCCTTTCGCCTGTGGGCGTCAGCGTCTGTCTATAAAATGGTATACTATTCTGCATGGTTGGATGGGCATAAAAAGGGGGGCAGATCTCCTTGTAAAAAATGGTACAGCCTTGCGCTGTCACGGTTTTTAGATTAGGGTGACAATAATTCCTTCCGTTGCGGAAGAGGAGGGGTCGTGCTGTGGCGCGACCGCAACGCGGAGCGTCCGGAGCTGCCTCGGCTCCGTCCGCCCTGTATCGGTCAACACCAAGGAGAGGTATAATGAAAAGCACCCGACGGAGTTTCCTCAAGGGCGTCGGTGCCGGAGTCCTCTGTCTCACGCTGGGGCAGTTGGGCTTTGACCTGGGCGAGGCCCAGGCCTATGCCGGCAAGCTCAAAATCGAGGGCGCCAAGGAAGTCATCAGCGTCTGTCCGTTCTGTTCCGTGTGCTGTCAGGTCATCGCCTATGTGCGGGACGGCAAGCTGGTCTCCACCGAGGGCGACCCCGACTTCCCCGTGAACGAAGGGGCCCTTTGCGCCAAGGGCGCGGCCTTGTTTTCCATGTACACCAACGATCACCGCCTGCACAAACCGCTCTACCGCGCACCGCACAGCGACGCCTGGGTGGAGAAAGACTGGGAGTGGTGTCTGAACCAGATCGCCCGGCGCGTAAAAGAAACGCGCGACCGCGATATGGTGCTTAAAAACGCTAAAGGCCAGACGGTCAACCGTCTGGACACCATCTTCTGGATGGGCACCAGCCACGCCTCCAATGAGGAATGTGCGGCCATCCATCAAGCCATGCGCGGCCTGGGAGTTGTCCATATGGACCACCAGGCCCGGGTCTGACACAGCCCCACTGTTGCGGCTCTGGCAGAGTCGTTCGGACGCGGTGCTATGACCAACCACTGGATCGATATCAAAAATACCGATGCAGTGCTTATTATCGGCAGCAATGCCGCTGAACACCATCCTGTGGCCTTCAAGTGGATTATGCGGGCCAGGGACAACGGGGCCGTGCTTATGCACGTGGACCCCAAATTCTCGCGTACGTCCGCCCGTTGCGATTTCCATGTGCCCCTGCGTTCGGGCACGGACATCCCCTTCCTGGGCGGCATGATCAATTACATCCTTGAAAACAATCTGTATTTCAAGGATTATGTACTCAACTATACCAACGCCGCCTTTGTGGTGGGCGAAGGCTACGGCTTCAAGGACGGCCTGTTTACCGGCTACGACCCCAAGACCCGCAGCTACGACAAGAGCAAGTGGGGCCTGGCCAAGGGCCCGGACGGCGGGCCGGTTATTGACCCGACCCTCAAAAACGAACGCTGCGTGCTCAACCTCATGCGCCAGCACTATTCCCGTTATTCGCTCAAAAACGTTTCGGACGTGACGGGCGTTTCACAGGAAAACCTGCTTAAGGTCTACAAGGCCTTCTGCGCCACGGGCAAGCCGGACAAGGCGGGCACCATCCTCTACGCCCTGGGCTGGACCCAGCACACGGTGGGCGTGCAGAACATCCGCACCTCTACGCTTATCCAGCTTCTGCTGGGCAATATCGGCGTGGCGGGCGGCGGCATCAACGCTCTGCGCGGCGAACCCAACGTACAGGGCTCCACAGACCACGCCCTGCTGTACCACATCCTGCCGGGTTATCTGCCTGTGCCGCGTGCGTCCTGGCAGAGCCTGGCCGACTACCAGAAAGCCAACACCCCTGTCACCACGCTCAAAAACAGCGCCAACTGGTGGGGCAACCGGCCCAAGTACATGGTCAGCCTGCTCAAGGGCTGGTTTGGCGACGCGGCCACGCCCGAAAACAACTTCTGCTATGACCTGCTGGCCAAGCTGGAGCCGGGCGAGGACTGCTCCTACATGTACGCCATGGACAAGATGTACCAGGGCAAGATGCGGGGCGGCTTCATCGTGGGCGTGAACCCCATGAACAGCTTCCCCAATACCAACAAGATGCGGGCCGCTCTGGACAAACTGGACTGGCTGGTCTGCATGGAAATCCATAACTCTGAAACCACAGATAACTGGAAGCGCCCCGGCGTGGACCCCAAGGCCTGCAAAACCGAAGTCTTTTTGCTGCCCTCGGCCCACCGTATTGAGAAGGAAGGCACCATCAGCAACAGCGGCCGCTGGCTGCAGTGGTTCGACATGGGCGTGAAGCCCGGCTACGAGGCCCGCGACTTCGGCGATATGGTAGTGCCCCTGTTCAATAAGATCCGCGAACTGTACAAGACGCAGGGCGGCGCCCTGCCTGATCCCATCCTCAAGATGCACTGGACGGACAAGTTCGTCGCCGCCGAGTGGACCAAGCGCATCAACGGCCAGTTCTGGGCCGACAGCAAGGTGGGAGAAAAGCAGTACAAACGCGGTCAGCAGGTGCCCGCCTTTGGGGTTCTTAAGGACGACGGCACCACCTCTTCGCTCAACTGGCTTTACAGCGGCAGTTGGACGGAAGAGGACGGCAACAAGTCCAAACGTCGCGACACCAGCCAGACGCCCATGCAGGCCAATATCGGTCTGTTCCCCAATTGGTCGTGGTGCTGGCCGGTCAACCGGCGCATTCTCTACAACCGCGCCTCTGTGGACCCCAACGGCCAGCCCTGGAACCCCCAAAAGGCGGTTATCCAGTGGGACGGCTCCAAATGGGTGGGCGACGTGCCCGACGGCCCCTGGCCGCCCCTGGCCGACAAGGAAAAGGGCAAACTGCCCTTCATCATGATGAAGGACGGCCACGCTCAGTTCTACGGCGTGGGCACGGCGGACGGGCCCTTCCCCGAGCACTATGAGCCCGCGGAAACCCCGCTCAAGAGCCATCCCTTCTCCAGCCAGCTGAGCAGCCCGGTCTACAAGTTCCATACTTCGGATATGGACAAGATCGCCCCGCCGGCAGACCCGCGCTATCCCATTGTGCTCACCACCTACAGCCTTACGGAGCATTGGTGCGGCGGCGGCGAAACCCGCAACGTGCCCAACCTTCTGGAGGCCGAACCCCAGCTGTATGTGGAAATGAGCCACGAACTGGCCAAGGAAAAGGGCATCAAAAACGGCGACGGCGTCATTCTGGAGAGCGTGCGCGGCGTCTGCGAAGCCATTGCCATGGTCACCGTGCGTATCCGGCCCTTTACGGTCATGGGCAAGACCATCCACCTGGTGGGTATGCCCTTTGCCTTTGGCTGGACGACCCCCAAGTGCGGCGACTCCACTAACAGGCTGACCGTGGCGGCCTTTGACCCCAATACCACGATTCCGGAATCCAAGGCGTGTTGCGTCAATCTGCGCAAGGCCGAAAAGTTGACCGAAATAGGCTAGAGCGGCCGTCCCTTCGGGAGGGCTTCTCTGCAAATCGGACCCACAGGAGGGCGCGTCCCGGCAAGGGGCGCGCCCGCCAAGGAGCATAGCAATGCCGAAAACCTTTCTTATCGACACCACGCGGTGTACGGCATGCCGGGGCTGCCAACTGGCCTGTAAAGAGTGGCACAACCTGCCCGCCAATGAGACCAAGCAGCGCGGCTCGCACCAGAACCCGCCGGACCTGAACCCCAACAACCTTAAAATCGTTCGTTTTAACGAGCATATGGACGCCAAGGGCACGGTCATCTGGAACTTCTTTCCCGACCAGTGCCGCCATTGCCTTACCCCGGTCTGCAAGGACGTGGCCGACATGAGCGTGCCCGGCGCCATCATCAAGGATCCCAAGACCGGCGCGGTGCTGACTACGGAAAAATCCGCCCAGCTCAGTGAAGAAGACGCCCAGGCCGTCATAGACGCCTGTCCGTATAATATTCCCCGCCGCGACCCCAAGACCGGCATGCTCGCCAAGTGCGACATGTGCATCGACCGGGTTTCCGCAGGAATGCAGCCCATCTGCGTCAAGACCTGCCCCACGGGCACCATGGTCTTCGGCGAACGGGAGGAAATTCTGCCCCTGGCCCAGAAACGCCTGGAAGAAGCCCGCAAGCGCTTCCCCAAGGCCTTCCTGGCCGATTTTACGGAAGTGAGCGTCATTTACCTGCTGGCCGAGGAAAAAGAACATTATTACGAATACGCCGCCTTCATGTAGGCGCGGCGTTACAGGGGGGCGGCCCCGGCTGCCCCCCTGTCCGCAAAAGGTTTCTCTCCCTGCCAAAAATCCCGCAAAGAACCTCGCGGTCTGTAGTTGTAAAAATGCCCTTGGGGCGGTATTATTCACAAGCAGGCGGTTTCGGTCGCCGGCTCTTGCATCCATAACTTTTTTCGGAGCGCTCATGCCCCTTACCCCTGCCCACACGGCTGCCCAGGTGACCCGCACCCTGGACGAAATCCATGAATGGCGGCCCGTGCTGGACCCTGTGCTGCACGCCTTTGCCCCCCTGCTGCGCGCCCGCGCCGACCTGGCGGCCCCTATGGCCGCCGCCCTGGAAGAGGCCGGGCTTGCTCTGCCCGCGCTGAATCCTGAACGTCTGCGCCAGGGCGTGCCCCTGCTGGCCGACGCCACGTTTGCGGGCAGCGCCGCGCCTCTGCGTCTGGCCGCCGCAACCCTGCTGCCCCACATGCGCGAGCTTAAAGGCGTGGATGCGGCCCTGCCGGCCCTGGAAATTTTGCTGCTGGCCGAAGACGCGGCCCACAGCGCCGCGCAGGAAGCGCTGGTCCGGGCCGTGGCGGCCGACGACCACGCCGCCCTGGCCCGCTTGGCCGAAGAAAACGGGGTGGAAGCGCCGGCGCTGGAGTTTGTGGGCCAGTTTGTGGCCGGGGCCGTGCTGCGGGGCCTTGCGGCCCAGGCTGCGCCTGAAGGGGCGGCAGCCCCGTGGGATGCGGGCGGCCTGTGGCGCGAAGGCTGCTGCCCCGTGTGCGGCGCTCTGCCCACCCTGGGCTGGCTGGACAAGCCCGCTGTGGACGAAAAAAATGCCTACCTGGTGGGCGGCGGGGGCAAAAAGCATTTGCACTGCGGCCTGTGCGGGGCCAACTGGCCGTTCCGACGCGGCGCTTGCCCGGCCTGTGGGGCGGAGGGCAACGACGTTATGGAATTGCTGCGGGAAAGCGGCCCGGCCCACGGCGAACGCCTGGACTGGTGCACCAAGTGCAAGGGCTACTGCCCCACCGTGGACCTGCGGGAGCGCGATACCGTGCCCGACCCGGACGCCCTGGCCCTGGGCATGCTGCATCTGGACATGGTGGCGTCGCGCAAAAAACTGCATCCGCTCCGGCCTTCGTTCTGGAACACGTTTTAACCCTTACTGGACGCACGACGGCTGTTACGCCGCGCGCAACCGCTCACTGGAGGAAGCACCAATGAAGTACGCTGTTGTTCTCATGCTGGCCCTGACCTGTTGGTGGGCGGGTGACGCGCAGGCCCGCACCATCAAGGAAATGTCGCAGATTATCAAAAATCCCATCAAAATCGAAGGCGGCAACTCCGACCGCATGAGCGTTATGTTCCCCCATACGGCGCATAAAGGCATCAGCTGCATTCATTGCCACCACGAAAATCCCGGCGACGACCGCTATGTTTCCTGCACCGAATGCCACGCTACCCCCGGCGCGCGTGAACGTGACCCCATGAGCATGTTTATGGCCTTCCACTCCAAAAATTCCGACCGCTCCTGCTACGGCTGCCACTCACAGAAAAAGGCGCAGGATCCGGCCCGCTATGCCAAATTCAAGGGCTGCCAGCCCTGCCATATGAGCCCCGCCGCCCGCGAAGCCGCCGCCAAGGCCGGTAAATAGGGAAAACGCAGACTGTGCTTTTTTGTGGGGGGAAGGGGGAACTTTTGTTCACAAAAGTTCCCCCTTCCCCCCACGCCCCCCATCCCCTTAAAAAACTTCTTTTCTTCACCGGCCGATACGGCTTTTTCTCAGGCCGTTGCCGCCAGCGGCGTTTTTTGTGGACCACGATGCCTTTTCTTGAGGTAGCCCCTTTTCCCCATCGTCGCCCGTACAGCTGCTCATATCTCCGACCAAGGCATACCCGCGGCCCTTCCTCACAGCCCTCAGCCCCAACCTGCGCATATCTGCATCTTTACCCTTACTGCCCCCATACCCTTACCAGCCCGCATACCCGAGTGATTTTTCCCCGGAAGTTGCGCGCGGCATAAAGGGGTGTGGTCGCGCAGCGGCATTCTCACGGGGAGCCCCCTCCCCCTCTTGCAGAGGAGAGGGGGAGGGGGCTCCAAGCGCCGCAGCGCAATTTCACTCTGAAATTGCGCTAGTAATCAATATAGGCCACATGGGTCTGCAGGTACTCCATCAGCCCGTGCTTGCCGTCGGCCCCGCCGATGCCGGACTTGCGCCAACCGGCGTGGAAGCCCTGCATGGCCTCGAAGTGCTCACGGTTGACGTAGGTTTCGCCGAACTTGAGGCGGTTGACCGCTTCCATGGTATTGGTGAGCTTGGTGGTGAAGATGGAGGAGGTGAGCCCGTATTCGCAGTCGTTGGCCAAGGCAATGGCCTCATCCAGGGTATGGAAGGTGAGCATGGGCAGCACGGGCCCGAACACTTCTTTGCGCACAATTTCCATGTCCTGGCGGCAGTTGCCCAGCAGGGTGGGGGCGTAGAAGTAGCCGGTTTCACGGTTCAGGGGCGCGCCGCCGGTAATGGCTTCCGCGCCGTCGGCCTTGGCGCGTTTGACCATGCTGTCGATTTTTTCCAGCTGTTCGGCGTTGATCTGGCTGCACATATCGGGCGCGGGCTCGTCAAAGGGATTGCCCAGGCGTACCTTGGCAAAGGCTTCGGCCAGTTTGTCGGCGAACTGTTCGGCGATGCTGTCCTGCACATAGAGGCGTTCGGCGCAGTTGCAGACCTGGCCGCTGAAGATGGTGCGCGAGGCCGTGACGCCGCGCACGGCCAGATCCAGGTCGGCGTCGGCGCAGACGATGACCGGGGCCTTGCCGCCCAGCTCCAGCGAAACTTTGGTGACGTTGGCCGCGCTGGCGGTGATGATGCGCTGGCCTGCCTCCACGCTGCCGGTAAGGGTGACCATATCCACCAGGGGACTGGAGGAAAGGGCCTCGCCCAGGGTGGAGCCGCCGCCGGTGACGAAGTTGAGCACGCCGGCGGGGAGGTCCAGATCCGCCACCATTCTGGCGAATTCCATGACGGTCACGGGCGCGACGCTGCTGGGCTTGATGACGGCGGTGCAGCCGGTAAGCAGGGAAGGCGCCACCTTACGGGCCATGACGAAGAAGGGGAAGTTCCAGGGGCAGATGCCCGCCACCACGCCGATGGGCTGGCGGTAGAGCAGGATATTTTCGCGCTGGCGGTCGCTCTGGATGATTTCGCCTTCGTAGAGGCGGGCCCAGCCGGCATAGTAGTCAAAATATTCTGCGGTGCCGTCGATTTCAGCATAGGCCAGGGGCAGGGTTTTGGCTTGTTCTTCGGCCAGCAGGCGGGCCAGATCCGTGCGGTGTTTGCGGACCAGGGTGGCCATTTGCTTGAGGTATGCGCCACGGGCGGCGGCGGACTGTGCGGCCCAGGCTTCCTGCGCCTTGTGGGCGGCCTCCAGAGCTTCCTGGGCGTCTTCGCGCCCGCCGTTGGGGGTCTGGGCCATGATTTTTCCGGTGGAGGGGTTTTCCACCTCAATCATGCTCTGACCGGGGCGGGAAACAAGTTTGCCATTGATGAACTGCTGATAGGTGCGCATAGGCTGCTCCTTGGTTTCCCAACACATAGCCACAGTTCGCCCAAAAGGTAAAGAAGGGCGGCAAGTCCGTGGCGTCAAAGGTCCACAGGCTCACCGCCCGGCAAGGAATTGTTGCGGCGCGCTCAGGCGGCGGGTTTGTCCGCCAGGGCTTCTATCGTTTCCAGGGCCTTGTCCAGCCATGGGCCGGTGACGGATTCCACACCGCCGGCGTCACAGGCAGCGGCCAGGGCCGGGTCAATGGGCAGGCGGCCCAGCACGGGCAGGTGGTGGCGCGCGGCTACTTCGTCCAGGTGGCTTTCACCAAAGATTTTGTAGTCCTTGCCGTTGTCCGGGCAGTGGAAGTAGGCCATGTTTTCCACCATGCCCAAGATGGGAAGGTCCATCTGCCGGGCCATGTCAATGGCTTTTTCCACAATCATGGAAACCAGATCCTGAGGCGAAGTCACCACTACAATACCGTCCACGGGCAGGGACTGGAAGACCGTAAGGGGCACGTCGCCCGTTCCTGGAGGCATGTCCACAAACATGTAGTCCACATCCTGCCAGATGACTTCAGACCAGAACTGCTTGACCACCCCGCCAATGATGGGCCCGCGCCAGATGACGGCGTCGCTTTCGCCCGGCAGCAGCAGATTCATGGACATCATTTCCACCCCGCCTTTGCTGCGCACAGGCAACAGGCCGGATTCGTTGGCCCTGGCCTTGCCGTGCTGGCCAAAGATTTTGGGGATGGAAGGGCCGGTGATGTCCGCGTCCAGAATGGCGCTCTGCCGTCCCCGCCGGGTCATGCCCGTGGCCAGCAGGGCCGTGACCAGGGACTTGCCCACGCCGCCCTTGCCGCTCATGACCGCCACCACCTTGCCCACACGGCTCTGGGGGTGCGGTTTGACGCGAAAGTCTGTCTGCTCCGCCTGGCGGTCTGTACACTGCTCGCCGCAGGAACCGCACGCATGGTTGCACTGTTCGCTCATGGGAAACTGCCTTTTTGAGGTAAAAGATTTTTTCACAGCCCGGAAAATTTTTATTGACATATGTCAAAAACTGGGCCTAAATGGATTTACGACATATGTCAAATAACAACTCAAGCCAATTCTGGCAAGAGCAAGGCGTGGCCCTGGGACCAGCCTGTAAGGATAGTCCGCAGGGCCCGCGTACACAAGGAGGTTCATATGCCGGGCAGAGATCACACTGGTCCTGAGGGCAAGGGTTCCCGCACCGGGCGGGGTTTGGGTAATTGCGGCACGGCCGCGCGGAGCAATGAGGATATGGTGCAGGATAGGGAACAGGGTATGGACCAGCCCCAGACTATGGGCTTGGGGCTGGCCCATCGCTATGGCCAGCGGCGCGGCTTGTGCATGGGCAACGGCCAAGGCCAGGGGCGCGGCAAGGGCCGCGGGCAGGGCCAGGGCTGTGGCATGGGCCGCAACATGGGCGGACAGGGTCAGGGCAACGGCATGGGCCAGGGGCGTGGCATGGGCCAGGGCCGGGGCAGCGGTATGGCCCGCGCCGGCAACGCGCAGGGGGCTGCGCAGCCGGACAAAACGTCGTCTGCCGCGCCTGCAGTAAGCGTCAATGAGTCGGCAGCGACTGTGGAAAAGGCCTGACCGCCACGTCCGCCGCAAGCGGACAGGGGTTTGCAATGGGTGTCAGGCAAGCCTGACCGTCTGAGAAAAACAGCGGCGGGGCCACATGGGGTGCGGCCCCGCCGTAATCAAGTTTGCCCTGGCGCGCCGGGAGGCGGCGCTTGCGATTTTTTACAATGCCCCGGAACCAGGATACAGATGTGAATTGTGCGGGTGCGGGCCGCGGCTTTTTGGAAGGCGCGCCGTGTACCGGCCAAAATATTTTGAAGCATGAGGTCTGTGTATGCCGCGACCGCGAAAATGGCGCAAGGTCTGTTGTCTGCCGGAAAGCGACTGTTTTGGCCCCCTGGGGCCGCAAGCGCCGCAGGGTGAAGTGATTATGACGGTAGATGAATACGAGGCCGTGCGCCTGATTGATCTGGAAGGGCTGAACCAGGAATCCTGTGCCGAAAAAATGCGCATTGCCCGCACCACAGTGCAGAGCATCTATGCCGCCGCGCGCCGCAAGGTGGCGGAAGCCCTGGTCAACGGACTGCGGCTGCGCATTACCGGCGGCGATTACCAGCTTTGCGACGGGCACGGTCCGCAGTGCGGAGTGGGGGGGTGTCGCCGGAGGCGGGGCGGGGCGCTGCGCTAGAGCAGTTAGCGAATGAAATGAGCTATCTGCTCTGCAAGGATTTTCTTGAAAATCCTTGCCACGAAATGCGAGAAGGCAGGCTTTTGCCTGCCGTAAGCGAGCATTTCAAGTGTTAAATGCTCTAAGGGGTCCCGCCGGAAGGCGGGGGTGTCGCTGCGCGACCACACCCCTTTATGCCGCGCGCAACTTCCGGGGAAAAGTCGCCCGGATGCGCGGATCGGGAATGTGGTGGGCTGTGAGGGCACAGGCCCGGAGAAAAAGCTGACGCTGGGGGCAACGGCCTGGGAAAACGCCGCATCTGTCAGTGAGGAAAAGAAGTTTTTTGAAGGGGATGGGGGGCGTGGGGGGAAGGGGGGACTTTTGTTCACAAAAGTCCCCCCTTCCCCCCACAAAAAATTAACTTGCCGAGTTGGCGGCGGCCACGCGGCGGGCGGCCTGACCATCGGCGCGCTTGTGGCGGGCGGCTTTCTGGCTGGGGGCTTTTTTGGCTTTGGCGGCTTTGAGCTGTTTGTCCTGCTGTCGGGCGGCCTTGCGCACATGCTGCTTGCGTGCGGGCTGGTCTGCGCCGGCGTAGAGGCGGCTGGCTTCGCGGGCCAGGAGGTGGGGGTCGGGGTGGTAGGCGTTGGGAGGCAGAGTATCAAGAGCGGCGGTGACGGAGACAGCCTGGTTGGTGCAGACCTTGAAGCCTGCGTCCAGCAGACGGAAGGCTTCTATACTGCGGGTGCGGCCATCGGGCGCGCCCATAATCACGGCCAGGAGGCGGTGGTTTCCCTGGGCGGCGGTAAAAATAAGATTATAGCCTGAAGCGTTGGTCCAGCCGGTTTTGAGGCCGTCCGCGCCGGGGTACTGGCCGAGCAGGGGGTTACGGTTCCAGGTAATGCTGCCCCTGTGGTTAAGCACATGGGTGCTGTGAAAGCGCAGGGCCTCCGGATAGGTGCGCAGATAGGCGCGGGCAAGGGCCAGCATGTCGCGCGCGGTGGTCACTTGGCCGCGGGCGGGCAGGCCGTGGGGGTTGACGAAGACGCTGTCGCGCATGCCCAGGCTGCGGGCCTTGGCGTTCATCATGTTGACGAAGGCGGGCACAGAGCCGCCCACAAATTCGGCTGCAGCGGTGCTGGCATCGTTGCCTGAAGAAACGGCCATGCCCGTGAGCAGTTGTTCCAGAGTGAGTTGTTCACGCTGGCGCAGGCCCATGCGGGAGCCGCCGGTGCGCGCGGCCAGACGACTGATGGTCACCGGGCTGTCCAGGCTGGCGAGGCCGGCGCGGATCTGGTCCATAACCAGAAACATGGAAAGAACTTTTGTTAGTGAAGCTGGTGGAATGGGGGTATCAGCATTTTGCTCGAAGAGGATGGCGTCCTGATCCAGGTCGTAGAGGATGGCGGCGCAAACCCCCACGGCCCCGTGCGTCGGCACTGGAGGCGCGGCGCGGCTTGTGGCGGGCAGTCCGGCTAAAAGCCAGCACAGGCAGCACAGGGTCAGGAAAGCAACGCGCGACGCGCGGGGCGCGTCGGCAAAAAACGGTGAGTTCATGCGTATACCCTCGGTTCGCTCCGGGTCCGTGGCGGTTTCGCCTGGGCAGCTGACGTTTGGAAGGGGCAGGCCGTGCACAACGGAAGTGCGGGCGGAAATAGCTCTAATCTAGAAAAACAATAGACAGTTTATTGCCTGTACGCGAGAAATTCGGCAAATGCAAGCGGGCCGGGCCGGGGGAGGAAGAGGCTTGGCCGTTGCGGGCACGTGTTTATCGGAGGGGGCCCTTGCGGGGAGTCGGGCAGAGCCCTTTTCGTTGCAATTCTCCTGCGGCAGTGCGAGGCGGCCACGGGCCGCCAAGGCGTTACGTAAGCCTTATGCAGCCGGACGTGAAACCGGCCTGCCTGAGGCGCTGAACCAGTCTGTTTCCCACGCAAAAATGTTATGCGGGCGGCTGTTGCGGCAGGCGGGCGTCGGTATGCAGGCACATATGCCTGACAATGCCGTCCACTAGGCCGATTTTGGGAATGATAATCCGTGTAGCGCCCACAGTGTCCGCCACTTCCAGAAAGATTTCCAAGGCGGGCACAATAACGTCCGCACGGTAGCTGTTGAGCCGGAACTTGTCCATGCGATCTTCCAGGCTCAGCCCGCGCAGCGCCATGTGCAAATTGCGCAGCTCTTGCGGGGTGGCGGATTTCCCTTCTTTTTTATCCAAGAGTTTTGCTATCTTGTTAATGTTTCCGCCAGTGGCGATAATTTTGCGCGGTTGGTAGGTCTTGGTCAGGCTGGCTAACTCGCGCGCCAGCCGTCGGCGTTCGTCCGGAGCCACGGCCCCGGCAAGTAGCCGCAGTGTGCCCACTTGGAAGGAAAAGGCCTCGACCAGAAGCCCGCCGCGCGCCAGGACGATCTCCGTGCTGCCGCCGCCCACATCCACATAAAGGACCGCCTCGCTATCTTCCATATAGCGGGAAAAGACATTGGCTTCGAACAGGATTTCCGCTTCCTCGATGCCGGAAATAATGGACATATCCAGGCCGGTATCGGCCTTGACGGCGGCCAGGAGGTCCAGGCCGTTGGCGGCGTCACGCATGGCGCTAGTGGCGCAGATGCGGTAGTGGTCCACGCTGTAGGCCCGCATGAGGTGTGCGAGGGCCTGCATGGCCTCACGGAAGAGCGCCTTTTTTTCGTCCGAGATGCGCCCTCGTGCGAATACGTCCGCTCCCAGCCGTAGGGGAATGCGCAGATAGGCGCTTTTTTTGGCGGGCCTGTCAGGCCGCAAGCGGCTCACGTCGCTGATCAGACAGCGTACGGCATTGGAGCCCACATCCACGGCGGCCACGGTTTGCAAGTTCATATCTGCGCTCCGCGTGAGGCATTGTCCCTGGCTTTGGCGGCGTCCGTCTTTTGTCTTCGCTTGGGGGACGTCCCCTGGCGCAGGGCTTTGCGGGCGTAATAGTCGTAGAGCAGAAGCTGCGATCGGCAGGGCACCGCCGTGAGGCCGGTATGGTAACTGTTGCAGCAGGCGTCATCAAGTACCCTGGCCTTAACGTTGTCCGACCATTGGATGGCGAAAATATCCCGCAAAGTACGGGCCAGACGGGGGCAGTCCACAGGAGCCGCGACCTCTATGCGTCGGTCCAGGTTGCGGGGCATCCAGTCTGCGCTGGCGATGTAGACTTTTTCTTCATCGGCGTTGCAGAAAATCAGAATACGGGCGTGCTCCAAAAATTTGTCTACAATGCTGATGGCCCAGATATTTTCGCTCAGGCCCGGCACCTGCGGCTTAAGACAGCAGGCCCCGCGCACGATAAGCCGTACCTCCACCCCTGCGGCTCCGGCCTTGTAAAGCAGGCGGATCATGCCTTCGTCCGTGAGGCTGTTGAGTTTGGCAAAAATATAGGCGGACTTTCCAGCGCGGGCATTTTTGATTTCTTTTTCTACCAACCGGCTGAAAAATGTGCGCATGTGGTAGGGGGCCACCACCAGGTTGGCACATTCCAGGGGTTTGTGCGAAGCGTCCAGCACGCTGAAGATGCGGCGTGCGTCCTCGGCAAAGCCGGGGGCGGCGGTAAGCAGCCCCACATCACTGTAGAGCCGGGCCGTGTCCTCGTTAAAATTGCCGGTGCCGATGTAGGTATAGCCGTTTTTCTGTCGGCCCTCCATGCGTTCTACCAGCACAAGTTTGCAGTGCACCTTAAGATCCTTGACGCCGTGGATAATGTGGACTCCGGCCTGGCGCAACACATCCACGGCCTTGACGTTGCGTTCTTCATCAAAGCGGGCCATGAGCTCTACAAACGCGGTGACGCGCTTGCCGTTCTGGGCCGCGTTGGCCAGAGCATTAATGACCCTGGATTGGTCCGCCGTGCGGTAAAGCGTGATGCTGATGTCCGTCACCTTGGGGTCGATGGCCGCTTCTCCTAAAAAGTCCACCATGTGGTTGAAGGAGTGGTAGGGAAAGTGCAGCAGGATATCTTTCTTTTTCACTACCTTTAAAATACTTGAAAAAGGCGTCAGATCCGGATGGGCCAGGGGCGGAGGCACATTGCTTTCCAGGTCCGGCCGCACCTGCGGAAAATGCATCAGGCTGCGCATCATGTGGTAGCGGCCGCCGGGGTTGAGTTCTCCAGACTTCAGATTGAGCTTAGAGGCCAGCAGCGCCAGCAAATCGGCGGGCATGGCCTGGTCGTAGATCAGGCGCACGGGTCGACCGCGCAGACGGTGTTCCAAGCCCTCTTCCATTTTTTCAATAAGGCTTTTAGATACGTCATCGTCCAGTGAAAGCTCGGCGTCACGCATTACTTTGAAGGTATAGGCGGAAATTTTTGCGTAGCTGAACATAAAAAAAATGTTGTTCAGACATAGGCGGACGATGTCGTCCACAAAAATGATGTCATGACAGCCGGGCTGGGAGGGCATTTCCACAAAGCGGGGGCAGCTGGCGTTGACGGGAATGCGGATAATGGCGTAGCGCGCTTTTTTGTTGCCTTCCGGGGCCATGCGGACAGCGTGGTAGATGTGGCTGTCCTGCAAAAAAGGCAGGCGGGCGCGGCGGTTGAGGATCAGGGGCACCAACTGGGGTTTAATGACATCGGCAAAGTAGGCGCGGCAAAAAATTTCCTGCCCTGTGGTCAATTGGTGTTCGTCCCGTACGCGAATGCCCTGGCGCGCCAGGGCTGCCAGCACTTCCGCGTAGGTGGCGCTGAAGGCCGCCTGCCCCCGTGCCGCCCTTTCGTTGACGCGGCGCAGGGCTTCTTGTGGGCTGAGGCCACCCATGAGCAGGGGGCGGCGCGGATCTCTTTCGCGGCATAAGCGCACCAGCGCGGCCAGCCGCACTCGGATAAATTCATCCTGATTGCTGGAAAATATCCCCAAAAATCGTAAGCGCTGCACCAGAGGATTGGCCGGATCGCGGGCTTCCTGTAAGATGCGTTCGTTAAAGCACAACCAGCTCAGCTCCCGGTTGTTCATCCTGGCGCTGTCGTTCATCACGCGGGCTCCGTTTTTTGTGTTTTGCCCGGCTTATAGGCCTCCTTTGTGAAAATATGGCGACAGTACGGAAAAAATTGCGGCGTAGACTTGTGGTGCATTTTCCCCAGGGCAGGCGCACTGCCTTACCCGCAGGCATAACAACAGGTTGACCGGATTCCTGCCCGCCGTGCCCTTGGCCGCGAAAAAAGCTGCGGCGCAGGGCGTAGTTACGCCTCGTCCGCAGAGGTGTCCATGCGGAAATCTACGCGGATTTTGAACAGTTTGGTGGCGGGCAGGTTGAGGATGTCCACGCCCGTGTCGCGGCTGATGGCGTCCAGGGTAGCCTGGGCGTCCTGCCGCGAGGGACTGATGAGGGTGAACCAGATGTTATAGGCGTGTTCGCGCTGGTAGTTGTGGGTGACGCCTGGTTCGGCATTGACGCGCTCCACAAAGGCGGCCATGCGCGCCTCCGGCACTTTGGCGGCGCAGAGGGTGGAAACATAGCCCAGCCTGGCGGATTGAAAGTTGGCCCCCAGGCGGCGGATGATCTTACGGGCCTTGAGGGCGCGCACCCGCGTAAAGGCTTCCTCTTCGCTGATGCCCAGCTGCTCCCCCAGCACGGCGTAGGGACGCGGAGCCAGGGGAAAGGCCGTCTGGATAATGTCCAGCAGTTGTCTGTCCGTGCGGTCCAGGGTCTCCTGGGGCGTGGCCGTATCCGTGGCTTTTTCGCGGGCCTGGGTCATGCTTTCTCTCCCTTGGGGCGCAGTTTTGCCGGAATATAGGTGCAGAGGGGCTCTTCGCCCATATGGTCATTGTCCATGCTGTAAGCGCGGGCGCGGCAGCCGCCGCAGACCTTGTGATACTCGCACACGCCGCATTTGCCCTTGTAACAGGACTGGTCGCGGAACTGCAGAAAATACTTGCTGCTGCGCCAGATTTCGGGAAAGGGCGTTGTGCGCACGTTGCCGCAGTTGAGTTCCAGGTAGCCGCAGGGCTGCACCTGGCCCACATGGCTGATGAAGCAGAAACCCGTGCCGCCCAGACAGCCGCGGGTGTGGGCGTCCATGCCAAAGGTTTCGGCCGTGACGCTGAGGCCTTCTTCCCGCGCGCGCTGGCGCATGATGCGGTAGTAGTGCGGCGCGCAGGTGGCCTTGAGGTGCATGCTGGTGCCTTTGCGGAAGTCGTAGAGCCAGTGCAGCACGTCTTCGTATTCCTGAGCCGAGATGACCTGGTCGGCCAGACCAGAGGCGCGGCCCATGGGCACCAGCAGAAAGATGTGCCAGGCCGCCGCGCCGATGCGCTCACAGAGCTCGAAGATTTTTTTGAAGCTGCTCAGGTTGTTGCGGGTGACGGTGGTGTTGATCTGAAAGGGCACGCCCGCGGCTTTGAGGTATTCTATACCCCGCAGGCTGGCTTCAAAAGCGCCGGGTACGCCGCGGAAGCTGTCGTGGCTGGCCGCGTCCGGTCCATCGATGGAGATAGAGCAGCGGTTGACCCCGGCGGCCTTGATTCTGGCCGCCGTTTCCGGGGTGATGAGTGTGCCGTTGGGCGAAAAGGCGCAGGGCAGGCCCTTGGCGTGGGCATAAGCTACCAGCTCGTAGACGTCGGCCCGCATCATGGGGTCGCCGCCCGTGAAGATGATGATGGGACGGCCCACCTGGGGGAAGGTGTCGATAAGGGCCTTGGCCTCGGCTGTGGAAAGTTCGCCGGGGTAGGGCTCCGGATGGGCCTCGGCCCGGCAGTGCTTACAGGCCAGGTTGCAGGAGCGGGTCACTTCCCAGGCAATGAGCCGGCACACGGGGCTGCCGTCCGGCAGGGCGGCGGGTCCGCCCTTGTGCGCGCCCTTGTGCGCTCCGGGATGTCCGCCTGCAGTGTGTCCGCCGGGATGCCCGGCCAAAGCCGCAGACCCTTCCTCAGCGGGGGGCGCAACATCGGGCAGGCCGCAGGTGGGGTTGCCGCTCAGGCCTGGGGGGGGGCAGTGGTGGGACATCAGCGGACCAGCCTTTCCTTGAGCAGGGTTTCGGTAAAATAGGTGATGATCATGTCCGCGCCTGCGCGCTTGAGGCCGGTGAGGGATTCGAGCATGACGGCGCGTTCGTCCACCCAGCCGTTAAGCCCGGCGGCGCGGATGAGGGAGTATTCGCCGCTGACCTGGTAGGCGCAGAGGGGCACGCTGACGTGGTCGCGCACCGTGCGGATAATGTCGCTGTACGGACCGGCGGGCTTGACGATCAGGGCGTCCGCGCCTTCTTCCAGGTCGGCCAGGGCTTCAATGAGGGCCTCGCGGGCGTTGGCCGGGTCCATCTGGTAGGACTTGCGGTCGCCGCAGGCCGGGGCGCTTTCGGCCGCGTCGCGGAAGGGGCCGTAGTAGGCCGAGGCGTATTTGACGGCGTAGGAAAGGACGGGCGTTTCCGTCAGACCGCCCTGGTCCAGGGCCTCGCGGATGGCGGCCACGCGGCCGTCCATCATGTCCGAAGGGGCCACCATGTCGGCTCCGGCTTCGGCGTGACTCACGGCGGTTTTGGCCAGCAGGGGCAGGGTGGCGTCGTTGAGTACCGCGCCGTCGGGCATGAGCACGCCGCAGTGGCCGTGGCTCATGTATTCGCAGAGACAGACGTCGGTGATGACCAGCAGCTTGGGCCAGCGCTGTTTGAGCAGGCGCACGGCCTGCTGCACAATGCCGTTTTCAGCATAGGCCCCGCTGGCCTGTTCGTCCTTAACGGCCGGAATGCCGAACAGGATCATGGCCGTGAGGCCCGTATCCACGGCCTTGGCCACCTGCTTTTCCAGCTCTTGCAGGCTGAGCTGGTACTGGCCGGGCATGGAGGGAATTTCTTTACGCAGGCCCGCGTCTGCGGTTTCCACCACAAAATAGGGCATGATCAGGTCTTCGCTCAGGAGGGGCGGAGTTTCGCGGACCAGGGTGCGGAGCTCCGGGGTCCAGCGCAGGCGGCGGCCCCTGTGGAATGCGTTCATGATGTGCTTCCTTGTTATGTTCGCCGGGCGCGCTAAAAACGGCGGCGCGCCAAGGAGAAGTTTTTGCCATTGTCCTGCGGGCAAAGCGCCCTGTCAAGGGCGGGACGGCGCAAGCAGACGTGTCGCGTGTCCTGCTGCGCCGTTTTTGCCCGCCGGTTTTTGGCGGGTCAGGCCGTGCGCAGCACAAGCCGGCTGATTTCGGCGGGCACGCCGAGCCTTACGGGAAAGCCCGCCCACAGACCCACGCCGGGGCCGACAAAAAGCCGCATGGCGTCCACATCATAGAGCCCGCGGACAAATCCGTCGTTGCGGGCGGCGACGATCTGGTCAAAGCCCAGCATCTGCCCGCCGTGCGTGTGTCCGGAAATCTGCAGGTCAATGCCGTGGGCGGCGTTTTCGCGCGCGCCTACGGGCTGGTGCGCCAGCAACAGCGTGGCGGCCCCGGCCGGAGCTCCGGCCAAGGCTTTTTCCAGGTCCGGGCCGGGCCTGCCGAAGAGGGGGGCCATGGGGTCATTGAGGCCCGCAATGACCAGGGGGGTTCCCCCAATGTCCACAACCGTATGAGCGTTGTGCAGGAGGGGCAGGCCCAGGGCGGCAAAATGCCGCATCCAGCCGGCATAGTCGGCATAATATTCGTGGTTGCCCTCGCAGGCATACACCCCGTAGCGGGCGCGCAGCAGCCCCAGCGGGGCCACGTCGGCGTCCCTGTTGGTGGTGGTTCCGTCCACCAGGTCGCCGGTGCAGACAATGAGGTCCGGGCGCAGAGCGTTGACGGCCGCCACAATGGCCGCCACGCGGGGCGCGTGCAGCAGGGCCGAGGCGTGCAGGTCCGTAAGCTGCACAACCACAAGGCCATGCAGCGCGGCGGGCAGGCGGCGCAAAAAAATTTCCGTTGTTTTGACGGCCGGAATCCGCAACGCCTCTTTAAAGCCGTAAGCGCCCACGGTCAGCCCCAGACCGGCCAGGGCAACGGCCCGCCTGCCCGGCGAAAAGGGCGTGCTGCGCCGGCACGTCAGTTTGCGCACAAGCAGGAGCCCCAGCCGCAGGCCGTCGCGCAGCAGCAAGAGGGCGAAAATGACGGTCATGACGATGAAGGCCGCACTGAAGGCCGCCAGCACAAAGTAGGGCATCTCCGGCGAGCTGAGCGAACCGGACAGGAAACGGACACACAGATGGTACTGCGAGACCAGCAGGGCAAGCGTTGCGGCAAGAGCCTTGCCCCGGGGCGGCAAAGGCGCGGGCAGGATCAGCCGGAAGGTCACGTAGAAGAAGAGCAGGACACCGTAAAGATGGATGAGTATCATAAACCCTGCTGCCGGTTCCGACCCGCGAAAACTGCGGGACAAAGCGGCGTGGCTGGCATGTTTCTGGATCGTCTGGCCGGGGGAACGGCGTGCGGCGCTGGCATTGGGGGCGGGCGGGGGCGCCGGCGCTGGCTTTTGTGTCCGGCCGGGGGGGGCCCCCTGTGCTGTGCGGAAAGAGGATTTTTTGCAGGATGGGGGAGGCAACGTCAGGGCCGTGCCGTTTTGCACGGGCCCCGACGCTTCCTTCCCCGCAATAACGCGCCCTTACAGTCCTATTTCTTCGTCCGTAAGGTAACAGGCGGGATCCTGGGCCCAGATGTCGCCGTAGAAGGCTTCGGCGCGGGCGCGGAAGTTGCCGCCGCAGATGTTGAGATAGCGGCACTTGGCGCAACGGCCCTTGACGTGGGTTTTTTTGTCCTTGAGCTGGTGCAGCAGTTCAATGTCGGGGTCGTCCCAGATCTGGGAGAAGGGGCGCTCCAGCACATTGCCGAAGACGTGCTGCCGCCAGAACTGGTCGGCGTGCACCTTGCCGTCCCAGGAGATACAGCCGATGCCCCGGCCGGAGTTGTTGCCCTCATTGTACTGGAGAAGCTCAAAAACATCCTCGGCGCGTTTGGGGTCTTCGCGCTTGAGGCGCATCCAGACGTAGGGGCCGTCGGCGTGGTTGTCCACGGTGAGGATTTCTTTGGGCTTGCCCGCGTCAAACAGGGCACGGGTTTCGTCCATAATGAGGTCCAGCACCTGGCGGGTTTCGCTGTGGTCCAGGTCTTCCTTGATGAGGTCTGAGCCGCGCCCGGAATAGACCAGGTGGTAGAAGCAAGCGCGGGGCACTTCCAGTTCGCGCAGCAGGCGGAAGATGCCGGGAATTTCAGCCACGTTGCGCTTGTTGATGGTAAAGCGCAGGCCCACTTTGAGGCCCTCGGCCTGACAGTTGGCAATGCCCTCCAGGGCCTTTTTAAAGGCCCCCGGCACGGCGCGGAACTTGTCATGCACGGGCTCCATGCCGTCCAGCGAAACGCCCACATAGGAAAGCCCTACGGACTTGAGTTCGCGGGCCTTGGCCTTGGTGATGAGCGTGCCGTTGGTGGAGATGACCGCCCGCATGCCCTTGGCCGTGGCGTGGCTGGCCAGCTCCACCAGGTCTTTGCGCACCAGGGGCTCACCGCCGGAAAAAAGCATGACCGGCGCGCCGTAGGCGGCCAGATCGTCGATCATGGCCTTGGCCTGGGTGGTGCTGATCTGGTCCTCGCCGTCCACGGGCACGGCCTTGGCATAGCAGTGCACGCACTTGAGGTTGCAGCGCTGGGTCATGTTCCAGACCACAACGGGTTTTTTATCCTTGGAAAATTGCAGCAGATGGGAGGGCAGCTTGTCCGATTGCCGCCCGTAGCGCAGGGCGTCGGAGGGTTCCACCTGGCCGCAGTAGAGTTTGGAGATGCCGATCATGGCGTATATGTCCTCATGCGTCCAGCAGGCGCTGGTGTAACAGGGCGAACGCGGCTTCCAGGCCTTCGGGCCTGGTGCCGCCGGCCTGGGCCATGTCCGGGCGTCCGCCGCCCGAACCGCCGCACGGGGCCGCGACTTCCTTGATCAGGGCCGGGGCCGTAAATGTGTTGTGCAGATCCTTGGAAACATAGACAAGCAGACCCACCTTGCCGTCCTCTACCGTGGCCAGGCAGGCCACGGCCTTTTCCGGCAGGCGGGCGCGCACGTCGTCCATGAGGCCGCGCAGGGCCTTGATGGGCACGCCGTCCAGGCGGGCGGCCAGCAGACGCCGGCCGTTGACTTCCTTGACCTGCGAAACCAGGTCCGCGCCCGTGGCCGGGGCGGCCTTTTCCGAAGCCTTGCGCAGCTTCTTGATTTCGCCGTGCAGGGCTTGCACCCGCTCGGCCAGCTGGCCCGGCCGGGCTTTGAGCAGGTCGGCCAGGGAGGCCAGCTCGGCCCGCTGCTCCACGGCGCGGGCATAGGCGTTCCAGCCGGTGACGGCTTCAATGCGCCGCACCCCGGCGGCCACGCCGCTTTCGGAAACAATCAGGAAGGAACCGGCCTCGCCCGTGCGGGAAAGGTGCGTGCCGCCGCACAGTTCCACGGATTCCGGCGCGTCTGCCGTCGGGTCGGCCACGGTCAGCACGCGCACGGCATCGCCGTATTTTTCGCCGAACAAGGCCATGGCTCCGCTGGCCATGGCTTCGGCCACGGGCATGATTTTGGTGCTGACGGGCATGTCCGCCAGAATGGCGCGGTTGACCTGGCGCTCTACAGCAGCCAGCTCTTCAGGGGTCAGGGCCGCAATGTGGGAAAAGTCAAAACGCAGATGCGTGCCGTCCACCAGGGAGCCCGCCTGCTTGACGTGGCTGCCCAGCACCCGGCGCAGGGCCGCGTGCAGCAAATGGGTGCAGGTGTGGTTGCGGGCCGTGGACGCGCGCTGGTCGGCGTCCACGGTCAGTTCTACCGTGTCGCCCAAGCGTAGTTCGCCCGAATCCACATAAATTTCGTGCACCAACAGGGTGGGCGCGGGCTTGAGGGTGGTGCGCACCGTGGCTGCGCCTGAAGCGGAGCGCAGATGCCCCGCGTCTCCGGCCTGCCCGCCGCCCTCGCCGTAAAAGGGCGTGCTTTCCGTCACCACATAGCCTGTTTCGCCCTCGCCCAGCAGGTCCACGGCCGCGCCCGCCGCGTTGCGCAGGTCCGTGACCGGGCTTTGGGCCGTAAGACGCTCGTAGCCCACAAAGGCGCTGGTCAGGCCCGCGTCCAGCAGAGGCTGGAAGGGATTGGCCCCCGCTCCGGCCTGGCCCAGCAGGCCGCCTTTTTTCTGGTGCTCGCGGGCGCGGGCGCGCTGCGCGGCCATGTGGGTTTCAAAGCCCGCCGCGTCGGCGGTAAAGCCGCGTTTTTCGGCCACGTCCGTAACAATGTCCAGGGGGAAGCCATAAGTGTCGTAGAGTTTGAAGCAGAAGTCGCCGGGGATGCGCGTTTTGCCCGCGGCCTTGAGGGCGGCCAGCTCTTCGTCCAGCAGCTCCAGGCCTTTCTGCAGCGTGAGGGAAAAGCGCTGCTCTTCCTCAAACACGGCGCGGGCGATAAAATCGGCATGTTCCGTCAGTTCGGGATAGGCGTCGCCCATGACCTCCGTGACCTTGCGGGCCACTTTGTACATGAAGGGCTCGTGCACGCCCATGAGGGTGGCAAAGCGTAAAGCCCGGCGGATGAGACGGCGCAGCACATAGCCCCGGCTTTCATTGGAGGGCAGCACGCCCCCGGCAATAAGAAAGGCTGCGGCGCGGCTGTGGTCGGCAATGACGCGCAGGGCCGTATCCACGTCGTTGGTGTCCGGCGCGCTGTAGCTGTAGCTTACGCCCGCCAGGCCCGCTGCGTACTGGATGATCTCCTGAAACAGGTCGCAGTCGAAGTTGGAGCGCTTGCCCTGCACGACGGCGGCCATGCGCTCCAGGCCCATGCCCGTATCGATGTTGGGCCGGGCCAGGGGTGAGCGCGTGCCGTCGGCGGCCTGGTCAAACTGGGTGAAGACCAGGTTCCAGATTTCCAGAAAACGGTCGCAGTCGCACTGGCCGATGCCGCAGTGGGAGCCGCAGGACATTTCTTCGCCCTGGTCCACATAGATTTCGGAGCAGGGGCCGCAAGGGCCCGTATCGCCCATGGTCCAGAAGTTGTCCTTCTCGCCCATGCGCACAATGCGTTCTTGCGGCAGACCGGCCAGCTCGGCCCACAGGGCGGCGGCCTCATCGTCTTCGCGGTAGACCGTGACCCAGAGTTTTTCCTTGGGCAGTTCCAGTTCTTTGGTCACAAACTCCCAGGCCCAGGCAATGGCCTCGCGTTTGAAGTAGTCGCCAAAGGAAAAGTTGCCCAGCATTTCAAAAAAGGTGTGGTGGCGCGCCGTGCGGCCCACGTTTTCCAGGTCATTGTGCTTGCCGGAAACGCGCAGGCATTTCTGACAGGTGGTGGCGCGGCTGTAGTCGCGCTTTTCCTCGCCCAGAAAAAGTTTTTTGAACTGCACCATGCCCGCATTGGTAAAGAGCAGGGTGGGGTCGTTGGGTGGAATGATGGGCCCGGAGGGCACAATGGCGTGCTGGTGACGCTGAAAAAATTCCAGATAGCGGCGGCGGATTTCTTTGGCGGTGAGCATAGTGGCTCCGTAGTGCAAGGCTGCGCGCGGCAGGGCGCGCCGCGCCCCCGGCGCGGCGTCCTCTGCCCGAAATTAAGGGCCTGATCAGTCGTAGTCGGGGGCGGGGGGCGGCGTTTCGTCCAGCTCCTCGCCGTCAGGAAGGCTTTCCTGCGGGTGCAGTCCCAGAAACTCCACGACCTTGGCTTCAATCTGGTTGCGCAGTTCGGGGGTTTCGTCCAGCAGGGCGCGCACCTTTTCACGTCCCTGGCCCAGCTTTTCCGCGCCAAAGGCAAACCAGGAGCCACTTTGCTCAATGACCTTGGCCTCAATGCCCAGGTCGATGAGTTCGCCGGAACGCGAAATGCCCTGACCGTACAAAATGTCGAAAATGGCGCTGCGGAAGGGCGGGGCCACCTTGTTTTTGACCACCTTGACCTTGGTGCGCGAACCGAAAGACTCTTCTTTGTCCTTGAGGGTCTGGATGCGGCGGATGTCCATACGCACCGAAGCGTAAAATTTGAGGGCGTTGCCGCCGGTGGTGGTCTCCGGGCTGCCGTAGCCTGTGACGCCGATCTTCATGCGGATCTGGTTGATGAAGATGACCGACGTGTGCGACTTGTGGATGGTGCCCGTAAGCCGCCGCATGGCGTGGGACATGAGCCGGGCGTGACCGCCCACCTGCGTTTCGCCCATGTCGCCGTCCAGTTCCGCCTGGGGAATCAGCGCGGCCACCGAGTCCACCACCACCAGATCCACCGCGCCGGAACGCACCAGCATATCCGCAATGTCCAAAGCCTGCTCGCCGTAGTCCGGCTGCGAAATGAGCAGCTCGTCCGTGTTGACGCCCAGCCTTTTGGCATAGCCCACGTCCAAGGCGTGCTCCGCGTCCACAAAGGCGCAGGTGCCGCCCTGCTTCTGACACTCGGCAATGATGTGCAGGGTAAGCGTGGTCTTGCCCGAAGATTCCGGGCCGAAGATCTCCGTGATGCGCCCGCGCGGAATGCCTCCCACCCCCAGGGCCAGGTCCAGACCGATGGAACCCGTGGGAATAACAGGGATGTTGACATGAGCCTCGTCGGAGAGCTTCATGACCGCACCCTTGCCGTATTTGCGCTCAATAGTGGAAAGCGCCGTGCCTAAGGCCTCGGCGCGCGCGTCCGCAGGACTGAGGGCCGGTTTTCTGGCCATATGTGTACTCCGTGTAAAGATGCCTTCAAGCTGTCAAGCATACCAAAGCCGCCCTCGCATGGCAAATGTTCCGGCCGGGCCGGAGGCGGTTGCAGACGTGCGGTCGGGATTTTTGTGTGGGGAAGAGGGCGAAAAAACGGGGGTGGCTATTTTGTGCCGTTGCCGTCGCCCACAGCCCGGACGCAGGCTTTTCCAGGAGATAATATTCCCTGATAATAGTATATTGAAAAAATAAATTTCTCTAACGTCACCCTTGTTACCCCGTTCAGGGTACGCCCGGCATATTGCCGGGAGGGAAAAAGTTTTTTGAAGGATAGGGGGTGTGGGGGGAAGGAAACTTTTGTTCACAAAAGTTTCCTTCCCCCCCCCTTCTTCCCCGTCTACTTCAGCTTTCGAAAAGCCTTTTCGGCGCCTTCGGGCAGGGGATAGGCGTGTTCTTCAGCGGGGAAGGCCGCGGCGCGCACTTCGCGGGCGTAGGCTTCCACAGCGCCGCGCAGGGCCTGGCCCACCTCTCCGAAGCGTTTGACGAAGCGGGGGAGTTTGCCGGGGGTCATACCGGTCATGTCCTGCCAGACGAGCACCTGGCCGTCGCAGTCCGCGCCCGCGCCAATGCCGATGGTAGGGATGGTCAGGGCCTGGGTGATCTTGGCGGCCAGGGGGGCGGGAACGCATTCGAGCACCAGGGCGAAGGCCCCGGCGTCCTGCAGGGCGCGGGCGTCGTCCAGGAGTTTTTGGGCGGCCAGGGGGGTTTTGCCCTGTACCTTGTAGCCGCCGAAGGCGTTGACGGACTGGGGGGTGAGGCCCAGATGGCCCACCACCGGGATGGAGGCCCGCACCAGGGCGCGCACTTCGGGGCAGAAGTCCGCCCCGCCTTCCAGTTTGACGGCCTGGGCGCGGCCTTCGACCATGAGGCGGCCGGCGTTGCGCACCGCTTCTTCCACGCCCGTGTGGTAGCTCATGAAGGGCATGTCGCAGACCACCAGGGCTTCGCGTGTGCCGCGGGCCACGGCGGCGCAGTGGCGGATCATGTCGTCCAGGGTGACGGAGAGGGTGTCTTCGTAGCCCAGCATGACCATGCCCAGGGAATCGCCCACCAGGATGGCGTTAACCCCGGCGGCGTCCATGACCCTGGCCGTGCTGTAGTCATAGGCCGTGATCATGACCAGTTTTTCCCCGCCCTTGGCTTCTCGAAAGGTGACTGCCGTATTTTTCATGAGCGTGCCTCCGCAGGTTGTTGGTCGTTGGCGGCCTGGGCCAGGCCCATGAGCAGGTGGGTCAGCTTGGCCGCCGTAAAATCCGCGTGGTGCAGGCCGGGTATGGGGGCCAGCTCCACCACGTCCAGGCCCGCCACCCGGCGGCCCGCCACGCAGCGTTCCAGAATGAACTGGGCCTCGCGCCAGTTGAGGCCGCCGGGCGAGGGCGTACCCGTGGCCGGCATGAGGGAGGAGTCCAGTCCGTCCAGGTCAAAGGTGATGTAGATATTGTGGGGGAATCCTTCGGGAAAGGGTTTTTCCGGCAGGCCCACGCGGGCCAGGAAGCGTGCGTCGTAGTGCGTCACGCCCAGGCGCTCGCGCGTGGCGGCCTCTTCGCGGCAAAAGTCCCGCACGGCAAACTGGACCAAGGGCAGGCCCAGGTCCGCCGCAGCCCGGTACATGACGCAGGCGTGGGAATAGGGGTCGCCCTCATAACTCTGGCGCAGGTCGGCGTGGGCGTCAAACTGCACCACGCCCAAAGGCTCACCGCGTTGTTTTGCCCGCGTCGCCAGGGCGCGCAGGGCCCCCAGGGTGACCGTGTGCTCGCCGCCCAGCAGCACGGGCACGGCCCCACAGTCCAGAGCCGTGTCAACGGCGGCCGTAATGCGGTCCAGCACCTCTGCCACCGGGCCGGTGCAGTCCACGGGCGGGGCAGTATAAAAACCTGTCTCGCCGGGCGCGAGGCCGCTTTCCCAGGCTTCCAGCTGCTGTGAGGCGGCCAGCAGGGCCGCCGGGCCTTGGGCCGCGCCCCCGCCGTAAGAAACGCTGCGCTCCAGCGGTACGGGGATGATGTGAAAGCCCGCGCGTGCCGGCGGGCAGGGCGGATATTCCGAAGCCAGAAAATGCTCGTGCATGCTGTTCACCGTGGTTTGGAGATAAAAAAACGGCCCGCTTGGGGAGGCAGGCCGTTTCGTTTGGAGGAGGCTGTCAGCAAAAGAAAGGAAGGTACTCTTTCTATTGCAATGGCCGTGCCAAGAAAAATACGCGGATGATTTTTTCTAATATATTGATTTTACAAACTTTTGTTAATAACGCCCGTATGCCGCTCCGTAAAAATTGTTTAACCGGCAAGGCGTTCTCCCGGCCTTGTGGGGCCCTACGTGTACAAAATCTTGCTCCGGGCCGGGATCACTGTACGGTGGTTTTGGGGGGCGTTGCCGCGCCGGACTGGATGGAGATGGAGAGTTTTTCGCCCAGTTCCCGGGCTGCCGGGGTGGCCGTCCATTCCGTAAACAGCTTACGCCACGCGCCGAAGTCCAGAAATGCCTGGTCCAGCTGGCTTTCGTGCATCTGCACCCAGGCGTTGAAGAGCTGCAGGCGCACCTGAAAGGCCGTGCTGCCGAAGATCATGCCTGCAGTGTCGCGCGGTATGGTCTTGCCGTCCATCTGTTCCAGTACAAAGTGGCAGACGGCCTGGCGCGAGGTTTCAAAATCCACTTCCTTGCCGTTCATGGCGTCGGCCAGGGGCAGCAGGTGGGGGTAGAGCTCACTGATGCGCTCCATGCCTTTGACCGGCACGGCCATAAACAGGGGCGCTTCGCCGTCTTCATGGGCGGGGGCGTCGGGCTTTTCACTGATGAAATAGAAGCGCAGCCAGTTTTCAAACATGACGGCTTCCAGCACCTGGTCCACGGTTTTTTGGAATTGTTCCTGTTCCTGGGGCATGGCGTTTCCTCGCAGTGTGCGTCGCGTCCTGGCGCGGCGCGGGTTGGGGCCGTCTGTGGTTGTAAACGCGCGGGCCGTTTGCGTCAATGCGGGCGCAGCGCGGATTGTTCCTGTGCAGGCGTTTCCTGCGCCCGGCGACGCGCCAGCAGACGGTTGCCCGCAAGACCCGTGATCAGGGCCAGCAGGCCGCTGGCGGCGCAGATCAGGCCCAGGGGCACAGCGGTGTCCGGGCCGCCCAGCCCCACCAGGGGGGAAGAGGCGGCTCCGGCCAGAAACATGGCCACGCCCAGCAGCCCCGAAGCCGTGCCCGCACCCACGCGCTGGGCCTCAATGGCCAGGGTAAAGGCGCAAGGCATGGTCATGCCCTGCAGCACCAGCATGGCGTAGAGGCTGGCCATGATGGGCAAAGGCGAGGCGGGCCGCAGCAGGGTTACGGCCAGGACCGCCAGGCAGGCCACCAGACGCAGCCAGTTGCCCACGTTGAGCAGGCGCATTTCGCCCCGGCTGCGCGCCAGCCGCCCCGTGATCAGGGCCATGATGGTGACGCTCAGAGCGTTGCCGCCGAAAATAAGGCTGTAGCCCGTGGGCGAGATGCCGTACATGCCCTGAAAAACAAAGGGCGAGGCGGCCACATAGCCGAAGAAGCCGCCCATGGTAAAGCCCTGCATGCCCACATAGCACATGAAGGCCGGGTCGCGGCAGAGAGCGGCGGTGGCCTGCAGGCTGGCGCGGGTGCCGCCCTGACGGCGCAACTTGGGGGGCAGGGTTTCGGGCAGGCCGAAAGCGCAGAAGAGCAGCAGCGCCACGCCCATGCCGGTCAGAAAGATGAACACCCAGGGCCAACCGCCCAGCCCGGCCAGCGCGCCGCCCAGCACGGGCCCGGCAATGGGGGCCACGCTGTTGACGGCCATGAGCAGGCTCATGAAGCTGGTGAGCTCTGGTCCGCGAAACAGGTCGCAGGCCACGGCGCGGGAAAGCACAATGCCGCCGGCCCCGCCCAGGCCCTGGGCAAAGCGCAGGGCAATGAAGCCGTGCCCCGACCGGGCCGCCACACAGCAGGCCGAGGCCAGGGTAAAGAAGACCAGGGCGCAGAGCAGGGGGCCGCGCCGGCCTGTGCCGTCGGAAAGGGGCCCCACAAAGAGCTGGCCCAGGGCCATGCCCAGCAGACAAGCCGTGATGGTGAGCTGGGTGGCTGCCGTAGAAAGGGAAAGGTCCGCCCCCATGGCGGGCAGGCTGGGCAAATAGGTATCGGTGCAGAGGGGGCCGAAGGCCGCTAACATGCCCAGCAGCACCGCCAGGTACAGCCGCCGCCGGCGGGAGAGCCGGGCCCCCGCCCCCACTACCAGTTCGTCTTCCGTAAAGCGCATGGCAAATCCTGATTAAAGGCCAAAGAAAGATTGTCACTGCTGCGGGGGTGGGTGTCAATGCCGGGTATTGGGGGAGGCTTTGCCGCGGTTGCCGTCGGCTTTTCCTCAAAAAAGGCTCGCGTCGCTTGAGGAAAAAGTTTTTTGCAGTTCCCTTTCCTCCACAAAATCCCTCTTTTTCCCCAGGTTTCGGCCTCTGGCCTGTGCGGGCCGCCTGTGCTACCGTGCCCGCATGATTGATTACGCACAAGCCCTCAATGAGGCGCAGTACGCGGCGGCCACCAGCGGCGACGGCCCCACCCTGGTGGTGGCGGGCGCGGGCAGCGGCAAGACCCGCACCATCGTGTACCGTCTGGCCTGGCTGGCGGAGCGGGGCGTATCGCCGGAGAGCATGTTGCTGCTTACCTTTACGCGCAAGGCCGCACGGGAAATGCTGCACCGGGCCGGGCTGCTGCTGGGGCAGGGGCTGGCCGGGGTGCAGGGCGGCACGTTCCACGCCTTTGCCTACGGGGTTTTGCGCCGCTGGCGGCCGTCCTGGCTGGGCGACCGGCCTTTTACGGTCATGGACGCGGCGGACATTACCGCGGCCGTAAAGCAGTGCAAGGAGGCCCTGCGGCTGGGCAAGGGGGATCGCTCCTTCCCCAAAACGCAGAGTATTGTGGGGCTGCTGAGCAAGGCCAGGAACAAGGAACAACCCCTGGACGAAGTGCTGCGGCGTGAGGCCTTTCATCTGCTGCCGCACGCGGAATCCCTGGCGCTGCTGGACACGGCCTATACGGCCTACCGGCGGGAAAAGGGGCTGCTGGATTACGACGACCTGCTTTTTGAGCTGGAAGCCCTGCTGCGGGAGAACGCCCTGGCCGCCGCGGCCCTGCGCGAGCGTTACGGGCATATCCTGGTGGACGAGTATCAGGATACCAACCTGGTGCAGGCCCGTCTGGTGCGGTTGCTGGCCGGGGAGAGCGGCAACGTCATGGCCGTGGGCGACGAGGCCCAGTCCATTTACGCCTTTCGCGGCGCCAATGTGCGTAATATTTTGGATTTTCCCAAGCTGTTCCCAGGGGCGCGGGTCATCCGCCTGGAAGAGAATTACCGCTCCACCAAGCCCGTGCTGGACGTGGCCAACAGCTTGCTGGCCCACGCGGCGGAATCCTTCCGCAAAAAGCTGTTTACGCGCAGACAGGGCGGCGCGCCCGTGCGCCTGATCACGCCCCTGAGCGACCTGAGCCAGGCCCGGCTGGTGGTGCGGCGCATTGAAGAATTGCTGCAGGAGCATCTGCCCCACGAGATTGCCGTGCTGTTCCGGGCGGGCTTCCATTCGTATCAGCTGGAGCTGGCCTTGAACCAGGCCGGGGTGGCCTTTCGCAAGTACGGGGGGCTGCGCTACACTGAAGCCGCGCACGTCAAGGACGTCATGGCCTATGTGCGTCTGCTGCTCAACCCTCTGGACCTGCCCGCCTTTGCCAGGATGGCGGCCCAGCACCACGGCATCGGCCCCAAGACCGTGGAAAAGCTCTATACGGCAACGGCCCGCGGCGACGCCAAGAATGTGGAAAAAGCCTTTGCCCGCTTTCCCGCCCTGCTGGAGGACATGCGCTTTGTGGACAGCCTGCGCGCCGCGCCCCAGACCCCGGCGGCCACGCTGAACGCCGTGCTGGAGCACTACCGGCCCCGGCTGGAGACCCTGTACCCCGAAGACTGGCCCCGGCGGCAACAAGGCCTGGAAGAAATTGTGCAGATGGCCTCAGCCTATACGGAGCTGGACCTCTTTGTGGCGGATTTGGCCCTGGAATCGCCGGAAGAGGAGGGCGACGACGGCGAGGGGCGGGTGACCCTTTCCACCGTGCATTCGGCCAAGGGGCTGGAGTGGAATGCCGTGCTCATTATTGATTTGGTGGAGGACCGCTTCCCCTCCCGGCATGCCCTGGCCCGGCCCGAAGATTTTGAGGAAGAACGCCGCCTGATGTACGTGGCCTGCACCCGCGCCCGTCAGAGTCTGGACCTCTACGTGCCCGCCGCCCTGTACAGCCGGGCCGAGCGGGGCAACCAGCACGCCAGCCCCAGCCCTTTTGTGCGTGAGCTGGCCCCCGGTCTGGTGGAGGAATGGGTAGAGGGCTTTGGCGGCGTACTGCGCCGCCGTGAGGCCGGCGGTGCGGGTTTTGGGCGCAAGGCCTCCGGCGAGGGGCTGTTGGCTCCGGCCGCGGCCTTGGGCCTGCGCAATCACGGGGCCGAACCTCCGGCCGCCGCCTGGGACGACTGCCAGCTGCCGCCGGAAGAGCGCGCGCCCGCGCCTGCGGCAACGTCCGTGGAGCCTGCCGCCGCGCCGGAGGCTTCGGGGACAGCTTCTGCGGCCGCAGGCGCGCTCTGCTACTGCCGCCACCGCATTTTCGGGCGCGGCAAGATCGTGAAGGAACTGCCGCCGGACAAGGTGCAGGTCAATTTTCCCGGTTTCGGCCTCAAGGTTATTTTGCGCGAATATCTGCTGCTGGAGGGTTGAGATGCACGCCTCCCTTTCCGAAGACGGCATTCTGGGCCTGCTGGCCCGCCACTTTCCCGCCACCCATCCTTCCCTGCTGCTGGGGCGCGGCGATGACTGCGCCATCCTGCGGGCGGGGCGCCCCTTGTGTGTGAGCAGCGATCTGTTTCTGGAGGACATCCACTTCCGCCGTGCTTATTTTACGCCGGAGGACACAGGCTACAAGGCCCTGGCCGCCAACGTGAGCGACATAGCCGCCTGCGGCGGCCGACCTTTGGGCTTCAGCCTGTGTCTGGGGCTGCCCGCCTGGGCGGACGCGGCCTGGCTGGACGCGTTTTTTGCGGGCATGGCCGGGCTGGCCCAGGAACGGCAGATGGTGCTGGCCGGTGGCGACCTTTCCCGCTGCGAACGGCTGCACATTTCCGTCACGGTCTGGGGCGAGGCCGTGGAGCCGGGCGGCTTTCTGGTGCGCGGGGGCAGCATGCCGGGGGACAGCCTGTTTGTGGTGGGCCGCCTGGGGCTGGCCCGCACGGGCCTGCAGGCCCTGGAGGCTCAGGGCCGCGCCGCTCTCGACGCCTGGCCAGCCGCCTGCGCTGCCCATCTGCGCCCCCGGCCGCAGGTGGACGCGGGGCTCATGCTGGCGCGGGCGGGTTATAACGCCCGGCCTCCGGCCCTTATGGACCTTTCTGACGGCTTGCTGCGCGATCTGCCGCGTCTGCTGGGGCTCACGGGCGAGCAGAGCGTTACCTGCACAGACCGCTGCGCCTGCCTGGGGGCGGAAATCGTTTTGGCCCGGGGCCAGCTCCATCCGGAGGTGGTGCGCTACGCCGCACAAACGGGCAGAAATCCCGTGCACGAGGCCCTGAACGGCGGCGAGGACTATGCCCTGCTGGGCTCCTGCGCGCCGGATATGCTCCCGGCCCTGCACGCGGCCATCCCCGGTCTGACCAGCATTGGCGTGGTCACCTCCGGGGGGCGCATTCTCTGTAATAACGAACCGGTAGAGGCTCTGGGGCAGGGGTTTGACCATTTTGCCGCCGCAGGCTCTGGGGCCTGAAAACCGCTTGCGGGGCGCGGCAGCGCCTTTCCGTCGGCGGCCCTGACGGGCGGCCCGGCAAGATGAAAACGCTTTACGGCCGTGTGAGGGCAAAGGGGCGCGTTCATGAGCACGACGACACAGTGCAACATCACCATGCCGGTTTACAACCGTCCGGCCATGACCCTGAAAAATATTCTGAACCTGCGCGGCAAAACCCGCACGTCCATCCCTTATGTACTTACGGTGGTGGACAACGGCAGCGAACCGGAACTGCGTCGCAGGCTGCTGGATCTGCACCGCGAAGGGCTTATCCACAATCTGTTTCTGTTGCCGCGCAACATGGGCATTTCCTGCGCCTGCAATCTGGGCTGGCGGGCAGTAGACGCGCCGTTCTACATAAAGTTTGACAACGACATGCACATTACGGCCCCGGATTGGCTGGACCGGCTTTTTCGCCTCTATGCGCGCGTGGAGCCCCGGTCTACCCTGGGACCGTCGTTTTCGCCGGAAGAGGTGCGCAGGCAGCCGCATCTGCGCTGTGAGGACGGGGAGCTGGGCATTTGCGTCAGCAATCTGTGTGGGCAGTGCCTGATGGTGCCGCGGGCCGTTTCGGACATCCTGGGATATTGGAGCGAGGACTACGGCCTTTACGGCGCTGAGGACGGGGACTACGGGCTGCGCATGCGGTGTGCGGGCTTTCCGCAGTACTATTACTATGCCGCGCCGTTGATGGAACACCAGGGCACGAACCCCAGGGACTATGACCTCCGTCTGCTGGACAAGGGGCGTGAACACAGCCGGCTTTTTGTGGAAGAAGATGGGGGGGTGGGGCTGTTCAGCCTGAACGGCTATCTTTATAACATCTGCGCCCGCAGCTGTCGGACGCCCCTGCGCTACCGCGTGCTGGACGTTACCCGCAGCCATGAGGTGATCTTGGGCGAAGACCCGGCATACGCCCCCGTGGCGCGGGCCCTGCGCCTGTCGCGGGAACTTGTGAACAAGGAATACGCCCGTTCCGGCAACGAGGGCGTTATCGGCGACGCATTTGTCAGGAAGATAAAGCGTCTCTGGGAAGACTGCGGCCAGGGCTGCAGCACCATCCTTCAAGAAGGCCGGGCATGAGCGCCGCCGTAAACCCTGTCCGTCTGCCGGACTACGCCGTGGAGCAGCTGCGCGCGGTCTGCCGGGACGCCTGGCTGCTGGGCCTGCTCTGCGGCTGCAACGGCAATGTGAGCCTGCTTTTGCCCGCTGCGGCGGTCGCATCCTCGCCGACGGAAGCGGCCCCGGTCCTGTGCGGAGCAAAAACGCCCGAAGGAAAAGAGCCCGGAGCAAAAATATCCGATGCAGATGAAGCCGCCGCAAGCGGGGCGGCCCCCAAGCCTGTTGCCGCGCCGGTCGGGCGCATCTGCATCACCCGGTCGGGCGCGGCCAAGGGGCGGCTCACGGCGGCGGACTGCTGCCTTATGGACGCGGGCACAGGGGGTGTGCTGCTGGGCGGCCCGCCTTCCAGCGAGAGCGCCATGCACCTGGCTGTGTACGCGGCCAGGCCGCGCTGCAGAGCTATTGTGCACGTCCACCCGCGCCATCTGTTGGCCCTGAGCCTGCGTTGCCCGCCAGAGGCCATGTTGCGGTTGCCCCTGTTTGAGGCCGATGTCTGGCGCGCCAGGCTGGGCTTTGCCCCGGCCTTGCCGCCGGGCGGCGCGGAACTGGCCCAGGCCGTGGGCAGGGCCGCCGCCGAGCGTCCGGCCGTGTGGATGGCCGGGCACGGCCTGTGCTGCGCCGGGGAAGACCTGACCGGGGCCCTGGCCCTGGCCGAAGAACTGGAGCACCTTGCGGCCGTGCAGCTGCTTACTTTGGACAAATAACGTTTGTTCCGCTGCCCGGCGTGCGTAAACAGCCCGCCCCAAGGACGGAACGTCCCTTGGGGGCGGGCCCCTGGGTGCTGCCCCTGTAACGACAATCCCGCTATTTTTTGTCCGCGCCCTGCTGCGGCAGGGGCGCTTTTTCCAGTTCGGCCCGGATGGCGGCCTTGAGGTCTTCGCCGGCTTCGGGGCTGTGCAGCCCGGCGCTGAGCTGGGCTATGCCGCGCTCCGGCTCGTCCAGATAGTACAGATAGAGCACACCCAGGCTGTAGCGCACGGCGGCATCGTCCTTGAGGGTGAGCACCTTTTCCAACGTGGCGGCGGCTTCCTTGTGGCGGCCCTGGTTGTGCTGCACCACGCCCAGCAGGTAAAGGGGGCGGGGATTGTTCACATCCAGGGTGATGGCGCGCTGGGCAAAGGTTTCGGCGGCTTCCCAGTTTTGGACGGTGACCAGATGTTCCACCAGGTGGATCATGGCCTTGCTGTCGCGCGGATTTTCAGCCACCTGGCGCATAAGGTCGCCAATGGCGGCCTGGCCGCTGTCGCGGGCTGCGGGGGCGGGTTGACGGTTTTCCACGGTCAGGTGGGGGTGCTCAAAGCGGTCCTTGAGCGAGATGCCCAGCATGACCAGCAGGCCCAGGCCCAGAAACAGGGCCAGGCCGCGGGCGCGGCGCGCGCTGTAAGGGGTGTCAGTCATGGTCGCACAGCTCCAGTTGGGTCAGGCGGAGAGCCAGACGACGCTGGCGCGCCGCCAGAAAGGCCAGATACGCGCCAAGCCCCGCCCACACGGCGGCGTTGGCCAGGATGATCCAGGTCAGGGTGTCCATAGGGGTGTTCTCCAAATCGGGCGTCAGCCGTGCAGACGGTTGACGGTGAGAGCCTCCAGGCGGGCCGAGAGGTCCAGCTGGCGTTTGCGGGTCCAGACCAGCCCGGCCCAGAGCAGGCCGAAAGCGGCCACGCAGGTCATGGCCGTGAGGCGCATTGCCGGGTCCAGTCCGCCCCCTTCGCTGGCAAAGACGGCAGGGTGGATGGAGCGCCAGATGCGCGCGGAAATAAAGACCAGAGGCACGTCCAGAAAGGCCGCCACGCCCACCACGGCGCAGACCGTGGCCCGGCGCTGGGGCGGCAGATCCAGCCCGCGCAGGACCAGATACCCGGCGTAGACAAACCACATGATCAGGGTGGTGGTCAGGCGCGGATCCCAGGTCCACCACACTCCCCAGGAGCGTCGCGCCCAGAGCATGCCCGTGACCAGGGCCAGCCCGCTCAGCAGTACGCCCACCTCGGCCGCGGCGGCGGCCAGCCGGTCCGCGCCGGGACGCCGCCGCCAGAGGTGCGCCACAGAGGCGAGAAAAACCACAAAAAAACTGATCAGCGCCCACCAGGCCAAGGGCAGGTGGACGTAAAAAATTTTCTGCACCAGGCCCAGGGTGGCTTCCACCGGGGCGTAGGCAAAGATGAGCCACTGGCAGACCGCAAAGGCCACGCCCCCCAGCAGGGCCAGCGCCTGGGGCCATGACGAAAATTTTGGCATCAGTCCTCCCCCGCGTAGATAAAGCCGAACAGCAAAAGTCCCGCCCCCAGAAAAACGGCGTCAAAAGCGGCGGCCAAGCCCAACCAGAGGCCGGGACCGTCCGGGGCGGGCGCGCCCAGGGTCTGCGCCCCCACGCTGATGCCTGCCAGCAGAAGCGGCGTCAGCAGCGGGAAAAGCACAATGCTGAGCAGCGATTCGCGTGCGGCCTGGCCCTGGGCCAGGGCCCCCAGCAAGGAGCCCAGAGCGCACATGCCCAGATCTGTCAGGACCAGGGCGGCCAGAGCGGGGAGCAGCGCGCCGCTCACTTCCTGCCCCAGAAAAACCACTGCGGCGGGCAGAAAGACCAGTTGCGCCAGGACCAGCAGCACCAGGCCCGCGCAGCCCTTGCCCAGCCATACGGCCTGCACGGGCGCGGGGCAGAGCAGCAGGCCCAGGCGGGCGTTGCTGGCCTCCTCCAGGGCGTAAAGCTGGTTGAAGACCAGTACCTGACAGAAGGCCGAACTGAGCCAGAACACGGCGGCCGCGCCCTGGGGCGTCATGCGTTCGCCCACGCCCTGCGAGAGGCTGAACACGAAGAGCAGCAAAAGCCCCAGCAGCAGCGCCTGCACCAGGCCGCTGCCCCTGGCCAGCACCAGGGTCAGATCCTTGCGGCAGACGGCCAGGGTCAGGCGCAGCATGGGGGGCCTCCGGCAGGGCGGTCGGCGGTGGGGGCCCCCGACGCGCAGGGGCCTGCCGTGAACGCACCCGGCGTAAGGGCGTCTGGCGCAAGGGAGTTTGACGCGGCAAAGCCGTCGAATCCTGCAGGCGGGCCGTCAAAGAGCAGTCTGCCTTCTCCCAGGGCCAGCAGGCGGTCGGCCAGGGGCGCGTCGCCGGCCAGGTCATGGCTGATGAGCACCACGCAGGCGCCGCGCGCCCGCGCGGTACTGATCTCCCGCCGCAAAAGGGCCAGGGAGGCCGCGTCCAGGCCCGTGCCCGGTTCGTCCAGCAGCAGCAGATCCGGCTCCTGCATAAGCACACGGGCCAGGTTCAGGCGCTGGGCCATGCCGCGTGAAAAAATCCCGGCCCGCTCCTGAGCGTGGGCCGCCAGGCCCACCCGCTCCAGGCAGGCCAGCAGATCCTGGCGGGAAAGGCGCAGGCCGTAGGCTTCACGCCAGAAGTTCAGGTTCTCCAGTGCGCTGAGCCCGGCATAGAGAAAAGTGCTGTGTCCCAGATAGCCCACGCGCAGGTCGTCGTCCTGACGCACCGCGCCCGCGCTGGGCTGCGCCAGCCCGGCCATGACGCGCATGAGCGTGCTCTTGCCCGCGCCGTTGCCGCCCACCAGCAGAGAAACGCTGCCCGCCGCAAAAGCGCAGCTCACGTTTTTGAAAACAACCTTGACGCCGTAGATTTTGGCGACGCGCGCAAGTTCCAGCACCGGACCACCCCGGACGGATCTGCGGGGGCGGCGGCATGCGGTCCGCCCTGCGCCCCTGCGCTCCGTCAGCCTCTCTGTTTGTGTCTCTGTCGCCGCACCGGGCCGGTCTGCGCCGTCCCCGGAGCGGGCTCCACGCGGCGCGCCCGCGCAACGACAGCGCGAATTCGCGCGGTTGCGGGCGGGAACGCCTGGGGTTCAGGCGGTCTGGCCGTCCTCCGGCGCGTCCGTGTCCTTCGGGGCGTCGCCGTCGGGGGCCGCGTTGCCGGAGCCTTGACCGTCGGCGCGGCCCTTGCCCCGGCGCAGGCCCAGGAGCGGCAGGAAGCACATGAGCGTGCCGCCGATCCACAGCCAGTTGACCAGGGGCTCCACACTGACCTTGACCACCACCCTGGACTGGCCGTCCAGGCCCAGCAGGGAGGCGTAGACCTCGTTGCCCAGGCCGGGGATGACGTCCACTTCAGAGAACTGCATGTTGCCGAATTTGTCGTAGAGGCGGCGTTCCGGCGCTACCTCGCCCACGGTCTTGCCGTTTTTGCTGACCTGCAGCCGCGCGGCGATGAAATCATAACCGGGGCGGCTGCCTTCCTGCAACTCCAGCAGGGTGGCGGTGTACGCGCCCACCGTGCCGGATTCGCCCTGGCGCAGGGCCATTTCACTGTCCTGGGTGTAGGGGCCGGAAAAGGCTATGCCCAGAGCCGCCAGGGCCATGCCCAGGTGCGCGCCCAGAGCTCCCAGGCTGGGAGGGTGCCGCCATACGTCCCGGCGGGCGAGCAGCACGCCCACGCCCACCAGTATGCCCACCACCGCAGCCGCGGCCAGCAGCGCCACGGACTGCCGGTAGCCCAGCAGCCAGATGCCCGCGCCGCTCAGATGGGCGGCCGCCAGCACAATCCAGAAGCTCTTTTTGTTGCGCATGCCGCCGCCCCAGCCCAGCCAGGGGCAGAGGGCCATGAGCACCAGCAGCGCTGCGCCCAGGGGCAGGCAGACGCGGTTGTAAAAGCGGGCGTCCAGCCCTTGCGGCGCGGCGGACCAGAGCTTGCTGATCACGGGCCACATGGTGGCCGTGAGGATGATCGCGGCCAGGGCCAGCAGCACCCAGGCCACCAGGGTAAGAAAGCCCTCGCGGCTGTACAGGCCGGCCAGGGGTTCGCCTTCGGCCGGGGCGGTCAGGGGCACCCAGAGGGCCACGGCCAGTCCGGCCAGGATAAAGCAGAGCAGGGGCGTGCCCACGCCGCCGTCGCCAAAGGCGTGTACGGAGTCGATGACGCCGCTGCGCACCAGGTAGGTGGCGAAAAAGGCGGACACGGTGGTCAACGCCATCATGGCCACATTGACGCGTGTGAATTTGCGGCGGCGGTCCTCCACAATAAGGGTGTGCAGTGAGGCTGTGGCAATGAGCCAGGGGATGAGAGAGGCGTTTTCCACCGGATCCCAGGCCCAGTAGCCGCCCCAGCCCAGTTCCATATAGGCCCACCAGGCGCCCAGCACGATGCCGGCGGTGAGGAAGATCCAGGCCAGGAGGATGCAGGGGCGGGCCACGCGAAACCAGGCCCCTTCCGTGCGGGCCTGGCCGGAAAGACTCTGGGCCAGGGCCAGACAGGCGGGCACGGTAAAGCCGCCGTAGCCCAGAAAGAGCAGGGGCGGATGAAAGATCATGCCGGGGTTCTGGAGCAGGGGGTTGAGGCCGTTGCCGTCGGGCGGGACCGGGCTTTGCAGCACAAAAGGGTTGCTCCAGGCCGTGAGCACCAGAGCAAAAAAGTCCATGATGACGTAAAAAAAGCCCCAGTACCAGAGTCTGGTGGGGCGGCTCAGGCCGTGGTAGGCGCGCGTACAGGCAAAGAGCGTGCCGCTCAGACCCACGGCCAGGGCCCAGAACAGCATGGAGCCGGGCTGCCCGGCCCAGAAGGCCGTGAGGCGGTAAAATACGGGCAGGATGCGGTCCGTATAGTGGGCCACATACTGTACGCTGAAGTCGTTCCAGTACAGGGCGTGCAGCAGCAGGGCCGAGGCCAGGGTCAGGGCGGCGCTGATGACCAGGTGGGCTTTTTCCACCAGGCGCAGGCAGTCGTCGCGGCCCTGCCATAGCTGCAGCAGGGCCAGGCCGCCGCCGCCCAGCGCGGCCAGCAGTACGAGAAGCAGGAGAGCGAAGGCGAATACGTACATGAGAGTCCTTTGACGGGCGTTCCGGCCTTACGGCGCGCAAAAGAGCGCGCGCCCGGCCTCGGACGGACGCGGTATCGGGGGCACGGGGCGGCGGCGGGTCAGCCGCGCCGGTTTTCTTTCTGATACTTGGAAGGGCACTTGGTCATGAGAGTTTTGGCCTTGAAGCGGCCTTCGGGCCCCATGCCGCCTTCCACAATGACTTCGGCCCCAGGCTTGAAGGTATCGGGCACCACGCCGCTGTAGGTGACGTCAATGGTCTGGTGCACGTTGTCTTTGTCCACCAGGCGAAAGTCCACGCCGGGACCGGCGCTGTGCGGGGCAAGTCCGGCCTCGGCCACGGTGCCGAACAGACGGGCCGCGGTGAGCTTTTCGGGTGTGGCGGCCCTGGCCTCGGAAACATTGAGGAAGTAAACGCTGTTTTCGGCAAAGCCGGAGTACGTCAGATAGCCCACACCGCCCAGAAAGAGCAGCAGGGCGGCCACATAGATGCCGGTGTTTTTCTTACACGCCATGACTTCTCCTGCGCCGCGGCCGCGCGGCTTGCAGAGGGGAATGCGGCCTGCGGGTACGCGCATTACCCTACGGCATTTTGCGGTGGCTGACAAGATGGTAATTGTTCTTGTTAGGCTGTTGCAACCTTGCAATGCCTTGGCGGCTGCCTAGGCAAACGTCCGCGTAGGGGCGCAAGCACAATGTATTTGAGCCGTTAGAGGCGCCGTAAGCGTTGAGACGACACCTGCGCAAAGGGAACCTGCTCTGAAGATGTTTTTTGTTTAGGGCTGCCGCCGGCCGGAGCATACAAAGCGCTCTGGCTGACATATAACAGCTCAAATAAATTATATTTATATCTGTACAGCAATAACCGGGGTCTGCCCGCGCGGCTGTGCGTATTTTTATGAGCCGTACTTTGACGGCAAGGGGCCCGTTCGCAGGCCGCGCCCGCTGTCGGAGGCAGGTTGCGGTCATGCTGTGAAGCATAGTAAAAAAATAAGGATAAAGGTGCAAGCCCGTTGGCCGTCGCAGGGGAACCTTTTCTTCGCGCTGGTTCGCCCCTTTGCGGCGGCAGGGGGCGGCGTTTTCGCCGTCGCTTCTTTTTCGGGGTGGTTGCGCCTGAAGCCCTGCCATTTTATTGCTGTCTCACGAAGGCGCTTTTTTGTGGGCACTGCCCTCCCGTTCCAGCGCGTCCGGCGGCACGAAAACCGCGGCCTTGCGGCCTCCACTGTGCCCCGAAGCGCTACACGCTCAAGCCGCAAAACAGGTGCATATGGCTATGCAAGTTGATAATCCACTGAAATACATGGGTAAAAAGATTACAGCCTTTACTAATATGCTGGCTACCGTCACCCAGATGGATATAGAGATCGTGGACGCCGATCTGATCCGGCTGGGCGGCACGGGCGGCTATGCGGCCGGCATTGGCGAAAGCATTGAGGACGCCGGGGAGCTGTACTTTACAGCCATGCGTACCATGCGGACCATCTGCCTTGACAACCCGCGGGAGCACCCCATTTGCCGCGCCTGCCCCAACCTGCGCAATTGCCGGGAAATGCTCAATATCTGCTCGCCTATCGTGGTGGGGGGCAAGACCGTGGGCATTATTGGTCTGCTTTGCTTTTCGGAAGAGCGAAAAAAGACCGTACTCGCCAATAAGACATTTTACATGGAATTTCTGGAGCAGACCTCCCATCTGCTGGCCATGAACGCCCTGGAGCGCCGCTCTTCCCGTCAGGCCGAGCGCAAACTTGATATGCTCATGCGCGTGACGGATTCCAACCCGCGCATCATTATCGTGTTTTCCCGCGGAGGGCGGATCAGCTTCTGCAACGAAATGGCGCGCAAGGAGCTGGCCATTCCTGAAGACTACGAAGGGACCGGCCTGGAGCTGAGCAAAACAGGCAATACCGTGCTGGACGCCGATGAGTTTGTGGTGCGGCTGCCCCACAAGGAAGTAACCCTGTTCGGCAACCATATCTGGTTTGAAGACGGGGACGACAGCTTTGCCAATGTGCTGGTGGCGGAAAGCACCACCAGTTTTGCCGGGCGGCTGGGTGCGGATGGCCGGGCCGCGAGCGCCGTGGGAGCCGGAGTGGCCAGCATCATCGGTGAAAGCCCCGTGGTGGGGCAACTGAAAAAACGGGTCCTGCAGATAGCCGATTCCGTCTCCACGGTGCTGATCACGGGCGAGAGCGGTACGGGCAAGGAGATTTTCGCCAGGGCTATCCATGCTGAAAGCGACCGGCGCGACCAGCCTTTTATCGCCATCAACTGCGGGGCCATTCCCGGCCACCTGCTGGAAAGCGAACTCTTCGGCTATGTAAGCGGCGCTTTTACCGGGGCCAACAGGTCCGGCCGCATGGGCAAGTTTGAGCTGGCCAACCACGGCGTGGTCTTTCTGGATGAAGTGAGCTCCATGTCGCTGCACCTGCAGGTCAAGCTGCTGCGGGTGCTGCAGGACAGAAGTTTTACCCGGCTTGGCTCCAACAGGCTCATTTCTGTAGACGTGCGCATCATTGCCGCGACAAATGAGGATTTGCAGGCGCTGGTGGCGGAACGCATGTTCCGGGAGGATCTGTATTACCGGCTCAATGTCATCCCCATCCATTTGCCGCCGTTGCGGGAGCGGAAAAAAGACATCCCCCAGCTTGGGGAATTTTTTCTGAGCCGGTTTTGCACGTCGTTGGGCAAATGGCCCATGCGCTTGAGCCCGGCCATGGTAGAGAAGCTCCAGCACTATCCCTGGCCGGGCAATGTGCGGGAATTTCAGAACTGCATGGAATATATGGTCAATATTAATCCTGGCGGCGACCTGACCTGCGCCATGCTGCCCCGGAAAATCAGCGAGGCGGCCATGGCGGCGCACCATGACGCCCAGCGTTCTTTCCGCTTTCCATCCGGAGGAGGATCGGCATCGCCCCCGCCCGCCCAGGCAGCCCCCATAGTGCCTTTGCGGGAACTGGAGGAAAACGCCGTCCGGCAGGCCCTTGCCGTATACGGGGATACGGTGGAGGGCAAAAAACAGGCCGCCGCAGCCCTGGGCATTGGCGTTGCCACGCTCTACAGGAAGCTGCGTGCCATGCAGGGCGGATAAAACGGCCCCCGCTACGGGGCAACAGACGCCGGCAGGGGAAGACAGCTGCACGCCGTCTGCGTTTACCAGAATGATAAAATCGGGCCCTTCAGTCTTCTCATTTTGAGAAATTTCTCATAATGAGAAAATTGAAGGGCCGTTTTTATGGCTCGTAATTATATATAACAATGTAAAATAAAATGAAATTATCTTAAAATTGAAGGTTGGCACCTTCTTTGCTTTTTATACCGCAGCAACGCAAGTGGAGGAGTTCATGAAGTCAGTATCCTATATCATCAACGCCGGGAAAAAGCCTTCCCGGCAAGCCGCGGGGCTTGCGCCGTACAGCCTGGAGGAAGCCGCGCGGGCGCAGGCTTTTCACGAGAGTTTTGCCGAATACGCGCCCACCCCGCTGGTCCGGCTGCGGGCGCTGGCCGCCGATCTTGGTCTGGGTGGCGTTTTCGTCAAGGACGAATCCAAGCGTTTCGGGCTCAACGCCTTCAAGGTGTTGGGCGGGGCTTACGCCATGGGACGCTACCTGGCCGCGAAACTGGGGACGCCCATTGAATCGCTTACGCGTGAAAAACTCTGCTCTCCGGAAGTGCGGCAAAAGCTCGGCGACATCACCTTCGTAACCGCCACCGACGGCAACCACGGGCGCGGCGTGGCCTGGACGGCGCAGCAGCTGGGGCAGAAGGCCGTTGTCTTCATGCCCAAAGGCTCTGCGCGCGCTCGTGCGGAAAACATCCGCAAGACCGGCGCCACCTGCACCGTTACGGACCTCAACTATGACGATGCCGTGCGCCTGGCCAACCAGTATGCCGAGGCCCACGACGGCGTCATGGTGCAGGACACGGCCTGGGAAGGCTACGAGGACATCCCGCGCTGGATCATGCAGGGCTATATGACCCTTGCCCATGAAGCGGCGCAACAACTGCGCGAGTACGGCGTAGCCCGCCCGACGCACCTTTTTCTCCAGGCCGGCGTGGGTTCCTTTGCCGGTGCGGTGCTGGGGTACTTTGCCGCCAGACTGGGCGAGGAGACGCCGGTCACCACCATTGTGGAACCGCGCCTGGCCGACTGCATTTACGGCTCGCTCAAGGCTGCGGACGGCGCTCCCCACGCCGTTACCGGCCATATGCCCACCATTATGGCGGGGCTGGCTTGCGGCGAACCGAGCACGGTGAGCTGGAATGTCCTCAGGGACTACGCCACGGCCTCTTTGGCTTGCGACGACTGCATTGCCGCCAACGGCATGCGCATCCTGGCCTCGCCCCATACCGCCGACGCCCCCGTGGTCAGCGGAGAATCGGGGGCCGTCACCGTCGGCGCTCTGGAATACATCATGAAGCACGAGTCCATGGCCGGGCTGCGCGAGGCCCTTGGCCTGAACGCCCGGTCGCAGGTGCTGCTTGTCAGTACCGAGGGCGACACATCGCCCGAAATGTACCGCAATATCGTCTGGTACGGACAGCATCCCTGCCAGGAAGAGGAGTAATGCCAATGCTGAACAATGAAGATAAAAAGCGCGTCCGCGACCTTTGCGTGGATCTTGTGCGTACCCCCAGCCTTTCCGGCCAGGAAAAGGATGTGGTGGAGGTTTTGCGGACCTTTATGACCTCTCAGGGCTTTGACGATGTGGTGGTGGACGAATACGGCAGCATCATCGGGACCATCAAGGGCAAGCGGCCCGGAAAAACCCTTTTGTACGACGGGCATATCGATACCGTGCCCGTGCCGGACCCCAGCGTGTGGACGCACGACCCCTTTGGCGGTGAAGTGACGGACGGCAAAATTTACGGCCGGGGCACTTCGGACATGAAGGGCGCAGTGGCCGCCATGGCGTGCGCGGCGGCCAGGTTTGCCCATGACACGGGCAAGGATTTTGCCGGTGAAATCTGCGTTTCCGGCGTGGTGCACGAAGAGTGCTTTGAGGGCGTGGCGGCGCGCGCCATCAGCCGTCGCGTCAATCCCGATGTGGTGATCATCGGCGAGGCTTCGGAACTGAATCTCAAAATCGGCCAGCGCGGCCGGGCCGAGGTGGTTCTGGAAACCTTCGGCGTACCCGCGCACTCGGCCAATCCGGACAAGGGCGTCAATGCCGTGCTTTCCATGGTGCGGCTTATCGACGGGTTGAGCCTGATCAAGCCCAAGGTGCAGCCGGTGCTGGGGGCGGGCGTTTCTGTGGTGACCGACATCATTTCGACCCCTTACCCCGGCGCTTCCGTGGTGCCCAGCCACTGCCGCGCCACCTGCGACAGGCGGCTGCTGGTGGGCGAAACCCCCGAAGACGTGCTGCTGCCGTACCGGGAGGTCATTGCCGGGCTGCAGGGCGCGTCCAAGGATTTCAAGGCCAAGGCGTCCTATGCCTCCGGCCGGGAAAACTGCTGGACCGGCAATGTCATTGAGGGCGAGCGTTTTTTCCCCGGCTGGCTGTTCGATGAAAACGAGGACTTTGTGCGCAAGGCTCTGGAGGGCCTGCGCGGGGCCGGACTTGAGCCTTCCATTTCCCACTATTCGTTCTGCACCAACGGCAGCCACTACGCCGGTGAGTGCGGCATAAAAACCCTGGGCTTTGGACCTTCCAGAGAAAATCTCGCGCACACCATCGACGAATATATTGAAGAAAGCCAGCTGTATGCCGCCACGGCAGGTTATGCGGCCATCAGCAAGGCGCTGCTTGCGTAAGCGCGACAGGCCGCAATTTGGCCCGGGCCTGACCGCGCCGTGGCCCTGCGACGGATTCCATGCCTGTGGGGGGCGGCGCCCGACCGCTTCCCACAGGCGTCCGGAGCGCCGTCGCAGCCGTGGCGGCGCAGCTGACGCAACGGTTTTTTAGCCGGTTATCGGAGGATGCGTGTTTATGGCGGGCAAAGCCGCCGTGAATATTTATTAAAAAATATTCCCAACTTATATGGATTGGGGGGTTTATGCAAGCTGGTTCCGCTTCAAAAGGGTTTTGGCGAGTTCGCTACACGGTGCTCGGCATTATGCTGACGGCGTGGCTGTTTTCCTTCCTCGATCGCATGGTCATGGGCATTGCGCTGCCCTATATCGGCGCGGATTTCAATCTTACCAACGAGCAACTGGGGCTCATCATGAGCGCCTTTTTTGTAGGCTATGCGCTGTTTCAGATTCCCGGCGGGCTGTTGGCCGACAAGTTCGGCCCGCGCAAGGTCATGGCCGGGGCCATTACCTGGTGGTCCGTGTTCACCAGCATGACGGGCCTTGTTTTCTCTCTGCCCATTATGCTGGTGGTGCGCTGCGTGTTCGGCATCGGCGAGGCGGCCTTTCCCTCGGCTTCGTGGAAGACCATAGCCACCTACTTCCCCTCCAGTCAGCGCGCCACAGCCACGGCCATCCAGTCCTGCGTAAACGCGCTGGGCCCGGCCCTGGCCACCATGGCGGCGGCCAGCATCATCAGCATGTTCGGCTGGCGGCACGTCTTTGTGGTGCTGGGCCTTCCCGGCCTGCTCATCGCCCTGGCCCTGTACCTGTATGTGCGCAACGACCCCAAGGACCACCCCGGCATGAGCGCCGAGGAGCTCAAAGAGCTGGAGGAGGACCCCGGCATTGTTTCTCTGAGCGCCTCCGGGCAGGAAAAACCCACCTTCGGCCAGCTTATGCGCCAACCCATCCTCTGGCAGATGGTCATCATCTGGTTTGCCTTTGACATCACCTACTGGGGCTTTGTGAGCTGGCTGCCCTCCTACCTCATCAAGGGGCGCGGCTTTTCTCTGGCCGAGTTGGGCCTTCTGGGCTCCCTGCCGTTTTTTGTGGGCACTGTGGCCCTGATTATCGGCGGATTTTTTTCCGACAATCTCAAGGCCAAGGGCGTGCACAGAAAATGGATTTTTATTCCCACCTGCGCCATTGCGGCCATTGCCCTCTATGTCACGTTCAAGGCTGAAACCGTTACCGGCAGCGTAACGGCCCAGTGTGTGGCGGCCTTTTTCCTTTTCCTGGCTTTTGCAGCCTTCTGGGGCATTGTGGTGGATTCCATTCCCCCGGCCATCATGGGCGCGGGGTCGGCCACGGTCAATTTTGGCGGGCAGATGGCCGGCATTGTGGCCGGCTGGGCCGTGGGCAAACTTATCGACCTGAACGGCGGTTCGTTTGAGTGGGCTTTCTTTTTCCTCATGGGCGGCACCATCCTGGCCCTGCTGGTGGCGCTGACCATCAAAAACGAGAAACCCGCAGCGGCAAAATCCTGATCGGCCTTTTGGCACATCACGGAGGATACCATGAAAACATTGATCAAAAATGGCATGTTGATTGACGGCACGGGCGCTCCGGGAACGCCGGGCGACCTGCTGATGGAAGGCGAGCGCATTGTGGCCGTGGGGCGGCTGGAATCGCCCCACGCGGACGTGGTGGTGGACGCCGCAGGGCTTGCCGTGGCCCCCGGCTTTATCGATACCCACAGTCATTCTGATCTGGAAGTCTTTAAGGAGCCGGAGCTGGCCCCCAAGCTGCGGCAGGGCATTACCACTGAAATTCTGGGCCAGGACGGCATTTCCATGGCCCCGCTGCCGCAGCAGTTCATCAGCCCCTGGCGCAAAAACCTTGCGGGACTGGACGGGGACAAAGATGACCTGGACTGGACCTACGGCACAACGGAAAACTATCTGAATCTGCTGGAAAAAAACGGGTCGGGCACCAACCTGTGCTACCTGGTGCCCCACGGCAATGTGCGCATGGAGGCGCGCGGTCTGGGCAGCGGCGTGGCCGATGCTGCGGAATTGCGGCGCATGTGCGAAATTCTTGCGCGGGAACTGGAGGCGGGGGGATTCGGCTTTTCCACTGGCCTCATTTATATGCCCTGCGCCTATGCGGACACGCGCGAAATGGTGGAAACCTGCAAGGTTGCCGCAAAATTTGATGTGCCCTTCGTCATCCACCAACGCAGCGAAGCTGACACCATTGTGGATTCCATGCACGAGGTCATCAACATCGGGCGCGATTCCGGGGTGAAGGTGCATTTCTCGCACTTTAAGCTCTGCGGCAAAAATAACGCGCACCTCTTCCCGCAGGTCATTGCGCTGCTGGAGCAGGCTAAAAAAGAAGGCATCCGGGTTTCGTTCGACCAGTATCCCTATGTGGCCGGCAGCACCATGCTCGGCGTCATTCTGCCGCCGTGGGCGCACGACGGCGGCACGGACAAGCTGGTAGAGCGCCTGGGCAATGCCGAAGACAGAAAACGTATGGTCCACGATATTACCCACGGCATCCACGGCTGGGATAACTTTGTGGCTTTTGCCGGGCTGGACGGCATCTTCGTCACCAGCGTAAAAACAGCGCGCAATACGGATGTAGTCGGCAAAAACCTTGTGCAGTTGGGCGAAATGCGCGGCAAAGAGCCGCTTGAAGCCACCTTTGACCTGCTGCGCGAAGAAGAAAACGCCGTGGGCATGGTGGACTTTTACGGGCTTGAAGAACACGTCAAAACGCTCATTGCCCGGCCTGAAATGAACGTCTGCACCGACGGCCTGCTGGGCGGCACGCCCCATCCCCGCGTGTACGGAGCCTTCCCCAGAGTTCTCGGCAAATACGTGCGGGAAGAAAAGGTGCTGCCGCTGCACGAGGCCGTACGCAAAATGACCGGCAGACCCGCCGCCGTGTTCGGCATTGAGGGGCGCGGCGTGCTGCGCCCCGGCAACTACGCCGATATCGTTGTTTTTGACCCCGCGACCATCATTGACAAAGGCACCTTTACGGAGCCGCGTCAGTTCCCCGACGGGATCGCGCACGTCTTTGTCAACGGCGCGCATACGGTCAACGGCGCGAACCTGGATACAACGGCCCTGGCCGGTAAGGTGCTGCGTAAAAAATAGGTTTCGCCGCAGAGGCTGAAGCCGCAACCATACGCGCGGCCGCTCGGCTTTGCCGACGGCCGCGCCTGCAGAAAAGGAGATGCCATGAACAGTGTGGAACAGATTGCCACGGACAAAGCCCCCGGCGCCGTGGGGCCGTATTCGCAGGCCCTGGCCGTGGGCGGCCTGGTCTTTACTTCCGGGCAGTTGCCCATCAATCCCGAAACCAAGGCCATGCCGCAGGACGTGGCGGCGCAGGCGGCGGCCTCGCTTAAAAACGTGCAGGCTGTGCTGGAGGCCGCCGGTTCCTCCATGGGCAAGGTGCTGAAGACCACTGTCTACCTGACGGATATCAATGACTTTGCGGCCATCAACGAAGTGTACGCCACGTTTTTCAAGCCGCCCTTCCCGGCGCGCAGTTGTTTTGCCGTGAAAAGCCTGCCCCTGAACGCCAAAATCGAAATTGAGGCCGTGGCCGCCCGATAACGGTTTTTAGCCCTGTTGCCATGCCTGGCGGCGACGTAACCGTGCCGTCGCGGGCAATCTTCCATGCCCCCTTTGCCGTGTGCGGCAAAGGGGGCATAAGTTTTGGGGGGTGGCAACAACCATAGCGTGCGGCACGCCGACAGCCGGCTTTCGCAACCGGCAGCAGGTTCAGGCCAGCTTGGGCAGGGTATTGGCCCCGTGGGGCAGCAGGGTGGCGCGCAGCCGGCCGTTGCCGTTGTTCAGTCTGCGGGCCAGGGCCAGGGCTTCGTCCAGGGTGCGGGTCACATGGATGCCGGTTTTGGCGAAAGCCTCCTCCGGCATGGCGCAGACCAGGATAAGATGATATTTCTCCGCCGATTCGGCAAACAGAAAGCCCACATAGCTGCCAATGGAAAAATGGGCGCGCAGGTCTTTTTCACGCGCCTCCATGCTGGCGAAGTCGCGGATCTGGTGCTCTGTGTCCTTGCTGCCGAAGCCCTCGGTGCAGGCTGAAAGCAAAATGATGGTGCCGCCTTCTTCCACCACCGCCAGGGCGTTGGCCAGGGTTTTGATGGTCTGGTAGAAATTGATGTCCTTGGGCGCGCCGCCCGCGCTGGCAATGACCAGAGGGGTGCGTCCGGCCACGGGCACGCCGTCAATGGCGTCCACCAGGGCGCAGGCCTCGCGGTGGGCCTTGACCATGTCGCCGGCCACGGCCTTGATGATGTTGTACTGCTCGTCCACCACCACATTGAGCAGAAAACTGGGACGGCCCAGCAGGGCGGCTTCTTCCAGATCGGTGTGGAAGACGTTGTCCCGCGTCAGATTGGCGCTGCGCACGGCTGGGTTGCTGCCGCTGCCGAAGCCCTTGTTCAGGGCCAGGTTGTGGTGGCGCTGGATGGTTTCATAGCTGGCGATGCCGGGCAGCATGTATTTGGGGCCGCCGCCGTAGCCCGCCAGAAAATGGTAGACCACCCCGCCCGTGAGCACGATGTGGTCGCTTTCCATGGCCAGGCGGTTGAACCAGACTTCAGTGCCGTGGGAGGTCACGCCGGCCTTGACCATGTTTTTGCTGTCTGTGCAGACGTGGTCCACTACCGGGATGCGTTTGTAAATATCTTCGGAAACAATGGCCATGTGCTCTTCGCGGGTCATGGACCGGTGGGAGCCCGTGGCCGTGAGGATGTGGATGTGGGCGTCGAGCACGCCGCAGGCGTTGAGGCGCTCCACCACGGCCGGGATGTAGACGTGGGGCGACTGCCACAGGCGCGTGGCGTCCGGAGCCACAATGCAGACAGTCTGGCCGGGTTTGACGATCTCCTCCAGACGGGGGGAGCCAATGGGGTGGTCCAGGGCGTAGTCCACATGTTCGCGGGCCGTGCGCTGCGGTAGGGACACGGTATTGGATTCCAGTTCGCAGGCAATGCAGTCTTCGTCAAGGTTGACGGAAAATTCCTGCTCTCCGTACTTCATCAGATGCTTGGCCATGGTTTTGTGCCCCTCGGGTTTTGGGTTTTGCGCACGGACGTGCCGTGCAGTGCCGCCCGGACAAACGGGGGGGGGCCGGGCTGTCGGCCGCGCGCCTGCGCGAACCGGCGTCTTTTTTATGCCTCTTTGGCGGCATTGTGAACACGCGTCAGCAGGCCGCGCCTCTGGAGCATTTCAAGTGTTAAATGCTCTAGAGCAGCGCGCTCAGCAAGGTCATGTACAGCGGGATGGTGACCACGGAAAGGAGGGTGGAAAGGGTCACAGCCAGCGCGCCGAAGCGGGAATCCGTATGGTAGTGGGCGCTGAGAATAGCCGCCTGCATCATAACCGGCAAAGAGGACTGGACCACAAAAACTTTGCCCATCAGGGCCGGCACGGGGAAAAAGTGCAGAAAAGCCAGCATGATCAGCGGCCCGCCCACCAGACGTCCCAGCAGCACCACCACCAGGTCGCGTTCCAGACGCAGGCCCCGCAGGCCGATGTCAAAAATGCTGATACCGATAAAAATAAGGGCCAGCGGCGTGGTCAGGCCGCCCAGGTAGCGGGCCGCGTCCTGCACGGATGTGGGCAGGGTTACCCCGCAGAGGGTCAGGGCCACGCCCAGCAGAAATCCCAGCAAAGGCGGCGAAAAAATCTGCAGCAGCAACGTGCGCGCCGAAAGGGGCCCCTTGCTGTTTTCCTGGTCGTGCACCACGGCGTACTGCCCAATGGTCCAGAAAAAAACCGTGCCCGCGCAATAATACACCAGCGCGTAGGGCAGGGCTTCTTCGCCAAACAGGGCCAGATTGACGGGAATGCCCACAAACACCGTATTGGGGTTGGAAATGCTGGCGCAGAACAGGCCGAAATGCTTGTGCGGCACCCGCAGCAGCCGGCCCAGAGCGCAGGCCAGCACAAAGGTGACGGCAATGGAAGCCAGCGGCAGCAGCGCGCCCCGCGCCAGCCCCGGCAGCGCCTCCCGCTGGAAGGAATGCATGATGGTGTACATGAGAAAGGGCGGCAGGGCCACGCAGGTCACCAGGCGGGGCAGCAGGATGCGCGTTTCTGCGCCGAACCAGCCCCTGGCCGCCAGCACATAGCCCACCAGGCCCATGATGATGAGCCCGAAAACGCCGCTCAGCGCGTGCAGAAAAACCATGAGGCCCCCAAGGCTGTCGTCCGGATGGGGCGGGGTGGCGGCGTAAGGCGCTTCGCAGGGGAAGGGATTTTTTGTGCACAAAAGGTTCCCTTCCTCCGCACCCCCATCCTTCCAACAGTGTACCTTTCCTGGAAAACGCGGCGGTCATCCCCCCCAGAGACGGACCGCCCCCGCGGCGCGACCTGTCGCTTTTGCCGCCGCAGCGGCAACTTTGTGACCGGGGGCCGCGCAACCGCCTTGTGGGCCCCCGGCCGGAGCGACGTCAGATTTCCTTGTAGCGCCCGCCGTTGGCTGCGGAACTCACCAGGGCGGCGTAGCGCCGCAGCACGGGGTAGGGGCTGTCCTTTTTGTGCGGCGTAAAGGCGGCCCGGCGCTGCTCCAGCTCTGCAGGGCTGACCAGCAGGTCCAGCTTGCGGTTGGGAATATCGATATGGATCATATCCCCTTCCCGCACCAGGGCGATGACGCCGCCGTCCGCCGCTTCGGGCGAGATGTGGCCGATGGCCGCGCCGTTGGTGCCGCCGGAAAAGCGTCCGTCCGTGAGCAGGGCCACGTCCTTGCCCAGGCCCATGCCGGTGATGGCCGCCGTGGGCGAGAGCATCTCGCGCATGCCCGGTCCGCCGCGCGGGCCTTCGTAGCGAATGACCACCGCGTCCCCGGCCTTGATTTTGCCGTCCAGGATGGCGCGCATGGCGTCTTCTTCATTTTCAAACACGCGGGCGCGCACGTCGCGGCACATCATTTCCGGGGCCACGGCGGACTGTTTGACCACGGCCCCCTCCGGAGCCAGGCTGCCGCGCAGAATGGCTATGCCGCCCTGTTTGGAATAGGGGTTGTCCACGCTGTGGATCACTTCTGGATCCAGTACGCGGGCTTTGAGGTCCGTGAGGTTTTCGCCCACGGTCTTGCCGGTGACGGTCAGGCAGTCTTTATGGATCAGGCCCAGCTTGTCCAGCTCGGTCATGACGGCCGGGATGCCGCCGGCATTGTCCAGATCTACCATAAAATACTTGCCCGCCGGGGAGAGCTTGCAGAGGTTGGGGCTTTTGCGGCTGACGGCGTCAAAAATTTCCAGGCCCAGGTTGAGGCCGGCTTCGCCGAACACTGCGGGCAGGTGCAGCACCGTGTTGGTGGAACAGCCCAGGGCCATGTCCACGGCCACGGCATTGGCCACGGCGTCGGGGGTGACGATGTCGCGCGGGCGGATGTTGCGCTCCAGCATGTCCATAACGCGCATGCCCGCAGTCTTGGCCAGGCGGACGCGCGCGCCGCTCACCGCCGGGATGGTGCCGTTGCCGGGCAGGGCCACGCCGATGGTTTCGGCCAGGCAGTTCATGGAATTGGCCGTGAACATGCCCGCGCAGGCCCCGCAGCCGGGACAGGCGCGCTCGGTAAGGCGCTCCAGGTCGTCTTCGGTCATGGCGCCGCTGCGCACCTTACCCACGGCCTCAAACACGGTGATCAGGTCGCCGCGCTGGTGCGGGCCGATATTGCCGGGCAGCATGGGCCCGCCGGAAACCAGCACCGAGGGGATGTTCAGGCGCATCATGGCCATGAGCATGCCGGGCACGCATTTATCACAGTTGGGGATGAAGACCAGGGCGTCAAAGGCGTGGGCGCGGGCCATGATCTCAATGGAATCGGCAATGAATTCGCGCGACGGCAGAGAAAAGCGCATGCCCTCGTGGTTCATGGCCAGGCCGTCGCAGACGGCAATGGCCGGAAACTGCAGGGGCGTGCCCCCGGCCATGCGTACCCCGGCCTTGACCGCGTCGGCCAGAGTATTGAGGTGCATGTGCCCCGGCACCACTTCGTTGGCGGCGTTGACCACGCCCACCAGGGGGCGGTCCATTTCTTCTCTGGTCAGGCCCAGAGCGTAAAGCAGAGAGCGGTGGGGGGCCTTCTCCAGGCCGGACTTCATCTTTTTACTGCGCGCTGTAGCATCCATGACGGCATCCTTGTGGTAAAGAACAAAAAATCCCCGGCACAATGGCGCACAAGGGCAAGCTCTTTGTTTACGCCAAAAGTCCACCTCCGTAAACATAGCCCCCGCCGTTCTCCGCGCGCCGCGGCCCGCTGCTGGGGCCCTCTGTCCCACCGCAACCGTTGATGCCGCGCCGCTCCTGTGCACGTTGCGCTCCGCTACTGTGGCCCGGTTCGCGGCCGGTTCTGCGGCAGGCTTGCCCTGCCGATTTTGCACGGCCCTTGGCGCACAAGGCTTTCTGAGGGTCAGGGGCAAGGCGGGATATGTCGAGGCGCCGCGCCTGCGCGTGCCGGATGCCGCGTTGCGCAAGACCTGGAAGCAAGCGCCCCGGCAGCGCGTCCGGCCTGCAGCAAGACGGGCGCCGTGCTGCGGCAATTTCTACGGGACGTCCTTCAGCTAAAAGATTTTTCAGAAAAACGTGAAAAATTGCTTGCCAAACCCCTGGGCTTAACGTAGAAGATTTTTCGCGCCGAAGTGGTGGAATTGGTAGACACGCTAGGTTCAGGGTCTAGTGCTCGCAAGGGCATGGGAGTTCGAGTCTCCCCTTCGGCACCATAAGAAAATCAACGGGTTAGAAGAAAAAGTCTTTCTTCTAGCCCGCTTTTCTTTTTCCCAAATCGCAATTCTCCCCCACTATGCCCCCACCCCTGGAAATTTGCTAAAATTTCTTGGGGTACCCACTTACCGCTGCCCCCACCTCCCGTGGGGGAGACGTGCAGCGTTTACTATACTCCCTTCCTTTTTAAAGCTCCTCCGGGTCATTCGCATGGAATGCCCTGGCGGAGCTTTTTTGTTTTCCCAGTCTCCTTTCACGGCACACGTTCCCTCACAAAAAATTCGCCCCCCTCCCGTGTTCACGGAAGAAGGGCGAAACCTCGCGCTCTTGTGCTTGTGGCTACACGCCACAGCAGCAGGGGAACTTGCGTCATGCAGGTGCGGGGTCGTCGTGGGTGGTTCCCACGGCATGTTTTGAGAAGTCGAGCTAGTCGCTCGGTCAACGACCTCAGACAAAGGATATGGATTGAGGAAAACCAAGGCCTAGAAAGGCAAAAAAGCCAGTAAGTTGGCGCTTACCGGCTTATCAGCAGAGTGAAATTCTTTGTTCTTGAAGCGAACGAAGAAACACTAACCCAAAGGGTTTCTCTTTGTCAAGTGCATGGGGTCTGCTTGTTTTTGCCTTTTTCCGGCCTGCCCCGCTTGGGGAAGAGAGCACGAACCATGCAGACATTTGCACCACGAGGAAAAATTCACGGGCCGATTTTACCGCAATTTGTGTTGGAAACCTCTATCAGTTTTGGAGCCAAGATCATGTATGCCCTGCTGTGTAATTATGCTTCGGACAGCGACCGCTGCTGGCCCTCTCAGGCCACGTTGGCCGCACGGCTTTCGTGCAGCGTGAGCAGCGTTAAAAAGTACCTGGCCGAACTGGTGGGGATCAATCTTATCCAGGTGCGGCGGGAGCAGTACCGCTCATCGGTCTATTATCTGTTGCCACCGGCGGCGTTGAAGTCGGCCAGCCAAGAGGCAAAGCCTGGCTGCCGTCAGCCAGACTCTGCCTGCCCAGAGCCAAAAGTTGGCTACATAAATACTCTTAACAAACAAAGAGAAATACAAAATCCCCCCTTACCCCCCGTGCCGTCAGCGGTGCCGGAACTTGTCGCTTCGCCTTCGCGTTCCGTGTCGGGGGGCGGGGGTGTCCGACCCGAAGGGCGCGAAGCGTGCCCGTTAGCGAGTCTTCGAGCGTTACGGGCATCGAGAGCAGAGATGTCTGTCTCTGATTTTGAAAAAGTATGGGCACTCTACCCCAAAAAAGAGGCCAAGGGCCTTGCCCGTTCAGCGTGGCTGCGTCTCCAGCGAGAAGGCTTGTTGCCGCCTCTGCCTCGGATTGAATCCACCATCCGGCATTTCATGGCTTCGGAAGCCTGGCAACGCGAACAAGGCCGCTTTGTGCCGCAAATGAGCAACTGGCTCAAGGGCCAGCGTTGGCTGGATGATGACGTGATGACTGCCGTCAAGGAGACAGAAGCCAGAGAGCGTTCTGCCGCTGCGCTTCAGGCTATGCAGCAAAAAGAAGAAGCCCGCAGAGCGGCAATGGACAAGGAGCGCGAGGCTCTGCGACCACGCTTTGAGGCCTTTGCCGAAAAATTCCACCTTCATGCCAAGCCCTGGATCAGGCCAATGGCCTTTGGGCTGTGGATGCATTTGCACTCCGTGCATCGCGCTCCCGCTCCGTCTGACGTGCCGGAAAACAACCCCCTGGACATTATCGAGTTTTTGAAGGCCTTCAGGCAACGCTGTGAAGAAGCGGCCTGGCGAGCTTCCCCTGCAAAGGAGCGCCGCGCTCAGGCCATACCGGGAGTGTTCAGCGTCCCAAGCTCAGAGAAGCCGCTCACATGTGGAAATATTCTTCGGCATCTTCCCGTATTTTCACGACAACCTGCATCTCAGGCCTTTGCGAAAGCCATTTGATGACTCCAAACTGAGGAGATTTTTGTGAAACAACCCCTTTCTTTCTGTCTGCTTCCGCTGTTGGCTGTGCTGCTGTGGGGAAGCCTGACCTGGGCGGCGGAGCAGCCGCCCGCGCCTGTGGCAGCTTCGGCACCAGTGGCTCCCCCTGCGCCCGCAACCGGGCAACAGGGCATTGTCCTGGGGCAACCGGATGCCCAGCGCAACTCTGCGTCAGCCCAGCCCGCTGCTGTAACTCCACCGCCAGCGCAGCCTGTGGTTCCTCCTACCACGGTCGCGCCCACAAGTGCGCCGACCCAGGCAGAGGCCAAAAAGCCGGATGTACAGAGCCTGTTTGAGGAAAGTCTGCGCCAGATGATGCCCCTGGATAACAGCCAGATTCAACAGTATCGTGAATGGTCGGATCAGCGTGATCGGGCCTTGTTGCCGGTGTCGCCCGCTTTGGCTTCACGCACGGCGCGGGTGTCGCTGGAACCCGGCAGTGCGCCGGTGCGCGTATTCACCACGGCCAATATCGCCACCTCGCTGCTGATCCATGACTCCACGGGCCAACCCTGGCCCATCACCTCCGTCACCAACGGCGGGCCGTCGTTCTTTCAGGTACTGCGGCCTGAGCTGCCGGACGGCAACCTTCTCAACGTCATGCCCACACAGGGCTACGGCACCACAACTTTGGTGGTCACGTTGGAGAAACAGGACATCCCCCTTGTCATCCGTCTGGAATCAGACTCGGTACGCGGGCCGGAGCGCAAGGCGGACGCCTTGGTGCTCTTTCAGATTTCCCAGCAAGGGCCACGGGCCAAGGCCCCGCTCATTCAGGACATCAAAGAGACGGTGGATTCCACCATGCTGGCCTTTTTGGATCATGTGCCGCCCAGCGGAGCCTTGCGAGTGCGCATGGAACCCAAGGCCGACAAGGTGATCGTCTGGAAACTCGGCGCACATCACTACATCCGCACGAGCCACACTCTGATGTGGCCAGCCTGGACGGCGGTGGTGCATGGCGCGGGCAACATGAAGTGCTACGAGGTGCCGGTCACGTCGCGGGTGATGGTGTCTGTTGAGGGCAGAATGCAGACCCTCGTGCTGTCCGATGCGTCCTCATTGGCCAAGCCTCAAGGAAACAGTGAGGTGAAGCCATGAGCCTTACCAGCACGGAAAAGAAGCGCCGCTTCTTCATGTTCGCTCTGTTGGGCCTGGCTGTGGCTGCTGTGATTGTGGTGGGTTCCATGATGCTGTTTGCGCCCAAGAAGCCTCCGGCTTCGGCCAATTTGGGCACGGCCCGCACAGATGCGGTCAAAGGTCAGGCAGGCGGCGAAGGATCGGAGGAATACAACAAAAAGCTGGAGGCCCACGACCAGCAAAAGGCCAACAGTGCTCTTGCTGCGGGCGAGAGCTTTATCCCCACGCCTGTGGGCACAAAGTCGCCGGTGGTGACGCGCAAGCCAGACACGCCCCCGCCGCCCCCGCCGGTTACGCCGCCGCGTGTGGCTCCGGCGCAGGCTCCGCGCACGGACAACACCCTGCAAAAGCGGATGCTGGAAGACCTGGCCGCTCTGGATGCCAAACTGGCCTCGGTGTCTCTCGAACAGGGAAAGATTGTCTTTACGCATGACTTTTCCAAAGACAAGCCCGCGCCAACACCTGCGGCCATCACGGGCGGTGCGGAACAGCCCTCTGGCACCGCTCTGGCTTTGAAGCCAGGCGATCTGCTCTACGCCGTCATTGATACCGGCGTGAACTCTGACGTGCCCTCCGCCGTCATGGCGACCGTGGCCTCCGGCAAATATAAAAACGCCCGTATGCTCGGCAAGTTTCAACGTTTTGAGGAACGGCTGGTGCTGGCCTTCACCAGAGTTATTCTGTCGGACGGGTCAGACGTGCAGATTGAAGGCTATGCCGTTGACCCGGCCACGTCTGAAGCCTCTGTGGCCACTTCGGTGGATACGCATTTTTTCAGCCGCTGGGGCGGACTTGTGGCGTCGGCTTTTCTGGAAGGCTTGTCCAATGCCAAAAAATACAGCGGCGCACAGAGCACGGTCTATGGCGGATATGGGGGCGGCATGAACAACCAGGCCACGGATCAGATGGTCTGGAACACATACAGCCCTGCGGATCAAGCGTGGATAGCTGCCGGGAAAGTGGGGGAAAAGGCTGGGAAAATCTTTGAAAAGAACTTTGACCGGCCTCCTACTGTGTACCTCGAAAGCGGCACACCTGTTGGCATTCTCGTGCTCAACGTGAAGGCCCAATCAGGGAGGTGATGTATGGAAAACTACGTCGCCAATGTGATTCCACATTTGCAACAGTGGTGGCCCGTCATCATTGTGCTGGCTTACCTTGTGGGCATCGGCTTTGCGATGGTGTCTCTGGCGCAGAGCGTCAGCCATAAACACCGCTTCAACCGCAGCACCGCTGTGTGGACGCTGTGGGCAGCTGTGCTCTTGTTGAATATTCCCGCGCTCATGGATTCTCTCGCCATGACCGTCTTCAACCAGACTTCGGAACAGACCCTGAGCTATTCGCCTCCAGCGTCGCCAGGAGCTGTTTACATCCAGTTCGCTGTCTACGGCATCGCCACCGTGGGTGTCATCGGCATCATCCGGGGGCTGTGCCTGCTGCGCGATACCCCCAATCAAAGCATGAACTTGAGCCGCTGCATTGTGCATCTCTTCGGTGGCATTCTTGCCGTGAACCTTGTCACCTTTCTGCGGGGCATCGGGGCCACGCTGGGTGGTGATGTGCAAACCACTATTGCTAAAATCATTGGATAATAAGGAGATTTTATGGACAGCCGTTTTTGTTTCGCTTCGGTGTCCCCTGTCCGTTTGACCGTTACGGCCTTGGCTGCCGCCGCCGTGTGGCTCTTTGCACCGGAGCTGGCTCAGGCCGCCGTGACCTTTGGCGACATCGGCCAGAACGTGGCGGACAGCGCCAAGGGGGTGGCCAAGGGTGTCACGATGGTGGGGTTCGCCTCCGGCGCGGGCATGGGCGTGTGGGGTTGCATCGACCTCTACAAGGCTACCAAGAGTCAGTCCGGGCAATCCGGCAACTACGCGCCCGGCGTTGCCAAGGTGGTCATTGGTGCGCTGGCCCTTGGCATCGGGGAATTTCTCGGTTCCGGCTCGGCCACACTCTTCGGCTCTGACCAGACCAGCGGGCTTGATGAACTTGGGCTTCGGTAAGCAGGAGGGTGCATGAACTGGTTCAAAAAGAAAACGCCCTTACCGGAGATTGTAGCGTCGGGTGCGGAAAGTTTGGCAGGTTCGGCAGCAACAGAAGCTGTGGAAAGTCTCTCCCCGGATGCCCCTCCGGCTTACGATGCCGAAACGGTTATCGGCGGTCTTGCTTGGTATCGCTTGCAGTATCAGCGGGTCATGAAGTTGGCCGTGGGCCTGGTGCTCATGCTCATTGTCTGCATCGCGGTCATTGCTTTGCTCATCGTCCGGCAGCCCACACCACGCTATTTTGCGGCAACGCCCGACCTTCGCCTGGCTCCGCTCATTCCTCTGGATAAGCCAGTTCTCAGCCAGCAAGGGCTTTTGAACTGGGTGACGGAAACCATCAGCAATGCCGTTTCGCTCGATTTTCTGGAATGGCGGGAAAAGCTCTCCAACACCAGAGAGAACTTTGAGGATGCGGCATACAAGTCCTTCCTGTCGTCACTGGGGTCTTCCGGCATTCTGGACATGATCCGGGAAAAACGACTTTCCGTGTCGGCTGTGGTCACGCGGGCACCTGTCATCAGTGCATCCGGCCTTGTGGGCGGCAGAGCCACCTGGAAGGTCGAGTTTCCTCTCGTGGTCTCCTATGAATCCAGTCAAGGGGTGGAAAGTACCCAACGTCTCATGGCCACGGTGCTGGTGGCTCGTGCGTCTACCCTGACCACCCCGCGTGGCGTCGTCATTCAGCAAGTTGTGCTCAAAAGGGGGGAATGATGATGCTTGATTCCCTCATACACGGCATTGACCGTGGTATCCGCGCCCTGTCCGAGACCTTTTATGGGCCGGTAGGCTCGTACTGCAAGCTGGAAACAGTGGACAGAGACGCCCTGGTGGCTGACGACGGGAGCCTTATCACCGTCTTGCGGCTGGAAGGGGCGCTGCAACAGGTGGGTGTGGAAGAATATGCCACCATTGTGCGCGGCCTGACGGAAAAGCTGCAATCCACATTGTCCCGGCCCGGCCACAGTATTCAGATTGTCTTTGAGTATGACCCGGAGGCCAGCGGCGCTCGCGTTCGGGAGATGCTGCTGCCGTCGCGGCGTACTGCTCAGAACCTGGGTTTGCACATAGGCCCCTTGCTTGAGAACTGGGGGCAAGCCCTTGAGCGGTACTGTACCCACGAAGTCTGTTGGCTGGTCTTGTGGACGCGGCCCGGCGTTATGTCGGAGGGCTTGCGTAAAACCGCGCTCAAAGAGCGCCTTGCCTCCATGCGCAAAGCCCCCATGCAGCCGGGGTGTCAGCAGGTGTCCGCCGCCATTGCTGCGCTGCATGACGCGCACAACGGTTTTGTGACCGGGGTGCTCGATGCCTTTCGGCAGGAAGAGCTTTTGCTGTACCCGCTCACACCTCATGAGGCGTTGCGCGACATCCGCATGTGCATTGACCCTGAGTTCACGGGCAGGGACTGGCAGGCTCGTATTCCTGGCGATCCGCTGGCTCTCGGCTTGCCTGATCCCCAATATGAAGGCGGCGCTTCGGCAGCGGCCATATTGCACAACGTCATCTACCCGGATTTCAAAACCCAGCTTTGGCCGCGTGAGGGACACATGCTTTCCCGCAGCGCCATACAGGTGGGGGATCGGGTGTATGGCCCACTCATCATGACCCTCATGCCCCAGACGCCCAAACCTTTTCAGGAGTTCTTCCGGGTGCTAGCACGTCGGGATGAGCGGATGCCGTACCGGGTGTCTTTTCTACTGGAACCGGGTGGGCTGAACATGGGCATAAAGCCGCTCTTGTCAGCCATATTGGGCTTTGCCAGCTCAGACAACAAGCGTTTCAATAATGCGGTCTCTGCCCTGACCGCTCTGGACTTGGAAGGCGTGTGCTGTGTGAAGTTCCGTATCTGCTTCTGTACTTGGGCAGTCATCGGAGCAAGGACGGGCGAAGTCCGTGGAACACGGACGGAAAAAGAAGCCCATATGCTGCTTCGGCGGCGCATGGCGGAGCTGGCCAAGGCCATTCAGGGCTGGGGCACCACGGACGTGTCCGAGGCTGTGGGCGATCCTCTGCTGGGCCTTGCGGCCACGGTGCCCGCCATGATGCCCTCAAGCCCGGCTCCGGTGGCGGCGGCACCCTTGCAGGACGCTATCGGTATGTTGCCCTTGCGTTCGGCTTCGCCCTGGAAGGAAGGTTCGCTTCTTCTGCGCACTCAGGATGGCAAACTCTTTCCCTTCGCTCCCAACTCATCGGAGCAGGCATCGTGGATTGATCTTGGTGTGGCCCCGATGGGCGGCGGCAAGTCGGTGTTCCTCAATGCGCTGAACTTCGCCTTTGTGACGCAGGCCGGGCTTTCGCGCTTGCCGTGGGTGTCCATCATCGACGTGGGGCCGTCCAGTTCCGGTCTCATCACGTTGCTTAAAGAGAATCTGCCCGAAGGCAAAAAGCACCTGGCCGCTTACCACCGCCTGCGCATGACGGAAGAGTATTGCGTCAATCCCTTTGATACTCCGCTGGGTTGTCGGTATCCCTTGCCCTCGCATCAAACTTTTCTGGCCAACCTGTTGACCCTTTTGTGTACGCCTTTGGACAGCACGCCCTTTGACAAGGATGTGCCAGCTCTTGTGCGGCAGGCCATTGAGCTGGCGTATGAAGAGTTGTCCGACAAGCATAATCCCCGGCTGTACCATTCCAATGTGCTGCCGGAACTCCATGCTCTGCTATTGCGTGAAGCCATTCCCCTGAACACATCTCCCACTTGGTGGGAAGTGGTGGATGCGCTTTTTGATCGTGGCTTCGTGCATGAGGCCATTCAGGCGCAACGCTATGCCGTGCCGCTCCTGGGCGACATCACCACGCAGATCAACCAGAATCAGGGCATCATCAATGGCTATGAAAAGAAGACCAGGAGCGAAGCCTGGCGTTCCATCATTGCCGCCATCAGCGCCTATGCGGTGTTGAAGGAACCTACGCGCTTTGATCTTGGCGATGCGCAGATTGTCAGCCTTGACCTGGACGAAGTGGCCACACACGGCGGGCCTGGGGCGAATCGTCAGTCTGCCGTCATGTATATGCTGGCGCGGCATGTGCTGGGGGCACGTTTCTTCCTGATGCCGGATGATGTGAAACTCATGCCGGAACGCTATCAAGACTATCATGCAGAACGTATTGAAGCCATTCGGGAAGACCCCAAACGGCTTTGTTACGATGAAGCTCACCGCGTGACTAAAAATAGTTCGGTATCCGGGCAGCTCTTGGCAGATATGACCACTATGGCGCGAGAATCGCGCAAGTGGAATCTTTCCATCGGCCTGTACACACAATCCATTGACGACATCCCCGACATCATCATTGAGCTTGCCAGTACCATGCTCATTCTGGGAGCCGGAACAGAGCACAGCATTGCCAACCTGACAAAGCGTTTCTCCTTGAACGGAGCCTGCCGCTATGCCCTGGGGCATCTGGGCAAGCCCGGCCCGGCTGGTTCCAATCTGGTGGCGCTCTTTCGCACAGGCGCGGGCATGTCGCAACTGGTGCTCAGCCTGACCATCGGCGGGCAGGCGCTCTGGGCCTTTTCCACCACCACGGAAGACGTGGCCATACGCAACCATCTCTACAAACGCATGGAGCCTTCCGAGGCCTTACGGCGGCTTGCGGCTCGCTTTCCGGGCGGATCGGCCAAGGCCGAGGTGGAGCGTCGTCGTCGCCGGGTTACGGATCAAAGCGAAGTCGGTGACGTGCTGGTCAACGTGATTCAGGAAATCGTCAATGAAATAGCCAACACCCCCCAGACTGTGAGGACATCATGAAAAGATTGTGTCTGGCTTTTCTGCTGCTTGTCTTCCCTGCCCAGGCCCTGGCGGCGGGATGCGACTGCGGCTCCATCAACGTCATTGTCACCAGGGCCAAGATGGAGACCATCCAATCCGTCAATGCCAACACCTCTGCGGAGGCCGCTGCCATTCGTTCGGAAATTTTGCTGGCGGCGCAGAACATCATCGGCACCATCAAGACGGAAAGCGCCACCATTGTGCGGGCCATCATCAGCCTGAAAGAAAGCAATGCTGCCATGATCAAGGGGCAGGCAACAGCTGGGCAGGCAACGCGCACCGAGGATTTGTACGGCAAGGCCGCTCAACCTTCCGGGCTGTGCGGGGCCACTTCTCTGGGCGCTGGAGTTCAGCTTGGGGCGCAGGCGTCCCGCCAGGTGCAGGGGGCCATGCGCAGCAAGCAGTTGGAGTATTCGAGCAGGTCGGACGCCCGCCCCGTGGAATATTTGAACCGTGTTTTGGAAGAAGGGCATCCCACGGAACAGGAAATGGTGGATGCGCTCTTTCCCCTTGAAGACACCATCACAGACGAACAGCTCTCGCAAGCTCACGAATCAATCAAGACATTGGCCAATCCCCGGCCTCTGCCGGTGGTCGCGGATGCGCAGAAAGACACACCCTCCGGCCAGACGTATGCTGCTGCCCGCAAAATTCATGAAGGGCGACTGGCCGTGGTCATGGAGAGTCTGAACAACCATGTGGCTGCCCATGCTCCCACATTGCCTGATGACGTGGCCGCCTGGGCGCGGAATCAGTGGCAGGAGGCAGGCGGCAGCGGCACCCCTCCGGGCCTGGTGAACGGCAAAATGTCCGAGGCCGGATTGTTCAAGCTGCTCAGTCAGATGCGCCTCGGCAATCCCAACTGGTTCAATCAAGTGACAAGCGCCACGGAAGCCGGACTGTTGAGGGAAATGGTGATGATGCAGGCCATCCAGCTTGAACTCACCCGCCAGAACAATACGCTGCTTGACCGGCTGAATGTGGTCGTTGCCCTAGATTATCTGACCCGGATGGACGGCAGCACCGGCAAAGAGCTGAATGACTTGTATGTGCGCATGGTTGGAGCACAGCAATAGAAATATATAAAAATATATTTCTATCAAAAATATAATTTAAGGATACCTCTATGGCCGCATCCTCTGACATACCGGCAACTTCCGAAGTGTTGCTCAAAAGCGACGCCAGCAAACAGTTTCTGGACACCCTCCTGGGCCAAGGTTGGGACACTTGGGGCCAGGGGTTGGGCGGCTCTCAGGGTGCGGAACTCATGCTGCAACTGTTCAGCGCCTTCAACATTGTGGCGCTGGCAACCATTTCGGCGCTCTTTCTCTGGGTGCTGGCAATGGCTGTGGCTGGTACGGCCCATGAGGGTACGCCCTTCGGCAAACGCTACAGTTCGTTGTGGATGCCGCTGCGCTTTGTGGGGGCAATGGGGGCGCTGGCTCCCATTTTCAAGGGCTTGAGCTTTTTTCAGGTGGCGATTCTGGCCTGCATCGGCTTTTCCATCAATCTTGGTAACTTCGTTTGGGAATTGGGCACCAACTATTTTGTGGAGCACGGCGGGCAGATCACCGTGCAGGCTCCTGATCAGAATGTGACTCACTATGCGGCCATTGCCAACGGCTCATTGGAATCTCTGACCTTGCAATACTACTTGAACGAACGCCGGGGCCTGGGCGTCAGCCCTGGTGGGGAGTGGAAGTACAGCGGCAACTGGATCAGATCGGGCGGGGAGTATCGTTTTAGCTTCAATGGCAACAACGGCACCATCATGGTGGAGTGCGTGGATGAATCTGACGCGCTGTGCCGGGGCAAGGTCAATGCCGTGGGCACGGCGGTATCGTCGCTTTCCGCTGTGGCAAGCCAGCTCGCCAATCCCAATACTCCTGCCGATGCCATAGACCCTTTGGCCTTATACAACGCCGCCAACAGTATCAACGCCGCCATTCTTTCCTCCCTGCAAAACTACGCCAAGCAGGGGCAGCTTAAAAACAAGCTGCAAGATTTTGAAGACATTTCCAAGCAGTATGGCTGGTTTATCGCTGGATCGTCCTACTGGTCTATCGCCTGGATCAATCAGGAAGTGCGCGAAGCCATGTATTCCGGCATTTCCTATGCTCCGCGAGAATACACCAGTTCGGAACTCTTCGGTATGACTTACGGTTTGCAGGACTATGAAGCCGTCAAAGAGCGCGTGGCCAATTACATCAAGACGGCCTATGCCACACGCCGTGGTATTTCCGATACCACGGCGCACCCAGCAGTGACGGATGAAAACCGGACATTGAGTGAAATAGGCAACTGGCTGCGGGCCACGTTGAACAATCTGGTGAGTGCCAACATCCTGCCCATTGCCGTGGAAAAACTCTCCAGCAATGACCCCATCATGGCCATTTCCAACGTGGGGGATTACCTCATCGGCACGGCCTGGGGCCTGGCTGCGGCCCTCGGCGCACTCGACGTTGCCCACGCGATGGGCAAGGCCATTCCCTTCATCGGCAACGCCGTGCCCAATCTGGACAAGTATATCGCCTTTGTTCTGTTTTCCGTCTTTCTGCCGCTGCTGCTCTATGGCCTTGCGCTTGCCTACTATCTTCCGGCCATTCCCTTTATCCGCTGGATTTCCGCCCTGGTGGGCTGGGTGATCCTCATTGTGGAATCGCTTGTGGCCGCGCCGCTGTGGCTGTGCGCCCACGCACTGCCCGAAGGAGACGGGGCAGCCGGGCAGCACGGCAGACGCGGCTATCTCTTGCTGCTCGGCATCATCATTCGTCCTCCGCTCATGGTGGCCGGGTTTTTCTGCGCAGTCATTCTCATGAACGTGCTGGGACGGCTCATCGGGGCCAGCTTTGAAATGTTCATTGCCGGAACTTCACAGGCCAAGGTCATCGGTCTTACCGGCACCATTTCCATGCTGGTGATCCTTGGCATCGTGGTGATCATGACGGCTAACAAGTTCTTCAGCCTCATTCACTACCTGCCGGAGCATGTGACCAACTGGATTGGCCAGCAATTCCATTCACTGGGCGAAAAGGAAGATCAGAGCGGGGTCAAGGGCGTGTTTGTGGGTTCTACCAATGCGGTGTCGTCCGGGGCGGATGGGGCGCGGGGGCTGCGTAATACGGTGCTCGGCAGTACACCGAAAACTGATCTCTCTGAACACAATTTCAGGAGTTAAGGCATGTTTGAGAATGTGAAAGAAGCCTTACGGGCAAGGATACGGCCCAGCAGCACCCATCTGACCGCCTTGCGCGGAGATTTGCAGAATCGTTTGCGTCACTTCAAAGCGGAACGCACTCAAGAACAGCAAAAGCCCTTGGAAGAAGACTTTGCCCAGGTGCTCCTGGCCTGGGGCATCGGTGAACAAGATATTCCCGCCGTGTTGCGGGAACTGCGGCTGCGGCGTTGGGTATTCGTCCTGCCGGTGGCCGTATGCCTGCTCACGGCCCTGGTCACAGGCCAGACAACGCTTTGGCTGGCCTTGGCCCTGATTGTGCCTCCCTGCCTTTTGGGCATCGCCAGCACACACTGGCGCATATCTGTGCTGACCTGCCGTTGCTTTCAGCCCTTTAGTCGTTGGTTGGGATGCTGGCTTTGCTCACTCCTCATGCTTTCCAAGAAAGGCGCGTAGGGAGGCTTCAATGACGGCAATTTCCTTCATGTCATTCTGCACGGCAAAGAGTTTCATGGCCTTGGCCAGGTCGCGGTCGATGAGAAAGTATTTGCCCACGCGATTTTCTTTGCCTCTTGGGGCTTCCTTGCCTTTGCCCGCCGCTGCTTGTGGGGCGGGCGGGGGGGTGTCTGCTTCCGGTTTTGGCGCGGCTTTGGGCGCTCCAAACACGCTGTCCAGCAAGTCTTCCTTCACTTCCACGGCTGCGGCCTGTCCAAGCCCACCTTTCTTACGCGCCATAACGGGCCTCCAGTCTGGTGACGGTTTCAATTCCAAGAGCCGCATAATCCTGCGCCCCGTAGGATTTGGGATCATAGCCAAAAATGCTCTGCCCGTGACTGGGCGCTTCGGCCAGGGTCACGTTGTCGCGGATAGCGGCCTGCATGAGGTCTGCCGCATGTTGATTGGCCAGCACGTCCAGCACATCACGGCACAAGCGTTTTCTGCGGTCGACAAAGGTTGGAACAATGCCAAGCACTGTCAAATGGGGGTTGAGGCGGCGGCGTACCCGCTCCAAATCATCTTGCATGAGGGCGAGGCCCTCCAGCGAGTGGAACTCCGTCTGCACCGGAATGAGCACAGCGTCCGCTGCCGCATAGGTATTGATGGCCAGCAAATCCAGAGACGGCGGACTGTCGATGAGCACCACGTCAAACATGCCTTGGACGTGCTCCAACGCCTCTTTCAACAGAAGCTCTTTGCCGAGTTCCTGCGCGAACACTTCCGGCATGGCCGCAAGCTGCCGATTGGCCGGGGCCAGCAGAACACAGCCGCCATTTTGCCCCTGCTCCACGGGCACGGCTATTTCCGGCCATGTGGCCTTACCGCGCAGAACATCCAGAATGGTCTTATCCGCAGGAGTCACCGCCCAAGCACGGGTGAGGTTGGCTTGGGCGTCCATGTCCACGGCCAGCACTTTTTTGCCGTGGGCGGACAAGGCCGCAGCCAGATTTTGAGCTGTGGTGGTTTTTCCCACGCCCCCTTTTTTGTTGGCGATGACAATGGTGCGCATACAGGCTCCTTGGGTGCAAATTTCATAGCATCCATAGCACTATATAAACATATTATCAATAGAACGCATAGTGATATATAAAAATATATTACTATGAAAACCCTGTAATGGAGCGAATTATCATGAAACAATGCGCGTTTTGCTTGTGCATCCTGTTGCTTGCGGGCTGTGCAAAAAAGGGAGAGGTGGTTGCCCCGGCAAGCCCTGGAGACTTTGTGGCCGTGACCTTGGGCGATGCGGCTGAGGTCGCTCACAGCGAGCTTGCCATGCTGGCCAAGCTGCGGGGCCAGGGCTTGCAGCCGCTTTTGCCGCCTGCCGATCCCGTTCTCAGCCAACCGGTGTCCATTTCTTGGACTGGCCCGGCAGAAGGTGCGCTTAAAGAAATCTGCCTGCAACTTGGCTACCGCTATCAGGAAACGGGCAAGCCCACGGCGCAAATGCTGACCGTGGTGGTGCGCGGTTTGAATCGTCCGGCCCATGTGCTGCTGGAAGACATTGCCTGGCAGGTACAGCCGCAGGCGGTGGTGCGAGTTGATCCCATTGGCCGCAGTATCACTCTGGCCCGCACCGTGAGTACCGGGGGGTTGTCATGAACCGTCATTTCTGCCTGTTGCTGACTGTGTTCCTGATTTGTCTCGGTGGCTGCGCTTCCAGAGTGCAGGAGCCATCACCTCCTTTGCCGCTTCCACCACAGGCCACGCTTGCGGCTACGTCCACGCCTGCTCAGGCGCACGAGGAAGGGCAAGTACTTACGGTGTCTGCCCCTGTTGATGTGAGCCAAGGCCCACGCCGGGGCGAGCCGGAAGAACTGGCGGCGCTGCTGGAAATGAAGGGCGCGTCTGAGAAAGAAACCGCCGTCAGCCTCATGCGGCCCACGGCCATAAAAGAGGCGGCGCAGCTCGTCACGTTTCAGACGGCCATTGCCTGGCGTTACAAACAACTGGTGGCCGCAACCGAGGCCCACAGCTCCATCATGGACACAGCCTTCAACTTTGGGCCGCTCCTCATGACTCAGGGCGAGGCCTTGATTCTGCCACCAGTGCTCACGCGCTCCGGGGCATCCATGCGGATTGAATCCGGCGAAACAGCCACAGCGGCAGCGACTTCATATGAGTTGCTCGAACCCGCCCGGTACATCTCCACCGTACCCAACTGGCGCGAGTTTCTCATGGTGGATGCTTTTCCTGAGCCGGAAAAGCCCAATCCCGCAGTCATGCCCAAAAACGACAAGGAACGCGTCATCTGGCGGGCTGCTGTACGCGAAGCCTGGGCGCAGGGCCTCATGGAAGCGGATCAGCTTTTTGCCGACAACGTGTCCCGTATGGCGCGGCAGTACCGGGGCGTGATGCTCTATCACCTGCTTACGGCGCAGCATCTTTTGAGCAAGGTCAGTACGGCTTCTGCTGAATTGGGCACCAAGGCCACAGACAACGGCAACAAGCTGCACATTGGGCAGAAGGTCTATCGCATCACCGCGCCGTCTGCCTTTACCGCCGTTACAACAGCTCCCCGGAAGTGACCCGTGTCTGAAGCTCTTGAAATGTACCCGCGTGAACCGCGCATTCGTTGGGAGACCGACAATATTAACGATATGCTGCTCTGGGCAAGCGGCTGCGGGATGTCGGACATCCAGTTGTGCTCCGGTCAGCCAGTTTGGGTGCGCAAAGACGGGGTATGGCGGCGCATCACCACGCGCCCCATCACCACGGACGAGCTGTTGGCCGGGCTGGAACGCCTGACCCGCAACAATTCCGTCGCGGCCTTTATCAAATCGAGCCAGGACGATTACGACTTTGCCCATCAGATTGAGGAAACACGCGGGGTGCGCCGTCGCTATCGCGGCAATGCGGGCGCAGTGGCGGACGGATACTCCACCGGAGTCAAAATCGTTTTCCGTACTATTCCATCAACGCCGCCTCTGCTGGAAGATCTGGGCGTTGAACAGAGTATTCTGGATCATGCTATGCCGGAAAACGGCCTTGTGCTGGTCACCGGCGTTATGGGATCGGGCAAGAGCACGCTGCTGGCAGCCATTTTACGTCATATCATCGAAAAAGGTGGGCGTAACGTGGCCACCTATGAGTCCCCCATTGAGTTTGACTTTTTGCACCTGCCTGAGCAAGGCGGCCCAGTCTCTCAAACCACCATCCCTGAACATCTGCAATCCTTCATTCGTGCGGTACGCAACTCCACCCGCACCGCGCCCAATGTGGTGCTCATCGGTGAAAGCCGTGACGCAGAAACCCTGCGTGGGATGATCGAAAGTGCGGAAACTGGGGTTGCCGCCTATTCCACCGTGCATACCCGCTCGGTGCCGGAAACCCTTTCACGCATCATCAATGTTTTTCCCGTGGAAGAGCGATTGCAAATTTCGGTGACGCTGCTTTCCAGTCTGCGGCTGGTGGTCAATCAGCGCCTTCTGCCAAGGGCGAGCGGCAATGGACGCATCGCGTTGCGCGAATATCTGCCCTTCACACCGGAAATACGCGAGGCGCTGCTGGAAACGCCGCTGGAGCGACTCATTCCCAAGTGTGAAGACCTGCTCACCAGGCACGGTCAGCGGATGCAGGACGCGGCGATGAAAGCCAATGCTGCCGGCAGCATCGCCAAGGAACACTACCTGTCCATCATGGCGGAGCGCAAAGCGACGCAACCCATCAATACGGAGGCCGAATGAAACGTGAATTGCTCTGGCGGGACACCGCTCTCACACCCAAGATTTTCATTCTGGACGCTCGTGCCGTCTTTCCCCTGGCGCTGTGGCTCTTTCATTGGGCCTACTGGACGGCCTGTGTGGCGGTGATCGGCATTGTCGCTCTCTATCTGGTGCAGCGCACGGGCATGACGCCGCTGGCCTGTGCCCGCGCTCTGCGCGTGGCCTTTATGGGCAAGCGGAGGGAGACCAAACACAACGAAGCACACTGGCGGCAACGTTGCCGCTGGTAGTGCATGGGCGCCTTTTGCGTTCTGCCTTTGTCAAACATCGCTTTGCCCTTCATTCATGTACCAGAAGAGTACACTCCTTTCGGGCAAAGCTCGTTTTCCTCGGCAGAACACAAAATTCATCTCATGCAGCATATTTTTCTATGCAAAATATAAAAATATATTTCTATGGAGACATCATGAGTTCATCAAAACCCAACAGTTACGGCCTTTTTGACGCTCCTGTGCGCCTGCCGGAAAAGGAGCGAGTCCCCCTTACCCCTGCGGACATTGAACGGCAGTTGGACGCCGGAGCTTTTGTCATGAGCCGGGAAGACGCCATTGCAGCTGGTTTTCTCAGCCCACATGACGAACCGGACACGGTGATCGTTGACGTGCAGGAGGCTATATGAGCCAGGAACAAGCGGCGGAAAAGAAAAACCGCTTCCAGATCAGCCGCGAAGTGCAGGAAGAGTTCGTCAACAGTGTGGCGGAAAACATGCTTGTCTTGGCCGAAACAGCGGGCAAGTGGCAAAAACCCTGGACGGCTGATGCCCCGCTGGGGATGCCCTTTTGCGCCACAACGGGGCGCGAATACGGCGGGGCCAACATGGTCAAGCTCATGCTCACCAGCATCGTCAACGGCTACCAGGACGACAGGTGGATGACGTTCAAACAATTCCAGCAAGTTCAGGCCGACCATCCGGCTCGCGATATGAAGATCAAAAAGGGGGCCAAGGGCACCAAACTTCTTCGTCCTGAAGAAATTGCCTTCATCGTCAAGGAAGACGGCAAATGGGAATATCTCACCGACAAGCAGATCAAGGAATTTACTGCCCAAAAAGACCAAGGACTGGAAGTTCCAGACGTGCAGCGTATGACGCTGTTCTATCCGTTCACTGTGTTCAACGCTGCGCAGATCGAAGGTTTTCCGCCCAAGGAAAGCCAGGCCCACGCCATGACCGCTGTGGAGCGCAATGACTTTGTTGAACGCTTTATCGCCTGCACGGGCATCCCGGTGGAACATCACACGGGTGATGCCTACTACGAACCGCAGGCCGATATGGTGAAAATGCCTTTTCCTGAACGCTTCATCAGTACTGAAGAATACTACGCCTCCAAACTGCATGAGACATATCATGCCACAGGCCACTCCAAGCGGGAAAATCGTAAGGAAAAGCAGACTCATAACCTCAAGAACTACGCTTTTGAAGAAATGCGGGCCGAAATGTTCTCCATGCTGGCCGGGGCCAGGTTCGATTTGCCCATGCCCGAAAGCAATTCCTCGGCCTACATCAGCAAATGGAATCAGACTTTCTCCGGAGGCGACGCCAAGGCCGTATTTCAGGCGGCAGCGGAAGCGGCCAAGGTACTGACCATCATGCACCAGTTTGAAATGGGCGAACAACCCAAGGCCCAATGGTTTCCGCGTAGTGAAGTCTGGCCGGAACTTGTGGCCACGCAGAAACAGCGAGATGCGACCACCGGCGTTCATTTGCACGAGCCTGCGCATCTTGCGGCCAGAAGCACGGAAGAACCGCAAGTCCGGCCTGCGTCTCCTACCTTTGCTCAATCGGCAGCGGCCTTTGAAGCTGCGGACGACCCGGTGAGCAAAGCGCGGATCATTCTGCAAAATCCAGAGTTTCTGAACATGGCTCTCAAACAGGATGCCGAAGCTGCCCGGTCTCTGGCTTCGCTCTGTGATTCCTTTGCCCAGACCCTGAGCATGGAACTGGACGAGAAAAACCGGACGGCCCTTGCTCCCACAGGAACCGAAACCTCAGCATCACGGATGAGGATGTGATATGAACCTGCTCATTTTGGAATCACCCGGTAAGATCAAGAAGGTGCAATCATTCCTCGGCAATGACTGGAAGGTCGTTGCCTCTGTGGGCCATGTGCGTGATCTGCCGGAACGAGAGCTGGGCATTGCCTTGCCGGATTTCACCCCGGCGTACCTGCCCACGGAACGTGGCAAGGAAGTGCTCAGCCGCTTGAAGGGGCTGGCGGCCTCGGCCTCTGCCGTTTATCTGGCTACAGACCCAGACCGGGAAGGCGAGGCCATCGCCTGGCATCTTGCTGACGCCCTGCGGCTAAAAGCGGCAAAGCGTATCACTTACGGAGAAATCACGGCTGCCGCCATTCAGGCGGCTATCAAGAATCCTCGCTCGCTGGATATGGCGCTGGTGTCGGCCCAGGAAGCCCGGCGCGTTCTGGATCGTTTCTGCGGCTATCTGGTCAGCGGGCCGCTTTCCCGTGCGGCTGGAACACGCCTGTCTGCCGGACGGGTACAAAGTCCGGCTGTACGACTGGTGGTGGAACGTGAGCGGGCCATTCAGAGCTTTGTAGCCGTAAGCCATTTTGGTGCGGAAGTCTCTTTTGCGGACGGCTGGGACGCAACATGGCTCAGCAAACCCTGGCTGGAGAATGGGCAGGAATACCTGTTGGACAAGGCGTTGGCTGAAAAGGCCGCTGCTGTGCGCTCGCTGACGGTGCTTGAATGCAAGGAATCGGAGAGCCGCACAGCTCCGCCCGCGCCTTTTACCACGTCCAGTCTGCAACAGGCCGCTTCCAATGCCCTCAAGTTTACGCCCAAGCAAACCATGCAACTGGCGCAGAAGATTTATGAGGGTGGCCACATAACCTATATGCGCACGGATTCACCCAATTTGTCTGCGGAAGCTGTTACGGAAATACGAGCCTTCTGTGAAAGCCGGGGCTGGCCCCTGGTGGACAAGCCCCGCGTATGGAAGTCGAGAGAAGGGGCGCAAGAGGCTCATGAAGCCATTCGCCCCACGCACATTGAAATTGAAGAGGCCGGAGACACCCCGGACGAACAGGCCCTGTATCGTCTCATCCGCTTGCGAACGTTGGCTTCACAACTGGCTGACGCCGTGTATGCTGTGCGTACTGTGCGTATGGGAGCAGAACTGGACGGCAAAGAAGCGGTTTTTGAAGCCAAGGGCCGTGTTTTGCGGGATCAGGGCTGGAGGGCGCTCACTGCTTCCGACGCGGCCATGCAGGATGAAGAAGGGGAAGTGGATATGCCCCCTAATCCTTTGCCCATGTTACCCCAAGGGGCAAATATCACCGCCTCTGGCGGCAAGCTGGTGAATAAGAAAACCAAAGCCCCCACGCGTTTTTCCGAAGCCAGCCTTGTGCGAGAGCTGGAGAATAAAGGAATCGGTCGTCCGGCAACCTTCGCGGCCATTGTAGATACCATCATGAGCCGTGAATATGTGCGGGTGGAGAAACGTTTTCTTGTGCCTACGCCGCTTGGTGAACAGGTGGTGGATTTGCTCACTGGGGTTTTTTCTTTTCTTGATTTTGAGTTCACCAGCCAGATGGAAGATTCTCTGGACGCCATAGCCGGGGGCAAGGCGGCCTATAAGGAAGTAATGAACAAAGCCCATGCCCGGCTTGTATCTGAAGTGACCGCCTTCACTTCAAAGTATCCTGGGCAGGAGCGCAAGACCCCGGAACCCACCAATTTCACCTGTGATGCCTGCGGCAAAGCCCTCGTCCACATGAAGGGCCAGCGCCGCGACGGTTCCGGCACCTATGATTTCTTCTCTTGCTCCGACCGCGCCTGCAATGCCAGCTACGCCAATGTGGACGGCAAGCCCGGTGAAGCTCGCAAAAAAGCCGAACTCTCCAAGTTCAAATGTAAAGCCTGTGGCAAGGCACTGGTGCGCCGTGAGAGTGCCAAAGGCCCGTTCTTCGGCTGCTCCGGCTATCCCGGCTGCAAGCAGCTCTATCAGGTGGGTGAAGACGGTAAACCCGATTTTGGCAGCAAGAAGGAGGTCAAAAAATGAGGTCACTGTTTCTGACACTTATGTTCGTGCTTTGTGCCACTCCTTGTTTTGCTGGCTCGTGCGACGACACTCAAAACGCGGCCATGAACGCCATCAAGGAACGCAACACCCGTGTGAAGGAAACCCACAACACCACCATGCCCGACCCTGAAGAGGATCGCGGGCCTCTGTCCAATTGCCTGGGCAGTATTGCCAGCATTGGCGATGCCTTTTCTCTGGGGGTGAGCATTCCCAGCATGGATTCCATTGTCAACGGCATGTGCCGTCAGGTGGACTCCATGATTCAGAGCAAGATGAATGAAGTTTTGAGCGAGGCGCGTTCCAGCATCAATGGTATTGGCCAAAACAACCCCTTTCAGGTTTCCGGTTCTGGCAGTTCTGTGGCTGGGGCGCTTATCCGCAAACTCAAGTGATAGCAAAATATAAACATATGTTTCATAGAAAAATATATTTATATATTGCTATGGCGCTCTGCTTTCTGGCTCCGCCGGTACATGCCGCTGCTCGGACAAAGGCCATGCTGCCGGAAGCTCGTCCGCTCTCCTGGGAATGTGTGGTGGGCGCTGCCGAGGCCTACAATCTGCCCCTGGCTGCCTTGGTGGGCATTTTGGCCACCGAAGGCGGCAAAACTGGTCAGGCTTTGAGCAATACCAACGGAACGTGGGATTTGGGCGCATTTCAGGTGAACACCTGTCACGTCAAGGAGCTACTGCGGGCAGGCTTTTCGCCGGACATGGTGTTGCGTGACGGCTGCACCAACGCCTACGCTGCCGCCTGGGTTTTACGCAAGGAATACGACCGTACCCGTAATATCTGGGACGCCGTGGGCGCGTATCATTCCCGAACCCCGCATTTGCGTGATGCCTATCTTGGCCGGGTCAAAAAACACTTGGCCAAGCTGGAGCGCACCGGTCTGGAAAGCCTTCTGCTCAGAACAGGAGGCGCACAATGAAAAATCAGCATGAAGACAGCGGTAACACGATGTTTCTGCTGATTTGCCTGATGGTGACGGTTCTGTTGCTGGTGCCTGCCTGGTACGCCAGGCGGGCGGGCAGTATCAATGGCTCATTGCTTGAACTGGCCAACGCGCAGCTTTTGGCGTTTACGCCTTTTTCCGACGAAGCGCACACAGCTTGGAGCCGCATTGCCGAGGCAGACCCTGCAGCGCTTACCTGGGATCAGGTAATGAATGTACTCAGCTACAGCGGAAAGTGGATTCGCTGGCCCTATGTCCTGATGCTGGGGGCGCTCGGCGCTGCTTCCATCTTCATGAGCAGAACAAAAGACCTCACCCGGCGCTTTAACATGGAGGGCCTGCTCAAAAACAATGCGGAATCCTTCCCATGCCTGCGTCCAGTAGTGGGGCGCGGCAAGTACCTTCTGTCGAGGGAGTCTTACGACAACGGCCCCTGGCGCATTGCCCGCACCCCTGTGCAATTTGCCCTGGAACATGGCCTGCTGCTGGACGGCGATGGACAAGCCTTTACGCCGGATCAAGCTCTTCGGCGGGGAATGCCTGATGTGAATCTCCCGGCATATGGACACGCCCATCTGGACGAAGCAAAAGCCGTCAGTGTGCTTCAAGACCAGCTTGGCAGAAAGTTCAGCGGTTTTGGGGCCATGAGCCTTGAACGCAAAACCCTGGCCAGTGCTTTACTCTCTTACGCTGTCGGGAACAAGCAAGACTGTATAGAACTGCTGGATGCCATGTCCACCTCGTATATTGAAGGAGAAAAGCAGCCCCCAGCCTGTCTTGTTTTGGAGGATGCCACCTTTCAAAAAACAGTAGTGGGATTTTGGAATGCCCATAAAACACTGCTGACAGAATCATTTCTCAAACGCCATACGGCGTTTGAACTTCCCCTCTTCATGGCGATGCTCACCCTGGCACGAAAAAAGGGTGTGCTGGCTTCATCGCAGTTTCTTTGGCTGCGGCCTTTGGATCGTCCGCTCTGGTACGCGCTCAATCAGTGCGGAGGCCGGGCGGCATGGGCAGAGGGATTTGCAGCCTGGGCACATTATGCAGCGGAAGAACGGGCAGGCAGGGCATTGCGGGAAGCTCATATGGCCCATGCTGTGGCGCGAATCAAGGATTCTTTGACCGCACAAGGCTGGCTTACCGATATGCCGCGCCTGTTCGAATCAGCGGGCCTCAGTTTGGATGAGGATGTTGTCTTTGCCGTGGCAGAAGAGAATAGCGAGTATGACGCCAATACTGATGCGGCGTTGCAAAACGAGCTTTGTTGAGGTGACGTGTGAGTGACAGAAAAATACGTGGCCTGGAAGATAGAGAGGCGCAGGAGCGTAAAACATTGCTGCGTGATGTGCGCTCCCCCGTGCATCAGGCGATAGACGCCCTCAAAAATGGTACGGTGCAGACTTGCGGCGTGTTCGGGGCGGGGGTGTGTCTGTTTGCCTTCCCTGTGGCCGCAACGCCGCTTTTCGGACTTGGACTGTTCTTTTTCCTGTTGCGCTGTCTTTGTGTGAGAAATGAACGTCTTCCTTTCCGTATGCCTCTGGGCCTTTCCGGTACGGACAAAGGCGACCCCCTGCCAGGACGGCGAGCCTTTGCCAAGCCCGAAGGAATTTTCTTTTTGGGCAACCGTTTACAGGACGGCAAGGAGCTGTGGTTAAAAGCCAAGGACATCCTGACCCACACATTGCTTTTCGGCACTACCGGCTCTGGCAAAACGGAAACATTGGTGTCGCTTTCCTTCAACTCCCTGGCTACCGGCAGCGGACTTTTTTATATCGATCCCAAGGCCTCCCCAAAGTTGTCTTACCAGATATGGCAAATGGCTCGTTTTCTTGGCCGGGATGATGATTTTCGGGTGCTGAACTACAGCACTGCCGAGACAGATCAAGATGATGCGCCAGTTCGACCTTCAAAGACCAAGACGCCGGAGCGACGCTCAAATACCAATAATCCGTTTACCGTGGGCAACGCCGAAGGGCTTACGCAGCTCCTCATGGCGCTGATGCCTGCCTCGGACAGCGGGAACAGTATTTTTGCCAGCAAGGCTGAAACACTGATCACCGGCGTTATGTATGCCCTGGTAGATTTGCGGGATAAAGGCCTGATCAAGCTGTCCGCCAATGTGATCAGAGATTCGCTGAACCTTGAAAAAAGTGTGGCACTGGCTTTGCGACCAGAACTTACTCAGTCGAGCCGTGAAGCCATTCAGAATGCCCTGGCTAATACCGGCTGGATAGCAGGACGGGAAATGAAAGACCAGCCGCCATCGTTTGCAGAGCAATACGGCTATGCCCAAAGCTATTTCGGCAGAACGCTCTCCAGCCTGACAGACACCTACGCCCATATTTACGGCGTGGAAGATAGCGAAGTGGATTTCGCGGATGCGATTCTTCAACGGCGTGTCTTGGTTGTCACCTTGCCATCCCTGGAAAAAGCTCCCACTGAACTTGCCAACCTTGGCAAGATCAGTCTGAGCGCAATCCGCAACGCCTGCGCTGTCGGCCTTGGATCGCGAACAGAGGGTGATGCCGCTGACGTGCTGGAATCTCTGCCCACGGACGCCATCGGCATTGGCCCCTATCTGTGCATCGTGGATGAATACGCGGCCATTGTGACGCCAGGCTTTGAAGTGGTGCTCACTCAAGGGCGGGGGCTTGGCATTGCGGCCATTGTGGCCAGCCAGGATTACGCGGGTATCATCGAGGCAGACAAAAAAGGTGGCCAACAAATGGTGGCCAACACATCAATCAAAATTTTCATGAAGATGCAAGACGCGGAAAAAACATGGGAATTGATACGCGGCCTAGCTGGACAAGTCACAGTAGTGCGCAGTTCTGGCTTCTCGGTCACTGACAAGTCTGGCTCCACCTACGCAGACACCATGAACACCACCGTAGAAAAAGAAGATCGCGTGGATTTGCGCGATCTTCAGGAACAAATTGAAGGCGAAGCCCATTTCATCTTTTCCGGGCAGGTGGTGCGCGGCGATATGTTCTACGCCAATCCTTCACTCAAAAGGGCACAGCTTCGTGTGCCGCAATTGCTCCAGTTGGGGCAGGAGGTTTCTTATGATGCAGCGGCATAGTGCTCTTTCAATGATAGCGGCGGCCCTGGTGCTTTTCTCTTTGCATGTGGCCCATGCCGGAACCCCTATGTCGGATCGGGTGGCCGTGGAAGTAGGCGTAAGGGCTCAGGTCAACAAAGACCTGGCTCTGCCCTATACTCCCGGCGAGGCATTGGCCGACCGGCAATGCCTGGACGGGCGGCCTGCCAAAGACTTCCAGGGCGATCTGGTGGAGTACTGGGTCAACCTTGAATGGTGCGCTGTGTAAGTTTGTAAGGGAAGTGGGTTGAATACCCTGGAATTGCAAATAGATTCCATGCACGCCAGAGTTAGCGGTGCTTGTAAAAGCTGAAACTGCGAAAGCGGAACGTGAACATAGCATCTCTGGAAAAGGCACAAAGAATGACAATCACCGGTCATAGTCTTATGCAAGTGCAAGTCATGTATGGTGAAAGCTGAATTGCCTGAACCCTAGTCTGAGCAATATTTGGTTTCTATAACAACGAAGAAAAGGTGATTGAGACGTTGTAATGAGGTATATGATGGACTGGCATTCTATCTGTCATAATTTGCTGCCTCATGGCACTTCCCAATAGGGATGAAAAGACGAAAAGGGCACCTAACCATGACGTATCTTTACTTACAGATAAACACAGGATTGCCTAAGCTGGTTTGTTATAAAAGACAACCTGTATGGCAACGGAGGCTCCGTAGTACCCAAAGTCATGTTGTAATGACAATGGCAGAACGTATCCAATCGGTCCGCAATTACGGTATAAGTAAAGCAGGAATGCGACGAAAGCCGGAAATATGTGGGGGAAGGGAGCTATGGATGTCGGAATTACAAGTCATAAGTAGGTTGCGCTAATGCGAACAGAAACTACGATAAAGGCTATGAATTCCATTGCAAAGGTTTCCATGAGTGGAAGAAGGGTCAATGGCCTGTTCAGGCTGGCGACCAACCCTGAAGTTCTGTGGAAGCAAGCCTATGCCAACATATACTCTAACAAGGGAGCCATAACAAAGGGCGTAGATAGAAATACGCTTGATGGGTTCTCCGAAGAAAGGGTGAACCATTTGATTGGGCTGTTGGCAAGGCGTGAATATTGTCCGAAACCTGTACGGCGCACATACATTCCCAAAAAGAATGGAAAGTTGCGTCCTCTCGGTATTCCAACCGGAGACGACAAACTGGTGCAAGAAGTGGTCAGAATCCTTCTTGAGCAAATCTATGAGCCTATTTTCTCTGAAAATTCTCATGGATTCAGACCGGGAAAATCCTGTCATTCTGCTTTGCGACAGGTAAAAAACGTCTGGAACGGAACGAAGTGGATTATTGAGTTTGATATCAAAGGATTCTTTGACAATATCAATCATAATAAGATGATTGAATTTCTGGAGAAGAAGATTGATGACAAGCGCATAATTCATATTATTCGTCAAATGCTCAAAGCTGGATACGCTCAAGATTGGAAATACAATGCTACATGGAGTGGGACACCACAAGGTGGCGTCATTTCACCAATATTAGCTAACATATACCTTCATGAACTTGATACGTTTATGGAAGATATGATTTGCCAATTCAACAAAGGTGAAAGACGAAAGGATAATCCCGATTACAAAAAGCTGTGTAGGCAGATGATTATAATCAATCGTGAGCTTAGAGAGCTTAGGCAGAAATTCAAAGAAGGCAAACCTTTGAATGATGCCCGCAAGGAGATACTACGCGAACGCCGAGAGATACAGAAAAAAATGCGAGTTATCAATTCCAGATTACACGTTGACTCTAAATATAGGAGGCTTCGTTACGTTAGGTATGCTGATGATTTCATCATTGGAGTCATTGGTACACGCAAAGAAGCTGAATCAGTAATGCTACAAGTGAAGGAATATATAAATAATGTTCTTCTGCTTGAAGTGTCTGAAGAGAAAACTTGTATCGCAGATGCAAATGATGGAGTTAGATTTCTTGGGTATGATATAAAGACATACACAAGCACAAAGACGACAAAAATTGCATGGGGAAAGGGAACTTGTAATCGAAGGACAATTTCAGAAAAAATGCAGCTCCACATTCCATCTGAAAAGATGTTCCAATACGCGAGTAAAAATGGCTATGGAGATATGGCAATATTCCGCCCAAAAAGTCGTCCTGCATTGTTACGGCGTAGCGATGTGGAAATATTGATGACATATAATGCGGAAATGAGAGGATTAGCAAATTATTATTCCCTTGCTCAAGGATACAAAACAGCTCTGCAAAGAGTTATTGGTCTAGCCCAATGGAGTTTCTTTGCAACACTCTCTCATAAGCACAAGAGTTCCATAGGAAAAGTAGCTCGTAAAATGAAACTATCTGCTCAATCTGGATATGAACTGAAGGTAAATATCAACGGAATTCCAAAATCCTACAGGCTTTTCAGGTTGAAAGACCATGAACCTCCAAAAATCCACAATTCTAATGTGGATACTCCTTGGGATACTACACGATTCACAATGACTCGTTCAGAATTGGTGCAGCGATTAAATGCAAACACCTGCGAATATTGTGGGAAAACAGGGGGATATATGGAGGTTCATCACATTAAAGCTCTGAAGGATGTACAGGGAAAGAAGCAACTGTGGCAACAAATGATGTGCGCCATGCGTCGAAAGACCATGGTTCTCTGTGTTGATTGCCACAATGAGCTTCACCGCCGTGACCTTCCCTATTGGCGAGCCAAAGCAAGGAGGCATCCGTGAGAGCCGTGTGCATCGAAAGGTGCAAGCACGGTTCGGAGAGAGGGGTAGTGCATCCAGACCGGATAACGCGCCCCTACTCTACCTCTTACTGCGGCATCCGTGAACCGCTGCAAGCCCAACGGGCCGCGCCGGATATGTGCATCGTGGTGCGCCATATTCCGACCGACCAGTATGGCGAGTCGCTGAAAAAGGCTCTGAGCTATGAGGCTCTCAAAAAATTCTCGCCCAACGCGGCCAACCTTTTCTGGGACAAGGTGTTGCCCCAAACCGCCCTGGGTATTCCCACGCCCTATGAGGCCTCGCTCCTGCTGGCTTTTCAGGAAGCGGCCATTACACCAGAAGCCTTTGGTGAAGCCTTGAGCAAGGGCGCTGCTGATGTCGTCAATGAAGACATTCTGGCGGGCTATGGGCGCATCCCATCAACGCCCACCTATATTCTTGCCGGAATTCGTTTCCCGTCCTGCGATTTCACGGCCACGCAACTGCGTGAGGCTCTTGCCATAGCCAAGCAGGCCCGTGCTGGTGACCAAGCGGCTCAGGAGAAGATCGTCACCATTATCACCAATGGGCAGCTTGACGAAAAAATGCTCTGACTTGGTGGTGCTCGCTTTTTCTACTTGCTTTTTCTTTAGTAAGGAATACAAGGAAAGTAAGGAACAAGAAATAAGGAGCACTGCATGAAAATGGAAGTGGCCACCATGACCTCCAAGGGGCAAATCACCATCCCCGTGGCGGTTCGTAAACAACTCAAGCTGGAACAGGGCGACAAGGTTGTCTTTATTGAAGACGATCACCCAAGTGGGGGCGTCCGTATCCTCAATGCTGCGGCTTTGACCTTTAATCAGGGAGGGGAGGCTGTGGCCGATAAAAGGTAAATCCTATGGCCCGGCCACGCAAAAAAGCCTACGACCCCAGGCAGCTCTCATTCAATTTTGACGTGACGGCAGATCAAATCGAAGAACTGCGGCGTGAGAACGCTCACGCTGACACAAAGGAGGCCCATAATGCTCGACAGACAAACAGCTCCGTTGGAAATAGCCCGCACAGTGTTGCGAGCGGAAACCATCCGCGAGGTACGCAGCGCGGCGTTCACCAATTCAGCCTATTTGATTTTGGACAGATGGGCGTTGAACCAGCCGGACGACCTGCGCCGCCTGGAGGAACGGGGGGAAATATCGTTCATGGTGACGCTGGATCAGCAAGCGACGCGGGAAGCGAACGTGCTGAACAGCGATTCGGCCTGGGAAGCTCGCCAGCAGGGGATGAGCGACTGGGAGATTTTGCAGAACGCCGGGATAGATACGAGCCTGCAAATTACCATATAGACCCGGATGACCGGCTTGGCCACGGTGGGGCAAAAACAAAGTTTGCTGACAATATTGCCGCTATCCGCCTGCTCAAGGATTTGCAGGAGCGCAAGGTTGAGGTGGCCGGGCCTGACGAAAAGAAAATTCTGGTGCGTTATGTGGGCTGGGGCGGTCTGCCTCAAGCCTTTGACGCCCGCAACGAAAAGTGGGCTGCGGAATATCAGATACTACAAAGCCTACTTGCCCCAGACGAATACGCCAAGGCCCGCCGTTCTACGCAGGATGCCCACTTCACCTCTGAAACCGTCATTCGAGGCATTTATCAGGGGCTGAACACTCTGGGCTTGCGCGAAGGCGGGCCTCTGCGTGTTTTGGAACCTTCGGCGGGCATCGGCAATTTTATGGGACTGATGCCGGAAGGCTACAACGCCCAATTTCTTGCTGTGGAGCTTGATCCCACCACGGCGGCAATCTCCAACTATCTCTACCCCAAGGCCCGGCATCTCAATAACGGCTTTCAGAATGTCGAGCTTCAGGGGGCGCGTTTCGACCTGGTTGTCGGCAATCCGCCTTTCGGCAAGCAGACCCTCTACGATCCCAACTTCCCAGAGCTGCGCAACTTCTCCATCCACAATTACTTTCTGGCAAAATCCCTGAGCCTGCTACGCCCCGGCGGCATCGGGGCCTTTGTGGTCAGCCGCTTCTTCATGGATGCGGCTGACCCCACCGCACGGGCACACATTGCGGAATCAGCCGACCTTCTGGGGGCCGTGCGCCTGCCGGAAACGGCATTTCGGCAGAATGCGCTCACGGACGTGACCACGGACATTCTTTTTTTCCGCAAGCATGACGGCCCGCGCATTCGCAGCACCGATTGGGTGCATACGGCCACGGTGGAAGCAGAAGACCTGAAAGAGGGCGGCACTCGCCCGGCTGTCATCAATAAGTATTTTGCCGCACTGCCCGGCCAGATCATCGGCAACATGGTGTATTCCGGCGGCATGTTTCAGGATGCGCTCAACTGTGTGGCGTCGGCGGACATTGACCTTGGGCAGGAGATTGAAAAGCGCCTCCAATGCCTGCCGCCCATGCAGTATGTGCCCAGAACCGAAACATCAGAGGAACTGGACAGCGAAAAGCGCAATGAAGCCTTCATCGCGTCCGACTACTTCCAGTCCCTGAAAATGGGCGCGTATTGTGTGGAGCCGCAGAGCCGCAAAATCGTCTTCAAAGTGGCCGGAGGTTTTGGCGAGGCCAGCTATGAAGAGCTGCCGGTCAAAAATGACGGGGCGCGGCAGCGGCTGGCCTCCATGATCCAGATTCGGGACAGTCTGCGTGACCTTCTCAATCTGGAAAAGAACGATGCTGAAGAAAAGTTTATTGAAGGTGCCCGGCGACAGCTCAATGTGCAGTATGACGCTTTTGTACGCCGACACGGCCACCTCAATTCCCAGACCAACCGGGGGCTGATGCGCGACGACCCGGAGCATTCGCTTTTGGAATCGCTGGAGCTGGAGTACGACAAGGGGCTTTCCAAAGACCTGGCCAAGCGTCAAGGCCGGGAGTTTAGGCCCGCGTCAGCGCGGAAAGCGGCAATCTTTCGGCAACGGGTGCTCAAGCCCACCCAGGCTGCGGAAAAGGCCGAAACCACCAAGGATGCCCTGGTCATCTCCCTGCGAGAATCGGGCAAGGTGGACTTTGCCCGCATGAATCAGTTGCTGCACCGGCCAGCGGAGACCATTCAGAAGGAATTGCAAGACGAGGGCCTGATTTTCCGCAATCCGGCCAGTGCGGAATGGGAAATCAGCGACAAATATCTCACCGGCAATGTCCGCGAAAAGCACAAGGCGGCGCTGGCAGCGGCAGCGGAAGACCCGCAGTACCACGCCAATGTGGAAGCCCTTGCCGCCGCCATTCCTCCCGACATTGAAGCCGTGGACATCGGCGTTAAGTTCGGCTCCACCTGGGTGCCCGGCAACGTGCTTTCTGACTTCATCGAAGAGCGCATTCATGGTGGCCGGGGACATCAGACCATCAATTATGTGCCCATCTTGGGACGTTGGGAAGCCAAGGTCAGTATCTACGACCATGCCGCCAATACGGAAGTGTGGGGCATCCCCGAATACCCGGCCTCCAAGATTCTGGAATCCCTGCTCACCAATCGGCCCATCAAGGTGGAGAAGGAAAGCGGCCAGTACGACGACAACGACCGCCCCATCATGGTAGTAGATCAAGAACTCACAGCCGCTGCCATGCAGAAGGCTGACGAGGTGAAGCAGGCTTTTCTGGATTGGGTGTGGACGGACGATGAGCGCCGTACCATGCTCACCACGTTGTACAATGAGCGGTTCAACACCCATGTGCCGCCGCGTTATGACGGTTCGCACATCCAACTTGTGGGCGCGTCTTCAGATGTTTCGCTGCGACCGCACCAAAAGGATGTGGTCTGGCGCTCCATCCAGGAGGGCACGGTGCTGTTCGATCATGTGGTGGGTGCGGGCAAGACGATGGCCTGCATCGCCACCATCATGGAATCCAAGCGCATGGGCTTTCTGAATAAGCCGATGGTAGTGGTGCCCAATCACCTGCTGTATCAATGGCGCGATGAGTTTTACAGGCTTTATCCGGGGGCCAACATCCTTGTGGCCGACAAGAACGATTTCACCAAGCAGAACCGCGAACGCCTGTTCAGCCGTGTGGCCACCGGCGATTGGGACGCTGTGGTGGTGGCGCATTCCAGCTTCAAAAAAATCGACATGCCCCGCGACATGCAGGAGGAAATCCTGCAAGAGCAGATCGACGCGGTGATTACGGCCATTGAGGAATCCAAGCAAAATGATGGGGGCCGCGCAACCATCAAGCAACTCGAAAAACAACGGGAAAAGATGGAAACCCGCTATGAAAAGCTCATGGCCGGAACAGGGGCCAAGGATCGTGCTGTGGATTTTGCCGACCTGGGCGTGGACGCGCTCTTTGTGGACGAGAGCCACGAGTTCAAAAACCTGAGCTATACCACCACCATGAATGTATCCGGCCTCGGCAATATTACGGGGTCAGCCAAGGCGCTGGATATGTTCATCAAGTGCCGGTATCTGCAAAAAAAGCACGAGGGCCGGGGCGTGTACTTCATGACCGGAACGCCCATCAGCAATACAATTGCCGAGGTCTATACGCTGCAACGCTATTTGCAGTTTGACGAGCTGAAAGCCAAGAACATTGAGTATTTTGACGCCTGGGCTTCCACCTTCGGCCAGATAACCAACGGTTGGGAGCTGGACGCCACGGGGGTGAATTACAAGCTGAAGTCGCGCTTTGCCAGCTTTCAGAACGTGCCGGAGCTGCTCTCCATGTACCGCTCCTTTGCGGATGTGGTGACGAAGGGCGATCTGGACGAGCAAGCGGCAAAGGCCGGTATGCGTCCGCTGACCCCACCGGTGGACGGCGGCAAGCCCTTCAATCATGTGGTGGAGCGGTCGTCTGGCCAGGCGTTCTACATGGAGAAGATTATCGAGCGCATGGAGCATTTGCCCAAAGACCCGCGCATCGACAACCCGCTGAAAATCACCAATGACGCCCGCAAGGCAGGCCTCGACTATCGCCTTGCCGACCCTGAAGCCGGTGATTACGACGGCTCCAAGAGCAACGCGGCGGTGGAGCGCATTTTTCAGATTTGGCAGGACACAGCGGCGGACAAGGGAACGCAGCTCGTGTTTTGCGATTTGTCCACCCCCAAGGGTGGGGCCGGAGCGGCAGCCCCTGCTCCCACGCCTGGCTTGGAGTTTGAGGAAGAAGACTTCTTCCGGGGTGCAGATTCAGAAGGCACAGCCCCCGCCGCTGGCTCCGATGAAGAAGATGCAGACAGCGTGGAAGCAGGTGACGATGACGGCGCAGACAACACAGTTGCAGCCGACATGGACGCCTGTGTGGCCGCTGGCTCCCGTTTTTCCGTCTATGATGACATGCGGCAAAAGCTTATGGAGCGTGGCATTCCCGCTGACGAGATCGCCTTCATCCACGATGCCAACACGGATATTCGCAAGGGTAAGCTGTTCAGCGACATGCAGGCTGGCCGGGTGCGCGTCCTGCTTGGCTCCACAGCCAAGATGGGCGCAGGCATGAACGTGCAAAAGCGGCTGGTGGCCGCGCATCATCTGGACGCGCCCTGGAGGCCGAGCGATTTGGAACAGCGCAACGGGCGCATCATCCGCCAGGGCAATATGCTCTATGAGCGCGACCCGGACAAGTTTGCCGTAGGCGTCTACTATTACGCCACAAAACAAACCTACGATGCCCGCATGTGGCAGACCATAGAATACAAGGCTGCCGCCATTGAGCAATTCCGCAAAGGGGATTTGCTTCAGCGTGTCATCGACGATGTGCAGTCCGAAGCCGCCAATGCGGCAGATATGAAGGCTGCGGCCTCCGGCAATCCACTCATTCTTATGCAGGTGAAGCTGGCCAGTGACTTGCGCAAGCTCGAAGCCCTGCATTCACAGCATCAGCGATCGCAACACCGGCTGCGGGATCGGCTGAAATGGCTTTGCGCTGCGGAAGGTCGCCTTGCCAAGGCACAAGCAGATTATGCTGCCAACTGTGGCCTACGGGAAGGCAACACCCGTACCTTCACAGAAAAGGGTAAGGAGCGCATCCGACTGGAGTGGTTCAAAGACGGCAAGCTACTGACCGAAAAGCACAGTGAGCAGATTCAGAACATTCTGCGAGACGGCGTGAAGGATATCACGCGGGAATCCAAAGCAAGGCCGACCTTGGGCAAGTACCGGGGCTTTGAGGTGTCCATGCTGCGCACGTCACAAGCTCCGGGCGGTGACGGATTCCGCCTGGCTCTCAAAGGCATGGGCGATCAGGAGTTCCAGCCGGACAATCTGGTCTACGGCTTTGACGAGAAATTCAGTCTGTCCGGCATGTTTCAGCGGCTGGATAACTTTCTGGAAAAGGGCATCGAGCAGGCTTTCCAGAACTACCAGGCCAACGTGCGCCAGGAAATGGCCGAAATGGATACGGTCAAGGCCGCTCTGGGGCAGGAGTTTCCGCAAAAGGACGAGCTGGCCTTGGTGCGTGAGAACCACAGTGCCGTCATGCGAGAGCTGAAGCGCATGCAGGATGAGCCGGGCTATGTGAGTGAGTGGGAGCCGAAGAGTGCTTTAAATGAAAGCCAAGAAGGCGTTAGATTCGTAGAGGGCAGCCCCCATCTAAAGGATGTCCAGAGACATATCACACTAAAAATGTAATCCAAATAAATATTGCTGCTTACAGTTGAATTTTATCCCATTCATCCAGGCAGTTATCTGATACATTTGAAGGAAGCCACCAACTCCATTTACCAGCTTTTCCGGGGTTGTTATCTACCGTGACAAGTGGTTGCAGTTCTTCTTTTGTATACACAGAGCAACGCGGGTAAGCATAGCTTAAGTTTACAAATACCCAATAATCACACATCAACTTAGGCTCAGGCCCAAACTTTTCGCTTGTCTGCCCAACATTAATATACTGCTTGATGGTAATACTTTTGATTTGTATTGTTTTCACAATAGAACAACCTTCATTGTATATGAGAATGTCGGCGCCTTTTGCATTTCGAGATGTAATAGCTACATTAAAACCTTTTCTTGCTAGGACAAATGATACAAAGTGCAATCCTTGGTTGCCAATAATCTGCTTGTTTTTCGTTTGCTGTTGCCATTTTTGTGCAAGAAAATCATGCATCATGTATCCTCTGATCTGTGCGTGCATAGATTTGGGCCGCTGCCAAGGAAAAACATCATGACGCCAATCTTTATGTACGCAAGGATGGGGGGTGCCAACCTTTTTCAATAGTGGGGGGGGGTGGAGGAGGAATCGAACCTCCTCCGGGCGCTGTCATTGGCTTAACAGTGTGCTTCCGTAAGCATATATCTCCTCTCCCAGCTCTTGATTCCTCACCAGACACCCCACAAGCGCCTTTACAAAAGCCAGGCATATCAAAAAGATAGCTACTACCATAATGACCTCCACATAAATCATCATAGAAAAATGGGCTGTCACGGTGAGTTGAGCTGAGAAAGTACATAAGCTCCAAAAAGCAACACCAGACCAACTGCTAGTTGTTAAATCACAATATGCAGTAATTAATAACGATGTCAATGAGAAGCTGGTGTGAAGACATACAAGCTGAGTATGGTGTTTGTACCAATCTGAAACTTCATTTGGTGCTGCCCTTCCGCTTGAACTCTTCGAAATTTCCGAACATTGCCTTCGGGGCCTTCCCCTGCTTAGCCGTTGAATGAGGTTTCTACGCCGTTGCTTTTCGTGCTGCCATCGGGCATAGAAAAGACAGGTGCTGAATACACCTTTACTCCTAGCGGTCCGTGGCCATCCACGGGGTCGCTTTCCCGCACTCGCTGGTTGGCGACATTCTCTTGTCGTATGGTCTGCCGGGAGTGCGAGGAATACAATACCCTTCGGGGAAATAACTCCGCCGCCGCTAGGACGGTATTCAGCTCCCGGCAATCGCTTTTCGGTGATTGCCAGTCTGGCAATACACCGGAGAGCTTGTCATGACCGAAGTACCTGCCCCCTATGGAAGAACCGCTTTGCGCGATTCTTCGGCTCTTTCCCGCGTTTTTGAAGCGGCTGACTGCCGCACTCAGTCCGAACTCGCGGATTTCTTGGGCGTCCGGCAATCGTCAATTTCTGATGCAAAAAAGCGCGGCTCTGTTCCTGCGGACTGGCTGCTCACGCTGTTGTGCAAGAAGTGGATCAATCCCACTTGGGTTCTGACCGGCCAAGGGGCGCGGATGTTGCAGCCATCAGAATGCACCGTGCCCATGCTTGAGTGGAACGCCCCGGTAGTGGTGCGCTGTCCTCCCACCGACTGCACAACGGATGAATTGATGCAGGAGATTGTGCGCCGGGCTGTGCGGGCCATAGCCCTTGACAATCTCCCCGAAGAGGCTTGAGTGGTGCGGTGGAGGGGTGTCTCGTGTTGTCGCTCAGGTTGCGCTGTTCATACGCCACAACGCAAAATACAGCGCGGTGGCAAAGCTGACCCAAGCCAGAGAGGAAAGCATGAGCACAGCGGCTGTATTGGCACGCTCATGAGAGCCAAAACAATATTTATGGCACTCCTGCGCAAGATTGAAGGGACTGGCTGCCACTTAATAGCATTTCTCATTTTTGCAGACAGTGGCATCTTACAAAAGCATTGATGGCGTCTAAATAATGTAAAATCACATTACAAAGCACTTTAACAAAGAGTTCTTTGCAGCGGATGTGCTACTCTGTAACGATAGGAAATTTTGCAAGTTCTTGCCTCGCTATATTCCAGATGCTGTCAGGCTCAGGGGGTAGGCCACTCAAGTGCAGACGTATAGCGTCTGTCAAAACAGCTTGCGCTTCTTCTGAGAGAATCCACGGCAGAGGTCTAAGGCTGGAAACATTTGGCTCTATCGGTTGAATATGGTCAAGACGTAAAATGGAATGATGTCCACGTTCGTGTGGCAAATTATCCCAAAAAAATTGAGTATACTGCAATGAGCGCACTCTCCGAACAAATTCAGGTTTAAATCCTTCCCTGATACCGCCAGAGTCGGCAGAATAATAAGGAGCAACCAAGTATACTGGAGCAAACTTTGCCCTTGACGCTCCCTGCCTGAGGCTTTCTTCCACAGCAGTTCCTGGGTCAGCCAAAATAAGAACTGGGCGGCGTTTCCCCCTGCCCACTGTGAGGATTTCACCAGGATAATGCGGAACAGCCGCAATGGGAAGATTGGTGATTTCAGGCGCGGATGTAGCACGATTAAGTGTTGTCAGGGTAAAATGAGCAACGGAATGATCTCCTGCATGGGAACCGCCGCGTCCAACAGGCTCCAATATATAGGGAGTTTCAGCAACATGACGAACATGCGCTTCAGCCAAACACCACGCGGCTCTTTTAGGCTTATCCAGTTTTTCCCACCAAGCGGTACATAGCGGCTGGACACAATCCAGTGGATAGTCAGGGGTCATAACGCGCCTTTGATTTCCAAACATCCTCTACGATAGAAACGCTTACCTTACCTTCAGGTAAAGGGGCATTTATGTCCGCATCAAGCGTAGCAACCCCTTCAAAATAAACAGTATCATAAACAGCCATTGGCTGTGTTGTAGTGCATTTTTTTCTTTTCGCTATTTGCTCTGCTATTTTTGCTTGCAGTGTTTTTGATGCACTTGCCTGCCACTCTTTAATCTTTTTTTCCTGTCTAGCAGTCAATGTAATCTTTTTGTTCTTTGTGAAAGCGTTAGGTTCAAAAATCCAACCAGATGGTGTAAAATCGAGTGATTCTTGCGGAGCAGCACGCAGCATTGGTGGTGTATTGTATACAAAGTGTAAAATATCAGAAGTGTGATTCGCAAATTTTCTTACCGCCCATGAGATAAACCCCTGCATATCGATAGTTAAGGACTGCGAAGCTTCTCGAAGACGCTCAAGGGAGTTAATATTCCAGCGTGTATACCCGGTATCAGCGAACTCAGAAGGAAAATTGATAGCCTGCGCACCAGAGGCCGTTAAGCTGGGTTCAATCCTTTGCCACAGTGTCGTATCCCAAGGGCCAAAATGGTGAAACCGCCAATGAATGCCAGTAAAAGTTTCACCCTTATGGTTTTCGGCATAGGCCAAGTCTGCCAAATATATATATTTAATAAAATGGATAGGCCCTAGAGAGCGCTCTCCAAAATCATCAGATTTTTGAGCCTCTATAAGGATGTAGGCAAGAAGCGCGTCAACACGCTGGATATTCATGGGGTATTCACTTTAGCAGAAAGACTGAGCCGTAGCACAACTACCCTTATTAGCTACCATACTTGCCCCCATATTGCCATAGGAAATCTTTGCTTCCCCCGTGACCACATCCGTTTTTGTGCGCTAATTAGGCCAGTTCAGCGCATCCTCAGATTTGGGGCATCCTGCTTAGCCTTGCGTTCCACACCTCCCTCAATCTTCAGCCAATGCTCCATATACCGCCCATTCTTCGCCAGAGCCAGGTCACCCGCCGCGCTGAAAGCATAGGCAGCCGTGCGTTCGGCGTAGCGTTGCCAGTTCCGGCCCTCGTTTTTCTCTCGGATGGTAGGAGCGCATTGGCGCATGGCTTCAGCCACGGTCTGCTGGCTGTGGCCAGTGGCCCGCAAGCGCAGGGCGATCATGGCATCCACCCGTGACAAGTCCTCCAGGGCAAGGTGCTGGCGGATATTCTCATAGTGCGCGTAGTAGGCAGCGGCAGAATCGCCAGGATGTGCGTGTGCGGGCACGGGGCGGGGCTGTGTCTGCCGCCTTTGGACTTCCGCTACGGCATATTCACGCTCAATCTGCCTGGCCAGTTCCTGAGCCTTGGCGCATTCGCGCTTTTCGGCTTGAAGCAGCTTGACCTTGGGGAAGGAGCCGTCCTCTCGCCGGTGTTTGGGCTTCAAGTTGCCGAAGCCTGGTGCTCGGTGCGGATGAATGCAGCCGGAGAGCTTTTTGTCGCCGTATTCCCGATTCAGGCGTTCAGTGATCCGGTTGCCCACGTCCCGGTTGTGCGGGCTTTGCAGCTTTGGAATGGTAAGCACACACTGATAGTTGCCCGGCGAGCTTTCCAGCACCACAGCGGGCCGGAAGCCGTCCGCATAGAGCTTTTCCAGGCTCTCCCGCGTCATGTCGTCGATGAGGATGTGATGCCGGTCTTCTGAAAGCGGCGTGTAATAAATGTTTTCACCTCGCTGCTGAAGCCGGAGCATTTCCGGCAGGTGCTCGGCCAACTCCTCTGGTGTGAAGCCTTGGGACGCTCCGTCCCTCTTGTCCAGAATGAAGACCTTTTTGTCGCCGTCCGGCCTCATGCGGATACAGGTCACGCGGACGCGATCCGCATTTACAGCGGCAACATATTGCTGGAACTGTTCATGCGCAGGTGTGGATGGAGCCGTGGAGGGCTGTTGCACGGGAAGCTCCGGGCGTTGGGGTTGGATACGGAACCTGTGCCGCCAGAGGTCGGCCTGCGTGTGCAGACCACGCCCGCGTAGCCAGGTTTCAAAGCGAGGCTTGCCTGCTTTCGGAGTTTTCTTGCGGCCAAGCTGCCGTTGGAGCTGATGCCATTCTCCGCGTTGACGCACTTTCATACTGTGCCGTTCAGCGTTGAGCACGGGCAGCCCGCGTTTGCCAAGGCCGTTCAAAATCTGTTTACGTTCATTGCGGTGGCGGGCTTTCAAGGCTTCAAGTTGCGGCTGTTTTTTTGCCTCGCTCTGCTCCGAAACGGGCAAAGAAATATCTTTCTGATACTCCCGCCATTCCTCCAGGTTGACCTCGCTCACCGGCTCCGGCGGAATTTTTTCAAGTGAAGGCGGTGCTTCCGCAGGCACAAACTCTCCGAGTTTTTTGCACAGTTTGCTCATGCCAAAATCACGGTCTATGGACGAAGCCTTCACCGCTGTTTCGCCCACAAAGACTATGGCCCCAGAGCCTTTCTTTTCAAAATGCAGCCCTTTTTCCGCCAATTTCTGATGCAGCTCCGGCCAGGACGTGGCATTTTTGATGATGTCATGCCCCCGTTCCTGGGCAATTCGTTGGGCAGATTTTTCGCCGGTGGCGTGTTCCACGGCCATTGCTTCCTGCCGGGGTTGTACTTTTTTAGGCCGTATGTTTCGGGCAAGTTCGCCGCTTTCCAACACCGTGTAGCGGGAATTTGTTTCGCTGGCCCAGCCCTGCTTGTGTTCCACCAGAGCGACGATTTTATGGGCCTCTTCTTTGTCGAACCCCTTGTGCGGTTGCACCGCTTTTCCGGTCACAGGGTGCATCCGATTGACCGCAATGTGGACGTGATAATTTTCGGTGTTGTAATGCAAGCCATAGACGGCCTGGTGCCCGACAAGACCCATGCGCTCCAGAAAAATATCCACCAGCTCATCGACCTGGGCGCGGGTGGGCTGTTCATGCTCCTGCCATGAAAACACCCAATGGCTCACCGGCATTTTGCTGTGGACGCTCTCTTGAGCAAGCGCAATCATCTCCACTTTCTGGCCATTATGCGTGGCGGCAAAAAAGTTTCTGCTCCCGGCATGGGCGATTTTTTCCTGCGGATTCGTATTGTGCGGATAGCGGATATAATCCACCAGATCGCCAATTTGCCAGACCTTGGGCTTGTCCATGTCGGTGTACTTCACCTTCTTGACGATCACGGTTTACCGCTCCCCAATTTTTCAATGGCGCGGCCCAAAATCCGCAGGGTTTCTTCTTGCCCTTCCAGGTGCTCACGGCTGGCTCCTGCCTGCCGCAGTGTTTCAAAATGATGTTTGAGCAGGCCCCCGATGCGGCGCAATTCACGGACTGTGGTCATGTCCGTTTGCGCCACCACTGGCCTGCCGCCAAAGCCGCGACGCCGGAGGCATTCGGAAACCGAAAGCCCGGCCAGGCTGGCTTGTTCTTCAAGCTGCTTTGCTTCGCCTTCTGACACCCAGAGGGTGTACCGCTTATGGAATTTACGCTCCGGCTTTGCCATGCCTTTTCTCCTGTCTTTTGGTTTAGCGCGTGAGAAGCCTGCGCCGAATGCGCTGCCTTTGGGAGTCCAGAGGGCGCAAGCCCTTTGGCAGGATAGTAGTTGGCGTCAGACAACTACCATCCTGCCACGAAGAACCCACAACAGGGAGTGGCGTATTGATATGGATTGAATATTTGTGCTATGCTGCCGGGAAATTCTAAGAATGGAGGCAAACATCAATGGCAGTGAAGACCAGAATACCGATGGAAAAGATTATGGCGGTCAAAAAAAAGCTCCAGAAGCTCCCTGCAAAAGAAACGGGTAAAACCCGCGAGGAAGCTCTGGAGATACTGGCCGGGGACTTTCAGGAGGCTTTGAAGAAGGGGTACTCCGTAAAAGAAATACGCGAAATTTTAGGCAAGGAAGGGGTTACATTAGCGTTGTCAAAAGCAATGCAACAATCGTAAGTGTGGATAAAATTTATGTCACCACAAGTGGAAATAATGAATAGTTTATTTTTTGTTGTTTTGTGGTTTTTTTGGACACCGCGCGCGCATATGTTTTTGTAAGTTTTTCTGCAATACATTCGCAGCACACCAAGGGCATTTTACTAAAGCAGGCGAATTTTGTAATTCCGTCAAAGTTGTTCCTTGTGTGTTGATGGCAGAAGGAGAATGTGAAGAATTTGATGGCTGTGTAGTTTTACTTTGTGGCTTTTTGGGGCAACGCGAAAGATGTTTTTTCTTATTTTTAAGGGATATTAGTGCATTACACCAAGGGCAAGAATTTAAAGCATGCCTATTATGATTTGCAGGAGCAGGAGTTTGTGAACGCCGAATAGGGGGGTGCTTAAAGGTATACATTTCTGGAAGCTTAAGTTTGCTTCCCAATACTAATACAAAGCCATTAATTGAGATGGCTTGAACACCGAAGATAATTTTGTCTTCGGTCCCAGCGGAGTAATAATCATACTCGTCTCCACTGTGATTTGAAACAGAGCCCCTCAATGCGCTGGCAATGCTTGAATGTAATTCTGCCCAATCTGTGGGAAAAATTTCGCCGTTCTGCTTGGATAGCCATGCTCTAATTCGATTGCAACTACGCAAAACCGCAGTAGAAATAAGAAAAGAATTAGCACCAAACTCAAGGCTCCATGAACCATTTTGACCTTGAATATTTTTGGCATGGCCACGTGCCCTGACAGGCCCAGAAGGATGGCCTTCCCACCATGCACAGCCTTCAATAATCTCTTGCGCGAGGGTGAGCGAAATTTTTCCACTATCGGTTACAAGAGAGCTAAGCCGGAGAAGAATTTCATCCTTCCATTGTTTCGTTGCAAGCATCGTTTTTCTCCATAATAAGTTTAGGAGCGTGGCTGCAATTTCACTAAATTATTTCGCTGGAATTACCATAATTTGAACTCTCTTCGGATAGCCGCCATAATGCCACCAATGGTTGAGCCTATATTTCCGTGCTCATAGTCAATACGAATAAGCCCAGAAGCGTTCGACGGCACTTCGACACCCCTTTCTACCAATATAATTGTTTTTTTATATCCAAATTTTTCTTGAAATTTACCTAATTCATGAATGACATTCTGCCGTGCTCGGTAAGTTCCTGCATCCGTTTTATCTTCTCCAGAAAGAACAAGAATTGCCATGTTGGAATTGCAACCAATTTTTTCAATAATATCTGGAACAACTTCACTAGCGTGTGGTTCCATCTCGAAGGCATCAACGGAAAAATCATGTAGATCGTGTAAGTAATCTTTAATAGTGCGCCATGCAGGATCATTTCCATGACCGATTGCAATGGCGGGGCGCACGCTTGGCTCTTCCCGCTTCTGATGTGAGTACCTATGGTCTATCTCATTCCCGTTTGAATCATATAAAGTGACTTTTAGATGAGGCACAGAACAAATGTGCTTTGGTGTTCCAGTAAAAAATACCCAGTGAGCTATTGGACATTTTGGGTCTTCGCCAGGATTGCGAAATCTGTATTTTCCTGTCCCACTGGCAAGAAACAATTTCTCTTGTGGATCAAATGAGCCTTTACTTGGAAAATCGAAAACATGTGAATGCAACTCTCGCCCAGAAGGTACCTCTTTCCATACAATCTTCCATCCAGAAAGGTTGATACTTTTTTGAGAAGTATTCAATATGGTAACAAATTCTTGATATTTAAAATCTGGATCCCCAACACAAATTGCTTCAATGTTAACGTCTCTGCTCATGGAATTCCCTCAAAAAATTTGCATTATTGCGTAACAATTTCCATCAGCTTTCCATAGCTATCCACAACAGAATACTGCACATGCTCAGGGTTAATTTTGCGGTTCACTTCTGCAAAAAACTTCTGGGCACACTTGATCTTTGTTTTTTCAATAGCGCGTAGCTCCATACTGGACATGGAGCCTTTGGTCTCGGCAACGAAGTAGATATGTTTGACGGAACCCTCTTTGAAGGAAATGGCCCAGTCGGGGTTATAGTCGCCCACGGGTGTGGGAATCAGAAAGCCTCGCGGAAGTTTTGCGTACACGACCACTTCGGCACTGGTGTCCAGCTCTTTGACAAACGCTCTCTCGACCTTGGAATCTGTGATTGCGTAGTCATAAATGTGGTTCTTGAGCTTTTCTCCTGCCTTGCTGAAATCCTGCTTGCTTTGACTCGCCGTGAAAATGTCCATGTCATAGCTTTCGGCAAGGCTGTCATAGCTCAGTCGTTCAATAATCATGGTGGCTTTTTGTTCGTTGATTAGTCGTGAAGCCTCGGCAATAAAATGCTCCGGGTTTTGCTTGAACTGGTCAAAAACATCTGGCCTGACGCCACGCAAAATTTCTGTGATGGTTTTCCGTGTCAGGTGCGTATTCTCAGCAACTTTGCCAATCAGGTCATAGCTCACAGCGGAGTGAACCGACATGGTGTGGGCCTCTGTTGTTGAGCTGATCAACGTGAAGGCGTCACCATTTTTGAGCTGGTCATCGGTAAGCTGCTCACCTTGCACACCACTTTGAATGGTGTATTGCAAAGGTGTTACGTGCAACTCCTTGTTCAGCGTGCTGATACTGTTTTGAACAAGTTCTGCGGAATCAAACGCAACACGATAAACGGCCTTTTTGTTGATACGATTCCAGAGTGCCTTGAATTCTTTCTTATCAAAATTGGCATTCAGCGGGTTTGACTTAGTACGGCGCTCGTCATCAAATGTTGGCAAGCCAGACTCGCTGAACACGCTATCAATCAGGCCAAAAATGTGTGCAGCGTGAGGTGTAAGCTCTGGCGGCAGAGGAGCCAGGGTGCCGGTCGCTTTTGCCTCGTGGTAGGCGGTGGCAACGTGATCTGCGTCATCGGTATAGTCATTTTTGAGCAGATACTTGTAAATTTGCTTGGCCATCGTCGGGGTAATCTCCACGGGGCCACTTTCTGTTGTGATGATTCTGCCTGTGAAGTACGCCTCGTCGGCCTTTCGTGGCCTTTCGGAGAGCGACGCGCTGATTTCCTGCTGCAAGTTGCTCACAAAGTCCTTGTAGCTCTCGCTGGCAACAACCGTCAGCACATTCACGTCATGGACGGTTGCCGGGTTATCCATGCGATCCCCGTGCAGGTTGACGCTGATGCGCAAGCCTCTGCCCACTTCCTGGCGGCGAGATATGGTGTTGTCGCTGTGTTTGAGCATACACATCACAAACACGTTGGGGTTATCCCAGCCTTCGCGCAAAGCGGAGTGAGAAAAAATGAAACGGACTTCTTTCTTTTTGCGGCTTTCCGCATCGTCACCGGCGGTGGGAAAAGACAGAAGGGATTCCTTGTCCTTCAGAATCAAGTCATAGGCGTCCACGTCATCAGAAAGGCCCGCCTCTTCACCGCGCTTGACGATGCTGGGGTCAACGAGGCGTCTGCTCTTTTTGTCGATGGAGAAATACCCGTTATGGGTGCGCTCCACAGGAATAGCCTGCAAAAACTGGCCGTAAGCATTGGTATTAGCGGGCAGCGCTGCCAACATTTCAGCTTTCAGGTTTTCGTACTCTTCTTCGAAAATTCTGGCGTACTCGCCTTTTTCATCCGGCTGGCTGTAATCCCGATACTTGGCAACCTCGTCGATAAAGAAGAGAGAAAGCACTTTGACGCCCTGCGTAAAAAGAGCCTGCTCTTTATCCAAATGGGCCTTGATGGCTTCTCTGATCTGGATACGCCGCATGGTCATTTCGGTAATATCGCCGGTGGCGTCACCAGCCGTCAAAACCTGGCCATTGGTGAACTCCACTGTGTCGGTGGTGGCGTCGATTTGGGCAATCACAAAGCCCTTGTACTGATCCAGTTCGTTGGATTCCGCAAACAGATCGCGGCCGCGCTCCAGACGCTTGACGATGCGCTTTATGCCGCCTCCTTGGCGTACTTCCATTTCAATGCGGGCCACAGGAGCCTTCTTGGAAATTTCAATGGATTCCAGATACAGATAGGCATTGGTGCCAGCCAGGCCTTTAACCGCGATGCCGCGCACGGCAATTTTTTTCACCAGCTTCAGGTTATAGGCGTCCAGCGCATCCAGCCGATGAATTTTGTTGTGCGTGGTGCGGTGGGTGGCGGAGTAACGTAAAATCATCAGAGGCTTGAATTTACTCAAGGCCTCCAGCGTTTTCTTGCCTTCCATCTTTTGTGGTTCATCCAGAATCAGGATGGGGTGATTGCTGCTGATCACGTCAATGGGCTTGCGCGATTGGAAATCGTCCAACTCATCGTAAATGCGGCGGTTATCCTTGCCTGTGGCATTGAATGCCTGAATGTTGATGATCATGACGTTGATGCCCGCATCAGAAGAAAAGCTCTCCAAATGGTGGAGTTGCCGAGAGTTGTAGGCAAAAAAGCGAATTTTCTTGCCATAGCTTTCGGTAAAGTGCTCCGCAGTGATGGCCAGTGACTTCAGCACACCTTCACGAATGGCAATGCTGGGGACAACAATGATGAATTTGCTCCAGCCGTAGAGCTTGTGCAGTTCAAAAATTGTTTTGATGTAGCAATAGGTTTTGCCTGTGCCTGTTTCCATTTCAACATCAAGATTGATGTTGCACCCGGCACTGGGCACCAGGGCGGAAGACAGGGGCAAGTTTTGGCGGCGCTGCACGGCCTGAATGTTGGCCAGCACCTGCGCATCGCTTAAATGGCAAGGGGCATTCCTGAAGCCAAGGGATTCGGAAAGGGTATCCACATACTGGCCGGGTGCTATTTGTTTTCCCCGACCTGGGTCAACGCGGTACGTTACACCGGCGCTGTTCACCTGCCCGGCAAAACAATCAATCACAGATTCCACAGCCGTGGTCTGGTAGGGCTGAACCTTAAACTTCAGTTTCATGACTTGTTCCTGTCCCGACTTGGAATATTTTGCAGAACGCGCTTTTCGGCTTCGACAAAATGCTGCTCGACGGCTGTGGGCAACTGTGCTCTGACGGCGCAAAACTTATCGTATTCTGCGTGAGCTTTGTGCATAGCTGCTTCGTGGCTGATTTGCCCGGCATGAGCCAAGACTTCCCGACCTGTCATGGTCAGGAATTGGTGCAGGCGTTCCATCCAGTCTCGCATGGTCATGGGAATGTGGTTCAAAGCCTGTATTTCCGCCACTTCAAGGTAGGCGGAGACAATGCGGTTGAGAATGTTCAGCTCTTCTTCCGTTAGGTAGTTCTTGGCAATTTCCACATCACGCAGAAGTAAAGTGTTGCCCGGATAGTTGGTTATCCCCATGTTGGGTTTCGTGGCATCCACCCTGGCGTAGATGAGCTCGGCAGCAGTGTGGCCGTGCGCTGCCCAGTGCATTTTATTCTGTACCTGTTTGAAAAATAGCTGTGATTCAGGGGCTTGTGGGTTATAGTCCACGCTTGTTGCATAAATATCTAAAATTTTACGCCAAAATATTTTTTCAGAACTGCGTATATCCCGAATGCGGGCAAGAAGCTCTTCAAAGTAGCGGCTGTTGCCAGCTTCTTTCAAGCGAGCATCATCCATCGTGAAGCCCTTGACGATATATTCTTTCAGGCGCTCCGTGGCCCACATGCGGAACTGGGTTCCTCGCAGGCTATTTACGCGGTATCCCACGGAAATAATGGCATCAAGGTTGAAATACTCTACCTGATAGGTTTTGCCGTCAGCGGCAGTTGTTGCAAAAACTGCAACAACTGAATCGCGCTGCAATTCCCCGCTGGAAAATATATTCTTGAGGTGACGGGAAATGCCCGACTTATCAACCTGAAGCAGCTCTGCCAGTTGGGAGAGGGAGAGCCATACGCTTTCATTATGCAGGCGCACTTCAAGTTTGGGGCCTTGCCCATCGGTCTGGAAGAAAAGCAATTCCCCCATATTCTCGCAAGGAATCATAGGCACCTTGTCATTCATATGGCTTTGACCTCTGTGCCAGGAGACAGTTGCCTGAAAATTTGTGTGGCGTTGATTTTGACGGCATCAGAAGAAAATCCGTTGTCGCGGAATACTACGCGCAAAGGTTTTGCGCGGGCGAGTTCTTTGACAAGCTCCTCGGTAAGGCCGGTATCAAAGCAGGCCACAAGGGCGTTTTCGTCCACGAAAAAGACGGTCTTACCCAGAATGGTTTCCTTGCGAATGGGCAGGGTCAAATCCACGCCCCAGTCCAGCAGCACCTGGAAGAGCAAGTCTTCCGGTTTGCGGCCAAGCTTGATGTTGTCGGTCATCATGTCCAGCATGGACTGGTTCAGTGTGTCCGGCGTGTAATACACATCGGCCATGTTGGATGAGTCAACCTTGAGGACGCGGAAGCCGATGTCCAGAGGAGCGCTGCGCCGTGCATTGGCGTCCAGCAGGCTGCCCTGGGCATTTTGGCTGTTCTGCGCGTCAAGTTCCGCCTTGATCTTGGCTCCGGCCCGGCGGATGCGCTCTTTGCCTATTTCCGCAATGGTTTTGTAGCCCGCCTTGTAGGCTTCGGATTTTTCGTCGCACGGCTCTGGCAACTGCACCATGATGAATTGGCGATTGCCGCTGTCTTCAGCGTTGAGCTGCATGACGGCATGGGCGGTGGTGGCGGAGCCGGAGAAGAAGTCGAGGATGATGTCTCCCTGATCCCATGGAACAATAGCAGCGAGCTTTCGGAGCAATATTGTTGGCTTCTTCCCGCTCCTAAAATCCACATCTCCTTCGTGCCGACAATTTCCAAAATCGGCTGCCAGATCTAAAAAAGTAACAATTGTTTTTTTCTTTTTGGCTTCATCTGGCGAGTTTAATTTATCAACTGGCACACCCTGGAAATATTTCCCCTTTGTTGCACCTTCTCTTTGTGGCCCTGTAAAGTACCTATACGGTCGCTCATCATCCCCAATCCCATATACCTTATACAAAACACCCAACCCATCTGTCCTGTAACGGCCTGCTAAGTGATCTCGAAAAAATCTGCCGGAAGAGTTTCCATCTAAAATCGATCCAGTAGCCCAAATTTCCTTAAGTAATCCCCTGTCAGCATCTTTATTTATTATTTCAAAGTCGCCTGGATTAAATATTTCTACTTTTTTCCCTCCCAACTCAGTAAGAGTGGGTGGATTTTTTTCTAAAACATCCCAAATAAATTTGTCATAGTTATAGTCTTCGACTTCCTGAACTATACTAATGCATTCTTTAGACTTTGTGTAAACTAAAATATTTTCTACTACCTTTTGGAAAAGCATGTCTTCGACAAGGGTCTTGCCCTCATACCGCACTTTAATTGTGTAACAGGATAAGGCATTTTCACCTCCGAAAATCTCATCACACATCTTTGTGAGATTAGACATTTCATTGTCGTCAATGCTAATAAAAATGATTCCATCATCACGCAATAAATTTCTTGCCAGCTTCAAACGCGGATACATCATGCTCAGCCAGTCGGAGTGAAAACGCCCATTGCTTTCTGTATTGGCAACTAGCCAGTTTCCTTCCTCGTCTTTCTGGTTGGAGCGGTACAAGAACTCATCAGTGTTCTCTGCAAAGTCGTCTTCATAGATGAAGTCTTTGCCCGTGTTGTACGGCGGGTCAATGTAGATCATCTTGACCTTGCCAAGATACGTCTCCTGAAGGAGCTTTAAGGCATCAAGGTTGTCGCCCTCAATATACAGATTTTTGGTGGTGTCAAAGTCCACACTCTCTTCCCGGCAAGGGCGCAGCGTTTTGGCAATGGGCGCATTGGCAGTGAGCAGGGCTTCACGCTTGCCCGGCCAGTCAAGACGGTATCGCTCTTGCGGCCCCTCAACGATGGATTCGGACAACTCTTGCCGCAGCAAGTCAAAATCCACCGCGAGCTTTACCTTGCCGTCTTCATCTCTGGCCTCGGTCACGCAATTGGGGAAAAGCTCGCGAATGCGGGCCACGTTTTCCTGGGTCAGATTGGGAGAGTGCATTTTGAGCTTTTGCATATAGAACCTCAATTTGCGGAATTAGGCGTGGATAGAAATTTTTGCTCTATATCAAGCGTAATCATATCACACGCATCAATCACGCTCTCATTTTTAACCATCTTCAGCTTTTCTAAAAGCTTCAAGCAAAAGGCTTTAGCAGCTTCTTTATTGCGTTTTACCCAAAGCTGGTAGACATCCCTGTCTTTGGTGCCAAAGTAAGTGTATCGTCTGCACATGCGCATCCATTTTTTGAATTCTTCGGTTTGATCAGAAGATGGATTCAAGTGATTAAAATTAGTAAAGCACTCTTGCTGAGAGCAAGCTAGGTCATTTTCCCACGCTGAATCATCATCCGGCAGGCTTGCAAGAAATTGGAAAAGTACACGCTCTATAGCAGACCCGCCAGGGAGCGCTATGATAGGATCAGTTACAGAGCTTGCCATGTTATGTGCATCGGGATCGAGTACATATACAATTTTTCTGAACTCAGGAATTTTGCTTTTTGCTAATCGAGACAACACATTATCTGGCAGAGACATTTCTCTATTATTTTTTGAAGTTATGTGAATTGTTACATATTTAGAGAAAATATTTCCCGTAACTTGCTTAAAAAATTCACTCCCCACACTATCTTCAAAAAGAACAGTTGTTTTAATTGGCCGTGCTGCTTTTGGAGTAGGTTTTCTGATGAGAGCAAGATCCCTTTCAACAAAACTAAAATCTACCCCTTCATGGATATGAATTTTTCCACCACGCTTTCGCAAATAAGCCAGCTTAGAGCACTGTGGTGTAAACTCGTCGGCAAATTTTAGTAGGGCGAGAGAGTGTGTTGTTGCCACAACCTGTAAAGATAGGTCGTTGCACGCTTCAAACAAAATACGAAACAAGATTTCTTGTGAGGTTGGGTGCAGCGATGCGTCAAGTTCGTCAACCAGCAACAAACCGCCCTGGTATTTATCGCCAAGCTGGCGTTTTAATGCTCGGAAGGAAATAATTGCGGTTAAAATTTGGCCAACATTATCTTGTCCGGCTGAAGCTCCTAAACTGTCATAAGCAGCTGTTCTAACCGATTGGTAGATACCTTTTGCATTGCCTGTATTAATTTCTTCCGAAACCACTTGCTCGCCGGGTGGAGTATAGAGAATTTGTTTATAGCTTTTTTCCCAGTAGGCCTTGTCCTCGCTGCCTAACGCGCATTGAGCTGTTGAAATTTTTTCACAGGTGGCGAGTGGGCGTAACCGTTCAAGTCCAAGAAAAATCACCGGATGTGGAAAGTTTCCCTCTCCAGGGGCACGCGAGTCAGAGTTGGTTACAAACCTTAAATGATTCTTTTTTTGGTCTTTTCTGGCTTCCGACGTTACAACGAGTCCTTGTGTCGCAACCCGCGATGCAGGAATGACAGTGTCTCCTGTAAGAAATACTGTGTACCTATGCTCCTGTGGCGGGTCAAATTCTGCGGACATTCTAAAAATTTCCGAATACTCCGCCTTAAAATATTCACCTGTGATAGTTTTTAAAGTCAATAAATCTATGCCATGATAGGCCGTTGTATATTGAGAATCTCCCTTAGACCGGTTTGGAAAACCGAGAGGCTGCGATAGCATTCCAAGAATCGTTGATTTTGCTGTTCCATTTTGCCCGGCAATCAGGGTAATTTTTTCTCCCACAGACAAACTTGAACCTGGAGAAAAAGCCCGAAATTTTTCTATGGCTAATTTTTCTACTCGTGTTTTTGGCGCTGTTTGTCTAGTATGTCTTGGCATTGTCCGACCTCATTTGTGTAACTGTAATTTGAGGTACAATCAAAATTTCCTTGGCCTTTCTCACGTGCTGCATACTGTATTGCAATGAAAACTCATGAAGCGAAACAAACTCATCATCATAAATATTTTTTATCTCTTCACAATTGTCGTACGTCATCATCCACCTGCAATGCTTAAAATTTTTCATATACTCTGCAAGTCGTAAATGATCGTTGTGAGTGTAAAAGTTTAGATATAAATCTTTACCTCTGTGGTAGTATGGAGGATCAAGATATAAAAAAACTCTATCTCGATTCAATGTGCAATTTTCAATATTTTTAATAAATTCCAATGCATCTTCAGAGGTAAAAGTAATTTTATCTTTTACTAAGGCAATTTTATTAATGCGTTCTATGAGCACATCTTTTTTAAACCTTGCGTCCAGGCGGTAAGCGCCGTCTTGCTTTCTGCCACCAATCGGCCCGGCTTTTGGCAGAACTCCTGCCCGATTCGTGCGATTGAGGAAGAATGTCGAGAAACCAAGGGCAAGGCACATTTCTTTCGAAGATAAATCCGATATAGTGGCATTATCGTAAACAGCCCTATGCTCTTTCCACGATTCAATTGTTATTTTACAGTCATATATTTTTTTTATAAAATTATCGGTTTGATCTAGGAGAGACATCCAAAAAGCTGCTATGCAAGGGTCAAAATCATTTATTATTATGCGTTCAACTCTTTCTGTAAGAAGTAGTGTTAGCGCAACTCCTGCACCACCTGCAAAAGGTTCACAATAAACACCTTCTTGTCCAATATTATTTGCAGACAAGACTTCTATAAAGAATTCCGCAGCAGCAGCCTTGCCGCCGGGATACCGTAGTGGACTATAATTATTGATAAAACCCATATGCTATGTCCTTCGCATACATGCTTTCAACATGCCTGCATTGTATGGAGTTGCATGGGTAAGGGCAAGAATTTGACCTGTTATCAATTTGATATTTTGATTAATCTCCACCTTACGATTAAACTGCTTTTCCTTGGCAAGCAGTGCCTCGCATCGCTCCAGTTCGCGCTGCACCTGCTCAATCTCTGCCATGCGGTCAACCTGCTCCGGCAAACTCTCTCCCTGACGTGGCGGATAGGGCAGCAGCGGTGTCAAAAGCTGCGCGTAGAGCGCCTCAAGGTCAAACACCACTGGCAGTGGCTGACGCGGCGTATCCTCTGGCAGCCAGTCAGTGGCAAAATAGGGGCTGATGACACTTTTGGCGGCGTCTGCCTCGTTGGGGCGTTTATAGGCGGCAATGGTCTTGACCTTGCCCTCATGGTACAGCTCAAAAATAAGCGGAAAGGGAATGGCCTGGTCGATGCAGCACAGCACTTCCTGCTTCAGCTCACCAGTTTTGAGGGTGATATGGAATATCTGGATTTCTGGAACAGCGGCTGTACCTTGCACATTGATGGTTTCGGGGGCCAGTTTATATTGCCAGACAATCTGCTCAACCTGGCGGACAAACAGTTCTTTCACAGCATTAGTGGGCTGGGTGCGCTCATAGATTTTACTCTTGGGCAGCACCCGACCAAATGCGGCGTTGGAAGGATAGGCAAAGAGCGTTGTCACTGCGCCTCCTGCACGACCAAGAAGGCAATAAGCTCAAAGTCATCAAGCCCCGAAATAGTATTGGTCAGGGCTGTGGTTTTGCCGCCGGTGAACAGGCTGTCAATGTCCTTTTCCTCTTTCACCTCGATCATGGAGCGGACAGCCGCACTCAGCAGCGTGGAATACGCTTTCATGTCTCTGCCTTCCTTGGTCTGTTGATTAAACAGGCGGCAGACTTCGGCAATGGGTTCGCTCTGCCCCTTGCAGGAGGTGCGTACAAGATCGAGCAGCCTTTTTACTTCCGTGTGGTAGGCGACAACCTCCCCATCCTTGGCAACATACACAAGGTAGTAGGGGTGAAGACGATTGTGCTGATGAACGGTGGCACCGTCATTACGATTACGCAGAGCAAAAATGGCACCGGGCTTGAGGCCCAAAGCCGGTTGTGCCGGAACAACGGCGTGCATCCCCTTGGGGGCAAGCTCCATATCGCCGTGCGCTTTGACGTAACCCAGAAGATCCATGCGAAAATCGTTCAGCCCCAGGTCGGTTATGGAAACGCCTGTTTTCAGGTCTTCCAGCTCAATGACCTCATCCTGAAGGCGGCGGAGTTGCTCTTTGCGGTAACTCACTTCGCTGCTTTGCGCGGTGAGCATGTTGTCATCGCCGGTGGCCGTCACGTCTGCAATCATCATGCGGGTTTCCACCCGCTCCTTGAGGTTTATGTATTCGTCAAGGGAGATGTCCGGCCAATAATTAACAAGCTGAATATGGGTGTTGCGGGAGCCTATGCGGTCGATGCGCCCAAAACGCTGGATAATGCGCACGGGGTTCCAGTGGATGTCGTAATTGATCAGGTAGTCGCAGTCCTGAAGGTTTTGCCCTTCAGAAATACAGTCCGTCCCGATAAGCAAATCAATCTCATGAGGTTCATCAGGCAGCGCCAGTGCCTTTTCTTTGCTGACAGGTGAAAAAAGCGTGAGAATAGCCTGGAAATCATAGCTTTTCTTCAGGGTAGACTTGGGCGCGTCCTTGCCTGTGACCTTGCCGGTGTGCAGCCCCCTTGCCCTGAAGAGTGGGGCAAGGTTGTCGTACAGGTAGTTGGCAGTGTCGGCAAAAGCTGTAAAAATGAGCACCTTCTTGTTGTCGGCATTGAGGGGCGCTGCAATTTTCTTCTGGATCAGCTCCTGGATGTGTTGCAGCTTGGCATCGTCTTCAGGAGCAACTTTGTTCATGGAAGTCAGCAAGCCGGTGATGACGGCAAGGTCGGCGGATAAATCGGCTTCCCATGAAGGCAAATCCATATCGGCAAGGTGTATTTTAACCTTGCCACCGATAGCGTTCCCAGAAAATACGGGGATGTCATCGTCGTCGGCATCCAGCATTTCCAGCCGATCGCTCCAGTCAGTGACGATTCCACTCCCCGATTGCTTAAAGGTCTGAATGCGCGAAAGCATCTGAACATGGTTTTCGTGCAGGCCACTGAGCGTCAGTCTGAATGCCTCCACAGAGCTTTCGAGGCGCTTCAGGAGATTGGTGGTCATCAGGGCTTGAAGGCTGCGCTCCCGGTCGGCTTGGCGGAATTTGCTTTTTCCGCCTTCCACCTGCGTGTCGTACCGTTCCTCGTACTTTTTCAGGCGGCTGGGCAGAATGTAGCTTATGGGCGCATAAACAGAGAGCTTGAGCTGCGATAACTCCGCAAAAATACCGTTAAAATCGGGAACATCAGCCCGTGCCGTCAAAGGGCAGCGGAAGGACAGGGGCTTGAGTCGCTCTGGAAAAGGGCCAATGTCCTTGGTGTCGTAAAAAGCCTGAATGTGTTTGCGCGAGCGGGCGATGGTAACGCAGTCGAGCAGCTCGAAGAAATCAAAATCAAGTGTATCCAGAATGGCCTTTGCCGTGCGCTCTTCCGGGGGGAGCTTTGCCCATTGATTGAAGGCAACCTGGGCGCGTCGAAAGACCTCTTCAACGCTTCGCTGACTGCGCAGCTTGTTGCTGAGGTTTTCAGAATCGCCTTCATAGGCCAAAGCCAATTGGTTGCGTAAGTCGCTGAAACGATTGTTGACCGGCGTAGCAGAGAGCATAAGCACTTTTGTTTTTACGCCGTTCTTGATGACCTTGTTCATCAATTTTTGATATCTGGTTTCTCTGTCTTTAAATGCCTCATTATTCCTGAAGTTGTGCGACTCATCAATAACAACAAGGTCGTAATTACCCCAGTTTATGCGGTTGAGTGGAATGCCAAAAGATTCACCTGATGTTCTTGAAAGGTCAGTGTGGCAAAGAACATCGTAATTAAAGCGATCTTTTGCAAAAATGTTTGTGTTAAGGTTACTGTTGTAGTTCAACCAATTGTCAGAGAGTTTCTTGGGACAAAGGACAAGAACAGAGCGATTGCGTAATTCATAGTATTTTATGACCGCCAGAGCGGTAAATGTTTTGCCAAGTCCAACACTGTCTGCCAGAATACACCCATTGTATGTTTCCAATTTATTGATGATACCTACCGCAGCGTCTTTTTGGTAGTTGAAAAGCTTCTGCCAGACAAGCGTATTTTGGTATCCAGTTCTGTCGTTTGGCAGAACGTCTTCATCAATATCGCTAAGAAATTCACTGAATATATTGTAGAGAATAAGAAAATAAACTCGCTCTGGGGAATTTTCCTGATAGACTGACTCAATGTGGTCGCAGATAATAGCAGTTACATCTTCGAGCTTGTCGGGATCATTCCAGATTTGCTCAAATAGCTGAAGATATGTTCCTGTAAATGAAGGTTCATCAAACCTATTTACGATATTTGAAACGGCATCACCCTTTTGATAGCCAATATCCACTGCTGTAAAACCGTGCAGTGGCATATAGGCAATATCCTGTTCTTCTTGATGAATACAGGCAAACTGCTGCATTGGCGCTTTGGTTCTATTAGAGCGAAAAATAGCTTTTCTGCGCATCCACTCGGCGCACTCTCTTGCTATGGCTCGTTGCGTCAATTTGTTCCTGAGCTGTATCTCAAATTCTGAGCCGTACAGGCTCTTTTCTCGTTCTTTTTTGGGGATAAAAAACTCTCGACGTTCCTTGCGTATCTTGTCAGTAACTTCGTCAGCAATAAAGGCTGGTGATGTAAATATAAACTGCAATGAATCAATTTTTGCAAGCTCAGTCTTAAGAGATTCGTATGCGTATATCGAAAAGCACGAAGCAGCAATTTTGAGCTTGCTCTTCTTATGCAATGAATTTTTAATGTCATCGCCAAGCAATGAATTGATATTGTCGATTATTTTCATTGCTTTGAGCCTTTTGAATCGTGTTCATTCGCCCCTCCAGCCTTTACCCACGCATCAACCTCGTCTTTTTTGAACTTCCAAAAACGGCCCATGCGGTGGGCAGGCATTGAGCGTGTGCTGATCCAGCGGTAAACAGTGTCGCTGCTGACGCCCAGGTATTCGCCAATTTCACCTACAGACAACCAGCGATCTTTCATTTCAGACATTGGGGAGGCTCCTCTTGGGCACGGGTTGCCGCGCCTGAGAGTGGATATGTGGGTATTGCAGTCAGTTTTAACATTCGACTTTTTCAGTCTATTTTAGCAATGCCGGGCTGTCAAACGCACAAGCCCGGATAGGCAAGGATTGGCGAGCAAGGGATTAAGCGGAAAAGGCTTTTGGAGTCACAAACGCACACTCACAACATGCTGTATTTAAAAGAAATATAATCAGGCTATTTCCATCGTCGTCGGATTATTTTTTTTCAGCCCCTATCAAAAGGCCACTGTTTTGAGCGTTCTCACCATGCTACTGCCTGTAAAGATGTACTTTTTTATAGACACTATAGCATGGAGAAGAAAGTGCGAAATTTGACTCAGACGGAGCGGCAAATTGTAGGGCTACTTGCCCACGGGATACGACCTAAAAGAACTTGCGAAGATGTTATCAATCTCCTATGGGACAGTGCGCTGGCATCTCGTTAATCTCAGGAGTGCTTTTGCAGTGCGAACAACCCGTGAATTGCTGATCAAGATCGAGGCAAGCTCCACCACAACGGTCACGCCTCCAAGTAAAATCAAACTATCGCCTCGCGGAAAGCAGGTATTGGAGTTGTTCATGCACAGTTTTACATATCAGCAAATTGCAATACAGTTGGGCATGAGTGTGAGTGGGGTTCGCAGACATTGCGAAAAAATGCTGTGGAAAAATGGCTGTGAATCCATGCTTTGTCTGATTGCCAAGTATAAACGCCATAGGGTTCATGAATCATGTAAGCATGAAGTGCAATCTGATCGTTGAAAACATACTGAGGTTGGCATGACACAGACTGCTTTACGGCCAGAAGATGAGTTTCGTCAGTTGCTGCTGTCCAAGCTTCCGCCAACCATAGCCCGCAAGGATGTGGAGCGGCAGCTTGGCGGCATCATTACCCCCAAAACTCTCGCCAATGCCGATTCGTCGGGAGATGGCCCTTTGGGGGCCTTCCAGGTTGGTCGGAGTGTCGTGTACCCCACAGAATCCCTTGTGAACTGGCTGATAGGTACGATGGGCGTATCACGGCTAAAAAACAACATCAAAGAGCTTTAGGCGGCTTCAGGTTATGAACGGCAGACCGGGTGGCATCGGGTATCAAATGAGCGTAGCGCATGGTCATTGTAATGGTTCTGTGCCGCATCAGTCGTTGGATGCGGTATATGTCTTCGCCATTACAAGCGAGCCAGCTTGCAAAGGTGTGGCGAAGACTATGAAATACAATTCGTCTCGCTCTGTCATCCGGTCTGATTCCGTCATTGAGGCCTACAGAATCCACCAGTGCCCTGAACGCATGGGTAAGGCTTGCGCGCATGTTGCCGCCCACTATGGGCGGGAAAATCAAGCCGGTGGCAATTCCTTTTTTCTGTTGCTTCCAGCGTTCTTTGAAAATCCCAAGTGCGGCGTCATTCAACGGCACCTTGCCCCCTGGTTTGCGGTGTGCTTCGTCGCGCACGGTGAGCATGGCATGAGCCATGTCCACATCGGGCCATTCCAAACGCTGAAGCTCACCAAGTCGCAAGCCGGTGTTCAGCGAGAGCACGATACAATCATGCAAGTCTATGCAGGGCAGCTTTTTGGCCGCGTTTATCAGCGATTTTACTTCCTTGGCCGTCAAGAATCGTTCACGGGCATTCTTGATAGGAGGAATTTTTACGCCACGAACAGGGTTTTGCCCACCGAAAATGGTCGTGCCCTGCAACTTCGTGAGACTGGCCTGAGTGAACGTGTAATTTATGATGCTGCGGTATTGCTTGATGGTAGACGGGGCCGCCCCGGACTCCACCAGGCTGTCAATGATGCCTTGGATATCTTCCCGCGTGATGGCAGGCAGCGGCTTTGCGCCAATGGCTGGTTTGATGATTTTATGGTAGCGCTGCTCGTCTGTGAGCCAGCTTCGCTTGGAGCGTTTGGCTTCGGGCATGTAGTACCTTTCAAAAAAGTCCTGGAAGGGCATGTTGGTGACATACTTTTCAGACGCCTCCTTTTCGGCGGCAGCGCGTTCGGCAGCCGCCTTTTGGCGCATTTCGGAAAGGCTCTGAGGCCCAGCACCGGTTTTTTTGTTCTCCTTGATCCCGGACAGCACCTTGAAGGCTTTTTCCGCATTCCACTGTTCAGTGGCCCATCCCATGCCTTCTTCGATGGTGCGGCCATCTTTTTTATAGCGGATGGAGTAGTAGCGGTCGGGTTGCCCGTTGCGCTGCTTCCGGGTAGAGTGCTCGTAGTAACGAACTCCGGGGTACGGTGTCTTGATTTTTGGCTTTTTCATGCCCCCACTATGCCCCCACTTTTGGGGGAAAACAAGGGCACTCCAGGGAACTTGCGATGATCTATCCCATTGAAATCACTACTCCAGGGAAGCCGGGGGAACTTCGCAATCAGATTCAGGGTCTAGTCCTGGCAACGGGGTGGGAGTTCGAGTCTCCCCTTCGGCACCATAGGAAAAACAACGGGTTAGCAAAGGTTCATTCCTTCGCTGGCCCGTTTTGTTTTTTGCATTATCTCACTCTGCCCCCAAATAGGGCTCTACACCAAAGACGGGGGCAAGCCCCTTCAAAGGGCAGTTTTTCCGACAGGTTTCTGAACAATTCCCCATCCATTTCAGCAGCACAATACACGCACCCGCAGGCGGTAATTTTCGAAGTTGCGGAAGCCATACGCGGGTCTACACCAAAGACGGGGGCAAGCGCTCTTATTGGGTTTTCCTTCAGCCTGTTTTTTTGAGCCGATACCCAATAGAAGGCAGGACCCGGAAAGTCTGCTTCTGCCTCTGTGGCGCATGGAGGAGAAGCGTGGGATTGCCTCGTACTGTTCTTGCCACATCATAGGTGCAGTGTTTTTTGCAGCACCTGTGCTGTTGTTTCCGCAGCCCTTGCCCAAGAGAAAGTGTGGGCGTGCGCGCGTCCTGCTGCGGCGTGTTGGCGTCGTTCCTGTGGGGGAAGGGCGAGCACTTGCAGCATGGCCTGAGCAAGTTGCCCTTCACTGTCCGGAGAAAAATACTGGGCGTGTGTGCCACAGACCTCCCGCACCGGGGGAATGTCCGAGGCGACCACAGGGACGCCGGTGGCCAGAGCTTCCAGTGGCGGTAAGCCAAATCCTTCATAGCGTGAGGGGAAAACCAGGGCCGTTGCGCCGCGCATCAGGTGCACTAGTTCGGTCTGTTCTAGCGCTCCGGTGAAGTGGATGCGGCCTGGGCAGATGGCCGCCAAGGCTTCCGTAGACGTTTCTGCGCTCCGAAAGCCCGTATATGCGCCCGCCAGCACAAGGTTAGCCGTACATTGGCCTGCTATCCCGGCAAAAGTATGACACAGCAGGCGAATATTCTTGTGGGGCTTGACATTTCCCACAGCCAGAAAATACGGCGGTTGCGTCGGGGCGTCCACCAGGGGGCATTCCAACCAGCTTGCGTCCACCCCGTTGGGGGTAACGGTTGCGCCGCCCCGTGGGCGGCCTACCAGTCGTAAAAATTCCTGCCGGGAAAATTCTGAAACAAAAAGCAGCTCTGCCGCCTTATGGCGTACAGCCTGAAACATGAGGCGGGCATACATTTTTTGTATGCCGGTAAATAACCCCGGCAGGGCCAGGTGGGTCACATCATGGACTGTCACCACCAAAGGGATGCCCGCCAGCACAGGGATCGGATAGTGCGGCAGCCACAGGGCGTCGCAGCCGCGCAGCAGGGGCAGCATGCGATATTGCTCTGTAATGCTGTAGATGGGAGCGTCAAAAGAAACAGGCTCCCAGGAAACGCCATCTGGCACAGGGAATGCGCCGTCATACCCCAGCAGGCGAAACCGCACGGCATCCGCCAGCAGCGCCATGCAACGGGGTGCGACGTTGCGCAGGTACACCCCGATGCCCGACATGCGGGCCATGCGACAGTCAATGGCCAGGGTTCTCATGCAGATCTCATAGGGTAGGGAAAAGGTGTACGGGCTTGCCCATGTGTCCGCGCAGACCGTCCCATGCGGCCCGGAAGATCAGGGGAATGCGGTTGGCCTGGCCCCGCCGGATGCGGTTGACCAGCACGCCCAGATAACTCAGCAATACCAAAGGAAGTGCCCATGGATAGTGCTTGCGCATCATGTAGACCCGGTTGCGCAGGCTGAGATAGTCCACCCAGGCAGGGCGGTGGAATTCTCTGTCCTGGACGGCGCTCTTGGCCGCGGTGCTGCCGCCTTCTTTGTGATAGACAATGCTGCTGGGAGCCCAGGCAAGAGTGAAGCGTGCGTTGGTGGCGCGCAGGCAGAATTCTGCATCCTCATAATAGAGGAAGTAGTCTTCACGGAAAAGGCCGATGCGGTCAAAAACTTCGCGTTTAATGAGCATGGACGCGCCGCAGAGATAGTCAATCTGGGGTGTAATTTCCGCAACCGGCCGCCGCAGGACGGCATCCAGCGTGCCTTGCCCGCAAACCGCAGGGGTTGTTCCGCAGTACTTGTTGATTTTGAAGCCCCCGGCGCACTGCACAATAGTGCGGTCGTGCGCGTAAACAAGGGTTGAGCCCGCAAGCCCCACCTCCGGCTGCGCGTTGAGGCAGGCGCACAGGTTGTCCAGGGCGTCCGGCAGGACTTCTGTGTCGTTGTTAAGAAGCCACACGGCCCGGCATTCTTTGTTCTGCAGCGCCAAACGAATGCCGGCGTTGTTGCCGGCAGAAAAACCTTCATTGGTCGGCATCTGCAATAACACCGCCTTTTCAGCCGGTGGCGGCGCTTGGGCCGCGACAGAAACCGGTGCGGCCCATTGCCGCCAGGCCTGCGCTATTGTGGCGCAGGAATCGTCTGTGGAATGGTTGTCCACCACCAGAATCTGGCCGGGGGGCGTTTTCAGGGCATGGAGCGAGCGCAGGCAGGCGACGGTATCGCCCGCGTTGTTGTAATTCAAAAGAATCACGGCTACCTGCTCCGCCGTGAAAGACGCAGATACAGTAGTCGTCATGCCAACCGCTTCATTATGGCGCATAGTACCCCGACAAGCCCCTGTGTTCGCAGTTTGAACCATGTGCGTACAGCCGCACTATGCGCCCTTGGGGTATGCCGAGCCAACCAAAGCCCGGCACCTTGATAGGATTGGTCTGCCAGCAGCATGTGCGTTTTTTGACGCCACAAGCGATCTTCGGCTGCGGCATTGCCCTTGTAAGTGGAGATATAGCTCCGCCCGTGCAGCCTCCACCCTGTCAAGGCTTGCGGAACAAAACGGCAAACACCCCAGAGAGAAAGTTGCTGCCACAACCATTTGTCCAAATGAGGAGCAGACGGAGAGTTAAAATCACAGTTCAGTAAAAGATCACGTGGGGTCATCACACAGGAAAATCCTGTGATTAGGTTGGTGGCCATTAATTCGTGCGCTGCCACCTGTGGCGGGCGCCGCTTGGCGATTATCTGCGACTGCACAGCAAGAATCCCCTGATAGTAGTCGATGTCCCGCTCTGACTCCACCATAAGCCACGGAGCGTTAAAAACCAGCGCTGTATTGGGCTGTTGCATTGCCTTCAGACGCACAGACAACGACTCAGACGCCCAGACATCGTCAGCCTCCAAGAAAGCTACGGTATGGTAATCCTTCCATTTTTAGGAGCACTTACAAGTAGAGCCTAAGACACCTGTGCGAGCTTCATGGCGGGAGTTATGCCGCCATATTTTGCCCGCCATTTATAAAACGTGGCGCTGCTTATGCCGTGTTCGCGGCAAAGCTCGGTCACGGGGATCCCATTCTCGGCCTGCTTCAAAATTCCCAAAATCTGGCTGTCAGAAAATCTGGACGCTTTCATGTAAAATCTCCGTTCGGGTCAGTATCGGAAATTCTACCCATAAACGCTACTTCTTTTTGGGAGGATTACCCCGGAAAGCAGTCTTGGCCTTGACATACCAAGTTTTTGTTTTGCGTAGTGGTTTTGTTATTTTCCACGAGAAGGAGTTTATTATTTTTTTATGTTCTGCTTGCAGCGATTTATAATCTGTTATTGCCGATGGCGTAATAAAAACATGACACATACATAGCTCTTCCCATGTTGGCCTATTTTTGAAAAGGTGCGTCCATAGTGTTTTCGCATTTATCCAGCAATTCTTAAGATCTCTCAATGAAAAAGTGAACCCCCAAGCGTGCAAAAGGGCTAATATTAACTCAGGGTATGCAGTCGGTGTATTATCACTTGGCTGGTAGACGCCGCCCAGTTTGTCTAGAGAGTGATAGAGATGATTCGTTACTGTGGAGAGAAAATCAACAGGGCCGCTATCAATCCATTCCAAATCAAAAAATTGTACATTACCTGCTGAGGTAAGCGTGGCATTAAAGGGCGCGGCGTCAAGAAATTTTGGAGGCAATTTGCCTTCAACCATATTTTGTTTTAACGCATCTATCCACGGCTGCAACGCTCGGGCCAAATCGTTCGTCGTCCACCCGGGACGAGCGGTTGCCTTTCGCGCTTCTTCCAGAAGTTCAGTCCCGCGTATGTAAAGCTCACTTATAGGCCTAAAGGTATATTGCCCCTCTTTTATATCTCCGTCGTGATATAAAAGTTTTCGTTCAATTTTGATTCCTGACGATGTCTTCTGGAAAGTAGCCTCTTTGGCAAAATTTTTATCATCGCGAGGTGTAACGCCGTAGTGATAGAGCAGTATATTGGGGGACCACGGAGTGAAGTTGTTTCTTTTGCCTCCTGCATATGCCAAAAAACCTAGGGAGTCCGCCATGTCTGGCAGTAATTCGGCTTCGACTATGTTGCGCCATGCATTGGGAAGGTTAAAAATGCCCTGAGGTTCATAATTCCGGCGAGAAGTTAGCAGCGGAGCTACATTCCATATATTAGATGATGTGTGTAGTCCCTCAGGAGTTAGAATGTCTGTTGGTAGTTTGTAGTCTGGAATAGGGACAAACTGTTCAAATTTATTAAAACCGGATTTTTTCAACAACTCTTGAAGTTCATGTCTGCTGTAAGTTTTAACTCCATGGTCTTTGTAGGCGCCTGTAATGCCACCCCAAGCTATCCCGATGTGATCTTCTGGGATGCCAGCAAAATATTTCAAGCCTAGCTTATTTTCAATGGCCAGGATGAGGCAGCCTCCCGGCTTCAAAAAATTTTGCGCCAATTGTAAGAGGTGTAAGGCTGGAGTTTCATGGTCGTCAAAGATGGCAGCATACTCCAACACCCCAATCAGTGTGACGATATCAAACTTCCCAATTTCTTGTGGTAAATTTTGAATTGCATCGGCCACAATCGTGATATTTGTTAGATCATCACACCGTGCTGCCGCAATAGCAGCACGTTTTTTACTACCTTCCACCGCACAGACATATTCTGCAGTTTCTGCCAAGAAACGACTTAGGGCACCGCACCCACACCCCAACTCAAGTACGCGTGAACCTTGGAGCAGAGTAGAGGCAAAGGGGCGCAGTAAATTGGCTCTCAGCGAAGAAAAATGATAATAACTAGGCCAATCGCGTTGTAATTCATAAAGCTCTGTGGATAGAGTAGATTTATCCTTAACGCAACGTAATGCCTGTAGAAGCCTTTCTTCTATATTTTCTCCGTCTGAATATGCAAAATGGTGTGTCGTTTCGCGATGCCATATATTCAGTTCATTGTTGAATATATAAAAATATTTTAGTGTATTTATCATTTTTTTATCCTCATAAGATAGATATTATTTATAGTTGTTTATAATCCTGAATCCAGGATACGGCGCAGGGGGGATCCTCCCCCACCTGAATCCAGCTTTCACACAACTAAAAAAAAATGCCCTTTCTAAAGCGTGAGCTAAGGAAGAGTCACGATTTTTGGTGTTAGTTTCATCAAAGTCATCAAAAGAGAGGTTAAGATCTTGAATCGGCGCAAGTGCATTGCGTCGTGCCCAGAACATTGTTCCAACGGGAAAATCGATGGCTGCATCTGGCGCTATACTGATGTCCATCGCATCTAAGATGCGGCCAAGTTGTTGTTGGTTTCCCAACTGAGATGCGGCCATTGCGGGCATTGTCGGCGGCGCGATGATCCCTAGTTGGTGGTTATCAATGAACGTCGCAAGAATTTTTCGTACATGCTCTTTGCTCCCCATTAATGAGGAATACAGGAGCGTTCTCCAGCAGGACGATAACTTGGCCTTAATATGTGTAGACGCTTTGGCGTGAATCTTTAAAATTATTTCATGTGAAAGAATTTCATCTCGAAAGCCAACGAAAAACGGTGCTATGTCCCAGCCTTTATTCGGAAATTTTTTTACAGTGAGCGATGCAAACTTCAGAGGTTCCAATTGTGTCTTTATTGCCCTGCATTTTTCATCTGTATCCGTAGATACATAGATATCCGCATATCTAGGAACATTTTCTATGTAAGAAATCAATTCTTCCAAAATATTTATGTAGTAACAGTGTATTATTACCGCAAGTTTTACTTCTGCTGTTTCTTCCCTGGAGAGGGTTACTGGAATTTGTTGCGCAAGGATATCCGTTCCGGTGTCTTTTCCCCTCTTCCCAAGGCAGCAGGATCGTGAAATGTCTATTCCCAAGCGATAGAAATAATTCATTAATAAATTTTGTGGATAACCTTTTTTTTCAAAAACGTCCCACCATGGGCCAATAGGCACTCCCTTTAGTAACAACTCCCGCTTGAATATAGGGCATCCCCAGTTTATTAAACAATCCCAAAAAAGTAATGTTGGATTTGAACAATCAAAAAAACGAGGAAGCGGCGTAATAAATACTGCTGGACGCAGGTTGTGTATTTCCAACCAAAGTCCAAGACGAAGTTCAAACTCAATAGCCTCTTTTCTTGTCGCATTTATAGGGATTGCATCAATGAGTTCCTTAAAGGCTTGGTGTCGAAGGGTTTCTTCGCGCAGCACCAAGTGATAACTCTGAATGTGCGGTATTTCTTCTGTAGAGGCCGTCAACCCCCAAAAATCACAGGGAATTTTCTCCATTGTAGCATATACATCCGAATATGACCCAATTGGAGAGAATACACTGTCATTACAAAGTGTCACTTCCTTTGCACTAAATAGCGCTGGGAAAGCTTCAAATCCGGCTTTCCAGCTTGTAAAATCGTATCCTCCACATCCTCTATGCACGATAGCGTCAGCGTAGCTGTCGTATCCCTTTGTTTCATTTTGAATCCCGGCAGTGCAAATTACTACTTTTTTGCCGATAGATCGCATATGATGACAAAAATGTTTAACATACGGATCAATAACGGCATCAGGATCCCAATGCGCCAAAAGTACGACTTCTGCGCCTGAAAAGTTCAAGTTTTGTTTAGTGGTGACTGTAATATATCCCGCTATATTATGTCTTGCTGAAAATATATTTTTTATTATTTTTGTAGCTTGTTGATGCGCATTATCTTTGTTAGGAGAGAGTTGTTTGAGAAGAGAAAAGGCCCTTGCTTTTGGTTTGAAAAATTTTCTCAGAAGAAAGAAACGGGTTTTCGTGTATGCTGCATCAAAACCATCATATTTATATATTTGTATAAATTTTTTTATACGTCGAAGTAGCCTAACACTCATGCCAATACCCTGCCGCCGCGTCCTTTTCTGATAACCGAGGATTTGCCACGGGCCAGCGCACGTTGAAGGTGGGGTCGTTCCAGCGGATGGCCCCTTCATCTTCCGGGCAGTAGTAGTCCGTGCACTTGTAGTGGAAGTGGGCCGTTTCACTGGTGACCGCAAAGCCGTGGGCCAGGCCCGGCGCAATCCAGAGTTGCCACTGGTTTTCCTGGGTCAGCTCCACGCCGTACCACTGGCCGAAGGTGGGCGAAGCGGGGCGGATGTCCACGGCCACATCAAAGACCTTGCCCAGAGAAACATAGACCAGCTTGCCCTGCGGCCGGGTTTTCTGAAAGTGCAGGCCACGCAGAATGCCGTAAGTGGACATGGAGTGGTTGTCCTGCACAAAGGGCAGGTTTATGCCCGCCGCCGTGTAGCGCTCCTGCTGCCAGGTTTCCACAAAATAGCCCCGCGCGTCGCCCCAGATTTTGGGCTTGATCAGCAGCACGCCCGCGATAGGCGTGGACACTACTTCCACGGTTGTCCTCCCGTATCCACCAGTTCCAGAAGGTACTGGCCGTATCCTGTTTTAAGCATGGGGCGGGCCAGATCCCGCACCTGATCGGCCGTGATGTAGCCCTGCCGCCAGGCGATTTCTTCCAGGCAAGCCACTTTGAGCCCCTGACGGCTTTCCACAGCCTGCACAAAAGCCCCGGCGTCCATGAGCGAATCGTGGGTGCCCGTGTCCAGCCAGGCGATGCCCCGGCCCATGAGCTCTACATGCAGATCGCCGCGCTCAAGATAGGCGTTGTTCACGTCCGTGATTTCCAGCTCGCCCCGGGCCGAGGGGCGTACCTGCCGGGCGATGTCCAGCACGTCCCGGTCGTAAAAATAGAGGCCTGTGACCGCAAAGTTGGATTTGGGCGACTGGGGTTTTTCCTCAATGCTCAGCACGCGGCGCGCGGCGTCAAATTCCACCACGCCGTAGCGCTGCGGGTCGCGCACATGGTAGGCGAAGACCGTGGCCCCGCGCTGTCGCGTCATGGCCTCGTGGGTCAGGTCCGGCAGGCCGTGGCCGAAAAAGACGTTGTCGCCCAGGATGAGGCAGGTGTTCTGCCCGGCGATGTGTTCTTCCGTCAGTAGAAAGGCCTGGGCCAGGCCTTCGGGCCGGGGCTGCTCCACATAGTTGAGGCGGCAGCCCCACTGGCTTCCATCGTGCAGCAGGGCCCGGTAGAGGGGCAGATGCTCCGGCGTGGAAATGAGGCAGATATCCCGGATGCCCGCCATCATGAGCGTGGCCAGCGGGTAGTAGATCATGGGCTTGTCGTAGATGGGCATGAGCTGTTTGCTCACGCTCAGGGTCAGCGGATAGAGCCGCGACCCGGACCCGCCGGCCAGGATGATGCCCTTCCAGTCGGTCATGACGCGCCTCCCTGGGTCGCGCGCGCCGGGACGGCCCCTTCTGCTCCGGGGCTTGCCGCTCCGGTGCTGTCAGGGGCGACGCCGCGACCGGCATAGTTGACGGCCAGCCACTGGCGGTAGGCTCCGCTCTGCACATGCTTTACCCAGTCCGCATTGTCCAGATACCAGCGCACAGTGGCCCGCAGGCCGGAAGTGAAATCGTGCTGCGGCTTCCAGCCCAGGTCGCGCTCCAGTTTGGCGCAGTTCATGGCATAGCGGAAGTCGTGGCCCGGCCGGTCGGTCACAAAGCGGATGAGCTCCGCGTGGGGCGTTGCCGTCGGGGCCAGCTCGTCCAGCAGAGCGCAGACGGCCCGCACCACCTCCATGTTGCTGCGCTCGGCCCGGCCGCCGATATTGTAGCTTGCGCCGGGCCGGGCGGCCTCCAGCACGCGGAAGACGGCCGCGCAGTGGTCTTCCACATGCAGCCAGTCGCGGACATTGCTTCCTTGGCCGTACACGGGCAGGGGGCGGCCAGCCAGGCCGTTGAGGACCATGAGCGGGATGAGCTTTTCCGGAAACTGGCGCGGCCCGTAGTTGTTGGAGCAGTTGGTCAGCAGGACGGGCAGGCCGTAGGTTTCGTGAAAGGCCCGTACCAGGTGGTCGCTGGCGGCCTTGGAGGCGGAATAGGGGCTGTTGGGGCTGTAGGGCGTGGATTCCGTAAAGGGCGGGTCGTCCGGTCGCAGCGCGCCGAAGACTTCGTCCGTGGAAACGTGCAGAAAGCGGAAGGCCTGCTGCCGGGATGCGTCCAGCCCGCGCCACCAGTCCTTGACCACCCGCAGCAGAGTGGCCGTGCCCAGCACATTGGTGCGTGCAAAGGCTTCCGGGTCCACGATGGAGCGGTCCACATGACTTTCCGCCGCAAAGTTGAGCACGGCGTCGGGGGCGTAGGCGTGCAGCAGGTAGTCCACCAGCTCGGCATTGCCTATGTCGCCGCGGACAAAGATGTGCTCCGGATCGTGGCGCAGGGCGGCCAGATTTTCCAGATTGCCCGCGTAGGTCAGCTTGTCCAGATTGACCACGCGAAAGCCGCGCGCGCGGGCCAGCAATACCTGGCAGGAGCCGATAAAGCCCGCGCCGCCGGTGATGAGCAGGGTGGGTTGCGTCACGAGCTAATTCTCACTTTTTTCCTGGGGGGTCGCAGTATTTTGGACAGCCAGAAAATCCGCATAGGCAGGTAGCACCTGTTTGGGGTTTCCTTCCATGCGAACCATGCCCTTGTCAACCCAGTACACATAGTCGCAGGCTTCCACGGTGCTCAAACGGTGCGCCACCACCACCAAGGTCATATGTTCCCGCAGGCTGTTGATAGTGTGCTGAATGGCCTGTTCCGCTGCGCCGTCCAGCGCGCTGGTGGCTTCGTCAAACAAAATGAACTGCGGGTCGTTGTACAGGGCGCGGGCAATGGCCACGCGCTGTACTTGTCCGCCGGAAAGGCGCACCCCGCGTTCACCAATGACAGTATCGATATTTTGTTCCAGCTCGTCAACAAAGTCCATGGCCGCCATGCGGCAGCACTGACGCACCCGCTCGCGGTCAAGCGTTGTGCCCCAATGGCTGAAGGCCACGTTTTCCGCAATGCTGGCATTGAGCAGAAAGGGGGATTGCGGCACATAGCCGATGCGCCGGATCCAGCCTTCGCGCAGGGCCGCGTCCATGGGCTGGCTGTCCACCGTGATGCGTCCGGCGGTGGGCGGGAAGAGGCCTGTGAGCAGCCCCACAATGGTGCTTTTGCCTGCGCCGGAAGGGCCCACAAAGCCCACCATGCTGCCGCGTGGAATGCGGATATGCAAATGGCGCAGGGCGTCGGGTTTGCCCGTCGGCGTGGAGGGATAGCGGAAGGAAACGTCCTCCAGCCGCAGTTCCTGACGCAGGGGGCAGTCCTGTGCGGTTACTGCGTCGGTTCGCGGCAGGGCCGCCACTTCATCCAGCTTGCGCAGGACCGGTTCAATCTGCGGGATCTGCTGCTGCATCATGAGCAGTTGTTGCACCAGCTTGTTCATGGTGGGCAAAAGCCGCCAGGCCACGGCCGCCAGCAAGGTCAGCGTGCCCACAGTGCGGGCTACGCCAGCTCCCTGCCAGGACAGCAGCACCACTGCGCCCAGCAGCAGCACCATGCCCATCCATTCCAGAACCCAGGAGGGCAGCGGGTGACACAAGGGCAACAGGGCCTGGGCATGGGCCACGCGCCCTTCATGTTGTAGATAGTGTGCTTCAAAAGGAGCTTGCTGACGGTAGATCATCAATTCGCGTACGCCATAGAGCGCTGTGTGGCTGACCCAGTTGGAATCCCTTTGCGCTGCGGTCAATTCCTGGCTGTATTTGTTGACCAGCTTGCGGCTCAACCGGAAAATGATATAAGCGCTCACTCCTGTTCCCAGAAAAACCACGCTGCCAGCCAAGGGGGTGACCACCAGAACAACTATAATGAGCAACGCGGCAACCGCCAGCTGACCCAGGGCCTGGACAACGGCAAAACCGTAAAGCCCAACGCTATTGCGCCAGCCTAAGGCCATAGACAGGTCACTGACCCTTTGCTCCACATGCCAGAGGTAGGGCGCGTGTACAAAGCCGTGAAACAGCCGTCGCCCCATCTCCAGGTTGACGGCTTGGCTGAAGCTGGCCTGCCGCCAGGTGAGCAGGGTCAGGGCCAAGGATTTGCAGAGTACGGCCCCGCACAGGCCGGTGAGCAGGACGATGAGCAGCAGGCGCGGATCCTCGGTGATGGGCCGCAGGGGCGGATAGAAGGCTACCAGCCTGTGCATGACGCCGGACTGGGCAATGGTCTGCGGCGAGGCCAGGACCACGCCCAACAGGGATACCGCCGCCGTGAGCACAAATTCCGTCAGGGCCACCAGTACGGAAAGCCCCATGACCCGCCAGAATCGGGCCTGCAGATCCTTGCCCAGGCGGCTGTAGATGGCGCGAAAAACTTTCCCGATCTGCGGGTTCAGCATGCGGCCTCCGCCCTATGGGGGGCGAAGAAAGATTCAAAGGAGACCTGCACATGGCTCTGGGCGGCCAGATTGTAGACTTCGTCGGGGCGCACCTCCTGCATGATGCGAACCAGATTGCTGGAATCGCTCAGGTCGCCGTAGTGCAGGATAAAGTGCCGCGCACTGGCGTGCGGATCCTGATACAGATGGTCGATGCGGTCCGTATTGAACAGTGATGCGCGACGTTTGATGCCGTGCACCTCATAGCCCTTACGCAGCAGAAATTCCGCGAGATAGGCCCCGTCCTGGCCGGTGATGCCGGTAATGAGCGCTTTTTTCATGATGCCGGGCAGCTATCCTTTGCAGCGGGCGCACTGGCCCGCGTCTGGAAGTCCGTTTGTTTCAGAATCGCAGCAAAATATCCTGTTTCTGTGCCCTTGTCCACCGCGTTGCCGGCGGGGATTATGTGTTTAGCTATGCACGATCTCCCCGGCCGTAGACGTCGGCAAAGCGCACGATGTCGTCCTCGCCCAGATAGGAGCCGGACTGGATTTCAATAAGCACCAGAGGGATGACGCCGGGGTTCTTCAGCCGGTGCCGTGTCCCGACAGGAATATATGTTGACTGGTTTTCAGTGTACAGTCGGGTCACATCGCCGTTGGTGACCTCGGCCGTGCCGCTGACCACCACCCAGTGCTCGGCGCGGTGGTGGTGCATCTGCAGGGAGAGTTCCCCGCCGGGTGTGACGATGATGCGTTTGACCTGAAAGCGTCCGTCCAGAACAAGCGTTTCGTAGCTGCCCCAGGGCCGGTAGACCTGTGGGTGCTGACGGCATTCGGGACGGCCGGCGCGTTGCAGGCGGTTCACGATTTTTTTGACGTCCTGGGCCTGTTCCCGCGGGGCCACCAGCACGGCGTCCCGCGTTTCCACCACCACCAGGTCGCGCACGCCCATGACGGCCAGCAGCCGGTGGGTGGCGTTGCAGTAGCAGTGGGCGGCCCCTTCCAGCAGCACGTCCCCGCTGCAGACATTGCCTTCCGTATCCGCCTGCCCAGCCTGATAAAAGGCTTCCCAGGAGCCCAGGTCGCTCCAGCTCGTAGCCAGCGGCACGACGGCGGCCAGGGCAGTGTGCTCCATGACGGTGTAATCTATGGAATCGGCGGGCGCGGCCAGAAAAGCGTCTTTGTCCGGCCGGTGGAACACGCCGTCGTCCTTGTGTCCTTCCCAGGCGGCGCGGCAAGCGGCGGCCATGCCCGGGGCGCAGCGTTTCAGCTCGCACAGATACACGGAAGCCCGCAGCAAAAACATGCCGCTGTTCCACAAAAAGCCGCCCTGGGCCAGCATGGCTTCTGCTCTGGCCTGGTCGGGCTTTTCCACAAAGCGGGCCACGGTAAAACCGTCCTCGCCCAGGGGCGCGCCCTGTTCGATATAGCCGAAGCCCGTTTCCGCAGCCGTGGGTGCGATGCCAAAAGTGACGATATGCCCCTGGTCCGCCAGGCGAACGGCGCGCTCCACGCCCGCCGCAAAGGCGTCCACGTCCGCGATGGCGTGGTCCGAGGGCAGCACCAGCATGCAGGGGTCCGCGCCGTCGGCCGCCAGGGCCAGCGCGGCCAGGGCAATGGCCGGCGCCGTGTTGCGCGGGGCGGGCTCCAGCAGCACCGTGCCGCTGATCCCGCATTGGTAGAGCGCCGCATTCACATAAAAGCGGTGCGCCTCATTGCAGACGATGACGGGGGCCGCATTGGGGGCCACGGCGGCGGCACGGGCTACGGTGTCTTTGAACAGGGTACGCCCTGCGCCCAGATCCACAAACTGCTTGGGGTAGGTTTCGCGCGAAAGCGGCCACAAGCGCGTGCCGCTGCCGCCGCACAGAATAACGGGAACTATGTCCGACATGAGTTTCTCACCAATAAGATAGATGCTGCCAAAAGTCTGTCTAGAGCATTTAACACTTGAAATGCTCGCTTACGGCAGGCAAAAGCCTGCCTTCTCGCATTTCGTGGCAAGGATTTTCAAGAAAATCCTTGCAGAGCAATTAACTCATTTCATTCGTAAACTGCTCTAAGGGGTATTTGTCGGGATGCAGACGCAAGATACACCATTTCCGGGCGCGGAACAAGGTTGTGCCGCAGCCGGTTGCAGCTGACGAAACCGCCGGATTTTGGGATGGCCTTCCGCAGCGGCGGCCCCTGTTGGGCCTGAAGCACTGCAACTTTGCGAATATCCATTTGCAAAGATGTTCCTGCACCACTTCGGCGTTTGCCAGCGCAAAGACCTTACTGGCGCCTGCGCGGCGGGCGTCTGCCCACACCGCCGCCAGAGCAATTTCACCGTTGCAGTGTCCTATCCCCGCAGGGAGAGCAGGCCATCCAGGATGGTCCAGGGATTGGGCGGGCAGCCCGGAATGAACAGGTCCACGGGCAGGAGATTGCTGACCCCTTTGTTGCACTGGGGCGCGTGGCGGAACAGGCCGCCGGAAATGGCGCACGCGCCCACGGCCAGCACCAGGCGCGGTTCCGGCAGGGCGGCGTAGGTGTCCAGCAGGGCCAGGCGCATGTTTTCCGTAACCGGGCCCGTGACGGCCAGGCCGTCCGCGTGGCGCGGGGAGGCCACAAAATCAATGCCGAAGCGGCCCAGATCGTAGACCAGGGTGGTGAGCACGTTGCAGTCCGCCTCACAGGCGTTGCAGCCCCCGGCGCTGACCTGCCGTAGTTTGAGCGACCGGCGGAAGAGGGCAAACTTTTCTCGCGCGGCCGGCGGTGCATTGTGGGCCGCCTCCTGTTCCGCGGCGGCAACGCCGGGCCGCACCAGCAGGCCCTCGCGGGTGAATGAGGCTAGGCGGTGTTCGCCTGTAAACGCAATAGCTCCCTTGGGGCAGGCGTCGCGGCAGGCCCCGCAGAAGGTGCAGCGGCCCATGTCCAGCGTGGGGGCGCCGTCCTCGGCCCCCAGGGTGGGCAGCAGCGCGCCCGTGGGGCAGATATCCAGGCAGACTCGGCAAGGGCCGCAGTCCACCGGCGTAAGCACGGGCCGCCCCAGAAAGCGGGGCGAAAGCGCGGGCTGACGCCGGGGGTAGTCCAGCGTGCGGTATTTCTGGTGCAGACGTTCCCTGATGATGCGCAGCATGGCAAGGCCTCACAAATCGTGGCCGCAGTAAGAAAGGTTGAAGCTCTTGTTGCAGAGCGGAAAGTCGGAGATCTGGTTGCCGCGCAGGGCTACGGCCAGGCCCGGCCAGTTGCGGAACGAAGGGTCCACGACCTTGTAGACCCGCAGTCCGCCGTCCGGGCCGGTGACGGCCAAGTGGCAGATTTCGCCGCGCCAGCCTTCCACCTGGGCCACGGCCAGGGTGTCGGGCGGCAGGGGGGCCAGGGGCTCCGTTGCGGGGGCGGCGGCGCAGCCTGGCATGTTCGCCAAGGCGGAGAGGTCCAGCTCCAGCAGCCGCAGGGAGTCGTCCAGCTCCGCGCTGCGGACCAGGGTGCGGGCCAGCACGTCGCCGCCTTGCGCCACGCGCGGGGCGCAGCCCGCGGTGGGCAGGTCCGCCAGGGGGAAGTGGAAGCGCGCGTCCAGCGCCAGTCCGCAGGCCCGCGCCGCCGGGCCGGTCAGGTCCAGTTCCCGTCCTCGGCCCCCAGGGTGGGCAGCAGCGCGCCCGTGCCGGTGAGGCGATCCAGCACGCTCTGGCTGTGCAGCATGACGTCCACGGCCCCGCGCGCGTCGCGTCCTGCCTCGCGTACGCGGGCCAGCAGGTCGGCGCACTGCTCCGGGTCAAGGTCGTGGCCCGAGCCGCCGGGCCGCAGCAGGCCCCGGCCAAAGCGGTTGCCGCAGAGGCTGGCCGTAAGGTTGAGAAAATCGCCGCGGATGCGGCCATTCCAGGAGGACGTGGGCAGAAAGCCCGTATCGCCGGCAATGGCCCCCAGGTCACCCACATGGTTGGCGAGCCGTTCCAGTTCCAGCCCTATGCGCCGCAGGCGCTGGGCGCGCGGGGCCGCTACGCTGCCCGCCAGGCGTTCCAGCAGCACGCAGTGGGCCGTGGCGTGCCCCACGCTGGTGTCTCCTGCCGCGCACTCCAGCAGCGGCAGACGGCAGTGCGGCGGCCCCTCCAGCACGAGACGCTCCAGGCCCCGGTGTTGGTAGCCCAAGGCGATTTCCAGATGCAGCACGTTTTCGCCGTAACACTGAAAACGGAAGTGCCCTGGCTCGATGACCCCGGCGTGCACCGGCCCCACGGCCACCTCATGGATTTCTTCGCCCTTCACCCGAAAAAAGGGATAAGGGGCTGCAGCGGGCGTGGCCTGCGCCGCACAGGGGCCGCCTTCCCTCTGGGTGCGGGCTGCGGCTTCCGCCGCGTCGGGGATGCGGCGCGCGGGCTTGAGCCAGGGGTGCCCCAGGGGCTCCACGCCCCACTGTTCCCAGATTTCGCGCTCAAAGAGCTGGGCTTGCGGACAGACGGACGCGAGGGAAGGAAAACTGCGCAGGGGCGGGGTGCGCAGGGCCTCCAGATAGTGTGAACTGTCCTGCGCCAGTACACAGCACAGGGTGACTTCTTCGGGTTTGTCCCTGGGGGCGTCCGCATCCGGCAGGCCGCACAGGACCAGCAGCCGCCAGCCTTCGGCCAGACGACGACGCACAGTATCGCCCAGCTCCTCTACGGAAACCGGCGGCATGCCTTTCAGGGGCACGGTATCGCGGTAGTCAAACAACATTTATTTTCTCACTTGGGCAGATTACCGTTGAGAATATGCCTTCTCAATGTTTACGGCACGCTCGTTCCGGCGCTTACCCGCACAAATACATAGCGGTACTGTCTTCATCCGTAGCTGGCGCTGCTGTCTGTGCCCGCAACTTCCTTCGTCGTGATGGGTCAAGCTCCTTCGCCGCAACGGCTGCAACTGCGCCTGCGCCCTTATCCGCCGATGAGCGCGGCGGCTCGGGTCAGAAAATTCCACAGCCCGTCGGGAATCCACAGGCCCAGGGTCAGCACGGCCAGCCCCAGCGCCAGGGGCGGCAGCACGCTGCAGGGCGCTTCCCGGCGCAGGGCGGGCATATCTGTGGGCCGGTTGCCCTGCACCATGCGCAGCACAGAAACGGAAAGCCCCACAAAAATGACGGCCAGCAAGATCAGATAGGCGGCGGCCAGCCAGGGTTGCTCCGCAGCCAGCATGCCCTTGAAGATGAGCAACTCGCTGACGAACAGCCCAAAGGGCGGCGAACCGGCTACGGCCAGGAAACCTGCGGTCCACAGTGCGGCGGTGACGGGCATGGTCCAGCGCATGCCGCGCACGTCGTAGCTGGAATAGGTGTGGTAGCGGGCCAGAATGTTGCCGGAAAGCAAAAAGAGCATGCACTTGACCAGAGAATGGCAGACCGCATGCAGCATGGCTCCGGAAACGGCCAGTCCCCCCACGCCCACGCCCAGGGCCAGAATGCCCATGTGCTCCACGCTGGAATAGGCCAGCATGCGTTTGTAGTGCCCCTGGCCCACAATAAAGATGGCGGCCGTGGCCAGCGAAAGCAGGCCCAGGACCGTGAGCATGCCGCTGGAAATCCCGCCCAGACCGGCGGCCAGCATGATCTGATGGCCGCGCAGCATGCCCAGCATTGCGCAGTTGAGCAGCGCTCCGGAAAGCAGGGCGGAAACCAACGAGGGGGCCTGACTGTGCGCGTCGGGCAGCCAGTTGTGCAGGGGGGCAAGGCCCATTTTGGCCCCATAGCCCACCAGCAAAAAGACAAAGGCCGCCTTGAGCCAGGTGGGCTCCGCCAGGGCGGCGTTGCGCACAAACCAGCCCACCTGGTCCATGCCCTCGGCGCCCTGCGTCGTGCCCTGCGCGCCGTGAAAAGCCACGGCCAGCAGGATGTTGCCCAGCAGGGCCAGGGCAATGCCCACGGAGCAGATGATCAGGTACTTCCAGGTGGCTTCCAGCGAGCTTTTATGCCGGTGGAAATAGATCAGCGGCGCGCTGGAAAGGGTGGTGGCCTCAATGCCCACCCACTGCGCGCCCATGTGCGGCGTGACGGTCACCAAGGTCATGGCCGCCAGAAAAAAACACAGACAGGCGGTAAAGCGGCGTTCGGGCGCATTGGTAAAGTGACCGTGGTCCAGGATGTTGGTGTGTTCTCCGATGCGTTCTTCGTCGCGCAGATAGTGCACGGCGTAGACTGACGCCGCCAGAAACAGCAGACTGGCCAGGCTCAGGAACAGCGTGCCCAGCGGATCCGGGGCCAGCAGGCCGCCCAGGGCCGTGGGCTTTTCGCCCCGCGCCACGGCCGCAGCCACGGAGCCGGTCAGCACGGTGTGGCCCAGGGCCGTAAGGGGCAGGCCCAGACGGCAGACAACGGCGCGGCCCCAGAGCAGCATGAGGCAGCCCATGACCAGGGGGAGAAAAAGCAGTGCCGTCAGCATGGGCGCGTCCCGCAGAAGCAAAGGTGGGCCCCGTGGGGGGCGTGTGGTCTGTTCATGCCGTATGCCTTGCGCGTGCGGCGCCGGATCCGGAACGCTGCGCGCTTGAAATGATCAATAAAGGTGTCGGTTGCCCGGAGGCCAGCCCCCGCTGCCCGTTCTTTTGCTGCAGCCAACGCTCGCCGCCGGTCTGCCGCAGGGCAAACTTTCAGGGGTTGCCCCCTTCCGGCAAGGGCCACGCGCGCGCGGCGGCTAGTCCCGCAGGCTGCGGAAGCCCGCCACGTCGATGGAGGCGAAGGAATCGCTGATGTGGTTGATGGCTATGCCCATGACAAACACGGCCACAAACACGTCCAGCAGCAGGGCCAGTTCAAACCACACCGTGCCCGCGGTCATGAGGGGCACGCCCAGCAAAAAAATGCCGTTTTCCGCCACCAGATAGCCAATAACCTGGGTAATGGCCTTGATGCGGCCCACAATAAGGATGAGCCCGCAGAACACTGTGGTCAGGCCGGCCGGCAGGAGCATGGGCGGAAACAGGCCCTGCGGCATGACAAGTTTGCCGTCCAGCCAGATGGCAAAGGCCAGCCCGGCCATGCCCGCCAGTACGCAGAGGCCCACGCGGCGGGCCGGACAAATCAGCGCGGCGGCGGGCAGGCGGCTTTGGGTGCGCCAGAGCAGGCCGGGCAGCAGCGCGCCCTTGATGAGCAGCACGGCCCCGGCCAGCAGGCTGTGGTCCAGACTCAGCAACAGGGCGGCCAGCAACAGTCCCTGCAGGGCCGTCAGGCGCGTCATGCCCGCCACGCGCCGCGTGCCCAGCATGAGAAAGTTGCTGAGCACCAATAGGAAAAGGCAGGATTGCAGCAGCGTGTCCATGTTCACCTCGCCTGAATCAGGATAAGGGCCAGAGCGGCCATGACCGCCGCGCCGCCCAGCAGCCAGGGCACCCGTTCCATGCGCAGGCGGGCCATGACCGATTCTACCACGCCCACGATCACGGCCAGCAGCAGCACGGTGACGAGCCGCAGCCCGGCTTGTTGCCAGGCGGGCAGGGCAGGGATGAGCAGGCCCGCCGTCAGGGCGGCGAAAAACCAGAGCTTGAGGGCTGATCCGTAGAGGATGCAGGCCAGGTTGGGGCCGGAGTGGTCCAGCACCATGACTTCATGGATCATGGTCAGTTCCAGATGGGTGTTGGGGTCGTCCACCGGGATGCGGCAGTTCTCCACCAGCAGCAGGATGAAAAAGATGGCGGGCAACAGGAGCAGGGCTCCGTTGCCCCGGAGCCACGCGCTGGTGGTCTGCCCGCCGAACATGGCGGAGAGGGTAAAGGCCGTGTCCGTACCCCGGCCCAGGTCCAGACAAAGGCTGGTAAGGGCCATGAAGGCCAGAAACAGGACCGGTTCCGCTAAAGCGGAAAAGGTGGCTTCGCGGCTGGCGCCCATGCCCTCGAAGGCCGAGCCCGTGTCCAGGGCCGCCAGCATGAGGGCAAAGCGCCCCATGCCCAGCAGGTAGGCCGCCAGCAGCACGTCGCCCGTAAAGGCCAAGGGCGAGACCGCACCGCCCAGGGGCAGCAGGGCCAGAGCGCAGAGCGCGCCGGCCAGGCCAATGGCGGGTGCGGCGGCAAAAATCCAGGTGGTGGTGCGGCTGCGCGCCTCGCCCTTGCCCAGCAGTTTGGCCAGGTCGTAGTAGGTCTGCAGCAGGGGTTTGCCGTGGCGTCCGGCAAAGACGGCTTTGACCCGGTTGATGATGCCGGGCAGGAGCGGGGCCAGCAGCAGGGCCAGTGCAAACTGAAACAGATAGACTGCGGCGTTGTTCATGAACGCAGCCCCCAGACCAGCAGGGCCACCAGGGTGGCCAGAATATAAAGGATATAGAGGTGGATCTTGCCGTGCTGGATGACCTTGCAGGCATTGCACAGGCTTTCCACAGCTGTGAACAGAGGGGTGAACAGTCCGCTGCGCAGGCGGTCCGGCGCGCTGACATACAGCTCGCCCGTCTGTGGGAACAGGCCGGAATCCATCTCCAGGCGGGTTTTCAGGCCCATGACCGGAGCAAAAATTTTGGCCGTGGGTTCGGAAAAGCCCGCGTCGGTGTACTGGATGCGCGGCGATGCCCCCTGAAAGCCGCAGCCCCAGGTGGGCACGGCCTGCACCGGGCGTTTTTTGAGCAGCAAACGCCGCGCCAGCAACAGGAGCAGCGTCAGGGCCAGACCCGCGCCGCCCACCTGGGCCACGGCCGTCAGACTCAAACGGGCTTGGGTCAGCCCGGCGCGGCCCGCATCCGCCAGGGACGCGGGCAGGGGCAGGGCGCTCTGGGCGGCTGCGGCGGCCAGGTCAAACAGCCACGGTCCGGCCAGTCCGCCGCCGAGGCAGAGCGCGGCGGGCAGGGCCAGGGGCCAGAGCGTCTGCCAGGAACACGGGTGGGCCGTGGCCGCAAAGGGCGAACGCGGCTCGCCGAGAAAGGTGATGCCGTAAGCCTTGGCGTAGAGGGCCGCCGCCAGGCCGCTGATGGCCGCCAGTCCGGCCAGGGCCAGCAGCAGGCCCATCTGGCGTTCCACGCCCGACAGGGTGGGGGCGTCCAACAGGGCCAGGGCCAGAGCTAATTCGCCCGTAAAGCCGTTCAGGGGCGGCAGGCAGGCAATGGCGGCCGCGCCTACGGCAAAAAAGGCCCCCAGCAACGGCAGCCGCCGTTGCAGACCGCCCAACAGGGGCATGCGCACCGTGCCCGTGGCGTGCAGCACTTCGCCCGCGCAGAGAAACAGCAGGCCCTTGAAGGCCGCGTGGTTGCACATGTGCAGCAGCGCGCCGCCGAAGCCCAGGACGGCGATCCAGGCATTGCCGTTGGCCTGTCCCACCAGCCCCGCGCCCAGGCCCAGGACCATGAGGCCCATGTTCTCCACGCTGGAATAGGCCAGCAGGCGCTTCAGGTTGCTTTGCGCGGCGGCCTTGAGAATGCCCATAAGCCCGGTGGAAAGGCCCAGCAGCAGCAGGGCCCAGCCCCACCATTCCGGAGCCGCGCCCGCCGGGGCCAGCAGGCCGAGCGTGCGGGTCAGGCCGTACAGTCCGGCGTTGATCATGGCCCCGGAAAGCAGGGCGGAAACGTGGCTCGGCGCGGCGGGGTGGGCTTCGGGCAGCCAGACGTGCAGGGGCGCAAGCCCGGCCTTGGCCCCGAAGCCGAGGACGGCCAGGATGAAGAGGGCCGTAAGCGTGCCCGTGCCGGTCGTGCCCAGCGTCAGGGGCAGCGCGCCGCCCGGCAGCAGGGTGGTTGCGCCCGTGGTCTGCCAGAGCAGGACGAAAAAGGCCAGCAGAGCCACGGCCCCCAGGTGGGCCGCCACCAGGTAGATCCAGGAGGCGTCGCGCACCCGGCTGTCGCCATCGTTGAAATCAATGAGAAAAAAGGGCGCGAGGGACATGATTTCCCACGAGGGCAAAAAAAGCACGGCGTCGCGTGCGGTCATGACCAGGGCCAGGCCCAGCAGCAGCAAGAGGAAGAAAAACCAGTGTGCGCCCAGGTTGTGACGTCTGGGATTCTCATGCCGCAGGGCCAGACCGCCGGCAACGGCGCAGACCATGCCCAGGCCGAAGACCGGCAGCAGGAACAGGCGGCTCAGGGCGTCCAGCCCCAGGTCGCACGCGCCCACGGGCAGCCCCATGGGCAGGCGCACGGCAAGGACGGAGCTCCACGGCCCGACAGCCACGGCGTAAAGCCCTGTAAGGCAGGCGGCGACGGCCCCGTATGGGCCCACCAGGTTGGCCGCGCGGCCAACGGCCCTGGAAGGACGGCACACGGCCAGCAAGGCGCAGAGGGCTGCGGCGGCCACAAGAATGCAGAGAGCCAGAATGAAAAGAAACATGTGGCGTGCGCCTAGGCTGCCGCGCGGCCCGGCCGCATCCGGAAGTGCGGGCGCGCGTCAGGACACGCCGGACCGTTCACGGCCGGAGCGTGTGTATGTGTGGACATGGTTCCCCCTCCCCAGACAGGCGTGGCCGCCCAAGGCAACCACAAAGCGGAGGCAGCATAGCCCTTATGTTCGGGCAAAGCAATGGCGGGAGGGCAGATAATTGCTGTGGTGCGGGGCGGGGGAGGCGTTCGGCCTGCCGCGCATATGGTTCGCTGCAGCGGAGGCCCGTCGGCGCTACAGGCCGTCCGGGAGCTTGGAGCGCATCATCTCTCTGCGGTCTAATTTTTGGCCGTCCGCCATAAACGTGCCGTCGCCCACGGCGTGGAGGGTGCGCTTTTCGTGGCGGGAGGCATCCAGATAGGCGGCAATGCCTTGCAGAATAAGGATATTGTGCTCTTCCAGCACGGCAGTGACACGGCATTCAATGTTGGCCAGGCACTCTTTAATCAAGGGGGCGCGTACCTGCGCAGCGGGCAGGGCGGTGAGCCCGAAGCGGGCAAACTTGTCCGTATTCCGCCCGGAGCAGGTGCCGATGCCCACCGCCGTGTTGAGCCGGTCCACGGTGGGGATGGCCAGCACGCATTGGCGGGTGGTGATGAGCGCCGCGTAGGAGTAGTTCCACGGGCCCGTGGCTATGGCGAAGCCGGCCGCGAAATCCAGAACCATGGTCCAGGTGATGGTCATGACGTTGTTTTTGTGGCCGTCGTAGGTGGTGACCAGGACGACCGGCCCCGGTTCCAGCAGCGTAAAGGCTTTATGGAGCGGATAAGGCTGCATGCGCGCCCTCCCGGATTTGCCGTGCCGTGTGTTGCGGCGCGAATCTGAAAAGAGCCTAGAGCAGTTAGCGAATGAAATGAGCTAACTGCTCTGCAAGAATTTTCTTGAAAATCCTTGCCACGAAATGCGAGAAGGCAGGCTTTTGCCTGCCGTAAGCGAGCATTTCAAGTGTTAAATATTCTAGCAGCCCGGCGGCAAGAGTTCAATGCGCGGCGAGGGGCGGGCGGCTGTGCCCGCAGGCGGCAGGGGGCCATATCCGTTTTGCCGCAAAGAAAAAGGGAGCGCCCAAGACCCCGGAGCACCTTGGGGTGCGCGGGGTCTTGGGCGTGTTTGCGTATTTTCTTGGGGAAAAGCGTTTGGCAAGTTTTTTGCGTTATTTTGTTATGCGGCGGCTGCGGCCTTGACGTCGCTCCTGTGGAAGAAAATGGCGATTATGGCCGCCATGATGTTGGAGCAGCACAGAAAGCCAAAGGCCACGTTGTAGTTCTGCACGCCGTCGGCAGCGGTGGTGATGAGCATGCCCACGACGATGGGGGCCAGGAAACCCGCCAGTTGCCCGGCGGTATTCACTATGCCCATGGCCCGGCCCGCAATTTCTTTGGGCACTTCCATCATGGGCAGGCTGAAGACCGAAGCCACGCAGCAGAAGCAGAAGTAGCCCGCAATGATATTGAAGGTCATGAGGGCGGTCACGCTTTCAGCCGTGAACATAAGGTAGAGGAACAGGGCCATGCACAACTGGGTGACGACGACATAGTGGAAGCGGTACTTTTTCAGCGCGCCGTCCATGAGGTAGCCGGAAACAATGGCGCCGATGAAGCCGGCGAAAAAAGGCAGAGAAGCGGCTATGCCCATCTGGCCCATGGCCAGACCACGGCTTTTGACCAGGTAGGTGGGCAGCCAGGACATGTAGCCCCAAGCCACGGTATTGCTGAAAAAGAGCAGAAGAAAGGATTTCCAGACCACAGGCGTGGTCAGCACCTGAAGAAAGGTCAGGTTTTTCTGTTCCACGCCGTCGGCTGCGGGTTCGTTTTCCAGCTCCTTGAGCTCTTCGGCGCTGACGCCCTTCTTTTCCTGCGGATTGTCATACAGGGTGAACCAGATCCAGACGCAGAGCAGAAAGCCCGGAATGCTCAGGTAGTGGAAAACGGCCCGCCAGCCCCAATAGGACATGATGGCCACCACAAAGAGGGGGGCCAGGGCGGGGCCCAGCGAGTTGGTGCTCATCATGATGGAATTGGCGCGTCCGCGCTCTGCGGCGGGCGTCCAGACGGCCAGGGACTTCCACGTGGCGGCGGGGCCGATGCCTTCGCCGATGCCGAAGCAGATGCGGATGATAATCAGGCCCAGCAGGCTGCCGGCATAGCCGGTAAACAGGGTGAAGAGAGACCACCAGGCAATGGCGAAGACAAGCACTTTGCGCGCGCCGAAGCGGTCGCTCAAGATGCCGCCGGGAATCTGGAACAAGGCATAGCCCGCGAAAAAGGCGCTCATGACCACGCCCATTTCACCGGCGGAAAGGTTAAATTCATCGGCAATATAGGGTATGGCGGTGGACATGACCATACGGTCAAGATAGGAAACCAGCCAGACCATAAAAACCACAGACAGGGCCGTGTGCCTGTGCTTCCACGTAAACTTCATAGGGCCTCCCCCTCAGCTTGGTATGGGCCTGCCGTCGGCCCGCCCCATGTTTTTATCCGGCCGTTTCGGCAAGCCAGTCCAAAGCCACCTGCGCATACAGAGCCGCACCGTAAATCAGGCTTTCGTCATCCACATTGAAGGCCGGGTTGTGCCATGAGAATCTGATGCCTTTCTCCGGATTGCCGCTGCCAAACCAGACAAAGACGCCCGGCGTCTGGGCCATGTAGCAGGCAAAGTCCTCCCCGCCCATGCTGGGCGTGCAGGGCAGGATATTTTCTGCGCCGTAAACTTCCTTCATGGGGCCATTGCGCAGCCATTGGACGAGTTCCGGCGGGTTGTTCACATTGGGGACCAGTTCGTTGTAGTCAAAGTCGGCTTTGACGTTGTACGCGGCGGCAGTATGGTCAATAATGCGCCGCAGGCGGTCCCCAAGCTCGTGGAAAAGCTCCAGATCAAAACAGCGCACCGTCCCCTGCATGGTCACGGTATCGGGAATGACGTTGGCCACTGTGCCGCCGTGTATGCTGCCGATGGTGACCACCACCGCTTCGGTTGGGCGCATTTCGCGGCTGACCACCGTCTGCAGGGACGACACAATGGCGGCCGCGGCCACCACCGGGTCATGGGCCAGGTGGGGCACGGCCCCGTGCCCGCCCTTGCCGTGCACTGTGATGGAAATGAAGGCCGTGCAGGCCATGATGGGGCCGGGGGAAACAAGGCCCTTGCCCGCCGGGTATTCGCAGATGTTGTGCTGCCCGAAGATGAAATCCACATGGGGATTTTCAAGCACGCCCTTTTTGACCATAAGGGGGCCGCCGGTAAAAATCTCCTCGGCAGGCTGAAAGATAAACTTCACCGTGCCGGCCAGGTCGTTTTTGCGGGCGGCCAGCAGGCGGGCCGCGCCGAGCAGGGCGGCCATATGGCTGTCGTGGCCGCAGGCGTGCATGACGCCGGGATTTTCAGAAGCAAAAGGAACGCCGCTTTTTTCTTCAATGGGCAGGGCGTCGATGTCGGCCCGCAGGGCCACGCACTTGCCGGGCCTGGCGCCGCGCAGCAGCCCCACCACACCGGTTTCGCCGCCCCAGTCCACTATTTCGACGCCCATGGCGGCCAGTTCTTTTTTCAGATAGTCCGTGGTCCAGAATTCCTTGAGGCTCAGTTCGGGGTGCCGGTGCAGGGTTTCACGCCACGTTGACAGTTGCTCCCTGATGGCCCCGGCTTCGCTGCGCATATGGTGCATGTTCTTCTCCTTTACTGGAGACAGTTCCATCCGGGCAGGGGGGAACTGCCGGCAGCGCGCTGTACTGATAAAACGGCGTGATTATATACCACGCAAAAACGGATGACAATTGCCAATCCGCTTATTTTTTTGAATAAATAATAAGAAAACAAATTGTGGCGCGCAAAAAGCCCTGCGCCGCAGCCGGAACCATTGGCGGCCGCGGGGAGCAGTCCTGTTGAAGCCCCTTGCGTGCAGGAGAAATGCGTCTTATGTACCTGCCGCTTTACAAGGCCCTGTCTGCCGCTAAAACGGGGCGGGGGCAGCGCGCATGCGGATTTTGCCTGCCATAACGCAATAACCGCGAAGCGCAATCGCCATAAGAGCCATATGGCTTCAGCGCCGTTGTGGTATAGGGAAAGGATCGCGGGCGCCCCTCCGGCTTCAGGCAGAAGTTTGGGGGGCGTGCATTCCGGCGCTGCGGTTCGCCCGTTTTGGCACAGGATCCCGCATCTCCAAGAATACGCCGTAGGGCGTGAGAGGCACTGCCATGTGGCTCAAAACCAGACACGAATTCCCCCGGAAAGTAAAAAAACAGCAATACGCGGCTATGTCGGTATTTTTTTTAGTCGGTTTTTTCTATGCCGCCTGGGCCCCGCTTATTCCCTATGCCAGTGACAGGCTTTTTCTTGATGAGGCCTCATTAAGCATTATGCTCCTGTGCTTTGGGCTGGGGTCGATCATAACCATGCCCATTACCGGAGTGCTTGCCGGCAGGTTCAGTTGTCACAGGGTCATACTGGTTGCATCGGCGCTGCTGGCGGCAAGTTTTCCTCTGCTGGCCATTTTGGACCACTTTATCCTTATGTGCGTTGTGCTTCTGCTGTTCGGGGGCTGTGTGGGCGCTGTGGACGTGGCCGCAAACATTCAGGCCAGCATAGTCCAGAAAAAAAGCCATGTTGTGATGCTGCCTGTTTTCCACGCATTTTACAGCATCGGCAGCCTGACTGGCTCCGGCTATCTGATTTTTCTGCTTTGGATCGGGCTTCCGGTAAGCTGGGCGGCTTTTTCATGCGTCCTGTTTATTGCCGCGCCGCTGCTGCTTTTTTCACACTCTTTCCTGCACCACATCCCCACCAGAGAAGAGCGGAAAACCGCGGTTTTTCCAAGAGGGATTGTTATCGTCCTGGGATTGATGTGCTTTATTGTTTACCTGGCGGAAGGAGTAATAGCCAACTGGAGCGCCTTGTACATGTTGCAGTATAAGGGCTTTGAAAAGTCGTATGCCGCTCTCGGCTACAGTGTGTTTGTTGCCGCTGTCGCCCTGGGCAGATTGTCCGGCGAAGGGCTGATCCGCACCCTGGGGGGTATCGGCAGGGCGGTGTTTATCGGCAGCGTCACCGCTGTGGGCGGCATGCTTTTGTTTATGGAAATTCTTCCGGGTTTCTGGGCAATGGCCGGCTATTTCCTTTTGGGATTTGGCGTGTCCAATATTGTGCCGATTATTTTTATTGCGGCCGGCAGCCAGCACAGGGTGCCCCTCAATGCCGCCATAGCCGCGGTCACCACTATAGGCTATTCCGGAACTGTGCTGGGCCCCGTTATTATCGGCCTTATCGCCCACGGCAGCTCCCTGCAAACGGCTTTTTGGTTCAATATCACGCTGTTGGTTCTTCTGGCCGGCATTGCAAGGGTTGTGTTTCGCCCCGTGTATGGCCTGGTCGGCCCGACAGGGAAATAAGGCGGGGCTACTGCGTTTTCCGAGAAAATGCACCCGCCTGCGCCAAGGGCTGCGCGTCCGGTTTTATCGGGGCAATTCCAGTCGCAGGCGCACAGGGGCTCTTCGCTGCGGCCCCCGCCAGCGTGCAGGACGCCCCTGGCGGAGTTATGGCGTTGTCCTGGTACTGCGCGCAGAATAGACGCTGACGCAAATTGTGGCCAGAAAAAAGGCCGCTGCCGCATAGCCTGTCGTGTGCAGGCCAAGAGTGTTAAACACAAAGCTGCCGATGAAGGCCCCGCCGCCAATGCCCACATTAAAAATGCCCGAATAGATGGACGTGGCGATGTCTGCGGAATGTGCTGCTATTTCAAGAATCTTGCTCTGAAACAAAAGCCCAAGCACAGCCATGCTTCCCCCCCAGAGGATGCATATGGGCACGATGGCCGCCAGATGCGCTATGGAGATATTGAGCGCCAGAAGGCAAAGAAAGATAGCCACTGACGGCAGAATAAACACCAGTTTGGTCTTCATGGCCGCCAGCCGCGTGGCGAACAGGCTGCCGCAAATGCCGGAAAGCCCCATCAGCAACAAAAACAGCGGCACGGCCTGGCCGGAGAAGCCGCCAATCTGGATCAGCAGAGGCGCAAGATAGGTATAGGCAAGAAAATAGCCCGTCACCGCCAGCAGGGTTTGCAGGTAAAGGAGTGCGAGCTCTTTGTTGCGAAACAAGCCGGGAACGCTTTTGAATGAGCCTGTATCTTTGGCGACAAGCGGCGGAAGCAGACGCCAGAGTATAAAGGCAATGCAGGCGGCCACAGCGCCAATAAGCAAAAAGGCTGCCCGCCAGCCAAAGTGCTGTCCGACAACGGTGCTGAGCGGAACCCCCATCACCGTGGCAAGCGAACTGCCTACGATGACAATGGCAAGGCCCCTGGCCTTCATCCCCTGCGGCGTAATGCGGACCACAATGGGGGTTGTTATGGACCAGAACACGGCGTGCGCATTGGCGATGCAAATGCGCGCGAGCATAAGGGTTGTGAAGTTGGGGGCCAGAGCGGAAAGCACATGCCCGGCTATGAACACGACAAACAGGCCAATAAGCAGCTTACGGCGCTCAACCCGTGCCGTAAGCGCGGTGAGCGGCAAGGAAAGCAGGGCCACGCTCCAGGCGTACATGGCGACCAGAAGCCCGGTAAAAGCCTCGGTTTCGCCAAGATCCTTGGCGATTTCCGGCAGCAGCCCAATGGGCAGAACCTCTGTGGTGACAAATATGAAGGCAGCCAGAGCCAGAGAAAAAACAGGCACCCAGAGGCGTCTGCCTTCCGGGGTTTTAATCGAAGTCATGATCTGATCCTTATCACGCGCAACAGTAATACCAGTGTCTCCCATACGCCTGCTTTCGGCGGAGTACAAGCCGGGCTGTTTGCGGCGGCACGGTTGGCGGGGGGGGGAACACCGGGCTCTGTCGGATCAAATCAAGACGGCCCCAACTCAAGGCTGCCTCATATAAAAATCGTGTTCTGCAGCCCGTGGTACAGGGGTGAGCCTTTTCGCACAGGGAAAGCGGCGGGGGCCTGGATTTTCGGCCCCCTGCCGCTTGTTTAGGAACGTTCTGTGGGCAGGGTCAGCGCACCAGCCCGGCCTTGACCGCAAAAGGATCCCAGGCCGGGTCTCGGTGCGCGTCGTACTCGGTGACCTGCTCCAGCCAGTCGCCCAAAAGCCGGCCATACAGACGGGAGATGACCGCCACGGTCATATCCATCCCGGCGGAGACGCCGGAAGAGCTCACCACCGTACCGTCATCCACCCACCGCGCCTGTTTGACCCAGTTCACCTTGGGGCCGGGCGTTGTAGAAGCCTTGAAGGCCATTTTGTTCGTTGTGGCCGGCCTGCCGTCCAGAATGCCCGCTGCAGCCAAAAGCGACGCGCCGTTGCACACGGACATGACGATCTTCGTCTTGGTCGCCTGGTCGCGCAGCCAATCCAGTGTTGCCGTGTCGCGAACCAGGGGCACTGCCCCGCTGCCGCCGGGCACCAGCAGATAGTCCAGCTTGGGCGAGTCGGCATAGCTGTAGTCGGCTACTGTTTTCGGCCCTTGGTTCGAGGGAATTTCTCCCCGCGTTGCCGCAATGGTTACCAGCCGTACACCCACACGCTTTTCTTCTCCACCCCAGAAACGGGCCGGGGCGTGCTTGAGGCTGCCCCACATTTCCATGGGGCCGTATGCGTCCAGCATTTCGAAGCCGGGGAAGAGGAGCACCCCGACAGTTACCTGCCGGGAGACGTGGCCTGGGTGGACTTCATACATGACCTGATTCTCTGGTTGGGGTGATGGCACTTGCGCCGGAACAGAGCGGGCGGATGCGAGCAGCATGAGCGCGAGCGCAAGGCACTGCAAAGAGATCTGTTTCATATGCCTATCCTAAGTGTTAACGCCATGTACCGGAACGGAATCTGCTCCGGTACTGGCCGGGGGTGATGCCAAAGCGGCGTGAAAATGTCAGGCGGAAGTGCTCGCCGGACTGGAAACCGCACTCCCGGGCGATGGTTTTCAGTGCTTGCGTTGTTTCCTCCAGGCGTTTCACAGCTGCTTCAAGGCGAATATTTTCAATGAAATGGGCCGGAGTCTCGCCGGTTTCGCGTTTGAAGACCCTGGCGAAGTTGCGCGGGCTCATGGCCGCGTGTTTGGCTATGTCCTCATTGCGCAGCGGGCGCTGGTGGTTGTCGCGCAGCCATTGGATCGTCGAGGCCAGGGCGCCGCCCTCGTGGGTCTGCGCCAGCAGGGTTGTGCTGAACTGTGATTGCCCACCCGGACGCTTGAGGTAGAGCACCAGCACCCTGGCAACGTGCAGCGCCAAATCGCGGCCGCAGTCCTCCTCCAGCAGGGCTAATGCCAGATCAATGCCCGCCGTCACTCCGGCCGAGGTGTAGACGGAGCCGTCCTTCACATGCAGGGCGTCAGTCTGGACATCAATATTTGGAGAAAAGGCGCGGAGTTGCTCAAGCATGAGCCAGTGGGTGGTGGCCCGGCGGTTTTCCAGCAGCCCCGCGCGCGCCAGGATGAAGGCTCCGGTGCAGATGGAGCACACGCGCCGCACCAGAGGCGCAGCTTCGCGCAGCCAGTCCACCAGCGCCTGTGGCGCCTGCGTTGCCGCGGGGCCGCCAGCCACCAGCAAGGTATCAATGCCGCTGCACTGCCCCAATGCCGTATCCGTCAGCAGCCGCATGCCGGAGGCGGTCCGCACTACCGCGTCAGGGGTTTCGCCCGCGACCTGGATGCGGTAAAGTGGTTCTGTGCCGCCGGACTGCGCATGTAGGGCGTTGGCTGTGGAAAACACGCCCAGGGGCCCCGTGATGTCGAGGATTTCCGCTCCGTCATGGACAGCCATGACGACAAGGCGCGGGGCAGTTGGACCACAGGCGGTGGGGCGTTGTGCACATTTCATGGCCGTACCCTAGGCCAGGGCCCCCCGTGGCACAATGACATTGATAGTGATATTCCTGCCAATGTGGTCCACAGTCTGCTTAGGGGGCAGGTGGACCACATCTAACCGCAACAATATTCTTTTCAGATCCAGGAGGTCATCGTGAAGATTTACGCCGTCAACGGTGGACCCAGAAAAAAACACAATACCGCAAAACTGTTGCAGGCTGCCCTTAGCGGCGCTGCCGCCGCGCCCTGCGCCGAGGCCGTGGAAACGGAGATGATTCACCTGTATGATCTGGATTTTCAGGGCTGTATGAGCTGTTTTGCCTGCAAGCGGCTGGGGGCAAAAAGCTATGGCCGTTGCGGCTTCAAGGACGCCCTTTCCCCTGTGCTGGAAAAACTTTCGCAGGCGGACGGCATCATTTTCGGCAGTCCCATTTACTTCGGCAACGTTACCGGCAAGCTGCGTTGCCTTCTGGAGCGGCTGCTGTTCGCCTATCTGGTGTACGACAAAGCCTACAGCACGTTGGCCCCCAAGCGCATGCCCACGGCCTTTTTGTATGACATGAACGTGAGCCGCGAGGAAATGGAGCAGTACGGCTATCGCAGCGGCCTTGAAAGAATGGAGATGTTTGTGGGGCGCATTTTCAGCCGGCCCGCAGTGCTGCACGTCTGCAATACCTATCAGTTTGACGACTACAGCAAATACAGGGCCGAGCGGTTTTCAGAGCCGGAAAAAGCCGCCTGGCGCGACAGTCACTTTCCGCTGGATCTGGCGGAGGCCGGGCGCATGGGCGCGGCAATGGTCACGGGCGGCAGGCAGACGGTCTAACCTGATAAACAGGGGTATGCCCCATGAACAGGGGTATGCCCCTTGCTTTGCGGGAGATCCGTTTGACGTGGACATGTGTTGCTTGATACTATATAAAAAATATGCAAATATATCCTTGACGAGGGTAGGAGCATGTCCGCAGCGCATTTGAATGGCATTCAAGAGGTCAAGAGTTCAATTCTCTTCAGCTCCACCAGATATTTAAAGGGCTTACGATGAAAATCGTAAGCCCTTTTTCTATTGCCATGCGTTTTTGTGCCATCTCTGTGCCATATTTTTCAGTGAAGCAACGTGACCATCTCTGATTGATTGGGAACATAGCTCTTTTTCCCCGTCTCAATACCTCTGCAGAAATCTGCGCCTCAAGGATTCAAAAATCCCCCTCCGCATCACGCCATCCCACAGCGATTCCTCCAGACATGCCCACAGCCCCCCCCCTCATAAAAAACTCAAGGGTAAATTCAACAAATAACGCTAGTTAGCGTAAAAGTTGCCCCATTCTGTCACTAGGAAAGCAACTCATTTTTCCTCAATCTGTGATCGTAGAACGAATTTGAGGAGAGATGTATGGACGCTCACCCTGATGACCATAACCTGGACGACATCCTTATCGAAGCGGCAATCACGGGCCTCGAAACTTCAATGCCCGCTGTATTCGCTCGCCGGGAAATCCCCAAGTATGTCGGCGGCTCGCTGACCGTCGGCACCCTTGCCAACCTCGGTAAGGATGGTCCGCCCTACTTCCTGGTCAACAAGCACGCGACCTACGAAAAAAACTCTTTCCTGAAATGGTATCGTTCGCAGATCAAGAAGGCAAGGTGATTCCTGATCGGCCTTTTGCCGACGAGCTAATTTTTAACCACGTCTTGAAAAAGCGTGCTACCACTTGAGGTTGATATGTCTTGTGAAACCCCAAAAACAATGCAGGGAGCCAATCAAATGGAAACAGAAAATCAGAACGGAACAATCATGTCCAAGGATACTTTTGCAGCAGTCACGGCCATCCAACAGGAAATCCACGCCATGTTGCAGCTTCCCGCAGAAGATCTGAACAAGGTTTCTCGCCTTGAGTTGCAGTTGGACTGGAAGCCCGTACTGACCGTAAACATTCATCCCAAGAACTCCTAATCATAGACGGATGGGCAGGTGTTCCTGCCCATCCGTCTATGGAGGATATATGTTCGATTACAAAAAATTATTGCACAAGGCTGTGAGCTCGGGCAAGCCCGTCTCAGAATCTAGCCCGTTGTTTGTGGATGCTGATGTGGCAGACGCCGTTTCCAGCATGACCATTGACACTGTTGCCCAATATGCACCTTCTGCCCGTTACAAGAAGCAGAAGTTGCCTCCTAGCGACTATCGTACCCCACCTTCTCACAAAGTTCACACGTCTGCCACATTGCAGCGCCTTGCCACAACGTGGTCCTATGTGCAGAAGCCATCGGTGCCCAAGGGCTGCCTGAAACTGGCTGGAAAAATAGATTTTTCTCCTGCCTTTCTAGCCGCACTTGGCACAGCGAATGCTACCGATATCCACGGGCTTGAAAACATGCTGACCCTTGAGAATGTTTTTGAGTCTCTTATCGAACAGGAAGCCTCCCATCAGTTTCGCGCTGGCAGAAATAGCCATCTTCAGACACTCATGGGCATAAAAGAACATGGCTTATTGGTTTCTGGTTCCGTTGGGAATGATGGTGCGCTGCACTGGCACCTGAACCATGGCAAAGCCAAGGGGTCGTCATGGACTGCTTTGGTGGGCAGCGTTTTGAACCTGTCCAGAATGGATTCTCTGGCGACCCTTGCGAGTTTCCTCAATATGAATTTTGACAATCTCTATCAGCTTTCCAGCACAAAACATGCTGCAGAGCTTCATACAGGTTTGTGCCCGGTTGACGAGGTGCCTACGCACCTCCATCTGCGGAGTCTTCCAGCAGGAGGTGCCTGTGCCGATCTGGTAGAGAAGGTGTATAGCTACGGGCATGCCGGGCAGATAATCGGTGCCATTCTACGCTACCGTTTGAACGGCAAGGACTTCTGCCTGCCCGCCACCGTTGGGCGGAATGTTCTCTGCGTGGGCAAATTCAAGGCCACAGCCCATTGGCTTGATCAGCACCTTATGGACACGCAGCCTTACGCCACCCTCGTGCTCTGTCAGGACATGCGCACCGCCCTGGCTTTCAGACGCATGATGCAGAAAAAAAGCGAAGGTGAACCAACGGGAATCATCGTCACGGCCCACCTGGGCAGTGATCTTTCCGTTTTGCCCTCAAATTACCTGCATGGGCGTCATGTGGTATTCGTACCTGCCCCGACCAAGTACGATTTGGCTATGGTCAAGCTGTACGAGAATATGGCCGCTCAGGTCAACGCACTGAGTTTCAAGGTATATAAAGGTTTTTTGCTTCACTCAGCCCCCCATTGCACGTCATCCGAAGAAGTGGCGGGCATCAGTGAGCTGGAATCACAACTGTTGGACGCTTCTATTGTTCTTGAGGACTGGGAGCGGCCTTCGTTGCTGGTCAAATACATCACGGAGCGTTCTGTTCCGTATGCCGAGTTCAAGGCATGGGGCCACCGATTGGGCCTCTTCAAAACTACAGAGCAGGATTCCAGCGGAATGACTACTTCTGCTAATAATCTTGTATTATTTCAGCCCCAATCCGGCTCTGCCGCACAGCAATCTGCCCACATCACGGACGTTGACACTTCGCAGGTTTTTTCACCGGGTGGTATTGTTCTACTGCACGGTTTGAAAGATGCAGGAAAAAGCATGTTTTGCTTTGCTGCAGCCAAGGCGCTTATCACAGGGGAAAAACTGTTTGGCCTTTTCCGTTCTGATAAGACAGGCAAAATTGTGTATGTGGACAGCGAAACGCCACAAGCCCTTCTTGCGGAACGCCTGAATCAGTATGGTATTGCTGGGGAAGTGGGACAGCGTTTGTTCCTGCTCTCGAAGTTTGATCATGCAGTCCCGGACTACGCCTTTTCTCTCACTGATCATGTATTCCGTGACAAGCTGGAAAACACCTTGCTTGAGCGTGGCTGCCGTTACCTTTTGCTGGACAACCTCACTTCGCTGATGGATGAAGGCAGGGTCTACCAAAGCAGTGTGGTCAGCGGATTTTTTCAATGGGTTGAAAAACTTCAACAGCAGCACGGCATTTGCACTATTTTGGTACATCATACCCAGGATGATGCCAATGCAGGCACGGGGTCAGCCAAGGCACGTGGCAGCCAGGAATTTTCCATCCGTGCTCATACGGAAGTTGTTTTAATCCGGGCTACGGAAATCCTTGAAAAAAGACTCGGCACTGAGGCCGTGCTGCAGGCAGCAGCGTGTGATGGCCTGACGCTCGGGGTCTGCTTTAAAGTCTGCAAGGCGGCCTGCGTGCTGCAGAAAAAGACATTCTGGCTTCATTTGCCGCTGGGTGCATCCCAATGTCGTTTTCTGGGTGTAACCGGGGCAGACGGGCATGAGGTTGCTTATTCCCCTGCCGCTGTGAAGGGTACCGATCTCACGCCTGCGACATCCGCGGGGCCTGACCGCGAAGAGGATGGTCTGGCTGGTCTTAATCTGTCTCAGGATGAACAAAAGGTGTACGCATATATTACGGAGCGTAAAACGGCTCAGACCGGTGCCATCGGCACTCTTTTGCAGTGCCAGGAGACAAAGGCCAGGTCCATTTTGAAAAGGCTTGAAGCTGTTGGCCTTATTGAAGCCTTCGGTAAGGGGCCAACAGCAGGCTACAAGCTTTCCACCTGTTATGCGGAGCGCACAGCGCACTAATCCCATTGTGACAGTGCTTCATGAAGTGGCATGGGGGACCAACCTCATGCCACTTCTGGGCTGTAGCATCTCCTTGTATTCCTCGCGGCCCCTCGCATAACCCCTCGTTGGGGCAGCCATAACCCTCGTTTTATCACACGTTTATCCCCCGCGAGGGTTATCAGAATTGTTGAAAATCAACAATTTCAGCATGTTAAGCTAGCGACCATTTCCTGTGACCGGGTAAAAAATCGTTATTCTTCAAGCATAGCCTCGGCAGTCGTTGATGCCAAATGACACTGTCCCCTTAGTGGGGGGGAAGGCCCTTTTAACATTCGTTTGAACCAAAGGCCCATATGTCAGAGGGGCAGTACCTGCGGGGGCAGCTTCGCTGGTCTTCGGCATACCTGCAATAACAACTACACCGATAAACATCATCTACCGACATCGAACTCATGGGGCCATCCAATCTCATTACTCCGCACCTAATGATATGCAGAAGCTAATTCCCTCAACCTCACATGTCAGATTTAGCTTGGTTGGCTTGAGGCATTTAACTTAAACGACTTGATTCTCTGTAATAACAAATAAGGTATGATTGTAGTACTTATATAAGAATATAGAAGCATAAGAATATAGAAATATTATAGCTATAAGTATTACAGCTATGCCACAACAAGTGGCATAGCTAGAAATACAAACATGAGAACGATATAGATATGTGAACACAAAACAGTAAGCAAGAAGAAACACAGACAGGAGATTCAAATGAACAACATAAACTTTAGACCTATGATGCACGATGATGACCATAGCCTGTATAGACCAACTATACGTGACAATCTAGCAACACTCCTTACGGAGTACGCAACGTTACATAGCAAAACAATGGTTATTCGGTTTGATGTAACCTACCCCAAAATGTTTAAGGCTATCGAAGACAATAGCGACATATCAGCTCTCATGAAGTTGTTGATTCAACAGTGTTCACGCAAAGGGGTATCCCCAGCGTATTTCTGGGTGAGAGAGCAATCTCTTAGAAGCAACAACCAACACTATCACTGCATGCTTTTGCTCGATGGTAACAAGACTCGTAGGTACTATCCCTACATTGAAGCAGCAGAAGAAATATGGGGAAGGATACTCAATGTGGACCCTCTCGGATTGATTCATTATTGCAATAGATCCCCTGAGGGCAACAGGCAAGTCAATGGCATCATCCTACGCAGTGATGACCCCTACTACGAAGACAAGATTGATACCGTTGTCCGGCAGGCCATGTACTTGGCTAAAGACCACACCAAGGGGATCTACAACGATGGTGTTCGTGATTTCGGCATGACACGTTTGGCGAATATCTCACGCCGTAGATCTCATTGTGCAAGCTGTGAACGGGATGGTGCAGATAGCTTCAGCTACGCATAAACGTGGTCGGATATGCATGTGAGTCGTTCATTGCCTATCTGCGAAGAAAACTGAAAACATATACGCTGCAATAGCCCCTAGAGGGGTATCGCCCCATAGCGATACCCCTCTGCTAAACAATCTCAATGCACATACGGAAAGGATTCGAAAATGAGCAGCCTTAACAAACCACACAAAGCTTCCCCACAAAGGCTATCATTCGTGTTCAGCCTGGCTGTGCATTATGGTGTTGACGCAGAAGTTTTATCATCAATGCATTTCGGCAAAGACTTGGCTGATCTGTCTGAGATCGAAGCAGATGGCCTTATTGAAACAATCAAGAGCAACGATGCGAACTACAGTGCGGATGAGGCCCATTGCTACACCTATGGACTTGCCTTAGTGTAAACTCTACTCAAACGAATGGGCTTCGCATTTTCATTTGGGGCCTGTATAATCATAGCTCCAGTAATTCTGCCACGGCCCGCCATGCGGCACGCCTGAAATGACAACGCAACTTTCTGACTGGTTCACTGCTCGGCAAAACTTTGCGCTGATTTCCGGGGGCATGGTCGCATCCGTGCGGCTGCTTAAATGCCGCTGGGGCAAGTGCTGCAGCGATGGAGCCACCGCCTTAGGGTTCAAAGATTCTGCAAGCTGGCTAACGCCCTGCAGGTCTGCCCAAGCATCAATATCAAGATTGCCCGCAACTGTTCCCAGAAAGGCCACATCCTCCCTCGTGGCAGCAAGTAGTGCCGCAGCCCCGCCACCGCCAGAAAACCCGACCAGAATAATCTGCTCTGCCTCGCATGCAGCCTTGGCCTGGGTAATGGCCGTATCAAGGCTGTTAATTACCTCCGGCCCAAGCCGCGCTGATGTCCAGTAGCGCTTTGAACACTGCCGCCTATCCTCGCCCTGAACATATTGGCATGGTCGCGCCAGATAAAGCACGGGATCCGCCCCCGGATCAGCCATAGCCAGGCGCAGGGCAACAGGATTGCGCGGCGTGGGGTCTGCAGATGGCCGGGTGCGAGACTCCCAGGCGTGTCCGTCGCCTTCAATATACACGCGCAAAATTTTTGAGTCAGACGATAAGCCGGGACGAAGCAAGCCGCACAAAGTAAACAGCTTCGTTGAGAAGAGGCGCTCGGAAAATCCCTGCTCTTGCGCAAGAGCACTGGCTTTTTGCCGAGGCGAGGAAGCGCAGGCAGATAAAAGGCACAGAGTAACGCCCAGAGCACAGCACAGCCACGTACCTGCGTATTTTCTGCTGGTTTTACTTGTGCATCCTTTTGTGTCTGCCATGTCCTGCCACTAGCACAGGAACACCCAGTTGACCATATCTCCACGGCCCGCCGCACTTACTCCTTGGGGAGCGCGGCTGAGGCATGATGCAGCTGATCAAAAAACTCGCGGATATCCACACCCGTTGCCGCCACTAGGGCAAGAGCAGACATCACGCCAGGCTCTTGCTGCCCTTTTTCCACCGCATTGACATTGCGCAGGTTATAACCCGCGCTTTTTGCCATGGCGGTCTGCGACATGCCGACGGCCAACCGTGCCTGAACCAGTAACGGACCAAATATACTCTTAAGGCCCTCAACTGCCCCCAGTGGCTGGTAAGTCACGCTCACCCTCTGGGCTGGCGATAAGACCCCATCGCCCGCTTCGCCGACGGCTTCTTCAAAAAGAGTTTCAAAAAAATCCCCCGGATCCGCACCTACTGCGACCACCATGCGTAGCGCGAGCAGCACACCAGGCTGGCGCGAGCCATCTTCAATACGTTGAATGTTACGCGTGTGGTACTGCAGACGCATGGATACCGTCCACTGCGATATCCCCCGCTGTTGACGCTCCCGCCTAAAAGCCGGTCCGAATGGGCATGATTTTTCTTGCATGATGCAAGATTTGAATGAAATGCGGCACATTCGCTAGTAGGGTATTGACCGACGGCTAATTTTACATAATCCTCGCAACGGGAAGAACAAAGTTGTTCCAGCTTCCGCGAAGGAAGCCGGTTGGACACAACCAGACAATTTCTGAGGAGGATTGCATGCGATTTACACAAGGTGCCCTGGGTATGCTCGCGCAGCGCTACAGGGGAATTCTGAAAAAATGTCACATGCTCAATGTGCTTGGCGGAGTGGCAATTAGCACATTTTTGATGGGAAGTGCTGGCATGGCAGTTGCCGCTGCGCCCATCGCCATCAGCGACACGCATCAGGTAGGGGACGGTGCGGCAGAAACCTACACCACAATTGATGTGAACAATGGTGGCACGCTGGCCATTGCGCGCAACGCCAAGGTGAGCGGGTCAGACGTAACCGTTAACACCGGCGGCACGCTGACTTCTGCGAAGAATCTGCACTTCGGCTCTTTCAGCCCAGAGCCGGGCACGGGTCTGCTTGGTAGCAGCCTCACCCTGGACGGTGGCACTGTTAGCGCCCAACACATGGGGCTCGCCCCCAGCGGAATGGCAACCCTGAAAAAAGGTATGCTCACGCTGAATTCGCTGGACATGCGCAACGGCACATTTGCTTTTAATGTTGCAGGCGGCGACAGCGCCACTCTCACACTGCTTGGCACCACCGACGGCACGGACTTTCTTCAGGGAACAAGTCTCAGCGTTGGTGCGGGCAACAACGTTTTTCTGGGGGCGGATTCCGGCCCCGGCGGCAACCAGACATCCACCACATCTCTGGCTGTAAGCGGCGGTTCGCTACAGGTTGGGCACGGCAACTGGCAGACTGGCGACCTGACCCAGACCGGCGGGCAGGCCAAGATCAGCGGCAACGCGGTGCTGACTGTGAACAACCTCGACCAGACCGGCGGCCTGCTGACTGTGGGCGGCACCACCAATTCCGGCAAACTTGTGGTCAATGGCAGTGTGGCCAATGCCGCCTACGCTGCCGGTTCCACGGGCGTGGCAGTAACGGGTACGGGCTCCTTGCAGGTAAAGTATAATGAACTGGTCAACGCCACGGGCGATGACTTCAAAGACTCTGCCACCCAGCACGCCATCAATGTTGCCAATGGCGGAACCCTGCTGCTGAATGGCTATGCCGGTTCAGGCATGACGCTGGCTGAATTCAAAACTTTGTCAGACAAGCTCTTGGCGGCTGGCAGCACGGGCACAGTCCAAGGCATCACGGTGAGCACTTCCGGCGCATCATTGCAGGATGTGGGCGATGCCCGTCTTGCCACGCCCACAGCCGTCATAAACGGTAGCGGAGGGCTCGCTTCCGGGGCCGCAACGGTTGGCGGCATCACCGGCGCAACCACTGTCAGCGGCAATGCAGCTTTGACCCTTACGGGGCAGACTTCCGGCAATGTTCTGGCAGACAGCGGCGTCACGCTCAACGGTGGCATACTGACGTTGGGCAATCCTGCGGGCGGTTCAACCGGCGGCACGCTACAGGGCGGCATTAATGCCTCAACCGGCACCAACACTATCAACGTGATCAACGGTACACACACCGTGGCAGGGGGCCTCACTGGCAACGCAACCACTACGGTTGCCGTGGGCAGCAGTTCCAGCAACGGCACCCTTGTTGCCACCGGCGTCAGCATGAACGGTGGCCAGCTCAACTTTGACCCGCCTTTCGCTGCCGCTGGTGACACTTCAAACGCCTCCATGGGCGGTTTGACCTTCACCGCAAATACTGTGGATGCCCTGATGACAGTGGGCCAGAACAGCATGGTTTCGCTGGGCAGCACAGATGCCGAATGGCTGCGCACAGAAGTGCTGCGTTACCAGAGTGACGGCAAGGGCCTGTGGGGACAAGACATAACAGCGGCGCTCGCCCTTCGCACGCCGCAGACTTTGAGCACCACTGGCGGCATCAATGTGGATGGAACATGGGTCACGGGCGGCGCAGCTGCCACGGCCAACACCGCTCATTTTGCCAACAAATCCCTGCTTGTGGTGGACGCTGCGGGCATTGGCAGCGGCGTGGCCCTTTCAGGTGAAGCCGGGGGCACCAGCACCCTTACTGTGGATTCTGGAGCAAAACTGCACATCGTGGGCGGTCAGGACGGAGAAACGCTGAACGTCACTGGCGGCTTTGGCGCTTCCACAAAGGATGCTGCCAGCTGGACGGGAAGTAACCTGACCACAAGCACTGCTCTGCTTTCCGCCACGGGCGGCACGTTTGATACAGCCAATGGCGCATACAGCGTGAGCCTTAAGGCCAATGCGGCGTCTTCGTCCTTCCCCATGTTGTCGAACAGCATGGGGGCACTGGTAGATCGCATGGTGGTTCAGACCGGGGTAAACCCGAATTCGCCAAACGCGGGCGTGCGCTTCGTATCCCGTGCCATGAGCGACAATTACATCGGCACAACAGACCGCAACAAGGCCGCCGCAACTGTTGAAGGTGCGGCCCAGATGGCTGCTGTAGGTGCCGTGCAGGGCAGCACCCTGAGCGCTGCGACAGCTGCTTCCGGTGCGGTGCTCAACCGCACATCTATGGCGTTGCCGCGTATGGATATGAGCCAAGCCGTGGCCGTGCGCCAAGATACGGACGGCAGCCTTAGCCTCGATTCCGGCTCAGTGCCGGGGACGGACTCAAAAACGGCCTTGGGGTGTGGATCATGCCGCTCTACCAGTCCAACAATGTTTGGGGCATGAAGGCGGAGAACTTTAAGACTGGCTACAACAGCAACCTGGGCGGCATTGCCCTGGGTGCGGATTACACCATCAACGACATGTTCCGCTTTGGTGCGGCGTTCAACGTTGGTGCCGGGTACGCCAAATCCAACGGCGATTTCAACAGCACGGACAACCGCTTCAACTTCTGGGGCGTGAGCCTTTACGGCGGTTGGGTGTACAACAACTTCGGCCTCTCTGCCGATGTGGGCTATACCGGCAACTACAGCAAGGTGGAGCAGGATATGCCCGCCTCCATGCAGATGAGTGACCTCAAGGCCGACGTAACCAGCCATGCCTGGAATACAGGCCTCAAGGCGGAATACAAATTCAACGCCGGTGCGCTGGATATTATTCCGCATGTGGGGGTGCGCTATCTGGGCCTTGTGACCGATGGCTATGACGTGAAGAGCGGCGGTACGGTCTTTGAGGTGGACGAGAGCACGCAGTCCATCTGGACATTCCCCGCAGGCGTGAGCTTTGCCAAAACCTTTGAAAACGAGAGCGGTTGGCAGGTCAAGCCACAGCTTGATCTGGGTGTTATTCCGGCGGCGGGAGACGTAAAGGCCAGGAGCAAGGCCCGCGTTCCCGGTGTGAACAGCCATGCCGAAATATAGTGCAGGCCAGGCCCTACTACTATTGCGGGCGGCCTTTGCTTTGAACGTGGAAAGAAAAATTTCACCCTTTGATGCAACCGTAATCAGCAAGCTTCGGAACTCGCACTGGATATGGTCTATTTGATCCGATGCAATATACAGTTTTATGTTATTCAGGCCTGTTAATAATAACGGAGGCAGGGGTGTTCCCCTGCCTCCGTTATTATTAACTTGACAATGTTCAAATGGAGTTGAACTATTGCCTAATGAACACAAAAAAAGCTGCCACGGTTTTTGAAGCCCTGACCTCCGAGGCTCGGCTCTCCATTTTCAGGTTGTTGGTCAAACACGCGCCGGATGGGTTGGTCGCCGGAGAAATTGCTCAGAAGTTAGCCCCCCCCAAGACAAACTTATCGTTCCACTTGAAAAGTATCGTCTACAGCGGATTGGCGAGCGTTGAACGTGAGGGCCGCAACACACGGTACAAGGCCAACATTCCCCTGGTGTTGGAAACCATCGCATATCTTACGGATGAATGTTGTTCTGATAATCCGGAACAATGCCAAATGTACCGCTCTGAAAGTACAGTTGACCACGTGTTTTTGCCTGACCGTTGTAAAACGAAGTAGCATTATAAAGGATGGGGCATGGATCTTCCAGAATTGACAACTGATGAAATAAGAGAAGCTGTTCGAGCAGGATACGGCGCTATTGCGACCAATGACGGGCGTTGTGGCTGTTCCACAGGATGCTGCGGCAATTCCGATCCACAGCAGTTAGCCCACGCACTTGGGTACGGAGCCCAAACCCTCTCTAATCTGCCCGAAGGGGCAAATATGGGGCTATCTTGCGGTAACCCCGTCGCGATAGCCGCGCTGCATGAAGGGCAGATTGTGCTTGATCTGGGTAGTGGTGGTGGCTTTGACGTGTTTCAAGCCGGAGCAATGGTTAAGGAAACAGGCCGGGTCATTGGGGTAGATATGACTCCAGAAATGCTGGCAAAAGCGAGAAAAAATATTTTCCAGTACAGGCAGCACACGAGCCTGGACAATGTGGAATTCAGACTCGGAGAAATTGAGCATCTGCCTGTGCCAGATGCCAGCGTTGACGTAGTGCTTTCAAACTGTGTCATCAACCTATCTCCTGACAAGCCACAGGTATGGCGGGAAATATTCCGCGTTTTAAAGCCGAAGGGAACGGTATCAATTTCAGACTTGGCATTGCTAAGACCACTTCCCGCAAATATCCGGGAAATGGTGGAAGCCCTAGTGGGCTGTATAGCCGGGGCAACACTGGTAGACGAAACTCAAAAAATGATGGAGCTAGCAGGTTTTACAGACATCACCCTTACACCTAAGCCTGACTATGTACGGCATATGCAAAGCTGGAATGACCCACTGTACAAGCAGATTGCAGAATCATTGCCCAAGGGAAGCGAAATGTCTGATTACGTCGTGAGCCTTTCAATCGCTGCTAGAAAAGAGGGGGACCTATGAATTTTCTTTTCCTATGTACGGGGAACTCCTGTCGCTCGATAATGGCAGAGGCGTTGCTTAAATCCATGGCCCCCAAGGGCATCACGGTGCAAAGCGCTGGAAGTCGGCCAGCTGGTTATGTTCACCCCAGGGCCCTGGCTGCAGTACGAGAAGCAGGTCTCCCTACGGAGGGCTTGTCCAGCAAGTCATGGGACAATTTGGCAGGAAAGCCTGACATAGTGATAACGCTTTGTTCCGAGGTTCTTCCGGGTTTTCCGTGGGTAACCCCTGTCAGGAACTGGCCGGGTAGAGGTTTAGACCGCCACAGAAGAAGTAGATGGCTGTCTTGAAATGCTCCCGGTTCCTATAACCGCAAGCCTTCCTCTTGATGGCCATGATCTTGCTGTTGAGGCCCTCGGCCACGCCGTTGGTGATCCTGTGGCGGCAGAAGGTCAGGATGTTCTCAAGATGTCTCTGAATCAGTCCGCCCACTTTGCGCATTGGGGCAAGATCTGACCTGTTCACCCAGACCAGCCATCGCTTCACAAAACGTCTGGCCCATCCCGTGCTCAGGTACTTCCAGACGTCGTTCAGGCTTTCCTTCATGGCCCAGGCCTTGGCCACCTTGAGGTTCGCTGTCTTCAAGGCCTCCAGGGCTGGCCGGTGTTTGTCCGGCAGATTCTCCTCCCGGTATAGCCAGAGGAATTTCGTGCCCTTGAGTCGATGGTCATCCTGACTTGTGAGTTCGCGGTGCTCTTGCTTGCGTACCCGGTCCACAGCCTCGCCTACGTGTTTCATGACGTGGAACCGATCGTGAACGATTTTCCCCGCCGCGTCCGGCACATGTTTGAGCGTAGCTTTAAAATAGGGCTCCCACATGTCCATGGCCACGGCCTTGATCCGCTCCAACTGCGCCTTGGTGAACTGAAGGTAGTACCCCTCAAGGCTTTCGGCCTTACGCTCGTCGGCCACATACTCCACCGTGCTGCCGATCAGATCACAAACCACGGTCACATAGTCGTGCCCCTTGCGGAATGCCTTCTCGTCAACGCCAAGATACCGCGAGGGATTCGATTGCTTGCGCTCCCGGCCCCGGCGCACCGCCCTTTCCATGACACCCCATGCTTCGTCCCAGGTGATGCGCAGGATGCGCCGCGCTCCTGTTACGGTGGCGCACTCGGTCAGCACGTCGATGATCAATCGCTCCATCAATATGGTGAAACGTGCCTTGGACTCGGCCCAAGGCACGTTGACCTGAAGGACGCCATGCTCGGGGCAGTCCACTCGGGGAATCCGAGCATGCAGGAACGTCTTGAACTGGCACGTGTCCAGATGGCGCCAGACACGAGGCTCGGCATGGTCGCGGCAAGCCAGCTCTCGACCACAAGTAGGGCAAAACCAGCGAACACCAGGACCATGCTCCCCGCGGATGTCTACCCGACCTTCCGCCGTGTCCAGTTCAACAGCCTCAACAAACCAGGGCTCGGTCAGCCCGAGAATCCGAAAATATAGGTCCGTATCCTTCATTGGTGCCCTCCGGGAAGGACATTAGCAGATCAGCTACCCACGGAAAACCCGGAAGAGCCTTTCTGGTTCTTCCGGGTTTTCCGTGGGTAACCCCTGTCAGGAACTGGCCGGGTAGAGGTTTAGACCGCCACAGAAGAAGTAGATGGCTGTCTTGAAATGCTCCCGGTTCCTATAACCGCAAGCCTTCCTCTTGATGGCCATGATCTTGCTGTTGAGGCCCTCGGCCACGCCGTTGGTGATCCTGTGGCGGCAGAAGGTCAGGATGTTCTCAAGATGTCTCTGAATCAGTCCGCCCACTTTGCGCATTGGGGCAAGATCTGACCTGTTCACCCAGACCAGCCATCGCTTCACAAAACGTCTGGCCCATCCCGTGCTCAGGTACTTCCAGACGTCGTTCAGGCTTTCCTTCATGGCCCAGGCCTTGGCCACCTTGAGGTTCGCTGTCTTCAAGGCCTCCAGGGCTGGCCGGTGTTTGTCCGGCAGATTCTCCTCCCGGTATAGCCAGAGGAATTTCGTGCCCTTGAGTCGATGGTCATCCTGACTTGTGAGTTCGCGGTGCTCTTGCTTGCGTACCCGGTCCACAGCCTCGCCTACGTGTTTCATGACGTGGAACCGATCGTGAACGATTTTCCCCGCCGCGTCCGGCACATGTTTGAGCGTAGCTTTAAAATAGGGCTCCCACATGTCCATGGCCACGGCCTTGATCCGCTCCAACTGCGCCTTGGTGAACTGAAGGTAGTACCCCTCAAGGCTTTCGGCCTTACGCTCGTCGGCCACATACTCCACCGTGCTGCCGATCAGATCACAAACCACGGTCACATAGTCGTGCCCCTTGCGGAATGCCTTCTCGTCAACGCCAAGATACCGCGAGGGATTCGATTGCTTGCGCTCCCGGCCCCGGCGCACCGCCCTTTCCATGACACCCCATGCTTCGTCCCAGGTGATGCGCAGGATGCGCCGCGCTCCTGTTACGGTGGCGCACTCGGTCAGCACGTCGATGATCAATCGCTCCATCAATATGGTGAAACGTGCCTTGGACTCGGCCCAAGGCACGTTGACCTGAAGGACGCCATGCTCGGGGCAGTCCACTCGGGGAATCCGAGCATGCAGGAACGTCTTGAACTGGCACGTGTCCAGATGGCGCCAGACACGAGGCTCGGCATGGTCGCGGCAAGCCAGCTCTCGACCACAAGTAGGGCAAAACCAGCGAACACCAGGACCATGCTCCACGCGGATGTCTACCCGACCTTCCGCCGTGTCCAGTTCAACAGCCTCAACAAACCAGGGCTCGGTCAGCCCGAGAATCCGAAAATATAGGTCCGTATCCTTCATTGGTGCCCTCCGGGAAGGACATTAGCAGATCAGCTACCCACGGAAAACCCGGAAGAGCCGCTTTTCTTTCCGGCGACAACAGTTACATGGTGGGCCTTATACTGATTGGGCTTGCCCGTTGCATCGCCATGGTCATTGTCTGGAATGACCTGGCTGAGGGCGACCGCGAGTACTGTGCCGGGCTTGTGGCATTCAATGCAGTTTTTCAGGTGCTCTTTTTTTCTGTGTATGCATACATGTTTATCACAGTATTGCCCGGTTGGTTGGGGCTCTCTGGGGCAGTAGTAAATATTAGCATGGCGCAGATTGCTGAAAGCGTGTTCATCTATCTGGGGATTCCTTTTATCGCGGGTATGATAACACGATTTGTCGGCCTTAAAATGAAGGGAGCGGATTGGTATGAGAATACCTTATTGCCCAAAATCAGTCCGCTCACCCTTGTTTTTCTTCTTTTTACCATCTTGGTCATGTTTTCTCTCAAGGGCGAATACATTGTGCAGCTTCCCTTTGATGTGGTGCGCATTGCAGTGCCTCTTGGGGTGTACTTTCTCGTCATGTTTCTCGTGTCTTTCTTCCTTTCAGCGAAGGCGGGGGCAACCTATGAGCAGTCGGCAACACTTAGCTTTACTGCCGCCTCGAACAACTTTGAGCTGGCAATTGCTGTTGCAATTGCGGTCTTCGGCATAGACTCCGGCGAGGCTTTTGCAGCGGTTATCGGACCTTTGGTGGAAGTTCCGGTGTTGATTGCCCTTGTGAATGTCGCGCTTTTCATACGCCGTAGATATTTTCCGCATGAAGTGAAAACTATCACTGGCGTCTGTCATGTGTCCTGCCCACCCTCAAAGTAGGCATTTGGTAAACCTGTTTTGTCTGCAATCATTTAAAGAAGGCAGTTATGAATTCATCTAAGTGCAAAACCTGCGGAACGGGTGGCGCAGCGGCAACATGCCGTAGTACCAACAGCGGCAAGCTGGTTCGTTATCTTCTGCTGCTTGCGCCAGCATTGGTCGGATGGTGGCTGGTTTATGGTTTGCTGCCAGCATTCTCCAAAGCGTTAACGTATGACGTTTTGGGTGTCACTCAGGGCAGCCACCTTGGCGATTCCCTGGAATTTCTTTTTTATGACACCCCTAAGGTACTGATGCTGCTTACCCTGGTAGTTTTTTTCGTGGGCGTCATCCGTACTTTTTTTACGCCTGAGCGCACCCGGCGCATTTTGGCGGGAAGACGCGAATCAGCCGGAAACGTGATGGCTGCCTTGCTTGGCATCGTCACTCCCTTTTGTTCCTGTTCGGCGGTCCCCCTCTTTATTGGTTTTGTCACGGCAGGGGTTCCCATGGGAGTGACCTTCTCGTTCCTTATTTCCGCGCCGATGGTCAACGAGGTAGCTCTTGTTCTGCTTTATGGTCTTTTGGGCTGGAAGGTTGCGGCACTCTATCTGGGCACAGGCTTAGGCGTGGCGATTGTTTCTGGTTGGGTGCTTGGCAAGCTCAATTTGGAACCCTACATCGAAGACTGGGTCATGAAGATCAGAACAGATCCTTCAAACCTTCCGCCTGATAATCAGGGGTGGGTGGAGAGGATTGAAGCGGGCATCTATGCAGTTAAAGACATTGTCGGAAAGGTCTGGCTGTATGTCGTGATTGGCATCGCAGTCGGCGCTGGTATTCATGGCTACGTGCCGGAAGGTTTTATGGCTTCCATTATGGGCAAAGAAGCATGGTGGTCGGTGCCTGCTGCCGTTGTGATTGGCATTCCCATGTATTCCAATGCCGCAGGTATCGTGCCGGTTGTTGAGGCACTTCTTGGCAAAGGAGCCGCCCTTGGCACGGTTTTGGCATTCATGATGGCGGTCATTGCCCTTTCGCTTCCCGAAATGATCATTCTGCGGAAGGTGCTGAAGCCAAGATTGATTTTTGTGTTTGCAGGAGTAGTCGGGTTTGGCATTTTACTGGTCGGATATCTTTTCAATGCCCTGATATGACACAGATAACGGCATGAAAAGAAAAACAACTACGCACAAATGCCAACTTTCTTAGCGCATAGTCAGTTATCACAATAGGTTCATAACCGCCTATGCGTACAAATCAGGTCATTAGGAGAGAGTATGCTTAAAAAATTCGCTTTGGCCATTGCCATTTCGGTTGCGTGCGTTGGTTTCGCCAATGCCGCAACTACTGATTATGTTGAAAAAGGGGTTGTGACAGTTATTGACCTTGGAGCAACCGCATGTATTCCATGCAAGATGATGGCCCCCGTCCTTGAAAAAGTGAGAGAAGACTACAAAGGAAAAGCTTCCGTTGTTTTCATTGATGTCTGGAAGACTCCTGAAGTCGGCAAAGAATTTGGGATAAGATCAATCCCGACGCAAATTTTTTACAACAAAAAGGGTGTTGAAATACAAAGGCATGAGGGTTTTCTTGATGAAGAAAGCATGAAAGAAATTCTTGATCAGCTTATTTCGGAAAAATAATGTTTGATCAATTTTTATTAACCATTAACTCTTGGATGGTGGGCGACTTTGCATGGGCCGTAGTGGGTTCCTTTTTATGGGGCCTCGTCAGCGTGCTGTTTAGTCCATGCCATTTAGCGTCTATCCCCCTGATGGTTGGCTATGTGGCAGGCCAAAACACCCTTGTGGACGGCAAAAAAGCTGCCGGGTATGCGGTCATGTTCAGCACTGGGCTTTTTATTTCAATCACCATTATCGGGCTTGTCTGCTCATGGCTTGGCAGGATGCTTGGTGATCTCTCTCCTTTGTGGGGAATTCCGATTGGTGCACTTTTTGTATGGCTGGGGCTCAGTCTCGTCGGTGTACAATTGTGCACGCTGCCATCGGGACGATATGGCAATATTAAAATGCGTGGATATGGCGGGGCCATTGTTTTGGGCCTGGCTTATGGGGTCCTTTCCGGAGCCTGCACATTTGGCTTTATCGCCCCTATCCTGGCGATGGCAATGACTCAGGGGCAGCAACTGAAAGGCATATCACTAATTTTCAGCTTTGCGCTTGGTCATTGCCTGCCGATTGTCATTGCGGGTAGTTCTGTGGCAATTGCGCAACGCCTGCTGTCGGCAAAGGGAATGCAATCGGCAACGGTTCTAGGAAGAAGATTGGCCGGTGGATTGGTCATAGCCATTGGCTTGTTCTTTATCACTATTGCCATTGCCAGCCTACTCTAGCATTTGCGATGAGGCTCATACGTACGGAATTGTTGGGATATCATTATGAAGCTAAATCAAAGTTATATCGCTGCACAGGCAAAGATTTTTAAGGCTCTCGGGCATCCCAGCAGACTGACAATGGTTACTGCGCTTCGGGAAGGTGAAAAATGTGTATGCGAATTGCAACCAATGCTTGGCTTTGACATGTCAACAATATCCAAGCACTTAGCCATACTTAAAGAAGCCGGTGTGGTCTCGACAGAAAAAAAGGGGACAAGTGTTTATTACAAGCTCACGTTGTCATGCCTGGATAGGTTTTTAACGTGTACTGGCAAGATTGTTGAATCCTCGGCCATCAAACAAATTGGCCTGCTTAAGTGACAGATTTTTTTGGTGGTCTATATTTGGCTATTTGGCAAAATAGCCAACATTAAAGCTGGGCGCACTGAGGTCAATTTACTCAGTGTGCCCAGCATGGTGAGTAAAATATACCCAACTAGGGGTGAAAATTGAAAAGACCGTGAAGACCTTCAGCTTGATGCGGCACTAGCCGCATATGAGGCGAGGAGAGTTTGAAAATATATCTACTGCAAGGGGACACATCCATGCATACTGCCAAAAACATTATTCTAGCAATGCTCGTCATGACATTCTTTGGGTGCGTACAGCAGCGTGAGCATATAGAGCTTCCGAGGGGTTTTGATTCCGCCGCTACGAAAGCTCATATTCCAAGCAATTTGACCTTACCCCACTGCGTATACCACTTGTAAGTTAGTGGTTCCCACTGGGTTGCAGGTTATATTCTTTTCACGGAACTCTTCCGGCGTCAGCCAGCCCAATGAGCTGTGCGGTCGCCGCTGGTTGTAATCATGGCGCCAGGCTTCAACTGTTCTGCGGGCATCGTGTAGGGACAGAAACACGTTCTGATTTAAACACTCATCCCGGAATTTTCCGTTAAAGCTTTCAATGTGCCCATTATCCGTGGGCTTCCCCGGACGAGTAAACTCTATCTGCACTCCATGCTCAAAAGCCCATGTATCCAGGGCTTTACCGCTAAATTCCGGCCCATTATCAACCTTGATACGCTGTGGCAACCGACCTTGAAGGCGTAGTCTTTCAAGCACACGCACAACTCGAACTCCAGGCAACGACATATCCACTTCGAGCGCGGGGCTTGAACGATCCCACAGATCGGCAATTGTCAAAATCCGGATGCGGCGTCCACCCATAAGGGAGTCGCTTACAAAATCCATCGCCCATTGCTCATCCGGGCCAGCAGGGCCAGCCTGGACAATACGGGCATGGCTTGGGCGCTTCACTCGCTTGCGGGTGCGCAGTGAAAGGTTTTCTTCCTGGTAAATCCTTTCTGTCCGTTTGTGATTCTGCACCAGCTCTTCCCGACGCAATAATTCATGCAAGCGCGGAGAGCCAAAACGCCGCCTGTCATTTGCCAGTTCCAGCATCCGAGTCCGTAAAAGAAGATCACGGTCCTCAGATGGTGGCCGTCTGGCTGAACAGCGATTAAACTGAATCACTCGGCAAGCCCGCCGCTCTGAGTAGCCATGCGCAGACTGAATGTGATGCACGGCTTCCCTATTGGCTGCGGGCTTCAAAAGTTTTTTGAGATCACGTCCTTCAGGACAACGATATCAAGCGCCTGTTCGCCTACAAGTCGTTTCAGACGGGCGTTCTCTTCCTCCAACTGGCGCAACCGCTTGGCGTCAGAGATGTTCATCCCACCGAACTTGCTGCGCCATTTGTAAAAGGTCGCATCCGAAATGCCATTCTGACGACAAAGATCGACAACGCGAACGCCAGCCTCGGCTTGCCGCAAGATCCCAATAATCTGTTCTTCGGTGAATCTGCTACGTTTCATTCTTGTGCTCCTATGTCAGGAACACTAACTTTTCAATGGCATACTTTTCGGGGGGAGGGTCAAATTATGCGAATCGAGATGACAAAAAAATTAGTGATCAAACAATTCCGTCTCAGCTATCTCTACAGAAATGTATTGAAGTTTCACTAAGAAATAACCCGGATTTTTCTGCGGCAAAGTATGACGTAGAGGCAGCGTCAGCACGATTTGAAGGTGCGAAATCGGCACTGTGGCCTAAGATTTCAGTGGTTGGGGGGTATACACATTACAACGACAAGATTCGGTTAGTTCAGGCTGCTTATAATGGAGAGCCGGGGCTATTCACGGCTGATATTGCAAGTGAAGATATCGTGTTGGCACTCCCCTTGTTTTCTGGTGGTAAGGACTGGAACAATATCAAGGCGACAGACTTGTTGAGCCTGTCAGCAGAAAACAAAATGGCTTTTTCTCGTGAAGAGCTAATCTTTAACGTCACTTCTTTATACATGTCGATTCTTGCAGAAGAACATGTCATTCGCGCCCTAGAATTCTCGTATGCCGCGCTGGAGGAACAGGCAAAGCGCATAACCGCATTAATAAATGAGCAAAAAGCGGCTAATGTAGACCTTCTTCGTGCGGAAGTTCGGCTTGCAGATGTCAGAGAAAAAATAATTCTTGAAAAAAATATTTATGCCACAACAAGATTATCGCTCATCAATATGCTTGGAGCACCAATAGATGAAAAGAAGCTTTCACTATCAGACCAGTTGTTGCCACCAATGGCAACAACGGTAGATAATCAATATGAGTTGAAAGAAGTCCTAAAAAAAAGAAAGGATTATCAGGCTGCTCTCAATTCACTTGAAGCACAGTCGAAAAACATTGCTATTGCCCAGGCGGCCTTTCTCCCCACTGTCGGGCTAAAAGCGGCCTACGGGCAGCGCCAAACAGTTGGTCCATATTTGACCGTACTGGACAGCAAGCGCAATGCCATTGACCTCAAGGAAAATGTCGAAGTTGCGAGCGTTGGTGTGGTGTTTGAAATCCCACTGTTTGAAGGTGGGAATACCATGGCCAAGGTTCGTGAAGAAAAGTCAAAATTCATGGCTGCAAAGAACAGGCTGGAAAAATTGGAAAAGCAGATCGATCTTGAGGTTCGGTCTGCAACATTGCAGCTTCAATCAGCAGTTTCACGCATTTCCTCTACTAAAAAAGCAGTTGAACAAGCTAAAGAAAGTTACCGGATAGAATCCATGAAATATGATTTGGGGAAAGGCACGATTTTGGATACGTTAAATGCGCAATCTGAGCTTATCACGGCACAGGTCAACTACTATAAAGCACTTGCTGATTATAATATATATTCTGCAAAACTTAGATTTGCTACAGGAGTATTGTCATGATTCGCATGCGTTCATTATTTATGTTTTTTATATTGCTAAGTGTAATTCCTTTAAATGGTGTATGCGCAGAACAACCCACTAATAAGATCAAGCCAGTAGTTCGTGTTCAGCAGGTTATAAGGAATAATTTTCAGCACTATTATGACGGAACAGGCTCCATTGAACCCACAAAAATTGCAGTACTAGCATCCCCGGCAGAAGGTCCAGTGGTAGAGTGCTCTACACGAGAAGGCGATATGGTGGGCCAAGGTGACATTTTGCTGCGCATTGGCCGACGCCACTCTACAGAAGCATACCTGTCTTCTGCCGCTGAAGATTTGCGCAAAGAAGAATTAGAGGTCCGGCGAGTTGAAGCGTTGGTGCAGAACGGTGCAATCCCAGCGGAGCAACTTTCGACAGCACGGGCAAATTTAAAAAAAGCCAAGGCTCAATTTTCTAAACTAACTGAAAATATGGATGATTTTCAAATTAAAGCTCCTTGGCCAGCTATTGTTGGCAAAGTTTTTGTTAGGGAAGGAAACTTTATGGCACCGCGCGTTCCTTTGGTAGAGCTTTACGATCCTTCAAGTTTAGCTTTGCTTTTTACTGTCCCTGAAGGGCTTGCGGCTCAGGTGCGCGTTGGGATGTCAATTGATTTCCAGCTTGATGCTTTTGCAAACCAGCGATTTTCTGCCAAGATTAGCCGTATTTATCCTGAGTTAGACCGCAAGACACGAAGCTTGACGTTGGAAGCTGTTCCTTTAACAGTAGAAAACCTACGGCCAGGGATGTTTGCCAGGCTTCATTTGCTTCTTAATGATAGTGCCAATGCGTTGTCAGTTCCAGTTCGTACTGTTAAGGAAGTTGCGAATGGTAAGAAAGCAATTTTTATTGTTCGGGGAGAAACAGTTATTCAACAGCCTGTGAAGATAGGCATTGAGCAAAATGAGCTAGTAGAAATTCTTGAGGGCCTAAACGATGGCGATATTGTGGTTACAGATGGGTGGGAAAAGCTGAAAGACGGCGCAGTAGTTCAATTTGACAAGGGAAATGCGAATGGGCAGCAGAGTGCATCGGGCGTCATAAATTCCCATACTGAAACTTCCGTTAAATAACTATGAAGATAACACAATACACCATAAAGAATAGGATTGCTGCATCTGTCATTGTGTTGGGCCTTGTTGTGCTCGGCTTGTATGGACTGTGGCGTTTGCCTGTAAATTTTTTGCCCAACATGGCATACCCTCTCATAAAGGTTTACGTTTGGTGGCCTGGAGCGACTCCCAATGAGATTGAGGCTCTTCCGGGTTTTCCGTGGGTAGCTGATCTGCTAATGTCCTTCCCGGAGGGCACCAATGAAGGATACGGACCTATATTTTCGGATTCTCGGGCTGACCGAGCCCTGGTTTGTTGAGGCTGTTGAACTGGACACGGCGGAAGGTCGGGTAGACATCCGCGTGGAGCATGGTCCTGGTGTTCGCTGGTTTTGCCCTACTTGTGGTCGAGAGCTGGCTTGCCGCGACCATGCCGAGCCTCGTGTCTGGCGCCATCTGGACACGTGCCAGTTCAAGACGTTCCTGCATGCTCGGATTCCCCGAGTGGACTGCCCCGAGCATGGCGTCCTTCAGGTCAACGTGCCTTGGGCCGAGTCCAAGGCACGTTTCACCATATTGATGGAGCGATTGATCATCGACGTGCTGACCGAGTGCGCCACCGTAACAGGAGCGCGGCGCATCCTGCGCATCACCTGGGACGAAGCATGGGGTGTCATGGAAAGGGCGGTGCGCCGGGGCCGGGAGCGCAAGCAATCGAATCCCTCGCGGTATCTTGGCGTTGACGAGAAGGCATTCCGCAAGGGGCACGACTATGTGACCGTGGTTTGTGATCTGATCGGCAGCACGGTGGAGTATGTGGCCGACGAGCGTAAGGCCGAAAGCCTTGAGGGGTACTACCTTCAGTTCACCAAGGCGCAGTTGGAGCGGATCAAGGCCGTGGCCATGGACATGTGGGAGCCCTATTTTAAAGCTACGCTCAAACATGTGCCGGACGCGGCGGGGAAAATCGTTCACGATCGGTTCCACGTCATGAAACACGTAGGCGAGGCTGTGGACCGGGTACGCAAGCAAGAGCACCGCGAACTCACAAGTCAGGATGACCATCGACTCAAGGGCACGAAATTCCTCTGGCTATACCGGGAGGAGAATCTGCCGGACAAACACCGGCCAGCCCTGGAGGCCTTGAAGACAGCGAACCTCAAGGTGGCCAAGGCCTGGGCCATGAAGGAAAGCCTGAACGACGTCTGGAAGTACCTGAGCACGGGATGGGCCAGACGTTTTGTGAAGCGATGGCTGGTCTGGGTGAACAGGTCAGATCTTGCCCCAATGCGCAAAGTGGGCGGACTGATTCAGAGACATCTTGAGAACATCCTGACCTTCTGCCGCCACAGGATCACCAACGGCGTGGCCGAGGGCCTCAACAGCAAGATCATGGCCATCAAGAGGAAGGCTTGCGGTTATAGGAACCGGGAGCATTTCAAGACAGCCATCTACTTCTTCTGTGGCGGTCTAAACCTCTACCCGGCCAGTTCCTGACAGGGGTTACCCACGGAAAACCCGGAAGAACCGAGATTGATAGGAGCCTGGCTGACCCGATAGAACGGGTAGTTGCAACTGTAGATGGCGTGGATTCGGTTGAATCGTCCGCCATCGAAGGGATGTACAGCCTCATGCTCAATTTCCGGTATGGGGTGAGGATAGACACAGCATATCAGGACACACTTGCAGCGATGGCTCGCGTGGCGCGCCAACTTCCTAAGGATATTGACCCCCCGGTTGTTATAAAAGCTGACCCTTCGCAATTGCCTGTTGTTCAACTAACTGTTCAGTCGGACAGTTGGGATCTGGTTAAGCTGCGCAGCTGGGCAGAAAACTCGTTGGAGCCCGTTTTGACGAGTGTTCCCGGTGTTGCTGGAACGGAGATTGTGGGGGGGCTTCAGCGCGAAATTCGAGTTAAACTGGATGCAGACGCACTTGTAAAATACAATTTATCAATTTCTAGTGTTCTTGCTGCCCTTCGGGAAGACAACCTTGACCAATTTTCCGGGCGCATCACAAGGTCTAATAAGGAATTTGTTGTAAGAACATCCGGAGAATTTAAAAATCTAGAAGAAATTCGTGCCGTTGTAGTTGCTCATGATGGCATGTCAAAAGTTTTATTATCAGATATTGCTTCCGTTGAAGATGCACACCAGGACATACGGGTAATCACACGCCTGGATGGCAAGCAGAGTATTAAAGTAAGCGTCTTAAAGCAGGCGGATGCAAATACGGTTGAAGTTGCGAACGCCGTTAACAAAACGATCAGCAGCCTTGAACCAGGCCTTCCGAAGGGTGTTAAACTTGGGATGGTCGAAAACCAGGCAATCTACGTTGAATCAGCAATAGATGGCGTCCGCAATGCTGCCATTGAGGCAGCATTGCTCGTCATATTGGTAGTTTACATTTTTCTTGGCAGTTGGCGACAAATGGTAGCCATGTCATTAGTTTTGCCTATTACTCTGGCCATAAACTTTGGCCTTATGCAGTTGTTTGGATTTTCGCTAAATATCTTTTCGTTGGGTGGCTTGGTAGTCGCAATCGGTGTGGTGCTAGACAATGCGACTGTCGTCATAGAAAATATTACGCGGTTGCAACATGCCAACCATAATGCCTCAATAGAAGAAAATGTTTTGCAGGGTACGACAGAGGTTGGTCCAGCTATTGTGGCAGCTACACTTTCATTTTTAGCGTTATTTATCCCATTCCTTATTGTTCCAAGCCTTACAACATTATTGTTCAAAGAATTGATTTTTGTTGTTGCGGGTATTGTGGTGCTTAGCCTTGCCATTGCTGTTACTCTTACCCCCATGCTCGGCGTTATATTTTTGGGCAAGCAGAGTGCATCCAGTAAATTTGAACTATTTTACGACAAAGTTTCTCAACGATATCGGGTTGTTCTTGAACGTGTTTTGAAAGCGCCAAAGCGAGTAATGGCAATTTTTATCCTGCTGTTTTGCTGTGGGGTTGCTCTTGTTCCCTATCTTGGCAGCGAGTTTTTGCCCCAGATGGATGATGGAAGGGTCATGATCAAGCTGAAGCTCCCCACCGGAACAGCCATTGGTGAAACCAACCGCATTTTGGAGGAGCTAGAGAGTCTTGTCAGCACTGATCCCCTGGTGGAGTCTGCCTTTACCCTTGTTGGCGGCAAGGTGTGGGGATTGGTCACCTCTGAAGTGGCCGAAGAAGGGCAAATAGACATTCAGCTTGTAGCGCGTTCAAAGCGAAATATCACTACACTGCAATATTTGAAAACGCTGCGTAAGCGAGTTTCTGCCATAAAGGTTCCAGGCGGAAAGGTTATGGTTATGCAGCAAAAAGTGAAAGGGCTACGTAAACTCGGAGACGCTGATATCGAGGTCAAAATTAAAGGCCCTGATCTGGATCAGCTTTATTCAATTGCAACAAAAGCTCTTGCACGCATGAATGCCACTAATGTGCTAACAAACGTTTATATTTCGCTTGATATGACAAAACCGGAATATCAAGTGCATGTTGACAGAATAAAGGCCTCTGAACTTGGTGTTAGCGTGAATGCGGTTGGTGCGGCGTTGCGCTCGCTAATTAGTGGGAGTGTCGCCACACAATACCGCGATGAAGGGCGTTATTATAACGTGCGTGTGCTTGCACCCGAGGTAACGGTAAGGAGTATGAGCGATATCAACAAGTTGCCCATCAAAACAAACCAGGGGAATTATATCCGCTTGGGTGATGTGGCAAAAGTTGATAATGGCTTTGGCCCCGTAGAGATCATAAGGGAAAATCAAATTAAGCAAGTAATTTTGCGTGCCGACGGTGCCAATGTTTCCGTTGGTTCAGCAAAAAATGCAGCAATAAGCTGTTTACCAGAGGATTTGCCAGCAGGATACACCATTTCTATTGGTGGCCAGGCTCAGATGCAGGAAGAAATGATTTCTTCCATGTTGGTTGTTCTGTTATTCTCTCTGTTTTTTTCATTTATTGTGCTGGCAGTTCAGTTTAACAGCTTGAAGTTGCCTGTTCTTATTTTGAGTGCTGTTCCTTTTTGCGCTATTGGCATGGTGTATGCCTTGTTTTTGACGAACATTCCAATTGGGGCCACCGTTGTGATTGGCGCACTTGTTGTCATATCTTCGACCGTTAACGAAGGGGTATTGCTTCTCACATTTGCTGAACATTTAAGAGTCAACTCTAGATATTCACCAATACAGGCCGTTGTTACTGCTTCAACGTTACGATTGCGCCCTCGGTTGATGATCGGTGTGACCATCATAGCCGGATTTTTGCCGCTTGCCCTCAACCTCGAAGAAGGTGGAGACATGCTTCAGCCGATGGCTGTAAGCGCAATAGGCGGCGTAGCGGCTGGCATTTTTGTTGCTCTGCTCATGGTGCCATGTCTTTATGTTCTCTGTGCCAGCTCGTTTTCAGGCGCTATTGACAACCCCCTAGAAAAACAAGCCAATTAGCAAGCTATAACTCAGATGAACAGCTATCATTTTTATGCTTTTTGCGTGAGCGAGTTTATTGACAGTGCGTAACGTTTGGCGTAATCGCCAAATATGGACAAGCAACTATCTAACTATAGACCCCGTATTTTTGTGCGCGACGGTAACGCGCACTACGAGGAGCGGGCTAAAATTTTGAAGGCGATAGCTCACCCCTCGCGCCTGATGATAGTTGACACGCTTTCTCGCGGTGAGTGCTGCGTATGCGAGCTTGTGGATATGCTTGGATGCGACTTTTCAACGGTGTCGAAACATTTGCGCACGCTTAAATCCGTTGGGATCGTTGAGGACGACAAGCGAGGGAAGATGGTTTTTTATCGGCTCAAAGTGCCGTGTGTGGTCAATTTTTTTCAGTGCGTGGAAAAAGTACTCGCGGCGCAGCGCTAATTTTTTTGCCGGAACATTTGGCTGTTTTGGAAAATGAACACAGGAGAAATCACATGAACTGGAAACAGGAATGGAAGCCTCTCGCTGTAATCATTGTAATATTCCTCATCTGCTACTACTTGCCTGTAGGTTGGGAGCGTTTTGACAACGCGGTTCTTGAGGCTTTTCATCTTGTAAAATGGTACGCTCAGGAACATGTGATTTTTTGCCTTGTGCCCGCTTTTTTTATTGCTGGTGCCATCGGTGTTTTTGTTAGCCAGGCGTCTGTAATGAAGTATCTGGGACCCACTGCCAACAAATTCGTCGCATACGCCGTTGCTTCATGCTCTGGAACAATTCTCGCGGTGTGCTCGTGCACGATTCTTCCCTTATTTGCAGGAATTTACCGTATGGGCGCGGGATTGGGGCCTGCAACAGCGTTTCTTTATTCAGGGCCAGCTATAAACATCTTAGCCATCATCCTTACTGCACGGATTTTGGGCCCCGAGCTTGGCTTTGCGCGCGCGGTGGGAGCAATCTTGTTCAGTGTTTTGATTGGCTTAATGATGCACCTTATCTACAGAAAAGAAGAAGGTGAAAAATCAAAAGCAATGGCGCAACTGCCCCCAGAAGTCACAAGCCGCCCATTGTGGAAAACCGCGTTGTATTTCTTGGCCATGATCGGTGTGCTTGTCTTTGCCAACTGGGGAAAGCCCTCAGAAAGTGAAGGCCTCTGGGCTGCAATTTACAGCGCTAAATGGCTCATTACTTCCCTGTTTGCTTTTGGATTTGGCGTAATTCTTGTCGCGTGGTTTAATGTGCGGATTTTTCACCTTGTTATTGCAATCATTCCCGTGGCGGCGCTAGCCTTGCTGTTTCCAGAAATTCCCATGATCGCCTTTGTCGCAGGCATGATTGGTCTTTCGTGGATTACGAGTTCAAAAGAAGGTGAACTCCAAGACTGGTTTGGTCAAAGCTGGGGATTTGCCAAGCAAATTTTGCCGTTGCTTCTCTACGGTGTTCTCATATCGGGAGCGTTGCTCGGCAGGCCTGGCAGCGAGGGCCTTATTCCTTCATCGTGGGTCAGCGCGTCTGTGGGTGGCAATTCATTTATGGCAAATTTTTTCGCATCATTTGCCGGTGCATTTATGTACTTTGCCACGCTTACTGAAGTACCGATTCTGCAGGGATTGATCGGCAGCGGCATGGGGCAGGGGCCTGCGCTGGCGTTGCTGCTTGCCGGGCCAGCACTAAGCTTACCCAATATGCTTGTTATTCGAAGTATCATGGGAACACAAAAAACCATTGTCTATGTTTCCCTTGTCATCATCATGGCCACATTCAGCGGAATGATTTTTGGTAGTTTGGTTTCATAATCGGAGGATATCATGAAGAAAATTCTTGTTCTTGGCCCTGGGTGCTCCAAATGTGAAAAGCTGAAGAAAGATACGGAAACTGCCGCTCAGGAACTTGGGATTCAGTATGAAATCGAAAAAATTAGCGACATTTCGAGCATGCTTCAGTTTGGCGTCATGAGCACTCCGGCGCTTGTGGTTGATGGCGAGGTCAAAGTGGTAGGAAAAGTTCCTTCCATAACCGAACTCAAGCAAATGCTTGCATAACCCCCAGCAGAGAGGACTAATATGAGCGCATCATGTGCATGTGGTGGGGCGCCGAACTTGTTGTTTGCTTGTTCTGGCGCTGCTGACGTGGGTGAAATCGCCGATCAGGCCGTTCGACTGGCTTCCAAGAATGGCGTCGGCAAAATGTTTTGTCTAGCAGGCATTGGTGGCAAGGTATCTGGCATCGTAAAGAGTACGGAAGCTGCGGCAAAAATAGTGGCAGTTGATGGTTGCCCACTGAATTGCGCACGCAAAACTCTAGAAGAAGCTGGTTTTACAAATTTTACCCACATCCAGCTTGGTGAAATGGGGTTTGCCAAAGGCCAATCCCCTGTCACAAGCCAAGCCCTGGAAAATGTAGCAGATAAAATCAAAGATGCCCTGCGGTGCTCGTAACTTTGATAGCGACCGACACAAACTTGTGAAGTTCGATTAAGCCGCAAGGCTTGCTGAGCCAGCAAAAAATCTGAGAAAGAGAACGCCGAATGGCGATGGGCCCTCGAATGATGGTGGCTTGGCAGTATAATGCCGAGTATTTGTATGCGGAAGATGATTGGGAGTCTCCCAATCATCTTCCGCATACATGGTGCTAACCTTATTTTTGACTATTTGCCCTTTGGAAGCTTGTGGATAAAGGCATTTTTAGGGCTAGGGAGTAGTTGTGAATAAACTTGTATTTTGCGCCTGCCTTCTGGTTGTTTCGTGCTTAGCTCAGCCAGCTATTTCTGCTGAGCCCATGACCTTGGATAGTTTTGTTCGTAATTTTAACTACGAAACAAGAAAGGACATGAAATGCACAGGGAAAGAACTGCTGGCCCTTTTGGCAAAAAATGAAGCAGTTCTCATTGATATACGATTCCCTGAGGAGCAACAGGCCTGGGGGATGAACTTTGCTATGAAAATTCCACTGAACGAATTGCCGAATCGCTTGAAGGAAATACCAAAAGACAAAATCATTGTGACGGCATGTCCCCACATCGACAGATCAAATATCGCCATGGTATACTTGAGAACTCAAGGGTATAATGCTCGATATCTGGTAGATGGGTTGGTCGGATTTGCTGAATTGCTGCGCGGCGATGTGGCCAAAGATTTTATTGAAGGGCAGAGATCAAGGAAGTAAGAACCCCACTGGTATTTTTTGTGGTGTAATTATGATTGTAGGTTGTCAGACATCGCCTGCATGATGACTATAGATCTTCATTGAACAATGTGGCAAATTAATCCACTGTAATTCAATGATTTTTAGCGACATATTACGTTTATGATAGAACTGCAATAATGTATCTAAACGTCCTAATAAAGCCCTGTCCTGTGCCATACTGGACGGGGCTTTGCTATACTGGAGGAATTTCATGGCTACATATCAATCAGATAACATTACCGATTTGGCTAAGGCCCTGCTTAACGTACAGCGAACCGTTCAACCTGCTACAAAAGACGCTGAAAATCCCTTCACCAAAAGCTGGTACGCCAGCCTCAACAGCGTCATGGATACCTGCCGTGATGCGCTGATCGAAAATGGCATCTGGCTCTGCCAGTACCCTGTGCCGGTGGAACAGCCTAACTCATTAGGGCTGGTTACCAAGCTGACGCATGCGGAGTCTGGTCAGTGGCAAAGTTCTTTGGCAGTGATTCCTCTGCCCAAGGCCGACCCACAGGGCCTGGGATCGGCAATTACCTATGCCCGTCGCTACGCTCTAACCGCCATGTTGGGTATGGTAACTGAAGATGACGACGGTGAAGGTGCTAAAAATGGCAAAAAATCACCCACACGGCCCCAATTGCCAGTAATTGCCCCTGAATCACAAAAAGGGCAACACCGCAATCCATCTACCGCAAACAATATTTCAGGCCCCTCAAATCGACCGCCAGCAAGCCTTGAAAATCTCCCGCCGCTGGAAGGCGTCACCTACCAACAAGTTACAGCCCAGGACGGACGTCCTTGCATCATTGCCACCGGCAACACGCAGGCCAAAAAGGAATTACTGACGGGCTCAGGCTTCCGCTGGAACCCGCAGAGAAAATTGTGGTGGAAGTATGTTGACGCCGCATAATGAAAATCAAAATACCGAGTGAAAGGGCTGCCGAATGGCGGCCCTTTCGCTTTTATGGAGACTACCCCATGGAACAGATGGACCGCACGGAGGGATTGAGGGCGTTAATCAGGCAAGGCCTGCAGACTGTTGCCCACAAAGACACACTTGCCCATCTGGGCGACCGCTCCTGCTATGTGGGAATGAGCGACATCGGCCAGCGCTGGGAATGCCCACGGGCTGCACTGGCCAGAAAAGTGCTGCCCACCACAAACAGCCTGGAGCGTCTGCTTACGCTGCAGCGCGGGCACTGGTTCGAATCCGGGGTTGGGCAAGCTCTAGCATCCCTGGGCCTGCATGTATTGCCCCAGATTGAGATCAACTGGCAGCATCAGGGCGTGCCCATCAAAGCCCATCTTGATTTTGTGCTGGTCTGGGGTGCGCCTGTTAATGCCATACGGATTCTGGAAGTTAAAAGCACGGACAAGTTACCAGCTTCGCCTCACGATTCCCATCTGCTGCAACTGCACGGGCAAATCGGCCTTTTGGTAAAAGCATGGAACAAGCCCGTCTTCAGCCTCCGTGCTGAGGACGGTACGCTTCTGCATGAGAAGATGACCTTCCCTCAACTTTGTCGTGCCCAGCTTGGTCTTGAGATGCCCTCAACTGCTGCCGAGGCAAGTATGGAAGCGTGGTTGCTCTGCCTTTCCATGAAAGAGATTAAAGCATTCGGCCCCTATGGCTTCAATCAGGCCATGCTGGATACTGCCCTTGACCATGCGGCACAACTTTGGGGCGAACTTGCAGATTTCCGCGCCGGGCACATAACCCTGGCACAGGTGGATTGCGCTCAGGGCTTTTACCCGTTGTGCTCGTACTGCGAACACAACGGTGACTGCCCCAAATTCCCGCAGGGCGTGCAAATGCCCCAATGGGAACCAGCTCTGGAAAAGCTGGCGGCCCTCAAGGAACAGCGCACCGCTTTAGATAGCGAAATAAAAGGGTTCTTCCGGGTTTTCCGTGGGTAACCCCTGTCAGGAACTGGCCGGGTAGAGGTTTAGACCGCCACAGAAGAAGTAGATGGCTGTCTTGAAATGCTCCCGGTTCCTATAACCGCAAGCCTTCCTCTTGATGGCCATGATCTTGCTGTTGAGGCCCTCGGCCACGCCGTTGGTGATCCTGTGGCGGCAGAAGGTCAGGATGTTCTCAAGATGTCTCTGAATCAGTCCGCCCACTTTGCGCATTGGGGCAAGATCTGACCTGTTCACCCAGACCAGCCATCGCTTCACAAAACGTCTGGCCCATCCCGTGCTCAGGTACTTCCAGACGTCGTTCAGGCTTTCCTTCATGGCCCAGGCCTTGGCCACCTTGAGGTTCGCTGTCTTCAAGGCCTCCAGGGCTGGCCGGTGTTTGTCCGGCAGATTCTCCTCCCGGTATAGCCAGAGGAATTTCGTGCCCTTGAGTCGATGGTCATCCTGACTTGTGAGTTCGCGGTGCTCTTGCTTGCGTACCCGGTCCACAGCCTCGCCTACGTGTTTCATGACGTGGAACCGATCGTGAACGATTTTCCCCGCCGCGTCCGGCACATGTTTGAGCGTAGCTTTAAAATAGGGCTCCCACATGTCCATGGCCACGGCCTTGATCCGCTCCAACTGCGCCTTGGTGAACTGAAGGTAGTACCCCTCAAGGCTTTCGGCCTTACGCTCGTCGGCCACATACTCCACCGTGCTGCCGATCAGATCACAAACCACGGTCACATAGTCGTGCCCCTTGCGGAATGCCTTCTCGTCAACGCCAAGATACCGCGAGGGATTCGATTGCTTGCGCTCCCGGCCCCGGCGCACCGCCCTTTCCATGACACCCCATGCTTCGTCCCAGGTGATGCGCAGGATGCGCCGCGCTCCTGTTACGGTGGCGCACTCGGTCAGCACGTCGATGATCAATCGCTCCATCAATATGGTGAAACGTGCCTTGGACTCGGCCCAAGGCACGTTGACCTGAAGGACGCCATGCTCGGGGCAGTCCACTCGGGGAATCCGAGCATGCAGGAACGTCTTGAACTGGCACGTGTCCAGATGGCGCCAGACACGAGGCTCGGCATGGTCGCGGCAAGCCAGCTCTCGACCACAAGTAGGGCAAAACCAGCGAACACCAGGACCATGCTCCACGCGGATGTCTACCCGACCTTCCGCCGTGTCCAGTTCAACAGCCTCAACAAACCAGGGCTCGGTCAGCCCGAGAATCCGAAAATATAGGTCCGTATCCTTCATTGGTGCCCTCCGGGAAGGACATTAGCAGATCAGCTACCCACGGAAAACCCGGAAGAGCCAATAAAAGAGATGGAAACTGTGCTCAAGCTTGTTCACCGCCAGGCTGGCACACGGGATTGGGTAGACACGGGAAACTACCGATTCCGCATGTCAGTGGCAGCAGGCCGGACCACGTTAGACAAGGATGCTCTGCGTGAGAAGTTGACCGAGATTCTTAACGCTGAGCACCTGGGAGGCCTCGACGTAGATACCTTGCTGGCCCGCTGTGAGCACACAGGCTCACCTTTCGAAAAATTGAGCATTTCGCCCATAAACTAGACTCCGGGAGATTATCATGGGGTATTATTCCGACGTGGCCCTGTGCCTGACAAAAAATGGCATGGTTCAGCTAAAAATTGCTCTTGCAGAGGCAGAAAGGAACAAGCCTGATAGCTTTGCAGCAATCAAAATCCTTATTGGTGATGAACCCAACAGAACCGATGAAAGCCCCGGGGCTGTTGGCTTTCTGTGGGAGGGGGAACGGTGGTACGATGAATTTGATGAAATCGCCTTTGTTGGCAAGCTCATGGACAACTTGCCCCACGAAGACTTCCTGTTCATCCGTCTTGGCGAAGATTATGACGACATTACAATTCGCGGCAACTTTTGTGGCACCCCTTTCAACATTTCCGTAGAACGAAAAATTATAGCAGGTTAGCAGCAGACCTTCATCCCCTTTCAAATGTTTGCCACAGATACAGACCGTTGACCGCCCGCAGGCTTACCCGTAATCTGTGAAAACGGAGGAATTATGTCGCTCACACTCGAAGAACTGGTCGAAACGGCCATAGAAAATCAGCGTATAATCCTTGAGCTTGAGCTAAAAAAAGGAGTTCCGCTGAACTACCTGGACGAAAACGGGCAGTATACCCTTCGCTATCCAGACGGACATACTGAAATAACGTCCATCACCGAAGCCCAACAGGCCGGATAATGCCAAAGCTTTTGTGCATCTGTGGCCCCAATGGGGCGGGAAAAAGTACATTCTCAAGGACAATTGCCATGCGGGAAAATCTGCTGGTTATTGACCCTGATAAACTTGCTGCAGAAGGACTGTCCCCGATTGCCGCTGGTAAGGCGGCTGCTCGTATGGCTCGCCTTTTTCTGGAGGAGGGAGTTTCATTTGCGCGGGAGTCTACCCTTACGGCCAAGTTTGACTTCACTCTGATGGAAAAGGCAAAACAGCGGGGTTATGAAGTTGAGCTTGTATACATACGCCTCGCGTCAGAGGAACTTGCGCTAAAAAGAGTTGCAGCCCGCGCATCTCGTGGTGGGCATAGTGTTCCGCATCAGGATGTTGTCCGCCGTTTCAAACGCAGCCTTGAGAATTTGCCCAAGGCTATGGCTTTGGCGGACAAAGTGACGATTTTGGACAATTCTTTCTGTAATTACAGAAAGATCTCCTAGAAAAACTGATACCATATTTCGAAAAGCCCGGTTTCCTTAAAAGGAGCCGGGCTTTTCTGCATTTAAGGAGTAACAATTATGAACACCAGTTTGACCGAAGGGCTTAGTAACCAGCAACCCACAGAATTCGATGCAGGCCAAGTCTTCAGTGGCAATCCCTCCGGCACCACGGTCAGGGGCTACGCCGTACCTTCGGCCTACACCCCGTCCATTGACCACGACTATATCTTCCATGAGTCCAGTCGCGATGTTGTAGTCTGGTTTCTCAACCCCCAGGAACCACTGTACGTCTTCGGCCCCACAGGCTGCGGTAAAACGACATGCATCAAGCAGCTGGCAGCCAGGCTTAACTATCCCGTCTTTGAGGTCACCGGACATGGGCGGCTGGAATTTGCAGACTTGGTTGGTCACCTGACAGTCAAGGACGGCAATATGACCTTTGAATACGGCCCGCTTGCGTTTGCCATGCGCTACGGCGCACTTCTGCTGATCAATGAAATCGACCTGACCTCACCAGAAATCGCCGCAGGCCTGAACAGCGTGCTGGACGGATCACCCCTGTGCATAGCAGAAAACGGCGGCGAACTGATTGTGCCGCACCCCATGTTCCGTCTGGTTGCCACGGCCAATACCAATGGCGGTGGCGATGACACCGGCCTCTACCAGGGAACCCAGCGGCAAAACCTCGCATGGCTGGATCGCTTTACAATTTGTGAAGTTGGCTACCCATCTGCCGAGGTGGAAAAACGCCTGCTCGCACGGCGCTTCCCTTCGTTACCCGAATCGTTGTGCGCCAGCATGGTGGACTACGCCAATGAGGTTCGCAAACTGTTCATGGGTGAGTCTTCTACCAGCAATCTGACCAATACCATTGAAGTTACATTTTCCACACGCAGTTTGCTGCGCTGGGGAGATCTGACCGTACGCTTTCAGCCTCTGGCCCATCAGGGCGTACAGCCTGTCACCTACGCCCTCGACCGGGCACTGGCCTACCGTGCAAGCCATGAAACCCGCGCAATGTTGCACGAGCTGGCTCAGCGCATGTTCCCTCAACAGGTGGAAGTTAAGTCCCCCCAAACCGTAACGGCAGAAATTGAAATCCTGCAAGGCGAGCAAGCCCTACGCTTCATGCGCGGCCATCTGCACCACACACCCACGGTGGCCAAGCCCCTCGTTCATCTTCAGGTAATTCACAACCTTTCCGGCAAAAAGCAGGACGGCAAGTTCTGGATCGGCGAGGCTAGCCCTGTGGGGCTTACACTGAAGTGGGGCAAGCCAGACACCGTTGGTCAGCAGCACTTTATTGCCGCCGAAAACTGTGAGGGCAACAATTCCGTGATGGAGCTTGAAACCCGTGCAGCAAAGAAGCTCAACGAAGGCTACTCACTTAATACTACAAAAAGTTCATTCTAGGAGGCTATAATGGCACAACTTATTTCTGACATACGCATTTTGGATAACTTGCTGGCCCTTAATCTCAACGTCAGCTTGTGGTCGGCCCGACGCAAAATGAGCCAAGAAGACCTGGGCGGCGCAGAGCTGCCCCCCGAAGATCTGGCCTCGCTGGGCTCAAAGCGCATCGCTGACCCAGAAAATCTCAAAGTGTTCGGCACGCTCAAGGCCCGCGCATTCAACTACCTTGACCGACATGGTGTACGGTTCATGTCTGGCTGGGCTATACCTGAAGAAAAGGCCGGCGAAATCGTGCAGGAGCTTTGCAGCCTCCGCAACGACTTCCAGAAAGAAAAGGAATTTTTCCTGGCTGGTTACGACCAGAATGTGCAGGCATGGATTGAGAAGCACCATCAGTGGGGCGAAATTATCCGCAACTCCCTTGTGGGGCCTGATTATGTACGCGCCCGCATGGATTTCCGCTGGCAGTTGTATAAGGTGGCTCCGCTTGAGCAGCACACAGACAACACTGCTGTGCTGGAAGCTGGCCTGGCGGAAGAGGTGCAGGGCCTCGGCGGCACCCTGTTTGATGAGGTGGCCAAGTCGGCTGACGATATATGGCGCAGGGTTTATCATGGCAAAACGGAGGTAACCCACAAGGCGCTTTCGCCACTGCGTACCCTGCATGCCAAGCTCACGGGCTTGTCATTTGTAGAGCCACATGTGGCCCCGGTAGCTGACATCGTGCAGGCTGCACTGTTGCGCATGCCCAAGAAGGGCAACATCACCGGTACAGACCTGCTACTGTTGCAGGGACTGGTCTGCCTGCTCAAAGACAGTACGGCTCTTGTGGGGCACGCTCAGAAAGTTATTGAGGGGTACGGCCCGGCCTTTGTGCTGGATGCCCTGTTGGCTGGTCCGGGAGTTATTGCTAAGCAAGACGGCAGCTCAATGCAGGTAGACGGTGCAGCTGATGGAGATGACGACGAACCCATTCTGCCTGATATCCCTGTGGCTGACAGCGCGTTACCGCATCCTGCCATACCTAGTCTGGGTCTGTGGTGACGCTATGATACGCACAAAAGACGTTCTCAACTGCCTACCCCTGGTGGCGTCCATCCTGGGTGACCGCTATGGGGTGCAGGTGCGTATTGGCGGCAATGAGGCCTGCACCAACGGTAAGGTAATTCACTTGCCCTCATTGCCAATGGATTGTGAACCTGAATTGCTGGCATTGGCGAGGTCGTTTGTGGATCATGAATCCGGCCATATTCGGCATACAGATTTCAGCGTGCTGAAAGCTGCAAACCTTGATCCTGTGACCTTTAATTTGTTCAACTGCCTCGAAGATTGGCGTGTTGAAAAGAAGCTGTCGGGTATTTTCCCAGGCTGCCGGAGAAACCTAAACTGGCTGATACGACGATTCTTTGTAGAGCAAGCACAGCCAAGGGCCGGGGACGATTCCCCGGCCCTTGCTGTTTTGGATTATGTGCTGTTGACGGTGAGGGCTTGGGATGTGGACGAGGTGACCCCGGCGCGCCAAAACGCGGCGAGCATCATGGAGCAATACTTTCCCGGCTTGATAGAGGCCCTGGATGCCATCATGGCCAAGGCCTACATCCATTGCCCTGATACAAAGGCAACGATTGAATACGCGAAACAGATCGCCCTGTGCATCCAACAGTGGGAACCACCTCAACCAACTGCAACCAGAAACTGCTCAAACGCAAACAATAAAGCAGCCGTGTGTCAGGCTAAAGAGGAGGCCAACAATTCTACCTCACAAATCGTCCAACAAGCTGAATCGGCTTGCGCCTCTGCGCCGGTTCAACAATCGAGGGCTTTGAACGCGTTACCGCTCAAAGCTCTTTTTCATGCGGAGGCACAAGACTTACCCCAGAACATTGGGGAAATCATGGCGATTGAGCTTAGCAATTGCAGATCAGAATCCACCGGTGACGCGCTGACCGTGGCCGTAGAAGGCACCCGCCAAGCAACACCGTTGCCTGCAGACCAGAAGCTGCAAGCGCTTCAGGCCAGCATTGCCCTGCGCACTCGCCTTCAGGGCTTTCTGCAGGCGCAAACGCAAAGGCAATGCAGTATTGGGCGCAGGGGCACACTGCACGCCAATTCGCTACACCGCCTGCAGGTTGGCAATGCTCGTGTTTTCCAAAAAGAGTCATTGCAACTGGGCCTCAATACGGCTGTCCATATCCTGCTGGACGTAAGCGGCAGCATGGCTGGCGCACCGATTAATCTTGCCAATCGGGCCTGCTATGCCGTGGCAACAGCGCTAAGCCATATCCGTGGCGTGAATCCAGCGGTTACGGCTTTCCCTGCTGCCACGGCGACCAATTCAGTATTCCCCATCATGCGACACGGGCAGGCGGTGCCAGATATGTTCGACCTTCGGGCTTCTGGCGGCACCCCCTTGGCTGGGGCATTGTGGTGGGTTCTGCAAACCATGCTGTCCCTAAAAGAGCAACGCAAGATAATTTTGGTTATCACTGACGGCATGCCGGACAACCCGCTCGCTGCAAACAATGCCATAGGGGTGGCGCAAAAACTTGGCTTTGAAGTTTACGGCCTTGGCATTCGGGATGAACACATCACGCACCTGCTGCCGCATACCAGCAAGGTGGTCAACGACTTGCCCGATCTGGTGCCTGCCATGTTTGCCATGCTGCAGGCTGCCTTGCTCAAGGGCGGTGAAGTATGATGGTGCCCCTTGATTTCAGCCCTTGGTACCGAACGGGGTTATTCCGATTCTTTACGCTTAACAAAAAGCGGCGCATCCCGCGTTGCTAAAAACAATGGAGGGCATATGAACCCACTGGCTTGGATACCAGTAGCCATCGCTGTATTGCAGGTCATCAAAGACAACTGGGACGACTAGCCCACAAGGCCGGCATGCAGAGGGCGGGGCAAGCCCGCCTTCTGTCATTTCGTAAGAACAAAAGGAGTAAAAACATGAGCAATAAGTGGGCATTTATAGGCGGTATACTGGCTGGGATCGCAGGAGTATTCACTGCGGCGGCGATTTCTGTGGAGATGGAAGACCGAGGTGTCAGCAGCCGCGATACCGTGGGGGAACCGGAAAAGTTGGCCTTACCAGAGTAATCGCGTTTAATGAGGCACAAGCCAAAGGGCAGGCACTTAGAAGGGTGCCTGTCCTTTGGCACTATCTATATGAAGTAGTTATTTTTTCTTCTTTCTCTTGCCATCTTCAATGGGCAGGATTTCTCCAGCCGCAATACTTTTTTTCGTAACTTCATAGACACGATGCAACTCTCGCATTACCGAAGACTCATCATGCCCTTTGTAGTTGACAATGTCTGACGCACATAAAGTCTTAACCGCAGCTGTTTTTGTATTTTTTTGTTCAGTTAATGGGCTGTTACACTGATCCCAAATCCATAAGCCAGCTCGCCTTTTTAGTGTAGAATTAGAATAGAAAGATCCAGGAACAATGTTCTTCAATGCAGTTTTAGCTGCTGATGCCTCCAGCCTGTCAATTTGGCTACCAGCATTGGTCGCTTCCCGAAACTTCATAAGCCGCTTTCTATGTAGACTTTCCTCTTCAGGCAAAACATGCGGATTTGTATAGGGATCAAAATCAGAGGAATGAAAAAATGTTCTACATAGTGCGAGATCTTTTTCATCAATCATCGGTTTAATATCGATGCTAGGTGGACATGAACACAAATCGGTAATGAGCAGGCCATATCTGAGTGAAATTAATGTTAAATTTTTTATTATGGTTGTTATTTCAGGAGATTCCAATAGATTTTTACACAAGGCAGAATTGGCTATATACGGCTCAGCATCTCTTTGGGATAATTTGAAGTGATGATAAGCGACATACCATTGCAAGTCATCGATTGTCTGGCGTACTTTTTGCGCTGAATACTCAGCCAAGTTATCTTTGTAAATATCTATTTCAACAAAAATATGAGGCAGTAAAATGCTACTTGTTACCAAGTCTATGGCATTGTCATAAAGTACTAAAATACCATTGAACTCCATTTCACTACAAGAAAAAGCGTTACAAATTTTCTCTTTCGCATCTTCAGGATCATTTTCGTCGAATAATACATTCTTGTCTGTAATGAACTTTCTCTTCCTATACTGAGCAAGAAAAAACTGCTTCTCCAGAGTAAGCTGAAAGGTTTTTTTTAGATTTTCATCGGTGGAGGCATCATATCGGGGCATAGCATCCTCTTTCAGGAATTTTTTCTCTACATTTTGAGCTTGTTACTGAACATAGCCACTCCATTGAATTTTGTCGCGGCATTGACATCTTTATTCTCAAGAATTTTTACAGCAGCTCGCAATCCCTCAGGCGAAAGATGACTGTATCGTTGCGTCATTGAAAAATCAGCATGCCCCATAAGTTCTTTTACTTCGTAGAGACTCACCCCACCCTCTACGAGCCACGAAGCAAACGTATGGCGAAGTGTATGAAAACAGACACGTAAGCGTGGATCTTCAATGCCGGTATTGAACATTTCATCGGCAATGCGTCGAAATGTTTTGGACACTCTGTCAAGTCTGTTGCCTTTAGCATCAAGGAAAATCAGCCCGGAAGTTTTTTTGCCCTTGCGTTCCAGAACACTCTTGACCCTAGCGGTCATAAAGGCGAAACGGTTAGCTCTTGCCTTAGGATCTCGGATCAGCATCTGGCCGCGTTCAAGATCACAGTCTTCCCAGCAAAGAGCCGCAACTTCACCAAAACGCAAGCCACAATCCAGCGCGAATATAGACATGTCGTAAGAAATAGGACTGCGAGCAGCAAGGGCTGTAAGGAGCTTATCCGACTCATCTTGCGTTAGATAGCGTTGGCGTCGATTGTCTTTCTTGGGAATCGCTACATGCTTTGTCGGACAATCTCCCGAGACAATGCCATCCCTATGTGCAGCACTCCAAATTTGAGATATTACCGCTAGGGCGTATTTGACACTGCCTGGTGCCTTTCGATCTTCCAGCATCGCCCTCTTTATCTTTTCGACATCAAAAGCTGACAACGCAACTAGTGATGTATCGCCTATAGCGGGTTCAATCCACTTGTTCCACAGCGCATTCTCTGCCATACGGCTGCCGCTCGCCTTATAGGTTTGTGCAGGCCAATAGGTCTCTCGCCAATATTCGGCTATAGTAATTCTCGCAGCCTTAGCAACCTGATCCGCGAGATCCTTCTCTTTTCGTATCTGAGCCTCTTGCGTGCGCCTTTCACGAAGCGAGCGTGCACCTTTGCCGGTGCGTTTGGCTTCTCTAAGCCTGGCAAGCTCAAGGCGTGCCTTGTCAAGCGTAACACCTTCTGATGCCCACCCGAGGGCTTCTTGATGGGTTTTACCATCGACCGTGAAACGAAGAACAAAATACATGTCTGGCTTGACACCGTGCTTGCGGGTGGGATGCTTACGGCAACGGATACCGGATTCAATGCGCGACCAATCTGTATTTTTTGATTTGTCATACTCCATACACCCCTCCGGCAGTATCTAGGATTTTTTGAGTCCTTTGTGCCAAATTTGTGCCATATTTACAGGATAAAGGCAATGAAGCACTATGAAGGATAGTGAAAATAGTATGCTGAAAATACACATGAAAAAAGAGATTTAGCATTCAATATCCCTCCCAACAATTCATAAGAGAATTGAATGGCATTCAAGAGGCCGTCAGTTCAATTCTGTCCAGCTCCACCAGATAGTTTAAAAACCCCCGATCATTGAAAAATGGTCGGGGGTTTTTGGCGTTTGGGGAATTCATGGAAAAACATAGGTTCCCTTTTTCTTGACCCTTGCGCAACTTCATAATATGCTTATATTTCTCAATAAGATTGAAAAACGTGTGTATTGTGGACAGCCTTGCACTACTCTACTTAGAGGATATCGCTGGAGAATAATTTTATCGGTACTTGGCAGAGTTTCGTGCCGCGTTGCTTGAGTAGGGGGCTGCCACTGCCGACACTGAGGGGATGGCGCGGTGTGCAGCATGATGGCGTGTGGGAGGACACAGGCGCATCGAGGGTGTAACTTCCGCCGTAAAACTCGCGCTGTGGTCAGAAGCTCGATTTGTAGTCGCCCCTAAAATGGGGGATTACCAAAACTAGCTCATATTAAAATGATCGCTCTACTCGCACGACCACAATAATATCTGGCTTGTCCTTTGTCTTTTCCAATTCACTTGCCAAGTCTTTTAGAGTGTGTCTCCAGTGTCCCATATAGCGGATTTGTCTAAAGGTCGCATTCAAGTATTGTTTTAGAGCTGCTGTGAATGAGTCACCAACAACCCATATCTTTTTATTTGAAAGAGGTTTTTGATTTGTCACTATTGTTTGTTTTCCAGTGATATCATCTACTTGGCCGCCTGGGATTTCTTTTTCAACCCATTCTGGTTTATTGCCCCAAACGACCTCCCAGTTGTCCTCTGCGTGAAGTGGAAAATTGACCTGTTTGCTAATATGGATCAAATCGCCGGAGTGGGTCCCGTTGTGTTGGAACTTAACTTGGGGAATGGGCAAACCAAGTAGTTTTGAAAATCCAGAATAAACAAGAAAAGCCCCTTTGTTATTCCAGTGTGTGTCTGTTTTCCAATACAAAATCCCTTCTGTTTTTTTAAGGCGAAGAATATCCTCAGTGGGGTTATAAACTGTGAGGCTTGGCACATTATTGAGTTGATCCAAAAAGTGACTACTATACCTCTTTGGTGAGGGCACAAAGTCATCTGGTAGAAACTCTGAGTAGACAGAGTTTTTATCCGGGCCCACGATCAAAACGATTTTTGTGTTTGTTTTTTCTCCTACTTTTGCCAGATCTAAAAATGGATTATTGGTGGCTCTTATTTCGTCCTCAGTGGGAGTGATAGCCCCCATAAGTTTTTCAACAGTCCTGTCGTAGGTATTACCAAGAAATAGCCAGTCACTTTTTCCTTTATACCACGTCAGTGAATTGCCGATAGCAAATTCAAACTTTTTTTGCTTGATTGGCAATTTTTTGTAGGTATGCGTTGTTTCGAAGTCCATTTTACTCGCAAATAAACCAACCCCACCCACACCGAAAACAAGCAAGCAAAGGGTGGCGAGTTTCAAAGGGACGTTGGTATTTCCAAAGCGAAACGGTCTTTCAATGATCTTAACCGTGAGCCACGAAAGAAGAATCGAAACCGCCACGGCTAGAAAACGAAACTCAGGGGGGGGCATTTCACCATAAATGATTCGTCCATAAGCAAGAATGGGCCAATGCCATAAGTAGAGAGGGTAAGAAATAAGCCCGAACCATACTAATATTTTGTGAGATAGGATCTTTCTATTTAACCAAGATTGTGGGCCAGCCCAAATGATAAAAACCGTCGCAAAAATTGGAAATAAAGCATTTTTTCCGGGAAATACAGTTTCTTTGTTAAATTTACAAAATATAAGAAATAGAATTAAAAGCCCCATAAAACTTAAAATGTTTGGCTCTTCCGGGTTTTCCGTGGGTAGCTGATCTGCTAATGTCCTTCCCGGAGGGCACCAATGAAGGATACGGACCTATATTTTCGGATTCTCGGGCTGACCGAGCCCTGGTTTGTTGAGGCTGTTGAACTGGACACGGCGGAAGGTCGGGTAGACATCCGCGTGGAGCATGGTCCTGGTGTTCGCTGGTTTTGCCCTACTTGTGGTCGAGAGCTGGCTTGCCGCGACCATGCCGAGCCTCGTGTCTGGCGCCATCTGGACACGTGCCAGTTCAAGACGTTCCTGCATGCTCGGATTCCCCGAGTGGACTGCCCCGAGCATGGCGTCCTTCAGGTCAACGTGCCTTGGGCCGAGTCCAAGGCACGTTTCACCATATTGATGGAGCGATTGATCATCGACGTGCTGACCGAGTGCGCCACCGTAACAGGAGCGCGGCGCATCCTGCGCATCACCTGGGACGAAGCATGGGGTGTCATGGAAAGGGCGGTGCGCCGGGGCCGGGAGCGCAAGCAATCGAATCCCTCGCGGTATCTTGGCGTTGACGAGAAGGCATTCCGCAAGGGGCACGACTATGTGACCGTGGTTTGTGATCTGATCGGCAGCACGGTGGAGTATGTGGCCGACGAGCGTAAGGCCGAAAGCCTTGAGGGGTACTACCTTCAGTTCACCAAGGCGCAGTTGGAGCGGATCAAGGCCGTGGCCATGGACATGTGGGAGCCCTATTTTAAAGCTACGCTCAAACATGTGCCGGACGCGGCGGGGAAAATCGTTCACGATCGGTTCCACGTCATGAAACACGTAGGCGAGGCTGTGGACCGGGTACGCAAGCAAGAGCACCGCGAACTCACAAGTCAGGATGACCATCGACTCAAGGGCACGAAATTCCTCTGGCTATACCGGGAGGAGAATCTGCCGGACAAACACCGGCCAGCCCTGGAGGCCTTGAAGACAGCGAACCTCAAGGTGGCCAAGGCCTGGGCCATGAAGGAAAGCCTGAACGACGTCTGGAAGTACCTGAGCACGGGATGGGCCAGACGTTTTGTGAAGCGATGGCTGGTCTGGGTGAACAGGTCAGATCTTGCCCCAATGCGCAAAGTGGGCGGACTGATTCAGAGACATCTTGAGAACATCCTGACCTTCTGCCGCCACAGGATCACCAACGGCGTGGCCGAGGGCCTCAACAGCAAGATCATGGCCATCAAGAGGAAGGCTTGCGGTTATAGGAACCGGGAGCATTTCAAGACAGCCATCTACTTCTTCTGTGGCGGTCTAAACCTCTACCCGGCCAGTTCCTGACAGGGGTTACCCACGGAAAACCCGGAAGAACCAAATGTTTTTAAGCTTTGTTTCGGTAAGCCAATCAGGCCAAAAGTTTTCTTTCCCGTCGGCGAAAGTGAGCGAGATTTTTGGCTGATATAAAACCCACCATGACAGCAAACCACCAAGGGCCAGTTCGAAAAAACGATACTGTGGCAGGTAGAAAGTTTTTGTGGGATCAACAGTGACCGTTTTTAAATTGAGAATGAATGAAACGAGAAAAACTAAAACCACGGTAAGGAAATAAGATAATTTTTTATGACACCCGCCCCGCAGATTTTTCCCTAAATAACTAGCTCCCCACAAAAGCAAAGGCCACAGAAAATAAAACTGTTCTTCAATTCCTAAACTCCAAATATGAAGTAGTGGTTTTGTTTCACTGGCGTTGTCAAAGTAGCCAACCTCATTCCACAAGGTGAAGTTTTGAATGAAGCTAGCAGAACTCGCCGTATGCTTCCCTAATTGTTGAAGTTCGTCAGGGAATAAACATAACCAGCCAAAGACCAAAACAGAAACTAAAACTAAAGCAAGGGCCGGGAAAATCCTACGAATACGGCGAGAGTAAAAATGACCGATTGAAAACGAACCACGATCAATGTTTTGAAAAAGAATGGTAGATATTAAAAATCCTGAAATTACAAAGAAAATGTCAACACCAAGAAAGCCACCAGTGAGTTTATTTGGAAAGGCATGATAAATTACGACAGACAAAACGGCAATCGCTCGTAGCCCGTCAATGTCGGGACGATACTTGGCGGGTGATTTGTTTTCGCTCATACTAATTTGAGGCCTTCCTCATTTTCCGTGAGAGGCAACTCGTTTCTCGGACTAGACAGTGTAGTCACGAGACAGAAGCCCATAAAAAGATGCACCTGATCTGTATTGCGGCCAGAAATGACGCCGTGTTTTTTGCATATCTGGTAGCAACGCCCCTCCACCGCTTCAAGTGCAAGAAGGCGTTTTCTACCAGATGACGAGCTTTGTATAGCTCCCTGTCGTAATCTCGTTGTACTTTGCGATTCTTCTTCGAGGGGATGACCGGTGCCATCCCCTGGCTTTTGGCCTGCTCAATAATCGCATCCGTGTCATAGCCTTTGTCCGCCAAAAGATTTTCGGCTGTAAATCCGTCAATCAGTGCGATTGCCTGAGTGCAATCTGCTGTTGTACCCTGTGTAATAATAGCCCTGAGCGGCATACCATGCGAATCCACGGCCAGATGCAATTTTGTGTTGAGCCCCCTTTTGTGCGGCTCATGTCCTGATTGCCGCCTCTGGCTCCAGCCGCGTGGGGATGAACTTTGCAATGGCTGGCATCGATCATCAGCCATTCAAAGTCCGGCTCGTCGATCAACATTTCAAGCAGTCGTTCCCACACACCATTATCACGCCAGCGAATAAATCTACGGTGGGTGTTGCTCCAGCCGCCAAAGTCGGGCGGCAAATCTCGCCATGGCGCACCGGTGCGCATGATCCAAAAAACTGCATCTATAAAGCGTCGGTTGTCGTGGGCTACGCCGCCCCAACTCCCTTCGCGGCCAGGCAAAAGAGGCTCGAGTTTTTTCCAAACAGCATCAGAAATGTCGTGTCGTCTATGGGCAGGTCGTGACATGTGGTCCTCGCTTGCGGTGGAAGGCAAGCGAACTATGCCACAAAATCAAATTTTAGACAATCTCGTGACGACACTATCTAGTCAACGACATAATTAAGGAGGACAGTTTCGTGGCCTACGCTGCCGTTCTGGGGCAAGCAGAGGGCGGGTAATCCCCCATTTTAGGGGCGACTACAAATCGAGCTTCTGACCACAGCGCGAGTTTTACGGCGGAAGTTACACCCTCGATGCGCCTGTGTCCTCCCACACGCCATCATGCTGCACACCGCGCCATCCCCTCAGTGTCGGCAGTGGCAGCCCCCTACTCAAGCAACGCGGCACGAAACTCTGCCAAGTACCGATAAAATTATTCTCCAGCGATATCCTCTAAGTAGAGTAGTGCAAGGCTGTCCACAATACACACGTTTTTCAATCTTATTGAGAAATATAAGCATATTATGAAGTTGCGCAAGGGTCAAGAAAAAGGGAACCTATGTTTTTCCATGAATTCCCCAAACGCCAAAAACCCCCGACCATTTTTCAATGATCGGGGGTTTTTAAACTATCTGGTGGAGCTGGACAGAATTGAACTGACGGCCTCTTGAATGCCATTCAAGCGCTCTCCCAACTGAGCTACAGCCCCTCGGCGAAAGAAACAATGCCCAAAACAAGCCCCTCTGTCAACAAATTTTTGCAATTTTTTTTTGTTTTCTCATGAGAGGCAGGAGGTTGGGGCATTTTCCCGCCTTGTAGGCCGTTTTCCGGCAGGGCGGCAAAAGTCTGCACAGGGCATGAAAGCCCGCCGGGCAGTCGCGGCAACCTTTGCTCAGGCCCATCCATCGGGGCACGCCGTCTGCCGTGCGTGGCACGCACAACCTCACCAGCCTTTTGGGGGGGCGTGTCAAATTTTTTGCACATTGTGCAGCCGCCAAGCGTTTGCGGCCTGGGCCTCAAGGCGTTGCCGCGGGGCAACCGGACAGACGGTCCGCGCCCTTTGGGGCAGGTCTAAAAAGGGCACGCCCTGTCTGGAGCATTGCAACGTTGAGAATATCCATTTTCAAAAATTTTACTCCGCTCGCCTCAGCGGTTAACAGCACAAAGGCATTGCGTTTATGTCTGCGTGGCGGGCGTTTGCGCACGCAGCGGCCAGAGCAGTTTCGCAGTGAAATTGTTCTGAAAAAGCGGCCGGAAACCACAGTTCCCGACCGCTTTTACGCCGGTGCCCGGCGTTTTGGCGCTGTGACAACCGTACCGGGCGGTTAGCCCTGGCACTTCTTTTTGAGCGCTTCGGCCACGTCCTTGCCCAGTTGGTGGCAAGCGGCCAGGGCTTCGTGGTTGGGCCGCCACATGCATTTGACGGCTTCGCAGGGCATTTCCATATTCATGGAAGCCAGCTGCTCCTGCAGGAATTTGGGGCCTTCGCCGGACCAGCCGTAGGAGCCGAAAGCGCCGCCGATGCGGTTTTGCGGGCGCAGGCCCTTCATGTAGGTGAGCTGGGCGGCCACCAGGGGCAGCACGGTATTGTTGTGGGTGGGCGAGGCCGCCAGCACCGCGCCGCAGTCGGCCAGTTCGGTCATGACGGCGCTGTGGTGGTTGTGCTTCACGGACATGAGGCGCACGGGCACGCCGGCTTCTTCCAGGCCGCTGCCCACGGAATAGGCCATGGTTTCCGTAGACTGCCACATGGTGTCGTAAAAAATAAGCGCGCGCTGCTGGGGCTTCTGCTCGGCCATGGTGCGGTACATGTCAATGATGGCGCGCACGGCTTCGGGCCCGCGGTGGATGAGGCCGTGGTCCGGGGCGATCATGTCCACATCCAGCTTTTCCACAATGGGCAGGGTTTTGAGGGTCATGGGGGAGTAAGGCAGCACGATGTTGTAGTAGTATTCCTTCACGCGCCGCCAAAATTCGCCCATGTCGCCGAATTCGTCCACAAAACGGGCGGAGCTGGCGATGTTCTGGCCGAAGATGTCGTTGCTCACCAGCAGTTTTTCTTCAGGGATATAGGAAACCATGCTGTCCGGCCAGTGCAGCATACGGGTTTCCTGAAAGACCACGCTGCGCTTGCCCAGGCTGATGCGGTCGCCGGTTTTAACGGCCTGCACGGGCCAGTCCTTGGCGTTAAAGTAGCCGGCCAAGGATTTGAGACCCGTCTGGGAAACAAAGATTTTTTCGGGCTTGCAGCGTTCCACCAGGATTTCCAGCGAACCGGAGTGGTCCAGCTCCAGGTGGTTGCAGATAATGTAGTCCACCTTCTGCGGCTCCAGCACCTGGGCCATGCGGCAGAGCAGGGTGCCGTGGCAGCCGGGGGCAACGGTGTCCAGCAGGGCGTTTTTTTCGTCCTTGATAAGGTAGGCATTGTAGGTGGAACCGTCGGGCGAACGGGAATAGCCGTGAAAATCCCGATGGTCGTAGTCCACAAAACCTACCCAGTAAATGTCTTTTTTAATCTCAACAGGTTGCATGTACCATCCTCCGGTATGATTGCGGTGCGAAAAAAAACCCGCCAAGCCGCAAGGGCAGGGCGGGGGAAATGCCGGGCGGCGGAACGGCCCTGCGCGCCGCGCAGGGCAAGGCGCATAAAACCCGATTGCGCCGCCCCGCCAAAGCAGGGCGACGCCATGCCGCACAGTGCGGGCTTATAAAAAACTAGGCCGGGTTGAACTGATCTTTACCCACGCCGCACACGGGGCAGCACCAGTCATCGGGCAGATCTTCAAAGGCCACGTTGTCGTTTTCGGCCGGGTCGTACTCGTAACCACAGACACTGCAAACATACTTTTGCATGGGGATTCTCCTTCAAGCGCGCTCAGGCTCAGTTTTCGGCCTTCCAATGGCCGTGCAGGTTGCAGAACTCGCGGGCGGTCACCTTGGCGGCGTCGATGGCAAAGAAAGCCTCGGGCGCGTCGCCGGGGTTGAGAAACTTGGTGTAGCTGCGGCCGTCGGCCAGCAGTTCGATCCATTCGATCCAGTGCTTTTCTTCCATAGGATGGGGCACGCTGCCCACCTTCACCTTATAGCCGCCGTCCACTTTTTCAATAACGGGCACATGCTTTTCCAGGGCGCCGTCAGTGGCGCCCTCTTTCATCAGCTTCATGGGCTCGCCACAGCAAACGATGTCGGCGCCGCCGCCGTGGAGCACTTCAACAATGTTGCCGCAGTGAACGCACTTATACACTTCCAGATGCTTGGGCATGGTTTCCCTCACTTTTTTGGGGCCGCACGGGCCTGGTTGGGATGCCTTCGGCGGGGACAGAGGCCCGCCGGGGCCTCGTCCGCCGAAAAACATTGTGTATAAAGTGGCGGGCGTTGTAAAGCCCTTTTTAAAGATATCAGTAACTATTTTTAAAAATAGTTCTGCCGCAAACCCGCAATATGCGGCAAGCCATAACGATGCCTGGGCTATTCTGCAGGTGTCGCAGGCTGTGCCTTTGTGGGCGCTGCACTTGCGGGCTTGACGGCCTTGACCGGGGTGGGGGCCTCCACAACGGTGCCGTCGGCCAGCACCAGGGCCAGGGCGTGGGCCGGACAGGCCTCCATGCAGGCCGTAATCTTCTTGCCGTTTTCCATGCGCCAGGCCCGGCACATGTCACAGCGCACGGCCACCTCGCGGCGGGAGCGCTGGGCCAGGGTTTCGCCGCCATCGGCGTCCACGTCGGGCATGCCGATGGTGTCCATGCTGATGGTGCCGTAGGGGCAGGCGGCGATGCACATTTTGCAGGCCAGGCAGTACTGCACGCGCATGATGATGCGGCCTTCGGCGTCCTGCTGCAGGGCGCCTGCCGGGCAGACGTTGACGCAGGGCGCGGGGTTGCACTGGTGGCAGCGCACGGTGGTTTTGAAGCCTTCGGCCTTGACCACCTGCACGCGGGCCACCATTTCGTCGCGGTGCTTCATGGCCTCTTTGAAGGAAATGCCGTGGTGGGCGGCAATGCAGGCCACCTCACAGCGACGGCAGGCGCGGCATTTGTCGGGTATGACCTGGATGTGTTCAGTCATGGTCCGGTTCCTCGGCGGCGACGTGCAGGGCCAGGAGGGTCAGTCCGTGGCCGCCGTCGCAATGGATGTTTTCGCCACCGCAACGGGGGCAGGTAAAGCGCCGTTGCGTCAGGGTAAAGTCGTGGCCGCAGGTCTGGCAGCGGCAGGACAGGGGGGCGGTTTCCAGCACCAGTCGTGCCCCGGCCGCCGGGGTATCTTCAGTAAACAGTTCGAAGCAGGCGGTCAGGGTCTGCGGTTCCACACAACTGAGCAGGCCCAGCTGGCAGCGCACCTCTTCCACGCGGGTGACGGGCGCTTCAGGGTGAGCGGCGTTGTGTTCCCGCACAGCGGTGAGGCACATATCCAGCAGCCCCTGTACCAGACTGGCTTCGTGCATGGCTCAGCGTTCCGTGCAGGAAACGCAGGGGTCAATGCTGTTGGTGATCAGGGCTACGTCGGCCACCTTGCAGTCGCGCATCATCACGCCCAGAGCCTCCCAGTTCATATAGGAGGGCACGCGCCACTTGAGACGGGCGGGGATGTCCGTTTCATTGGTGCGGATGTAGTAAAACACCTCGCCGCGCGGGGCCTCGGTGCGGGCGCAGGCCTCGGCCGTGCGGATCTGACGCAAGGGAGCGGTCAGCGGGCCTTGTGGCAGGCGCTCGAGGCACTGGCGGATAAGGGAGAACGACTGGAATATTTCGTGCAGGCGCACCATGGTGCGGGCGTGGATGCAGCAGTCTTCCCGCACCACAGATTTAAAGTCCAGCTCGCCGTAGGCGGCGTAGGGAGAATCCTTACGCACGTCGATGTGCACGCCGGAACCCCGGGCCACCGGGCCCACCACGCCCAGGCGCAGGGCGTCTGCTTTGGGCAGCAGCCCAAGGCCCCTGGTCCTGGCCAGCACCAGGCTGTTGGTGTTGAAAATCTCGCAGATTTGCTCCACCTGGGGTTCGATTTTGTCCACTGTTTTGCGCATATAGTCCAACAATTCCCTGTCCACATCGTACTTGACCCCCCCAATGCAGTTGGCGGCGAGATTCATGCGGTTGCCGTAGACTGTCTCTTTCAGGTCCTGCATCATTTCACGCACTTCCATGACGTGCATGAACAGGGATTTGAAGCCGATGATGTGGGCCTGGATGGCGGTGTTGAAGAGGTGGGAGGCCGTGCGCTTGATTTCTTCGGCCAGCACGCGCAGATAGCGCGCCCTGGGGGGAATGGTGATGCCCAGCACATTTTCCACGGCCATGCAGTAGGTGAAGGAATGGCTGTTGGAGCAAAGAGAGCAGACCCGCTCGGTGAGCGTCACGTTTTTGATCAGGTTGCGCTGGCTGGCCAGGGCTTCCATGCCGCGGTGCACATGGCCGGAGGTCAGCTCTACGTGACGCACGGTTTCGCCTTCTACGGTCAGGCGGAAGTAGACGGGTTCCTCTAAGGCCACATGCACGGGGCCCAGAGGCATATCAAAGGTGCTGGTGCTCATGAGCGGGCCCCTTTTTCTTTGAGGATGCGTTCCCAGAGGTCTGTGGTGCAGGCCCCGTTCATCATGATGGACAGGGGCACGGCCTCGTTGAGGATGCCGGCGTCCAGCTCTTCGTCCAGGAACAGGCGGCGCGGATTGGGGTGGCCGGTCACGCTGATGCCGTAGAGCTCCATCATTTCTCGTTCGTGCCAGTCGGCATTGGCAAAGAGGGGCGTGATGGAAGGCACGGTGGGCCATTCGCCGTTGAGGGTCACGGTAAGGTTGTAGATGACGCCTTCCAGCTCAAAGTGGTAGCACACTTCCTGCATGGGTTCGCTCAGCTGGCGGCGGTTGTAGGCAGTGGTCATGCACAGGCGCGCGCCGGCGTCGCGCAGCAGGCCGGCGGCCTCCGGCAGGGTGCGCGGCGTGCCCAGTCGGAACCAGTGGAAGGCGTTGCCGAAGCTGTCGGCACTGTGGTGGACGGCGTCCGCCTCCGGGCACAGGGCGCTGAGGCCCTCAATGACGGCGGCGTTGCCCTTGATGATTTCTTGCATAACGTTCTCCGCGGGGCGGGCCCGCTAATCCTTGGTGGGGGCGGCCGAAGTGACGGGCGAATCCGGCGCGGCGGCGGCGTGCTGCGGCAGCAGGCAGGCGTTGCGCTTGGCGTCCTCAATCTGCCGGCATTTGGGGCAGAGGTGGCGCGTCAGTTCGTGGTCGATTTCGCTGTTATGGGCATAGAGGCGCTCGGCCAGTTTTTTGGGCAGGGGCCGCATGAGCGCGCCGCAGTGGGCGCAGGGCTCGTATTTGATGGTATGCTGCTCCAGCCGACGGAATTTTTCTTCCTCCGGGTGGGCCGAATGCCAGTCGTTGGTGATGCTCATGGCCCCGGTGGGGCAGTAATGGCGGCACGAGGCGCACAGACAGCAGGAGTTCTGCCAGATGGTGATGGTAAAGCCGGTGCCGTCGGGCAGCTGCGTGATGTTGATGGCCCCGGCAGCGCAGTAGTGACGGCAGGTGCCGCAGCCCATACAGAGGTCTGGGTCTACCCGCGCCCGGCCGCGCAGGCGCGCCGGAGTGAAGGTTTCGCCAAAAGGAAAGGGATCGGTGCTGGGGCCTTCCAGCAGGTTGTGGAAGAGCACTTTCAGAAAGCCCGCCATAACTATGCCTCCAGACCCAGTTTTTTCATCCAGATGGCCCTGGCCTGCACCACGCCCTCCAGAATGGCCTGGGGCCGCGGCGGACAGCCCGGCACATTGACGTCCACGGGGATGTAGCGGTCAATGGGGCCTTCAATGGAATACCCCTCGCGAAAGACCCCGCCCGAAATGGGGCAGATGCCCACGGCCACGGTGACCTTGGGTTCCGGAATTTCATTCCAGACCCGCAGCACCTTGTCGCGTACCCGCGTGGTCAGCGGGCCGGTGATAAGCACAATATCCGCGTGGCGGGGGCTGCCGCAGTAGCGGCAACCCAGGCGTTCCACGTCATAGCGCGGAATGCACGCTGTCGTGGCCAGCTCCACGTCGCAGCCGTTGCACGAACCCGCATTGATGCGGAACAGCCACGGCGAGCGCACCGAAAGTTTTTTGAGCAGATTGTCCAGGGACACGGGGGGCCTCCTTACAGTACCCAGACCAGGACGAGGCTCAGCAGGGCCAGGCCCGTGGGCACCGTCACATAGAAGCGGAAGGCCTGGTCGATGCGCAAGCGCCCCATGGCCGACTTGACCAGCGTGAGCGACAGCAGCATGAGCGCCAGACACTTGAGCAGGAACCAGAGCAGGTTCACTGGCCACAAGTCAGATATAGTGCCGGGAAAGAAAAGCGCCACCCCCAGCCCCAGCACCACAAAGGTCTTGAGGGCCGAGGTGATCTGAAACAGCGCCAGCAGCGGGCCGCCGTATTCCAGCAGCGGTCCTTCGATGATTTCCGTTTCCGCTTCCGGAATGTCAAAGGGGGCCACGCCCATGGTGCCGGGCAGAAAGATGAGGTAAGCGAGCAAAGCCGGCACCATGGCGGGGTTGAAGCCCAGAGATCCGGCCTCCTGCTGCCAGGCCACAATGCGCAAGAGCGAAAATTCCGCCCCCCAGGCCCCGCCGTGCAGGGCTTTGCCCACCAGCATGGCTACGGAAAGCAAAATCATAAGCAAGGGTGTTTCATAGGCCAGCATAAGCAGCATTTCGCGCGAGAAGCCCACGGCCCCAAAGGGCGAGCTGGAGGCGGAGCCGCCCAGCATAAGGGCCATGGCCGGAATGGGCAGCAGGTAGAAGAGCACCAGCAGGTCGCCCATGTTGTAGAGCCCGGAGTACACCCCCGGTACGGGGATGAAGGCCGCGCACACGGCCATGCCCGTAAAGCCGAACACCGGGGCCATAAGAAAGGCCGGGCGGCAGGCCGTCTTGGGGATAAGCGTTTCCTTGGTCAGCAGTTTGGCGATGTCCAGCCAGGGCTGGGTCAAGGGCGGCCCCACCCGGCGCTGCAGGCGGGCCTCCACCCGGCGGTCCAGTCCTTTGAAGAACATGGCCACCAGCAGGGCGAACACCCCACCGGGAAACAGGCACATATGCACAATGGCAAGCAGGGTGTCGCTCATGAGCGGTTCTCCTTGGCGGGCTTGTGGCCGCCCAGCAGGCGGGGCAGGCCGCCGTAGATGCTGGAAGGCGTCATGCGGGTGGCGGCCGTTTCCGGCGGCATGCCGCAGGTGTGCACGTCAATTTCACGCAGGCGGGTAAAGCGCAGTACAAACCAGCGCCCGCCCAGAAAGGCCAGGGCCGCCATGACGCAGAGGCCTGTGGCGTTCCACGCGCCCGGTCCGGAAAGTATGCCCGAAAGTCCCACATGGAGCGGCGCAAGCCCGTATTCCGCTAAAATGGCGTTGATGGGGTAGAGCGCCAAGCCGGGGAATACGCCCGTGAGCACGCAGCCCGCGGCCAGAATGCCCATGGGCACGCGCATGATGCGCGGCGCTTCCTCAATGTGCTCCAGGTCCGGGGCAGGCTGCCCCAGAAAGGCCGCGTGCAGGAATTTGGCCACATAGGCCAGAGTCAGCACGCTGCCCACCAGCGAGAGCAACGCCAGGAAGGGCTGGCCCGCGTTCATGAGAGCATGGTAGATGAGCCATTTGGACGAAAAGCCGCTGGTGGGCGGCACGCCGACCAGCGAAAGCCCGGCAATGGCGAACATGGCCAGGGTAAAGGGCATTTTGCGGCCCAGGCCGCCCAGATCGTCCAGGGTTTCCCTGTGGCTGGCGAACATGACCGCGCCGCAGACCAGAAAGAGCAGGTCTTTGAAGAAGACGTGGTTGACCACGTGCAGCATGCCGCCCGCGTAACCCAGGGCGCCGCCCGCGGCCACGGCCAGCACCATGTAGCCCAGCTGGCTCACCGTGGAGTAGATGAACATGAGCTTGATGCCACTGGTGCGCAGGGCCTGCAGCGCCGCCATGATGATGGTAACGCCGCCTATCCACATGACCACGGTGCTGATGGCGCTTTGCGTAAAGCCGGAAAGCAGCCCGGCCAGGGCAAAGCCGCCGCCCAGCAGCATGAAGAGCTTGATCAGGCCGAGGATGGCGCTCTTCAGCAGCACGGAGGAAATGTAGCCGGAAACGGGCGTGGGCGCGAGGGCCGGGTGCATCTGCCAGTCAATGCGGAAGGGCAGCTGCGCCGCCTTGAGCACAAAACCCGCTGCCAGCAGGGCCATGCCCAGTCCAACGGCGAAAGGCGGCAGGTTGGGCACGTTGCCCGTAAGCAGGCTGGCGTTGAAAGGCGTGGCCGGGCCCAGCACGCAGAGGCCCACGAACAGAAAGCCCGCGCCGCAGACGTTGAAGCTGAAGTATTTGAAGGCCTCGCGCAACGAGGCTTTGTCCCCTTCGTGGGCGATGGCCAGGTAGAGCGTCCAGGAGCTCATAATTTCCCAGAACAGGAAGAAGCTCAGTAAGTACTGACTGGCGGCCATGCCCATGAGGCCGCCACACATGCAGGTAAACGCGCAGTAGAAGCGCCACTGCCGGTGGCTGTGTTCCATGTAGCCCAGGGCGTAAACCATGTTCAGCGCGCCCAGCAGGGGCACCAGCAGGGCAAAGCAGAAGGAGAGGGTGTCCAGCTGGCGGCCGAACACGACCACCAGCAGGGCGCTCAGCAGCAGCACGCCCGCGCTGGCCTTGCCGGCCTTGATGCGGTCGCGTCGGAACAGGGCGGGCAGGGCCGCGCCAAACACGGGCACCAGCACATATACGGGCCAGGAAACCCGCATGGCCAGCAGCGCGGCGGGGTCGCCCGCCTGGGGCGCAAAAATCAGGGAGGCCACAGGGGCCACCAGTTGGGCGGGCAGCTGCGGGGCCAGACCCAGCAGCAGACTCGTGCCCGCCAGGGCGATCAGAGCGATCTGGATGCTGCGCGGGGCCTCAGTTACGGTGGGCAGGTGGGCGGGGCGCTCCTCAAAGACCAGGGTTTTGAGAATGCGCGTATAGTAGATGAGCCCCACCAGGGATCCGGCCAGAATGAGCACGGCCAGCCAGACGTGGCCGGAAGACACTGCCGCCTGAATCATCAGGTATTTGCTGTAGAAGGCCCCGAAGGGCGGCAGCCCCATGACGCTGATCAGCCCCACGCCCATACAGGCCACGGTGATGGGCATCTGCGCGCCCAGGCCGCGCAGGTCCGTCAGTTTGCGGCTGCCGGCCCGCAGGATAAGCGCGCCGGCTCCAAGAAAGAGCAGGTCCTTCATGACCGCATGGTTAAGCATGTGCCAGAGCGCACCCGTGGTGGCGAGCCAGGTGCCCAAGCCCAGGGTCAGGGTGATTTCACCGATCTGCCCCAGGGTGGAGTAGGCCAGCATGCGTTTGATGTCGTCCTGGTACAGGGCCATAATTTCGCCGTAGACCAGGGTGGCCGCGCCCAGGGCCACCAGCCCTGTGCCCAGCCAGGAAAAGCCCATAAGACCGGGCATGCTCAGCGCGCCGGGCTGTACAAAGAGCACGGCCACAATGCCGAACACGCCCATCTTGGTGATCACGCCCGAAAGCGGACCGGAAACGGATGAGGGCGCAGCGGGGTGGGCGTCGGGCAGCCAGGAGTGCAGGGGCACCAGACCGGCCTTGACGCCGAAGCCCGCCAGGCAGAGCAGCAGTGCGCCCTTGAGCAGGGCCGGAGAAAGGCCCTGCCCCAGCAGCAGCAGACCGGGCAGCATGAGCAGCGCGCCGCCCGCGCACATAACATAGTATTTGACGCCGGCGTCGTGCGCCGCGCGAGTGTCTTCGTGCACCACCAGAAAATAGGAGGCAAAGGTCATCAGCTCCCAGTAGCCGTACATGCCGGTCACGTCGGAGGAGGAGACGATGCCCGCCAGAGAGGCGAAGGTCAGTAGCAGGAAGAACCAATAGCGGCCCTGGTGCGCGCCGTGGATATAGCCCAGGGAGTATACGGCTACCACCAGGCCTATGCCGCAGAGCATGAGCAGAAACAGTTTTGCCGTGGGCGGGGCGGGCACGGCCAGCACCGCGGCCAGGGCCAGGGCGGCGAAGGCCGCGCCGGCCTTGGAGGCCCAGGGCAGCCGGGCCAGAAAAGCCAGGCCGGTGAGGAAGGCGCCCAGATAATAACACCAGTAGGCCGGATGCACGGCGCTGTGCGGGGCCGCAAAGCCGCCGGAGGCCAGGAGGTCCGTCAGAGGGCCGCGCCCAAGGCCCAGCAGGGCCACGGCACAGGCCAACAGCAGCGTCGTCAGACCGCCGGCGCGTGGCGCACCTGTGCCGGGCGTGGTTTCGGGCGCGGGTTCCAGCACCGTTACGCGCACGGCCGTCACATACAGCCAGATAAAGACCGTGGTGGTGAGGGCCGCCGCCAGCAGGACAGGCAGGCCGCCGGGCAGGTTGTTCAGCACGCCGGCCGTTATGAAGGCGCGGGCTTCCGGCATAAGGAAGGGCGAGCCGCCCACGGCGGCCAGCAGGCCCAGGGCAAAGGCCGCGCCTGTCCAGGGTCTGCGCGCGCCCACGCCGCGCAGGTCTTCCAGGCGCAGGGGCGCGGCGGCGTCGGCCCGGACGGCCCCGTCCTGCAGACGGCGCAAGGACGTCCAGGCCAGCAGGCGTGAGGCCAGCTGGAAAAGGACAAACAGCCAGAGGCCCGTGCGCGCGGCCCCGCCGCCGGCCGCAAGGGCCAGACAGGCCAGGGCCGTATCGTGCAGCGCGCCCCAAAGAATGAGGCGGCGCGGCAGGTCACGCTGGCGCACGGCCTGCGCCGTGGCCCAGAGCATGAGGGCCGTGGCCGCCAAAAGCGGTAGCAGGCCGACCGTAAACAAGGATGCAGTCATACGTTTGCCCCGTGGGTTGCGGGTCTGTGGGCGTCGGCCCGGCACAGCCGGGCGGCGTTAACCTTATGGTATAGCAAGCATACCGTTTAGTGAAAAAAGTTACGAAGTTTCTGTGCCTGCCTTAGCGTAGATTGCCGCACGTTGCAAGTGCGCAGTTTATCAAAATGTAACGCAATTATATGATTATTACGCCGTTGCCCGGCCAATGGGGGCGGAAAAAACTTTGCTGCGGGGCTGTCCGGGCCCTCCTGTATGCACCCCTTACTGTGTAACAGGGTAAAAATGTTTGGTCGTACAGTCAATGGGCGATGTGGCGCTGGAGGTATGGCAGAAAATTTTTGAAATGGAAGGATATGAGGATATTGTCCACATGCTCGGCCAAGCAGTGGGGGCGACGGAGGAAAGGCGTCGTATCTTTGGGCGGCGTTGGGCGGCGTTGCAGTTGGATAAAGATATTGGAGAAAATTCTAACAAGCCTTCGCCGCCCCGGCCCGCCTCCCCACAGAGAAAAATTTTTGTAGGGAGGCGGGCCGGGCGCAGTTTTTTCTAGAGAGGCCGCGTTGCGGATGTTGCCGCAGAAAGACGGACAGCGGGCGCGCGCCTAGAGCAGTTAGCGAATGAAATGAGCTAACTGCTCTGCAAGGATTTTCTTGAAAATCCTTGCCACGAAATGCGAGAAGGCAGGCTTTTGCCTGCCGTAAGCGAGCATTTCAAGTGTTAAATGCTCTAGGCGTGCGCCCCCACGGCGGGCGGCTGCTTATGCAGCCGCAGGGCATTGCAGCGTTGCAATGGCTTACAGCCAGGTCAGGTCCAGGGGCTTGCGCGGGGGCCGGGCGTGGGGCTTGAACAGGGGGCGGCCCATAAGTTGCACGGCGCAGGCGGCCTCCTGCTCGCCAACGCCCAGAAATGCGCGCACCTCGCCGCCGGTCGGGTGGCGCAGGGCCAGGCAGACATAGCCGCCCCAACAGCAGCCCACGCCGTGGGCCTGAGCCGTTAGTTCCAGATAGGCGGCGGCAATGGCTGCGTCGCTCATGCCCCAGTGCCAGTCGGCGGGAGCCACGGCCACAGCGGCCTGGGGCGCATCGCGGGTAATGACGTCCGTGCCCCTGTCCCATGCACGGGTCAGGCCCTCGGCATGGCAGGCGCGGGCCATGTTCGCGTCTTCTTGCGGCAGGCGGCGCATCCAGTTCACGACCAGTTCCGCCAGGCGCTTGGTCTGCGGGCGCGACTCCAGTACGATCCAGCGCAGGGGTTGGGCGTTTTTGGCTGTGGGGGCAAAGCGCGTGGCGTCCAGCAGGCGCAGCAGCACATCCCGCGGCAAGGGGGTCTCTTTGAAGACCCGCACAGAGCGGCGGGCAAAGATCAGTTCCTCCACCTGCTCGGCAGCGGGCTGCAGATCGTGCCGCAGGGGACGGCACTGGGCCGGGTCCAGACCCGGCGCAACACAGGCCGCCGTGGGGCAGAAGGCCATGCACTGGCCGCAACCGATGCAGAGCGCTTCCTGATGGCTGTTCATGGCGGGAAAGTCGCCCGGCGCGGCCTGGATGATATGTACGGGGCAGACGCGTGCGCAGATGCCGTCTTTGCGGCAGCGGTCGCGGTCAACAACAAAATGGCTCATGTGATTCTCCTGAAGATTATCGGCGCGGTTTTGGGGCATCGCGTTCTTCTCTCATAATAACGCCGCCCGACGTGGAGGGGAAGCCCTGCGCTAAACCAGTTAGAGCAGTTAGCGAATGAAATGAGCTAACTGCTCTGCAAGGATTTTCTTAAAAATCCTTGCCACGAAATGCGAGAAGGCAGGCTTTTGCCTGCCGTAAGCGAGCATTTCAAGTGTTAAATGCTCTAGAGCGCCGGGGTATGATAACGTCACCCGGCGTGGAGGGAAAGCTCCGGCGCGAGGCTGAAAATTTGCGTCTTTTGCCATAACCTGCTACGAAAAAGTGTCGTTTCAGGGGTGGAACATGTTTTTTACCCCATTCCGGCGCGCCGCCGGAGTCATACTCTATTGAGGTTGCGCATGGCTGCCCAAAATCCCACTGCAAATACTGAAGAAATCATCGACCTCACCGAGCTGATCGAAAGAGGCAGCGTGCCGGAAGACGGCCAGGAGGCCACGGCAGCCCCCGCGCCCCACGACAGGGCGGAAGACGATCTGCAGGCCCATATGCGCGGCCTCAACGACGCGTCTCTGCCCGCCGAGGCGGCCATCGACGACCTGCTGGCTCAGATGGAAACGCACGAAAGCGCCATCCCTTCAGTGGCCGCAGGCGGACCAGAGCCGGATCATCCGGTGGACCCCAACGAAAAGTTGGACATGCCCGGTCTGGGCGATGTGGACCATTTGCTGCAGTCGCTGGATTTGCCGCCGCAGCCGCGCGAAGAAACAGATGGGGACAGTGCGTCCGCCTCCGGGGCGGACGCGGGCAGTCAGGATCTGGACAGCCTTCTGGCCGTGGACGCCATGCTGGATTCTCTGCACGCCGCCGGGGCGGATGCGGCCCCACAAGGGGCGGCCCAAGCCGCTCCGGAACCGCCGGTCGGCGCAGGACAGCCTCCGGCGGCAAAGCCTGAGGCAGCTCCGCTGTCCGATATGCCCGATCTGGACGACCTGCTGGCCGCAGGCGCCAAGGAGGAAGCTCCCCTTGATCCCGGCGATTTGGCGGCTCTGCTGGCCGAAGCCCAGCCTGAGGCGGCTGCCGTCGGCACGCCCTCCCGCACGTCGGCGCAATCCGCTCCGGCCCGGCCCGCCGACACAGCCCCGCCGACTGCGCACGCGGCCGACGCCACTACAGCCGCAACGCCTTCTCCGGGCAGGGCTGCCCCCGCGTCCGCCGCCACTATTTCCGCCGACGAACTGGCTGATTTGCTGGCCGCCGCCGCCGATGACGTGGCCGCCGCGCCCGAGCCCCCGCGGCCCAGTCCCCGCAACCCGTTGCAGAGGCGCCCCCGGCGCTGCGCCCGCACCTTCCTCCGCTGCGCCCGTTCCGCCTGCCGGCGCAACGCCGGACCTGACGGCGGATCTGGACGCTCTGTTGGCCGAAGCCACTGCCCATCTGGACGCCGACCCCACAGCACGTCCGGTATCGGTCGTTGAACAGGAAGTGCCCTCCGGCGCGGCTCCGGCGGCCGGCGCGACTCCGGCGACTGATGCGACTCCGGCGGCCGATGCGGCTCCGGCGACCGGCGAAGCGCAGACCGTCGGGGCGGCGTCTGACGGTACAAGCGTCGTGCCGCCCCCTGCCGCTCCGGAGCCCGCTGCAGGCGCGGCCGCTGTGTCGCAATCCGCTGAGATTGCAGCAAATTCTGCCACAGACGCGTCCCGTGTGGATTCGACCTCTGCGGATTTGCCTTCTGTGGATTTGCCCGCGCCGGAGGAGGCCGCGCCCCTGCCCGCCGTGGAGGAGGGGCCTTTCACCGTGGGCGCGGAGTCCGCAGGTCTGCCCGAAGCGGATGCGGCCTTTGCGGCTTCCCCCTTGGACCAGACGGCCAGCCCCGCGTCGGATTCGGCTTCTGGTCCCAGCGGCGATCCGGCAGTGCCGTTTGCGGACGAACAACTTTTTGCGCAGGAGGCCGCTGCGACGGCAATACCGTCGGAGGACGTTCCCCACCTGGCGGCCGTGACCGATGCGGCCGCCGTGGCTGCCGCCACGGCCCAGGCGGCGGAAGCCACGTCCCACGCTGTGGAGGCTTTCGAACAGGCCTTTTCGGCCTCTTCCCGCGCGGCCGAAGCTGCCGAGGCCGCCCAGGCCCTGAGTCTGCGCCTGGAACAGTGCGAAGCGGCCCTGGCCGACGCGCAGGAACGTCTGGCCGCTCTGGAAGCGGCCGCCCAGCAGACGCCGCCCGGATTGTCGGCGGAGCAGGTGGACGCCCTGGTGAACGAGCGTTTGGCCACCGCCCTGACGGAGCAACCAGCGCCGCTTACGGCGGAACAGGTGGACGCCCTGGTGAACGAGCGTTTGGCCGCGGTTGCGGACGCGCGCAAGGAACCGCCCGCCGGGCTGACGGAAGAACAGGGCACTGCGTTGCTGGAAGAAAAGCTGGCCCCGCTGGCGGCCTCCCTGCGCAGCGCCGCCGCCCGTCTGGACGCCCTGGAGCGTCGTCTGGACGAACTGGAGCCCCGTTTTAACGAGCGGGTGGAAAAGGCCGCCGCTGCTGCGGCGGCGCGCATCCTGCGCGAAGAGATCGCCCGCCTGCTGGCCGACGCCTGAGCCTGGGCGGCGTTAGGCCGCCCGGCGCTAGGCGCGGGCATCCTGCGCTGCGGCAGTTTCCTGCTGGCCATACTCCTTGAATTTTTTCCATACGGTCACACGGCTGATGCCCAGGGCGTCGGCCAAGGCCTTTTTGTTGCCGTTGTACTTCTGTAGTTCCGCTTCCAGGATATAGCGCTCCATTGCAGCCATGCTGCCCACAGGCACCGTCAGGGAGCCGTCCGGCGCGGTCGTCTGCCGCTGTCGGGCGTGCTGCCACTGGCGGTGCCGGGTTATAATGCGCAGCAGCAGGTCTTCAAAAGGTTCCGAGCCGTCGTCCAGGGTAAAAATTCTGTCCAGCACATTTTCCAGTTCGCGCACGTTGCCCGGCCAGTTGTGCTGGTTTAGGGCTTCCAGCACGGCGGGGGGGAATTTTTTGGCCTTTTTCGCGATGTCGAAACGCCGCCGTTTGGCCGCAAAATGGGCAATGAGCAGTGGGATATTGTCCTTGCGTTCGCGCAGCGGGGGAATGTGCAGGGGCAGGATATTAAGACGGAAATAGAGGTCGCGCCGGAACAGGCCTTCGCTGGCCATACGGAACAGGTCCCGGTTGGAGGCGGCAATAATCCGCACGTCAATGTTGACTACCCTGTCGCCGCCTACCCGGAAAATTTCTTTTTCCTGCAGGGCGCGCAGCAGGCGCACCTGGTTGGCCTGGGTCATTTCGCTTATTTCATCCAGAAACAGCGTGCCTTTGTGGGCCATTTCAAACATGCCGGCCTTGCCGCCTTTGCGCGCGCCGGTAAAAGCGCCCTCGTCGTAGCCGAAAAGCTCGCTTTCCAGCAGTTGTTCGGGCAGGGCGGCGCAGTTGACGGCCACAAAGGGCCCCTTTTTTCTGTTGCTGCTGTTGTGGATGCTCTGAGCCAGCAGCTCTTTGCCCGTGCCCGATTCCCCTTCAATCAGGATAGAGGCGTCGCCTTTGGCAAAGCGTTTGGCCTCGGCGAGCATCTCCGTCATTTCGCCTTCGGCGCAGACAATGTCGCGGAACTGGTATTTGGCCACCAACCCTTTGTGCGCCAGCTGGATGCGCGCCTGCACTTCCGTCTTCTGGATTTTGGACAATTCCTGAAAGGTGATGATGGTTTCCTGGTGGTGGTCGCGCACCCGGATGGGCACGCGGTTCATCACATAGGATTTGCCGCTGCAGGAAACGAGCTTGTCCACGGTGTAGTCCCCGTCTTCAAGAAACATCCTGATTTCCGGGGGGGCGTCCGGGGCATTGATGTCTGTGCCCAGCACCTTTCTACCGGTGAGTTTGAGCATTTGTTTGGCGGGAAGGTTGCAGATAGTCACCGTGTTGTTGCTGCCCACGGAAAGGATGCCGCCGATGGAATAGTTGATGATGTTGTTCAGGCGGCGCGCCCGGGCTTTTTCCTTGATGTGCTGTTCGGTGATGTTGCGGGCGGCAAGCACCGCCTGCCGGATGTTCTCTCCACTGGAGCGCACCAGATAATAGGGCAGGCCGTATTCGTCAGCTTTCTGCACCACGCAGCCGCCAAACCCGATTACGCCCACGTCGTGGGTATAATTGCCCAGGTTTTCAATAATGGAATTGAATTCAGAGCTGCTTCTGTAAACGATCTGATGAAAAGAGCCCTTGCAGCTTAAGGAGGCGATGGCATCTATGTCTTTGCTTATGTCACTTTCATAGTTGATACACAGAACCTCCTTGTGCGCATTCCATGCCTCCTGCATTATTTCTATAATGTCTTTTGCCGTTATCTGTATGGAAACGACCGGTATTTTTACCATCCGCTGGATGGCCAGAGCCGTGCCGGCCTGGCTGATGATAACGTCGTATTTGTCTTGATTTTCCAGGGCATGGATATGGCCGTTATTATATATGCCGCCCTTATAAATATCCACAGTCACGCCGTACTGCTGCGCGTAATTGGTCACCATTTCGCCCAATTCGTCATAAATCGATACGCAGAGAATACGTGGCTGCGATGTTTTTTCCCACATGACCGTCCTCCCGGCTGCCCTCAGGGCAAGCCTGTCGTATAAAAAATTGTCGTCCGCGCGGCGCGCCCCGCACGGTGGGCATGTTGCACATGTTAAAAAATCAAATGAAGTTTGTATACAAAATAAACAACAAAGCGGAGAAGTGGCGCATCTGTTTTGAATAAAAATATTAATATACTTAAATTATTACTTTTTTATGACATGGCATGAATGCTGCTCAGATATGTTGACAAGTGACCTAACCCGGACGGAAGTCCCCTTTCCGACCCGCACAATGCCGTTGGCGGGCGATGGGGCAACGGCCCCGAGGCGGTATGTATTTCAGAAAGGCGACGGCCTTTTGTGTTTGTGGCAGGCGCGTGGGGGCTCGGTCCTCCCGGCCATTCTTTTACCCTTCTGCGTCAAGAGGAAAATATGCTGACAAAAGAAGATGTTCGCGCTCGTATAGCCTCCATTGTAGGGGAGCAGAATATGCTCACCAAACAGGAAGATCTGGTCTGTTACACCTACAACGCCGGCGGCGCGGCCCCCTCGCCGCACCTGCCCATCCTGGTGGCCCTGCCTGGCACGGCGGAAGAAGTGGCGCAGATGGCGGCCTTCTGCAACGCCAACAAAATCAGCATCGTGCCCCGTTCCCAGGGCAGCGGGCTGAGCGTCAACGCCATTCCCGAAAGCGACTATTCCATCATTATTTCCATGCAGCGGATGAATTCTATCGTCATCGATCCGGAAACGCTCACGGCCGAAGTGGGCCCCGGCGCCATCACCGCTGACATCAAGAAGGCGGCTGCGGAACACGGCCTTATGTACCCTCCGGACCCGGCCAGTTTCACGTTTTCCTCCATCGGCGGCAACGTGGGCACCGACGCGGGTGGGCTGCAGTGCGTCAAGTACGGCACCACCAAAGGCTATGTTTCGGGGATGCAGGTGGTGCTGGCCTCAGGCGACATCATCCGCTGCGGCGGGAAGTGCATTAAGGACGTGACCGGCTACAACCTCACCCAGCTTTTTACCGGTAGCGAGGGCACGTTGGGCATCATTACCGAAATCACCCTCAAGCTTATTCCTCTGCCTCAGGCCAAACGAGCTATCCGCGTGGCGTTTAAGGAGATTGAAAACGCGGCCAAGGCTGTTTCGGCCATTATGACCAGCGGTGTGGTGCCCTCCATCATGGAATTTCAGGAGCAGACCCTGATCCGCGCTGTGGAGGACTATACCCACGCCGGCCTGCCGGTGGACGCTGGCGCCATGCTGCTGATTGAGGTGGACGGCGACCCCTCCACCCTCAAGCCGCAGGCCGACGTCATCCGCCGGGTGTGTGAACAGCTGGGCATGGTGGACTTTCATGTGGCGGAAACTCCCGAAGAGGCTGAACAGCTGTGGAAGGCCCGCCGTTCCGGCTTGCCCGCCCTGGCCCGCGTGGCCAAAGGCCGCTTGGGCGGCGACCCGGCCGTGCCCATCAACAAGCTGGCCCAGGCCGTGCACACCCTGTTCGAGGTGGGGAAAAAGTACGGCATCAAGGTGAGCTGTCAGGGCCATGCCGGCGACGGCAACATTCATCCGCACTTCTTCTTCAACAACGATAAAGAAAAGAAAACTGCGGCCAAGGCCCGCTCCGAATTCCATTACGAAATTATCAAGATGGGCGGCACCGTTTCGGCCGAACACGGCGTGGGGCGCGAAAAGGCTCCCTATATCGTCAAGCAGCTGGGCGAAGCCCAGGTGGGGGCCATGCGGGCCATCAAAAAGGCTCTGGACCCCAACAATATCCTGAATCCGGGCTGCATCTTCGGAGGCGAAGCATGAGCAAGACCCTGGAAGAACTGAAGGCCGCCGCCCTTAAGTGCACCCGCTGCGGGCAGTGCCTGACCATTTGCCCCGTTTACGGCAAAACCTTTGAAGAAGGCACTTCGTCGCGCGGCAAACTGTTTCTGTTGCGCTCGCTGGCCGACGGTACGGTGGAGCCCAGTGCGGAGCTTATGGACCTGGCGGCGCGCTGCACCCTGTGCATGCGCTGCAAGGCCATCTGCCCATCGGGCGTCAACACCACCGACCTCATCATGGCCTTGCGCCACTATATGAAAGAGCAGGGGCGCCTGCCGGCCGCCAAAAAGCTTGCCTTTAAGGCCATCACCAAGGGGCGGCTGTTTGATATGGTCATGTCCCACGGCAAGGGCATGCAGTCCCTGCTTTTCAAACGCAGCGAAAACGGGCGGGGCAAGGTTTCACGAATGCCCATTCCCGTGGCTGGCCTGAACAAGAGACGTATCCTGCCGGAATTTGCCGAAAAGCCCTTGCGCAAGCTCGTGCCCGCTGTCAGTCACCCCCACGGGGAGGTGAGGGCCAGCGTGGCCTTTTTCCCCGGCTGCATGCTCAACTATGTGTATGTAGATGCGGGCCTCGCCCTCATCAACGTGCTGCTGGCCAATGGCGTGAAAGTGCACCTGCTGGACAAACTGCAGTGTTGCGGCACGCCGCTGTTTTCGTCCGGCGATTTTGAAGGGGCGGCCATGTTGGCCGAAAACAACGTCCGGCGGCTTGCCGGGGGCGGCTTTGACGCTGTGATCACCGGCTGCGCCACCTGCGGCTCGGCTCTGAAGAAAGAATACGGGGCGGTGCTGGAAGGCAGCCCAGCTCTGGCTGTCTGGGAAGGCATGAAGGACAAGGTCTACGACATTTCTGACTTCCTGTTGCGCCTGGGGCCTGCCGAATATGCGCGAGAACTGCCCTGGAAGGTGACCTACCATGATGCCTGCCATTTGGTGCGGGGCATGGGCGTGGCCTCGCAGCCGCGGGACCTGATCCGGGCCATTCCCGGCGTGAAGCTGATGGAAATGCAGCGTCCCGCCGTCTGTTGTGGCTGCGCGGGCACATTCAGCGCCACGCACTACGCCCTGTCGCAAAAAATCCTTGCCGACAAGACCAGCGATATTCTGTCCACCGGTGCGGATGTGGTGGCCACGGGCTGCTCCGCTTGTAAGATGCAGATTATCGATGGGCTGAGCCAGCGGGGATCCCGCATGCGCGTGCTGCACACGGTGGAACTGCTGGCCAGGGCCTACGGGGTGTAAAGGGTGCGCCCGACCAGCCGCACCCCGCCTGCGTTGCGCCCTTCCCGCAGGACAGACTCTCGGCCCATGGGGAGGGCGCTTCTGATAGTTAATTTTATTGAAATAAATGTTTAATAAAAAAACATTAATGGCAAAAAATTTTGGTGAGGAGCGTTAGATAGCAAGGTATCTAGCCGAAAATGCGTAATGAACGTATTTTGGCACATATATTGCTCATTTCATAAACATGTTTGTTTAGTATTCCAACAGACGCGGGGAGCCCCACGGGTTCCCCCCGGGCCGCGCCGGCCCGCCACCCCAGGAAATAAGGAAAAGGAAGTCGATGAAAAAACAGTGTAAGCTCGTGCAAGGCAATGCGGCCATAGCACAGGGGGCTTTCTACGCCGGTGCGCGATACTATGCCGGCTACCCCATCACGCCGTCGTCGGAAATAGCGGAAATAGCGTCGCGAGAGCTGCCGCGCCTGGGCGGCGTCTTTATGCAGATGGAAGACGAGCTGGCCAGCATGGGCGCCATCGTGGGCGCCTCGCTGACGGGCGCCAAGGCCTTTACGGCCACCAGCGGCCCCGGCTTTTCGCTTATGCAGGAAAACCTGGGCATGGCCACGGTGGGCGAGGTGCCCGTGGTGGTGGTCAACGTGCAGCGTTCCGGCCCTTCCACGGGCTTAGCCACCAAGCCCGCCCAGTCCGACATCATGCAGTTGCGCTGGGGCCGTCATGGCGATCAGGAAATCATCGCCCTTGCCCCAAGCTCAGTGCAGGAATGCTTTGAGCTGACGGTCAAGGCTTTCAATCTTTCTGAAAAATACCGCGTGCCCGTCATCATGGCGCCGGAAGAAGTGGCCGCGCACATGCGCGAAAACCTGACCATTCCCGAACCGGGCGAGCTTGAGGTCATTGAGCGTACGGCTCCTGCCTGCGCGCCTGAAGAATATAAGCCCTTCTGCTTTGACGAGGGAGCCGTGGCCCCGCTCGCCAGTTACGGCAGCCGGTATGTCTTTCATGTGACCAGCTCCATGCACGGCGAAAACGGCTACAGCTGCAATACGCCGGAAAATGCGGCCCGGCGCGTGGCCCAGCTGCACACCAAGCTGGCCAGGGGGCGCAAGGATATTGTCATGACCCGCTATTTCGGGCCTGAAGACTGTGCAACCCTCATCGTTACCTCCGGCGTGGTCACCCGCGCTGCCCGTAGCGCTGCCCGTGCGGCCAATGCCGCTGGCGACAAGGTGGGGGTGCTGCAGCTGCAGACCCTTTGGCCCTTTGCCGATGCGGAAGTGCGCGAGGCCGCCCACAAGGCTGGCCGTGTTGTGGTGGCTGAAATGAACTATGCCGGGCAGCTGGCTGGCGAAGTGAAGAAGTGTGTGCCGGACCCGTCGCTGGTAGTGGGCGTCAACACGTACAACGGTGGCATCATGACCCCGTCCCAGATCGCGGCGGCGTTGCTGTAAAGGAGAACCAGACATGGCACAAGCTATTTCACGCTCACTGCTCAACAGGTCCGCGCTGCCTCTCATGTGGTGCGCCGGTTGCGGCAACGGCATCGTCCTCAACGCCCTGCTGTGCGCCCTGGACGACCTGGATCTGAAAAAAGAAGACGTGCTCGTGGTGACGGGTATTGGCTGCTGGGGCAAGGCGGACGACTATATCCTGGCCAACGCTCTGCACGTGACGCACGGCCGCGCGCTGGCCTTTGCCACCGGGGCCAAGGCGGCTAACCCCAAGCTCAATGTCATCGTGCTGATGGGCGACGGCGACGGCACCACCATTGGCGGCAACCATCTTATCCATTCCGCCCGCCGCAACATGGACCTAACGGCCATCATCGTCAACAACCTCAACTATGGCATGACGGGCGGGCAGTATTCGGCCACCACGCCCAACGGGGCCATTACCAGCACCTCTGTGGGCGGCAACCCCGAACGCGGCTTTGACGTGTGCGATTTGGTGCGCGCTGCCGGGGCCAACTATGTGGCGCGCGAGTCCGTGACCAGCGGTATGCGTCTGAGAAACCGCATCGTCGCCGGCATCCAGAAAAAGGGCTTTTCCCTCATTGAGGCCATGAGCCCCTGTTCCACTCTGTTTGGTCCGCGGAACAAAATGCGCAACCCCGTGGACATGTTGCGTAATCTTAAAGAAAAGGCCGTTTCTCAGGCCAAGTTTGACGCCATAGAGAATGCGGCCGAGCAAGGGTATTTCGTTACCGGCGTTATTGTCGACAAAGACGTGCCTGATTTTAACACGAGCTACGAGGGTGAGCGCGCGGCCATCCTGGCCGCCAAAGGAGGTAAGTAGCATGGCCCATCATGAAGTTCTTATGGCCGGCACGGGTGGGCAGGGGCTTGTGTTTTCCGCCTCTTTTCTGGCTGAGGCCGCCATTCTGGACGGAAAAAACGTGGTCCAGACCCAGTCTTACGGCATCTCGCAGCGTGGCGGCTTCATCAGTGCTGAAGTGCTGCTGGACGATGAAGAAATTCTGTTCCAGCAGGTGGTCAGGCCCGACATCATCATTGCCCTAAATGATGTGGTGGGCACGCGCTACGACGCGGCCCAAGGGCCTGTGGTTTATGACTGCTCACTCATGAAGCCCCGCACCATGAAAAACTGGATAGGCGTCCCCATGTCGCAGATCGCGCACGAGCTGGGCGCGCCCAAATCTGCCAACCTGGCCGGCCTTGGCGCGGCCATGGTCATCAGCGGTGCCCTTCCGGTGCAGACCCTGCTCACCATTGCAGCGCACAAGGGCAAGCCGGAGGTGGCCAAACTGAATGTGGAAGTGATCAGACGGGGCGCGGCCGCTGCCGAATCCGCGCAGGGGGGCAACTGATGAGTGCGGAAAAGAAGAGCTTCAATGTCCGCGTGGACGATGTCCTGTGCAAAGGCTGCGGCTATTGCCGGGAGTTGTGCCCCAAGGGGGTGTATGCTCTGGGACAGGAATATAATGCGGCCGGTTATACGTTTATGACCGTGGCGGCCATGGACAACTGCATCGGCTGCCGCACCTGCATGATGGTCTGTCCCGACTTTGCCATCGAGGTTTCCGAGCGTTAAGCGCGGTTTGCCCCCAAGGGGCGGACAACCCCAACTCTTCTAGACGATTCTGGAAAGATTGTATGGTATATAAAACGTTTGTGGAACTTGAATCCGCAGTTATGGGCAAGGCCCACAAGTGCCGAGTGGCCGTGGTGGAAGCTGCGGACGCCCATGTGCTGGAAGCCGTGCGACATGCGGTGGACGTGGGGCTGGTGGAGCCGCTGCTGTTCGGCAATCCCGCCGCCATAGAGGGAAAAATGCGTCAGGTGGGCCTTTCCCCGGACGCCTGCCCCGTCATTGCCGCTACAGATCCGCTGGATGCGGCCACCAGGGCCGGTCTGGCCGTCAAGGGCGGCCGTGCGGATTTCATCCTTAAGGGGCTGATCCAGACGGGCGTGCTGCTCAAAGGCCTTTTTAAGGAAGAAACGGGCTTTCGCACCGGGCGGCTTATTTCGCACATGAACCTTGTGCAGGCGCCCGCCTACCCCAAGCTGCTGGCTCTGTGCGATGCGGCCATCAACATCGCGCCCACGCTGGAGCAGAAGCGAGATATCCTGCAGAACGCCGTGGACGCTCTGGCCCGCATGGGCATCGACAACCCCAAGGTGGCCGTGTTGGCCGCTGCGGAAACCGTTAACGAAAAAATGCCCGCCAGCGTGGACGCGGCTCGGCTGAAAGAAATGCAGCAGCAGGGCAGCATCACGGGCTGCATTGTGGAAGGCCCCATTTCCTTTGACTTGGCCATTTGCCCTGAGGCCGCGCAAACCAAGGGTTTCCACAGCCCCGTGGCCGGCGTGGCTGATCTGCTTGTCTGTCCGGACATTGTGGCGGCTAACGTGCTGATCAAGTGTCTGCGCCACATGGCCAACGCCCTCACCGCCGGCATAGTGGTGGGCGGACGGGTGCCGGTGGTGCTGAATTCGCGCGCTGCCAGCGCCGAGGACAAGTTTAGGACCATGGTTCTGGCCGCGGCCGCGGCACGCTGATCCAGATGCTAGGCGCGGCGTCCGGCCCGGCTGATGCCTTTCAGTCCGGACGCCGCATTCCTCCACTGCGCCGTCGTACAGGCGGCGCACGCCTGGGGCACGGCTGCCGCGCCCCAGGCGCGCTACCACAACTTGCATAAGGACACCCCATGGCGGACACCAAGTACACCATTCTTGCCATTAATCCCGGTTCCACCTCCACGCGCATTGCCGTTTACGAAAACCAGACCCTGCTGTTCCAGAAAAAGGTGGACCACCCGGCGGCATCGTTGCGTGTCTTCAGCAGCAACGTGGCGCAGTTCCCCATCCGTCTTGAAGCCATCAAGGCGGCTTTGGCGGCGGAGCAGTTCGACCTGCGGCGGCTTGCTGCCGTGGCGGGGCGCGGCGGAAAACTCCCCCCACTGGAACAGGGCGCTTATCTGGTCAACGACGATATGCTCACCTTTCTGCGCGACCACCCCATTGATGATCACGCTTCCAACCTGGGAGCGCTGCTGGCGCAGGAGATCGCCCAGCCCCTCGGCATCCCGGCCTACATTTACGACGCCGTAGTCATGGACCAGATGGAAGACATTGCCAAGCTTTCCGGCCTGCCAGAAATCCGCCGCAAGGCTTCCTGCCATGCCCTGAATATGCGGGCTATGGCTATCAAGGCCGCACAGGCCAAGGGCTGGCGTCTGGAGGAGAAGAACATCATCGTCTGTCATATGGGCGCGGGCATCAGCGCCACGGTCATCCACGGAGGCCGGATGGTGGACGTGATCACGGACGAAGAGGGCCCCTATTCTCCTGAACGGTCCGGGGGCCTGCCCAACCGACAGCTTATCGACCTGTGCTTTTCCGGCGGGTTCGACCGCCTGTCGGCCACCAAAAGGACGCGGGGTCAGGGCGGGCTTATGGCTTACCTGGGCACCAACAACGCCCTGGAGGTGGAAGACCGCATTGCCGCCGGGGACGCCGAGGCCCGCCTGGTTTACGACGGGCTGACTTACCAGGTGGCCAAAAACGTGGCCTCGCTGGGGGCCGTGGTCAGCGGTGCAGTGGATCTGGTGGTGCTGACCGGAGCCCTGGCCCACTCCTCGTACATTATTGACCGCGTAGCACCCCGTGTGGCCTTTCTCGGCGAAGTGCAGGTGCTGCCCGGCGAGAATGAGCTTGAGGCTTTGGCCTACGGCATCCTGCGCGTCCTGCGCAAGGACGAGGGCTTCCATATCTTTCACGATCCCCAGGCTTGCTAGGCGTTGCCCGCGGATTCCACGACCCTTTGCCGTGCGGGGCCGCGGCTGCCGCGCACGCCGCTTTCTCTGCGGCCGGGCTTGCGGCGGGCGGCAAGTTCCCGGTAGTCCCTACCTCCCGGGGCGGGCGCCGGAGTTTTACGCGATTCACTCCGGCGCCCACTGCCTTCCTTGGTCTAGTGGATAACGAAATAAACCTGCAGGTAAATATTGTTAACAAAATAAGCGCTGGCAGTGGGTAAAATAAGGATAGATACTCACAGCATGCTAACATAATTGGACATATGCTATATGGCACAATGCTTGCTTTTGCCTGGTATCCCAAGCTGCAAAGGCCTTTGCGGCGCTGTTCCGACAGGCAACGGCAATGATTAAATTGTTTAGTTATATTAAATTATTGGCTATTGCGCGTACGGCGGAAGCCTGCGCCAGGAACTGCGGCGTTGCAGCGTAATGCCGGCAAGATGACAAGGAGGTAAAGCAGGCATGCTTTAGGGCCGCGCGGCCGGTGGAAGGCGCGCGCAGGACGCCCGTTTCAATCTGACTAACCGTCGTTACCGGGGGCCGTCGTGACGGTCCCATCCCCCGCCGGCACCATGCTGTGGGGCGAATTGCTCACGTAAAGGAACTGTTATGGCAGACACGGCTGTGAACTCGAAGGGGAACCTTGCCCAAAAAATACGTTTGGGTGGAGCTATTCTTTCTATCTTTCTCGGCATCTGGGTAGCCATGATGCCGCCGCCCCCGGGACTTGATTCCAAGACTATGGTGGCTTTGGGTATTACGGTGTGGGCTGTGGGCTGGTGGATAACCGAAATCGTGCCCGAATTCGTCACCGGCCTCATGATGTGCATCTTTTGGGCCGCGCTCAAGTGCGTGCCCTTTAAAACCGCCTTTTCCACTTTTTCCACATCCGGCTGGTGGATTATGGTGGGCGCTTTCGCCCTGGGATCCGTGGCGGGCAAAACCGGCCTGCTCAAGCGCATTTCCCTGTGGGTGCTCAAGCTTTTCCCCGCCAGCTACACCGGCCAGGTCTGGGGCCTTCTGGGCTCCGGCACAATTATTTCTCCGCTGATTCCCAGCATGAACGCCAAGGCCACGCTTTCTACTCCCATTGCCATGAGCATCAGCGACGAGTTGGGCATTGAGCGCAAGTCCCGTGCGGCCAACGGGCTTTTCGGCGCGTGTTACGTGGGCTTCATCATTATGGGGCACATGTTCATGAGCGGTTCTTTCAGCCACTATGTGCTGGTGGGCATGCTGCCGGAAGGCTATCGGGATGTCACCTGGCTGCAGTGGCTGTTGTGGTCGCTGCCCTGGGGCGTGTGTGTGTTCGTGGGGCTGGGTCTGTTTCTTGTTTTTGCCTACCGGCCTGACAAAAAAGTGATGCTGCCGCCCGGTTACAGTTCGGAACAGCTGGCCAAGCTCGGCCCCATGAGCCGGGACGAGAAAATCTGCCTGCTGGTGCTCATTGGCACCCTGCTGATGTGGATGACCGAAAAGCTGCACAGGATTTCCGCCGGTGAAGTGGCGATCATGGCCATGTGTCTGCTCCTGGTGCTCAAGGTTATGGACAAGAACGACTTCAAGACGCGCATTGACTGGACGTCCGTGGTCTTTGTGGGCAGCATCCTGAACATGGCCGCTGTTATCCAGTCTCTGAAAGTGGACCGTTGGCTGGGGTCCGAGCTGCAGCCCATTCTGGTCAACGTGGTGTCCGAGCCGGCGCTGCTCATCATCACTCTGGTGGTGGCCGCATCGGTCATCAAGCTCATCATTGTTTCGCTTACCTCCGCCGCAGCCATTTTCGTGCTGGTGCTGCCGCCTTTGATGATCGCCAACGGCATCAACCCTTGGATAGCCTGCATGGTCACCTTTGCCGGCAGCAACATCTGGTACCTGAGCTATATGAACTCCATCTATCTCTGCGCGCATTTTGGCACGCAGGGGCAACTGGCCAAGCACAGCTCTATGGTCAAACTTTCCGCCGCCTATTCGGTCATCTGCACCTTGGGTTTCCTGGTCAGCATTCCCTACTGGCGTATGCTTGGCCTGATAAAATAGCCGCCCAGCGCAGGATGTCGCTTGCGGTCTGAACCAGTTGTAACCCGCGGGCGGGGTCTTCCCCGTCCGCGGGTTTTGCGTCAAGGTCCGGCCTAGCGCAAGGCCGCGTGTCTTTGTTGCGCGGGCCGTGTCCGCCCGCGGCCTTGCCAAGGCCGGGCGGAACGCATATGCTCTTGCGCGTTCTGGTGAATTTTTTTCGCGCAAGAGCATTTTTTTGTATAAAAGGGCGGGGGCCTGCGTTTCCGTTCTTTTACCCGTCCAGGCAACGCCCGTTGTGGGTCTTGGCCATTCCCCGGAGGACGGGGTTTTTTCCGGCGCGCCCCGTGGGGCCGTAAGCCGAGGTGGTATGGACAAGGATCGCAAGGAAGCCCTGCAGGTGGCCAAGGAACTGACCGCCAAGTTTATTGAAACGCGCACCGTTTCGCCCGGCAATTTCGCCGAGGTCTTTCCGGCGGTCTACAAGGTAGTCTGCGCCGCCATTGGCGTGGACCCCGGCCCGGACAACGGCGGGAAGCGGGTGTGAGCGGCGCGCCCTCCACTACGCCGCGCGGGGCCGACCCGCGCGCGACCTCTCCGGGCACAGGACACGACGCGGCTGTGGCCGGCATGTTCGGCCGCATCGTGCCCTTCTACGACCTGCTTAACCGGGTGCTCAGCCTGGGGCTGGACGTCTACTGGCGGCGCGTACTGGCGCGCAACGTGCGCCTGGGGCAGACGGGCCTGGTGCTGGACCTTGCCGCCGGCACTCTGGACGTGGCCCTGGCCGTGCGCCGCCGCTACCCCGGCGCGTGCGTGCCCGCCATGGATTTCTGTCCGCCCATGCTGGTGCGGGGCCGCCGCAAGCTGCGCGGGGCCGACGCCCGCAACATTCTGCCCGTGGCCGCCGACGCCAAGCGTCTGCCCTTGCCGGACGCCTGCGTGGATTGCGTGACCATGGCCTTCGGCATCCGCAACATCCTGCCGCGCGAGCGGGCCTTTGCCGAAATGCTGCGCGTGCTCCGGCCCGGCGGCCGGGCTTGTATTCTGGAGTTCGGTTCCGGGCGGGAACGCATCTGGGGCGGGCTGTATAATCTTTACCTCAACCGCGCGCTGCCACTGGTAGGACGGATTTTTTCCAAGGATCCCGCCGCCTATGAGTACCTGGCCGCCACCATCCGGCAGTTTCCGCCGGCGGCGGCCCTGGAGCGGGAAATGCGCGATGCGGGCTTTGCCCGCGCCTGGCACGAAAAGCTCACCTCGGGCATTGTCTGCCTGCACGTGGGCGAAAAAGGGCGTTAACGGGCAAGGCTCGTCAGCAGCAGGCCCACGGCCACGGCAGCCAGGCCCACGGCGCGCAGCCGTCCTTCGGGCTGGGCCAGCAGCTCGCGCAGGGCGCGGCGCATGCCGCGGGGAAAGAGCGCCCAGCAAAGCCCTTCCAGCACAACGGCCAGGCCCAGGGCGCGCAAAAAAAGATCAAAATCAAACCGCATGCTTTGGTGGTGACGGAAAAGCGCGGTTTTGTAAAGGACCACAACTATGGTGACATTTGAGGATCTTTGCGCCGGCAAGGGCACCCTGGCCGTGGTGGGCCTGGGCTATGTGGGGTTGCCGCTGGCCGTGGCCTTTTCACGCCACATGCCTGTTCTGGGCTTTGACTGCAGCGCCCGGCGCATTGCCGAGCTCAAGGCCGGCAGCGACCACACCCGCGAGGTGGACCACGACCGTCTGGCCGCCGCCAGGGTGCGCTATTCCGACAACCCCGCGGACCTGCGGCAGGCCGACGTGGTGGTGGTGGCCGTGCCCACGCCTATTGACCACCACCGTTCGCCGGACCTGACCCCCGTGGTGGGGGCCAGCACCACTGTGGGGCAGAATCTGCGCCCCGGCTGCGTGGTGGTCTACGAATCCACGGTCTATCCCGGTCTGACCGAAGAAATCTGCGTGCCCATTCTGGAGCGGGAATCCGGCCTCAAGCTGGGGCGGGACTTTACCGTGGGCTACTCGCCGGAGCGCATCAACCCCGGCGATAAGGTCCATACCGTGGAAACCATCGTCAAGATTGTTTCCGGCTCGGACAAGGCTACCGCCGACCTGCTGGAGAGGCTCTACGGTTCCGTGGTGCGGGCGGGCACCCACCGCGCCTCCAGCATCAAGGTGGCCGAGGCCGCCAAGGTCATTGAAAACACCCAGCGCGACCTCAACATCGCCCTTATGAACGAACTGGCCATTATTTTCGGCCGCATGGGCATCGATACCCAGGAAGTGCTGGAGGCCGCCGGCAGCAAATGGAACTTTCTGCCCTTCCGGCCCGGTCTGGTGGGCGGGCACTGCATTGGCGTGGACCCCTATTACCTCACCTACAAGGCCGAAGAACTGGGCTTTCACCCCGAAGTCATCTTGGCCGGTCGCCGCATCAACGACAACATGGGCAAGTATGTGGCGGAATGCGTCGTCAAGCGTCTCATCAAGAGCGGCCGGGTCATCAGTGGCGCGCGCGTGGGCATTTTGGGCTTCACCTTCAAGGAGAATGTCCCCGACCTGCGCAACACCCGCGTGGTGGACGTGGTGCGTGAGCTGGAGGACTACGGCGTCACCGTGCTGGTGAGCGATGCCGAGGCCGATCCGGAAGAAGCCCTGCGCGAATATGGCCAGACCCTGCTGCCGCAGGAGGATCTGCACGACCTGGACGGCCTCATCTTGGCCGTAAGCCATAAGGCTTATGCCGGGCTGACCCCTGCTGCCGTGAAAGCGCTCTTCGCCGCGCCGGACAATGCCGTGGTCTTGGACGTGAAGTCCTTTTTCGACGCGGCCGCCATGCGCGCCGCAGGCATAGACTACTGGAGGCTGTAGCCGCGTGACCCTGCTGCTCTGCGCCGCCACGGCCCGCGAATTGGCGGGCCTTGCGCCGGGCTTTGCGCCGCCGGGGCTGCCGCCCCTGGCCGTTGCGCCGGCGGGAGCTACGGACGACCCCTGGCCGGAAATGCGCCTCTGGCCCCTGCCCTTGCGGCGGGGCCGCGCCTTGTGCTGCCTGACGGGCGTGGGGCCGCTCAACGCGGCCTTGGCTCTGGGGCTGGCCCTGGAGCGGGCGCGGGCGGAAGGTACGCCCGTGAGCGTTGTGTGCAACGCTGGTCTGGCCGGGGCCTTCGGCCTGGAGGATCGGCCCCTCCGTTCGCTCTGTCTGGTGCGTGAAGAAATCTGGCCAGAATACGGCCTCAACGATGGGCGCTCTGTGGTGGCCGGGGCCTTCGGTTTTCCCCTCTGGCAGCCGCCCGGCGGCGCGCCCGTGCGCGACCGTCTGCCCCTGGCCGGGGCGGACGTCCTGGGCGCAGGCGCGGCGGCGCTGCCTGCAGTCCGGTCGCTCACCGTGGCCGGAGTGACGGCCAGCCGTGAACGGGCGGAGCAGCTGTGCCGGAGCTACGGCGCGGACCTGGAAAATATGGAAGGCTTTGCCGTGGCCTATGCCTGTGCCCGGGCCGGACTGCCCTGCGTGGAGGCGCGCTGCGTGTCCAACAAGGTGGGCCCGCGCGCCAGGGACGAAAAAGACTTTGCGGGAGCTTTGCACGCCCTGGCCGGGGTGCTGCCCGCCCTCAACTGCAACTGAGTAGCGTCATGATCCAACTGAAAGCGCGCCTGGCCCTGGAGTTGCCCGCCGTCAACCGGGCCCTGGAGCGGGCGACGGCAAGCCTGCCCGCCTCCGTGCGGCCCGTGGCCCGGCATATTTTTCAGGCTGGGGGCAAGCGCCTGCGGCCCCTGCTCACCGTGCTTATGGCGCGGCTTCTTGGTTGTGGGCGGGAAGACATCCACGACCTGGCCGTGACGCTGGAGATGCTCCACGCCGCCACCCTGCTGCACGATGACGTGCTGGACAATGCCGTGAGCCGTCGGGGGCAGCCTGCTGCGCACACGGTGTATACTGTGGGCACGGTCATTCTGGCCGGAGACGCGCTGCTGGCCGGGGCCAACGCGCTGGTGGCGGGCTTTGGCGACACGCGTCTGACGCGCTGCTTTTCCGAGGCCACCAGCCGTACGGCTGCGGGTGAAATTCTGGAAATTGAGGCCCAGGGCCGGGTGGACGTGAGTGCCGCGGCCTATGAAGAAATCATCCGGGGCAAGACGGCCTGGCTTATCCGCGCGGCCTGTGAGCTGGGGGCCCTGGCCGCCGGGGTCGCAGATCCTTTGGTGGCCGCGGCCGCGGCCTACGGCGAAAATCTGGGCATGGCCTTTCAGATGGTAGACGACGCCCTGGACTTTGCGCCGGAAAGCGTCACGGGCAAACCCACGGGCGGCGATGTGCGCGAAGGCAAGCTGACCCCGCCTTTGCGCCTTTACCGCGAGAGCCTTGCGGAGGCGGAACGCGCCGCCTTTGACGCGGCCTTCTGCGCTGGACTCATGACCGCGCAGGACGCCGCCGCCATTGCCGCGCGTATCCGCGAGGCGGGCTTTGACGCCCAGGTGCGCCGTCAGGCCGAAGGCTTTCTGGACGTGGCCCGTGAGGCCGTGCACGGCCTGCCCGAAAGGCCGGAGCGCCGTTTTCTGCTCCAGATGGCCGATTACGTGCGGGACAGGAAAAAGTAGTTCGTCAGGGGGCGGGGACGGCAGCACGCTGCCTCCGGGCCCACGTTTGCCCTTCCCCTTCGGGTTTGAACCGGAGAGGGAAGAGCCCCCGCAAAAAGGGAATATTCACAAGGAAGCGTGTCATGCTCTACAGGGTGGAAACCGGCCCCCACGCCGGAATGGACGATACGCAGGGGCGTAAGACGGCCCTGCGGCTGCGCAAGGATCTCGACCTGACCGTGGCCGCCGTGCGGCAGACCAAGGTCTTTACCGTGGACGGTCTGGACGCGCCCCAGGTGCAGCGCCTGCTGGACGAAGGCGTCTGGCACGACCCCATTCTGCAGCAGGCGGCGCTTACCCCGCTGCCTTTGGCGCAGCCCGCGCAGTGGTTCGTGGAAGTGGGCTTTCGCCCCGGCGTCACGGACAACGAAGCCCGCACGGCGCGGGACACGGCCGCTCTGGTGCTGGGTCTGCCGCGAGAAGGCCTGCGCGTCTATACCTCGGTGCAGTACCGCATCAGCGAGGACCCCGCCGCGCCCCTGCGCCGCGAACAGGTGGACGCCCTGGCCCGCGACCTGCTCTGCAATACCCTGATCCAGCGCTATCGCGTCAAAAGCGCGCAGGAATGGCAGGCGGCCCCCGGCTTTGAGCCTCAGGCCGCCAAGGTTACGGGCGCGGCCGACGCCACGGTGGAAACCGTGGCCCTCTCCGCTATGGACGACGCGGCCCTGCAACGGGCCAGCCGGGAAAACACCTGGGCACTTAATCTTACGGAGCTGCACCGCATCCGTGCGCACTTCACCGGGCTGGAGGAAGCCGCCCGGCGCGCCGCCCTGCAGCTGCCCGCCGACCCTACGGACGTGGAAATGGAAGTGCTGGCCCAGACCTGGTCCGAGCATTGTAAACACAAGATTTTCGCCGCGCGTATCGACTATACGGACGCGGATACGGGCCGCCGCGAGGTGGTGGACAACCTCTACAAAACCTGCATCCGCGACGCCACGGCCATCCTGCGGGAGCGCATGGGCGAGAAGGACTATTGCAAGTCCGTGTTCAAGGACAATGCAGGCGTCATTGCGTTTATCAACGGCTACGACGCCTGCATCAAGGTAGAGACGCACAACAGCCCCTCGGCCCTGGACCCCTACGGCGGGGCGCTTACGGGCATTGTGGGCGTGAACCGCGACCCCATGGGCACGGGCATGGGCGCGGAATTGGTCTGCAATACGGATGTGTTCTGCTTTGCCTCGCCCTTTTATGACCAGCCCCTGCCCCCGCGCCTGCTGCACCCCCGCCGCGTGCTGGAAGGCGTGCGCGAAGGCGTGGAGCACGGCGGCAACAAGTCCGGCATTCCCACGGTCAACGGCTCTCTGGTCTTTGACCAGCGCTTTCTGGGCAAGCCCCTGGTCTTTTGCGGCACCGTGGGGCTGCTGCCTGCAGAAATCAACGGCCGCGCCGGCTGGTACAAGAAGGCCGAGCCGGGCGACGTCATTGTCATGACTGGCGGCCGCATCGGCAAGGACGGCATCCACGGGGCCACCTTTTCCTCCGAAGAGCTGCACGAAGGCTCCCCGGCCACGGCCGTGCAGATCGGCGACCCTATTACGCAACGCAAGATGTATGACTTTATTCTGCGCGCGCGGGATATGGGTCTGTACCACGCCATTACGGACAACGGCGCGGGCGGCCTCTCGTCCTCCGTGGGCGAAATGGCCGAAGATACGGGCGGTTGCGTGCTGGACATCGCCAAGGCCCCCCTCAAGTACGACGGCCTGCGGCCCTGGGAGATCCTGCTCTCCGAGGCGCAGGAGCGTATGACCCTGGCCGTGCCCCCGGACAAACTGGAGCAGTTTCTGGAGCTGGCTGCCCGTATGGACGTGGAGGCCACGGCCCTGGGCTACTTTACGGAATCCGGCTGCTTTGAAGTGCGCTACGGCGAACGCGTGGTGGCCTCGCTGGATATGGACTTCATGCACAACGGCGTGCCCCAGCTGCACCTGGAAGCCCAGTGGAGCGCGCCCGAAGTGCGGGACATCCGTGTGGACGTGGCGCAGGTGGAGCAGGGGGCCTTTTTGCAGCGCATGCTGGGCAGGCTGAACATCTGCTCCAAGGAATACATTGTCCGCCAGTATGACCATGAGGTGCGCGGCGGCAGCGTGGTCAAGCCCATGGTGGGCGTCAAGCGCGATGGTCCGTCAGACGCGGGCGTGCTGCGGCCCCTGCTGGAATCGGACGCCGGTCTGGTAGTTTCGCACGGCATCTGCCCCAAGTTCAGCGACTACGACGCGTACTGGATGATGGCCAATGCCATGGACGAAGCCATCCGCAACGCCGTGGCTGTGGGCGCCAACCCCGACGCCCTGGCCGGGGTGGACAACTTCTGTTGGTGCGACCCGGTGGTAAGCCCGTCCAACCCCGATGGCCGCTACAAGCTGGCCCAGCTGGTGCGGGCCTGCCGTGCCCTGCGGCAGTTCTCCCTGGCCTTCGGCGTGCCCTGCATTTCCGGCAAGGATTCCATGAAGAACGACTACACCGGCGGCGGGGAGCGCATCTCCATTCCGCCTACGGTGCTCTTCTCCGTACTGGGGGTCATGGGCAACGTGACGGCGGCGCAGACTTCAGATTTCAAGCGTCCCGGCGACCTCATCTATGTGCTGGGCGGCACCTGGCGCGAAATGGCGGGCAGCGAGGCCGCCGACGAGCTGGGCCTCAAGGGCGGGCGTGTGCCCCATGTGGACGCCGCCACGGCCCTGCCGCGCTACCGCGCCGTCAACGCCCTTATGGGGCAGAAGGCCATTGCCGCCTGCCACGACTGTTCCGACGGCGGCCTGGCTGTGGCCCTGGCCGAGATGTGCATTGGCGGGCGTCTGGGGGCCGAGGTGGACCTGAACGCCGTGCCCGCTCTGGAGGCCATGAACCTGACCGAACTGCTTTACAGCGAGTCGGCCAGCCGACTGGTCATCAGCGTGCGGCCGGACCTGGGCATGATTTTTGACGCCCTGGGGCAGTGGCAGCTCTGTACCCGCATCGGCACGGTTACGGAGGACGCACGGCTGACCCTGCGCAGCGGCGACAGCCTGCTTTGTGCTGCGCCCGTGGAGGATCTGGCCAAGGCCTTCAAGCGTACCCTGGACTGGTAGCGGCAGGGGCCGACGCGCTGACTGCTGCAGAAGGCAGGGCAGGGGGGGCGCTGGCTGCGGGAGAATAGCGGGCCTGGCGCGGCAGGGATGGCGGGACCGGAGGTTGGTCGTCCCGCTGCAGCAAAAACAGCCTTTTTTGCGCCAAACGGCGTCAGCGGCGGATTTTTGCTGCCCACGGATTTGGGGCAATCCCGGCGAGAAAGCGTTTTGATGCTGACCGCCCCGGCCACATTGGTCGGGGCGGTTCTTGGTACTTCCCTGTGGGGGGAGGAACAGCGAAAAACTGTTACAGAGAAAAAATCAGGAAACCGGCCTGGCAGGGCCGTGGGCGGCGGGCAGGCCAGGGCTGGCGGCAGGCATGGACGTGGTAGGGTGCGGACGCAGAGTCTCTTGCGGCGTGGCGGCCGGGGCGGAGGAGCCCTCTGGTCCGGCGTGCGTCGCGTCGGGTCGTCCCTCTGTGGGGCTCTGGGCATCAGCAGGGCTTTGTGCCGCAGCCTGTCCCTGTGCTGCGGCCTGAGAGGCTGCGGCGGACGTATCCTGCAGCCAAGGGCGGCTGCTGCGGGCCAAAGGCACGGGCGTGGATCCGGCGGGGTAGCTGGCAGGGGGCAGCTCTTCCGCCTGACGCACACCGTGCACCTCATGCGCGGCGGCGGGCATTTCCGCGTCGGCCGGGGGCAAGGGGCGGGGCGTACGGCGGGTCATGAGCATGCCCGGTTCCGGATCCAGAAGCCCTTCCAGATAGTCGCTCACGGTAACAAAGCGCTGGCAGCCGCCTGCCCGCAAGTCGCGGATGATGCGGGGCAGGTCGTCCACCGTGCGTTTGTGCGTGTCATGAAACAGAAAAATGCCCCGCAGGGTTCCGGGCTGGTAGACCGTGCCCAGAGTGGAGCGCAGGGTGGCATAATTGGCGGGCAGGCGCTGCCAGTCGCGGCTGTCCAGCGACCAGAGCAGAATAGAGAGCCCCAGTTCACCGGCCACTTTTTCCGTATAGGCGTCAAAGGCCCCGTAGGGCGGCCGCAGAAACACTGGCGCGGCCCCCAGGGAACGCAGCACGGCGTCGGTGCGGCGAATTTCCTCGGCTTTGCGCTCCGGTGAAGCCAGACGCAGATTGGGGTGAGAATAGGAGTGGTTGCCTACCTCATGCCCTTCAGCCAAAATGCGCCGGACGGTGTCCGGGTGGCGCTCGGCCTGGCTGCCCAAGAGAAAAAATGTGGCGGGGATGCCGTATTCTGCCAGCATATCCAGCAGTTGCGGCGTATTGACGGAAGGCCCGTCGTCAAAGGTGATGGCGCACAGATTTTCCCGCATGGGCTGGCGCATGATGACAGCGCCGTCCACCACCCGGGCGGGGGCCGCCTGAGCGGTCAGCGCCAGCAGGCTGCAACAGGCTGCGATGCCGATATATTTCAAAAGCGCTTGCATACCAGCCTCGGAAAAAAACATGGGACGGGGCAGAACCCGTCCTGGGGGCAGGTCTAGCACTCCCCACGGCGTACCGCAAGGCAGCGCGGTGCGATTTTGCCGCATTTGCGCGGTGGACGGGAGAAATAGCCAGAAAATTGAGGGTAATAAAAGAGTAAAAAAGTTTAAATTTTTTTACTTGGCAAAATTTTCTTGACGAAGCGGGGGCTTTTGCATAGAACTCTATCTCCGGGGCGGGCAGTTAGCTCAGCTGGTAGAGCATCGCCTTCACACGGCGGGGGTCACAGGTTCAAGTCCTGTACTGCCCACCAGCCCACCTTACGGAGCGGTAGTTAAGACGGTTATAACGCCGGCCTGTCACGCCGGAGGCCGAGGGTTCGAGTCCCTTCCGCTCCGCCAGAAGCCAAGCGCGGCACTGCGACCACATCGCGGTGCCGCGCTTTTTGGTTCCGCACCCAAGAACGGGGCAAGCGCCTTCTATAGCCGCTATGCCCCGTTCTTTGCGGCAGACCCTGCAGACCTCGTTTACGCCACCGGCAAAAAAAACTATATTGCCCAAGAGACATGGTAACGGCCTGCAGACGCGTGCGGCGCACGCCACGGCCCGTGGAGGAGGTGCCTTTTGCCACACGGACTTCAAGGCGCGACTGTGGAAACACCGTCGTGGAAGGTCGACCCCGGTCTGAACTACCTTCAGGCCTCCACACAAAAGGAACAGTTGTTCGGTCTGGACGCGGGTGGGCTGCTGGGGCGGCCCTTCCAGGAATTCATGGACCCTGCGGACGCCGCGAAAATTCCTGATCTGTTTTATCGTGAAGGGGCCCCGTGCGCTTTTGCGCATGTGGTGGTGCGCTATATTTCCGCCACGGGCTTTCTGCTGGTGGTGGAAATCAGTGGCGTGCCCCTGTTTGCCGAAGACGGCGCGCTGTTGGGCTTTCAGGGGGTGGAGTGCGACCTGGCCGCCCTGCCGGCCCGGACCGGGCAGGAAATGCCCGCGCTGGACACCATTTTTGGCCTGACCCCCATAGCCGCTTGCGTGGTGGGCCGGGACGGACGGCTGCTGGCCGCCAATGCCAGGCATGCCGTTCTATCGGGGCGGCCGCTCATGGAGGTCATTGGCCGGCACGTGAAGGATCTGCACCGGGAGAGCGGGGAAAAAATAGTCCAGGATTTCATAAAGCTGGATGCCGGCGGCCGCATCCCTGACCATGAACTGGCCATAGGCGACAGGGAATATCTTATTGCCGTGACCCCCATCACCAGCGCGATGAACAAAATCATCGCCATCTGCGTCATCCATCTGGACATTACAGAACGCAAACACCTTGAGCGTCAGTTGCAGGTAGCGAACCGCCGCCTGGCGGAACTGAACTCCAGGGATTACCTGACAGGCGTCTACAACCGACGGCATTTCGACGCTTCGCTTGCCCGCGAGGTGTCGCGATTGGGCCGGGCCGGCGGCGTGCTGAGTGTGGCGCTCATCGATGTGGACAATTTCAAGCTCTTTAATGACCGGTATGGGCATCTGGCAGGCGACCACTGCCTCACGGCCGTGGCCAAGGCCATGAGCGACAGCCTGCTCCGCGCTGAGGACAGGCTGTTCCGCTACGGAGGCGAAGAATTTGCCGTCCTTATGCCCCATACGGACGAAGAGGGCGCTCTGGTCATGGCAAAGCGTCTGCGCGACGCCGTCTATGCCCTCCAGATTCCTCATGTGGACAGCTCCTGGGGACGGGTGACCGTGAGCATTGGCCTTAAAACCATTGCTGCCGTTTGCGCCTACTGTGAACACAGTGCGGGCGAAGCCATCGTCATGGGAACGGACAAGGCGCTCTATCGGGCCAAGGCCAACGGCAGAAACGCCATAGCCTTTGCGGACAAGGTCTGCAGGATGGAGGAACAAAAATAGGGCATTGCAACGTTGCAAGGCCCTGGTGGTTACGTAGGCAGACGCCCGCCGTGGAGGCGCGGCTTCAGCCGTTGCGACGCAGGCGCTTGGCCCGTTACGACGGAGGAAGCTCCGGGCAAAGACAACAGTGCTGGCTACGGATGACGACAGCAGCGCTATGTAGTTGCGCGGGTAAGCGCCGGCACGGGGGCGCCGTAACTTTTGAGAATATACATTCTCAAAAGTAGTCTGCTCTGACAAAGCAGAACGTCGCAGCAGCGGCAGCCTTTTTGCGCTGCCCGCGGCAACGTTTTTTTGCTGCTCACGGGCTGCGCAAGGTTGTTTTCTGGCTTCTCAGCTGGCTGATGGTTGCTCCTTGATGCGGAACCAGCGCAGCCGCAAGGCGTTGCTGACCACAGAGAAAGAGGAAAGGGCCATGGCGGTGCCGGCGATCATGGGGGAGAGCATGGGGCCGCCAAAGGCGTGCAGCAGGCCGGCGGCCACGGGCAGGCCCAATATGTTGTAGCCAAAGGCCCAGCACAGATTCTGGCGAATATTGCGCATGGTGGCGCGGGAAAGGGCCAGGGCCGTGAGTACGGCCTCCATGCCGTCGCGCATGAGCACCATGTCGCCGGCTTCGGCGCTCACGTCCACGCCCGTGCCCACGGCCATGCCCACATGCGCCGCGGCCAGGGCCGGAGCATCGTTAACGCCGTCGCCCACCATGCCCACGATATTTCCTTCCTCCTGCAGGCGGCGCACATAGTCCGCCTTTTGTGCGGGCAGCAGGCCGGCGGCCACTTCGTCCACGCCGGCTCTGGCGGCGACGGCGCGGGCCGTGCGTTCGTTATCGCCGGTGAGCATGACCACGCGCACGCCCATATGGCGCAGCCGGGCCACCACGGAGGCCGATTCGGGGCGCAGGGCGTCGGCCAGGGCCAGCACGGCAGCCAGGCGGGCCTCGGCCCCCGCGCCCAGGGCCAGAAGCAGCGGGGTCTGGCCGGCTTCGGCCAGGGCGGCCAGATGGGCCAGCACGTCCTGCGGCACGCGCAGACCGCGTTCTTCCATAAAAGCGCGGTTGCCCACGGCCACGGTTTCCGCGCCCACTTTGCCGGCAATGCCCAGTCCGGGGCTGACCGCCACTTCGTCCACTGCGGCGGCAATCAGTTGGCGTTCCTTGGCGGCGGCCAGAATGGCATGGGCCAGGGGGTGCTCGGAGCGGGCCTCCAGGCTGGCGGCCAGACCCAGCAGGGCGTTTTCGTCCCATGCCGCCGCGTCGGGCAGCACGTCCAGGCCCGTAAGCACGGGTTTGCCCGTGGTGAGGGTGCCGGTTTTGTCCACGGCCAGCACGCTGATGCGTCCGGCCTGTTCCAGGGCCGCGCCGTTCTTGATCAGCACGCCCAACTGCGCGCCGCGACCCGTGCCCACCATGATGGACATGGGCGTGGCAAGGCCCATGGCGCAGGGGCAGGCCATGACCAGCACGGCCACAAAAACGGTGAGGGCTGTGGTGATGGGCTCGTTGCTGAAGATCAGCCAGGCCAGGGCGGCCAGCACGGCCAGCAGCATGACCGTGGGCACGAAGTAAAAGCTCACCTTGTCGGCCAGCCGGGCTATGGGGGCCTTGCTGCCCTGGGCCTCGCGCACCAGGCGGATGATGCGCGCCAAGCGCGTATGACCGCCCACGGCCTCGGCCCGCAGGGTGAGCGAGCCCTCGCCGTTGACGCTGCCCGCCACCAGCTTGTCGTCCGGGGCCACGGGCACGGGCATGGATTCGCCCGTCAGCAGGGAAACGTCCACGGCGCTGCGGCCCGTGAGCACCACGCCGTCCACGGGCACGCGGCCGCCGGGCTTGAGCAGCAGTGTGTCACCGGCGCGCACCTGGGCCAGGGGCACTTCGCGCGGGGCGGCGGCCGCGTCGGCGGGATCCAGCAGCAGGGCCGTTTCCGGGGTGAGGCTCATGAGCGCGCCCATGGCGTCCCCGGCCTTGCGTTTGGCTGTGGCTTCAAGAAACTGCCCCAGCTCAATCATGGTCAGCAGCACGGCGCAGGATTCGTAGTAGAGGTTCATGGCGCGGGTCATGGGCTCGGATCCGGCCAGCCCCAGGAGCGTGTTGCCCAGACTGAACAGGAAGGCCGCACCCGTGCCCACGGCCACCAGGCTGTCCATGGCCGGGGCGCGGCGCAGCAGGGCCACGATGCCGTCTTTGTAAAAATGGCGGCCCAGCCAGACCACGGGCAGGGTCAGCAGCAGCTGCACCAGCATAAAAGTGCGGGGCGCGCTGTGCGGGTCCAGCCAGGAGGGCAGGGGCAGGCCCACCATGTGCCCCATGGAAACCACCAGCAAGGGCACGGCAAAGCAGGCCATGGGGATCAGACGGCGCAGGCGGGCCTGGATGTCGGCCTGCGCGCGGGCTTTGTTGGCCGCAAACTCGGCGGAGGCGTTGTCCTCGGCGGCGGGGGCCGCCGTAAAGCCCAGGGCGGCCACGCGTTCCACCAGACTTTTGCTGACGGCGTCCTCTTCGCCCGGTCTGGTCCAGACTTCGGCCTTGGCCGTGGCCAGATTGACGCTGATTTTGTCCACGCCTTCCATGCGGCCCACCACCCGCTCAATACGCGAGGAGCAGGCCGCGCAGTGCATGCCTCCGATGTCGAAACGCAAGGGGCAGGCCCCTGCTTCCTTGTTGGCGCTCATGCAGACCTCCGTCTTGTCATTGACCGTGGCGGCGCGTATACTGCCGTCATCTGAAAATGAAAATTGTTTCCCAAGGAGGATATGATGAAAACGCTGAAAGTCAATGGTATGCGCTGCGGGCACTGCAAGGCCTCGGTGGAGGAAGCAGCGGGCAAGATTGCCGGCGTGAAAAACCCGCAGGTGGACCTGGAGGCCAAGGAATTGCGCTTTGAAGAAAGCGCGCCCGTGGATATGGCCGCCCTGCGCTCGGCCATCACCAATATCGGTTTTGACCCGGAATAAGGGTTTTTTTCTTCAACTGCCGTTTTTTTAGAGCAGTTAGCGAATGAAATGAGCTAACTGCTCTGCAAGGATTTTCTTGAAAATCCTTGCCACGAAATGCGAGAAGGCAGGCTTTTGCCTGCCGTAAGCGAGCATTTCAAGTGTTAAATGCTCTAAATAAAGGGAGCGAGGCGTCCGTCGCCTGACCGCCGCCCGGTCAACGCTGTTCCGGGCTGTTCCGGGCTGCGTCGCCGGTCCGGGCCTGGCCGTTGCGGCGGGGAGACGCTGTCGCCGCCTTGCCGTTTGCCGCCGAATATCGTAGGTATCGGCAATCACCTCCGGGCCCGGCGGCCATACTGCCGGGCCCGTAACGGCGGCAGCGGCATGCAAGACTTTTTTTCTTCTACCGGTTTGCGCGGGGGGCGTTTCCCGTTTTTATGGGCGGCGCTGGCCCTGGCGGTTTTTTGCTGCCTGTGGCCGCGGGCTGCGGCCACGGCCCCTGTGCCCGCGCTGGACTTTACCCTGGTGCGCCTGGGCGACGAGAGCGGGCAGGTGGTCTTGGTGGTGGGCGGCATCCAGGGCGATGAGCCCGGCGGCTTTTCCGCCGCCACGTTGCTGTCCACGCACTACACCATCCGCCGGGGCGGCCTGTGGGTGGTGCCAAATCTCAATTTCCCCAGTATTATCAAGCGCTCGCGTGGGCTCTACGGTGACATGAACCGTAAGTTCGCCCGGCTGGACCGGGGCGACCCGGAATACAGCGTGGTGCGTCGCATTCAGGATCTCATCCGGCATCCCAAGGTGGTTCTGGTGCTCAACCTGCACGACGGCAGCGGCTACTACCGTCCTGCCCATGAGGACAAGCTGCGCAATCCTGCGCGCTGGGGACAGTCCGTAATCATCGATCAGGAGCGCCTGCCGGGCGTGTTCATGGGCGATCTGGTCCATGAGGCGCGGCAGGCCGCCGCCGCCGCCAATGAGGGCCTGCTGGACCCCGGCCACCGTCTGCACGTGCACAACACGCGCACGGCCGAAGGCGACCGCGAGATGGAAAAAAGCCTTTCGTACTACGCCGTGCGCCAGGGCAAGGCGGCCTTTGGCCTGGAGGCCAGCAAGGAATTCCCCGTGGAGTTGCGCGCTTACTATCATCTGTGCATGGTGGAATCGCTGCTGCGCCAGGCCGGGGTGGAGTTTGCACGCGGCTTTGAGCTCAGCCCTCAGGGCGTGCGCGGGGCCCTGCTGGAAAATCTGGGCGTGTCCTTTGCCGGCAACCGCATTTTTTTGCCCCTGGAGGACGCGCGCCCGACCATCAATTATCTGCCCCTGCCCAAGGAGGCCTCGACCACGGCTGTGCCTTCCAAACCCATCATGGCCGTGCTGCCCTGCGAGCAAAACGACGGCCAGTACTGCGTGCACTACGGCAACCGCATGATCACGCTCATCCGGCCCGAATGGCGGGAGGTGGACACCAGCCTCGGCGGTCTGCGCGTGCGCGTGGACGGCCAGGACATGGACGTGCCTTTTGGCCAGGTGCTGGACGTGCGCGGGGAGCTGCTGGTACACCCGCAGCAGGGCGTGCGCGTCAACGCCATCGGCGTGGACAGCGGCCAGGCGGACGAAAGCGGCCTGACCCTGCGCCGCAAGGATTTTTTGCCCCGCTTTTCCGTGGACCGGCAGGGGTGCATTTTTCGGGTGGAGGCGTATAAAGGCCAGCGCTGCAGTGGCATGCTTCTGGTACGCTTCGTGACCGACGCACCCCGGCAGGCGCGCAACGCGCCGTTGCCCGACAGGCCGGGGCCGGAATCCGCCCTGGGGTTCTGAGGCGCAGGCGGTCGCCGTCCGTCCTGTCGCGGCGTGCGTTGGCGGGGCGGCAGGCCTCCTGGAAGCTGATTTTTGCGCCGCGGGCGTGCCCCTTTGCGGCAGAAGACGTTACGGGCACGACTTCGCTGCTGTGCCATTGTGCGGCCATACGTCAACGCGGGCGTCTGCCTGCATTGCAAAGGCATATCTGCCGCGGAAAAGGGTGAGGAGCATTTTGCAGTGAACAGCCATACTCTGCAGGTCTGCGTGGCCGGTGGCGGCAGCTGGGGCACGGCCCTGGCCCACCTGCTGGCCGTCAAGGGACATGGGGTCACCCTCTGGCTGCGGGATGCGGCCGTGGCCCAGGCCATTAACCGGCGGCATGAAAACCCGCGCTATCTGCCGGGCCGCGCACTCAGTCCGCGTCTTGCGGCCAGTACGGACCCGCAGGCCCTGGCCGCCGGCCTGGTGGTGTTGGCCGTACCCACCCAGCAGTTGCGCGCCTGGCTGACGGAACGGGTGGATTTTTTCCGTCCCGGCGTCATGCTGGTCAACGCGGCCAAGGGGCTGGAACTGGAAACCCTGTCCACCTGCTCCGGCATTGCGGCAAGCGCCCTGACCCGCGTGCGGCCGCGTTACGCCGTGCTTTCCGGGCCTTCCTTTGCGGCCGAGGTGTTGGAGGGCTTGCCCACGGCCGTGGTGCTGGCCTCGCGCCACCGGGCGCTGGGCCAGCGTCTGCGCGAAGTCTTTGCCGGGCCCACCTTCCGTTGCTATTCCAGCACAGACGTCACCGGCGTAGAGATGGGTGGGGCCCTTAAAAACGTCATGGCCATTGCTGCGGGCATCTGTGACGGCTTGGGCCTGGGGCACAACAGCCGCGCGGCCCTCATCACCCGTGGGTTGGCGGAAATGTGCCGTCTGGGCGTGGCGCGCGGGGCACGGGCACGCACCTTCATGGGCCTTTCCGGCCTGGGCGACCTCACCCTGACCTGTACGGGCGACCTTTCGCGCAACCGGCAGGTGGGCTTGCGCCTGGGGCGGGGTGAAGCTCTGGAAAGCATCACCGCCAGCCTGGGCATGGTGGCCGAAGGCGTCAAAACCACGGCCGCCGTGCACGCCCTGGCCCGACAACTGGGGGTAGATGCGCCCCTGACCGCCGCCGTGCACGCCATCCTTTATGAAGGACGGCAGCCGGCAGCGGTGTTGCGCGACCTCATGGGCCGCGACCTGCGGGAAGAATAAGCCGGGCGGACCGGAGAAAAACGTTTTGGCGGGCGGCCCCTGGTGTGGGACCTCCCGCCAAAAGTATTTCAGCGAAACAGGGGAAGGGGAGGATGGCAGGGCCCCGCGCCGCCGGAGCCTTTTGCACGAGCCTTTGCGATGTAATGCGTTATTTCCAGAGGCTGCCATACTTGGCGGCAATGCCGTCCGTGCGTTCCACGAGCTTGTCCACCAGGGCGTCGATATCTTCCGCGTTGACGGCACCCAGGTCGCGCGCCAGCAGATAGCCGAGATAGCCCTTGCCCTGTTTGAAGACCCAACTCACGGAATAGATCGAACCCACGCCCGGTCGGCCGGGAAACTCCGGCTTGGTGTCGAGCATGAGGTAGAGCTTGGGCACGTCTTTTTCCTCATCGTCGTTGAGGGCAAAAAGGCTGCTCTGGTTAAAGCGCTCCTTGAGCCGCGTGCCCAGACGCGCGCCGATGCTGTCCGAACCGTCCAAGGCCACGCTCACCGTGGTTACGCGGTCCAGGTGTTTTTCCGGTTTGTCCTGCACGGGTTTGCCCGCCTGGGGCTGGGCCGCCAAAGCTGCGCTGCAAAAAGCCAACGCGCAGACCAGGGTCAGGATGCCAAAAAGTTTTTTCATGCCGCATGTACTCCGCTGCGCTGAAGGTGCCCAAAAGCCGCGCCAAGGCGCGGCGCCGTTGCGTGATGCTGGGGCGTTGCCCGAAACGCAGTCTATATAATCTTTAAAAAAAGGCCAAGGGGCGGCTAGGCGCGGCTGCGTGCCCGCCCCCTTGAGCCGTACCCGCAAAGGGGCTACACTGCGCGCATATTTTGCAGCAAGTGAGGGCAACCGCCATGCAGCGTACCTTGATTGTGGACGTGCTGAACGCCGAAGCGCCTGTGGAAAATGTGGTCGTCTGCGGCTGGATCCGCACCCGTCGCGACTCCAGGGAATTTTCGTTTGTGGAACTCAATGACGGCTCCTGTCGCGGCAATCTGCAGTGTGTTGTGGATGCGGGCACGGCAGCGCACGAGGGCCTGGGCGAAGCCTCCACGGGAGCGGCCGTGAGCGTGCACGGCGCTTTGGTGGTTTCGCCGGGCAAGGGCCAGCGCTGGGAGGTGCGCGCCACCTCGGTAGAGGTGTTCGGCCAGGCCGATCCGGAAGCCTTCCCTTTGCAGAAAAAACGCCATTCCGACGAATTTCTGCGCGGTATCGCCCACCTGCGCCCGCGCACCAACAAGTACGGTGCGGCCTTTCGCATCCGGGCCGAGGCCGGATACGCGGTGCACGAATTTTTTCGCTCCCACCGGTTTGCTCTGGTGCACACCCCGGTGCTCACCGGGGCGGACTGCGAAGGCGCAGGCGAGATGTTCCGCGTGACGGCTCTGGAGCCGGGGCAGACGGATCTGAGCCGGGATTTTTTTGGCCGCCGCTGCAATCTGACCGTGTCCGGACAATTGGAGGCCGAAGCCCTGGCCACGGGGCTGGGTCGGGTCTACTCTTTCGGGCCCACCTTCCGGGCCGAAAATTCCAATACTCCGCGCCACGCCGCCGAATTCTGGATGATTGAGCCGGAAATGGCTTTTGCGGATCTGGATGACCTTATGGAACTGGGCGAAAGCCTCATCACGCATGTGGTTGATCACGTCCTGACCCACTGCGCCGAGGATCTGGCCCTGTTTGACAGCTTTGTGGACAAAGGCCTGCTGGTCAGGCTCAAAGGCCTGCTGGCGGCCCCTTTTGCCCGCGTGACCTATGGCGAGGCCGTGGAAATTTTGCGCAAGAGCGGCAAGAGGTTCATCTATCCCGTGGCCTTCGGCACGGACCTCCAGACCGAGCACGAGCGCTATTTGGCAGAGGATCATTTTGGCAGGCCCGTGGCTGTGTATAATTACCCCAAGGAAATCAAAGCGTTTTATATGCGCCAGAACGACGATGGGCGCACCGTGGCCGCAGTGGATATGCTGGTGCCGCGCATCGGCGAGCTCATCGGCGGTTCGCAGCGCGAAGAGCGTCTGGACAGGCTTACGGCCCGCATTGAAGAGCTGGGCCAGAAGCCCGAAGACTACTGGTGGTATCTGGATCTGCGCCGCTTCGGCAGCGTGCCCCACGCGGGCTTTGGCCTGGGTTTCGAGCGGTTGCTCATGTTGCTTACGGGCATGAGCAACATCCGCGACGTCATTCCCTTTCCGCGTACGCCGGGCAACCTGGAGTTTTAGGACGGCTCCCGCGCAGGGGGCGGGCGTCAGTTCCGGCCGCCGCAGGCGGCGGGGGGCAGGTGCGCTTCTTTGAAAAATTCTGCGGGCTGGAGGATGAGGACGTCCTCGCTGTTCTTGTCAAAGCGCAGGAGCCCCCGGCCTTGTGCCTGACGCAGGATTTTGTAGAGGGAAATGCGGTGCATGCCCAGCAGGTCGGCCATTTCGCGGTAGGACATGTCCCGCCGGGCACGCAGGGGCTGCGAGCCCGGCACAATGCGCGAAGCCAGGAACTTGCAGACGCGGGTCATCTGGGATTCTAGGCTCAGCGAAACCACCTGCTGCGACAGCAGGGTCACCTTGAAGCTGAAACTGTGGCAGAGGTTGAGCAGCAGCTCCGGCTGCCGCGCGCCCAGCCGCAGCACGTCCTCGACGCTGAAGGCGCAGAGGTAGCTGTCCTCCACGCATTCGTGATAAAAACGGGCGTCGCCCATGATGCGCATGTCCATGCCGCCATTTATGGCAAACAGGGGCGTTTCGTTAAAGCAGCAGCCGTCGCGCAGATACCAGAGCGTTTTTTCGCCGCCTTCCTCCGCCAGGGCCATGAGCCGTACCCGGCCGCTGACCACAAAAAACATCTGCGGCACGTCGTCGTTAAATTTGTGGCCTTTTTTCCACAGTCTGGGCCTGGCCGGCGCTACCGTGCGCCAGCACATGTTCTGCCCAACGAGTTCGGTGAAGGACATGCGTTTCTCCTTGCCCTCGAGGCGGTCGTACCCCCAGTATATGTGAAGCAAAGGACAAAACCAAATGGCGGCTTCCAGCCTTGCTGTCAGCCCCGCGTTCACGATTGGAGGCAGTTTACGCCCCTCTTTTTGTGAATAATGTTGCGAGCACAACATCCGGGCCCGCTTCCCCGCCATACCATGTCCCATGCAGCACAAAGCCGCGGGGCGCAAGGCCCGCGACGCTACCACAATGGAGGTTCTTATGGGGCATCCCACCATTTATCCCACCGGCGTCACTCTGTACAATCCCGACAAGGCCTGGAACGGCTTCACCATTATTCAGGCTCCCGACAACGGGGCCCTGCTTCTGGGCATGAACGGGCATGAAATCCGCATGTGGAAAGATGTGCACGGCTTTCCCAATAAAATGTTCCCTGGCGGCATGCTCATGGGCAGCACCGGCACCAGGCACCCCAAGCACGGCCTGCAGGACCAGCTGGACCTGGTGCAGATCGACTGGGACGGCAATATCGTCTGGAAATTTGACCGGGCGGAATTTGTGGAAGACCCCGGCCAGGAGCCGCGCTGGATGGCCCGGCAGCACCACGATTTTCAGCGCGAGGGCAGCTCCACCGGCTACTATGCGCCCGGTTCCGAGCCCAGAATCGATTCCGGCAACACCTTGGTGCTTTGCCACCGCAATACCGTACAGCCCTACATCAGCGACAAAACCCTGGTGGACGACGTTATTTATGAAGTGAACTGGGAAGGCGACATTCTTTGGGAATGGGCCTGCTCGGATCATGTGGAAGAAATGGGCTTTTCAGAAGAGGCCCGCAACGCCATGTGCCGCGACCCCAACTACCGCGGCGGCACCCTGATGGAAGACGCCCCCGGCGTGGGCGACTGGATGCACGTCAACTCCATGTCCACCCTGGGCCCCAACAAGTGGTTCGACGCCGGGGACAGCCGCTTCCACCCCGACAACATTATCATTGACGGCCGCGAAACCAACATCATCCTGATTCTGGACAAAAAAACCGGCAAGATCGTCTGGCGTCTGGGTCCGGACTACAACCACACGCCGGAAGAAAAAGCTCTGGGCTGGATTATCGGGCAGCACCACGCGCACATGATTCCCCGCGGTCTGCCCGGCGAGGGCAACATCCTGGTTTTCGACAACGGCGGCTGGGCCGGCTACGGCGCGCCCAACCCCGGCGCGGCCCACGGCGTCAAGGCCGCGCAGCGCGACTACTCCCGCGTGCTGGAAATAGACCCCGTGAGCCTCAAGGTGGTCTGGCAGTACACCCCGCATGAGGCCGGCTTCCTTGTCCCGCTGGACGCCAGCCGCTTCTACAGCCCCTTCATCAGCTCGGCCCAGCGTCTGCCCAACGGCAATACCCTCATTTGCGAGGGCTCGGACGGCCGTATTTTTGAGGTCACCAGCGAACACGAGATCGTCTGGGAATACGTCTGCCCCTACAAAGGGCACATCAGCCTGCCCATGAACTGGGTGTACCGGGCCTACCGCCTGCCTTACGCCTGGGTGCCGCAGGCTGAAGCCCCCGCGGAAAAGGCCATTGAACCCCTGAGCGTCAAGGACTTCCGCGTGCCGGGCGCAGCGCCCTTTGGCCCCATGAGCACGGTTTCCGTCAAGGGCACCATCGGCTACTACAGCGGCGCGGGCCACTGCGTGGCCGCCACCGAGTAGCCTCCGGCCCGCCTCCTCCATATAAAGGCCCCGTTGCTGCCGACGGGGCCTTTTTGCATACTGGGCCCGCCCCCCCAAAAAAACTTTTTCGTCAAACAGAGGAACCCATGGCCAACATTACCGAAACCTATCTGGGCAACCGGCGTGTGGAATGCGTCCACACCTTGAGCGGCACCAAACTGTACACTACCCCCACCCCGGACCACGGCGGCTCCGGAGAGAGCTTTTCACCCACGGATCTTTGCGCTGCGGCCCTGGGGGCCTGCGCCATGAGCGTGCTGGCCACCTATGCCGAAAACCACGGCCTGGACGTGAGCGGCACGCGCCTGGAAATCGCCAAGACCATGACGGCCGGCAGCCCCAGCCGCATCGGCCGTCTGGAGGTCATTTTCCACATGCCCGCCCGGCCCTACAGCGCCAAGGAAAAAACCGTCATGGAGCGCGCGGCCAAAACCTGCGGCGTGCACCACAGCCTGCATCCGGCAGTGGAGCAGGTCTTCACCTTTGACTGGCCCGAAGCCGCGCCGCAGGCTTAGGGCAGTTAGCGAATGAAATGAGCTAACTGCTCTGCAAGGATTTTCTTGAAAATCCTTGCCACAAAATGCGAGAAGGCAGGCTTTTGCCTGCCGTAAGCGAGCATTTCAAGTGTTAAATGCTCTAGGTGTAGTGTTTCAATAGGTTGTTCACCCTCCCCAAATCGGTAAAGCTGGAGTTAACAGACAACAGCAAACCGAGAGGGGGAAAGGGTGAACAGCCATAAGAATGCCAAACTGACGGTTCGTAGTCGAGAAGAAATGGTGCGCCGGATGCGGGAAAAGGCGGCGCGCGGGATAAGGAGGTTTTTTGCCGCGCAAAGAGAACCCGTACAGAGCCTTGCGAGTAAAACGAACGCCGCTCCGGCGGCGGAGCGGCGTTTCAGAAAAAGCGCGCGAGAAATACAGCCGAGAGTGGCCGGGAGGCGGGGCAAAATCCGCCTCCCGGCCGCGGCCGACATCAGAACATGTAGCGGAAGGAGAGGGAAACCCGCCAGTTATCGCGGTATTGTGAATCTTCCACTCCGTTCCAGGTGTCGCTGTCCAGGTGCAGGTTCACATAGGCGGCTTCCAGGTTGACCAAGAAGTTTTCATAGAGCTTGTAGGTATTGGAGACGCTGAAATCCCAGGCATGGTCCGTGGTGGTCAGGTAGGCCATGGGGCCGTCCGCACGGGTGGGGTAGCTGGTCATATTGGCCTTGCGGGGCATCTGCGCGCTGTTGGTGCCCTGAAAATAGCCCACCTTTATGGTGTGGGTGAGGTCTTGAAGAAAGCTCAGGTCTTTGATGCCGACCACGCCGCCGGCCAGACCGCTGGGGTTGTGCCCCAGCACTTTCCAGGTGTTCAGGTCAAAAAAACCGCCGCCGAAGCCCAGGGGGGTCACGGGCCAGGCCGTATTGAACTGGGGCAGACGTTCCGAGCCATTGTAGGGGTTGTCGTCATCGCCGCTGCCGTACCATGCGGTGACGCCGGGCGTGCCCCAGGAACATTTGTAGTCCACACGCAGGGCCGCATACCAGCCTCTACGGGTCAGCTCAAAGGTCTTGTTCTGGGCGGCGGAAGCGCCGAAGCCCGTGTAGTTTTGCAGTTCGCCCATATCCACCGCGCCGTAGCTGAATTCGGCAGCGATGTTGAAGGGGGCCCAGAGGTTCAGCTCGGAGGTAAGGCCACCCCAGTAGCCGTTGCTCCAGGTATTGTGCGCACTGCGGTAGACTTTTTCAAAGGTGCTCACATAGTTGCCGCCGCTGCCCAGCACGGGCATGAGGCCGCCGCGGGGCGCGTAAATGGAGGGCTCCCGCTGGGCGGTATTGTCGTTGATGCCGCGCAGGCTGTTTTCACCCATAAGGGCGTACATGCCCCAGGGGGTGATCTTGAGGCCGGGCGCGGTGACGGGTATGCTCAGCCCGAACACGTCCAGATTGTCCAGATAGCCCGTTTCGTTCTTGCCGTACTTGGTCAGATCCGCATTGTCGTTGTACGGACGTCCCCAGAAAAACGCGGCTCCCACCTGGGCATCGCCCAGTTTAATCTGGGGGGCGCTCAGGCTTACCCCGGTGGTGTACTGGCCGTACACGGCGCTCCAGCCCGTTACATAGCCCGGCAGCAGCAGGGGTTGCATGCCCATGCGCACCTTGAGATCGGTTTTGGGCAGAACCCAGTCAAGATAGGCGTGACGCACGCCCAGATTCTGCGTGCCGTCCGCGCCCAGGGCCGCGCCGTCCTTGGCCGAGCCCCAGTTCATGGTGCCGGTGCCCACGGTAAACAGGACGCTGCCGGAGAGGTTTTCTCCGGCCACGGCGTCGATCTGCGTGCGCAGGCGCTCAATGGCGCCGAAGGTGTCCCTGCCGCCCACCCCCCTGGGCAGCACGTTGGACGTTTCAAAACTGACGTCAAAAGCGCCTTTGACTTTGAAATCCACGGCATTGGCAGGCTGCGCCCCCGCAAAAAGGACGCCGAGCGCGGCGGCCAGGGTCAGAAAACGACGGGCATAGTGCATGTGACCTCCTGTACTTTTAAGAACATTCCTTCCCGTTTTCCTCGTCATTGGCCTATTCATGCCTGTGGGCGCGGCGGCGCGACGTTGCGGCAGCAACGTTTTCAAGAATTAGAGGGTTTTTTCACAAACTATTTTTTATTAAAATAAATAATTTTATTTCAATAGGTTAAAATACTATTGTGAAAAAAACCGCAAAAAGGTTGCCGCCACAACATTGCCCACCCCTGTGCTGGCCTAGGTGGATACATGCACGCCATGTGCAAATTTTACCTTTCACAACCGGCCGCAGCCGCCGCAGCAGCGCGCGCAAGGAGGGGTCATGCAGGACGCACCACGCATCAGCAACAACTACTTTGACGGGCTCAAGGTCAGTGGACGACATAAAGTTGTGTTTTTCATCATCATGATCGCTTATTTCTGCGAGCAGATGGACAACTGGAACTTCGGCTTTATCGCGCCGGCGCTCATGCACAACTGGGGCCTGACCATGAAGGATCTGGGCCACGTCACCTTTTGGTACTTTGTGGCCATGACCTGCGGCGGTCTGGTGGGCGGCGTCATTTCGGACATCATCGGCCGGCGCAAGACCTTTCTTATTGCCATTACGCTGTTTTCCACCGCATCCATCATCAACGGCCTGACCGACAGCTTTCCCGTGTTTGTGGCCTCGCGCGCTGACGGGCTTTGGCGTATTTTGTCTTATGGTCTGCTCGCAGGCCTACATAGCCGAAATGGCCCCGGCGGAAAGCCGCGGCAAGTGGCAGAACACGGTGGCCGCCGTGGGTTTTTGCGCCGTGCCGGTCATTGGCATGCTCTGCCGGGCCATCATTCCTCTGCACGAAGAGGCCTGGCGGTATATCTTCTATATGGGCGGATTCGGCTACGTGGCGCTCATCATCGCCTGGAAGTATCTGGACGAGTCGCCCCGCTGGCTGGTGGCCCGCGGCCGGGTGGCCGAAGCCGAGGATGTCATGCGCGACATCACCGGGCAGAACATCGACCTTGCGGCGGCGGCGGCCAAGGTTCCGCCCCGCAAGGCCCCGCTCAAAGACGTGCTGTTGAGCATGTGCAGCAAAAAATACATCAAACGCACCATCGTCATCTTTTTGCTGGTCGTTCTCACCAATCCGGCGACCTTCCTGGTGACCAACTGGACGGCCACGCTGCTCAAGGCTCACGGTTTCAGTCTTGAAGACTGCCTCATGGCCACCACGCTTATTTCCATCGGCGTGCCCGTGGGCTGCTTTGTCTCCGGCCTGTTTTCCGACATGGGCGGCCGCAAAATCCCCATTGTCTGCATGCTGCTGTTCATGGCGGTTCTGGCGCCCATTTTCGGCAACGTGTCGGGCTACTGGCTGGTGGTGCTCATTGGCGGGCTGCTCACGGCGGGCGTCATGGGCATGGGCTTTACGGTGTTTTCGTATACGGCGGAGTCCTACCCCACCATGTCGCGCAACACGGCCACGGGCTTCCACGCCGCGTCGGGCCGGCTGGCCGTGGCCTTCAGTCAACCCTTGATTCCTGTTGTCTACGCAGCATACAGCTTTGACGGAGTGTTCTACATTTTTACCGCGCTCTGCATTGCCGCGGCGCTTATCCTGGGAATCTGGGGCGCGCGCACCGGCGGCAAGTCGCTGGAGGACATAGCCTGACCTTCATAGTCTGGCGCTGCCCCAACCTATTCTGTACGAGGTTTGTATGAGCATAACACTGTATACTGCACCGGAGTGCATCCGCTGCAAAATTGTCAAAGCCTTTCTGGCCGAAAGGGATATTCCTTACGCCACAGTGGATTTTAAGGCTGACGCGCAGGAATTTAACGCCTTCTACCGCGCCAACCGCAAAGCCATCTATCGTAATCCCGAAGGTGTGGAGTTTCCCCTGTTCAATGACGGCCAGGTCATCAAGCAGGGTTCGGGCGAAATCATCGCCTACCTGCTTTCCGGCCATGTGCTGGAAGCCTGCATCACCAGAAGCGACCTGCTCCACGGCAAGATCGGCGGCATCTATCCCTCGCAGTGTCCCGACGGCCAGGAGGAGAATCTCTGTATTCTGGTGGACAGGCTGGCTGCGGGCGGCCTGGAGGTCTGGCTGCAGACGGACGGCCGCAAGCCGGACCTCCTGGAGCGCCTGTTGGCCATCAAGAACGTGAAGGCCGTGCTCAATGCCGTGGGTGGCGCGGCCGCCACGGCCGCTGTGTACGGCGGCGCGCCCGACACGGCCGCCCTGGCCGCGAGTATAGGGCTGGTGCGGGATATTCCCGGCGGCGGCGTGCGCTTTCTGGCCATGCCTTTGCCCGGCGCGGACGGACAGTGGACCTGGCCCCGACGCGAAGATGCCAGAGACGCTGCCCAGATGGTGGCCGAAGCCTACGGACAGCCTACCTTGCCCTACCGCGTGGAGGCCCTGCCGCCTGACGCGGCGGTGGACCTGCACGGCCTGGAGCCCTTGCCGGAACAGAACCTTCTGCTGTACCGTTCCGCTGCCCGGCAGTTTCTGTACAAAGCCGAAATCGGCAAATAGGCGCTTTTGCGGCGCGGCTCCGGCCTGGCTGGAACCGCGCCGCGCGCCGTACACCCGGACACTTATCCGACGCTCTGGAGCGTCGCTGCGGGAGGAATATCCGTGCAGACTTTTGATGTCCTGATTTTGGGCGGCGGCCCCGGCGGCACGTCGGCGGCACGCCTGCTGGCCAAAGGCGGTAAAAAGGTGGCCCTGGCGGAGGATACGCACTGGGGCGGCACCTGCCTCAACTGCGGCTGCATCCCCACCAAGCTCCTGCTGGGGGCCGTGGCGCCGGGCGCGCTTCTGGCCGCCCAGCAGCGCCTGCGGGTGGCCAAGGGCGAAATCGCCGTGGACTATACGGCCCTGCAGACCCGCGTGGCCCGTTTCACCAAGGGCAGCAGTCAGGCCCTGGCCAAGGAGCTGACCGGCCTGGGCGTGACCCTGCTGGAAGGTCGTGGTGTCTGCGCCGGCACGGCCGAAGGCCTGCACCGGGTGCGCCTGGAGGGTAAGGACGGCGTCACGGAACTGGCGGCCGCCCAGGTGGTGCTGGCCTGCGGTACGTCTTCCGCAGCCTTTCCCGGCCTGACTCCGGACAACGACTGCGTGCTGGACAGCACGGCCCTGCTGCGCATCGCGGCCGTGCCCGAGAGCCTGCTTATTGTGGGCGCCGGGGCCATTGGTCTGGAAATGGGTGACTTTTTCCGCGCCATGGGCAGCAAGGTGACCATTGTGGAGGCCGCCCCGCACATCGCCCCCCTGGAGGACGCGGACGTGGCCAAAGAGATGCTCCGCGCCCTGACCAAGGCGGGCGTCACCTGCCTGGAAGGCGCGCGGGCCAAGGAGTTGCGTACGGTGGACGGGCAGGCCCGCCTGACCCTGGAGGACGGCCGCGAAATTACGGCCGCCAAGGCCCTGGTGGCTGTGGGCCGCACCCCCAACACGCGGGCGCTGGCAGCGGAAAGCCTGGGCTGCACTTTGAACAGACGCGGCTATCTGGCGGTGGACGCGCACCTGGAGGCGGCCCCTGGCGTCTATGCTGTGGGCGACGTCAACGGTCTGACTCTGCTGGCCCACGCGGCGGAGCACCAGGCGGGCTATGTGGCCCGGCGCATTCTGGGGCGGGAATTTGGCGCATACGCATCCGGCCCGGTACCTTCCTGCGTCTACGGCAGCACGGAAATTATGCGTGTGGGCCCCACGGCCAAGGAACTTTTGCGAGAGGGACGGGCTGTCAGCGTTTCGCAAGCGCCCTTGACCATGAACCCCATTGCCCAGGCCAGCGGGCACACCGCCGGTTTCGTCAAAGTAGTCTGGGAGGGCGAACGCCCGGTGGGCATGGCGGCGGTGGGCGGCGGCGTGTCGCACCTGGTGAGCGTGGCCAGCCTCCTGCTGGCCGGCGACTATACGCCCGAGAAACTGCACACGGTCATGATTGCGCACCCCACCCTGGATGAAATTCTGCCTTTGGCCATGAACGCGCCCCGCGCTGTCCCCCAATAAAAGGATCTTGTCATGCAATTTCCCGACGACAGGCAGTACCACGCCGACCACCTCTGGGCGCAGCAGCGTCCTGAGGGCGTCTGGCGCATCGGCATTACCGACTATGCGCAGGAACAGCTGGGCGGCGTCATCTTTGTGGACCTGCCGGAAGCAGGATCCGCATTCGCCCAGGGGGCTTCCTGCGCCTCCATTGAATCGGTCAAAGTGACAAGCGACGCGCTCATGCCCGTTTCCGGCGAAGTCACGGCCGTGAACCCCGCCCTGGCAGACGCGCCGGAGCTGTGCAACACGGACCCCTACGGCGAGGGCTGGCTGGTGGAAGTCCGCCGCACGGCTCCAGAGGAGGGCGGCGCGTTGACGGCAGCGGCCTACGCCGCCCAGGTACAGGCTTGATTTTTTAACGTGGTATCCGTACATTAGGTGGCTTTTTTGGCCACCTTCCGGCAGGCCCGCCCCAAAATCGTCCTTCAGGACGGGGGCGGGCCGCAGTACCGTCAGGGCGGCCTTGGGGCCGCCTTTTTGCGTTGTTGCACTTTTTGTGACTTTGGCCTGTAAATTGCATCTTCTGCCGCGTCGTCAGACAAACGGCACAATCGACAGCGCGGCGGACGCGCGTGGTCAGAAGGACAAGACATGCAGGTCAAGACATTTACCGGAGCCACAGCACAGGAGCTGCTTGCCAGGATCAAGGCCGAAATGGGGCCTGAAGCCGTCATTCTGGGCAGCCGCACCTACCGTAAGAACGGGGTCGTCCACCACGAGATCACCGCCGGCCTGGAACGCCCGGAAGCCTCCGCCCAGCCCGTGGGTGCGGGCTGGAACGAATGGCGCAAGGACTGGCAGCACGTCAAAGAACAACTTTTTGCCCTCATGAAGCCTGCCATGCGCCTGGATCGCCTCACTCCCCGGCAGCGTGTGGCCTTGGAATATCTGCAGCGCGAGGGCGTTTCCGACGCCGTGGCCGTGGACCTTTATCAGCGCCTGACCGACGCGCCCGGCGCCTCTGTGCTGGAAAGCCTGTGCCGCATGGTGCCGGTGCGGCCCTGGAGCAGGGAGCACTGGCCCCAGCGCCTGCATGTGCTGGCGGGTCCGTACGGCGCGGGTAAGACCACTACGGCTCTGCGCCTGGCCCTGCACTGGCGGCGGGAAGCGCCGGAGACGCGCATCGCTTTTATCAACGCGGACTGCCTGCGCGGCAACGGGCGTCTGGTGCTGCGCCACTGGGCGGAGCTTTCGGGCTTTACTTATATGGAGGCCCCGGACAAGCCCGCCCTGGAGCAGGCCCTGGCCGCCTGCGCCGAAGCGCGCGCCGTGTTTGTGGATACGCCCGGCCTGGACCGCGCCGATACCCTGGCCGCCTGGTGCGAGCACATGGGGCTGGATTTGGCCGACGCGGCCACGCATCTGGTGCTTTCTCCTTTTTATGACGCAACGCAGACGCGCGCCCTGCTGCGGCGCTACAGCCATGACGGGCCGGGCTCCCTGGTCTGGACCAAGTTGGACGAAGCCGTTAGCTTTGGTACTATGGTCAATGTGGCCTGCGCCGCCGGCTTGCCTGTATCGGCCCTTTCGTTCGGCGCGGAGCTGCAGCAGAGCCTTGCCCCGGCCACGGAGCCGCTGGTCTGGCGCCTGATTTTCAAACGGCAGTTGCCCGGCCAGGCGGCCTGATCCCTGGCTGAAACATATGGAGCACTCGGATGAGCGGCACCTTTCCCCTGGTTTTTTCCGTTACCTCCGGCAAGGGGGGCGTGGGCAAAACCAATATATCGGTAAATCTGGCCATCTGTCTTGCCCAGCTGGGCAAGCGGGTGGTACTTATTGACGCGGACTTGGGCTTGGCCAATGTGGATGTGGTGCTGGGGCTTACGCCGCAGAAAAACCTTTTCCACCTGTTTCATGAAGGCGCGACCATCCAGGAAATTCTTTTCCCCACGCCTTATGGTTTTTCCATTCTGCCGGCCTCTTCTGGCATGAGCGAAATGCTTACCCTTTCCACCGGCCAGAAGCTGGATTTGCTGGAAGCCGTAGACGAACTTGAGAACGACCTGGATTATCTTATTGTGGACACGGGGGCGGGCATCAACGACAATGTGCTGTATTTCAACATGGCCGCGCAGGAGCGCCTGGTGGTGCTTACGCCGGAGCCTACCTCCCTTACGGACGCCTACGCCCTCATCAAGGTGCTCAAGACCAATCATGGGGTGGAGCGCTTTGAGGTCTGCGTCAATATGGCCCCGGACGCCAAAACTGCGCGGGAGATGTTTGTGCGCCTGCACCAGGCCTGCGATCACTTTTTGAGCGGCGTTTCGCTGGAGTTGGCGGGGGTTATCCCGCGCGATACGGCCGTGCGCAAGGCCGTGGTGCAGCAGTTGCCTTTCTGCGTCAGCGAGCCGCAGAGCCCGGCCTCCCGTGGGGTGCTGGCGATGGCCAAGACCATCACCACCTGGGAAGTGCCCGAAAATCTGGATGGCAATATCAAGTTTTTCTGGAAAAAACTTTTATTCCGTTAGGCGTTTTGCCTGTGCGGCAACACCGCCGCTGCAGTGCCGGGCGGGCCGGCAGCGGCGGCGGACAGCAGGCGTGGCGCGCCGCCACGCGGGAAGAGGCTGCAACTGAGGAAACGGCCATGAAAACCGCCACAGCGCGGATACAACCCTGGGAGGCGCTGGAAAGCGGCGCTACCGCATGGGAACGCTTTTCGCCGCCGGAGCAGGAAGCGGTGGTGCGGCACTATGCCCCCAAGATCCGCTTTCTGGCACTGCGCCTCAAAGCCAAACTCCCCCGCAGCGTGGAGCTGGGCGAGCTTATCAGCTCCGGCACGTTGGGGCTGATGGAGGCGCTCGGCAAATTCCGGCCGCAGTTGGGCATCCGCTTCGAAACGTATGCAGAAAGCCGCATCCGCGGCGCCATGCTGGACGAACTGCGTCGGTTGGACTGGTTCCCCCGTTCCCTGCGGCAGCGGGTGCGCGTGCTGGACGAGGCCATGCGGCAGGTGGAAAATCTGGAGGGCCGCCCCGCCACGGAAGAAGAACTGCAACACCTCACTGGTCTGGAGCTGCGCGAGGTGCGTCAGGGCCTGGAAGCACTGCAGAACCAGTTGTGGGTTTCGCTGGACGCCATCCAGGACACCTTTGCGGGCGACGCACAGGGCGGCGAAGGCGAACCCTATCGGCGCACGGCCCTGCGGGAACTGGTGGAACGCGTCGCGCCGCTTATTGATACCTTGACGCCAAGAGAGAAATTGGTACTGTCGCTTTACTATACGGACGAGTTGAATATGCGTGAAACCGCCGAAGTTCTGGGCATCACCGAAGGGCGCGTGTCTCAGCTTCACTCTCAGGCCCTGAGCCGTCTGCGCAGAGAATTCGTCAGCCGTTACGGCGAGGAACCTGAAGCATAATGCATAAACGGTCCCGCGGGGGCCGATGGCGGGAGGAATTTTTCATGCCTTACAATCCCAACATGCGCGTTCTTGTGGTTGACGATTTTTCCACCATGCGCCGTATTGTTCGCAACATCCTGCGCCAGATCGGCTTTCAGAACGTGGTGGAGGCCGACGACGGCACCTCCGCATGGGAAGTCCTCAACAGAGAAAAGATAGACTTCATCGTTTCCGACTGGAATATGCCCCAGATGACCGGCATTGATTTGCTGCGCAAGGTTCGCGCCAGTGAACAATTTGCAAATATACCGTTTCTTATGGTCACGGCGGAAGCCCAGCAGGAAAATATTATTGAGGCGGTGCAGGCCAAGGTGTCCAACTACATCGTCAAGCCTTTCACCGCTGATACCATGAAGCAGAAAATTGACAAGATCTTTGCCTGAGCGGGGCGCGACCATGACGCGGCGATGCAGGGGCAAGACGCCGTCCTGGTGTGCGCGGGCTGCCGCGACGGCTCAGGGCCCGGGAGGGGCGCGTGGCTGCAAAAACTGACGTGAAAACCGCTCCGGACACGGAAGCCCTGCAGATGGATCTGGGGCCTGACCCCGTCCGCCGCAAGGTGGAACTGGACCTGGACGACGCCCCCTTCCTCAAATCGGAAGAAAAAATGCCGGCTGTGGCCGCAAGCCAGGCCGCGCCCGCAGTGCCGCAAGACGGTGCGGCCCCGCCCAAAAAACGCTCTTGGCGGCTGGCGGCGGCGGTGGCCGGGCTGCTGGTTCTGATCGGGGCGGGCGCCGCCTGGCGGCTCTGGCCGCGCACCCCGCCGCCTCCACCGGCGGAGGCCGTCAAGCCAGAGGTAGTTGTGGTGCCCCAGACGCCCACGGCCCAGATGCCCCAGGACCAGGTCAAAGAGCTGGCCCCCTTTGTGGTGCCGCGCGCTGACGGCGACGGTACGGCCTTTCTGATCTGCAAGTTTTCTGTGGTCTACAAAAATCCGGCCCTGGGCGCGGAATTGGACCGCAAAATGGTTTCCCTGCGTGATGCCCTCTACTTCTACCTGGGCAGCAAGACGGACGCCTTTCTGCTCAACGCCGACAACGCCCCCACCATCAAGCGGGATCTGACGGAAGTGCTCAACGACTACCTGACCCAGGGGCAGGTTACGGACATTTTGCTGGAAAGTTATCTCAATTCATAAGCCTTTGCCGTGCCGCGCACGGACCGGACGGCAAGGCGGGAGGCCGGCATGAGCGTTGACGCTACCGTGGCCGTGCTGTATGCCCAAACCGGTCTGGCCACGTCTTTGGCCAATGCCGCGGCGGTGGCCCCGCAGGCTTCCGCCGCCATGGCGCGCGTGCTGGCGGCTGAAATGGCCCGGCAGGAACAGCGCCAGATCAACAAGAGCGAACCCGGCGCTAAAATGTCGCTGGAGGCCGAAGCCCGGGAGGGCGGCGGCAGGCCCGGTTTTGCCACCAGACGGCGGGCCCGGGCGGCCCCGGCCACGGAAGAAGAGCCGGCCCCCGCTTCGCCCCTGGTGGGCAATTTTTTGAATCTTAAGGTATGAATACAACCCTGCTGCTCGTCCTGACGGGCGTCTTCTCTCTGTTAGAGCTGGCCATTCTGGGCGGCGTGCTGTTCTTTTATCTGCGGCTGCGCCGTTCGGAAACGCTCATCAATACCCTTCAGGGCAACCAGCAGAGCCTGTTGCAGCGCATTGAGATGAACGCCCGCCTGGAGCGCGAAATCGTAGGCAGCTTTGCCCAGCGTCAGGCCGAACTGCGTGACCTGGACGCCAAGCTGGAAGCACGCGTCCGGGAGCTGCGCCGCCTGTTGGAGCAGGCCGAAGGCATCAGCCGTTCTCCCCGTTTTTTGCGCGAGATTATCCTCAATGGCCGCAAAAAAGGTCTTTCTCCCCGCCAAATCGCCAAAAACGCCGGTTTGAGCCTGGACGAAGTGGAACTCATCCTCGCCCAGGAAGCGGGTGCGGACTGAGGCGGCGGCGTTTTCAGGTTCATTCTATTTTTGCATTGTTCTGGCGACTGCGTGCGCAAAACGTCCGTCACGCAGGCGTAAGCGCAAGGTGTTTGCGCTGGTAGGTGCCGGAGTGCGCGTAGCACTACCAGTGCAGAATGTATACTCTCAAAGTTTCAATGTGCTGACGCGCAAGGGCGCGCAGACGGGATTGTCCGTCTGCGCGCCCTTGCGCTTTAGAGCAGTTTACGAATGAAATGAGTTAATTGCTCTGCAAGGATTTTCTTGAAAATCCTTGCCACGAAATGCGAGAAGGCAGGCTTTTGCCTGCCGTAAGCGGGCATTTCAAGTGTTAAATACTCTAGAGTCGGCTGGTGGCTACCATTCTTCGTCGGGCGGCAGTTCCGGCGGTACAGCCACAGAGGCCGTATGGATACGCCGTCGACGGGGCGCTTCGGGCGTGGCGGCCGGGGGAGGCTGTCGGCGCAGGGCAGGTTCGGGCAGGCTGTTGTAGAGCGCCCAGAAGGCCGGATACAACTCCGTCATGACGCCAGGATTGCCCAACTTGCGGTGGGGGCGGGCGCAGGCGGCCAGAGCCAGGCCCAGAGCCCAGACCGGCGAGGGGGCGTTCCAGGGGGTTTCCTGACCACATTGTTCTTTTTTGCACAATCGGCCGTCATCTCTCAGGTCGCAGCCCGCTGCGCGCAGAAAACTTTCCACCTCGGCGGGGTCCACGCCGCCGGACAGGGCGGGCAGACGAACTTCGCCGCCGCGCAGGGCCGCACAGGCGGCCAGGGCCAGGGGCAGCGCCGCCCAGTCCGCAGGGAAGTGGACCGGCAGGGCCGCAAGATCAAAAACGTGCACGGGGACGGCGTTTTGGGCAACAATTTCGCCGTGTTCCTTGCGGGTATCCTGGCGCAAGTCCAGGCCCAGAGCCTGCAGCAAATCCCAGCCGGCCACGGCTGCGGGCCAGCGGGGCCACAGGCCGGTGAGCCGGGCGCTGCCGCCCAAAGCCAGGGGCAGGGCAAGCAAAAATACGGCCAGTTCCGGTTCCAGCGGCAGTTCGGGGCTTTCGGGAAAATTCAGGGGGCCGGGGGTGACGCGCACCCTGCCGCCATCGGCCTGCACGGCGGCGCCGGCCGCACGCAGCACGGGCAGCACGCGGGCCAGGGCCGTGGCCTGGTCCGGGTGGGCGCTCAGGTCCACCAACAAGGGGCGTTCATAGCCGGGCGCGGCCAGCAGCAGGGCCTCGGCCAGCTCCACGGGCACGTCCGCGGGCAGGGTAAAGGCGTCCGGCAGCAAGCCGGAACACTCCAGCCGCACGGGCAGGCCCGTGCTCTTGGGCACGGCGTGCACCAGGCGCGCGCCCAGGGCAGGCAACACATGGCGCAGGGTGGTGAAATCCGCCAGTTTCAGACCAGAGCCGCCTGTGATTTTGACTCGGGAGGGCCGGCCCAGATAGTGCCCCAACAGCAGAAAAAAATTCCAGGCGCTGTCGCCCGCGTGCAGCACTTTGTCCGGCGTGCCCAGGGGGGCAGCCTCACGGGCTAGCACGCCGTCGTCCGTACGGGTAAGGGCGGCCCCGGCCTGGGTAAGCATCTGCACGCAGTCCACAATGGGGTCGTTCATAAGGCAAGGGGCCAGGCACAGGGGCCGACCGCTGGTCGCGGCCAGAAACAGCCATGCGCGGGTTACGCGGCAGGCCAGCGGGGCGGTGCAGTCCAGCTTCACAGGCCGCGCGGGCGGCGCCAGGTTGAAAGCCGTGCGGGGAGGCTCCGGGCGCTGGTCTGCGCCGTTTTCCTGCGCGTCCGGGGCCACTGGTCGGGGTTGAAAGACCACTTCCTGCATCAGAGAAAAAAAGTGGCCGGTCAGGCGTGGGTCGCGGCTTACGCGGGCCGCGGCGGCCTCCCATGATTCACGCAGAAATTTTTCTTCTGCGGGCTCCAGGCGGGGCTTGTCGCCCCGCATGCGCGTAAGCAGATTGTGGCGGCGCAGCAAGAGCCGCAAAATGTCGTGGTCAAGGTCGCTGACCACCTCGCGCAAGGGGCGGCGGGGCCGCGCATCACGCTGTTCGGGGTTCCGGCGCGGCGTGCGCCCTTCATGAGAGTGCTCGGTCATATGCAATTGTCCAAAAGGATGAGGTGGGTGGGCGCCGGCAGGCATAAGCCCGTTCGGCTGCTGGCCGCGCACCCAGTAAAAATTCGGGGCGTGGGGGCTTCCCTTGTCTGCGTAAGCGTGTTAGCCTGAATCGACTTCTCTGGCAAGGTCTGTGGCGTGTCCGTGGCCCTGCGGAGGGCTGTTGCGGTCGGTATGGGCCCCGGTACGGGGCGGCAGTGCCGCGTCACTGCGACAGGGCGGTGACGGCCACGTGGCGGCGGTATTAAATGTTTTTTTCACAAGATTTATAACCATGGAGAATTTAAGATTTTTTTTGCACAACGCGCGAATGTTTTCACGAAATTTTTCCAGGGGGTCTTGACGTAGATGCCAAGGGCTTGTTACTAATTGCGCAAGCCATACGCCCTACCTTCGTTGCGGAGGCGCTCGGCTGACCCCCGGCGTGACGGATTTGCTTTGCGCCTCGCCGAACCCGGCGGGTTTTCTGTAACACTTTTACGAGTTGGAGGACACATATGCCGACGTTTGTCGATCCGTCCAAATGCGACGGCTGCAAGGGTGGCGAAAAGACGGCCTGCATGTACATCTGCCCCAACGACCTCATGATCCTCGACCCTGAGGAAATGAAGGCCTACAACCAGGAACCGGACGCCTGCTGGGAATGCTATTCCTGCGTCAAGATTTGCCCTCAGGGCGCCATTACGGCCCGCCCCTATGCGGACTTCGCGCCCATGGGCGGCACCTGTATCCCCATGCGTTCGGCCGACTCCATCATGTGGACGGTCAAGTTCCGCAACGGCAACGTGAAGCGCTTCAAGTTCCCCATTCGCACCACGCCTGAAGGCTCCATCAAACCTTACGACGGCCGCCCCGAAGGCGCCAACCTGGAAGACGAGCTGCTGTTCACCGAAACCGCGCTGGCCACTCCCAAGGAAGCCTTGGGCAAAAAGTTCGATGTGTCGGAAGCCGACAAGGTCTTTACCTGCAAAGAACACGGCCGCTAGGCTTTTGCAACAGCAAGTGCGAAAGGAGAAATCACTATGCCTATGATTCCCGTGAAGGAAGTGAATAAGGGCGTTGCCATTGCCGAACCCGAAGTCAAAGAACATGCGGTTGACCTGCTCATCGTGGGCGGCGGCATGGGCTCTTGCGGCGTGGCCTATGAGGCCGTGCGCTGGGGCGACAAACATGGCCTGAAAATCATGCTCTGCGACAAAGCCGCGCTGGAGCGTTCCGGCGCCGTGGCCCAGGGCCTTTCGGCCATCAACACCTATCTGGGCGAAAACTCCGCCGACGACTATGTGCGCATGGTCCGCACCGACCTTATGGGTCTGGTGCGCGAAGACCTGATCTTCGACGTGGGCCGCCACGTGGACGACTCCGTGCATCTGTTTGAAGATTGGGGCCTGCCCTGCTGGATCAAGAGCGAAGACGGCCACAACATGAACGGCGCCGACGCCAAGGCCGCGGGCAAATCCCTGCGCAAGGGCGACAAGCCCGTGCGTTCCGGCCGCTGGCAGATCATGATCAACGGCGAGTCCTACAAGTGCATCGTGGCCGAAGCGGCCAAGAATGCCCTGGGCGAAGACCGCATGATGGAGCGCATCTTCATCGTGAAACTGCTGCTGGACAAAAACACCCCCAACCGGGTGGCCGGCGCCGTGGGCTTTAACCTGCGCGCCAACGAAGTGCACATCTTCAAAGCCAACGCCATCATGGTGGCCGCCGGCGGCGCGGTGAACGTGTACCGCCCCCGCTCCACCGGTGAAGGCATGGGCCGCGCCTGGTATCCCGTGTGGAATGCCGGCTCCACCTACACCCTGTGCGCGCAGGTGGGCGCCGAAATGACCATGATGGAAAACCGCTTCGTGCCCGCCCGCTTCAAGGACGGTTACGGCCCCGTGGGCGCGTGGTTCCTGCTCTTCAAGGCCAAGGCCACCAACTCCAAGGGTGAAGACTACTGCTCCACCAACAAGGCCATGCTGAAGCCTTACGAGGACCGCGGCTACGCCAAGGGCAACGTCATCCCCACCTGCCTGCGTAACCACATGATGCTGCGTGAAATGCGCGAAGGTCGCGGCCCCATCTACATGGACACCAAGACCGCCCTGCTGAACACCTTTGCCACCCTGAGCGAAGAGCAGCAGAAGCACCTGGAATCCGAAGCGTGGGAAGACTTCCTTGACATGTGCGTGGGCCAGGCCAACCTGTGGGCCGCCACCAACACCGCGCCTGAAGAACGCGGCTCCGAAATCATGCCCACCGAGCCTTACCTGCTGGGCTCCCACTCCGGTTGCTGCGGTATCTGGGCCTCCGGCCCGGACGAAGCCTGGGTGCCGGAAGACTACAAAGTCAAAGCCAGCAACGGCAAGGTCTACAACCGCATGACCACCGTGGAAGGCCTCTTCACCTGCGCCGACGGCGTGGGCGCTTCCGGCCACAAGTTCTCCTCCGGCTCGCACGCCGAAGGCCGCATCGCCGGCAAGCAGATGGTGCGCTGGTGCCTGGACCACAAGGACTTCAAGCCTGAGTTCAAGGAAACGGCCGACGAGCTGAAAAAACTCATCTACCGTCCTTACTACAACTATATGGAAGGCAAGGCCGCTTCCACCGACCCCGTGGTGAACCCCAACTACATCACGCCCAAGAACTTCATGATGCGCCTCGTCAAGTGCACCGATGAATACGGCGGCGGCGTGGGCACCTACTACACCACCTCCAAGGCCCTGCTTGACACTGGCTTCTATCTGCTTGAGATGATGGAAGAAGACTCTGAAAAGCTGGCCGCCCGCGACCTGCACGAACTGCTGCGCTGCTGGGAAAACTACCACCGCCTCTGGACCGTGCGTCTGCACATGCAGCACATTGCCTTCCGTGAGGAATCCCGGTACCCCGGCTTCTACTACCGTGCGGACTTCATGGGTCTTGACGACAGCAAGTGGAAGTGCTTTGTGAACTCCAAGTACGATCCCGCCACCGGCGAGACCAAGATCTTCAAGAAGCCCTACTACCAGATCATCCCTGACTAGTCAGGCGGCACTGAAACGACACTGGGGCGGCCGCAAGGCCGCCCCAGACTGCTGACGGGTCGGCGCGATGCGTGCCGTCGGCCCGCGCCGCCGGGCGGTCGCAAGACCGCCCCTTTTCACGGCGCAGCGGGGCCTCACGGGCGGCGTTTCCACTTTCCGCGGCGGGAGGCCTTTTCCTTCTTTAGCCGCTATGCAACAACGCAGGAGGATATCCAGGATGTCCAATGCCATTCTCGTCGTGGGCGGCGGCTTTGCGGGCCTCACAGCCGCCATTGAAGCGGCGGAACTGGGGCACGACGTCTTCATCGTCGAAAAGTCGCCCTGGCTGGGCGGCCGCGTGGCTCAGCTCAACAAATATTTCCCCAAACTCTGTCCCCCCTCCTGCGGGCTGGAAATCCAGTTCCAGCGCATCAGGAATAACCCGCGCATCAAATTTTTCACCCAGGCCCAGGTGGTGGGCTTTGTGGGCGTCAAGGGCGATTACAAGGTGCAGGTGCGCATTGAACCGCGCCACACCGCGCCCCACAATGTGGATTTCAGCCTGCTGGCCTCCAGTCTGGAAGGCACGACCCCCAGCGAGTTTGACCTGGGGCTCGGCAAGCGCAAGGCCCTCTACAAGGCCATGCCCTTTGCCTTTCCCGCACGCTACACCCTGGACACGCACACCCTTTCCAAGGCCGATACGGCCCGGGTGGCGGGGGCCCAGTTCCTGGACCTGGCCGAAAAGCCCCACGAGGTGGAGCTCAGCGTGGGCGCTGTGGTGGTGGCCACGGGCTGGAAGCCCTATGACGTGACCCGCCTCAGCAACCTGGGCGCGGGCAAAGTCAAAAATTGTATTTCCAACATGCAGTTGGAGCGTCTGGCTTCGCCCTTCGGCCCCACGGGCGGCCGTATGGTGCGGCCCACGGACGGGCGGCAGCCCTTGCAGGTGGCTTTTGTGCAGTGCGCGGGCTCGCGCGACCAAAACCACCTCAACTACTGCTCCTACATCTGCTGTATGGCCACACTCAAGCAGTGTCTGTATCTTTCGGAGCAGAGCCCCCAGACGCAGATCACCGTCTACTACATCGACCTGCGCGCCCCTGGCCGCTACACCAAGGTGCTGGAAAAAGTCCAGGCCTTGCCCAACGTGCATTTCGTCAAGGGCAAGGTGGCGGACGTGGTTCAGGCCCCCGGCGACATGGTGCGGCTTACGGCCGAAGACGCTGTGCGCGGCGAGAAAATGACCCTGGATTATGATCTGGTGGTGCTGGCCACGGGCATGCAGCCTTCGCTGGCCGGTGAGGACGCGCCCTTGCCCCTGCCTCTGGATGAAGACGGCTTTATTGCGGGCGGCGAAGAGGCCGGCATTTTCGCCGCCGGTTGCGCACGCATGCCCCTGGATGTGATGCGCTCCGCGCAGTCCGGCACAGCCGCCGCCTTGAAGGCGGTGCAAACGGTGAAAGGGAGGTAGGCGGCATGGCCGGTAAAATTGGCGTCTATTTTGACCAGCAGAACATCGGCGGCGGGCTGGATGTGCCCGCTCTGGCCGTACAGACTGGAGAAAAGTGGGGCGACCTCACGCCTGTGGTTAAGGTTGTTCCCGTGCTGGCCGCGGCCGTGGATGAAATCAGGGCTGATATTGAAGCCCAGGGCCTGGACGGCGTGCTGCTTTGCGGCGCTTCGCCCCGGGTGGATGCGGATATCTACCGCCTGCCTGTGCAGGTGGAGCATGTGAACCTGCGCGAACAGTGCGTGCTGGCCTATAAAAATCCGGACAAGAGCCCGGTGGACCTGAGCCAGGGCGCGCCCGCGCTGCTCACTCTTATGGCTCGCGACTATATCAATATGGGCGTGGTCAAACTGCAGAAAAGCTCGGTGCCCGATTCGGCAGCCATCACCGGCGTGCAGCGTGTGCTGGTCATCGGCGGCGGCTGGACGGGCCTTACCGCCGCAGCCGAAGCGGCGGCCACGGGCTACGAAGTGGTGCTGGTGGAAAAGAGCGAGAAGCTCGGCGGCGCGGCCAACAATATCCCCATGGCGTCGCCTCTGGCCTCGCCCTGGACGGACAAGCAGCCCACCAACCTGGAAACCAGGATCGCCGAGGTTACGGGCAACGCGCGCATCACCGTGCACTGCAACGCCCGTATGGAAAAACTGGAAGGCCAGCCCGGCGAATTCAAGGCCACTATAGCTACCCAGAGCGGCCCCGTCAGCGTGGACGTGGGCGCGGCGGTGCTGGCCACGGGCTGGGTGCCCCTGGATCAGAAATATCTGGAGCCCATGGGCCTGGGCAAAAGCCCTAAGGTCATGGACGCCGCTACCTTTGGCAAGCAACTGGTGGCTGGCCAGGTCAGCGCGCGGCGTATCGCCTTTGTGCTGGACGTGAGCCTGGCCGAGGCGGCAGTGCGCAAGGCGGCGGAAGAAGCCGCCGCGGCCCCCGCCCCGGAGGAGGCTCCCAAGGCCGCCCCGGCAGAGGGTGACAATGCAGAAAAGGCCTTTGTCAAAGAAGACCTGGAAACTTTCCGCCACCTTACCTACTCCAACGCCGTCAACAGCGTGGGTATGCTGCGTCTGGCCAATACGGTCTGTGAAAAGACCAACGACGCCTGCCAAACCTTTATCCTTTATAAGGATATGACCGTCCCCGGCATTCTGGAGCGCTTCTACAAGAAGATGCAGGACCGCCTGGGCGTTATGATGACCAAGGCCGACGTGACCGCCGTGCGTGAAGCCGGCGACCACATGGTGGTGGAGTGCAAAAACACTTTGCTGGGCATGGATTTTGACCTGGACGTGGACCTGGTGGTTCTGCCCACGGGGCTGGTGCCCACCACGGCCAAGGACGTGACGGTCAACTTCGACTACCGCCAGGGGCCGGATTTCCCCGACCTGCAGTTGTTTGACGGCTTTGCCGACTCCAACTACATCTGCTTCCCCTACGAAACCCGGCGCACGGGCGTGTATGCGGCCGGCTGCGTGCGGCAGCCCCTGACCATGGACGCCTGCGAAGAAGACGCCCGCGGCGCGGTGCTCAAGGCCGTCCAGTGCATTGAGGCGGCCAGCCACGGCGTGGCCGTGCATCCCCGTTCCGGCGACCTTTCCTACCCCGTGTTCAACTTTGTGCGCTGCACCCAGTGCAAACGCTGCACAGAGGAGTGCCCCTTCGGCGCTCTGGACGACGACGAAAAAGGCACGCCCAAGCCCAATCCGGCGCGCTGCCGTCGCTGCGGCACCTGTTTCGGCGCGTGCCCGGAGCGCGTCATCTCCTTTGCCAACTACAATATCGACCAGATCGGCTCCATGATCCGCGAGGTGCAGGTGCCCAAGGACTTCAAAAACGAAGGCCCCCGCATCCTCATCCTGGCCTGCGAAAACGACGCCTACCCGGCTCTGGATATGGCCGGGGCGCGGCACAAGACCTGGAGCCCCTACTGCCGCGTTATCCCGGTGCGCTGCCTTGGCTCGGTCAACGCCATCTGGGTTTCCGACGCCATGAGCAAAGGCTTTGACGGCGTTATGCTGCTGGGCTGCAAATACGGCGACGACTACCAGTGCCACTTCGTCAAGGGCTCTGAAATCTGCTCCCGCCGCAAGGAAAACATCGCCGAGACCCTCAACCGTCTGGGCGTGCAGCCCGAACGGGTGGAGCAGCTTGAAGTGGCCATTGACGAATACGACACGGTACCTGACCTGATCGACGGTTTTGTGGACCGCATCATGGCCCTGGGCCCCAACCCGTTCAAGGGCATGTAGGAGGATGGCAGCAATGGCACAATGCACAATCAAACCTGATATGGAGTTTGTCAGGGCGCTGGAAGAAGCGGGGGGAGAGTCCCTCAAAAAGTGCTACCAGTGCGCCACCTGTTCTGTGGCCTGCCCGCTTGCTCCGGCCAACGCGCCCTATCCGCGCAAGGAAATGGTCTGGGCCTCCTGGGGCCTCAAGGACAAGCTCCGCGCCGATGTGGACCTGTGGCTCTGCCACAACTGCGGCAACTGCGCGGACCTCTGCCCCCGCGGCGCGCGCCCGGCCGACCTTATGGGCGCGGCCCGCAACGTTATCTATAAGGAACTGACCGAGCCCGTGGCCGTAGGCAAGCTCATGAGCAAACCTTCGGGCCTGCCCGTGCTCTTCGCCATCCCGGCCCTGCTCTGGCTGGTGGTCTGGTGGATCCGCGCCGGCTTCAACGGCGGCAACTGGTTCCCCCGCGCCGCTGACGGACGCATCGTCTTCGGCCAGATCTTCTACGGCGACTACACCATTGACCCCATCTTCATGCTCACGTTCTTCGGCGCGGTGTTCATCCTGGCGCGCGGCGTCATGAAGCTCTGGGCCCTGTTCAAACCCGAAGGCAAGCTGGCCGTCATCGGTAAGACCAAATGCTGGCTCTGGCACCTCTGGGATGTGCTCTGGGATGAGATCATCACCCACCGCCGCTTCGACGACTGCGAATCCGGTCCCGATACCGGCAAAGAAACGCCCAACCGCAAGTGGGGGCACTTCCTCCTGGTCTGGAGCTTTGCCATCCTGGCCTGCGTCACGGCCATCGTGGCCCTGGGGCACTGGGGCGGCAAGGTCATCCCCCTCATCAAGATCGAAACGCCCATGCCCCTCACCTTCCCGGTGAAAATTCTGGCCAACCTGGGCGCGCTGCTGCTGCTCTGCGGCCTGGCCGTGCTCACTGCGCGGCGCGTGCGGCTCAACCCCAAATACCAGGCCTCCAGCTGGTACGACTGGTACCTTCTGGGCATTATCTGGCTGGTGGCCGTCACCGGCATCCTGTCCCAGTGCTTTCGCCTGGCCGACGCCGTGGTGCCCGCCTTTCTGGTCTATTATCTGCACCTGGTGTTTGTCTGGATGCTTTTCGCCTACCTGCCCTGGTCCAAACTCGGCCACTTTGTCTACCGCACGGCGGCCCTGGTCTATGTGCGCATGTACGGCAGAAGCTAGAAGGTAACCTTGTGGCGCGGCCCCGGTCCGCCGGGGCCGCCCTTGCGTACCGCGTTGTACAGAATAATTTCGATCTCCGAGGAGGAGGCCGCCATGTCCGATACGTCCCGTAAAGTCTTTCCTGTGGAGTCCGTCCTGGCCCTGGTCGTGGGCAAGGAAGACGTGGATATCAAAGAAATCGCCGGTTTCGTGGCCGGGCGCTCCATTGAGTGTGATTGCTGCGCCAAGGCCGTAGGTCCTTTTGCCGCCGCCTGGCTGGCCCGCTGGTTCCCCAAGTTTATGGATCTGGACTGGGCCGAAGGCCAGTCCTGGGATGGCTTTGTGAGCGCCGGCCGCAGCCTGCTGGGCGACAATGTTTCCCTTACCTGCATGGACGGCCGCACCAAGGCTCTGGTGGACCAGGCTCTGGATACCCTGGCCGATACCTATAAGAGCATGGCCGCCCAAACGGCCGCCGCTTCCGCCCTTGAAGAGCGCGTGCGCGCCCTGGAGCCCGCTGAGGCCCGCGCCGAAGCCCTGACTAAAAAGGTGGATGAGCTGGAAGCCAAAATCAAAACCATGAACACCGATATGGGCGGCCTGCGTCGCCAGGTGGCCGAATTCCAGGGCAAGGTGGCCGTGAGCCACGATGATCTCATGCAGACCATCAAAGACGCCATCAAGGACGGCCTCAAGGGCATGGTTGTGGGCGGCGCTGCCGCCGGCGCGGCCGGCGCGGCCGCTGAAGAAGCCGCACCCGCCGCTGAAGAAAACGCCGTGCCCGATGATTTCGGCTTCGGCGCTTCCGGTGCAAACAACGACGGCTTCGGGTTTTAAAAGGTTTTTATGGGGGAAGGGGAACTTTTGTTCACAAAAGTTCCCCTTCCCCCATACCCCATCCCTTCAAAAAACTTTTTTACTCAGGGTGCGCAACAGGCGTCCCCTGAGTTTTTTTGTGCAACTTCCAAATGTCGTGGAGGCGTCACGGCCTTGCCACGCACGCCCCGCATGTTCTCCCCAGGTACTGTGGCAACCAGTTCAGGGGCATTGCAACTTTGCAATACCCTGGCGGTTGCATAAGCAGACGCCCGCCGTGAAGGCGCAAGCGCAATGTACTTGCACTGTTAAGCGCCGGAACGAGCGTGCCGTAAACTTTGAGGGTACATATTCTCAAAGGTAACCTGCTAGAGCGGTTTACGAATGAAATGAGTTAATTGCTCTGCAAGGATTTTCTTGAAAATCCTTGCCACGAAATGCGAGAAGGCAGGCTTTTGCCTGCCGTAAGCGAGCATTTCAAGTGTTAAATACTCTAAGATAAGGAGGAGGAGCATGCCCGGCAGCATAGAAATTCTGTCACCGGCGCCGCAAGGCGCGCCCCTTGAACCGCGCCGCCCCCGGCGGCTGCTGCGCGCCCTGGCGCGCCGGTTTACCGCCCTGGGTCGGCTGCAAAAAGCCGCCGAGGGCCTGCCCCGTTGCGGCGACGCCCCCGCCTTTGCCGCCGCCTGCCTTGCGGCCCTGGATGTGCGCGTCCGCAGTGAGCCCCACGCCCTGGAGCGCATCCCCACCCAGGGTCCGCTGCTCCTCTACGCCAACCATCCCACAGGCGCGCTGGAAGGTCTGGTCCTGCTGGCCCGCTGTGGCCGTCTGCGTCCGGACCTGAAGATTCTGACCACCGCCACCCTCGCCAGTCTGCCCCAACTGGCCCCCCTGGCGCCGCGTCTGCTGCCCCTGGACCTTTCCCCAGGGGCGGCCGGCGCGGCCAATGCCGCCGTACTGCGCGCCGCCCTGCGCCATTTACGGCGGGGCGGTGCGCTGGGCATCTTTCCCGCCGGGAAGGTGGCCCGCTGGTCGCCCGGCGCGGGTGTGCGTGAACAGCCCTGGTCCCGTCTTCTGGGTCTGCTGGCCGCCTGCCCTGGCACGCACTGCCTGCCTCTGCGGTTCACTGCCCGCGTCAGTCCCGCCTTTCTGCTCGCCACCCAGTTCAGCGAAGCCTTGGGCACGGCCCTTTTGCCGCACGTTCTGGAGCGCCAGCGCGGCAGTCTGGTCCACATGCGTGTGGGCCGGCCGTATAAAGCCGAATCCCTGCGCACCCTTAGCCACGCCCAACGCACCCTCTGTCTGCGTCTGTTACAGGAGTCTCTTGTCCCCGCGCCAGTGGCCCGCGAGCGTGCCGTATCTCCGGCCCCTTTGGCCGCGCCCGTTGTTCAGGAGGATTTTATGGCCGCGCTGGCGGCCCTGCCCCAGGACCGCGTACTGGCCCGCGAAGGCCGCTACAGCGTCTATCTGCTCCTCGGAGCGGAATCCCCCGTACTTCTTGATGAACTGACCATGCGCCGCGAAGAAGCCTTCCGCGCTTTGGGGGAAGGCAGCGGCAAGGCCCGCGATACCGACCGCTACGATGCCGCCTACGCCCATCTAGTGTTGGTGGATGAAGAGGCGCAGGCCTTGGCCGGGGCCTACCGCGCCTGCCTGGTCCGGTCCGACGCGGCCCACAGCTATAGCGCCAAAAATCTCTATACCGCTGCGTTGTTCCGGTATAATCCGGAATTTTTCCGCCACTGCGGCAATGCCCTGGAGCTGGGCCGCGCCTTTATCCGCGCCGCCTACCAGCGCGACTACGCTCCCTTGCTCCTGCTTTGGAAGGGCATAGGGCAACTGGCCCTGCGCAGCGGTGCGCGCACCCTCTTTGGTCCCGCCAGCATGGGGCTGGACTACAAGCCTCAAAGCGTGGATCTGCTCTGCAACTATCTGCGCCGCAACCATTGGCACGCGCCCCTGGCAACCCTGGTGCGCGGGCGCAAACCCCGGCGGCCCGCCGTGGATACCCCCTTTGTGCGCCAAATGGCCTATGCCGACATCAATGCCCTTGTCCGGCACATGGAAAACGGCCGCAACCTGCCCATCCTCTTCAAACACTACCTGCAACTGGGCGGACGCATTGTCGCTTTCCACCAGGATGCCGCCTTCGGCACCCTCGACGCCCTCCTGGTGGTGGACCTGCGCACTGCCCCAGAGCGCTTCCTGCGCCGTTACCTCGGCGACGAGGGCTTCCAGCGCCTGCGCGATGGCATCGTGTACGAGAAATGATGGTGGGGGGAAGGGGGACTTTTGTTCACAAAAGTCCCCCTTCCCCCCCACACCCCCCAACCCTTCAAAAAACTTTTTTATTTAGGGTAGGCAACAGGCGTCCCCTGATTTTTTTGTGCATCTGCCAAATGTCGTGGAGGCGTCACGGCCTCGCCTCGCGTGCCCTGCATGTCCTCCTCAGATACTGTGGCAATCAGTTCAGGGGCATTCCAATGTTGCAATGCCCTGGCTGCTGACTGGTCAACCCGGCTGCGTAGAGATTCCCCCAGCATAGTAAAAAGCCCCATGCACGAGATGCGTGGGGCTTTTTACTATGCTGGGGCCAGTAAAGAATTATGACCGGTAGTCCGAGTTGAGCGTCACATATTCGTGCCCAAGATCCGAAGCCTGGAGGGTATAGGAGCCGGGACCGTCGCCCAGGGATATTTCCACGGGGATGTCCTTGGCCTTGAGGCGTTCGGCCAGGAGGTCTTCTTTATCGTCGTTAACGGGGCGTCCCTGGCGGAAGCGTTCCACACCGCAGAGCGTCAGGCCCACCTGAGTGGGGTCAAAGGACGCGCCGCTGTAGCCCACGGCAGTGACAATGCGGCCCCAATTGGCGTCGCCTCCGTAAATGGCGGTTTTGACCAGTTGGGAATGCCCCACGCTGCGGGCCACCAGGGCGGCGTCGGCCTCGCTGGCCGCGCCGGTGACGGTAATGTGGATGACCTTGCTGGCGCCTTCGCCGTCCATGACCAGCATGTGGGAAACCGTGCCGAGAATGGCGGTGAGGGCCTCCTCCAGTTGGGCCAGGTCGCGGGCGGAGCGGACGGCCACGCCGGAGGCCCCGTTGGCCAGGCCCAGAATGGTGTCGTTGGTGGAGGTGTCGCCGTCCACGCTTACGCGGTTGAAAGTCTGTTCCACGGCGCGGTGGAACATGGCCTGCCAGGGTCCGCGCTCCACATCCGCGTCAGTGAGGGCCACGCAGAGCATGGTGGCCATGTTGGGGCAGATCATGCCCGCGCCCTTGGCCATGACGGTGAGGCGCACCGTGCCGCCTTCCATCTGGAGTTCGCGGCTGGAAAATTTGGGAAAGGCGTCCGTGGTCATGAAGGCGCGGGTAAAGCCTTCGGCATCGCGGCTGCCCAGGCTTTTGACCAGGAGGGGAACGGCGTCGAGCCAGAGGTCCATTTTGAGGTGCGCGCCCACGACGCCGGTGGAAAGGGGCAGGATTTCTTCCACCTTAAGGCCCGTAAGCCCGGCCACCATAGCTTGGGTGGCACGGCAGTTGGCCAGGCCTTCTTCGCCGGTGCAGGCGTTGGCCTGCCCGGAGTTGGCCAGCACGGCGCGGGCCGTGCCGCCTTGGGCCAGAATTTCCTGGCAGACCAGCACAGGGGCGGCCTTGAAGACGTTTTGGGTAAACATGCCCGCCAGGGCGGCGGGGCGGTCAGACACGATGAGGCCCAGATCGTCGCGGTTCTGGGCCTTGAATCCGGCAGCCGCGGCGCCGGCCTTGAAGCCTTTGGGCAGATCGTCCTGCATGGCCGTCTCCTGTATCTGGCGGCGGGCAGCGGGCGATGTCGGCGCGGCATGCTCCGGATGCGGCCCCCAGGGGGAAGAAAAGTTTGAGAGAAGGGGTATGGATAGGGGGGACTTTTTTGCAAAAGCCCCCCCCGTATCGTTCAATCAGCCTAATGCCGCGTTGCCGTTAGGCGGTGCGGTTTTTCTGGATTTCGTCGGCTAGGGCCTGGGGCACGCGTTCATAGTGGTCAAACTGCATGGTGAAGGTGGCGCGGCCCTGGGTGCGGGAGCGCAGATCCGTGGCGTAGCCGAACATGGAAGCCAGGGGCACCTGCGCGCGAATGCTCTGCGCGCCGCCGGCGCGGGCTTCCATATTCTGGACGCGGCCGCGGCGGCCGTTGAGGTCGCCCATGACGTCGCCCAGGTATTCCTCAGGGGTGACCACTTCCACGTCCATGATGGGCTCCAGCAGCACGGGGCCGGCTTTTTTCATGGCGTCCTTGATGGCCATGGAACCGGCCACATAGAAGGCCTGCTCGGAGGAGTCCACCTCGTGGTAGGAGCCGAAGACCAGGTTGACCTTCACATCCACCACGGGGAAGCCCGCCAGCACGCCGGACTTGAGGGCGTCCCGCATGCCTTTGTCCACAGCCGGGATGTATTCTTTGGGAATGACGCCGCCGGAGATGGAGTTTACGAATTCGTAGCCCTTGGTGGGGTTGGGCTCCACCTCAATGACCACATGGCCGTACTGGCCGCGGCCACCCGACTGCTTGGCGTACTTGAGGTCGGTCTTGGAGGGCTTGGAGATGGTCTCGCGGTAGGCCACCTGGGGCTTGCCCACATTGGCGTTGACGTTGAACTCGCGGGTGAGGCGGTCCACGATGATTTCCAGGTGCAGTTCGCCCATGCCGGCGATGAGGGTCTGGTTGGTTTCCTCGTCGCCCTTGACGCGGAAGGAGGGATCTTCCTTGGCCAGCTTGTTGAGCGCGGCGGAAAGGGCGTCGCGGTCGGCCTTGGTTTTGGGCTCAATGGCCACTTCAATGACCGGTTCGGGGATGTTCAGCGATTCCAGAATAACGGGGCGCTTTTCATCACAGAGGGTGTCGCCGGTGGAGACGTTTTTGAGACCCACCAGGGCCACAATATCGCCGGCGCCGGCCCACTTGATGTCCTCGCGCTTGTTGGCGTGCATCTTGAGGATGCGGCCGATGCGCTCCCGCTTGCCGGTATTGGCGTTGTACACGGTCATGCCCGATTCCAGAAAGCCGGAATAGATGCGGAAGAAGGAAAGGTGGCCGATGAAGGGGTCGGAAAAGAGCTTGAAAAGCAAACCGGCCAGGGGTTCCTTGTCGTCGCAGTGGCATTCGATGAGCTGGTCTTCCTTGTCGGGCACATGGCCGGTCATGGGCGGAATATCCACGGGCGAGGGCAGATAGTCCACCACGGAATCCAGCAGGGGCTGTACGCCCATGTTGCGGAAGGCCGAACCGCAAAGCACGGGCACAATGTTGCGCGCCACAGTGGCTTTGCGGATGCAGGAGACGATTTCTTCTTCCGTAAGGGTTTCGCCGCTGAGGTACTTATCCAGCAGCACTTCGTCCTCTTCGGCCACGGCTTCCAGCATTTCGTGGTGCTTTTCGTCAAACAGGTCCTTCATGTCGGCGGGGATGTCTTCCACGCTGAACTGCGCACCCTTGGTGGTTTTGTCAAAGCGGATGGCATGGCCGCGCACCAGGTCCACCACGCCTTCAAATTTGTCTTCAGAGCCGATGGGCAGCTGCAGGGGCACGGCCTTGGCGCCCAGGCGGTCGTGGATCATCTGCACGCAACGGAAGAAATCGGCGCCGATGCGGTCCATCTTGTTGACAAAGCAGATGCGGGGCACATGGTAGCGGTCGGCCTGACGCCACACGGTTTCAGACTGCGGCTCCACGCCTGCCACGGCGTCAAAGACGCAGACGGCGCCGTCCAGGACGCGCAGGGAGCGCTCCACCTCAATGGTGAAGTCCACGTGTCCGGGGGTGTCGATGATGTTGATGCGGCAGTCTTTCCAGAAGCAGGTGGTGGCGGCGGAAGTAATGGTGATGCCGCGCTCCTGTTCCTGCTCCATCCAGTCCATGGTGGATGCGCCGTCGTGCGTTTCGCCGATCTTGTGGTTGACGCCGGTGTAAAAAAGGATGCGCTCGGTGGTCGTGGTTTTGCCGGCGTCAATATGGGCCATAATGCCGATATTGCGCTGTTTGTCTACAGGAACAGTGCGGGACACGGTGTTTCCTCCATACTGCGGATGCGGTGAGGTCCAAAACCGACGCCGCTTCCTTGCGGATGCGGCGTCGGACGGGATCTGCGGACGAGTTGGCGGGCCTCCTACCAGCGGTAGTGAGAGAAGGCCTTGTTGGCGTCGGCCATGCGGTGGGTGTCTTCACGCTTTTTCACCGCGCCGCCGCGGCCGTTATAAGCATCCAGCAGCTCGGCGGAGAGCTTGGCGGTCATGCCTTTTTCACCGCGCGAACGGGCGTAGTTGATGAGCCAGCGGATGGACAAAGAGATCTGGCGTTCCGGGCGCACTTCCATGGGCACCTGGTAGGTGGCGCCGCCCACGCGGCGGGCCTTCACTTCCATGTGGGGCTTTACGTTGTCCAGGGCCTTTTCAAAGGCGCGCATGGGGTCTTCACCGGTCTTTTCGGCCAGATGCTCCAGCGAGCTGTAGAAAATCTTTTCAGCGGCGCCCTTTTTGCCGCTGTACATGAGCCGGTTCACAAATTTGGTGACCATACGGCTGGAATACAGCGGATCGGGCAGCACTTCCCTCTTGGGAACAGGACCTTTACGGGGCATGGGGTTTCTCCTTCATGCTTGGCTGCGGCGTCACCAACCCCGCGCCGCGCCGGCGCGCCGCTTTCGCGGGCTGCCAGGCGCGCCGCATGGCGCACGCCGGATAAAATGCACTACTTGGGCCGTTTGGCGCCGTACTTGGAACGACTCTTGCGACGATCCGCCACACCGGAGGTGTCCAGGGTGCCGCGCACAATGTGGTAACGCACGCCGGGCAAGTCTTTGACACGGCCGCCGCGGATGATAACCACGGAGTGTTCCTGCAGGTTATGGCCTTCGCCGGGGATGTAGGCCGTCACTTCAATGCCGTTGGTCAGGCGCACACGGGCGACCTTACGCAGGGCCGAGTTAGGCTTTTTAGGGGTGGTGGTGTACACGCGGGTGCACACGCCGCGGCGCTGCGGGCAGGCCTGCAGGGCCGGGGTCTTTCTGTGCTTGACCACCGCCTTCCGCTCAATGCGGATAAGCTGGTTAATAGTGGGCATGCTTCCCTCCATGGGAATGGTTTGAGCGTATGATAACGCCTTTAAGAGGACAGGACATAGCCTGTCGCGCCGTCGCTGTCAATGGCAATTGTGCGCGACAGGGGCGGGATTCCGGCTTCAACGACAAATTTTGTCAGCGATTTTTTACAGATCTGTTTCAGCGCGGCACCGAAGCCGAAAAAAAATTGATGACCAGCACGCCCGCGATGATCAGCCCCAGGCCCAGGCAGGCGGCCAGGTCGAGCTTTTGACCAAACAGAAAAAGCCCCACCAGAGAAACCAGCACAATGCCCACGCCGCTCCAGATGCCATAAGAAATGCCCATGGGCACCACCTTGAGCACCTGCGCCAGCAGCCAGAGCGAGGCCGTATAGCCCAGCCCAGCGGCCAGGGTAGGGAGCAGGCGGGTCATGCCGGCGGACTGCTTGAGGCAGGCTGTGGCGGCCACTTCCAGAAGAATGGCCGCGCCCAGTTGGCAATAGGCGGTGACGGCGGGGCTCATACGACGGCTTCTTTGGGGACGGTCCGTTTTCGTTCAGGGCAGACCTGGCGCGCCCCCTGCGGGAAAAAATTTTTTGAAGCATGGAGCGTGGGAGGAAGGAAACGTCTGTTCGCCACAGGTTCCTTCCCCCCACAAGAACCTTTTCCCTAGCCTTCGGCCAGGGCTTCGGCAAAGCGGGCGCGCAGGGCCTGCATCTTGCTTTTGGCGTCCAGCAGGCGGTCGGCGTTCTGGCGTTCCCGTTCCACCACGGCGGCGGGGGCGCGGCTGACGAAACTTTCGTTGCTCAATTTTTTGTTGGTGGTTACCAGATCTTTTTCCAGCTTGGCCAGTTCTTTGTCCAGTCGGGCCAGTTCGCCGTTGAGGTCCACCGCGCCTTTAAGGGGCACGATGACCTGGCAGCCTTCCACCACGGCCGAGGCCGAGGCTTTGGGGGCGTGGGCGGCGGCGTCCACGGTAAGGCCTTCCAGCCGGGCCAGGGTCAGCAGACATTGGCGGTTGTTTTCCAGCAGTGCGGCCTGGGCGGCGTCCACGGGGTGAAGCAGCAGGCTGACCTTGTGGCCGGGGCTGATGCCCAGCTCTGCCTTGATGGTGCGCACGGCGACAATAATGCTCTGGAGGCATTCCATGCGCCGGGCTTCGTCGGGCCGCAGACAGGCAGGTCTGGGGGCGGGCCAGAGCTCTGTGGCCAGATCCGTGGCGCTTTGCCCCAGGGGCTGGGGCAGGGCCGTCCAGATTTCGGCGGTCACAAAAGGCATGATGGGGTGCAGCAGCACCAGAATTTCGCGCAGGGCGAGCCAGAGCACATATTGGGCATGGGCCTTGCGCGCCGCGTCTTCGCTCTGCATATCCGGTTTGATGAGTTCCAGATACCAGTCGCAGAATTCGTTCCACAGGAATTTGTAGCCCAGTTGTGCGGCGTCGTTGAAGCGATATTCCGCAAAGGCCCGGTCCATTTCGTCTTTGACGGTCTCCAGACGGTGGAGCAACCACTGGTGGTGCAGGCCCGGCACGCTTTCCGGGGCCACGGGAGCCGGGGCGGTTTCCGGCAGATTCATGAGGGCGAAGCGGGCCGCATTCCAGAGTTTGTTGACAAAGTGGCGGTAGCCTTCAATGCGTTCTTCGGCGAGGCGGATATCCCGTCCCATGGCCGCAAAGGCCGTGAGGGTGAAGCGCAGGGCGTCGCAGCCGTATTTGTCGATCATCTCCAGAGGATTAATGACGTTGCCCGTGGATTTGGACATTTTGCGGCCTGTGGCGTCGCGCACCAGGGCGTGCAGGTAGACGTGGGCAAAGGGCGGTTTGCCCATGAAGTGGAGGCCCATCATCATCATGCGGGCCACCCAGAAGAAGAGGATGTCGAAACCCGTGACCAGTACGGACGTGGGGTACCAGCGCTGCAGTTCTTTGGTGTCCTGCGGCCAGCCCATAGTAGAAAAGGGCCAGAGCGCGGAGGAGAACCAGGTGTCCAGCACGTCTTCTTCCTGGCTCAGATTGGTTGCGCCGCATTTGGGGCAGATGGAGGGGGCTTCTTCGGCCACCACCAGCTCGCCGCAGGCGTCACAGGTCCAGGCCGGGATGCGGTGTCCCCACCAGATCTGACGGCTGATGCACCAGTCGCGGATGTTGTCCAGCCAGTGGTAGTAAGTCTTAAGCCAGGTTTCGGGGAAAATCTGCGTGAGCTCCGGCACGGCCTTGCGGGCGGCCGGGGCCAGTTTGGTGGCGGCCACGAACCATTGCCTGGAAACGTGCGGCTCCACCACTGTATGGCAACGGTAGCAGTGGCCCACGGCGTGCTCCAGCTCCTCCACGCCTTCCAGCTGCCCGGCGGCTTCTATGTCGGCCACGATATTTTCGCGGCATTGGGCCTTGGTCAGCCCGGCATAGGGGCCGGCTTCGGCCTTCATGACGCCGTTTTCGTCAATAACCTGCAGAAAGTCCAGGTTGTGGGTCTTGCCCAGCATCCAGTCGTTGTGGTCATGGCAGGGTGTCACTTTGAGCGCACCGGTGCCGAACTCCCGGTCCACATAGGCATCGGCGATGATGGGGATCGCGCGCCCCAGCACGGGCACCAGGGCTGTTTTGCCCACCAGCCCGGCGTAGCGTTCGTCCTCGGGGTGGACGCAGATGGCTGTGTCGCCGGGGATGGTTTCCGGCCTGGTGGTGGCGATGGTTATAGCGCCGGAGCCGTCCGCCAGGCGGTAGCGCACCTTCCAGAGCTTGCCGCGCTCCTGTTCGTGCTCCACCTCGTCGTCGGCCAGGGCCGTGTGGCAGCGGGAGCACCAATTGATAATGTAGTCGCCCCGGTAGATGAGCCCTTCGTTGTACAATTGCACAAAGACCTTGCGCACGGCGGCGGAAAGGCCTTCGTCCATGGTAAAGCGCAGGCGCGTCCAGTCCACGGAAGCACCCATGGCGCTGATTTGCTCCAGGATGCGGTGGCCGTAGTCGGCCCGCCAGGCCCAGACGCGCTCCACAAAGGCTTCCCGCCCCAGATCCTGGCGGGTTTTACCTTCTTTAGCCAAGGCGCGCTCCACCACGTTTTGTGTGGCAATGCCCGCGTGGTCCGTGCCCGGCACCCAGAGCACGTTTTTGCCCTTTTGCCGGGCGTGACGGCAGAGCACGTCAATGAGCGTGAGGTTGAGGGCGTGGCCCATGTGCAGCGCGCCCGTGACGTTGGGCGGCGGAATGACGATGGAGTACGCCTCGCCCGGCGCGTCGGGGTCGGGCGTAAAGGTTTTGTTTTCTTCCCAGTGTTTGCGCCACCGGGCTTCCACGCCGTGGGGCTCGTAGCCCTTGGGGAGCGTATCCGCCATCTTGCATTCTCCGTAAAAGGCGGCAATAGTGTGGCAATGCCAGCCGTTGCACCGATTCATATTTTGTGGGACAGCGCCCACATCTGGGGGCTCATGGCCTGGCGCGCTGTGCGCGCCCTGGGCCTGCCCTGCCGCCTGGTCAAGGGACAAGAAATAGCCGAAGGCGCGTTTTTACGCAAGCCGGGGCCCGGCGAGGCTGCCTTGCTGCTGGTTCCCGGCGGCAACGCCCGGCTCAAGGCCCAGGCCCTGGGGCCGGACGGACTGGAGACCGTGCGCCGCTGGGTGGCCCAGGGCGGGCGCTATCTGGGTTTTTGCGGCGGGGCCGGGCTGGCCCTGCGCCACGAGAACGCCGCTGCCGGCCTGAACCTCTGCCCCTGGATGCGTGCTGCCTACCCGCAGCGTTTGCACCACCTTATTTCCGGGCATGTACGGGTACGCCTGCGGGCGGACGACCCCCGCGTGCCACCGGAGCTGACGGCCGGTCAGGCGGTAGATGCCGCCCTGCCAGTGTGGTGGCCGGGGCGGTTTGCGCCGGAGGCGGGGGAAGACGTGCGCGTGCTGGCGGCCTACGACGCGCCGGGCGAAGACTTCTGGCTGGCGGATCTGCCTTTGCGACGTATTCCGGCGCAGGTTTTTGAAACTTGGCAGGCGCTGTACGGGGTCAATCTTTCAGCGGATTTTCTGGCAGGGCAACCGTTGGTGGTGGGCGGCGCGTATGGTGCGGGCGGCTACATTCTAAGCTATTCGCACCTGGAAACGCCGCGCAGCCCGGCGGCCAACGCCTGGCTGGCGCATTTGCTGCGTATGGCGGGTTACGCCCCGCAAAAGGCCTTGGTGCCCCTGTGGCAGCTGCGCGCGCCCTGCGCGGCCTGGCCGGCGGAAAGCGGCGCGCCCTTGTTGCGTGCCCTGAACCATGTGCGCGGCCTGCTGGACCTGGCCGTAGAACACCATCTGTTTTTCGCCCGCACCCACTGGCTGTGGGGTTGGCGAGCCGGACAGCCGGGCGCGGCCTGCAACAACTTGCACGCGGCCCTGTGCACGGCCGCGGGCCTGCCGCCTTCGGCGGCGGCGCTGGCTTACTGGCGCGAGGTCGGGCCGCGTTTTACCGCGCTGGAAGACCTTTTTACCGCCGGAGCTGAAGGCTATTTTCTGGCCTGCCGTCTGGCCGACACCCTGGCCTCCACCCTGCCCGAAGCCGTGGGCAGACGCGGACTGGAGCACCAGCGCGAGGCGCTTTTCGGCCACCCCATGAACGGCGGCGGTCTGTTGGAAGAGTTGCTGACCATAGCCGAAGAGCTGACGTATCTTTCGCAGGGCGGCATTCCCTGTGGCATATAATTATCCGGGGCGGCGAGGCGCGCGCAGCCTCGCCCTTGGCCCTCTACACAAATACAAACAGATGCAGTTGTTGGAGGCGAACGCCGTTCGCGCCCCATTCTCCTGGGGCAGGGGGACCAGCCCCCCGCCCGTTGCGCAAGCGGCTACACACTCAACCCCATCTTGATGACGGACTGCATGCCACCGGAGGCGTTCACCAGTTCCTTCACGCCGCTGCGGGCGAGGATGAGCAGGCTGTCGTAGGCGCGCAGGCCCGTGTTGCAGATAATGGCCACGGGGCGGTCTTTGGGCACCTCATTGGCGCGGGCGGCGATTTCCTCCAGAGGGATGGCGTGCCAATCGGGGTGTTTTTCCTGCACGGCGCGACCGGCGGCTGCCGGGCGGGCGTCAATGAAGAAGACGTTGTTCTTATCTCGATTTTTCCAAAGCTCCATGAAGGTGTCACCCGTGATGGGCGTAAAGCGGCCGTCCAGGGCGTTGTCCGCCACGTTGGCCACGGCGTTGACCACGTCCATGGCCGAGGCAAAGGGCGGGGCGTAGGCCACTTCCAGGTTGGAGATGTCATCCACTGTGGGCTTGCTGTACTGCAGGGCGGCGGCCACGGCGTCGATGCGGGCCTTGAGGGAATCGGGGTCGGCGCAGGCCCCCTGCAGGCCCAGCACGCGGCGGGAGGGCTTATCCACCACCAGTTCCAGGGTCATCATGGATTTTTCAGGGTAGAAGTGGGCGTGATCCAGCTGCTCCACGCCCACACTCAGAGCGTCGTAGCCTTCTTTGCGGGCGCGCTCCACGGTAAGGCCCACGCCGCAGAAGGCCATGTCAAAGAGTTTGACGGCCCAGGAGCCCACATAGCCGGGGAAGGTGGCGTCGCCGCCGGCCAGATTGGTGCCGATGACGCGGCCCTGACGGTTGGCCATGCTGCCCAGGGGCAGGTAGCCGGGTTTGCCGGTGATGATGTTTTTGATGCAAACGCAGTCGCCGCCCGCGTAGATGGCGGGGTCGGAAGTGCGCATGTGTTCGTCCACCACAATTGCGCCGAAGGGGGCTACTTCCAGCCCGGCTTCTTTGGCCAGGCCGCCGTTGGGGGTGAACCCGGCGGCAAAGATGACCATTTGGGCCGGAATGCGGCGCTTGTCCGTGACTACGGCGCTCACCGCGCCGTCCGTGCCTTCGATTCTGAGCACTTTTTCGGACACATGGACGTCCACCTTGTGGGCCTGGCAGTCGTGCGCGGCCATGAGGGCCAGAGAGTGCGAGAGCACGCCGGGCAGGATCTGGTCCATCATTTCCACCACGCTGACCTTCACGCCCCACATGTCGGCCAGGGCCACGGCGGCCTCCAGCCCGATAAAGCCGCCGCCCACGATGACGGCCTCGGTCACCTTGCCTTCCTGGCAGGCGGCGCGGATGGCCCCGGCGGCCTCCAGACGGGTGAGGGAGAGGACGTTTTTGAGGTCCTTGCCTTCCACGGGAGGCATGCGCGGGCTGGCGCCCGTGGCCAGCACCAGTTTGTCGTAGGGCAGCTTTTCTTCCTTGCCCGAGTTCAGATCCTTGACCAGCAGGGTCTTGGCTGCGCGGTCAATGGCCAGGGCGCGGGTGCGGGTACGTACGTTGAGGCCCTTCATGGCCTGGAAAAAGGCCGGGTCGCGTACGGTGTGGTAGGGAGTGGAGCGCAGATCGTCCAGATTTTGGATTTCACCGGAAACGTAATAAGGGATGCCGCAGCCCCCGTAAGAAATCAGTTCGTTTTCGTCCACCAGGGTGATCTGGGCGTCGGGCATGAGCCGTTTGCAACGGCAGGCCGCCTTGGGCCCCAGGGCCACGCCGCCCACAACAAGAATCTTTTCGGACATAGGTGCGCTCCTTGGGTTGGGGTTGAGGTGATTATGAGCAAATGAGCATTACCATCCTCTATAATGCGCATTTCCCGCCGCAGGGCAAGGGGGCGGCGGGGAGTTTCCGGCCCGGAAAACAAAAAAGTATCATTGCCTGCGCGGACGGCTTCAGCGCCCCCGGTAGCGCCGCTGGTCGCCTACGCGCACAGTGATGTGGGCGTTGTCCATGTATTCCAGCAGGGCGATGAGGTACTTGCGCGAAAGCCCGGTGATTTCCTTGAGTCCGGCCACGTCCAGGTTGTCGTGGTCGGCAAACCACTGCCGCACGCGCTCCAGGATGTCCGTCAGGGCCGGGCCGTGGTAGTAGAGCCCTTCCTTGATTTTGACCAGTTCGCCGCTTTCGCAGAGCAGCCGCAGCACGGGCGCGGCCGCCTTGGGGGCCACGCCGAGCTCTTCCAGCACGTCCTTGAGGTTGGGCGGGGTCAGGCCGCCGTCGGCGTGGGCCGCAAGCAGGGCCGCGCGCAGGCCTGCCTGGTCCGCCGCCAGACTGACTTCGTGCCCGGCCAGGCGCAGGCCCTCGCCCTCAATGGCCAGTTCGCCCTGTTTGATGGCCTGGTCCAGGATTTTTTGGGTCAGACGTGGGGCCAGCCGGGCGCTCCAGCCCGTGCAGAGCGCGCCGCGGGTGAAGGCTGGCTTGAGCGGTTCTTTGCGGTGCAGATCCGCACCGCGCTGCAGGCAGGCGGCCAGCAAGGCGTCGAAGGCCGGGCGGCCGATCCAGGCGTGGGCGTCCTTGTCAAAGCACAGGGCCTGCCCGCGTGCGGCCAGCAGTTGCAGGCCCGCTTCCTGCACGTTGCGGGGCAGGCCGCTGAGCACGCGCAGCAGGGCTTCATCCGCGCCCGTTGCGCCGCGCAGGTCCAGCAGGGCGGCTGAAAAGGCGGCGCAGGCCGCGTCGCGGGCCTTGGCCGTGCCCTTAGGCGTTGCGGCGGCCTTGCCGTCGCCCTTGGGGGCGGCGGGCGCGTCCACGGCTTCGCGCAGAGCGGGCAGGGCGGCCAGCAGGCGCAGATTTTCCGCAAAACGGGGGTTGTTGCGGCGCAGCTCCGGCGGCAGGGGGCTCACCAGCGGACCGCCCGCCACGGTGCGCAGGGGCGAACCCGCGCGCAGTACGCAGTGGTCGCCAAAGACACCCGCCAACGGTTCTTTGAAGCGCAGTTCGGCCAGGGCCGTTTCGCCCGGGGCCAGTTTGTCCCTATCCCGAAACACCACGCGGGCCGGACACTCGCGCGTGCCGTGGTGGAAGTGGATTTCTACCCGCTGGCGCAGGGCGCGCGGGGCGGAGGCCAGGCAGGTGAGGCGCACCATCCAGCGCGAGGAGGGAAACAGCTCGCCGGGCCGGGCCAGCACAAAGCCGCGTTCGATATCCGCCACTTCCAGCCCTTGCACATTGACCGCGCAGCGCTGTCCGGCGGCCACGTCCTGCGCGGGCTTGCCGTGGCGCTGCAGGCTGCGCGCGCGGGTGGGCAGGTCCGGCGGCATGAAGCACAAGGCTTCGCCCACAGCACAGCGGCCGGAAATGACCGTGCCCGTGACCACCGTGCCGTGTCCCTTCATGCTGAAGGCGCGGTCTACGGGCAGGCGAAAGATATCGCTGCGGGGCCGAGGCGCAAGGCTCCCGGCCAGGGCGGTCAGGGCCGCCCGCAGGGCTTCCAGGCCTTCTCCCGTGGCCGAAGAAACGGGAAAGACGGGCGCGTCCGCCAGAAAGGTGCCCGCCAGAAAAGCGCGCACGTCTTCTGTAACCATGTCCAGCCAGTCCGGCTCCACCATGTCGGTCTTGGTCAGGGCCACCAGTCCCGTGCGGATGCCCAGCAGAGAGCAGATTTCTAGATGTTCGCGGGTCTGCGGCATGACGCCTTCATCCGCCGCAATGACCAGCATGACCATGTCCACGCCCGCGGCCCCGGCCACCATGTTTTTGACAAAGCGTTCGTGACCGGGCACGTCCACAATGCCCAGACGTTCGCCGTCCGGCAGGTCCAGCCAGGCAAAGCCCAGCTCAATGGTGATGCCCCGGCGTTTTTCCTCTTCCAGGCGGTCGCAGTCCTGTCCCGTGAGAGCGCGCACCAGCGAGGTCTTGCCGTGGTCGATATGCCCGGCCGTACCCAGTACTACTGCCATGAAAAAACCTCATTCCGGAGAGGCTGCTGCAGGAAGGGACCGCAAGGCCTGCCTGCTTTGCGCCTTTCCGTTTTTCTTTTCTGTAAACTGCGCTGGGCTGCGGCAAGAGAAACGTCCGGCAGCCCGTGGCCGGTACAACCGCGTCCCTGCACCGGGCCTGCGGCTCAGATTTTTACGGCGGAGGGCGAAGCCAGTCGGGCCAGGGCCTCCTGGGCCAGTTGGGTGACGCTTGCCTCGTAGACGTCGTTGCCGTCGAAAAGCTGGCAGACTTCCGTGTGCCCGGCCAGGGCCAGGGTGCGCAGGGCCGGGGCGTCCATAAGGTCCGGCGGCAGCTGGGCCAGGGCCCAGGCGGCCATGCCCCGGCAGACCACGTCCTGGTCGGCGAGGCCTTTGCGCAGCCAGGGCCGGGCCGTGAGACAGAGGTCCGGACGGGCCTGGGCCAGCCGGCCGATGGCCCAGTAACAGGAACGGCGCAGCACATCGTGGTCGCAAAAGTTGTCGTCGTGGCCCAGGTCGATGATGTAGGTGAGGAGAATTTTGTGGAAGTCTTTGGCCAGGGGGGCGCTGGCGGCCAGGATTTCGCCGAAGGCTTCGGGAATGCCCCAGCCGATGTTGCCCGATTCCTCATTGAGGTGCCACATGAGGCGGCGGATGATATTGCGCGCGGCTTCGGGCTGGCTGACGGCCAGGCGGGCGGTGACCTGCCCCAGGGCCACGGCGGCGCGGTGCATGGTCTGCGGGCCCAGGAGCAGGAAGGAAAACAGCGGCCCCACATTTTCCATGCCGCCCTGGCTGATGGCGTCCAGATGGTCGCGCCAGTGCGGGCCGGTGAGGCTTTCTTTGAGTTTCAGTTTGGCGGAGCGCATGCGGGGCATGGCTGTCCCTCCGGTAGAGGTGATGACTACTGCCCGTATAGTGACCGCTTTTGCGCCCTCTGGCAAGGCGGGCCCGCCGTTCACAGAGTGCAGAAGAACATGACCCAGAAGGGTACGCTCATGTCCAGAAGCATGGCGTGGATGATGGAGACGAACATCCAGTCCTTGCCGGAGTAGCGCACAATGACGGGCAGGGTGGTATCCATGGTGGAAGCCCCGCCGCAGGTGATGGGCGCCAGCGGCCCCCAGAGGCGTACCAGCAGCGGCGTGCAGAGCAGGGTGAAGAGCTCGCGGGCAATGTTGCTGACTAGCGCGATGGTGCCCAGCTCCGGTCCCTTATATTGGGTGATGAAGATGGAGGAGAGGGAATAATAGGCAAAGCCCGCGCCCACGGCCATGCACTCCGTAACGCTGTAGACCAGGACCAGACTGGCCAGGGCCGTGCCCGCAAAGGTGCCCACGGTGGTGGCCAGGGGCAGGAGCAGCACACGGGGGCGCAGGGTGCGCAGAATTTCGCCCAGCCGCCGGTCCGCGCCGATGGAAAGCCCCACCAGAAACATGAGCAGCCAGAGCACGTAGAGGGTCAGGTCGTGTTCCAGCAGCCAGGAGGGCGCCAGCCCCAGACGCGCCAACAGCACGCCCGTCGCGAAAAACGCCACTATGTACATACTGCCTTGCATGGGGATACGCCAGGCCGGCGCTCAGACCTGGGAGGGCGCGCCGTCTGTTTGCGGGAGAGCCTTCTGCGCGTCGTCCGGTTGCTGGTTCAGGGCCAAAAATTCGTGTTCATCAGGGTCGTAGTACTGCATGGCCCCCGATTCGATATGGTAGAGCCAGCCGTGGACGTGCAGGCTGCCCTCCCGCACCTTGGCGCGCACGCAGGGGTAGGTCATGAGGTTTTCGATCTGGAAGACAATGGAGAGCTTTTCCGTCAGGCGCAGCAGGCGGTCTGGTTCCGCATCCTTGCCCAGGGCCAGCATGGCCATTTCCCTGGCCTTTTTCCCCAGCGAGAGCCATTTGCGGGTATGGATCAGGTCGTCGCCTTCGTCCTTGCCCGTAAACAGGGCTGCAATGGCCCCGCAGTGGGTGTGGCCGCAGATAATGACCTCGGCAACGTTCAGAGCCGTGACCGCGTATTCAATGCCCGCCGCCGTGGCGTGGTAGTCTTCGTCCGGCTTGTAGGGGGCCACGAAGTTGCCCACGTTGCGCAGCACAAAGAGCTGGCCTGGGGGCGCATTGGTGATGAGCGAAGGGATGACCCGCGAATCGGCGCAGCCGATGAACAGCGCTCTGGGGTGCTGGCCGTGGGCCACCAGGTCCAGCAGCTGCGATTCGTGCTTTCTGAAGTAATTGCGCTGGAAAAAGGCATTGCCCTGAAGCAGATGTTCAACGGTCTTCATGTGCGTCCTTTTTGCTGCGGCCCTGGCCTGACGGCGCGCCGGAACCGCGGCGGAAAACGCGGCTGACCAGCAGGGTGCAGGCCAGAGATCCGGCCAGCCCCGCCAGGGTGAGGGTAAGGGCCGCGCCGCCCAGACGGGGCAGGGCTTCCATGAGGGCGGCGTTGCCGCCCACGGCCATGCCCAGGCCCAGCAGGAGGAGCATGATTACCGGAGTGATGCCGCGCGTCAACCGTCCAGGCCAGGGGCTGCGGCGCAGCAGGTAGCCCACGGCCATGCCGAGGAAGGTCAGGCCCAGTGCGATGAACATACAGCACTTTCCTTTATCGACAGTTTTTTATTATCCCGCGTGGCTGCGCTGTTACCGCAGCACAGGTACAAAAGCCTGCCGCAGAAAAGCCAGCATGGAGGCGTAGCGCTGTTCCTGCGCCAGCAGATTTTCCACATCCCAGAGAACCCAGACCAGCTGCCCCCTGTGGCGCAGCTGCTGTAAAGGCCGCAGCCCGCCGGGCAGGCCCGCGGCCTGTCCCGCCACGGAGCCAAGCACCACCACGCCGCGGGCGCGGAGCTGCCGTGCGCCGGACCAGAAGACGTCGGGCGCGGGGGCATAGGCCGGGGCGGGAGGCGTTTTTTCCAGCGCGCCGAGCGCAGTGTCCTCCGGCACGGGGGGCAGGGCGTCCGGATCCGGCGGCAGGCATACGGGCCAAAAGGTATGGGTGCCCGCCGGGTGGCCCAGGTCGTGCAGCAGGCGCTGCAAAAAGGCGCGGCGCTGGGCGCGGCCGGGGGTGGCGGGGTCGCGGATGTCCGGGCCCAGGCTCCAGTAGGTCCAGACAATATGGCCGGGCCGGGTCTGGCCGAGCAGGTCGCGCCAGGGAGCGGGCCAGACGTGGGGGGGCAAGGGCCGCCAGGGGGCGTCGACCGCGCTTGCGGGAGCCGGGACGGCTTCAGAAGGAAAAGCGTGGACCGCGGCCCGTTGCTGCGGGCGTGTTGCTGCGGGCCTGTCCCGGTCGGATGGGCCCGTTGCGGCCGAGCGGACGGGGCGCGGCGGGTTCTGGCGGCGCTGGTTCGGGGCCGCAAGGTCGCGAGCGGGAACGGCCTGTGCCGCCGCTGTGGCCGTGGGCGGCGTGGGGGCAAAGGCGTCGAAGCCCGGAGGCATGAGCAGGCAGGTCAGGCCGCGTTGCCGCCAGAGGGCCGCCAGGGGGTTCAGAGCCGCAAAAGCCATGTGCAGAGATCCCAGGCCGCGTCGGCCTTGCTTTGGTTGGGCCAGATTTCTTCCCGTCCGGTTGCGTCCGCCACGGCCAGGCTGTTGGTGGGCGCGGCAAAGCCGCTGTCCGCGCTGTTGACGCGGTTGGCGGCCAGGAGGTCGGCGTTTTTGCGGGCCAGCTTGGCCCGGGCCAGGGGCAGCAGGGCGGCCATGTCCGGCGCGGTTTCGGCGGCAAAGCCCAGCACTTTCTGGTGGGGCGCGCGGGCGGTGGCCAGGGTCTGCAGAATATCGGGATTGGGGGTGAAGTCCACGCTGAAGCCCTGGGGCGCAGCAGCTTTTTTAAACTTGTGCGGCCCCAGTGGTTTGGGCGAAAAGTCCGCCACAGCGGCAGTGAATATGCCCATGTCCATGCCTGGCCACAGTGCCGCGGCCACGGCGTGCATTTCGCGAGCGTTGGTCACGTCGCGGCGGTCGAGATCGCGCGGCAGGGCATAACTCACGCCCGGACCGCACACGGCCGTAACAGCGGCCCCGCGCAGCCAGGCGCACACGGCCAGGGCCGCGCCCATGAGCCCGGTGGAGGGGTTGGACCAGTAGCGCACGCCGTCCCAGGCTTCGCGGGTGGGGCCCAGGGTGACCAGCACTTTTTTGCCCGCCATGTCCTGTGGGGCCAGGGCGCGCAGCCCGGCCAGAAAAATGTCCGTCAGAGGGGCCAGGCGGCCTTCGCCCTGGTCGCCGCAGGCTGTGCCGCCGCAGCCGGGTCGGACAATCTGCGCCCCGCGTTCCTGCAGCAGGGCCGCATTGGCCTGGGTGGCCGGGTGCGCCCACATGCGCGGGTTCATGGCCGGGGCCAGCACCAGGGGGCCGTCAAAGGCCAGGGCCTGGGCGGCCAGCATGTCGTTTGCCGCGCCGTGGGCCAGCCGGGCAAGGGCGTCCGCCGAGGCCGGGGCCACCACCAGGGCATGGGCGTGCTGGCCCGGCTCCAGATGGGCGAAGACGTCTTCACCGGGGGTGAACATGTCCGTATAGACCGGCGCAGCCCCCAGAGCGGCAAAGAGCAGCGGCGTGACGAACTGCCGCGCGCCGGGCGTGAGGGTTACGGAAACGTGCAGATCCAGGGCGCGCCAGGCCCGCAGCAGGTCCGCGGCCCGGCAGCAGGCCACAGAGCCGCAGACGCCCAGGTGCAGGCGCTTGTTGACCAGGCGGGTGAGCTGGTCCACGGGGGTGTGCAGCGCGCTCACAGGTTGCGTTCCTCCAGCCCGCCGGAGCCGCTGTTGCCGCCGCCCCAGGTGCGCACCGTGGCGCCGGGCTTGGGCGTGGTGTCCATGCCGCCCGCACCGGGGGGGTAGCTGCCGGCGTCCTCTGCGGCGGGGTTGGAAGCGCCCGCTTCGGGCGCGGCCGGGGCGGGCAGGGCAGCGCCGTCGGGCAGGCGGGCTCCGGTCCAGATTTCCAGCACGGTGCCCAGGGTTTCGCGGTGCAGGGTGAGCACGGCCAGGCTCTGGCCCCGCTCGTAGACGTAGACCGCGCGGCCGCTTTTGCGCAGGGCCAGGCGCAGTTGCCAGCCTTGTCCCTGTAGGCCGGTGTACATGATCTGGGCGGCAAAGCCCGGGTCCGCGTCGCCGCGCAGCACTTCCAGGCCCTCGCTGCCGGCGGTTCCGGCGGTTTCATAGCCGTGGGAGGTGAAGCGCTGCATGCCCGCGGGCGTGGGCACGCCCAGCAGACGGCTGGTGCTCACGTCCGCGCCGCCGGTGAGGGGGTCGTTGGAAAAAGGATTGCGCAGGCCGTCGGCGCAGCCCGAAACCAGGCCGAGGGCGCAACACAGCGTGAGGATGACAAGCGGGCGCGGCATGGCTATACTCCTTCCCTCCCAAGAGCATTTCACTTGTGAAATCTCTGGCCGCAGCGTAAACGGACTCCGCCCCTGCGGCGCACAGGCCGCCAGGACCGCAAGCGCGCCTCCTGCGATTCCGCCCGGAGCAGGCGGCCCCAAGAGCGGAAGTCATACCCTAGCCTCTCCGTCCGGCGCTGACAAGTCCGGTGGAGGCACAGCCACGAGGCCCGGAACATGCCCATTGAGGAAGCCGATTTCTGGTTGGAAAGTTATAATTTTGATCTGCCCCAGGAGCGTATTGCCCAGTTCCCCCCTGAAGAGCGGGGAACCTCGCGGCTCATGGTGCTGCCGCGTACGGGCGCAGTGGAGCTGACGCACGCGCGCTTTGCGGACCTGCCTGATTTGTTGCCCCCCGGCGCTCTGCTGGTGGCCAACAATTCCCGCGTGCTGCAGGCGCGGCTGTTGGGCACGCGGGCCACGGGCGGCAAGGTGGAATTTTTGCTGCTGACCCCCCTGCCCCTGGTGCTGGAGCGCGCCGTGCCCGCCAAAACCGGCGGCCTGGTCGCCGAGGCAGAGGGCCTGGTGCGTTCCGGCGGGAGCGTCCGTGACGGTGAGACCTTTGATTTCGGCGCGGGCATACGGGTGACGGTGCTGGAATCGGGCGCCTTTGGCCGCCGGCGGGTGCGGCTGCATTGGGAGGGTGACCTGGCCAAGGCCTTTGCCGCCACGGGGCACATCCCTCTGCCGCCCTACATCAAACGTCCGGACGGCGACGAGGACAGAAGCCGCTACCAGACGGTCTACTCCCGCGAGGACAAGACCGGATCTGTGGCTGCGCCCACGGCGGGCCTGCATTTTACTGAAGACCTGCGCGCGGATCTGGCCGCCCGCGGCTTTCAGTGGGCAGAGGTCACCTTGTATGTGGGGTATGGCACCTTCAGCCCCGTGCGCAGCCAGAACATCCGCGCCCACCGCATGCACCGCGAATACTTTGAAGTGCCGGAAGAAACGGCTCAGGCCGTGGCCAAGGCCAAGGCCGAAAAGCGTCCGGTGGTGGCTGTGGGCACCACCAGCGTGCGTGCCCTGGAGGGCGTGGCCGAGCTTTGCGGCCGGGTGCAGCCCTTTGCGGGCTGGACGGACATTTTTTTGTATCCCGGCCGGCGTTTCCGCGTGGTGGACGGGCTGGTGACCAATTTCCATCTGCCGGAATCCTCCCTGCTCATGCTGGTGTCCGCTTTTGCGGGACGCCAGCGCGTGCTGGCGGCCTATGCCGAGGCCGAGGCGCAGGGTTACCGGTTTTTTTCCTATGGGGATGCCATGCTCATACGCTGAAGCGTCCCGCGGCGACGGCCGTTTTGGGGCGGGGCGTGCCCCGGCCCGCGCGGCAACCCCCCACCGCGCCCCGTCGCCGGGCGCAAAGGAGTACCCATGTCACGAGTAGTTTTTCTGGAAGAACGCTGCAAGGGCTGCCGCCTGTGCGTGGCCGCCTGCCCGGCGCACGTTTTACGGCCATCGGGCCGCTATAACCGTCAGGGCTATGAAGTCATGGAGCAGGAGGGCCCGTGTACGGGCTGCACCGCCTGCGCCGTCATGTGCCCGGACGTGGCCATCCGCGTGTTCCGTACCGCCAAGGCCAAAGGGGGTGACGCATGAGCGCCGCCGAACGTGTTTTGATCAAAGGTAACGAAGCCATTGCCTATGGTGCGGTGGACGCGGGCTGCCGCTGCTATTTCGGTTACCCCATCACCCCGCAGAACGAAGTGCCCGAAACGCTCTCCGTGCTGCTGCCCGATGGGGGCGGCCAGTTTGTGCAGGCCGAAAGTGAGGTGGCGGCCGTCAATATGCTGCTGGGCGCGGCGGCCTGCGGCGTGCCGGCCATGACGTCTTCTTCCGGCTGCGGCATTTCGCTCATGCAGGAGGGCGTTTCCTACATGGCGGGCAGCCAGATTCCCGGCGTCATGGTCAACATGCAGCGCGGCGGCCCTGGCCTGGGCGATATCGGCCCCTCACAGGGCGATTATTTTCAGGCCGTCAAGGGCGGCGGCCACGGCGACCACCGCAATCTGGTGCTGGCCCCTTCCACGGCGCAGGAATGCTACGATTTCATGTTCCGCGCCTTTGCTCTGGCCTTCAAGTACGCCAACCCCGTGCTGGTGCTGGGCGACGCCATTGTGGGCCAGATTAAAGAGCCCGTGCGCCGCGTGCCGCCCAAGGACGCCGTGCCCCCCGAAGACCTGGCCCGTCTGGCTGCTGACTGGCGGCTGGAAGGCTACGGCAAACGCGGGGTACACGCTGCGCCGCGCCTGCTCAAGTCCGTTTATCTGGCTGAAGGGGCCCTGGCCGAGCGCAACCGCATGCTCATGCGCAAGTACGCGGCCATGCGCGCCGAATGCGCGTTTGAATGCGTGGATACCGAGGATGCGGATCTGGTGGTGGTGGCCTTTGGTTCCATTGCCCGTATCGCCCGCAGCGCCGTGCGCGCCCTGCGTGCGGAAGGCCGTCGGGTGGGCCTGTTCCGCCCTGTGACGCTCTATCCTTTCCCGGACGAAGCCCTGCGCGCCCTGGCCCCAGGCCGGCGCTTTCTGGTGCTGGAGCAGAACGCCGGTCAGATGGTGGAGGACGTGCGCCTGGCCCTTTGCGCGCAGCCCGGCGCAGCGGCCGCCGACGTGCGCTGGCATGGCGTCATGCCCGGTCTGTTCATCGGGGCCGATGCCCTGCGCGAGCCCATGCTCCAGGCTCTGGAGGAAAAGTGATGGATACCGCTCTGCAAAACCAATTGCGCCCCCAACCGGGCGAAACTCTGGTCTTTGACGCCAACCCCGTGCTCAACGAACGCGAAACTCACTACTGCCCCGGCTGCCACCACGGCATTGCCCACCGTCTGGTGAGCGAGGTGCTTCACGAGCTGGGCGTGGCGGAGAGGACCATCCTGGTGGCCTCGGTGGGCTGCGCCACCTTTACTTACGACTACTTTAACGTAGACGGCCTGGAGGCTCCCCACGGCCGGGCCTGCGCCGTGGCCACGGGCGTGCGCCGGGCCCGGCCCGACGCCGTGGTCTTTACCTATCAGGGCGACGGCGATATGGCCGCCATCGGCATGGCCGAATCCCTGCACGCGGCCAACCGGGGCGAACACATCACCGCCGTGTTCATCAACAATACGGTCTACGGCATGACCGGCGGCCAGATGGCCCCCACCACCCTGCTGGGGCAGAAGACCACCACCACCGTACACGGCCGCAACGCCGCCAACGAGGGCGGGCCCATCCATATGGCCGAGCTCATGGCCCAACTGGGCGGCGTGGCCTATGCCGCGCGCTGCGCCCTGGACAGCGTGGCCCATGTGCGCGCGGCCAAAAAGGCCTTGCGCCGCGCCTTTGAGGTGCAGATCAACGGCCTGGGCTTCGGCTTTGTGGAGCTGCTTTCGGGCTGCCCCACCAACTGGCACATGGACCCCATTACGGCCAACAAACGCATTGCGGAAGCCATGATCCCCGTGTTCCCCCTGGGCGTCTGCAAGGACGTGACCGCCGCGCAGGAGGCCAGCCATGAGTGAGTATCAGGACGTAATCATTGCGGGCTTTGGCGGCCAGGGGGTTATGCTGGCGGGCAATCTGCTGGCCCAGGCCGGGATGGAACACGGGCTGGAGGTGACCTTCATCCCCGTGTACGGCGCGGAAATGCGCGGCGGCACGGCCAACTGCACCGTGGTGCTGGATACCCACCCCATCGGCGCGCCTCTGGTGCGCGAACCGCGCTCCACCATTATCCTTAACGAACCTTCCCTGACCAAGTTCCAGCCGCGCCTGCACAAGGAGGGCGTGCAGATTGTCAACGCCTCCCTCATTGACCGTGGCCTGCTGGACGGACAGCATCGCAGCATTTACATCCCGGTCAACGACATGGCCCATGAACTGGGCAATGTGAAGCTGGCCAACATGGTGGCTCTGGGCGCCTGGATCAAGGCTACCGGCGCGCTGCCCCTTGCGGCCGTGCAGGAGGCCCTGCGCCGCGTGGTCAGCAGCCACTACGCCCACCTAGTGCCCGTCAACGCCAAAGCCCTGGAGGCGGGCTACAACTTCGCGGAGTAAAGAGAGCGGGGGCCCCAGCCCCCGCGCCATACGCCGCAGCACAGCAGCCGCAGGCCGGGAGGCGCGCCTTCCGACCTGCGGCTGCTGGTTTTGCGCTGCAATTGCAGCTTGCTCTAGAGCATTTAACACTTGAAATGCTCGCTTACGGCAGGCAATAGCCTGCCTTCTCGCATTTTGTGGCAAGGATTTTCAAGAAAATCCTTGCAGAGCAGTTAGCTCATTTCATTCGCTAACTGCTCTAAAAGTAGTCGGAAAAGTAGGGCTTGTCCGAAGGGATCAGTCCCTCCAGCTTTCTGAGCAGATGGTAGTCCATGTCGATGCGGTCGTTGTTGTAGAGGTAGGTGGGGCGCTTGTAGCCCATGAGCATGGTGGTGAGGGTCTGGATATCCAGCGAGATGCGGTGCCCGGTGCTCCAGGCGGCCACCTTTTCGCACTGGGTGCGGCCTTCGTTCCAGGCCACGCGGAAGATGCCGTTGTTCCAGGGGGCCATGGGGTCGCTCACGTTGAGTTCCAGCACCAGGCGCGGGTCCGTGAACTGGAAGGCGTAGGCTTCCACAAATTTCTGCACGTCCACAATGCGGGCCATGGCGTAAGGCTGGATGGTTTCGTCGATTTCGCTGTCTTCAAACTGAAAAGCCAGGGATTCGCCGCTGTAGTTGCAGCCTTCTACCTTTGTGATCATGGAAAAATGCGCGCTGATGTAGTTCCAGATGCCGTATTTGGCTTCCTGGTTCAGGTAGACCATTTCCTTGATGCTGAAAATTTCGTTTTCAATGTAGTAGATGACGTAGCCCAGAGGCTTGGCGTCCGCGCTGTAGTATACGGCGGCCATGACGTCGTCCGAATCCCAGCGCCAGTATTCTTCCCATTCCAGCGCGCCACGGATGAGCGCGCCGTGCTCCTGTCGGGCAAAGTAGCGGTAGACGCGGTGCAGGTCTTCGCTTTCAATATCCACGCGCTCTATCTGTCCGTCCACGGGGTGGCGGTGGGGCAGCTGGGTATCTTTGATGGAAAAGGTCATCTTGTCCGAGATGATTTCCCAGCCGTGCTTGCGGTAGAGGGGGATGGAGTAGGGGCAGAGGTAGGAAATGCTCTGCTGCTGGTCGCGCATATACTCCAGGCTTTTGGTGATGAGTGTGCGGATGAGCCCCCGGCCCGTGTATTCCGGGTAGGTGGCCACGCCCGTAATGCCGCCCATTTTGCAGATGGCGCCGTGGATGTTCACTTCCATGGGGTAGATGACGATCTGGGAAGCGAGGTGCCCTTTGTAAAACCAGCCCATGACGTGCGAGGCCTCGAAAATGGGCAGTTTGGACTGCTTCATCTCCTTGTCTGACCAGCCGATGCGGGCCATTTCGGATGTGCTGACCTGAAAGGCGTAGCGCAGCAGGGCTTCAAACTCTTCAAAGTCTTCTTCGCCCAGCTGGCGAAATTCAAAGGCCTCGCCGTGGGGTACGGAAGGGTGCGGCGCGGCAACCGGGCGGTCGCCGCGCTCGGGTCGGCCTACGGGCACCAGGGGTGCGCCGTCGCGCTCGTCCGGCGGCGCGCCGGCGGCGTGAAAGGGGTGCGGCTCCAGGCGCGGGCCTTCCAGAGGGGACAAGTGCTGCTGCTTGTGGAGGATACGCATTCCGCTCCATCCGTAAGGATTATGGGTGGCCTGTACCCCTTCGCGTCGCTTTGCGCAAGGGGCGTCGGGCCGTCTTGGCGCTTTCCGCCAGCGGGCTCTGGCGTCTTTGGCGGGCTGCCCTTGCGGGCGCACAGACGCAAAAGCAGGACGCCCACCCCGGCCTTGCTCCGCACAACGCTTGCCTGCGTTTTTGCGGTGGGCGTCCGCGTATGCGTGTTTAAAGGGGTAAGGGCTTTAAGCCGGGGCGCACTCCATATCCGCCACCACGCGGATTACGTCGCCCACAATGGACACGGGGATGCCCGGCCCCACGCCGAAGTCGCTGCGTTTGACGGCGCCGCTGACCTGAAAGGAGAGGGTGGGCTTTTGGTTCATGGGGTTGGTTACCTGTTCGCTTACGCAGAGGTTGAAGGTTACTTCTTTGGATACGCCGTGCAGGCTCAAGGTGCCCGTGAGCGTGCCTGTGCGGTCGGGCCCCAGATGCACCACGGAGCTGGTGAAGCGCAGTTCGGGAAACTGCGCCACGCCAAAGAAATCCGCGCTGCGCAGGTGTTCGTCCCTGGGGGGGACGCGGGTATCAATATCGGCGGTCTGCGCCGTGAGGGTAAACACGGCGTCCGTCAGGTCCGGTTTGGTTGTTTCCACCGTCAGGCTCGCGTCGGCAAAGCGGCCGTAAATGTCGGTGATGGCGAGGTGCCGAGCCACAAAGCCGAGCCGGGAATGGGCGGGGTCGTTTTTCCATGTGCTCATGAGGAACCTCCTTTTATGTACTATAGCCACGCTTGGCGCGCCCGTCAAAGCCTGCGCCCTTTTGCGGAAAAAAATGCCCCGCAGCCCTTGACTTCCTGACTATAGAATAATACTTTTCAGGAAACAAACTTACTTTGTAGCCTTCTTTCCATGATCGAGAGAAAGGGCACGGCACAGATTCGCCGGTGCGTACAAAGAGGCGGGCTTATGTCACGTTTTGGCATAAGTTGCTCTTATTGTATGGACTTTGGAGGACGCCGTGCCCTTTTGCCTGTTGTCTGAAACGCTTTGGCCCATATTTTGCATTGATAAAAGTCCCGTACCGCCCCGGCGCGGCAGGGGACTTTTTTGCGTCAGAAAAGCGGCATCGCCCACTATATACCGAGAAAACGTCAAGATCGCTATGAGGCGCCATCATGAGTGAGATAAAAATTTTTCGCCCTCAGGCTGGACAACGTGTGGAGATCACCCCCACGGCCGAGGGGCGTCTGGCTCTGGATTTCGTACCGCAGGACGCCACCATTGCCCGCCAGGGGGAGGATCTTGTTTTTTCCTTCCCCGACGGGGGCACGGTGGTGCTGGTGGGCTTTTATGACCTGCCTGCCGACCATTTGCCCGAATTTGCCGTGGACGGCGTGGCGATCTCCGGCGAGGCCTTTTTTGCCGCCCTTAATAATCCGGATCTTATGCCTGCGGCGGGTTTTTTGAATGCCCCCCACACGGGCGGACTTGATGCGCTGGAATTTAATGACGCGTCTCTCACCCTGTTGGAGGGCTTGAAAACCCTTGGGGGCCTCAATTTCAGTAGTAACCGTTTTGGTGAAACTGGCGGAGGCCAGCGCGGCTTCAGCGATGGCGGTTCGGCCATCCCCGGCACGCCTTCGCCCACGCCCAAGGGGGGGCCGGGGGCCGTGCCCCCCCCTCCGCCGCCCGACCACGGCGTACGCCTGGAGGTGCTGGAGCAGCAGGGCGGCCCTGGCCCTGGTCACGGCGGCCCTGGGCCCGTGGTGCAGACCCTGGAAGTGCGCGAGGCCGGTCTGGTCAGCGGCGGTAATGCGCAAGAGGCTGCCGCTGTCGGCGGCCTGCGCGTGGCCGCGCCCGACGGTGTGGGCCGCATTGTTGTCAACAATGTTACGGTCTGGACCGGAGGCCGGCTGGTGGCGGATTCTGTGGACGTGCCCGGCGGCACGCTCTCCGTGGGATTTGATCCGCGCAGCGGCCAGCTGACCTATACCTATACGCTGCAGGAGGCCCTTACGCACCCGGAAGGGGCGGACAGCCTGACCAACGAAGTGACCCTGACGGTGATGGACCGTGACGGCGACAGCGCCCAGGCCACCCTGCAGCTTACCGTGGACGACGACGCGCCCAGCATTGCGGCGCGTGTGGCGGACACAGCTACGGACAAGACCGCCCCCACAGCCGACGGTAATGTGCTGACCGGAGCCGTGGCCGGCGCGGACGGCGCGCACTTTGCCTGGACGTCGGAAGCACTGTCGGACTACGGCACGGTGAGCCTCAATGCCGACGGCAGCTACAGCTTTATGGTGAGCGGCGACAAGGCTGCGGCCTTGGGCGCGGGGCAGTCGGTGGACCAGACTTTCACCTATGCCTACACAGACAATGACGGCGATACGGCCACGGGCACGCTGACCATCACCATCAGGGGCACCAACGACGCGCCCACGGTGGCGGCGTCCACGGCGAGCGTGGCTGAAGACACGACCCAGGTCACCGGCACGCTGCCCGCGCCCACGGATGTGGACAGCACGGACACCCCGACCTATGTGGCGCAGACGGAAACCGCCGGTCAGTACGGCAGCTTTACCCTCAATGGCGACGGCTCCTACACCTACTCCCTGAACAACGGCCTGGCTGCGGTGCAGGCCCTGGGCGTCAACGACACCCTGACGGAAACCCTCAGCTACACGGTGAGCGACGGCCACGGCGGCACGGCTACCAACAACCTGACCATCACCATCAGGGGCGCCAACGATGCGCCCACGGTGGCGGCGGCCACGGCGAGCGTGGCTGAAGACACGGCCCAGGTCACCGGCACGCTGCCCGCGCCCACGGATGTGGACAGCACGGACGTCCCGGCCTATGTGGCGCAGACGGGAACCGCCGGTCAGTACGGCAGCTTTACCCTCAGTGCCGACGGCTCCTACACCTACACCCTGAACAACAATCTGGCTGCGGTGCAGGCCCTGGGCGTCAACGACACCCTGACGGAAACCCTCAGCTACACGGTGAGCGACGGCCACGGCGGCACGGCTACCAACAACCTGACCATCACCATCAGGGGCACCAACGACGCGCCCACGGTGGCGGCGTCCACGGCGAGCGTGGCTGAAGACACGACCCAGGTCACCGGCACGCTGCCCGCGCCCACGGATGTGGACAGCACGGACACCCCGACCTATGTGGCGCAGACGGAAACCGCCGGTCAGTACGGCAGCTTTACCCTCAATGGCGACGGCTCCTACACCTACTCCCTGAACAACGGCCTGGCTGCGGTGCAGGCCCTGGGCGTCAACGACACCCTGACGGAAACCCTCAGCTACACGGTGAGCGACGGCCACGGCGGCACGGCTACCAACAACCTGACCATCACCATCAGGGGCACCAACGACGCGCCCACGGTGGCGGCGGCCACGGCGAGCGTGGCTGAAGACACGGCCCAGGTCACCGGCACGCTGCCCGCGCCCACGGATGTGGACAGCACGGACGTCCCGGCCTATGTGGCGCAGACGGGAACCGCCGGTCAGTACGGCAGCTTTACCCTCAGTGCCGACGGCTCCTACACCTACACCCTGAACAACAATCTGGCTGCGGTGCAGGCCCTGGGCGTCAACGACACCCTGACGGAAACCCTCAGCTACACGGTGAGCGACGGCCACGGCGGCACGGCTACCAACAACCTGACCATCACCATCAGGGGCACCAACGATGCGCCCACGGTGGCGGCGGCCACGGCGAGCGTGGCTGAAGACACGGCCCAGGTCACCGGCACGCTGCCCGCGCCCACGGATGTGGACAGCACGGACGCCCCGACCTATGTGGCGCAGACGGGAACCGCCGGTCAGTACGGCAGTTTTACCCTCAATGGCGACGGCTCCTACACCTATACCCTGGACAACGACCTGGCTGCGGTGCAGGCCCTGGGCGTCAACGACACCCTGACGGAAACCCTCAGCTACACGGTGAGCGACGGCCACGGCGGCACGGCTACCAACAACCTGACCATCACCATCACGGGCACCAACGATGCGCCCACGGTGGCGGCGGCCACGGCGAGCGTGGCTGAAGACACGGCCCAGGTCACCGGCACGCTGCCCGCGCCCACGGATGTGGACAGCACGGACGTCCCGGCCTATGTGGCGCAGACGGGAACCGCCGGTCAGTACGGCAGCTTTACCCTCAGTGCCGACGGCTCCTACACCTACACCCTGAACAACAATCTGGCTGCGGTGCAGGCCCTGGGCGTCAACGACACCCTGACGGAAACCCTCAGCTACACGGTGAGCGACGGCCACGGCGGCACGGCTACCAACAACCTGACCATCACCATCAGGGGCACCAACGACGCGCCCACGGTGGCGGCGTCCACGGCGAGCGTGGCTGAAGACACGACCCAGGTCACCGGCACGCTGCCCGCGCCCACGGATGTGGACAGCACGGACACCCCGACCTATGTGGCGCAGACGGAAACCGCCGGCCAGTACGGCAGCTTTACCCTCAATGGCGACGGCTCCTACACCTATACCCTGGACAACGACCTGGCTGCGGTGCAGGCCCTGGGCGTCAACGACACCCTGACGGAAACCCTCAGCTACACGGTGAGCGACGGCCACGGCGGCACGGCCACCAACAACCTGACCATCACCATCAGGGGCACCAACGATGCGCCCACGGTGGCGGCGTCCACGGCGAGCGTGGCTGAAGACATGGCCCAGGTCACCGGCACGCTGCCCGCGCCCACGGATGTGGACAGCACGGACGTCCCGGCCTATGTGGCGCAGACGGGAACCGCCGGTCAGTACGGCAGCTTTACCCTCAGTGCCGACGGCTCCTACACCTACACCCTGAACAACAATCTGGCTGCGGTGCAGGCCCTGGGCGTCAACGACACCCTGACGGAAACCCTCAGCTACACGGTGAGCGACGGCCACGGCGGCACGGCCACCAACAACCTGACCATCACCATCAGGGGCACCAACGACGCGCCCGTCATCAGCACGGAGGGTCCGGGGGTTCTGAATCTTACGGAATCGGGCTGGAGCGACGACAACGGGGCCAATGCTTACAACCATGCCACAAAGGGCGTAGAAAGCGCCAACGGCAGCTTTACGGTCACGGATGTGGATGCGGGCGATACGCAAACCGTCAGCCTGTTGCTGGGTGGAGAAAGCGCTACGCTGGAAACCCAGACGGACGGCACGCTGGTGTACCACGCCCAGTACGGCGACCTGGTGCTTACGCCCACAACCAATAATGACGGCAGCGTCACCTACGCCTACAGCTTTGCGCTCAACGCGGCGGCCAATGCCCTGACGGATGCGGACAAGCCTTCCTACGAGTTCACCATCCGGGTGACGGACAGCCAGGGCGCGGCCGTGGAACAGCCGGTGACGGTCAACATCCAGGGCGCCAACGATATCCCGCTCATGTCCGGGCAGACGGTCGGCCTGACGGAGAACGATTCCACCGCAATGACCGTTGGGGGCAACCTTCAGCATTTCAACAAGTATATGGGCAAGGACGAAAACGGCAACGCCGTTTACGCGCGCCTGCCCAGCTTTGACCCCGAAGACGGCGACATGGTCACCTTTGGTGTGGCCGGGCTCAGCGACGGCAAGGCCTCCTGGGATGTGGTCAAAGGCCAGGAAAACGGCTGGAAGGACGAAAACGGCAACGCCGTGGACCACGGCGGCCAGACCCTGGGCGTGTCCATCAGCAAGACCGTTGACGGGCGGACCACATCGCGTGCAGAATCTGTTGAAATAATTAAGATTGTTACCGATAGCGACAGCGATGGGGGCAGCCACCAGCTCGTGGTCACCAACTACGGCGTGCTGGACCTCAATACCACCAGTGGCGCGTTTACCTTTATCAGCGGCACAGCGCTGAACAGCTCGGCGCTCTCTACAGCGCTGACCGACGCTGGATTCGACGCGGACGTTGCCGCCGCCTACCTGAAGACGATCACCAGCCATGTAGATTCCCTGGCCGAGGGCGAAAAGCTCTCCTTCAGCTTCCAGGCCACGGTCAAAGACAGCCATGGTCTTACCGGCACTCACCTGATCGGCGTCACCATCAACGGCGCCAACGACGCGCCCACGGTGGCGGAGTCCACGGCCGACGTCACCCTTGGCCTGACGGAATCGGGCAAGAGCGGCGATATCGGCACCGACTTTGCCAACGGCAGAAACGGCGACAACGCCAAGGGCACGTCCACGGATTCCGGCAGCTTTACCGTACACGATGTGGACGGCGACGCCCTGAGCGTGACGGGCCTGACCTTTACGGACGGCACAGATGCAGCCGCCTCTGTCACCGGCACGAATGCGGACGGCGCAACTGCCTACCACACCGCTTACGGCGACCTGGTGCTTACGCCCACAACCAACAATGACGGCAGCGTCACCTACAACTATAACTTTAATCTGGACAATGCCTCCGCCGCCGTCAACAGCCTGGACGAAGGGGAAACCAAAACCTTGACCTTTACCGTCAGTGTGGCGGACAGCCAGGGCGGCACCGTGGAACAGCCGGTGACGGTCAACATCCAGGGCGCCAACGATATCCCGCTCATGGGCTGGAGCAGCGTCACCCTCCAAGAGGACGGCGCGACCTCCGCCGCCAATTTTATCCCCGGTAAGAATACCGGAGCTTCCCCCGTGGATGCCGAAGGCGATACCCTCGTCTATGGCGTGGCCGGGCTCAGCGACGGCAAGGATTCCTGGGGTGTGGCGCGGGGCAAGCTGGACTACACGGGCGAGCACGGCGGCAAGACTCTGGAGGTAGCTGTCAGCAAGACCGTTGACGGACAGACTACTGCGCACACCGAATCTATCGAGATTCTTAAAACTGCAACTGTCGATAGCGACAGCGATGAGGGCAGCCACCAGCTCGTGGTCACCAACTACGGCGTGCTGGACCTCAATACCGCCAGCGGCCACTATACCTTTACCAAGGGCACGCCGGAAAACAGCGGAGACTTGTCCACGGCCCTGCAGAAAGCCTACGGCGCGGACGCCGACATCAGCGCCGCTCTGCAGACCATTACGAGCAACGTCAATAGCCTGGCCGCGGGCGAAAAGCTCTCCTTCAGCTTCCAGGCCACGGCTACGGAGGACGGTACCAGCCTGCAAAGTACCCACATGATCGGCGTGACTATCACGGGCGCTTACGATGCCCCCAGCCTCAGCATGGGCGAATCTGCCCCCACGGTGGACGAAGCCCTGCTGCCCGGCGGCACGGAGCATACGGAGGGAACCTCCGCCACCGCCGAGGGCACGTTTACGGCCAATACCTACGGCGAGGGCGGCACGCTGACCATCGGGGGGCAGACCTTTACTTTGGACGCCAACGGCAACGCCCCGGTGGGCACGGATGGTACCGCCATTCATACCAAGCACGGCACCTTGACGGTCACGTCCATTGCAGGCGGCACGGTGCACTACAGCTACGAGTTGAACAAGGCTGTGGACAACGTGGAAGGCGCGAACAGCGCCACGGAATCCATCACCGTCAGCATCGCCCGCGGCAGCGGCACGAACACGCAGGCGGTTTCCGACACCCTGATCATCGCCATCCAGGACGACGCGCCCACGGCCACGGTCACGGTGGACAGCACCACCACGACCACCACCGGCAGCGGGGCCGGCACGGCGGGGGACGAAATTACGCTTGACTTTTTGAGTCTCCCTGCTGGCGCTGTGGCGACGGGCAGCCTGAGCCTGCCAGAAGGTATGACCATTTCCACCGGACAAGTCGTTTATGCTGCTGACAACAAGGTTAGCAGCTTTACCGCGGCTGGAGACCTGTATCTCAAAAGCAGCGATGCCTGGTGGGGTGGCCTAGGGGTCGATACGACTGCTGAGGAGAATGGGATTGATACCTTTGCCAAAACTGCATGGGAAGACGGGAAGCTGGGTCCTAACAGCCGCCTGAGCGAAATCTGTTTTGCCAAGCAGGCTGACGGCACCGGCGTTTCAGAAGCCGTAGTCTTCGAGCTGCCGGAAGGGCAGAGCGCTACGTCGCTTTCCATTACCCTGGGCGGCTTCGCTTCCTCGGATACTTACGGCAAGCCGGAAAAAGCCCTAATCTCCTTCTATAATGGCACTACATTAATAAAGAGTGAAACGGTTGAAGCAAAAGGCGGGAGCGTATTAGCGCTTGAAGCTCTCAATCCTGACAGCACTTTTACTAAAGTCATGGTATCTGCTGTCGACAATGGCATTACTTATAACACCTACCAAAAAGACAACAGTGACTTCACCATCCAGAGCGTTTCCTTTGGCGGCGTGCAGCAGGAAAGCCCGGCGGAAACCGTTACGGCTATTTCCGGGCACGTCACGGGCGTCAGTGCGGACGGCATAACCTCCATTGTTTTTGACGAGAGCGTTACCAGCGTCACCCTGGCCGACGGCAAAGCAATGACCCTCGCCACTACGGATGACGGCCAAACCCTTACCGGCACAGTAGACGGCACCACCTATTTTACCGCCACCCTGAACGATGTGGACACTGACGGCACAGCCCAGTGGAAGGTCACCCAAACGCAGCCTTTCCAGCTTGTCGAAGGCCAGAATCTGCTCAATTTTGTGGTCACGGACGGCGACGGCGATACGGCCGCCACCGCTGTGGCGGGCAGCAGCCTGGGCCTCAACGTTTCCGCGCCCGTGGCCGTGGACGATGTGTACTATGCGGATGCGCCCGCGACCGGCGACAATCCCGGCGAGACCGGCGGGCCGGAAAGCCTCTCCGTTACGGCCACAGCCAACGCCGGGCTGGTGGTGGGTGGCACAGCCACAATCAATGGTTCCGCTGCGAGGCTGTATACCAATCACGCCGCAACGGATGGCATTTTTACAGACGCAAAGGGCAACACCGTTTCCATTGCCCAACTGCAAGGCGCCGTTGGTAACGGTGATGATGTCATTAAGATAGGCAGAGATGCCTCCTTCGCCGATCTGGCTGGCTATAACGTGGCCGGGAAAACTGTCATTATTGACGGCGACTTTACCGATAGGGGCGCCGTAACCCTCAACTGCAACCTGATTGTAACAGGGAATATGCATGTTTCAGGGTCTCTGACCTCCAATGCCCATCTGGTCTACATCGGCGGCAGTGCGGTGGTGGATGGTGCTGTGGCCATCTACGGTCAAAGGCAAGGTGTTTTCCCATATGACTATCAGGGCGTTGTTGCAGTGGGGAAGGATCTGACCGTTAAGGGCGCTCTTGCCGTTTACGCCAAGGGCGATTCTGTTTCCTTCTCCATAACCACCGTCGGCGGCGACACGGGCGAAGTGGCTGCCGCGTCCTACACCGTCCACCTGGCCGACCTGTTGACCAACGATGATGACGGCGACGGCAACGCAACTACCCACGACGTCCACCTTAATGTGGATTCCCTGCACCTTACGGCGGACACGGCTGCGGCCTTCACGGCCACGCTGCAGGATGCCAATGGCAACATTGTCGGCTACATCACGGCCAATGGCATAACTCCGGCGGACGGATATTCCTTCAGTGAGGACGGCGGGTTACTGTCCGGCACCGGCAATGCCGCAAGCGCAGTAAGTGTGGACGGCCTTTCCGTACACCTGCAGCCCACGTCCGGCGCGGAAGCGGCCTCGGCGCAGTTCACCTACACGGTGCGCGACGGCGCGGGCCATATTTCCGAACCGGCCACGGTCACCTACAATGTGGTGGCCGCACAGGAAGGCACAGATAACGCAGGCGTTCTGCAGGGCGCAGCTACGGCGGATATTCTGCAGGGCGACGCCACGGCTGGGGGAACCGGCCACGACACGCTGCTGGGCGGCGCGGGCAACGACCTCCTTTTGGGCGACCATGCCGACCTAGCGGGCTTGGCTGCCGCACAGTTGGAGAGTACGGCCGAGGCCCTGACTCCGGCGGACATTCTTGCGTACGCCCAGGCCGACCCGCAAGCCTTGGCTGACGCGCTGGATTCGCTGCCCGGTCAGGGCGGTAACGATGCCCTCCTGGGCGAGGGCGGCAACGACCTGCTCTTCGGCCAGCACGGCAACGACGTGCTGCTGGGCGACGGTTCGCAGGACGGGCTAAGCAGCCTGGCCGGGCACCTAAGCGTCTCCACCCAGAACCCGGCCGACCCGAACACGGACGACCTTGCCGCAGCCCTGCACACGCTGGACGCGCAGGGGCTGGACAGTCTGGCCGGCTGGACCGAGCAGCACCTTGAAAACGCCGCCGACGGCAAGGACAGCCTCTTTGGCGGCACAGGCGACGATGCCCTGTTTGGTCTGGGCGGCGACGACTACCTGGACGGCGGCACGGGCGACGACCTCATCTTCGGCGGCAGCGGCAATGACAGCCTCTACGGCCAGGACGGCCATGACTACCTCCACGGCGGCTCCGGCAATGACTACCTTGAAGGCGGCGCCGGCAACGACAATCTCGTGGGCGGCGCAGGGGCGGACAAGCTCCACGGCGGCGCAGGCAACGACCTGCTGCACGCGGACGCCGCCGATCAGCTGCTGGACGGCGGCACGGGCGTGGACTTCCTGCTGACCAAGGACAGCAGCACTGTGGACAGCCTGCTTCAGGCCGGCAAGGTGAGCCATGTAGAGGCCGCCATTACCGATGCGGGCAAGGAGCCAGGCGACGCCACCCTGAGCCTCACCAGCATGGCCGACCTGGCCAAGGTGGGCATTAGCGTGAGCCAGGACGACAACGGCAACCAGACCATCACCCTGGACAAGCAGTGGACGCAAGGGGCCGGGCACGACGGCACCTTTACCAACGCCACTGCCGACCTGACGCTGACGACGCTGCATTCTGGCTCTGGCAGCAACGATGCGGAGGAGCAGGTGCAGACGGCCATCCTCCTTATGCAGAGCGAGTCCGGCGGGCAGAGCTAAAATCGTTTTTCCCACTTTTTAGCAACGACGCAACCCCAGGCCGCCGGGCATTTGCCCGGCGGCCGTTTTTGTCCTTTGCTTCAGCCCTTTTCTTCCTTTTTGTGAAAATCTGGTAAAAATTTTTTGACGAAAAGCCTTGCCAACGGCATAAAAAGCAGGTAAACGGTCCCATAGCCTGTATGGGACAGGTCAAACTTTTTATACCCTGTGGGAAAACAAGAGAGGAAGGGACTATGAAACGTATCTGTACGCTCCTTCTGGCCGCCGGCCTGCTGTTCGGCGCGGCCACCAGCGCCAGCGCCATCGATTTCAAAGCCAAGGGCCAGTGGTTGGTGGGCTTCGGCGTGGGCGAAGACAGCCTGATCAACAAGACCCGTACCGGCAATGCCCCCAAGCAGAAGCAAGACAGCAACGACCAGTTCAACGCGCAGCAGCGCGTGCGCCTGCAGTTGGACGCCGTGGCCTCCGAGGCGCTGTCCGGTACCGTGTACTTTGAAATCGGCACCCAGACCTGGGGCCAGAACGACAGCGGCGCTGCGCTGGGCGCTGACGGCAAGCAGGTGAAGGTGAAGAACGCCTACATCGACTGGGCCGTGCCGCAGACCGACCTCAAGTTCCGCATGGGCCTCCAGGGCCTGGCCCTGCCCAACACCTATGCCGGCGGTTCCGCCATCATGGATACGGATGCGGCCGCGGTGGTGGCTTCCTACCAGTTTAACGAAAACGTGGGCCTCACCGCCTTCTGGGCGCGCCCGGTCAACGACAATTTTGACGGCAAGGACCCCCGTTACTATCGTAACGGCGACACCTCGCACGCCAACTACCTGGACAATATCGACCTCTTCAGCGTGCTGCTGCCTTTGAAGTTTGACGGCTTCCACGCCACCCCCTGGGTCATGTACGGCGTGGCCGGCAAGAACGCCCTTACCGGCTATGGCGACAAATGGAGCACCAGCGATGGCGTGCTGAACTACAGCCTGCGTCCTTACCCCGCCACCACCGGTGAAGCCTTCGGCAAAACCAGCAAGGCCTACGGCTCCATGTTCTGGGCCGGCCTGCCCTTTGCCGTGACCATGTTCGATCCCTTGAATATCGAAGTGGACCTGAACTACGGCTATGTGGAAAGCATGGGCCGTTACGACGCCTACAAAAACGGCGTGTTCGCCAAGCGCGGCAGCACCGAGCGTCAGGGCTGGCTGGCCAAGGCCCTGGTGGAATACAAGATGGATTGGGGCACCCCCGGCATCTTCGGCTGGTACGCCAGCGGCGACGACGGCAACGTGAAAAACGGCTCCGAGCGTATGCCCAGCCTGGTGGCCACCGGCAACTTCACCTCCTTCATGGGCGACGGCAACCTGGGCTGGGTTAATCAGGACTACAACCTGAGCTACGCCGGCACCTGGGGCCTGGGCCTGCAGCTGCGCGACATGAGCTTCCTTGAAGACCTCAGCCACACCTTCCGCGTGGCCTACTGGGGCGGCACCAACAGCACCAGCATGGTCAAGTACATGAAGAACGCCTACGACTGGAACGACGGCACCAGCAACTACGATGGTCCTTACCTGACCACCGAAGACGGCCTGGTGGAGTTCAACCTGGTCAACAGCTACAAGATCTACGAGAACCTGGAAATGAACCTGGAGTTGGACTACCTGGTCAACTGCATGGACAACGACACCTGGAAGAAGGCCGGCTCCCGCAACTCTTCCTTTGAGAAGCAGGACATGTGGAAGGCCCAGGTGGTCTTCGCCTACAGCTTCTAGGTTTCACGGCATTCCAATCCCGCTCGGCGGGAACCGCAAAGGGGGGCTTCGGCTCCCCTTTTTGCGTGGTCGCGGGGCCCCGCCGTTGATCGCGCCACGTCCTGTACAGAGCCGGGTCCATGCCGTATACTGCGCCCATGCACAGGAGGTGCCCCATGAGCCACAACCTTCCCGCCCTGAAAGCGCTCATCGTCTGGCTGCGGCAGCGCCACGACGTTGTCATGGAACTGGAAGCCGCGGCCCTGGCCTGCCTCAATGCGGGCGACACGCCCGGCTATACGCAAGGCATGCACCGCAAGGCCGAAAGTCTGGCCGCCCTGGCCGAAGACGCCAAACCCCTGCTGGCCCCGCTGCCCGGTGAGCTGCGTTTTAACCTGGCCCTGGCCCTGGAAAACTTCGCCGCCGGCGCGCGTACGGCCCTGCGGCTCAATTCCGTGTTCTATATGTCCGCCTTGCTCTACCCGGACGACCATAAATCCGGCGATCCGGACAACCTCACCCTCTGCATTGACCGCATCTCGCGTCAAGGCGAGGATTTTTGCTGAGCGCCACGCTCCAGCAGCATCATTGACCACGCTATAAGGAGTTGCACCATGCGTCAGTTTTTTGCCTGCAGCCTGACCCTGCTCGCCCTCTGTGCCGCGCCCGCCTGGGCCTTCCCCGGAGCTGGCGGCGACGCGCCCCAAGAAGATACCTTTACCCGGATGGATACGGATAAAAACGGCGTTATTTCCCTGCAGGAGTTCAAAGCCGCCTTCCCCAACATGCGCGACGAGGCCTTTGCCGCCATTGATACCAACAAAGACAAGGTTATTGACCGCGCCGAATGGGACGCCTTTGTCAAAAACCACGCCGCCGGCATGATGCAGGGCAAGGGCGGCCAGGGCATGATGGGCGGCGGCCAGGGCATGATGGGCGGCGGCCAGGGCATGATGGGCGGCAGCCAGAACATGATGGGCGGCGACGCCCCCGCCGGCATGCCCCTGGTAACGCCGCCCGCCGGCAAATAACATGGCTGACGCGGAAGAACGCCTGGCCCGCCTGGAAGAGCAGGCTTTTTTTCAGGAAGAACGCCTCAACGCCCTGGATGTGGCCCTCACCGACCAGCAACGCCAGATGGACCAGATGGCCCGCGACCTGGCCGACGCCCTGGCCGCAGTGCGTCTGCTGCGCGACAAACTGGAGCAGGGGCCGGAAAACGCCCCGCCGCCCCATTTTATGCCCGAACGCTGGTAGGGGCGGGGCGTTTTTTTTCGCCGCGCCGGGGTTGGGCAGAGTTCGGGCGGAAATGCGCTGTCGTGGGGCAGGCGCGCGCGGCGGGGGCCCCCGCCGCAAGGACCGGGCATGAATAAAGGACCAGTGGCCGGTGTGGTGCTGGCCGGGGGGCTTTCCACCCGTCTGGGGCAGGACAAGGCCGCCCTGCGCCTGACCCCTCAGGCTCCGGATCTGCTGGCCCGCACCCACGCCTTGCTGTGCACGCTGCTGCCGTGCTGCTGGGTTTCCTGCCGGGCGGAATGCCCCCGCCCTGGGTATGATTGCGTGTGGGACGCCGTGTCCGGCCAGGGGCCTCTGGGGGGCGTGGCCGCCGCACTGACCAGGGCCAGGGACGCGGGCTTTGCGGCCGTCCTGGCCCTTTCCTGCGATCTGCCCTTTATGGACGCCGCCACCCTGACCGCCCTGCTGGACGCACGGCAGGCCGCCCCGCCCCAGACCGTGCTGACCTGCTATGCCCAGGCCGCCACAGGTCGGCTGGAGACGCTGGCCGCAGTTTACGAAATTGCGGCATTGCCCTTTTTGTCCGCCCGATCCGCGTCCGGCGGCGCTCTGCACCGGCGCATTCCCGCCCATTGCCGCCATGTCCTCCCTTACGGGCCGGAGGCCGCCCGCCCTTTTTTCAATCTCAACAGCCCGCAGGACCTGGCCGCTGCTCGCGCCATGCTGCCCGCCGCCGCCTTCCGTCACTGAATCCGTTGCGAAAAAATTGTGTTTTCCGGTTCGCGCCGTCGTCGGTTTTTCTTGCGTCCCGCCATAAAAGGCGCTATAGGCGAGAAAAACCGGCATTAAAAGGTCATGCTAGAGCGTATGAACAAAAGCCCCGTTACCGTCAAAGGATATGTCGCGGCGGTGCCGCGTTTGGTGGACGCGCGTCAGGCCCGTGTGGCCGTCATGCAGGACGATGTGGAATACCGCATCGTGCCGCGCGGCGCGGGTGTGGACCTGGACGATGAAGTGAGCGTGCCCGTGGAGGTTACCGGCCTGCTGGAAGAGCAGGACGGCGTAAACTACCTCACCGTGCGCGGCTATAAAGTGCTGGAAGACGACTCCTGGCTGGAAGAGGAAGAATAACCGCACGGTTTTCTTCTTCCTTGGGGAGCGTCCTTCTGGGCGTTCGCTTGCGTTTTTATATAACGCTGCTCCACCGCTTCGGAAAGCAGTGCTCTTGCCTTTGGCCGTAACTTTGTTGCGGCGGGCGGCGGGCGCTTGCGTCTTGTGTTGCGGGCAGCAAAGTCCGTTGCCTTCGGTGTCTTTGGAAGGCCGAGGTACTTTGTGCCGCGGTTTTTCTGCAGGCCGCGTTTGGCGGCGTTGTCCCGGCGCGCCCTGCGCGCGCCAGCCGCAGGCACGAAGGCGCTCAAGCCTTGGCGCCGACAAGGTATTTGGGAAGCGGCGCTTGCGCTTTTGTGTGGAAATGAAATTCCTTTTTATTATGCACTGGCGGGGGACAGCATGGAAACGGTTTTTCCTTTGACGGCGCTTTCTGTGGGGCAGCAGGCCCGTATTGTGCGCATTGAAGCCCGCGGCGAACTGGCCCGGCGCATTCGCGACATGGGTCTGGGCTCCGGCATGACGGTTTCCGTTATGGGGTATGCGCCCCTGCGCGATCCGCTGGCCTTGCGCTGCGCCGAGGCCACCATTGCCCTGCGCCGCAAAGAGGCGCGCACCATTTTGGTGCGCGCGGACTGACCAGGGCATTGCAACGTTGCAGTGCTGTGGCGGCGTAAACGCAGCTTCAGCCGTTGCAACGCAGAAAGTTATGGGCAAAGACAGCAGCTCCAGCTACGGATGAAGAGAATACCGCTGTTTATTTGCGCTGCTCAGCGTTGCTGCGGGTGCGGCAAGGCGGCAGGGGGGAACCTGCCGGACGCGGCGAAAAGGGCCGGGACCGGAACGTAGCCACCGATGGGAAAAGGCCATTTTTTGCGCCGTGCAGGGTTCGCGGCGGCAAGGGAGCGCCCCTGGGCGTCGTGTGCAACGGCGTGGCGGGGGCGCTTTCTGCGTTGGGCCGTCGTAGCGGGCTACAGGCCGGGGCTTACGCTTGCCGGGGCATGGTCGACGGCGCGGCGGTTTCCGGCGGATCGTCCTCGTGCACAACCGTGCCGTTGCGGCCTTGTTCCTTGGCCTGGTAGAGGGCCGCGTCCGCCAGGCGCACCAGCTCCGCGCCGTTGTCCGGGGCGTCCGGCTCAGGAATCAGGCTGGCCGCGCCCATGCTGACCGTAACGTGAGGGCCGCAGGGCGAGGCTGGGTGGGGCAGGCCCTCCGCAGCCACTTCGGCGTGCACGCGGCGGCTCACGGACCGTAGTGTGGCCGCGTTGGCGCCGGGCAGCAGCAGGGCAAATTCTTCGCCGCCGTAGCGGGCGCACAGGTCCGTGGCGCGGGCTGTTCTGGCCATGGCGGCGGCCACCCGCACCAGGCAGACGTCGCCCGCCTGGTGGCCGTAGCCGTCGTTGTAAGCCTTGAACTTGTCCACATCCAGCATAATAAGACCCAGGGGCGTTTGGGTTGCCCTGGCTTCAATCCAGCAGCGGCGCAGCCGGTCGTCAAAGGCCCGGCGGTTGCAGATGCCGGTGAGGGCGTCCGTGATGGATATTTTTTGAAAACGGTCGTGTTCAAAGGCCAGTTTCTGGGAGCGCACAGTGGCGTTGGAAAGGTAGGTTCCCAGGTTTTCCAGCGCGGCCGTGATGTTGCGCAGCTCCGCAATGCGGCTTGGGGGCGGCTTTTGGCTGCCGACGCCCGTGCCCAGTTGATTCAGGTAGGTCATGATGCCCCGCAAGGGCCGGGCCAGGTGCCAATGCAGCAGGCCAAACAGACCTGCCAACCCTGTGCCCAGCAGAATAAAACCCACCAGCAGGCGGTTTTCAAAATCATGGGCCAGGGTCGCTGTGCGGTGCAGTTGGGCGCGCATGTCCCCCGTAGGTGAGGCGACAGGTTCCAGTTTGCCGAGGGACAGCAAAAAATCGTCCAGCGCGTCTTCCATCTGCCGGACCCGCTCCGGGCCCTCCGCCTGCTCTGTCAGGGCCGTGCGGCGCAGTGCCGCCAGCTTTTGGCCGGCCTGCATGGCCGCGCTCCAGAGGCGGCGGCGCGTGGGCGATTCAGTGGCGAGGCCGGCGTTGATGTCTGCCATGGCCGCGTTCAGGGCTGTGGCGTCGCCGCTGCGCAAGGTCGCTTCCAGGGCGCGCCAGAATTGCCCGCGCAGGGTTTCCTGCTGCTGCAGGCCGGCCACAAGCGGCAGGTAGGCCCCATAGATGCGCGTGCCCGCCACGCTGATTTCGCGCGCCAGATTCATATAATAAAAGAAACTGGCGGCAAAAAACAGGGCCAGGCCAATCAGCAGCAGGCGCAGGTAGCGGTCTATGCCCATGCCCCGTGCTTGTGCGTTGCGTCCGGCTTTCAAGGCTGCACCAGCTGACAGGCCTGGTACACGCCCACGGCCATGACAAAGGCCAGCAGCGTGTTGACCACAAGGCTGAAGCCTACCCATTTCCAGCTGCCCGATTCCTGGCGGATGACCACCAGGGTTACAAAGCAGGGGGCGTAGAGCATGACAAAGACCAGCAGCGCCAGGGCCGTGCCCTGATTCCACGAGGGGTCTTTGCGCAGCAGTTCCGAAAGGGAAACGGCCTGTTCCGGATTTTGCTCGCCCAGGGCGTAGGCCGTGCCCAGGGTGGAGATGATGGCTTCCTTGGCGGCGATGCCGCCGATCAGGGCCACGTCGGTGCGCCAGTTAAAGCCCGCGTAGGCGGTAATGCCCTCCAGACCCGCGCCCAGTCTGCCGGCAAAGGAATAGCGCAGGCGCGCCGCGTCCAGGTCTTCCTGCACCTTGGTCAGGCGCGCCGCATCTTGTTGGCGTAGGCCGGGATCCAGGGCAGAGTTTTCCAGGTTCACGGCAAGCCGGGCTATTTCATTTTCGTAGGGCAGGGCGTGTTGTGGGTCCAGAGCGGGAAAGGTCATGCCCGCCCAGATCAGCACGGCTATGGGCGCCAGAATGGTGCCGGCTTTTTTCAGGTACATCCAGGTGCGTTCCCAGCAATGGGTGCAGATGCCGCGCAGGGTGGGCAGGCGGTAGGGGGGCATCTCCATAACCAGGGGGGTGGCCTCGCCGCGCAAAACGGTTTTGCGCAGCAGCCAGGCCATGCCAAAGGCGAACAGCCAGGAGGCAAGGATGACGGCAAACATCATGTCCGCAGCCTTGTTGGGGAAAAAGGCGCCCACCAGCAGCAGGTAGACGGGCAGTTTGGCGCCGCAGGCCATATAGGGCAGGGTGAGCATGGTGGCCAGTTTTTCTTTGGGACTGCGCAGGGTACGGGTGGCCATGACGCCGGGGATGGCGCAGCCGCCGGCAATGCCGCCGGAGATGATGTAGGGCATGACAGAAGCCCCGTGCAGCCCGAAGGATTGGAACAGCCGGTCGGAGATATAGGCCATGCGGGCCATATAGCCGCTGTCTTCCACAATGGCGACCAGGGCGAACATGATCAGCACCAGGGGCACAAAGCTGAATACGCCGCCCACGCCAGCGATGATGCCGTCCACCAGCAAAGAGGCAAGCAGCCCTTCGGGCAGGGCGGCGCTCACCGCGCCCCCCAGCTGGGAGAAGGCCTCTTCAAGCCAGCCCTGAGGGTAGGCGCCGAGCCCGATGGTAATCTGAAACATGGCGTAGAGCACGGCCAGCATGATGGGCACGCCCCATACGGCGTGGGTCAGGATGCGGTCCAGCCTGTCGCTCAGGCCCAGGCGGTGGCGGTGGCCGGTTTTGCGGACGCAAGCCGCGGCTGTCTGGCGGACAAACAGACTGTGCCCGTCGGCGATAAGGCTTTCGGCGTCTTCGCCGCTGCGCTGCAGCTCTTCCTGCGCCTGACGGGCCATCCGGGCCAGGTCCGCGGCCGCGTCGGGGTCGGCGGCGCGTACGGTGGCGGTGGCCGCAGCGTCGTCCTGCAGCAGGGTGAGGGCCAGCCAGCGGGGGGCGCAGTGGGCGTAGGCCGAGGCGGCCAGGGCCCGGCTTTGGCCGATGCGCTTTTCCATGCCTTCCAGCACAGGGTCCAGCAGGGGGCCGTAGCCAAGGTACAAGGCGCGGGCCGCCGGCTGCGGAGCTTCAGGGCCATCGGACCGCTCTTTTTGCCGGACCAGCTCCCGGGCGGCGGCCAGGGCCTCGCGCAGGCCTTTGCCCGTGGTGCCCACGGTGGGCACCGCGCGCACCCCCAGCATGGCTTCCAGTCGGGAAAAATCAATGCAAATGCCCGCGGCTTCGGCTTCGTCCATCATGTTGCAGGCAATGACCACGGGCAGGCCCATTTCCCGCAGCTGCACGGTGAGCAGCAGTCCGCGTTCCAGAATGCCGGCGTCCACCACGTTGATGACGGCCTGTACCGTGCCGTCCAGCAGCACGTCGCGGGCCACGATTTCTTCCTGCGAATAAGCGGAGAGGGAGTAGGCGCCGGGCAGATCCACCAGGATGACCTCCTGCCCTTCATACCGGATGTAGCCTTCCTTTTTTTCCACGGTCACGCCGCTGTAGTTGCCCACATGCTGGTGCGCGCCTGTAAGAGCGTTGAACACGGTGGTCTTGCCGCAGTTGGGGTTGCCCGCGATGGCCAGACGCAAAGAATAGACAAGTCCGCCGATGCAGGCGCGGGCCTGGACCGCAGCACCCGCGCCGACGGCGGAAAGAGTTTCCGACATGCAGGGCGCTCCTGTGGCGTCACCTTCAGGGTGGCGGAAAACAGCATTGTTTATTTTTAAAAATGAAATTTATTTTCAATAAATAAAAAAGTCAAGCCGTTTCCCAGCACATCCCTAAGTTTTTAAACAACAGAAAGAGACCGTTGCAGAATCTTATTTTTTCTGCGTAACTGTGCGTCAGGCCGCAGGAAGGGCATGCTGCAGTTATGCGCAGGTGGGGGGCCGCGTGCGACGGGTGAAAATCCGACTTTCAGGCGGGGCGCGGCGCACGTGGAGTTTTGCGCCGCGCCCCGCCAACATCCTGTTCTGCCCGGCTTACATCATGACCACGGGCTTGATGAGGTCGCGCGGCTTGTCTTTCATCAGCAGCAGGGCTTCCTCCAATTTATCAAAGCCGGTAAAGCGGTGGGTCAGCAGGGGCTGCACATCCAGCCGGCCGTGGGTCAGCAGGGCGGCCAGCTTTTCCATGCGCAGGCGTCCGCCGGGCATAAGCCCGCCTGTCAGCAATTTATGGCCCATACCGCAGCCCCATTCCAGACGCGGCAGCCGCACGGCTTCGCCGGAGCCGAGGTAGTTGACGTTGCCGATGCGTCCGCCCGGTTTGAGAACTTTGAGCACGTCGGCAAAGGTGTCCACATCGCCCCCGGCCACGATGGCTTTGTCCACGCCGCGGCCCTTGGTGAGGGCCAGGACCTGTTCCGCCAGCGAGCCGTCGCGGTAGTCGATGATTTCCGTGGCGCCGTAGCCTTTGGCGGCCTCCTGGCACAGGGGGCGGGAGCCCACGGCGTAGATGGCCCCCGCGCCGTGCAGGGCCGCTCCGGCCACAGACATGAGTCCCACCGGGCCGATGCCCACCACCAAAACGGCATCGCCGTACTGCACGTCGGCCAGTTCGGCCCCGTGCAGGCCGGTGGGCACCATGTCGCTGAGCATGACGGCTGCGGCCAGATCCATGCCCTTGGGCAGATGGGCCAGATTGCCGTCCGCATCGTTAACATGAAAAACTTCGGCAAACACGCCGTCCTTAAAGTTGGAGAACTTCCAGCCCGCCAGCATGCCCCCGGAGTGCATGGCATAGCCCCCCTGCGCTTCCAGGGAATTCCAGTCCGGCGTGATGGCCGGCACCAGAACGCGGTCGCCGGGTTTGAAGTCGCGCACCAGCGCGCCTGTTTCAAGCACTTCGCCCACAGCCTCGTGCCCAAGGATAAGGTTGTGGCGGTCGCCCATGGCGCCTTCCCACACGGTATGCACGTCCGAGGAGCAGGGCGCCGCCGCCAGGGGCCGGACAAGCGCGTCAAGCGGCCCGCAGGCGGGCGCTTCTTTTTCAATCCAACCGATTGCTTCCAGGTGGAGCATGGCCAAACCTTTCATGCAAGCCTCCTTGCGTGGCCCGGCGCGGGTTGGCGCGGGCCGGTGGATGTTTTCCGTGCGTGCTTGAAGGGTAGGTCAGGTTGGGGTTTGATTCAAGTTATTTTTTTCACTTGTATGAAATCACAGAATTAGTAAGCCTTGAAAAGGCGCTGCAAGCCTCTGCCCTGGCGTTTTTCTGCGGCCGGGGAGCGGCTTTTGGGAAAGGGACGGCGCTGTAGTGCTGTGACGCGGCTGCGGCGAAGGCGTTACGGCCAGGGCGCGACGTGCGTTTCTGTCGAGAGGAGGAAAGTTTTTTGAAGGATGGGGATGTGGTAGGGAAGGGAACTGTTGTTTACAAGAGTTCCCTTCCCTACCACCGGCAGTAAAATCTGCCCCGCCGGGGCTAGCGCCGTTACAGCTTGCGTACTTCGGCGTACCAGGCGGCGGCCTGTTCCAGCAGTTTGCCGTTACGGGCGGCCAGGGCCTGGGGTTCTTTGATATAGCCGTCCAGCAGCAGGCTGGCGTCAAAGAGGCCTTGGACCATCTCGGCCAGCACGGCGTCGTCGCGGTCGGCCTTGAACATGCGCAGCATATTGCGCAGCAGGGGGTGGTCGCGGTTCACTTCCAGCACTTTGACGGGCAGGGTGTCGTCGCGCTGCATGACCTTGAGCAGTTTTTCCATGGAGGAGGAAATGCCGCCGTCCGGGGCCGTAAGCATGGCGGCGCTGTCCGTGAGACGGTGGGAAACGCGCACCTCCGTAACCTTGTCGCCCAGAATGTCCTTCATTTTTGTCAGCAGCGCGTCAAAGTTCGTGCTGTCGTCCTCGGAGAGTGGGGCCGCAGTTTCGTGCGGGGCTTCCTCTTTGTCGGCAAAGGCGGCCAGGGCGTCGTCCGCAGCGGTTTCCACCGATTTGAATTCCCAGTCCTTATACTTGCCCAGACCGTCCATAACGAATTCGTCTACGGGCTCATAGAGGCAGAGCACTTCCAGGCCCTTGCGGCGGAAGCGTTCCATGTGCGGGTTGAGGCGGGCGGCCTCGCGGTTGGGCGCGGCCACATACCAGAAGGTTTTTTGTCCTTCTGGCGCGCGGCCCATGTATTCGTCCAGGCTGGTCAGGTCCGCGGCTTCGGGCAGGGTGGAGCTGTTGAAGCGCAGCAGAGCGGCCAGGCGTTCGCGGTTGGGAAAGTCGCGGTAGCCCAGTTTGAGGATCTTGCCGTGCAGGTTCCAGAACCGGAGGTATTTTTCCGCATCGTCCTTGGCCAGCTTTTCCAGATGGTTCAGGGCCTGTTTGACGATAACCTGGTTCATTTTGCGCAGCAGGATATTTTCCTGCAGGGTTTCGCGCGAGATGTTCAGGGGCAGGTCTTCCGTATCCACCACGCCCTTGAGGAAGGCCAGGTAGTCCGGGATGAGCTCCTGGTTGCGGTGCTGGATGAGCACGCGCCGGGCGTAGAGATCCAGCCCCCAGAAGTCCTTGTCCATGCCGAAAAAGTCCTGCGGACTGTCGGGGATGAAGAGCAGGGCGTTGAACTGCACGGGCGCGTCCACAGAAAAGTGCAGCACGTCCAGAGGGTCTTTGGCGTCGTAGGTGATGGCCTTGTAAAAGGCGTCGTACTGTTCCTTTTTGATGGAGAACTTGGGCTCGCGCCAGAGCGCGGGCTGCGTGTTGACCTGCTCGCCGTCCACAAAGACCGGGAAAGGCACAAAGGCCGAATGCTTGCGGATGACCGATTCCACGCGGAATTTTTCCGCAAACTCCGTGGCGTCGTCCTTGAGCCAGATTTTGATGACCGTGCCGCGCTGCGGTTCCGCCTCCGAGCTGGGGGCCACAGTGTAGGTGCCCAGGCCGTCGCTGGTCCAGACCTGGGCATCGCCTGCCTCACCAAAGGCGGGACGGGAGGTGACCGTCACCTTGCTTGCCACCATGAAAACGGAATAAAAGCCCACGCCAAAGCGGCCGATGATATTGGCCGCGTCCGGAGCGGCCGTAGTTTCGTCCGCGTCGTCGTCCGCCGTTTTTTCGCCTGCCTTGGGAGCCTGGGCCGCCAGATCGGCCAAAAACTGTTCCGACCCGGATTTGGCGATGGTGCCCAGGTTTTCGGCCAGTTCCTCCGCCGTCATGCCCACGCCCGTGTCGGCGATGGTCAGGATTTTTGCCTCTTTGTCCAGAGTCAGCCGTATTTCCAGCGGCAGATCGGGCAGGCGGGGGCTTTCGCCCCGGTTCATGCGGTAGCGCAATTTGTCCAGCGCGTCGGAGGCGTTGGATACGAGCTCCCGCAAAAAAATTTCGCGGTTGGTGTACAGCGAATTGGTCAGAATGTGAAGAACTTTGCGCACTTCTGCGCGGAACTGGCGGGATTTTTTGCCTGCCTCAGCCATGACAAACCTCCTGAATATGGATATGCTGGAACATAATGCCGCTTTTGTAATTTTCAAGAGGGCGGCGGGGCGGAGCGCAAAAAATCTTTGCAGAAGAGCGCGCGTTGCCATTCGCAGCGCCAGGCGCGTGCAACCGCCATGTTGCTATTCATAATTACTTGCTTTTTGTGAAAAATAAAGCTATGGCGCAGTAAGCATATAGCAAGGAGGGCCCAATGGACGTTGTCATGCTTTCGCGTCTGCAATTTGCCGTGGCCGTATTTTTCCACTTCATCTTTGTCCCCCTGACGCTCGGGCTTTCTGTAATCCTTGCCTGGATGGAAACTCGGTACGTTCGTACGGGGGACGTCTTCTGGAAAAATCAGGCCAAATTCTGGGGCAAGTTGTTTCTCATTAACTTCACTCTGGGCGTGGTGACCGGCATCACGCTGGAATTTCAGTTCGGCACCAACTGGTCGCGTTATTCCGAGTATGTGGGCGATATTTTCGGCTCACTGCTGGCCATTGAGGCCACCGTGGCCTTTTTTCTCGAATCCACCTTTCTGGCCGTGTGGCACTTCGGCTGGGAGCGCGTGGGCAAAAAAATGCACCTGGCGGCCATCTACATTGTGGCCTTTGCCGGCAACCTGTCTGCCTTGTGGATCATCCTGGCCAACGGCTTTATGCAGAATCCCGTGGGCTACGCCATCAACGAGAGCATGGGCCGGGCCGAGCTCACCAACTTTTGGGACGTGGTCTTCAATGGCTACGCCTGGGGCATGTACGCCCACACCGTCATCGCTTCATGGGCCTTGGGCGGCTTTTTTGTCCTGGGCGTATCTGCCTGGCACCTGCTGCGCGGCAGCCACAAGGAATTTTTTCAGCGTTCCTTCCGCATGGCGGCCCCGTTTACCCTGATTCTGGTGCTGCTGCTGGCCCTTTCCGGCGACCAGCAGGGCAAGACCGTGGCCCACTACCAGCCCGCCAAGCTGGCGGCCCTGGAATCGCACTGGGAAACGGGCCGCAACGTGCCCTTCTACCTGCTGGCCTGGCCTGACGAGGCCAACGAGGGCAACAAGGTGCAGGCTTTGGGCATTCCCGGCCTGCTGAGCTGGATTGCCTACGGCGACGCCAATGCCGAGGTCAAGGGCCTCAAGGACTTTGCCGTGCAGGACCGCCCGCCGGTGCTGCCCACCTTCCTTACCTTCCGCCTCATGGTGGGGCTGGGCGGCCTGTTTGTGTTGCTGGCCTTCGCGGCTTTTTGGCAGCGCAAGCGCGACATGCCCTGCAGCGGTCTGCTCAAGGCTCTGGTCTGGAGCATCCCGCTGCCCTATATCGGGATCATGGCCGGCTGGGCTGTGGCTGAAATCGGCCGGCAACCCTGGATCGTCTATAATCTTATGCGCACTTCCGACGCTGTTTCGCCCGTGCCCGCGGACAACGTGGTGATTTCGCTGGCGGCCTTCATCGTCGTCTATTCCTTGCTGGGCATTCTGGATATTTACCTGCTGCGCAAATACGCAATCAAGGGCCCCGACGCCCAGGAGGTGTAGCCATGTTGGAAACCATCTGGTTCGTGCTTTGGGCGCTGCTCTGGGCCGTGTTCTTCATCCTGGACGGTTTTGACCTGGGCGTGGGCAGCCTGCTGCCTTTCCTGAGCAAAAACGAAACCGAGCGCCGCATCATGTACAACGCCGCCGGACCCTTCTGGGACGGCAACGAAGTCTGGCTCATTTCCGCCGGCGGCGTGACCTTTGCGGCCTTTCCCAAGGTCTATGCGGTTATGTTCAGCGCGCTGTACGCGCCCTTGCTGCTCCTGCTCTTTGCCCTCATCTTCCGCGCGGTTTCCTTTGAATTCCGCAACAAGGTGGAGCACGACAGCTGGCGCGCCCTGTGGGACGGCGTGCACTTTATCGCCAACCTCATCCCCTGCGTGCTGCTGGGCGTGGCCTTTGCCAACCTTTTCATGGGCATTCCTGTGGACGCCCAGGGCGTGTACCACGGCAATTTGCTGGGTCTGCTGAACCTCTATGGCCTGGCCGGTGGGGTGTTCTTCCTCTGCATGTTCGTGCTGCACGGGGCTTTGTGGCTGTCCATCAAGAGCCGGGGCGACCTGCAGACCCGCGCCCTGGCCACGGCCACTTTTGCCTGGCCCGTTATGCTGGTGCTGCTGGTGGCTTTTTTGGCGCTTTCCGCCCTGTACACCAGGCTCTTTGACAACTATCTGGCCATGCCCGCCCTGTGGCTGCTGCCCGTGCTGGCCCTGGCCGGGCTTGTGGGCGTGCGGGTCATGCTGCGTGCGGGCAAGCTGTGGCTGGCCTGGGGCTGCAGCGCCGTGTTCATTCTGGGCGTGACCTTCTTCGGGGTCATGGGCATGTTCCCCGGCATGATCATCTCCTCTATTGACCCGGCCGCCACCATAACCGCCTTCAACGGCGCTTCCAGCCAGCTGACCCTCAAGATCATGCTGGGCGTGGCGCTCGTCATGGTGCCCATTGTGCTGGCCTACCAGTTCTGGACCTACCGGCTCTTTTCCGCGCCGGTTACCAAGGAGTATGTGCAGGAGGATGAGCACGCCTACTAGCATATAAGTATATCCCGGTGGGCGGGGCGCGCGCCTTTTGCCCCCTGACTGTGTCGACGGCCCCTTCCGGGGCGGGCCTGTACCGTAAGAGTACTATTCCCGCCCGGGCGGGGCCGTCTTCGTGTCAGGGACCAAACTGCGCAGCGCCGCGTCCACCGGGATGCGTCGGGCGTTGCTGGGCATGGCTGCCCCTGGCTGCGGCTGGCGGGGCGCGTCCGGGGCGGGCCTGTACCGTAAGAGTACTATTCCCGCCCGGGCGGGGCCGTCTTCGTGTCAGGGACCAAACTGCGCAGCGCCGCGTCCACCGGGATGCGTCGGGCGTTGCTGGGCATGGCTGTCCCCTGGCTGCGGCTGGCGGGGCGCGTCCGGGGCGGGGCTGTACCGTAAGAGTACTATTCCCGCCCGGGCGGGGCCGTCTTCGTGTCAGGGACCAAACTGCGCAGCGCCGCGTCCACCGGGATGCGGCGGGCGTTGCTGGGCATGGCTGTCCCCTGGCTGCGGCTGGCGGGGCGCGTCCGGGGCGGAGTTGTCAGGAGCCTCTGTCCAGCCTACGCTTGCCGTGCGTTTGTGGCGGACGCCTGCGTTGTCGCGGTCCCGCCGGGTCATTATGGCGAACATCGTGCGGGCGCAGTTATCGCCTGCCGCATACAGCCCTGGAGGGGCTTTATCATGAGCTGGCACCGCCTTTGGACCTATGTTTGCCGCAGGGCCGCAGTACTGCTCTGCGCCCTGGCGCTGGCTGCGGCCTTGGGCTGCGCCCAGCGCGGCGTACAACGCCCCCTGACGTTTGAAGAGCAACAAGTGCGCATGGCCGAGGCCCAATGTCGCCAGGAGGCCAGCCAGATGAATCCGGAATGGCGGGGGAACAGCCGTTATTTTCCCTGGCGGGCCTATTTTGAGATGTGCATGCACCGCTTGGGAGTGACCGATGCGGAGCTGAAGACGCTTTGGTATTAGGGCCTGTTACCTTTGCAATGCCCTGGCGGTTGCGTAAGCAGAGACGCCCGCCGTGGAGGCGCAAGCCTAGCTGCAGCCGTTACGACGCAGGAGCTTGGCCCATTACGACGAAGGAAGTTACGGGCAAAGACAGCAGCGCCTGCTAGAGCAGTTAGCGAATGAAATGAGCTAACTGCTCTGCAAGGATTTTCTTGAAAATCCTTGCCACAAAATGCGAGAAGGCAGGCTTTTGCCTGCCGTAAGCGAGCATTTCAAGTGTTAAATGCTCTATTGCGGGCAGGATGGTCTGGTTTCTTCGTGTCCTCGGTACACGTACCAGAACGTGAACGATGGGGGCGTGGGGAGGTGAGGAAACTTTTGTGAACAGAGGTCCCCTCCCGCAACGAGGCTTTTTGCTCTGCAGTTTCGCCGTCAGCGTTGGCGCAGGGCTTCGGCGATGATGGCGGCATCTTCGCCGGGGCGGGCGTTGAGGCCCAGCTCCGGGTTGCCGCCGGAGCAGACAAAGCCCTGAGGGCCCAGCTCCACAAAGCCGGCGGCGATGACGCGGCTGTAAGGCAGTTGCTCACGCATGTCGCCGTGGTCCACGCGACGGGGGAAGATGAAGGGTACGGCCTGGCCGGAGAAATCTTCGACGATCAAGTACTTCACGGTGGCCTCCTGTGGCGGATCTGGAGCGGCGCAACGCGGATCAGCGTTTGCGCCGGTTTTGCAGGTATTGGCGTACGGCCTTGTTGTGGTCGTTGAGGTTGGTGCTGAAGACGTGTTCGCCGCCGTCGGTTTTGGCGACGAAGTAGAGATACTTGTGGGCTTCCGGGTGGATGGCGGCGGCCAGGGCCGTGAGGCCGAAGGAGCAGATGGGCCCCGGCGGCAGGCCGGGCCGCTGGTAGGTGTTATAGGGGTTGGCGGCGTCGTCCAGCTGGCTTTTGCGCAGGTTGCCGTCAAAGGCGGGCCCCAGTCCGTAGATGACTGTGGGGTCGGCCTGGAGCAACATGTTTTTCTGCAAACGGTTTTGGTACACGCCGGAAACCCGGGGGCGTTCGTCCTCCACTGCGGTTTCCTTTTCCACTACCGAGGCCAGGATGACCCAGGTTTTGAGCGTGGCGGCATCGGGTTTTTTGCCGTCCGGCCAGAGGCCGGCGGCCTTGCGCCAGAAATTGTCCACCATGCGGCCGGCTACGGCCCGGGCCTGGGCCAAGTCCAGCACGTCGGCTTTTTTCAGCAGGTAGGTATCGGGCATGAGAAAGCCCTCGGCCGTGGCAAAGGGGATGCCGTAGTGCCGTAGAAAATCCGGGTCCATGATGACCTGACGAAAGTCCTCAAAGCGCGCCAGCCCGGCGTCTTCCAGCAGGCGGCCGGTCTGCCACCAGGTAAGGCCTTCGGGCACGGTGACGCGGAAAAGCACGGGCTGCCCGTTGACCAGGGTGTCCAGCACCTTGTCGGGCGTCCAGCCCGTATTGAGGGCAAAACGCCCGGCCTGGAGGCGGTTTTCCCAATGCTTGTAGCGGGCCAGGTAACCGAAGCGGCGGGCGTCGGTCACCAGACCCTGGTGGGCCAGGTGGGCGGCCACCTGGTCCAGGCGCGCGCCGGGGGTCACGTCAAAAAAGACGTTCTCGCCGGATGCGGCAGGCGGGGTGGTCAGAAAGTGGTGGGCCTCCCAGGCCAGCCAGCCGCCGCCGGCCACGGTCAGCAGCAGAAGCAGCCCCACAAGGCGCAGAAAGGTTTTCATGCCGGTCTCCGCTGTTGCGGCGCAAGGGCCAGAAAAGATTCCAGAATGCGCACGGCGGCCTGCTGGTCCAGTACGGTCCTGCGCCGTCGCGCGTCAAGCCCGGCTGCGCGCAGGTCGTCCCAGGCCTCTTCGGAACTCAGTTCCTCTGACATAAAGTAAAACGGCAGGGGGATGCGGCGCTGCAGACGTCGGGTCACATTGCGCGCCTGGCGGGTGGTCAGGCTTTCCCCGCCGTCGGCCAGCAGGGGCAGGCCCATGACCACGGCCTCGGCTCCGGCGGCCAGGATAGCCTGGGCCAGAGCGTCCAGCAGCGCCTTGCGGTCGGGGTGGTCGGCCAGGCGCAGGGTGCGTAGGGGGAAGGCCAGCCGCCCTTCCGGGTCGGACACAGCCAGCCCCGTGCGGGCCAGGCCGTAGTCCACGGCCACCAGCTTCACATTACAGCCCCATTTTTTCGCGCGCCAGTTCCATGGTCTGTTCCGCAAAGGCGCGGGCGCGCTCGTTGCCCCGTTCCAAAATTTCTTCCACCGCACCGGGTTTGGCTTCCACAGCATTGCGGCGTTCCTGCAAAGGCCCCAGGAAGACGGCAAGATTTTTGAGGAAGATTTTTTTGCAGTCCACACAGCCCAGCTGCGCGCAGGTACAGCCCTGACGGATCTGGGCCTGCTCTTCGGGGCTGCTCAGGAGCACATGGTAGGGGTAGAGGTTGCAGACGTCGGGGTTGCCGGGGTCGCTGCGGCGCAGTCGGGCCTTGTCCGTAAACATGCCGCGCACTTTTTCGGTGATGTCGTCCATGCTGTCCGAGAGGAAGATGCCGTTATTGTAGCTTTTGGACATCTTGCGGCCGTCCAGGCCGGGGCACTTGGCCGCCGGGGTGAGCATGGCCTGGGGTTCGGGGAAGAGCTCGCCGTAAAAATTGTTGAAGCGCCGGGCGATTTCGCGGGTCAGCTCCATGTGGGGCAGCTGGTCTTCGCCCACAGGCACGCCGTGAGGCCGGTACATAAGGATGTCCGCCGCCATGAGCACGGGATAGCAGAGGAAGCCCGCATTGCCCAGGTCTTTGTTGCTGATCTGTTGCTGCTGTTCCTTGTAGGTGGGGTTGCGCTCCAGCCAGGAAACGGGCGTGACCATAGACAGCAGGAGAGAAAGCTCCGCGTGCTGCTTGACGTGGGACTGGCGGAAGATGACGCACTTTTCCGGGTTCAGGCCAGCGCCCACCCAATCTTTGACCATTTCGTGGATGTTGCGGCGGACCTTGGAGGGGTCGGCGTAGTCGCTGGTCAGGGCGTGCCAGTCGGCCACAAAAAAGTAGGCTTCTTCCGTGTGCTGCAGTTCCACCCAGTTTTTGAGCACGCCGAAGTAGTGGCCAAGGTGCAGGGGCCCCGTGGGCCGCATGCCGGAAACAGTGCGCGGTTTGCTGTTCATCAACAGAGTCCTTTCCTTACAGAATACCCAACAGGGACAACAGGCCCACGGCGCTGCCGCTCACCAGGGGGCCGAGCACCTGGCCCAGCAGCCCGGTAAAGAGCAGGGCCAGCAGGATCACAAAGCCGTAGCGCTCCACGCTCAAATAGCGCAGGGCCGCGTTCATGGGCAGAAAATAGGCCACAACCTTGCTGCCGTCCAGCGGCGGAATGGGCAACAGGTTGAGCCAGGCCAGGCCAAAATTGATAATCACCCCGGCCTGCAGGGTCTTGAGAGCAAAGATGTAGCCCGTGCTGTGCTGCCACTGCAGGGGCGGCAGCAGGGTCAGCGTGAGCCAGAGCAGCACCCCGCAAAGCCCGGCCAGCAGGAAATTGGTCAGGGGCCCGGCCAGGGCCACCAGCATCATGTCGCGGGCGGGCTTGTGAAAGTAGCGCGGGTTGACGGGCACGGGCTTGGCCCAGCCAAAGACAAAGCTGCCCGTGAGGCTGGTCAGGCCGAAGACCAGCAGGCCTACGGGATCGATGTGCGGCAGGGGGTTGAGCGTGAGCCGCCCCAGCATGCGCGCCGTGGGGTCGCCGCAACGGGAGGCCACCCAGCCGTGGGCCACTTCGTGCAGAATGATGCCCAGCAGGGCAGGCACAGCGGCTACGGCCAGCAGATTTAACGCATGGGTCAGGTCAAAATTGAGCATAGATGCGGGTACCATGTTCCCGCTTTCCCGGCAAGGGCGGCCCGGCGCCCATTCAGTCGCGGTCCGCCATGCGTCGTTCCAGCTGCAGCAGGGCTTCTTTGATGTCCAGGCCGCCGCCGTAGCCCACCAGGCGCCCGTCCGCGCCGATGACGCGGTGGCAGGGGATGACCACGGCAATGGGATTGCGGTTGTTGGCCAGGCCCACGGCCCGGCAGGCGCGCGGTGAGCCCACGGCCGCAGCGATTTCCCTGTAGGCGCGGGTGGCGCCGTAGGGTATGTCCTGCAGCGCCCGCCAGACCTTTTGCTGGAATGCCGTACCGTGGGGGGCCAGGGGCAGGTCAAATTCACGACGCGTGCCTGCCAGATAGTCGATCAGCTGGGCACAGGCCTCTTCCAGCAGAGGGGTGGCGCGTTCTTCTGCATCCGGCAGAGGCGGCAGGCTGCCCTCGCCTTCCAGTTCCAGCCGGGTCAGCGCACCGTCTTCTTCCACAAAACGCACCCGCCCCAGAGGGAACAGGCGGCGGACAAGAGCGTAGGTCATGCAGTCTGCTCCTTCTTGGCCACAGGCTTGAGGGTATAGGCGAAAACTGCGCCCAGCAAGGCTACTGCCGCCAGAAACTGAAAAGCGCGGGGCAGGCCCTGATGGTCGGCTATCCACCCCAGCAGCGGGGCCATGACCCCGCCCAGGCTGGTGGCCAGGCCCAAAGTGACGCCGGAGGCAAAGCCGATGTTCTTGGCCAGATACTGCTGCCCCAGCACCACCAGAGAACTGAAGGGAGCGTAAAGCGTAAAGCCCAGAAAAGGCAGCAAAGCCCAGGCGGCCCAGACCGAGCCAGCCAGGCTGAGGGCCAGCACCACGGGGGCCACCAGGGTATAGGACAGCCGGATAATGGTGCGGTAGCCGTATTTGTCCGAAAGCAATCCGCCGAAAAAGTTGCTGACCACGCCGCAGGTGCAGAAAAAAGTCAGGGCCAGAGCCCCGGCCGTGCGCGACTGCCCCAGCACATTGACCCAGTAGAGGGGTACAAAGGTATTGAAGCCGGCAAACAGGATGGAGCGGGCCACAATGGCCACGGTAAGTTTGGAAAATTCCGGCCAGTTGTTGACGCCTGGGGCCTCCGTGATTATGGCCCCGCCGCCGGACGGGACGCGCATGCGCCAGATGAGCGTCAGGAGCACCGAAGCCATGACCACGGCAATGGCGGCAAAAATCGTGGTGCCGCGCAGGCCGAATACGCTCAGAATGCCCGTGGCCAGCAACGGCCCCAGCACAAAACCGCTGTTGCCGCCGATGGAAAAGATGCTCAGCCCCGTCCCCTTCTGCTCACCCGAAACCTTATTGGCGAAGCGCGCGCCTTCGGGATGAAACAGGGCCGCGCCCACGCCGCTTACGGCAATGGCCAGAAAAATGGCCCAGTAGCTGGACATAAAGCCCACCAGGGCAAGACCGCCGCCGGCCAGCAACACGCCCAACGGGATGAACCAGGGCTTGGAAAACCGGTCGGCCAACAGTCCGAACACAGGTTGAATCAATGAAGAAAGGCAGGAATAGGCAAACATGAGTCCGCCTGTGGCTTGGTAGCTCAGGCCATAGGCCGAACGCAGAAAAGGCAGCACCGCCGGCAGCGCGCCGCCGTTGATATCACAGGAAAGGTGCCCCAGCGAAACAAGAAGTATCTTCTTTTTGTCCATGGCCGCAGGCTACACGAAACCGACAGGAAAACAATACCAGAGAAGTCTGGTCTTGCGTCTGCGCCGAACAGGCCTTCCTCCTTTCCCTTTGCGCACTGCCGCAAAAGCGTCTGCTGGCCGTGCAGCCGTGAAAAAAAACGGACAAAGTTCAGGGCCCGCCGTGGCTCTTTGGGGCTGCATCAAAAACCGTGTGGGAAATTGGCCCGACGGGCTTGACTTTTGGGCCGCGCTGGGGCAAATAAACCTTTCCCGTTTTGGAGGTTGACCATGTACGCGATTATCGAGACCGGCGGCAAACAGTACCGCGTCGAAGAAGGTTCCAAGATTGTTGTGGAAAAGCTCGCGGCTCAGAGCGGCAGCGAGATTTCCCTGGACAAGGTGCTGCTGCTGGGCGGCGATGCCTGCAAGGTGGGCGCCCCCTATGTGGACGGCGCGGCCGTCACCGCCGAGGTGGTGGCCCAGGGGCGCGGCCCCAAGATCAAGGTGTTCAAGCGCTGGCGGCGCAATGATTCGCGCAAAATGCGCGGACACCGGCAGGAGTGCACCACCCTGCGCGTCAAAAGCATCAACGGCTAACTTTCGGGGTTGACCGGCCCGTCCTGTGGCGCGCGCTTTGCACAGCGGCACGCGTTGGGCCGGTGCGGCAATGGCCGCGCCCCTTGCCGACCTGGTGTCGGCCTTTCTGGGAGGCTCTTATGGCTCATAAAAAAGCAGGCGGCTCTTCGCGCAACGGTCGCGACAGCGCCGGTCAACGGCGCGGCGTCAAGCGTTTCGGCGGTCAGAACGTGCTCGCCGGCAACATCCTGGTTCGGCAGCTGGGCACCACCGTGTACCCCGGCGCCAATGTGGGTATGGGCAGGGATTTCACCTTGTTTGCCAAGGTGGACGGTGTGGTGCGCTTTGAAAAATATCTGCGCAAGCGCCGCGTGCTCACCCGCGTGCATGTGGAAGCGCCCGAAGGCTAACCTTCGCCGCGCAGCACTTTTACGCGCCGATTGAGGGAAGGGGCCGCACAGCCTCTTCCCTTTCGGTGTTTGTTTTTTGCACTATTGTTGTGATTTTGAGTAATCTGGCCGCGGCCGGACATGGGCCAGTGCCCGGTGCGGCAGGTTCCGCAGCCGTGCTGTTTGCGCTTCGGTCTGGCGGTTGCCCGCCGGACGTCCGCGGTAAAGGCGCAAGCCTGCCGAAAAATCCGCAACGGTCCCGGCCTGAGACGCGGGCACAGGTTGTCCGGTGCGGCTGCCCCCGCGTCCCGGCGGAAGGATGGTTGTATGCGTTTTGTTGATGAAGCGCGCATTGAAGTGCGCGCGGGCAAGGGCGGCCACGGCTGCATCTCCTTCCGGCGCGAAAAATTCGTGCCCCGCGGCGGCCCGGACGGCGGCAATGGCGGCGACGGTGGCAGCGTGCTGCTCAAGGCCGACGGACGTCTGCTTTCTCTCTATGATTTCCGTCTCAAGCGCCTGTATGAAGCCCAGAGCGGCCGTCCTGGACAGGGCAGCCAGTGCGACGGCAAAAAAGGCGAGGATTTGGTGCTGCATCTGCCCGTGGGCACGCTGGTCTATCTGGAGGACCAGGCAGGCGAACGCCTGCTGGCCGACCTCAGCGACCCCGAAGCCCTGGTGACCGTGGCCGCAGGCGGGCGCGGCGGCAAGGGCAACGAGCACTTCAAATCTTCCACCATGCGCGCGCCACGCTTTGCCCAGCCCGGAGAACCGGGCGAAATCCGCCAGTTGCGGCTGGAGCTGAAAATTCTGGCCGACGCCGGGCTCATCGGTTTGCCCAATGCGGGCAAATCCACCTTTATCAGCCGCGTTTCGGCGGCCCGGCCCAAAATTGCCGCCTACCCCTTTACGACTCTGACCCCCAACCTGGGCGTTATGATCAATGATGTGGATCCGGACAAGCGCCTGGTGCTGGCCGACATCCCTGGCCTTATTGAGGGCGCGCATCAGGGGCAGGGGCTGGGGCTGCGCTTCCTCAAGCATGTGGAGCGCACGCGCTTTTTGGTCCACATTCTCAGCGCCGAGGACATGGACGACGCCGACCCTTGGGCCGGCTTCACCCTCATCAACGAAGAGCTGCGCCGTTTTGATCCGGATCTGGCGCAACGTCGCCAGGTGGAGGTTGTCAACAAAATTGACCTGCTGACGCCGGAACAACTGGCGGCCCTGGAGGCCCGCGCCACGGCCGACGGGCGGCGGGTTTTCTTCATTTCGGCCCGCGACGGCCTGGGGCTGGAGCCTTTGGTGGACGAACTGTGGCGGCTGCGCGACAGCGCAGAACCCCATACGCCCCTGGTGCATCCGCAGGAGTCCGTGCAGGTGGCGGATGAAGAATTTCCTGAAATTGAGGTCATCTACACCAGAGAGTAACTGCTCGGGCGGCAGCCTCCCAAGGCGGTCCAGACCCGCAAAGGACAGCTTTATGACGCGGATTGCCGATTGGCGGGAAGAACGCGCCCGCACTCTGGCCCAGGCCCGGGTTGTAGTGGTCAAGGTGGGCAGCGCCGTACTGGCTGACGCTCACGGGCTTAACGTCGCCGTGCTTACGGATTTGGCCGCGCAGCTGGCGGCTTTGCGGGCCTTGTCCGTGCCTGGGTTGGCCGAACCTCGGCGCGTGGTGCTGGTTTCCTCCGGCGCGGTGGCAGCGGGGCGCGCGGCCTTGGCCGCCCATGGGCAGCATGTGGATACCGCGGGCCTGGCCGCCCGTCAGGCCGCCGCCGCTGTGGGGCAGGGGCAACTGGTGCGCGCCTGGGACAAGGCCTTTTACGCCCACGGTGTGCCTACGGCGCAAGTGCTGCTCACCCGCGACGATCTGCGCGCTCGACAGCGCTTTCTCAACGCCAGCAACACCTTTGCGGAACTGTTGCACTGGGGCGTGCTGCCCGTAGTCAATGAGAACGACACGGTTTCCGTGAGTGAACTCAAATTCGGCGATAACGACTGTCTGTCCAGCCTGCTGGCCAATCTGACTGGCGCGGACCTCTGCATCAACCTTACTTCTTCGCCGGGTGTACTGGCCGCCAATCCGGAGCACAACCCGCAGGCCCCTGTGCTGGATCACATTGACGATGTGGCCGCCCTGGACCTGGCCCAGCTCTGCGGCGGCAAAACTTCTGTAGGCACGGGCGGCATGTATTCCAAACTGCTGGGCGCGCGCCGCGCCGCACAGATCGGCGTGCCCACCTATATTTTGCCCGGCCGCGAGCCCCAGGTCATTCTCCGCGCCCTGGCGGCCGCCGGAGTCTGCACAACGCCTGCGGGCTACGGGCCGCTGGATGGCGGCACTTGGGTACAGGCTGGGCAACAGCCCATCCCCCGACGCAAATTCTGGCTGGCCTACCAGTCCGACCCCGCCGGCAGCGTGCAGGTGGACGCGGGCGCGGCCAAGGCCCTGCGCCAGCAGGGCGGCAGCTTGCTGCCCGGCGGCGTGCATGGGGTAGAAGGCGCATTTCAGCAAGGGGCATTGGTGCGCGTGCTACACCAGGGACGCAGCCTGGGCGTGGGCCTGAGCAATTACAGCGCTGCAGAGCTCAAAAAAATTATGGGCCTCAAACGTCACGAGGTGGCCGCTATTCTGGGCGACGCCCATTACCCGGAGGTTATCCACCGTGACAACTTTCTGCTGGATGCGGTCTGAACCGGGCGACGCCCCCAAGTCCACGCCATTGCTTTTTCACGCCGTATAAGGTATCTAGCGTCTCCGGCTTGTGCGTATGCCAAGCCTGCGGAGAGGTAGCGAAGCGGCCGTAACGCGCTCGACTCGAAATCGAGTTAGGGGTTAACAGCTCCTACGTGGGTTCGAATCCCACCCTCTCCGCCATTGGTAAATAATTTGAGCTGGTTACAAATGTGACCAGCTCTTTTTTTATGCCCTGATTTTGGGCGTGCCTAGGCTTCATGCGTGATTTCATGCGTGATACTGTCCGCAGGCCCTTGCAAAACACTACGATTCAGGCGTTCACGCTTTTTTAAAAAAGGTCAAGAAGTTAGGTAAATTATGCCTAATCATCTGGCAAGAACGTGTGCAATCAACCTGCAATCATTTGCAAAAGGCTGCATAGTGTGCAGTTGTACCTTTCTCTTTTTCGCCCCTGGCCCCGTAGATTTGTTTGCCCTTTGCGTAGGCTCTGGGATTGCACAGAATCGTCAGAAAAACGCCGAAGGTTTGGGGCGGAGGAGTGCTTTTTTTCTGGGGGGCGCGGCGGATCGGCGCGGCAGCGGGCAAGGGGGTAAGGTCATCCTTCCTGCACATTTGATCACCTTACTTTTTCATCTCGGCCAAAGCCGCGTCCACCTGCTGCATAATTTCGCGCACAGTCGAAGCGTCTACATCCACAGTTGCGGCGGCCGCCAAAAAATCCTTTTCGGTTATATCCTTGCCCTTGTTGTTGACCATGCAGGTCTGCTCCCCGTTAATGCCCTCTGACGGCGTAAGGTCATAAACCGGGGCCATGCGCCACTGGTTTTCCTTGTTCAGCAGAAAGGAAAAGTTTTTGGAATGGTCGTCCCTGTTGCCGGAGCGCACGTTGAACACCATGAGCCGCACCATTTTGAGCACTTCGCGTATGTCTTTGGTGAGCAGCAGCGTCAGGCGCAGCAGGCTTTCATAGGTGAGCGAGGGGTCGCGGTGCGATGCGTGCAGCAGGCCGCAGGCGGTGTGCACATGCACCTTTTGACCATGCACCCTGTCAAAGCGTTGGACGCCGAAATATCCCGGCGAGGTTGCCGAAGGAAACAGGTGCGTTTCCGGCATATCCAGCCCGGCTTCTCTGGCCGCCAGGGAATATGCGTACTCTGTCAGCCCGGTGTTTGGCGGTTCGTGCGCGGAGCGAAATTTGATGATCCAGGGGGTTCCTTGGGGTTCCCCCGCCCCCTGCGGCACAATGCGGTAGTCATCGGCAACGTTCACCAGAATTTTGGGTCTGGCCCCTGCGGACGAGCCGTTGAGTTGAATAAGTTTGTCCAGTTGCCCCGCATCCACAGGCGCATCGCGCAGAATCCGTAGCGAATCCTCTGCCAGAGCATCCAGTTCCGCCACAGAAACGGCTTCTTCCGCCTGTTCCGCCGCCGGGGTGTACTCCAGCGCGCCCATGCCGTGGGCACCCACCATGGCAAGGCGCTGCAAGGGCAGGCAGGCATGGAGCGATGAGCCTTTTTTTCGTAATGTCCTGTCCAGCAAAAGCAGCCCCCAGCCATCGGGCAGACTGTCGTTGAACACGCCGAACAGGCCGTCAAAGGTGCGCTTGGGGTCTTCCCTGACCTCTGGGCTGAGCGGAAGCCTGAACGGCGAAATGTTGATGCCCGAATCAAGAAATTCTGGCGTGTACTGGAACAGAATGGCGTTGCTGTGCGCGGCGAGCTTTCCCACATGGCGCCGTACGCCGTATGCATGTAGATGCACGTCAAGATTCATGGCGTTTTCTCCCTGCCCGCTTGCGGAGTGCTGGGGATTGCGGCTTGAACAGGTTTTCTGTGCGCGGCGGGTTGAACAAGCCGGAAAAGGCTTCAAGATCGTTAAGAATCAGGGCGATAGCCAGCAGGGACGCGAGCGAGATTTCCCCCGTTGTTTCAAAGCGCTTCACAGAGCCAAGGGAAACGCCGCTACGGGCCGCCAAATCTTTCTGGCTCATATTGAGAGCAAGACGTTTGGCCTGCGCCTTGGCAGCGATGTCGAGCCGGACTTCCTGCGGAGTTTTTAGAATATCATCTAACATAATAGCTCTTAACTTTATTTTTTAGTATAATAGCTAAAATATGAGATGATAGCAATTAGTTGATGGGGGGGAGGGCGAACTCGCGCTCTACCGTCAACACCAGCCCCGCCGAGCGAGATCGGGGCCGAAGCTCACCAAGAAAAGGAATAACCTGTTGAGGGTTTGAACCAGCACCGGGCGCGTATGGAGCAGTGCCTGGAAAACGGCGAGGAAGGCGTAAACACCGTCTTTCCTCGTCTAGCTAATATTGACACCAAGCCAAATCGGGCGCTTTTATGTTTAACGAATACGTTGAACGTATTCGTGTCGACCACATAGTTCCTTGGGCTGGCTAACACCGGAAGAATTTCGCGAAAAGAATATAACCTGCACCCCATTGGGAACTACTAACTTACAAGTGGTATACGCAATGGGGTAAGGTCACAGACTCAGGCAGGTTGTCATCTTCATCATCCAGCGGAGTGGAGGCCATGGCTGTTCGCTGATGAGCACGCCAGCGGCGGTGCCAGATTTGCTTGTCGTCGCGCTCGCTAGGGCAGATGGTAATGCCCATTATGGGCTTTTTTCGAACACTGCGGCTCATGGCATCTCTTCAGCTGCCGGCTTCGTAATATCCGGCTTCTTTCTGATGTTTTAGCGCCAGAATGTAGACCGAGTTGCCCAGCACTTCGTAGACCAGTACGTATCCGGCACCGCCAAAGGGGATGAGTAACTCCCGGTATTCCGGTTCCATGTCATCGGCAGGACGGCCAGCATTGGGAAACTGCTCAAGAAGCAGCACTTTTTCCCGAATGGCCTTGATTGCGCCGATGGCGGCTTCTTCGCTTTTGTCCGCCAGGAACAGGTAAGCCTTCTCCAACCCGGCAGTGGCATTGTCCGTCCAATGAACTAGATATGACATTTGGGCATGGGCACCTTTTCGCCCTGAATGATCTTATCCATCCATTCGACGGCTTCAGCGTTTGTCAGATGCAGGCCGGTTTGCATATAATGCTCATGTGCGGCCTTGGCTTCCTGGCGCAAAGCTTCCCGTTTTTCTTCCCGCTCGACATAGTTCTCTATGGCTTGCAGCATAATGGCGTGCGCGGATTGGTTCCGGGCGTCAGCAAGGCTTTTAATGCGCTCGCGCAGGGGATTGGGAAGTTTTACAGAAGCGGGCGTTGTTGCTATATTTTGTTGCATGGCTTGTACCTCTGAGTAGAACTATTAACTACTTTGAACTACCCGTCAATACCGAGAGTCCACAGCACGACGATAAAAAAGGTATTTATCTTTACCAAGCAGAGGCTTATGCTCTTTTTAGGCCTCATGACATAATGGTCTTCACTAGGCAGAAATAAATTTTTCTGGACGACTTAAAAACCCGCAAATCCTTGTGTAGCGGGATTCGAATCCACACACGCAAAAGTTTTGTGCATACTTTGGGGTATAAAAAATGACATTTTGAAAATAAAAAATATTTTCAATAATTATTTCAAAGTATTATATCTATATTTAGAATCCCACCTTCTCCGCCATTAGTAAATAATTTGAGCTTGTTACAAACGTAGCCAGCTCTTTTTTTATGCCCTGATTTTGGGTGTGCCTAGGGACAATTCGTGATTTCATTCGTGATACTGTCCGCAGGGCTTACGACACAACACGATTCAGTCGTTCACGTTTTTTTAAAAAAGGTCAAAAAATTAGGTAAATTATGCCTAATCATCTGGCAAGAATGTGTGCAATCAGCCTGCAATTATTTGCAAAAGGCTGCATAGAGTGCAGTGGTGTCACTCCCCTTTCCGCCCCTGGCCCCGTAGATTTGCCTGACCTTTGCGCTGGAGAGGTGGTCCCGGCCATCCGTGGAGATAATACGGATTCCGTTCTCCCGCAAAACGTTGGTAAACGCGAAACTGGTGAGCTGACTGCCCTAATCAGTGTTGAAGATAGCGGGGTTACCGTTTTTCGCCAAGGCTTCTTCCAGGGCCGCGACGCAGAAATCAGCGTCCATGGTGTTGGAAAGTCTCCAGGACAACACTTTTTTGCTGTGCCAGTCCTCATAACGGCCACCAGGTACAGAAAGCCCTTGTGCATGGGGATGTAAGTGATATCAGCGCACCAGACCTGATTGGGCCGTGTAATGACAAAGTCGCGCAGTAAATACGGATAGCGGATGTGCTCCGTGTTGGGAATACTGGTTCTTGGTTTCCGATAAATCGGCATCAGCCCCATCAGGCGCATAAGGCGGCGGATCCGCTTTATGCCCGTACTGTATCCCATCAATCGCAAATAGTTCCGCATCTGGCGTACGCCGAGAAAAGACCACTCTGTAAAGGCCTGATCGATCTCCCGCATCAGCACATGGTTTATGCCATGTTCGCCCTTGGGCGTATACTACAGGCCGGAGCGGGAAATACAGAGTAAACCGCACTGCCGGACGATGCTGAGCGTGGCATGGTCATGCTGAACCATGCCTTGCCTGCGGGAGACGCTCCCCGCTTCCCCCAGGCTTGTGCTAAAAAATCTCGCTCCACGGTGAGTTGGCCAATTTTGGCATACAACTCGTGCAGCTCTCTTTCTTTTTTGGCTTCTTCTGTCTTGATTTCACCAGCAAATATGCCCGGGGCCGATTCTTTGAGTTGCTTGACCCACCGATGGATTTGCGTCTGGTGGACGCCGGACTCAGAACTCAATTCCGTGATGGTCCTTTCACCGGAAAGAGCTGCCAAGGCCACCTTCGCCTTAAAGGCTGGGGCGTGATTTTTACGCTTGTTCATTCGCACTCTCCTTGCGTTCAGGTGTAGCTTACACATCTGTCCGAATTTTGGGGAGTACCTCTGGGAACTACCTCACGTTATCCGAATCTTGGCCTCCACCCGCTGAGAGGACAAGACCATACAAAAATGCAAAAGCCACCGGTATCGGTGGCTTTTGCGCAGTCCTGATGCGTCCGCGTCCGTCAGTGCGGCATGAATCGCACTTTCAGCCAACGTCCGCCAAAATATTACCGCACCTGCGCCAGATGCAGACGGGTAACGGCCCGTTGCAGGGCCGCTTCGGCCCGCACCGTGTCCACAGCCTCGTCATGGCTGCTCAGGCGTTTTTCAGCTCGTTCTTTGGCGGCCATAGCCCTGGCTGCATCAATATTCGCGGCCAGTTCTGCGGATTCGGCTAGCACGGTGAGCACGTCGTTGTTTACGTCGGCAAAGCCGCCGGAAATAAAGACATGCTCCTCCTTGCCTTCGCTCTTGTAGCGCAGGCCCCCGATTTTCAGGGCCGAAAGCAGAGAGACGTGCTTGGGCAACACGCCGAATTCGCCCTGCACGCCGGGGCACACAGCCATCTCTACCGGGCAGCTCACTACGGTTTTGTCCGGCGTTACCACTTCCAGTTGCAGCGTACCCATACGCACTCCTTCGCTGCCGCCGGTCCTGCCCGGTCCGGAGCCTTGCGGCACCGGACCGGCGGCGGGACAGAACGGTTAGTTGCTTTCTTCCTGCTTGCGCTTTTCGTACTTGGCCACTGCCTGGTCAATACTGCCCAGCATGTAGAAGTCGCCTTCAGCCAGGTGGTCGTAGTCGCCGTCCAGAATGCCCTTGAAGCCCTTGATGGTGTCTTCCAGCTTTACATACTGGCCGGGCGTACCCGTAAAGGTTTCGGCCACATGGAAGGGCTGGGAGAGGAAGCGCTGGATGCGCCGGGCGCGGGACACGGTGAGCTTGTCTTCATCAGAAAGCTCGTCCATACCCAGGATGGCGATGATATCCTGCAGTTCTTTATACTTCTGCAGCACCATCTGCACGCGCCGAGCCACGCTGTAGTGCTCTTCGCCCACGACGTCGGGGGCGAGGATGCGCGAGGTGGAGTCCAGCGGGTCCACCGCTGGGTAGATGCCCAGTTCCGCAATCTGGCGCGAGAGCACAAGGGTGCCGTCCAGGTGCGAAAACGTGGTGGCCGGGGCCGGGTCAGTCAGGTCGTCGGCGGGCACGTACACGGCCTGCACCGAGGTGATGGACCCTTCATTGGTGGAGGTGATGCGCTCCTGCAGAGAACCAAGGTCCGTGCCCAGGGTCGGCTGATAGCCCACGGCCGAAGGCATGCGGCCCAGCAGAGCGGACACTTCCGAACCGGCCTGGGTGAAGCGGAAGATGTTGTCAATGAACAGGAGCACGTCCTGGTGTTCCTCATCGCGGAAGTATTCCGCGCAGGCCAGGGCGGTCAGGGCCACACGGGCGCGGGCTCCCGGAGGCTCGTTCATCTGCCCGTAGACCAGGGTGGCGCGTTCCAGCACGCCGGCTTCCTGCAGCTCGTTGTACAGGTCGTTGCCCTCACGGGTACGCTCGCCCACACCGGCAAACACCGACGAACCGCCGTGCTGCTTGGCGATGTTGTTGATCATCTCCATAAGGATAACGGTCTTGCCCACGCCTGCGCCACCGAAGAGACCCATCTTGCCGCCCTTGGGGAAGGGCACCAGCAGATCCACCACCTTGATGCCCGTTTCGAGCAGCTCTACCTTGGTGTTCTGGTCGGTGAAGGCCGGCGCGGCCCGGTGGATGGGGTAGTATTTTTCAGCATTAATGGGGCCCAGCTCGTCCACCGGACGGCCGATGACGTTGAGGATGCGCCCCACAGAGGCCTTGCCCACGGGCACCATGATGGGCTTGCCCGTGTCCACCACGTCCATGCCGCGCACCAGACCTTCGGTGGCGTCCATGGCAATGGTGCGGACCACGTTGTCGCCCAGGTGCTGCGCCACCTCACAGATGAGGTCGGGGGCGTCGCTGTTGTTCGGGTTTTGTATCTCCAGGGCGGTGAAGATATTCGGCAGGTTCCCGTCGCTGAACTCCACGTCCACGACGGCGCCGATAACCTGAACGATTTTACCGATATTTTTGCTCATGTCTGGCTCCTTAACCATTCAGCGCTTCAGCGCCGCCGACGATGTCGATGAGTTCGCTGGTGATGGAAGCCTGCCGCGTCTTGTTGTAGAGCAGGGTAAGGGAGTTGATCAGTTCGTTGCAGTTGCGCGTGGCGTTGTCCATGGCGGCCATGCGGGCGGCGTGCTCGCTGGCCGACGTGTCCAGCAGGCCACGGTAAACCTGCACCTTCACATAGCGGGGCAAAAGCTCCGCCAACAACTGCTCTTCCTGCGGTTCGTACACATATTCGCAGCGGGCTTCACCGGCCTGCTCCTCGTCCTCAGCGGCCTGCGGGGTCTGCAGGGGCAGCAGGCGCAGGCTCTTCGGCGGTTGATGCCCCATGGACATAAACTCGCCGTGTACCAGCCACACCTCGTCAAGGGCCAGGGTTTCGTAGCCGTGGATGACTTCCTGAGCTACGGAACTTGCCAGCGCAAAGTCGATGCTGCCCATGCGGTCGCCATGGGCCGTGGTGATGGCATGCCCGGCGGTGCGGGCCGCGTCGCGGCCCTTGCGGCCCACGCACACGAAGCTCACCTCCATGCCTTCTGCGGCTTTTTCCTTGGCCAGTCTGAGAGCCATGGCAATGATATTGCCGTTGAAGCTCCCGCACAGGCCGCGGTCGGAGGTCACCAGCACAATGGCGCAGTGCTTCTTTTCCTCATGCTCGGCCAACAGGGGGTGGGCGTTGCCCTCCACCTTGCGGGCCAGTTCGGCCAGCACGTCGCGGTATTTCTCCGCGTACGGCCTGAAGCGCTCAATGCGGGCCTGGGCGCCGCGCAGCCTAGCCGAGGCCACCATGTTCATGGCCTTGGTTATCTGCTTGGTCTTGCCGACCCCCACGATCTTCATTTTGACGTCTTTGAGTGAAGCCATGCTTTTCTCCCGTTGTTAGGGGGCCCTAGGCCGTCCAGCCCTGTTTGAAGGCTGTGATGGCTTCGGTCAGCGCTTTCTCCACTGCCTCGTCAATGACCTTTTTGTCCTTGATGGCGTCCAGCACGTCCTTCCTGGTGTCGCGCAGGAAGGTGAGCATGTCGGCTTCAAACTTACGCACGGATTCCACCGGCACGTCGTCCATATAGCCGCGCGTGGCGGCATAGATGGAGGCCACCTGCTCATGGGCGGGCATGGGCTGGTACTGGGGCTGCTTGAGCAGCTCCACCAGACGTGCGCCGCGCTCGAGCTTGGCCTTGGTGCCCTTGTCCAGGTCCGAACCAAACTGAGCGAAGGCCGCCAGTTCGCGGTACTGGGCCAGGTCCAGACGCATGGTGCCGGCCACCTGCTTCATGGCCTTGATCTGGGCTGCGCCGCCCACGCGGGACACGGAAAGGCCCACGTTGATGGCCGGGCGCACGCCGGCGTTGAACAGGTTGGGTTCCAGGTACACCTGACCGTCGGTGATGGAAATCACGTTGGTGGGGATATACGCCGAAACGTCGCCCGCCTGAGTTTCGATGATGGGCAGAGCCGTCATGGAACCCGCGCCCAGTTTGTCGCTCACCTTGGCCGCGCGTTCCAGAAGGCGCGAGTGCAGGTAGAAGACGTCGCCGGGGAAGGCTTCACGTCCCGGAGGACGACGGAGCAGCAGGGACATCTGGCGGTAGGCCACAGCCTGCTTGGAAAGGTCGTCGTAAATGATCAGGGCGTGTTTGCCGTTATTGCGGTAGTGCTCGGCCATGGTGCAACCGGTGTAGGCCGCAATGTACTGCAAAGGCGCGGGGTCGGAGGCCGTGGCCGAGATGATGGTGGTGTACTCCATGGCGCCGTAGCGGCGCAGGGTGTCGGCCACCAGGGCGACGGAAGACTTCTTTTGGCCGATGGCCACGTAGAAGCAGTGAATGTCCGTCTCTTTCTGGGCCAGAATGGCGTCGATACACACGGCCGTTTTGCCCGTCTGGCGGTCGCCGATGATCAGCTCGCGCTGACCGCGGCCGATGGGCGTCATGGCGTCGATGGCCTTGAGGCCCGTGGGCATGGGTTCGTGCACGCTCTTACGGGCGATGATGCCGGGGGCCTTGATTTCCACCGGGCGGACATGTTCGGCCTCAACGGGGCCGAGGCCGTCGATGGGTTCGCCCAACGGGTTGAGGACGCGGCCCATGACCTTGTCGCCTACGGGCACGGAGAAAATCTTGCCCGTACGTTTGACCGGGTCGCCTTCTTTGATGCCCACGTCCGGTCCGAGCAGCGCCACACCCACGTTGTCGGCTTCCAGGTTGAGCACCATGCCCATGACGCCGCCGGGGAACTCCAGCAACTCCATGGACATGGCGTTCTGTACGCCGTACACGCGGGCGATGCCGTCACCGACGTAGAGCACGGTGCCGGTTTCGCTCATTTCTACGCGCTGCTCGTAGTTTTTGATTTGATCCTCAATGATCTTGCTTATCTCTTCCGCTTTGATCTGCATGTGCTATTCACCCCTCTTGAATGTCTCCCGAAGGATTCCCAACTGCGCGCGCAGACTTGCGTCCAGCACCCGATCCCCCAGCTTGAGCACCATTCCCCCCAGTATGTCTTTATCCACGGCAAAGGTCAGTTCAATGTCCGCGCCAGCCTTTTTCTGCAGCGCGTCCTTGAGGTTGGCTTTTTTGTCGTTGGAAAGTTTCACCGCGGTAATGCACTGTCCGCGGAGGATACCCTTGGCCTCGTCCAGCATTTTGCCGTACCAGGCCGCAATTTCGTCAAGGAAGGCGAGCCGTTCCTTGTCCGCCAACAGGAAGCAGAAATTGCGCATGGTCTGGTCGGCCTTGAGCTTGTCCAGCAGTTTGCCAAGCACCGCCTTTTTTTCTTCTACGCCGATGACCGGGCTTTTGAGGGTCTGGCCCAAGTCCGGGGCGGCGGCAAGCATCTCGCCCAGAGAGGCAAGACACGCGCCGTGCGCGCTCAGGGCTTGATCCCCTTCCTCCCTGCCCAGGGCGAAGATGGCGTTGGCGTATCTGCGTGCAACCACAGTGTCGATCAATGGAGCACCACCTTGTTAAGCGAGTTGGCGATCAGCTTGTCGTGTTCTTCCGCCGTGAGGCGTGCGCTCAGGGCTTTGGCCGTGGCGTCCACGATCTCGTCGGCGATGGCGGAGCGCACCTGGGCGAACACGGCACGGCCCTCGTTTTCGGCGGTAAGGCGCGCCTGTTCCACAATCTGGGCCGCCTGACGCCGCGCCTCTTCCACAATGCCCTGCTTCAGGGCTTCGGCCTGGGTGCGGCTTTCGGCCAGAATGGCCTCCCGCTCCGCATTGAGGTTGGCGATGCGCGTTTCCACCTCGGCCAGTTGGGTCTTGGCCTGCGCACGGCGCTGCTCAAGACCGTCCAGAGAATCCTTGATGCCCTGCCGGCGGTTTTTGAAATAGCGCTTGGCCAACCCGCCCACAAAGTACCAGAGGATACCCGCAAAGATCACGAAGTTGAGCACACGCCAGCCGAAGTCGCTCCAGCGCGGCGCCGCGTGGCCTTCACTGGCGCAGGCTGCCTGGGGCAGCAGCACCAGCGCCGCAGCGACGCAGAAAAGCGGCAGGATAAACCCCGCGTGTTTCCATTTGCTCAAAGCCCACCCCCTCGGTCAAACAGTTAGCCATGCGCCGGCAAAACGCTCCCTGCGCTCCGGCATACCACCCCTAGCCCTTGAGCAGCCTGTCGGCCAGACGCGCCGAAAGACCGTCCACCTTCCCGCGCAGCTCCGCAAGGGTTGCGGCGGCCTGAGCCTCCAGCGCGGCGCGCGTTTCAGTCAGAATGTCGCGGGCGCCCTTTTGCGCTTCGCCCACGATCTGCTGCTGCTCCGTCACGCCGGCCGCCCGGCCTTCCTCGCGCTGCAGCCCGGCGTCCTGACGGGCGCGGGTCAGCTCGGCCTCATAGTTGGTAAGACGCTCGGAAGCCTGATACTCAAAGGAGCCGGCTTCTTCTTCCATACCTTCCAGGATGCCGTTGCGTTTTTTGATAATGGCGCGGATCGGCCGGATAAGGAGGAGATTAAGCACATACACAGCGATAAAAAAGTTCGCCAGCTGAAACACCAGTGTAACGTTCAGGTCCAGCATGCCGCGTCCTCCTCAAACGATGCGGATTGAAGGAAAAAAGTGTAAGCCCTTGCAACATATCCGCTCGCCCCTGTTCTGTCAAAGGGTATTGGTGACAAATTTCGCAAACTCCCCAAAAAAAATTGCAGCCCCTAAAAAAGGGCTCCAACCGCCCGCTTTTACGAGCGCCTTTCCGGGGCAGCGGTCTGTCACACTTTTTCACAAACCGTTATTATTGTCGTTTTTCTGCTGTTTTTATCCTGCCCGCAGAGGTTGGGGCGGGCTAAGGGGCCGGTATCAAAAGGTGCGGCCGCATCCCGGCGGGCACATGGACAAGGGCAGCAAAAGGCGGTATAATTTTTTTAACGAGCTGAATCCGCAATGCGCGCGCAGTCGCGCTGGGAAGGAGTTTATATGTTGCAATTACGGATACTCGCCCTGCTGGGGGTCCTGCTGCTGGGCCTGGCCCAGAATCCGGCGCGGGCGGGCGAGGGGGGCGGGATTACGGCCCGCAGCGTGTTTGCCCTGCTGCCGGCCAGCATTTTTGAGAATACGCCCGAGGGCTTGAGCGCTGCCGAAAAGCAGCGCTTGCTGGCGGAAGGCCATGCGGAATTTTGGGAAATCGCCGGCGAGACTGAGGATGTGCTGGTTTTCGCCTCGCTGCCGTTCAGGGATGCGGCTGTGGCGTTGCGGCTGTTCCGGCATCTGGATGACGGCGCCGTGGAGGCGGCCGTAGGCACTCTGGGCGGCCCGGTGTGCACGCTGGAACTGTGGCGGGTGGACGCCTCTGGTCGGGCGGTACCGGCGGACACGCCGCCGGAGCCGGACGTGAGCGAGTTTTTGGCCAAAGGGCAGAAGCTGCCGCCCGACGTGCGGGCCACGGTAATGCTTTGCCTGGGGCTGGGCGGGCTCAAGGCCCTGCCCCTGTTCTGGACCAGCACGGGCATGGCGCATGTGCCGGTAGCCAACAGCGTGGGTTATCAGTGGAACGGCGCGGTTTTTGAAAAGCGGGTGACCCCGGCCGACGAATAAATCGGACGGCGGGGCGGCCGCAGCTGTGGGGGGCGCATTGCCAAGGCGGCCAGGATGTCTTACTTAAGGGGGCTGCCGCCGGGTTTCAGGGCGGCAGGGCGACGTCGCGCCGGTTTTGGCCGGGGGCGTTGCGCATCCCGCCATCTCGAGGAGACCCCATGTTCGGCTTTCTTTTCAAAAAGATATTCGGCAGCAAAAACGAAAGATATCTGCGTCGGCTGCGGCCTCAGGTGCAGCGCATCAACGCTTTGGAAGAGCAGATGCGCGCCCTGGAGGACGCGGATCTGCCCGCCCGCATCGTCCAATACAAAACAGCGGTACAGGAGCAGGGCCAGAGCCTGGACGCCCTGCTGCCCGAAGTTTTTGCCTTGGTGCGCGAGGCTGCGCGCCGCGTGCTGGGCATGCGGCACTATGACGTGCAGCTGGTGGGCGGCATGGTGCTGCACAAGGGCAAAATTGCCGAGATGAAGACCGGCGAAGGCAAGACCCTGGTGGCCACCTTGCCCGTGGTGCTCAATGCCCTTACGGGCAAAGGCGTACACGTGGTGACGGTCAACGATTACCTGGCCCGGCGCGACGCCCAGTGGATGGGGCAGCTCTACGGCTTTCTGGGGCTCAGTACGGGCGTGATCATTCATGATATGGACGATGAGGAGCGCAAGGCCGCCTATAACGCCGACATCACTTACGGCACCAACAATGAGTTCGGCTTCGATTATTTGCGCGACAACATGAAGTTCTACGCCAGTCAGTTGGTGCAGCGCGGGCACAACTTCGCCATTGTGGACGAAGTGGACTCTATTCTTATTGACGAAGCCCGCACGCCGCTGATCATTTCCGGCGCGGCGGACGAATCCGTGGACATGTACCGCACGGTGGACGCCGTGGTCTGCCGGCTGACGCCGGAGCACTATACCATTGACGAAAAAGCCCGCACGGCCATGCTTACAGACGCGGGCGTGGCCCGTTGCGAAGAACTGCTCAACGTGGACAACCTTTTTGATCCGGCCAACATCACGGCCCAGCACCACGTTATGCAGTCCCTCAAGGCGCATCTGGTTTTCAAGCGTGACGTGGACTATATTGTGCAGAACGACCAGGTGGTCATTGTGGACGAGTTCACGGGCCGCCTTATGGCCGGACGCCGCTATTCCGATGGCCTGCACCAGGCGCTGGAGGCCAAGGAACACGTTACCGTGGCCGCTGAAAATCAGACGCTGGCCTCCATCACCTTCCAGAACTACTTCCGCCTGTATGACAAACTTTCGGGCATGACCGGCACGGCCGACACCGAGGCCGTGGAATTCCACCAGATCTACAATCTGGAGGTGGTTTCCATCCCGCCCAACCGGCCCATGATCCGCAAGGACTACCCGGACCTTATCTACCGCAGCCGACAGGAAAAATTTGACGCCATTGTGGACGCCATTGTGGAACTGCACCAGCGCGAACAGCCCGTGCTGGTGGGCACCATTTCCATTGAAACGTCTGAAATGCTCTCGCAGCGCCTGACCAAACTGGGCATCCCGCACAGTGTGCTCAACGCCAAACAGCACGAGAAGGAAGCGGAAATCGTGGCCCAGGCCGGGCAGAAGGGCAAGGTGACCATTGCCACCAACATGGCCGGCCGCGGCACGGATATCGTGCTGGGCGAGGGCGTGGTGGATCTGGGCGGCCTGCACATTCTGGGCACGGAGCGGCACGAGAGCCGCCGCATTGATAACCAGCTGCGCGGGCGTTCCGGCCGTCAGGGCGACCCCGGTTCCTCGCGCTTCTACCTTTCGCTGGAAGACGACCTCATGCGTCTGTTCGGTTCCGACCGCATCAAGGGCCTTATGGAAAAGCTGGGCCTCAAGGACGGCGAAGCCATTGAGAACGCCATGGTCACCCGTGCGGTGGAAGGCGCGCAGAAGCGGGTGGAGGCCCACCACTTTGAAATCCGCAAGACGCTGCTGGATTACGACAACGTCATGAATCAGCAGCGCGAGGTCATCTACACCCTGCGTCGTGAACTCATGGTGGAGGCGGACCTCACCCCTGTGCTGGACGAATTCATGGGCGACGTGCTGGACGACGTCTACTCCTCCCTGGACCACGCCGCCCCCGACGACACGGACCTGCGCGAAGCCGCTCTGGGCCGCCTGCGCGACGTCTTCAACCTGGAACGCGCTCTGCCCGAAGGGGCCCGCCTGCCTGAACGCGAGGAATGCGACGCGCTGGTCCGCAGCCAGTTCGACCGCCTGCGGGAAGAGGCCGGGACCGGTTATCAGGATATTTTGCGCTTCTTCCTGCTGGAGGAGCTGGACCGTTGCTGGAAGGAGCACCTGCGCAACATGGACGCCCTGCGCGACGGCATCGGTCTGCGCGGCTACGGTCAGCGCGACCCCAAGCTGGAGTACAAGCGCGAGGGCTTTGAGATGTTTCAGGCCATGCTCTTCCAGATCCGTGAGAGCGTGTTCCGCACCCTGACCCGCGTGCACGTGCGGCTGGAGGAAGCGGCCGCCCAGAATGCGGCGGCTGCGGCCAATGCGGTGGAAGCATCCGAACCGGAAGGCACGCCTCTGGCCCGGCAGTACCGGCACAAGGAAGACTCAGGCCTTTCCTATTCCGGCGGCGGCGAAGAGGCCGAGGCCGCGCACAAGCCCGCCAAGGCCGCGCCGCGAGTGGGCCGCAATGATCTTTGCCCCTGCGGCAGCGGCAAAAAATACAAAAAATGCTGCGGCCGGGGCAAATAGTGGTTTTTCCGCCGTGCGTCGGCCCGCAGCCGTCCTGCCGGGACTGTGGGTACGGAGAAACAGGCGGCTATGCTGCCAGGACATCTTCGGTCGGCAGGAGTGGGCTGTAGCCGCGGTGCGGCGATGCGGGAGCGCGGTGCGGCTGCCCCACGGCACGTTGTGAAGCGTCCGTTGCGGCATGTCGCTACATGCCGTCCCTGCCCCGCGGGCAGCGGGCGTGGCATCCGAGCTTGGGCTCCGGCCACGACGGCCTGTTGTGGATACAGGTTTTCTCTCGCTGGCTTCAGTCCGGCCCAGCAGCGGGACGCCTCTGCGGCCAGCCTTTGTGGGGATGAAGAACCCCCGCGCAAGGGCGGCCGCACGGCCCTTGCACCGCGCGGCCGTCGCGGCGTTTCATCCCTTTCCCACACTCGCTGAGGACGTTTTTCCGTACCGTCGTCCGTTTTCCTTCTGCCCGTCCGTATTCCCACTATCCCCCCACTGGCCTGTGTCGTCAGCACGGAGGCCCCCATGCTCCTGCGTCTCCCCTCAGTTCTGGCCCGTCTTTGCGGCCTGCCGCGTGTGGGCCGTCGCTCTGTTCCCGCCGCCCCGTCCCGTCAGGCCGGTGAGGCTGCGGCGCGGCTTGCCGCCGCCGCAACCGCCGCGCCGGATGCGGTGCTGCAACGTCTGGGTTCGGCTGCTGCAGGCCTTGGCGCGGCACAGGTTTCCGCCCTGCGCCAGCGCTACGGGGCCAATGTCCTGGCCGTGAAAAACCGGGACAGCCTGGCCCGGCGCTTGTGCCGTTCCTTTGTTAATCCCTTCAGCGTGGTTCTGCTGGTGCTGGCCTGCGTGTCCTTTATCACGGACTATCTTCTGGCCGCCGCCGGGGACAAAGACCTTACTGCCGTGCTCATCGTGGCGGGCATGGTGCTGGTGAGCGGCACGTTGCATTTTGTGCAGGAGGCGCGATCGGGCAACGCCCTGGCCCGGCTGGAGGGCATGGTCAAGACCACCATCGCCGTGCTGCGCGACGGCCGGGAGCGGGAGCTGCCCATAACTGACCTGGTAGTGGGCGATGTGGTGCGGCTGGCCGCGGGCGACATGATCCCGGCGGACATGCGTGTGATCCGGGCCAAGGATCTTTTTGTGAGCCAGTCCTCGCTGACGGGCGAAAGCGCGCCGGTGGAAAAGTTTGCCCGCGCTTTGCCTGCTGAGGCCGCGCGCCAAAGCCCCCTGGACTGCAACAATCTTGTTTTTTTTGGCAGCAACGTGCTGAGCGGCGCGGCGCACGGGGTGGTGCTGGCCGTGGGCGGGGCCACGCTGTTCGGCTCTTTGGCGCGGCAGCTTTCCGTCACGGCCGCGCCCACCAGCTTTGACAAAGGGGTTAACGCCGTTTCCTGGCTGCTGCTGCGGCTCATGGCCTGCATGGCCCCGGTGGTCTTTTTTATTAATGGCCTGACCAAAGGGGATTGGGTGGAGGCCGCCATATTCGCCCTTTCCGTGGCCGTAGGGCTGACGCCGGAGATGCTGCCCACGGTGGTTTCGGCCAATCTGGTGCGCGGGGCCGTGTTTATGGCTCGCAAGAGGGTCATTGTCCGTCGGCTCAACGCCATCCAGAACCTGGGAGCCATGGACGTGCTCTGTACGGACAAGACCGGCACGCTGACCCAGGACAGGATTATTCTGGAATATTCCCGTGATATCCACGGCAAGGACGACGACGATGTACTGCGCCACGCTTTTTTGAACAGCTGGCTGCAGACGGGCCTCAAAAATCTGCTGGATGCGGCCGTGGTCAGCCACGCCGATGAAAAACGCATGCAGGATCTGCGGCAAGGGTACCGGCTGGTGGATGAAATGCCCTTTGATTTCAGCCGTCGACGCATGAGCGTGGTGGTGGAGGGCGGGGACGGCAAGAGGCAGATCATCACCAAGGGCGCGCTGGAAGAGATGTTGGGCATCTGCACGGCAGCGCGGGACAATGGCGTGGATGTGCCCCTGACCCCGGAGCTGCGCCAGGACATTACGGCGCATGTGCACCGCTACAACGCTGACGGCCTGCGCGTGGTGGCCGTGGCCGTCCGGGCCGTGGACGCCGCGCCCCGCGCCTATGTCGTGGACGATGAGCGGGATATGACGCTGCTGGGCTTTCTGGCCTTCCTGGACCCGCCCAAAGAATCGGCCGCCAGAGCCGTGGCCGCGCTGGAAGGGCACGGCGTGCGCGTCAAGGTGCTTACGGGCGACAACGACGCCGTCACCCGCAGCGTTTGCCGTCAGGTGGGGTTGCGCGGCCGGCGGGTGCTGCTGGGCGCGGACCTGGAGGGCATGGACGCCGCCGCCCTGGGGCGGGCGGTGGAGCGGGCCGACGTTTTTGCCAAGCTGAATCCGCTGCAGAAGGCCCGTATCGTTACCAGCCTGCGGAGCAACGGCCATGTAGTGGGCTTCATGGGGGACGGCATCAACGATGCGCCGGCCATGAAAAACGCCGACGTGGCCGTTTCCGTGGATACGGCCGTGGACGTGGCGCGGGAATCGGCGGGCGTTATCCTGCTGGAGAAAGACCTCACTGTGCTGGAAGCCGGGGTGATGGAGGGCCGCCGCACCTACTCCAACATATTGAAATACATAAAAATTACCGTAAGTTCCAATTTCGGCAACATGCTTTCTGTACTCACGGCCAGCCTGTTGTTGCCCTTTTTGCCCATGACGCCGCTGCAGATCCTGATTCTCAACCTGCTGTACGACCTCTCCTGCACGGCCATGCCCTGGGATAACGTAGACGCGGACATGCTGGCGCGGCCCAGCGTCTGGAACAGTGGAGGCATCCAGCGGTTCATGCTCTGGTTCGGACCGGTCAGTTCTCTGTTTGACCTGCTTACCTATGCGCTGCTGTTTTTTGTGATCTGCCCGGCAGCCCTGGCGGCGGGAGGCTGGGCCGGACTGGACCCGGCCGGGCGCGCGGCCTTTGTGGCCCTGTTTCAGGCGGGCTGGTTTGTGGAATCCATCTGGACCCAGACCCTGGTGCTGCACATGCTGCGTACGCCGCGGGTTCCTCTGCTGCAGAGCCGCGCCGCCTGGCAGGTGACTATGCTGACCTTTCTGGGCGTGGCCGTGGGTACGGCCATTCCTTTTGCCCCTTTGGGGCGCTGGCTGGAAATGGGCGCGCTGCCTGTCGGATTTTTCCCCTGGCTGCTGGCCGTGCTGACAGGCTATCTTGGCCTGGTCAGTGTGGTGAAGCTCCGCTTTGTGCGGCGGCATCAGGCCTGGCTGTGAGCCGCGTACGTTTTTTTCGGCGCTCCCGCCGACCATCCTTATCCTTCAAGGAGGCAGTATTGTTATGATCCGTCATCTGCGTCAGACCCTTTCCTTGCTGTTGTCTCTGGCAGCCCTGGCCGTACTGCCGTCAGTGTCGGCCCAGGCCGCTTCCTCCGGTGCTGCGCCGCGTCTGGAATTGCCCGCGCCGGACAAAAGCGGCGGCCTGCCGCTCATGCAGGCCCTGGCTCAGCGCCATTCCACCAAGAGCGGCTTCAGCGGCGAACCCTTGACGCCCCAACAGTTGGGCGATCTGCTCTGGGCTACTTGGGGCGTCAACCGGGCGGACGGCCGCCGCACGGCCCCCTCGGCCATGAACCGGCAGGAGGTGCTGGTGTTTGCAGCCCTGCCGGACGGCGTGTGGCGCTACGAGCCCGACCACGCTCTGGTCCGGGTGCTGGAGGGCGACCGGCGCGCGGCCATGGGCGGCGGTTCGCTGACCCTGCTTTACGCTGCGCCGGCCTCCAGCCCGTGGTCGGGCATGCATGTGGGGTCGCTCTACCAGAACGCCGGGCTTTACTGCGCTTCGGCCGGGCTGGGCAGCTATGTGCACGCCTCCGGCCTGCGCGCCCTGGAGGGGCAACTGCCCCTGCCCGAAGGCTGGCGCGTGCTCATAGTCCAGACCGTGGGCGTGACGCGGTAGGGTCGTAAAAAAAGCCCTTGCGTGGGGAACGCAAGGGCTTGGGAAGGGGACGGCCCGCGCTGGCAGGCGGGCCCGTCCGGAGGGAGCGGGCGGACGCGGTCGGCAAGCGTCCGCCCGCACCATTTGGGGCGGCAGGCCCGCCGGGCGGCCTACGGATAGAGGCCGGTGGGCATTTCCGCCATATTGATCATAATGTTTTTCTGCTGGGTGTAGTGCTCCAGGATAACCTTGTGGGTTTCGCGGCCGAGGCCCGATTCCTTGTAGCCGCCAAAGGGCGCGCCAGCCGGGATGCTGTTGTAGGTATTAACCCACATGCGGCCCGTTTCAATGCCGCGGCAGACGCGCAGGGCGCGGTTGATGTCGCGGGTCCAGACCGCGCCGCCCAGGCCGTAGACGCTGTCGTTGGCCATGGCAATGACTTCTTCTTCACTCTTGAATTTGATGAGCACGGCCACGGGACCAAAAATTTCGTTCTGTGCCACGTGCATTTTATTGGTGACATTGCCGAGCAGGGTGGGCCGCATAAAGCAGCCTTTGGCCAGGGGGCCGTCGGTGAGGCGCTCGCCGCCGCAGAGCAGGGCGGCGCCTTCGGCTTTGCCCTGTTCCACACACATGAGAATGGCCTTAAGATGGGATTCGTAGATCTGTGCGCCCATCTGCGTGTCCGGTTCCCAGGGCAGGCCTACGTTTACGCGGTTGAAGCGTTCCACAGCCTCGGCCACGAATTTGTCGTATATATCCTCATGCACAAATACGCGCGACCCGGCGCAGCAGACCTGACCCTGGTTGAACAGAATGCCCAGCTGCAGGCCGTCCATAGCCATGTCCCACTGGCAGTCAGGGAAGAAGATGTTGGCCGACTTGCCGCCCAGCTCCAGGGTGGAGGGGATAATGCGCTTGGCCGCGGCCAGGCCCACGTTACGGCCCACGTCTGTGGAGCCGGTGAAGGCCAGCTTGCGGAAGCCGGGATGCTCCAGCATGTACTGGCCGGAGCGCGAACCGCGCCCGGTCACCACGTTGAACACGCCCTTGGGCAGGATGTCGCCCAGCAGGCGGGCCAGCTCCAGCACGGAGAGGGAGGTGTGGTTGGAGGGTTTGAAAACGGTGCAGCAGCCTGAGGCCAGCACCGGGGCCAGCTTCCAGGCGGCCATAAGGAAGGGGAAGTTCCATGGCACTATCTGGCCCACCACGCCGATGGGTTCGCGCAGCACCAGCGAAAGGGTGTTGCCGTCCAGCAGGCTGGCGCTGCCTTCTTCCGTGCGCACTGCTCCGGCGAAGTAGCGGAAGTGATCCGCCGCCATGGGAATGTCCACGTTAAGGGTTTCGCGGATGGGCTTGCCGTTGTCCATGGTTTCCACCATGGCCAGATGTTCCTTGTGGGCGTCAATGACGTCGGCTATGCGCAGCAGCAGGTCGGCGCGCTCGATGGGGTTGACCTTTTTCCAGCTTTGCCAGGCGACTGTGGCGGCCTTGACGGCGCTGTCCACGTCTTCCCTGGTGGCTTCGGCGCAGACGGCCAGGCGTTCACCGTTGGCCGGACAGAAGGTTTCAAAGGTGCCGCCGTCCGAGGCGGGTCGCCATTCGCCGTTAATGTAGAGGCCGTACTGGGAGAGCAACTCAGGTTTCTGCATCTTTTACTCCTCTATTATAATGATGTATATAAGATGTAAACGACACTAACGTATTTCATGTGTCGTGTGTCGGCAGGTAAATATTTTAACAACAACTACAGTGTCCTGAAAAAGAACACGGTTGTGAAAAAAATATCACTGTAATTATCACTATATTTGTAAAAATAGTGACAATACTGCTATACTCACGTTTTGTACTAAACGCAAAATAAGCAAAAACTGCAAGCGCATCACGCTCTGTGCGTACATCAGGACAGTTTTTATAAAAAAATGATGCAATCCTGCAGGGATGGCTTTTCAAAAGAGAGCGGTTATCTTGCCTGGTCTGCCGCAGCCCTCTGGAGGGACGGCCACGACGATAACATAGTAATAAACTAAGTTATCATTTTCAAGCCATGGGCTGCAGCGTGCACGGCCTATACTGCCGTGCCTCGTGCTGGCGCGCCATTGCGGCGGCAACAGCAGGCAAAAAAAGGCCCCTGACGTGGTCGGGGCCTTTGGTCTGTGAAGCGGTGGCGCCAGGGCATTCCCATGTTGGAATGCCCTGGCGGTGCGGGCTTGTGGGAATGCCAGATGCTATCGCAAAGTTTTTTTGCCGAATTTTCCTGAGTGCTGGCGGCGCGTCCCGGCAAAAAATTTGCGTGCGGGCGCGCTGCCGCCTTTGCCGGCGTCCACCTTGGCCGTCACCCGCACACCGCAGATAAAGACGCCCCTCTGCAGCACGTCCAGCACCTGGTCGGCAACGTCGGCGGCGATGTCGACCAGGCTGAAGAGCTGCCGGATGCCGATGGCGCCTATCTGGCTGCTGGGTATGCCGCATTCGCCTGCGATGGCGCCCACCATCTGGCCGGGCGTCACCTTGTGGGCACGCCCTACATTGAGTTGCAGGGTAACCATGGGGCCGGTATTTCTGGGGCCGCGTTGCTGCCTGAGCTTATTTTTGCTTTCCCGATCGCCGGGCGTTCCGGTCTGTCCGGGTCCGGCGCTGCGCGGCGCAACGGCAAAGACGTCTTCTCCGGCGGCATTGTTCTGGGTGCCAAAAGTTTTCTGCGCCAGCAGCTTGAGCAGGGCGCCGGCAATGTCCCGGCTGGCGATTTCTCCTTCGGGAAAATATTCGGATACAAAATTTTCCAGCGCCGTCAGCCAGCGTTCCAGCGGGTCTTCCTGAATGGTTTTGCGCACTTCTTCCAGCAGGCGCGCCATGCGGATAGTGTCCACATCCTGCAGGGTAGGCAGTCGCCCCTGGGTGATATGCGCCTTGGTGCAGCGGATGATGTCCCGCAGTTTGAAGTGGTCGCGCGCGGTCACAAAGGTAAAGGCCTTGCCGTCCTTGCCCGCTCTGCCGGTGCGGCCGATGCGGTGCACATATTTTTCCACATCGTGCGGCATGTCGTAGTTGATCACAGCGTCCACAGCTTCCACGTCTAGGCCACGGGCGGCCACATCGGTGGCGATCAGAATATCCACCCCTTCTGTGCGAAAACGCTGCATTACCCGGTCACGCTGGGGCTGGGCCAGGTCGCCGTGCAGCGCGTCGGCCTGGTAGCCGCGCTGTTGCAGGTGGGTGGTCACCTCGTCCACACTGCGTTTGGTGGAACAGAAAACAAGCGCTTTGCGAAAGCCCTGCGCATCCAGAACGCGGCACAGCGCGTCTATTTTCTGGTACGGGCGCACTTCATAGTAGACCTGCGCAATGGCGGGGATGGTCAGCATCTTGTGTGCGATGGTCAGCATTTGCGGGTCGCGCAGAAACCGTTTGCTCAGCTCGCGTATGGGCGGCGGCATGGTGGCGGAAAACAGCACGCGCTGGCAGTCGGTCGGGGCCTGCTCAAGGATGGTTTCAATATCTTCGCGAAAGCCCATGTCCAGCATTTCATCGGCTTCATCCAGTACGATCAAGGATGTCGCGTCCAATTGCAGCGTACCGCGCTGCAAGTGGTCGATGAGCCTGCCGGGGGTGCCCACAACCACCTGCACGCCTTTTTCCAGCGTACGGAATTGTCGTTCAATGGGCTGGCCGCCATAAATGGGCAAAATGGCAATGCCACGTTTTTTTGCGGCCAGACGGCTGAGCTCTGTGGCTACCTGAATGGCCAGCTCGCGGGTGGGGCAGAGCACCAGGGCCTGCACCTTTTTCCCCGGGACAAGTCTTTCCAGAAGCGGCAGACCGAAAGCGGCGGTCTTTCCGGTGCCGGTCTGGGCCTGACCCACGGCATCGCAGCCGGTAAGCAGGACCGGGACAGCCAGGAGTTGTATGGGAGAGGGCTCTTCAAAGCCCAAATCTTTCACGGCGTCGAGCAAGTCCTGGGACAAGCCCAAATCTTCAAATGATGCGGTCATGTGTTTCCTGTGAATAAAGGTGAGTTCATTATAGTATCCTTGTCTCTGATTCTGCGCAATGGCTATTATTCTTCGCTGACGTGCGGGCGCAGGGGCTTTTTCCCGGCGCCGTGCGGCGGGCCCTGAAAAAGGCAGCCCGGCCGCTGCGCGCAACCTCTGCCCTCCCTGCCAGGTCTGAGGCGGCTAAAAAGCGGCGCATGGCAGGAGTGGAAACAGCGCCCCTGTGGATACAAGCGGGGGCAGCGCGAGGCGTAGGAAGTAAGCGCAGCGTTCCAGGTTAATCTAGTAAATACAGCATAGTTGCCATTGTGCTGTTGTGGAACTATAACAGGTGCGCCAAAAAGGTCATGTGGGGAGGTATGTCTTCGAACGAAGTTGGCAAAGGTGTTATTTTGATTGATGTGTAAGCGCCAGAAAAGGGAATGACTATGTGTGTACTTGTGCGTCATCGCTTTTATAGCCAACATTGTTGAAGTGTTTAATAGTTGTTATGACAAAGGAATAAATATGCCTCATCTTCCGCATATAGCCATTGTTATTGGAACCAGGCCGGAAGCCATAAAAATGATTCCCGTCATTCAAGAAGTGTCCGCAGCCAATGACCTGCGCCTCAGCATTATTTCCACCGGGCAGCACCGTGAGATGCTGGAGCAGGTTTTGCACTTGTTTGCGCTCAGGCCCCATATAGACCTGCACCTTATGGCGCCCGACCAGACGCTAAGCTCGTTGACGGAAAAGGCCCTGCACGGGCTTACCGAATATCTAAGTCAGGCCCGGCCGGATATGCTGTTGGTGCAGGGGGATACCACTACGGTTCTGGCCGCCGCCCTGGCGGCGTATTACCTTGGAATAAAGGTTGGCCATGTGGAGGCCGGGCTGCGCAGTCACGACATGGCCAATCCTTTTCCGGAGGAAGCCAACAGACGGCTTACAAGCGTGCTGACAACACTGCATTTTGCGCCCACCATTTCTGCAAAGGAAGCGCTGCTGCAGGAGGGGTACCATGCCGACGACATCGTTGTTACCGGCAATACGGTGGTTGATGCCCTGACCAGACTGTCCGACAAACTTGGGCCGGGGCTGGCGCCGCACCTTGCACCGCTTCTTGGCGGCGCGTCGCGCTTTGTGCTGGTGACGTCGCACCGGCGTGAAAGCTGGGAGCATGGCCTTGCAGACATCTGCGGCGCGGTGGCGGACCTGGCCAGGGCTTTTCCCGATGTTGCCTTTATTTATCCGGTACACCGCAATCCGCATGTGCAGGCAGTGGTTCTGCCTGCTTTGGGGCAGGTGCCCAATGTGCATCTCACGCCGCCGCTGGACTATCCCTCGTTTGTAAACCTGATGCGCGACGCCACGCTTTTCCTGACGGATTCCGGCGGCGGGCAGGAAGAGGCCCCTGCTTTTCACACGCCGGTGCTGGTGTTGCGCACGGTGACGGAACGTCCGGAGGCTTCGCGGCTGGGCATGGCGCAGCTTGTGGGCACGGATCGTGCTTTAATTGTGGCGCGGGCCTCGGAATTGCTTTCAGACGAAGCGGCGCGGCAAAAAATGTGTCGGGGCAGCAACCCTTATGGCGACGGCAAGGCGGCACAGCGAATAGTAAGCGCCCTGCGCCGCTATTTTGCCGGAGAAAAACCCGTGCTGCCTGTCGCACAGCAGTTTATCCCCAGAGCAACAGGTTTTTGATGGGCACGCTAGACCTGATTATGCCCTATCTGTTGCTGGGCATTCATATTCTGCTGGCAGGGCTTGGGATTATCTTTGTCATCAGCGGCATTGACGAGCTTGTCATTGATTGCACATATATCATTGACAAGGTCTATCGTTGGATATTTATCCGCCACAAGTTCCCTCCCCTGAGTGAGGCGCAATTGTTGGCGCCGCCGGAGAAGCCGGTGGCGATCATGATTCCATGCTGGGATGAGTCCGCCGTTATTCGGCGCATGTTGAATAACACAATAAAGGTGATAACCTACACAAATTATCAGATTTTTGTCGGCACCTACTCCAATGACCTCAAGACCCAGCGCGAAGTTGCTTTGGTCAGAGAAGAATACGGCAACGTCAACCGCATTGTCTGTCCCAAGGACGGGCCGACCAATAAGGCAGACTGCCTCAACTGGATTTATGCGGGCATCCGGCATTACGAAAAAGAAAACGGGGTACGGTTTGAAATTTTTGTCATGAACGATTCTGAAGATATCGTCCATCCTCTGTATCTCAAGCTCTTCAACTACCTCATCCCGCGTATGGATATGATCCAGCTGCCGGTTTTTCCCATGATGCGGCGCTGGTGGGACTTCACTGCCGGGCACTACGCCGATGAATTTGCCGAAAATCACGCGCGCGACATGCTGGCCCGCGAGATTTTGAGCAAGTCCGTGCCCTCTGCCGGCGTCGGCAGCGGCTACAGCCGTCGTGCGCTGGAACTGCTGGCTGAAGACAGCAATAACCAGCTTTTTAATATTGAATCGTTGACGGAAGACTACGATTTCGGATTGCGCATGCACAAGTTTGGCCTGCGCCAGGTTTTTGTGCGTCAGGTGCTGCGCCACACCGTCACCGAGAAGAATTTTATGGGCAAGACCCGGTTGAAGGTGAAGCGTGAGTACATTGCCATTCGCGAATTTTTCCCCCGCACCTTCACCGCTGCTGTGAAGCAGAAGTCCCGCTGGATTATGGGCATTTCTCTTCAAGGCTGGGCCAATCTCGGCTGGCAGGGCAATCTTCTGACGCGCTATATGCTTTTTCGGGATAGGAAAAGCCTGGTCACCAATGTTGCAAGCATGCTCGCCAACGCCATTGTGCCGGTTGTTCTCTGCATCTGGCTGTATCAGGTTTTTACGCCGGATGCGTATCATTACCCGCCGGCGGTGGCTCCAGGCACATGGATCTGGTACCTTATGCTGGCCAATCTGTTTTTCTTTTGCTGGCGGTCATTGTGGCGCGCCTTTTATGTGTATATGATCTACGGGTTTGGCCAGGCTTTGCTGTCGCTGCCCCGGCTGCTGTGGGCCAACGTCATCAACTTTGCGGCCACCATGCGGGCCTTTCGCCTTTATGCGCGCTATCTGCTTACCGGCAAAGTTATTGCCTGGGATAAAACGGATCACGTGTATCCCTCTGAGGCGGAATTGGTGGCCTACCGCAGGCGGCTGGGCGACCTTATGCTGGACAGGCGTTTTATCACCACCGCCCAGCTGGATGCCGCCCTTGCACGCCAGAAAGAAACCGGCCTGCCCCTTGGGCGGGTGCTGCTGGATATGGGGATGACTACGGAATGCAGGCTGGTGCAGATTCTCGGCATGCAGTTTCACCTGGAAACCCGCTCCATTGACCCGTTCACAACACCGGTGGACGCCCTTGCCGCCCTGCCGCGGTCCATGGCCCTGGCCAACGGCGCTTTCCCCTTGGAAATCAGGCCCACCGGCGAACTTGCCGTTGCAGTGGAAACGCCGCCTTCCGCACAGGCTCTGGCCGCCATGGAGCAGGCCGCGGGGCGTTCCATTGTGCTTTATCTTGTTGCCAGAAGCGATCTCGCCTTTGCCCTGCGGTACGGCTTTGACCGCCTTTCCTCGCCGGGTGCCATCCCAGAATCCGCCCTGGCCGCCGCTCTTGTGGCGTGGAAGCAACTGACCAGGGAACAGCTTGACCAGGCCCGAAGCCTGCAGCGGCAACAATATGCCAGGCTTGGCGATGTGCTGGTTGAGGAACGGGCTTTGGGATATTTGCAGCTGCAACAGGCCGAAGCCCGGTTTTTTGCGCAGCACAATGCCCGATGCAGGTTCGGCGACTTTCTTGTTACGGAAGGGGTGATTACTGCAGACCAGTTACGGCAGGCGTTGGATGCGCAGCAGAAAGCAGTTCCATTGCTGGAAAGCATTGTTGTGCAGCTTGGTTTTGTAACAAAAGAAACGCTGACTGCGACAAAAAAAGCTATAAAAGTAGATGTAAAATCTGCAACGAAAAACATTGTTGCAGCGCAGCAGGCGCAGGCGTCGATGATTCAAAGCTAGGGAAGATTCATTTTAAGAATAAGTAGCGTCAATGGCGCTGTACATTTATTCAGGAACTTAACAGTGCAAATAACTTACGCTTGCGCCTCCACGGCGGGCGTCTGCTTGCGCAGCTGTCAGGGCATTGTGCAACATTGCAATACCCTAATATCCCTGTGGCAAATACAACGCAGATCATGGTCAATACATGTTTAAAATATACATTTTTTTGTTTGTGCTTGTTCTGGCGACCACGCCGCTGCCTGTCTGCGCCCGGGCAGATGCTGCGCCACATGCCGCGCAAAGCGCTCCGTCGGGCAATGGCGGGCTCGGCGATCAGCTGCGTCAGTTCAAAGGGTACCCGCATCTGGACATGGCCTACCGCAAAATGCGGGCAGGCGAAAACAGCGCGGCGGCGGAAGAGTTCAGGCAATACCTGGCCATCATCCCTCAGGACGCCAAGGCCCGTGCGGATTTCATGAACCTGCTCTATCGCATGGGGGAGTACGACGCAGCGCTTGCCCTGCTGCAGGGGCAGCCCGACACGCAGAAAATTTTCGCCTTGCAGCAGACCAGGGGCATGGTTCTCGTCAAGCTGGGCGACAATGACCAGGCCCTGGCCGCCTTTGCCACTGCGCTGGACGCGGCCGGAACCGATGCGGAAAGGATCGCCGCCCTGCGTGCCCTTGTTTTGGTCGGCAAACAGGATGGAGATGAGGAGGTCGTCGCGCGCTATCTGACCCAGGCCCGCGCGCTTGCGCCGGACGACGAAGATCTTTTGCGTGAACAGGCCCTGTTTTACGAACATAAGGGCAATTATAAAGAGGCTGTCCGGTTAAGCGCCCGGTTGGAAAAGCTGCACCCTGGGCCGGAAAATGCCGCGGTTCTGGCCAACAGCCTGTTTCTGGCGTCCCGCTATGCGGAAGCGGCCGCCGTCTATGCCAAGATTGCCGCAAAAGAGCCGCAAATGCTGTACAGGGCAGGGCAGAGCTTTGCCGCGGCGCACCAGGAACAGCAGGCCATCGACATGTTCACGGCTTTTTTGCGCACCGGCGTTTCTCCGCTGCGCAAGGCGGAAACCCTGCTGGCGCTCGGCAATATCTACGCCACTCAGGGCGATGCCCCGCAGGCGTATGCGGCCTTTCATGAAGCCGTGCCTTTGGCCGCGGCCCTGCCCCAAAAGGCTCAGGCGCAGCTGGCCGCCGGACTGGCCTTTGCCGCCATGGGCTCCGGCAAACCGGCGGAGGCAGTGGCGCCTTTGCAGACGGCGCTGCGCCTGGCGGTTTATCCTGGAGAAAAAGTAAATATTTTCATGCAACTGGCGCAGGCCTATGCCGCATTGGGCGATACGGCAAAAGCCGCAAAGGCGTGGCGGCAGGCGGCCGCCTGCCCAGGGGCCGCACGCGAGGATGTGGCCCTTGCGGAAGAAAGCCTTGGCTATGCCCTCACCGACATGGGCGACCACGTCGGCGCCGAGCGGGCTTTTGGGCGGGCCCTGGAGGCTGCGGGGCCCCGGCGGCGCATTGTCCTTGCCGCAGCCCATGCGGCCTATGCTGCCGGGCTGTATGAAAAAGCTCTGGAGCACTTTGCCCAGGCCGCAGCCATGCACCCGACAACGGACACGTCTCTGGCGCTGGGGCGTACATACGAAAAACTCGGCAAGCCCGGTCTGGCCCTTGTCAATTACAGGCAGGCGGCCCAGGGCATAGCCGCCATGAGCCAGGAAGAACAGCGGAAGTTTTATCTTTCGTTGGGTTTTCTGCAGATGGGGCAAGCCGACTATGCCGCGGCGGCAGAGGCGTTTGGGCAAGCGCTGACGCTGGGCTATGACCCAGCAACGGCAGCGCGTCTTGGGCATGCGGAACTGCTGGCGGGGCAGACGGAGGCCGCCCGGCAGACCTTTGCGGCCATGCCGGACAAAGGGTTGCCCGTCAGCGTGCAGGTGCAGCGTCTTGCAGATCTGGCGTCCATAGCCATCGCGAACGGGCAGTATGAAGAAGCGGAAGCTCTTGTGGCCGCCTCCTTACGCCTGAAAAAGGACGCTACGCTTTTTTCCCGGCAGGGCGACCTGCTGCGCCGTCTCCAGCGCACGCCGGAGGCCATAGCGGCGTACAGGGAGGCCCTGCGTATGGACAATACTGCGGCCGGTCAGGCCGCTTTGGGCTACGCTTTGAGCGATGCCGGGCAGTATGCGGCGGCAGCCGACGCGTTTGAGCAGGCGCTCGCCGCCGATCCGGACGCTGCACACCTGTGGGAAGACCTTGGTTATGCCTCTATGCACGAGGTCCGCAATGCGCAAAGTGTTGCGGCGTTCAAAAAGGCCATTGATGCCGCCGTAGCGCAAGGGGCGGAAACCGGGGCCGAACAGGTCGAAATAGACAAAAAGATATTCAGGTTGCGGCGTGAGGTCACCAAACTACAGACAAATCTTTCTGCCACGGCCTATCTGTCGTATCTGCCGGACGGCGCAGGCCCTTCCCGCTGGGCCGGGGGAGACACCGCACGCACCATCCGATCCGGCGGCGGCGCCGAGGTCGCCTGGACGCCCCCTGTCCTGGGGCTGCGTGATGACCGCCTCCTTCAGGTTATTGGGCGGGTAAGCGCCAACCTTAACGAGGACGACAGTTTTTCTTTTGACGAAGATTCCTGGCAGGGCGCTGTGGGATTGCGTTACAAGCCGTTCAAAAGCCAGAATTTTAATGTGGGGGCGGAGCGCCTTTTTCATCTGGGCGACAAGGCCGAGGACACCTGGCTGCTGCGGGCCATGTATTCCTGGACAGATGGGTATGACCTTAGCCCCGGCGTCCCGTACTGGAATTATACCTTTTTCTTTGGCGAGTACGATTATTACACCTCTGAAAATGCGCGAAGCGTTGTCTATGGTGAAGTTCGTCAAGGCATGACTTTCAACGTCTATGACAGATTCCTTGTGACGCCGCATGTGGTGGCAGATAGCCGGATTACAGAACCAGACCGCGACCAGACTTCACTGGTTGAATTTGGGGCCGGGCTTTCCTTGCGCTTTTTCCTCCCGGCATTTAACTATGAAGTTCCGCGTTCATCTGTGGAAGTCCTTTTGCAATATAAAAGAGGGACGCTCTTTCATGTGCAGGGGGACGACAAAAACAGTCTGATAGATTCCCTGTTTCTCACCACCAGCATTACTTTTTAGCAGGTTCAGTCATGAAAAGCATTGTGCATTTTTTCGTGCTGCTCGGCCTTTTTTGGGCTCCTGCGGCCCCCAGCGCCTGGGGGCGCGCCGCCGGCCCGACGTTTTCCGGCACGTTTCTTCAGTTGTGGAATGCGCACGCGGGCTGGAGCGGGCAGCAGTGGCAGGATCTGCTTGCGTCCATGCGCGCCATAGGCGTTACTGAAATAGTGGTGCAGTGGTCTGTTGACGGCATTGCGCCGGTCCACGACGACGCGCAGCGCGTCGGCCCCTTGCGGCCAGCCCTGGAAAAGGTGCTGCGCGCGGCGCACGACCAACATATGCGGGTGACGCTGGGGCTTGTGCACGACCGCGGGTACTGGGAAAAAATCAAGGGAGATCCTGAGGCTGTACGCCGGTACTTTCATCAGTTGTGCCGGGTCAGCCTGGCGACGGCCGCGGACGTGGCGCGGCTGGATCCCGACAGGGCGGCCTTGTCCGGCCTGTATATTCCGCAAGAAATTGACGACCAGAGCTGGCTTGAACCTGCCCGCCAGGCAGAGCTGCTGCTTTTTCTGAAAAATCTGCGTGCGGGACTGCGAACCCTGGCCCCGGATTTGCCGGTTGCCGTTTCCGGATTTTCCAATGGCTATGCGGCGCCTGAAGCGCAGGAAGGGCTGTGGCGACATATTCTGATGCAGAGCGGCATTGACCGGGTTCTTTTTCAGGACGGCGTTGGCGTGCACAAGCTGCGGGAGCAGGAGGTGGGTCTGTTTTTTCACGCGGTGGCGCGGGCCGCCGCAAGTGCCGGACGTCTGTTTACTCCGGTAGTGGAAACCTTTACGCAAGTGGACGGCGAGCCGTTAAATCAGAAGCCTTTTCGCGCAGTTCCCGCACAGCTGGCAAGGCTGCAGCGGCAGTTGGCCAGCGCCGGAGCCGCGCCGCATGCGGGCATAGTGGCGTTCAGCCTGCCGGAATACTGCTCGCCGATGGGGGGAGAACAGGCAAAAGCCCTCTACGCGGCATATAAAGACCATTACCGCCCGGCGGCAACTGTTCCCCCTGGTCCGGACGGCAAGTAGCACCTTCTGAAGGTGGCCTTTATCTGCGCCACAGGCAAGAGTGGCTTGCCGGTGCGCGCGCCATGGCGCAGAAACCCTCTCCAGAGCAGCTCCCATTCCGGTCAGGCGGTTGTTTGACAATGCCCGGATCTGGCCGGTCCGGCGGGCTCTTTTTATTTCCAGCTCCAGAAAAACAGCGTATAGTTTCGCGTTGTTCCCTGCACATCCTGCCGCCTGGCGGCAACGGTACGGGCCTGGCTCCTCGCCATGTCCGTTGGTTCTTTATATCCTCGCCGGTTTGTAAAAAAATGCACAGGTCTTAAGAAGGTATTGTTTTATCCGATTGTTGCTTATAACATTTAATATATTTGTTGGTGGTTGGTTTTAGGGCAGTGCAACGTTGCAATGCCCTGCGGTTGCGTAAGCAGACGCCCGCCGGGGAGGCGCAAGCGCAGCTGCAGCCGTTGCGACGTAATAAGTTACGGATGACGACAGCACTGCTTGTTTTTGTGCGCTTAAGCGCCGGAACGCGTGCTTTTTAAACGTTGAGAATGTATATTCTCAAAATTAATCTGATCTAAGAGCGAGATGTTGCAGTTTTTTCGCCACAGACTGTCCGCGTCAGCTGTGCAGCACAGGCGCGGGCACACAGCACAAAGGAATCTGCCATGAAAATGCGCCTGCAAACCAAGATGCTGTTGTTTATTCTCATCCCTGCCATTGTCGGGCAGTTGCTTGTAGCGGCAGTCAGTTACAGAGTCTCGCAAGAAACGTTGCGGGAACAGGTCTGGCAGGACGGCGCGGCCTTGCTGCAGAGCCAGCGCGTGGCCCTGGCCGCCGTGATCAAGGGCTTGCGCGGCGGGCTGGAGGCCCTGGGCAGCAACCGTCGTCTGCAAGACTACCTGGCCGCCTACGGCAGCCTGGGGCCCGCAGTTATGCGCGGCGCACTTTTTGAGGCGGCGGATGCGGCGCTCAGCACCTTTGTCACGGTCAACCAGAATGTGGCTTTGGCCGGTCTGGTGGCTGCCGACGGCAAGGTCATAGCGCACCACCTTTCCGGCCGCACAGAGCCCAGCAAGACCGTGGGGGCCGACTATTCCGCCCGCGCCTACTTCCGTAAGGGGCTGCAGGGCGAAACCGCCTTTGAAAATCTGTTCAGCCACACCACGGGCGGCATGATGCTCATCCTCAGCATGCCCATAAAGCAGAACGGCAAGGTGGCGGCTGTGCTGCTCATCGGTGTGGACAGCCGCAATATGGCCGACGAGATAACCAGTCAGGTCAAAATGGGCGGCAAAGGCTTTGTGTATGCTTATGAAGACAAGGGCAAGCTGGTGCTGCATCCGGACGGCAAGGCCATCGGCCGCGATGAAAGCAAGCTCCCCCAGGTGCAGCGCGTGCTGCAGTCCGGGGAAGGCCGCCTCACCTACACCACGGAGCAGGGGGCGGAGCGGGTCGTCTTTCACACGCCCATGCCAGAGGTGGGCTGGCGGCTCTGCGTGGAGGTGGACCGGGCGGAAATCCTCGCGCCTGTCCGGAATATGCTCTGGAGCATAGCCCTGGTGACCCTGGGCTGCGTGCTGGTCGTGGGCGTCATGATCACGGTGGTGGCCCGCGGCACGGCGCGGGTTCTGGCCGGGCTTTCGGGCATTACAGATGCTGTTTCCTCCGGACGTCTGGAGCCCGACCCCGCGGAGCTTGCCTTGCTGCGCGCCGCCGGCAGGCGTCAGGACGAATGCGGCGTTCTGGCCCAGGGCATGGAAAAAATGATCGGCGATATCAAGGCGCTGCTGCGCGAGAGCGAACAGAAAACCCGCGCCGCCGAGCAGGCTACAGCCCAGGCGGAGCAGGCCACCGCCAGGGCCGAAGCGGCCGCCTGCCAAGCCGCTGCGGCCAAGCGGGAAGGTATGCTGGACGCGGCCCGCCATCTGGAAGAAGTGGTCAATGTCATATCCTCCGCTTCGGCGGATCTCTCTTCGCGCATAGGCCTTTCCAACCGCAGCGCCGCCGAGGCCGCCCAACGCCTGCACCAGGCTGCCGCCGCCATGGAGGAGATGAACGCCACGGTGCGCGAGGTGGCCCACAACGCCCAGGAGGCCGCGGCCGCTTCTGACGCCACCAAAACACAGGCTCTGGAGGGCGCGGATATCGTCACCCAAGCTGTAGACGGCATCGAGTCGGTGCGCAGCCGGTCTCAGGCCATTCGGGAGGATATGGACCTGCTCGGCCGGCAGGCCGACGCCATCGGCAAGGTGCTGCAGGTTATTGCCGACATTGCGGACCAGACCAACCTGTTGGCCCTCAACGCGGCCATTGAGGCGGCGCGGGCGGGCGAGGCCGGACGCGGCTTTGCCGTGGTGGCCGACGAAGTGCGCAAACTGGCGGAAAAAACCATGACCGCCACGCAGGAGGTGGGGCGGGCCATTGGCGGCATTCAGGATGGCACGCGCAAAAACATCGCCAATGTGGAGTCTGTGGCCGCAGCCATTGAAAGCGCGGCGGATCTTTCCGCCCACTCTGGCCAGTCGCTGCAGCAAATTCTGGCTCTGGTGGCCCAGGTTAACGACAGGATCCAGTCCATAGCCGCCGCCAGTGAGCAGCAGTCGGCCACCAGCGAAGAGGTGAACCGTTCTGTAGAGCAGGTGGCCGCAGCTTCTACGGAAACCGTCCAGGCCATGGAGCAGGCCACGCACGCCGTGGAAGGGCTGACCCAGCAGGCTCTGGTGCTGCAAACGCTCATCGCCGACCTGGAAAAGCAGGACAACTAGGGCATTGCAATTCTGAAAGCTCCTGCGGTTGCGTAAGCAGCCGCTCACCGTGGAGGCGCAAGCGTAGCTTTGGCCGTTGCGACGCAGGAACTTGGCCCGCGACGAAGGAAGGTACGGGCAAAGCCAGCAGCGCTATGCAGTTGCGCGGTTAAGGCCGGAATGCGTGTACCGTAAATTTTGAGCATACATGTTCGCAACGGGACTCTGTTCTGACGCGCAGCAGAAGGCCATCAGTGCAAAAGCCGCCGGACGTTGTAACGTCCGGCGGCTTTTGCAGCACGCAGCAGCGCCGCGTGCGCTTTATTGCCTGGCGCTTAAATCCCTTGAGCGATCATGGCGTCGGCCACCTTGCGGAAGCCGGCAATATTGGCGCCCAGCACCAGATTGCCGGGAGCGCCGAACTCCTTGGCGGTTTCGGCGGCGGAGTTGTGGATGCCCTGCATGATCTTGAGCAGCTTGCCGTCCACCGTTTCAAAGCTCCAGCTCTGCATGCTGGCGTTCTGCGCCATTTCCAGCTGGCTGATGGCCACGCCGCCGGCGTTGGCGGCCTTGGCCGGGCCGTAGTGGATGCCGGCCTTAACGAAGGCGTGCGCGGCGTCGATGGTGGAGGGCATATTGGCCCCTTCCACCACACAGCGGCAGCCGTTGGCCAGCAGGGCCTGCGCGTCGGCGAGGTTCAGCTCGTTTTGTGTGGCGCTGGGGAAGGCTGCGTCGCAGGGCACGGACCAGACGGCATTGCGGCCCTTGGGGTAGGCGCTCGTCGGGGTATGCTGCGCGCCGGGCTTAAGCTCCGCGTAACGGGTCAGGGGCGCGCGCTCCACTTCTTTGACCTGCTTGAGCAGGGCCACGTCAATGCCTTCGGGATCATAAATCATTCCGCGCGAGTCGGACACGGTGACGGGCTTGGCCCCCACTTGCCGCAGTTTTTCGCAGCAGTAGGTGGCCACGTTGCCGGCCCCGGAAACAGCGCAGGTTTTGCCTTCCAGGCTTTCGCCCGTGGTGCTGAGCATGCTTTGGGCAAAGTAGACGGCCCCGTAGCCGGTGGCCTCCACGCGGGCCAGGGAACCGCCGAAAAGCAGATTCTTGCCCGTGAGCACGCCTTCGTAGCGCCGGGTCAGGCGCTTGTACTGCCCAAACAGATAGCCTATTTCGCGGCCGCCCACGCCGATGTCCCCGGCGGGCACGTCCACCGTGGGGCCGATATGGCGGTAGAGCTCGGTCATAAAGGCTTGACAGAAGCGCATGGATTCCATTTCGGAGCGGCCCTTGGGGTCGAAATCCGAACCGCCCTTGGCGCCGCCGATGGCCAGCCCGGTGAGGGAATTTTTAAGGATCTGTTCGAAACCCAGGAATTTGAGAATGCCCTGGTTCACGCTGGGGTGGAAACGCAGACCGCCCTTGAACGGACCGATAGCGGAATTGAACTGGATACGATAGCCCTTGTTGACCTGTACCTCTCCCTTGTCGTCAACCCACTGCACCCTGAAAGAAATTGTCCGTTCCGGCTCAACAATACGTTCCAGAATTTTATTCTTTTCGTATTTCCTATCGCTGTCCAGAAGGGGCTGCAACGTTTCAAGAACATTGTGAGCAGCCTGAAGAAATTCCGGTTCGTAGGCGTATTTCTCCTCCAATCCACGCATAACGCGCTGCACATAAGTCATTTCGCTCTCCTTTCAGGGGGGATTAAGGATTGCACAGAACACCACTATTGATGTTGAAGCGGGTAACTTTCTATCCAAGTTCAGGGCGGCTGACAAGAATTTTCCTGTGCGCAGGGACTGCGGCAACAGAACAACATCCGCTGTGTACGGGCCTCTGCCGGCAGAACGGCGTATGGGAGAAAGTTTTTAGTAAGCTGTTTTTTCTCTCTCCCGGCAAGCGAGTGGGGTGAGCATTGCGGCCCGCAGTTTTAACAGCCGCGTTGCGGTTGACTTGTTTTTGTATCCGTTATATAAAAATTGAAATTCATTTCTTATTTCATATCAGACCGGGATACTATACATGTCATACGCCAAGACCCTTCGGGCAGTGGGTGCCGGGCATACGGTGATTGTGCTGGCCGTGGACGCGCCGGAGGCCCAGCGGCAACGGCTTGAATCCATTGGCGTGTTGCCCGGCGTAGAGCTGGACGTGCTGGCGGACAACGGCGGCCCCATTCTGGTGGCCGTGGGGCAGGCGCGGGTGGCTGTGGAACGTGCCCTGGCCGCCACGGTTATTGTGGCCTAAGCAAGGAGTTGACAATGACGCTCAGCGGAATGGTTCCGGGCGACACCGGCAGTGTGCGGGATCTCAGCGCCACAGGGGCGCTGGGGCAGCGCCTCATGGACCTGGGGTTTTACCCCGGCGCGCGGGTGCGCGTGGTGCGCAACGCCCCTCTGGTGGACCCCGTGGAAATCGAACTGGACGGCTGCCACGTCAGCCTGCGCCATGAAGAAGCCGACCTGGTGGAGGTGGACAGGCAATGAGCGCCCCCCTGCTTGTGGCTCTGGCCGGACAGCCCAACTGCGGCAAGTCTACCCTGTTCAACATGCTTACCGGGGCGCGCCAGCACGTGGCCAATTACCCCGGCGTCACAGTAGAAAAAAAGACCGGCTTTTTCACTCTGGAAGACCACCGCGTGGAGCTGGTGGACCTGCCGGGCACCTACAGCCTGACCTCTTATTCCCTGGAGGAAAAAACCGCGCGGGACTTTATCCTGCACGCCGCGCCCCAGGTCACCATCAACGTGGCCGACGCCGCCAACCTCAAACGCAACCTCTACCTGACCCTGCAACTGCTGGAGATGGAAACGCCCCTGGTGCTGGCCCTCAACATGATGGACGTTGCCGCACGGCGCAACATTCAGATTGATACGGCGGGCCTGGCGCGTGAGCTGGGCGTGGCCGTGATCCCCACGGTGGGCAAAAAACGCAGTGGCGTGCAGGGCCTGCGCGCGGCTGTGGCCGCTGCCGCCCAGGCCGGCCGGAGGCCGTCCTTTGTGGTGGACTACGGGGTTCTGGAACCTTATCTGGCGGACCTGACGGATCTGCTGGCCAGGGAAGCCGCCCTGGATGGTCTGCCCATGCGCTGGCTGGCCGTCAAACTCATGGAAAACGACCAGGCCGCCAGAGAAACGCTGCGGGCGCGGGTTGCCAACCATACGGACATTCTGGCCAGCGTGGACATGCTGCGAGAGAACTTTGCCGGCGAACAGGGCGTGGATGCCGAACGCCACGTGGCCTTTGCCCGCCACCGCGCGGCTGCGGCCCTGACCGCCCGCCACGTGCGTTTGCCCCAAAAGAGCGCGCCCAACCTTTCGGACAGGGCGGACAGGTTTGTTTGCCACAGGTTTTTTGGCCCGCTCATTCTGCTGACCATCCTGCTCGTACTGTATGAGGTGGCCATTGTCTACGGCGGCGATTTGGCGGCCATGATCTGGCCCCTGTGGGACGGCGCGCAGAACTTTCTGGCCGGCTTCCTGCCCGCTCCGGGCTTTTTGGAGGATCCCCCGCTGCGCGCCCTGGGCCTGTGGGCCATGAAGAGCGTCACGGCCATTCTCAACTATCTGCCCATCTTTTTTCTGCTCTTTGCTCTTATCGCTATTATGGAAGACAGCGGCTACATGCCGCGCATGGCCTTTATTTTGGACCGCGCTTTCCGCCGCTTCGGCCTGCACGGGCAGTCCACCCTGCCGCTCATCCTGGGCGGCGTGTACGTGGGCGGCTGCGCCATCCCGGCCGTCATGGCCACCAGGGCCATCCCGGACGAAAGGGCCCGGCTGGCCACCATCCTCATTGCGCCCATGATGAACTGCCTGGCCAAGGTGCCCCTGTACCTCATCCTCATCAGCGCTTATTTTTCCGCCCACAGCGGCATGGCCATGTTTTTCATCGCCACGGTCACCTTGTTTATGGCCCTGCCCGTGGCCAAGGCCCTTTCGCTCACCCTGCTGCGGGGCAAGCCCAGCGCGCCCTTCATCATGGAAATGCCCCCCTACCATCTGCCCACCCTGCGCGGCGTGCTGGCGCGGGCCATTGAACGGGTCTGGGTCTTCCTCAAAAAAATCTTCACCGTGGTCCTGGCCGTGGCTGTGGTCATTTTTGCCCTCATCAACTACCCCGGTCTTGGGGAAGAACGCATGGCCGCCTACAACCAAAAAGCCGACCAGGCCATGAAGACCTTTCTGCGGGCCGTGGACAAGACCGCACTGGCCGGGCAGTTTGCCGTGGAGGATGTGACGCCCCTGCTGCTGTTTGAAGAAGCCCTCAAAGACGCCAAGCGCGGCGTTACGGACCAGGAGGCTTCAAAAGCCGTGGACGCCGTCTTTCAGGCCCGCAACCCCGTCTATTTCACCATTGCGCGTTCCGTGGGCAAGGACGGCAAAGCCCTGCGCCCGGCCCTGCGCAAACTCATCAGCCAGCGCAAACAGCTGCGCCGTGAATTGCGCGAAGACACCTTTGAGCACAGCGCCCTGGGCCTGGCGGGCAAGGCCCTGGAGCCCGTGACCCAATATGCGGGCTTTAACTGGAAAATCAATATTGCCCTGCTTTCCGCCTTTGCCGCCAAGGAAAACAGTGCCGCCACCCTGGGAGCCATCTACGGCCTGGATGGCGACGTCCCGGCCGAGGAAAGCCTGCGCGCGGGCGCCGCGGGCTTTGGCCCTCTGCACGCCCTGGCCCTCATGCTTTTCATGGCCCTGTACCCGCCCTGCGTGCCCACTTCGGTCATGGTGCGGCTGCAGTCCAATTCCACGGGCTGGATGCTCTTTTCCATCCTTTACCAAACCTGCCTGGGGCTGGCCGTGGCCACCCTGGTCTTTACCGGCGGAAGCCTGCTGGGGCTCACCGGCTGGCAGGCCATGTGGCTGTTCTACGGCCTGTGCGTGGCCCTGACCATTGTCATGGGCATGGTCCCCGACCCGGCTCCTGCGGCAGGCGTAAAACCCAAAACGCCCGTTGCGGCATAACATCTTCAAGGAGGATATGATGAAAAACCTTTTTGCTGCGGCCGTGCTCGGCCTGCCCCTGCTGCTGGCCGGTCCGGCCCTGGCCCACAGCCCCCTGTGCAGCTGCTTTGACAACGGCGACGGCACCGTCACCTGCGAGGGGGGCTTTTCCGACGGCTCTTCGGCCGCGGGCGTGAAGATGCTGGTGCTGGATGGCAGCGGCAAAACCCTCATCGAGGGCAAGATGAACAAGGACGGCGAATACAGCTTCAAAAAGCCCGCCGGGGCCTACAAGGTGCTTTTTGATGCCGGTGAAGGCCACAAGGTGGAAGTGGACGGCGCCAAGATCGTCCAGTAATTTTTTGCGTCACAACGGATATTGAAATCCAATTTCTAACGGAGGTTTCATGAAAAGCGTCAAAACCCTGATTCTGGCCGGACTTTTGTCCCTTGCGGCCGCGCCCGCCTACGCGCACTTCATGATGGTCTACACGCCGGAAATTGCCAAGTCCGAAGCCGGCGACCTGGACTTCCGCATTGTCTTCACCCATCCGGCCGAAGCCGGCCACACCATGGACATGGGCGGGGTGAAGGAGTTCTACGCCATGTACCAGCGGGGCGACAACGCACCCAAGAAAATCGACCTCTTGCAGACCTTGAAGCCCATTACCTGGAAAAACCCCGAATCTTCCGGCCCGGCCTTTGCCGCGCGGGTGCCCCGCAAAGAAATCCGCTCCATGGGCGACTACACCTTTGTGATGGTGCCCGGCTATTATTATGAAAAGGAAGAAGAAGTCTACATGCAGCAGATCGCCAAGCTGGTGGTCAACGTGGGCGGCATCCCCGGCAACTGGAACGCCGCCCTGGGTCTGCCCTGCGAAATAGTGCCCCTCATCAAGCCCTACGGCCTCTGGACCGGCAACGTATTCAAGGCCCGCGTGCTTTCCGGCGGCAAGCCCGTGCCCAACGCCGAGGTGGAAGTGGAGTACATGAGCCACATGCCCGACCTCAAGGCCAATGCCATGCCCAAAAAGGGCAGCGTCACGTATCCGCATGACGCCTTTGTCACCCAGACCATTTTTACCGACGACCAGGGCTACCTGACTTTCGGCATTCCCAAAGCCGGCTGGTGGGGCTTTGCCGCTCTGGGCGTGGGCCCGGACAAGGAATACAAGGGCAAGGAACTTTCCCAGGACGCCGTTATCTGGGTTAAAGCCGTGGATATGAAGTAAGCGCGCGTTCGGCCTGAACGCAGCAGACCCGGCGACAAACAGGGCGCGGACAGTCTTGCGACATCCGCGCCTTTTGTCGTCTGCCGCCTGACGCTGGTACGGCCGCAGCGCCGCAGCAAACCCGCCGGCAAAGGCCGGGCCCTCAGTCGGCCCCGGCGCAGAGGCGCGCGCCGGGGCCGACGGCCTTAAAACAGGAAGTCTGTGGAAAGAAAGTGCGAACGCCGGTGGCGGAGGATGTCCGCCAGCAGCTCCTTATTGCGCGTCGAGCCCTTGGCCGCCACCAGCGTGCGGATGGAAAAAGCCCGCAGGGCGTCGCTTACGGAAAGCGTGCCCTCGGCCGAGTCTTTGCGGCCGGTGAAGGGGAAGGTATCCGGCCCGCGCTGGCACTGGCTGTTGATGTTTACGCGGCAGACCTGGTTGACCATGGGGTCGATAAGGGCGGCCACGGCTTCGGGGTCCGTGCCGAAAATGCTGGCCTGCTGGCCGTAGGGCGAGGCGATGACCGCTTCTGTGGCCTCGGCCACGTCCGTGTAGGACACTACGGGGATTACCGGGCCGAACTGCTCCACGTTGTGCAGGCGCATACGCGCCGTGACGTCGGCCACCAGGGCCGGATAGTAGAGGGTGCGTTCGGCCTGGCCACCGTGGGGGTTGGCCACGCGCGCGCCCAGGGCCAGGGCGTCGTCCACCAGACCGCGCAGTTCGTCCACCTTGCCGGGCACGGGCAGGGGCGTGATTTTGACGCCGGGCTTCCAGGGCGCGCCCATAGGCAGGGCGGCGATGGCCTCGCCGCAGCGGGAAAGAAACTCCTCCATGCGCGAGGCGTGCACATAAAAGATTTTGAGGGCCGTGCAGCGCTGGCCGTTAAAGGTCAGTGCGCCGGTAACGGCCTCGGCCACGGTCAGCTCCATATCGGCGCAGGGCAGGACGATGGCCGCGTTTTTGGCGTCCAGGCCCAGCACGCAGCGCAACCGGTGGGGCAGGGGGTGGTTGCGGCGCAGGGCGTCTGCGGCGCGGCTGGAGCCGATAAAGGCCAGCACGCTGATGCGCCCCGAAGACAGGGCCGGGATGGCCACCCGGCGGTCACCGAAAAGGATGTTCACCACGCCGGGAGGGAATGCCTGGGCAAAGGCCTCCAGCAGGGGCGCATAGAGCAGCTTGCCGATGCGCGGCGTTTTGACGATGACCGGGTTGCCCATGATCAGGGCGGGAATGAGGGTGGTGAAGGTTTCGTTGAGCGGATAGTTGAAAGGCCCCATGCAGAGTACCGGCCCCAGGGGCGCGCGGCGGATCTGGGCGTAGATGCCGCTTTCAATGACGAAGCGGGACGAGGCCCGGTCCAGATCCTTGAGGGCGTCCACCGTAGCGCGCAAGTAGGCCACAGTGCGGTCAAACTCGGCCCGGCAGTCCTCCAGGGGTTTGCAGATCTCCCAGACCATGAGGCGCACCACCTGGTCGCGCACGGCCGTCATGCGTTGGGCAAAGTCCTCCACATGGGCGATGCGGTCCTCTACCCGCATGGTGGGCCAGACGCCCCGGCCGTTGTCCCAGGCCCGTTCCACGGCGGCCACGGCCTCCAGGGACTCGGCTTCGGTCAGGGCGGGGCAGCTGCCGATGACGTAGGGTTCGCCGTCCACATAGAGGGGCGAAACCACCTCTCGCGTGGGGCCATTCCATTCACGCAGTTCGCCGCCCACAAGGTAGCGGCGTTCGTCCAGCCGGGGCTGGCGGCAGTCCGCGGGGATATCCAGAGCATCGGGACTGATCTGACCGGGAAGCGTGGTCGTGAGCATAGGCCCTCCTGGCGCGGGCGGCGTGCCTCCGTCCTTGCGCGCGTATTTTTTCACAGGATACGAGGGCGCGCGGCGGGCGTCAATGCGGCCTTTTCCGGGCGCGGCCCAGGCCGCTTTGCAGCGGCCGCTTGCCGCCCGAAGCCGCATGAGCTATGGTTTCTCAACGCCCACGGGCGAAAAACAAGGCGGATGTATGACTCAGGAATGTCCCTGCGGCAGCGGCAAGGCCCTGTCCCAGTGTTGCGGCCCTTACCTGAAAGGCGCTGCCTGGCCCCAAGATGCGGCAAGCCTTATGCGCTCCCGCTACACGGCTTACGGCTTGGGCCAGTTTGACTGGCTGGTGGAAAGCACTCACCCGGACCACCGGGAGGACGTGACGGTGGAACGGCTGGCCCGCTCGGCGGAAGGCGTGCACTGGCTGCGTCTGGACATTGCGGCCACCCGCACGGACGTGCCCTCCGAAGACAGCGCGCAGCCCCACGACGAAGTGGATTTTTACGCCTATTATGAGCTGGAAGGCGTGCCCCGCCAGCTGGCCGAGCGCAGCGCTTTCAGCCGCAAGGACGGCAAACTGTACTATGTGGGCGGCGTGCCCCTGCGGCCAGAGGGGTACCGTCGGGCCGAGGCCAAGGTGGGCCGCAACGATCCTTGCCCCTGCGGCAGCGGCAAAAAGTACAAAAAATGCTGTGGGGCGGCCGCCTCTTGAGCGCCGCCGACGCCCGCCCGCGCAGCCCGTTGCTGGCCGTGCGGCGCTTTTGCCTGGTCTGTCAGGGCGACGCGCCTTCGGCCGTGCGCGCCTGCGCCGACACAGCCTGCTCCCTGTGGCCCTGGCGCTTGCCGGAGGCTCCCAAGGGGCCGGAGGCCGCCCGCGCCGTGCTGCGGGCCGTGCGTCGGCAGTGTCTGGCCTGCGCCGGCAGCCGGGCCGAGGTGCGCAGCTGCGCCGCGCGGGAAGGCTGCCCCCTGTGGCGCTGGCGCTTCGGGGTGCGGCCGCAAACCTATAAGGCCGTGCGGCGGCGGTTTTTTGCTCCCAAACCCTTGCGGCTGCTGTGACCAGCCGGACGGCGCGGGGCCTGACGCCCGTTGCGCCGGAGGAGGTTGCCATGTCCCATCTGCTCGAATGGTCCAGAGCTTACACCCACCGGCTTAACCCCGTGGACGCCGCGCCTTTTGCGGCCCGTGCGCCGGAGCTGGCCCAGCGCCTGGCCGAAGAAACGGCCGCCGGCCGACTGCCTTTTCTGAACATGCCCTACCGGGCAGCCCTGGAGAAGGAAATGGCCCCCCTTCTGCCGCGCATCAAGGGCTACCGCCACATGCTGCTGTTGGGCATAGGCGGGTCCGCCCTGGGCGCGCGCGCCATGCAGCAGGCCTTTGCCCCCGGTCAGGACGGCCCCGGCCATCCGGGCCCCTGGCTCTGGATAGCGGACAATGTCTGCGCCGAACGTTTTGAGGCCCTGCTGCACAGTTTGCGGCCTGAGGAAACCGTGGTGGTCTGCGTAAGCAAGTCCGGCGGCACCATTGAAACCGTGTCCCAGTACCTGCTGGTCCGCGACTGGCTCAAGAGTGCCCTGGGCGCAGCCTGGAAGGACCAGATGATCCTGGTCACGGACGCGCGCAAGGGCTATCTGCGGCAAGAGGTGCAGAAGTACGGACTGGCTTCGCTGGAAGTGCCGGACTATCTGGGCGGGCGGTATTCCGCCCTCTCGGCTGTGGGGCTGTTGCCCGCCGCTTTCCTGGGCATCGACTGGCAGGGCCTGCTGGACGGCGCGGCTGCTGTGGCCGCTCCCCTGCTGGAAAAACCGGCCGACCTGGCGGCGCACCCTTCCTTTGCCCTGGCCTGCTGGGCCAAGGCCCTGGAGGACGCGGGCTACGATCAGCTGATCTTTTTTTGCTATATTCCCCAGTGGGCCGCCTATGGGGACTGGTTCGCACAGCTCTGGGCCGAAAGCCTGGGCAAGGATGGGCAGGGCAGTCAGCCGGTGCCGGCCACGGGCGTCACGGACCAGCATTCCATCAACCAGATGTTTCTGAGCGGTCCGCGCAACAAGGCTTGCCTGTTTCTGACCTGTCAGGACCAGGCCCAGGGGCGCTCCTTCGGCATGGACGTGCCGGAGCAATGGGCCTGGCTGCGCGCCAAGCCTTTCGGCAGCCTTCTGGAAGCCGAGGGGCTGGGCACGCGCATGGCCCTTTGTCAGAGCGGCGTGCCCCTGGTGCACGTGGACATGCACGACGCCAGCCCCCGCGCCGCCGGCTCGCTTATGCTGCTGCTGGAGGCCGCCACCCTGTTTACCGGCTGGCTCATGGGCGTAAACCCCCTGGACCAGCCCGCCGTGGAGCTGGGCAAGCGCCTGGCCAACGCCCGTCTTGGCGCGCCCGGCTATCCGGAAGAGGAAGCGGACCTTGCGGCCTGTTTGGCCGCTCCCCGGCAGGAACAGCCTTTTTGACGCGGCGCTCTGGCCCAACCTGGCCCGGCCTGGGGCGGTGGCGTTGCCGCACAGGCGTCCCGGTAAAGGGCGTCCGGCGCGGCATCCTTTCCGAAAGGCGTCCGGCCGGTCGTGCAGCCCGCGGCGCCGTGCGTTGTAATCCGTAAGGAAAAACGTCTGGGCGGGGGTTCCTGCGGCGTGCAGGGCCCCCGCAAAAGCGATATACCAACCGGCAACCCCCCACGAGTTATGTTCAGATTTAAAAAAACGAAAGCGCCGGAGGCGGCGCGACAGGGCGGGGACGGCGCACCCCAGGTCGATGCGGAAAGCGCCTTGCCGGGGTATGCCCGCACCCTGTCCTGGCTGTCGCTGGCTGTCATTTTGTTGACCAGCCTGGGGCTTTCGTTCTTTATTTCCAATTCCGCGCGGGAAACCCTGCTCACCCGCCAGCAGGAGTTCGCCCGGCTGTTGGGGCAGAATCTGAACAGTCAGATTTTTCGAAGGTTTGCCCTGCCCACTATCTTTGCCTACGGGCGCATTGCTCTGCGCCAGCCGGAGCAGTATGAACGCCTGGATCAGGTGGTGCAGTCCGTAATCCACGGTCTGCCGGTAGAGAGGCTGCGCATCTATGATTTTTCGCGGGTGGTGGCCTATTCCACCAGCAAGGAGGATGTGGGCCGGGCTGGGCTTTCGCCGCCCTATCTGGACGATATCCTGCAGGGGGGCGCGCCGCGCTCGGAGATCATTTCCACCATCCCGGCCTGGCAGGCCCCCTTCCGCCTGCCTTTGAGCGAAGGCGCCTTTGTGCTGCGGGTGCTCTATCCCCTGCGGGGCGAGAGCCTGCGCCCCGGTGAGGCGGCCCCGGTTATGGGCGCGCTGGAGCTGACCCAGGACATTACGGGCGACTATGAGCAGGTGCTGACCTTTCAGGGCATTATTGTGGTCATGTGCCTGCTTTCCTCTGTAGTTATGTTTGCGCTGCTGCTCATGCTCATCCACCGTTCCGAGCGGGTGCTGGCCGCGCGCATGCACAAAAACCGCATGCTGGAGAACGAAATCCACAGTAACGAGCGTCTGGTGAGTATGGGGCGGGTGGTGGCCAGCATTGCGCACGAAATCCGCAATCCGCTGGGCATTATCCGTTCCAGCGCGGAGCTTTTGCAGCGCCGCACGGACAAGGCCGATGCGGGCACGCGTCGCATTCTGGGGGCCATCTATGATGAGGCCGTGCGCCTTTCCCAGACCGTCAATGACTTTCTGGACTACGCCCGGCCCCGCCAGCCCAAGCAGGATCTGGTGGACGTGGGTCTGGTGCTGGACCAGGTGCTGGCCTTCCTGGAAGGGGAAATGGGCCGGTGTGGCGTGAGCGTGCAGCGCCAGTGCGCGCCGGGCCTGTTTGTGCACGGCGATAAGGATTTGCTGTATCGGGCATTTTACAATATCCTGGTCAACGGGCAGCAGGCCATGGAGGGCCCCGGCACGGTGCGCATCGTCAGCCGCGCGGAGCCGGACGGCCGCGTCTGCCTGGAATTTCTGGATTCCGGCCCAGGGTTCGACCCCGCCATTTTGCCCAATCTGCTGGACCCCTTCTTTACCACCAAGGATGGCGGCACCGGGCTGGGCCTGCCCATTGTGCAGTCCATTATCACCAGCCACGGCGGGTCAATCGCGCTGGAGAACGGTCCCGAAGGCGGTGCGCTGGTGCGCGTGCTGTTGCCGAGGGCCACACCCGCGCACGGGAAGACGTAATGAGTGAAAAAGCGCATATTCTGGTTATCGACGACGAAAAAAACTATCTGCTGGTGCTTCAGACCCTGCTGGAGGACGAAGGCTATACGGTGACCGCCATCAGCGACCCGGAAACAGCTCTGGCTTTTCTGGAAGAAAGCGAAGTGGATGCCGTGGTCACGGATATGAAGATGCCCAGGGTTTCGGGGCGGCAGGTGCTGGAAAGGGTCAAGAAAAACTGGCCTTACATTCCGGTGCTGATCATGACGGCCTTCGGTTCTATTGAGAGCGCCGTGGAAGTCATGAAGTACGGTGCTTTTGACTACATCACCAAGCCCTTCTCCAATGACGAACTGCTGCTTTCCATCCACAATGCCGTGGAGCTTTCGCGCGCCCACCGCCAGTACCGTCTGCTGCAGGAGGTCATGGAGGACCGCTATGGTGTGCACAAGATTGTGGGCCGCAGCAAGGCCATCCGCGACGTGCTGCTCATGGTGGAGCGCGCCGCGCCCAGCCGCTCCACGGTGCTGATTACCGGAGAGTCGGGCACGGGCAAGGAGCTGGTGGCCCGCGCCATCCACTATACCAGCCCGCGCAAGGACAAGCCTTTTATATCGGTCAACTGCATGGCCCTGAACCCCGGCGTGCTGGAAAGCGAGCTCTTCGGGCACGAAAAAGGCTCTTTTACCGGGGCGGTGGCCCTACGCCGGGGCCGTTTTGAGCAGGCCGACGGCGGTACGCTTTTTTTAGATGAAATAGCCGAACTGACCCCGGACCTGCAGGTCAAGCTGCTGCGCGTGCTGCAGGAACGGCGCTTCGAGCGTGTGGGCGGCGGTGAGGAAATTGAGGTGGACATCCGCGTGGTGGCCGCCACCAACAAAGATCTGGCCTCCCTGGTAGAGAAGGGCTCCTTTCGCGACGACCTCTACTACCGGCTCAATGTAGTGCAGATACCTCTGCCGCCCCTGCGGGAACGGCGGGAGGACATCCCCCTGCTGGTGGCCCATTTTGTGGAAAAGGTCTGCAGCGAAAACAATATGACGGCCAAAACCTTCAGCACCGAGGCCCTCAATTATATGACCGGCTATGAGTGGCCCGGCAATATCCGCCAGCTGGAAAACGTGGTGGAAAGTTGTCTGGTGCTGGTGCCCGGCAATGTCATCCCGGTGGACAGCCTGCCCGCGGAAATCCGTGACGAGGAATCCCAGTTCAAAAGCGCCGTAGACCTTTTGCCCGTGCAGCTGGATCTGGCCGACACTCTGGAAAAAATCGAAGCGGCGCTCATCCGCCGGGCCCTGGTGCGGGCGGATCTGGTGCAGGTCAAGGCAGCAGAATTTTTGGGCATTTCTAAAAGTCTGCTGCAGTATAAGCTGAAAAAATACGGCATTACAGGCCATTAAACTGTAAAATTGGCGCAGGAGCGGTGCGGGGCTCAACCCGGCGTTGGTGGGCGGCCCCGTGCGCTCTTTACATGCTGAAAATTTTGGAATAGGTTGAACAACCAATCTAATTCTTCTGTTCTGTCGTTTGTGGGTTGTTTCGTTGCGCTGCAGGCGGTATCCCAGTTTGCTGGTCTGTCCGGCAGGGCGCGTTCGCCTGACGATTGTTTTGATCCCGGCGCGAACCGCGTTTTTGTCCTTGGCGGACCACTGCGGTTGTGCCGGGGCCGTGGGCAGGCAGAAGATTGCAGAAAAGAGGATCCGCAATGGTCAGCACCAACAGCAAGAGCGGCCGCGCTCCGGCCGTACGCGGCCGCAGACGCAGCATCCAGCGACCGCGCGTGCATACGGAAGTTTTGTCCTGCCTTTTGGAGGACATTCAGTCCGGAGTTTATGCCGTGGGGCAGAATCTGCCTTCGGAACGGGAACTCATGGATGAATTCGGCGTGGGGCGGCCCGCCGTGCGCGAGGCCCTGGCGGCCTTGGCGCGCATGGGGCTCATTGAGGTGTCGCCAGGCCTGCGGGCGCGGGTCTGCCGGCTTACCCTGCAGCCGCTGCTGCGTGAAATGCGTGCCACTTTGGATATCTATTCCAATTCCGCCGAGGGTTGGCGGCAACTGCACGACGTGCGCTTGTTTTTTGAGGCGGCGGTGGTGCGGCACATGGCCCGCACGGTGACGGATCAGCAGCTGGCCGTGCTGCAGGAGATGCTGCAGAACCAGCGCCGCCTGCTGGACGCCTCTGAAATCCGGGCCTTTGCCGAGGCGGACATTGATTTTCACCGTTATCTGGTGGAGTGTGTGGGCAACAGTTTTCTGGGCTTGCTGGCCGATGGTTTTGCTGGCTGGCTCATCACGCCGCTTTATGCCTCCATGCAGGTGCGGCGGCAGAGCGAGCGCTCCTATCGGGCGCATCTGGCCGTATTTGAGGCTTTGCAGAAGCGCGATTCCGACTTGGCCGAGGCGGCCTTGCGCGTCCATCTGGAGGAAATGCGCGATATTTATCAGGTGGACGTTATGGCCGCGCCTGAAAAGCCGGCAGCCCCCGGCGACGGAGAGGCATAGCGGGCGCTTTTGGCGCATCCGACCAGAGCATTTAACACTTGAAATGCTCGCTTACTGCAGGCAAAAGCCTGCCTTCTCGCATTTCGTGGCAAGGATTTTCAAGAAAATCCTTGCAGAGCAGTTAGCTCATTTCATTCGCTAACTGCTCCAGACAAAAGGCAGACGGGTTTTCCCGTCTGCCTTTTGTTATTCAGTGAGGTTGTGGTTCCGAAGGCGGCTTTGTGTCTTGCGCAGCGCCTTCCCCCACAAACCGCAGGTTTTCTTACGCCCAGAGGATCAGGCCGGTTTCCAGGGGGTTGGCCAGGGCCGGATGCACGGGCAGAATGCGGATGCCGTAGCGGTAGTGCCCGCTGTGGGCGGGTATGTAGCTGGCGGCGTAGTTCATGCCGTCTTCGCCGTGGTCGGCGTGGCGCTGTTCCAGGCGCAGCACTTCGGGTTTGCTGACAAAGTTGCCGTTGGGCAGGGCCTGGCCGATGACCAGCTGGACCAGAATTTCTTCGGGTTTCATGCTGCCCAAGTGCATGTGCAGGCGCACGCTGACGGGTTCGCCGCAGAGCATAGTATTGTTTTCCAGGCCGCTGACGATGATTTCCTCCACCTTGACGGTGCCGAAGCGGGTGGCCAGGTCGGCCTTCCAGGCGGCCAGGGCGCGGCAGGCGGCCCAGTCGTTTTCGGCCAGCATGTTGCGGCGGCGGGCGGCGCGCAGGTAGTACTGGCGCAGGTAGTCGTTGAGCATGCGGTTGGTGCTGTACATGGGGGTGAGGCTTTTGAGGGAACGCTTGGAGAGGCCGATCCAGCGGGCGGGCAGACCGGTGGCGTCACGCTCGAAGTAGAGGGGCAGGACGTCGTTTTCCAGCAGGGTGTAGAGGGCTTCGGCGTCGGCGTAGTCGTTTTGTTCGCTGCTGGGCAGTTCTGTGGTGACCACGGGGCCGATGGTCCAGCCGTTCTGGCGGTTGTAGCCTTCGCACCACCAGCCGTCGGATATGCTCAGGTTCACGCCGCCGTTGACGGGCAGTTTCATGCCGCTGGTGCCCGAAGCCTCGTGGGGGCGTCGGGGAGTATTGAGCCAGACGTCGCAGCCTTGGGAGAGCAGGCGGGAAACGGCCAGACTGTAATTTTCCATAAAGAAGACGCGGCCCAGGAAGCGTTCGTCGCGGCAGACGTGCAGCACCTCCTGAATGAGGTTGATGCCGGCCTCGTCCGCAGGGTGGGCCTTGCCGGAAAAGACCAGAATGACGGGGCGGTCGGCCTTGCCCATGATGCGGAGCAGACGTTCCAGGTCTGCAAAGATGAGTGTGGCGCGTTTGTAGGGGGCAAAACGCCGGGCAAAGCCGATAACCAGGGTTTCGGGGGTAAGCAGGTGCTCCATGCTTTTGCGCTGGGCCGTGGTGAGGTGGAAGAGCTCAGCAAAGTGGGGGATGCTGCTGCGCAGGGCTTCCAGCAGGGCTTCCTTCTGGTGCATGCGCGCGGCCCAGTAAACGTCGTCGGGTATCTGGTCCACGCGGTCCCAGACCGGGTCTTCGGGCGGGGCCTGCAGCCAGTTGGGGCCCAGGTGCTGCAACAGCAGCTCGTGCATCCAGCTGCCCACGTAAGAGGGCGTGTGCACGCCGTTGGTCACGTAGCCGATGGGGGTTTCGGCCAGGGGCAGGCTTTTCCAGAGATTGTTCCACATGTGGCGGGAAACCACGCCGTGCAGGCGGCTCACGCCGTTGGCCCAGCCGGAGAGGCGCAGGGCCAGGACGGTCATTTCAAAGGCGCTGCTGTCCCCGCCCTCTATCTGCCCCAGCTGCGCGAACTGCGGCCAGGAGAGCCCCAAGCTGGCGGCCATGCCGTTGAAGTAGCGCTGCATGAGCTCCAGAGAGAAGGCTTCGTTGCCTGCGGGCACGGGGGTGTGGGTGGTGAAGAGGGTGTTGGATCGCACGCGCTCCAGGGCCTCGGCAAAGGCCATGCCTGACGCCATGTTGTCTCTGAGGCGCTCCAGAGCCATGAAGACGGAGTGCCCTTCGTTCATGTGGTATACGCCGGGCAGGATGTTCAGGATGCGCAAGAGACGCATGCCGCCCATGCCCAGGACCATTTCCTGCAGGAGGCGCACCTCGCGGTTGGCCTCGTAGAGCCGGTCGGTAATATGGCGGTCTTCGTCGGTATTGCGGCGGGTGTCCGTATCCATGAGGTAGAGGGTCACGCGGCCCACCTGCATTTTCCAGACGTGGGCAAAGAGGATGCGCCCCGGCAGTTCCAGATGGACGTAGAGGGGTTCGCCCGCCGCGTCCTGCACCAGGGTGATGGGCAGGCGGGCAAAGTTGTTGACGGGGTACTGGGCCACCTGACGGCCGTTGGCGTCCAGCACCTGGGTGAAGTAGCCGTTTTTGAACAGCAGGCCTACGCCCACCAGGGGCAGGGCCAGATCGGAGGCGGACTTGAGGTGGTCGCCGGAAAGTACGCCCAGACCACCGGAATAGATGGGGATGGATTCGTTGAGGCCGAATTCCGTGGAAAAATAGACAATGGGGCGCTCCGGCGTGATGTTGGGGTCGGGGCTGCGTACGGGTTCGGCCATATAGGCGTCAAAGGCGGCGATCACTTCGGCATAAAGGTCCATATATTCCTGGTTGGCGCAGAGCTCCTTGAAGCGCTCCGGTGTGGCCTCCTCAAGCATTTGCAGCGGGTTGCGGCAATCTTCCCACAGGGGCGGGTTCAGGGCCATGAACAGGGCCTTGGCCTTGTCGTGCCAGCACCACCAGAGGTTGCGGGCCAGGTCGCGCAGGCGGGTCAGTTCCTCCGGCACTTCGGCCACGGCCATGACGGGCCGCAGGAAGGGCGTAGCCGAGCAAGAGGCCGTGAGTACGCGGGTCAGGGCCGTGTGCCCGGCATCGTGGTCCGCCCGTACGGCGGCTTTTTTGAGGGCCAGGGTAAAGGCCTCAAGGTAGTTGGCAAAAAAGTGGTTCCAGGAGCTCAGTTCGGCCAGGCGGCGGGCTTGCCGGCGCCACTGGGGCCGCTCGTCGGCCGGGCAGGTGACGGCCTTGAGCATGTATTCGTGCAGCACGGCCACGCTCTGCTCAAAGTTCATGCCGCGACGGGGCATGATGCAGACGCCGGGGTGACGCTCCGCCGATTCCTGCAGCTGGTCACGCGCCCACATGCCGAAGCCGGAAAGGTCCGTGGTCAGGGTGGGCACGGACCAGGCCGCGCTTTCCTGCGGGGTGTAGCCCCAGGGTTCGTACCAGGAGGGGAAGAAGCCCGTGTCGCAGGCGGCCAGCACCTGCTCGTAGGGCAGGTTGAGGAAGCCGTCGCTGCCGTCCAGCATGGCGGGCACAAAGATGACCTTGACGCGCCGGTCCGGGGCGTTGTCCAGGCCCAGGCGGCGGCAGGCATTGATGATGGGGTCTTGCGGGGCGTTCCAGACAAAGTGGGTGCAGAGGAAAGGCTTGCCGTTGTCGTTGGCCTGGGGGTCGCCCGAAACGGCGGCGGGGTTCACGCCCGTGTGCCCGCCCATGACCAGGCAGAGGGCCAGTACGGAGGCCTCCGTGCCGGCCAGGTTTTTGTCGGCGCGGGCCAGGGCTTCCAGAAAGACGTCTACGCCCTTGTTGTGCATTTCGTAGCGGCCGGAGATGACGAAGATGCGGGTGTGTTCCGGCAGGCTGCAGCGCAGAAATCGTTCTGCGGCGGCCAGTAAGCGGACGCGTTTTTCCTGCGGGGCGTCGCGCTGTTCGGAGTAGTCGGGAATGACGCGCAAATCCAGGCCGTTAGTGGTGATGACGTCGGGCTGGCGGCCCAGAAAGACCACGGATTCCTCGCCGGTGATGGGGCTTACTGTGGTGAAGGCGTCGGCCTCGCGGGCGCTGGCGCTCTCCATGGACCACTTGGCCGTGATGTTCAAGCTGGCGGCCTCATTGGCGGGATTGATGGTGCGCATGTTGCTGTAGATGTCGCGGCCGGTGCCGGCCAGGGCGCGGCCCAGCATGGTGGCGTGCGTGGTGAAGACCGTGCCTACCTGCGGGGCCAGGCGCTTGAGCATGAGCAGGCCCGCGCCGCACATCCATTCGTGGAACAGGGCCACGGAGCGGCCTTCCATAGGGCTGACGTGGTTTTCGTGGATGGCGGCCACCACCTCGCCGCAGGCCGTGGCGAACATAACGGGTTCGATATAGTCCCAGCCGCCGGAAAGGGAGTCTACGCCGTAGTTTTTCCACAGTTCGTAGAGCAGCTGGTTGCTGGCGTAGCGCTTGGCAAAATCCACCAGAATAACCTTGGGGCGGCCGGGGATGTTCCAGCGGCCCAGGCGGCATTTGAGGTCTTTGGTGGCCAGGGCCATGCGCAGGGAATCCCAGATATGCTCGTCCGTTTCTTCAAAGCCGGGGTTCTGCTGCAGGGCGGGGCCCAGGAGAAAGTAGTCCTCGCCAAAGTGCTCCACGGCCTGCAGGGCCTTGCTGCTGACTACGGAATAGATGCCGCCCACCTTGTTGCAGACTTCCCAACTGGTTTCAAACAGGGTGACCTGGGACGCGTCGAAATTCATGACAGCTCCTTTACAAGACAGCGATGCGCGATGTTTTTCCGCTCAAAGTGGGGATGTTCAACTTCCGGGGCCGCACGTCAGGGCCTGGTGACCGGTTTGCCGTTGCGCCGTCCCTTGGCGCTGGCGGCGTCCGCACCGGGGGCGGGTTTGTCGTGCCCGGCTTTGGCGCGGGCGGACCGGGCGCGGGACGCTTTGGCGCGGGCGGCGGCGTCCAGGCGCATTTCAAAGTCCGCCAGCACATTCATGTAAGTGATATAGGCGTCGTAGGGACTGCCGAAGGGATTGGGCCTGTCCGTCAGCGGGTGGGCAAACCACTTGGTGGACATGTGAGCGAAGTGGTCGGCAGTCTGCAGACGTTCAAAATCGTGGGCCAGTTCCGGGTCGGCGTAGCGGCGCACGCGGGGGGCCAGGCTGTAGAGGGCGTGGATGGCGTCCTTTTGCATATCGTTGCCCAGCCAGGTGGTGAGGTCGCGCCCTTCGTCCTCCCAGGAAAGAAACTGGGGCGCATCCACCTCGCCCACGGGATGTTGCGTTGCGCTCACTTCGGCCGGGGTGCTCCAGGTAAAGCCGTGGTCGGCCAGCAGGGCCTTGGGCAGGGCTTCCATAAAGTCAAAAATGCCCGTTTCTTTGCTGAAACGCAGGCCCAGCAGGTGGTAGTCGTTGCAGAGGGTGATGACCTGGGCCGAGCCTGCCAGCCCGTGGCACCAGGCGGCGAACTTGTCCGCCGTGAGGGGCCAGCCGCTCCAGGCGCGGTCGCCGAAGCGTCGCCCCATATCGGCGGAAAGGCTCGCGTTGCGCAGCAGCAGGGCCATTTTTGGCGTGCCCGCCGGGCTATAAAGGTAGTTGGGGCTGCGCCAGCCCAGCACATGATCCGCCCCTTCGGCCAGCACGGTTTTGAAGCCCAGACGGGGCAAGGCTGCGGCCAGGTCGTTATTGTAGATGCATTCCGTATGCTTGAAGCTCACGGGTTTGGCGCCGAACAGCTCTTGCAGGCGCGCGGCCTGGGCCCTGACCTGATGCTCAAATTCTTTGCCAGAATAGAGGAAGGCCAGGGAATGGGCGCTGGTTTCACCCAAAAATTCCACGCAGCCCGTGGCGGCCAGGGCCTTGAAGCTGTCCAGCACTTCGGGCGCGTACTGCTCAAAAAGGTCCAGGGCCGTGCCGGAAATGGAAAAGGCCAGACGGAAGGCGCCCTTGTAGCGGCGGATGAGCCGGAGCATAAGCTCGTTGGCGGGCAGATAGCAGAGGCGCGCTGCCCGCAGCAGGGTTTCGCAGTTGCGGTCGTCGTCTTCGTACAAAGAGTTCTGCCCCATGTCGAACACGGTGTAGCGGCGCAGCTGATAAGGCTCGTGAACCTCAAAACACAGGCAGAGAGCTGGCATCAGTGACCTCCGTAAAGATTGCGGTACACGGCCAGGAGTTGTTCGGCGGCATTTTCCCAGCGGATGGATTTCATTTCTTCCCGGCAGTTTTTGACCAGTTCGGCGGCCAGGCAGGGGTAGCGCAGCACGGCGCAGATTTTGTCGGCCATGTCGCGGGTGTCCCAGAAGTCGGCCTTGAGAGCGTGCTGCAGCACCTCGGCCACGCCGGACTGGCGTGAAAGCAGCACGGGTACGTCGTAGAGCATGGCCTCCAGCGGGGTGATACCAAAGGGCTCGGAAACCGAGGGCATGACGTAAAGGTCGCTCAGGGCGAACATGCGGTCCACATCTTCGCCGCGCAGAAAGCCCGCAAAATGAAAGCGCCGCCCTATGCGCAGTTGCCCGGCACGGCGGATGAGGCTGGGCAGCAGATCGCCGCTGCCGGCCATGAAAAAACGTACGTTGGGGATTTGCTGCAGCACCAGACGCGCTGCTTCCATAAAGTATTCCGGTCCCTTCTGAAAGGTAACCCGGCCCAGAAAGAGCACCCGCTTTTCATGCCGGATGCGCGGCGGGATGGCGTAGTGCTTTTCCGCCTCGTGCCGGGCCACAGCATTGTGCACCACCACGATTTTTTCGGGCGGGATGCCGTAGCGCTCCACAACTGTTTTGCGGGTCAGGCGGCTTACGGCCACCACCACGTCGGCGGCCAGCATGCCCGCACGTTCCAGCCCGGCCACCTGTTCGTTAATGTTTTCGCCGCTGCGGTCGTATTCCGTAGCGTGGATGTGGACCACCAGAGGCTTGCCCGTAAGGGCCTTGGCCAGCATGCCGGCGGGGTAGGTCATCCAGTCGTGGGCGTGGATGACGTCAAAATCCTCCCGCAGGGCCAGGGTGGCGGCCAGGCGGGCGTAGCGGCGCACCTCGGTCATGAGGTCCGGGCCGTAGCCGCCGCGCAGGGCGTAGGTTCGATTGCCGCTTTTGACAGGCGCGTTCGTAAGCGTTTCCCGGCTTTGGCGGCGCAGCTGCCCCAGCGCTTTGGCATAGCCGCCGGGCGTGAGGTAGGGGGTGAGGGGGCTGTCCAGGGGCAGGTAGCGGATGCTTTGCCGCCAGATTTCTTGTCCGGCCCAGGTGAGGCGTTCTTCCGTCTCTGGGCTGATAGGCGTGCCGGAGGCCTCCACAAGCCGCAGAAAACCGTTTTGTTTTGCCGCTTCTTTGGCGTGGGGCAGCACAAAAGTGATTTCCACGCCTTTTTTGGCCAGCGCCTGGGTCATGCCGTAGCAGGCTGTGCCCAGACCGCCGCTGATGTGGGGGGGGAATTCCCAGCCGAACATGAGCACACGCATGGCAACGTCCTCACAGGGCCGAGCGCGGGGCGGCGTCTGTGCCGCCGTGGGCCGCGCTCAGGTTCATAACCACACGGCAGACGCCCGCCGTATCGCCCGATGTGGGGTGGGCCAGGCGGTGCGCCGCCCGGCGTTCCCACTGATCCACCACGTCCGGGGCCGCCGCGCGCAGCCGCAAAAGCAGGCGCAGGCATTCGGCCACGCTCCAGGCCTGGGCTATGCAGCCGTTGGGCGCGTAGGGCGGGGAACCGTCAAAAACTTCTGAAATGCTGCCCAGACCGGCGTCGGTAAGGTGATCGCAGTAGAGGGGGGTGAGCGTTTCCAAAAGACCCTGCACCGCGCCTTCCACATCCCAGGCCGTGCGCAGCAAGGCATCGCCGTAATGCCCCAGCAGCCAGGGCCAGACCGTGCCCTGGTGGTAGGCCCCGTCGCGTTCCGCCGGGCCGCCCGCATAGCGCCCGCAGTAAGCCGCAGCGTCCGGGGCCAGGGTGCGCAGTCCGTAGGGCGTGAGCAGCTTGTTGCGCACGCACTCCACCACTTGGGCCTGAAAGTCTTCCGCCAGGATGGGATAGGGCAGGGAAACGGCAAAGATCTGGTTGGGGCGCACGCTGGCGTCCAGTCCGCAGCCGGAGCCGCAGCCGGGGCCGCAGCCGGGGGCATTCTCGCCTCCTTCCCCGCGCCAGACGTCGCCCAGGTGCCCGCCGCCTTCCGGCGTCCAGAAGCGCTGCAAAAAGGTCTGGCGCATGTCGCGCAGCAGTGCATCCCCGGCCGGTTCCGATGCATGAAAGCGCCGGGCCAAGGAGTCCGCAAAGGCCAGCAGATTGTACCACAGGGCGTTGACCTCCACGGGAAAGCCGTGGCGCGGCGTTACCGGGCGGCCGTTGACCTGCGCGTCCATCCAGGTGAGCTGGGTGTGGGCGTCGCCCGCGTGCAGCAGGCCCTGGGCATCCACATAAATGCCCTGACCGGGGCCTTTGCGGTAGCCCTCAATAATCGCCAGCAGGGCGGGCCAGGCGTTTTCGCGCACCCAGGCAAAGCCCGCCTCGCCGGCCGTACGGCAGAGGCTCTGCACGGCAAAACCATACCACAGGGCCGCGTCCACGGCGTTGTAAGCGTGGTTGCCGTCGGCGGCGAACATGTTGGGCAAGAGGCCGTGGTGCAGGCTTTTGCCCAGCCGGGTCAGCACGGCCAGGCCGAAGTCCGTGCGGCCGGCTTCAAAGGTCAGGCCCGGCAGGCTGATGCAGGTATCCCTGCCCCAGGCTTCAAACCAGGGATAGCCGGCCACGACCTCAGACGCGCCCTGGGGCGTGGTGGTGCAGAATTGCCGTCCGGCCTGGGTCAGGTGCCCGGCCAGGCCGCCGCCTGCGCGGTGGGCCAGGGTGCGGGCGCGGCTTTCCGTCGTCCAGAGCGCGGCCAGATCGTCCGTGTGGGGGGCAATGCCTACCGAAAGGTAGACCTGGGCCCCGGCGGCCGGATCCGGCAGGGAAATTTCCAGAAATCCCGGCGTGAGAAGATCTTCGCTGGCTGGGAAGCCGCGTTCCGCCTCCTGAAAATATTCCACCTCGCGGTACCAGTCGGGCCAGGGGGTGAACCCTGCCCCGGCGCCCTGGCCGTCCGCGTTGCTTTGCCCTTGGGCGGACGCCCCCTGAACCTGAAAATAGAGCGGCGGCAGGCTGGCGTAGGGCTGGACGCTGAAGCCCCCCGGCAGAAGGACGGCGGCAAAGCGCGCCTGGGGGTTGGCTCTGGTGAGGGCGTGCATGGAGCGGCAGGCCAGCAGGGGCCGCAGGCGCAGACGCAGGGGCGGCAAATCCGCCGGACCGCGCAGGCTGTAGCGCAACACCAGACGGCTTGCGCCCCGGATGAGAAAAAGCTCCCGGTCCAGACGCACTTCGCCCACGCGGTAGGTCCACTGGGGCCATTGGTCCAGGCGGAAGGCCTCCTGATACTCGTGCCCGTGGGGATAGAGCTGGCCGGGGTGCTGGCGGGTGGAGAAGAAAAACTCTTTGCCGCCGCCCAGCACGGATTCCTCCAGGGCGGAGAGCAGCACATGGCGGCCGTGCGCGGTATTGACCACCAGCAGGCCGTGGTACTTGCGGGTATTGCAGCCCAGAATGCTGCCGGCGGCGTAATCGCCCCGGCCGTTGGTGAGCAGCCATTCCTTGCGCAGAGCCCGTCGGGTGTTCTGGCAGGCGGCCTTGTCGAAACTGAACCGCATGGGGCGCTCCTTGCCGGGGCTTGCGCGCCCGGCGGCCGCCAGGGTGGGGCGGTCGCCGCGACCAACCGCAGGGGCGTCCCGCGGGGGGGCACTCCGAAGCGGAAGGAAGGCTGGCGACCGCTCTGGCGGCGGGCCGCGTGGCTGCGGTAAGGCGGGAAAGAGGCGCAGCGAAACGCGGCGTCATAACCGGGCTGCGTGTCTGCCGTGACGTGCCCGGAATCGGCACGGCGGAGAGGGAGGGGAAAAACTGCCGACGTCAGATAGCGTGTCCGCAGTGAGAATTCCCCTTGTTTTCACTTGTATTCTACGGCAGTTTTCTTTACTTGTCGAGGTTTACCCCCTACGGAAAAGCGGAAAAGCGGTGCAAAAAGGCCGCGGACCGCAGGGGCTTTTGCTTTTTGCCGTTTTGGGTTAGGGTGGGGGTCTGTTCGCAACACGCATACCTGACGGGGGTGTTACATGAAAGGATGTGGCCGTTGGCTCGGGGCGTTGGCCCTGACCCTGCTGCTGCCGGCCGTGGCGCTGGCGGCGGACGTCAAGATCGGGCTCATGTGTCCGCTTACGGGCAAGTGGGCCTCCGAAGGCCAGGACATGAAAAACATCGTCAGCCTGCTGGCCGACGAGGTTAATGCCAAAGGCGGCGTCAAGGGCCGCAAAATCGAGCTGGTGGTGGAAGACGATGCGGGCGACCCGCGCACCGCCGCCCTGGCCGCGCAGAAGCTGGCCTCCTCCGGCGTGGTTGCGGTTATCGGCACCTACGGTTCGGCCGTGACCGAAGCCAGTCAGAGCATTCTGGACGAGGCGGGTCTGGTGCAGATCGGCACGGGCTCCACCAGCGTGCGCCTGACGGAAAAGGGCCTGCCGCTTTTTTTCCGCACCTGCCCGCGTGACGACGCTCAGGGACATGCCGCCGCCACGACCATTATCAAGGGCGGCTACAAGGCTGTGGCCCTGCTGCACGACAATTCCTCCTACGCCAAGGGCCTGGCCCAGGAAACCAAGGCTCAGCTGGACAAGCTGGGCGTGAAGGTGGTCTTTTACGACGCTCTTACCCCCGGAGAGCGCGACTACACGGCCATCCTCACCAAACTCAAGGCGGCTAAACCCGACCTGATTTTCTTTACCGGCTACTACCCTGAAACGGGCATGCTGCTGCGGCAAAAGAGGGAAATGGGCTGGAACGTGCCCATGATGGGCGGCGACGCCGCCAACCATCAGGATTTGGTCAAAATCGCCGGCAACGAAGCCGCCGAAGGCTACTTTTTTGTGAGCCCGCCCCTGCCGCAGGATATGGACACGCCCGAAGCCAAGGCCTTTCTGGATGCCTTCAAGGCCCGCTACCACGCGGTGCCCGTGTCCGTCTGGGCCGTGCTGGCGGGCGACGCCTTCAGGGCCATTGTGGGTGCGCTGGATGCCGGCCAGGACAAGCCGGAAGCCATGGCCGCATGGCTCAAGCAGCTCAAGGGCATGCCGGCCCTTTCCGGCGCGCTGGGCTTTAACGCCAAGGGCGACAGGGTGGGCGAGTTTTACCGTGTGTACAAGGTGGACGACAAAGGCCGCTTTGTGCTGCAACCCAAATAGCCACCGGCGGCTGTCCGCTGTCGGCGCGGTTGTGCGAGGCCCCGGTACACCGGGGCCTCGCCTTGCCAGCGCGGGCCCCGGCCCTACGCCGCCTTCCCGTGCCCCGCTGGCGGTCCGCCGTGCGGCCGGGCGCACCCAAAAAACATGGAACAATTCTTACAACAGCTTTTGAACGGCCTGGCCGTGGGGGGCATCTACGCGCTGGTGGCCCTGGGCTACACCATGGTCTACGGCGTGCTCAAGCTCATCAACTTTGCCCACGGCGACCTTTTTACCGTGGGGGCCTACCTGGGCCTGACCTTGCTGGTGAGCTGCAACCTGGCCGGGCTTTTGCCGCCCTTTCTGGCCGTAGGGCTGGTTTTTCTGATGGTGGCGCTGCTGGTGGCCCTGGTGGGCTACCTGCTGGAGCGCACGGCCTACCGGCCCCTGCGCAACGCCGGGCGGCTCTCCGCTGTGGTTTCGGCCCTGGGCGCGTCCATCTTTTTCCAGAACGCCATCATGCTCATCTACGGGGCGCGCTTCTACGTCTACCCGGACTATCTGCGGCCGGACTTCACCGTGCACCTGTTCGGCTTGGCCGTGCCCGGCGTGCGCCTCCTGGTCATCGCCGCCTGCGTGCTGCTCATGCTGGGTCTTTCGGCCTTTATCCAGCGCACCCGCACGGGCGCGGCCATCCGCGCCGTGGCCATTGACCCCGGCGCGGCGCAGCTCATGGGCATCAACGTGGACAGGGTCATCTCCTTGGTCTTTCTTATCGGCCCCGGCCTGGGCGGCGCGGCGGGCCTCATGGTGGGCATCTACTACGGGCAGATCGATTTTACCATGGGTTGGTCCTATGGGCTCAAGGCTTTTACCGCCGCTATCCTGGGCGGCATCGGCAACATTCCCGGCGCCATGCTGGGCGGCCTGCTGCTGGGCGTGGTGGAAGCCCTGGCCGCGGGCTACATTGCCATTGCCTGGAAGGACGCCATAGCCTTTGTGGTGCTGATCCTCATTCTCATTGTCCGGCCCACGGGGCTTTTGGGCGAACGCACGGCGGAAAAGCTATGAGCGCGCGCCGTTCTCCCTGGCTGTATATTCTGTCGGCCGTCCTGCTCTGCGCTCTGCCCCTGGTCTGCAACGCCTACTGGCTGGACGTCTGCGTGAGCATCGGCCTCTACGCCCTGCTGGCCCTTTCCCTCAACGTCATTCTGGGGCAGGCCGGCATCTTCCACATGGGGCACGCGGCGTTCTTTGCCGTGGGGGCCTATGCGACGGCCATTCTCAATACCGTCTACCATTGGCCCGTGCTCTGGGTCATGCCCCTGGCGGGCGCGGCCGCCGCTGTGGTGGCCCTGGTGGTGGCCCGTCCCATCATTCATCTGCGGGGCGACTACCTGCTTATTGTGACCATAGGCATTGTGGAGATAGTGCGCATTGCGCTCATCAACGATATTTTCGGTCTCACCGGCGGCTCCAACGGCATTTTCGGCATTGCCCGGCCGCGTTTTTTCGGCTTCAAAATCGTCAAAAGTCTGCACTTCTATTATTTGGTCTGGGGCATGGTGGGCGTGAGCCTGCTGCTCTTTTACGGCCTGTGGCACTCCCGCTTCGGACGTGCCCTCAACTACATCAAGGAGGACGACGTGGCCGCCGAAGGCTGCGGCGTCAACGTCACCCACTACAAGCTGGCCGCCTTTGTGCTGGGGGCCTTCTGGGCCGGCATGGCCGGCACGCTCTATGCCGCCAAAATGACCACCATTGCGCCGGAATCCTTCAACTTTATGGAATCTGTCATCATCTTTGCCGTGGTCATCCTTTCCGGCGGCAGCCAGATCGGCGTGCTCATCAGCGCTTTTCTCTTCATCGGCCTGCCCGAACTGCTGCGCGAATTTTCCAACGCGCGCATGCTCATCTTTGGTCTGGCCATGATGGTCATGATGGTCTGGCGGCCCCAGGGCCTGCTGCCCCCCCGGCCCCGGCGCTACCGCGTGACGCCGCCCCCGGACGGCCCCGCTGAACCGTCCGTCGCCCCTGCCGGGAGGCCCGTATGAGCCTCTTGCATTTGCAGCAGGTGACCAAGGTCTTCGGCGGGCTGGTGGCCGTCAACGATCTGACCTTCACCGTGGAGGCCGACAGCATCGTGGGCCTCATCGGCCCCAACGGCGCGGGCAAGACCACGGTCTTCAACTGCATTACCGGCAACTACACGCCGGAACAGGGTCGCGTCTTTTTCGACGGCGCGTCCATCGCCGGGCTGCGTCCCCACAAGGTGGTGGAGCTGGGCATTGCCCGCACCTTTCAGACTATCCGGCTGTTCGGCAAACTGCCCGCCCTGGAAAACGTCCTGGCCGGACGGCATTGCCGCATGCGCGCCGGGCTGCTCTCCTGTATGCTGCACACCGCGGCCCAGCGCCGCGAAGAACGCGCCGCCGTGGACCGCTGCATGGAGGAGCTGCGCTTTGTGGGCCTGGCCGACCACTACGCCGAGGCCGCCGGGGGGCTTTCTTATGGCAATCAGCGCCTGCTGGAGATCGCCCGCGCCCTGGCCTCGGACCCGCGCCTGATCATTCTGGACGAACCCGCCGGCGGCATGAACGACCAGGAAACCGCCGCCCTGGTGGAAACCATCCGCGCCATCCGCGACCGGGGCATCACTGTGCTGCTCATCGAACACGACATGCGCCTGGTCATGCAGATCTGCGAAAAACTGGTGGTGCTGGAACACGGCGCCATGATCGCCCAGGGCAGCCCCCAGACCGTGCGGCAGGATCCCGCGGTCATTGAAGCCTATCTGGGCGCGGACGACGGAGAGTGGTAAGCATGGCCCTGTTGCAACTGGCCGACGTGCGGGTACGCTACGGCAGTGTGGAAGTGCTGCACGGCGTTAACCTGCGCGTGGAAGAAGGCGAAATCGTCACCATCCTGGGCGCCAACGGCGCGGGCAAAAGCACCACCCTGCTTTCCATCAGCGGTCTGGTGCGCCCTTTTGCCGGCGAAATCCTTTTTGAGGGCCAAAACCTCCTGCGCCTGCCCAGCCACAAGGTGGTGGACCTGGGCATTGCCCAGTCCCCCGAAGGCCGCCGCGTCTTTGGCGTCATGAGCGTGCTGGAAAACCTGCGCCTGGGCGCTTTCTGCGTGCGCGACAAAGCCCGCAGCGAAAAGACCCTGGAGTGGATATTTGACCTCTTCCCCCGCCTGCTGGAGCGCAAGGACCAGCTGGCCGGCACCCTCTCCGGCGGCGAACAGCAGATGCTGGCCATCGGTCGCGCCCTCATGGCCCAGCCGCGCCTGCTCCTGCTGGACGAACCCTCTTTGGGCCTGGCCCCCCTGCTGGTGCGCTCCATCTTTGAAACCGTGCGGGCCATCAATAAACGCGGCGTTACCGTGCTGCTGGTGGAGCAAAACGCCCGCGCCGCCCTGCGCCTGGCCACCCGCGGTTATGTGCTGGAAGTAGGCAAGGTGGTGCGCGAAGACAGCGCCGCCAACCTGCTGGCCGACCCCGCCGTGCGCGAAGCCTATCTGGGAGGGTAGGGGAAACCCCTTTTTCCCCAGCGGCGTGATGCACTGCCTGGAGATGCCTATGTCCGCCGTCATGGCCTGTTATGTCTGCAGCTCCGGGGGCCTGGCCTTGGCCCGGCGGGTGGCGGCGGCGCTCACGAACGCGCCCCGGCCCGCCCCTGCTGCTGTATCCGGCCCTGCGGCGGCATCCGTTACACCTGCTGACGCCGTCATTCCCTCTCCATTCGGTTCTGATAAAGCTCTTTGTCGTCTTTATGCCCCCAGCCGCTTTTGTCCGGCGGACGCCAGCCCTTTTGACAGCCTGAGCGCCCTGCTGGCCGACACCTACCGCCGCTTTGACGCGCACATCTTTGTGGGTGCGGCGGGCATTGCCGTGCGCGCCCTGTCCCCCCTGCTGGCGCATAAAAGCGTGGACCCGCCCGTGCTGGTCCTGGACCCGGCAGGCCGCCATGTGGTGAGCCTGCTTTCCGGCCACTGGGGCGGCGGCAATGCCCTGGCCCGGCGTCTGGCGGCTCTGCTGGGGGCCGTGCCGGTCATCACCACCGCTTCGGACGCGGCGGAGCAAGGGACAGCAACGGGCGGGGCAGGGCCGGAACAGGACAGCACGGCGGGCCGCCCGCCCGAAGCCCTGGACCTGCTGTTGCGGGATGCGGGCCTGCGCCTGGCAGACTGGCCCCTGCTGCCCCGGTTGCAGGCGGCCTTGTTGGAAGGCCGGACCGTGCGGCTTTGGGATCCCTGCGGTGCTGTGCCGTCCCGACCCTGGCTGGAGCGTGTGGACACGCAAACGGACCGGCTGGCGGCGGCAGACCCCCAGGCGGAGCACGTCGCGCCGCCCCGGCAGCCGGAAGGCGGCTTGCTGCTGGCCGCGCACTATCGGCGGCTGCCCCCCGCGTTCGGCAGGCTGCGGGTGGCTGTGCCGCGCCTATATGTGGGTTTGGGCTGCCGCAAGGGTATTCCCGATCTGTCGGCGGCAGACGCCCTGTGCTCCCTTTGCGCCCGGCAGGGGCTGGAGCTGTCTGCCGTGGCCGGTCTGGCCACCGTGCGGGAAAAACTGGAGGAACCGGCCCTGCAACAACTGGCCGCCCTGCTGCGCGTGCCCCTGCGCGGTTTTGACGCCGCAGATCTGGCCCACTGCCCTGTGCCGCACCCTTCGGCGGCGGCGGGGCGGCGCTTTGGCCTGCCGCCCTTCAGTGTGTGCGAAGGGGCGGCCCTGCTGGCGGCTGAAGCTGTCGGAGGGCAGGCGCGCCTGCTCACGCCCAAGACCATATTTTGCGCGGCCCTGACCTTGGCCGTAGCCCTGTGTCCGCCCTGCGCGGCCGTCGTAGGCATGGAGGAAAAAAAATGAATCCCGCGACCTTGCATGTGGTGGGCCTTGGCCCCGGCGACGTCCAATGCCTCACGCCCCAGGCCCGGCAGGTGCTGCACGAAGCCCGTTGCGTGGCCGGATACCATCTCTATATGGATTTGGTGCCGTCGGAACTGCTGGAAGGCAAAACCCGCATCAGTACGGGTATGCGCCAGGAGGCCGAGCGCTGCGCCGCCGCCGTGGACGCGGCCTTGGCCGGAGAGCCCACGGCCCTGGTCTGCTCCGGCGACCCAGGCATTTACGCCCTGGCCGGTCTGGCCCTGGAAACCCTGGAGGCGCGCGGTCTGGTGGGTGTGGTGCCCTTTGCCGTGGTGCCGGGCGTGCCCGCGGTGTGCGCGGCGGCGGCCCTGTTGGGCGCACCGCTGATGCACGACTTTGCCTGCATCAGCCTGAGCGATCTGCTTACGCCCTGGGAAACCATTGTGCGCCGGCTGGAGGCGGCTTTGGCCGCGGATTTTGTCTGCGTGCTCTACAACCCGCGTTCCCGCGGACGGCAGGGGCAGTTGGCTGCGGCCCTGGACCTGGCGCGCAACTATCGGGAGCCGCACTGCCCCGTGGGCGTGGTGCGCCAGGCCTTTCGCCCCGGACAGAGCGCGGCCGTGCTGCGTCTGGATACGGTGGACCCGGAGCAGGTGGACATGCTCAGCCTGTGCATCATCGGCAACGCCACAAGCCGCGCCCTGGGCCCGTACATGCTCACCCCGCGCGGCTACGAGCGCAAAAGGCGGCCCTTGCCGGACGCCAGACCGCCGATGCGGGGCGCATAAGGCGGGCAGAGGCCGCACCCCGGAAGCTGAAATAAGACTCCAGACCGGACACAGCCCCCACCTGTGCGTGCGGCTGCGTCGGCCTTTTGGGGTGGGCTAACGCAGCCCCGTGAAGGTCAGGCCTGCGCCGCCCCGCTCGTCTCCTTTTTGAAGATGATGAGCGGGCAGTTCTTACAGATGGCCGCGCCTGGGAAGGGATTGCCCAGACGGGTGATAGCGGCCCCGCCCTTGGCCTTGATGCGGTCTTCCAGGCGCTGTACCACGCCTTCCAACTGCGAACCGGGAATGGAAACGTTGATTTCGCCCCGTTCGGTCTTGCCGGAATTGTAGCTGCCGCTGCAGGCCAGGTAGAGGTTGGCCTCCTGGGTGTTGAAGCTGTAAACGTTGCCGGAACAGGCGGCGGAATTTACGCTCATGGAAGGCTGGAAGCGCGCCCGTCGTTGCGATGCCATCCAGTCGTCCACCAGGTGGTAGGCCTGCATGGAATCGCAGTAAAAGTGCACCACGTCCGGCATGCCGGAGGCCAGAGCCAGCGGCGACACAGCCACGGCCAGCAGGGCATTTTCCTTGAGACGGGGTTTGGCCTCCAGTACGCTGCGGGCATGGGCCTCGTCCGCGCAGTACTTGGCGTGGCTCTTTATTTCCCCTTCGTCCAGGCCTTTCCAGCCGAAGACGAACTTGGCATTGGAACAGCCCAGCTTATCCTGCTCCAGCAGCACGGTAAGGCCCTCCATGCGCGCGCCTACTTCGGCCTGGCAGAAAGTCAGGGCCTTTACGGGCGCATAGTGGGGCTGATCGCGCTTGAAGTCTTCCAATTCTTTTTTATCAAAAAAGTACTTTACGGCTATGGGATAATGCATCAGCCGCAATTCACGCATCAAAACCTCTTGAAGTCGTGCGAAGATGTTCATATTCCTCCCTTTCAGTCAAGTATGTTGGGGTGAACTTTCTGCCTATAGGGCGTAATGATACGGCAGGATATAGACCCTTGCAAGGGGGGCGTCAAATATGTCACTCTTTTTAAGAATACGGCGTACTCATTAAAATTGAAAATACAAGCTATTGTAGCCAGTTGTTTCCTTTTCGGCAAAAAGGTGCACGCAAGGGCTATCCCCTGCAGCCGGTCCACATTGACAGAGGGACAAGAGGACCGTATGGTCTGGACAATTCCCATTTTCCGCATTTTACAAGGAGGTCCGCCGTGAAAAAAACTTTGGTTCTGGCCTGTAGCCTCGTGCTGGCGCTGGCTCTGCCCGCGCTGGCCGCCCCCACTGCTCCGGACAAGCCGCTGGAGTTCAAGGGCGCACAAAAGACTGTCATGTTCCCCCATGCCCCCCACGCCAAGGTGGAGTGCGTCACCTGTCACCATCTGGTAAACGGCAAAGAGAGCTTCGCCAAGTGCGGCTCCGCCGGTTGCCACGACGACCTGAAGGCTAAAAAGGGCGAAAAGAGCCTCTACGCCGTGGTGCACACCCGCACGGAACTCAAGCACATGACCTGCCTGGGTTGCCACTCCAAGGTCGTGGCTGAAAAGCCCGAACTTAAGAAGGATCTTACGGGCTGCGCTAAGTCCAAGTGCCATCCGTAGAGCATTTAACACTTGAAATGCTCGCTTACGGCAGGCAAAAGCCTGCCTTCTCGCACTTCGTGGCAAGGATTTTCAAGAAAATCCTTGCAGAGCAGTTAGCTCATTTCATTCGCTAACTGCTCTAGCCCGCAGCGCGGGCGGCTTTTGCCTCCCTGACTGCGTTAAGAGGCTGTTGTGGACCGGGTCTGTACCAAGGCGTACTTTCCCCCTTCCGCATCAGCCTCTTTTTTGTCGGGGAATAACATCCCCTTTCTCCGGCTGCCGGTGGGGCGGCAGTAAAGAAATGCGCGACGTTTTTGAAGCAGTGGCGGGCAGAATCCGGCGACAAGACAGCCCTTCGCCAGGTTGGTGCGGCGGTCAGGGTCCGCCCGCGCGGTCCCTGTGAGGGGAGGAAAGTTTTTTGAAGGATGGGGGGGCGTGGGGGGAAGAAACTTTTTTGCAAAAAGGTTCCCTTCCCCCCACAAAGAACTCCCCTTAGTCCTTATTTGGCGTTGAAGACCAGGGCGTCGTTCTGCACGTCCACGGTAACGTGCTGGCCGTCGCGGATTTTGCCGCTGACCAGTTCGCGGGCCAGGGGCGTTTCCACCGCCTGCTGGACGTAGCGTTTGAGGGGCCGCGCGCCGTAGACGGGGTCGTAGCCCGCGTCGGCCATAAAGGTGCGGGCGGCGTCCGTGAGGTCCAGTTTGATTTTGCGTTCTTCCAGGCGTTGGCGCAGGCGCTGCATCTGCAGGTCCACAATGCGGGCGATCTGGTCGCGGCGCAGGGGCAGAAAGACTACGGTTTCGTCCACGCGGTTGAGGAATTCCGGCCGGAAGTGGGCCCGCAGTTCTTCCATGACCTGTTCGCGTGCGCCTTCCTTGAGAGCTCCGTCCGGAGAGATGCCGTCCAGCAGGTGGGTGGAGCCGATGTTGGAGGTCATGATGATGATGCAGTTGCGGAAGTCCACGGTGCGGCCCTGGCTGTCCGTGAGGCGGCCGTCGTCCAGCAGCTGCAGCAGCGTGTTGAACACGTCCGGGTGGGCCTTTTCGATTTCGTCAAAAAGCACCACGGAGTAGGGCTTACGGCGCACGGCTTCAGTAAGCTGGCCGCCTTCGTCATAGCCCACGTATCCTGGGGGCGCGCCGATGAGGCGGGACACGGAGAATTTTTCCATGTATTCGCTCATGTCCAGACGCACCATATTGTCTTCGGTGTCGAACAGGGCTTCGGCCAGGGCTTTGGAAAGCTCGGTCTTGCCCACGCCGGTGGGGCCGAGGAAGATGAAGGAGCCGGTGGGCCGGTCTGGATCGGAGAGTCCGGCGCGGGCGCGCAGCACGGCGTCGGCCACGGCGGTCACGGCCTCGTCCTGGCCCACCACGCGCTCGTGGAGCTGATCGGCCAGTTTGAGGAGTTTTTCGCGTTCGGATTCCAGCAGACGCGTGACCGGGATACCCGTCCACTTGGCCACGATTTCGGCCACGTCGTCGGGGCCCACTTCTTCCCGCAAGAGGCGCTGGCCTTCAGAGCTGCCGGCCTTGGAGGCTTCGGCCAGCTTTTTTTGCAGCTCAAGGAGCTTGGAGTATTTGAGCTCTGCGGCCTTGTTGAGGTCGTAGGCGCGTTCGGCCTGTTCGATGGCCAGCTTGGTCTGTTCGATTTCGCCTTTGATTTCGCGCACGGTGTTGATGGAGCCTTTTTCGCTCTCCCACTGTTTGCGCATGGCGGCTTGCTGGGTACGCAGGTCGGCCAGTTCGTTTTCCAGGCGTTGCAGGCGGTCCTGGGAGGCGGCGTCGGTTTCGCGGCGCAGGGCTTCGCGCTCGATTTCGAGCTGCATGACCTTGCGGTTCACCTCGTCCAGTTCGGCAGGCAGGGAGTCGATTTCGGTGCGGATGAGGGCAGCGGCCTCGTCAATAAGGTCAATGGCCTTGTCCGGCAGCTGGCGGTCCGTGATGTATCGGTGGGAGAGCACCACGGCTTCCACGATGGCCGAGTCGCTGATGCGCACGCCGTGGTGGACTTCAAAGCGCTCTTTGAGACCGCGCAGGATGGAGATGGCGTCTTCCACCGTGGGTTCGTCCACCATGACGGGCTGGAAGCGGCGCTCCAGGGCCGGGTCTTTTTCGATGTACTTGCGGTACTCGTCCACAGTGGTGGCGCCGATGCAGTGCAGCTCGCCGCGGGCCAGCATGGGCTTGAGCAGGTTGCCCGCGTCCATGGCGCCTTCGGTTTTGCCCGCGCCCACAATGGTGTGCAGCTCATCAATAAAGAGGATGATCTGGCCTTCGCTTTTTTCCACTTCGTTGAGCACGGCCTTGAGGCGCTCTTCAAATTCGCCGCGGTACTTGGCCCCGGCGATGAGCGAACCCATATCCAGGGCAAAGAGCTTGTGGCCCTTGAGGCCTTCGGGCACGTCGCCCTTGACGATGCGGAAGGCCAGACCCTCCACAATGGCGGTCTTGCCCACACCGGCCTCGCCGATGAGCACAGGGTTGTTTTTGGTGCGGCGGGAGAGGATGCGCACCACCCGGCGGATTTCGGCGTCACGGCCGATGACGGGGTCCATCTTGCCCTGGCGCGCGGCCTCCACCAGGTCGCGGGCGTATTTGGAAAGGGCTTCGAAGGTGTCTTCGGGGTTGGCGCTGGTCACGCGCGCGCCGCCGCGCAGTTCTTCCATGGCGGCCACAAAGGCGGCACGGGTGAGCTTGTATTCCTTAAAAACCTCGCCCAGAGGCGAAGCAGGGGCAACGTCGGTAAGCGCGGCAAAAAGGTGGTCCACGCTGACGTATTCGTCCTTCATGCGTTTGGCTTCATTCTGGGCGTCGCCCAGCACCTTGGCCAGGCGCTGGGTGATCATGATCTTGGTGGGGTCCATGCCGCCGCCGGAAACCGCGGGCCGCTTGCGCAGCGCGCCTTCCAGGCCCACGGCCAGGGCCTTGGGCTGCACGCCCATCTGCTCCAGAATGCGGGGCACGATGCCGTTTTCCTGCCGCACCAAGGCCAGGGCCAGGTGTTCGGCGTCAGTTTCCTGATGGCCCATGCCGGCGGCAAGGGTCTGTGCTTCGCTGACGGCCTCGCGGGCTTTGTCGGTAAACTTGTTGATGTCCATAACATTCCTCCACACGCTGTACGCCCCCAAGGGGGCGCCGTGGTCTTCCGGCTTTTTTACGCAGGGGCCGGAGCCGCCTCCCTGTTATTCCTCAAACTTCTGCAGGCTGCGCACGCTGCGTTCCAGAGCGTCGATGCGCTCCAGCAGGTCCACAATAATAGTACCGCCCAGCACGGGCAGTTCAAAATCGCAGCAGATGCGCTCCAGCTTGCGCACGCGGTAAATGTCCGCATCGCGGAAAAAGTACTGCCGGGCGGCGCTGGTGCGCGTTTCAATCCAGCCCAGGCTGAGCAGTTCTTCCAGGCGTTCCGGCGCGATGCCGGTGGCCTCTACAAATTCTTCCCAGGCCATGACCGCAGAAGGGACAGGCCAGGACGGCTTTTTTGGCGTCATGCTCATGATGTTACCCTCCACCCGGCCGTCAGGCCCGCGCCTTGAAGGTCGAAGTCTCCGCCAGCTTTTGCCAGAGTTCGCGCTCCGCGTCGCTCAGGGCAGTTGGGGCCTTGATCATGACTCTGGCCAGCAGGTCGCCCCGTTGGCCGGCCGCGCCGAGGCCCTTGCCGCGCAGACGGAACTTGCGCCCGGAACTGGAGCCTGCGGGAATCTGCATTTCCACCGCGCCTTCCAGGGTAGGCACCTGCACGCGCGCGCCCAGGGCCGCTTCCCACGGGGCTAGGGCCACATCGCACTGCAGGGTTGTGCCGTCCACCTTGAAGGTGTTGTGGGGCAGATAGCGCACCCGTAAAAAAAGGTCGCCGGGCGTGCCGCCGGGGGCGGGGTCGCCCTGGCCGGCCAGGCGCAGCTTGGCCCCTTCGCGGATGCCCGCAGGCACGTTGACCTCCAGGGTCTTGGGGCCCTGGGCCATCTGCAGGGTGACCGTGCGCGGCCCGCCGCGCATGACCTCCTCCAGGCTCAGGGGCAACTCGGCCTCCACGTCGCGGCCCCGGCGTTGCCGCGCGGAAAAGCCGCCAAAGGGGTCCGGGCCGAAGCCGCCTGCCTGGCGTCCTCCGCCAAACTGGCTGCGCGCGCCGCCGCCGAAGAGGGTCTCAAAAAAGTCCGAAAAGCCCGAACCGTCAAAGTTTTTGCCGTTGAAGGTAAAGTGCACGTTTTCAAAGCCCGGTTCGCCCTGAAACTGCTGCCCGTGCTGCCAGTTGGGGCCCAGCTGGTCGTAGAGCTTCCGTTTTTCCGGATCTTTCAGCACTTCGTAGGCTTCGTTGATTTCCTTAAATTTTTCTTCGGCCTGCTTGTCGCCGGGGTTGAGGTCCGGGTGGTATTTGCGGGCCAGCTTTTTGTAGGCCCGGGAAATGTCCTCGGCCTTGGATCCCCGCTCTACGCCCAGAAGTTTGTAATAATCCTTGTACGATACTGCCATGCTTGCGCTCCCCCGTACGGGTCTGACAAGGCCGCCCCGGTGTGTAGACCCGGAACGGCGCGTCTGGGAAAAGAGTAAGGCCGCGGCCGGTGGCGTCAAGGGGAAAAGCGCGGCAAGCGGGCGAAAGCGGAAAAGGGGAAAAGCGGGAAGGGTGCAGCTGACGCAAAATTCCGGGAGCATAAACGTTTTTGCGGGGGAAGGGCGTTTGTTGCAACGTCCTTCCCCCGCAAAAGTATTTTTTTATTGTAGCGAGACGGCGGTGTTAGTCGCCGCAGAAGTGGCCTGTTTCGCGTTTAATGCCCAGAGCCACTTTCCAGAGTAGGGAAAGGACCAGGGCGCCGATGGCGTAGACGCCCAGAGCCACGGCGATTTCTTTGGCCGTGGGCATGTAGGGGGTGACGGCTTCAAACATGTTGGGGGTGAAGCCGCCCACCAGCAGACCCAGGCCCTTGTCGATCCAGGACGCCAGCACCAGCATGATCAGGGCGATGGGCATGAGGGTGGGGTGGGTGCGCCACTGCGGCGGGATGAGGATGACCAGGCAGCCGAAGGCCATAATGACCGCGGCCCACATCCAGTAGCTCACCCAGGGCAGGTGCCCGTCATGGCCGGAGAAGAGGTAGCGGATGGGCTCGGCGTGGCCGGGAATGCCGCTGTAGAAGGAGGTGAAAAGCTCCAGCAGGTAGAAGAACACGTTGACGCACATGGCGTAGACGATGATGGTGGCCAGGGTTTTGGTGGCCTCTTTGCCGGGCTCGAAGCCGGTGAGCTTGCGCAGCACCAGCATGAGCAGCAGCAGGATGGCGGGGCCGGAGCAGAAGGCCGAGGAAAGGAAGCGCGCGGCCATAATGGCCGTGAGCCAGTAGTGGCGGCCGGGGATGCCCGCGTAGAGGAAGGCCGTGACCGTATGGATGGAGAAGGCCCAGAGGATGGAGAGGTAGATGAGGGGCTTGATCCACTTGGGCGGATCAATCTCATGGCGCTCGGCCTCCAGGGTCACCCAGCCGATGGTGATGTTCAGCAGCAGGTAGCCGATGAGCACCAGCATGTCGTAGAACATGACGGAGTTGGGCGTGGGGTGGATCATGACGTTAAGCATGCGCTGGGGCTGGCCCAGGTCCACCACGATGAAAAGGGCGCACATGCACACGGCGGCCACGGCCATGAACTCGCCGAAGATGATCATGCGCTTGAATTTCTTGTAGTGGTGGAAGTAGGCGGGCAGCACCAGCATGACGGCCGAGGCCGCCACGCCCACAAAGTAGGTGAACTGCGAGATGTAGAGGCCCCACGAAACGTCGCGGCTCATGCCCGTGACGGAGAGGCCGTTTTTAAGCTGATCAAGGTAGACAAGGCCGCAGCCCGCGATGACGCAGAGCAGAAAGAGCAGCCACACGTAGTAGGTCTTGGGACCGTCGAGCAATTTTTCAAGCATGGCCTGTTCCCCCTAGATAAGGTAGTAGACGCCGGGCTGCGTGCCCAGGTTGGGCTTGCGGCGGATACTGTAGTTGTTGGCCAGGGCCTGACGCACCGACGAATTGGGGTCTTCCAGGTCGCCGAACAGGATTTTGCCCTTGGCGGCTTCCACGCAGGCGGGCATCTGGCCCACGGCCAGGCGCTCAGCGCAGAAGGTGCACTTTTCCACCACGCCGATCATGCGGGTGGGGAAGGCGGGGTTGGGCACCGGGTCGGGCAGGAATTTGCGCGGGTCTTTGAAGTTGAAAGAGCGCGCGCCAAAGGGACAGCCCGCCATGCAGAAGCGGCAGCCGATGCAGCGGTGGTAGTCCATGGCCACGATGCCGTCTTCCATCTTGTAGGTGGCCTGGGTGGGGCAGACCCGCACGCAAGGCGGATTGCTGCAATGGTTGCAGAGCAAGGGATAGCTGGCGGTAGCCCGTTTGGTGTCCAGGTGGGCGTTCATTTCATCGGGGAAGGTGTGCTCAAAAGAATCGAGCCAGAACCACTTGATATCCTGATTGTCGGGAATGTGCGGCACGTTGTGCGCCTTGTGGCAGGCCTCGATCAGGGGTTCATAGTCCTGAGGGCCGGCAAACTGCCGCGTGTCAATGACCATGGCCCAGCGTTTGGCGTGCAGGGCGTGGTCGGCGCGTTCATAGCGGCCGGGGGCCACCTGGGCCAGAGCATTGCCGGCCAGAGCGTCCAGAGCCGCCACCCCGCTGCTCAGGGCAAAGGCAGAAAGCCCCGCCACTTTCAGAAAGCTTCTTCTGCTCTTGTTCATTACTTGCTCCCCTGAGGAATGATGTGGCAGGTCCAGCAGTAAGGATCAACGCTGTTGGCCACGTGGCACTTTTCGCAGAATTCCTTGTAGTTGTTGTGGCACTTTAAACAGGTGTTCTGCAGGCTGATGGTCCATTTTTTGCCGTTGGTTGCCACATAAACGCGGTTTTCCTTGCGCAGGGCCTCGTCGCGCCATTCGTTGAGCAGGCGCATGTGCTGGTCGCGCATGAAGGCGGTGCTTTCAATGCACTCTTTTTCATTCTTGGGCAACACAATGCCGGTGCTGGAATATTTGCTGCCCAGCATGCTGACCCAGAAAGGGGAGGTGAACAGGACCACGAAGATGATGATCCCCACAATGACAGCTTTGGCGTTGTACATTTATTGGCCCTCCCCCTGCGTCTCAGGCGCGTCGTCCTCGTCCTCCGCCACATTGGGCAGGTCTTCCTGGCGCAAGTCCATGGTGCGCTTGTGCTCGCCCTTCATGATCAGGGCGTTGGCCACCAGCTCGTGCAGGCCGCTTACGGAGACGCCGGGCGCCCAGTAGTTGGCCAGGGGGGGCAGGGTGGCGCGGTCAATGGCGCACACGCAGGCCATGTGGTTGACGCCGTACTTCTGCTGCACATAGCGCAGGGCGTTGCCGCGCGGCATGCCGGAGCGCATGCGCAGTTCCATAATTTCTTCGGTGTTCAGGCCCGAACCCGCGCCGCAGCAGAAGGTCTGCTCGCGGATGGTGTTTTCGGGCATTTCCACAAAGTTGTTGCACACGGCCTTGAGCACGTAGCGGGGCTCTTCCAGCAGGCCCATGGCCCTGGCCGGGTTGCACGAATCGTGGAAGGTGGTGATGAGGTGGTCGTTGCGGCTGGGGTCCAGCTTGAGCTTGTTGTGGTGGATAAGGTCGGCCGTGAATTCGGCAATATGGACCATCTTGGTGGAAGCCGCGTTTTTGAACACCGTGCCGGTAATGGGCGAAACGGGCACCTCCATGCTGGCGGGGGCCGGGCCGTTGTAGGTGTCCATATACTGATTGATCACGCGCCACATATGGCCGCACTCGCCGCCCAGAATCCACTTGGAGCCCAGGCGCTCGGCCTCGGCGTACATCTTGGCGTTGAGCTTTTTGGCCATGTTGAAGGTGGTGAAAGAACCGAAGTTGCCGCCTTCAGAGGCATAGGTGGACAGGGTGTAGTCCAGGTCCAGCTCATGGAAGAGCATGAGGTAGCCCATGAAGGTGTAGATGCCGGGGTCGGCAAAAACGTCGCCGGAGGGCGTAATGAAAAGGATTTCGTGGCCCTTTTCGTTGAAGGGAGTCTTGGGCCGGATGCCGCAGACGGTTTCGCAGTCGTCGGCCAGCATTTCCACGATTTCCACAAAGGAGTGGGGCTGAATGCCCAAGTGGTTGCCGGTAAAACTGCAGTTTTTCACCGGGTCCATGATCCAGTGAATGCCCAGGCCCACTTCGTGCAGCAGTTCGCGCACGATGGCGGTGATTTCCGCCGTGTCGATGCCGTAGGGGCAGAACAGGGAGCAGCGGCGGCATTCCGTACACTGGTAGGCGTAGTAGAAAAGCTCTTTCACTACGCTTTTGTCCCAGCCGCGCGCGCCCACCTTCTTGCCCAGCAGTTTGCCGAGCATGGTGTAGTCGCGCCGGTAAAGGGAGCGCAAAAGCTCCGCGCGCAGCACGGGCATGTTTTTGGGGTCATTGGTACCGAGGAAAAAGTGGCACTTGTCCGCACAGGCCCCGCAGCGCACGCAGATATCCATAAAGAGTTTGAGCGAGCGGTGTTTTTCGAGGCGTTCGGCAAAGGCGTCGCACAGAATCTGCTCCCAGTCCTCGGGCAGGTTCCAGTCCTCGGCGGACGGATCCCAGTCGTGGGGGTGCGGCATGTGCAGCAGTTCCATAGTCTCTTTTTTTGCCGGGTAGCAGTAACTGCCCGGCGTAAATTCGGGCTTGACGTCAAGCCATTGGGCGTCCGGAAAGGCCGGACGGCTGGCGACAAGCATTTGCGGCGTAGGTAATTTGGCCATGATGAAGACTCCTTACTCGGCGGCCTTGTCGGGTTGCTTTTCCAGCGGCAGCCCGGCCTCGGCCATGGCGTCGCGATAGGTATCCTCGTACTCGGCGTAGGTGAAGAATTGCTTGGGCGGATTCCAGGGGTTGATGTGCCGCACCCGGCGCGAATTGTTGGCCAGGTTGCGCGTGGGGCTGAAAAACACGCCCGGCATGTGCGCCAGCTTGGAGAAGGGGAAGTAGATCAGCAGCACGCAGACCAGAGTAAGGTGGGTAAAGAACAGGGCATTGATGCCCGCAGTGGTCACGGGCGTAAAGTGCGTGAGGCCCATGATGAAAATCTTGACCTGGGCGATCTCGGTCTTATCAAAGTAGCGCAGGCAGATGCCCGTGCCCACGATGCCCATGAGCAGCCAGAGGGGAAAGTAGTCGTTGAAAAGCGAAAGGTAGCGCAGCCGTTCGTTGAACACGCGGCGCGCCAGCAAGAAGAGCAGGGCCGCCAGCACCAGGCCGCCGGTCATGAAAAAGCGCGGCGAACCCACCTGCATGATGCCGTCGATGCTCTCCAGAAAGCGGATACAGGATGGCACGGGGTCCATAAAAAAGCGAAAATGCCGGATGAAAATGAGCAGAAAACAGTAATGGAACAGCAGGGCGAAGGCCCAGAGCCACTTGGAAGAATAGTAGATGGTGCGCGGGCCTTTGTTGGCGGGGTCAAACTCGCGCACTTCGGCATAGGTGTTGCGGAACAAAGACCGAAAAAGAAAGACTTCAAAAAACATGCGCTTGACCACGCCCCAGGTGGTGCTGGGACAGTCGATCTTGTTTTGTTTGATGAAGTCCAGCGACTGCTCCTGCCCGCCCGTGGTGGGGATGCAGAAGGGCACGGGCGATTTGGCCCAGTAGACCATGCGCCAGACCATGCCGCCGATGAACACGACCACCGCCACATAGGGCAGCGCCACGCCGAACAGGCCCGCCAGCCCGATGGCCGACCCCGCCCAGGCGACGGCTCCTATGAGCAGCACCAGCAGTAATGAATTGAACATTCCCTACCTCACTTCCACTAGAGCATTTTGGCGCCGGAAAAGAGCTTCCGGCGCTTTTTGAGCAGCAGGCCCGGAGCGGCCTCTCACTGCCTGCCGAATCCCGCGCCGTCCTGTCGTGCCCCGGGCGCGGCAGGCCTTTCCCTGGTGCGGGCAGCCCCTTGAAACACCCAAAGGTTTGCGCAGCCGGAAAACGCGGATTTCGGCCGCAGCCGCGCCGCTTGGGCATGCGCCGCCTATGCGGCCGCAACGCAGATCAGGGTTGCACTGCGCAGGGGGGGTCAGCGCGCGTTCGCCGGGCCGTCCGGCGAGCCGCTCTCCAGCTTTTGCGCCCAGCGCGCCAACTGGGCGTACTGGTTGCGTATTTCCGTAATGCGCGATTGCGCCAGAATCTCCCGGTCTTCCATATACATATCAAAGGCCAGGAGGGTCAGGGTATCCACGCGCGATTCGGTCTCCAGATATTCCGCCAAAAGGCCTTCCGCCTGCAGGGCGGGCATGACCTGCGCGCGCAGGATGGGCTTCAGCGCGCTGAAGACCCCCAAACCCTGGCTTGGCGTGAATTTTTGCACAGCCCGCAGCTTGATGAAGCGGTCCAGCGCCTTGCGGACCTGCTCCACAGCTACATGTTCGCCGGTAACGGCGTCGTAAAGGGCTGCGGCGGCCTCCTTGGTCATGTGGGCCACAGGGTTGCCGAAGGGGTCGTGCTTGGTACGCAGAAACCCTGTCGTTTCAAACGGATAGGTGTTGAACACGGTCTCCGTCCACAAAGCCGTCACGGCATCCTTATGCTGACGAAAAACGTCGATTGCTTTCATGCCACCCCTTCAGAGCCTTGCGGCCAAGGCTCTCTCATATAAATGGGAAGCGCAAAGTGCGTCAAGCCCCTTGTCGTGTTTGGCACAAGTCTGGGGCGGTGGAGAAAACGTGTGCCTCCCCCAGCGTTGTCGTGGCCGGGGCAGTGCGCTGCTCCCCCGTCCCTGAAGCCGTTTCAATGTGACGCAGGGCTACGGGCAAGGCACAGGCCCGGAGCACTGCCCCGCTATCTGGGGGGTCGGGGCCAGCTCTGCGGGCAGGGCCGGGTCCGTTGTGGGGACAAAGCCGTTCTGGCCTTGCGGCGCGGCGGACGACAAGGGCGGGCTTTGCCCCTGATTTCGTGCCGCGTTCCCTCCCTGCCGGGTCAGCATGCTGGGCAGGCCGTGGTATTCAAAGAAAGGCACAGCCTGGCCGCCGGAAAGAAAAATGTGCGCCTTGTTGCGCAACAGACGGAAGCGCAGCCAGAAGTGGTCGGGCCACCAGGCCGCCAGCCCCGTGGGCGGCTGGGCTTGCTGCGCGCCTTCCAGGGCCTGCGCCATGCTTTGGCCCTGGTCCAGGAGCTCCATCATGCGGGCCGTCTTGTATACGTCAGCCTCGTTTTCCGCCACGGGGTAGAAGGCTACGTCCACATGGCCGGAAAGGACGCGGATGCCCTCGCGGCAGCTGGGGCAGGACGGAGAAAAGAACATGTGGACCGTGGCTTCCTCGCCGTTGTCGGTCAGGGGCCAGACCTGCGCCAGACTGCGGGCCACTGCGCCTACGTTGACGATAAACAGCACCAGCCAGACCGCCAGCAGCACCGAGCGCCCCGGCCGTGAAGCGCGGTTGCGCGTCGCCGTTGCCTGCCTGAAACCCAGGTAGAGCAAGGCAAAAAATACGGCGGCTACCAGACAGCTTACGCAGGGGGCGGTGAAGGCCATGAGGGCGAGCAGAAACACATCGCCCAGCAGGGCGAGCCCGGCCAGGGCGCGACCGGCTGCGGCCTGCCCCAGCAAGGCCAGCCCCGCCAAGGCGGCGAAGACGCCTGCGCCCAGCCACCACAGAGGGATGCCGGCGATGGCGCTGTCCTGATACAAGGAACAGCCCGCCGTAACGCAGATGCTGACTTCGTTGCCCAGAGCGCTCCAGGTGCTGAAGGCCGTGGCCAGCAGGGCAAGACACAAGGGACCAATGAGAATTTCGTGGGGGCGGTTCATGACCTACCTGTGGCTGGAAATGTGGACTGCGGACGCGCCGGGATGACGGATGTCCCTCTCCCTATAGGCTGTTTTGTGCCTTGCGTAAAGATGGGCGCACCAAGGCCGCCGTCACGGCGGGAACCACTTCGGTTATAGTTGGCCGGATGCGCCTTGTCCCAGCTGCGGCGACCCAATGTCGTAACTCTCACTGCTTTGGCCGACGCTTTACAGTACGGCTTCCACTCTGGCGCGCGCTGCCAGCGCGGGGCTGCTCAGGCTGCTCACGGCGTCTAGAAGAAACATGCGGAAGCTGCCCGGTCCGCCTTTATCGGGGGCAGATTGCGCCGCAGCTATTTCGCCGGCTACGCCCATAATTGTCATGGCGCAGAGGCAGGCCTCCGGGGCTTTGTCCGGGGCGGCGCCCAGACAACAGCCCGTGACGGCGGCGGCCATGCATCCCGCGCCGGTGATGCCCGTCAGGCGCGCGTTGCCGTTGCGTACGGCCCAGACCGCAGTGGGGCAGGCCACCAGGTCGATGGGGCCGCTTGCCACCACCACAGCGCCCGTGCGGGCGCTCAGGCCGGCGGCCATGCGGGCGCTGGCCGTCAGGTTGGCTTCTGTAACCAGGGTATCGTCCCCGGCGTCCACGCCCCTGGCGGCCACGGCACTGCCGGCCAGAAAGCGAATTTCCGCGCTGTTGCCCTTGATGGCCGCAAAACGGACCTCGCCCAGCAGGCGGGCCAGGGCGTTGTTGCGCAAATCCGAAGCGCCGGCGCCTACGGGGTCCAGCACCACGGGTTTGCCCAGGGCGTTGGCCCGCTTGCCGGCGGCCAGCATGGCCGGCACGGTGTGCCGGTTGAGGGTGCCGATATTGATGACAAGGGCCGCGCTTATGGCCACGATCTGCTCCACTTCGTCGGGATCGTCGGCCATGATGGGCGAACCGCCCAAGGCCAGGATCATATTGGCGCAGTCGTTGACCGTCACATAGTTGGTGATGCTGTGCACCACGGGCGTCGTGCGGCGCGCGGCGTCCAGAATCTGCGCAAAACCGTTCATGCTGTTCTCCTCCCGGGCCATCGACGCAGGGTGCTGGCATGCTCTTCCGGCGACTGTGGCGATCAAGATAGCGCCGCGCCGCTGGTTTGCCAAGGCGGCGCGGCAGTCGCGCGCAGATCAGGGCTTGATGTAGGCAAAGCCTTTGCGCTGCAGGCGCACAATTTCCACCAGGCCGGCAGGCACCACCTGGCAGCCAGGCCAGAGGTCGTCCGGGGTAAGGTTGTTGTCGGCCAGGGCGTTGGCGCAGAGTCGGATGTGCAGGCCCTTGGCCTGCAGGGGGGCGGCCAGAGCCGCGCCGTCGGCGTTGTGCAGCACAAACTGGCGCACCCCGGGACCGTTGGCCACCAGCACCAGCTGGAAAATCTGGTCCGGCAGGGCCTTCAGATAATTGAAGGCGTTTTTGAGCGTCAGGCGCAGGGCGGCGGGGTCGTCGGCGTCCATATGCAGACAGAGGTCATAGTTCATTGTGGATACTCCCTGGGCTTGGGGGTTCGGAACGGTGAACAGCCTTCCCGAAAAGGGGTTCCGCACCCCTCTTGTCGTGGTACCAGAGCGGCGCGGCCTTGCCAAGTGGCCTGGCTGCAGTAGAGTTGCGAATGTTTCTTGCTTACAGGCAAAGAGCTGCGTATAGTAATCGCATGAGTTTGTGCCGCAGCGATCATAGGTTCTGTGCCCTCCTGCCGCGCCGCCGCTGCTGTGGTGGTTTGTCGGCGCGGGCGCGGCGGACCTGGGCTTTGCTGTGGCTTTTGCTCTGGCCGGTGCTGGGCGGCTGCGGCCTGCTTGCCACCAAGGACGCCGCGCCGTCCGATCCCGCGGCTGCCGGAGCGGGGCAGTCCGGTGGGGACGCGGCCAAGGACGAAGCCGCCTGGGAGGGCGAGCCCATCCCCTATAAGGTCAGGATTGTGGTGCGGGAGCCCGTTGACAAGGAAGCTGGGGGGCTGGCCGACAAAATGCGCGGCCTGAGCCAGCTGGAGCAACTCGTCAAAGAGCCGCCGGACAGTCTGTTGGCCCTGGAGCGGCGCGCCCGTCTGGATGTGGACACGGCGGGGCAGCTCCTGCAGTCCCAATGCTATTACGAGGGCACGGCCGCCTTCAGTCTGGACCAGGAAGCCAGGCCCGTGACGGTGACCCTGTCCCTGCAGCCCGGGCCGCGCTACACGCTGGGCGCGGCGGACGTGATCTATGAGCCGGAACCCGTGCTGCCCGAGGCTTTTCGTAACCGCGTGCGTGAAACGGGCTTCTGGGGGTGGGAGACGGAGCCCGTGCCGCCGCCCAAATTTCCCCGCACCCTGCCCGGCGTCCTGGTGGGGGAGCCGGTGACGGCTTCAGACATGCTGGCGGCGGTGGAGGCCCTGCCCCAGAGGCTGCAAAAGCGGGGCTACCCCCTGGCCGCAGTGGCGGACGCTCATTACAGCCTGGACAGGGAAAAACGGCAGCTGCTGGCGCGCATTGTGATCCGCACCGGGCCCCCTGCACTCATGGGCGGGGTGACGGTGCGCGGCAATGAGGACGTCAGCGCGGCCTATGTGCAGCGTCTGGCCCCCTGGCAGCCGGGGGAAGACCCCTGGAACGCGGATAAGGTGGAAGACTACGCCAACCAACTGCGCGCCCTGGGCATTTTTCGCACAGTGGAGGCCCGACCGCAGACAGCGGCCCTTGCCGCCGGTGCGGATGGCGGGGCGCGGTCCGGAGCCGACGGTCTGGCCGTGCTGCCCGTGGAAGTGGAGGTGGCCGAGGCCCCCTTCCGCTCCGTGGGCGGCAGTGCCCGCTATGATACAGATACGGGCCTGGGCGTGGAAGGCTTCTGGCAGCACCGCAATCTCTTCGGCAACGGCGAAAAGCTCACTCTTACCGCGCCCATAGCCACCGAAACCCAAGGCCTTAAAGCGGCTTTCGAGAAGCCTGCTTTTTTTGGCCGGGAGCAGCGCCTGCTGGGTTCGGCCTCGGCCCTGCGCGAAAACACCCAGGCTTACGAAAAGATCGCCGGCAACGCCGGGGCGGATGTGGAGCGCCGTCTTTCCCGGCACTGGTGGGGCAGTCTGGGGCTGGGCGGCGAGAGCGGTTCCATCAAGGATAATGAGCGCGACGCCCAGGGCTACGGTTTTTTTGGCCCGCGCGCAGGCCTGCGGCGCGATTCGCGCAACAATATCCTCAATCCTACGCGCGGTTCGGAACTTTTTGTCAAGTTCCGGCCGTACACAGGCTTTTATGAGGAATCTTTCAACGCCCTGGGCGGCAGCGTGGGCGGCAGCGCTTATTATGCGCCTTTTCGCACGGCTAAGGGGCGACCGGACGATGTTCTGGTTCTGGCGGGCCGGGTGGAGGCCGGGGGCCTTGCGGGCGCGGATCTGCGCACCATCCCCGCCAGCCTGCGCTACTATTCGGGCGGAGCGGGGTCTGTGCGGGGCTACGCCTACCAGTCGCTGGGCCCGCGCGACAGCGGGGGCGACCCCCTGGGCGGCCGCTCCTACCAGGTGGTCAACCTGGAGGCCCGCTTTAAAGTGGCGGAAAACGTCGGCCTGGTGCCCTTTCTGGACGGCGGCATGGTCTACAGGGACGAACTGCCGCGCATTTTGGGCGACATGAACTGGGGCACGGGTCTGGGCCTGCGCTACTACACGCCCATAGGCCCCCTGCGCCTGGACGTGGGCGTGCCCCTGCAGCCTGTTGACGGCGACCCGCCCGTACAGGTCTACATAAGTATAGGACAGTCTTTCTGATGGCGGCTCCCACTCCTCCCCGCTTTCCGGACGCCAGCCCCGACGTCCGTCCCCCGCAGCCGTCGGCTCCCGTCGGCCCACCGGCTTCCGGCCCGGCCCGGCCCCCTGTCCGGCCCCGCGCCTGGTGGCGGATCTGGCGCGTCCTGTGGCGTGTGCTGGCGGGCCTGGTGCTGCTGCTCGCCCTGGTTGCGGTCGGCGCGGTGCTGGCCCTGCGCAGCCCTGCGGTGCAGGGCTGGCTGGTGGAACGGATCAATGCCGCCCTGGACCGGCCTGTCACCCTGGACGCCGGTTCTGTTCCGCCGCCCGGCGCGCCTGCGGAAGCGCCCGCCGCGCCGGAAGGTCTGCGCGTGCGCATCACCAGTCTTGCGGGCCCGCTGCCCTTCGGCGCACAGCTGGGGCTGGAGCTGTACGACGGCCAGGGCCTCTGGCTGCGGGTGCCCAGCGTGCGCTTTGTCTGGGACTGGCAGGCCCTGCCGGGGGCTTTGCGCATTGCGGAACTGCGCGTGCAGAATGCGACATTGCTGCGGCGGCCACAGCTGCCGCCCGGCCCGCCGCCGGAGCCTGCGCCTCCGCTCACTGAAGCGGGCTTGCGGCAGTTGTTGGGGCAAGCGGTGCGGGCAGCGGCGCAATTGCCCGGCTGGCTGCCCCAGGTGCGCCTGGAGGAAGTGGCCCTGGAAAACGCGCGTCTGCCCGCTGACCTGCTGGGCGCAAGCCTGCCGCCCGCGCCCGGGCCGTCTGCATCGGCGCTGTCCGGGCCGGAGAACAGTTCATCGGAGCAAGGGGCGGCTGCAAAGAGCCCGTCGGCGAAGGTTGCGCCCGAAAAACTGACGTCCGAAAACAACGCAGCAGCACAGGCCACACCCGTCGGCGACGGGGCGGCCCTTGCAAATCCGGCCCCGGCCGCGCCGCAGACTTTACGCGTGGATCTGACACTGCAGGCGCAGGCGGGGACGGCAGGCGCGCACCTGCGCGCCATGGCCACGCTGGCCCCAACCACGGGCGCGGCCTTCTTTTTGAGCGGCGCCGTCTGCGCCGCCGCGTCACTGCAGGCGGAAGCGGCTTTGACCCCGGTCCGGCAGGGGGCGCGCGCGTCCCTCAAGGCCACGGCCTCCCTTACGGCCGCCCTGACCCCGGCACCCGCCGGAACCGCGTCGCAGGCCGCCGGCCTGCCCGCCGCTGTACTGGCCCAAGGCGCGGCCCTGACCTTGGGCCTGGAGGGCGGGCTCACCGCACCTGAGGACGCGGGTCCGGCCACAGGGCTTTCCGCCGGGCTTACAGCGTTGCGCCTGACTGCGGGGCCGCTGCAGGTGGACGGCCACGCCGTCTGGACCAGCCCGACCACAGGTTCCTGGCTGAGCGGCCCTCTGGATCTGGCCTTGGGCGTGGGCCTGACCCCGCCTGCCGCGGCAACTCCGGCGACCACAACCACGCAGGCAGTATCCGCTCCAGCTTCGGGCGAGGCGTCCGCCGTTGCCGCCGCGCAGGGCGTCGCCTCACCCCTGGATATGCTGGGCGCGCCCCTGCGCCTGGACCTGACCGCCCAGGGGCCGCTGGCAGCGCCCCGCACCCTGCTCACGCTGGACTGTGCAAGTGTGCGCGCCGGGGGCCACAGCCTGACAGGCACAACCCTGCGGCTTGCGGCCGAGCCCCTGCGCTGGACAGCGCTGCTGCCGACGCCGACCGACGTCGCGGCTCCCGCCGAAAGTGCGCAGGTCAGTGCCTCCGGTAGTACGGCGGCCGCAGTTTTGCAACCTGTCTCCGCGGCCGGGGAGCGGGGCAACGGACCGGATGAGCCCGATGCCGCGCCCGTTGTTGCGCCCGTCGCGACCGGGGCTTCTTCGTCGGCCGCCGCTCCGGAGCTGACCGTGACTCTGGACCTTGTTGGCGCGCTGGACGGGCGGGCACTCAAAACCCATGCCGTGCTTTTTGCTGCGCGCGCGGGCACGGACCTGCGTGCGGGGCTGCGTGAACTTTCCAGCCTGACGGCGGGTGTGGCGGCTACAGGCGCTGTGTGCGCCGTACTGCCGCAGGGCAACCCCTACCCCGCGCTGGACGGGGAGCTGAGCGTGCGCGTGGCCGACTGGCAGGCCCTTGCCGCTCTGCTGCCCGGCGCACGCCTTTCCGGCGAGGCGGCCCTTTCCCTGCAGCTGCGTTCCCAGGCCGCTACTTCCTCCGGTTCTTCCACGGATGCGTTCCGCCCCCCGGCGGCGCAGCCGTCTGCGGCCACAGCGGTGGCGCAGGCCGTTCCACCGTCTCCCGCCCCGCAGCCTTCAGGGCTGCAGACGTCCTCCTTGCCGTCGACGTCCACCGCGCCCGTCGCCCCCGTGCCCGCAGTGCAGGAGGTGACGTTGGGCTGGCGCGTGCCGCGTCTTGTCTACACGGCGGCGGGGGCGGAGCCTTTGCAGGTGCGTGGGCTTGCGGGCACGGTGCGGCTGGCGGACCTCTGGGGCAAGGCCCTGGCCGAGGCCAGCCTGGACCTGACGGAGTTGCGGCAGGCCGCCTTGCAGCTGGGGGCGCATCTGCGCGCCCAGGGTTCACTGCACGGCCCCCTCAACGCCGAACTGCGGACCAGCGGCTTTGTGGTCGCGCATACGGCCTTGCGCTGGCAGCCCGGCAGCGTTGTGGTGGACCGCCTGGAGGCCCGCCTGGAGAAGAAAAAGCTGGGCTTCACGGCGGCTCCCGGTTTGCAGCTGCGCTATGGCGAGGACGGCTTCGGCCTGGAGGGCCTGGACTTGCGGCTCAGCCCTTCGGGGCGGCTGCGGGCGCAGGGCAGCAAGGACGCAACGGGGATGACGGCGCGGCTCTCTCTGGAAAATCTGGATTTGACCCCCTGGCGAACCCTGGCGGAGGCCGTGCCCGAAGGCGTGGTGGCGGCGCAGGTCCAGTTCAGCGGCAAGGCCGCTGCCCCTGGCGGCGACCTGCGCCTGGAGGTGCGGGATCTGCGGCTGCCCAACAGCCCGCTCAAGCCCCTGCATTTGACCCTTACAGGCAAGATAGAGCGCGGCGGTGGGGATGCCCTGGCCCTGCGTCTGCTGTTGGACCCGGAAAGCGTGCGGGCTCTGGGCGGCAGCGTTTGTCGGTTGGAGGCGCGTTTGCCTCTGCGGTTTGGGCCGGACGGTCTGCCTACGCCGGATATGCACGGCCCCCTGAGAGGGGTGGTGCGTTGGAAGGGGGCGGTGGGGCCGCTTTGGAGCCTGGCGCCCGTGGCGGACCAGCGCCTGGGCGGACAGCTGGATCTTTCTCTGGATTTGGGCGGCAGTCCGGCAGCCCCGGCGGTCAAGGGTTTTGTGCAGATGGACGGCGGCCGCTACGAAAATGTGCAGCTGGGCGCGCAACTGCAGGACATCAACCTGCGGGTGGATCTGGAACAGCAAGGCATGAAGCCGGGCAAGGCCCGTCTGCGTCTGGCCGCGGCCGACGGCCTTGGCGGCAGCCTGCGGGTCACGGGCCAGGCCGGCCTGGACGGTGCGGGCCTGGATATTGTGACGGTTCTGGACCGGCTGCGGCCTTTGCGGCGGCGCGACGTGCGCGTGGACCTTTCTGGCCGAGTCGCGGTAACGGGCACGGCTGCGGCCCCGGAAGTGCGCGGTGAAGTGCGCGTGAATCAGGGCGAAGTCTGGCTGAACAAGCTGGCGGTAACGGGCACGGTGACCACCCTGCCCCTCAGCGAGGCTCCGGCCCCGGCGGCGGCCAAATCCGCCGCATCTCCGCCTTCAACCAAGGGCGCGCCACCGGCCAAAGCCACAGAGCCCGCCGGTTTGCTGGACCTGCGCCTGGTCATGCCCGGCCGGTTTTCCGTGGAAGGGTACGGGCTGAAGAGCGTCTGGCGGGCTGACATGCATGTGGGCGGTACGCCCGCCGCGCCCATCATTGACGGTCAGGTGGAGGCGGCCAGAGGCAGCCTGGACTTCATGGGCAAAAATTTCAAGTTGTCGCGCGGCCGGGTGGGCTTTGCCGGCGGTTCGCCCGGCAACCCCATGCTGGATCTGCTGCTGAGCAATGAAACGCCGGAGCTTACGGCCTACATTGCCCTCACTGGCACCGCGCGCAAACTGCAGCTGGCGCTGCGTAGCGAGCCGGAAATGCCCAGGGACGAGATCCTGGCCCAGATTTTGTTTGGCAAGAGCACCAGTGAACTGGGGCGGCTGGAAAACCTGCGCCTGGCCGCAGCCGTGGCCCAGTTGGCCGGTTTTGGCAGCGGCGGCGGGGGCAGCTTTTCAGATTTGGGTCGCAAGACGCTGGGCGTGGATGTGCTGCGCCTTAATACGGACAGCGGGCGGAGCACGTCCGGCGGGTCCGGCGAGAACAGTGAGGATATGACCGCCGGCGCTTCTGTGGAAATGGGCAAATACCTTACAGAAGAGCTTTATGTGGGCGTACAGCAGGGCATGAAGCAGGGCAGTACCGCCTTCATCATCCAATGGGAGCTGACCTCGCGCGCCAACCTGGAGCTGCGCACGGAAGAGGGCGGCACCTGGGGCGGCTTTCGCTGGAAGTACAATTACTGAGCGCGTTGCCCGCGCGGTTCGGGGCTTTTCAACTTTGAAAGGCCTTGGCGGTTGTGTAAGCAGGTGCCCGTCACGCAGGTTAAGCGCAATGTCTTTGTGTCGTTAAGCGCTAACGAGCGTGTCGTAAACTTTGAGAAGACAATTCCCAAGGGTGCGCTGCTCTAGAGCCGTTAGCGAATGAAATGAGCTAACGGCTCTGCAAGGATTTTCTTGAAAATCCTTGCCACGAAATGCGAGAAGGCAGGCTTTTGCCTGCCGTAAGCGAGCATTTCAAGTGTTAAATGCTCTAGGGGCCGGGTGGGACCGAAGAGCTGACTATACAGCAGTTGCGGCCCTGGTCCTTGGCCTCATACATAGCCCTGTCCGCCCGGTCTACCCACTGTTCCAGACTTTCGTTGGGGGCGCGTACGGCCACGCCGATGCTGACGGTCATGGTCAGGCCCTTGGGCATGGGTTCGGCTTCCACGGCCAGGCGGATGCGTTCGGCCGCGTTGTGGGCCGCCTCCAGGGGCATGTCCGGCATGAGGACGACAAACTCTTCACCGCCGTAGCGGGCCAGCACGTCGGATTTGCGCAGGTTTTGCATCACCACATGGGTGGTCCGCTGCAGCACCGCGTCGCCTACGGCGTGGCCGTGCTGGTCATTGACGGCCTTGAAGCCGTCCAGGTCAAAAAAGAGCATGGCCAGGGGGCGGCCGCTCCGTTCCGCCAAGGCTATTTCTTTGCGAGCCTCGGCATACAGGTACAGCCTGTTGTGCGTCTTGGTCAGATAGTCGTGGGTGCTGAGGAATCTGATTTCCTGTTCCCTGCGTTTGCGTTCTTCAATATTGCGGCTGACGCCCACCGCTTCCACGTCTCCTTCCTGATTGATCAGATATTTGACTTTGTATTCTACCCACACGGCGCTGCCGTCCACGCGATACTGCTGAATTTCACTCTGTGAAACGGGTTCTGTAGTGGGGTTTTCCCGCAACTTGCGCACGGCATTCTGCATATTGCGTTTAATGTTGTCCAGATACTGCGGCAGTACAATATTATGAAGAGGCATGGTGAGCAGAGTTTCGGCCTCCTGCCCGGTGAGCTGCTTGAGGCCAGGGCTTGCATAGAGAAATCGTCTCTTGCTGACATTGTACATCCAGATGAAGTCCACGGTATTTTCGGTAATAAAGCGGAATTTTTTTTCGCTTTCGTCCAGGGCCTGGAGGAGCTTTTCCAGCCTCTGGTTTTTTTCGTGGATTTCAGACACCCTTTTGGCGTTCTGATTGAGCAGGTTCTGCATTTTGAGATTGCCCTCAATGAGGGCGCGCATTCGTTCAATAAGTTCAGTGACTTCTTGCGAAAAGTGGTGTTCTTTGCTGTCCAGCAGGCAAATGGTGCCAAAGGGCGTGCCGTCCGGGTAGCGCACGGGAAAGCCCAGGTAGGCCACCATGTGGCGAGCCAGGTCGGGATTATGGTCCCATTGGGGGGATTGCAGCGCGTCCGGAACCTGCAAAGCCTGCTGCGACCGGATGACGTGCTCGCAGTAGAGCCCGGAGTCGGGCAGGCTGGTCGTTTCGCCCGCCCGGTAGGGATTACCCTTGGTGCGGCTGGAAACCAGCACGGTGAGGGTGTTGTCCCGCAGACCCATGATGAGGCCCACGGGCACCTTGGCGATATGGGCAATGAGGTCGACGATCCTCTGCCATTCCGGCAAAAGCTCTGTGGACAAAGTCTGGTTCATGGCGCGGTTCCTGCAAGCCGGGTGTGTAAAACGTTTGAACTGAGAATGATATCTAGGAAGTATTCGACCCGTCAAGACCGAAGCGCCGCACGGAGGAGCGGAACGGGCGGATGCGCGTCAAGGCGAGTCATGGAGCAGATTACCTTTGAGAATATGTCTTCTCAAAGTTTACGGCACGCTCATTCCGGCGCTTACCCGCGCAAAGACATTGCGCTGCTGTCCTCATCCGCAGCGCCCGCGTCACAACAGCTGCAGCTGTGCTTGTGCCTCTATGGCGGGCGTCTGCTTCCGCAACCGCCAGGGCATTGCAGCGCTGCAATGCCCTGGATGTGCCGGCTGCCTTAGAGCGCTGCGGTCAGATGGGCAGCCGCATAACGCAGTACATGTCGTTGCGGTAGCGATTGTCGCGTTTGTATTCGCGGTAGCCGCGCGAACGCGCGCAGCCCATGGCGTAGAGCACGCCCGCCTGCGATTCGAGATAGGAACGGCTTTCGCCTTCGTCCAGGGTCAGCCATTCCTTGTGGAGGCGATAGGTCGCGCCCGGAGGCAGGTCCGGCAGAGAAGAGGCGATGACGGTGCCCCCGGCATCCACAAACAGGCCCGCAGCGCCCTTGCGCACCACGCCTTGCGCGTCTTTGGGCAGGGTTTCCTGCAGCATGCCGCCAAACTGGGGCAGGGCGTCGAACACAATGCCTATGCCGCCCACGGGCCTGCCCCCCTGCAGAGGAAAGACCGGCGCGCTGTAGATGTAGGTCGGCTGCGGCTCGCCTGCAGGATGGTAGAGATCGGTGGGCCGAAAGGCGGAAACGGCGTAGTCTTCCGGGTGGTCCAGGCTCAGGGTTCGGCGTGCGTAGTCTTCGGCCACCTGGCTGCCGTAGCGGAAGCGTTCCGCCTCCTGCGAACAGGCCAAGATGTTCCCTTGGGCGTTGTAGAGGAACAGGTTGGCATAGACTGTGTAGTAGCTGTTGATGTAGGCGAGGATGCCTTCCAGTTGCCGCAGATCCTGCGGGTCCAGGGCGGGCTTGGCCAGAGCGGCGCGGAAGTCGCGGGTCAGGGCCCACCAGCGGCAGTCGTTGGCGCGCTCGTAAAGGTTGCGGTCCATGATTTCCACGGTGATGGAGGCCAGAAAGGCCGCGTCGCGCAGGCGCGAGGCCGTAACCGTATTGAGCAGCCCGTCGGTAAAATAGTGGAATTCGCGTTCCATCTGGCCGCCCATCTGGCGTACGGCGTCCAGAATGGGCGGCAGGGCCTGGGCCGCGCCGCGTTCTTCTTCCTTGGCGTTGGAGCTTTGGCGGGCGGCCATGATCTGCCCATTCTGGGCGGCCAGAGTCAGGTCGCCCAGCACATCCCCGGCCTGTTCTTCAATGCTGATGAGCTGGCTGGAAAATTCGGCTTCGCGCCGCACCAGGGCCGTATCCAGGCCGGTTTCCGCACGGCGGCGGGCAAAGGCGCTGTAGGCCCCGCGCAGCACATGCGCCTGCCAGTGCTGGCCCGTATAACCCTGATAGCCCGCTGAACTTCGGGTTACCGCCAGCCCCGTTTCGTTGCCGAAGCGGGTCACGGCATAGCCGTCCTGGGGCGAAGGGCGGTAGCGGCGGCCCAAGGGGGCCAGGGCCTTGTCGCTGCCGGCAAAGGCTGTGCCCTGGTCGTCCAGCAGCAGAATGACCATGTCGTCGGCAAAGCGGGACAGCCCGGCGAAAAGATCCGCCACCTCGCCGTCCATATCAAAGACCAGGCAAAGCACGCCCAAAGGAGCGCTTTCGCCTTCCGCACGGATGGCGTGGGCGTAGACCAATGCCGCACGGCCGTCCAGAACCAGATCCGTCTGGCCGAAGGCTTCCACATATTCATGCGAGGCCAGGGCCTGGGCGATAAGCGGGTCGCACGAACGGCGTACGGGCCGGCGCGTGTCCAGCTGCACGCGCACATTACCGTTGGGGTCCAGAATGAGAATATCCTGGTACACCGTGTAGTTGGCGCGATAGGCGGCCAGCCGCTCGCGCATGGCTGCCGCGTCCGGCCGGGGATGACAGAGAAAATGGACAATATCCGCGTCGGTGGCCAAAAAACTCACGTCCGCCGTGCGTTCGTAGAGATTACGCTTGATGATGTCAATGGCCACCTGGGCCACGGGGGCCATTTCCCGGATAGCCCTGTCCAAAGATTTTTCGGCCAGCATGGCGGAGAGGTTTTGCCGCAGGGCGGCAAAGGTGTCTCTGGTCTTGAAGATGAAGTCGAACAGGGTGGCCGCAATGGCGTTGCAGTTGATCTTGCCTGTCAGGGCAATCCAGGTCCACTTGCGTTCCAGCTGGGCAAAAACATCCTGGCAGCGCCGGATTTCCGGCATAAGGGGAAGGAGGGTCTTCAGCGAGGTCTGCGTGCGCGTTCCGGCGTCCGACATGGGGAACTCACTTTTTTGCGCGGCCGTAGAGCCGCATGAGGGATTGTCATTTTCAGCGTTGCGTCCGTTTGTCAGCAAAGGCCATGCCAATACGCCGTCGGCGCGGCAGCGGCCTTCGCCGCGTCATGCCCGCGCGTGGGGCTGCAATTATTTTGTACTGAAAAAACAAAATTGTATTGTTTTCGCAGTGGGCTGCGGCCGTGCAGCGTACGGATATAGAAGCCTCTCATCGACCGGGGGAGCCAAAGCATAAGGGGCAACAACGCGATTTGCGCAGATTTTTACTAAATGTCGTCTGCTGTGGCCTGTGTGGCGTCACCCTGGGGGTAATGGCATTGTGATTGCAGCCGAAAAGGAAAAGTGCAAAAAATATCCACGCAAACGTTTTTTTTACGCTGCCGGGTGCGGCCCGGATTTTGCCGACGGCCGTCCTGAAATATGCGCTGGAGAACGCCCATGAAATTGAGCACCAAGCTGGCCTTATCGTTTTGCTGCGTCATCACCGTGCTGCTGGTGCTTTCTGCGGCGGCGTTGCGCAATATTGCCGCCATGAACGAGCGCATCGACGAAATGGACGCCGTCTGGCTGCCCTCGGTCATTGCTATCCAGTCTATGAACGTGGACCTCAATGCCGTGCGGGCCGACCTGGCCTCTATCCTCTCGCAGACCTATGTGGATGAAATCCGCAAGTACGAAAAAAGTCTGGCCGCTTCCCTGGCGGACATCCAGAAGAACTATGCCCTCTATGCCACCCTTATTGACGTGCAGCCGGCGGCTTCGGACAGCCGCGACAAGGCGCTCATGGCCCGCATTGCCGATTTGTCCAAAGAAGAGGACGCCATCCGCGCCAAACTGGTCAAAAATATGCTGGACGGCCGTCGCGGCCCGGCTAACGCCCTGTTCAACAGCAAGTACCGGCCCGTATTCGACGAACTGGGCAAAACCTACGCCCAGGCCGTGGAGCTCAACGTCACGGGCAGCCGCGAAGTGGCGCGGCAGGCGGCGGAAATCGGCCAACGCGCCCGCCGCATGACGGTGGCCCTGGCCCTGGCCGCCGTGCTCATCAGCCTGGGCATTGCCTGGCGCATCACGCGTTCCGTGGGGCTGCAGTTGGGTAAGGATCCCGGCGAGCTGGCCGTCATTGCCCGGCGGGTGGCCGAAGGAGACTACAGCTATAACGACGACGGACCCAAGACCGGGGTGTACGCCCACATGACGGCCATGGTGGCGGCCCTGAAAAAACATATGGAACAGGCCCGCCGCGAATCGGAAAACGCGCGAGCCCAATCCCAAAAGGCCACGGCAGCTCTGCAGCAGGCCGAAGAAGCCGGGGAGCAGGCCGCGGAACGGACCCAGGCCATGCGCGAAGCTGCCCTGCGCCTGGAAGAAGTGGCCCAGGTGGTTTCTTCGGCCTCTTCCGTGCTGGCCGCGCAGATCGAGCAGTCCGACCGGGGCGCGCAGGAAACCTCGCAGCGCCTTTCCGAGGCCGCCACGGCCATGACCCAGATGAACGCCACTGTCCAGGAGGTGGCCAGAAACGCGGCCGCAGCCTCCGCAGCCTCTGCCGAAACCCGTGAAAAAGCCGAAAGCGGCGCTGCGGTGGTGCGCCGTTCGCTGCAGAGCATCGACGCCGTGCAGCACGTTTCTTTGGACCTCAAGGCAGATATGGCCCGACTGGAGGAGCATACCCAGGCCATCAGCCGCATTATGGGCGTTATTTCAGATATTGCGGATCAGACTAATCTGCTGGCCCTCAACGCCGCCATCGAGGCCGCCCGTGCCGGCGAGGCGGGTCGCGGCTTTGCCGTGGTGGCCGACGAAGTGCGCAAGCTGGCTGAAAAGACCATGGCCTCCACCCATGACGTGGGCGCGGCTATTCAGGCCATCCAGGGCAGCGCTTCACAGAGTGCGGCTTCGGCTGACAAGGCGGTGGAGCAGATCGGTGCGGCCACAAACTTTGCCCGTCAGTCCGGCGATGCGTTGGAGGCTATCGTCAGCACGGTGGAAACCACAGCTGACCAGGTGGGGGCCATTGCCGCGGCCAGTGAAGAGCAGTCCGCCGCCAGCGAGGAAATCAACCGCACCATGGGTCAGGTGAGCCAGATGTCCGCCCAGACCGCCCAGGCCATGACCGAAGCCGCCCGGGCCGTGGCCGACCTGGCCGCCCAGACCCGCAACCTTATGGACCTCATGGGCAGCCTGCGCGCCCAGTAGGGAAATCCCATGCCCAATCTTCTGCACACCGGTCTGGAACGTTACTTCACCCCGGAACAGCGCGCCCGACTCAGCGCCGCGCGGGTGGGCGTGGCCGGGGCCGGGGGCCTTGGCTCCAACGCCGCCCTCATGCTGGCCCGCTGTGGCCTGGGGCATCTGCTGCTGGTGGATCACGACCTGGTGGAGGCTTCCAACCTCAATCGCCAACAGTACTGGCCCCGCCATGTGGGCCGCCCTAAGGTGGAGGCTCTGGCCGAATTACTGTGCGAACTCAACCCCGATCTGGACGTCCAGACCCGCCAGGAACGCCTTACGCCCCAAAACCTGCCCGCAATCCTGCCCGTTTGCCCCATCTGGGTGGAAGCCCTGGACGGCCCGGACGATAAAAGCCTGCTGGTGGAAAACGCTTTGCTCTTGGACCGCCGCGTGGCCAGCGCCTCCGGCATGGGCGGCTGCGGCGGCGCGCCCATGAGCCGCCGCAGCTTGGGCAACCTTGTTCTTGTGGGCGATTTTACTACCGATATTCTTGTGGCCCCGCCTCTGGCCCCCCGCGTTACCGAAGCCGCCGCCCTCCTGGCCGACGCCGTACTTGAGATGATCCTGGACGGAGAATAGGCAGAGGGAAGGTTTTTTGTGGGGGGAAGGGAACTTTTGTGTACAAAAGTTCCCTTCCCCCCCACGCCCCCCATCCTTCAAAAAAACTTTTCTCTTTTAGAGTAGTTAACACTTGAAATGCTCGCTTACGGCAGGCAAAAGCCTGCCTTCTCGCATTTCGTGGCAAGGATTTTCAAGAAAATCCTTGCAGAGCAATTAACTCATTTCATTCGTAAACTGCTCTAAGTAACGGCACAGATGTGTCCTGTCGGCCCAAGGGCAGGGCGCTGTCCTGGCCTGGGTATGTCCTGCGCAGTGCTGTGGAGGAATGAAAGTTTTTGGTGGCGGGGGCGTGGGGGAGGCCCCTTTTTTCAAAAAAGGGCCTCCCCCACAAAAGTTATGTTGTCTGCAACGGTGTGGCCTGGGCGAGGCCGCGTTCCTGCAGCAGGGTAACGACCTTCCGGCAGAATTGGGGCAGCAGGGCGGCGGCCTGCGGGGTGAGTTCCGGCTGCATGGTGTGGTAGTCAAAGGGCTGCAGCCCCACGACAATGGCGTCCACCTTGTGCCCGGCCATTTGGCAGGTAATGAGGGTGTCCACCAGGTCGGTCTGGTGCATGGAATCGCGGAAGCTGAGGCTTTTGCGCAGGTCTTCGCCTTCAAGAAGGTAGGTGGCGCCGGGGGCTTCGGGGCCGAGCACCACGTCCAGCACCACGAGTTTGTCACAGTCCATGAGAGTGCTCATGAGCCTGAGGCCCATGGTGCCGCCGTCTTCCAGGCTGACGTGTTCCGGCCAGGCGTAGTGCTGCTGCAGGTATTCCACGGCGCGCACGCCAAAGCCTTCGTCGGTCATCAAAATGTTGCCCACGCCGAGGATGAGCACGCGCTGGTTGTTCATGGGCTGTCCTTGGAAAGGGATGTTTTGGGGGCGCAAAGCCCTGGCCGGTAAAAAAAGAGCGGGGGCCGGAGCCCCCGCTCGAGGGAATGCGGTGGTCAGTTACAGCACGCGGAACTTGTGCACCTCGTTGGTTTCTCCGTCAATAACGTGCACGGCGCAGGCCATGCAGGGGTCAAAGGAGTGCACGGTGCGCAGAATTTCCACGGGGCGTTTGGGGTCGGCCACAGGGGTGCCGATGAGGGCTTCTTCCACAGCGCCCAGCACGCCTTTGTCGTCGCGGGGGCCAAGATTCCAGGTGGAGGGCACCACCAGCTGGAAGTTGCCGATCTTGCCGCCTTCAATGCGCATCCAGTGGGAGAGGCCGCCGCGCGGCGCGTCCACAAAGCCCACGCCCTTGGCGTCGGCGGGCACTTCGTAGTTTTCAACAATCTGCTTGTCTTTGGCGATGTTTTTTTCGTACTCGTCCAGCCATACGCCGGTCTGCTGGGCAATGGCCAGGGTCTGGATGCCGCGGGCTGCGGTGCGGCCCAGGGTGGAGAAGAGGGCCTCGGGGCCCACGCCCAGGGTCTTGAGCACATGGTCCACCATGGGTTTGATGACCTTGTGGTTCTGGCCGTAGGCCACCAGCATCTGGGCCAGAGGGCCGGTTTCCATGGAATGGCCGTCGTAGCGCGGGGCCTTAAGCCAGGAGTAGCGGTCCGTGTCACCCATCTTGGTGAAGGCGGGCTTGGTTTCGCCCTCATAGGGGGTGCGGGCGGTTTCGCCTTCGTACCAGCTGTGGCGGACGTGTTCGGCGATCTTGGAGGGGTCGAAGCTCTGCACGTCACCGATTTTGCGATCATAGATGATGCCGGGCCGGTACCAGCGCTTGTTGAGGTCGCGCTCGCCGCCGGCGAAGGGGAATTCGCCAAAGGCCATGAAGTTGGTGGTGCCGCCGATGCCTGCCCAGTCTTTGTACGCACCGGCTACCATGAGCAGGTCGGGAATGTAGACCTGTTCCACAAAGGCGCGGGCCTTCTTGTACAGTTCGCGGAATTCTTTGATACGTTCGGGCTTGAGGGCGTCGTAGCAGGTCACGCCGCCGCCCACGGTAAACTGGGTGTGGGGGTTTTTGGCGCCGAACACGGCCATGCCGCGGGCCACATCCACCTGCACGCGCAGGGCTTCAAGGTAGTGGGCCGTGGCCACCAGGTTGGCTTCAGGCTCCAGGTAGTAGGCGGGGTGGCCGCCCAGGAAGTAGGCGTTGGTAAAGGGGCCGAGCTGGCCGCTTTCCACAAAAGTCTTCAGTTTGGCCTGCACTGCGGCCAAGTCGGCGGCCTTGACCTTGCGGGGCGAAACGGATTCGGCCAGCTTGGCGGCCTTGGCCGGGTCGGCCTGCAGGGCGTTGGCCACATCCACAAAGTCCAGGGCGTGCAGGTGGTAGAAGTGCACGATGTGGTCGTGCATGAACTGCATGGCCAGCACCAGGTTGCGGATATAGGTGGCGTTGGCCGGTATGGGCTTGTTGATGGCGTCCTCAAGGCAGCGGGTGGAGGCCAGGGCGTGGGTGTAGGTACAGACGCCGCAGGTGCGCTGGGTAAAGTGCTGGGCGTCGCGCGGGTCGCGGCCCTTGAGGATGAGTTCCAGCCCGCGGAAGAGGGTGCCGCAGCTGCGGGCGTTTTTGATCTTGCCGCCTTCCACTTCCACTTCAATACGCAAATGCCCCTCAATGCGGGTCAGCGGGTCCACCACAATGGGACCGGTGTAGCTGCTCTGGGGCGTCGCTTTAACTTGGCTCATGGTTTACCCCCTAGTTCTGGTAAAACGGCGTCATATCGTCCCAGAAATTGGGCTCACTGCAACCGATGCAGGGATGCCCGGCGCCCACAGGCCAGTTGGTCGCATTAAAGAGGACCTTGGGACAGTTGTTGTACGTCTCCGGCCCTTTGCAGCCCACTTCGTAGAGGCACCAGCCTTTGCGCGCTTCTTCGGAATTGAAGGAGGGCGCAAATTCGCCGGCGTCGAAGTGTTTGCGGCGTTCGCAAAGGTCGTGCACGCTCTGGCCGTAGAACATGGTGGGGCGACCCAGTTCGTCCAGGTCGATCTTCTGGCCCTGGAGGAAGGCCACCAGCGCGCCTACCATATTGAGGGGGTTGGGGGGGCAGCCAGGGATGTTGATGCCCTTGACGCCCAGGTCGGCAAAGCATTCGTTGACGCCCTTGGCGGCGGTGGGATTGGGCTTGGCGGCCTGTACGCCGCCGTAGCAGGCACAGGTGCCGATGTTTACCACGGCCTTGGCCTTGGGCAGGATGCCCTTGCAGATATCGTACATGGTGTGCCCGGCGATGTAGCCGAACTTGTTGTCCTGCGCGGTGGGGATGGCGCCTTCCACCATGCAGACAAAGCCGTTGGGGTTGGCCACGGCGGCCTGCAGGGCTTCTTCGGCGGCGTCGCCGGCGGCGGCCATGATGGTTTCGTGGTAGTCGAGAGAAATGGTGTCCAGAATGACGGCGTCAATAAAGGGCTTGTAGGTGCGCAGCAGCGCTTCGGAACAGCCTGTGCACTCGGCGCAGTGCAGGTAGACCACCGAGGGACGGCGGCCCGTGAGGGCGGCGGCCACTTCGGAAGCAAAGGACGGCCCGAACCCCATGGTTACAGCCACAGCCGTACAGAACTTCATGAAGTCGCGGCGGCTGATGCCCTGGCGTTCCAAACGCTCGTCCCCGTCTTTTTTGCCCAGACCCACGGCAATACGCATAATAGCCTCCTGGCAAAAGTGAATAAGGCTTGCGATGCGGGCTCTGCCACAGAGCCCTAGTGCGGCGCGAAAAAAACCTCACGCCGTCCACGTCGCGGCAGCCCGTGGCCCGACCGGCACAAACCGGCGCCCCGGCGGCGCTGCCTGTAACAAGATAAACCCGGAAATGGTCGGCGCGCGGCATTGCAGAGCCGCAACACGACAGCGCCCCCGTGCCCCACGGCAGCGCCGTCCGCCATTGTCGTAACCATATACCCCAGGTGCAGTGCGGTCAATACAGTTACGCGGAAAATGCGGGCGAAATGCGCGGGGCGAGCGGCTGGTTACGACAAGTGGGCGGCTTGAAGCGGAAGGAGGGCGGGCAAGGGCGTCACGGCGTGTTTTGCGGCGACAGGGGCGCGGGGGGCGCCGGGGATGTTCTGCCTTACGCGCACGGTATGTTGGAGGCCGCCGCAGGCACGGGCGGTTGCCTCCGGCGCGGCCTTGGGCTAGGCTTGTCCGGCTGCAGTATCGGCCAAAAACATCCGGAATTTTTTACAGGATATAGAGGAAGGAATGAAAACCGAATCCCTTTGTCTGCACGCGGGTTACGAACCCGGCAACGGCGAACCGCGCGTGCTGCCCATTGCGCAGAGCACCACCTTCAGGTACGCCACCACCGCCGAGGTGGCCAAGCTCTTTGATCTGGCCGAGGCGGGGTTTTTTTATTCCCGGCTGGGCAACCCCACAGTGGATGCCGTGGAGCGCAAAATTGCCGCACTGGAAGGGGGCGTGGGCGCGCTCTGCACCTCCTCCGGCCAGGCGGCCAGCATGCTTTCCGTGCTTAACGTGGCCCGATCAGGCGATCATGTGGTCAGCGCCTCCAGCATCTACGGCGGCACGTTCAACCTGTTTGCCGTCACCCTCAAGCGCATGGGCATTGAGGTGACCTTTGTGGACCAGAACGCCACGGACGCCGAGCTGGAAAAGGCCTTCCGCCCGGAAACCCGCGCCGTGTTCGGCGAAACCCTGTCCAACCCTTCTATGGACGTGCTGGACCTGGAGCGTTTTGCCAAGCTGGCCCACCGTCACCGGCTGCCCTTCATAGTGGACAATACCTTTGCCACGCCCGTGCTCTGTCGGCCCTTTGAATTCGGGGCGGATATCGTGGTGCACTCCACCACCAAGTACATGGACGGCCACGCCCTGCAGGTGGGTGGCGTCATTGTGGACAGCGGCAATTTTGACTGGGCCTCCGGCAAGTTTCCGGAATTTACCGAGCCCGACCCCTCCTACCATGGGCTGATCTACACCAAGGCCTTCGGCCAGGCCGCCTATATCGTCAAGGCCCGCGCCCAGCTCATGCGCGACATGGGCTGCTGCCAGACCCCGCAGGGCGCGTTTTACATCAACCTGGGGCTGGAAACCCTGCCCCTGCGTATGGAACGCCACTGCCGCAATGCCGAGGCCGTGGCCCAATGGCTGTGCGGTCAGCCCGCCGTGGACGCGGTCAACTATCCGCGTCTGCCCGGCCATCCGCACAAGGCCCTGGCGGATAAATACCTCCCCAAGGGCTGCAGCGGCGTCATTGCCTTTACCCTCAAAGGCGGCCGCGAAGCCGGGGCCCGTTTTATCGACAGCCTCAAAATGGTTTCCCTGGAAGTGCACGTGGCCGACATCCGCACCTGCGTGCTGCACCCGGCCAGCTCCACCCACCGCCAGCTCACGGACCAGCAGCTTGCGGACGCGGGTATCTCCCCCGGCATGGTGCGGCTCTCTGTGGGTACGGAGCATCTGGACGACATTCTGGAGGATTTGGGCCAGGCGCTGGCGCAAGTGTAGGCCTTTGCAGCGTTGCAAGGCCCTGGCGCTTGCGTAGGCAGACGCCCGCCGTCTGCCCGCGGCGTCGAGGACATTGACGCGGCCGTAAAAGACGTCCGGTCCGGTCCGGGGTTGTACTGTACGTACTGGCCTCGTTCCGGTCCGGACGTCTTTCTGTCAAAGCGCAGCAGATAAAACCCGGGGCCTGCCGTGGCAACGTTCTCCAACAGGTCGTGAAAAGCGTATATTCACGGGGTTGTGCTGCGCTGCAATGCTTGAGGGCGTTGCCAGCGGCCGGTTGCGCCGCCGCGAGAGCATTTAACACTTGAAATGCTCGCTTACGGCAGGCAAAAGCCTGCCTTCTCGCATTTTGTGGCAAGGATTTTCAAGAAAATCCTTGCAGAGCAGTTAGCTCATTTCATTCGCTAACTGCTCTAGATCAGGACGCGCAGTCGGCCGTCTTCCATGCGGGCTTCGCGGTTGATGCACAAAGGCGCATCTTCACTGTGGTGGGAAACAAAGACCAGGTGCAGGCCGCGGGCGGCCAGCTGGTCCAGCAGGCGCAGATAGCGGGCGCGGCTTGGCGCGTCCAGCCCGGAGCAGGGCTCGTCCAGCAGCAGAATGTCCGGCCCGCCGGCCAGAGCGCGGGCCAGGAACAGGCGGCGCAGCTGTCCGGTGGAAAGCTGGCGGATGGAGCGGCCGGCCAGGCACGTCAGCCCCGCCGCGTCTTCTTCGGGAAACATGAAGGCCATGTGGCTGGCCGCCTCGGCCCGTTCGGCCGGGGTAAAGCGGCGGTAGACGCCGATGCTGTTGTCAAAGCCGGTGCAGACCATGTCCCCGGCCGTAAGGGTATAGCCGTACAGAGCCTGGGAGAGATCGGAAACCAGGCGTACGCCCCGGCGCACCTGGGCCAGGGTGGTTACCGGGCCGCCCTGACCGGGCAGCCAGTATTCCAGCCGCCCTCCGGCGGCCACAAATTCGTCCCCGGCCAGCAGCCGCAGCAAGGTGGATTTGCCGGAACCGTTGGCTCCGGTGATGCGCCAGTGTTCGCCCCGGTGCAGGCTCCAGGTGATCTGGTGGAGCGTCTCCTGCCGGTCAATGAAGACCGTGGCCTGTTCCAGATCCAAAAGGACATGTCCCCGCGCCTCAGGAGCCGTAGGGGGCGCGGGCGCCACCGGCGCAATCGCGGCGACGCTGTCCGCAGCGTATTCTTCGGCGGGCGGGGCCGTAAGCAGGCGGCCTCGGCGCAGGTAGCGGCGTTCCGCGCACCAAGCGGGTATCTGGCTGGGCCGGTGGGCGCTCATGACCACGGTGCAGCGCGCGGCGTGTTCTTCCAGCACGTCAAAAAAGATTTGTCTGTGCCGGGAGTCCAGGCCCTCGGCGCATTCGTCCAGTAAGAGCAGTTCCGGCGCGCGCAGCAGGGCGCGGCCCAACAGCAGCAGGCGCAATTGCCCTTGTGAGAGGGTGGGCATGCGCCGTTCCAGCAGGCCCTGGGCCTGCAGGCGATGGGCCATGCCCTCCACAGCTTCTTCCCGGGCGGGCTGGGGTGCGGTGTAGAGCAGGGGCGTGTCGGCAAAGCCCGTGAGCAGCAGGTCGCGGCCCGTGAGATCCCAGCCCTGCCGTTGGTAGTTTTCCTGCTGGGCGGGGGAAACCAGGGCGGTCATGGCCCGGCCGGCCAGCGGGGCTTCCTCCGGGCCTTCGGGGCCGTGCCAGAAAATGTGGCCGGCAGCGGGCCAGAGTTCGCCGCGCAACAGCCGCAGCAAGGTGGATTTGCCCGAACCGTTGGGCCCCAAGAGGGCGCAGTGGCGGCCCTGCTCCACAGTCCAGGCGATATGGTGCAGAACGAGGGTCTGACTGGCGTCGCCGGGCAGAAACAGGCTGACGTCTTCAAGAGTAAGCAGAGGTGCGGACATGGCAGAATCCCGGAAAGCGTTTTTCAGGCCAGGGCCACGCCAATGATAAGGGCGAGCCCGCTGCTCAGATAGCACAGGCGCACCAGCGCGCCGTGCTTGTCCAGGGGCAGCCAGTCGCCCTGGCCGGCAGCGGCGATGTGGGCGCGGGCCTTGGCGTAGAGGGGCAGGGCAGCCAGAGCCAGGAGCACGGGCCAGCCCGCCAGGCCCACGGCCCAGAGGTTGCCCAGCAGCGCCCAGACCGCCGGCCACCAGAGGGTGAACAAAAAGGCGGCGCGGGTTTTACCCAGGCTGTTGGCCAGGGTGCGTTTGCCAACGGCCGCATCTGTGTCGATTTCGGGCAGACTCTGGTAGTAGAGCACGCCCGCCACCATGAGGCCCACGGGCAGGGCCAGGGCCAGGCTGCGCGGGTCAAAGCGCCCCAGCAGCAGCGTTGCGCCGGCGCCCACAATAATGAAGCCCATATTGCAACAGACAAAAACTTCGCCCAAGGCACGGTGCCCGTAGCGGATGGGCGGGGCCACATAAAAGACGGCTGAAGCCACGGCAAAGAGGCTCACGGCCCACAGGCCGGGCCGCAGCGCGGCGGGCGCGCCGCAGATGAGGATGCCGCCCACGGCCAGAGTGGCCGGGGTGAGCAGGAGCAAGGCCGCACTGAGCTGGCGCGGGCTGATCAGCCCGCTCTGGATGACCCGCGAACCGCCGATATTGTCGCCGCCGTCCACGCCCAGAATGTGGTCAAACAGATCGTTGGCAAAATTGGCGATGGTCAGACCCATGAAACAGCCCAGCAGCAGCAGGGCGAACACGCCCCATTGGCGGGAGGACAGAACGCCCTGAACCTGAAAGGCAAAAGCCAGGGCCAGAGTTACGGGAATGGCGGCGGTGATGAAAAAGGGCGGGCGGCAGGCCTGCCACCAGGCGCGCAGGCGCAGGCGCGGGGCAAGGGGCGGCGCGTCGGCCGGGCGGGACTGCCAGGCGGCGCGCAGCAGGGCGCGGCAGGTCATGACGCGGCCCCCTCTGTCCAGCGGTAGGGAATGCGCTCCGAATCCCACGGCAGGCGCTCGCCTTCGGCGGGGTCGTGGGGGATGTCCGGGCAGTTGCAGATCAGGGCCGGGCCGGGCCCCACGGCGGTGAAGCCGTACCACACGCCCAGAGGAATGCACAGCAACTGGTAGTGCTCCGGCCTGCCCAGCAGCAGCTTCTGCAGGGCCCCCCGGCTGGGAGAGCCTGGCCGGTCGTCGTAAAGCACGATGCTGAGCAGCCCGACGGGCACGGCAAAGCGCTGGGTCTGGCGGGTATGGCGCTTCCAGGCCTTGACGTGCCCGGGCAGCGTTTCGGAAAAATAGACTTCGCCCACGCGGCCTTCTTCGGGCCAGAGGGCGCAGCCCGGCCGCAGCATGTGCAGCACTGGTCCTCCGGGCGTGGGGATGGCGGCCAGGGGCTGGAGCAGGGCGTCCGCTATGCCCGCGTCGCGAGCCAGGCTTTCAGGATTCTCGCTGTGCGCGGCCATGTCAACGTATCCAGATCTGGCCGCGCTGCTCGGCGGCGTTGACGTAGGCCGCTATCTGCCCCAGGGTATAGTCCAGCATGCGCTGGGGCTGTTTGCCGCCTTCGCCGTGGTAGAAGCTCTGGTACCACTCCGCCGTGTAGCGGATGGTTTCCTCAAAATTCAGGGTGGCCTTCCAGCCCAGATGGGCCAGGGCTTTGTCGCAGCAGAGCTTGAGCAGTGTGCATTCCTTCATGCCCGCCTGGCCGGAGGCGTCCATTTCGCTTTTGAAATGGGGCCAGTGGCGGCCCAGGGCCTGCACCACTTCGGCCACAGTATTGTTGACATCCGCGGCCGGGCCGAAGTTGTAGGCCTGACCGCGCAGGTCAAAGGGGCTGTTCTGGCCCGTCAGCAGGCGCGCGCCCAGCCAGAGGTAGCCTGAAAGGGGCTCCAGCACCAGCTGCCAGGGCCGCGTGGCCCAGGGGCTGCGGATGCGTACGGGCTCACCGGCGGCCCAGGCGCGCGCGCAGTCCGGCACGATGCGGTCCTGGGCCCAGTCGCCGCCGCCAATGACGTTGCCCGCGCGCACGGTGGCGCAGGCCGGGCCGTCCTTGAAAAAGCTGGTGAAGTAGGAATGGGCAATGATCTCCGCGCAGCCTTTGGAGGCGGAATAGGGGTCGCTGCCGCCCAGGTGGTCGGTTTCGCGGTAGCCCCAGACCCATTCGTCGTTGCGGTAGCACTTGTCGGAGGTGATCATGACCACGGCGCGCACGTCGGGGCAGGCGCGCACGGCCTCCAGCACGTTGAGGGTGCCCAGGGCGTTGGCCTCGAAGGTGGCCGCCGGATCCTCATAGGATTTGCGCACCAGGGCCTGGGCCGCCAGGTGAAAGACCACTTCGGGCCGGAATTGGCGCAGGGCGCGGACCATGCCTTCGCGGTCGCGGATGTCGCCGCGCAGGTCGGCCTCCAGATGCGTGCCCAGGCCCATGGCCTCGTAGTGCGAGGGGCTGGTGGGCACGCCGTCGGCAAAGCCCGCCACCACCGCGCCCAGGCGGGTGAGCCAGGCCGCCAGCCAGGAACCTTTGAAGCCCGTGTGCCCGGTGACCAGCACCCGGCGTCCTTTATAGGCGTCTGCAAACATATGCCGCTCCTTGCGCGCGTCAGGCCCAGAAGGCGCGGCCCGAATCCCACAGTTCGTTGAGGAAGAGCGAATCCCGCAGGGTGTCCATGCACTGCCACTGACCGGGATGCGCATACATGGAAAGCTGCCCCTCGGCGGCCAGGCGCTGCAGGGGTTCTTTTTCCAGATCGCAGCTTTCGTCTTCGCTCAGGTAGTCCAGAAACTCCCGCTTGAAGACGAAAAAGCCGCAGTTGATATACTCGTTGAGCAGGGGCTTTTCTTCCCAGGAAAGGATCTTGCCTGCGGCGTCCGTGCGCACGGAGCCGAAACGCGAAGGCATGCGCACGCCCGTGAAAGTGCCCATGCAGCCCGACTGCTCGTGAAAGGCAATGAGCTTGTTCAGGTCGATATCGGCCACGCCGTCGCCGTAGGTGACCATAAAGCGGTCCGTGTCAATATATTTGGCCACCCGCTTGAGGCGGCCGCCCTTGAGGGTTTCCTGCCCGGTGTCGCAGAGGGTCACCCGCCAGTCTTCCGCATGGTTGGGGTAGACCGTGAGCGCGCCGCTTTTGAGGTCCACAGTAAAATCCGTATTGCGGATATTGTAGTCGTGGAAATACTGTTTAATGACCTCCCCCTTGTAGCCCAGGGGCAGGATAAAGTCCTTGAAGCCGAAGCGGGCGTAAATGGACATGATGTGCCAGAGCACGGGACGCCCGCCGATCTCCACCATGGGCTTGGGCTTGACCGAGGTTTCCTCGCGCAGGCGCGTGCCCTTGCCGCCGCATAAAATGACGACTTTCATGTAGGCCTCCTTGGCCGGCCGCGTGCAGCGCGGCGCGTGGCCTTTGTGTAGCAGATGCCCGTCAGGAATAAAAGCCCCGGCAGGTGTGCCCGGCGGCGCGGTTCTGGGGGCGTGGGGGCGCCGGGCGGCGCATTGTCAGCGGGCGGCGTTGGCGCTACCCTAATAGTCGCCCCGCACACGCGCACAGAAACGGGATGTGGCCTTGCCGCGAAACAACGTGGGGCGTGGGCGGGCGGGTTTTTATCCTGTTTCGCAAATGCAAGTGCACGGCGGCCCCTTGCGCCGCGCCGGCCGCACAAAGGTTGTACGCAGCAATGGCATTCAGCGTCAAAATGCGGGCCGAAAAAGGCTCGCGGCATATTTCGGGGGCGGAGCGCATTGTAGAGCGCCCGCAGGTGGAAGCGGCCCTGGCGGCCCTGGCCCGGCGGGCGATGGAACACCCCAACGGCGAGCCCGACGCCGTTACCCTGACGGTAAGGGCCATTACCGCCCCTGTTGTCAGTCTGCCGCCTTTGTCGGTTCTGGAACCCATGGTGCACAATGCGGCAGAGGCACGCGCCGTGTTGGCCGCGGAGCTGCGATGGCTGGGCCTGGAGCCGGAGCGCATCTTGCCCCTGCTTTATGACGTTCGGCCCATGCGTGGGGCCGTGCTGCTGCATGCGGACAGTCTGCGACGGCTGGAGCCGGATCAGGCGCGCGGCGTGCGCGCTACCTGCATGGACTACACCGGCAATGACGGCGGGGGTAAACGCCATCTGCAGGAAGCCCTGTGTCTGGCCACCAAGGTGGCGCACTGCCCCTGGATTATCGGCGAGTTGTGCATATCCGACGACCCGGACTACACCACCGGGTATTTTGCCGCGCGCGGGCGGGGCTATGTGCGCATTCCCCATATCAAGGAGCGCGGGAGCGGACTGGGCGGCCGCGTGTTCCTTTTTCGGGGTGGGGAAGCGGATGTGCCCCGCTGCATAGACTATCTTGAGCGTCAGCCGGTCATGGTGGACCTGCGCTGAGGCCGCCCATGGATTTTGCCGCCCGTCTGGCCGCCGTCAAGGCCGCACACCTGTACAGGACCCCCTATCTGATGGAATCGGCCCAGGGGCGCGAGGTGGTTATGGACGGCCGTCGCGTGCTGTTGTTTTGCTCCAACAGTTATCTCGGCCTCAATAACCGTCCCGAAATTCTCCGCGCGGCCGTTCGGGCCGTGGATGCCTACGGCGTGGGCGCGGGAGGGTCACGCCTCGTTTCGGGCAACATGCGCCCCCATGTGCGGCTGGAGAACCTGCTGGCCCGCTTCAAGGGCAGCGAGGCCGCCCTGTTGTGCAACAGCGGCTATACGGCCAATGTGGGCGTCATCAGCGCTCTGTGCGGCGCAGAAAGCCATATCTTCAGCGACGCCCTCAACCACGCCAGCATCATTGACGGCTGCCGCCTGGCGCGGGCGCGCACAGTAGTTTACGCCCACAACGACCCAGCGGACCTGGAGGCGAAGATTGTGCGGGAACGTCCGCGCCAGGGGCTTATCGTCACCGATGCCGTGTTCAGCATGGACGGCGATGTGGCGCGCCTGCCGGAGCTGGCGCGCATCAGCCGTCGCTACGGCCTGCCGCTTATGGTGGACGACGCGCACGCCACCGGCGTGCTGGGGGCCACGGGGCGCGGCAGTCTGGAGCATTTCGGCCTCAGCCATCAGGATGTGGCTATCGTCATGACCACGCTGAGCAAGGCTGTGCCCAGCGAAGGGGGCGTCATCTGCGGTTCGCGGGATATGTGCGACTTGGTGCGCAACACGGCCCGGCCCTTTATCTTCACCACCGCCCTTTCTCCGGCCACGGCGGCGGCCGCGCACGCGGGCGTGGCGTACATCATGGCGCACCCGGAGCTGGTGCGCCGCCTGCGGGAGAACACGGCCCGCCTTGCGTGCAACCTTACGGCTTTGGGCCTGCCGGCCTCCGACGCCACGCCCATTTTTCCCATTATCGTGGGCGATGAAGAGAAAGCCCGCCGCGCTGGCGAGGAACTGCTGCGCAGGGGCGTCTTCATCCCCTGCATTCGTTACCCCACTGTGGCCAGGGGCGCGGCCCGGCTGCGGCTTACCGTCATGGCCGGGCATACGGACGCGGACCTGGACTACGCCGCCGCCTGTATCGCAAAGGCGCTGCGTCTGGGCCGCTGAGGGCGCGGGGCGGCCTTTCAGCTACCCCGCGGCGCGGGCAAGCCCTTCCTGGGCGGAACGCAGGTCGGGGTTCTGTTCCAGGGCCTGCCGAAAAAAGGCGGCGGCGCGGGAGCGGTCGCCGTTCTGCAAAAAGACCGCGCCGCAGTTAAAGGCTATGGTGGCGCCGGTTTGGGGAAGCTGGGGGTTGTACTCCAGGGCCTTGAGCATGTGGGCTTTGGCCTGCGGAAAAGCGCGGCCTTCGGCCAGGGCCATGGCGAGGTTATAATAGAGGTTGGCGTCGTCCGGGGCCAGCTTGAGGGCACGGCGGTATTCGGTGACGGCGTCCTGCCAGCGGCCCTGGCGGCGCAGGCTGAGGCCCAGCCGGTTGAAGAGGGCGATGTCGTCACGCGAAAGAAATTTTTCTTTTACTTCTAAACTAGTACGAATATATTTCTCAGCCTTTTCCGGATCTCGTTCTGTGTATATATCCGCAATGCGGCCGGAAAGAGCGCTGATCCCCTCTAACGCGTCGCGCTGCATCTGTACCATGGCTTTGCTGAAGTATTCTTCAGCCTCTTCCGTATTTCCAAGGTCAAGGTTAACGGATCCCAGGCTGACTTTGCGGTCAACGTTGAGGGGGGAGAGCTCGTCCAGGCGTTCCAGGCATTCCTTGAGGCGGGTTTTGTCGCCCGTAGCTTCGTAGAGCTCGGCCAGACGCTGCAGGGGGGCCAGGTAGAGCTCGGCGCTGCTGGCGGCGGTTTCGTAGGCGGTGCGGGCCTTGGTAAAGTCGCCCGTTTCTCGGTAGGTATCGCCCAAGAGCAGGTAGGCGGCGGCGCTGCCGGGTTTGAGCGCCAGGATTTTGGCGCAGGCGTCCTGGGCTGCGGCGTATTTTTTTTGCTGCAGCAGGCTGCGGGCCAGGTCAATGGCCTGCCCGATGCGGCTTTGCGGTTTGAGGGTGAAGGCCATTTTTTCGATAAGGGTGTTGGCCGACACGGGTTTGGCAATGACGTTGTCCGCGCCCAGCTCATGGAACAGTAAAAGGCGTTCGCGCGGCACCTCGGTAGTGAGGATGATGATTTTGATGTTGGGAAAGGTCTGGCGCAGTTTTTTGACCAGTAGGCTCTGATCCTGTCCGTTGAGGACGCGCTCCAGAAAAAGCAGGGGCGAGGAATGGTCGGGGGGCAGTTCGTTCAGGCAGCGGACCATCTGCGCGGGGTTGGGGAACTGGGTGATGGCCCCCACCTCGGTAACGCCCAGTTCGCGGGAAAGGGTCAGGCGCAGCTGGGTGCAGAAGGCTTGGTCGTCACTTACGGTCAGGGCTTGGCCCTTTTCCTTAGTAAAATAATTGATGACGGTATCTTGATAAACGGTCTGGCGGGCGCGTTGTGATGGATCAAAAGCCATGAGAGCCCCTTGGGATGGTGCGGTTGCGGCGCACGGGATGCGCGAAACTGTATGAATTTAATCAGGCTATCGGCTTTGAGGAGTTGGTGTCAATATCCTCGGCAGCGTGAAGACGATCACAACCCACAGGGCCGCGCCCAGGGCCGCCGGAAAAAGGTTGTGGCAAAATCGCGAAAAAAACTTGACGCCGCGGCAGAGGTAGGCTAATCCATTCGGTGCCGCTGCAGACTGTGGCGGCATTCCCTGGACGGCAGGGAAGGACGGGTTGAGCCCGTTCTGCTGTACCCTTGGCGGCGGAATACCGCGCGTTACGGGTTTTGACATGTGCAGGCGTTGCCAAATGCCGAACAATGTCGAGCCGTTCCAGCCCAAGGACGGACCCCACCGCAGCCTTATGGCGGCGTGTGACCCGGGGCTGTAAGGTTGGGGGAAAAACCCCATTTGGTGACCCTGCGGGACCGCCGCGCCACTGCTTTTCTGCGGTGGCCTGGCCTGGGCGACGCCGGGGAGCATCACGCGGATGATGCACAAAGGGCGCGCTCGGGCGTCCACATCTTCCGAATATCCTGATCCGTTCAGGCGTGATGCGCGCAACAGCGCAGCCCCTTACGTTGCTCCGTTATCGTCCCTTGAGGGTGAGGCCGGCCTTCTGAGCCACGCTTCATGGCCCGTGTATGCTGTGAAGGAGCCCGCGTTGCCGCCCTGGGGCCGCGTGGGATGTTTTTGCAAACGGAGTAGGCACAATGACGACAGTTAGCAGCGATCGCATTCGGATCAAGCTCAAAGCCTACGATTACCGCATCCTGGACAAGGCCGTTGCGGAAATCGTGGATACGGCGCGCAATACCGGTGCCGGTGTGGCGGGACCCATCCCCCTGCCCACCAACATTCACAAGTACACCATCCAGCGCTCCGTGCACGTGGACAAAAAGTCGCGTGAGCAGTTTGAAATGCGTATCCACAAGCGGCTCATGGACATTCTGGAACCCACGCAGCAGACCGTCGACGCGCTGGGCAAGCTTTCTTTGCCCGCCGGTGTGGACGTGGAAATCAAGCTCTAGCGAGAGGCAGTCATGGCTGAGAAAATGGGAATTTTGGGTCGCAAACTCGGTATGACCCGCATATTTGACGGCGCCGGCGCCGCCGTGCCTGTCACGGTGATTGAGGCCGGTCCGTGCCCCGTCACCCAGGTTAAGTCTGTGGCGACGGACGGCTACAACGCCGTGCAGATCGCGCTGACCGCCGCCAAGGAAAAGCACGTCTCCAAGCCCTTGCGCGGCCATCTGGCCAAGGCGGGCAAGGGGCTCTTCCGCCATCTGCGCGAAATCCGCCTGGAAGGCGCGCCGGATCAGGAGCTGGGGCAGGAGCTCACCGTGGGCATGTTCGCCGCCGGCGACAAGGTCAAGGTTACGGGCACCAGCGTGGGCAAGGGCTATCAGGGGCGCATGCGCCGCTGGAACTTCGCCGGTTCTAAAGACACCCACGGCTGCGAAAAGGTGCACCGCAACAACGGCTCCGTCGGTAACAACACTTTTCCCGGTCACGTCTTCAAGGGCCGGAAAATGGCCGGCCATTGGGGCAATGAAACCGTGACGGAATTGGGCCTGACCATCGTTGACGTGCGTCCCGAAGACAACGTCATTCTGGTCAAAGGCTCTGTGCCCGGCCCCAAAAACGGGCTGGTGCTGATCCGCAAGCAGTAGGGGAAGCAGCGATGGCTACCGTGAAAGTTTACGATCAAAACAAACAGGAAAGCGGTGAAGTGACGCTGGCTTCCGACGTGTTTGAAGTGGAGGTCCGTCCGGAAATCCTCCACCTTGTGGTGCGTGCCCAGATGGCCGCCAAGCGCGCCGGCACCCACATGGTCAAAACCCGCGCCCTGGTTTCCGGCGGCGGCGTCAAGCCCTGGAAGCAGAAGGGCACGGGCCGCGCTCGCGCGGGCTCCAACCGTTCGCCCGTGTGGCGGGGCGGCGCCATTATTTTTGGCCCCAGCCCGCGCGACTACAGCTTCAAGGTCAACAGCAAGGTGCGTGCCCTGGCGCTCAGGATGGCCCTTTCGAGCCGTCTTGCCGAGGACAGCCTGATGGTGGTCAAAGAGATCGCCCTGCCCGAAGCCAAGACCAAGCATTTCGCCAAAGTGGCCGACGCCCTGGGCCTTTCCAAAGCCCTCATTGTGGCGCCCGGCGCGGACGAGGCCTTGTGCCGCTCGGTCCGCAACATCCCGGGCCTCACCCTGATTACGGCAGAAAGCCTCAGCGTGCTGGAGATCCTTCGGCACAAGCAGCTGGTGCTGCTGGAAGGCGCTGTGGAATCCGTGCAGGCGCGTTTTGCCAGGAAGGGGGCCTAATCATGGAAAGCACTTCTGTTCTGCTCAAGCCCCTGCTGACGGAAAAGACCACGCTGGTCAAGGACGAAGCGCGGCAGGTGGCCTTTCTGGTCCACACCGGGGCCAACAAGATGGAAATCAAGAAGGCCGTTGAGCAGGCCTTTGACGTAAAGGTGGAAGCGGTCAACGTGGTGCGCCACGCTCCCCGGAATCGGGAGCGGCAGGGCCGCGTGGTGGGCCGCAAGCCCGGCTTCAAGAAAGCGTATGTGACGCTGCGCCAGGGCGACAAAATCGAGTTCTTTGAGGGAGTGTAATCATGGCTGTCCGCAAGCTGAAACCGACCTCCGCGGGACGTCGTTTCCAGACGGTTTCCGATTTTGAGGAAATCACCCGGACCCGGCCCGAAAAGTCCCTCACCGAGGGCCTGACCAAAAAGGCCGGTCGCAATAATCTGGGGCGCGTTACCAGCCGCCGTCGCGGCGGTGGGGTCAAGCGGTTGTACCGCATTATCGACTTCAAGCGCGATAAAACCGGCGTTCCGGCCACAGTGGCCCATATTGAATATGACCCCAACCGCACGGCGCGCATCGCCCTTCTGCACTATGCAGACGGTGAAAAGCGCTACATCCTCGCGCCCGTGGGGTTAAAGCAGGGCGATACGGTCATGGCCGGCGTCAACGTCCGCAACGGCGAAACTGCCGACATCAAGCCCGGCAACGCTCTGCCCATGCAGCGTATCCCCGTGGGCACGGTGCTCCACAATGTGGAGCTCTATCCCGGCAAGGGCGGGCAGATCTGCCGCGCCGCCGGCGCTTACGCCCAGCTGGTGGCCAAGGAGGGCAAGTACGCCCTGCTGCGCCTGCCTTCCGGCGAAGTGCGCAAGGTGCTGGCCATGTGCGTGGCCACGGTGGGTCAGGTGGGCAACCTGCACCACGAAACCATCTCGCTGGGCAAGGCTGGCCGCAACCGCTGGCTGGGTCGTCGCCCCAAGGTGCGCGGCGTGGCCATGAACCCCATCGATCACCCCTTGGGCGGCGGCGAAGGCCGCAGCTCCGGCGGCCGGCACCCAGTGTCGCCGTGGGGCATGCCCGCCAAGGGCTACAAGACCCGTGACAGGAAGAAGCCTTCTTCCCGGCTGATCATCAAACGCCGCGGCCAGAAGTAGGAGTAGCTCATGCCGAGATCGCTGAAAAAAGGGCCGTTTGTGGACGGCCATCTGATGAAGAAGGTCGACAGCGCCGTGGCCAACAGTGACCGCCGCGTGCTCAAGACCTGGTCGCGCCGCTCGACCATCCTGCCCGAAATGGTGGGGCTGACCTTTGCGGTGCATAATGGCAAGAAGTTCGTGCCGGTGTTCGTCACCGAAAACATGGTGGGCCACAAACTGGGCGAGTTTTCGCCCACCCGCACCTTTCATGGGCACGCCGCCGACAAAAAGGCCAAGGCCGCCAAGAAGTAGGGTAGGGATATGGAATCCAAAGCAATTGCCAAGTTCCAGCGCGTCTCGCCGCGCAAGACCCGCCTGGTGGCCCGCAACGTGCAGGGCCTGGGCGTGGAAGAGGCCATGAACCTCCTCCGCTTTACGCCCAACAAGCCCGCCGGCGTGCTCTACGGCGTGGTCAAAAGCGCGCTCGCCAACGCCTCCCAGCTGGGCGGCGTGGATGTGGACGCCATGGTGGTGAAGGAAATCGTCGTCAACGAGGGCCCCTCCTGGAAGCGCTTCATGCCCCGTGCTCAGGGCCGGGCCACCAAGATCCGCAAGCGCACGAGCCACATCACCGTCATACTCGCAGAAGGGCAGGAATAGGCTATGGGTCAGAAAGTACATCCGTTCGGGTTCCGGCTTGGGTACAACAAAAACTGGCAGTCCCGCTGGTTCAGCAAGAAGGAATACCCTGCCTTTGTCTACGAGGACAGCAAAATCCGCGTGTTCGTCAAAAAGCTCCTTTATCATGCGGGGCTTTCCAAAATCGAAATCGAGCGCGCCGGCGGCAAGGTACGGCTCATCCTGTCCACGGCCCGTCCCGGCATCGTCATCGGGCGCAAGGGTGTGGAAATTGAAAAACTGCGCGCCGACCTGCGCCAGAAATTCGGCCGCGAATTTTCGCTGGAAGTGAATGAAATCCGTCGTCCCGAAGTGGACGCCCAGCTGGTGGCCGAAAACATCGCCCAGCAGCTGGAGCGCCGCGTGGCCTTCCGCCGCGCCATGAAGCGCACGGTTTCCATGGCCCGCAAGTTCGGCGGCGAAGGCATCAAGGTGACCTGCGCCGGACGACTGGCCGGCGCGGAAATCGCCCGCACCGAATGGTACCGCGACGGCCGCGTGCCCCTGCAGACCCTGCGCGCCGATATTGACTACGGCTTTGCCGAAGCGCGCACCACCTACGGCATCATTGGCGTCAAGGTGTGGATCTACAAGGGTGAAATCCTTGACAAAGAGGTTGAATAGTAATGCTTGCGCCCAAAAAAGTTAAATACCGCAAGTGGCAGAAAGGCCGCCTGCGCGGCCTGGCCACCCGCGGCGCCACCATTGCCTTCGGCGATATCGGCCTCAAGGCTGTGCAGCACGGGCACCTTTCCAGCCAGCAGATTGAGGCCGCGCGTATCGCCATGATGCGACACATCAAGCGCGGCGGCAAGGTCTGGATCCGCATCTTCCCCGACCGCCCCGTGACGGCCAAGCCTCTGGAAACCCGTCAGGGTTCCGGTAAGGGCGCACCCGTGGGCTGGTGCGCGCCGGTCAAACCCGGCCGCGTGCTCTATGAGATCCGCGGCGTGAGCCTGGACCTGGCTCGCGAGGCGCTGACCCGCGCCGCGCACAAGCTGCCTGTGAAGACCGTTATTGTGGTGAGGGAGGGCCTGTAAGATGGCTGCCAAAAAAAAGATCGACGCCGCAAGGCCCGACGTTGCCGCCCTGCGCGCCATGAGCGCTGAAGAACTGCGCGGCAAGCTGACCGAACAGCGTCAGGAGATGATGCACGCCCGTTTCAAGCACGCCATGGCGCAGCTCGAAAAGACTTCCGAGCTTAAGGCCATGCGCCGCCAGGTGGCGCGTATGGAGACCATTCTCAACGAAAAGGAACAGAGGGCGTAACATGCACACTCTGGAAGATCGCAAGGGCAGGACGCTGACCGGCGTAGTGGTAAGCGACAAAAACGACAAGACCATTGTCGTGCGCGTCGAAACCCTGGTCAAGCACCCCCTGCTCAAAAAGTATGTGAGGCGCCGCAAGAAGTTCACGGCTCATGATCCCATGAACGAATGCGGTATGGGCGACAAGGTGAAGATTGTGGAGTACCGTCCCCTGTCACGCAACAAGCGTTGGCATCTGGTCTCCGTCATTGAAAAAGCCGTGTAGGGTAGCGCCATGATTCAGGTTGAATCCACGCTTCAGGTCGCCGATAATTCCGGCGCCAAAAAGGTTGCCTGCATTAAGGTGCTGGGCGGTTCACACCGTCGCTATGCCTCTGTGGGCGATATCATCATGGTTTCCGTCAAGGAAGCCATGCCCCACAGTAAGGTGAAAAAGGGCGACGTGATGAAGGCCGTCATCGTGCGCACGGCCAAGGAAGTGCGCCGGGCCGACGGCAGCTACATCAAGTTTGACGGCAATGCGGCTGTGCTTTTGTCCAGCCAGGGCGAACCCGTGGGCACCCGTATTTTCGGCCCCGTGGCCCGTGAGCTGCGCGCCCAGAACTTTATGAAGATTATTTCGCTGGCCCCGGAAGTGCTGTAGGAGACCGTCATGAAAACGTATCGCATCCGCAAGGACGACAAGGTGATGGTAATCGCCGGCAAGGACGCGGGCAAGATCGGCAAGGTGCTCAAAATCCTGCGCAAGAAGGACAAGGTGCTGGTAGAGAAGGCCAATATGGTCAAGCGCCACATGCGCCCCAACCCCTATGCCCAACAGCCCGGCGGCATCGTGGAAAAAGAGATGCCCATCCATGTCTCCAATGTCATGGTGGTGTGCTCCGCCTGCGGCAAAGCCACGCGCGTGGGCTACAGGACCATCGAGTCCGAGGGCAAGGAAAAGAAAGTGCGCTTTTGCAAAAAGTGCAACGAAGTCATGGAATAAGGTGAAACGATGACACGCCTTGAAAAGATCTATAGAGAGAAGGTGGTTCCGGTACTGCAAAAGGAGTTCAGTTACTCCTCTGTCATGCAACTGCCCGGGATTGAAAAAGTCTCTCTGAACATCGGCATGGGCGCGGCCAGCCAGAACAACAAGCTCATGGAAGAGGCTGTGGCGGAGCTCACCGCCATTGCCGGCCAGAAAGCTGTGGTGACCCGTGCCAAAAAGTCCATCGCCGCCTTCAAACTGCGCGAAGGGATGCCCATCGGCGCGCGCGTGACCCTGCGCAAGGACCGCATGTGGGACTTTCTGGACAAGCTCATGAACTTCGCCCTGCCGCGTGTGCGCGACTTTCGCGGCATTCCTGACCGTGGCTTTGACGGGCGCGGCAACTTCACTCTGGGCATCAAAGAGCATACCATTTTCCCCGAGCTTGAGGTGGACCGCGTGGAAAACCCCAAGGGCATGAACATCACCATCGTCACCACGGCGGCCACGGACAAGGAGGGCAAATTCCTTCTGGACCAGCTTGGCATGCCGTTCCGTAAGTAGGAGTCAAGCCATGTCCCGTACTTCTCTGGAAGTAAAGGCCAAGCGCAAGCCCAAGTTCAGCGCCCGCGCCTACAACCGCTGCCCCATTTGCGGCCGGTCGCGTGCCTTTCTGCGCCAGTTCGGCGTTTGCCGTATCTGCTTCCGCAGCCTCGCCCTCAAGGGCGAGCTGCCGGGCGTGCGCAAGTCCAGCTGGTAGCACAGTTTTTCAGGGCCGCCTCAGGGCGGTCCGGGGCGTGCTCCGCACGCCCGCGGGAAGTGGCGGCATGGGGCCGTCAACCCCGCCCCCCAACCTCTCAGGAGCTTTCCATGTTGACAGACCCTATTGCGGACATGCTCACCCGCATCCGCAACGCGCATCTGGCCCTGCATAAAGATGTGCAAGTGCCGCGCTCAAAAATGAAGGAAGCGCTGGCCGCCATCCTCAAGCAGGAAGGCTATGTGGAAGACGTGGCTGTGGCCGATAAAAACATCACCATAGCCCTGCGCTACGAAAAGGGCCGGCCCGTCATCACCGGGCTCAAGCGCGTGAGCACGCCCGGTCGCCGGGTGTATGTGGGCGCGCACCAGATCCCCAGGGTGCAGAACGGCCTCGGCATCTGCATATTGTCCACGTCCAGCGGTGTGCTGGACGGTATGACCGCCCAAGAAAAGAAAGTGGGCGGCGAACTTTTGTGCGAAATCTGGTAGGCGGTGCACCATGTCGAGAATAGGTAGACTGCCCATTCCCGTTCCTAATGGCGTTGACGTCAAGATCGGAACGGATGTTGTGGAAGTGAAGGGCCCCAAGGGCACGTTGCGCACCCCTGTCTGCCCCCTGCTTAAGTATGAACTGGCCGACGGCCACCTGACCCTCACCCGTGTGGACGACGAGCGCCACACCCGCGCCCAGCATGGGCTGCGGCGTACGCTGCTGGCCAACTGCATTGAAGGCGTGACCAAGGGCTTTTCCAAGGGCCTGGAAGTCATTGGCGTGGGCTACCGCGTGGCGGTGAAGGGCAATTTGATTGAGCTTTCTGTGGGCTATTCCCACCCCGTGGTGGTGGATCTGCCCGATGGCATTACGGCGGCGGTGGCGGGCCAGGTGCTCACCCTCTCCGGCATTGACAAGGAGCTGGTGGGCGAAATGGCCGCCAAGATCCGCCGTATCCGCAAGCCCGAACCTTACAAGGGCAAGGGCATCAAGTATGTGACCGAGACCATCCGCCGTAAGGTGGGCAAGTCCGGCGGCAAGAAGTAGGGAGTGCGTCATGATTAACAGCAAGAACTCATCCCGGCAGCGCCGCAAGATTCGCATCCGCAAAAAGGTCAACGGCACGGCGGTACGGCCGCGTCTGGTGGTCTTCCGGTCCAACCTGCACATCTATGCCCAGATCGTGAACGACGTGGACGGGGCCACCCTGGCCTGCGCCTCCACCCTCACGCTGGCCAAGACGGAACCGGGCCTGCACTGCAACCTGAGCGGCGCCCAACGCGTGGGCAAGGAAATTGCCCGCCTGGCCAAGGAGAAGAATATCAGCCTGGTGGTATTCGATCGCAACGGGTATCTTTATCACGGTCGCGTCAAGGCCGTGGCCGACGGCGCCCGCGAAGGCGGCCTGGAGTTCTAGTATGCGTCAGGAAAATAGCGAAACCCAGCAGAACGAACTGGGCGAAATCGAGAAGATCGTTTCCCTCAACCGCGTGGCCAAGGTGGTCAAAGGCGGTCGCCGGTTCAGCTTCAGCGCCCTTGTGGTGGTGGGCGACGGCAAGGGCGGCGTGGGCTTTGGCCTGGGCAAAGCCCAGGAAGTGCCCGAAGCCTTGCGCAAAGCCACAGAACGCGCCCGCAAGAACCGTGTGCAGATTCCCCTGGTGGAGGGCACCTTGCCCTATGAGGTGCTGGGGCGTTTCGGCGCCGGGCGCGTCATGCTTAAGCCCGCCTCTGAAGGCACGGGCATCATCGCCGGCGGCGCCGTGCGCGCGGTGATGGAAGCCGTGGGCGTGCGCGACGTGCTGGCCAAGGCTATCGGTACCAACAATCCGCACAACGTGCTTCGCGCCACACTGCAGGGCCTGGGCGCCCTGCGCAGCGCGGCCGATGTCTCGGCCCTGCGCGGCAAGAAGCTGGAAGCTCCAAGGAAGTAGTCATGGCAGCAGAAATCAAGGTCAAACTGGTGCGCTCGCGCATCGGCGCTACGCCCGCGCAACGCAAGCTGCTGGATGCCCTGGGCCTCAAGCGCCGCGAAAAGGTCAGGACGTTCAAGGACACCCCGGCCATTCGGGGCATCATCGCCAAAGTTCCGCATATGGTGGCCGTTGTTGAGTAACGGCCGGAGGACATAGACCATGCAACTGCACAATCTTTTTCCCTTTCCGGAAGAGCGCAAGACCCGCCGTCGTGTGGGCCGCGGCGCCGGATCCGGTTTGGGCTGCACGGCGGGCAAGGGCCACAAGGGCCAGAACGCCCGTGCAGGCGGCGGCGTGCGCCCCGGTTTTGAGGGCGGCCAGATGCCCCTGCAGCGGCGTCTGCCCAAGCACGGTTTCAAGAACTATCTGTTCAAGGTGACCTACGCGGTGATCAATCTGGACAGTCTTATTGCCGCCTTTGGCGAGCAGACTTCCATCACCCTGGACGACATCTACGCCCGTGGCCTGGTCCGTATGGGCGCACCGGTCAAAGTGCTGTCGCGCGGCGACGTGTCGACGGCCCTCACGGTGGAGGCCCACAAGTTCAGCAAGGCCGCGGCGGACAAAATCCGTCAGGCCGGCGGCAGCGTCAACGAGCTTGAGGCTGTTCCGGCGGAATAGCCGGTTTCAGGCTGCGACACAGCCGGGGCGGCGTCCTTTGCGGCGAAGCCCCGGCCGTGTTGTGGTTCCGGGTTCGGTTTTTTGCCGGCGTGCCTACGTCGGCGCAGCACCACAAAGGGTTTTTACGGCAGGTGATACATGGCAGTAGGATCGGCAAACGTGACGGCAGGACAGGCTTCGCTGACCAAAAAGCTGGGCTGGACCTTCCTGATTCTGTGCTGCTACCGCATTGGCGTGCATGTGCCCGTGCCGGGGGTCAACGCCTCGGCTCTGGCGTCTTTTTTTGAAAGTATGTCCGGCACGCTGTTCAGTCTTTTTGACATGTTTTCCGGCGGCGGGCTCTCCAACGTTTCGGTCTTTGCCCTGGGCGTCATGCCCTACATTTCGGCCAGCATCATCATGCAGCTGTTGCAGGTGGTCAGCCCGGACGTCAAGCGTATGGCGCGCGAAGAAGGGCAGGCCGGCCGGCGCAAGATAACCCAGTACACCCGCTATATGACGGTGCTCATCACCTTGGTGCAGGGCCTGGGCATTGCCGTGGGCCTGGAAAATATGACCAGTCCTGCGGGCATGCCCGTGGTGCTGACGCCGGGCTGGCATTTTCGGCTGGTGACCATGATCACCTTTACGGCCGGCTCTGTGCTGGTCATGTGGCTGGGCGAACAGATCACCGAGCGGGGCATCGGCAACGGCATTTCGTTGATCATCTTCTGCGGCATCGTGGTGGGCATCCCGCGTGGCATCATTCAGTCTGTGGCCCTTATTGAAGCCGGGGACATGAGCCTTTTTATGGCCGTGGTCATTGTGGCCTTTATGGCGGCGGTGCTGGTGGCCATTGTCTTTGTGGAGCGGGCCCAGCGGCGCATCCCCATCAGCTATGCCAAGCGCCAGATCGGGCGTAAAATGTATGGCGGGCAGAACTCGCATTTGCCCCTGCGGCTGAATACGGCGGGCGTCATTCCTCCTATTTTTGCCTCTTCGCTGCTGTTGTTTCCGGCCACTATCGGGCAGTTTTCGACCAACCACTATGTGAAGCAGGCCGCGGAGTGGTTTTCGCCCCACGGTGTGGCTTACAACGTGCTTTATGTGGCGCTGATGTTCTTCTTCTGCTATTTTTACACGGCCATTATTTTTGACCCCAAGGATATGGCCGAAAATTTGAAGAAGAACGGCGGCTTCATCCCCGGCATCCGGCCCGGAGACAGAACACAGGAATATATTGATACGGTGCTTTCGCGGCTGACCCTTTCGGGGGGCATCTACATTTCCATTGTCTGCCTGCTGCCCATGTTGCTCATCAGCAACTTTAACGTGCCGTTTTACTTTGGCGGCACCAGCCTCCTCATCCTCGTGGGCGTGGCCATGGACTTCATGAATCAGGTGGAATCCCACATGATCTCCAGCCAGTACCAGGGCCTGATGGCCAAGGCGCGCAAGAGCGGCAGGCTCTAAGCGCGGGACGGTGAATCATGAAGAAGTATCACGGCGCATTCATCAAGAATGAGCGGGAAGTGGCCTGCCTGCGGGAAGCCAACCGCATGGTGGCCAACATTCTGGATGCCGTGGGCGCAATGGCGGTGCCGGGTGTGCCCACCATGCGTCTGGAAGAGCTGGCGCGCGACATGTGCGCCGACTATAAGGTCAAGCCCGCCTTTTTGGGCTACTGCGGCTATCCTTTTGCCCTGTGCTGCTCGGTAAACGAGCAGGTGGTGCATGGGTTTCCTTCTGACCGGGTTTTGCAGGAAGGGGATATCGTCAGCGCCGACATGGGCGTGGTGTTTGAAGGTTTTGTGGGCGACGCGGCGCGGACCTTTCCTGTGGGCACGGTGAGCGAAGACGTGCACAAACTGCTCAAGGTTACGGAGGAGAGCCTCTACGTGGGCATTGAACAGGCCAGGGCCGGCAACGACGTCTACAGTATCGGCGGGGCCGTGCAGGACTATGTGGAGGCCGCCGGCTTCAACGTGGTGCGCCGTTTTGTGGGGCACGGCGTGGGTTCGCGCATGCACGAAAAGCCCGAGGTGCCCAATTTTCGCCCCGGTATGAAGGGCCTGACCCTGCAGAACGGCATGGTCATCGCCATTGAGCCCATGGTGACCATGGGCACCTATGAAGTGGACATCCTGGACGACCAGTGGACGGCCGTGACCCGCGACGGCCAGTGGGCGGCCCATTTTGAACACAGTGTGGCCATCACTCCGGCCGGACCGCGCATCCTCAGCGTTTCGGACAAGGGGCTGAACCGGCACACCATTGTTTGATGGTTGACAGAATACCTAAAGCCGGATAAAGATTTCCGTTCCCGCTCCTTCTTCTTGGGGCGGCGGGTTGCCAGCGGCTGCGGCGGCCCGGGTTGTGCCGGCGGCTTTATCGGCCAACGCAATGGCTCGTATTTGGGAGATGTAAAATGAAAGTAAGACCTTCCGTCAAGAAAATATGCCCCAAGTGTAAGGTTATCCGGCGCAAGGGAGTGCTTCGAGTTATCTGCGAAAACCCCCGGCACAAGCAGCGCCAGGGCTAGGGCAGGAGACGTACAGTGGCGAGAATAGCAGGTGTTGATTTGCCGCGCGGCAAACGGGTGGACATTGCGCTCACCTATATCTATGGCATTGGCCGCACCACGGCCCTGAAAATTCTGGACACCACCGGCGTCAACTGGGAGCGGAACATTGACGACCTCTCCGCCGACGAGGTGAACGAAATTCGTAAAGAGCTGGAGCAGCACTACAAGGTGGAGGGCGACCTCCGCCGTGACATCTCCGGCAATATCAAGCGCCTTATGGACATCGGCTGCTACCGTGGCCTGCGTCATCGGCGCGGCCTGCCCTCCCGTGGGCAGCGTACCCACACCAACGCGCGCACCCGCAAGGGGCCGCGCCGTGGGGCCGTGGGCAAAAAGAAGTAAGTTTGGCGGTTGCGTCGGACGCAGTTTGTAAAGCGGACGCAGCGTAGAAGGCTGCCGTGAGGACGAACGGAATTTCCGCCGCCGCGCGGAGCATAATCTGAAAAGCTCCAGTCAGAGGGATTGCAGTATGGCCAGACCCAAGAAAGCGGTCAAAAAGAAGGAAAAGAAGAACGTGCCTGTGGGCATTGCCCACATTCAGGCCTCGTTCAACAATACCATCATCACGTTTACGGACACGCGCGGCAACGCCGTTTCGTGGGCCTCTTCGGGCCAGAGCGGCTTTAAGGGCTCGCGCAAATCTACGCCTTTTGCCGCCCAGGTGGCGGCCGAAACGGCGGCTCGCAAGGCGCAGGACAACGGCATGCGCACCGTGGGCATTTATGTGAAGGGGCCCGGCTCCGGTCGTGAGGCCGCCATGCGCGCCATTTCGTCCGTGGGCTTCAAGGTGGCCTTTATCCGTGACGTTACGCCCATTCCGCACAATGGCTGCCGGCCGCCCAAGCGCCGCCGCGTCTAGTCCGCCTTGGCGCGGACAGCGTAAAACCGCAAGAGGATCAGATTCATGGCCAAATATACCGAAGCCAAGTGCCGCATGTGCCGCCGCGAGGGCTGCAAGCTCTTTTTGAAGGGCGATCGTTGCTTTACCGACAAATGCGCCTATGACCGCCGCCCCTACGCCCCCGGCCAGCACGGCCGTGCGCGTAAGAAGGTGAGCGAATACGCGGTGCAGCTGCGGGAGAAGCAAAAGACCCGCCGCGCGTACGGCATGCTGGAACGTCAGTTCCACCTGTATTTTGAAAAAGCCGAAATGCAGAAGGGCGTTACCGGCACCAACCTGCTGGTTATGCTGGAGCGCCGCCTGGACAACGTGATTTACCGTCTGGGTTTTGCCAACTCGCGCAACCAGGCCCGTCAGCTGGTGCGTCACGGCATTTTCACGCTCAACGGCCGTAAGGTGAATATCCCTTCCCTGCAGGTGCGGGTGGGCGATACCATTGAGATTCCTGAAAAGAACCGTAAAATTCCCGTTCTGGCCGAAGCTCAGGAGGCCATTGCCCGCCGCGGCTGCCCGCCCTGGCTGGAAGCGGACGGCGCCGCCTTTAAGGGCTCGGTCAAGGCCTTGCCGCAGCGCGACGAAATTCAGTTCCCCGTCAACGAGCAGCTGATCGTCGAACTTTACTCGAAATAACCGGGGGTTCGCATGCTTATAAAACAGGGCGAACGCCTTATCAACGCGCGCAACTGGTCCGAGCTGGTCAAGCCGGAACAGATCGCGCGTGAAGAAGAAACCGCCAGCCCCACCCACGGCAAGTTCATCTGTGAACCGCTGGAGCGGGGCTACGGCACCACCATCGGCAACGCTTTGCGGCGAGTGCTGCTCTCCTCTCTGCAGGGGGCGGCCTTTGTGTCCGTCAAGATTGCCGGCGTGCAGCACGAGTTCACCACGATCCATGGGGTGTTGGAGGACGTCACCGACGTCATTCTGAACATCAAGCAGGTTCGCCTGCGCCTGGATACGGAGGAACCCCAGCGCCTGACTCTGCGGGCTTCTTCTCGCGGGCCGGTGCTGGCCGGGCAGATTGAGACCAATCAGCATGTGAGCGTGCTCAACCCCGACCTGCACATCGCCACTCTTACCGAGGACGTGGACCTGGAGATGGAGTTTGAGGTCCGCATGGGCAAGGGCTATGTGCCCGCCGACATGCATGAGGGCCTGGACGACGAGATCGGGCTGATCCGCCTGGACTCCAGCTTTTCTCCGGTGCGCAAGGTGGCCTATACGGTGGAGCAGGCCCGCGTGGGCCAGATGACCAACTACGACCGCCTGTTGTTGGAAGTATGGACCGACGGCTCCCTCACGCCCGAAGACGCCATTGCCTACAGCGCCAAGATCATTAAAGACCAGATTTCCGTGTTCATCAATTTTGATGAGCGGGTTTCCGGCGACATGCGCGACGGCAACGGCGACAGCGGTGAGCTCAATGAGCACTTGTTCAAAAGCATTGATGACCTGGAGCTTTCCGTGCGGGCGACCAACTGCCTGCGCAGCGCCAACATTGCCCTGGTGGGCGAACTGGTGCAGCGGACCGAGGCCGAAATGCTCAAGACCAAGAATTTCGGCCGCAAATCGCTGGACGAAATCAAGAGCGTGCTGCTGGATATGGGCCTCGACTTTGGCTTGAAGGTCGACAACTTCGACAAGAAATATCAGGACTGGAAAAGGAAGCAGCAAAATGAGGCATAGCAATTCCGGAAGGAAACTTTCGCGCACGCCTGCGCACCGCAAGGCCCTGTTGCACAATCTCGCCAAGGCGCTGCTGCTCCACGGCAAAATCCGCACCACGGAAATGAAGGCCAAGGAACTGCGCCGGGTGGTGGAGCCCCTGATTACCCTTGCTAAACGCAACGACCTGCACTCTCGTAGGCTGGCGTATCGGGCCCTTAACGATCATGCCCTGGTCAAGCGTCTGTTTGACGACATTGGGCCCCTGTTTGCCGGCGTGCCCGGCGGCTACACCCGTGTGATCAAACTGGCCATGCCGCGTAAGGGCGACAACGCCCCCATGGCCGTCATTGAGCTGACGCGCAGCCAGCAGGCCGCTCCCGTTAAGGAAGCTGCCCCCGCCAAGGAAGCCACGGCGCCCGAAGGCGACAAGTAACAACAAACCGCTACAGCAGCGGCCCTCAACGGCCGTAGCGCCGTCCAGATACAAAGCGCCCCCTGTGTTTGCAGGGGGCGCTTTGCGCTTGTGCAACGCCTTTTCAGCACCGGCAGGCCGCCATAGCGGCAAACTGTCTGCCTGGGCAAGCGGACTGGCTATCTTGCTGTCTTGCCCCTGCATTTTCCGCTATGATTGGGTTGCGGAATAAAGGTATGGTGGCAAATTTACGTTGAAACTGCTTTGGCAGCTGCATAAGAGACGCCCGGCATGCAGGTCAAGTGCAAGGATTGGCGTGGTTACGCGCCGGAACGGGCGTGCCGTTGCGAGAATACAGATTCTCACCAGCAAGCTGTTCTGAAGGATAGGGGGCCCTCTTTTTCTGCCGTCCACAGGGCGTCCCGGATGGACGCTTGTCAGGCCGCGGCCTGGGAAAATAGACGGCAGAGCAAAAGAGGGCCCCCGCAAGGCCTTTTACTGTTTTTCTTCCGCCTTGGCGGCTGCCGGAGCGGGTTTGGTTTTCTTTGTCCTGGGGGTGCCGGAACGGTGGACCACAAATTTGCTCACCGAAGGCTTGCGGTGGATGGGTTCCTGCAGCAAACACTTGGTAGGGCATTTTTCCACGCAGGCGGAGCAGTAGACGCAGAGAAAGGGATCGTAGTTCCACTTGCCGCCCTTGGCATCCACCACAATGGCCCCGGTGGGGCAGACTCTGGCGCAGGTGCTGCAGAAGATGCAGTGCTCCACGTCGTTGGTGATGACGCCGCGGTAGCTGGCGAAGGGCTCGCGCTCCTCCAGGGGATAGAGCCTGGTGGCCGGCTTGGCGGACAGATTGCGCAACACGTTGGGAAGCATATACATGGCGCTACCTCTCAGTGCAGGAAATGCACGGGTCGATGCTCAGCACGATCACCGGCACGTCGGGCAGTTTGCAGCCCGGCAGCATGTGCAGCAGGGCGGGGATGTTGGCAAAAGTGGGCGTGCGCACGCGCATGCGTTCCAGGTTTTTGGTGCCGTTGGCGCGGATGTAGTAGAACAGCTCACCGCGGGGCTGCTCCACACGGAAGACGGATTCGCCCTCCGGGTTGCCGGGCACCTTGACGGTGAGTTCGCTTTCGGGCAGCCGGTTCAGGGCTTCGCGGACGAGCTCAATGGCGTGCAGCACTTCGTAAAAGCGCACCTTGGCGCGGGCGTAGCAGTCGCCGTCCGGCTCCACCACGGGGATGAAGTTGAGATCCTTGTAGGCGGCATAGCCGTGCATGCGCTCATCAATTTCCCAGCCGCTGCCGCGCAGGGTGGGGCCGGCTGCGCCCAGCAGGCGGGCGTCCTCTTTGCTCAGATAGCCGATGCCGCGGGTGCGCTCCTGCACGGTATAGTCGTCCAGCATGGTGCGGGTCAGCTCGCGCATGCCGGTTTCCAGTTCGTCCAGGCGGCCCAGCATCCAGCGGATCTGGTCCGGGGTGAGGTCGCGGCGCACGCCGCCCACCACATTGACGGAGAGGATGACGCGGTTGCCGGCCGTGGCTTCACAGATGTCCATGACGTGTTCACGAATGCGCCAGAACTGCTGGAAGACGCTTTCAAAGCCAAAAGCATCGGCAAACAGGCCAAGCCAGAGCAGGTGCGAGTGCATGCGGTGCAGTTCTGACCAGACCACGCGCAGAAACTGGGCGCGTGGCGGGGCCGTGATGCCCATGAGGTCTTCAATGGCATTGCAATAGCAGTTGGCGTGGATGCAGGAGCAGATGCCGCAGATGCGCTCCACCACAAAGACCATCTGGTTGTAGTCCTTGACGCGGACCAGGCTTTCCAGCCCACGGTGCACAAAGCCGAGTTGGGGCACGGCCCCCACCACGGTTTCGTCCTCCACCACAAACTTGATGTGCAGCGGTTCGGGCAGCACAGGGTGCTGCGGCCCGAAGGGGATGACGGTGGTGCGGTTGCTCATGCCTGCTCTCCTTTGGGGGCCGCGTCCGCGGCGCCGGCCTTGGCCGCCGGGGCGCGCCGCACGGTGGTCATGGTGAAGTAAGGGGCGTGGCTGACTTCGCCTTCCAGGTACATGCCGCCCTGGTAGTCCAGGGGCAGGCCCGCAAAACGCACGCCGAACTGGTCCTGGGTTTCGTTTTCAATAAGCACGGCGCAGAAGTAGACGGGCGTGATGCTGGGGATGGGGGCATCCTTGTTTACGTCCATGCGCAAATGGACCATGCCCTTGGCGTCCTGCGGTTCCCACACGCACATATCGGCGTTGTTGCGCAGGTCGGTCATGGTCAGGTTTTCATCAAAGTGGTAAAACAGCCGCAGGGTGTTTTCGTCCACCACGGTCTGCGACATGGTCACAAAACGGTATTTTTTGTTGGCCAGCTGCTGCACTTCGCCCAGCAGCGTTTCCGGCGTAACTTCCTTGGCTTCAAAAAGCATGGCGCAATCCTTCGGGTCCTAGCCCGCGTTTTGCAGTGGCTGGTCGTCGGTTTTTGGGGCGGCCGCTTCCGTGGGCGGGGTATTGTCCTCATCGCCGGGCATGCGGGTGGGTTCCGGTTCCGGGCCCAGGCCCATCTTGGCCTGCAGCACGCCCAGGGCCTGCACCACGCCGTCGATGATAGCCTCGGGTTTGGGCGGGCAGCCGGGCACAAAGACATCCACAGGGATGATGGTGTGCGCGCCGTTGAGTACATTATAGGTGTCTTTGAACACGCCGCCCGAAAGGTTGCACGCGCCGATGGAAACCACGGCCTTGGGTTCGGGCATCTGTTCATAGATCTGCTGGAGCACATGGCGGTTGCGGTGGTTCACCGTGCCGGTGACCAGCAGCACGTCCGCGTGCTTGGGGTTGCCCGTGTTGACCACGCCAAAGCGCTCCACATCGTAGAGGGGCGTGAGACAGGCCAGCACCTCAATGTCACAGCCGTTGCAGGAACCGCAGTCAAAGTGCACGATCCACGGAGACTTGAGCCGGCTCCGCTTGATCATTTTATCGACAAATCCCATTTTCCCGCCTCCTTACGCAACGTACAGCCACAAAAGGTTTACCAGGGCCAGCCCCATGCCGAGCAGCAGGGACTTTTTCTGCACCATCCACTGCCAGGTAAGCCGGGCCGTGATGTTGTCGATGACGATTTCCGTAAACAGCGAAGCGGCCACCAGAATGGCCATACCCACCACGCTGGTGTGCCAGAACATGGCGCACAGGCCCAGGATAAGCACCAGGTCCAGCCAGTGGGCCACTTCAATAATGGCCAGGAAAGGACCGGAATATTCGGTCTGCACGCCGCGGACCAGTTCCTGATGGCCGTGGTGGCTGGCCGCGATGTCAAAGGGCGATTTGCGTAGCTTGATGGTCAGGGCGTAGCCCAGGGCCAGGAAAAGCAGGGGCATTTTGAGCAGCAGGGGTTCCTTCAAGCTGAACACGTCCGCCAGAGAGAAGGAGCCCGTGCACATGGCAAAACCCACAAAGACCAGAATAAGGATGGGCTCGTAGGCCAGCATGAGCAGCAGTTCACGTTGGGCGCCCACATTGCTGTAGGGGGAGGGCACGCAGATGGCGCCTACCACCTGAAACACCGCGCCCACCGAAAGTACAAAGAAAAGCAGCAGCAAGTCGCCGCCCATGAAGAAGATGAACAGGGCCAGAGCCGAAGAAATGAGCGTGATGTAGGCGCAGAAGACCAGCCAGGCGTTAGTTACTTTGGCTTCTTTGCCCGCCAGTTTGAGGATGTCGTAGAAAGGCTGCAACAGGGGCGGCCCCACGCGCGACTGCATGCGCGCCGTGAGGCGTCTGTCCACACCGTTAAGCAATCCGCCCGCCAGGGGCGACAAGAGCAGGCCGCCGAGAGCGCCGAGGATAGAGAGCATCAGAGCAGACCTCCTATGAGAACGATCAGGAATGCCGTGGAAATGATGTCTATGCCTCTGGTGATGGTGCCTTCGCCAAAGTACTGGGCCAGGTAGAAGTTGGCCACACGGGCTGGTTCAAAGACGTTCATGGGGCCTTTGAAGCCCACCTGGCCATCCTTTACCTGGGTCAGACCGGAGAAGTAGGGTTCGGCATGGGCCTTGCCCGGCACCTTGCGGGCCGCGCGCCAGGCCAGCCAGACGCCCACGGCCAGCAGGATGAAAAGAATGTACATCCAGCCGAAGCCCCCCGCGCCTGTAAGGGACGCGCCGGGGATGAAGCCTTCGCTGTGCAGGTTGAAGCGGGCGTAAACGCCGACCACGGAGGGCTCCACAAAGGTCTTGAGCACCAGCGGCGCAATGAAGGAAAAGATCAGCGCCAGACCGCAGAGCGACCGCAGGGCAAACATGATGGACGGGCGGGTGTCGCCGTGCCGCGGATGCTCGTGCAAGTTGGACGAAGACACGATGACGCCGGCCCAGCGCGCCCAGAACAGCACGGTGAAGGCCGAGCCCAGGGCCACGAAAAAGACGATGGGCGTCATGGCCTGGGTGGCGCGGGCGATAGCTTCAATGGCCATCCACTTGCCGATGAGCATGCCAAAGGGCGGCAGCATCATGGTGAAGATGCCGATGACCGTGATGACGGCCGTGCGCGGCATTTTGCCGTACAGGCCGCGCATGTCTTCAATATCGCGAGAGCCGATGCGCTGTTCGATGGTGCCCACGCACATGAAGAGCAGGCCCTTGGAAACGGAGTGGTAGATGATGATGGTGGTGGCCGCCATCATGGAGGCTGCCGTATTAATGCCCACGCAGGCGATGATCAGGCCCAGGTTGGCGATGGTGGAGTAGGCCAGAATTTTTTTGGCGTTGCTCTGGCTTACGGCCAGGATGCAGGTGGCCACAAAGGTGAAAGCGCCGAACAGGGCCACGATGGTGGACATGGTGGTGTCGGCAAAGGCCGGGGCCATGCGCAGCAGCAAATAGGTGCCGGCCTTGACCATAGTGGCCGAGTGCAGCAGGGCGGAAACGGGCGTGGGCGCCACCATGGCCCCGCACAGCCAGCTTTCAAAGGGCACCTGGGCGGATTTGGTAAAGGCCGCCACGCAGAAGAAGGCAAAAGGCAGCAGCATGGCCGTGCTCTTCACATCCATGCCGGTCATCTTCTGCAGCACCAGTTCGGTGGAAAGGGTGCCCAGACTTTTCTGGATAAACAGCATGGCCGAAACAAAGGCCAGGCCGCCCAGCACGTTCATCCACAGGGCGCGGTAGGCGTTGGCCTTGGCTTCTTCGGTCTGGTCGTGCCCGATGAGCAGGAAGGAGCACAAGGTGGTCACTTCCCAGAAGAAAAACATCCAGGAAAGATTGTTGCACAGCACCAGGCCGTTCATGGCCCCCAGGAAGCAGAAAATAATGGCAAAAAAGCGCGGCTTGCGGGAAACGCGCAAATGCAGGTGCTCTTCGTGCACATCCATGTAGCCCAGACCATAAATGGTGATAAGCCCGCCCACCACGGAAATAATGATAACCATGATGAGAGAAAGCCCATCGGGGGCAAAGGCTACTGCGGGGGCGTCCCCTTCGGCCAGCACAAATTTGAGGTAGAGCAGGCCGACCAGCTGCAATACGGTCATGCCCATGACCAGTCTGCTGCCCAGCTTCCAGCCGATGCCCAGAATGTAGAGCAGCAGCAGGAGGTCCAGGACGCTGAAAAGCGTGTCCAGCGGCATGCCAAAGAAGGTTTCGGCTTCCAGCCGGAAGGCCCCGTTGGCCCCCAGGAAGACCGCAGAAAGCGCCATGACCGCCACGGCGGTGGGCACCAACAGTTTGCGACACCCGTCGCTTTGTGTGAAATAAAGCGCAATGGCCACAATAAAGGGCAGCACAACGCAACAAAAAACAAGTAAGCTCATGATAGTTGCCCCATTACCCTAGTAGTTGTGAAAACATTCACCAAATCCAGACCTTCTCACAACCTGCAACAAAGACCTCCTTCAAAAAAATTGGTGCATATGAGTAATAATTCCAGTATCGCAACTGTTGTATTACGTCAATGGGCAAGAAAAAATTCACAGATTGATTGCTTGATGAATATCGTTGTAGTTTACTTGTAATAAATTTACAAAAAACGTGTTACCGGAACAGTTAGCGAATGAAATGAGCTAACTGCTCTGCAAGGATTTTCTTGAAAATCCTTGCCACGAAATGCGAGTAGGCAGGCAGAACAGCCATACTGGGGGTGGTCTGTGCGTCCTGAGGTTTTGTAAGAATCCTACCTCCTGAGTATGCGTTTCTGGGGCGGCGCATAAAAAACGCCCCGGCTCTTGCCGGGGCGTTTTTTTGCGGGGCAGATGTCAGATTGGCGCGAGCGGCCGGGCGGGCCGTTAACGCCGCGGGCGCAAAGAAGGGCGGTTTTGTTCAGAGTGGGGCAAGTTCTCGTTGCCGGACCTTGCCGCCCGTTTTCCGGATTCCTCCGGTCAGCCCGCAGCGGGCGGCGCTGTCGTCAGTTGGCCACGATGTTGACCAGCTTGCCCGGCACTACCACCACCTTGCGCACGGTAAGCCCGGCTGTGTGGCGTTGTACGTTGGGGTCCGCCAAGGCGGCCTGCTCCAGCGCGACCTTGTCCGCTTCCGCCGGCACCTGCACGGTGCCGCGCAGTTTGCCGTTGACCTGCAGGGCCACGGTAAGCATGTCCTGCGCGGTGGCTGCGGCCTCCCAGCGGGGCCATGCCTCGCCGGACAGGGTGTCGACGTGGCCCAGGCGCTCCCACAGTTCTTCGCAGACGTGGGGGGTAATGGGCGCGAGCAGGGTCAGCACCGTGGCCATGGCAGAGGAGAACACGCGGCGTTCGCTCTCGCTGTTGCCCATTTTTTCCCGGGCCAGGTACATGGCGTTGACCAGCTCCATGACGGCGGCAATGGCCGTATTGCACTGGAAGCGTTCGCCCATGTCCTCCCCGGCCTTTTTGACCGTCAGGTGTTCGCGGCGGCGCAGGTCGCGGGCTTCGACCGTTTGGGCGTCCGCGTCCGTGGCCTGGCAGGCCTTGAGGGGCAGGAGCCGTTCCCGTTCTTCCATAAACAGCCGCCAGACGCGGCCGATGAAGCGCGAGGCTCCTTCGATGCCTGAATCGGACCAGTCAAAGTCCCGTTCCGCCGGGGCGGCGAAGAGGCAGAACAGCCGCACCGTGTCTGCCCCGTATTTGGCGATCATCTCTGCAGGGGCCACCACATTGCCCTTGGATTTTGACATTTTGCCGCCGTCCTTCAGCACCATGCCCTGGGTGAGCAGGTTGGCGAAGGGCTCGTCCAGCCCGGCGGGGAAAAAGCCCAGGTCGCGCAGTGCCTTAGTGAAAAAGCGGGAATAGAGCAGGTGCAGGATGGCGTGTTCCACACCGCCGATGTACTGGTCCACGGGCAGCCAGTAGCTGAGGGCGGCGGGGTCAAAGGGGGCCTGGGTATTGCGGGCGCTGGTGTAGCGGGCGAAATACCAGGAAGACTCCACAAAGGTGTCCAGAGTGTCGGTTTCGCGCCGGGCCGGGCCTCCGCAACGCGGGCAGACGCATTGGGCAAAAGCCGGGGTCTCCGGCAGGGGGGAACGGCCGTCCTCGCGGATTTTGACGTCCATGGGCAGGAGCACGGGCAGGTTTTCTTCCTTTTCCGGCACCACGCCGCATTTTTCGCAGTAGATCACGGGGATGGGCGCGCCCCAGTAGCGCTGGCGCGAGATGTTCCAGTCCCGCAGGCGAAACTGGGTGGTGGCGCGGCCTTTGCCTTCTTTTTCCAAGGCTGCGGCCACGGCGGCCTTGCCTTCCACATTGGGCAGGCCGTCAAAGGGGCCGGAGCCCACCATGACGCCCTCGGCGGTAAAGGCCTCCGCAAGCTCTTCGGCCCGCAGTTCCTCCCCCTTGGGGCAGATGACCACCTTGACGGGCAAGCCGTACTTGCGGGCAAACTCAAAGTCGCGCTGGTCGTGGGCGGGCACGCCCATGACCGCGCCGGTGCCGTAGTCCGCCAGCACAAAGTTGCCCAGCCACAGGGGCACGCGCTGCCCTGTGAAGGGGTGCAGGGCGTAGGCTCCGGTAAAGATGCCTTCTTTTTCCAAATTTTCGGACTGCCGGTCCAGGCGGTCCATATTGCGGATGCGCTCCACAAAGGCGCGTACCTGGTCGGCCTGCGGCTGCCCGGCAATGAGTTGTTCCACCAGGGGGTGTTCCGGCGCAAGCGTCATGAAGGTGACGCCGAAGAGCGTGTCCGGACGGGTGGTGAAAACGTCCAGGCTCTGCGCGCCCTCCACGGGTTTTTCCAGGGCAAAGGTGACGGCCGCGCCCGTGGATTTGCCGATCCAGTTGCGCTGCATGGCCAGCACGCGTTCGGGCCAGCCGCCCTCCAGCTTCTGCAGGTCTTCCAGCAGTTCGTCGCCGTAAGCCGTGATTTTAAGGAACCATTGGGTCAGGTCTTTCTGGATCACGCGGCTGTCACAGCGCCAGCACAGGCCGTCAATGACCTGCTCGTTGGCCAGTACCGTATGGCAGGAGGGGCACCAGTTCTGCGCGGCCTTCTTGCGGTAGACCAGACCTTTTTCCAGCAGGCGCAGAAAGAACATCTGTTCCCAGCGGTAGTATTCCGGCCGGCAGGTGGCGACTTCTCTCGACCAGTCGTAGGAATAGCCCAGGCGTTGGAGCTGGGCGCGCATGTTGGCGATGTTGTCGTAAGTCCAGCGGGCGGGATGGGTGTGGTGTTTGATGGCCGCGTTTTCCGCCGGCAGGCCAAAGGCGTCCCAGCCCATGGGGTGCAGCACGTTGTAGCCCAGCATGCGCCTGGTGCGCGCCACCACGTCGCCAATGGCGTAGTTGCGCACATGGCCCATGTGGATGTTGCCCGAAGGGTAGGGAAACATCTCCAGCACATAGTACTTGGGCTTGTCGCTCTTGTCGCTGCAGGCAAAGGCGTTTTCCGCCTGCCAGCGGGCCTGCCATTTTTCTTCAATAGCTTGCGGATTGTAGCGTTCGTGCGTCATGGCGTACCAGGAGGTTAGGCGGACGGGACGGGCGCAGGGTTTTCCCCGGAGGGGGATTCCAGGGCCTTGGCTACGGCGTCCAGAATGCCGTTGATAAAGTTTTTGGCCGTGTCCGCGCCGTATTCCCGGCTCAGTTCCAGGGCCTCGTTAATGGCTACCCGGGGCGGCACGTCGGGTCGGCAGAGCAGCTCGTAGACGGCCAGCCGCAGCAGGGTCAGCTCTACCCGGCCCATGCGGTCCAGCCGCCAGTTGCGGGCGTGGCGGGCAATGAGCTGATCCAGGCGTTCGCGTTCCCGCCAGACGCCTTCCACCAGTTCCCAGGCAAAGCCCACCGGCATATCGCCCGGCTCCCTGGCGGGGTCGGGCGTGGCGGCGGGCGTGCGCAAAAACTGACTGCGCAGGTCCGTCATGCTGGTGGCCGAGGTAAAAGAAAGGCCGTAGAGCACTTGAAAGGCCTGGGCCCGCTCGCCGTGACGGGTGGCGTTTTTTCCTTTGGCCATGGGTTAGAGCTGCTCCAGCACGCGGACGGTTTCCAGCATGGCGGCGGCGGCTTCGGCCCCTTTATTGCCAGCTTTGGCCCCGGCGCGTTCAATGGCCTGTTCAATGTTGTCGCAGGTCAGCAGACCGAAGCCGATGGGCGTGCCCGCGTGCAGCATGGCCTGGGCAATGCCCTTGGTGGCCTCGGCGCAGACATAGTCAAAGTGCGGCGTACCGCCGCGGATGACCGCGCCCAGGGCCAGCACGCCGTCAAAACGGCCGCTCTGGGCCAGCTTTTGGCAGACCAGAGGCATCTCGAAAGCGCCGGGCACGCGCACCAGGGTGATGTCGTCCTGGCTTGCGCCGTGGCGTTCCAGATAGTCCAGCGCGCCGCTGATCAGCCTGTCCACGATAAAATCGTTGAAACGCGCGGCCACCATGGCCACTTTAAGGCCCTTGGCGTCCAACTGGCCGGCGATGGTTTGTACGGTCATGTTCACTCCCAGGAAGGTATATTCCTCAAGGCCGTTGTTCACGACAAAGCGCCCCGGCCCAAAGCCGGAACGCGCCATAATCAGATAAAACCGTTGCGCAGCAGCAGCTCACGGGTCACGCCCGCGCCGCCGGCCGCGTCCTGCGCGCCGGGGTCTTCAGCCGCCGTTTGCGCGCCCGGCGGCGTGCTGCTTGCCGCGCGCGCGTCCAGTACGCGCCGCACATATTTGCCGATAAGGTCCGTTTCCAGATTCACCGACACGCCGGGCCGCCAGCGGCGCATGCCCGTGCGTTGCCTGGTGTCGGGAATGACGTTGACCTCAAGAAAATCCGGACCGCAATCATTGACTGTTAAGCTGATGCCGTCAAGGGTCACCGACCCTTTGGGGATGATTTCCGGCGCGAACTCCGGAGGAAAGCGCAGCCGACAGCGCAAGGACTGCCCCACGGCCCGCACTTCCTGCACCGTGGCAATGCCGTCCACATGGCCGCTTACCAGATGCCCGCCCAGACGGTCGCCCAGGGCCAGGGCGCGCTCCAGATTGACGCGGTCGCCAGGCCGCAGCGCGCCCAGGGTAGTCCGGGCCAGGGTCTCCGCCGAAGCGTAGGCTGTAAAGTCCGCGTCCCCAAAGGTTTCCACTGAAAGGCAGGCGCCGTTGACGGCAATGGATTCGCCCGCTACAAGCCCGGAAAGAGCAAACAGCGGGCGCAGACGCAGGCGGCACTCCGCGCCTGAACGACGCAGGTCCGCGACCTCGCCCTCGCCTTGCACCAGACCCGTGAACATATTTGTACCCTTGGGATGGTTTTAGTTGTGTTTTTTGTGGGGCGAAGGGAACTTTTGTGATCAAAAGTTCCCTTCGCCCCACGCCCTCTATCTTTCAAAAACCTTTTTTGCGTAAGCGTGTGCGCGGTGAGCCCACCGGCATAGGGGAGGCGGCACGTGCGCTCAGGCGAGCAGCGTGTCCAGGGGATGCAGCCGGATGTGCACGTCCCCGCCGCAAATGTCCGTGCGGCTTACACGCAGGCGCAGGGCCTCGTCCAGGCTCAGGGGCGCACGGCCGGAAAACAGCGGATGGGCGTCCGCGTCGCCTAGAATTATAGGGGCCAGGTGCAGGCGAAAGTCGTCCACCATGCCGGCTTCCAGCAGGCTCAGCGCCAGCTTGCCGCCCCCTTCGCAGAGTACGTAGGGGCAGTGCAGTTCTTGCCACAAAAGTTGCAGCAGGCCGACAAAGTCCGGGCCGCCTCCGCGCGCGCGCGGGCCCAGGGCCAGCACGCGCACGCCCATTTCGCGCAGGGCTTTGGCCGTGGTGGAGGCCGCCGCCGCTGGCGAGGCCATAAAAATGGTCTGCTCCGGCCTGTGCCTGAGCAAATGAAAATCCGCGTCGGGCTGCGGCAGGCGCGAGGTCAGCACGCAGGCCAAGGGTTGTGGGGCCGTTGCCCCGGCCTCGTGTACCGTCAGGCGCGGGTCGTCCGCCCTGAAGGTGCCGCCGCCGATAAGCACAGCTCCACCGCACAGGCCAATGCCTGCGCGCAGGCGCTGCACTTCCTGCCGAGAAGGCTCGGAGCTGATCCACTGGGATTGCCCCTTGCGCGTGGCGATGCGTCCGTCCAGAGTGGCGGCCATCTTGAGGATGACGTAAGGCCGGTTTTGGGTCTGCCAGACCAGAAAATCCGCCACCAGGTCGCGGCACTCCTGCGCGCACACGCCCTCCACCACCTCCAGCCCGGCTTCGCGTAACTGACACGCACCGCCGCAGGCCACGGGGTTGGGGTCGGCCAGACCCACCACCAGCTTTTTGATGCCGGCCTCGCGCACGGCCGCGGTGCAGGGTGGGGTTTTGCCCTGATGGCAGCAAGGCTCCAGGGTGACCACCAGGGTGCAGTCTGCCGGGTCCACCCCGTGCGCGCGGGCGTCCTTGATACAGGCGACCTCGGCGTGGTCTTCCCCGGCGGCATGGTGCCAGCCGCGCGCCGCCACGTGTCCGTCGCGCACCAGTACGGCCCCCACCGTGGGATTGGGACAGGTCTTCCAACGACCCCTCTCGGCAAGGGCTATGGCCTCGCGCATAAAGGGAGCGTAATCCAGTTCAGACATGGGAGCCTTCTCCGGTTTGAGCGCTGACCACGGGGGGGACGAAGGGCAGCTGTTCCACAAGAACCCCGGCTTCACGCAGCATTTGCGTGGCCAGTTCGTCTGGATAGTCCTCTGCATAGAGGATATGGCGAACGCCGCAGTTGATAAGCATTTTGCTGCAGAGCACGCAGGGATGGGTGGTGCAGTAGAGCTCCGCGCCGCTGATATTGATGCCGTGCACCGCGGCCTGAATGATGACGTTTTGCTCCGCGTGCAGCCCCCGGCAGATTTCGTGCCGCTGGCCGGAAGGGATGCCCAGCTGTTCGCGCAGGCAGCCCACCTCCAGGCAGTGGGGCACCCCGGCCGGAGCGCCGTTGTAGCCCGTGGCCAGGATGCGTTTGTTCTTCACCAGCACCGCGCCCACCCGGCGGCGCAGGCACGTGGAGCGCCCGCTTACCAGGTAGGTGATGTTCATGAAGTATTCGGGCCAAGGCATGCGTTGCATAGGACCACCTGAAATAGTTGCGGCCGGGGACAAGCCCGGCCAGACTGCCGCCGCGTGCGCTGCCTTGAGCGCGGTCCGGCTTACGCCCAAACGTAAGCCGGACCGCCATAAACGGCTTACCAGGCAAACAGCGGGAACTGCCGGGCGAACTCCTCCACCTTTTTACGGATGTTTTCCAGCGCGGCGGGTTCGTTGCGTTTTTCCAGGGCTTCCACAATAAAGCTGCCCACCAGGCGCATATCGTCTTCTTTCATGCCGCGCGTGGTCAGGGCCGCAGAGCCCAGGCGGACGCCCGAAGTAACAAAGGGCGAACGGGTTTCAAAAGGCACGGTGTTTTTGTTTACCGTAATGCCCGCCTTGTCCAGGGCCTGTTCGGCGTCCTTGCCCGTAATGTCCTTGCTGGTCAGGTCCACCAGCATTAAGTGGTTGTCCGTGCCGCCGGAAACCAGGTCGTAGCCCGCCTTCGTGAGGCAGGCGGCCAGGGTGGCGGCGTTCTGCACCACCTGCAGCTGGTATTTTTTGAAGGCAGGACGCAGGGCCTCGCCAAAGGCCACGGCTTTGGCCGCGATGACGTGCATGAGCGGCCCGCCCTGAATGCCGGGGAAAATCTGGCTGTTGAGGGTTTTGGCCATGCTTTCGCCGGAAAGGATCATGCCGCCGCGCGGACCGCGCAATGTCTTGTGCGTGGTGGTGGTGGTGATGTGGGCGTAGGGCAGGGGGCTCTGGTGCAGGCCTGCGGCCACCAGCCCGGCAATGTGGGCCATGTCCACCACCAGGGTGGCGCCCACTTCGTCGGCAATCTGCCGAAAACGCGCAAAATCAATGGCGCGGGGGTAGGCGCTGGCGCCCGCCACAATGGCCTGAGGTTTGTGTTCACGGGCCAGGGTGGCCACCTGGTCGTAGTCAATGCGGCCTGTTTCGCGCTCCACGCCGTAAGAAACCACGTGGAAGAGGCGGCCGGAGAAGTTCACCGGGCTGCCGTGGGTCAGGTGCCCGCCGTGCGAAAGGTTCATGCCCAAAATGGTATCGCCGGGCTTCATGAAGGCCAGATAGGCGGCCATGTTGGCCTGTGAGCCGGAATGAGGCTGCACGTTGACATACTGGCAGTCAAAAAGCTGCTTGGCGCGGTCCTGGGCCAAGGTCTCGGCTATATCCACGTATTCGCAGCCGCCGTAATAGCGCTTGCCGGGGTAGCCTTCGGCGTACTTGTGGGTCAGCACGCTGCCCTGGGCCTCGCGCACTGCCGGCGAAACGAAGTTTTCCGAGGCGATGAGTTCCAGTTTGCTGACCTGACGGTTGGATTCCAGAATGATGGCCTGGGCCAGTTCCGGGTCTTGGAGCAGGATTTCGTCCATGAGCGCTTCCTTATGGTTGGCGGGGGCGGACCATGCCCCCCCGGCCGCGGGGCAAAGGGCGTGGGGCCCTAGGCTTCCCACTTTTTAAAAATGACGCTGGCGTTGGTGCCGCCGAAGCCGAAAGAGTTGCACATGGCGTAGCTGCAGGCCTGGTGCACCGTGCCGTTCGCCAGGTAGTCCAGATCGCATTCCGGATCGGGATTTTCCAGGTTGATGGTGCCAGGCAGCATGCCGTCGCGCAGGGCCAGGGCCGTGAATACGGATTCGATGCCGCCGGCTGCGCCCAGCAAATGGCCGGTCATGGATTTGGTGGCGGAAATTTTGAGCTTGGGCGCATGCGCGCCAAAGACCAGTTTAATGGCGCGGGTTTCGGTCTTGTCGTTGAGCATGGTGGAGGTGGCGTGGGCGTTGATGTGCTCCACGGCCTCTGGCTGGATGCCCGCATCCTTGAGGGCGTTTTGCATGGCGCGGGCCATGCCTACGCCGTCCTCACAGGGAGCGGTCATATGGTAGGCGTCGCCCGTGGCGCCGTAGCCCACCATTTCAGCGTAGATTTTGGCGCCGCGCGCCTGGGCCGATTCCAGCGATTCCAGCAGCAGCAGGCCGGCGCCCTCGCCGATGACAAAGCCGTCGCGCTTGGCGTCAAAGGGGCGGGAGGCGCGGGTGGGCTCGTCGTTAAACTGGGTGGAAAGCGCCTTGAGCGCCGTAAAGCCCGCCACGCCCAGGGGCGTGACCGTGGCCTCCACGCCGCCGGAAATAACCGCAGTGACCCGCCCCAGGCGGATGTTGTCAAAAGCCGTGCCCAGAGCGTGGATGGCGGAGGCGCAGGCCGTGGTGGTGACGATGTTGGGGCCTTTGGCGCCGGTAAAAATGGAAATCTGCCCCGGACCCATATTGGAAATGAGCATGGGGATCATGAAGGGCGAGATTTTGTTGGGACCGGACTGCAGCAGCTTGGCGTGGTAGGTCTCCAGGGTGTGCAGACCGCCCAGACCGATGCCGAGGATGACGCCCGTATCGTAGGCGTTAGCGTCGGTTACGGTAAAGTCCGCGTCTTTGAGGAGCATCTGGGCCGAAGTCACGGCAAACTGGGTGAAGCGGTCCATGCGGCGGGCCTGCTTCATGGGGATGTGGTCTTCGGGCACAAAATTTTTCACTTCGCCGGCAATGCGGGCATCGTAGGCCGAAGCGTCAAAAAGGGTGATGGGCGCAATGCCCGACTCGCCGGCGAGCAGCTTTTTCCAGGTGCTTTCCATATCATTGGCGAGGGGCGTAACGCCGCCAATGCCGGTGATCACTACGCGGGGACGGGTCATGCATGCTCCTTTGAAGGCGGGGGGACGCGGCGTCCCCCCACTGCGGCTGTCATGGGAATTCAAAGCGTCCTTCGTCCGCAGCGGCGGACGCCTCACGGTCGCGGCAACAGCGCGGTTTCGTTGGGCGTTTGTGCCGCCGCGCCGTTTTTGCGACGGGTGGGCACGGCGCGCCCGTGCGGCAAAGCCCGGCGACAGGCTGCGGGCCGGAAAGCCGGAAGCCCCTCCGGCGTTGGCGCGCCGGTACTATTGCTTGTTTTCGATGTAGCTGATGGCGTCTTGCACTTTCAGGATCTTCTGGGCGTCGTCGTCGGCAATTTCAATGTCGAACTCTTCTTCCATAGCCATGATCAGCTCGGTCAGGTCCAGAGAATCGGCGCCCAGGTCCTCCACAAAGGAGGCTTCGGGCTTCACTTCTTCGGCGCTCACGCCCAGTTGATCCACAATGATCTTTTTTACCTTTTCAGAAACATCAGACATGGTATCCTCCAGCAATAAAGTAATGGTCTCTCTGTTGGCCCGGCGTCGGGGCCGGGCGGGGTCTTTGTGGCGCGGGCGCGGTCAGCAGTACATGCCGCCGTTGACGCCCAGCACCTGTCCGGTGATGTAGGCGGCCTTGTCCGAGGCCAGAAAGGCCACGGCTTCGGCCACGTCTTCGGCCCGGCCCATGCGCCGCAGGGGTATGGCCGCCACATAATCCGCGCGCACTTCATCGGTAAGGGCTGCGGTCATGTCCGTTTCAATAAAGCCGGGGGCCACGGCATTGACCGTGATCTGCCTGGCGGCCAGCTCTTTGGCGCAAGATTTGGTGAGTCCCAGCAGGGCTGCCTTGGCCGCGGCGTAGTTGACCTGCCCGACGTTGCCCATCTGCCCCACCACGGAAGAAATATTGACGATCCGGCCGTAGCGGGCTCGGCTCATGATCTTGGCCGCCTCGCGCGAGCACAAAAAGGCTCCGCGCAGGTTGACGGTGAGCACGCGGTCAAAGTCCTCGTCCTTCATGCGCAGTAAGAGAACATCCCTGGTGATGCCCGCGTTGTTGACCAGCACGGCCAGGTTGACCTGGTCCTTGATCTCGGCGCCAAAAAAGTCGGCCACGGCGGCCCCGTCGCTCACGTCCAGGCCAAAAGCCCTGGCCTGGCCGCCCTGGGAGCGGATTTCCTCTACGGTTTTTTCCGCCTCTTCCGGGCGGCTGACGTAGGTAAGGTAAACCTGAAAGCCCTCCCGTGCCAGGGTGCGGGCAATGGCCCGGCCGATGCCGCGTGATCCGCCGGTTACCAAGGCCGTCGGCGCGTCTTGGGTGGAAGGGCACTGCACGGTTGTCATATTGCCTGCCTTTAGTCTGCGGCGTGCGGCACGCCAGTTGGAGCGAAAAGCGCGGAAAAGCCGTCAGGGCCGGCCGCGCGGCAGGGGCGAAGCATCGCCGTTTTTCTGGGCGTGTCCTGCGCGCCCGGCGTGCCCCCTGCGTGGAGAAACGCCCGTAAAAAATGTTGTTGCACGCGCGGTGCGCCGCGTGCGCCCCGGCCCCGCGTGCGGCCGGAGAAAAATCGGCTTAAAAGCGCAGCAGGGCCGCGCCCCAGGTAAGCCCTGCGCCGAAAGCCGTAGCCAGTACCCGGCAGCCCGGCCTGATGCGCCCCTGCGCGTGCGCTTCGGCAATGGCCAGGGGAATGGAGGCCGAAGAGGTGTTGCCGTACTGGTCCACATTGACGAACACGCGCTCGCCCGTGATGCCCAGGCGGCCGCCCACGGCTTCTATAATGCGCAGGTTGGCCTGGTGGGGCACCAGCAGGTCCACATCCGCAGCCGTGAGGCCGTTTTTGGCCAGCACGTCTTCGCAGACCTGCACCATGCTGCGCACGGCATGCTTGTACGTTTCACGCCCTTGCATGCGGATGAAAAAATCTTCGCCCACGGGGTCGCCCAGGCCATAACGGCTGGAGGTGCCGCCGCCCACGACGATAAGGTCGCGCTGGCGGCCGTCGCTCAGGCAGAGCACGTCTTCCAGCCCGGCCAGCACATTGGCCGAACCCGCGCTGACCACGCAGGCCGTGGCCGCGTCGCCAAAGAGCACGCAGGTGGAACGGTCCGCCCAGTTGACCCGGCGGCTGAGGGCCTCGGCGCAGATAAACAGAATCTTGGCCTCGTGATCCTGGGCCAGCAGCGAACGGCAGAGGGAAAGGCCGTACAAAAAACCGGAACAGGCGGCACTGAAGTCAAAGGCCATGACCGGCCCTGTGTCCAATTGCCCGGCCACAATGCAGGCCACTGAAGGAGAGAGCACGTCCGGCGTGCAGGTGGCGGTGATGACGTGGGTGAGCTCGGCAGGCAGCAGCCCCGCATCGTCCAGCGCGCCGCGCGCCGCGCGCAGGGCCATGTCCGAAGCGTTGTCGGCCGCGTCCAGCCTGTGGCGGCGGCGGATGCCCGTCCGGGAAACGATCCATTCATCGTTGGTGTCCACCACGGCGGCCAGGTCGGCATTGGTCAGCACCGTGTCGGGAACGTAGGCGTGCAGGGCAAGCAGATGGCAAAAAGGCTTCATTGGGGGTACCGTGGGTTAGATGGCGCGGGAGAAGCGGGTAAGCTCCTCGTTGGCCAGGATGGTTTCGGCCAGGCGAAGATTGGTGCCTTTACGTATAAAGGTGCCGCTCATGCGCACGGCGTTGGTCATGGCCCGCGCGCTGGAGCGCCCGTGACAGACGATGGCCAGACCCTGCAGGCCCAAAAGCGGCGCGCCGCCGTATTCGGCGTAGTCCACCGTGCGCGCAAAGCGCCGGAAGGCCCCCCGGGCCAGCATGCCGCCCAGGGCCGGCAACAGGCCGGATGTGAAGACTTTTTTGAGCATGCGCACCAGCGAGGCGGCAAGCCCTTCGCTCATCTTGACCACCACATTGCCCACAAAACCGTCACAGACCACCACGTCCAGGTCGCCGGTAAAAATGTCCCGCCCTTCGGCGTTGCCCGCGAAGTTGAGGTTCTGAGCCATTTTCAGCAGTTCGTAGGCTTCCTTGACCTGGCTGTTGCCTTTGCCTTCTTCCTCGCCGATGCTCAAAAGGCTCACGCGCGGCGCTGCATAGCCCAGCAGGTCGCGGGCAAAAGCGTCGCCCATGAGGCCGAATTGAAAGAGGTGGTAGGGGCGGCAATCCACATTGGCGCCCACGTCCAGCACCACGACGGGGTCTTTTTCTGTGGGCAGCAGGGCCGCCAGGGCCGGACGTTCCACCCCGGCGAGCCGCCCCATGATGAACATGCCGCAGGCCACCGTGGCTCCGGAATGCCCGGCGCTGACCACGGCGTCGGCCGCGCCCTCCTTGACCAGGCGGCAGGCCACCTGGATGGAGGCGTTTTTTTTGCGCCGCAGGATGTCCGAGGGGCGTTCGTTCATGTGCACCACGTCATCGGCCTGCACGATGTCAAAATGCACGTTGACGAGGTCGAGCTTGTCCAGCTCGGCCTCCAGCTTGGGGGTATCTCCCACAAGCTGCACGTGCAGGTCGTACAGCCTGGCGGCCTCAATGGCCCCAGGCACCACCACGGAAGGGCCAAAATCTCCCCCCATGGCGTCCACGGCAATGACGGGGCGCTCGTTCATCACGCGTTGTCGTTGCCGGCAATCACCTTGCGCCCTTTGTATTCGCCGCAGTTAGGGCAAACGCTGTGGGGCAGGGTGGGTTCGCCGCAGGTGCAGTAGATGACGGCGGGCACGGCCACGCGGTCGTGAGAGCGGCGCATTCCTTTGCGGGAACGGGATTTTTTATTCTGCTGAACGGCCATGGCGGTCTCCTTTTCCGTATAGACGGAAGGCTTGGGCTGGCTGTGCAAAGGGGCGGGAAAGGCCCGCCCGCAAGACACAGCAGGTTACGCAAAAGTCGGGCGGATGTCTACTTGCCGCGCCGGACAAGCCCGCGCAGCACTGCCAGGCGGGGGTCGCCTTCTTCGGGCGGGCAGCCGCAGGGTCCGGCATTAAGGTTGGCCCCGCAGCGGGCGCACAGGCCCTTGCAGCCCTCTTGGCAGAGGGGCGTGGGTGGCAGGGCCAGCACAAATTCTTCCCAGCATACGGCGGCCAGGTCCAGCAGCAGCGCGCCGCGCTCCCAGACCAGTCGCTCGCCCGCCGGCGTCGGTTCCTGCGCGGCGTGACGCCTGGGCGCTTCGGGTTCGGGCTCTTCCGGCAGGCTTTCAAAGTCTTCAAACCGCGCGGCCAGCGGGGTAATGGCGTCTTCCGCGCAGCGGCTGCAGGGCAGGGCCACTTCGCCCTCCAGGCTGCCGCGCACCAGCCAGCCGTCCTCTACGGGCGTTACGGAAATCGTGGCGCGCAAGGGTTTGCGCACCCGGCAATCCATATGGAACTCCTTGAGGGGTTCCAGCCAGATGGCGGGGTCATCCAGCACAAATTCTTTGCCCTCCGGGGGCAGATCGCCGAGTCCGATGCGGTAGTTTTGCATGCTGTCCTCTGAAAGTTGATTCCCATACGCCCTGGGGCAGGGGATGTCAAGCAGTCGCGCTCAAGCGCCACGGCCGCTGCACAGCAGCAGCAGGGCCAGCCCGGCAAAAACGGTTCCGGCTGCCCGGTGGATGAGCATCTGCCCGCGCGGCGAGCGGTTGAACCAGAGGGCCAGCCGTCCCCCCAGGGCGGCCACGGCGCAGAACACCACCACCGTGGCCAGCATGAACAGCCCGCCCAGTTGAAGCACCTGCAGGGCCACACTGCCCCGCGCCGGGTCGCAAAACTGGGGCAAAAAAGCCAGAAAAAACAGGGAAACCTTGGGGTTGGTCACGTTCAGCACAATGCCCCGGCGGTACAGAGCCAGATAGCCGGGAAAGGGCGGCTTTGCCTCCGGGGTCAGGGCCAGGGCCGCGCCCGCGCGAAAGGAAAGCCAGGCCAGGCGCAGCAGATAGAGCGCGCCCGCGGCCTTGAGCAGGGTAAAGGCCAGGGCCGAACTCTGGAACAGGGCGGCCACGCCCAAGGCCACGGCCGTGGTGTGCACGCAGAGGCCTGTGACCAGCCCGAAGGTGGTGGCTACGCCCGCGCCCGCGCCGTACACGGCGGACTGGGTGAGCACAAAGATGTTGTCCGGCCCCGGAGCCACGGCCAGCAGCAGGGCTGCGGCAAAAAAGGCCAAAGCGGTTTCGGGCGTCAGCACGGCAGCGTCCCCTTTTGCAGAAAAATCCGTTTTTGTGCGCGCGGCCGGGCCTTGACCGCCCGCTCCAGGCGCAGGGCCGTACCCTGGTCGGGGCAGGTGCGGTGTTCCAGCAGGCGTACGGGGCGGCGGCCCCGCGTGTAGCGCGCTCCGCCCGCGCACAGGCCGTTGTGCTGGTCCAGACGGCGGCGCAGGTCGCGGGTGACGCCGCAGTAGAGGGTGCCGTCGGCGCATTCCAGCAGGTAGACCTGCCACAGTAAGGATTTTTGCAGCATAATCATAGTAGAGGCGCGGGGAGGCCGCATCTGGCAAAGATGGCGCAGGCGGTCCCGCAAGTTCAATCAAAGCCGCCCGCCAGCCAGACGGTGATAAGGAACGAAACCGCCCAGTTGCCCAGTCGCCAGAGCCAGGGATTGGATACGCGGCCGGCGGCCAGGCGGCGCACTTCGCTCAGGGCTCCCAGTACAGCCCCTACGGTGTGAAAAAACACGAAGCCCAGGCCCGCCAGAAAGCCAAACTGCGCAAGACAGACCAGAAACAGCGTAAAGGTGATGCAGGGGGCCAGACAGGCATTGCCGTCCTCTCGGCCAAAGCTCCACAGTCGGGCAAAGCCGTCGCCGCGGTTGCCGTAGGTGGCGCGATAATAAAAATGTTCTTCCCGGCGGGAGCCCGCAGTCCCGTCGCGGCGGGCGTCCTCCCTTTCATGGCCTGCGTCCGCGTCCCCGTGCAGCACTTCGGCCTCCACCACCTTGGGGCCGTCCGTGACGGAGCTGCCGTTGCCCGCGGGCAGGGCTTTGCGGCCGGGGTTTGCGCCCGGCGTGCGGGGGGGCTGCTGGTCGGACTGGGGCATGACGTTCTCCTCAAAGCGGGTTCGGGAACCCGGCTGGCAATGTGGTCACTTGGTTGTGCCCTGCGCGGGCCGGGGCGTCAAGACAGGGTGCAGAAGACGGCCGGGGCCGGACCGGGTGATGGACCGGCCCCGGCCTCTCCATGACGGATGCGGCGCGGTCGTGCGGAACCCTTGCCAAGGGGCGGACGGCACACTATTCTTATGCACGGGCAGGGGCCATTCCGCCCCGCCATACTAAGGAGTTTTGTCATGAAACGATCCCTCCCGGCGCTTTTGGCGGCCTTGGTTCTGTCCTGCGGCCTTGCAGGGACGGCGGTGGCCGCGCCGGCCGCCACTGCGGCGCAGACTCTGGAAAAAGCCTGGACGGCCTATAACATAGGGCAATACAAGCAGGTTATCCAGATGGTGCAGCCCCTGGCCTCGGACGGCAACCCGCGGGCGCAGGTGCTGCTGGGCCGTTGCTATGAAAACGGCCTGGGCGTGAACCAGGACCTGAGCACCGCGGCCAAGTGGTTCCGCCTGGCGGCGGACCAAAACGACAGCGAAGCGCAGGTGCTGCTGGCCTATCAGTACGAACTGGGCGTGGGCCTGCCCCGCAACGAGGCCGCCGTGGCGGACCTTATGCGTCGCGCGGCCGACAGCGGCAATGCCGAAGCCCGCTTCAACCTGGCCCTCTACTACAGCCAGGGCAAGTACGGCTTCCCCAAAAATCCGGAAGAGAGCTTCCGTTGGGCCAAGCTGGCGGCGGACCAGGGCTTTGCCCAGGCTCAGCGCTATGTGGGGGCCTGCTACGAGTATGGCGTGGGCACGACGCAGGACGCGACCACAGCCGCCCAGTGGTACAGCAAGGCCGCTGCCCAGGGGCTGGAGCGCGAAGGCAATATCTTTGCCACCAAGCGCGAATACACCATGCCGTAACCCTGTCCGTTTTTGTACAGCCTGTCGCCCGGCAGGCGCGGTAGCCGCAACCCGGCTTCGCGTCTGCCGGGCATTTTTTGTTCTGCCGCGCTTGCTGCGGCAAGCGCATTTTGATAAGCCAATGAATAAAAATAACGAAATGCCTCGTCTGCACAGGACGCGATGGTTTTTTGGGGGTGTGTATGCTCTACGCGCACACGTTGGAAGGTCGCCCGCCCGACCAATGGCAGCCCCTGGCCGAGCATTTACAAAAGGTGGCGGCCGGGGCGTCGTCCAGGGCTGCCGTTTTCGGCGCGGCGGACTGGGGCCGGCAATGTGGTCTGTCACACGATGCGGGCAAGGCTCTGCCCGATTTTCAGCAGCGGCTTTTGGGCACGTTGCGCCGCCTGGTGGACCACAAGGGCCCCGGCGCGCGCTGGCTCTTGGAGCACGGCGAGGCGCCGGGCCTGTTGCTGGCCTACTGCGTGGCCGGACACCACGGCGGCCTGCCGGATTTTCACAACAGCGGCCGGGACGGGGCGGCCTCCTTGCGGCAGCTTTGCGCCCGGGCCGTACCCTTGCCGGAGGTCGCCACTCCGGATGCGGACCTTGTGCGCGTGCTGCAGCCGCCCTTTGCGCCCACGCCGTTTGGCCTGAGTTTTTTTACGCGGCTGCTGTTTTCCGCCCTGGTGGATGCGGACTATACGGATACTGAAGCCTTTACCCAACCGGCAAAGGCGGCGGAGCGGCAAAAAGGCGCGTCTGGCGCGCCGCCGCTGGAAGCCCTGGCCACCGCCCTGGACGCGCACTGCGCGGGCTTCAGCCCCACAGGGCGGGTCAACGTCCTGCGGGCCGCCGTGCTGGAAAGCTGCCGCAAGGGGGCGGCCCTCGCGCCCGGTCTGTTCAGCCTGACCGTGCCCACGGGCGGCGGCAAAACCCTTTCGTCCATGAGCTTTGCCCTGCGGCACGCCCTGGCCCACGGCCTGCGGCGGGTGGTCTACGTCATCCCCTACACTTCCATTATTGAACAGAACGCCAGGGTTTTTCGGGAGATCTTTCCTGAAGGCGCGGTGATTGAGCACCACAGCAATTTTGACCCGCGCGTGCTTGCGCCCGGCGCGGACACGGACACGGTGGGCGAAAGCCCGGCCGCGCGCCGCCACCGCCTGGCCTGCGAAAACTGGGACGCGCCCGTGGTGGTGACCACCAACGTGCAGTTCTTTGAGTCCTTGTTTGCGGCTAAACCTTCGCGCTGCCGCAAGCTGCACAATCTGGCCCGTTCGGTCATTGTGCTGGACGAAGCGCAGATGTTGCCCACGGACTACCTCCTTCCCTGCCTGCGGGCCCTGGAAGAACTCGCCGCCCATTATGGCTGCAGCATTGTTTTTTGTACGGCCACCCAGCCGGCTCTGGCGTACGACCCCACGGAGTTCAAAAAGGGCCTGCGCGGCGCGGTGCGGGAGCTGGCCCCGGACCCCACCCGTCTGCAGCGCGATCTGGCCCGTACCCGTCTGGAACTGCTTGACGAGCCCCTTGGCCTGGAAAATCTGGCTGGCCGTCTGCGGCAGCAAGGGCAGGTTCTGTGCATCGTCAACACCCGGCAGCGGGCGGCGGAGCTGTTTCGTCTGCTGCAGGACCAGCCGGGCGCGCGCCATTTGAGCGCCCTCATGTGTCCGGCGCACCGCTCCCGCGTGCTGGAGGACATCCGTGGGCAGCTGCGGGAAGGCGCGCCCTGCCTGACCGTGTCCACGCAACTGGTAGAGGCCGGTGTGGACGTGTCCTTTCCCCGCGTTTTTCGCGAACTGGCCGGTCTGGATTCGCTGGTGCAGGCGGCCGGGCGCTGCAACCGCGAGGGCGAATGTGACGGCCTTGCGCCGGTCACCGTATTCACGCCGGAAGGCGGCGTGCCCAGGGCCTTCCGCTACGCGGCTGACAGCGCCCGCGAAGTCTTGCGCCATGTGGCGGATCCCTTCAGCCCTGAGGCGTTGCACCGTTATTTTCGCACAGTGTACTGGAAAAAAGAGGACAGCCTGGACAGCAAGGGCATTCTCGATCTGCTTTCCGACCCCAAAGGACAGTGGTTTTTCCGCAGTGCGGCGCAGGCCTTCCACTTCATTGAAAATGCCATGCTGCCCATTGTCATCCCCTACGACGCCACGGCGCGCGAGCTGCTGGCCGCCCTGCCGTTTGCGGAACATCCGCGCGGCATTTTACGGCAACTGCAACAGTACACGGTGCAGGTTTACGAGGGCCAGTTCCAGGCTCTGGATCTGCGCGGCGCGCTGGAATGGCCGGAAACGGAGCAGGGAGACGGGGCGGGCGGCTGCGCAGTGCTTGCGGATATGGATTTTTACGATGAGCGCCTGGGGCTGGTCTGCCAGGCCCCCACGGCGGAAGATTTTATTTTTTGATCCTGGCCTTTTTACCAAGGAGGTCTGCCCGTGTCTCAAGGTGTACGATTGCGGGTCTGGGGGGAGTATGCCTGCTTTACCCGCCCGGAAATGAAGGCGGAGCGCGTGAGCTACGACGTCATGACGCCCTCCGCCGCGCGCGGCGTGCTGGAGGCCGTGTATTGGAAGCCCAGCATTTGCTGGGTGGTGGACAAAATCCACGTCCTGCGGCCCATTGTTTTTGATAATGTGCGACGTAACGAGGTGGCCGACAAAATCCCTCCTGGCACGGTGAGTTCCGCCATGAAGGACGGGACCACGCCCCTGCGACTTTTTGTGGAGGACAGCCGTCAGCAGCGGGCCGCCCTGGTGCTGCGCCAGGTGGACTACGTCATTGAAGCCCATTTCAGCTATACTTCGACAGAAGACCGCAATGACGGCAAACATCTGGACATCTTTAACCGCAGGGCGGCCAAAGGCCAGTGCTTTCACCGGCCGTACCTGGGCTGCCGGGAGTTTGCCGCCTTTTTCGGTCCGGTGGAGGGGGATATTCCCACTTCTCCCCTGCAGGGCGAAGCGGATCTGGGCTGGATGCTTTATGACCTGGACTACACGGCGGACATGAGCCCGCGCTTTTTTCGCGCGCGGCTGCGCAACGGCGTGCTGGACTGCCGGGAAGGGAGGGAAAGCGCATGATTCTGCAAGCCCTCAACGACTATTACCAACGTCTGGCCGCCGACCCGGAAGCCGACATCTCGCCCTACGGCTTCGGTATGCAGGGCGTGCAGTTCTGTCTGGCGCTGCGGCCCGACGGCACCCTGGCCGGGCCGCCGGAAGACCTGCGCGACGCCAAGGGCAAGGCAAAGATACTCCGTGTGCCGGGGCCGGTGAAGCGGTCCGTCAACGTGTTGGCCAATTTCGCCTGGGACAATACGGGCTATGTGTTGGGCGCGGACGCCAAGGGCAAGCCCGAACGCACGGCGCAGGCCCACGCCGCCTTCAAGGCCCTGGCCCACGAGTTGCTGGATCCCCTGGACGACGCCGGGGCCCTGGCCCTGCTGCGTTTTCTGGAAGCCTGGACCCCGGAACAGGCTGCGGAACTGCCGTGCTGGAAAGAAATGGAAGGCTGGAATCTGGTTTTCCGTCTGGACGGAGAACGGCGTTTTCTGCACGACTGTCCGGCGTTTCAGAAGGCATGGCTGGGGCATCTGGCCGCCAACGCCGTAGAAGAAAGGGGTATGTGCCTGGTGACCGGCGAAGACAACGCGCCCATTCCGGCCATCCATCCGGCCCTCAAAGGGGTGGCCGGGGCGCAGCCCACCGGGGCCGCCCTGGTTTCGTTTAACATCGCGTCCTTCAAATCTTTCGGCAAGGAACAGAACTACAATGCCCCGGTAGGGCAGGGCGCGGCCTTTGCCTACACCACGGCCCTCAACCACTTGCTGGCCAAGGGCAGCCCGCGCAAAGTCGTCATCGGCGAAACCACAGTGGTGTTCTGGTCCGCGGCCCCGGCGGCGGAGGGGCTGTTCGGCATGAGCATGGGCGGCAAGGCGGAAGACGACAGCCTGACCCGGCAATTGCAGGGCTATCTTACCGCCGTGGCGCAAGGCCGCTATCCTGAGGAATTGGGCGACCCGGCCACAGGCTTTTTTGTGCTGGGCCTGGCGGGCAATGCGGCCCGCGTGGCCGTACGCTTCTGGCAGCGGGACACAGTGGGCGGCATGGCCGCCAACCTGGCGGCCCACTACCAGGCGTTACGCCTGCGCCGCAGTTTTGACAGCGAACCGGAGTTCCCCAGCCCCTGGCAGCTGTTGCGGGAGCTGGCCTCCCGACGGGATTCCAAAAACATTTCCCCTCTGCTGGCCGGGCAACTGCTGCGGGCCATTGTGGGCAAACTGCCCTACCCCCGTACGCTGCTCACTGCCGCCGTGGAGCGCATCCGGGCGGACAGGGGCGTCAACTCTCTTCGGGCGGCCATGCTCAAGGCCTGGCTGGTCCGCAACGCACAGAAGGAGGTTCCCATGAGCCTGGATATCGGTATTACGGATGTGGCCTATCGTCTGGGCCGTCTGTTCGCTCTGGTGGAACGCATTCAGGAAAATGCCGTTCCCGGGGCCAACGCCACAGTGCGTGACCGCTTTTTCGGCGCGGCTTCGGCCACGCCGGCCCGCGTTTTTCCCATAATATTGCGCAACGCCCAGCACGGGCTGGCAAAAATTCGCAAGGAGGAGCCGGGAAAGGCCATTAATCTGGAAAAAGCTCTGCAGGAAATCCTGAACGGCCTGGACGCCGCCCGCGGCGGCTTTCCCGCTGCCCTTCGGCTGGAAGAGCAGGGCATGTTTATCCTGGGCTACTATCAGCAGCGCCAGGCCTTTTTTACCAAAAAAGAAACCGCAGAAAGCGCAACCGTCGCGCCCGCAGCGCAAAGGGAGGACTAAGCCATGGCCGCCATCAGCAACCGTTACGATTTTGTCTACCTGTTTGACGTGGAGAACGGCAACCCCAACGGCGATCCGGATGCGGGCAACACCCCGCGTCTGGACCCGGAAACGGGCTTCGGCCTGGTGACGGACGTCTGCCTTAAGCGCAAGGTGCGCAATTTTGTGGAAATCGCCAAGGCCGGAGAGCCGGGCTACAAGATTTATGTGGCGGAGCGGGCCGTATTGTCCCAGTCCCGTGAACCCGCCTATGAAAGCGTCGAAGCCAAGGCCTGCAAAGGCGAGTCGGCAAGAATCGACGCGGCCCGGCGCTGGATGTGCGCCAATTTTTATGACGTGCGCGCTTTCGGGGCGGTCATGTCCACCAAGCTCAACAACTGCGGCCAGGTACGCGGCCCCGTGCAATTGACCTTTGCCCGCAGCGTGGAAGCTGTGGTGCCTGTGGAGGTGAGCATCACCCGCATGGCCGTGGAAACGGAGAAGGAGGCTGAAAAACAGGGCGGCGGCAACCGTACCATGGGCAACAAACACATCCTGCCCTATGCCCTGTACCTGGCCCACGGCTTTATTTCTCCCCATCTGGCGCAAGGGGACAAAGGCACGGGCTTTTCCGACGACGACCTGCAGCTTTTCTGGCAGGCCCTGCGGCAGATGTTCGATCTGGACCATTCGGCGGCGCGCGGCCTCATGAGCGCCCGTAAGCTCATTGTCTTCAAGCATGCGGACGCCCTGGGCAACGCCCCGGCGCACGTTTTGTTTGACGCCGTGCGCGTGGCCCGCCAGGGCGACGGCAGCGCGCCGGCCAGGGCCTTTGGCGACTATGCGGTGAGCGTGGATGCGGCCGCCGTGCCCGCTGGCGTCAGCGTGGAAGAACTGTTGTAAAAGGAAGACTGGCCGTGGACGATCTTCTGCCCCTTTCCGCCCTGCAGCACTATCTGTACTGCCCGCGCCAGTGCGCGCTCATTCATCTGGAAGGCGTCTGGGAGGAGAACCGCTTTACGGCCGAGGGCCGTCTGCTGCACCGCCGTGTGGACGCCGGGCTTCCCGGCGCGCGCGGCGGTGTGGCAGAGGATCGCAGCGTGCCGGTCAGGAGCGAACGTCTGGGGCTCTACGGCATTGCCGATCTGGTGGAACGGCGGGAGAACGGCGCGTCAGCCGCAGCATCGGCGGACGACATGGTCTATCCCGTGGAATACAAGCGGGGCAGCCCCAAGGTGGAGGACTGGGACCGCGCGCAGCTTTGCGCCCAGGCCATGTGTCTGGAGGAAATGCTGGGCCGGGACATCCCTGAAGGGGCCATTTTTTATGGGCAGCCGCGACGGCGGGAGCGGGTGCTCTTTGATGCCCGCCTGCGGGCCGTGGTGACGGAATCCTGTGCCGGATTGCACGCCCTGCTGGAGGGCGGCCGCACGCCGCCGGGGCGCTACGGCCCGCGCTGCCGGGGCTGTTCGCTCCTCTCCCGCTGCATGCCCAAGGCCCCCCGACAAGGGGTGGAGGACTATTTATTGCGGGGGCTTTTGTCATGAAAAAGCTGCTCAATACCCTCTATATCACGGCTCAGGGCACGTATCTTTCCAAGGATGGGGAGTGTGTGCTGGTGCGGGGCGAGGACGGGGCTTCGCGGCGCTTCCCTCTGCATGTGCTGGACGGCATTGTCTGCTTTGGCAATGTGCTGTGCAGCCCTTTTTTGCTGGGGCATTGCGCTGAACAGGGGCTGGCTGTTTCTTTTTTGACGGAGCACGGCCGCTTTCTGGCCATGGTGCGCGGGCCGCAGCAGGGCAATGTGCGCCTGCGCAAGGCTCAGTACCGCCAGGCCGACGACGCGGCGGGCGTGGCCGGGGTGGCGCGGGCCGTGCTGGCGGGCAAGGTGGCCAATACGCGGACGGTGCTGCGCCGCTGCCTGCGGGACCACGGTGAGCGGGTGGACGCCGCGCGCGTGGGGCAGGCTCTGCAGGTGTTGGAAGCCTGTGCCCAGGAGTTGCGCCGTCCGTTGGGTCTGGATCAGGCCCGAGGGATGGAAGGGCAGGCGGCCAGCGCCTATTTTGGCGTGTTCGACTGTCTGATTCTGCAGAATCGGGAGGAATTCCCCTTTGCCGGGCGCAATCGTCGCCCGCCGCTGGATGCGGTCAATTGTCTGCTCTCGTTTGTCTATACCCTGTTGGCGCACGACGTGCGTTCCGCTTTGGAGGGTGTGGGGCTGGATCCACAGGTGGGTTTTCTGCACCGGGACAGGCCCGGCAGGCCCGGCCTTGCCCTGGATATGATGGAAGAATTCCGCGCTGTGGTGGCGGATCGGCTAGTACTTTCGCTCATCAACCGGGGCGAGGTGCGCGGCCGGGATTTTGCGCGCAAAGAGAGCGGGGCGGTGCTTATGGACGACGACGCGCGCAAGCGTGTGCTCACCGCCTGGCAGAAACGCAAGCAGCAGGAAGTGACCCATCCTTTTCTGAACCAGTCTCTCCCCTTAGGGCTGGTCTTCCATATTCAGGCGCAATTGCTGGCGCGATATCTGCGGGGCGATCTGGACGGGTATCCGCCCTTTTTCTGGAAGTAAGTCATGCTGGTGCTGGTGAGTTATGATGTGAGTTTTGAAGACCCCGGCGGCAAACGGCGGTTGCGGCGCATTGCCCGCATCTGCACCAATTACGGTCAGCGCGTGCAGTATTCCGTGTTTGAATGCGTGGTGGACCCGGCCCAGTGGGCGGCGCTGCGTGCGCAATTGCTGGAAGCGTTTGACGCCGCGCAGGACAGCCTGAGGTTTTATTTTTTGGGCAAAAACTGGCAGCGGCGCGTGGAGCAGCACGGCGCGGGCCAGAGCTATGACCCGGAAACCGACGCGCTCATTTTTTAGGGCATTGCAACGTTGCAATGCCCTGGCGGTTGCGTCAGCAGGCGCCCGCCGTTGAGGCGCAATCGCGATGTATTTGCGCGGTTAAGCGCAAGAATGGGTGTGTTATAATATTTATAAATATCCATAAGTTAGTCTGATTTAAGACAGCCTTGGTCTGTAATTGTTCTGGCGGCTGCGAGGGCAGGACGCCTGCCGCAAAGGCGCACGTAAAGCCGGGCTGCGCAATACTACGCCCCAATGACGTCTTCCCTGCCTTTCATGCATGGGGGCGGTATATCCCTTGGCGGTAATCTGCTTCACAGGTGCAAGTATGTGCGAGCTGTCAATCATGGGCGCGAGAGAGATATCCCTTGGCGGTAATCTGCTTCACAGGTGCAAGGGCGACCGACGCAAAGGCGTGGGGGAGTTTTTTAAGCTGTTTCCCCTTGCCGAAGCCGGCTCTTTACGTGGACGATCGCGGGCGCGTTTTTTCGGCGCAAAATGGTGTGCCTAGTGGTATCCCTCCGCTGCTCAAGTGTCTTGTGGGGTTGCCACCATCCCTTGCGGCGTGGCCTGTGCCCGCGAGCCCGCCGCAGACCCCGGACCGATTTCAAAAATCTTGCCATCAGCATCGCCTTGCGGTATGAATTTACTATAAATTTCATAAAGAAACTGGCTGCGCCGCGAACCCCAAGCTGTGGCGGAAACCCAGCGGGTTCGCAAATGGCGCCAAGGCCCGCTTGTGGCGGAAATAGGAGGACCGCCTCAGCTTGAGAAGAACAACTGGAGGCTGCGGGACGTACGTTCGCGGAAATGCGCCCCGTATCCCGCGCGGCGTGCAGAGCCTGGACGCCGCTGTCGCCCCTTCACGGGGGCGTGGATTGAAACGCGGTATCGCCCGCGAGCAGGGCGAGGCCATATCGTCGCCCCTTCACGGGGGCGTGGATTGAAACAAAATCGGGCGCGAACTGAACGGAGCGGGCTGCAAGTCGCCCCTTCACGGGGGCGTGGATTGAAACCGTAAGCCTGTCCAGTGCGCCAGCCGTGGAACGGAGGCGTCGCCCCTTCACGGGGGCGTGGATTGAAACTTTTGCGCTATGTGGTGGTCGTTTCTTTCGCCCTGTGTCGCCCCTTCACGGGGGCGTGGATTGAAACTCGACCTAGAAACCAGCGGAGGCAATGCGCCGGGCGTCGCCCCTTCACGGGGGCGTGGATTGAAACTTCCCTGACAACGATATCCGCGAGGGTGAGGCTAGTCGCCCCTTCACGGGGGCGTGGATTGAAACTTTAAAGCATGGTTTGGGGATTCAGTGGCGCAAAAGTCGCCCCTTCACGGGGGCGTGGATTGAAACAGGAACCAATCCTCTTTGACCGCCTCCGCTCAGAACGTCGCCCCTTCACGGGGGCGTGGATTGAAACATGCCAGGTTTTGACGTTGCGCGGTATCGGGCGGGGGTCGCCCCTTCACGGGGGCGTGGATTGAAACACCTCGAAGCGGCTGTGCCCGGCCTGAACGTGATCGGTCGCCCCTTCACGGGGGCGTGGATTGAAACTCCGCTGCTGCAGAACAGGCCTCCGGCGGCAAGGGTCGCCCCTTCACGGGGGCGTGGATTGAAACCTTCGGCATCGCCTGGAAGGACTGACAGATGGACTATGTCGCCCCTTCACGGGGGCGTGGATTGAAACAGCTTTGACGGGAATAATCAGGTGTTCCGCGGTGGTCGCCCCTTCACGGGGGCGTGGATTGAAACGATTCAAGACGGCGCAATCACAGGATTTGAAGAAGTCGCCCCTTCACGGGGGCGTGGATTGAAACAATTATTACACATAGATAACACGCTTTTCGCTGCGGTCGCCCCTTCACGGGGGCGTGGATTGAAACTTGCCGCTTGTCTCTCTACTGATGTAGAGACAAGGTCGCCCCTTCACGGGGGCGTGGATTGAAACCCGAAGAAAGGCTGCCATATCCTCTTCGGGAAAATGTCGCCCCTTCACGGGGGCGTGGATTGAAACATGAACACGTAAAAACACCCTTGGAGAATCCGACGTCGCCCCTTCACGGGGGCGTGGATTGAAACGGGTGACAGCCCGGCATCAAGTTCCGCCATCAGCGTCGCCCCTTCACGGGGGCGTGGATTGAAACCCCGAATCTGGTCCATGATAAGGAGGTCTCGGAAGTCGCCCCTTCACGGGGGCGTGGATTGAAACGCTATCAGGAAGAAATGCGCGGCAAGGGTATTAGTCGCCCCTTCACGGGGGCGTGGATTGAAACCCTGCCGGGAAATGAGAGAAACCGGCAGTCTTTCGTCGCCCCTTCACGGGGGCGTGGATTGAAACTCTGAAAATGATGCCCACGCCAGCGAAGAGTTTAGTCGCCCCTTCACGGGGGCGTGGATTGAAACAAGGTCTGTGAAGTCGTCAAGGTCTAACCACTTGCGTCGCCCCTTCACGGGGGCGTGGATTGAAACAAGGGCTACTTTGGCCCCCTGGGCATCTGTCCACGTCGCCCCTTCACGGGGGCGTGGATTGAAACTGCTCCAGTCCCTGCCGCCATCGCTGACGACAGGTCGCCCCTTCACGGGGGCGTGGATTGAAACCCGCGACCACGCCACGCCCTGGGGCAAGAGTGCCAGTCGCCCCTTCACGGGGGCGTGGATTGAAACTATCGCCTTCATCGGTGTAGAGCGCCACCTCGCCGTCGCCCCTTCACGGGGGCGTGGATTGAAACAGGCTCACCAAGCAGCCATATGCCTAATGCCATGGTCGCCCCTTCACGGGGGCGTGGATTGAAACCGCGAAGCTGGGCGTGATTGACCTCGTGCGCCTCGTCGCCCCTTCACGGGGGCGTGGATTGAAACTGACGACATTTTTTCCAACGTATCTACCGTCTCGTCGCCCCTTCACGGGGGCGTGGATTGAAACCGTCAGGGCATTGAGCATGCCCCCAACATCCTGCGTCGCCCCTTCACGGGGGCGTGGATTGAAACTTGTCTTGGCGCTACGGCGGCAGCGTGTCCAATGAGTCGCCCCTTCACGGGGGCGTGGATTGAAACACACGCAATACCGAGGCTGAAAAAACAAAGGCCGAGGTCGCCCCTTCACGGGGGCGTGGATTGAAACACCCCATGCTCAAGCCCCACCAGCGTGATATTGTGTCGCCCCTTCACGGGGGCGTGGATTGAAACCCTGCGTTGTGGTGGTGGCAGGGTTTGTGCGACCGTCGCCCCTTCACGGGGGCGTGGATTGAAACCCGCGAACTGACCAAGGATGATGTATCCGAATTTCGTCGCCCCTTCACGGGGGCGTGGATTGAAACAGACATTAAAGATACAATACGTGATTTCTGTTTCAGTCGCCCCTTCACGGGGGCGTGGATTGAACATGTCCTCAAGGTCGAGCAGCGTGACGGCGTCCAGTCGCCCCTTCACGGGGGCGTGGATTGAAACTGGCCCAAAAATACATATAGGAGAAAAGGTCATGGTCGCCCCTTCACGGGGGCGTGGATTGAAACTGCCCAAGCCTAGTCCCCGGCGAAAAGGACGAGGTCGCCCCTTCACGGGGGCGTGGATTGAAACCGGATCCACAAGCTTGAAGTCGTCACAGAAGAAGGGTCGCCCCTTCACGGGGGCGTGGATTGAAACATCAAGAGCGGCAATCCAGAATTGTCGCAGGCTTTGTCGCCCCTTCACGGGGGCGTGGATTGAAACCCTCTATCCTTTGTTGACCGACAACCGCAAAACGGTCGCCCCTTCACGGGGGCGTGGATTGAAACTTTCGGCCACCGAAGACGGTGAAAAGCCGTATCAGTCGCCCCTTCACGGGGGCGTGGATTGAAACCACTTCATGGTGTCGTAGCGCTCGTAAGCCGCAGGTCGCCCCTTCACGGGGGCGTGGATTGAAACCCAATCTGGCGACAGCACAATGTCGTTGCCGTCAGGTCGCCCCTTCACGGGGGCGTGGATTGAAACCCTGGGCACGCGGCCCCTCTTGGCATGTGGTGGGGTCGCCCCTTCACGGGGGCGTGGATTGAAACCAAGGCTTCCCTACGGCCCGTGCTCATATCCTTGGGGTCGCCCCTTCACGGGGGCGTGGATTGAAACGCGTATCCTGACGACCTAGATGCGCACCAAAAAAAGTCGCCCCTTCACGGGGGCGTGGATTGAAACTGTCCGTGTTGTGGAGAAAGATGGGGAGCCATGGTCGCCCCTTCACGGGGGCGTGGATTGAAACAACCGACACTTCCGCATCGCCCGGTACGCGCAACGTCGCCCCTTCACGGGGGCGTGGATTGAAACACGGCGGACCACCCCGGCCAGATGCAAAACGGTTGTCGCCCCTTCACGGGGGCGTGGATTGAAACTCCCAGAGGCCCCAGGCGCTTTACGCTGCCCGTAGTCGCCCCTTCACGGGGGCGTGGATTGAAACCGACCATACCTGGGACCAGTCTGCAAGCCATAGTGTCGCCCCTTCACGGGGGCGTGGATTGAAACCTTTAGGCCGAAGCCCTGGACATATCACCACTCGTCGCCCCTTCACGGGGGCGTGGATTGAAACCCATACCTGGGACCAGTCTGCAAGCCATAGTGTCGCCCCTTCACGGGGGCGTGGATTGAAACATCGCTTAGAAGGCCATTTCTGTGCGATTTTAAGTCGCCCCTTCACGGGGGCGTGGATTGAAACTGCAGCTCTATGTCTGCCGTCACTGTGCGCCAATGTCGCCCCTTCACGGGGGCGTGGATTGAAACTCCTGTCCGTCATCGCGCGGTTTGAGGGGCCCGGTCGCCCCTTCACGGGGGCGTGGATTGAAACGTCGTTCATCGCCGCGCCACGAAAACCCTGGCGGCGTCGCCCCTTCACGGGGGCGTGGATTGAAACAACGATCCGCGCACCGTTCTTGCCCGGCACTACAGTCGCCCCTTCACGGGGGCGTGGATTGAAACATTTGAAAAGCGAGATGCCGTGCGCGCCTATAAAGTCGCCCCTTCACGGGGGCGTGGATTGAAACCCGCTCTCGATTTCGGGCAGGGGCCGTAACCCCCGGTCGCCCCTTCACGGGGGCGTGGATTGAAACCTCCTTGAGTCCATCGAGACACATTGCCGACTCTGTCGCCCCTTCACGGGGGCGTGGATTGAAACGCAGCAAAGTACGCAATACATGGTTGCGCTGATCGTCGCCCCTTCACGGGGGCGTGGATTGAAACTGGACCCGAATGCGGAGCGCCTGTATGTGTCCGCGTCGCCCCTTCACGGGGGCGTGGATTGAAACCCGCGTCTTGGACTGTGCGACCCACCGCTGTTGCGTCGCCCCTTCACGGGGGCGTGGATTGAAACGTCAGCCAAGGCTCTTTGGATAGCTGGCGGCATCGGTCGCCCCTTCACGGGGGCGTGGATTGAAACTGTCAAAAGTGCAGGGACTGTCCTTGAGGTTAAGTCGCCCCTTCACGGGGGCGTGGATTGAAACTTATCCAGCTCCCAAACCAATAACCGTGATTATCCGTCGCCCCTTCACGGGGGCGTGGATTGAAACTCCCCAAGCGGCGGATGACAATTCGCCGGGGCGGGTCGCCCCTTCACGGGGGCGTGGATTGAAACTTTTGGGACGTCAAACCCTGAAGCGCGCGCAACGGTCGCCCCTTCACGGGGGCGTGGATTGAAACGTTAATTGGGATGTTTATCAGTGTGACGCCGACAGTCGCCCCTTCACGGGGGCGTGGATTGAAACCAGCTTACGCTACCGCGCTGACCGAGGGGGTCGGTCGCCCCTTCACGGGGGCGTGGATTGAAACCTGCTGGGAGCAGGACGGAGAGGTTGTCGCCGAAAGTCGCCCCTTCACGGGGGCGTGGATTGAAACTTTAACCCCTTCAGAAAGGCTCCTGACCGTGCCAAGTCGCCCCTTCACGGGGGCGTGGATTGAAACCTTGTGAGTGATGCCCGTGAGGCGGGCGAACTCTAGTCGCCCCTTCACGGGGGCGTGGATTGAAACTTTGCGAAGGACGTTCCTGGCAGGCGAATAGCGCCGTCGCCCCTTCACGGGGGCGTGGATTGAAACCAGTGCAAGGATGTATTCAACATTATTGCATATGGTCGCCCCTTCACGGGGGCGTGGATTGAAACTTCGCCAGCATCAACCCTAAAAAGGTGCGCCCTGGTCGCCCCTTCACGGGGGCGTGGATTGAAACAGCCAGTCCAGCAGCATGCGCCCGGTATCGTCGGGTCGCCCCTTCACGGGGGCGTGGATTGAAACATCCCATTGCGCCGATGTCGGCACCCACTCTGTAGGTCGCCCCTTCACGGGGGCGTGGATTGAAACTGGTCATCTCATCGATACGCCTCTTGAGGAAAAGGTCGCCCCTTCACGGGGGCGTGGATTGAAACAACAATCCGCGCACCGCTCTTGCCCGGCACTACGGTCGCCCCTTCACGGGGGCGTGGATTGAAACACGCCACATGGCTTACACCCCCCACGGCGGGGGGAGTCGCCCCTTCACGGGGGCGTGGATTGAAACCGCCTACGAAAACGGCGAGTTGCAATTGTACTGGGGTCGCCCCTTCACGGGGGCGTGGATTGAAACATTTAGCCTGTAAATCATCGGCGGATTCTTGGCGGTCGCCCCTTCACGGGGGCGTGGATTGAAACTTGTCCCAAACAAACTTGGTCACGCCGCCGATACCGTCGCCCCTTCACGGGGGCGTGGATTGAAACCATCCGCATGAGGAGAATGGTCGGAGCCCCCGGGTCGCCCCTTCACGGGGGCGTGGATTGAAACAATCCGCCTTGGCGATTTTTCGCGCCATCGCGGAGGTCGCCCCTTCACGGGGGCGTGGATTGAAACACATTGGCCGGGAATGCGATTGGCTCATGGGGCGGTCGCCCCTTCACGGGGGCGTGGATTGAAACTCGTGGCAGAACCGGGAAGAGAACAGTTTCCGGGGTCGCCCCTTCACGGGGGCGTGGATTGAAACGGGGTCTGCCGCTGCCAGCAGTCCGGCCTCTACAGGTCGCCCCTTCACGGGGGCGTGGATTGAAACGCAAAAATCATTGAAGGCAAGTACGCCCGCAGGGAGTCGCCCCTTCACGGGGGCGTGGATTGAAACGGTGTGCCGGTGCGCGCCGAGGGCGACGTGGGCGGTCGCCCCTTCACGGGGGCGTGGATTGAAACCAGACAGGCCCCACGGGGTGGGCGGGCGTAGTAACGTCGCCCCTTCACGGGGGCGTGGATTGAAACGCTCACCGGGATGTGTATCCGCAGGTGAGCAGCGGTCGCCCCTTCACGGGGGCGTGGATTGAAACAGCCGCTACGGCCTCGCTGGCGACGTATAATGCGGTCGCCCCTTCACGGGGGCGTGGATTGAAACCATTCGACCGTTGTTTCTGTACCCATGTTGCACCGTCGCCCCTTCACGGGGGCGTGGATTGAAACTGCTCCAGTCCCTGCCGCCATCGCTGACGACAGGTCGCCCCTTCACGGGGGCGTGGATTGAAACACAAACAGGGGGGAAGCCGTGGCTCGTATCCCGTGTCGCCCCTTCACGGGGGCGTGGATTGAAACGAGGTCGAGGGAGCCGCCCACCGTCAGGTTGTCAGTCGCCCCTTCACGGGGGCGTGGATTGAAACGAGCAGCTTACCGCGTACCGGGCCGATGCTGGTCGTCGCCCCTTCACGGGGGCGTGGATTGAAACTATTTGCCGCTCGTTAAGTTCCATACCCATCTCCGGTCGCCCCTTCACGGGGGCGTGGATTGAAACCGCCAGTACCCGGCAGGGACCGGGGATGATGAGGGTCGCCCCTTCACGGGGGCGTGGATTGAAACTTTTGCGACGTCTTGACGCATCACCTGTGCTTAACGTCGCCCCTTCACGGGGGCGTGGATTGAAACACGCCACATGGCTTACACCCCCCACGGCGGGGGGGTCGCCCCTTCACGGGGGCGTGGATTGAAACGCTGCGCTGCCTCAATGCTTCCAGGCGCGTGTCCGTCGCCCCTTCACGGGGGCGTGGATTGAAACACAAACGACCTTATCCCAGATTTGCGTTATAATTAGTCGCCCCTTCACGGGGGCGTGGATTGAAACACGGGCAGGTGGTCGCCCCGTTCGCGCCGTCAATGTCGCCCCTTCACGGGGGCGTGGATTGAAACACAGCCATGTTACGGATACGGCCTTGCACCTTGTGTCGCCCCTTCACGGGGGCGTGGATTGAAACTGATGACATGGTGCGTATGGGCGCGGCTGGTGGCGTCGCCCCTTCACGGGGGCGTGGATTGAAACTGTAAGGCTGGGACATAAGAACGCGAGGCGTGGGTCGCCCCTTCACGGGGGCGTGGATTGAAACTCTCCCGCCTCATCAAACCCCAACTGCTTCAAGGTCGCCCCTTCACGGGGGCGTGGATTGAAACAGAAGCGGGCAAAGAAATTCTCGCCCTTGAAACAGTCGCCCCTTCACGGGGGCGTGGATTGAAACTACAACGACGGACGGTTCGGCGTGGGGGGTAGCGGTCGCCCCTTCACGGGGGCGTGGATTGAAACTGGCGGCCTGGGAAATCCGTGGGGCTGACACTGAGTCGCCCCTTCACGGGGGCGTGGATTGAAACGTCCTGAGCGCTCACGCCCAGAAAAGGCCGGGCCGGTCGCCCCTTCACGGGGGCGTGGATTGAAACGAAATGCTGGAACGCCTGGCTCGTGCCAACGCCGTCAGTCGCCCCTTCACGGGGGCGTGGATTGAAACCTGAACGGCTCCGCGAAAGCGGAGCCGTCGCTTTGTCGCCCCTTCACGGGGGCGTGGATTGAAACATCAATGCCAAGAAGCTCAAAATCCATGGTTGGTCGCCCCTTCACGGGGGCGTGGATTGAAACAGGCGCAAGCTGGAGGATCTGTAAGCATGGGCGGTCGCCCCTTCACGGGGGCGTGGATTGAAACTTTATCCAGAATTAAAAGACTCTCCTTCAGCCAGCGTCGCCCCTTCATGGGGGCGTGGATTGAAACTCTTCTTCCAGGTCGCCCACGCGGCGGATGGTCGTCGCCCCTTCACGGGGGCGTGGATTGAAACTGTGCAGATCACGCCATCGGGCGGTACGCCCCGTCGCCCCTTCACGGGGGCGTGGATTGAAACATCGACCTTCAGGGCATCCTCAAGACCGCTTATGGTCGCCCCTTCACGGGGGCGTGGATTGAAACGGCTGCAGATGGTGACCGGGCTTATAATTTTGCCGTCGCCCCTTCACGGGGGCGTGGATTGAAACATCAGCGCATTTGTAGCGTCCTGGGGCGGCTTGGTCGCCCCTTCACGGGGGCGTGGATTGAAACGTACTCGAAAAAGTTTCTGAATAGCACTCCTTGGGTCGCCCCTTCACGGGGGCGTGGATTGAAACTGTGGGCGGCCTATCTAAAACCAGTAACTCCGCGTCGCCCCTTCACGGGGGCGTGGATTGAAACTGCGCCTAAAGCTTCCAAGCTTTATCCTTCCGGCGTCGCCCCTTCACGGGGGCGTGGATTGAAACGCGCCCAGGTCGTCGGCATAAACTGGGGCCGCGAGTCGCCCCTTCACGGGGGCGTGGATTGAAACCGGGTACGCGTGGGAGGGCTCCCTTGAGGGGCTAGTCGCCCCTTCACGGGGGCGTGGATTGAAACCTGGGGCCGCTAGCCGCCCAGCAAAATCACCCCGTCGCCCCTTCACGGGGGCGTGGATTGAAACACCGTTCGCAGTCTGCAGGACGTGTACAACTATGAGTCGCCCCTTCACGGGGGCGTGGATTGAAACCCACAGCGCCTGCGGCGAGGGCTCTGCCAGTTACGTCGCCCCTTCACGGGGGCGTGGATTGAAACTCCTTTGAAGGTTTTTTTTCGTTAGCTCAACAGTCGCCCCTTCACGGGGGCGTGGATTGAAACCTACCCCGGTTACGTCGCCGGGGCGGGACATGAGAGTCGCCCCTTCACGGGGGCGTGGATTGAAACCTGAACCAGTGCCGACGACTTCTACTTTTTATAGTGTCGCCCCTTCACGGGGGCGTGGATTGAAACATCAATGCATAAATATTAGCCGCAACGGTAACAGTCGCCCCTTCACGGGGGCGTGGATTGAAACCACGACGTATCCCGACATGGCGGCTTATCTGTCCGTCGCCCCTTCACGGGGGCGTGGATTGAAACTAACGTGAGCTTTGGCGTTGATGCTGCACTGTCGATGTCGCCCCTTCACGGGGGCGTGGATTGAAACAAGCCAGAAACTGACGCAACCTTTGACCATGAAGTCGCCCCTTCACGGGGGCGTGGATTGAAACATCAAGCATTTCAGCCACGGCCTGCGGGCCCTGGGTCGCCCCTTCACGGGGGCGTGGATTGAAACTGTAAGGCTGGGACATAAGAACGCGAGGCGTGGGTCGCCCCTTCACGGGGGCGTGGATTGAAACTCTCGCGGGTTTGCATCCTTGACCACCAGTTCCGTCGCCCCTTCACGGGGGCGTGGATTGAAACACCTACAGCAAGACCCGTGCGGGCCAGCAAGCGCCGTCGCCCCTTCACGGGGGCGTGGATTGAAACCCAACCCTCCGGCAAGGTAAGCTGGCTTATGGGAGTCGCCCCTTCACGGGGGCGTGGATTGAAACTGTTGCGTGGGGTGCGGTGCGCGGTGCAGTCTGAGTCGCCCCTTCACGGGGGCGTGGATTGAAACCGTTGCATCAGCCCTTATCGCTTCGGCGTCTTCGTCGCCCCTTCACGGGGGCGTGGATTGAAACTCCACCAGAAACCCGCGCTGCAAAGTCTGCAACAGTCGCCCCTTCACGGGGGCGTGGATTGAAACTTTTGAGAGCCCGGCGGCGTTCGCGGACTGTTGACGTCGCCCCTTCACGGGGGCGTGGATTGAAACTGGCTGCACACAAACGTCAAAAAGCTTGAAGGGGTCGCCCCTTCACGGGGGCGTGGATTGAAACAATCTCCACCTCGGTTACGTCGCCGGGGCGAGACGTCGCCCCTTCACGGGGGCGTGGATTGAAACGCCATTCTGGCCGCCGCCGTTTTCGGGGCCCTTGGTCGCCCCTTCACGGGGGCGTGGATTGAAACGGTGTAGCGGAAAAGGTGAAAACACCCAGGACGGGTCGCCCCTTCACGGGGGCGTGGATTGAAACAGATCTGTCTGCATATCTCCAGACATACCCACGAGCGTCGCCCCTTCACGGGGGCGTGGATTGAAACTTGATCGCACCATCAAGCGCATGGCCTGGCAAAAAGTCGCCCCTTCACGGGGGCGTGGATTGAAACGCTAAAGACAAGCGTATCATCAAGCTGTACGCCGGTCGCCCCTTCACGGGGGCGTGGATTGAAACCGTTTCCGCGCGTATTTTGTTGCAGCGAACCACGGTCGCCCCTTCACGGGGGCGTGGATTGAAACGTGAGATCAAAATGGAATGACTGCGCGGCTACAGGTCGCCCCTTCACGGGGGCGTGGATTGAAACTGTCCATATCCTTGGCCTGTGCGGCGATGCGGTGTCGCCCCTTCACGGGGGCGTGGATTGAAACTGCGGCTACGCCCACGCTCTCGCGTATGCCGTCCAGTCGCCCCTTCACGGGGGCGTGGATTGAAACTAGTGGCTCTCGACTGCGACAAGGCTGGCGCAGGTCGCCCCTTCACGGGGGCGTGGATTGAAACGGGTATAGCCAAACATGATCTGTGTGGCAGGCAGTCGCCCCTTCACGGGGGCGTGGATTGAAACGCTTGGCGATGCCGACAGGACAGTCCTCTGCCGAGTCGCCCCTTCACGGGGGCGTGGATTGAAACTGCGCAGTGCCATGTCCGCTCCGCGTCGGCAAGAGTCGCCCCTTCACGGGGGCGTGGATTGAAACGCTTGGCGATGCCGACAGGACAGTCCTCTGCCGAGTCGCCCCTTCACGGGGGCGTGGATTGAAACACAAACCCGTGATGGCGTAGCCCAGCACCTTTTGTCGCCCCTTCACGGGGGCGTGGATTGAAACCCATAGTAGTGTATCTCTCCCGTCTGTGTTATGCGGTCGCCCCTTCACGGGGGCGTGGATTGAAACGTCAACATGACGCACAAGAGCGAAACCCGTGGTTGTCGCCCCTTCACGGGGGCGTGGATTGAAACCAATCTGCGCGAGAAGCTGTGCGTGTGGGGAAGGTCGCCCCTTCACGGGGGCGTGGATTGAAACTTGATCGCACCATCAAGCGCATGGCCTGGCAAAAAGTCGCCCCTTCACGGGGGCGTGGATTGAAACGGCAGACTACACAAAACTGCACGAAGCTACCGCGGTCGCCCCTTCACGGGGGCGTGGATTGAAACAGATAAACATCGGCCCTATGTCCATGAGCGCCGGGGGTCGCCCCTTCACGGGGGCGTGGATTGAAACCACAGCGAGATATGGTGCAAGGCGCACAGCGTGTGTCGCCCCTTCACGGGGGCGTGGATTGAAACTCGACGCGGTGCATAATATCGCGCAGACCGCGCAGGTCGCCCCTTCACGGGGGCGTGGATTGAAACTGTGCCATCGGCCAAAGTGGCCCAAGTGGCCACAGTCGCCCCTTCACGGGGGCGTGGATTGAAACTGAAGCATCGCTTATCCGTGAAATGGAAAGGCGCGTCGCCCCTTCACGGGGGCGTGGATTGAAACTTAGGCTGGCGCGGAAGCCGATGACGCCAAAGCCGTCGCCCCTTCACGGGGGCGTGGATTGAAACACGGCGTCAAGAAATTCGGATACGTCGTCCTTGGTGTCGCCCCTTCACGGGGGAGTGGATTGAATCTCGCGGCGGACTCGCCAGGGGGCTTCTCTCGTTTTACTCCACGCCGTACTGGCGCAGTTTGCGCCAGAGGGATGAGCGGCTGATGCCGAGCAGGTCGGCGGCCAAAGTGCGGTTGCCCTGGGCGCGTTCCAGAGTCTGGAGGATGTATTTTTGTTCCAGTTCGGCCAAGGTTGGCAAGGTGTCTGTGCCCGCAGGCTGGTTGGAGCCGACGATGGCGGCGGAAGATAACGTTTGGGACGTTGTCGGGAAGGGGATTGACGTGGCCGGGGGCGTGGCCGACGCGAATGGCGTCGTCGTCGGGGAAAGGGGCGGCAGACTTGTGGGCGTGGTTGGCGTGGCTGGCGAAGCGTCCGGCATGGACGGTGTATCCGCGGGTTGCGGGTCTGGTGCGCCGCCGCGCACTTCCGCAGGCAGGCTGGCTGGGCTTATGCGGCCGCCCTGGGGGCAAAACACGGCGGCACGCTCCAAAATATTGCCCAGTTCACGCACATTGCCGGGAAAAGGATAGGCGCAGAGGGCCTGCAGGGCTGCATCGTCCAGTTCGAGAGGGGCGTTTTTGCCGGCGGCGAGTTTTTCAAGGAAGTAGCGGGCCAGAAGGGGGATGTCTTCGGGGCGGCTGCGCAGGGGCGGCACCTCCTGCGTGACCACGGCCACGCGGTAGTAGAGGTCGCGTCGAAAGCGCCCGGCGGCCACTTCGTCCTTGAGATTGCGGTTGGTGGCCGCGATGATGCGTACGTCCACAGGGATATCCGCAGTGCCGCCCACCCGGCGCAGGGATTGCTCCTGCAAAACGCGCAGCAGTTTGACCTGCATGGGGACGGGCATTTCGCCGATTTCGTCCAAAAAGAGCGTGCCGCCGTCCGCGGCTTCAAAGAGGCCTTCCTTGCGGCGCAGCGCGCCGGAAAAAGCCCCTTGCTCGTGGCCGAAGAGTTCGCTTTCCAGCAGTTCCGGGGCCAGCGCCCCGCAGTTAACGGCCAGGAAGCGTCGTCGGGCCCGCTGGCTTTGAGCGTGCATGGTGCGCGCGGCCAGTTCTTTGCCGGTGCCTGTTTCGCCCTGCAGCAGCACGGCCACATCCGTGGGGGCCAGGCGTTGCAGGGCCTGACGCAGGCCGCGCATGGCCGGAGAATTGCCCACCATGGGGGGCATGTGGCCTTCGGCTTCCAGTTGCGCGCGCATCTGTTCCACCTGTTGGCGCAGGCGGCATTTTTCCAGGGCGCGGCGCACCAGCAGGCGGGCTTCGTCCAGGGAATAGGGTTTGGCCAGGTAGTGAAAGGCCCCCTGGCGCATGGCCTCCACGGCGCTTTCGATCATGGGATAGCCCGTGACCATAATGATTTCTGTCTGCGGGTGCTCAGCGCGCACGGCGCGCAGCAGGGCCATGCCGTCCATACCGGGCATGGCCAGATCTGTGATGACCAGGTCGGCGGGTTCGTCGCGCAGCAGGGCGAGGGCCTCTTCGCCGCTGGCCGCCTGGCGCAGCAAGTGGCCTTCACGTTCCAGCACCCGCGCCAGGTTGGCGCGCGCCAGGCGTTCATCGTCCACCACCAGAATTCTGGCCGGGGGAAGGGTGGTCATGCCGTACCGTCCTTGTGGGGTGTGAGAGGCAGCCGCAGGGTGAAGCACGCGCCGCCTTCGGGGAGGTTGGTTGCGTCGATGCGTCCGTGGTGGCGGCGCACGATGCCGAAAGCGATAGAAAGCCCCAGGCCCGTGCCCTCGCCCACGGGCTTAAGGGTGAAGAAGGGGTCAAAAATACGGTTCAGGTACTGCGGCGGGATGCCGGGGCCGGAGTCTTCCACGCGCAGTACGGCCTGGTCGGCGTCAGTGTCGGCGACGGCTGTGATGCGGATGTGCCCTTGGCCGTGCATGGCCTGGGCAGCATTGAGCAGCAGGTTGATGAGGGCCTCTTGCATATGTCGGCCGTCCAGGGGCAGGACAAGGTCTTGGGGGATGTGGACGCTTACCTGTACGCCGGGCCCCAGGTCGTGACGCACCAGGGCAAGGGCCTGGGCCGCCGCCTGGGCCAGGGGTTGGAAGGTAGCCGTAAAAGGCGTGTTACGGGCGAAATCGAGCAGACCGCGTACAATGTCGCGGGCACGCAGGGTCTCCGCGCTGATGGCGTCCAGCTGGGCCAGGACGTCGTCGGGCGCAGGCGGGGGGCGGCGGCCCTGCCTGCCGTCCTCCAGATCTTCGCGCAGCAGGCCGCAGCCCACATAAATATTGTTGAGCGGATTGTTGAGCTGGTGGGCCACCCCAGCGGTGAGCACGCCCAGAGAAGCCAGTTTTTTTTCCTGCAGCAGCAGGGCATGGCGGTTTTCCAGCTCAGCGGTCATTTGCTCCAGAGTGTGGAGCACATGGCGGGCTTCTTTTTCCAGTTGCGCAGGCGGCCGGGGCAAGGGGCGGCCCGCGCCCACCTCCAGCGCGGCGCTTTCTATAGCCCCCAGGGCCAGCAGCACGCGGCGGACCAGCTGCCAGGCAAAGACCACGCCCAAGGCCAGCAGGGTGACCACTGCGGCCAGCAACTGAAGGCGCAGATCCCGTACGGTTTTGAAAATGCCCTGGCGCATCTGGCGCACCACGGCGTCTGCCAGATTGCTCAGGCCGGTGCCCAGGCTGCTCAGAGCCGACAGGTTTTCATCCGGGTGGGTGAGCAGACGGGCGTATTTTTCCATCCCTTCCAGAAGCTGGCCCAGGTTGTGGTGCGTGCCGTCGCCGGGGCGGTGCCCCAGGGCGGTGGTGTGCGCTTCCAGGATAGCGGCGGCTCTGGCGCGGGCATTGTCCACAAAATGGCGCAAAGCCGCCAAATCGCCTTCGCGGCCGGGAAAAATCTGGAGATTTTTTTCATAGCGCCGCATTTCCAGCACATCATTGCGCAGGTCGTCCACCATATCGATAAGCCTGGCGGCCCGTTCTATGCGGCCCAGGTCATACCTGGCAATGCCGCCCAACAGCAGCAGCAGGGCCAAAAAAAGCCCCATACCCATGATGATTTTGCCGCGCAGGGTCTGGCGAAGTGAAAGCAGGGACATGCGGCCTCCGGACGCTGGGCTGGTATCTGTTTAACTTTGAAACAGCGTAGCGGAATGAAACAGTAGCTGCAAGGGCCTGCGTGCGGGGTTTGCGACCGCCTGTGGAGTTTTGGCCGAAAAAATTTGTTTCACAATGCAACGATATGGCCTCCAGAATGTAACAGCTGAAAAAAATAAGTAATAAAATAATGAAGATGTGTGATTGGGATTTATGGCACAAAAGTTGAAAAGGGAAAAGCAGGAGGTAGCCATGAACAGCTTGCAAGAACACATGGAAGATTGTTTCACGGCCGTGGCGTATGCCGATGCGGGCCAGCCCGGCTGGGTGGAAGACGTCTGGAGCGTTGACGGAAAGCATGCGAGCACGCCCCTTGCGCGGTTGCTGCTCTTTGGCTGCGGCAGTGTGCTCATTTATGTGCTGGCCTTCAGCCATGCCACGGCCTTTGCGTCTTTGTGCGCGCGGGGTGGCTGGTGGAGCGTGCTGCCCATTGTGTCCGTGCTGGTGCTTTCATATGTGCACGGCAGCTTTGCCGCCGCCCTGTGGGAACTGTGCGGCATTACCGGCGTGTGCAAGCAGGAGGCCGCCGCACCCCAGGCCGCCGAGGCGACGAACCGGCGGGGCACTGCGTCTCGCCGTCCTGTGCGGCTGGATGTGGCCGCCGCACACAGTTAACGGCTTTGGCTAGGGCATTTTAACGTTAACATGCCCTGGCGGTTGCGTAAGCAAACGCCCGCCGTGGAGGCGCAAGCGCTATTTATTTCTGCGCTCAAGCGCTGGAGCGAGCGTGCCGTAAACGTTGCGAATACATATTTCAAAGGTAATCTGTTCTAAAAGGAAAAGCGTATGGACGTGTTCACGCTCAACCCCGACCTGTTTATTACCCTGACTCCGGTGTCCATCGCCTTTTTGTTGGGCGTGGGCTTTGTGGGGGGGCTGGTCAGCGGCTTTATCGGTTCCGGCGGGGCCTTTATTCTCACTCCGGGCATGATGGGCCTGGGCGTGCCCGGCACCGTGGCTGTGGCCAGCAACATGTGCCACAAGTTTCCCAAAGCCCTGGTTGGGGCCATCCGGCGCTTTCGCTTTGGGCAGGTGGACATCAAGCTCGGTCTGGTGGTGGCCGCCTCTGCCGGGGTGGGCGTGCAATTCGGCATCCGCATCCAGAACATCATTCTGGAGCGCTGGGGCCAGGCCGGTTCCAACCTGTATGTAAGCCTTTCTTTTGTGGCTGTGCTGGTTATTGTGGGCGGTTATATTCTCAAGGACGCGCTGCGGGCCTCCCATTCCGCCGCGCCTGAGGGTACGCCGCCCCTGGCCGCGCGTCTGCAGCGCATTGAGCTGCCGCCCATGATTACCTTTCCTCGTTCTGGGTTGCGCATTTCTCTGTGGTTTACCCTGCCGGTGGGCATCGCTACGGGTATGCTGGCCGCCACCATTGCCGTGGGCGGGTTTATCGGCGTGCCGGGCCTCATTTATGTGCTGGGCGTGCCTGGGCTGGTGGCTTCAGGCACGGAGCTGGTTACCGCTTTTGTCATGGGACTGTGCGGCTCCGTCAACTGGGCCCTGCACGGCATGATCGACATCCGCCTGGTCTTCATCATTCTGGGCGGTTCCCTCCTGGGCGTACAGCTGGGGGCCATCGGCACCACCTATGTGCGGCCCATCATGGTCAAATTTGTCATGGCCGCCATTATGCTTATTGTGGCCGTGAGCCGGATCATTGCCTTACCCGGTTATCTGCAGGATCTGGGCCTGATGAATCTGAGCCCCGAACTGCTGGGCGCGCTCAAGGCGATCAGTTTTGTGGTCATGTGCGCCGGGCTGCTGGTGGGCGCGGGCATGATTTTGGGCGGTATGTGGCGCGGCGCGCGCCGAAGCCGCACGGCCTGCCAGACCGCCTGACCGGAATCCGCCCAACAGTGCAAAAAGGCGCGGGGCAAAACCCCGCGCCTTTTGCTGTCTGCCAATACTGTGTCGCAACGAACTGCCGCTCCTGTCCGTCGTGCGGGTGCCGTTTCGTTTGCTTTCCGGTGCGCCCGCCTGCAAGGGCGTGCGCGGTCCGTCAGCCGTAACGCCTCTGCGGCTATTCCGAAGCCTGTGCCTTGAGGGCGTCCGCCTGGGCCGCCGTGACCAGGGCCTCTACCAAGGGGTCCAGCTCGCCTTCCATGATGCGGTCCAGAGAATAAAGGGTCAGGTTGATGCGGTGGTCTGTGCAGCGCCCCTGCGGAAAGTTGTAGGTGCGGATGCGCTCAGAGCGGTCGCCGCTGCCCACCTGCGCCTTGCGGTCGGCGGAAAGCTCCGAGCTCTGGCGGGCGCGCTCGGCGGCCAGGATGCGCGAGGCCAGCACCTTCATGGCGCGGGCCTTGTTTTTGTGCTGGGAGCGTTCGTCCTGGCAAGTGACCACCGTGCCCGTGGGGATATGGGTGATGCGTACGGCCGATTCCGTCTTGTTCACATGCTGGCCGCCCGCGCCCGACGCCCGGTAAATATCTATGCGCAGGTCGTCGGGCTTGATTTCCACGTCCACCTCTTCGGCTTCGGGCATGACGGCCACGGTGGCCGCCGAGGTGTGGATGCGGCCCTGCGCCTCAGTGGCGGGCACGCGCTGCACCCGGTGGGCTCCGGCCTCAAACTTGAGGCGGCTGTATACCCGGTCGCCGGTGATAAGGCAGATAATTTCTTTATATCCCCCGGATTCGGAAGGGGATTCACTCATAATCTCCGCCTTCCAGCCTTTGAGCTCAGCATAGCGGGAATACATGCGGAAAAGGTCCGCCGCAAACAGGGCGGCTTCCTCTCCGCCGGTTCCGGCGCGGATTTCAAGGATGGTGTTCTTTTCGTCCAGGGGGTCGGTAGGCAGCAGCTGCACCTTGAGTTTGTGCTCGATGTTCGGCAGGGCTGCTTCCAGACGGTGAACTTCTTCCAGGGCAAGCTGGTGGATGTCCGCATCGTCGTCGTGGAGCAGCTGCTTGTTTTCCTCCAGTTCCTGCGAAAGGGAGCGGTACTGGCGGAACAAATCCACCACAGGGCGCAAATCCGCGTGAGCTTTGGCCAGTTTGCGGTAGTGCTCCTGATCGTTGAACACCTCGGGCTGCGCCAGGCTGTGTTCCAATTCCAGATACTTCTTTTCCAGACCTTCCAGCTTGGCAAACATGGGATCTCCGGTAAAAATTCTCAGTCCGCAGCGTAGGGCACGGCGCGCACGCGCTGCGCCTCCTCCGGGTCCAGGGCCTCGCGCAGGGCTACCACAGCCACTTCCAGCTGCGCGGCGTCGGGCTCGTCCGTGGTCAGGCGCTGCAGGGCCAGGCCCGGGGCGCGCAAAAACGTCGCCCAGAAGCCCTGACGCAGCCGGGCCGCATAGCGGATAAGCTCATAGGCCAACGCGCTGATGGGAACCATAAGCAGCAGTTTAAAAGCAACCGTCAGGGCGTGTTTGGCCACCTCGCTCTGCGGCGTGTAAACGTGCAGCAGCAGGGGCACCAGCACGGCGTGCAGCACTATGGAAAGGCAGATCACAAACAAAAGAAAGGTAGTGCCGCAACGCGGATGCAGCCGGCTCATGCCCGCCGCCGTTGTGGCGTCCACTTCCCCCCCCGCCTCAAAGGCGTGGATGGTCTTGTGCTCGGCCCCGTGGTACTGGAACACCCGACGGATGTCCGGCACGCAGGCAATGGCCCGGATATAAGCCATGAAAATGCAGCACTTGAAAAAGCCGTCCCAGATGTGGAAGGAGAGCCCTTCCACATCCCCGCCCAAACCCAGCCAGAGCATGAGCAGGGAGAGCAGGTGCGGCGCCAGCACAAACAGGCCCACGGCCATGAGCAGAGCCGCTGCCAGCGTCAAGGTGAGCTGCCAGCCCGAAAGTTCTTCCCCTTCGCCCTGAGCCGCCACCTCTACCGAACGGTTGAGAGCTTTGACCCCGTTGACCAGGGTTTCCAGCAGCACGGGGAAGCCGCGCAAAAAAGGCTTTTGCAGCCAGGACGTGCGGGTCAGGCTGTACCAGGGGTAACGTCGGGCGCAGATGCCGCCGTCGGCCCGGCGCACGGCCAAGCCGTACACCGCGCCGTTGCGCATCATCACGCCCTCCATAACCGCCTGACCGCCCACCACGGGGCAACCTGAGGCCAGCTGCAAGGCTGCCGCAGCCAAAGGCCACAACCGCCAACGCCGGGCAAAGCCGCCGCGTTCGCCTGCCCCGGAAGGGCAGGCCTGCCCTTCACAATGGGGCGCAAGCTCACGCATGCGCTTACTTTTGTTCAAATTTGGCGTACTTTTTGCGGAAGCGGTCAATACGGCCCGCAGTATCCAAAAAGCGCTGCTTGCCGGTGAAAAAGGGATGGCAGTGGGAGCAAACTTCCACATGCACCTGCTCGCCCTTGGTGGAGAGCACTTTTTCTTCATGCCCGCAGGCGCAGGTGATGGTGGCGTTGTACACTTTGGGATGGATGTTTTCTTTCATGACTCTTTTTCCTTGTAAACGCGGCATAATCCGGCGCACAGCCTGCCGGACGCCCGCGCGTTGTTGCCCCGAGCGGCAATGGTGTCGCACAAGGGGAAAATATATAGCCTCTCGCGCGCGGATTGGCAAGGGGAATGTGCCGCGCATTGCCAGCCGTGCCCGAAGGCGCTATACAGCCGCCATGTCCAAGACCTTGCGCCAACGCGCTGACCAACTGGCTTTTGAACAGGGCCTGGCTGAAAGCCGGGAGCAGGCCCGCCGTCTGATCATGGCGGGACGCATTGCCCTGGCCGGCACGCCGCCGGGTGCGCCGCCCACACTGGTGCCCAAGCCCGGCCACCCCTATCCTGCGGACACGGCCTTTACCCTTCTGGAGCCGGAGCGCTATGTGAGCCGGGGGGCCTACAAACTTCTGACCATCCTGGAGCATTTTCACCTGGATGTGGTCGGTCTGGTCTGCCTTGACGCTGGTGCCTCCACGGGCGGATTTACGGATTGTCTGCTCCAGCGCGGGGCCGCGCGGGTTTACGCCGTGGATGTGGGCAAAAATCAGCTGCATGAAAAACTGCGCGCCGATCCACGGGTGGTCAGTCTGGAGGGGGTAAATCTGCGGCACGCGCCGTCAGACCTTATCCCCGAAACCGTGGATCTGGTGGTGGCGGACGTTTCTTTTATTTCTCTCACTCTGGTGCTGCCATCCTGCATGACCTGGCTTAAGCCCGGCGGGAAGGCCGCCGTGCTCATCAAGCCGCAGTTTGAGCTGGGGCCGGGCGAAACGGTCAAAGGCGTGGTACGTGACCCTGAGGCCCGACAGCGGGCTGTGGACAAGATCCTGACCTTTGCCGGGGCGCAGCTGGGGTTGGACTGTCGGGGGGTGTTGCCTGCCGCAGTTAAGGGGCCCAAGGGGAATCAGGAATTCATGGCTTTGCTGGAGCGGGCTGAAGGAGCGAGATAGGGCATTTCAATGCGGTAACCGCAGAAGGGAAGCCTGCTTTTATTTTGGTTTTTTGTTGCCCTGCGGGCGCGGCGGGTTTTTCCTTTGCACGCTATTTGGGCCGCCTCCGGCGAGGGGGCCGCTGCGCGGCTGGGAGTTCCGCTGGAAGGCGGGGGGGGCGCTGCGCGAAAGGCATTGAGTAAAAGGCTGCCTTGACCGGGGGCTGGTTGCCCTGCGGGCGCGGCGGCTTGGTTTTTGTCTGGCGTTTGGGCCGCCTCCGGCGAGGGCAGGGGGCCAAGGGCGGGGCTGCGCCCCCCCTTAGGCCCCCCACACCCCCCATAACCCCCCGCTTTTCAGGGCAGCCCCACCATGTTCGGCGCGGCTGGGACGCGCCGCTTGCGCGACCGCGCCCCTTATGCCGGGCGCAACAACCGCAGGCCCTACAGCCAACATCCGTTACGTTGTCCCGTGCCTCGCAGCTTTTGTATCCTCCAGGTCTTCATCGCGTTTGCCGTCATTTTTTGCCCTCTGTTGGTTGGGCGTCCGCGTGACCATGTTCGGCGCGGCTGGGGTGTGCCGCTGCGCGACCACCCCCCTTTATGCCGCGCTCAACGTCCTGAGAAAGGCATTGGGCATGTGGCGGCAGGTATGCTCTACGCAACATCCTGAGAAAGGCAGTGGCATGTGGCGGCAGGTCAGGATGTTCAGGGCGGTTTTCTCCCTTTCTCCACAAAAAATTTTTCTTTTGCGGCGGCCTGTGCAGGAGGGCTGTCTTTGGGGGCGGGACTCTACAGAAGCGCGGTTTTGAAGAAGCCCCGCAGGGACGCCGACCGCGAAGACAGAAGCGGCCAATCCGTTTCCTCGGTCTGGGTATGCCCCACGCGGTTCTGTGGGAAGAAAAAGTTTTTTGAAGGATGGGGGGTGTGGGGGGAAGGGAACTTTTGTTCACAAAAGTTCCCTTCCCCCCACAAAAAATTACCTCTCCTCTTCATCCGTGAGCGCGCGGGGGTGGAACAGGCGGCCGCGTTGGACGGCCTGGGTGCCGAATTTATGGCGCAGGCGGTCCAGGGCGGCGTCCAGGCGTTCGCGGCGGGCTTCCAGGGCGGGGTCCACGCCGCCGGGCGTGGGGGCGGTCAGTCCGGGCAGGGCCAGCTGTGCGGCGGGGGACTGGTCGAAGCCGGAGACGCCCAGGCCCACCAGGCGCACGGGTTGGGGCAAGGGCAGGGCCTGGAGCAGGGCCGCGCCCACGGTGAAGATGGTTTCCGTGGCGTTGACGGGTTCAGGCAGCGTGCGGGAGCGGGTGAGCTGGCGAAAATCCGCGAATTTGACCTTCAGGGTAATGGTGCGGCCCTTGCAATGGTGGCGGCGCAGGGAGGCCCCCACGCGCTCGGCGTGGGCCAGCAGGGCGCGGCGCAGTTGCTCGCGGTCGCGGGTATCTTGGGCAAAGGTGCATTCCGCGCTTTCGCTTTTGGCCGCGCGTACGGGTTCCACAGGACGTGGGTCGCGGCCCTGGGCGCGTTCGCCCAGCACGCGGCCCCACTGGCCGAAGCGGCGTTCCAGAAAATCCGGGCCGAAGCGGCGCAGCTGACCCACGCTGCGGATGCCCAGGCCGTGCAGGTGCTGCACGCCGCGCTGGCCCACGCCAGGGAGCTTTTCCACGGGCAGGTTTTCCAGAAAGGCGTCCACCTCTTCGGGGTGGAGGATGCAGACGCCGTTGGGTTTGTTGATGTCCGAGCAGATTTTGGCCAGGAATTTGACCGGGGCCGCGCCCACAGAGCAGGTGAGCCCGCCGGTGACGGCGGTGACGCGGGCCTTCATGCGGGCGATGAGTTCTTCCAGGGGGCCGAACAGGCGTTCCAGGCCGGTGGCGTCCATATAGGCCTCGTCCACGCTGGCCTGTTCCACCAGGGGGGAAAATTCGCCCAGGGCCGCCATGACGGTGTGGGAAACTTCGGCGTAGCGGCTGTGTCGGCCACGCAAGACCACAGCCTGGGGGCAGAGCCGTCGGGCCGTGCCCATGGGCATGGCGGAGCGCACGCCAAAGGCCCGCGCCTCATAGGAGCAGGTGGAAACCACGCCCCGTTGGCCGCCGCCCACAATGACGGGGCGGCCGCGCAGCTCTGGATTGTCCCTTTGCTCCACGGAAGCGAAAAAGGCGTCCATGTCCAGATGCAGAATCATAGGCTGGTCCGTGCGGCAGGAGGCAAGGGCAGACGCCGGACGGTGCGCGTCGGGGTCTGCGGAAATGGTTCGGGGGAGGGGCTGATGCGCGTTGGCGCCGCCTCAGGCCAGTTTTTCCCGCACGCGCTCCAGTTCCGACTGGACATAGACTTCGGGCGCGCCCTGAGAGCGCAGCAAAAATTCAGACATGGCCAGGGCCACCTCGCGTTCGCCGCTGAACACGGCAGTAACGCCCAGCTCCTTTAGTGCGCTGGTTTCGCCCACATAGGCCGTATGGGCCAGAATGCGTATGTCCGGGTTGACGGCACGGGCAATGGAGGTCACTTCCCTGGCTGGTATGCTGGTGGAGGTGAGCAGCAGGGCTTCGGCCTTTTCCAGGCCGGCTTCGCGCAGCACCTGAGCCTGCTGGGCATCACCGTGCACTACGGGCCGTCCCTTGTCGCGCAGGTGGAGGACGGTGTCGATATTCATCTCAACAACCATGACCGGGACGCCGCTGTCCCGCAGGATGCGGCAGCAGCTGCGGCCCACGGGGCCGTAGCCCACTACCACCACGGGGGAGGCGTCGTCTTCGTGCTGCAGGGTTGGGCAGGGTTCATTGTGGGCGATTTTTCCCGGTTGGCGGCATTCCAGCCAGCGGGCCAGGGCTTCCAGGCGGCGGTAGATAATGGGGTTGAGGGTAATGGAGATCATGGCCGCCGGGATAATGGCGTTGTTGACCCGTTCATCAAAGAGCCCCAGGCTGATGCCCAGCCCGGCAAGGATGAAGGAAAATTCCCCGATCTGCGAAAGTGAGGCCGAAACGGCCAGACACAGTCGCAGGGGCTTGCGGAAGAGCTTGGTGGTGATGAAGGCCCCAAGGGGTTTGACCACCAAAATGATGAAAAGCGTGGCCAGCATCAGGGGCCAGTCCGTCAGCAAAGCCGCCGGATTGAAAAGCATGCCCACGGAAACAAAGAAAAGCACGGCAAAGGCGTCGCGCAGGGGCAAAGCCTCGGCGGCGGCGCGGGCGCTGAATTCGGATTGTCCCACCACCATACCGGCAAGAAACGCCCCCAGGGCCATGCTGGCGTCAAAAAAGTGGGCGGCGGCCACGGCAATGCCCAGGGCCAGGGCAATGACCGTCAGGGTAAAGAGGTCGCGCGTGCCTGTGCGGGCCACATAGCCCAGAAAAAGCGGGATGAGCTTTTGCCCCACCACCAGGGTAAACAGGGTAAGGGCGCCCAGTTTGAGCAGGGTGAGCCCCAGGGCGCTCCAGAACTCTCCGCCGGGGGCAAACACGGCGGGCAGCAGCACCAGCAGAAGAATGGTGAAGATGTCCTCCACCACCAGCCAGCCCAGGGCCACATGGCCGGTGTGGGTGTGCAGGACGTGGTTGTCGGCCAGGACGCGGGTAAGCACCACAGTGCTGGCTACAGAAATGGCCATGCCGAACACCGCGCCCGCCAGCAGGGAAAAGCCGAAAAAGTGCAGAATGATCATGCTGGCAAGGGTGGCGGCGGAGATCTGGATAATCGCGCCGCTCACGGCAATGGCCCCTACGGCCAGCAGATCCTGCAGGTGAAAGTGCAGGCCCACGCCGAACATGAGCAGGATTATGCCGAGTTCGGCAAACTGGGCAGCCGTGGCCGCGTCGGCCACAAAGCCCGGCGAGTACGGCCCCACCAGCACACCCGCCAGCAGATAGCCTACCAGGGGGGAAAGGCGCAGTTTCTGGGTGATAATACCCAGAACCAGGGCGGCGCTCAGGCCGCCGGCCAGCGTGAGGATAAGGACTGTTTCGTGAGGCATGCGCGGTTACTCCCGTGCCCCCGGCAACCATTGCAGCCAGAGGTTGCGGCGGCGCGGGCCGTCGCCTTCGCACAGATAAACGGCCTGCCATGTGCCCAGGCAGAGTTCGCCTTCCTCCACCAGCAAAAGCAGTGAAGATCCGTGCAGCGTGGTTTTGATGTGGGCGTCGCTGTTGCCTTCGGCGTGGCGGTAGTCTCCCGCTTCGGGCGCCAGGCGGCTGAAAAAGGCCAGCATGTCGCGGCGCACGTCCGGGTCCGCCCCTTCATTGAGGGTCAGGCCGCAGGTGGTGTGCGGGCAAAAGAGGGTCAGCGCGCCGTAGCGCCAGCCGCGCTCTACGGCCATGCGCCGCACAAAAGAACGGACCTCGGCGGTGATGTCGCGCATTTCGCAGCGGCTGTGGGTGGCGCATTCCAGGGTGAACACGGCGGTCTCCGGGGGGCGTGGCTACGCGCCGCCCAGCACGCGGAAGTACACGGCGGGCTCGCGCAGCAGTCCGGCGTCCATGGTGCGCTGCAGGGCGTCGCTCATGGCCTTGGCCGTGGTTTCATGAGTCATGAAGACCAGGGGCACGCCGTGGCCTTCGTCAGACTTCTGGATGACCTGGGCCAGGCTGATGCCCTCGGCGGCCATGCAGCCCGAAAGATCGCGCAGCACGCCGGGCGTATCCTCTACCATAACGCGCACATAGTAGCAGGATCGCCATTCTTCCGGCGGCACAATGGCGGCCTTGGGCAGTTCCTTGCCGGCAAAGCCCGTGTTGTTGGGGCGTTCTTCTCTGGCCACGGCCATGAGGTCGGCCAGCACGGCCCCGGCCGTGGGCAGGTCGCCCGCGCCGCGCCCATGGAAGAAGAGGGGGCCGGAGGCGTTGCCTTCTACACGGATGGCGTTGTACACGCCGCCCACCCTGGCCAGCAGATACTTGTGATAGACCAGGGCGGGAAAGACCCCGGCCTCCAGACGCACCGGGCCTTCCTCGCCCTCCGGACGGAGGGCTTCGCGCGCCTGGCCGATGAGCTTGATGCGGTAGCCGAATTCCCGCGCCAGGCGGATGTCCATGCTGGAAAGCCCCCGGATGCCACGCACAGAGAGGGCTGTATACGGATAGTGCGCACCGAAGGCCAGACGGATGAGCAGAATGAGCTTGTGGGCCGCGTCGTGCCCGTCGATGTCCAGGGTCGGGTCGGCCTCGGCATAGCCCAGTTCCTGGGCCTGCTTGAGGGCCAGGTCAAAATCCACCCCGTCGGAGGTCATGGCCGAGAGGATGTAGTTGCTGGTGCCGTTGAGAATGCCCATGAGCGAAAGCACCCGGTTGCCTGCCAGGCTTTCCTTGAGCGTCTCTACAATGGGGATGGCCCCTGCCACGCTGGCCTCATAGCGCAGCACGCGCTTTTTGCGGTCGGCTTTCTGAAAAAGGGCCAGGCCTTCTTCGGCCAGCAGGGCTTTGTTGGCCGTGACGATGTGCTTACCTTGGTCCAAGGCGCGGTCAATAAGGGCGCGGGCGTGGTCGATGCCGCCCATAAGCTCCACCAGCACGTCGATTTCCGGGTCGTCCGTGAGTTCGCGCGGGTCGGTGGTAAGGACGGCGTCCGGCGGCAGGGGCACGCTGCGCGCCTTGGCGGCGTCGCGTACCAGCACTTTTTTGAGGATGATGTCGCGCCCCGTGCGGTGGCGGATGATCTCCGCATTTTCCTGCAGCAGCCGTACCAGGCCGCCGCCCACGGTGCCGTAGCCGGCCAGTGCCGCCACCAGGGGTTTGTCACTGTTCTTGGTCATAGTTGCTCCGTTGCCGCCGCCGGACGTCCGGCCCAAAGGGTTGGGGCTAGAGCAGTTAGCGAATGAAATGAGCTAACTGCCCTGCAAGGATTTTCTTGAAAATCCTTGCCACGAAATGCGAGAAGGCAGGCTTTTGCCTGCCGTAAGCGAGCATTTCAAGTGTTAAATGCTCTAGTCGCCCACGCCGGAAAGCAGACGCCGCATGCTGCTCATGGCCTGTCGGGTACGCTGGTCGTTTTCGATAAGGGCAAAGCGTACGTATTCGTCGCCGTAGGAGCCGAAACCCAGGCCCGGTGAAACGGCCACATGGGCCTCCTGTAACAGCAGCTTGGAAAATTCCACTGAGCCCAGTTTGCGGAAGGGTTCGGGGATGTGCGCCCAGACAAACATGGTGGCCCGCGGCGAAGGCGTCTGCCAGCCGATGCGGTTCAGCCCGTCAATGAGCCAGTCGCGCCGTTCTTTGTACACGTCGCAGATGTGCTGCACGCAGTCCTGCGGGCCGTTGAGGGCTACGGTGGCGGCGATCTGGATGGGCTGGAACATGCCGTAGTCAAGGTAGCTCTTGATGCGCGCCAGAGAGTGGATCAGGTGCTGGTTGCCCACGCAGAAGCCCACGCGCCAGCCGGGCATGGAATAGCTTTTGGACATGGAGTAAAACTCCACGCCCACGTCCTTGGCTCCCTTGGCCTGCAAAAAGCTGGGGGCCTTGTAGCCGTCAAAGACCAGGTCGGCGTAGGCCAGATCGTGCACCACCCAAATATTGTTCTCTTTGGCAAAATCCGCAATCTTCTGGAAAAATTCCAGGTCGGTCACTTCTGTGGTGGGGTTATGCGGGTAGCAGAGAAAGAGCACCTTGGGCTTGGGCCAGGCCTGGCGGGTGGCTGTTTCCAGATCCTCAAAAAAATCGCGGCCGTGGCCGATGGGCACGCTGCGCACGTCCGCCCCGGCGATGACCGAGGCGTATTTGTGGATGGGGTAGGTGGGGTCGGGAGCCAGCACCACGTCGCCCGGTTCCAGCATGGCCAGAGAAAGGTGGGCAAGACCTTCTTTACAGCCCAAGGTGACAATGGCTTCACTGTCCGGGTCCAGCTGCACGCCGTAATTGCGGGCGTAACGGTCGCAGATGGCCTTACGCAGATTGGGAATGCCGCGGGAAAGGGAATAACGGTGGTTTACCGGCTTTTGGGCGGCCTCGACAAGTTTTTCCACAATGTGGGGCGGCGTGGGAATATCCGGATTTCCCATGCTGAAGTCCACAATATCAATGTTCTGCCGCCGCAGCCGCATTTTGAGGTCGCCCACCAGCGCAAACACATAGGGGGGCAGACGGCGAATCCGCGAGAAATCTTCCATGTCACTGGCTCCTGAATGGTTCGGCGCGTCAGACGCCCGCGGCGTGACCTCCGCACCATGCGGAAGCCCGTCCGGGGCAGCGCGTCAGCCCGGGCCGCGGCCCCGCAATCGGCCGCGTTTCCGGCACAGGCAGCATAGCCAGCGGCCCGCCGTTTTGTAAAGGCGCTTTTGCCTTTGGAAGCCGCTTGGTGTAGTCTGGGCTACGCCAGGAGGACGGTATGGAAGAACATATCCGCTTTGACCCCGCCATTCCGGCACTGTGCCTGCTGGACCAGCGTCTGCTGCCGACAGCGGAGGACTACGTTCTCTGCCGTACGCCTCAGGAAGTAGCCGAAGCTCTGCGCCGTATGGTGGTGCGCGGTGCGCCGGCCATCGGCGTTACCGCGGCCTGGGGCTGCGTGCTGGCCCTGCACGGCCTGCCGCCTGGCGCAGACTGGCCCGCCCGGCTGGACGCGGCCCTGGAAGCCCTGGCCCAGGCCAGACCCACGGCCGTGAATCTGCGCTGGGCTGTGGAGCGCCTGCGCGCCCTGTGGCGGCGGCTGGGGCCGGAAACGGGACGGGAAGCCCTGCTGGCGGCCTTTATGGAAGAGGCCAGGCGCATGCAGGAAGAGGACGTGGCCGCCTGTCGGGCCCTGGGCCACCACGGCGCGGCTCTGCTGGAGGACGGCGACACCGTGCTGACCCACTGCAATGCCGGGGCGCTGGCCACAGCGGGCTACGGCACGGCTCTGGGCGTGGTGCGCGCCGCTGTGGAGTCCGGCAAGCGCATCCGGGTCATCGCCGACGAAACACGGCCTTTTCTGCAGGGCGCGCGGCTTACCGCCTGGGAGCTGCACAAGGACGACATCCCCGTGACTGTGGCCTGTGACAATGCCTGCGCCCTGCTCATGAGCAAGGGGCTGGTGCAGCGCGTGGTGGTGGGCGCGGACCGCATTGCCGCCAACGGCGATACGGCCAACAAGATCGGCACCCTGGGTGTGGCTCTGCTGGCCCGGCACTTCGGCGTCCCTTTTTATGTGGCCGCGCCTCTTTCCACCATTGATCCGGCCACGCCTACGGGCGCGGCCATCCCCATTGAAGAGCGTCCGGCCGAGGAAGTGACCCAGATGGGCCCGACCCGCCTGTGTCCAGAGGGCGTACCCGTATACAATTTTGCCTTTGACGTGACCCCGGCCGCGTTTATTACGGGCATCATCACAGAAAAAGGCGTGCTGCGCCCGCCCTACGGCCTTTCCATCTGGGCGGCCTGCAACGACGCCGACGCGGGTCGGGCCTGCGACGCAGCCCCCGCAACGGACCATTGAGGTGCGGCTATGGAACTGGAACTGGTAGTGGCGGCGGTGGCGGCGCCCCGTCCGCAGCCCTGCGGACGGGATTGCTGCACGGACTGCGGGCCGGAACGCCTGGTGCTCCATTGGGAGGGTTGGGAGGCCCCGGAGGGTGAGTACTCTCTGCCTGCCTTGCTGCGGCGGGAGCTTGCGGACATCCGCGCGGAACACGCGGCTTGGGCCTATGAGCTGGGTCGGCTGGACGCAGGAGGGCGCGAACTGCAGGATCGCCTTACCGGTGGAGCGTCTCTGTCCCTGTGGTGGTGCTCCCTGCTTTACGAACGCCATCCCAAGATGACGCCGGGTCTCTACGAAGTTTACAAACTGCGCGCTCTGGAACGCTTTATGGACGCCAAGGGCGTCACGTCCCTGCGTCTGAACGGCGGCGATGCGCGCCTACGCCGCGTGCTGGAAGCCTTTTGTCGTGCCGGAGGCCGCACCTTTGCCGCCGTGGGGCCGGATACGGACGCCGCCCTTCCGGTGCGGCAAAGCCTGCTGCAGCGCTGTTACGCGGCCTGCCCGGCGCCTGTGCGCGCCCTGGCCCGCTACGCCCACTGGTGGTGGACCGTGCGGCGGCGCTTGCCTGCCTGCCCGCTGTCGCCCACAACCGGACAAACCGCCACCATCGCTACTTACTTCCCCAACGTGGATATGGACGCGGCCCGGCAGGGACGCTTCCGCTCCCGCTATTGGGAGAGCCTGCACGACGCCCTCAACGCCACCGCCCAAGCCGAGGGCAGGCATTTTGTGCGCTGGCTGTTCATCCGTTTTCCCGCGCCGCAGCTCAGCCTGGACCAATGTCTGGCTCTGCGCGACCGTTTTCGGCAGAACGGCGCGGACGGCTGCAGCTTCCACTATCTGGAGGAGCTGCTGCGGCCCCGCGATCTGGCCGTTGCCATTTGGCGCTACATGCGCATCTGCTTTTCCAGCCTGCGCCTGGAGCGGGCCGCGCGTCCGGCCTTCCGGCTGCCGGGGTCGCAGCTGAATTTCTGGGAATACCTGGGGCCGTACTGGGCTGAATCCTTCCGGGGCTGGCGCGGCCTGGAGCGCTGCCTGCAGCTGCGCGCCTGCGAGTGTTACGCCGCGGCCGCCGGGCCCCAGCGCTGGACGCTCTTTCCTCTGGAAAACTGCCCATGGGAGCGTATGCTCACAGCGGCCACGCACCGGGCGGGCAACGGCCCGGTGGTGGGGGCCCAGCATTCCACCATCCGGCCCACAGACTTCCGCTATTTTGACGATCCTCGCACCTTTGCGCCGCCCCTGGCCGTTCTGCAGCCCGATCAGGTGCGCGCCAATGGCGGCTCTGCCCTGGCGCAGTGGCAGGAGGCGGGCTTGCCCGCCGACAGGCTGGACCTGGTGGAAGCCTTGCGCTATCTTTATCTTGCCAGAACCGTTGACGGGAATGCCCCTGCAGACGCATCCGCGCCAGGCGGCTCTCCCGCTGCTGCCTCTGCGCCGTCTTTTGCGTCTTCTTTTGCGGATGGCGTGCCCCCGTTGTCCGCGCCGTTGTCCCCGCCGTCCCCCCGGCGACTGCTGGCCGTGACGGGTTTTTTTGCCGATGAAACAGACGCGCACCTGCGGCTGCTGGCCCGCTCCCTGCTGGGCGGGCTGCTGGAGGGTTGGGAAGTCTGCGTCAAGCCCCACCCGTACCTGCCCGTGAGCGAGCGTCTGCAAATCCTGCTGGGCGGTCGCGCGGGCGAGGTGCGGGTGCTGGAAGGCCCCATCGGACCGCAGCTTGCGCCGGGCGTGCTGGTCTGGGCCAGCAACTCCACTACCGTGGCCCTGGAGGCGGCCCTCAAGGGGCTGCCGGTCATGGTCATGCTGCCGGCCAATGATTTTGACCTCTGCCCCTTGCAGGATGTGCCGGGCCTGCCCCGCACGGGCACTCTGGAGGACGTGAAGGCCGCCCTGGCCGCAGCGGCCCCGCTGGCCCTGCCTCCCGGCTATCTTGATCTGGATCTGGCTCTGCCGCGTTGGCGACACCTTCTGAACCTGGTGAGGACGTCATGACCGTACACGACCGCGTGGCCGCCCTGGTGCGCCACTATTACTGGGACAGGGATATGAACTGCGCGCGTACTACCCTGCGCTGCATGGAAAGCCTGACGGGGCAGGAGGTGCACCCACAGTTGTATCAGGCCGTGGTGGGCTGCCACGGGGCCGGGGGCATTGGCGCCCAGTGCGGGTTGGTGGAAGGCGGTCTGCTGTTTCTTGGGCTGTACGGGGCGCGGCTGGGGCTGAGCGAGGACGAAACCGTGGATATTTGTGCCGCTTATGCCCGCGAGTTTGCCGCGCGTTTTGGCAGTCTGGGCTGCAGTGATCTGCGGCCCGGCGGCTTCCACAAGAAGGATCCGCCCCATTTGTGCGAGATTCTCAGCGTGGACGCCATTTGTTTTCTGAATAACTATGTGCGCGCGCTTACGGGCTTGCCGCCTGAGGAGTAGGCGCGCCAGAGAGGATGCAACGGCAGGGCGGCGGGTTCTGGCGTAGAGGCAGCCGCAGGGCGGGGCAGGAGATTATCGTACCGTTTGGACAAAAACAGCCTTTTTTGCGCCGACGGCGTCAACGGCGGGTTTTTGCTGCTCACGGACTTGAGTCCGCTGCGCGCAAAAATCCGCCGTTTCCTTGTCGGCATCAAAAAAATCTTATTTTCCCCCAATCCTTACGACACCAGCCCCCGCCTCGCAAGCTCGGCGGTCCAAGGTGGCTTCGCGCAACAGCTGGGGGCGCGGCGCTTCATAGCAAAGGCGCGCCAGAGAGGATGCAACGGCGAGGATGCAACGGCAGGGCGGCGGCGAGGATGCGGCGGCGAGGGCGGCCTTGCAGGACAAAGTCGCCCGTCCGGTTAGACCTCCGCAGGATTTGCCGTCGTCGGAGCCTCTGTCGCTGTGGCAATGTCTTCTTCCATCCCGTCCGCCAAAGCCGCAGGAGGGGCGGTTTTGTCTTCGAGCTTGTTGTGTTTGAGGCTCTCGCCCTGGCTGATGAAGTAGACGTGCTCCGCAATATTGATGGAGCGCCGCCAGATGCGCGTGAGGGAGCGGGTGATGAGGATGATGTGCATGGCCAAAGGCGGCTTGAGGCCAGAGGTCGGATCCGAAAGCCGCTCCATAATGCCCTGGATGATGCGCACCTCGCACTGCAGAGCTTCGCCATCGCCGTGGATGCACTGCAGGGCCTCGTCGGCGCGGTTTTCACGAAAAATGCGCACGGCCTGTTCATAGGCCTCGCGGGCGCGCTGAAACATGGGCAGCACCTGTGGGATCACGGCGCAGCCCGGCGTGTCCTGCATAAGCACGGCCTGTTCCGCCACGCTCACGGCTTCGTCGCCGATGCGCTCCAGGTCCACCACCATGCGCAGGGCGCTGACCACAAAGCGCAGATCGCCGGCCACGGGCTGGGTGCGGGCCAGCAGCTGCAGGGCCATTTCATCAATTTCGTTTTCCAGGGCATCGATGGCCGCGTCGTTTTCCATAACTGCCGTGGCCCTGCCAGGGTCGTTGGCGGCCAGGGCTTTGCCCGCTTCTTCCAGCGCGATGCCCACGCTGGCGGCCATGACCAACAGACGGGTGCGCAGAGTGGCGAGCAGTTGCTGCAAGTAGTTGATTTCCTGTTGCATAAGAGAATCCCTCCCTCTAACCGAAGCGGCCGGTAATGTAATCCTCGGTCTGCTTTTTGGCCGGCCGGGTGAACATGCTGTCCGTGGTATTGTGTTCAATGAGTTTGCCCATGTAGAAAAAGGCCGTGTAGTCAGAAACGCGGGCCGCCTGCTGCATATTGTGGGTGACGATGATAATGCACAGGGATTGCCGCAGCTCGCGGATACTTTCTTCTATCTTTTGGGTGGCAATGGGGTCCAGGGCGCTGGCGGGTTCGTCCATAAGCAGCACCTCCGGCTCCACAGCCAGGGCGCGGGCAATGCACAAACGCTGCTGCTGCCCGCCGGAAAGCCCCAGGGCCGGGGCCTGCAGGCGGTCCTTCACTTCGTCAAAGATGGCTGCCCGGCGCAGGGAAAGCTCCACCTTTTCGGCAATGAGGCTTTCGTCGCGCAGGCCGTTGACGCGCAGGCCGTAGGCCACGTTTTCATAAATAGTTTTGGGGAAAGGATTGGGCTTCTGAAAGACCATACCCACCTTACAGCGCAGGGAAACTACGTCTGTGTCCGGGCGATTCACGTCTTGCCCGTCCAGCAGGATTTCGCCTTCCACGCGCGCGCCGGGCACCAGGTCGTTCATGCGGTTAAGACAGCGCAGAAAGGTGGATTTGCCGCAGCCGGAAGGCCCGATGAGGGCCGTGACCCGGCTGGGGGGGAACTCCAGACTGACCTCGTGCAGGGCTTTGTTCTGCCCGTAAAAAACACTGACCTTGCGCGTCAGCAGTGCTTCCTTCATGAGTGTGCCGCTCCGTGGACGGGTGTGAGGGTAAAGACCAGGGCCGTGCTGCCGTCCGGGGCCGGACTTTCCGCCCGGATATGGCCGCCGTGCCGCTCAATGATGTGCTTGCAGATGGCCAGGCCCAGCCCGGTGCTGGCCTGGCCCCGGTGGCGCTCCACCTGGTAGAAGCGCTCAAAAATCCGTTCTAGATCCGCCTTGGGAATGCCCGGCCCGTCGTCCGTCACGCGAAAGGTGACCGTGTTTTCCGCTTCCTGCGCGCTCACGCGCACAGTGCCGCCTTCAGGCGTAAAGCGGGCCGCGTTTTCCAGCAGGTTGCGGAAGACCTGGGTCAGGTGGGGCTGGCTGGCCATGACCCGGCAGCCCTGGGGCATGTTCACCGCTACCGTGCAGCGTCTAGCCTCCAGGCTCTCGTGACACTGGGCCGTGGCCTGGTTCAGAGCCTCGAGCGGATCAATGGGGCTGAGCTCCAGGCTGCCGCCCTTGCCCTCCAGGCGGGCCAGAGAGAGCAGATCCTCCACCATGCGCGAAAGGCTCAGGCCGTGTTTGAGGATGATCTCGCCGAAGCGGCGGCACTGGGGCGGCAGGTCCAGATTCATGAGGGTTTCCGCATAGCCCTGGATAGCCGTAAGGGGCGTGCGCAGCTCGTGCGACACGTTGGCCACAAAGTCGCGGCGCACGCGCTCCAGGCGCATGAGCTCCGTGATATCGTGGAACACGGCCACCGCGCCCACGCCGGTGGGCACGTGCGCGTCCTCCTGGCCGGAAGGGCGGGAAAGGCAGACGGACATGACTTCGCCCGAAGACAGCTCCAGGTGCAGATAACGTTGCCGGCGGGCCCTGGATTCGGCTTCATCGCTTCGCGCTTCCGGCTCGGCCATAAGAGCGTCTACAGCTTCCTGCAGAGCGGGGGAGGGGATGACCTCCACCACAGGCGCGCCCTGAGCCGCGGCGGCCTGGGGAAAGCATCGGGCCAGGGCGCGGTTGCAGCGGCGGATGCGGCCACGCGGCCCCAGTACCAGCACGCCGTCGCTCATGGTTTCCAGCACGCATTCCAGTTGGGCGGTCTGCTCTGCGGCGGCGCGTATGTGTTCCTCAATATTCTCGGCCATGCGGTTGACGGCCTCGGCCAGCGGGGCAAATTCCCGGCCGGGGATGTGCCGGAGTCGACGCTGAAAATGTCCCAGCGAAATGGCCTCCACCACCGCCACCATCTGGTCCAGCGAACGGCGCAGCGCGCCGGAAAGCACGCCCGCCAGGACCAGTGAAAGCAACAGAGCCGTCAGCCCCAGACGGGTGAAAAAAGAAGCCTGGTGGGCGATGTCCTGGCGCAGGTGGTCCAGGGGCACGGCCACCCGCAGCACGCGCCCGGTGGCCGCGGGCACGGCGGCGTAGGCCATGTCTGTGCCCAGGGTGCCGCTGGGGCGCAGGGCAAAGCCCGGCTCGCCCATAAGGGCGGCGTGGATTTCGGGGCGATCGGCGTGGTTGTCCAGGCGCGTCACCGGCTGTGCGCCGGGGGACGTGTCGGCCAGCACCTGCCCCGTGGCGTCTGTGAGGGTCAGGCGTTCCTGGGGCATGTCCAGGATGCGCGCCAGTTGGGGCAGACTTGCCGGTTCTGGCCCCAGCTGGGCCAGCAGGGCGGCGGCCAGGGTCGTTTCACGCAGCAGGCGCTGCCGCGCGGCCTCCAACTGGCCCTCCTCAAACCACGAACGGCCCGTAAACACGGCTATGCCCGCTACCACCAGGGCCACGGCCAGCATGCCGCCAAAAATGCGCGTTCTGAAAGAAAGCATGTGTTTCACCGGGGTATAAGATTGTTGTGCCCTGCAACCTTCCGTCACAGGGGGAGGGGCCAGCGGCGGGGGGCATGACGCCGTCGGCTCTGCCGCGCTATTCCTTGATCCGGTAGCCCACGCCGCGCACAGTTTCCAGCAGGGGGGCGGCGGGCCCCAGTTTGGCGCGCAAACGGCGTACATGGGTATCCACCGTGCGGGCATAGCCTTCAAAGGAGTAGCCCCAGACCTTGTTGAGCAGTTGCTCGCGGGTGCGCACCGTGCCCGCGTGGCGCAGCAGGTCTTCCAGCAGGCGAAATTCCGTGGCCGTGAGGTTGAGGGGGGTATCCTCCACTTCGGCGGTATGGGCGTCCGTGCGCAGGCGAATGCCGTGACGTTCCAGCGCGGGGCTTTGGGTTTCGCGTCCGCCGCGCCGCAGCACGGCCCGTACCCGCAGCATAAGCTCGCGTACGCTGAAGGGTTTGACCACATAATCGTCTGCGCCCAGGCTCAGGCCCACCACCCGGTCCATCTCTTCGCCGCGGGCCGTGAGCATGAGTATGGGGATGTGAGCCGTTTCCGTCTGCGCGCCCAGCCGCCGGCAGACTTCAAAGCCGTCCAGCCCCGGCAGCATGACGTCCAGCAGGACCAGCGCGGGCGTGTGCCGCCGGGCCATGTCCAGGGCCTGGGGGCCGTCGGCCGCTTCCAGCACGCTGAAGCCTTCGCGCTCCAGATTGAAGCGTAACAGTTCGCGAATGTCGGCCTCATCTTCTACTACAAGTATCTGCTGCATGGCGTCTTCCTTTTTCCCGACCCAGTTCAGCGCGGTTGTGCGCCAGGCGTGTGGTGGCTGTGTGACAATTGCGTGACAGCCGCCGTCAACGGGGCTGACAGAATTTTGCGCGGCGCGGCAGGGTGTTGCGCGGTTTCACGCAGTGTTCTGCGTTCCGTCATCATTCTGTAACAGAGGCGGGCCAAAAGGGAAACGCGGCGGGAAACGGCCCGCCCGGAACGGCATACGCAACCAAAGTGCAACAAAGGAGCATATTCATGTTTATTGGTAAAAAATTGGTTCTGGCCCTGGCCATGCTGAGCTTGAGCGCCCCGGCTTTTGCGGCCGGGCAGGTCGTTATCAACGGTTCCACCACGGTGCTGCCTGTGGTGCAGAAGGCGGGCGAAGCCTTTATGGCCGCGCACCCCGGCGTGGAGCTGAGCATTTCCGGCGGCGGTTCGGGCAACGGCCTCAAGGCCCTGCTGGAAAAACAGTGCGACATCGCCATGAGCTCGCGCGACATTAAGGACAAGGAAGTGGAAGCGGCCAAAAAGAACGGCGTGAACCCGCAGCGCACGGCCATTGCCGTGGACGCCATCGTGCCCGTGGTTAACCCCGCCAATCCCGTGAGCGGCCTGACCGTTGAGCAGCTGCGCGACATCTACACCGGCAAGATCACCAACTGGAAAGACCTGGGCGGCGCGAACGCCAAGATCGTGGTCATCTCACGCGACACCTCTTCCGGCACCTTTGAGTGCTGGGAAGAAATGGTCATGAAGAAGCAGCGCGTCAGCCCCGCAGCCCTTATGCAGGCTTCCAACGGCGCTGTGGTGCAGGCTGTTTCTAAAAATAAAAACGCCATCGGCTACATCGGTCTGGGCTATGTGGACAAGTCCACCAAGGGCCTTACGGTCAACAAGGTGACCGCCAACGCCCAGACGGCGCTTTCCAAGCAGTGGCCCATCGCGCGCGAGCTGTTCATCTTTACCAACGGTGCGCCTGCCGGCAGCGTTAAAGACTTTGTGGATTACCTGCTGGATCCCGGCAAGGGCCAGAAGAACGTGCTGGAAGTGGGCTATGTGCCCCTGGCCAAATAAGGACGACCCACACACAGCGGGGTGATAAAGCCTCGCGTGGAGGCCTCTGCCGTGGCGGAGGCCTCCGCCGTCGGCGGGACAAGGCCGCCCGGTGTGGACCAGGGCCAATAAAAATCATGCAAGACCATCTGGGAAGGGGAGGGGCCATGCGCTCGGCAATGCGGGAAAATCTGGTGCGGCACACCCTGGCCGTCCTGGCGGGCAGTTCTCTGCTGGCTTTGGGCGGCATTGTGTTGTTTTTGTTTATGGAAGGCGTGCCGCTGTTCAGCGAGTATTCCTTTATCGATTTCTTGTTCGGCAAGCTCTGGTACCCCACGGAGGAGCCCGGCCTGTTCGGCATTTTCCCGCTGTTGGCGGCTTCGCTGGCCGTGACGCTGTGTTCATCGCTGCTGGCTGTGCCCCTGGGCGTGCTCACGGCCGTTTATCTGACGGAAATCGCCCACCCGGCCGTGCGCCGCGTGGTCAAGCCCTTTGTGGAGCTGCTGGCGGCTTTGCCCTCGGTGGTGCTGGGCTTTCTGGGCATGGTGGTGCTGGCCCCCTTTCTTCAGGACGCCCTGGGCGCGGCTTCGGGCCTCAACCTGCTCAACGCCTCCCTGGTGCTGGCCCTTATGAGCGTGCCCACCATCTGTTCTGTTTCGGAGGACGCCCTCTACAGCGTGCCGCGTGACCTGCGTGAGGCCTCCCTGGCTTTGGGGGCCACCCGCTGGCAGACCACGGTGCGCGTGGTGGTGCCAGCCGCCCTTTCCGGCATCGGCACGGCGGTAATGTTGGGCATGTCCCGTGCCATAGGCGAAACCATGGTGGTGCTCATGGTGGCCGGCGGCGCGGCCATTCTGCCCACTTCACTGCTGGATCCGGTGCGGCCCATGCCCGCCTCCATAGCTGCGGAAATGGCCGAAGCCCCCTTCCGCAGTGAACACTACCATGCCCTGTTCGCCATTGGCATAGTGCTCTTTTTCCTGACGCTGGCCTTCAATGTTCTGGCCGGACATATTGCTGAAAAACACCGCCAGGCCGGCACCTCCAGCCTGTAACAAGGGGAATTTTCATGCCTTCCATCATACCCACCCCCACGCTGCCGTCCGTGCCCCAGGGCGGCAGGCCCGTCCCGCCGCCCGCTCCGCCGTCGTCCGCTCTGCGCCTGCCCGCCAGCGGACGACGGCGGGCCCGCCGCCAGACCCTTATGTTCTGGCTGCTGCGGGCTGTGGCCGCCTGTAACGTTCTGGCTCTGCTCGGGGTGTGCGCCTTTTTGCTGCGCAACGGTCTGCCGGCCCTGAGCTGGGAATTTCTCACCCAGGCGCCCCGCAACATGATGACCGAGGGGGGCATCTGGCCCTGCATCGTGGGCACGGCCATTCTCTCGCTGGGCTCGCTGCTGCTGGCCTTTCCTTTGGGAGTGGCCTCGGCCGTATATCTGCACGAGTATGCGGGCCGCAGCCCTTTTGCCCGCTATGTGCGCCTGGGCGTCAATAACCTGGCCGGCGTGCCCTCGGTGGTCTTCGGCCTGTTCGGACTTTCTTTTTTTGTCACTTTTTGCGGCTTTGGGGTGAGCATTCTTTCCGGCGTGCTGACCCTGGCCGTGCTGACCCTGCCGGTGATCATCGGCACGGCCGAAGAAGCCTTGCGCAACGTGCCGGATACTTACCGTGAAGCCTCCCTGGCCCTGGGGGCCACCAAGTCGCAGACCATCGCCAGGGTGGTGCTGCCCTGCGCCTTGCCGGGCATGCTTACCGGAGCCATTTTGGGGGTGGCCCGTGCGGCGGGTGAAACCGCGGCCATCATGTTTACCGCCGCCGTGTTTTACACCCCGCGCACGCCCGATTCCGTATTCAGTGCGGTCATGGCCCTGCCCTACCACATGTATGTACTGGCCACGGCGGGTACGGAAATCGAAAAAACCCGCCCTCTGCAGTACGGCACGGGCCTGGTGCTGCTCTTGTTGGTGCTGGGCATGAACCTGCTGGCCATTCTGTTGCGCGACCGGCTGCAGAGGCGGGCTTAGAGCAGTTAGCGAATGGAATGAGCTAACTGCTCTGCAAGGATTTTCTTGAAAATCCTTTGCCACGAAATGCGAGAAGGCAGGCTTTTGCCTGCCGTAAGCGAGCATTTCAAGTGTTAAATGCTCGAGGAGCAGATTATCTTGCCCTGGGCGAAGTTCCCGACTGCCGTATACGGCTGCCGCCAGGACAGGTGGCGGCAGATCGCCGGTTGCCGGGCGTGCGGACAGCGCAGCAGAAATTGGGCAACAACATCTGAACATGACGAAACCCCGACCGAAAGGCCGGGGTTTCGCATATCCGTTTCCCCCAGGGAAACGGGAGGAGGGGGCGAGTAAAGTCCGCCGCCGTAAGCCGAGGCGGCATGGTGACAGGAACACTCAGGACAGTTTGTTTTTTTCTGTTTTTTCCGGGTGCAAAGGCTCAATAGTTGCCTGCCCGCCGCAATTGCAGGTGGGGTGCGCCTTGGCGTCGCAGCCACAGCCGCACTGGCCGCTGCGCATGGCGCGGCGCATACGCCGGATCATGAAGACCAGCGCCACCAGGACGCAAAGAATAATGAGGACAAGTTGCAGATCCATATGCATTCACCTTGGCGCGGCGGCGTCGCGACATGTGACGCTCAACCGCGGTTGTCTGTAGCAAGAAGATGGTTCTTTAGAAAATGAAAGTCAAGTTCTTTGCGGGGGGAAATAAATTTTTTCTGGCCGCGCCCTAAAAGGCAGGCCCGCAACCACAGGGGAACGCTAAGGTGCGTTTGTCTCAGCGCAGCTTGCCTTTAAGAATACATATGCTCAACAGTTACGGCTCGCGCGCTTCAGAACTTAACCTTGCAGATACCTTGCGCTTAACTTGCGTGGTGGGCGGTTGCGCAAGCAGTCGCCTGGGCGTTTCAACCTTGAAAAGCCCTAAAGCTCTTTGGCGGCCTTGGCCCGGCATTCGGCGCAGAGGCCGTAGAGGTTGTGCACATGGCCGCGCAGTTTGAAGCCGTATTTTTCGGCCAGTTCGCGTTGCAGTTTTTCGATGCGGGGATCGCAGATTTCCACAATCTTACCGCAGCCGAGGCAGACCAGGTGGTCGTGGTGGCTGTCGGGCCTGGCCACTTCATAGCGGGTGATGCCGTCGCTGAAGTGGATCTCCATAGCCAGGCCCGCGTCGCAGAGCAGCTTGAGCGTACGGTAAACCGTAGTCTGCCCGATGCCGGGATCGCGCTGCAAAATATGCTGGTAAAATTCTTCCAGCGAGTGGTGGCCGGGCAGTTCAAAAAAAGCCTCGGCAATGGTGCGTCGCTGCGAGGTGGTGTTCAGGCCCTTGCGGTTCATGAAGTCCAGAAATTCCGGCAGGCCCACGGTCCTCGGTTTTGCTGTCATAATTGCGCCTGCTCCCGAAAGCGGTCTGGCAGCGCGCGGGGCTGCCAAAACGCTTCCAGGCGGGGAAGCGTGACGGTTGGGGATGTCCGCGCGGCTTCTAGGATGCACCACTTTTATTTAAAAAGCAACGCGCAGTCCCCAAACCAGCGCACGCTTTACGCACAGGCGCGACGGCCTTGTCGTTAGGGCGTGCGCAGACTACAGTAACGCGGTATTTCTCGCTGCCCTGTTCTTGACAGGAATAACAAGATTGAATACTGTTTTCAAAAAGAGACAGCAAAAAACCTTTGCCGGAGCGGTACGCTCCGCCGAACAAGGATGACAGTATGGAAAATCTTATCAACAAAAAAGTGGCTCCGTTCAGCGTGCAGGCCTATCAGGCCGGGGAGCTGAAAACCGTGACCGATGCGGAGTTGCTGGGGCACTGGTCTGTGGTCTTCTTTTACCCTGCGGATTTTACCTTTGTTTGCCCTACGGAGCTGGAAGATCTGGCCGAGAACTACGAGGCCTTTAAAAAGCTCAATTGCGAAGTGTATTCCGTCTCTACGGACAGCGCCTTTGTGCACAAGGCTTGGGCCGACGCCTCGCCCAACATTGCCAAAATCCGTTATCCCATGCTGGCGGACTGCGCGGGCGAACTTTCCCGGGCTTTCGGCGTGATGATCGAAGGGGCAGGACAGGCCTTGCGCGGTAGTTTCGTCATCAATCCTGAAGGGGTGGTCAAGGCCTATGAAATCCACGACACCAGCATCGGCCGCAACGTAGAGGAACTGCTGCGCAAGCTGGAGGCCGCCCAGTTTGTGGCCGAGCACGGCGACCAGGTTTGCCCCGCCCGCTGGAAGCCGGGTAAAGCCACGCTGAAGCCGGGCCTGGATCTGGTAGGCAAATTATAGGAATACTGTGGGGAGCGGCGGCCCCCACGTAATTTTTGTATGGAGCCCCTCCATTTGGCTGGGGCTCCATACAAAAAAGGGCGGAGCCCTGCGGCCCCGCCCCCTGCGTCCGGTATACGCGGAACTTACTTGATTTCCGCAGTGGCGCCGGCTTCGGTAAGCTGCTTCTTGGCTTCTTCGGCTTCTTCCTTGGAAACGGCTTCCTTGAGGGTGGAGGGGCAGCCGTCCACCTTTTCCTTGGCTTCTTTGAGGCCAAGGCTGGTGAGGGCGCGGACCACCTTGATGACGGCGATCTTGTTGGCGCCGGCTTCCTTCAGCACCACGTCGAACTCGGTCTTCTCTTCGGCGGCCTCAGCGGCGCCGCCGGCCGGAGCAGCCATGACCATGGCGGCAGCGGGGGCAGCGGCGGAAACGCCGAACTTTTCTTCCAGTTCTTTGATGAATTCAGAAAGTTCCAGCACCGTCATGCTGGAAATAAATTCAACGACTTCTTCTTTAGTAATGGCCATGATATGTCTCCTGAATAATTTGGCTTGGCTGCGTTGCAAAAGGCCTTAGGCGGCCTTGCCTTTCTGCTCTTCAATACCCTTGAGGGCGTAGAGCAGGCCACGCAGCAGGTTGGCAAACAGCGACACAAAATTGGTGGGCACGGCGTTCATGGTGCCGAGCAGCTGACCCAGAAGCTGTTCCCTGCCGGGCAGCTTGGCCAGAGCGTCGATCTGGGCGGCGTCCAGCGCCTTGCCGTCCAGGCTGGCGCAACGCAGCTCAAAGAGCTTGCTCTGCTTGGCAAAATCACTAAGCGCCTTGGCCACCGCCACCGGGTCGTCGTACCCAAAGGCCACGCCGCAGTTATCGTGGAACTTGTCCTTGATAGCGGCATGCGTGCCGTCGGTCAGAGCAATACGGGCCAGCGTGTTCTTGACGACGTGGTATTCGCCGCCAGCCTTGCGCAGGCTGACACGCAGGTTCGTCAGCTCTTCCACCGACATGCCCTTGAAGTCCGTGAGCACCGTAAAAGGAGCCTTCTCGGCGCGAGCCTTGATGGCCTCAATAACGGCGGCTTTTTCAGACCTGTTCACGTGATACCTCTCACGTTGGGGTTGCCAGGTGGAATGCCGAGCCAAAGAAGAAGCGTCTGGGCAGGGCAGATTAAGGGGTCGCCCCCGCCTGCCGTCTTCGACTCGAAATCCCGTTCCTCAGACAGTGCGCCCCCAAAACCCGCGGACAAACCGCAAGACCGGGGGCGCTCCTGAAGGCTTAGCCTTCAAGAAATTTTTTGACCTGCGCTATGTCCACCCTGAAGCCGGGGCCCATAGTGGTGGAAACAGCCATGGAGAGCATGTAGGAGCCTTTGGCGGCCGAGGGCTTGAGACGATTGACCGTCTCAAGCAGGGCCTTGAGGTTGCCCAGGATCTTTTCCGGCCCAAAGGAAACCTTGCCCAAGGGCGCGTGCAGCACGCCGGCCTTGTCCACCTTAAAGTCTACGCGGCCGGCCTTGAGCTCGGTGACAGCCTTGGTCACGTCAAAGGTGACCGAGCCGGTCTTGGCGTTGGGCATGAGCCCGCGGGGGCCCAGCACACGGCCGATCTGGCCCACCAGGGCCATGACGTCGGGCGTGGCCACGGCGGCGTCAAATTCGAGCCAGCCTTCCTTGACCTTGGCCACCAGGTCTTCGGCGCCCACCACGTCGGCGCCGGCCTCGCGGGCCTCGGCCTGCTTCTCGCCCTTACAGAACACGGCCACGCGCACGGATTTGCCCAATCCGTGGGGCAGGGTAACGGCGCCGCGCACCATCTGGTCGGAATATTTGGGGTCAACGCCCAGACGAATGGCCACGTCCACGGTTTCGTCAAATTTGGCGAAAGCGGCGGCCAGAGACTTGCTCACAGCGTCTTCAATGCTGAATCGCGCTTGAAGGTCAACCCCTTCAAGGGCGTTGCGAAATTTTTTGCCATGATTGGGCATGGGAATAATCCTTGTCGTTTGCATCTCCTGCCGGGGCCCGACTGCACGGGGCCGGCAGTACAATTGATTCCAACGAGGGCGGGCCGATAATCTCCGACGCAACGCGCCGGTTCCCGCCGCCACAAGGCCGTTGCGCCGCGCAAAAGGGTAGAACGCCGGCGGCGCTCCCGGCGGCACGCGAGCTTACTTGACGTCGATGCCCATGCTGCGGGCCGTGCCCGCAATGGACTTGACCGCAGACTCAAGGCTGGCGGCGTTGAGGTCCGGCAGCTTGAGCTTGGCGATTTCTTCCACCTGGGCGTGGGTCAGGCTGCCAACCTTGTTGCGGTTGGGTTCGCCGGAGCCCTTTTCGATCTTGGCGGCCTTCATGATCAGTACGGAGGCCGGGGGCGTCTTGGTGACAAAGGTGAAGGAGCGGTCGGCGTACACCGTGATGACCACCGGGATGATCATGCCCTTCTGGTCCTGGGTACGGGCGTTGAACTCCTTGCAGAAGCCCATAATGTTCAGGCCGTGCTGGCCCAGGGCCGGACCCACCGGCGGCGAGGGATTGGCCGCGCCTGCGGGGATCTGCAATTTGATTTTGGCAACTTCTTTTTTGGCCATGTGCGTAATCCTTACATCGCTGCTGTGGCGCGGACATTGCGCCGTGCGGGCAGGTCATTAAAGAGCCGGGCGCGCGCAGGACACAAGACCCTGGCAAAGCGCCCGGACAAAAGGGGCCGCGTTATCCTTTGGAAACCTGCACAAAATCCAGCTCCACCGGCGTTTGCCGGCCGAAGATGGATACGGAGACGCGCAGCTTTCCCTTGTCGTAATTCACGTCTTCCACCACGCCGTTGAAGCCCCCAAAGGGCCCTTCGATGACGCGCACCTCGTCGCCCCGGTCAAAATTGAACTTGGGACGGGGCGTCTCCTTGCGGGTTTCCATCAGGGCCAGAATGCGTTCGGCTTCGGCGTCGCGCATGGGGGTGGGGCGGTTTTTGCCGCCCACAAAGCCGGTCACCTTGGAAATGGACTGCACCAGGTGCCAGGAAAGGTCGGTCATGACCATACGCACCATGACGTAACCGGGGTAGAACTTGCGGGTGGAGGTGCGCTGCTGGCCGCCCTTGGTGGGCTCAATGACCTTTTCGGTGGGCACCACCACTTCCTCAATCAGGCCCTGGTCCTGCCCGGTGCGGCGCAACTCGTTAATGGTCTTCTGCACACGCTGCTCGAAGCCCGAGTAGGTGTGCACAATATACCAGCGAGCTTTTTTGGAAAGCTCGGAAGTTTCGTCGATAACGGGTTCTTTCATAACGGCCTTCAGGACAGAATGGTCTTGATGAGGGAGGAGAGACCAAGGTCCACCAGCCCCAGGATGACAGCCATCACGGCGACAAAGCCCAGCACGGCCAATGCGGCCTTGCGTGTCTCCTGCAGCGTGGGCCAGGTGACTTTGCGCAGCTCGGCCTTGGAGTCCTCCACATAGCGGGCAAAGCGGGCCACGGGGTTGGGACCTTTGGCCGCCTTTACGTCAACGGCTTGAGCCTGTTTTTTTGCCATGGTGCGTCCGGGGATAAAAAATGGCAGGGCAGGAGGGATTCGAACCCCCAACATGCGGTTTTGGAGACCGCCGCTCTAGCCGTTAGAGCTACTGCCCTGCGTGCCGTCCGGGGGGCTTACCGCCCCCCGGCGGAAAGGTTGTTACCTGGTTTCACGATGCACAGTGTGCTTCTTGTCCCAGGGGCAATACTTTTTCATTTCCAGCCGCCCGGTAGTGGTCTTTTTGTTCTTCCGGGTGCTGTAGTTGCGGCGTTTGCACTCGGTGCAGGCCAGGATAATGTTGACTCGCATGGCGTTACTCGATGATTTCGGTCACGACGCCCGAACCCACCGTGCGGCCGCCTTCGCGAATGGCGAAGCGCAGGCCGGCTTCCATGGCGATGGGGGCGATAAGCTCCACCAGGAACTGGGAGTTATCGCCGGGCATGACCATTTCCACGCCTTCAGGCAGGTTGATAACGCCGGTGATGTCCGTGGTGCGGAAGTAGAACTGAGGACGGTAGCCGGTGAAGAAGGGGGTGTGACGACCGCCTTCTTCCTTGGCGAGCACATACACTTCGGCCTTGAACTTCTTGTGGGGCGTGATGGACTTGGGCGCGGCAAGCACCTGGCCGCGTTCCACGTCGTCACGCTTGGTGCCGCGCAGCAGCACGCCGATGTTGTCGCCGGCTTCGCCCTGGTCGAGCAGCTTGCGGAACATTTCCACGCCGGTGCAGGTGGTCTTCTGGGTGGGCTTGATGCCCACGATTTCCACTTCGTCGCCCACCTTGATGACGCCGCGCTCCACACGACCGGTCACCACAGTGCCGCGGCCGGAGATGGAGAACACGTCTTCAATGGGCATCAGGAAGGGCTTGTCGATATCGCGCACGGGCTCAGGGATGAAGTCGTCGCAAGCCTGGAGCAGGTCCAGAATGCATTTGGCTTCAGGGGCGTCGGCGCTGTCGGCTTCCAGAGCCTTGAGGGCGGAACCGCGGATAACGGGCACGTCGTCGCCGGGGAAGTCGTAGGAAGAGAGCAGCTCGCGCACTTCCATTTCCACCAGTTCCAGCAGCTCTTCGTCGTCCACCAGATCGCACTTGTTCAGAAAGACCACCAGCTGGGGCACGCCCACCTGACGGGCAAGCAGAATGTGCTCACGGGTCTGGGGCATGGGGCCGTCAGTGGCGGCCACCACCAGGATGCCGCCGTCCATCTGGGCGGCGCCGGTGATCATGTTCTTGATGTAGTCGGCGTGGCCGGGGCAGTCCACGTGGGCGTAATGGCGTTTGTCGGTCTCGTACTCCACGTGGGAGGTAGAGATGGTGATGCCGCGCTCTTTTTCTTCGGGGGCTTTGTCGATTTCGTCATAAGAAATGAACTTGCCCTCGCCCTTGAGGCCGGCGATCTTGGTGATGGCGGCGGTCAGGGTGGTCTTGCCGTGGTCGATGTGGCCGATGGTGCCGATGTTTACATGGGGCTTTTTGCGCTGAAATTTTTCCTTGCCCATTGTACGTCTCCCTGGAGAAAAAAGTTTTGCGTTTTACCTGCGTTACACTGATAAATCGGGTTCGCGCGTGCTGTAACGCCTGCTCCTCGCGTAACGGCTGCGGCAGGGGGCAAGGCCGTGAGGGCGGCCCGCTATCCGCATTCAGTCCCTGGACACCAGGGAACGTGCATTGGCGGACAAGATGACTGAAGGGGGGTAGGGCCAGCAGGAATGGAGCGGGAAACGGGATTCGAACCCGCAACCCTCAGCTTGGAAGGCTGATGCTCTAGCCGTTGAGCTATTCCCGCACATTACCGTAGTACCCCGACAGGCTTCCTGTCTCCTACAGCCAAGGCAGTTTTTTGTAACCACCCACCTACCGTCCCTTATTAAGGGAAGACGGAAAAGTGGTGGTGGAGGGGGGTGGATTTGAACCACCGAAGTCTTACGACGACAGATTTACAGTCTGTTCCCTTTGGCCACTCGGGAACCCCTCCACTGAGCTTGGCAAAGATCCCTATTGCGATCTTTGTTCTGCTTTTTGTGGAGCTGGCGATGGGACTCGAACCCGCAACCTGCTGATTACAAATCAGCTGCTCTGCCAGTTGAGCTACGCCAGCGGCAACACTGCTTCTTAGCTATTTCCACCCTGCTTGGCAAGCAAAAAATGCATTTTGCGACAAATTTCTGTTTGCGCCCTTGGGCTGCAGGGGGCGTTCGTCCGCGCCGGACGCGGAAAAACGGCATTTATACTACTGCACTCTGCCCAGAAGCGCAAGCCGTGTTTCCGCAGCGTTTCTGACAAGGCTGCTTTTTTATAGTGCCGCTTTCCGGCCAAGAGTGCAACGCTCAAGCCCGGCCAGATCCCGGCGCGTCTGGGGGGCAGCAAAGCCGGCCTGGACCAGCAGGCCCCGCACGGCTTCGCCCTGCCTGTCGCCGTGTTCCAGCAGCAGCAGGCCGCCGGGCCGCAGGCTGCGTGTTGCGGCCTGGGTTGCGGCGTCCAGGTGGGCCAGGCCGTTTTGCGGCGAAAACAAGGCTGTATGCGGCTCAAAACGCAGCACTTCGGCCATGACCCGCGAACGTTCGCCCGGGGCCACATAGGGGGGGTTGCTCACCACCAGGTCAAGGCTTGCGGGCCGCAGGGGCGGGGCAAACAGATCGGCCCGCACGGGGCGTACCCGGTGCGCAAGCTCCAGGCGTTGGGCGTTGGCCAGGGTCACGGTCAGGGCCTCTGCGCTGAGGTCCAGGGCCAGGCCGCGCCAGCGAGGTCGGCAACGGGCCAGGGCCAGGCCGATGCAGCCGCAACCCGCGCCCAGGTCGGCAAAGCGGAGTTCCCCCTGCGGATCGGGCAGCAGCTCCAGAGCCGTATCCACCAGCAGTTCCGTTTCCGGGCGGGGAATAAGGGTTTGCGGCGTGACCAGAAAGTCCAGGCCGTAAAATTCCTTGTGGCCTGTGATGTGGGCCAGGGGTTCGCCTGCGGCCCGGCGGTCCACAAGGGCGTCCAGGGCTGCGATTTCGCGGGAGTCCAGCTCCCGCCGGGTTGCCAGCACGCATTCCAGACGGCTGAGGCCCAGCAGATTTTCGGCCAGCACCTGCGCGCAAAGGCGGGGGCTGTCCGCCCCCGCCTTTTGCAAACGCCGGCCCGCCAGAGCCAGATACTCGCCCAGACGCACTAGGCCTCCGCGCCTTCCCGTCGCCGGGCGCGCGGCCTGGCGGCGGTTTTGGCCGCAGCGGTTTTAGCTTTGCCGCCCCGACCGGAGCCGTTGCCCGTCGGGCGCGCGCCGCCCTGGGCGTCTTCAAAGACCAGAGACGGCAGTTCGTCATAGTGGTGCACGGGGTGCACGCTGATGCGCTTGAGCAGGTCTTTGGGCACGTCTTCCAGATCCTTCACGTTCTGGTAGGGGATGACCACGTGCTTGAGGCCGCGCGCCACGCCCGCCAGGATCTTTTCCTTGATGCCGCCTACGGGCAGCACCCGGCCCTGGAGGGTGATTTCGCCGGTCATGCAGAGGTCGGCGCGCACGCGGCGGCCGCTCAGGGCCGAGATGAGGGCCGTGGTCAGGGTGACGCCCGCCGAGGGGCCGTCCTTGGGCGTGGCCCCTGCGGGCACATGCACATGGATGTCGTGTTTGGTGATGAAGCCTGGGTCCACGCCCAGCTCGTCGGCCCGGCTGCGGATGTAGCTCAGGGCCGCCTGGGCGCTTTCCTTCATGACGTCGCCCAGCTGACCGGTGAGGGTGAGCCCGCCCTTGCCCTTCATGACCGTGGCCTCTACAGTAAGCACTTCGCCGCCCGCCGGGGTCCAGGCCAGGCCCAGAGCCATGCCGGGCAGGAGGGTCTTTTCCTTTTCATCTTCTATAAAGCGGGGCGCGCCCAGGAGCTTTTCCACATCCGCCACGCCCACCTTGAAGGGGCCGTCTTCGCCTTCGGCCTTGCGGCGGGCCAGTTTGCGGCAGATGGAGGAGAGCTCACGCTCCAGATTGCGCAGGCCGGCCTCGCGGGTGTATTCGCGCACCACCTTGACCAGGGCCGCGTCGCTTACAACCACGTCTTTTTCTTCCAGGCCGTTTTCTTCAACCTTTTTGGGCAGCAGGTGCTTGCGGGCGATTTCGGTCTTTTCCTGCAGGGTGTAGCCGGGCAGGGAGATGACCTCCATGCGGTCGCGCAGGGGCGCCGGGATGGTGTCCAAGTGGTTGGCGGTGCAGATGAACATGACCTTGGAGAGATCAAAGGGGACGTTCAGGTAGTGGTCGCTGAAGGTGTAGTTCTGCTCCGGGTCCAGCACTTCCAGCAGGGCCGAGGAGGGGTCGCCGCGAAAGTCCGTGCCGATCTTGTCCACTTCGTCGAGGACCATGACAGGGTTGCGCGTGCCGGCCTGTTTGAGGGCCTGGATGATGCGTCCGGGCATGGCCCCGATATAGGTGCGCCGGTGCCCGCGGATTTCGGCCTCGTCGTGCATGCCGCCCAGAGAAAGCCGCTGGAATTTGCGGCCCATGGCCCGTGCAATGGAGCGCCCCAGCGAGGTTTTGCCCACGCCGGGAGGGCCCGCAAAGCAGAGGATGGGGCCCTTGGACTGGGGGTTGAGCTTGCGTACGCTCAGAAATTCCAGGATGCGGTCTTTGACCTTGTCCAGACCACAGTGGTCTGCATCCAGAATTTCCTTGGCGTGGGCGATGTCCAGGCGGTCGCGGGAGAGCTTTTTCCACGGCAGCTCCACCAGCCAGTCCAGATAGGTGCGCGCCACATTGGCTTCGGAGGAATCGGCGTGCATGCCCGCCAGGCGGCGCAGCTGCTTGTCGGCCTCTTTGCGCACATCCTTGGGCAGGCCGGCTTTATCCAAGGCCTTGCGCAGGTTTTCCAGGTCTTCTTCGGCGTCTTCGTCCTTGTCGCCCAGCTCATTGCGGATGGCCTTGAGCTGCTCGCGCAGAAAATAGTCCTTCTGCGCCTTGTCCATGCCTTCGCGGGCGGAGCTCTGGATGCGGGCCTGCACGGTGGCCACTTCCACTTCGCGCTGGAGCTGGGTATTGACCAGCATAAGGCGTTCGATGGGGTCTTCCGTTTCCAGGATGCGCTGGGCCTCGGCTGTTTTTACGCGCATGTTGGCGGCGATGAGGTCCGCCAGGCGGCCGGGGTCGTCCACGCCCTGCAGCACGGCCAGCACGTCCGGCGAGGAAAGCCCGCGCAGGGTGAGCACTTTTTCGCTCTGCTCGCGTACGGAGCGCAACAGGGCTTCCACCGTGGCGTCGGTGACGGCCGTGCGTTCGCTCAGGGTGGTGATGCGGGCCTCCAGATAGGGTTCCACCCGACTGAAGGCCTCCACCTTGGCGCGACTTACGCCCTGCACCAGGATTTTGACGCGCGAGTCGGGCATTTTGAGCATGCGCATGACCTGCACCACCGTGCCCACCTGGTAGAGGTCTTCGGGCCGGGGGTCTTCGGTGCTTTCTTCCTTCTGGGCGCAGACCAGCAAATGGCGGCCGTTCTGCAGGGCCGCGTCCACGGCGCGCACGGATTTTTCCCGCCCGATGAACAGGGGCAGGATCATATAATTAAAGATGACCACATCGCGCACGGGCAGCACGGGCAGCACGTCGGGCACGGCCTGGGCGGAAGGGCCGCCTTCGTGTTCGCCGGTTTCGGGCGCGGCGGCCTCATGCTCCGGCTGCGGGTTCGCGTCGGGCGTGGGGCCGGTTTCGCTGGGCGTCAAAGTGGTTTTTTTGTCAAAATCGCTCATATATTACTCCCCGACTGCAGGCATATGCGCTGTGCTTGCGTGATGCTGTAGCAGTCTCCCTCTGTAACGATGACATGGTCCAGAAAGCGCAGGCCCAGGCGCGGCGCCAGCCTTTGCAGTTCCTCCGTCAGCAGTTTGTCCGCCTGTGACGGCAGGACATGCCCGCCGGGGTGGTTGTGGACCAGGATGATGCCGCCGGCCTTGTGGGCAAGGGCCGCCTCCAGCACGTCGCGGGGGTAGAGGGGTATCTCCGCCACGCCGCCGCGACGCAGGCGTTCCCAGGCGATCAGGCCGTTGCGCTGGTCCACCAGGGCCAGCCAGCATTCCTCGTGCGGGCATCCGGCCAGCCGGGCCTGGGCCATTTGGGCCACGGCTTCCGGGGTGGCCAGCACCTCGCGTCGGCGTACCGGGGCCGCCACGCTGCGGGCCCGGGTTTCGCGCAGTACCTGCCAGAAGGCCAGCAGCCCCGGTCCAAAGCCGGGCACGGCCAGCAGTTCGTCCGGACGGGCGTCCAGCACGCCGCGGATGCTGCCGAAACGCTGCAGCAGTTCCTTGGCCAGGGGCTTGGTGTCCTTGCGGGTCAGCCCATAGCCCAGTAAAAGCTCCAGCACTTCATAATCCGCTACTGCCGTGGCCTCGTGGGCCAGCCGTTCACGCACTCTGGCCCGGTGACCAAGATAGCTTGAAGGATTGGATGCCGGCTTTGCTGTCATAAAGTAAGCAGTTTTCAGAGGTGTGCAAGGGGTTGGGCGGCGGAAAGAAGACGCCGCGTCGGCAAGCGTGCCGCAGTCAGTGGACGGTCCCCGCCGGGGCCAGCAGCCCCGTGAGGCGTGCGGCCAGAAAATCCAGACTTTGTTCCGGGCTGCGGCGGCCGCTCTTGACCTGCCATTCGGCGTCCATAACATGGGCCAGAGCCTCGGCCAGGGTTGCGGGGCTCAGGCGTGCGGCCAGGGCGCGTTTGGCCGCGGCGTCCTTGGGGTAGAGGCGTACGTTCTCACCGGCTTTGATCTGCCAGAGCAGACGCAGTTCCCTGGCCAGCAGGGCCAGAAAGGAGAAAAGCAGGCCGGAGCCGTCTTCGTTGCGGGCCAGCTCCTGCCAGAGGGCCGTGATGTTGCCGGCCTCCATATGCCGGATGCAGGCAAAGACGTTGCAGTCCGGGCTCCAGCCGCCTGTGGGGATCTGGCTCAGGTCCACCTCAGGGGGCTGGGGCGCGCCCTGGGCCGTCAGCGCCGCCCGCAGCAGCAAAATTTTTTCCAGCTCGTTTTCCACGGCCCTGGCGTCGGGCGGCACCGAGGCGCAGAGCCGTTCCAGGGCGTCGGGCGCAAAGCGCAGGCCCAGGGCACGGCCCCGTTGCACAAGGTGGTTTTTAAGACTGTAGGGGGTGAGGCCCTCGTGCCGCCACAGCCAGCCCTGTTCCTCAGCAAATTTCAGGCAGCGCAGCTTGGTCAGGGCTGCGGGCAGTTTGGGGTGGCCTTTTTCCCACGGGACTTCCAGGCAAAAAAAAGGCCAGCACTGTTCTGTAGGGCGGGAGAGCGCGCGCGAAAGTTTTTTCCACACTGCCACGGGCCAGAGCTGGGCCTGCCGCACCACCAGAGCGCGGGAGGCGCCCAGCAGGCCAGGCAGGGTCAGCTCTTCCCAGAAAGCGGCTGGCGGTTCCTCATCGCCCCAGTAGACGCGGCGTTCCCAGACGCCGGAGCGGGGGGGATGGGCCGCCAGCAGGCGGTCCAGGCGGGCGCGCAGGAGCTGGCCGTCCGGGCAGATCAGGAGGGAAAAGCCGGGGCGTGGAGTGCTCATAATGCCTTCAGTAACAAGGTTGTGGGGCGTGTGCTGCCGCCCGTAAAAATCCCTGCGGTGAATTGTTCCGTCGTCGTGGTCGAATGGGGCCCGGCACGCGCGCAGCGGGCTGAGCCCCAGGGAACACTGGCTGCAGTATAGGGCGAAACGGCCGTGTGGGGAAGAGGCTGCCCGCGCCCGCACTTTGAGGCCCAACCCAGGCATAACCACTTGGCGGCTACGCAATGTGCGAACAATTCTGACACTACCCTGCTGACGCAACCGCCAGGGCATTGCAACATTGCAATGCCCTACCAGCCGGGGCGTTTTTGCCCCGGTGTATGCGCGGTCTTGCCGTCGCCGGGCTGGCGGGTTGCGGGCCATAACGCAGAAGCCGCAACGGCGAACCGTTGCGGCTTCCAGGGGCCGGACACCCGGCAGCGGCTGTTACCGCTGCTTCCTTTCGGACCTGACGGGGTTGGCAGTGCTGCCGCCGCCCGGCCTGGCCCTGCTTTATACGGTAAGGGGGCGGCTTGTCAATGGCCGGCGGCCACGGAAAGGGGCGGGACTGCCTGGACCGGCGCGGCGGCGTCTTGCCCGTGGCCTGGGCCGAAAAGGGCCGCGGCGTTGGTCAGCAGGCGGTCCATTCCCTCAGCGTCGAGGCCGGCTTTTTGTTGCAGGCGGCGGCGTTCGTCCAGAGGATCGTAGAGGGGCCAGTCTGTGCCGAAGAGGATGCGCTCTGACGGGAAGGCGGCCAGCAGCCGTCGTAACAGCAAGGGCGTGGCAAAGGGCGAGGTGCTGGAGGTGTCCAGCCAGAGATTTTCCCGCAATTTGCCGCCCAGCACCTTGAGCGAGTGCGCCCACATGCGGTAGCCGCCGAAGTGGGCGGCAATGATGCGCAAGCCTGGAAAGGCGTCCAGAATGGCGGCCAGCTTGTAGGGGCAGGAGGGCGCGCTTTCCGGGCGCATGGCGTCGCCGATGTGGATTTCAAAAATAAAATCCTTCTGAGCCGCTTCAAAGATGGGCCACAGGCGCGGGTCGTCCAGGCGAAAGCCCTGAAAGTCCGGGTGCAGCTTGATCCCCCGGATGTTGGCGGCCTTGAGGCGGTCCAGCTCTTTTTGCCATTGGGCGTAGCCGGGGTGCAGGGTGCCGAAGGCAATGACCCTGTCGGGATGCGCACGCTGCAGGGCTATGGCATAATTGTTGGCCGGGATGACCTGGGCCGGGGCCGTGGCCGCGCAGAGCACCACGCATTTGTCAATTCCGGCGGCGCTTTGTCGGGCCAGCAGGTGGTCTATGGTGCCATCGCCGGCGCAGGTGAGCTGATAGTAGGCATTGAGGTGGTCCACGGCTTTACGCGCGATTTTGGGGTGAAAGGCGTGGGTATGGATGTCTATGCGCACGGTTATTTGACCCCGTTGACCACGTTGATGGGCGTACCGGCCTGCCAGCGGCGGATGTTTTCCGCTGTGAGGTTGATGATGTTCTGGCGGGCGCGGGTGGTGGCCCAGGCAATGTGCGGGGTGATCAGCGTGTTGGGCGCGCTGAGCAGGGGGTTGTTCATCTGGGGCGGCTCGGTGGAAAGTACGTCTGTGCCCAGGCCGCGCAGCTGGCCGCTTTTGAGGGCAGCTGCCGCGGCGGCTTCGTCCACCAGGGGGCCGCGCGCCGTGTTCAGCAAAAAGCTCCCCTTGGGCATGAGGGCCAGGGTTTTGGCATTGATGATATGGCGCGTGCTTTCGGTCAGGGGGCAGTGCAGCGAAACCACGTTGGCGGCGGCCAGCAGCTGTTCCAGCGGGGCAAAGGTAAAGGGGCTGTACGCGGGCGGATCCTTGGGCGTGCGGCAGTAGGCCAGCACGCTCATGCCGAAGGCGTGGGCCAGTTCGCCCATGCGCCGACCAATGGAGCCGAAGCCGATGAGGCCCATAGTCAGCCCTTCCAGACAGACAGGTGGAATTTTCCAGTAGCACCAGTTGCGGCTTTTGATCCAGTCGCCATTTTTGACGCTTTCGGTATGCAGGGTGGTGTGGCGGCAAAGTTCCAGCAGCAGGGCCATGGCGTGCTGCGCCACGTCGCTCACGCCGTAGGCCACCACGTTGCACACAGGCACGTTGCGCTTGGCCAGGGCGGCGATATCCACGGTATTGTAGCCCGTGGCCAGCACGCCCACCATGCGCACGTCGGGAATTTTTTCCAGATCTGCGCAGCCCAGGGGCGTTTTGTTGGTCAGCAGCACGTCCACGCCTTTGGCCCGTTCCGCCAGTTTGTCCGCCGGGGTTTCGTCATAAATGGTTACATCGCCCAGAGCGGTGATGGGACCCCAGTCCACGTCGCCGGGATTGAGCACCGCGCCGTCCAGAATGGTGATTTTCATAGGTCTAACCTCGGTTTGCCAAAGCAGTGTAGCGCGGCCCGCGTCGGCCCGCAACCTGAAGAAAAGAAGCGCAGCCGCGTGGGCCGGGAGCCGCGTGCCTGCAGGGCAGCGAACAGTATAAAGGCTGGGGGCTGGTGCGGCGCTTAGCCTGCCGATGCAAAAAAATACTGCCAGACCAGCGAAAGCAGCAGCAGACTGAGCGAAACCACCAGAAAGCGGCGCACGGCGGCGGGCCCCACCCGGATGGCCATGCGGCTGCCCAGCCAGTTGCCCAGGCAGCAGGCCGCGGCCATGGGCAAAGCCAGCTTCCAGAGCACCACGCCGTTGAGGACGAAGACCGTGGCCCCGCCCAGATTGGAGGCCAGGTTGAGCACCTTGGCCGTGGCCGAAGCCTGCATGAGCCCCATGCGCAGCACCCAGTGGAAGGCCAGAATGAGAAAGCTGCCGGTGCCGGGGCCGAAAAAGCCGTCGTACGCGCCCAGCAGCAGGCAGACCAGGGTTACGGGCAGCCAGAAGCGCGGTCCCTGCAGAGGCAGGGGGGGCAGGCTGCGGTCTTTTTGGGGCAGCAGGGTGGCGCAGAGGCCCACGGGCAGCAGAGCCACCAGTATTTTGCCCAGCAGGGCGGCGTCCAGCAGCAGGGTCAGACGGGATCCGACCCAGGAGCCCAGCAGGGAGAAACCAAGGCCGGCCAGGGCTACGCGCCAGAGCACCAGACGGCTGCGGGCAAAGTTGCCCAGGGCCACGCCCGTGCCCAGACAGGCGCTGACTTTGTTGGCCCCCAGGGCCATGTGCGGGGGCACGCCGGTGAGCAGCAGCACGGGCATGGTCACCAGCCCGCCGCCGCCGGCGATGGCGTCGATAAAGCCGCCCCCCAGGGCAGCGGCCATGCCCGCCAGCAGGACGGGCAGCGTCAGTTCCCACATGGGCTTACCATTTTTTAAAGATGACCCAGGCAGCCAGCACGATGAGGGCAAAGCCCAGCACATGGTTCCAGCGCAGGGGTTCGTGCAGCCAGAAGACGGAAAAGGCCATGAACACGCAAAGCGAGATGACCTCCTGCACGGTTTTGAGTTCCGCGGCGGAAAAATAGCCATAACCTATGCGGTTGGCCGGCACCTGCAAGGTGTATTCAAAAAAGGCGAGGCCCCAGCTGGTCAGAATGACCAGAGGCAGAGCCGCGCTTTTGTAACGCAGGTGCCCGTACCAGGCAAAGGTCATGAAAACGTTGGAGCAAAGCAGCAGCCCCACGGTGATGCAGGGAACGGGCAGGTGCATGGCGACGCCCTCTGAAGGCGGGTAAAAAGATCCGCACGTGGGCGGGCGCGAGGGGCACGGCGACAGAAGCCGCGTTGCGGCGCAGAGGGGTCTATAGCTGGCGGGCCGGGGCGCGTCAATAAGGCGGCCGGGCCGTTCGGCAAAAAAATCCCTGAAGAAACTTCAGGGATGTGGGCAGAGCGTGGCCCCTTCCGGAGAAAGGATTTCCCGGCCCCGACGCCTGCCGAGGCCGGAAAATCATGTGGGGAGGGGATGTTGCGGCGCTCCGGTTCAGGCGGCCATGGTGTCGAACAGTTCCTTGGCGCTGGCGTTGCCGGGGTTGACGCCCAGCACGCTTTCCAGGTGCTGACGGGCTTCATCGCTGCGGCCCAGATAGATGAGGCAGCCGGCCAGGGTCACGCGCACGGCCTCGGCCTCCGCGCCGGTCTGCAGGGTGTCTTCCAGATAGGGCAGGACTTCTTCCACCCGGCCCAGCTGGTAGGCCTCGCGCACCAGGCAGTTGAGGGCCACGATATTTTCCGCCGATTTGTGCAGGGCGCGGGCAAAGTGGTCATAGGCCGCCTCGTGCTTGCCCTGTTCCATCAGTACCAGGCCGATGCCGCAGAGGGCCTTGTCGGTTTCTTCCACGGCGGCGGCCTTCTGGTAGAGGACCAGGGCCTTGTCCAGCTCGGAGCGCTGCACGGCCACCGTAGCCAGCCCCATATAGGGCGCGGCATTCTGCGCGCCGCTGCTGGCGGCTTTGCGGTAATATTCTTCGGCCTTGTCAAAATCGCCCATAAACAGGTAGCACTCGCCCAGTTCTTTGTTGATTTCGTAATCCAGTTGGTTGCTCATGGTAGTTTCCTCCCCAGCTCTGGCTGTTGTGTTCAGAACGCTCACTGCGCCAATGGCGTGCACGGAAGGATGCAGACTGCGTGCCAGAATAAAAAAATATAGTAAAAAAGAAGTATTGTATGCTGTGTGAAAGGGCGCAGCCCGTGCGACGGCAGGAAAAGGACGGCCGAGCGCGCCAAAAACCTGGCGCGGACGGCAAGTTTTGCCCGCCGGTCTTTTCTCCTGTGTCGGGCGCGGCGCAGGGACGGACAAAACTGCCCGCCGTGGGTCGCACGTCGCTTGCGGCGAGTACAGTGGGACCCTGTCGCCCAGCGGCGTCAATGCCTGGCTGTACGTAGATCTTCGCCAGGCCCAAAGGTGCGGCAAGCGGGGAAGAGGCGCTGTTCGCGGTTCTGTCCCGAATCTGCAGACGCGGCGTGGGGTCAGGCCTGCGTCGTCAGGCCGAAGAAGCGGCGGGCGTTGTCGCCGCAGCGCCGCCAGAGCCGGGCGGGATCTTCGTCGCGCGCTGCGGCCAGGGCCTGGGCCGTGAAGACCGTAAAGGCAGGCTCGTTGCGTTGGCCGCGCCAGGGGTGGGGAGCAAGGTAGGGGGCGTCCGTTTCCAGCAGCAGGCGGTCGGCGGGAATGAAGGGCACGGCCTGGCGAAGATTCTCGTTGGCCTTGTAGGTGATGGGGCCGGGCACGGAAATGTGCCAGCCGTTGTGCGTCAGGCGGCGGGCCAGGTCCGGCCCTTTGCCGAAGCAGTGCCAGAGCAGGGGGTAGCCGGCAAAACCGCGCGCCTCCAGCAGGGTCAGGGCTTCGTCTTCGGCGTCGCGGCAGTGGATGACCACGGGCAGATTGCGGGCGCGGGCCAGGTCCAGCTGGTCGGCAAAGGCCTGCAGCTGGATTTCGCGCGGGCAGTCCGGCCAGTGAAAGTCCAGGCCGATTTCGCCCACGGCCCGTAAGCGCGGTTCGGCGGCAAAAGCCGCGTCCATGGCCGCAAGGCAGGCCGGAGTGCAGCGCTGGCCTTCGCAGGGGTGGACGCCCAGTACAAAAAAAACTTCCGGGTGGGCGTCAAACAGGCCGCGCCCCGCGGCAAAGGCTTCCGGCCCCTGAAAGATATTGCCTATCTGGCTCAGGCCCACGGCCCTGGCGCGGGTCAGCACGGCTTCGCGGTCCTGGTCAAATTCTTCGCCGTCCAGATGGGCGTGGCTGTCCACGCCACCCAGGGGCAGGGCCAGAGTCAGGGGATCCACTCGGGTTACGGATTTTTTGGACATGGCTACCTCGCAACCGATTTTTTTACCAACAGCATGGCTGCAAGGCAAGTTTGTCCCTGCAGCGCGGCAGACTGTTTTGTCGCTGCGTTCAGACGACGTTACCCTGCAATGTCTTGGCGGCGTGTCGCAGGGGCCCGCCACAAGGGCGCAGGCCTTTTGCAAGGGGAAACCAACGGCAAACTGCGCTACTGCGCCGGTTTGTCTTCCGGAGAGCAAGGCCGCGCGGGGCTCTGGGGCGGGGCTTTCTTGCAGGCGTGTTTGCGGGCGTACATGCGGGCGTCGGCGCGGGTGAGGGTGGCGTGGAGGTTGGCGTCCTGTTCTGGGTCAAAGGCGGCCACGCCCCAGGCGAAACTCAGTGGAAAGCCGGCGATGGCCGTCCCCTGCGCTTTGGCCTCCATTGCCGTAATGGTCTGGAGTACGCTTTCAGGCGATACGCCGTGCAGGACAGTCACAAATTCGTCGCCGCCGATGCGGTAGGTCTGCCCCGCATCCTGAAACTGGCGCACCAGCAATCCCGCCAGGGTGCGGATGGTGGCGTCGCCCGCCGCGTGGCCGCGCTGATCGTTGATGGTCTTGAGCAGATTGAGGTCGCAGCTCAGAAGCACAAGATTTTTTTCCGCACCCGTGTTGTGCAGGCGGCGCAGGTCCAGTTCAAAAGCATTGCGGTTGTAAACGCCGGTGAGCAGGTCCGTATAGGCCAGTCGGCGATAGAGGGGCACGGCCAGTCGACGCAGCAACCAGCCTGTGAGCAGCGCAATGCCCAGGGCAATGACGCCCGTGGTCACCAGACTGTAGGAAAAAGACCGCCGGATGTCGGTGGCGAAGCCGTCCAGGTCGTATTCTATGACCAGGGCCCCCACCACGCCCCTGTCATCAGCTATGGGCGCGCAGGCCGGGATGATTTTGCCCCAGGAGGTCTGCAGCACGGCCCCTTCGCAGACCGTCTGCCCGTCCAGACAGCGCCGCACCATGGGGAGCACCTCAGATTCCAGCAGGTCGCCGGGATAGCGAAAGTCTGCGGCGTCGAGGGGGAGCCCGTCCACTACATAGATGACCTGGCCCGCGGCGTTGCGGCTGGCCGTGTACAGGTAACGCACGGCCGTAAGGTGACGGGTGTTGGCCAGCATTCTGTGCACGCTGCGGTAGAGGGGGCCGTGTGCGTCTTCACGGCTGCGGATGCAGGTAAGGCTGGCGGGCGGAATGCGTTGGCCCAGCAGGCTGAAGACGGCGTCGGAACGGTTGACCAGGGTGGCGGTCATAACGCGGCTGAGCGTCTGTTGGAAGATGGCGTAGGTGCTCAGACCCGTGCCCAGAATGGCCACCAGCACTACGAGCAGGATTTTGCGCTCCGTGCTGGAAAAAGGAGAAGGGGCGGTGTGCTGCATAGGCGGTCCAGACAGGTCGTCCGACGCCTTTTTTGTCAAAGGCGGACGGATTATGCTATGCCGCAACACGCAAAAGGGCAAGCCGGTAGCCTCCTGTCCGTCTGGCGTCCCGTTGCCCGGCGGCGCGGGTTCAGGCCCGGTGGCAGCGCACGCGCCAGCCTGGGGCCAGGGTTTTCCATTGTGGGAGGCTTTCGCGGCACAGGGGCCGCGCCTCAGGACAGCGGGGGTGGAAGGGGCAGCCCGACGGCGGGGCCAGAGGACTCGGCAGTTCGCCTTCCAGCGGGCGGCCGTTGCGGCCCGGCATGGCCGCCGCCAGAGCGCGGCTGTAAGGGTGGGCCGCGTCTGTCAGCAGGGTGCGGGCGGGGGCCTCTTCCACCACCAGGCCCAGATACATGACGGCCACACGGGTGCACAGAAAATCCACTACGGCAAGGTCGTGCGAAATAAACAGGTAGGCTGGGCCGAAGCGCTCCCGCACGTCGCAGAGCAGATTGAGCACCTGGGCCTGCACTGAGGCGTCCAGCGCGGAAACGGGCTCATCGCAGACCACGGCCAAGGGCTCCGTGACCAGGGCGCGGGCCACGGCCACCCGCTGGCGCTGCCCGCCGGAAAACTGGTGCGGATACCGGCCGCCCGCGCCTTCCAGCCCGACCGTAGCCAGCATGGCTGCAGCCCTGGCGTGGCGTTCCGCCCTGGGCACGCCCTGGGCGGCCAGGGGCTCGGACACTGAAGCCAGTACGGTCAAACGGGGATTGAGGGAGGAAAACGGATCCTGAAAAACCATCTGGATGCGCCCGGCGGCCCAGCTGGCTGCGCCCGCCGGCGGCAAGGGACGGCCCTCAAGCAGCACGCGCCCTGTGGTGGGCGGCAACAGGCCGCAGGCCAGCCGCCCCAAGGTGGATTTGCCGCAGCCCGATTCGCCCACCAGCCCCAGGCTTTCCCCCGGAGCCAAATCCAGACTTACGTCATTGACGGCCAGCAGGCTGCCCCGCGCGGCCCACAAGCCCCGGCGTACGGCAAACCGGCGGGTCACCCCCTCCAGTCGCAGCAGGGGGGCGCTGACTGCCGCAGGGCTCACGGCAGTTTCTCCGCCACACCGGCTTCGTCAAAGGTGGCCATGTCGTTGAAGACGGCGGCGGCGCAACGCAGCAGGTTGTAGGCCACGGCTCCGCCTGTGCCTTCGCCCAGGCGCATGTCCAGCCGCAGTAGGGGCGCGGGCAGCAGATCCGCCAGGGCTGCCGTCATGCGGGCGTGCCCCGGCTCTGCCGAAGCGTGCGAAAGAAAAACCGCCGGCGCGGCCTCCGGCGCTATGCGCAGGGCTGCCACGCAGGCCGCCGTGCAGATGAAGCCGTCCACCAGCACGGGCAGGCGCTCCGCTGCCGCACCCAACAGCAGTCCGGCCATAAGCGTGAGTTCAAAGCCGCCCAGGGCCGCCAAGGCGTCTACAGCGTCGCCTTCGTCCAGCAGCCCGGCATTGGCCGTGAGGGCCTGGTGCAGCACGGTCGCCTTGTGGCGCACCATTGCGGGGTCGGCCCCCGCGCCTGGCCCGGCCATGGCTTCCGGCGACAGGTGCAGCAGGGCGCAGGTCAGGGCTGCGCCCGCCGTGGAATTGGCTATACCCATCTCGCCCAGACCCAGGCAGCGGTAGCCCCGGGCCGCCAGTTCGCGGGCCAGGGTCACGCCCCGGCGCAGGCCCTCCAGGCAGGTCTTCCGGCTCATGGCCGGCCCCCGGCTCATGTCCGCAGTGCCGTCGCCCAGGCGGCGGTCCAGCAGCAGGGGGTGGGGGGCAAAGGGCCCGCCGGCGCAGCCCGCGTCCACCACGTAAAGGTCCATGCCGGAGGCCGCGCACAGGGCATTGACCGCGGCCCCGCCGCGCAGAAAATTGTGGACCATCTGCCGGGTCACGTCCTGCGGAAAAGGCGAAACTTTCTGGGCCGCCACGCCGTGGTCTCCGGCTACGGTGAGCATGACCGCCGGGGCAACGCGCAAGGGCCGTTCGCCCCGCAGAGCATAGAGGCGACGGGCCAGTTCCTCCAGTCGGCCCAGGCTGCCCTGGGGCTTGGTGAGGGAATCCAGCCGGGCCTGCGCTTCGCGGCTGCGGGCTTCCAGCAACAGGGGGGCGTCTGCGGGCAGAGGCAGGCCGGGGTCGATGGTTTGGAGCAGTGCGGTAGTCATGGAGTTTTGTGTAGCCTCTCGCCGGGCGGGGCGCAAGAGGCATGCGGCAGCGGCGGCATCGGGCGGGACGCATGGCCGCGTTGACTGCCGCAGACCGTCGACGTGGACCGCCGTTTTTCGGGACGGCGGCAGATTGCTCCGCCCGCAGCCCTTTACGCGGGCGCGCGGGGTGCTTATGTACAAAGCGGCACCAATCCATGCCGTCAAGGACAGAGCGACATGATCCGACCCCGTGTTTTTCCCGCTTTTTTTGTTATTTCCCACGCGCTGCGGTGGCGGGTTTTGCCGCTGCTGGCGGCGCTTTTCTGCTGTCTGGCATCCTTGCCGGCAGCGGCGGCCCCGGCCCCCGGCAGCCCGCGGCTCACGCCTGTGGTGCGGGTGGTGCAGGCCGTGGCCCCGGCCGTGGTCAACATCACCAGCACCCATGTGGTAGAAGGTCAGCGCCTTTCGCCTCTGGAACAGTTTTTCGGCTTCGGCATTTCCGGTCTGCCGGGTTTTGAAGATTTTGGCGGCGCGCCCCGGCGGCAGAAGCGGGTGAGCCTCGGATCTGGGGTCATTGTGGACGGCGTCAAGGGGCTGGTGCTGACCAATGCCCATGTCATCGCCGGCGGAGACGAGATCATGGTCCACCTGCTGGACGGGCGGGAATTTCCCGCCAGGGTGCGGGGGGCGGACTCCGACTTCGACATCGCTGTATTGGAACTGACCGGCGCGCGCGACCTGCCCGCTGTGCGGCTGGGCGATTCCGACGATATTCTGCCCGGCGAAACTGTGGTGGCCATCGGCAATCCCTTTGGCTTTAACCATACAGTGACCACAGGCGTGGTTTCGGCCCTGGGGCGCACCATCCGCAGCAAAAACGGCGCCTTTACGGATCTGATTCAGACCGACGCGGCCATCAACCCCGGCAACAGCGGCGGCCCTCTGCTCAACCTGGAAGGGGTGCTCATCGGCATTAACACGGCGGTGGACGCCAGGGCCGAGGGCATTGGCTTCGCCATCCCCAGCAACAAGGCCCGGCGCGTCATGACGGACTTGCTGGGCCGGGGCCGGGTGGCCCCGCTCTGGCTGGGACTGGAGCTGCAGGATGTGGACAGCCGCGTGGCCATGGCCCTGGGCCTGCGCGAGGCCCGCGGCGTGCTGCTTACCCGCGTGTTCGCCGGTACGCCGGCGGCAGGGACGGGCCTGGCGGCCGGCGACATCCTGGAAAGCATCAATGGCTCCCCCGTGCGCGACCGCCGCGACTATGCGGATATTCTGCGCAACCAGACGGCGGGTACGCCTTTGCGTCTGCAGTTGCGGCGCGAGGGCGCTGTCCTGCAACGTTCGCTGACGCCGGCGCCTTTCAGCGATGCTGCGGCCCGTGCCCTGATGGAACGGCGCTGGGGCTTCGAGGCCGCCCAGAACGGCCGGCAGGTGCGGGTGAGTCGGGTGCGGCGGGACGGGCCGGCCGCCTTTTTGCGCCAGGGCGACGTGATTGCCGCCGTGGGCGGCGCGGCCGTGCGCAGTCTGGACGACCTGCTGCAGGCTTTCCGGCGGGAGCGCATGGCCGGTCAGGTCCTTTTGCAGGTGGCGCGCGGCGGCAAGGGCTATTACGCGCGCCTGACGCCCTAGCTGACGGAAAGCTCCCGGCCAGGGCTGTCGTCCCCGCCCGCAGCGGCAGGCCAACCGGCCCCGGCTGTTATCCGGAGCGGACCGGTGCCTGAAGGCTGTCCGCCCCAGCTTCAGCGGTGGAGCAGACCCCTGTGTGGCGTCGGTTTGTGAAAACGTGTGATTTTCCCCTTGCGAAAATCATTTGAAATTTCAGAATGTTTTAGTCCTGCCACTGGCCGGGGGGATGGTCCCCCCGGCTGCAGGGCCTTGGTCCGCGCCGGTTTTACGGCGGTTCGGGTGCGGCACTTGACAGGGTGGGGGGCTAAAGCTATCCAATGCACAAGCGGATTTTGGCCGCTGTACTACATGGGCAGAAATACTGCCAACTTGGGAGGATATCATGGGCTATAATGTGAATGTTGATGCGGAAAAGTGCGTGGGCTGTGGCGAGTGTGTGGACGTGTGCCCCGTGGAAGTTTACGAGATTAAGGACGGCAAGTCCGAACCCGTGAACGCCGAAGAGTGTCTGGGCTGTGAATCCTGTGTGGAAGTGTGCGAGGCCAGCGCCATCACTGTTGAGGAAAACTAGAGCATTGTACCCCTGAAGTGCTCTGGCGGCTGCGAAAGCGGACGCCCGCCGCAAAGGCGCAGCCTGGCTGCGTGATGGGCCTTGGGCGTGGATTTCTGGCGCACCTTTGAAAACGCCTGTTTTTGAAGACGCCCCGCTTTTGAGTCCCCTGACGGTGGAAGCGGCGGCCGCGCTTTGGGCGCGACCGTCTGCGGCACGGGGCGCAAACCCCGCCATCCATTTCGTTGAAGTGCCGCCCGGCGCGCGCGTCTGGCGGCATTTCCCTACTTTTGCTACAGGAACGCCATGATCCCCGACCTGAGCGCCATTTTTGCCCGCTACGAGGCCCTGCGCCACGAGGCCGACAGCCTCTTTGCGCGGGTGCGCGACCAGTACCCCCAATGCGTCGCCTGCAAGGAGGGCTGCAGCGATTGCTGTCACGCCCTGTTTGACCTTTCTCTGGTGGAGGCCATGTACATCAACCAGGCCTTTGCGGAGCACTTCCCCTACGGGCCGGAGCGTTCGGCCGTGCTGCAACGCGCCGCCGACCTGGACCGACAGGCCACGCGCCTCAAGCGCGACCTCTACCGGGCCGAAAAGGACGGTGAAGACCCCGGCGTCATTATGGAGCGCGCCGCCCAGATCAAACTGCGCTGCCCTTTGCTGGGGCAGGACGACCGTTGCCTGCTTTACGCGGCGCGGCCCATTACCTGCAGGGTTTACGGCGTGCCTACGGCCATCGCCGGTCAGGGGCATGTGTGCGGCTTTTCGGCCTTTGCCGCCGGTAAGGCCTATCCTACCATACATCTGGACAAAATCCAGAACCGGCTGGAAGACCTGAGCCTGGAACTGGCCCAGACCGTGCAGACCCGGTTTACCGAGCTGCACGAAGTCTATGTGCCCCTGTCCATGGCCCTGCTCACCCGCTACGACGAAGCCTACCTGGGCATCGGCCCGGCCCGGCCGGAACAGGAGTGAGCGCGCGGTCCGCGCCGGCGCGGGCCAGACCTCAAGGAGTCGGCATGTTCGGCAATATTCCCGCAACGGTTTTTCGTGACGGCACACCGCAACGGCTCACGCCCGAAGAGGAAGGGCTCAAGCGCGAAATCTACGAAAAAATGCAGCCGCGCCGGCGCAAGTTTGTGGACCGCATCGGCTATGACAACTGGGATCCGTTCCAGAAGCCTAACGACCCGCTGGACCTGCGCACGGACGCAACTCGGCGCACCACCCAGCAACTGGTCAACGAATTTCTGCACTACGCTTCCAGCAAGGGGACCGTGGGCAAGGACTACGCCAAAGGTGCTACGGAATGTGCCCTGGGCGTCATCAACAAAGACGAAAAATACCTGGGCATCTTTGAATTCTGCCTGTGGTACAACGAGCTTTTGAAAAAAGAGGGGCACCGGCTATGAAAGCGCGTTACGACGACCTGGACGAATATATTGCGGACCTCAAGGCGGAAATCGCCCAAAATGAGCAGTGCGCTACCCACTACTACAATCTGGGCCTGGCCCTGCTGACCAAGCGCGACTTTGTGGCCGCCGAGGAATCTTTCCTCAATGCCGTGCGCAATTCGCCGCATCTGGCCGAAGCCTATGTGCAGCTGGGCGGCATCTGCCTGGAACGCGGCGACCTGGACGGCTGCCTGCGCTACAATGAAGAGGCCGCCAACTGCCGCGCCAAATTCCCCGTGCCCTGGAGCAATATCGCCTTCGTCCACCTGCAGCGCGGCGAACCGGGCAAGGCCGTCACCGCCCTTAAAAAGGCCCTCAAGTGGGATCCCGACTTTGTTCAGGCCCAAAACGCCTTGGCTACTGCCTATTACATGCAGGGCGAATTCAAGGCCGCCGAAGAGCAGTGCCGCAAAATTATTGAAACCCACCCCGGCTTTGCCCCGGCCTGGAATAACCTGGCCCTGGCCCTCTTTGACCTGGGTGACGCCGTTGGCGCGGCCGAAGCCGCCCGCAAGGCCGTCGAGCTGGGCTTCGACGTGCCCCAGGGCTTCAAAGAAGAGCTGCGTACCGCCGGGCAGGAAGTGTAGGAAGATTTTTGCGGGGTGCGGGAACCTTTGTGAGCAAAAGTCCCCCGCACCCCGGACCCTTCAAAAAATTTTATTTTTTAGCATACCGCACAGGGCGTACCCTGAGCGGAAGAGCAAGGGCGCAACCGGGATACTCCGGTTGCGCCCTTTTTGCAGGAACGAGCGTGCCGTATTTTTGAGAAGATATATTCTCAAAAGGAGGGGCTGTGGCGTAGACTGAGAAAGTAAAAACTTTAGAGCAGTTAGCGAATGAAATGAGCTAACTGCTCTGCAAGGATTTTCTTGAAAATCCTTGCCACGAAATGCGAGAAGGCAGGCTTTTGCCTGCCGTAAGCGAGCATTTCAAGTGTTAAATGCTCTAGGGGCTGAGGGCGCGGGGGAGGCGCCCCTTTTTAAAAGAGCCCTCCCCCGCAAAAAAGCTCCTCCCCTTTTTTTATTCTTTCTCCATTTCGCGGCCGCGCTGGTCGGCGGCGAGAACGGCATCTACCAGAAGGCCGGCGAGGCCGGCCTGGTCCAGGGCGTTGACGCCGGCGATGGTCAGGCCTGCGGGGGAGCAGACGTCATCGCGGAGCTGCATGAGGTGTTTGGAGCTTTTTTCAGCCATGAGGGCGGAACCGGCAAAGAGGGCAACGACCATGCGGCGGGCTTCGGCGTGTTGGAGGCCCAGGGTGACGCCTGCCTGGACCAAGCCCTGCATCATGGCAAAGACGTAAGCCGGGCCCGCGCCCACCAAGGCGGAAAAGGCCGTGAACCGGGCTTCGGGCAGGGGGATACAGAGGCCCAGGCAACCGAAGACCTGGAGCAGGAGGTCGCGAGTGTCGGGGCTGAGGGCCGGGTCGTCAAAGCAGAAGGCAAAGACGCCCTTGCCCACCAGCGCCGGGGTGTTGGGCATGCAGCGCACCACGGGGCAGCGACCTTCCACGGCGGCGGTCAGCCTGCCCATGTTCACGCCCGCCGCCACGGAAACCAGCACCTTGTGCGGGTTGAGGGCCGGGCGCAGTTCTTCCAGCACGGCGGCCGTCTGATAGGGCTTGACGGCCAGTACAACGACGTCGGCTGCAGCGGCCACGGCGCGGGCGTCCGGCAGGGCGCGCACGCCCAGGGTTTCCAGGGGGCGCAGTTTTTCCCGGGTGCGGTTGTAGCCGCAGAGGTCGTAGCCTTCGTGCCGGGCCAGTCCCGCCAGAATGGCCCCGCCCATATTGCCGCAGCCCACACACCCCACGCTGATGCTCATGATTTTACTCCACTATTTCCAGTCCGTTAAAGAAGTACCCCAGTTCAAAGGCTGCGGTTTCGGGCGCGTCTGAGCCGTGTACGGTGTTGGCCTCCAGGCTTTGGCCGTACTTGCGGCGCAGGGTGCCGGGTTCGGCCTTGGCCGGGTCAGTAGCGCCCATGAGGCCGCGCCAGGCGGCAATGGCGTTTTCACCGCGCAGGGCCACACAGACCACGGGGCCCGAAGACATATAGTCGGTCAGGCTTTCAAAAAAAGGGCGTTCCCGGTGCACGGCATAGAAGCCCGCGGCCTGGAGTTTGGAAAGGCGCAGCCGTTTGAGGCCCACAATGCGCAGACCGGCGGATTCCATAGCGGCCAGAATTTCGCCGCAGAGGTTACGGGCCACGGCATCGGGTTTGATGATGGCAAAGGTGGTCTGTTGCATGCTCACTCCTTGTTGGTTGGGTGGATGAAGGGGGCCGCGTACTGTTGCCGCGCCCAGAACCAGACAAGCCGCCGCAGGGGCACCAGGGCTACGCCTCCGCTGTCTGACCAGGCGCGCAGGGCGGCCAGGGTAACGCCGTAGGGGTGGCCGATGGCCACGGCCCAGCCCCGGCGGCGCGCTGTGTGGGCTGCTGCGTCCAGGGCCTGCAGCACGGCCTGCGGGTCGCGGTGCGAGTCCAGGAAAATGTCGCGCTCGGCGCTGACCAGGCCTGTCTGCCGTGCGGCGGCAGCCAGCAGCGCGTGGGGGCGGGTAACGCTGTCCAGCACCAGATAGCCCCGGCCCGCCAGCAGGGCGCAGAGGCGGCGGCAGGCGTCCACGTCGCCGGTGAAGGCCGAGCCCATATGGTTGTTCAGGCCGATAGCCGTGGGCAGGGCCTGGAGGTCTTCTTCCAGGGTCAGGGCCAGGTGGCGGGCGTCCATGTGGGTCAGCAGTGCGCCGGGGCCGGGGTTCGGCCGTCGGCCGTCCGGTCTGGGCAGGGCCTCCATGGGCAGGTGGATGAGGCTGTCCAGGCGGCGTTCTTCGGTCAGGCGCGCGGTTTCTGCGGCCAAAGGCGCGTGGGGCCAGATGGCCAGGGTCACGGGAAAGGGCAGGGCCGTCAAGGCTTCGGCCGCTTCCAGGCGCTGGCCCATGTCGTCCATGACGACGGCCAGGGCCGGCAAGGTGGGGGGCTGGGCCAGGTCCATAAGGATATTTTCACGCCCCGGAAAGTGAAAACTGTGGCTTAGGCGGCCGTTGACGCGGATTTCCAGTACGCCGGCGGCGGTCCAGAGCACATCGGTCTGGAAAGTGGCGGGATGGCTTTGTGCGGGGGTCGGACGGGCGGCGAAAGCCCCTTCCGGCCCGTGGTGCAAGGCGGCCAGCAGGGCCAGGGCCAGGCGGAGGGGCGCGCAGGGCCCGGTGACGGTATAGCGGCGGGGGGCCGCGTTCGCAGGCAGGGCAGGGGTGTCAACCGCGCCCAGTGGGGGCGTCAGGCTGCGCTGCCAGCGCGCCCGCGGCAGGGCCTGGGGCAGGATTTGCTCCACCAGGGCGTCCAGATGCTGCAATATTGCCACGCTGGCTGGTTCTTCCGGTGCAGGGAGCCCGGTCGGCAGATGGGGGAGCTCGGCCTTGGGCGCCGGGAACTGCTGCGGGGTGAGCAGCCAGACCAAAAGGAAGCAGCCTGCCAACCAGGCCAGACCACCGAGAAAAAGGCGGGTGGAAGCGGGCAGCCCTGGGGGCGACATCCCGGCGGGGTTGCGCGGGTGGGGGCGCTCAGGCGCGTTGCGACGCCCTGCCCCTTGGTGGGGCAGGGCGTCGCCGGAAGTGGTGGGGGAAGCCTGCGGCCGCATGGCCCGCCGGTCCTAGTTGCGGAGTTCGCGCATTTTGGGCAACCCTTTGACCAGTTGCAGGCCCATGCGCAGCTGGTTATCGCGGGCCAGTTGTTCCTGCACGTCGCCCTTGCTGTCTTTGGCCTTGGCGGGCTTTTTGGCTTTGCCGTTTTCCAGGTGCCGGTTAAGATCCTGTTCGCGCAGGAGGAAGCGGCCGTCCTTGTCTTCGGCGCGGGGCGGCTCAAAGGGGATTTCCAGGTCCGGCACAATGCCTTCGGCCTGGATGGAACTGCCGTTGGGCGTGTAGTAGAGGGCCACGGTCAGCTTGAGGCCGGAGCCGTCGGTCAGCGGAATGATGTTTTGCACCGAGCCCTTGCCGAAGGAGCGCTCACCGGCAATGAGCGCACGTTTCTGATCGCGCAGGGCGCCGGCCACAATTTCCGAGGCCGAGGCGGAGCCCGCGTTGATCAGTACCACCAGGGGCACGCGCACATCGTCGTTCTGTTTTTTGGCCGTATAGACGCGTTCGGTATTTTCGCGGCGGCCTTTGATGGAAACGATGGTGCCGCCTTCGAGGAAGGTGTCGCTGACGCTGACGGCCTGGTCCAGCAGACCGCCGGGGTTGTTGCGCAGGTCCAGCACTATGCCTTTAAGGCCACCCTGGGCCTTGCTTTCTTTTTCCGCCGCTTTGAGCGCGTCGTGGAGCTCTTCTGTGGTGCGTTCGGAGAAGCGGGTAAGGCGCACCCAGTAGTAACCCTCGTCCAGTTTCTTGGATTTGACGCTGATGAGGGGGATGGCGTCGCGCACGATATGGACGGTCTGCGGGGCCTTGGCGTCGCTGTGCAGGATGGTGAGCTCCACTTCCGAGCCTTTGGGCCCGCGAATGCGGGAGACCACTTCCTGCAAGGAAAGCTCCTGGGTGGCCTGACCGTTGATGGACAGGATCACATCGCCGGACTGCAGCCCGGCGCGAAAGGCGGGGGTATCCTCAATGGGCGTGACCACGGTGACCTGGCCGTTTTCCATGGAAATTTCAATGCCCACGCCGAAAAATTCGCCGGAGGTGGTCTCCTGCATTTCTTTATATTCTTCTGCAGTGAGGAAGGTGGAGTGGGGGTCGAGCCCCTGCAGCATGCCCTTGACGGCGCCGTTAATGAGGTCCGTTTGCGTGACGTCGCGCACATAGTAGCGCTCCACCAGGTCAAGTACCTGGCTGAAGCGTTTGAGGGCCTCGTATTTGTTGGGGGCCTCCTTGGGCGGATCTTTTTTTTCGGCGCCCAAGGCGGGGCCGTGCAGAACGGTCAGTCCAAGGCACAACACAAGGCAAAAACGGGAAAAAACGCGCATGACCATGCTCACCCCACACGATGGGAATTTGACGCCGCGCCCCGCTTGCGCCGTTGCGGGCGTACATCGGCGGATACTGACCCTTTTCGGCCTAAATTGCAACGGCGCGGGCGCATCATCCGGCGGCGCTTAAGGGGCTCATGGCCCGCAGCAGGTTGCTGAACAGGGCGTCCAGCCCGCTCACAAACACGGCCACATGCTCGGAAAGCACCACCAGCAAAAGTCCGGTAAAGAAAAATCCCACCCCAATCTTGATGGGAAAGCCGAATTCCATGATGTGGATTTGCGGCGAGGTGCGTGAAACCAGCCCCAAAGACACTTCCACCAGGAACAGAGCGACCATGACCGGAGCGGCGATCTGCAGGGCCAGCACGAACATCTGCCCCGCCAGATGGAGAACCTGATGCAGCACCACGGAACCGAGCAGCAGCCCCCCAGGGGGCACCAGACTGAACGAGGCCGCAAAGCCCCGCAGCATGTAAAGATGGCCGTTGAGGGCCAGGAAGGTCAGGGCCGTGACCATCCAGAGAAAAAAGGCCGTGATGCCCGTCTGGTTGCCGGTGAGGGGGTCGGCGAAGTTGATCATGGTGAAGCCCATCTGAAAGCCCAGCAATTCGCCGCCGGCCTGGATGCCCATGAACAGAAAATTGACGGCCATGCCCAGGACCAAGCCCAACACCAGCTCGCCCAGAAGCATGAGGGCCACATCGAAAGGGTGCTGCGGCATGGGCGCCTGCACCGCCAGGTTGGGCCATATTCCCAAAGAAAGAACAATGGTTATGGCTGCCTTGACCTGTATGGGGATGTTGTTGGTGGAAAAGATGGGCAGCATGAAGACCACAATGCTCACGCGCATGATGGTAAGCAGCAGGCTAAACATGTCTGCCGGGTTGTAGCTGAAGACGTCCATGCCTGGAGGTTTGCAAAAAAGCTGCCAAAACTGGAGGAAGGGCAAAGGGCGTAAAAAAAGCCGCCCTCCTGAAGGAGGGCGGCCGTACTGCCGGAGCAGACCTAGCCTAGTGGGCGATGACGCGGAAGTCGTCGCGGCGGTTCTTGGACCACGCGGCTTCGTTGTTGCCCTGGACGGCCGGATTTTCCTTGCCGTAGCTGATCATCTCAAGCTGGCTGGGGTTCACGCCCAGCATGACCATGTACTCATAGGCGGCGCGGGCGCGGCGTTCGCCGAGGGCGAGGTTGTACTCCTGGGTGCCGCGTTCGTCGCAGTTGCCTTCGATGCGCACGCGGATGGAGGCGTACTTCTTGAGCAGATCGGCCTTGGTCTTGAGCATGTCTTTGTATTCGGCCTTGATGTCGAATTTATCAAAGGCAAAGTAGACGCGGGCGTCGGTGATCTGCTGGATGGCGGCGCGCATTTCAGGGGTCATGCCGTCATCGTAGCCGGGTTCGCTGGTGGTTTTTTTTGCGCAGCCGAAACCGGCGGCAAGGGCCATGACCAGAGCGAGAATAAGAGCGTAGCGTTTCATTGTGTCCTCCTGAACAGCTCATTCTCCAAAAAAAATATGATACCTTTCCTTTCTTCACACACGAGGCCGTTTTGCCCTCGCATATAAGATGGTATCTGCAGTGAGAGTTTTGTCAAGAAGCGTGAGGCCCCTTTCGGGGCACTTTGTAAAATATTTTTTACCCGGCCGTCAAAATCTGCGCGGGGCAAGGCTTTGCGGCCGGGGATCTGACACGGCTATTTCGCGGCGCCGGGCATGCCCCAGCGCGGGAAGGAGGCGGGCCCGCCGCCCGTGGGCACGCGCTTGGCATCGCCGCCGTGCCTGGTGGTGAGGTAAATGCCGCGCCCGCCGCCCCTGGTGGAGGCAAAAGCGATGAAGTAGCTGTCCGCACAGAAGGAGGGCTGCTCGTCGCTGCCGGGGCCGAAGGTGATCTGCCGCTCCATGCCCGTGAGCATGTCCTGTACAAAAATGCGGTGGCCGAAGTCTGTCATGCGGCTGTAGACCACTAGGGTGCCGTCGGGGGAGAGGTTGGCTTCAGTATTGTAGGTGCCGTTCATGCTGACGCGGGTGGTGCTGCCGCTGCTCAGATCCTTGAGGAAAATCTGCGGCCCGCCCAGCCGGGAGGAGGTAAAGGCCATCTTGGTGCCGGTTTTATCAAAGGTGGGGGACACATTGATGGAATTGCCCTGTTCCAGCACCCTTTCTTTCTGGAAGACGTGGTTAAGCTGGAAGATGACCGGGTACTTGCCGTTGGAAAGGGCCACGGCTACCTTATTGTCGGGCATAAAGGCCGGACCGATGACCACGTTGCCGGGAAAGCGGATGCGCTGCACCTTGCCGGTGGAGCGGTCCCATACGCCCAGAGCGTGGGATTTCTGGTCAATGTGGGTAAAGACAATGAAGCGCCCGTCGGGCGACCAGGCCGGGGACATGGATTCGCCGGCCAGGTTGGTGATCTGCCGCAGGTCGCGGCCCGTGGGTTTGACCAGCCAGACGTTGGCGCTGAGTTTGCCCGTCTTTTTCACAAAGGTCAGCGTGGAGCGGAAAAAAGAGCCGTTGCCCGTAAGGGCTTCCAGCAGGTCGGCGCAGAAGCGGTCCGCCACTTCGGGCAGATCGCGGGAAGAAACCTTGGGGTATTCCTTGCCGAACAGGCGGCCGCCCGTGTTGGTTTCAAACGCGCGGATCTGCACCGGGCGGGTGCCACTGTCGCCCTCGGGCCAGAAGGTGGTCACCACAATGTCGGAACCAGCCAGCTGAAAGCGTTTGAAATCCAGGCTGGGCGGTTCGTAGCCCGCCAGCAGCACGCCGCCCAGCACAGCCCTGGGGTCCGTGAGGCGCATAAAGGGCAGAAAACTGAGGTTCTGTTCCACAATTTTCTGCAGTTCCGTGCCCATGCCGCTGGCCTGGGTCTGCGGGCCTTTGATGGGCGCGGCCAGGGCCAGATTGACGATGTTCTGGCCAGGGCCGTAAATGTCCACGCGCATGGCGGCCTGCGCACCGCCCTCCAGCGCCAGCCAGAGCCCCAGAGTGAGGAGAAGCAGCACTTTTTTCATGGTTATCCCATCCTTCCTTACCATAATGGTCTTGAAATCTGTGTAGAAAATTTTGACCACGGCGTGCGGTCTGCAGGCCTGCGCCGTTGTGGGGCCGCCGACGTCAGCCAGTCAGGGCCGGAGCAGCACAAGGGTGAATTCCAGCCTGCCGCCCTGGCCCTGCGGTGGCGGCGGTACGCTGCCCGCACGGCGTATGCCGAGGCGTATATATCTGTCAAGGAGCTTGTCGCCTGTATCTCGCAACACTGTAAAATCCTTGATTTCTCCGCTTTGCGAATCCACTTCCAGGCGCAGCGGCACGCGGTATTCGCCGGGTGCGGTTTCCGCCGGGATGACAATATGTTCGCGCAGCCGTCGGGAAACAGCGCGCGTATAGCGCTGCAAGGCCGCTTTGTCCGGCGCGCTGCCCGCCGTTTTGTCCGCCTGCACGGCAGGGACGGCGTGCTGCCGGGGCTCTGCTGCCGGGGTAACAGGCCTTCCGGCGGCCGCCGGAAAGGGGGCCGCCGGGAGCACTGACGGGGCAGGCTGTTGCGCAGCGGCGGCGGGCGTTTGCGCCACTGCGGCCTCGGCCGTCTGGCGGGCCAGCTCTTCGGCTTTTTCGCGGGCGCGGTCTTCGGCCGCAGCCGCGCGGGCGTCGCTTATGGCGGCCTCGGCCTTGGTGCGGGCGCGTACTTCGGCGCGCAGGGCTTCTTCACTGCTGGGGGCCGTAAGTCGCGGCTTGCCTTTGGGCGTGCCGGTCCAGAAGGCCAGTTGGACTTCCAGGGGTTGGGCGTAGGGCGGGACGCCGTAGCCGCCGCCCTGGCGCACGGCCCCGCAGGCGGAAATATCCAGGGCTTCCATGCCGGAAGAACGCAACGGCACGCAGTCCGTCACCGCGCCCTTTGCGTCCACCCGCACGCGCAAACGGACTATGAAGTCCCCTTTAAGCGCGGGCGGCGGGGCCCAAACGGCCACGATTTTTTCCAGCATTTTTGCGCCGTAGCCGTCACCCTGGTCCAGAGCCGCGCCGGCAGCGGCCTGCGCCTGCGGCAGAAGCGGGCCGGGCGCGCACAGGGGCGACAGCACGCCCGCCCACAGGCAGGCGAACGCCGCAACTACGGCGCAACGCTGGTGTGTAAAAATGGGGGAAGGCATGGTGTCCGTCCTCCTCTGGACTTCCTGGCGGGCCGTGGGCGCGCCGGCCGGAGGCTAGCGCCCCATGAGCTCGTCCAGGGTGAACACCAGGTCCAGGTCGGTGTATTCCGCCGAAGGGGGCGGCGGGAACTGTCCGCTCTGGCTGGTGCGGATAATGGCGTTCACGGCCGAAGCGTCAAACTGCGCGTTGCCCGAACCGCGCGTTACGGCGGTCTGCTGCACGCGGCCCTGCAGGTCCACCTTGACGTTGACCACGCAGACCAGGTTGACGCGTCCGGCCGAGGCAAAGCCCCAGTTGGGGCGCACGGCCAGCATAACCTGGCCCATGTAGACGTCGCCCAAACCGCCGCCGCCGGGGCCGGAGCCTTCGCCCCCGCCGCCGCCGCGGTTGCCGCCGGCCCGCCGCTGGGCCTGAGCCAGGGCCTGCTCCACGGCAGTGCCCCGGTCGCCGGAATCGGCGCGCGAGGTGGCTTTGCGGGCGTGCTGCAGGGCTGCGGCCACGGGATCCTCAGCCGTACTTTTGCCGTTTTTGTCCGCTTTTTTGCTGGGCTGCGGTTTGGTCGACTCCGGCTTTTTTGTATCCTTGGGCGCTTCTTTTTTGGGCTCTTCTTTGGGTTTGTCCTTTTTTTTCTGGGCTATGGGCTTGGCGTCCTCTTTGGGCGCGGGTTTTGGTTCCGGCTTGGGCTCGTGTTTGGGTTCCGGTTTGGGCGCCGGCTTTTTAACTGGTGCAGCCTCTTGCCTGGGCGTGGGCGGCAGGGGCGTGGGCTCCTTGATCTCCGCCCGTTCGGGCGCAGCCACTTCGGCCTTGGGCGCGGGCGGCGTGGGGGCC
>NZ_OX346397.1:162500-1350000 GCF_902498985.2 Desulfovibrio diazotrophicus | reverse complement strand
TACCACGGGAGTCAGACGGCGGGTGCTAAGGTTCGTCGTCGAGAGGGTAAGAGCCCAGATCAACAGCTAAGGCCTCCAAATCTATGCTCAGTGGTGAAGGTGGTGACGTTGTAGAGACACCCAGGACGTTGGCTTAGAAGCAGCCATCGTTTAAAGAAAGCGTAATAGCTCACTGGTCTAATGACGTTGCGCCGAAAATGTAACGGGGCTAAGCATAGTGCCGAAGCTTTGAATTCCGCGTATGCGGTCTGGTAGGGGAGCGTTCTTCATGGGCTGAAGGCGTGCTGTAAAGCACGTTGGACTGTGGAGAAGTGATTATGCTGACATGAGTAACGATAAAACGGGTGAAAAACCCGTTCGCCGTAAACCCAAGGTTTCCTGGGTAAAGGTAATCTTCCCAGGGTTAGTCGGCCCCTAAGGCGAGGCTGAAAGGCGTAGCTGATGGGAAACGAGTTAATATTCTCGTACTTGTGTGTCCGCGCGATGGAGGGACGCAGGAAGGTAAACGGTCCGGGTGTTGGTATACCCGGTGCAAGCAGGTAGGCGTGCAGCACAGGCAAATCCGTGCTGCTCTACGCTGAGACGCGAGTCCGTGGCCGCAAGGCCTGAAGCCGTTGAGCCTCTACTGCCTAGAAAAGCTCCTAAGTATAGGATACGCAAACCGTACTGCAAACCAACTCAGGTGGGTGGGATGAATAATCCAAGGCGCTCGAGAGAACTCTGGCCAAGGAACTCGGCAAAATAACCCCGTACCTTCGGAAGAAGGGGTGCTCTTTTGGGTAAAGTTGATTCACTTAACCAGCCCGAGGGAGCCGCAGAGAAATGGTGGTGGCGACTGTTTACTAAAAACATAGGTCTGTGCCAAGTCGTAAAGACGACGTATACGGACTGACGCCTGCCCGGTGCCGGAAGGTTAAAAGGAGGGGTCAGCGCAAGCGAAGCTCCGAATTGAAGCCCCGGTAAACGGCGGCCGTAACTATAACGGTCCTAAGGTAGCGAAATTCCTTGTCGGGTAAGTTCCGACCTGCACGAATGGCGTAACGATCTCCACACTGTCTCGGCCAGAGACTCGGTGAAATTGAAGTCGCGGTGAAAATGCCGTGTACCCGCAGAAAGACGGAAAGACCCTGTGCACCTTTACTATAGCTTGACATTGGGATTTGGACCAGCATGTGTAGGATAGGTGGGAGACTGTGAACCCTGTACGCTAGTATGGGGGGAGTCATTGTTGAAATACCACCCTTGTTTTTTCAGGTCCCTAACCCTCCACCGTGATCCGGTGAGGGAACAGTGTCTGGTGGGTAGTTTGACTGGGGCGGTCGCCTCCTAAAGAGTAACGGAGGCATGCAAAGGTTCCCTCAGGCTGATTGGAAACCAGCCGTCGAGTGCAAACGCAAAAGGGAGCTTGACTGCAAGAGAGACATCTCGAGCAGGTACGAAAGTAGGTGTTAGTGATCCGGTGGTCCCGTATGGAAGGGCCATCGCTCATTGGATAAAAGGTACGCCGGGGATAACAGGCTGATCGCATCCAAGAGTTCACATCGACGATGCGGTTTGGCACCTCGATGTCGGCTCATCACATCCTGGGGCTGAAGCAGGTCCCAAGGGTACGGCTGTTCGCCGTTTAAAGTGGTACGCGAGCTGGGTTTAAAACGTCGTGAGACAGTTTGGTCCCTATCTTCTGTGGGCGCTGGAGAATTGAAAGGGCCTGTCCCTAGTACGAGAGGACCGGGATGGACGCACCCCTGGTGGACCTGTTGTCGTGCCAACGGCACAGCAGGGTAGCTATGTGCGGAAGGGATAACCGCTGAAAGCATCTAAGCGGGAAGCCTGCCTTAAGATAAGTTCTCCCTGGAGCAATCCCTGAAGGGCCGAGGTAGACTACCTCGTCGATAGGCTGGAGGTGGAAGCGCCGCGAGGCGTGGAGCTGACCAGTACTAATAGCCCGTGCGGCTTGTTTGAAATCAACTTCCTTCCTTCCCTGTCAATTATATTTTTGACAAATTTCTTTGGTGACCATGGAGGAGAGGGTACACCCGAACCCATTCCGAACTCGGTAGTTAAGCTCTCCATCGCCGATGATACTGCATAACGTCATGTGGGAAAGTAGGCCGTCGCCAAAGATTGCTCATAAACGCCCCTCGCCGCTCAACAGCGCGAGGGGCGTTTGTTTTTGCGCGCTGTTCTCGTTGCGGTTGTGCGCTGTTCTCGTTGCGGTTGTGCGCGGTACTCGTTGCGGTTGTGCGCTGCCCGCGCACTGACCGGCTGTCCTTGCCCGTAAGCCGCCACCCGGCAACGGCTAAAGGCGACGTCATGTGGGAAAGTAGGCTGCGTAAAAATCCCGGCCGCTACCGCAAAAAGAGTTTTTTATTGCCATATAGCGCGCCCTGGCCAGCCCTGGCCCGTGCCCAGAGCTCGGCATCGGAAAGCGAGGTCTGGATAAGCTCCACCGGAACGCCGGCATCGTTAATTACCGCGACCCAGTAGTCATCAATGGGTTCATAGGGACCGAGGATGACCTCTTCACCCGCAATGGCCGCGTGCAGGTCGCTGACAGCAAAGGCCACATGCGGCAGTGTGCGCAGCAGGGGGTGCAAGGGCGAATCCGCATCAAATCTGTGCCATTGAATTTTGAATTTCCCAGGGTTGTCGGAAGTATACATGCCCGCCTGCGGGCTATAAAGTTCGTTGTCCCTGATTTCGTGGGTGGGAATGCCGGTGTGGTGAAAGGTATAGGTAATGCCGGGTTTCATTTGTCATTCTGCCTGGTTGTGTTAATAACAGATTCTTCGCCCACGCGCATGAGCCTTTGCCGCCGGAAAGCCGGATCGGGCGCAATGCCGGTGTGCGGCCCACGGAGGAAATGCCATCTGGACAAGGGGATTCTGCAACTTCCCCGGGGGCTCGGCAATGGGTGAAGTGGTCCCGGTTTATCCTGGCCGCACCAGGCATTTTGTTGGCGGTTTTCCCCGTATCAGACTGCTGTCACACTCGCTTGTTTGTGATAACGGTCCGGCAGAAATCTGTCTGGGCTGCCGTGTGGGCGGAGCCGGTTATAAACGTTGATCCCTTTGTCGGCGCCGCACGAGCTCCCGAGCCGGTTCACCAGCGTACAGACATGCGCATGCGCACTTGAGTGCGCGCCAACGTCGTTTGATTATTATGTTGTCCAGCTGCGACCACGACCAGCCATGGAGACTGCAACGCCCAGGGCCTTTCAAGTTTGAAATGCCTGGCGGTCGCGTAAGCAGACGCCCGTCGTGGCGGTGCAAGCACAATTTATTTTTGCGCTTAAGCGCCGGAACGAGCGTGCCATAAACTTTGAGACTACATATTTTTAAAGGTATTCGTCTTTACTAGAGCATTTAACACTTGAAATGCTCGCTTACGGCAGGCAAAAGCCTGCCTTCTTGCATTTCGTGGCAAGGATTTTCAAGAAAATCCTTGCAGAGCAGTTAGCTCATTTCATTCGCTAACTGCTCTAGGCCTCTCCCAAGCGGGGAGAACACAGCTAAAAGCCCCTCCCTGCCGGAGAGTTCTGGCAGAAAGGGGCGTTAGCACAATCAGGAATAAAAATCCTGCAGCACTGTCGGTGCGGGCTTAATCAACCTTAAAGAAAGCCGCCGCGCCGCCGCCACACACGGGACAGGCGTCACAGGGCCCTTCGTGGGTGTAGCCGCAGATCTTGCAGACGTAGTAGTCCGTAGCAGGCAGGCCACCGGGGTTCTCCAGCGCCTTTTTGTACAGCTCTGCATGCACGCCTTCCACCTCATTGGCAAAGCCGAAGTACTTGGCAATGGCGTTCTGGCCTTCGTCTTTGGCTTCCTTCACCATTTCTGGGTACATCTGGGTAAATTCGTACGTTTCACCCTCAATGGCGGACTTGAGATTGGCGGCGGTGTCGCCGATTTTGCCGGCATTGCGCAGGTGGGCGTGTGCGTGAACCGTCTCGGCGGCCGCAGCGGCGCGGAAAAGTTTGGCTACCTGGGGCAGGCCTTCCTTGTCCGCCACCTGGGCGAAAGCCAGGTACTTGCGGTTGGCCTGCGATTCGCCCGCGAAAGCCGCCATGAGATTGTCCTGCGTCTTGCTCATTGTCTTCTCCTTATTTGCTTAAGGTTGCTATTGATTGAGAACGATTCCTATTTAACGAAGAATATTCCGTTTGTAAAGCGTTTTCAGTAAAAAATTTATCGGCAGCGCCATTGCCATAATTTGCTGGCCCCGCTACAAAAAGACATGCTTTGCACTGCTTCCCATTGTTTCCGGGCCTGGGCATGAGCGCCTCTCGCAGCCGGTATCCCGTGCCTGCGGCTGCGCCAGACGCGCCCCACTGCACCGAGCTTGTCATTCGCCGCAGCCGTTTTTTGGCTCAAAGCGCGCATACGTCGGGGCCGACTGCGGCGCGGGCCTTTGTGGAGGCGCTGCGACGTCGCCACACCGATGCAACCCACAATTGCTGGGCCTATGTGGCGGGCCCGCCGGGGCATACGGCGCAGATCGGTTCTTCGGACGACGGCGAGCCCCACGGCACGGCCGGACGGCCCATGCTGCAGGTTTTGCTGCACAGTCCTGTGGGCGAAATCTGTGTCGTGGTCAGCCGCTGGTTTGGTGGCGTAAAGCTGGGCACGGGCGGTCTGGTGCGCGCCTACCAGGACAGCGTGCGGCAAAACCTGGAAAGTCTGGTCCTGTGTGAACGGGTACCGCAAATCCGGCTGATGGTGACCGTGGACTACGCTTGCCTGGACGCCCTGCGTCGTCTGCTGCCTGTCCATGAAGTAAGCATTGTGGACGAGGACTATGCCGTGGCGGCCAGCCTGACCCTGCGCTTGCCGGAGGAGCAGGAAAGCGCCTTCTGTGCCGCCCTGGCCGGTGTGAGCAACGGGGCGGCCATCTGCGTACGGACTGTGGATGCGGCCGACTGAACGCTTTTTCCCCGCCAAGACCTGCAGTTTCTTCCTGCCGGGCCACGACCGCCATAAACCTTGCGGCAGTACAAGACCCCTCAAAAAATACCGTTGCCGTGCAGCAACGCTGCAGCCTGCCCGTCAACATCACTATTGCGTGTTGCCCGGTGCGGAGCCCAGGCCTTTTGCAGAAAGCGTTGCGCGTGCCTTTGGTCAGCACAACCGTGTGGAGTGCGGTGCAAACGCAACATAATGCGGAAGGAAGAACGGTTGGGGGGCGAGAGCGCCGCACGCGCTGCGCCCCCGGCTCCGTCCCTGGCTTTGTCCTGGGCTGCCTTGCACGAACGGCTCTGGGTGTGTGTCCTCACGCCCCCAGATAGGCGGCCTTGATTTCCGGCGTGGCGGCCAGTTCGGCGGCGGTACCCGAAGCCACAATAGAACCCGTGTCCAGCACATAGCCCCGGTCGGCCACCTGCAGGGCCAGGCGGGCGTTCTGTTCCACCACCACCACGGTGAGGCCCTCGCTGTTGAGCTTTTTGAGGGTGCGGAACATGTCGTACATGAGCAGGGGCGAGAGCCCCATGGAGGGTTCGTCCAGCAGCAGCACGGAGCAGCGGGTCATGAGGGCGCGGCCCACGGCCAGCATCTGCTGTTCACCGCCCGAAAGCGTGTCGCTGCGCTGGTGCATGCGTTCGCGCAGGCGGGGAAACAGCTCAAACACGCGCTCCATATCCTTCTGGATATCGTCGTCCTTGCGGGTCCAGGTGGCAAGTTTGAGGTTTTCGTTCACCGTAAGATTGCCGAAGATGTGGCGTCCTTCAGGCACCAGGTCCATGCGTAGATGGGCCACCACATGGTGCGGCTCGGTCTTGAGAATGGAAGCGCCGTTGAAGCGGATGTCGCCGTTGAGCACTGTGGGCGATTCCGGCGGCGGCAGGCGCATAATGGCCTTGAGCGTGGTGGATTTTCCCGCGCCGTTGGCGCCGATAAGGGTGACAATTTCGCCCTTTTCCACATGAAAAGAGATGCCGTGAAGGGCTTCGATCTTGCCATAGCCGGCGTACAGATTTTCAACTTCCAACAGCATTATACGTTCTCGTCGCCCAGGTAGGCTTTGATGACTTCGGGGTTGGACTGGATTTCCTGCGGCGTGCCCTGGGCGATGGTCTTGCCAAATTCCACCACCATAATGTCCTGACACAAGGACATGACTACCTTCATCTGGTGTTCGATCATCCAGATGGCGATTTTGAATTCGTCGTAAATCCAGCGGATGTGCTTGATGAGCCCGTCCACGTCGGCAGAGTTGAGCCCCGCGGCCGGTTCGTCCAGCAAAAGCAGCTTGGGGTCGGTGGAAAGGGCGCGGGCCAGCTCCACCCGGCGCTGCAGGCCGTAGGGCAGGTTTTTGGGACATTCCTGGGCCACGTCGGTCAGCTCCATTATTTCAAGTATTTTCGCTGCTTTGTGGCGCACGCGCTGTTCTTCGCGGCCATAGCGCGCGTTGTTGCTCCAGACGTCCAGCAGGTTGTAGCCCAGGCGGGAGTACTGTGAAACGCAGATGTTGTCTGTCACGGTCATGTCGTTCCAGAGGCGGATATTCTGGAAGGTGCGGGCCATACCCATGGCTGTGACCTGGTGGGGCTCCAGCTTGTGGTTGTAAACGTGGCCGTCAAAGACGATCTGCCCCTCGGTGGGGTGGTAGAAGCCCGAGGCCAGGTTGAAGACCGTGGTTTTGCCCGCGCCGTTGGGGCCGATAAGGCCCACCAGGGTGTGGTCTTCAATGGCGATGGAAAAATCCGTCAGCGCGATAAGCCCGCCGAAGCGTTGCGTGACTTCTTTCATTTCAAACAGTGCCAAGGTCAGCTCCCGCAATAGTTGTCAGTGCGATGGGGAAGGGGGCTAGTCCGCCTTGCCGATAGTCAGCAGGCGCTTCAGCCGGGGAAAGGCCTGCGTCAGCTCCCTGTTGCCCAGAAGGCCTTCGGGGCGGAACTGCATGAGCAGGATAAGGATGAGGGGGATGATGACCCACTTCCATTCCTGGCTGATGACGAAGGAGTCCGGAACAAAGGGCACATGCTGCAGAACGTCGCTCAGGGCCGGCAGGGCAAAGCGCAGCAGCTCGATGAGCAGCGTGAACATGATGGCCGCCAGCACCGAACCGGAAAGGGAGCCCATGCCGCCCAGATAGACCATGACCATGGCTTCCGTGGACTTCATGATGCCAAAGCTGTTGGCGTAGATGGAGCTGAAGAGGTGGGCGTAGAGCGCCCCGGCCACCCCGGCGATGCCGGCCGAAACCATAAAGGCCGTGAGCTTCACCTTCTTGGTGTTGACGCTCATAATTTCCGCAGCCACCTCGTTCTGACAGACAGCAGGGATGCCCTTGCCCAGGGTGCTGTTGACCAGCCGGTAAAGCAGCATGACGCTGGCCATGACCGAGAGCACAATCCAGATCATCATCCAGGGGATGTCGGCCACGCGCTCCATGGCGCGCACGGCCCCGCGCATGCCGGAAAGGCCCCGCGGGCCGCCCACGGCGTCTATATTGATGATCAGCGCAATGATAATATAGTTGGCTGCGATAGTGATGATGGCCAGGTAGTCGTCACGGGTTTTGAAGGAGGGCAGCGCCACCAGCAGACCAAACAGCGCGGCCACCAGGCCCGCCACAGCCAGGACGCCGGGAAAGAGCAGGGGGGCCAGTTCCGGCGGCAGCAGGGGCGCGCCGAGCAGCTTGTTTTTGGTAAAGAGCAGGATGGTCAAAAGCCCGCCCACATAGGCCCCCACGCACATGAAGCCCGCGTGCCCACAGGAAAATTCGCCCATATAGCCGTTGACCAGGTTGAGACTGGCGGCAAAAATGACGTTGAGGCCCATGAACTTGATGACTGAAAGCCAGTAGCCGTCAATCCAGGAAAAGTATTCGGCCAGCACCAGTAACGTGCCGCCCAGAAGGAAAATGAGGCAGTCGATCTTTTTCTGCCGCAGGGCGCGTTTGACGGCGTAACCGAAGCAGAGCACGGCAAGGATCAGAAGAGCCGCTTGTACAAACACTGTCAGCATCGGACGCTCCGGCTAGATTTTGGTCGTCTGCGGCATGCCGAAAATACCCGTGGGCCGCACCCACAGGATCAGCAGCAGAATGGTGAATGAAAACAAATCCATATAGGTGGAAGGCAAAAAGGCCACCACCATAATTTCCACAAAGGCCAGGAGGAAACCGCCCACAAAGGCCCCGCGGATGTCGCCTATGCCGCCCACCACGGCGGCGATAAAGGCCTTCCAGCCCAACATGGCCCCCATGTAGGGCTCCAGATTGGGGTAGCACATGGCAAAGAGCATGCCCCCCAAGCCCGCAATGCCCGATCCCAGTACAAAGGTCACCACAATGACGCTGTCCAGGGGGATGCCCATGAGCGGCAGGGCGAAGCGGTCCCAGGAAACGGCCCGCATGGCCATGCCCACCTTGGTGCGCGTGACCACGGTCTGCAGCAGTGCAAAGACCACAATGGCGGCCAGGATGACCCAGAGCTTGAGGTTGGTGACCACCAGGGGCCCGATGGAGTAGACGACCTTATCCACCAGATCGGGCAGCTTGCGCTTGGTGGCGCCCAGAAGGGCCAGGTTGCCGTTTTCCAGAATCAGACCGCACATGAGGGCCGTGATGACCACATACAGGCGGTGCGCCCCCTTGCGCCGCAGGGGCCGGTAGGCGATGCGCTCCAGAGTGACGCCCACCAGGGCCGTGAGCAGCATGGTCAGCACAATGGTCAGCCACAGGGTGACGGGCTTGGAGAGGCCTATGGCCGGTGAGAGCAGATAGGTGGCGACGAAGAAGGAAATATACGCGCCTACCATAAAGATGTCGCCGTGGGCGAAGTTGATGAGGCGCAGTACGCCGTACACCAGCGTGTAGCCCAAGGCGATGAGGGCATAAAAGCTGCCCCACTGCAGGGCGTTGAGCATTTGTTGCAGCAGAAAATCCATGGCATCCCCATTGGACTGGCGGTTGGAAGCGGCGGTGCGGCAGGGGGCCCCCGCCGTTGCAATGCAGCGCGGCCCGCCGGGGCGGGCCGCGCTTGAGTGCTGGCTGAAAGGTTATTTGGGGCAGACCGATTCCACAAAGGCAAAGGAGCCTTTGTCCGTTACGCGCACGATAACCGCGCACTTGATGGGGTCGCGGTTGGCGTCAAACTTCATGCTGCCGGTGATGCCGTCGAATTTGGCCATGTTGGCCATGTTGTCGCGGATGATCTTACGCTCTTTTTTCAGGTCCGGGTCAATCTTGCCGGCCTGCTGGATGGCGTTGAGCACGATATTAATGGAATCCCAGGTAAGGGCGGCCACATCGTCCGGCACATAGCCGTATTTAGCCTGGTATTTGTCGATAAATTCCTTGGTCTTGCCCGTAGCTCCTTCAGCCGTGTAGTGGGTGGAGAAGTACTGGCCCACACAGTCTTTGCCGCAGAGGTTAAAGAGCTCGGCCGAACCCCAGGCGTCGGAGCCCATGAAGGGGCCCTTGTAGCCCAGGTCACGAGCCTGCGGCACAATGAGGGCCGCGAAGCTGTAGTTCTCCGGCACAAAGATGAAATCGGGCTTGGCCGCGATGACCTTGGTGAGCTGGGCGGAAAAGTCCTGGTCCTTGGGGCCGTGGGATTCCATAGCCACCACAGAGCCCTTGCCGTGCACCTTTTCAAAGGCTTCCTTGAAGTTGTCGGCCAGACCTTTGGAGTAGTCGTTGGAAACCTCAAAGACCACGGCGGCCTTTTTGGCCTTGAAGGTCTTGGAGGCAAAGTCCACGGCCACCGGAGCCTGGAAGGGATCAAGGAAGGCTCCGCGGAAGACCCAGGGGCGGTCTTTGGTGGCTTCCGGGTTGGTGGACCAGGGGGTGATCAGGGGCACTTCCTCGTCGTTGGCCACGCCGCCGGCGGGCACGGCCTGCCGGGAGGACTGCGGGCCCACAATGGCCAGCACCTTGTCACGCTCAATGAGCTTAAGGGTGACGTTGACGGCTGATTCGGGTTTGGATTCATTGTCTTCGTAAATGAAATCCAGGGGGTACTTCTTGTCGCCCACCTGCAGGCCGCCTTTGGCGTTGATTTCTTCCTTCAGCATTTCGGCGGCGTACTTGGAGCCCTCGCCCACCTTGGGGATTTCACCCGTGAGGGGGATGGGGAAACCGATTTTGATGGGCGCTTCTGCGGCAATGGCCGCATGCCCCACAAACAGGGACAGGGCGCAGGCAGTGGCAACTTGCAACAACTTCATGAAGGCCTCCCGATTGTTTTGACGGACACGGTATAAACAGTATTCCCTACCACAAGACAGCCTACAGCAAAAAGTATTCCGAACTAATAACTACGGAAAAAAATTAAAGAAATTGTCTGCCAGCCCTTGCCAAAAAACACATTTTGGTAACTTCGCCTCAAGAAAGTCTACCGAAAAGTTGGAAATATGCCAGAAACAAGTGTCCTTTTCTTTTGTCATAAAGCGCAATGCAAGTCAATTTTTCTGGGGAGGAACTGGATGCGTTTCGGGTTTTTTTCTACGTACAGCGCAGCCCTGAAAGGCTTGGGCGGAGAGGATGCAGGCCCCTTGGGGCCGCCGGCGTGGCGGTTTGGGCCTGCGTGCCGGGGAAGGGCTGCGCAGAGCGCACCTGGCGGCTGTTCGGAAAAAATCCGGCTTCCGACTGGGGAGGCGGCAAAAAAATTTGGACCTGCCCCACAGCAACGCTTGTGGCGTATCTGTAGAGGGAAGAAGCGTAAAAAAGACGTCCCGCCACAGGCCGGGTAGGACGGCATGGGGCGGGACGTGGTGTTCTTCGGCACGCTTGTCTGAAACAAACGACATAAATGTCGATTTTAACAGAGCTGTACGGCCGGGAAAGGGCTGCTTTGTTATTTTATTGATTTATATCAACATAGTATAGAAGATATAATTCTTTACGGAACGGTAGCTTTTCTGAGCCCGCGGGGCTTCAACCCAGTTCCGCCCGCACTTGCCGCGCGGCGGCCACCATGTGCTGCAGGGCGGGCCAGGCTTCTTCCCAGCGGCGGGTCTTGAGCCCGCAATCCGGATTGACCCAGAGCCGCTCTTTGGGGATGTGGCGCAGGGCAAGACGCAGCAGACCAGCTATTTCTTCCGTGTCCGGCACGCGCGGGCTGTGGATGTCGTACACGCCAGGGCCCACTTGGTTTCTGTAGTCGTAGCGGGCAAAGGCGTCCAGCAGTTCCATGCCGCTGCGGCTGGATTCGATGCTGATGACGTCCGCATCCATGCGGGCAATGGCCGGCAAAATGGCGTTGAACTCGCTGTAGCACATGTGACTGTGGATCTGGGTGGCCGGGGCCGCGCCGCACGAAGCCAGCAGAAAGGCGTCCACGGCCCATTGCAGGTAGACTGCGGCGTCGGCGCTGTTGCCGGGCATGCCTTCCCGCAAGGCGGCCTCGTCGATCTGGATGATTCGGATGCCCGCCGCCTCCAGGTCGGCCACCTCGTCGCGCAGGGCCAGGGCTATCTGGCGGCAGACCTGGTCACGGGGCAGGTCGTCGCGCACAAAACTCCAGCACAGAATGGTCACGGGGCCGGTGAGCATGCCCTTCATGGGCTTGCTGGTCAGGGACTGGGCGTAGGTGGACCAGCTCACAGTCATGGGAGCCTTGCGGTAGATGTCGCCGTAGATAACCGGCGGTTTAACGCAGCGGCTGCCGTAGCTCTGCACCCAGCCGTTCTGGGTAAAGCAGAAGCCCCCTAACTGTTGGCCGAAGTATTCCACCATGTCGTTGCGTTCCGCCTCGCCGTGCACCAGTACGTCCAGGCCCAGTTCTTCCTGTTTGCGGATGCAGTGGGCGATTTCGGCGCGGATGGCGGCCTCGTAAGCCTCTGGGTTTATTTCTCCCCGTTTCCAGGCCCGGCGCGTCTGGCGGATAGCGGCAGTCTGCGGAAAGGATCCGATGGTGGTGGTGGGCAGAAGGGGCAGCCTGAGCCAGGCCGCCTGCGCCGCGCGGCGTTCCGGTGCGGGCGCGGCCCGGCGCAGCATGTCCGGAGTCACGGCGGCGGCCCGTTCCCGCACGGCGGGCAATACGGCTTCGGGATGTGCCCGCCATTGCCGCAGCACGGCGGCGTTGGCCGCCAGCAGATCTGCGCCCCGGCCCACGGCCACGGCTTTAAGCTCAGAAAGTTCCGTGCACTTCTGCACAGCAAAGGCCAGCCGGTCGCGCACCTGCGGGGGCAGAGCCATTTCGTCCGTGGCGTCCACGGGGCAGTGCAGCAGTGAGCAGGAGGAGCCCAGCAGCACGCGCTCCGGTCCCAAGGCGCTTGCGACCCGTTCCAGCGGGGCGGCGGCGCGGGCGTAATCGGTCTTCCAGATGTTGCGGCCGTCCACCAGGCCTAGGGAGAGGGTCATGTTTTCGGGCAGGCCGGCCAGCACGGGTTCCAGCTGGCCGGGGCCGCGCGTCAGGTCCAGGTGCAGGGCGGCGCAGCCGCTGCCCAGGGCCAGGGGCAGGTGGCGGGTCAGGGGGCCGAAGTAGGTGGTCAGCAGGATTTTGTCCGGCGCGGCGGTGTTGAGTGCGGCGTAGGCGTTCTTGAAAAGATCGGCGGCGCGTGCGGGCAGAAGTTCCGTGCAGAGCACGGGTTCCTCCACCTGGATCAAGGGGCAGAGCGGGGCCAGTTGCCGCAGCAGCGCCGCATAGACGGGCAAAATGCGTTCCAGCAGGGCCCAGGGGTCCGTGCCCTGCCGTGCCTTGCCCAAAGCCAGCCAGGTAAAGGGGCCGATAAGGGCCGCCTTGGGCGTGAAACCCAGCGCGCGGGCCCGGCGCACGGATTCCAGCACGGGGTGCGCGCCCGGCGTCCAGGGGGTATCAGCTTCCAGTTCCGGGGTCAGGTAGTGGTAGTTGGTGTCAAACCACTTGGTCATTTCCAGAGCCGGAAGGTTGCGTCCCGCGTGGCCGCGCGCCAGGGCGAAGTAGCGGTCCAAGGGCGCGTCCTCCGCGCAGGGCGCAAAGCGGGCGGGCAGGGCGCCGAGCATGAGGGTCGTGTCCAGCATGCGGTCATAGAACGAAAAATCGCCGCAGACTACCATATCCAGCCCGGCGGCCTGCTGGATGCCCCAATGGCGGGCTTCCAGGTCGCGACGTACGGCGTCAAGGGCTGCGGCGTCCGACTGGCCTTGCCAGAAGGATTCCAGGGCGCGTTTGAGTTCACGCGCTTTGCCGATGGAGGGAAAACCGAGGATGTGGGTTCGCATGGAAGATCCTTTCAGACTTGCGGCGGGGGCCGTGCGGCCCACGCGGCGGTGAAAGGCAGTCCACGTCACGCAGACCCGCGAAAAACCCTTTTCGCGGGCGGGGGCTCGTGCCTGTACGCGAGACAGTGCTGCCGCGCCGCCGGGGCGCGACAAGCCCAGGCGGCCATGTGACAAGGCGTCTCCTGGCTTCCGGCCCCGGCGCACGGCATTTGGCCGTGCGCATTCCGCGCGGGTGACGCCGAGGGCGCCGCGTGCGCGGAAGCGTCGCTCCTTCCCGCCGGCAGGCAGCAGTGGCGCGGCGCGGGGTGTGCCGGTTACAGTGGCGCGCCCGCAACGGATTTGCACCGTTTTCCGTTTCTTATCACAATATCCGGATAAATTGATATAGTTTTGGCGCGCTGTTGTCAAGCGTGATCTGCCCCGGCGCAGCGTTTGTCCGGGGCGGCGAGAGCAGTTAGCGAATGAAATGAGCTAACTGCTCTGCAAGGATTTTCTTGAAAATCCTTGCCACGAAATGCGAGAAGGCTGGCTTTTGCCTGCCGTAAGCGAGCATTTCAAGTGTTAAATGCTCTAGCTGGGGTCGCAGAATCGGGCGGGGTTTTGGCAGGGGCTGCGCGTGGGCGCTGCCGGTTGGCCCTCGTGGGGCGAGTCCGACTCTGGCAAAGGCGTCAGTCCTGCCGGGTCAGGTGGTAGACTTTGGGCACCATGTACATGAGGCTCATGAGCCGGCGGGCGGGTTCGTAGCGGGTGGCCACCACCACCGTGCCCAGGTTCCAGAGCTGGGCGTCCTCCCCTTCGCTGGCCGAGGGCTGTCCCATGCGTTGGCTGACCATGCTGACAATCTGTCTGGCGGTTTTTTTGTTGGGGGCCAGGTAGTCCAGCTCCAGAAAACCCAGGGGGGCCGGGTCGCCGGGGCCATAGCATACGGCCAGCTGCGACGCGCCGGGGGCCACCCGTTCGGCGGCGTAGATATCGCAGATATGGGCGTCGTCTTCGCGTTTGGGTGTTGCGCCCGCGCGGCGCAGGGCGTCGCGTACGGTCGGGCGGTCTGTGGCGTCCAGGCGCAGGCCAAAAAGTACGGCGGCCGGGCGCGCAGGCTCTTCAGCGGCCATTTCCTCCAGGGCGCGCACGGCCCCGGCCTCGCCCTGCATGGCTGCGGCGTAGAGCAGGAGGGTGGCCCGCATACGGTTTTGGGGCACCCCCAGCCCCGCGCGATAGAACTGACCGAGTCGGGAAAGGGCCTCGGTCTGCTGCTGGGCCGCCGCCCGGCTGTACCAGGCTGCGGCAGCCTTGAGGTCTTTGGGCACGCCGCGTCCCAGTTCGTAAAGCATGCCCAGATTGTACTGGGCCACGGGCTGGCCCTTGCGGGCGGCCAGGTCAAACCAGCGGGCGGCTTCTTCGGGATTGGCGGGAATGCCCCGCCCCTGTTCCAGCACGCGACCGTAGTTGCTCATGCCTGCGGGATCGCCGGTTTTGGCGGACTGCGCAAACCAGTGCAGGGCGCGGCCTGTATCCGGTTCCACTCCCTGTCCCTGATCGTAGAGGACGCCAAGATTGTTCATGGCCAGACCGTCGCCGGCGGCGGCCAGATTTTCCCAGATGCGGCGGGCCGTGGCGTAGTCGCCTTCGGCATAGGCCTGTACGGCCTTTTGGGCTGGGGTGGCGGGGGCCTCTTTGGGTTCTTTGACCTGAGCGCCCGCGCCCACGGCTCCCGCTGTGCCCGCGGCGGCAGCGGCGGCTTTGTTCTGCTTTCGTCCCTGGGAGCGCTTTTTGGTGCCCTTGGGTCTTGTGGGCTGGGTCGGGGTTTGCAGGGCCACGGCGCGGGGCGCAGTGGGGCCGGATACGGCGGCCGGGGCTGTCTGACCGGGCGCGTCGGGAGCCGTGGGCGTGGCGACGTTTGCCCTTTGCGGCGTGGCGGGAGCGCCAGGGGCGGCGGTTGCGGGCGCGCGGGGCGCGGGCACGGCCGGGGAGGCCAGTGTGGGCTGGGCGACAGCGGGCGCGGTCAGCGCCGGAGCGGCGTGCGGGGTCATGACCAGGGCGGCGGTCAGGGCAACGGTCAAGACCAGAGCCGTAACCGGCAGGTGGTCCTTCGTAGCGTGATGGAGCAACCGCATGGCGTGTCTCTAGCGCCGTTTGGGGCAGTCAGAACGCATAAAGTCCACCTCGGGCCGGTCCGTAAGGCGAGGGTCCGGCACCAGAGCATGGCCGCGCCAGTCGCGGATGACGGCGTTGATCTTGTCCATATCCACATAGGCCAGCAGGCTGGACCAGCGATCGGCCATATCCCGCAGAATGCGGGCGTAGACCACCTCGCCGCCGTGGAAGCCGTCCACAAATTCGCAGTCCGTGGCGGCAAAGGTGCGCGGGTCTGTAAAGTCCATGACTTCGATGCCGCGGGCCAGCAGGGCGTCGCGCAGGCGGAAAAGGTGGGGGTAATCCTCCTCGCGGGCGCGCAGGGCGTCCAGAGCCGTTATCGAGAGGGGCGCGATGAAGACGTAGGTGGCGATGCCGCGGGCTTTGAGCCGGCAGTAGATTTCGGCAAAGGCGTCCAGATGGGCCGTGCTGATGCCGCCCACATCGCGGCTGTCCTTGAGGGGCGGCGAAGGCGCAAAGGCCTTGATGCCGTAGCGCACCTGCTTGAGCGTGTCTTCAAAACGGTAGTCAAAGGGGCGTTTCTGCCCGGTGATTTCGCCCGTGTAGTACCAGGAGCCGTCAGAGCCGAAGCCATCGTCGGTCTGCTGGGCCATGATGCCGTAGCGGTCATCACGGAAGCCGCCCAGGGAGCGCGGCAGCACGGGGCCCAGCAGGTCGCGCCAGGAGATTTTGCCTTCCAGAAGCCAGGTCCAGGGCTTTTTGAGACTGTCCAGATTGTAGCCATAGGAACCGCTGGTGGGGGGCTCTTCCTTAAAAGGGTCGGGATTCCACCGGGGCATGAACCACCAGAAATCCAGGCCCAGAATGACGGCTTCGGGCCGGTGCAGGCGCAGCATGGCGTCCAGCGTGGAGCGGAGCACGGGCAAATTGCCCGCCGTGCCGCCCACATTGAGGAAGGGGCGGCGGAAATAGGCCCCCCGGAACTGCATGACCCGCGAGGAGCCCAGGGCCACCACCTGCGGCTTGACGGCGGCATAGAGCTGGAGTTTGTAGTCCACAAAGTCCTGGGAAACGCCCGAACCGAACAGGGCAAAACGCCCGGCGGCCTGATTTTTTACAGCGCGTTCCACGGCCAGGTCGCCGCTGCTGTGCAGCCACCAACAGGTGTAGGGCACGACCAGCAGGCAGGCGGCCAGCACCAGACCCAGCAACAGGGCAAAAAAACGTTTGAGAAAGGCGGCCTCGGTAAGCAATCTCATGGTGCGGCGCCCCTAGAATTGGAAGTAGAGAAAGGTGGCCTTGCGCGAAACCAGAATAAGCGCGGCAAAAGCCAGCACGGCCAACCCTGCGGCCCAGCCGGCAGAAGGCCGCCAGGCTGGACGGGGCAAGGAGCCGTCGCGGCGGCCGTGAAGCATCTCGCCGCTGTTGGGAAAGGCCCAGACCAGCACAAAACAGAGCAGCAGCATGACCAGGGGCAGCCAGCCCTGAAAGTAATTGTTGGGCAGCCAGCGCGCCGTCACGGCCGCCAGCCCCGTGAGCCCCGTCAGGTCTGGATCCAGCCCGGCGGCGGCGCGGGTAAAGGGGCCACGGAACATGGCCGTGTAAACGCGCCCGGCCCCTTCCAGGCTTACGGCGCGGAAAATCACCCAGCAGAAATTGAGGCAGAAAAAGGTCACTGCAATGCAGCAGACCCGCAGGGGCGGCGAGGCCATGATCCGTTCCAGGGGCCGTCCTTTAATGCGTGCGCGGAAGAAATGGTTGACGCTCAGCATGGCCCCGTGCAGCGCGCCCCAGATAATGAAGGTCCAGCCCGCTCCGTGCCAGGCCCCGCCGATAAGCATGGTCAGGAAGAGGTTGCGGTACTGCTTGAGTTTGCCGTGGCGGTTGCCGCCCAGGGGAATGTAGAGAAAATCGCGCAGCCATGCGCCCAGCGTAATGTGCCAGCGCCGCCAGAAGTCCACGATGCCCGTGGATTTGTAGGGGGAGTCGAAGTTTTCCGGCAGGCGCAGGCCCAGCATAAGGCCCAGACCCAGGGCCATATCCGTATAGCCGGAAAAGTCGAAATAGAGCTGAAAGGTATAGCAGAGCGAGCCCAGCCAGGCTTCGGCCCCGCTTAAGGGAAAGCCCTTTTCCGCCGCGTTGAACACGGCGTCGGCCCAGAGGGCCAGGGTGTCGGCCAAGAGCGCTTTTTTGACCAGCCCCAGGGTGAACAGGCTGAAGCCCCTGGCCAGACCTTCGGCCGTAGAGCCGTGCAGAGCGTCCAGCTGCGGCCCCAGCTGTTCATAGCGCACGATGGGGCCGGAAATGACATAGGGAAAGCAGGAGGAAAACAGCAAGTGCCGTCCCAGACCGGCGGGCCGCACCTGCCCCCGGTAGACGCTTACCAGCCAGGCAATCTGGATGAAGGTATAGAATGAAATGCCGAGGGGCAGGCCCGGCGGCGTGAACTGCCATTGCACATGCAGCAGAGCAGCCAGGTTGTGGGCGAAAAAGCCCGAATACTTGAACCAGAGCAGGGGCAGCAGGTTGCAGATCAAGGCTGTGACCAGCAGCGCCCGACGGCTCAGGTGGCAACGCGGGCAGGCGGCGGGGCCGTCCCCTGTGGAGCAGGCGGCCGCAGGGTCGTCCTCCTGGGGCGCGGGGGCAGGCGCAAGAGCCTGGGCAAACATGTAGTTCATGCCCAGGATGACCGCCAGCAGCACCAGAAAGGGCAGGCCCCAAAGCCCGTAAAAGACCACGGAAAACAGCAGCAGAACAAGTCCCAGGCGGGCCGGCGCGTAGGTTGCCGCCAGCCGCCAGCTGACCAGCAGAAGCGGTAGAAAAAGCAGGAGAAAACTGTAGGAATTAAAAAGCATGCGCGTCTCCCGTGAAGGGGTCCGGCGGTTAGGGGCCGGGAAAGCGGCAAAACCGGCCTGTAGCGCGGCGCGGGAATCCGTGCAGACGGCGGACAGGTCCGTGGCGTTGCCGGTCAACTATGATTAAGCGCTGCTCCGTGCGGGCGGCAGGCAGAATCTAAAGCATTTTGCATCCCCCCGCCCCCCGCAACGGGAGAGGACCACGTCCGGGCCTCGTGGGCACAGGCGCAAGTCCAAACACACGTCAGCCCAACGGACGTCCGTTGCCGTAGGCGCAGCAAACGGAAAGCCGCCGCAGGCGACGCGGAGGGCGGCGGGGCCGCCGTCTCCCGATCCGGAGATCAGGAGTTCAGTTCCGCGCGGAATTTGCGGGAAAGCCGAAAGACCATGACCTTGCGCGGGGGCAGGGTGATGGTTTCGTCGGTTTTGGGGTTGCGGCCTTTGCGGGAGGCCTTGTCATAACATTCAAACTTGCCAAAGCCGCTGATAAGCAGGGCGCGGTCTTTTTTGATGGCGCCCTTCATGATGTCCAGCAGTTTTTCCACCACGTTTTTGACGTCAACGCGGTTTTTGTCCGTTTCTTCGTAAATGGCCTCCACGATGTCCGCTTTGGTCAGGGTTTTTTTCATAGGGGTCCTCCGGCGCAGAGCGCGCGGGTTGGGCTGTCCGGATACAGCCGCTTACGCCGTGGAAACACGGCCTGCTCCGGACTGCTTCACATGAACGGAGCTTTTGTGTAAAATACACACAACATCAAGGTAGAGCAAGGTTTTTCTTGTGAAAGCGACGTATTGGCCGCAGCGGCCTGTCCATTTTGTTGATATCCTATATAAAGCAAAGCGTATGTCCAGAGCTTGGCCAGCCGCCGGGCGCCCTTGCCCGTGGCGCAAGGTATGAGCGCCGCTTCCCGCGGTGGCCGATATGCGGCGCGCGCCATGTCTGTTTCCGGTTCCGGCACAGCCGCGAGGCCGGTCTGGAGCCTCCTGGTGCCCTGGCCCGTCGGCGGTGCGGCGGGGCCCCCTGTTTTTCCCATATTTTTACCCTTCCAGGGCTGCCCTGTGCGTTGCGTGTTCTGTGCGCAGGACGTGCAGACCGGCCTTCTGCCGTTTTCTGACCCGGTGGCGGCGGTGCGCGCCGCGCTGACATCGGCCTCCGCAGCCCTTGCCGAACGCGCCGCCAGGGGGCTGCCCCCAGTGGAACCGGCCTTTTACGGAGGCACCTTCACTGCCCTGCCCAAGGCGGCCCTGGCTGCCTGCCTGCGCTGGGCGGGCAAGGCCAGGGAGCGGGGCTGGGCCACCGGGTTTCGCTGCTCCACCCGGCCGGACAGGGTGGACGCGACCGGGTTGGCCCTTCTGCGCGAGGCGGGCTGCCGTACGGTGGAGCTGGGGGTGCAGAGTTTTGCCGACCACGCGCTGGCAGCGGCGCGGCGCGGCTATACGGGGGCGATGGCGCAAACCGGCTGTGCTCTGGTGCGGCAGGCGGGGCTGCAGCTTACTGTGCAGCTCTTGCCGGGCATGCCCGGCCACAGTCCTGCAGACTTTGCCGCCGATGTGGCGTGCAGCCTGGCGGCGGGCGCACAGGCTTTGCGGTTCTATCCCTGCCTGGTGCTGCGCGGTACGGGCCTGGCCGAGCTGTGGCGCAGCGGACGCTATCGGCCCTGGCCGTTGGACGCGACCCTTACGGCCCTGGCCGTGGGCTGGCTGCGTGCACGGGAGGCGGGCGTGGCCGTCATCCGCATGGGTCTTGCTCCGGAACCGGGCCTGGACGCGGCCGTGCTGGACGGTCCCCGCCATGCCGCTCTGGGGGCGCGGGTGCAGGGCCGTGCCTTGCTCCTGGCCGTACGGCGGGCTCTGGAGGCGACGTGCCGTGCCGAAGCCGGTTTTGCCTTGGAGGCCCCCCACGCCTGTCAGGGGTTTTTCTGGGGGCACAAGGGCGAACTGCGGCCGGCCTGGGAGGATCTGGGCCTGCGTCGCCTGCATTTCAGCGCAAGGAGCGGCCTGTTGCTGGAGGCTCTGTAGGCTGGCCCCTTCTGTGGCGGACCCCAAAAAGAGAGGCGGCCGCCGGAGGGTCCGGCGGCCGAGAGAGGGAGGATGTTCCGATGGTTAGAGGTTCTGTTCTTAAGGAGGAGGTTTTGAGGAGGGAATCCGTAATGCCCTCAATGGGGGCGGAGAGCATCGCGGAAATTTGTTTTTATATTTGTACCGCCCGTCGGCGGATTGACTGGGATAGGCTGCTGTCAGCTGCCGTGACGGAGGGTTATGCGCTCCTTACAGAATTTGTTCACATGCCGGTTTTGCTCTGCGCTAACCGATGTTTTATATAGCAATCGGTGTGCCAATATTAATTAAATAAATTATTTTAGTGTGTTGTGTTGAAGGTCTGCGGATGAGGCCCTTGCTGGAGCAGGAATCTGTATATTTTTTTTACAGTTGCAGCAGGTTTGTGGATAATTTTTATACAATTGTCCAGAAATTATCCTTTGGCAGAATTTATTCGTCGGGGCAGGCCCTTGTGCAAGCCTTAGATGCAGAGGGGAGGGCGGTTGTGCGCATCGGCGCAAGCAGCCGTCCGCCGTGGAGGCAAGTACTATGTATTTGCGCGGTTAAGCGCCGGTACGGGCGTACGTAAACGTTGAGCACACATATTTTTAAAGATAATCTGCTCTGGTGCGGGCTTGGATCGTTGTGATACAGAAGTCTGGCCCGTTACGGCGAAGGGAAGTTATCGGCAAAGATGGCCGCGCTGGTCACGGGCCAGGGAGGTCGGCAAAAAAAGATTGCCTTTGAGAGGGCTATTCTCAAAGACAATCTTTTTCAGCGCGGTGCCGGATTGGTTTATTGGCCCGGCATGGGCGGCAGACCGGAAACTTCCATGCCGCAGCCGCGACTTAGGGGCGTACCCAGAGAAACGCCGGCCTGGCGACGCATGTCCGCATCAGCGTGCAGCAGCAGGGTGCGCAGTTCGTCGCGCAGAAACTGCAGTTCGCGCCCCAGTTTGGGCAGGGTGTCCGGAGGGGTTTCCAGGTCGTAGCGCAGTTGGGCCAGTTCATTTTTTTTCAGCAAAATACGCTGGCGCAGAGCCTGTACGCGGGGCAGGTAGTCTTCCACCACCTGCTGCGCCGGGATGCGCTGGGCCGGAGAAAGCCCCTCCAGCCAAGAGCCCAGCCCCGGAACTGGGGAGGCTTCCCACTGGCTGACGGCGGCCACGGGATCTGAGGCCTGCCGGTTTACCGCAGCGTCCGGCAGGTACAGAGTGGCGAGCACACAGAGGGCAAAACAGGCTTTGAGCATACCTGACCTCAATCGGAGAGGTGTATACATTGCCGCGCTCCACTCCCGCAGGAAACGGGCGCGGCGGTTTGTTCATTTTATATGCAAAAAATGCGCCAATATTGAGTTTTCTGGTGGCGTAGCGGCATGTTTGTGCTGCCCTGCAGTAAAGTTCTGCCGTAATGTCTGCCCTGAGGCCGTTCGGCGGCGGCAACGGCGCTGCGTCATTGTTCCGGCGGCAGCTGCGGCAGGCGTTGCCGCTGGCTTGCCGCAACCTTTGCGGCGGCACAGCCGCAGCGCGCATATGCTCTGGTGACAAGCGACGCCTTGTAAGGCTATACTCCCGGTATGTGCAGCGTCAAAGAGCCCTCTTCCGTTGCGGGCGGCCAGGGCGAAACCCGTCCCATACCGCCGTGGCCCGGCCGCGCTCCCGTGGTGCTGCTGCTCAGTGCCGCTGCCGTGGTGCTGGCCATGATGATCGGCCTGCTGGCCTTTCTTTCGCTGGAACGCAGCGAGGCGGGCATGGCGCGTTTGCTGGCCGAGAAAGGTTCCTCTCTGATCATGGCCTTTGAAAATATTCTGCGTTCCGGTCTGCGCAGCGAGGTGGGCGTGCGCCTGCAGGCGCTGCTGGAAGAAATGGCCGACAGCCCCGGCATCGATTTCGTGGCCGTGACCATGCCGGACGGCACCATTGTGGCCCACAGCTACCGGGCCCGGCTGGGCGAAATCCTGCAAGCCGACGGGGCTGAGATGGATGAGGCCCATATGCGGGAGCTCCACGTCGACGCCCAGGCCCGCTGGCGGGTCATGAACATGGAAGGGCAGCGCGTTTTTGTGGTCTATCGCCGTTTTTCGCCGGGACTGCCGCACGCGGTCGGCGGGCCGTCTCTGCCCATCATTTTTCTGGGGCTGGACATCTCACCTTTTGAGATGACCCGCAGTCAGAACCGGGGGTACATTGCCATGCTGGCGGCCGTTACGCTGCTGGTGGGCCTGGCCTGTCTGCTGGCGTTGTACTACGCCGAGCGGGCGCGGGAGTCGCGCCTGGGGCAGCGCCGGGCTGAAGGCGAAGTGCGCCGGCTGGAAGAAGAAGTCCGCCGCAAGGAAAAAATGGCCGCCGTGGGCAATCTGGCGGCGGGCGTGGCCCACGAGATACGCAATCCTTTGAGCTCCATCAAGGGGTATGCCACCTACTTCGGCCAGCGCTTTCCCGAAGGCAGCGAAGACCGCGAGGCTGCACTGGTCATGGTCAGCGAGGTGGACAGGCTCAACCGCGTCATCATGGACCTCATCGGCCTGTCGCGGCCCAGCGACGTCTGCCCCCGCCCCGTCAGCCTGGAAGCTGTGGTGGAGCACGTTGCGCAGCTTATTCGACAGGACGCGGAAAAGCGCGGCGTAACAATTGTCTGCCGCAAGGCCCCGCGCGTGCCTCTGGCTCTGGTGGACCCCGAACGCATGGGCCAGGCCCTGCTTAACCTCTGCCTCAACGCCCTGGACGCCATGCCTCAGGGCGGCGTGCTTACCCTGGCCGTGGGCCGGAGCCGGCAGCGCGTCTGCCTTATGGTGCGCGATACGGGTACGGGCATTGTGCCCCGGCAGTTGCCGCACATTTTTGATCCTTATTTTACAACAAAAGGGCAGGGCACGGGGTTGGGCCTCGCCATGGTCCATAAGATTGTGGAGGCCCACGGCGGCGAAATCGGCGTGAGCTCCCACTTGGCCAGGGAGGGGCAGCCGGGCGAAACCATTTTTCGCGTCTGGCTGTCCTGCGCGCCGCAGGGCGCGCAGTCCTTTGTAGAGCGCCGCCGCCGGCGGCGGGACTGAACGCCCGCACTGCGGGCGAAAAGACTTGGGGGGCGGAACCTCCGATGCGACGGGGACGTAAACGCCCCGGCCGCAGGCGCACGTTTGCCGTGCGGCCGCCGCCCCCACAAGGAGACAGGTTTTGAGCAACAGCATCCTTGTGGTGGATGACGACCAGGCCCATCGGGGCATGCTCCGCACCATGCTCCGTTCCTGGGGCTATGCGGTGAGCGAGGCCGCAGACGGCGACGAGGCCCTGAACCTGGTGCGGGAGCGGGCCTTTGACGCGGTGCTCACAGACGTGCGCATGGCCAGAATGGACGGCATCCATACTCTCAAAAGTGTTCTGGAGTACAATCCGGCCTTGCCGGTGGTGCTCATGACGGCCTATTCCTCTGTGGAAACAGCGGTGGAGGCCCTGCGCCTGGGGGCCTACGACTATCTGGTCAAACCCCTGGATTTCGAGATCTTACGCCACACCCTGCGGCAGGCCATCGAGCATTCCCGCCTGAGCGTGGAAAACCGCGAACTGCGCCGCCAGCTGAGCGAAGCGGCGGCCCGGCCGGGCATTCTGGGGCGCAGCCCCGCCATGCTGGCCATGCAGGAAACCATCGCCACCGTGGCCCCCACTGAGGCTACGGTGCTCATCACCGGCGAATCGGGCACGGGCAAGGAACTGGTGGCCCGCGCCCTGCACAGCGGCAGCGCCAGGGCGGACAAGCCCATGGTGACGGTCAACTGTGCGGCCCTGGCAGAAAATCTTCTGGAGTCGGAGCTTTTTGGTCATGAAAAGGGCTCCTTTACCGGGGCGGACAGGCGGCGCGAAGGGCGCTTTGTCCAGGCCAACGGGGGCACGCTGTTTCTGGACGAAATTGGTGAAATGCCCCTGCCACTCCAGGCCAAGCTGCTGCGGGCGCTGCAGGAAGGCGAGGTGCAGCGGGTGGGTTCGGACGCGCCCCTTACTGTGGACGTGCGCGTGCTGGCCGCCACCAACCGAGACCTGCGCGAAGAAGTGGCCCGTCGGCGCTTTCGCGAGGATCTTTACTTCCGGCTCAACGTCATCAGTCTGGAGGTGCCCCCCCTGCGGGACAGAGGCGAGGACATCCCTGTGCTGGCGGCCCATTTTCTGGAGCGTTTCGCCGGGCGCAATCGCAAGAGCATCCGCGGCTTCTCTCCGCAGGCCGTGGACAGCCTGCTGCGCTATGCCTGGCCCGGCAACGTGCGGGAGCTGGAAAACGCTGTGGAGCGTGCCGTCATCCTTTGTAACGGCGACCTGATCACCCGCCGCGAGCTGCCCGCCGCCATTACTGAAGCCGCCTCCCCCGAAGAAGCCTCTTCCGCTGCCGTGGGCGCCCTGGCGGGCCTGCCCCTGGATGAGCTGGAGCGCCGGGCCATAGGCGAAACCCTGCGCTGTACCGGTGACAACAAGAGCGAGGCCGCCCGTCAACTGGGCATTACACGCGCCACCCTGCACAACAAGCTGCGCAAATACGGGCTGGAATAAAAGGAAAACCATGAGCGAAGAAAAAAACTCCCCGCCGGATCCGGAGGGGGCCCGCTGGGATCGGCTGGCGGATTTTTGTCACGAGCTGGGCATGTTGCGGCGAACGCCGCGTTCGGGTTTTGCTTTCCTGGGCAGCGGCGGCGAGAGCGTGGCGGAGCATTCCTACAGGGTCAGCGCCCTGGGCTATGTGCTGGCGCGTCTGGCCGGGGCCGACCCCGCTCGGGTGACCCTGCTCTGCCTGTTTCACGATTTGCACGAGGCCCGCACGGGCGACCTCAACTATGTGAACCACCGCTATGCCCGCCTGGAGCCGCGCCGCGCTCTGGAGGACTGCCTGGCGGGCACAGGCCTGGAAGACGCCCTGCTGCCCCTCTGGGACGAGCTGGAGGCCCGCCAAAGCCCCGAAGCCGCCCTGGCTCACGATGCGGACCAGCTGGACCTTATCTGCAGCCTGAAAGAGGAGCTCGATAAGGGCAATGCCTTTGCGGCGGACTGGCTCAAAAGCGCTGTGCAGCGGCTGCACACCCCGTCGGCCAGACAACTGGCGGAAGCCGTGCTGCGCGCGGACCACAACCGTTGGTGGCACGGCGGGGTGGACGAAGCCTGGTGGGTGCGGCGCGGCCGCTGAAGTCCCGCCGAAACAGCCGCACTTGGAAACTGCCCCTAGGCTACCACTGTCCCCAGGGGCGCGTCGTCCAGCAGGTAGCGCCGCAGGCTGGAGGGCGCGCGGCCGTCAAGGATAAGCGCGCGCTGGCAGCCCGCGTCCAGGGCGTCCAGGCAGGCCAGCACCTTGGGGATCATGCCTCCGCTGATGACGCCTTCGCGCTGCAGGGCTGCAATCTCCTGCCGGTTCAGGCTGGGGATAAGCCGGCCCTGGGCGTCCAGCACTCCGGGCACGTCCGAAACCAGTACAAAATACTCCGCCTTGAGAGCGCCCGCCAGAGCCCCGGCGGCCGTGTCGGCGTTGATGTTCAGGGCCTGCCCCTCGGGGCTGTTGGCCAGGGGCGCCACCACCGGCACAAAGCCCGCCGCCAGCAGGCAACGCACCAGGGCAGGGTCCACCCCTTCCACCGTGCCCACCATGCCCAGCTCCGGCCTTTGTACCCGCGCCCGCAACAGCCCGCCGTCCCTGCCGGAAATGCCCACGGCGCGCACGCCGTGCCCTGCCAGTTCGCTGACCACAGCCTTGTTTACCTGGCCGCAGAGGACCATTTCCACCACTTCCAGGGTGGCGGCGTCCGTAACGCGCAGGCCGTCTACAAAGCGGCTTGCAATGTGCAGGCGGTCCAGCAGGGCCGAAATCTGCGGCCCGCCCCCGTGCACCAGCGCAAAGTCCATGCCCTGGGCGGCAAGTTGGGCAAGGTCGGCGGCAAAGGCCGCCTGTAGGTCCGGCTGGGTCATGGCGTGCCCGCCATACTTGATCACAACTGAAGCTGCGTGCATATTTTTTCTCTCCATTTTTGCCAGTCCTGCCTAGCACTCCCGGCCCCTCAACGCAAGGGCAGGGCAGGGGCGGGCGTGGCAACCGGGCGTCAAAACAGTGAATATATGATAACGTCCGCGGCCTCGCACCGATTGTGCTGCGGAAACAAAATCGATATAGTACCATTTCCACCCTGAGGAGTATAACGGATGGCCGAAAACGGCGGGCAGGAATGGCAAGAGGACAGCGCCTGGATGCGGGAGGCTCTTACGGCTGCCAATGTGGGGCTGTGGATCATTGAGCTTGATACCCGTACGGGCGTTTTGCGCCTGCGCGCTGATGGCGTTACCTGCCGATTGCTGGGTGCGGACGCGGGCATGACGCCCGAAGCCTGCGCCCGCTTCTGGCTGGAGCGGGTGGACAGCCGCTACCGCGCCTCGGTGGAAGCCACCCTGACCGACCTGAGGCGTGACAGCCGCATGCACGAAGTGCGTTACCCCTACAACCACCCCCGCTGGGGCGTGGTGCACGTGCGTTGCGGCGGGCGGCGCGTTTCTGCCGACGACGATCCCCTGGTGCGCGTCACCGGCTACCACCAGGATATGAGCGAGCTGCACTCCGCCCACCAGGCCCTGCGCGAGAGCCTGCTGCGCCTTTCTCTGGCCTGTCGGCTGGGCTGGCTGGGCGTTTTTGAAATGCGCAGCGTCCACGGGCAGGTGGACTGCACGGGTAACGACGTTTTTTACGAACAGTTCGGCCTGCACGAAGGCGCCGGGCCAGAAGAGCGCCTGGCCACCATTACCGAACGCATCCTGCCCGAAGACAGGGCCGATTGGCGCGTCCTCTGCAACCCCGACAACTGGCTGCCCGGCCGACAGATCCACCTGCAGCTGCGCGTGGTGCATCCCCGCCGGGGCCTGCGCTGGTGCGCCCTGGTCTATGAAGTGACCGGCGGCAAGGGGGGAGCCCGCGTCACCGGCTATGTGAGCGACGAAACCGAACAGCGCCAGAACGAGCGCGTGCTGCGCGAGGCCAAGGAAAGCGCCGAGGCCGCCAATGCCGCCAAAAGTATCTTTCTCGCCAATATGAGCCACGAGATCCGTACCCCCATGAACGGCATTATGGGCATGGCCCACCTGGTGCTCAATACAGACCTTACCCCCCAGCAGCGCGATTATGTGGAAAAAATTTACGGCACCTGCGATTCATTGCTGCAGATTGTTAACGATTTGCTGGATTTTTCCAAAATAGAAGCCGACCGGCTGGAGCTGGAGCAGCAGCCTTTTTGTCCTGCGCAGGAGCTGGAGGCCGTTATGGTGCTGCTGCGGCCGCGGGCCTCCAATCATGTCAGCCTGGAAAGCCATGTGGACCCGCGTCTGCCTGCCTTTCTCACCGGCGATGCCCTGCGCCTCAGACAGATTCTGCTCAACCTGGGCGGCAATGCCGTCAAATTTTCTCAAAAAGGCCGGGTCTGTATTTCTCTGGACTTTTTGCGCCGCCAGGGCGGTCAGGTGTGGATACGCTGTTCCATCAGCGACGAGGGCATCGGCATGAGCCGGGAAGAGCTCTCCCGCATTTTTACGCCCTTTATGCAGGCGGATACCTCTATTACCCGCCGCTTTGGCGGCACGGGCCTGGGTCTGGCCCTCTGCCGCCGACTTACTGACCTCATGGGCGGGGCCATCAGCGTGCAGAGCGAACCGGGCAAAGGCAGCGTGTTTCGGGTGGAGCTGCCCTTTGCCCCATGCGCGGACGACTTGGCGCGGGCCGCGGCCGCAGGTGATGCGGGCGACACTGCCGCCAACGCCGCCCGTCTGCACGGACGTTGCGTGCTGGTGGCCGAGGACGGCGACATCAACCGCGAGATCCTGGAAGTGCTGCTCTCGGGCATGGGCGTCACCTGCCTCGCCGCAGTCAACGGCCAGGAGGCCCTTGATCTTTGGCAGGCCCGGCACGCGGAGATCGACGCCATCCTTATGGACGTGCAAATGCCCACCATGGACGGCTACACGGCCACCAGGCGCATCCGTGAAAGCGGCCTGCCCCGCGCTCTGGAGGTGCCTATTGTGGCCTTGACGGCCTACGCCATGCGCGGTGACGCCGAGCGCAGCCGCGAGGCCGGCATGAACGCCCACCTGACCAAGCCCCTCAAGGTGGACGATCTGACCCGTGCCCTGGCCCGCATTATGCCGCCCACCCCGCGTGCGGGTTTGGCCGCAGCTTCGGGAAGGAGCGCAGCCCCAGCTTCAAACTCAGGTTCCGGTGCGGCTTCGGGGGCAAGCAGCGCCGCACTTGGGCGGGGCACAGGCGACCATGCTTGACACAGGCGGCGGCCTGTGCCTACTTCGCCTGTCCGGGCCGAAGACCGCCCTTCAGAAAATATTTCTTACGCCGTCGCGCGGTTGCGTCAGGCTGCGACCGCCGCTTGCGCGGCGCGCCGCCGTTGCTGAGCGTCGTTGTAACGGTGAACCTGTCCATTCTTCAGCAAGGATAACGTCATGACCCAAGTGGTAACCCGATTCGCCCCCAGCCCTACGGGACATCTGCACATCGGCGGCGCGCGCACAGCCATTTTCTGCTGGCTGCTGGCCCGTCATTTCAATGGCCGCTTTCACCTGCGCATAGAGGATACGGACCTCCTCCGCTCCAAGCAGGAATACACCGACTCCATCCTGGCCTCCATGCGCTGGCTGGGCCTGGACTGGGACGGCGAGCCCGTTTACCAGACCAACCGCACCGAGCTCTACAACAGTTATGTGGACAAGCTGCTGCAAGCCGGCCACGCCTACTGGTGCTCTTGCACGCCCGAAGAAGTGGAGGCCATGCGCGAAGAAGCCCGCCAGGCCGGCCGCAAGCCGCGCTACAACGGCCGTTGCCGCACCCGCGACCTGGGCCCCGGCGAAGGCCGCTGCGTGCGCCTTAAAACGCCCCTCAGCGGCAAAGTGGTCTTTGACGATATGGTCAAAGGCCGTATAGCTGTAGACGTGAGCGAGCTGGACGACATGGTCATTCGCCGTGCGGACGGCATGCCCACCTACAACATGGCCGTGGTGGTGGACGATCACAGCATGGGCATCACCCACGTCATTCGCGGCGACGATCACGTCTCCAACACCCCTCGCCAGATCCTCATCTACGAAGCCCTGGGCCTGCCCGTGCCGCGCTTCGGCCATGTGCCCATGATTCTTGGCCCCGACCGTCAGAAGCTCTCCAAACGCCACGGCGCGCGCGCCGTCATCGAGTACAAACAGGACGGCCTGCTGCCCCAGGCCCTGGTTAACTACCTGGTGCGCCTGGGCTGGTCCCACGGCGATCAGGAGCTCTTCTCTAAAGAAGAACTCATTGCCTATTTCGACGGCTCCAATCTTAACCCCGCCGCCGCCGCCTTTGACCCCGCCAAGCTCGAATGGTGCAATGCCCATTTCATGCGCACCATGCCCCTGGATGAGCTGGCTCGCCTTACCGCCCCCTTTGTGGCCGAAACCGGCCTGGGCGACCTGCCTCAGGAGCGTCTGGAACCCCTCTGCCTCATGTTCCGCGAACGGGCCAACAACCTTAAAACCCTGGCCCAGAGCTTCCGCCCCCTGCTGTTGCCCGCGGCAGAGCTGGAATACGTGGAAAAGGACGCCGCCAAACACCTGATCGAAGCCGGCAGGGTTCATTTGCGTGCCCTGGCCCCCATCTTTGCTGCCTGCCAACCCTTTTCCGCTGAAAACCTTGAGGTCGCCCTCAACGCCTATGTGGCTGACAACGGCCTCAAATTCAAAGCCGTGGCGCCGCCTTTGCGCACGGCCCTCATGGGTTTTATGGGCGGCTCACACCTCAATGAAATCATGGCGTTTTTGGGCCGGGACGAAACCCTCGCCCGTCTGGAACGCGCCGCCGCCACAACGTATTAGACGGTAGGCGGGGAAATGAGAATATGGGGGAGGGGAAACTTTTGTGAACAAAAGTTTCCCCTCCCCCATGCCTCCGCCCTTGCAAAAAACTTTTTTTTGCAGCCCACGCCGGGGGTGCCCTGAGTGATGGGCGTGTTTTGAACGGGACAAGCCCGGAGTGACGGGCCGCAGCCTGTGACGGCGCACTTGGGCGGAACAAAAAGAACGGCGCGGATCGTATGATCCGCGCCGTTTGTCGTCAGCAGGCGTCAGGCCGGTTCAGGGCCTTGCAATTTTGCAAGGCCCTGAACCGAGCGTGCCATAACCTTTTTTTAAAAGAACTGGCCCATGCTGAATTCAAAGCGCCCCGATTCCATTTCCTTGTCATAATCCTGCACCAAGGGGACGCCGTAGGCTATGCGCAGGTCACCCATGGGTGAACGCCAGCGCAGCTCCAGGCCCGTGGAGCAGACAAAGTACTTGTCCAGGTCGTTGCCCATGGTCTTGCTGTCGATATTGAAGCCCGCGTCGAAGAAGGGCACCAGAGCCAGGCCCAGATCTTTCTGGAAGGTCCAGATGTATTCCACGTTGGCCACGCCCATGCGGTCGCCGCCGATCTGTTCGCCCTGGTATTTGTAGTCGCGGGGCGAAATGTCGGAGTAGGAATAGCCGCGGATGGTATCCATACCGCCGACCCAGAAGCGTTCAAATACAGGCACCTTGTCGTTGGTGTTCTGGAAGACGCCGCCCAGGCGGCCGCGCACATGCACGGTGTTCTGCGGGTTAAAGGACCAGAAGCCCTGCCAGTCGGCCACGGCCTTGACAAAGTTGTCCGTGCCGCCCAGGCCGCCGCCGCCGTATTCGGCCCAAAGCCGGGCAATGGTGCCCTTGGTGGGGCGTTCCTTGTTATCCGTGGTGTCGCGCAGGATGCGGCCGGAAACGGCGCTGGTCCAGTTAATGCCCTTGTAGTCGCTGATGTACGGTGAGGCGTTGTCGTCCACGTCATAGAGTTCGTAGCGCTCCAGACGGTAGGACAGGCCCACAGAGGTGTATTCGCCGATGGGGTAGGCCAGACGGATCGTATCGCCGATGGTGTCCTTGGTGAAATCGTCCCAGTAGTCGTGGGTGTAGTAGAGGTCGTTGCCCACGGAAAGGTCCGTGTCATAGAGGCGCGGGTTGGTAAAGGAAAGCACGCCCGAAGTGCGCCGCCAGGAGAAGAAGCCCTGCAGCTGCAGCAGGTAGCCGCGGCCAAAGAGGTTGCGCTCCATGATGGAGGCGGACACGCCCACGTCATAGTAGCTGGAATAGCCGATACCGCCCATGATGGCCCCGGTGTTGCTTTCTTTAACGCGCACCTTGAGGTCCACCTCATCTTCTTTTTCGGTGGGGATGAGGTCCATATCCACGGCGGAGAAGTAACGCAGGCGGTTCAGGCGCTCGTTGGAGCGGCGCAGTTTGGCGCCTTCATACATATCGCCGTCGCCCAGGCGCATTTCACGCAGGATGACGTTGTCGCGGGTTTTGGTGTTGCCTTCCACCATGACGCGACGGATAAAGACTTTCTGTTTTTTGTTGACCACATACCCCACGTCCACTTGATCGCTGCCGTCATCGGCCTTGATGAGGCGGGTATCCACCTCGGCGAAGGCGTAACCGTAATCGGCATAGTAGTCCGTAAGGCGTTTGGAGTCCTCCTGCATGACCGTCAGCGAGAAATACTTGTTGGACTTCTTCCAGTCGTCCATTTTGACGACCTGAAGCATCTTGTCCTCGCTGTCGATGACGTCGCCCGCAAAAACCACATTCCGGACTGTGTAGCGCGGTCCTTCATGCACCGTGAAGGTGATGTGGATGCCGTCGTCCTTGTATTCCACTGTGGGCGCGCCCACCTGGATATCGATATAACCTTCGTTAAGGCCATAAGCTGCAATGGCGTTGGTATCGCGCTCCAGGTACTCTTCTTTGAGTACGCCGGTGCCCGTAAGCCAGGAAAAAATGCCCCGCGGCTTCAGGGCCATGTATTTGTCCAGATCTCCGCGGTCCAGCTTTTCCAGACCGTCGATTTTCACTTCTTTGATGTAGAGCTTGTGGCCTTCTTCCACGGTGAGGATAAGCACCGCCCCGCGGCCGCCTTGGCGGTCCTCCAGCCGGTAGTTGACCTTGGCGAGGTAGTAGCCTTCCTTGCGGTAGAGCTCCGTAACCTTCTGCAAGTCGTCGGAAAGCACCTGCTCGTTGAGCACGCTGCCGGGTTTGGTGCCCATGGCGGCCAGCACGTCGTCTTTGTCAATATCCTTGGAGCCTTCCACCTGGATGTTGTCAATGCGCGGCTTTTCCACCACCGTAAAGACCAGCACGTTGCCTTCCATGGCAGCCTGTACGTCGCTGAAGTAGCCCATATCCCAGATACGCTTCACTTCTTCGTTGATGGCGTTGGCGTCCGGGGTGTCGCCCTTGCGGATAGTCAGGCGCATGAGCACCGTGTCCGGGTCCATAACGTTCATGCCGCGCACCTGCACGTCGGCAATGCCGCCCTTGGCCGCAGCCGGCGTGCTCATGGGCACCAGGTCCGGGCCACCGTCTGCGGGCGCGGCTGTCGCGGTTGGCGCTGCAGATGCGCCCGCCCCGGTAAGCTGGGCCGCGCGCGTGGCCAGATTAGCCGCACACTCGTCCAGGGCCAGCAGGCTGTTGCGCTCAAAAGCCGCGGGCACGGCCGCGCCGTTAAGGGGCACCAGGCGCGTGTCCATACTGAAGCCGTTGCCCAGCTGATTGAAATTGCCATAGACCACCAGCGTGGCCCCGGCCTCGCGCCCCAGGGCGCGGGCCGCGGCCAGGTCAATGGTCTCGCCGTTCTTGCGTTGCAGCTGTGCGGCGGCGGCCAGGGGCACCACCTTCATGCCGTGCTGTTCCATCTGGGTGGCAATGGCCTGGGGTACATGGTCAGCGGCGTCGGGCATGTCCGGCCCGGCATTGACCTGGAAGGGCAGCACCAGTACCAAGGGCGGCTCTGCCGCCCTGGCCGCATGGGGCGCAAGCACCGTCCAAGCCAGTAAAGCGAGGCAGGAGACGGCAAGAAGCTCAGGCAAACGTTTTTTCATACAGATTCCCCGCTTTCAGTTCCAGGATTCTGCCCATACCCGCGGCCAGTTCCCGATTGTGGGTCACCACCACCAGGGTCATGCCCAGTTCGCGGTTGAGTTCGTTCATAAGGGAGCCCACCTGCGCCCCGGTGGTTTCGTCCAGGTTGCCGGTGGGTTCGTCGGCCAAAAGTACGCGCGGGCGCAGCAGCACAGCGCGGGCCAGAGCCACGCGCTGACGTTCGCCGCCGGAGAGGGTGGCGATTTTGCTTTCCTGACGCTCGGCCAGCCCCACACGTTCCAGCATGGCGCGGGCCTGGGGCAGCACTTCGCCCCGCGACCGGCCGCCGATGATGGCCGGCATGGCGACGTTTTCCAGTGCCGAAAATTCCGGCAGCAGGTGGTGAAATTGAAACACAAAGCCCAACGTCCGATTGCGGAAGGCCGCCTTCTGGTCCGGGCTCATGTGGGCCATGTCCGCACCGTCAAAGCATACCGCACCCGTCGTGGGAGAATCAAGGGCCCCCATGAGGTGCAGCAGGGTGCTCTTGCCCGAACCGGAAGCCCCCACAATGGCCATGGTGGAGCCTTCTTCTACCGTCAGGCTGATATCTTTGAGAATTTCCAGAGAGCCGCCGGGCGCGGCAAAGGTTTTGCCCACGTGTGAAAAAGTGTAGAGAGCGCCCATGCTATTCGTACCGCAAGGCTTCGGCCGGTTCCAGGCGGGCAGCCTGGCGGGCCGGGTAGAGGGTGGCCAGAAAACAGAGCAGCATGGCGCTTGCGCCGATGATGAGCACGTCCGTGAGACTGATGCTGATGGGCAGGTGGTCCAGGGTGTAGACATTTTCCGGCAGTTTGATGAATTGGTAGCGCTTGAGCAGCCAACCCAGGCTCAGGCCCATGGCGTAACCCAGCAATGTGCCGATGACGCCGATGATGCTGCCCTGCAGCATGAAGATGCGCCGGATCATGCCCCGTGTGGCCCCCATGGACATCATTATGGCAATGTCCCGCGTTTTTTCCATAACCAGCATGACCAGGGTCGTGACAATGGAGAAGGAGCCGATGAGCACCACCATAGCCAGAAGGATGAACATGCCGATTTTTTCCAGCTTGAGCGCCGCAAAAAGGTTGGCGTTCATTTCCATCCAGGAACGGGCGTAGAAGGGCGAGCCCAGCTCCGTGCCGATGCGGGCGGCGGTTTTGTCCGCTGCAAAAAGGTCGGCTACAGTGATCTCCACTCCGGAAAGGTAGCCTTCGGGCAGGCCCAGCACGTCACGTGCGGCCGCCAGGCTTACAAAGGCCAAGGAGGAATCGTACTCAAACATGCCGGTTTTGAAAATGCCCGCCACGGCAAATGGCCGGATGCGCGGGGCATAGCCCGAAGCCGTCTTCTGCCCCGAAGGGGAAAGCAGGTTGACCCGGCTGCCCAGGCCCAGGCCCAGGCGTTTGGCCAGCTCATCCCCCACAATAATGCCGGGCGCGTCGTCCTTTTTCTGCAGATTGTCCACCGAGCCCGCGCGCATCTGCCGCAGCATGGAGAGCACCGAAGGCGCGCTCTGCGGGTCTATGCCGCGCAGCACAATGCCCTTGACCCCCCCCGCGCCGGAAAGCATGACCTCCGTATAAATAAAAGGCGTGGCCCCGGTAACGCCCTCTACGGCGCGCACGCGCTGCAGCAGATCCGGAGCGTTTTCAAAGGCCGAAGGCACATAGGAAAGCACAATGGCGTGCGCATTGGCCCCCAAAATTTTGTCGCGCATGTCCGTGGTCAGGCCGTTGTACACGCCCAGCACCACCACCAGCGCGCCCACCCCCAGCGCCACGCCCAAAATGGACATGACCGAGATGACCGAGATGAAGGTTTGCTTGCGCCTGGAAAAGAGGTAGCGCAGGGCTACAAAGAGTTCGAACCGCATTGGCGGCATATTGGCCCAGCTTGGGGTTATATTCAAGATTTTTTTTAGATGGTCGGCGCGGGGCGTCTTTTGCCCCCTGGCGGCGTCAAGAGCCTGCGCCGGACCGGGTCTGTACCAAAAGCGTACTATCCCCGCCCCGGCGCAGACTTTTTCCTTGCCAGGGAATAAAATGCATCTCGTGATTCCCCTTTTTTCTTCCTTCAGGTTATGCGCCGGACTTCTCTTGGTCGGGGCAGGAACGCCCCTGCAAGAAGGGCGCGGTCCAGCAATCCCCATCGCGCTCTTGCTGTTTTCCGTTCAGGGGGATGCCTGCAGCGCTGAGGAGAAAAGTTTTTTGAAGGATGGGGGGCGTGGGGGGAAGGGAACTTTTGTTCACAAAAGTTCCCTTCCCCCCACAAAATCCAAATTTCCCCCTTACAGCTTCGCCGCCAGGCGGGCGCGGGCGGCGTGGTCCAGGAGGCGTTGGTTGGAGCTGCCGCGGAACTGGAGTTCCAGGTCGCGCAGTTCTTCCACATAGGGGCCGTCGATGAGCAGGTCGGTGAGGTCCAGGAGGCGGGCCGTCCAGGGGTCGGCGGCGGCGCGGCGGTGGAGTTCTTCAAAGGTGTAGCCCGTGAAGGTGACCACGGATTTGCCCAGGGCGTGGGCGCCGGCGGCCACGGGACAGAGGGCGTTGGCCTGGCAGAAGGGTTCGCCGCCGGAGAGGGTGACGCCGGCCAGTAGGGGATTTTGGCCCATCTGGTCGAGGGCGGCTTCGGCGGTGAAGAGGAAGCCGCCCTCAAAGCTGTGGGTCTGGGGGTTATGGCAGCCTTTGCAATGGTGCGGGCACCCCTGGGTAAAGAGCACATAGCGCAGCCCCGGCCCGTCCACTATGGATTCCTCCACAATGCCGGAGAGGCGTAGGGGCTGCGCTGCGTGTGGTTCAGGCATGCTTGACACGGTCGCGTTCTTCGGCGCGTTTGGCGTTGTTGAAGCGGTCGAGGGTGCCCACGAGGTAACCGGTGATGCGGCGGGTGCGTTCAAAGCCCAGGCCCTGGCCCACGAGTTTCTGGGCGGGTTTTACTTCCTCGAACAAGCGCGATTTCATCAGCATATGTATTCTCCTTGGTCTGCACTAAGGGTGAGGGTAGGGTATGTGCGTCCCCTGGGCCCTGCCCGGAGGGGACGGCCGCATCAGTCCCAATGGGGCATGTGCGGGTATTTTCTGCGCAGTTGGTTGAGCTTATCAAGGCTTACGCCCTCGCCTTCTTTGCGGCCGCAACGGGGGCAGCAATCGTTGATGACGCCCACGTAGCCGCAGACGGGGTCGCGGTCCAGGGGGTGGTTGATGGAGCCGTAGCCCACGCCCTGGTCGTGCATGTAGCGAATGATGCTTTCAAAGGCTTCGGGGTTTTTGCAGGTGTCGCCGTCCAGTTCCACATAAGTGATGTGGCCGGCGTTGGTCATGGCATGGTAAGGGGCTTCAATCTGGATTTTTTTGAAGGCCTTGATGGGGAAGTACACGGGTACATGGAAGGAATTGGTGTAGTAGTCCCTGTCTGTAATGCCGGGGATGCTGCCGTAGCGGGCTTTGTCCAGGGCCACGAAGCGGCCGCTGAGGCTTTCGGCCGGGGTGGCGATGAGGGTGAAGTTGAGGCCGGTTTTTTCCGACTCCTGGTCGCAGCGCTGACGCATGCGGCCGATGATTTTGAGGCCCAGGGCCTGGGCGTCTTCGCTTTCGCCGTGGTGCACGCCCATGAGGGCCTTGAGGGTTTCGGCCAGGCCGATAAAGCCGATGGTGAGGGTGCCGTGCTTAAGCACTTCGCCGATGCTGTCGTCCCAGTCCAGTTTGTCCGAATCGATCCAGATGCCTTCTCCCATGAGGAAGGGGTAGTTGCGGACTTTTTTGGCGCACTGGATTTTGAAGCGGTGCAGCAGTTGGCGGAAGACCAGGTCGATTTTGTCGTCCAGCAGGGCGAAGAAGCGGTCCACATCGCCGTGGGCTTCGAGGCCCAGACGGGGCAGGTTGACGGAAGTGAAGCTGAGGTTGCCGCGGCCGCAGGTGGTCTGGCGATCTTTGTCGTGCACGTTGCCGAGCACGCGGGTGCGGCAGCCCATGTAGGCTACTTCGGTGTTGTAGTCGCCCGCTTTGTAGTACTGCAGGTTGTAGGGCGCGTCCAGAAAGCTGAAGTTGGGGAAGAGTCGCAGGGCGGAAACCTCCATGGCCAGCTTGAAAAGATCGTAGTTGGGGTCTTGCGGATTATAGTTGACGCCTTCCTTGACCTTGAAGATCTGCACGGGGAAGATGGAGGTTTCGCCGTTGCCGAGGCCCGCCTTGGTGGCCAGCAGCAGGTTTCTGGTGGTCATGCGGCCTTCGGCGGAAACGTCGGTGCCGTAGTTGATGGAACTGAAGGGCACCTGCGCGCCGGCGCGGGAGTTCATGGTGTTGAGGTTGTGGATGAGGGCTTCCATGGCCTGGTAGGTGCGGCGGTCGGTATAGCGCAGGGCCTCTTGTGCGGCGTAGGCGTGGGCCTTGGCCAGCATTTCGGCCTGGTCCGGCGCAGCCGCGGCCATGCGGCGGCCGTAGTCCTCAATGGAGCCCATGCGGGGGCCTTCGCCCAGCCCGGTCTGGAGGGTCTCCACCAGCTCGCGGGCCGCTTCGGCGTCCAGCCCGGCGGCAATGCGCACATAGGCGCGCAGGGCGCGGCTGTATTCCTTGCGAAAGGTTTTGATAATGCCGCCAGCCATGGCAAAGTCGAAGTGGGGCACGCTCTGGCCGCCGTGCATTTCGTTCTGGTTGGCCTGGATGGCGATGCAGGCCAGGGCTGAGTAGCTTTCAATGGAATTGGGCTCGCGCAGGTAGCCGTGCCCTGTGGAAAAGCCGTTTTTGAACAGGGGGATGAGGTCTATCTGGCAGCACGTTTCCGTGAGCATGTAAAAATCTTTGTCATGGATGTGGATATCGCCGTTGATGTGGGCGGCCGAGGCGTCCTTGGGCAGGATGTAGTTGTCGATAAAGAATTTGGAGCCCTCGGAGCCGTACTTGAGCATGGTGCCCATGGCCGTGTCGCCGTCGATATTGGCGTTTTCGCGCTTGATGTCCTCTTTGAGGGCCGGGGAATAGGTCAGCTTTTTATAGATGTCCATGAGATACGTTTCCGCATTGCGGATTTTCGTATGCTCGGCGCGGTAGAGGATGTAGGCCTTGGCGGTTTTGGCGTAGTCGTACTGAATGAGGCTTTCTTCCACCACGTCCTGGATTTCTTCCACATGTTTGAGGTCGCGGTCTTCCAGTTTTTTGCAGACCTTTTCCGTCACGAAAAGCAGGTCCGTGGGGGACATGTCCTCCCCGCCCACGGCCTTGTTGGCTTTGGTAATGGCGTTAAGAATTTTGACCGAATCAAACGGCACTTCCGTGCCGTCACGTTTGATGATGCAGGCGGGCATGCACACGCTCCCAAATGAATGAGCCATGAAAAAAGTCCGGTCCGCATGGTGCGGGCGGGAGGAAGAGCTCCCCGCCGTGACGGCTCTTCTTCGCCTCTGGCAAAGGCCCGTTGCCAGGGGGGATAGTGGGTTGAAAGCAGGTCTTCCGGCTTGCCGGCCGCCCTTCGGCCTTCCCGGAAAAAATCCAGTGGCGCACGAGGAAAGGCGGCGTTTACAGCGGCTTACGGCGGCGGGTCCGCTCCCGCTTTACACGGGATTCCCTATTAAGCTCACGAGCGCTTTCAATGTCTAGAAAGTTTCAAAAGAATACCGTTCTGTCAATGCAGGTCCGCAAAAAAGCCTTCCAAGGCTCAAAGGAACAGTGTTGTTTCTTTGATAATTTTTTTTGCGTCCATAGTCTTGTTCGTTCTTGCACAAAAAACGGGGCGGGTTTGGGGACCGCCCCTGTGTCTGCGGTTGTTTTGGGGCCGCAGGCAAAAATCCTTTTGACAGGGAGCACCATAGCGCGACGGAGCGGGTTTTTCAAGGCTGCGGCATGTGCGGCAAACCCGCGCCCCGCGCCAACTTCTTCAGTAATATATGGAAAATATTTGATTATTTTTTTTGAATCTGGAAGGTGGTGCGTCCGCCAAGGTCTTGTTGGGCGGTCTGTGTATGGGGGCTCTGCAAGCCCGGCGGGCGTTGCGTGGCGGCCGGAAGCAGCCTTCCGGCCCGGTTCCGTTGTACGGGACGGCACTGACCGGCACCGGCGGTGGGGCCGTAAGAGGCGACAGGTCCAAAGGGGTTGGCCAGGGAGGTTGGCCAGAAGGGTTGCGCGAGGGTGGGGGCCGGAAGGGGCCGGTTGCGGCCCCTTCCGTTATTTTTGTGCGGCAATGAGGCTACGCGCCCGTGGCGGCCGCTTCGTCCACAACCCAGATCAGGTCGCCGAAGCCTGGCCGGACCATCTGGGCGGGCAGCGTGGGCTGGGCCAGCAGGTTGAGGGCGCGGGAGAGCACGTCGTGTTTTTCGCCGCCCGTAACCAGGAACATGCAGCAGCGGGCATTGTTGATGACCGGCAGGGTCAGGGTGAGCCGGTCGGCCTTGCGTTCCGGCACATACTGGTCAATGACCAGGCGCTTGCGTTCGGCCAGCGCCGGAGAGTTGGGGAAGATGGAGCCCGTGTGCCCGTCTTCGCCCATGCCCAGCAGCATGAAGTCAAAGCGGGGCAGATCCTGCGGGCCCAGGCTGAAGTCCGTGCGCAGCAGCTGTTCGTATTTGCGGGCGGCCTCCACGGGATCTTCTTCGCCGCGCATGCGGAAAAAGTGGGTGGCGGGCACATGCCCCAGCAGTTCGCGGCGGGCCAGGCCATAGTTGCTGTCCTGGTGTTCGGGGCTGACGCAGCGTTCGTCCACCCAGAAGAAGGTCATTTTGTCCCAGGGCAGGCGGTCGGCCCAGTCCCGGCCTGAAAGCAGGCGAAAGAGGGGGATGGGCGTCTGCCCGCCCGAAAGGGCGATTTTGAACACGCCCCGCTCGGCCACGGCTTCTTCGCAGGCTGCGGCCAGAATGTGGGCCGCGCGTTCGGCCATGGCGGCCGGGTCTTTATGGATGTGCACCGTCAGGTGGATGGAACGGCTGAGGCCCGACATGTTGACAGCTCCTTGAAAATTTGATTGTTGCCGGGGGCTTTCCTGCGCGGCGGCGGTAAGGGCCCGGCGCGCCGGGCGGCATGGAGTATGGCACAGAAGCCAGCGGGAGGAAAGTCGCGCTGCCCCGCCTTTAAAAATAAAAGCCGCGTTCCGTCCGCTCCGTCAGGGTGGCCCGCCCCGGTGACGGGCCGGCGTCCTCTCTGCGGCAATGGGGCGACGCGCACCCGCGATCAGCGCAGTTCTTCCTCCTGGTCCGGCAGATCCGTGATATGCAGCACCTCGCCGTTGGCCAGGCCTAAGGTCTTCCAGATAGGCCTGCAGGTCAGTGCGCCCGCCGCGCGCACTTTCTGCCCCGTGGGGCTTGCGGCGTCCAGTTCTATGGTCCAGCGGTGGTCCAGGGCTTCGCCGGGGGGGGTGGGCTGTACGACGTTGCACTGGCGGCGCAGCAGTTCCCGCCCGTCCAGATCCAGCACCGCAGCCTCAAAATTCATGTTGTTGACGCGCGTGGCGCCGTTGTTGCGGGCCCGCAGGTGCAGCACCAGCAGCAGCGTCTTGCCGTCCGAAAGCGTACCCGCCTCGGCCGTGCAGTCCTGAATGGGAAAATCCTGGTAAAAACGCGCGGTAACGGCGGCGTTTTTTTCCTCCACCTTCTTGCGTCGGGCCGCCATGCGTTCCAGCTGCGCGGCGCGGAACTCCCGCACCAGTTGAGCGCTGTTGACAATACGGCGGATTTTCCAGCTCTCCACAGGGGTGCGCTCCAGTTCTATAAGCAGGGTAAACGTGCGGTCCAGCAGAGGGTGGTGCACGGTGGCCCGCACCAGGGCGACGGTATCGCCCGCTGTCTGCAGGCTGCAGCTCGCGGCCAGCTGGGTGTAAAAGTCCTGCGGCAGCACATAGAGCGGCGTTTTCAGCCGCTGGGCCAGGTCCGGAGTTTCCTTTAGGGGCTCTTCCTTGATCCGGGCCTGGCGGAGCAGCGCCGTCTGGATCAGGTCGCTCAGGTCGGTGATCTGTGCCGGCCCCGGCCGCGCGAAGGGATAGCTCTGCGCCGCCACCACGGCCAGCTGGTTGCCCAGAGCGTTGAAATCCACCAGGTTGGCCAGGGCCGACAGGTCTGCCGGGTGCAGGGCGCCCTTTAATTCTTCAAAGGCATGCGCGGCCGTCTGACGGAACTGCCAGTAATTCCAACCGATATAGCCGCCCAGGGCCGTCACCAGCACCGTAAGCGCAATGGTCAGGGGCAGAAGGTGCCGCCGCACAACGGCGGCGGCATCGTGGACAAAAGCCGGAGGCGACAGGTGGGGCAGCTTCATGGTGTGCGCGTCCGGGGGTTGGAGGGCAGGGACGTGCGGGGGCCATATTCCATAACCGGTTCCGGCCTGGGCAGGCGGCCGGGCTTGAGCCGCAAAGGCAGAGGCGTGACGCGGCCGGGCGGGGCCAGGTCCAGGCGGATGACGCCCCAGGCCCCCAGGGGCAGCCAGCGTGGGCCAGAGCCGCGTTGTACGGCCTCGCAGCAGCCCCCTCGCCAGAAGCCGCGCGGCAGGACCAGGGCGCTGCCGCCGTGCAGGCGCCCCGCAGCCAGCCTGCGCATCTGGCGCCACAGCGACCACCAGCAGCGGGCCGTGCCGGGCCAGGGCTGTTTGCGTCCCGTAAGACGGTGCACGGCGTAGGCCGGTGAGGCTGCATTCCAGAAGGTTACGGCCAGCCCGCGGGCCGTGACGCGCAGGGCTTCGGCCAGCATTGGGGCCGTGTCGGCCAGGGCTGCCGCGTCCAGGTGCAGTACGCACCAGTGGAAAGCGTCGTTCTCAAAGGGCAGGTGGTCGGCGGCGGCGGCCAGCACTTCCACACGCGGGCCCAGGCGGGCGCAGGCCGCAGCCCGCAGTTCCGGGGCGCGTTCTGTGGCGGTGACGTCAAAGCCGCAGTTCCAGAGCAGGGGCAAAAAAACGCCGTCGCCGCAGTTGACCTCCAGCAGCTGGTGTTCCCGGCGTGGCCAGACGGCCAGACTGTGCTGGAGAAGGTCTTTCTGGGCGTTGCGCACAAAGCCGCGCGCGGGCGCTGCGTCCAAAGATTTCATCGCTGCCGCCTTGCTGGTCCCTGTAGGCCATACTGCCGCAGTATGGGGCACGCGGGGCCAAATGGCAAGCCCCGCGCGCGGCCGCAGAGCCCCCTACAGAGCGGCCACGGCCTCTATTTCTACCTGTGCGCCCAGGGGCAGGGCGGCCACCTGCACGCAGGAGCGGGCCGGGCAGGGCGCGGTGAAATATTGCTTGTAGACTTCGTTAACAGCGCCAAAGTCCTTCATATCTGTAATGAACACCGTGGTTTTGACCACCTGGGCGGCGTCGAGCCCGCGCGCCTTGAGCAGGGCCAGGACGTTTTTGCAGGCCTGGGCCGTCTGGGCGGCCACGTCGCCTTCCGCCAGTTTGCCGGTGGCGGGGTCCAGGGGGATCTGGCCCGAAAGAAACATCAGTCCGCCCGCGCAGACGGCCTGACTGTACGGCCCCACGGCGGCGGGGGCTGCGGCGGTGCTGACCACTTCCTTGTTCATAGTGTGTTCCTTGCTGCAAAAGGGTATGTCCTGCGGGCGCTGCCAACGCGCTTCGGCCCGATGGGGTCGGGTCGCCACGGCCCGCCATCGTCCAAGAGTCGCACAGCCCGGCGCGGGAGTCAAAGCTCCGGCGGCCTTGAAAAAGCGCGCGCCTGCGGCTATGGTCGGCAAAACCGCTGCCGCGCCCGTGCGGACGGCGGATGACGGAAAACAGGGAGCATCATGAGCAACGAACCGGACAAGATCATCTATTCCATGATCCGCGTCAGCAAACGCCACGGCCAACGCGAAGTATTGAAGGATATTTCCCTTTCCTACTTCTACGGGGCCAAGATCGGCGTGCTGGGGCTCAACGGAGCGGGCAAATCCAGCCTGCTGAAAATTCTGGCGGGGGTGGACCAGGCCTTTGAGGGCAAGACCGTGCTGGCCCCGGGCTACAGCCTGGGCTACCTGGAGCAGGAACCTCTGGCCGGTGAAACGCGCACCGTGCGCGCAGTGGTGGAAGAGGGCGCGGCCGACCTGGTAGCCATTGCCCGCGAATTTGAAGAAATCAATGCTCGTTTCGCCGAACCTATGGAACCGGAGGAAATGGACGCCCTCATCGCCCGTCAGGCGCAGGTGCAGGAGCTCATGGACGCCAAAAACGTCTGGGATCTGGATTCCCGGCTGGAAATGGCCATGGACGCCCTGCGCTGCCCCCCCGGCGATATGCCCGTGGACCGCATCTCCGGCGGCGAGCGCCGTCGCGTAGCCCTTTGCCGGCTGCTGCTGCAGAACCCCGACATTTTGCTGCTGGACGAACCCACCAACCACCTGGACGCGGCCTCGGTGGCCTGGCTGGAGCGCTATCTTTCGTCCTTCCCCGGCACGGTCATTGCCGTGACCCACGACCGGTATTTTCTGGACAACGTGGCGGGCTGGATTCTGGAGCTGGACCGGGGCCGGGGCATCCCCTGGAAGGGCAACTATTCCTCATGGCTGGAGCAGAAGCAGAAGCGCCTGGCCAATGAGGACAAAACCGAGGCCCAGCGCCAGAAAACGCTGCAGCGCGAACTGGAATGGGTGCGCATGTCGCCCAAGGGGCGGCACGCCAAGGGCAAGGCCCGGCTCAATGCCTACGAGGCTATGCTCTCCCACGAAAGCGAACGCCGCGCGCCCGACCTTGAAATTTACATTCCGCCGGGACCGCGCCTGGGCAAGAGCGTCATTGAGCTGGATGGCGTGCGTAAAAGTCTGGGCGACCGGGTGCTTATGGACGGGCTTACGGCCGTCATCCCGCCGGGAGCCATTGTGGGCATTGTGGGGCCCAACGGCGCGGGCAAGACCACGCTTTTCAACATGCTGGCCGGACGGGAACAGCCCGATGCCGGCACGTTGCGCGTGGGCGAAAGCGTGCGCTTCGCCTATGTGGACCAGGGACGGGAATCCCTTACCCCCGGCAAGACCGTGTACGAGCTCATCAGTGAAGGCCGCGAAACCGTGACCCTGGGCGGCCGCGAGGTCAACGCCAGGGCTTATTGCACGCGCTTCAACTTCCACGGCGCGGACCAGCAGAAAAAGGTGGACGTGCTCTCCGGCGGAGAGCGCAACCGTCTGCACCTGGCGCGCATGCTCAAATCCGGGGCCAACGTGCTGCTGCTGGACGAACCCACCAATGATATTGACGTGAACACCATGCGCGCCCTGGAAGACGCCCTGGACAACTTCGCGGGCTGCGTGCTGGTCATCAGCCACGACCGCTGGTTCCTGGACCGCGTGGCCACGCACATCATGGCCTTTGAAGATAATGCCGAAGTAGTCTTTTTTGAAGGCAACTACACGGACTATGAGGACGACCGGCGTAAGCGCCTTGGTAAGGAAGCGGACACGCCCCACCGTCCCAAGTTCCGCAAGCTGACCCGCTGAGCTTCGGGCGCGGCCCGGACCGGCGGCGTACAGGAGAAACGTCATGACCCACCTGTTCCCCTCACAAAGGCCCGGCAACGGTCGCGCCCGCTCCCCGCTGGGCCGCATTGCGTGCGGCCTGGCCGCGCTGCTCCTCTGGGCCGCACCCGCCTTTGCCGTGGAAAGCCCCACGGCCCCCACGCCGCCCGCCAGCGTGCTGTTGTCGCCTTCCGGCGCACTGCTGGAGGTGGCGCATACGGCCCCCGTCCTTACAGAGAATGGCCGCAGCGTGCTGCAGTTCGTCCTGCCCGGCGGCGCGCGGGATCTGGACGTGCGCGTGCCTGGGCAGGTGCTGACCAGCTGGAGTACGAGCCCCTTGCCGCTGGCGACCGGCGGCGCGCTGGGCAAACAGCGGGCGGAACTGGAACACGGCGTGCGCGCGCTGGCCGGCAAGCTGGAGGCCGTCAAGGCTCGGCTGGCCCTCTGGCAGGGCGACACGCGCGGCCTTTCCGTGCAGGAATTGGCCGAACGCGACAAGCGCCTGAGTGATACCCTGCCCAACCTGTCTTATGAAAAGGCCGATCTGGAATACCGTCTGACCCTGGCGCAAGAGGCTCTTAAGCAACTGCCCCAGGCTCCGGATCTGGGGCAGCTGGTGTCCGTGGTCCTGCAGTCGCCGGTGAGCGAAACGGCCCTGCCCGTGCGCTACAGCTACAGCCTTCCCAATTGCGGCTGGCGGCCCGTGTATACCTTTGAAGCCACGCCAGACGCGGTCAGGGACGCCAAGACAAAGGTGCGTCTGCTGGCCGAAGTTTGGCAGTATTCCGGCATGGACTGGAGCAAAGCCCGGCTGACCCTGGCCAATGGCGCTGCCGGCCCGCGCGAACCCGCGCCCCTGCCGCGCTGGGTAGTGGAGGCCCGGCCCCAGCCCCAGCCTTTGGCCGCGCTCCGCACGGGCGAGACGCTGAGCTTTCCGGTGGTGGGGGCCGCCAAGGCGGACGCCGCCCCTGTGCGCCACGACGCGGGCGGGGTTTATGCCGTCTGGACGCCCAAAACCCCCGGCCTGGACCAGGGCAAGACGCGCCTGCTGCTGGCGGAGGACGTCTGGAAGACGCCCCTGCAGTGGGTGGCCCGGCCTACCGGCGGGCAGGGCCTGGTCTGGCTGCGGGCGCAGGCCACGCCCCCTGCGGGCACGGCCTGGCCCGACGGCGCGGCGGAATTTTTCATGGACGGGCAGCGGGTGGGCTCCGGCCTGTTCCAGCCGCGCGGCGCAACCACAGAACTCTTTTTCGGCCCGGACCCGCGCGTCAGCCTGCGCGTGACGGCAGACAGCCGGGGCCGCGGCGAAAGCGGCTTTGTAGGCAAGACCCGTACCTGGACCTGGGCCTGGACCTACGAAATCATCAACGCGCGTAAACAGGCCGTGCCCGTGCGGCTGGAACGCCCCCTGCCCGAAATTGTGGACAAGGACGTGCGCCTGAACACCAAAAACACCCCCCAGGCCAAGGAAGAACCCGCTGAACACCGGCTGGTCTGGGAGCTGGAAGCCCCTGCCGGGGGCAAGGCCACAGTGCGGCACGAACTGACCCTGAGCGCCCCGGCGGATATACCCCTCGCGCCGGTGGCCCCGTAGGCGACGTCCATGAAGGCGCTGGGGGCCGTGGCGGCGGTCCTGTGCACGTTCTTCTGGTCCGTTGCGGCGGGGGCTGCCCCTGTCGCCTCTGCCGCAACGGCCGGAGCGCCCGTGGCGGCGTCCCCTGCCGCGCCCGTCGTTGTTGACCCCTGGGCGGAACAGCCCTGGGATCAGCGTCGGGCTTTGCCCAATGACAGCCGTCCGCCGAAGCGGCGCGAGCCTTTGCACATGCTGCCGCCCCTGCCCACGGACCCCGCCGCCGTGGGCATGGTCCGGCGGGTGGCCTTGCCGGACGGGCCCAAGGTGGCGGCCCTGACCTTCGACCTTTGCGAGCTGGACACCGTCACCACGGGCTACAACGCGGCCATTATCAACTTTTTGCGGGCCGAAAAGCTGCCCGCCACATTGTTTATGGGCGGCAAATGGATGCGCACCCACGCCGCGCGGGTGCGGCAAGTGCTGACGGAGCCCTTGTTTGAGGTGGGCAACCATGCCTGGAGCCACGGCAATTTTGCCCTGCTTTCGCCGGAGGGCATGCGGGCGCAGGTGCTCTGGACCCAGGCGCAGTACGAGCTTTTGCGCGAAGACGCGCTGGCGGCGGCGCGGGCCGTCGGCGGCCCGCAGCCTTCCATCCCGCCCGTGCCCGTGCTCTTTCGGCTGCCCTATGGCCGCTGTTCGCCGCAGGCGCTGGACCTGCTGGCCGGGCTGGGGCTGACCATGGTACAGTGGGATGTGGTGGCCGAAGGGGGTGGGGACAACAGCGCGCCAAAGCAGGCGCTGGAAGTGGCCCGGCGGGTGCGTCCGGGGTCTATCCTGCTGTTCCATGCCAACCGTGTGCCCCACGGTTCGGCCGCGCTGCTGCGGGGCGTGGTGGCTGCCCTGCGAGCACAGGGCTACAGCTTTGTGACCGTGAGCCGACTGCTGCGCATGGGCGAGCCCCGGCGCACCACGGACGGCTATTTTACCGTGCCGGGGGATAATCACGCCCTGGATGGACGCTTCGGCGTGGACGGCACAGGGCGGCACACGCCCTTTACCGGACGTTGAGGCGGCCGGGGCGTGCAGCCCCCAATTCCTCGGCCCAATTTCTGCGGCCCGGTCCCGGCGGGCGCGCCCCTCTTGCGGCGTGGTCCTCCGGCCCATCCTGCCGCATCAGGAGAACATTGTGCGCAACCTTGCGACCTCCGGCCCGGAATCCTTGTGGCAGTATGTTTTTTTTGATCTGGACGGCACCGTCACCGCCTCCCACATGGGCATCATCCGCTCCGTGCAGTACGCCTTGCGGCAGATGGGGCGTCCCGTGCCGGAAGCGGAAGCCCTTATGCCGCTCATCGGCCCGCCTTTGCAGGAATCCTTCGGCAAGCTGTTGGGCGGGGATCCGGACCTGGCGCGGGAGGCCACCCGCCTGTATCGGGAATATTACACGGTTACGGGTATTTACGAAAATAAAGTCTATGACGGCGTGGAGGACCTGCTGCGCACCTTGCAGGAAGCCGGACGCATGCTCTGCCTGGCCACCTCCAAGCCGGAGCCTTTCGCCCGTCGCATTCTGCAGCATTTCGGCCTGGACGGTTATTTCAGCCAGGTGGCGGGCGCGGAGCTGGACGGCCGCCGCACGGGCAAGACGGAGGTGCTGCGTTACGCCGCCGCCCTTTGCGGCATGACGGACCCGGCCACGGGTCTTATGGTGGGCGACCGCAAATATGATGTGGCGGGTGCGCACAGCGTGGGCCTGGCCTGTGCGGGCGTGCTCTACGGCTACGGCAGCCGTGAAGAGCTGCAGGAAGCCGGCGCGGACTGGCTCTGCCCGGACCCGGCCTGTCTGCGTGAGCTGGTGCTGGGGCGCTGAGGCCGGAGGCGTGGTGGGGAGCGCGGCCCCGGTTCCGAGCGCCCGGACGCGGGCGGCAGAAAATGGCAGGATCCCTGCCCGGAGGAATGCATGGTGCAGATAACCCTTGCCCGCGTGTACGACCGGCCCGGTCCAGAAGCGGGCTTTCGCGTCCTGGTGGACAGGGTCTGGCCGCGCGGAGTGGCCCGCGTCGGCGCGCCCTGGGACGTGTGGCTCAAGGAGCTGGCCCCTTCTACGGCCCTGCGGCAGTGGTTCGCCCACGACCGGGCCCGGTGGGAGCCCTTCCAGGAGCGGTATTTTCAGGAGCTGGACGCCGACGCCCCAGCCCGCGCGGCCCTGGAAGAACTGCGGGGGCTGCTGGCCCGGCACGCCGCGCTGGTCCTGCTGTATGCGGCCAAGGATGTGGAGTGCAACAATGCCGTGGCCCTGCGGCGCTATCTGCAGGAACGCGGCGGCGATCAGGTTGCCGCCCACGGCGCGGCCTTGCCCTGAAGTCGCGCAGCGCAGAGTTCTTTTGTGCAAAAGGCGTTGCGCCCGGCAAGCGTGAACGGGCCGCGTTCTTCCGGGCGTTTCCGGACCGGGGATGCCCGGCCTGTGCTCAGAAAATAAAAGAGGTTGCGGAGGTGGGGCGCTTTTGCCGCCCCTTTCCGCAGCAAAAGCAACTCCTCCAACCTGTTCCATGGTGGGGCGACATGGCGGCATTTTTGGTATTGCAGGCGGCGCGCTTCGGCGATCTGGTTCAGAGCGGGCGGCTGTTGCGCGGGTTGCAGGCGCAGGGAGAAACACACTTGGCCGTGGACGCGGGCTTGGCCCCTCTGGCCCGGCTGCTCTATCCCTTTGCCCCGGTCTGGGAATTGGCCCTGCACGGGCGGCCCACGGGCGCGGCCCTGGCGCGCAATCGAGAAGTTTTGGCCCAGTGGCGGCGGCAGGACTATGCGGCGGTTTACAACTGCAATTATTCCGGGTTGACGGCGGCGCTCTGTCGGGTTTTCGCGCCGGAGCAGGTACACGGCTACCGGCCCACGCCGGGCGGCCTGCTGCGTTCGCCTTGGGCCGCCCTGGGTTTCGGGCTGAGCGCCCGGCGGGCGGAAACGCCCCTCAACCTGGTGGACTTCTGGGGCCATTTCTGCGCGGAGCCGGCCTTGCCCGCAGCCGTCAATCCCCGGCCCCTGCCGGGGGGCGGCGGCATCGGGGTAGTGCTGGCAGGGCGGGAAGCCCGCCGTTCCCTGTCTTTGCCGATGCTGACCCAGCTGCTGCCGGCGGTTTTTCGCCTGTTGGGCGGCCCTGCGGTGTTCTTGCTGGGCACGGCGGCGGAACAGCCCGCCGCCCGGCGGCTGCGGCGTCTGTTGCCGACGCAGGTGCAGGAGCGCGTCCGGGACCTGTGCGGCAAAACGGACTGGCCGGGGCTGACGGCGGCGCTGACTGGCCTGGACCTGCTGCTCACGCCAGACACGGGCACCATGCATTTGGCCGCGCGCCTTGGCGTGCCGGTGCTGGCCTTTTTTCTCTCCTCGGCCTGGGCGCACGAAACCGGCCCCTACGGTCCGGGGCACCATGTCTGGCAGGCGGCTTTGCCCTGCGCGCCGTGTCTGGAGTCCGCGCCCTGTCCCAGGGGCACGGCCTGCGGCAAACCTTTGGCGTCGGCGGACGTGCTGCGCTCCGTGGCCGCTGTGCTGCGGGGCGGGCCCGTGCCGCCCCCGCCGCCGGGGCTGCAGGTCTGGCGCACAGGGCTGGACGTTCTGGGCGGCCGTCTGGATCTGCTGGCCGGTGAGGACGCCCACGCGGCAGCGCGGGCGCACTGGCGGGCCTTGCTGTTCCGGCGTCTGCGGCTGCCGGATGCGTCGGAACAGGGGAATACGCCCGCGCCGGAATGGTTTGCCCCGGATGCGGGCTGGATGTTGCCGCCAGGGAGGTATTGCTGATGTCCGCCACGTCGTTGCGCATTCTTGTGGTGCTGCCCATGTACGGAGGATCTCTGCCCATCGGGCGCTACTGCGCCGCCGCTCTGCGCGGTCTGGGGCATCAGGTGCGCGTATTTGACGCGCCGCTGCTGTACCCGGCCTTTACCGGCGTGCGCGGTCTGGGGCTGGCCCCGGCCCCGGCCGGACAGCTGGAAAACGCCTTTCTGCAGTTCGTTTCGCAAGCCGTCTGGGCTATGGTGCGGGAGCAGGAACCCCATCTGGTGCTGGCTCTGGCCCAGGCCCCGCTGGGGCGCGGGCTGCTGCAGCGCCTGCGCCGGGCCGGGGTGCGCACGGCCATGTGGTTTGTGGAGGACTACAAGGTCTTTGAGTACTGGCGGGCCTTTGCTCCCCTTTACGACCTGTTTGCGGTCATCCAGAAGGCGCCTTTTTTCTCCCTGCTGGCCGGGGCGGGGCAGCCCAATGCCCTGTACCTGCCCCTGGCGGCCCTGCCGGAGTTTCATCGTCCCCAGGAACTCAGCCCGGAGGAACAGCGGGAATACGGCGCGGACATCGGCTTTCTGGGCGCGGGGTACCCCAACCGGCGGCGGGCCTTCCGCAGCCTGGTGGGGCGGGATTTCAGACTCTGGGGGTCGGATTGGGAGAACGAGCCCTTGCTTGCCCCGCACTTGCAGCGCCAGGGCGCGCGTATCGGGGAGGAGGAGTGCGTCAAAATCTACAACGCCACCCGCGTGAACCTCAATCTGCATTCCAGCGTGAGCGATGCGGATGTGGTCGCCCAGGGTGACTTTGTCAATCCGCGCACCTTTGAGCTGGCCGCCGCCGGGGCCTTTCAGCTGGTGGACGCGCGCGCTCTTTTGCCGGAATTGTTCGCCCCCGGAGAGTTGGCCACTTTCACCTCCCTGCCGGAAATGCTGCTGGGCATTGATTATTACCTGGCCCACCCCGAAGAACGCCGGGCCATAGCCCAGCGCGGCCGGGAGCGCGTGCTGGCGGAGCACACCTACGCCCGCCGCATGGAAACCCTGCTTGCGGCTGTGGCGGATTGCCTGGGCCCCTGGCCGGAGGCGGAGGCCCCAAAGGCGGCGGACTGCGGCGCTGCAGCCCTGCCGCCAGACCTAGCGGCAGGGCTGCAAAATATGGTGCACAGCCTGGGCCTGGGCCCCCACGCGGGCTTTGCCGATGTGGTGGCCGCCCTGCGGGCCCGCAGCGGCGTACTGAACGAAGCCGAAGCCGGCCTGCTTTTTTTGGATGAGTGGCGCAAGCAGTACAGGCGCTAGAGCAGTTTACAAATGAAATGAGTTAATTGCTCTGCAAGGATTTTCTTGAAAATCCTTGCCACGAAATGCGAGAAGGCAGGCTTTTGCCTGCCGTAAGCGAGCATTTCAAGTGTTAACTACTCTAGGGCATTTCAATTTTGAAAAGCCCTGGCGGTTGCCTACGCAGACGCCCACCGTGGAGGCGCAAGTGCAAGGGGGCCTTTCGGCCCCCTTTGTCATGCTGCGCGCCTCCGGGCTGTCAGGCCAGTGGACGCAGCGAGGTGGTGTAGATGCGGGCCACGCGCTCCCTGGAGGCCTTGACCGGAGCCACGGAGAGCAGCAGGCTCAGCGACGGGGTCTGTTCCACCAGGTCGCAGAAGCGGGGCACGTCTGTTTCCTGCACGCCTATGTCCTCCAGCTTCTGAGGTACGCCCACGGCCGCGAGCCAGGCTTCCACGGCACGGGCGGCTTCGTGGGCCTCTGCGGGCACGCCCTGGAGGTCGGGGGCCAAGGGCTGCAGGATATGGGCCAGCAGGCCGGGGCGGGCCGGGTAACATTCCAGAATCACGGCGGGCAGCAGTACGGCCAGGCCCAGACCGTGGGCCAACTGCGGGCAGACGGCGCTCAGCGGGTGCTCCAGGGCATGAGTAAAGTGCAGCAGGCCGTTGTCAAAGGCTACGCCCGCCTGCAGGGCGGCAAAGCACAACTCGTAGCGCGCCCTGAGGTTGGCCGGATTTTCCAGCGCCTTGGGCAGCCAGGTGTGCACCAGGCGGATGGTTTCGCGCGCCAGCAGCACGGCCAGAGGGTTGGAGACCGTGCTGGTGGCCGCCTCTATCACATGATTGACGGCGTCAATGGAAACATAGCGGGTCTGGTCTGGGGCCAGGGCCGCCATGAGGGCCGGATCGTCGATGGCGTAGCGCGGGTAGATGCAGTCGTAGGCAATGGCGGGCTTATAATTGAGCTTCGTCACCGTGGCCACGGCAAAGCGGTTGACCTCACTGCCCGTGCCGTGGGTCAGGTTGACGGCCACGATGGGCAGGGCCTTTTCAGGCGTAAAGCGGAAGCAGTAGAGGTCTTCGGCGGTCTTGTCCGGATAGGCCAGCATAATGGCGGCGCTCTTGGCGCAGTCGATGGGGCTGCCGCCGCCGATGGCCAGGACCGCTCCCACGCCCCGTGCGCGGCCCAGGGCCGTGGCCTCGTCCACGCTGTCGGTAGTGGGGTTGGGCGTCACCTTATTGTACAGGGCCAAGGCCATACCCTGACGGGAAGCCGCTGCCTCCAGCTTGTCCCAGGCGCCCGTGACCTTGTAGGCATGCCCGCCCGTGACGCAGAGCAGGGCGTTGATGCCCTCCTGGCGGAATTGGGCCAGAATGTCGTCGAGCTTGTCAATGGCGCCCACGCCCAGGTATGCTGTAGTCTTGACGCGCAGTTCCCGTACCGCATTGTAGTCGCAAGCCTCATCCCACATGGTTTCCTCCTTATTTCACCGGGCGTCCAGGATATGCGCAGGGCAGATCCTGGGCGCCTGATGAATTGATATTTTTTTCACAAGTGAAAAATACGCCTGCCGTGCGGGGGAGTAAAGGGCTGTGGTGGGGGCTATAGGCGCAAAAGGGGAAGATGGATGGGAATAAGGTAATAATTTTATTTTGTTATATGTATAACGTGGTTGTTAAAAAAATTACAAGCAACTGCGCAGGACAAAAAGGCAGTATGCTGACTGCCGCCAACAGCCAGGGACGTGCTGCCCCTATGCGTCTGAGGGCCGACGGACGTTAGAGCAGTTAGCGAATGAAATGAGCTAACTGCTCTGCAAGGATTTTCTTGAAAATCCTTGCCACGAAATGCGAGAAGGCAGGCTTTTGCCTGCCGTAAGTGAGCATTTCAAGTGTTAAATGCTCTAGGGGCGCGCGCTTCAGCGGCGCGAGCCCAGAATGCCGCCCATGAGACCGCGCAGAATTTTTCTGCCGATTTCCCGGCCGATGGTGGTACTGACCGTGCGGGCCATGCGCAGGGACAAATCGCTGACCACATCGCCCAGATCCGGGTTTTCTCTGGCTTCGCGCCGGGCCCGGCGTTCCGCTTCGCGCTCCTGTTTTTCTGTTTCCCTAGCCTGCTTTTCCGCCGCTTTGGCCGCTTGCGCCTGCCGGACGGCCGCCTCTTTTTGTCGGAAGTGGGCTTCCAGCCGTTCGTAGGCCGATTCCCGGTCCAGGGGCGCATCATAGCGGCCTGCCAGACGCGAGGTCCGCAGTACGGCTTCCCGTTCCGCGTCCGTAACGGCCCCCACCCGGCTTTCGGGCGGGAGAATGAGGGCCCGCTCCGTCATGCCGGGCTTGCCCTTGGGGTCCAGGAAGGAAACCAGAGCTTCGCCCGTGCCCAGTTGCGGGATGACCGCTTCGGGGTCCAGGGCCGGATTTTCCCGAAAGCTCCGGGCTGCGGCGCGCAGGGCCTTCTGTTCCTGCGGCGTGTAGGCGCGCAGGGCGTGCTGCACCCGGTTGCCCAGTTGGGCCAGCACTGCGCCCGGCACGTCCAGAGGGTTCTGGGTGCTGAAATAGACCCCCACGCCCTTGGAGCGGATAAGCCGTACCACCTGCGCCATTTTGTCCAGCAGGGCTTCGGGCGCGTCGTCAAACAGCAGATGGGCTTCGTCAAAGAGCAGTACCAGGCGCGGTCTTTCAGGGTCGCCCACTTCGGGCAGCTGCTCAAACAGCTCTGAAAGCAGCCAGAGCAGCACGGCGGCGTAGAGGCGGGGCCGCTGCATGAGCTCCCGCGCGTCCAGAATATGAACCAGGCCGCGCCCCCGCAGATCCTGGAGCAGCAGGTCTTCCAGGCGCAGGGCCGGTTCGCCGAAGAATTTGTCCCCGCCTTCTTCCTCCAGGCGCAGCAGGCCGCGCTGGATGGCCCCGATGCTGGCCGCGCTCACATTGCCGTAGGTATTGCGGAAGGAAGCGGCGTTTTCGCTGGCGTAGGCCACCATGCTGCGCAGATCTTTGAAATCCAGCAGCAGCAGGCCCTGGTCATCGGCCATGCGGAAGACCAAGTGCAGAACATCGGCCTGTACGGGGCTGCAGTCCAGCAGACGGCTGAGCAGCAGGGGGCCCATATCGCTTACTGTGGCGCGCAGGGGGTGGCCGCGCTGTCCGGTCACGTCCCAGAAGCAGACAGGATAGGCCTGGTTGACATAGCCCTTGTCCCGCAGGCCCAGGTCCGCCACGCGTGCGGCAATGCCGCCCGTGGGCTGCCCGGCCTGGTTCAGGCCGCCCAGGTCGCCTTTGACGTCAGTCATAAAAACAGGCGTGCCCAGCAGGCTGAAATTTTCCGCCAGGGTCTGGAGGGTGACGGTTTTGCCCGTGCCGGTAGCCCCGGTCACCAGGCCGTGCCGGTTGCCCATGCCCGGCGTAAGGCAGATTTCCCGTCCCGCCGCCATGGCCACACATATTTTTTTATCGCTGGTCAGCATGCCGTCCTCCCGTCAAGGCATAGGGGTGCCGCCTTGTTGTAGCGAGAAATCGGCGCAAAGACAAAGGGGCTTTCCGGGGAGAGACGCCCCCCTGGCTTCCCTTATGCTGGTTATCGGCGCCGGGGCCATCGGCGCTTCACACGTCACAGATTCCGGCTTCTGGTTCGTCAAGGAGTCCCTTGGCATTCCCATGGGCTCCATGTACGCTACCTATACCGCCGGAACGACCATAGCGGCAGTGCTTGGTCTTATCGGCACGTTGCTGCTTTCCATGTTCCTGTAAGCCTGTTTCCCGGTCTCCTCCCCGGACCGGGAAACACACGCACGGGCCCCTTCCCGCCAATCTGTCTTTTCCACAAGGAACAGATATGAAAATCGTCATCGCGCCGGATTCGTACAAGGAATGTCTGTCAGCCGTGCAAGTGGCTGCGGCCATTGAACAGGGTTTCCGTGAAATCTTTCCAGACGCCGTTTTTGTTGCCGTGCCCGTGGCCGACGGCGGGGAGGGCACCGTGGACGCCATGGTGGCGGCTACCAAGGGCCGCCACGAGACCGTGACGGTCAAGGGCCCCTTGGGGGCGCCCGTCGAAGCCGGCTACGGCCTGACGGGCGACGGCTCTACGGCGGTTATTGAAATGGCCGCCGCCAGCGGACTTGGGCTTGTGCCGCTTGCCAAGCGCAATCCGCTCTATACCACCAGTTACGGCACGGGGCAGCTTATCCGCGCGGCCCTTGACGCAGGAGCGCGCAAATTCATCCTCGGCATCGGCGGTAGCGCCACCAATGAGGGTGGGGCCGGCATGCTGCAGGCGCTCGGCGTGCGGCTGCTCAAGGCCGACGGCCGGGAAATAGAGCCCACTGGCCAAGGCTTGGGTGAGCTGGCCGCCATTGATATGTCCGACTTTGACAGCCGGTTGCAAGACGCCGTGATCGACGTGGCCTGTGATGTGGACAACCCCCTGTGTGGTCCGCGCGGGGCTTCGGCCATTTTCGGCCCCCAGAAGGGCGCCACGCCGGATCTGGTGGAGCGGCTGGACGGCTATCTGCGGAACTTTGCCGCCATAACCCTCCGCGACCTGGGCGTAAATATGGCGGACATGCCCGGTGCGGGAGCCGCCGGAGGCATGGGCGCCGCCATATACGCCTTTCTGGGCGGGCGTCTGCGCCCCGGCAGCGAAATCGTCACCGAGGCCGTGGGGCTTGACGCTGCGGTCAGCGACGCGGATCTGGTCATCACCGGCGAAGGGCGCATCGACGGGCAGACGGCCTTTGGCAAAACGCCTGTGGGCGTGGCCCGCGTTGCCAAACGTCATAACAAGCCCGTTATTGCCATCGGCGGTTCACTGCGAAGCGACGTGGGCGCTGTTTTCGCGCACGGCATCGACGCCGTTACCAGCGTGCTGTACCGCCCTTGCAGCATTGATGAAGCATTGGCCGAAGGCGGAGAAAACCTGCGCATGGCCGCGCGTAATGTCGCCTCTATGGTCGCTGTAGGCCTGGGATTGAACGGAAGGGCGCGCTGATATGCCCGGCGCTTACGGGGCAAGCTGGCGTGCGCACCCGGCGTACAACATGTGTTTTCTCTGCGCTATGGCCGCCGCCTGGGGAATGTACGCCCTTATCTATCTGGCGGGCATTCCCTGGGCTTCGCAGCAGGCCAATGTGCTGGTTTTTGCCATAGCGGGGCTGTGTTTCATTTTTATTTTTGTGCTGCCCCGCTATGGCCTGAAACCCACGGTCGTGCGCTATGCCGTCATGGCCGTCACCCTGATTCCCTCTCTGGCCAACGGTCAGGAATTGGTGCGTCAGAGTGGTTTTCTGGATTAGGGCGAGGGCGCGTTAAAGCTACTCTGCCCCGCAGGCAGCCCGCATGACGACCTTGATGTCCGCAGGTCGGCCGAAGTAGGGCCAGGTGGTTACCAGCACGTCCACGCCCGTGGCGGCATAGGCGGCGGCATTGTCGCCGTTAACGCCGCCCGCCGCCAGAATGGTGATGGCCGGAGCTGCGGCCCGCAGGGCGCGCACGGTTTCCGTCAGTACGGGCAGCGGGAATTTCTCGCACTGGATGACGTCCGCGCCGGCCCTGGCCAGCAGCAGGGCTTCTTCGGGCGTGTCCACCTCCACGGCGATTTTGCGTTCGGGCATGGCCTGCCGCCATTGTTCCCAGTGGGCTGCCAGAGCTTTGGCGCCGCCGTCCGCCAGAAAGGCGCGGTGCTGGGCAAAGATGAGGATGGAGTCGGAAAGCCCCTGGCGGTGTACCGTGGCCCCGCCGCAGCAGGCGGCTTCCAGGCAGACGCGCTTGGCCCCCGGCAGGTTTTTGCGGGTCACGGCCACCTGCACGCGCGGGTTGGCGGCCCGGGCCCGCTCCACCATGAGGGCGGCGCGTCCGGCAATGCCGCTCATATATTCCATGAGGCTCTGGCAGGCCTTCCAGCAGCGGTGCAGATCGGCGGCGGCCCCGCGGGCCGTAAGAAAAACTTCGCCGCCGCGCGGGCGTGCGCCGTTGCCGGCCGTGGCCGTGACCGCCAGGCCCTGGTCGCGGAGCAGCCAGGCCGCTTCGTCCGCGCCGCCGAGCACGCAGTCCGCTTTGGGCGCAAAGGTCATAACCCCGCGCTGTGCGCCTATGCGCAGGAGGTCTACGGTCAGGTCCAGACCGGGACAATCCTCGTTGAGCAGAGCCCGCAGCCATTGGGGATCGGGAGGCAGATACATAAACAACTCCTTTGAATACCGGTGGATGTTGTAAAATGGCGGAAACCGCCTCCAGAACCCGCCGTCGGCACGGCCGTGACAACGCGCCCCCGCGTCCTCACGGAGCAGACCTGCGTCTGCTCCGGGTTCGTTGTTTCCCCCGTGTCGCGCGTTCCAAAGTCTGGACAGTTTCGGTTGCAGGCCGTGCCGTCCGTTAGAGCATTTAACACTTGAAATGCTCGCTTATGGCAGGCAAAAGCCTGCCTTCTCGCATTTTGTGGCAAGGATTTTCAAGAAAATCCTTGCAGAGCAGTTAGCTCATTTCATTCGTTAACTGCTCTAGGGCCGTGGCCGCGTGACGCCTTCATTGGATGGAGTCCAGCTTGCGCCTCTGGTTTTGGGGCGTCAAGGGCGTCCGGCGCGGGGTCTTTGCGCCTGTCGGGCTGCAAGGCCCTCAGAAGGTCCGGCGCTGACACCAATCCATGCCCAGATAGAGCAGCAGGCTGACCACGGCCAGCAAGGCGCAGAGCAGCCCGGCGCGTTCAAATTCGCCGCTGGAGACGGCGTTGAACACTTCCAGGGACAAGGTATTGGTGCGGCCTGCAATATTGCCGCCCAGCATGAGGCTCATGCCCACCTCACCCAGGGCGCGGGTGAGGCCCAGCAACAGGCCCGCGCCCAGCCCGTGCCGGATAAGGGGCACGGTGACGCGGAAAAAACAGGAGGCGGGTCCGGCCCCGCAAACGCGGGCGGCCTGGCGCAGGCGCTGCAGCTCCGGATGGCCCAGGGCCGTTTGCACTGGCTTGACCACCAGGGGCAGACCAGCCAACCAGGCGGCCAGAATGATGCCTCCTTCAGAAAAAACCAGGCGTACGCCCAGGGTCTTCCACAGCAACAGTCCTCCCCAGCCGTTGCGGCCCAGAAACATGAGCAGCAAAAAGCCCATGGCCATGGGAGGAAAGACCAGCGGCAGGGTCACCAGAAAATTGACCGCCCGGCGCAGAGCGGGCTTAGGGCTCTGGGCCAGGGCGGCCAGGGGGATGGCTGTGAGGCCGTGCAAAAGCAGACAGGCCGTGCAGACGCGCAGGGTCAGCAGCAGAGAGAAGCGGACCTCCGGCGTGCCGAGCACAGCCCAGATTTCGTTCACGGGCGGGCTTCAGGCCGCAGGCCGTGCTTGCGGCAGACGGCCAGGGCCTCCGGCGTGGCCAAAAATTCCATAAAGGCGCGCACGCCTGGGGCGTCTTCCTGTCCCTGCACCACGCCGGCCACCAGCAGCAGCGGTTCATAATCCTTGCGGATCTCCATCCAGCCGCCGATCTTTTGGCCTTGTTTGCGTACAATGGCCTCGTTCACAAAGCCCGCGTCCAGATCACCCGAAACCAGATAGGAGAAGACCTGTGGCACGGTGGAGAACATGGCCACTTTGTCCTTGACCGTGGGCATGAGTCCGCTGCCTTTGAGAAAAGCCACGGCGGCCCGGCCGTAGATGGCGGCCTTGGCGTCCGGATGGCCGATTTTGGTCACCTGCGCGCCGCGCAGATCCTGTGGGCTGTGCAAGCTCAGACCCTTGCGCCAGGCCAGCACCAGCACGGCCTCGCCCAAGGGCTGAAAGCGCGCAAAGCGCACATCCGAAGCCTTAAGGCTGACCTTGTCCGAAATGACGATGGTGGCGCCGCTGCCGGCTTTGACCTGCTCCAGCATCTGGCCGATGTTGCCGCTGTACATTTGCGCGGGCTGCTGCCCGGTCTTCCGGGCGTAGAGGGCGCAGAGATCCTGCACCATGGCCTTATAGCCCAGGCCTGTGGTCACGGCCGGCGCACCTGCCGCAGCGCTGCAGGGGGTCGGTCCTGTCGGGCCGGAAACGAGCGTCAGCGCCAGCAGCATCAGGGCCGGGGCCAGGGCTGCCCCAAAGCGAAAATCAGGCCACATGCGATGTTTCATGGAAAATCTCTCCTGTGGGATAAAAAGTGTCCATGGGCAAGAGCCCCAGCCGCCGCGCTTCAGCCAGGGTGGGGGCCACCGGCCCCTGCGCCGCCAGCCGCCCCGCCTGCAACAACAGCATGGCGGAGCCCAGAGCCAGAGCCTCCCCCGGCGCGTGGGTCACATAGAGCACGGGCAGATCCCAGTGCTCTGGAATCCGGGCCAGATAGGCGAGCAGATCGCGTTTCAGCGTCATGTCCAGGGCCGCCAAAGGTTCGTCCATAAGCAGCAGCCGCGGGCGGCAGAGCAAGGCCCGGCCCACGGCCACGCGCTGCCGTTCGCCGCCCGAAAGCGTGGCCGGGGCGCGCTCCAGCAGGGGGAGGATGTCCAGCAGGCGCGCCACGTTTTCCAGGTCCGGCGCGTGTCGCCTTTGACCTGCATCAACATTGCGGTGGTAGCGCAGGCCGAAACAGAGGTTCTCCCGCACGTTCAGATGCGGAAAAAGGCGGGCGTCCTGAAACACATAGCCCAGGCCACGGGCTTCGGGCGGCAGGTTGACCCCGGCCGCAGCGTCAAACAAAATTTTGTTGTCACAGGCTATGCGCCCGGCATCTGGCGTTTCCAGCCCGGCTATGCAGTTGATGAGGGTGCTCTTGCCCGAACCGGACGGGCCGAAGACCACGCAGACCCCTCCGCGCGGCACACGGAAGCGCAGACGCAGGGCAAAATCCTCCCGCGCTTTGGCGATATCCACCTCCAGCATGGGCGTTCCCCCCGGATGTCAGTACGTGAATTTACAAAGCTATATAACATTATCCAGAGGTTAGTGACCGCACAAGGCGCACACGCTTTTGTCTGAAAGCGTGCAGAGCAGGGAGATTGCAGGGCAGGGGGAAGGGGAAAGATTGTGGGGGGGATGAAGAAGGCTTGCGGGGGGAAGGGAACTTTTGTCCACAAAAGTTCCCTTCCCCCCGCAAGCCCATCCTTCAAAAAACTTTTTTCAGGGTGGCGTCTGCAAAGAACTGTGAGGAATGCAGGCCGAGCACAACGCAACGTGCTGCTTGAGCCACTTCACCGTTGCAATGATCTAGCAGTGGCGTAAGCAGACGCCCCCTGCCGGGTCGAAGAAGAGCCGTGCGGGGCTTGTCGTTTGTCATAAAACCCTCTGGCAGGCCGACAGGGCGCTACTGCACGGCGGACAGACCGGCGTTGCGCTCAATAAGCTGCACGGCGCGGGCCATCTGGCGGCCGAGGGAGCTTTCTTTGGAAAGTTCACGCTCCACCGAGGTAATGCCCTTGATGACCGTGGAGTGGCGGCGATTAAATTTTTCGCCGATCTGTTCCAGGGTCAGGCTGGTGTGCTTGCGGGCCAGATAATAGACCAGGTTGCGGCCCTGGACGCATTCCTTGCGGCGGGAGCGCGAGGCCAGCTGGCGTTCGTTGAGGCCGTAGCTCTGGCAGACCAGACGGAGAATGGTGGGAAAATCCGGCTCACAGCACACGCTGGCGTACTGGCTGAGCACCTCCATAGCCAGGTCTACATTGAGGCCGCAATTGAGCAGACGGGCCTTGAAAACCAGGCTGTTGAGGCAGGATTCCAGCTGACGCACGTCGCCGTTGAGACGGCTGGCCAGAAGCTGGCAGACCGGGTCGGGCAAGAGCACCTGAAAGCTGCGGGCCTTGCGTTCCAGAATGTGGCGACGCATTTCCTCGGTGGGGCGACCCATGTCAGTAAGGATGCCGGAACAGAAGTGCGAGACCAGCTGGCTGTCCACATGCTGCAGCTCGCGCGGTGAAAAAGATGAGGTGAAAATGACGCGGCCGCCCCTGGCCTGCAGGTTTTTGACCACGGCCAGGGCCATGTCCTGCATTTTTTCCTTGCCCTGAAAAAAGTGCACGTCCTCCAGCAGGAGCATATCCAGATTGCGAAAGCGGGATTTGAAGCCTTCCACATCGTGGGATTTGAGCGAACAAACAAAACGGGTGGCAAATTCTTCGGCCGTAAAATACCCCACCCTGGCGGCCTCGCCCTGGTCTGCAATGGCCCTTCCCACGGCCTGGGCCAGATGGGTTTTGCCCAGGCCGGAAGCAGAGCTGACAAAAAGGGTCTGCACACAGCCGCCGCGCTGGCTCATGTCCTGAGCAGCGGCCACGGCCATGTGGTTGGGCGGGCCCACCACCAGATCTGCAAAAGAATAGCGCCAGAGCGCCGGAGCCGGGCGGTAGGCGGGCAGGGGCAGGGGCAGGGGGGCCTGCTCTGCCCGGCGCGACACGCGCGCCGTCGGTGCAGCGCTTTCCTTGAGGCGCGGCGCAGCGCCGGCGTCGGTTACAATTGCCGGGCGGGAGGGCGCCGGGTCGGCTTCGCGGGCGCGGCGGTCCGTCGCCACCCCTACCTTCACGGCAATGGCTGCGGGGTCCAGCCCCAGTACGGGGGCCGCCGCCTGCTGCAAGGCGGGGAGCATCTTGTGTTCCAGCCAGTGGGCTACAAAGGCGCTGGGTGCTGTAAGCTGCAGACTGTCCACCCCCACGGTGGCGTGGAGAGGGGCAATCCAAACCTTGAAAACGCCGGAATCAAGCATTTTCTTGAGATTTTCGGAAATTTTTGCCCATTGTTCTTGCATGCCGCCTTGTAGCCCAAAGGATAGGACGAGGGCAACGCAGGATTAGCTGGGGTTTGCGGCAGAGACGGAAAACGCTTTCCCCAAAGGCTTAAACATATAACAAGCAAAAATCATTTATTATTTTTTGTTCAGCCAGCTTGCGGGCATGGGCTGCAAAGCCTTAAGCGACAAGGCTTTTGCCGTATATGACCATTATATGCACAGATAAGTGCCAAAGATATGCACAGTAGCAAATTGTTTTTTCTCAAAAAAGCTCATTAAATCTCCATTTTTCTGTGGCAGAGCTGTAAAGCCCGCAAGGCCAAGCCTGTACGGATGTCAAGGGGAGAAAACAATTTTTATACGGCCTTTTTGCCCGGCCACAGGCCCGGTTTTGCCGGGCGCGGCGGCAAAGCAGATTCACTGTGAAATTGCCCCGAGAAAAAAATGCGCGCGAGGTCCGGAGCTTTCGCTACGGACCTCGCGCTTGAGAAACCGTGTATCCCTTGTTGGGACTAATCGTTGTGCAGGTCCACCAAGATGGGATTTTCTTCAAGTTCTTCAAGGAACTTGTCGGGACGTTCCTTTTGATCGGGCACCACAATGTCGCCGTTAACGTACTGACGGTAGCCGGTACCGGCCGGAATGAGCCGACCCACGATGACGTTTTCCTTCAGGCCGCGCAAATGGTCTTCCTTGCCGCGCAGGGCGGCTTCGGTGAGCACCTTGGTGGTCTCTTGGAAGGAGGCTGCCGAGATGAAGGAAGAAGTGGTCAGTGAGGCCTGGGTAATGCCCAGCACCAGGGGTTCTGCCGTGGCCGGAGTGCGGCCTTCGGCTACGGCCTTGAGGTTTTCTTGCCTGAATTCGGCTTTGTCCACCTGTTCGCCCACCAGGAAGCTGGTGCCGCCGGAATCCAGGATGGTGACCTTTTTGAGCATCTGTCGCACGATGACTTCAATGTGCTTATCGTCAATGCCCACGCCCTGAAAGCGGTAGACTTCCTGAATTTCGTCCACCAGATAGCGGGCCAGGTATTTTTCGCCGCGGGTACGCAGAATGTCGTGCAGTTCGGGGTAGCCCTCGGTGAGGGGGTCGCCGGCCTCCACAAAGTCGCCGTCCGCCGCAGTGATGTGCTTGCCCTTGGGCACCAGGTATTCTTTGGCCTCGCCGATTTCCGGCGTAACCATCAGCTTGCGTTTGCCCTTGGATTCGCCCTCGTAGGTGACGGTACCGGAGATTTCCGAAACCACGGCCATGTCCTTGGGCTTGCGCACTTCAAAGAGCTCGGCCACGCGCGGCAGGCCGCCCACGATATCCTTGGTCTTGGAGGTTTCGCGCGGCTTGCGGGCGATGATGTCGCCGGGCTGGATGACCTCGCCATCCTTGATCATAATGATGGAGCCCACGGGCAGGCTGTAGACCGCCGCGGCCGCGCCGTGGCTGCGCTTTTTGACGTTGCCGTTCTCGTCGCAGATGGAGATGGACGGGCGGAAGTTGGTGGTGCGGTATTCCATGATGGTCAGGCTGGCCTGACGGGTGATGTCGTCCACCTTTTCCTGCACGGTTTTGCCGTCCACAATGTCCGTAAAGCGGATGACGCCTTCTTCTTCGCACACAAAGGGCTCGTTGAAGGGATCCCATTCAGCCAGGGTGGTGCCCTGGGCCACTTCCTGTCCGTCATGCACCAGCAGACGCGCGCCGTTGGGCAGAATGTATTTTTCGCGTTCGCGGCCCTGGGCGTCCACAATGGTCAGCTGGCCGCTCTTGCCCAGCACCAGCTCCACGCCATCGCGGTTGGTGACGGAACGCACGCGGCTGAGAATGACGCGGCCGGGATTGAGGGCTTCGAACTTGTTTTTTTCAATGGTGCTTGAAGCCGTACCGCCGATGTGGAAGGTGCGCATGGTGAGCTGGGTACCCGGCTCACCGATGGACTGAGCCGCGATGATGCCCACGGTTTCGCCCGTGTTGACCAGGTGCCCGCGGGCCAGGTCGCGCCCGTAGCACAGGGCGCAGATGCCGCGTTCGGCCTGGCAGGTGAGGGGCGAGCGCACCGTGATGGAGGCAATGCCCTTGTCCTTGAGGACGGCCGCTTCCTGCTCGTTGAGCAGCGTGTTTTCGGGCAGCAGCACGGTATCCGGCTGCTCCGGGTCGTACACGGGGTAGAGCAGCACGCGGCCCACGGCCCGTTCCCACACCGGGGTCTTGATGTCGCCGCCGTCCTTGATGTGGGTAAGCTCAATGCCGTCCACCGTGCCGCAGTCGTGTTCAGAAACGATAACGTCCTGCACCACGTCCACCAGGCGGCGGGTAAGGTAGCCGGAGTTGGCCGTTTTAAGGGCTGTATCCGCCAGGCCTTTGCGTGCGCCGTGGGTGGAGGTGAAGTACTGCAGCACCGAGAGCCCCTCGCGGAAGGAGGAGGTGATGGGCGTTTCAATGATTTCGCCCGAAGGCTTGGCCATCAGGCCGCGCATGCCGGCCAGCTGGCGCATCTGGTCCTGGTTGCCGCGCGCGCCGGAGTTGGACATCATGAAGATGGGGTTGAAGCTGGAGTTCTGCTCCTGCTTGCCCGTCTTGGGGTCGGTGAGCGTGTCGTAGGAAATCTCCCGGATCATTTCAGTGGAAACGTCCTGGGTCGCCTTGGTCCACACGTCCACCACCTTGTTGTACTTTTCTGTACGGGTGATGATGCCGTCGCGGTACTGGTGCTCAATGTCGTCCACTTCGGCCTGGGAGGCGGCCAGGATATCTTTTTTCTTCACCGGGATGGTCAGATCCTTAACGCCGATGGTCACGCCCGCGCGGGTGGCGAATTCGTAGCCCAGGTTTTTGACTTTGTCGCAGAGGATGACCGTGGCCTTGATGCCGCACTGCCGGTAGGCTTCGCCCACCAGCTTGGCAATGGCCTTCTTGGTCAGCACGCAGTTGACCAGATCGAACGAAAGGCCGGGCGAAAGGATATCGCTGACCAGCACGCGCCCGGGGGTGGTCTTGTAGATCTTGCCGTCGGGCATGCGCACATGGATGCGGGCGTGCAGCGAAACCTGGCCGGAGTCGTAGGCGGATTCCACCTCCCACGGCGCGCAGAAGGTCATGCCTTCGCCCTGTTCAAAGCTGCGCTCCACCGTCATATAATAGAGCCCCAGGACAATATCCTGCGAGGGCACGATGACCGGGCCGCCGTTGGCGGGCGAGAGAATGTTGTTGGTGCTCATCATGAGCACGCGGCATTCAATCTGCGCTTCCACAGAAAGGGGAATGTGCACGGCCATCTGGTCGCCGTCAAAGTCCGCGTTGTAGGCGGAGCAGACCAGCGGGTGCAGACGAATGGCCTTGCCTTCCACCAGCAGGGGTTCAAAGGCCTGGATGCCCAGACGGTGCAGGGTGGGCGCGCGGTTGAGCAGAATGGGGTATTCCCGCACCACTTCGGAGAGGATGTCCCAGACCACCAGCTCTTCCCGCTCCACCATCTTTTTGGCGCTTTTGATGGTGGAGGCGTGGCCGCGTTTTTCCAGCTCGGAATAGATGAAGGGCTTGAACAGCTCCAGAGCCATCTTCTTGGGCAGACCGCACTGGTGCAGCTTGAGGTAGGGGCCCACGGTGATGACCGAGCGGCCGGAGTAGTCCACGCGCTTGCCCAGCAGGTTCTGGCGGAAGCGGCCCTGCTTGCCCTTGATCATGTCCGAAAGGGACTTGAGGGGCCGACCGTTGGTGCCCGCAATGGCGCGGCCGCGGCGGCCGTTGTCGAACAAAGCGTCCACGGCTTCCTGCAGCATGCGCTTTTCGTTGCGGATGATGATTTCCGGCGCGCCCAGCTCCATAAGCCGCTTCAGGCGGTTATTGCGGTTGATGACCCGGCGGTAGAGATCGTTGAGGTCGGAGGTGGCAAAGCGCCCGCCGTCCAGGGGCACCAGGGGGCGCAGCTCCGGCGGAATTACGGGGATGACTTCCATGATCATCCATTCGGGCTTGTTGCCCGATTCCAGAAAAGCCTCTACAATCTTAAGGCGTTTGATGATTTTTTTCTTCTTGGTCTGGCTTTTGGTGGCCTCGCCTTCGTCGCGCAGTTCCTGGCGCAGCTTTTCCAGGTCCAGTTCTTCCAGCAGGGAGCGCACGGCCTCGGCGCCCATGCCCACGGTCATGACTTCGTCGCTGCCGTAGTGGTCGAGGATCTGGAGGTACTGGTCTTCGGAAATGACCTGACGCTTCTGCAGGTTGGTCTGGCCGGGGTCCAGCACAATGTAGGAGTCGAAGTAGAGCACCTTTTCCAGATCGGCCATGGTCATGTCCAGCAGTGTGCCGATCTTGGAAGGCAGGGTCTTGAGAAACCAGATGTGCGCTACGGGCGCGGCCAGTTCAATGTGGCCCATGCGCTCGCGCCGCACCTTGGAGGCAATGACCTCCACGCCGCACTTTTCGCAGACAATGCCGCGGTGCTTCATGCGTTTGTATTTGCCGCAATTGCACTCGTAGTCCTTCACCGGGCCGAAGATTTTGGCGCAGAAAAGGCCGTCCCGTTCCGGCTTGAAGGTGCGGTAGTTGATGGTTTCCGGTTTTTTCACCTCGCCGTAAGACCATTCGCGGATGGCCTCGGGCGAGGCGATGGAAATCTGGATGGCTTTCAGGTTGCGGATGTTTGTCACGTTGCTCGACGTGCCGCGGGCGGTGAAAAGATCGTCCAGGCTCATTATAGTACCTTGCTTTGATAAAAGCTCGTTGGAATCGTTTACGCCTTGCCGGATCGGCCGGAACCGGAAGGGCGCGGCGCGTGAAAAACGCGCCGCGCCGAAAACCTAGTTCTCGGTTTCACGCTCCTGGAAGAACTCCTGGCGTCGGGGCTTTTTTTTGCCTTCTTCCTGGTGCAGGGTCACGTTGAGGCCGAGGCTCATAAGCTCCTTGACCAGCACGTTGAAGGATTCGGGCAGGCCGGCTTCCAGGAAGTTGTCGCCCTTGACGATCTTTTCGTACATCTTCACGCGACCGGTCACGTCGTCGGACTTGACGGTGAGGAACTCCTGCAGCAGATAGGCCGCGCCGTAGGCCTCCAGGGCCCAGACTTCCATTTCGCCCAGCCGCTGGCCGCCAAACTGCGCCTTGCCGCCCAGGGGTTGCTGGGTGACCAGAGAGTAAGGGCCCGTGGAGCGTGCGTGGATTTTTTCGTCCACCAGGTGGTGCAGCTTGAGCATGTACATGACGCCCGTGGTCACCCGGTTTTTGAAGGCCACGCCCGTGCGGCCGTCGTAAAGGGTGGTCTTGCCGTCGTTGGCCAGCCCCGCCTTGTCCATCCAGCCCCAGATTTCTTCTTCGGTGGCGCCGTCAAACACGGGGGTCTTGGTAACGATGCCGTTGCGCAGCTTGCGCACCGAGGCGGCAAATTCCTCGTCGTCCATGTCGTCCACCAGGGCGTTGATGTCTTCAGAGGCAAAGACGTCTTTGACCTCATTGCGCACCACCTGCATGGCCGCGCCGGAATCCACCAGTTCGGCCAGCTGCCGGCCCAGTTCCTTGGCGCCCCAGCCCAGATGCGTTTCCATGATCTGCCCGATGTTCATACGCGAAGGCACACCCAGGGGGTTGAGCACGATGTCCACGGGGCGGCCGTCGGCAAAGAAGGGCATGTCTTCTTCCGGCAAGATGCAGGAAACCACGCCCTTGTTGCCGTGGCGGCCGGCCATTTTGTCGCCCACCGAGAGCTTGCGCTTGATGGCGATGTGCACCTTGACCATTTTGATGACGCCGGGGGGCAGGTCGTCGCCTTCGGTAACTTTTTCGCGTTTGGAGTCGTAGACGGCCTTGAGGTATTCCACCTGGCGGTCATAGCCCTTGAGCTGCTCCGCCACCTGGTCGTTGACTTCCTTGCTTTTGAAGAGCCCGGCCAGCTTTTTGACGGGAATCTGCGCCAGTACGTCTTCGCTCAGCGCGGCGCCCGCTTCCAGCAGCACGTCGCCCTTCTTTTTGCCGGGCACGGAAGCGGCAATCTGCTTGCCCAGCACGTGCGGGGTCAGCAGCTCGCGGGTACGGTCCGTAAGGGCGCGCATGTGGTCGGCTTCCTTCTGGTCCAGCACGGCAGTGTCGTGGGACTCAATGGCCAGGGTGCGGTCGTCCTTCTCGCCGGAGCGGCGGTTGAAGACCTTTACGTCGATAATGGTGCCTTCCACCCCCGGCGGAACCTTGAGGGAGGTGTTTTTCACGTCCCTGGCCTTTTCGCCGAAGATGGCCCGCAGGAGTTTTTCTTCCGGGGTGAGCTGGGTTTCGCCCTTGGGGGTGATTTTGCCCACCAGAATGTCGTCGGGCTTGACGGCCGCGCCGATGCGGATGATGCCGCTTTCGTCCAGGTTGCGCAGCATGTCTTCGCTGACGTTGGGAATATCTCGGGTGATTTCTTCCGGTCCCAGCTTGGTGTCGCGGGCCACCACCTCGAATTCTTCGATATGGATGGAGGTGAAGACGTCTTCCTTCACCGTGCGTTCGGAAATGAGGATGGAGTCTTCGTAGTTGTAGCCGCACCAGGGCATGAAGGCCACCACCAGGTTTTTGCCCAGGGCCAGCTGGCCTTCGTCAATGCCGGGGCCGTCCGCCAGAATCTGCCCTTTTTTGACCTTTTGGCCGGGGTAGCAGGTGGGCTTTTGCCCGAAGCAGGAGTTCTGGTTGGACTTGTGGAACTTGAGCAGGTCGTAGGCGCGCACGCCGCCCTGCTTGGGGTAGAGATCGCCCTCGTAGGAAACCACGATGCGGTCGGCGTCCGCATACTGCACCAGCCCGTCGGCCGGAGCCACAATGCAGGCGCCGGAGTCGCGGGCAACGTCCACTTCCATGCCCGTGCCCACCAAGGGTTTTTCCGAGCGCAGCAGGGGGACGGCCTGACGCTGCATGTTGGAGCCCATGAGCGCGCGGTTGGCGTCGTCGTGCTCCAGAAAGGGAATGAGCGCCGCCGAGATGGAGACCATCTGGCTGGGCGAAATATCCATGAGGGTCACTTCTTCGCGCGGGCGCATTTCCACTTCGCCCTTGACGCGCACGGTGACGAATTCGTCCAGCAGATTCCCCTGAGCGTCCAGCCTGGCGTTGGCCTGGGCCACCACCTGGTCGCCTTCGCGGCTGGCGTCCAGATGCACCACATCAGTGGTCACGCGGCCCTCGCGCACTACCCGGTAGGGGGTTTCGATAAAGCCGTAGTCGTTGACCTTGGCAAAGGTGGTCAGCGAGACGATAAGGCCGATGTTGGGGCCTTCCGGCGTTTCAATGGGGCAGATGCGGCCGTAGTGCGAGGTGTGCACGTCGCGCACTTCAAAGCCCGCGCGTTCACGGGTCAGACCGCCGGGGCCCAGGGCCGAAAGACGCCTTTTGTGCGTCACTTCGGAAAGGGAGTTGGTCTGGTCCATAAACTGCGAAAGCTGCGAAGTGCCGAAAAATTCTTTGAGCACTGCGGCTACGGGCTTGGGATTGATCAGGTCGTGGGGCATGAGCGTGGAAATTTCCTGCAGACTCATGCGTTCCTTAATGGCGCGCTCCATGCGCACCAGGCCGATGCGGTACTGGTTTTCCACCAGCTCGCCCACCAGGCGCACACGGCGGTTGCCCAGGTGGTCGATGTCGTCGGCCGGGCCGTGGCTGTCCTTCAGCTGCACCAGCACCTTGATGGCGGTGAGGATATCTTTGTCCGTCAGAATGCGGGTGTCGGCGGGCTCGTCCAGGCCCAGGCGCTGGTTGAGCTTGTAGCGGCCCACGGGCGAGAGGTCGTAGTAGTCCGCATTGCGGAACAGGTTGTCAAAGAAGCTGGCGGCGATTTCGGCCGTGGGCGGCGAAGAGGGCCGCAGACGGCGGTAGATCTCTTCCTGTGCGCGCTGCTGGTCGGGGATGCGGTCCAGGGCCAGGGTATCGCGGATGGAGGAGGAGGTGTCCGTGCCCTTGGTGTGCAGCACGGCAAGCCGCGTGATGCCCGCCTCGCGCAGGCGGTCCAGCAGGCCGGGGGTGATTTCGTCCGCGGCTTCGGCCAGCACTTCGCCGGTTTCGGGGTTTACCGCGTCTTCGGAAAGGAACATGCCGTCCAGGGCGTCGGGGCGCACTTCAATGGCCTCGATGCCCGCCTCGCAGATGAGCCGCCAGCCGCGTTTGGTAATGGGCTTGCCGGCGCGCACAATGACGTTGCCGTCGGGCGCGGTGATGTCGGCGTAGGCGTTGTCCTTGCGATAGAGATCCTTGCGCACTTCCCAGAACAGGGTGTTGTTCTGCTCCAGCCGGTAGTGCTCGGTGGTGTAGAAGTACTCAAGGATATCCCGCTTGCTCATGCCCATGGCCTTGAACAGAATGGTGGCGGGCATTTTGCGGCGGCGGTCAATGCGGACGTAGAGGATGTCCTTGTGGTCAAAGTCAAAATCCAGCCAGGAGCCGCGCATGGGGATAACCCGGCAGGAGTAGAGCACCTTGCGGCTGGTGTGCGTTTTGCCGCCGTCGTGCTCAAAAATGATGCCGGGCGAACGCTGGAGCTGGTTGACGATGACCCGCTCTGTGCCGTTGATGATAAAAGTGCCTTTTTCGGTCATCAGGGGCAGGGTGCCGAAATAGATATCCTGCTCCTTGATGTCGCGGATGGTGCGGTTGCCCGAGGCCTCGTCCGTGTCGTAGACCACCAGGCGCACCTTGATGCGCATGGGGGCCTCGTAGGTCAGGCCTTTGGAAATGCACTCGGCCTGGTCGTACTTGGGCTCGCCCACTTCGTAGTTGACGAACTCCAGACTGGCAGTTTTATTAAAGTCTTCAATGGGGAAAACGGTACGGAACACGCCTTCCAGGCCCTCGTCGGGCTTGCGGTCCTCTACCGGCAGGCCTTCCTGAAGGAATTTTTGGTAGGAATCTATCTGCAGGTTGAGCAGATGGGGGATAGGGAGGGAAATCTTGATTTTGCCGAACTGTTTGGTGAGCTGGCCCATGGGTACCTCAAGTAGGTAGGCGGTTCGCCCCGGCTGCGCATCTGCGCTCATGGCGCGCCGGTGGGCAAAAAAAACGTGCGGTTACGACACCCTGAAAGCGTAAGGGCACGGTGTGGAAGTAAAGTTTGCACCGGCAGGGCGAAAAAAACCCATCCCTGTCTGCGCAACAGGGCTTGGGTTGGGGCGTTCGCCTTAAAGTGTAATCCGATGCAGTGTGTTGTAAAAAATCAGAAACGAAGCCTCCCGCATCGTCATTGAAAGGGGATACATAATCGGAAAATTTACGCTTGGCAAGTCTTTTTTGCAAATATTTTTTGTGGGGCGGGGCGTGCCGCCGCAAACCGCTGTGCAGCCCGCGTCGAAAAATGATGGGCCATAGGCTGTGCCGCGGGTGCCGCCAAAAGGTGCAGCCCGCGTCGTAAGGCTGAGGACGGTCGCCAGGTGTCGGCTGCTGCGCTGCCCTTTGCGTCCAGGCCGACATAACCGGCCTGGGCACAAAGGGCAGCGCATGACGGGGACGACCCCGCCTCCGGGATTGGCGTGGCCCAACGGCAGCCCTTGCCGCGATTAAGGCTTTTCAACGTTGCCATGCCCTGGCTGTTGTGTAAGCAGACGTCCACCGTGGAGGCGCAAGCAAAATTTATTTGCGCGGGTAAGCGCCGGAAGCAAGGTGCCCTAAATTTTGAAAATGCATATTCTCAAAGGCAATCCGCGTTATGGGGCGTTTTTCAAAATGGATTTTTCTTCTGCATTCAATTCCACGGTGGTGTAATAGTATTTGCTGGAAAGTTTTTTGTCCTGAAACTCAAGGCAAATACCGCTGAGAAATGGAAAACTTGTATATGAAATATTTTGTTTATCCCCTTGTGTTGTATGAACGGTAGCAGCGCCAAGTTTTTTTAATACTTCATCCAGCGATTCGCCGTATTTTAATTTTGAGTACTCATATACTATTTTTTCTGATGTTAGTGTATTGCTCCCAGTTCTATTCATCTGTGTTTTAAAAGGAAAATCATCGTTGAATTCGAATTTTTCTAAAATTCCATCGCTGTTAAAAACAAAGCTCGCTGTTTTTTGCTCGACTTGCACCTCTGCAACCCCGGAAAAAAATCCATAACTTTTTGTTTTTCTGTCCCAATATGCATACATATATGTATATTTTGAATCGTCACGCACTAATTTCGCTGTGGGTTTTTTGAATTTTTCTAGTATGGCTATATTCGAGGTTTTTCCTGGTTGTGCAAACTGGCTGATACTTTCCCGAGATTCATATTCTATTGTTTTAGCTATTTTTGAAGGTCCAATAGTACATCCTGAAACAATAAGTATAATAAATGCGGCTATGGCTGTTTTCATGTCTTCTCCTCAATTAATCCAAAAAAGTTTTTTCTACTGTGGTGATGAGGTCTCTTGCAGCGTCGACGATAATTGTTTTCCATCCGCCGATTCCGCCAAACAGCCCCTTATGTAGCGCTTTACCTGTGGGAATCAGTGCAATAATTTCTCCGGCTTTTACGCCGCCATCCTCTTTCACGGCCGCGCATAATTGCGCGTTTATTGCTATTGCCGCATCAAACGAGTTTGTAAGCTGTCCGAGAAAATATCTGCCGGCGGCATTCCCCGGCTCATACCCAAGGATGTTTACCAAGATCACATAGTGGTTCTTTCCATCGCCGTCTTCCGCCAAGGCGCCTATCTCTTTTAGCTTTTTTGACGCTTCTTCCTGAAAGATTTCCCCCACTGCAATTTTTTCTTTGGAATCCGCGTCCTCGTAAAGCGTTTTGCCCACCACAGAAAGATAAAATGACGCAGGGGCCACTACTTTTTCTTTTGCATTTTTGTCCAGCAGTACTGCTGTTTTTGCCATGCAGCCAGCCACAAGCAGTGCAGTCATGATGCCAAGCAGGAGTTGTGTGAAACGCATGGTTTGTCTCCACAGCAAGATAGGGGTTGGGGACGGCGCGCAGGCCAGCCTGGGCGCGCGCCGTCCGTTTGAGGGCTAAACCATATCTATGCCGGTTTTTGCGGCGGCGTCGCTCATGATTTCCAGCGTGCGCTGGCGTTGGCGCTCCACGGCTTCCATCTGCAGAACCTTGGTGGGATACGCATCGTACGTTTCCGCAACCTGGTCCACGGACACCGGCAGCACTGCCGGTGTGGCCTTGGGCGTTGCGGGCGTCGGCTCAACGGCCGTGGCCGCGGGCTGGGCCGGCGTTTCTTTTTGCGGCTGGTACCGTTGCCGGTCGTTTTGGGCCTGTTCTTCCAGCGCCTGGATTTCGTTTTTGAGGTCGGCGATGGCTAGCGAGGCGCTGGCTTCGGGCTGGGCGGCAGACTTGCCGCGTTTTTGTTTGGGGTGTTTGCGCACCTTTGCGGCGGTCTTTTTTTGTTGCTTCAGGTGTTGGGCGCGGCGTTCATCCACCGTGGGGAGCGGTTTTAAGGACGTGTTTTGCTGGGTGGCTTCAGCTTGGAGCGCCGTGCGGAATTCGGCGTCGCGCTGGGCAAGCAGCAGTTGCGAATCGCCGGTAATTTTGCCCAGCTCTGTAATGCCGGTGCGGATTTCCGCATAGCGTTTGGCGTATTCCTCGCGGGTTACGGTCTGTTCCGCCAAACCTTTCTGCAGTTGTTCAAATTCCTGGATATAGCATTTAAGGCTTTGCAGAGCGGCCAGTTCCACTTCCGTGGCGTTGGCCATATCTATATCCATGCTGCGTTTATAGGCCAGCAAGCGCTTCTGGTCGTCCTTGATGCCCTGAAGTTTCGCCATGGTGTACCCGGTGGCCGCGCCCGAAAGCCCGCCGGCCACCCCGCCGGCCAGGGCGTATTCCCACTTGCCGCCGGAGAGTAGAAAGCCCAGAAGCGCGCCCCCGGCCGCGCCGGCTATGGCGCCGCCCGCGGTATAGCCCACGGTGCGGTTGCGCAGCGAGACTTCGGCGTCGTGCAGCTGTTTGAAAGGCGCATAGCACTGCGGGTAGTACTCGGCGTTTATCTTCGGCATGGCGGTGTGCGGCGCGCAGCCGACGATTGGGATGAAAAGGCACAGCAGCGCAAGGGTCAGAGGGAGGCGCAGGGCAGACATAACAATCTCCTAAGTGTTGAGATAGGGCAGCAAGCGGTCCAGCAGCCAGGCGGGAAGGATGTCCTGCAGGGTTTGCCGGTCGGAACGTTGCAGGCTGTCGTCCTGACCGGCATGGATATGTTTTTGCAAGACGGTGAGCCGTCGTCCCATGTTTTTGCTGAAGCCGTCCTCATGGGCGAATTGGATGCGCAGGGCTTCAAGCTGTTGCAGCAGGCGCGGCAGGTTCATGCCCCCAGATGCGGCAAGCATGTTTTTGTAGTAAAAAAGCGCCCCCTGGATGCCGAAGACAAAGCCTGTAACCTGTTGGCGCATATTGTTCATCTCTGCTGCCTGGGCCTGTTTTTTGTGCGGCGACAAGGATTCATAGGCGTCCATCAGCTTGATGAGCTGGTAGCAGCGCGCGGCGTAATTGGCGATGGTTTCCAGAGAAAAGGTTGCGCCCAGCAACATTTCGTGCATCATGCGTTCTTCATTGGCATTAACTTGCTCGTGGTACAGCGCGGCGACTTGTTCCGCTTCCGCCAGGCGGCGTCGCAGTGCCGGGTTTTCTACCTCGCGATAGACTTCGCGGATGATTACCCGGACGTCCTGGCGCTGGGTGGCCTGCGCGGCGTGCGGGGCGCGGCGTTTTTCCCATTCCGCGCGCAGAGCCGCCAGCCTGTCCCTGGGGGTAAGTATGGTGCCCAGACTGATGCGAAAGCCCAGGTCGTCCCGGCGCTGGGCCCGGCCGTCTATGTAATAGCTGGCTTCAATCCGCCGGCCCGGGTGCAGGCTGTTTTCAGAAAAGGCCCGCCAACTGCCCCCCTTGATCACAAAGCCTCCCTGGTTGCCCATCAGGCGGCCTGCCGCCACCAGATGAAAGGGGGTTTGGACCATTTCTGCGCTGTTCCCCAGCATATCGTAAAGTACCAGAGGGTTGGGCTTGCGTGAGCCAATGGGGGCAAGGCCCGTAAGGGTAGGGTCGTACTGGGCGGCAATAATGTATTCGCCCATGGCGGTGCCTTGGGGCACGGGGTACAGCCGGGTGCGTTCCCGCTCCGCCGGGCTGACCCGGTGCCCGCCCCGGGCGGCGTATTCCCATTCCGCCTCCGTGGGGAGGCGCACGTAGGAAGAGCGCTTTTCCTGCGCAAAAAAAGGCAGAAATTCCGGATGGTTTTTCATAAGCCATTCGGAGTAGCGCCGGGAAAAATCCTGGGCCTCAAACCAGGAAATATCCGTTACGGGCCTGTCGTCGCCCGCTTGGACGGCAAAGGGCGCGTCCTGTGCCATAACGGCCCGCCACTGCCCCCTGGTGACCTCATATTTGCCAATAAAATACAGGAAGGCCCGCAGGCCGTTTTGGGCCGAAGCGGCGCTGGCCGGGTCCGCCTGGAGCCATTCCGGCAGCGTATTGCCCCAGCTGGCGGGGATGTCGGCCAGCTCAAAGGGCGCGTTGACGGAGGCCGTGTAGCGCCGTTCCGCCCAGGCCGCGTCGGGCGTTGCGGGCGCGTCGGTCTGCGCCGTGATGCCAAAAGGCTGTTGCACGTCATCCAGATAACCAGCTGCGGGCACGCATACAGGGCGCAGCGTCATGGTCAGCCCACCGGGCATGGGCAACGCGATGTCGCCGGGCGCCGGCCTGGGGTTGGAAATCCGTTCCAGGCTGGGCAAATCGCTTTTACCGGTCAGCTGCAGGGTCAGGCCCGTCCGGGGCAGGGCAAGAAGCAGGCCCAGGGCAGCCAGCAGAACGGCCAGGGGGGCGGAACGGGCGGCATCAGGCGTCACGGCGCAAGACCTCCGCAGGCTGCAGCGTGAGCAATTGGCGGCAGGCAACTCCGCCGCAGAGGCAGGCCAGGAGAAGGGAACCGGCGTAGAGCGGCAACACCTGCGCCCCAGGCAGGGCACAGGCGCTTTCTCCGGATTCCAGCCAGGGGGCGGCGGCCAGATCCAGAAGCGCGGCGGCGGCCGCGTAGAAAAGCAGAGAGCAGGAAGCCGCCAGCAGCGCGGTAAAGGTCATCTGCAGCAAGGGCAGGGCCAGCAGCTCACGGCGGCTGAGCCCCATAAGCGCGCCCTGGGCAAAAAAAAGGGCCTTGCGGCGCACATTGGCCACAGCGAGACTGGCCAGAGAAAAGGCCATGCCTGCCAGCGTAACGCCGCCTACAAGCAGGGCGGTGAGGGTCAGCGCCTGCTTGAGATCCAGAATGGCCTCCACTTCGCGGGCGCAGGTATAGGCGTCTATACCCCGGCGTTTGAGGGCGTCGCGTATGGGAATGACGGCCTCAAGGCTGTCCACGTACATGCGAAAACCGGCAAAGCTGCGGGCGGCGGACGTGGGCGCTTTTCCCGGCCAGCCGTGCGCGGGCACGGCAAAGCCGTCCCTGTAGCGCTCCATATCCAGCAGCAGGGGCAAGGGCAGGTAGACGCGGTTTTTCCAGTCCGCGGCATCGGGCAGGACGGCGTGGACGCGCACCGGGAGCGTCACGCTCTGCAGGCGGCCTTCCTGGCGGCGGGTGATGCGGAGGTTCAGACGGCGGCCCGGCGTCACGCCCGGCAAAGAGCGCGCCAGCTCTGTGGTTATGACCGCGCCGTCCGCCGGCGGCGTTGAGGCGTAGCGTTCCAGCAAGGGGTCTCCCCTGGCGGTGGGGAGGACGTCCGCCGCCAGCGGAGAGTGCCCTGGGCGATCGATCAACACGCTGCTTGCCAGGGTGCGGGTGAGGGGCACAACAAAGGCCACGGAGGGCAAGGCGGCCAAGGCGGCCAGGTCTTCTTCCATATAACGTTGGCTGCTGTAGGGGTTGACGGCCAGGGCCGCGGGGTTGTCCAGCAAGCGTTGCGAGAGGGTGCCCACGATTCCCGTACGCAGGCCGCTCAGGATGATCAGCGGCGTGAGCGCGGCGGCAAAGGCCAGTACCGCGCAGATGGAGAGCGAACGCTCGTGGCGAAAGTCTCGCCAGGCCAGGGCGCAGAGCAGGGCGGCCCCTTTGCGTGGGGGTACGCGCCGCTGCGGCGGGGGGGCGGATTGCGCCGCTGCGGCGGGCGGGCCTGCGCCCTGCGGGGCTGCGGCATTTTCCTTCCGCGGCGGCAGGTCAAGGCTGTAGTGGATTTTTTCGGATTCGGCGGCGGATACAGCCTTGGGCGCGGCAGCGGGCTGTTGCCGCATGGCGCACGCGGGGATGCCCGTGGCGGCGAGCAGGGCGTGGTCGTGGCTGACTACCAGCAAGGCCGCCCCGGACATGCGCGCGCCTTGCCGCAGCAGGGACATGGTTGTCCGCGCGGCTTCTGGGTCCAGAGCCGAGGTGGGTTCGTCGGCCAGGATCAGCCGTGGCCGGTGGGCCAGGGCCCTGGCCACGGCGGTGCGCTGGCGTTCTCCGTACGAAAGGGTTTCGGGCAGGCTTCGGGCCACATGACGCAGGCCGAGGAATTCCAGCAGGGCGTCCACGCGGCGGGCTGTTTCCGCCTGAGAGGTCTGCCCTGTGAGGCGCAGCGGCAGGCCGATATTGTCCTGCACGGTCAAAAAGGGGTACAGGCCGCCGGCCTGGTGCACAAAACCCAGATAAGCGCGGCGGAGGGCGTAGAGCTGTTGCGGGCTGTGCGCCCAGAGGGCGGCCAGATCGCAGGCGCGGTCTTCGGCGCGCAGCACAAAGCGCTCGGTGGTGGAGGGGCGCGTCAGCAGGGCCAGCATTTCCAGCAGGGTGCTTTTGCCACAGCCGCTGGGCCCGGTTATGCCCGCAGCCTCGCCGGGGGCCATGTCCAGGCGTGTGATGCCGGCGCAAAAGGCCGGCCGCCGGGCCGTATGGCACTTGTAGAGATTGCGGATTTCCAGCAGCGGCGGCGTCATGCGAAAGCCCAATTTTTAGGGTAACGAGGTCAGCGGCACGCGGTACAGGGCCTCGGCGGGGTCGGCGGACCCAAAGGTTACCCAGTTGTCGGCGTCGTTGTGGTATTCCGCATAGAGGCGCAGCTTGGCCTCCAGCGAGTAGATCAGTTCGTCCTGCTCACGCGCGCTCATGGCCAGCCAGCGTTCTTCAGTCAGATTCATTACCTGGCTTTTGTACGGCAGTCCGGTCAGAAATTCCGGCAGCAACCCCTGGGCGCAGAGGTTGTCGTCTGCGGCGCGCTGCAGGCGTTCCGGGTCGCGCAGGGTCTGCGACGAAAGCGAAATGACGCGCTGGAAAAGGTCTCTGCTGTCTGTCATGCGCGAGGCGCGGGCGGCATCGATAAGCAACCCGATCTGCCGGGCCAGGGTATTGAGCTGGTTTTTGTTGAGCAGGACGGCGGCCATGAGCGCGTCGGTAGATTTGCCTTCCACCAGACTGCCCAGGTCTTTGTCCGCTACCCAGGCCTCCATCAGGCGCGGGGCGGTGGCTTTTTGTCGCTCGCCGGCGAACTCCAGATAGGCGGCGTAGCCCAGGGCCTGGCCGATATAGGCGGCCAGGGCTTCCGGATCGGGCGCGGCGGCCACAGCCTGGGGAGCGGCGGGCGCAACTGCGGCGGCCGGTACGGCGGCTGGGGACGCCGCCGCAGCAGCGGGCAGGGCGGCGGGGGGCGGCGAAGAAGGCTTGGCAATGGGCGCACCCTGAGCGGCCTTGACCACCAGTTGCTGCAGCACGTCGACGAGTTTGGCGGCGATGCGGCTGAACTGTCGACTGGCGGTCTGGGGGTCGCTGACGGGAAGGGCCACATAGGCGCTTTTGACGTTGCCGTCCCGCACGGCGGTCAGTTGCCGGTACTGCTGCACCGTGCCCGCCAGGTTGTGCCGCTGGCCCGCCTTGGTATGCAGGTGGACGACCACCAGGCGGATACCCTTTTGCGCCAGCAGGTCGCCCATTTCCTTTTCGGTAAGGCCCGTGCTGGAGAGGGGGTCGTCATTGCGGATAGCGCCCGCATCCGTGACCATTACCGCCAGTTTCACGGCGTAGGGCGACCAGTCCAGCCCGTCTATGGCCGCCTTGATGCCCGCAAAGGCGTCTTCATTGAAGGCGTGGGTGGAAACCGCGGCCTCGTCCATGCCCTGCACGCGCGGTTCGGCCTGCGCGCGGGAGCCTGCACGGGTAAAAGGGGCAACCACGGAAGACACGTATTCCAGTTTGGCGTTATGCTTGGTGCTGTTACGGTAGGCCACCACGGCAAGCGCCACATCTTCGGCGATGGAGCTTTTTTCCAGGGCGTTGTAGGTGCTGTGAATGAAATTTTTGGTCTGTTCGATATAGGGCCCCATGGAGATGGTCGTATCCACAATAAAGGCTATGCCGGCGGAAAAGTGCGGTTCCGGGGCGGCGGCCTGGGGTGCGGGTACAGGCGCGGGTGCGGGTACAGGCGCGGGTGCGGGTACAGGCGCTAAAGCGGTGACGGGCGCGGGGGCGGGGTGGGGTGCGGCGGTGGGCAGAACGCCGGGGTCCACCACGCCGATTTTGAGCAGGCGCAGGTTGTGCTGTTCATATTCGTCGGAATAGTCAAAGATGGGTATCAGGTAGAACTGCTTGCGCGGGACGGAGGCCTCCCTGGGCTCAACGGCCAGCAAGGGGCTTTGCGGTGAAGTCGGCGCGCGGAGCAGGCCGTCCAGCGCGGCGCGCATGTCCGTGGCGCGCACCAGGGCGTTCAGGGCGTCAAAATTGCGGAAAAACAGAACGGGATCCCGGCTCATGCGGTCCGCGAACAGCAGCGTCAGAGCCTTGTCCCAGGGCGAGCAGGCGTCGGATCTGATCCAGCGGGTCCGCGTGGCCTTTACGCTCGGCGAAACTTCCAGCCAGTCCGCGCCCTGGACATTCTGGCGTCCGTAAACGTACAGGGGCGTAAAGCCGCGCAGGGGCTCGGCCCCAGCTCCGGCGGGCGCGTCGGCCAGCCTGGCCCCCGGATGGCTGATCACCCGTTGGTAGAGGGTGCGCTTGCCCTCTTGCAGCAGTGGCGTGCGGATGTCGGCCGCGTCGTTGGCATCGGCGGCGCGGCACAGGCTCCCCACGCCCATGCTGCAGCATATGGTCAGGAGCATGACCAGGATAGGGCGCAACGGCAACATGCATGGAAGTATGGACATATCTTATCCTCCCTGCCTTACAGCAAGCCTTCCAGCGGCTTGGCGACGTCTGGCTGTGCGGTGGGCGTGGCGGCTGGGCCGCCATTTGCGGGGGAGGACGGCGCGCTGCGGGGTTCCGGACGCGGAGCAGCGGGCGGAGCAGCGGGCCTGGCCGTTTGCGGCATGGCCACAGGGCGGGAGCCGCCCTTGTACGCGCCGTAGGCCGCCCAGGCGGCAGAGGCCGCGCCGCGGTCAAGAAGCCGGTGCATTTCCAAGGCCTTAAACATTTCATAGTTGGGATAACTGCGGTTTTTAACGCCGAATTTGTCGGCAAAGCGGTCCAGAGCGGCCTGGGTCTGGGCGTCCATCTGTCCGGTTACCATGACGGAGCTGTCCCCGCAGGCAATGCACTGCGACTGCATGAAGGGGATGAGCAAAGGCCCCATGCTGGCGTACTGTCGTTGCCATTCAGAGGTTACAAGTCTGTCTGGCGTAAAGATGTTTTGCGTCGCGCCCACGCGCCAGTAAGGGACGTTCAGGGCTCTGCCGATAATCTGCACCACGCTGAATTCCGTCATCATCTGCAGGGCGAGGTGACGGCCGTGCATGGCCGTGGCTTCGGAGCCGAAGCCCAGCCCGTTGCCGAAGATGGCAAAGCCGAAGTCCATGCCGTTTTTGGCGTACCGGACTTCCATACTGGCGCCGAACTTTCCCGGCAGGGCAATACCGTTGGGGTTGAAAACGCTGAAGGAAACGCTCAGGCGGGAAAGGCGGGAGGAGGCTTCGGCCGAAGCGTTTATATCCGTACGGGAAAGGCCTTCGCCAAAATTGGCCATGGCCCGGGCCTTGTCGGACTGCGACTCCAGGTTGCGGTCAAACTGAGAAATACGGCCGGCAATGGTAAAATCCACGGCCGGGCGCTGGGCCGGCTTGACGGCCAGGCCCTGCAGCTTGCTGGTCTGCAACTTGAGCAGCTCTGCCTGAATCTGCACAATATCTGTCTGATCGTATTGCTCCACATAGCGCACCTTGTAATAAACTTGGGCCACGGCGTCGCGAACCAGCGCCGTAATGTCCAGCGGGATTTCTCCGGTCTGTGAAAGGCCTGTGGCGTCTACGATGGGCTTCACAAAGAAAAAGGTATCCGGGTAGTCCGGCGGAAGGTAGACTTCCAGCACTGTATTGAGGTCGGCCAGCGCGCCCGAATAGCTGGTATGCACCGGAGCGTTGGCCTGCATGGGGGGCAGGTTGGGGACGGCGGCTTTGCAGCCTGGCAAAACGCAGGCGGCCGCAGTGCAGAGCACTGCCAAAAAAAGTCGATGCAGAACATGTTTCACAGGCATTTCAGAACCGCTTTTTTTGTTGTATTATTACTGTTGAATTATTCAGATCGGTCTGGTTTATAACAGGGCCTACGTTGGCATTCTTGTCAATGACTACATTTCCCATCCCGTCGACATGGACCTTGCCATCGGCGTAATCGCCTGCGCCGTCAATGACCACGCCTTCGCTGTAGCCGTTCTTGATGCGGTGGGCCATGTTGTTCCCCCAGGCGTCGTACACGCCAACCACATTGGCATCCGCAGGCTTGCTCATATCTTTATTGTAGTCCGCGAAGATGTCTTCTTCCGCGTTGGCGGCAAGGGGAAAGACCGTTTGCACCACGACAAATAATAATATAGTGATATATTTCATTTTTTCTCCGTGCCGTGACGCATGTTTCCAGTTTCGAGCTTTTTTATGGAGGTGGTTTTTCCATCTTTGACTATAATTACATTTTCAATACTTGTTTTTTTATTTATATTTTTATTATCTTTGCCATTATTTTTTACATCGCCAATGGAAACAGTATTATTATCTATTTCTATATCAGAGGATTCAGGCAATTTTGATGTGTCTATTACTTCACCATCGTCTGTTTTTATTTTTACATCTTTTCCAGATACAACTATTTCAGAAGACAACGATTCTGTTGCACAGGCTGTTGAAAATATGTAAATAAATATTATTGTAAATAATACGTTATTCGTAGTGCGCATCGCGGCCTCCTGTAATGGATTCCATCAGCGCAATATGTGCAGCTGATGGAATCCGTTGCAGCTACTTGTTCGTAACGTTGCCAATGTTTGTTTTGCCGCCGTCGTTGGCAATGACGGCGGCATTTTTGAGGGTGGTCACATTGACCACGTCGCTTTGTTTGCCACCTTCGTTGGTGACGTTGCCGATATTGGCCTCGGAGTTTTTGCCGCTGGCAATAACGGCGGCATTTTTAACCGTGGTCACATTGACAACTTTGCTTTGTTCGCCCCCCTTGCTGCCGCCTCCTTGAGTGGCGTTGTGCGCGGCGCCGGCGGCAAAGGCAGGGGTGGTGTAGAGTATGGCCGCCACAAACAGAACAAGTATGCGCTTCATAAAGAACCTCCGGTTGTCACAGACACAGGCCTTTGTCGTGTGCGGTTGTATAAGGTTGGCGGGGTGCGGCGCGTTGGGGAGGCGCGGCGCCGCAGCCCCACCGTGGCCTCAGAAACGTTCCTGCTGCTGTGTCGGCGTGGGGGCCGGCACATTGGGAGCGCCCTTGGGGGGCGTCATATTGCGACGTACATTGCCTTGATAGACGATGCGCGGATTGCTGCCGGAAGGCGAAGCCTGCCCCGGACCGGCGTTGCTCCAGGTCCAGGCGTGTCCTTCCTGCGTATCCAGAATAAAGACATAGCCACCGGCAGCCAGGGGAATGGCCTTGTAGCGCTCGTTGTCGGCCAGGGCTTGTGTGGGGAGGAACAGACTACAGGTACAAAAAAAACAAGCCCACAAAAGAAGACTTGCCCTGAATACCCCCACCCGTTGCGGGCGAGGCTGCTCATACACATGTGTAAAGAGGTTCCCGGTGGTTGGCTTGCGCTCCGCTGGGTTCATGGATATTTCTCCAATGCAGTGGTATTATTTATATAAATTTGTGATTAAGATTTTTATATAAATTTTTTTATATGTCAATATATATTATGCGATAAAATCAAAAAGTAGCGTGGCCGCGCGGTTTTCAGGAAGCCGTGCAGACAGAAAAAAACCGTCTGCCTTTGCCCTTGGGGGACGAACAGGTGGCGTATCTGCGGATAGAGCAGTTTACGAATGAAATGCGTTAATTGCTCTGCAAGGATTTTCTTGAAAATCCTTGCCACGAAATGCGAGAAGGCAGGCTTTTGCCTGCCGTAAGCGAGCATTTCAAGTGTTAAATACTCTAGATGGGGAGAGGGCAACGGTTTTTATCAGGCGGGCGAGACTGGCGAAGATTTTTGCGGCGGCACAACAGCAAGAGCCCGTCCCGGGGGGGCTTGGCAGGGCCAAACCGTACCGCCGGGCGGGCTCTTACGCAGGGAAGCAGGAAGCGTTGCACGGTTCCGCTTTTCCGGGATGCGTCAGTTTTTTCGTGCAGTCCGTCAATGTTGCGCGAACAGGGCGTCCCCAGTGATGGCGGCAATGTCCTGGCAGCCCGTGAGGACCATAGTCTGCACCAGTTCGCCTTTGAGCTGGGTCAGGTATTTGCTCACGCCGGCCGCGCCGCCGCCGATGGCGGCCCAGACAATGGGGCGGCCGATGCCGACCAGGTCGGCCCCCAGGGCCAGCATCTTGAACACGTCGGCCCCGCTGCGCACGCCGCCGTCCACCATGACGGTTATCTGCCCCTTGACGGCCGCGGCAATGGCGGGCAGCACCCGTGCCGTACCCGGCGCGTATTCCATGACCCGGCCGCCGTGGTTGGAAACCACAATGCAGTCCGCCCCGGCCGCCACAGCCGCCCTGGCGTCGGCCACGGTCATGATGCCCTTAAGGATGAATTTGCATCCGGCCTGATGGATTTTGGCAACAATGGCGGTCAGTTCCTTGAGGGATTTGGGCCCCACGGGGTGCCCCATCTTGCGCAGGGTAATCAGCCCGGCGGCGTCGATATCCATGCCCACGATTTTACAGCCGGTGGCGTAGCAGCGCTCAAGTTTTGCGTCGAGTTCCGCGCTTTCCCAGGGTTTGATGAAGGGAATGCCGTGGCCATTGGCCGCGCTGATGGCGGCAAAGGCGGACTGGGTAATGACCGGGGGGACGCCGTCGCCGGTACAGCCGATGACGCCGGCCTCTTTGCAGCCTTGCACCACGGCCGTCACGTAGTCTTCTTCCGTAACGGCGTCATTGAAGTTGAACATGCCGCCTATGGGCGCGGCCACCACCGGCATGGCCAGGTGCAGCCCCAGGCCGGTACAGGAGGTGTCCGGCGCGTCGGCTTCATGGATGAGGCGCATGTTCAGGGCTGTTTCCGCCAGGGCCTTGACGTTGTCCTTGAAGGCGGCGGCGCTGCCCAGCCCGCCCATACCGGGCACCTCGCCCGCACAGGCTCGCCCGTCGCAAACGGGGCACAGTCGACAGGCCCCCCGCATCAGTTCCTTGGCCTTTTGGCGTATTTCTTTCATAGAACACTCCAGCATCAGGTGCGTGCCATGCCGCCGGCCCGCGAGGGCGGCAAAGACCCAGCCCGCTTGGCGGGGTTGCCGGCAAGCTATGGATAATAGTTTGATATCTATAATTTTATACCCGCTGCATCCAAAAAGCAAGCCGAATCCCGGCTTGCGGGGCTTGAGGGGGCCTGCAACAGAGCGGAATTATATGTTTTTATTTTTTACAAAAAATGTGCCCGCCGCAGCCCTGGTTCGGGCGGACCCTACCGCCAGTCAGGGGGGCACAGTGGGCCAGGTTACCGCGTCGGGCGCGGGCAACGCGCAATTACGGCGCGCGGCCCCTTGCACAAAGCCCCCTGCTGCCGGCGGCAACAGGGGGCAGAGTTTGTCCGGCGGGGCGGGCCGTGCAGGTCATTCCCATTCAAGCAGGCGGCGCTGGCCGGTGAGGGCGCGCAGGCGGGTTGCGTCCTGGCCCACTTCAAGGCAGCCCAGGTACTTGCCGTGGGCGTCCCGGAGGGCCAGGTACTGGATGTGGATAAACCTGCCGCCCAGGTCCAGCCAGAATTCGGCCTTGTCCCGCTTTCCGCTTTTAAAGGCTTCCAGAATTTCCGTGACCATGTGTACGGATTTGGGCGGGTGGCAGTTTTTGACCTCCCGGCCGATGACGGCGGCGCTGCGGGGGAAGATGCGGCTTTCGCCATCGGAATAGTAGGCCACCCTGTCGTCCGGGCCCACAAAACTGATGTCCACGGGCAGATTGCGGAGTATGGCGTTGACCACCTCCGGGGCGAGCTGCCCGGTGGAAAGCGACAGCAAAGCCGTTGCCCCGGCGGGCGCAGGGCTGCGGATTGGGCCGGCGGTCCACTCCGTGCCGGGGGTTACGCCAAAGGCGTAGCCCACTTCGTCGTCGCCCAGGCGGCAGCGGTTCCAGTCTTCGGCGGTGAGTAGTTCGAGGGTCATGGGGAAGAGGATGTTTTCTTCCTTGCGGAACATTTCTTCAATTTCAGCGAGCAGGCCGGCCAGGGCGGCAAGACTTGAGGCGCGTTCCTTTTGGGCCAGCAGGGCCATGGTGGTGCGGAAGGCGCTGCGGATATCGTCGTGCACTGCCCACATTACCTTGCCCGGCGCGCTCAGGCCGTGCTGTTCCAGCAGGGGAAAGAGCTGATTTTCCTTGCGGATATAGTGCGTTTTGATGTCCTCCAGCTGCTGCAGCAAAAAGACCAGACGACCATGCATAAAGGGCCAGGCGGCGTCGCCCGATGTGCCTTCGGCCTGGGCGGCCGCCTCGCGGATTTCGACCAGCAGCTTTTTGGCCCGCAGATTTTCTTCCATATAGGTATGCAGGGGGTGCCCCGGCTGCACGGGAAGGGGCGGCCGCTTTTCCAGCGCCCCGTGGAACAGGGCGGCGTGCAGATGGCACATGCGCTTGATTTCCGATTCCGGCAGGCCTTCCCGGACCAAGGTCTGCTCCAGGGTGGCGATTTCCTCCGGGGCAATGTCGCCCACCGTGGCGTTGAATTTTGCCTGCACGTCGGCAAAGGCGACGCCGTTGTGCAGATCCCCGATGATTTCTTTGAGTTTTTCCAGGCGTTCTTCCCGCGAAAGGCCGGCGGTGGGCGCTGTGCCCGCTGCTCCGGCGGGGGGGACAAGAGTCACGGCCTGGCCGGTGGCGGCCATGATGGCGCCCGCGATAAAAAGCAGGAGCGCAAGCACGCTTTCATTGCCCAGGCCCGCGGCTTTTTCCACTGAGGCGACGCGCCCCAGGGTCTGGCGCAGCAGGGGATTTTTCAGCTTGGCAAAAGCGCTGTTGTGGTCCGCCAGGGCATCGACCAGAAAGGGATATTTTTCCGTCAGGGCAAAGATTTTTGTGTCCTTGGAGAGTTCCATAATCACCACCTCCGTATAGCTTTTCTTGCAGGCTATACGCAGGGGCAAGGGGACGTCTGTAACATTTGGCACGCTTTTCCAAAAAAATAGGCCCGTCCAAAACCGGGCAGGTTTTTTGCGGCAGCGCGCCGCCCGCACATGGGGCAGGGCTGCACTGCATATGGCGTTGAGTTGCCACGGATTAGTCGCTATACTCGTGCGGCCCGGTTCCTTGGCGGCGGTCACGCGGTCAGCAGCTGCAGGCCCGCAGTCGCCGGGGCTGCACTTTCGGGGCTGCGGCGCGCCAGTGCCGGGTTGCCTCAGGCTTGCGGGGCTGACAGGCTCTTGGGCCTTAGCGCCTTCAACTTTATTACGTCACGATTGCGGATGACAAAAAACGCCGCAAAACGGATACAGCAGGATGGACTGCAGCATATGACCAGCTCCCAACAACGCGATGCCCTGCAACGCCAAATCTGGAAAATAGCCAATGATGTCCGTGGCGCTGTGGACGGCTGGGACTTCAAACAATATGTGCTTGGGGCTTTGTTTTACCGTTTTATCAGCGAGCATTTTATCGGCTACATGGAAGCTGGCGACGCAAGCGTCAACTACGCCACGTTGGACGACGCTATCATCACTCCGGAAATCAGGGACGATGCCGTCAAATCCAAGGGCTACTTCATCTATCCCAGCCAGTTGTTTGCCAATGTGGTCGCCGACGCCAAGACCAATGAGAGCCTGAACACCGATCTGGCCGCCATCTTTGCCGCCATTGAAGGCTCCGCCCTCGGCTATCCTTCGGAGCAGGATATCAAGGGGCTGTTTGCTGATTTTGACACCACCAGCAACCGCCTTGGCTCCACGGTCAAGGAAAAGAACGCGCGCCTGGCCGCCGTGTTGAGCGGCGTAGCCGGTTTGGATTTTGGCGATTTTGCAGACAACCGCATTGACCTGTTCGGCGACGCCTATGAATTTCTGATCTCCAACTACGCCGCCAACGCCGGTAAATCCGGCGGCGAATTTTTTACTCCGCAGCATGTGTCAAAGCTCATCGCGCAGCTCGCCATGCACAAACAAACCGCCATCAATAAGATCTATGACCCGGCCTGCGGCTCCGGTTCTTTGTTGTTGCAGGCCAAAAAGCAGTTTGACGAACACATTATTGAAGACGGTTTTTTCGGCCAGGAGATCAACCACACCACTTACAACCTGGCGCGGATGAACATGTTTCTGCACAACATCAACTATGACAAATTCAACATTCAGCTGGGCGACACCCTGACCACGCCGCATTTTGGCGATGCAAAGCCCTTTGACGCCATTGTTTCCAACCCGCCCTATTCAGTGAAGTGGATAGGCGCGGACGACCCCACCCTTATCAACGACGAACGCTTTGCCCCGGCCGGGGTGCTGGCCCCCAAGTCCAAGGCCGACTTTGCCTTTGTGCTGCACGCCCTCAGCTACCTTTCCGGCAAGGGCCGGGCCGCCATTGTCTGCTTTCCCGGCATTTTTTACCGCGGCGGGGCCGAGCGGAAAATCCGCAAGTATCTGGTAGACAACAACTATGTGGAAACCGTCATCGCCCTGGCCCCCAATTTGTTTTACGGCACCACCATTGCCGTAAATATTCTGGTGCTTTCCAAGCACAAGAAGAACACCAAAATCCAGTTCATTGACGCCGGCGGCCTGTTCAAAAAAGAAACGAACCACAACGTGCTGCTGGATGCGCATATTGCGCAGATCATGCAGGTCTTTGACAGCAAAGAGGATGTGGAGCACTTTGCCCAATCCGTGCCGTATGAAGTTGTTGCAGACAAGGATCACGACTATAACCTGTCTGTCAGCAGCTATGTGCAAGCCAAGGACAATCGCGAAGTGGTGGATATTGCAAAGCTCAACGCCGAACTGAAAACTACCGTCGTCCGGATTGACCAGCTGCGGGCGGAGATTGACGCCATTGTGGCGGAAATTGAGGGAACGCAGACCGGAAGGGGATGAGGCATGATTCTGGAAAACAGGCTCGGCATCACCAATCAGGTTGAACTGGCAAAAGCTGAAGAAAGGATAAGCAAGCAGAATGCCAAAAAACTGTTCGACTCTGGCGAGATTGATGCCATTGAAGTTGGTACGTTTGCAGGGCTTGCCTTTATTCATGCCCGGCTGTTTAAGGATATCTATGCGTTCGCGGGCAAAGTTCGTAAGGTGAATATCGTCAAAGGCAATTTCCGTTTTGCGCCGCTGATATATCTGGATGCCGCGCTACAGCATATCGACAACATGCCGCACAGTAATTTTGACGAAATTATCGAAAAATATGTTGAGATGAATATTGCCCATCCCTTTCGCGAAGGTAATGGCCGCGCCACCCGGATCTGGCTCGACCTGATGCTTAAAAAAGAAATCAAACAGGTGGTGGATTGGAACCTGGTCGATAAAGAAGAATACCTGTCCGCCATGCAACGCAGCGTGGTGAAAGACATTGAAATTAAGCACCTGCTGCACCAAGCCCTCACCGACCAGATTGATGACCGCGCCTTGTTCATGAAGGGTATTGACGTGAGCTACCACTATGAAGGCTATAGCACCTTCAAGACCGAGGAACTGTAGTATGACTGGTGCAAACTTTCTGGAAAAGCTGCTGGATGGGGCTGAAGTGGAATGGAGGGCGCTGGGGGAAGTTACGCAATATGAGCAACCGACTAAGTACCTAGTAAATTCAAAAATTTATCATGATAATTTTAAAACTCCAGTGCTTACTGCAGGGAAGACGTTTATTCTCGGCTACACTGATGAAAAAAGTGGCATCTATAAAGCATCTGAAAGACCAGTAATAATATTTGATGATTTTACGACTGCGAACAAATGGGTTGACTTTGACTTCAAAGCAAAATCTTCTGCCATGAAGATGATTACATCAAAGGATGACAGCAAAGTTTTGCTTAAATATGTCTACTATTGGCTAAATACAATCCCCTGCGAATTACTTGACAGAGACCACAAACGGCAATGGATAGGCAGTTTTTCCAATAAAAAGATCCCCATCCCCTGCCCAGACAACCCCCAAAAATCACTTGCGATCCAGTCTGAAATCGTCCGTATTCTGGACACCTTTACCGAGCTGACCGCCGAGCTGACCGCCGAGCTGACCGCCGAGCTGACCGCCCGCCAAAAGCAGTACGCATATTATCGTGACATGCTGTTCAATTTTCCCAAGTCAAAAAAGGCAGCAGGATAACACATCTCGAAAGGCCAAATATCCACGAGGTTGCAATGCACGACTTCAAGGCCATAGCCGAATCCAACAACTTCATCGTTCTCGATACGTATGTAAGCGACTGGCAGGCTGTTGAAAGCTACCAGACTGAAAGCGACCTGGAGCGGGAGCTTGTTCAGGATCTGCAAAATCAGGGCTACGAGTACGCTGCGGGCCTCAACTCGCCGGAAAAACTGCTGGCCAACGTGCGCACGCAGCTGCAAATCTTGAACACCGTGCAATTTTCGGATGGCGAGTGGGAACGCTTTGTGGAAACCTGGTTGGACAAGCCCGGCGACGGTCTTGTGGACAAAGCCCGCAAGGTTCATGACGATTACATCTATGACTTTGTTTTTGACGACGGCCACATCCAGAATATTTGCCTCTTTGACAAAAAGAACGTTGCCCGCAACTCGGTACAGGTCATCAACCAGTTTGAACAAACCGGGTCGCACGCCAACCGTTATGACGTGACCATCCTGGTCAACGGCCTGCCCCTGGTGCAGGTAGAGCTTAAAAAACGCGGCGTGGCCATCCGCGAGGCCTTCAATCAGGTGCATCGTTACAGCAAGGAGAGCTTCAACAGCGAGCATTCCCTGTTCAAATATCTGCAGATCTTTGTCATCTCCAACGGCACGGATACCCGCTACTTCGCCAATACCACCAGGCGCGACAAAAACAGCTTTGACTTCACCATGAACTGGGCAAAGGCCGACAACAGTCTGATCAAAGACCTGAAGGACTTTACCGCCACTTTTTTCCAAAAAAATACCTTGCTCAGCGTGCTGCTGCGCTATTCCGTGTTTGACGTGAACAACACCCTGCTGGTTATGCGCCCCTACCAAATCGCGGCCACAGAACGCATTTTGTGGAAAATCAACAGCACCTGTCAGATGAAGCAGTGGCGTAAACCCGAGGGGGGCGGCTATATTTGGCACACCACGGGCTCGGGCAAAACCCTGACCAGCTTCAAGGCGGCCCGCCTGGCGACCGAGCTGGACTTCATCGACAAGGTTTTTTTTGTGGTGGACCGCAAGGACCTTGATTACCAGACCATGCGGGAATACCAGCGCTTTTCGCCAGACAGCGTCAATGGTTCGGAAAGCACCGCCGGACTCAAGCGCAATTTGGATAAAGACGACAATAAAATTATCGTCACCACCATCCAAAAGCTGAACAAACTGATGAAATGCGAAGCGGACCTGCCTGTCTATAACAAGCGGGTGGTGTTCATTTTTGACGAATGCCACCGCAGTCAGTTTGGTGAAGCACAAAAGAACCTGAAAAAGAAATTTAAACTTTATATGCAGTTTGGCTTTACGGGTACGCCGATTTTTTCGCAAAATGCCTTGGGCGCGGCAACCACTGCCAGCGTCTTTGGCCATGAGCTGCATTCTTATGTCATCACCGACGCTATTCGTGATGAAAAGGTGTTGAAGTTCAAGGTGGACTACAACGATGTGCGCCCGCGCTTCAAGAATATTGAATGCGAACAGGATGAAAAAAAACTTGGCGCGGCGGAAACCGCGCAGGCCCTGCTGCACCCCGAGCGCATTTGTGAAATTACCCAGTACATTCTGAACAATTTCCGGCAAAAGACCCGGCGGCTGCAGCCGGGCGCCAAGGGCTTTAACGCCCTGTTTGCCGTAAGCAGCGTGGACGCCGCCAAGCTGTATTATAACTCCTTCAAAGTTTTGCAAAAAGACAGCGACAAGCCGCTCAAGGTGGCCACTATCTTTTCGTTCGCGGCCAATGGAGCGCAGGACGCCATTGGTGATATTGCGGATGAAAGTTTTGACGTTACAGCCATGAACAGTAGCGCCAAAGAATTTTTGAGTGCGGCCATTGCGGACTATAACGCGCTGTTCAAAACGAGTTTCAGTGTGGAGAGCAATGCCTTCCAAAACTACTACCGCGACCTTGCCTTGCGGGTGAAGAATCAGGAAGTAGATTTGCTGATTGTTGTGGGCATGTTTCTGACCGGCTTTGACGCCCCCACGCTGAATACTTTGTTTGTCGACAAAAATCTGCGATACCACGGCCTGCTGCAAGCCTATTCGCGCACCAACCGCATTTTTGACGCCACCAAAACCTTTGGCAATATCGTCACCTTCCGCAATCTGGAGCAGGCCACCATTGACGCCATCACCCTGTTCGGCGACAGCAACACCAGAAATGTGGTGCTGGAAAAAAGCTACAAGGAATATATGGAGGGCTTTACCGATGCGCTCACTGGTGAGGCGCGACGTGGTTTTGTGGCTGTGGTGCGGGAATTGGAGCAGCACTTTCCCCACCCCGACGCCATTGAAAAAGAGGCAGACAAAAAGGCTTTTGTCAAACTGTTCGGCGAGTATCTGCGGGTTGAAAACATCCTGCAAAACTACGATGAATTTGCCGTTCTGCAGGCCCTGCAATACGTTGATATGAACAATGCGGCGGCTGTGGAGGCATTTAAAGCAAAGTACTATTTAAGTGATGCGCAGTTGCACGCCTTACGGGCCGTCAAAGTGGTGCCTGAACGTAAATTGCAGGACTATCGTTCGGCGTACAATGACATCAGAGAATGGCAGCGTCGGCAACAAACGGATGCTGCTAAAGAAAAATCGGCCATTGACTGGGATGACGTGGTCTTTGAAGTGGACTTGCTGAAATCGCAGGAAATCAATCTGGACTACATTCTTGAATTGATCTTTGAGAACAACAAAAAAACTAAGGACAAAACCGCACTGGTGGAAGACGTGCGCCGCCTGATCCGCGCCAGCCTCGGCAACCGCGCCAAGGAGAGCTTGCTGGTCGATTTTATTAATCAGACAGACCTGGACCAGCTTGGCGACAAGGCCGGCGTGATAGAGGCTTTCTTCACCTTTGCCAGGGCGGAACAGCAACGTGAGGCGCAAGAACTTATCCGTAGCGAAAATCTGAATGCGGAGGAAGCCAGGCGCTATCTCAGCGCCTCACTGAAGCGGGAATTCGCCAGTGAAAACGGTACGGAACTCAATGACGTTCTGCCACGGATGAGCCCGCTAAACCCGCAGTACCTGAAAAAAAAGCAGGGAGTTTTTCAAAAAATCGTCGATTTTGTTGAAAAGTTTAAGGGTGTTGGCAGGTTGACGTAAGGCAGCGCCTTGCGTCGCCCGCGCAGGGGGCAGGGCTGCGCGCAGATCGCGTCCCTACCCCCTGAGCAACGTACTTTTGCGGCTCTACATCTTCAACGTTTACGACCTGCCTGTTCCGGCGCTTACCCGTGCAAATAACCTGCGCTTGGCCTCCACGGCGGGCGGCTGTTTACGCAACGGCCAGGGCATTGCAAAGTTGCATGCCCTGGCCGTAATGCCTCAGGCCGCGCCCTTGCCGACGCTGTTCCGCAGCGCTTTAGAGCATTTAACACTTGAAATGCTCGCTTACGGCAGGCAAAAACCTGCCTTCTCGCATTTCGTGGCAAGGATTTTCAAGAAAATCCTTGCAGAGCAGTTAGCTCATTTCATTCGCTAACTGCTCTAAAGTCGGGGCGCTGCTCCGGGCCATCAGCCCTCTGCATCCGTGGGTTTGCGGCTCAGGATCAGGGACATGTAGGGCGGGGTGGCGTCATTTTCCGGCAGGCCGGTGCGGATGTGTTCGCCCGGCCGTTCCACCAGGCTGGCCAGCACACAGTCCTTCAGGCGGCCTGTGCGGCGCAGGGCCTCGCGGATGGCTGGCAGGTTGCGGTAGGCCTTGAGGATCACCGCCGTGTCCGCGTCCTTGAGGGCCGCCGTCAGATCGTCCTGGCGGTTGATGCCGGGGATGAGGCGCAGGGTTTCGCCATTTTCGCAGAGCACCACCTGCGCGCGGGCGGCGGCGGCCTGAATGGAGGTGACGCCGGGCACAATCTCCACGGGCAGGTGCGGGGCCAGCGTCCGCAGGGTGCGCAGCAGATAGCCGAAAGTGCTGTAAACCAGGGGGTCGCCGATGGTCAGAAAGGCCGCGTCCGCGCCGCTTTCCAGCACGTCTCTGGTGGTGCGGGCGGCGGTTTCCCAGGCTGTGCGCAACGCGGCCGCGTCGCGGGTCATGGGAAATTCCAGCCGCAGCAGGCGCACGTCGGGCCGCAGATGGGGGCGGGCGGTTTCCAGCGCGGCGGAATAGTCGTTGCGCGGCGAGGCCGCGGCCAGAATAACGTCCACGTTGCGCAGCACGTTAACGGCCCGCAGGGTTAGCAAATCCGGTGCGCCGGGGCCCACGCCCAGGCCGTAAAGGGTTCCGGTCATGTAATATTCCGTCATGTATGGTAGAAATGTTGCGGCCTTCAGGGCCGGGGGGCGGCGTGCAGCCAGTGCGCCAGTTCTTCCGCCGCGTCCACGGCGCGGGGGCCGGGCCTGGCGTAGCGGGCTTCGTCCACCAGCAGCACCCGGCCTTCACGCACGGCGCGCAGGCCCGCGAAGTGCGGTCGACGAGCCGGAGGTTCCGGGTCCGGATTCATGGGGCCGCGCTGTACAAGATAGACGTCCGGATCTGCCGCGATGAGGGTTTCCTCATTGCAGCGGACCAGTTTTTTGGCCTCGTGCAGGACGTTTTCGCCTCCCGCGCAGGCGATGATTTCGTTGGTAATGCCCTTTTGCCCCGCGCCCAGCAGGTTGGGATAGCGCACCTCGTAGAACACCCGCAGCGGCGCACGCCCGGCCGTGGACCGGCGCAAGGCCTCCAGCCGCGCCCGCCAGCCGCGCACCAGGGCGGCGGCCCGGTCTTCCAGGCCCGTAAGGCGGCCCAGGGCCTGCGTCACCGCAAGCATGTCTGCAAAGGAATCCATCTGAAAGGTAAGCACGGGCAGGCCCAGGCTGCGGAGGTTTTCCGTAAAGACCTGCGCCTCTTCCCGCCCGGACATCTGCAGCACCAGATCCGGCTTCTGCGCCAGAACAAGTTCGGCATTGGGGCGCATGTGTGTGCCGATGGCCGGCAGGGCCGCCAGCTCCGGCAGGGCGGCGTCGGCCGCGGTGCGGGCCACAATGCGGTCGCCCGCGCCCAGGGCCAACAGCAGTTCGTTGTACGCCCCGTACAGGGCGATGATGCGCCGGGCCGGATGCTCCAGGCGCAGCACATGGCCCGTGTGGTCTGTAACCTCAATGGGCGCGGCGGCCGTTGTGCCGACTTCAGTTTTTGGCGAAGCGGGTGTTGTTGCCGGGGACGTTTGTGGCGTGGGGGTCGCGTCCGCCGCCAGGGCCGGGCCGGTGGGAGCGCAGAGCAGGAGCGTCAGCAGCGCTGCCGGCAGGAGCAGTGTCAACAGATGCGGCCGCAGCAGGGGCGGCGGCGTGGGGCGCGGCCCACGGCCCGCGTGCGCGGGCGGACAGGGCCTGGGGCAGGCCCCACAGGGGGTGGGGCAGCACGGTAACGGGCGTTTGGTACAGCGCACTGAGGTTCTCCTCGGTAAAAACCTGCCGCACGGGGCCGTCAAAGGCCAGGCGGCCTTCCCGCAGGCCCAGCAGCCGCGTGGCGTACAGGGCGGCCAGGTTGCAGTCGTGCACGGCCATGAGCACGCAGGCTCCGGCGGCGCGGCGGCGTTCCAGCAAGTCAAACAGTCCGGTCATGCGGGCCAGGTCCAGACCGGCGGCCAGCTCGTCCAGCAGCAGCAGAGGGCTTTCCTGCGCCAGGGCTCTGGCCAACAGCACCCTTTGCAGTTCGCCGCCAGAAAGCTCATGCAGCCGGCGGTGGGCCAGCCCTGTCGTGTCCGTGGCGGCCAGGGCGCAGTCCGCAGCCCTGTGGTCCCCGGGGCCATACCAGCCCCAGGGGGAAAGATGGGCGTAGCGCCCCAGGAGGACCATTTCCCGTGCCGTCAGATCCTCCGGGCAAGGGCCGCGCTGCGGCACCACGGCCACCCGCCGGGCCCGTTCCCGGGGCCGCAGGCTTGCCAGGGGCCGGTCGGCCAGACGCACCTCCCCGCTCCAGGGGGCCAGCACGCCTGAAAGCGCGCGCAGCAGCGTGGTCTTGCCGCTGCCGTTGGGACCCAGCAGGGCCGCGCATTCTCCGGCCCGCAGGCAAAAGGTCAGGCCCTGCAGCACAGGACGGCGGCCGTAGCCCGCCACAAGATCCGTCACGGCCAGCAGGGGGGCGTCCTGGGCGTCACGGCGCAGGGCGTCTCCGGCGGCGTCCCGCGCGGGGGCAGTGGGGCCGTACATCAGCGCCCCCGCACCAGCAGGGCGAAAAAGGGCCCGCCCAGCAGGGCCGTGACCACGCCCACGGGCAGTTCCTGCCCGCCGTCCAGCACGCAGCGGGCCAGCACGTCGGCCCAGACCAGCAGCACGCCGCCGCCCAGAAAGGCTCCGACCAGCAGCGGGCCGTGCCCGCCGCCCAGCAAAAGCCGCAGCACATGCGGCACCACCAGGCCCACAAAACCGATAACTCCGGCCACGGCCACGCAGCCCGCCGTCATGCAGCTGGCTCCGGCCAAAAGCCAGAAGCGCGCGCGGGCCACGGCCAGACCCAGCTGCGCGGCCTGCTCGTCGCCGAGCGCCAGCACGTCCAGCGCCCTCCAGCCCAGGCCGACGGCCAGCAGGCCCGGCAGCAGGGTGGCGAGCAGCAAGGGCAGGCTGTCCCAGCCCCGACCTTGCAGGGAACCCATAATCCAGAAGACGATGCTGGTGACGGATTCCTCATTAAGGGCCTTGACCAGGGCCACCAGCGCGCCCAGAAAGGCGGCCACGGCAATGCCCGCCAGCACTACGCTTTCTTTGCGCCAGCCCCCGCGTCCACGTCCCAGCCAGAGCGCTCCGGCCAGGGCCAGAAGCGCGCCGGCCAAGGCCGCCGGAGCCACCAGGGCCGCCGGGTGTGGCCCCAGGGCGGGGAAAAAATCCGTCAGTCGGCCGCCCAGGGCGATGGCCAGGCTGGCCCCGAAGGCCGCCCCGGCGGAAACCCCCAGGGTAAAGGGGTCGGCCAGGGGATTGCGCAACACTCCCTGCAGGGCCACGCCGGCCACAGCCAGAGCCCCGCCGCAGAGGGCCGCCAGCACCACCCGCGCCAGGCGGATGTCGCCCACCACCAGGTTGAGGGCGCTGTCGGGGGGCAAGGGGCCGAGCCCCAGCGCGCCCGCCAAGGCGGACAGCACTTCCCGCGCCGCATAGGGGGCGGGCCCCGGCAGGCAGGCCAAGGGCAGGGAACAAAGCCAGAGGCCCGTCAGGAGGGCAAAGGCCGTCCAGCGGAGGCGGTGTTTGGCGGAAGGTACGGAGGATGTGTGCCGTGCGGTCATGGCGCTGCTCTGAAGGCCGCCCGTGCGGTCATAAAAAAAGCCTCTTCCGTCCGCGCGCACGCAGAGGGAAGAGGCCCGTATTTCCTCTTTCCTGCCGGCAAAAACCCGTTGCCGCGGCGGCCTGCGCCGCCCACCGGGCCGTGACGTACGGCACGGTCCGGGCTACGGCAGGTCTTCCGGCTTGGCCCCCGCGCTTCGGCCTTCCCGTTGCCAGTGGCACATGAAGAAGCGCGGTATACGGGCCTTACGGCGGCGGGTCCGCTCCCGTTTTGCACGGGATTCCCTTTTCAAGCCGGGCAAAACCCGGCTACCGTAACCGTGGTCACTGTAGGCGCGGGGCAGGGGGCTGTCAATGCCGTGGGCGCGGCGCTTCCCTATCCCTTCGGCCAGGGGCCCGACGTTTCCGGATCAGGGCCGGACCAGAGTGATGGCGGTGATGCCCGTAAAAAAGTAGAAGGGCAGGCAGGTCATGGCCAGCAGCAGGGCCAGGATCAGCGTGGGCTTGTGGCGCAGGGGCGCGGCGCTGCGGCTGACCACGGTCCAGAGCGCCGCGGGCGCGAGCCAGAGCAGCAGACGGCCGCTTTCCCACAGGGCGTCCAGGGTGGTGAAGGCCCCGGTCTGCCGGTGCGCCTGTATGGTCAGCCCGGCGGCAAAAAGCAGGAAAAGCCAGAACAGCGCCCAGGCGTGGCGGGCCCACACGGCGCACCAGGGGATCATGACATTGTAGTGGTCCCGGCCAAAGTCATCGCGCCGGCGGCGCAGGGCGAGCCAAAGCGCGCCCGCCCCGCCGGCCAGGCCCAGGATCAGGGGCAGGCTGGCATACAAGGCGCACCAGAAGGGGGAGAACCAGCCCGGCAGAAAAATATCGCCCAGGGTAAGGCTGGCCGCGTCGGGCCGCACAAAAGCCGCCTGCAGGCGTGCGGCCGCCAGGGTGGCGGCCAGGGCGAACCAACCCTGCAGACCGCTGATAATGCCCAGGGCCGCGTGGAGCACGGGCAGCTTGGGCAGAAACTTCCAGAGCGAGAAGTAGAGGCTGCTTACCAGTACGGACAGCCCCAGCAGAATCCAGGCCATTTCCGCCATAAAGGCGGGCAGGGAGTCGGGCGTGTAGGAATCGTGGGCAAAAAAAAGCCAGATGCGGCCGCCCACCAGCAGGGGCCAGCCCAGCGCCAGGGCCAGCAGGGCCAGCTGCCGGGCGCATTTTTCATAGGACGCGCGCCGCCGCGTAACCGCCAGCAGGCGCGCCGCGCCGGAAACCACACCCAGGCCCGCAAAGGCCGCCAGGGCCGTCAGGGCCGCCGCCAGGGCAACGGCATCCAGGCCGGACTGCACCAGGGGATGCCCCGCCAGCAATTGGCGCAGGGCCTGCATCCAGACTTCGCCCGCCGCCAGAATGTCCTGAAAGACGTTCATCGGGCACCGCCCGAAGGTTCCCGCGCCGGGATGGAAATGCTCATGCCTCCTCCTTACGGTCTTGCGTTGGTCAGTGCTGGTGCGCTATGTTCAAAAAAAGGGACACGCCTGTTTTTGCCTGAAAATTGCCCTGGCCGCAAGGGCCGGGCGCGCGGAAGCGCCATACGGGGCCGCCTGGCGGGCGTACTGGCGTGGTCACGCGGGCGGCGCAACTTTTTGCGGAGACTTTCGGGTATGAAATATTTTTCTTTGGCCGCGGTCCTGGTCGGCTTGCTTGCCTTGGTCGGCTGCGCCGGAAAGGCGCGTACAGCGGCGCAGGACGAGCAGGAAAAACGCCTCCAGACCATGGACAGGCGGCTGACAGCCCTGGAGCAGAGCGTGGGCGCGCTGAACAGTCAGACGGCCCGGCTCAACAACAGGGTGTATGAAGTCCGCACGGCGGGCGGCCGCAAAACCGGCTACCGTGTGGTGCCCATCCTGCCCCCCCAGTCGGCGCAGTCGCTGTCCGCCGCCGCAACGCCGCCAGCCCCGCAGTCTGCCCAGGCCGTGACGCCCCAGGCCTCCCCGGCGGTAACGGCCGCGCCTGCCGCGCCGTCCGCAGCGGTTCCTGTGGTCAGGTCTGCCGGGGGGCGGCGTCCGCGTCTGCTTCAGCCGGCAAAACGCCGCCAGCCTCCGGGCCGCAAGGGTTGCGCATTGATCCTGCCCGCCCCGCCCCGTCCTTTCCCCGCGCAAAAGGCGGACACGACGGCGCCGCAGCCCCCGCGGGGGCGTCTGCCGCCGCTTCCCGCGCACCCGTCAGGCCCGCCGCACCTGCGACGGACGCGCTCCCGGCAAACTCCGGGACAACGCCGGGCGTTCTTGGTCTGCCGCCCGAAAGCCTGCCGTCACAACCTCTGCCGCAGGCGTCTGTTGCCGGCAACCCGGCCCAGGGCGGCGCGACCGCCGTCGGCGCGGGCGCTGTAAGCCGGGCGGCCGCTGGTGCGGGGGGCAACCCTGCCGTACCCGTGCCCGCTCTGCCGCGCACGGAACTTTCCTTGCCGCCGGAACCCGCCGGTCTGGGGCTGCCGCCTCTGGAAGGCGCGGCCGAAACCGCATCCACGGCGGGCAGTCCTCGGTTGGCCGCCCACGACCAGCGCGCCGGGCGGGCTCCGGCGACATCCGCCGTGCCGCCTTCGCCTGCCGCGCCGTCCCCTGCCGCCGCGGCCGGACAGGGCCGCGCCCCAGGGGGAAGACGCCGCCTACAAGGCCGCGCTGCGCCTGGCCATGTCCGGCAAAAGCGCCGAGAGCATTGCACGCTTTCAGGCTTTTTTGCAGTCCTACCCGCAGGGCCGTTATGCCCCCAACGCCGTCTACTGGATCGGGGAGGGGCTGTACGCCCAGGGCCGCTACGCCGAAGCCCTGGAACAGTTTCGTAAGGTGGAGGCTGGTTGGCCCCGACACCACAAAAATGCCGACGCCCTGCTCAAAACCGGCATGAGCCTGAGCCGTATGGGCGACCGTCAGGGCGCGGCCAAAGTTTACGGGGAGGTGCTGCGGCGGTTTCCGCATTCCGAGGCGGCGGGCTTGGTGCGCGCGCGGGGGCTGGCCCGCTGAGGGCAGTGACGCATGGCCGTGACGACGCACGCGGGCTGTTCCTGGCGGGATATGGACGAGGCCGCCCGCAAGGAATACTGGGCTACCCTGGCCCTGCGCCACAGCAAAGGGCTGGGCGCGCGGTCGCTGGTTAAACTGTTGCGGACCTTTGGCAGCGCCTACGGCGCGGTGGAGGCCCGGTCGCGCTGGGGTGCAGCGGGGCTGGGGCCCGCGGGCCGGGACTTTGCCGCCGGCGCGTGGCGGACGGAAGCCAGGAAAGAATGGGACAGCGCCCGTAACCTGGCGGCGCGCATCCTGCTCTGGGCGGATCCCGCCTATCCGTCTCTGTTGCGGCAGCTTCCGGACGCGCCCGCGCTGCTCTACTGCCGGGGCGACGGCAGCCTGCTGCGCGCGCCCGCCTTTGCCGTGGTGGGGTCGCGTCGGGCCACGGCCCAGGGCAAGGCTGTGGCGGCCTATATGGCGCGTTGCCTTTCCGCCTGCGGGGTGACCATCGTTTCGGGCATGGCGCAGGGCATTGACTGCGTGGCCCACGAGGCGGCCCTCGGTCGGGTGGGACGCAGCATAGGCGTGCTGGGCACGGGTATTGACGTGCGCTATCCTGCGTGCAATGCGGGCGTGTTTGCGGCTATGGAGCGCGAAGGGCTGCTGGTTTCGGAGTTTCCGCCCGGCGCGCCGCCCCTGCCGACCAATTTCCCCGTGCGCAACCGCATTATCAGCGGGTTGGCGCTGGGTGTTCTGGTGGCGGAGGCCGCCAGTCGTTCCGGTAGCCTGGTCACGGCCCGGCTGGCCCTGGAGCAGAACCGTGAAGTCTACGCCGTGCCCGGCCCGGCGTTGGACGCCCACTGCCTGGGCAGTCAGGATCTGGTGCGGCAAGGCGCGCGGCCCGTGTTCAACGCCGAGGACGTGCTGCGCGACCTGGCGGATCGGCTGCGGCCTTACGGCATCGGGCCGGAAACTCTGCCCGACGGGGAACGGGAAGCCTTGCCGGGGCTTACGGCTGCCGGTTTTGCCGCCGCCGATGTCGCGGGTGGCGTCGTTTCGGACACGGACCCTGGCGCTGTCGCCTCCGGCCGGGACAAGCCGTCTGACGGGGCCGCGCAAGATAAAACTGCGTCTGCAGGGCTTGCGTCAGATACGGGAGCGCGGGCCGTGAGCGTGCCCGGCGGCGCTGTGGGCAACGCGCCTGCTGCCTCGCCGCCCCCGGAAGCGGCGGTGCTGACGCCCGCAACGCAGGCGGAGCGGCTGCTGGCGCACTTGCGGGGGCACGGCCCCCTGCAGGTGGACGCCCTGGGCCTGGCTGTGGGCCTGGCCCCGGCAGCCTTGAACGCTCTTTTGATTGGGCTGGAAATGCAGGGCAAGGTGCGCCGACTGCCCGGCGCGCGGTATGAGGTGCGGGCATGAAGCGGACGGAACGGGATTTGGCGGTCATAAAGCGCCCCGCGGCACAGGCTGCGGCCCTTGCCGGGCGGACGGGACGGCCCGCCCTCAATGCGACGGGCCCCAATACGGCGGTCCCGGACGAGGGCAGGGCGCTTATTGAGGCCTTTCTGGCCTGGATGGCCGTGCAGCGCGGCGCGGCCACGGCCACCCAGCGGGCTTATGGCGTGGATCTGGCCCAATTGCAGGATTTTTTGCGCAGTCAGGGCGTGGATCTGGGCCGTCCGGAAACCGTGACCAAGCGGCATATGCAGGCTTTTCTGGCCTGGCTTTTTCATCAGGGGGAGGCCAAAAGCTCCATGGCGCGCAAGCTGGCGGCCGCGCGTTCTTTTTTTCGTCTGCAGATGCGCAACGGCCGGGTGGAGGAAAACGTGGCCGCCCAGGTGCGCAATCCCCGACAGGACAAACGCCAGCCCCGGGCCCTCAATGTGGACGAAACCTTTGCCCTGCTGGACGCGCCCACGGCATCGCCCCCGGCCACGGCCGAGGCGGAACGCCTGCTCTGTCGCGACCTGGCTCTGGCGGAGTTGCTCTACGGTTCCGGCCTGCGCATTTCCGAGGCGCTGCAGCTGGACCTGGACGACGTGCAGCTTTCTTCACAGGTGCTGCGGGTTATGGGCAAGGGCGCGCGGGAGCGCCTTGCCCCCCTTTCCGATACCTCGTGCGAGCGCCTGCGGGCCTGGCTCTGCGAGCGACCTTTGCTGGCCGCGCCGGAAGAGGTGGCCCTGTTTGTAGGCGCGCGGGGGGCTCGGCTGCAGCGGCGAGAGGCCGCGCGCATTGTGGCCCGGCTCTGCCGGCGGGCCGGGCTGGCGGTGACGGTTTCGCCGCACAGTCTGCGCCATTCCTTCGCCACCCATCTGCTGGCGGCGGGAGCGGACCTGCGCAGCGTACAGGAACTTTTGGGGCACAAGCGGCTGACCACCACCCAGCGCTATACCCAGGTCAGCCTGGAGCGGCTGATGGAAACCTATGATGCGGCCCATCCTCGGGCCGGGAAAAAATAAAAAAATCACGAGAAGGGGGTGCCTTGTTATAAAAATAAGTATTTACAGGTTAATAGGAGAATGCCTTTGCGTCCTGTACGGGAATTTTTGTTAAAAGCCCTTGGCATGAACCTGACTTTGTGCTAAAGAGAACAAAGCGGTGCCACGGTGCCGCCATACCCGAACCAACGGAAGGAGAGACTGCCATGTCCGCATTAGTTCTTGGTCACATGAATCCCGATACCGACAGCATTATTGCCGCCATTGCCGCCGCCGATCTGTACAACAAGCGCGGCCTGGACGTTACCCCCGTGGCCCAGGGCGCGCCCACCCCTGAAACCGCCTTTGTGCTGCAGAAGTTCGGCCTCACGGCGCCCCAGGTGGTGTCCGACGTGGCCGGCAAGGAAGTGTATCTGGTGGACTATTCCGACCTGGCCCAGGCCCCCAAGGGCATGGACTCCGCCACTGTGCTGGGCATTGTGGACCACCACAAGCTGGGCGATGTGACCACTTCCACCCCGCTGGAAGCCTGGATCTGGCCCGTGGGCTGCTCCAACACCGTGCTCAAGAACATGTACGATTTTTACGGCGTGGAAATTCCCAAGAACATCGCGGGCGGCATGCTCTGCGCCATCCTTTCCGACACGGTCATCTTCAAGTCCCCGACCTGTACCCCCGCCGACAAGAAAGCCGTGGAAGAACTGGCCAAGATCGCCGGCGTGAGCGATGTGGTCAAGCTGGGCATGGAAATGTTCAAGGTCAAGAGTGCCGTTGAAGGCACCTCCATGCACGACTTGGTCTTCCGCGACTACAAAGATTTTGACATGAACGGCAACAAGGTGGGCATTGGCCAGTTGGAAGTGGTGGACCTCTCCATCCTTGAGCCCGTCAAGGCCGGCCTTCAGGCTGAAATCGCCAAGGTGAAGGGCGAAGGCCGCCACAGTGTCTTCTTGCTGCTGACCGACATCATGAAAGAGGGTTCGGAGATGCTCATCGTTTCCGACGACCCGGCCGTGGTGGAAAAGGCCTTCGGCGTCAAGCCCGATGGCGACAAAGTGTGGCTGCCCGGCGTCATGAGCCGCAAAAAGCAAGTGGTGCCCAACTTTGAAAAGGCCTTCAAATAGCATTTTTTTCGCCTGACGCAAAAACCCCCGGTTCCACAAGGAGCCGGGGGTTTTTGTCAATCAGGACAAAAGCTGTGTTGCGGTTACCCGCTACAGAAGCGGCTGCGCCTCTGAGCGCCCCATCCCAACAGAGTTTACCCTATTGGGGCACGGCCAGGATGACTTGTGAGGCCTTGGCGATGGCCGTGATTTTTTTGCCGGGTTTGAGGCCCATTTTTTCCACGCTGCCCATGGTCACGATGGCGGCGATGGAGGCGCCGCCGGGCAGGTCCACCAGCACTTCGGCATTGACCGCGCCGGGAATCACCTTGCCGATGACGCCGGGAAACTGGTTACGGGTGGAAAGCAGGTAGTTTTCCGCCTCTTCCACCAGCAGCACAAAGCTGGCTTTGATCAGGGCCAGGGCTTCCACGCCGGGTTTGAGGCCCAGCTTCCTGGTGCTCACCTGGGTGATGGAGGCCACGATACTGGGGCCGCCCTCTACGGCCAGTTCCACTTCATCGTTGACCGCGCCGGAATGGACGGCCGTAATTTTGCCGTGAAACACGTTTCTTGCGCTGGTGTGCATGCTGTTCTCCTTGGAGCGTTGGTGCGGCCGGTGCGGCCGCAGTTGTTTCCATAAGCCTTGCCGCGCGCCCGGGGCTGCCCGCCGCCGTGGCGGGTGCACGGTCCGCTCCGGGGGTCTGCGGTAATGTATGCGTTATGGTATACGCTCCGGCCCAAAAAGGCCAAGCCAGCACGGTTTATGCACACTCCTTATAAAAAACGGGCAAAACGCTGCAGTTAGCTGTGCCCCCAAAATCCGGTCTTCAGCGGCGGCGCGGCGGCGCGGCCGGGGCGTCCACATAAAGCCAGAGCAGCGCGCCCATATCCAAGGGCTTGGGCTGGCCGTCCGGTCCTTTGAGGGGCGCGCCTTCGGCTTCCGCCTGGCAGCACCACCAGCCGGGCTGGGCGAGCACAAAGGCAAAATTGCCCTGGCTGTCAGCACGGGTTGCCAGTTCTTCATGCCAGGGGGTGGGCACGGGCGTTTTTTCCACATTGATGCGGTGCATGCGCACCAGAGCCTTGGGCAGGGGTTTGCCTTCCAGCAGAGCCTGGCCGCTGAACAACGTCGGGGCCATAAGCCCGAACGGCCGCGTGCGGGGTACGATTTCGAAACGCAGGCCTGCGGGCGCGTCCCAGCCGCGTTCAACGCCGTAGACGGGCAGGATGGTTTTGACATAGTGCTGGGCAAAGCGTTGGCGGGCCGCGTCCCACCAGGGTCGGGCCTCAATAAGGAATTGGTAGAGCCCGGGCTTGTTCAGGGCCACGTTGGCCCCCCAGGCCTTCTGATCCAGATAGCGGATTTCTTCCACGTCGCCCAGCAGGTCGCGACGTTCGGGCTGCAGCACGCCTTCTTTCAGCGGCGTGGCATCGTCATAACGCAGCACGGCGAAAAGCTGGGGCATGTCCATGACCAGGCCCTCATAGCGGAAGGGGCGCAGCATGGTGATAAGCACGTCCACTTCTGCGCCAATGTCCGGCTGTGGCGCTGCCTCGGTTGCGGCAGCCGCGGCGGGCTTGGTGGCGTTGGCGGCCGCGGGGGAGGCAGGGACGCCCGCGGGCATGTTTTCCGGCGGCGTGCCTTTCTGCTCTTTGCCCTTTTTGTCTTCCCGGGGTGCGACCTCGGCCTTGGCCTCATTTTTGGCGGCCTCGACCTTGCCTGCTTCGCCTTTGTCCACCTCGGCCTTGCCTGCTTTTAGCGGGGGAGCCTCCACACTGGGTTCGCTGGGCACCAGCAGGGTCACCTGGGCTCGTACCGGCAAAGGGGCGGCCAGCAGCAGGCTGACCAAGGCCATGCAGCCCAGCGTACAAAATAGGCCTGCGCCGTCCGGCTTGGGCTTGCCCCAGGGGCGACAACCGGCGCGTGCACGGCGCAAAGCGGAAAAAACAAGAAGCGTGTGCGGCATACTATCCCTCACGGATGTGGGCCCGTCCACAGCATCGGGGGCGGGACGAACGGCGCGGAGTGCGCTGCAGAACAGGTGCATCATATTTTAGGGCAGGTAACGTTGCAATGCCCTGAAGGTTGCGTAAGCAGACGCCCGCCGTGGAGGCGCAAGCGTAGCTTGGCCCGTTACGACGAAGGAAGTTACGGACAAAGACAGCAGCGCCAGCTACGGATGAAGACAGCACCGCTATGTCTTTGCGTGGGTAAGTGCCGGGACGAACGTGCCGTAACCTTTGAGAATGCATATTTTTAAAGGTAATCTGCTCCCGGCGCGGCTTTTGGACTCCTTGCTGTGGAGAGAGTGCCGCGTCTGTGCCAACTCTATAAAAATTCAAAAGAATTCCTTCTGGCAGTATAGCGAAAGCGTCTGGTCTTGTCATGTCTTCTCTCCACCCCTGGCTGCGTGCGGGTTGTTGCGGGGCAGCGCCCGGAACGAGTGGCCGGAACCTTTGAGAACACAATTCGAAAAGGTGATCTGCTGAGGTTTTAAGGCCCGACGCGGGGCTTGCGTCTGCAGCCGTCGTTGTTGGCGGCATGCAGTTTTTCAGGGCAGGGGGCCGTGCTGCGGGGTGCGGGCCACCACCAGCACGTCCACGGCACAAGCGCCGGCGGCCCGCAGGGCGCAGGCCGCAGCCCTGAGGGTGCTGCCTGTGGTCATGACGTCGTCCAGCAGCCAGAGGCGCAGGCCTTGCGCTTCTGCCGCTGCGATAAAACTGTGCCGGACATTGGCCCGGCGTTGCGTTGCGGTCAGGCCGGATTGGGCCGGGCCCGGCAGAACGCGGCGCAGCAACTGGGGTCGCAGGGGCAAGCCCGTGCGCCGGGCCAGGGCCTTGGCCAGTTCGTGGGCCTGGTTGTAGCCCCGTTGCCGCAGGTGTGCAGGGTGCTGCGGCACGGCCAGCAGGGCGTCGGGCTGCGGCAGGCCTTGCGCGGCCCTGTACAGCAGGTCCGCCAGCAAAGGGGTCAGGTAGAGGTGGGCGTCAAATTTGAGCCGCAGCAGCAAGTGCCGCAGCACTCCGGCGTACAGACCGTGGAAGGCCAGGCCGCTCCAGGGGGGCGGATCCGTGAGGCAACGGCCGCACAGGCCGGCGGCCTCCCTGTGTTGGGGATAATCTGCCGGGGGCAAGCCGCAGACGGGGCAGCGGGGGCCGTTGTAAGGCCGGAGCAGGGGGAGACAGGCGGGGCAGAGCAGGGCTTCCGCCATGAAATCGGGGAGGTGCGGCGTGGGGGTAAAGGGGGCCAGGCAGTGGAGGCAGCGCTGTTGGCGCAGGCCCAGCCATGTCTGGCGGCATGCGGACCGCAGTGCGGTCCAGAAGGCGCCCCAGGTTGTGGCCCGGCAAGCCTTGCAGCGCAAGGGCGGTAAAAAGGGCGGATGCCGGGGGCGGTTCACCGGAAGGGCGGGCGCGTCTGCCCTGTGGTTGCGTCTGGGAGAAGAGGCGCCTGATGCGTCGCGTCGGGCCGGGATGTGTTGGGGGCTGTCTGGTCGGCGGCCGCCCCCGCCTGTTGCCGTGCGGCCAGACGGCTGCCCCAGTCGTGCCCCCAGGAGCGCAGCGCGCCGCAGACCGCCGGGCGTTCCAGCAGATCCTGTGTGGTTTCCAGGCCGCGCAGCAGGCGGTTTTCGCGGATGCCGGCATTGAGCGGAGCCAGAAAATACTTCAGGGTGAGCAGTGCTCCGGCAAACAGCTTGTCGCCGTGGGAGCGTCCGGCGCAGAGGGCCGCCAGCACGGGTTTGATTTGGGTGTGGGGGCGTCCGGGGTGCCCGGCGCCGTGGGTTTGCCCGGCCCAGAAGCGTTGTGAGCGGTCGATCAGCGCCTTGAAGTGCGCAGGCAGGGAATAGAAGTAGATGGGGGAGGCCAGCAGCACCAGAGGAGCCGCCAGAATATGCTGCAGAATCGCTTCAGCATGGTCGCCGTCTTTGTCCTGAGTGCAGCGGTGGGGCGGCGCGGTGCAGCCCCCGCAGTTGGTGCAGGGGGCAAAGGCATAATCCCTCAAGGGCAGCAGGCGCGGCTGTTGTCCGGCGTCGGCCATGCCCTGGGCGAACAGGGCCGCCACCGTGTCCGATACCCCGTTGGGGTGGGGGCTGCAGAGCAGGACCAGCGGGCGGTTCATGAGGGGAAGTCGCCGCAGAAGGGGTTGTTCAGCTTTTCGTCGCCGATGCTGGTGGCCGGGCCGTGACCGGGAAAGACGCGCGTGGCGTCGGGCAGTTTGAAGAGCACCTCCCGCACGGAATGCAGCAGTGTGGCGTGGTCGCCGCCGGGAAAATCCGTGCGGCCCACGGAGCGGTAGAATAGGGCGTCACCCGTAAAGACGACGCCTTCGCCGGGAAAATAGAGGGAAACGCCGCCCGGCGTGTGCCCGGGCGTGTTCAGAACCCGACAGTCCATACCGCCGAAGCTGACTTCTCCCTCGGGCATGGGCCGACAGCTGAAAGGCGGCACCGGCGGGAAGCCCCACAGTCCGCCCTGGCTCGATTCCGTCCCGGCCAGGCTGTCGTCGCCCTTGGGCACATATACGGGCGCACCCGTGGCCTGCTCCAGCGTGGCTACGCCATAAAGGTGGTCGAAATGGCGGTGGGTGATGCAGATGGCCGCCAGGGCAAGTTTGTGTTTCCGCAGATAGTCCAGCATGGGCGCGGGGTCTCCCCCCACGTCCACGGCCACGGCCTGGTCCGCGTTATGCAAAAGGTAACTGTTGGTTTCCAGCGGGCCCAGGGGAAAGGTTGCAACGGGCATAATGGTCCTTCGGCTGCAATGCGCCTTGTCTGAAATATGATTGCATTCAGTCTAGCCCGGAAGCCCGCGCCGGGCAAGGGCGGAGGCCGCAGGAGTCACGAATTTTTCTAGACAATTCGCCCCGGCCGTCCTACACTTTGAGAATGAAGCAACTTTTGTCTCCTCCCCGGCTGGAACGTGAAGACATCATTGAAATGGAAGGGCTGCTGTGCGGGCAGCTGGAGGCGTTTTTTTCCTTCAGCGGTCACGCCTTGTATTTCCCCACGGAGCATGCCCCGGCGGAGCCGCAGCTGCTCACGCGCGAACGGCGGCTGTTGCTGCCCCTGCGACGGGAGGGAGAGGTGCTGGGCGTGCTCATGCTGCACGGCGTGCGTGCGCGCGAGGCGCGCGCGCTGTTGCCCGTGCTGCCGGCCGCGGCCGCCCTTTGTCTGGACAACCTGGCCTGGGTGCGGGCCGCCCGCACGGACTCCCTCACCGGCCTGGCCACGGAAGAGGCGCTGTTTTCACGCATGGAAGAAGCGGCCGCGCGCGTGCGCGCCCATCTGGAGGATCCGTCCGTAACCGACGGGCACGATGCGCCCTTGCACCGCCTGTGCATGGGCCTTGTGCTGGTGCGTCTGCACAATGGGCCGGAGCTGGTACAGCGGGAAGGACACGGTTTTGTGCAGAAGGCTCTGCAGTCTCTGGCCGCGGCCTGCCGCACGGACCTGCCTTCAGATGTGCTGGCGGCCAGGGCAGGGCGGTATGAATTTGCCTTTTTGCTGGCGGCCAGCGGCCGCGGGGTCTGCCACAAGCTGGCTGCGTCCGTGCTGCAGCGCATGCAGGACGCGGGTCTGACCCTGCCCCTGACCCACAGGCGGGCGCGTCTGGAGTTTTGCGCCGGGCACGCCCTCTATCCGCAGGATATGCAGGGCCAGGAAATGAAGATGCCCATGAGCGAGCAGGCCCGGCGTTGTCTGGACCGCGCCCGTCTGGCCGCTGATGTGGCAGCCCAGGCCGTGTGCGCCGCGCCGGGCGGGGCCTGCCGCATCATGCCCTTTGCCCGCATCCTGCAGGAAGGCGGCCTGGTGCTGGAAAATCTGCCCCTGGGCCGGGTGCGGGTGAGCCTGGGGCGGCAGGCCAAGGCCAGGGAGGGCATGCGCTTTGCCCTCTGGGGGCGGGATGCCGGGGGCGAACCGCGCCACAAGGGCGAAATCGTGTTGCTGCGCACGGGGGATACGGACGCGGTAGGGGAGATTGTGCACCTGGCCGACGCCACGGACCAGCCAGCCCCCGGCGACGGTCTGAGTCTGCTGGGCGAGGGGCCGGGCCTGAGCCCGGATCTGGAAGAGGGCGGCGTTCTTGCGTTATCGGCGGAGACGGCCCTTGTGGCGCGCCCGCGTGCCGACGTCCCCGGCCAGGAAGATGCGGACCAGAATGCTGCCCAGGGTGCTGTTCAGAATGCCGGCCGGGGAAACGTGGCCCCGGCGACAGCGGGGCAGAAGCGCGTCCTCCGCCAGTCGGTGTCAGGCCCGGCCGCAACGCCGCCCGCAGAGGCGGCGACGGCAGCGGCTTCGGGGGCCGTGCGGCGCGGGTTGTGCGGGCACGGCGATTTTCTGCGGCGCTTCGCTCTGGCGGCGGAGCCCTGCCCCTGCTTTACTCTGGCCCTGCTGCGCCTGGAAACGGCGCGCAACGGCGAAGGCGAGGGCGCTGCGCCCTCCCGCGGGGCGGGGCGGGCGGCGGAGCCTCTGAGTAGCGCCCTGGAGCTCTGGCGCGCCACAGTGGGCGCGTCGACTGCAGACGGCAAAGCTGCGGATGCGCCTCTGGCCGGGCTTTACGGCAGCAACAGCCTGATCTTTTTCCACCCGGCGCAGCCGGCTGCCGATCTTTTGCCTGCCTATCAGGATCTCTGCGCGGCCTTGTGTCGGCGCGGCCTGGCTGTGGCCGCAGGGCTGGCCGGCTATCCTTTTCTTCAGTTCCGTAAGGCGGAAATGCCCGACTGCGCGCTCAAGGCCCTGGAATATGCCCTGCTGCTGCCGGAACCGCGCGTGGGGGTCTGCAATTCTCTGGCTCTGAACATCAGTGCCGACCGGCGGTACAGCCTGGGCGATGTCTTCGGCGCGGTGGAGGAATACAAGCTGGCCTTGCTGGCAGACGCGGGCAACGTTATGGCCTGGAATTCTCTGGGCGTGTGCATGGCCGCTCTGGGCCGACGGCACGAAGCGCGGCGGCATTTTCTGGAGGCTCTGCGCCACAAGCCGGAGCCCGCCGCCGCTGAGCAGATCTATTACAATCTGGGCACGGTCTGCCAGGGTTTGGGCGAACGCCGGGCCGCTACGCGGTATTACCGGCAGTGCGTCAAGCTGGCTCCGGAGCACCTTTACGCCCATATCCGTCTGGGGCAGCTCTGCGAGCAGGGCGGTCGCCGCGCCGAGGCCCGGCGCTGTTACGAGCGGGCCGCGGCCATTGAGGACGCGCACCCCGGCGCGCCCAGCCTGGCCCGGCGTTATCTGGCACGGGTGGCCGTGCGCCAGCGGCGGGGCGGCGAGGCCCGCGAACTGCTGCACGAGGCTCTGGTGCGCAACCCCCAGGACGCCGCCGCCATGCTGCTGCTGGCCAAAATTTATCTGGACGGAGAGGAAGACCCGGCCATCGCCGAAATGCTCGCCCGCAAAAGCGCCGGCCTGCAGGACAGGCCCGAAGCCTGGCAGACCCTGGCCAGGGCCCTGCGCGCATTGGGCCGGGAAGATGAGGCCCGCGTGGCGGAGGCCCGCGCTGTGCTGGCCTGAACCCTGCGGTTCCGGGTCGGCAGGGACGGCCGCCGTGGGTTTTATCCTGCGGGCGGGAAGGCTGGCGGGCTCTTGAGGGCAAAAGCCGCTCTGCGCGTACCCGGCGTTGCGCCATATAAAAAAATCTTTCCACACCTTATTATTTTCTATGCTTTTTTCTGAAACTGCCCGGAATTTTGTGGCGCGGGCTTGACTTTTCAGTCTGAGGCGTCTACATCACCAATGCCAAGGAATTGAATTTCAATTTGTAAGGCGAGTATTAGGGAAGTCCCCGGGGCCGTCGCGACCCCACGGGATGGGCGACGCGTTACGGCGCGTCCGTCGCGAGATCCGGCCACAGCGTGGACGAAATCTGAATTTTGGGGCGACCGGAGGCCACTGGTCCCGGCGTGCGCGGGAGGTGCGTGCATGAGTGCTGTTCGTCAGTTTGAAAATCATGAAGATGGACCCGGGAAAAAAGCCGGAGTGGTGCGTATTGCCCTGGCGGGCAATCCCAACTCCGGCAAGACCACGGTGTTCAACGGGTATACAGGTGCGCGCCAGCATGTGGGCAATTATCCCGGCGTCACTGTAGACAGAAAAGAAGGGCACATTACTGTGGAGGGCACGCCCGTCACCGTGGTGGACCTTCCCGGCACGTATTCTCTTACGGCCTATTCACAGGAAGAACTGGTGGCCCGACGGGAGCTGAGCGCCGGGCATGTGCAGGCCGTCATCGACGTGGTGGACGCCTCGGCGCTGGAACGCAACCTGCTGCTCACCGTTCAGATGCTGGAAATGGGCATCCCCGTAGTGCTCTGCTGCAACATGATGGACGAGGCCCGTGCCGCCGGCATCCATATTGATATGGAGCACCTGGGCAAGCTGCTGGGCATTCCCGTGCTGCCCATGGTAGCCCGCAGCGGCGAAGGACTGCAGGCGGCCATGAAGACGGCCATCGCCCTGGCCCGTGAAGGCAAACGCGAGCCCCTGCGTTTTTCCTACGGCAGCGATCTTGACCCCGTTATTGCGGATATGGAAAAGCGCATCGCTGAAAGCGGTCTCTTGACAAACCGCCACTTGCCCAGCTGGGTAGCCCTCAAGATGCTGGAAGGCGACAGCGAGATCTGGCATGAAGCCCGTCTGTCCGACGCCCACATCACGGCGGAGCTGGAGGATATCTGCAAAAAAACCGCCGCCCATGTGCGTGACACTCTCAATGCCAACCTGGAATCCATCATTACCGACTACCGCTACGGCTATATCCGCAGTCTGCTGCGCGACGGCATAGTACGCCAGGACGCCGGCAAGGATCGCCTGGCTCTTTCGGACAAGTTGGATAAGGTGCTCACCAACGCCTTTTTCGGGCCGCTGATCATGATCGGCGTGCTCTACCTCATGTTTCAGGTCACCTTTGAGCTGGGGGCCTACCCCCAGGGTTGGGTGGAAGACGGCTTTACCTGGCTGGGCGACGCCATTACAGCAGCCCTGCCTGAAGGGCTGGCCCAGTCGCTTATTGTGGACGGCATCATCGCCGGCGTGGGCGGTGTGCTCAGCTTTGTGCCGCTCATCCTGATCATGTTCGTGCTCATTTCCTTTATGGAAGACAGCGGCTATATGGCCCGCGTGGCTTATATGATGGACCGCATCTTCCGCTTCTTCGGCCTGCACGGGGCCTCGGTCATGCCCTACATCATTGCCGGCGGCATTGCCGGCGGCTGCGCCATCCCCGGCGCCATGGCCACCCGCACCCTGCGCAGCCCCAAGGAAAAGCTGGCCACCCTGCTTACCCTGCCGTACATGGCCTGCGGCGCCAAACTGCCGGTATTTTTGCTGCTGGCCGGGGCTTTTTTCCCGGACAACGCGGCCACCGTCATGTTTTTGCTGACCCTTTCCGGCTGGGTTGTCGCCTTGGTTGTGGCGCGCTTCCTGCGCTCCACCATCGTCAAGGGCGAGGCCACGCCTTTTGTCATGGAACTGCCCCCCTACCGTATGCCCACGCCCTTTGGCCTGCTGCTGCATTGCTGGGAGCGCGCCTGGATGTACATCAAGAAGGCGGGCACCATCCTGGTGGCCGTGGCCGTACTCATCTGGGCCGGCATGACTTTCCCCAGCCTGCCCGAAGACAAGGCTGCCCCCTTTGAACAGCAGATCGCCCAGATCGAAGAGCAGATCTCCGCCATGCCCGAAGGCGCCGAAGGCCGTGCCGCCCTGGAAGACCAACTCGGCGAGGTAAAGAACGACCTTTCGGAAGAAGAGCTCTCCTATTCCGTGGCCGGACGCCTGGGCAAGGCCGTGGAACCCTTCACCCGCCCCGCCGGCTTTGACTGGCGCACGGACATCGCTCTGCTGGCCGGCGTGGCCGCCAAGGAATCCATTGTGGCCACTCTGGGCACGGCCTACGCTCTGGGCGAACAAGACCCCGAAGACGCCGCCCCGCTGGCCGAACGCCTTAAGGCCGACTCCAACTGGTCGCCCGCCTCGGCTCTGGCTCTGATGCTCTTTGTGCTCATGTACTCCCCCTGCTTCGTGGCCCTGGTGGTCATCAAGCAGGAGGCCGGCAGCTGGGGCTGGCTGGCCTTCAGCATCCTGTTCAACACAGCCCTGGCGTACGGCGTGGCGGTAATCGCCTACCAGGTAGGCAAGAGCGTATTGTAAGCATTCTTTCTGACAGCCCCTGATCCTGACGCCCGTGCCGCCGCCTTGACAAAGGCTTGGCGGCACGGGCATTCTTGTGCCTGTGGGGGAAACATGTCCGCAGGGAAAATCTGTTGCGTTCTGGTCCTGGCCGTGCTGACGGCTTCGGGTGCGCTGGCCGGACCGCTGGAAGGCTATGTGCTTACCGTGGAGGACGGCAATACCTTTACCATAGCGCATACGCCCGAAGGCAGACAGCCTGAGGCAGTGGTGCGGTTTTACGGCATAGAGGCCCCCACCCTGCAGCAGCCCCTGGGGCCCGAAGCGCGTGTGCGCCTGGCCGAACTTTTGCCGCGCGGCACCAGAGTAGCCATTGATCCCGTGGGCGAAGCCGATGACGGCCCCCTGGTTTCTATTGTGCAGGTGGGGGGCACCTCCATCAATTATCAATTGGTCGTGGAGGGGCTCGCCTGGGTGGACCGCAAACGCTGCAGAGCGGTTTTCTGTCGGCGCTGGTATATCCAGGAGCACCAGGCCGTGCAGGCCCGGCGCGGCATCTGGGGCCTCAACATCGGCACGCCTCCCTGGCAGTGGGGGCGTTGAGTTTGGCCGGCCGTTGCTGCGAGCCCGGCTTTTTTGCCAACATACTTTTGCCAACGGAGCGTCTATGAACAGCAGTCTCAGCGCCGCCCAGCAGGAATTTCTGGACGGGTGGAAAGCGGACCCCTGCAACGTCAAGGCGGCCTTTGTGGCGTACAGGGATTTTCTGGCTGCGCAGCCGGGCGTGACCCTGGATTTCAAGGCTCGGCCCGGCATCAGCTATTCTGTGCGCGCGGCCCATGCGGCGCAGCAAAACCGTAAACTTTTTGTGCTGGTGGACGTGGTGGACGATGAGCCGGAGAGCCGCTGGCTTTCCGTTTGTTTTTATGACGATATGGTCACAGACCCCGAAGGCAAAGGAGATTTTGTGCCCGGGGGGCTCATGGGCGAAGACGCCCATTGCTTTAATCTGGACGAAGACGACCCCCGTATGCGCGACTACATCCAGGCCCGCCTGGCGGAAGCCCTGGCCAAAGCCGCTGCGGCCTGACGCCGCCCGTCCACCTGAAATACAGACAAAATCGCTCTGCGGCGGGCCACCCCGCCCATGAGCGCTTGTCCTTTACGGCGTTCCTGCGCCGCAACGCCCCGGATCCCCGGGGCGTTTTTTGTCGTAAAAATTGTTTGCATAGTGGAATAAGATGAACTGCATATCTATTTATCGCAATTCAGACGCATTGAATTTGATAGACCAATATTTTTAATAGTTATAGGAGGTATGCGCTATTCTTTTGCTCTATAAAGAATCTAAATGATATGCTCTATAAAAATTTTTACAGAAGTATAAATAAAAAACAAATTTTTCCGAAAAGTACTATATAACATCCTTCTTTTGAAGGAAAGATTTTTGAAAATTTGTTTTGTGCGGCAGAGGAAGCTGCCGGAAGAAATATTGGTGTCGTGTGGATGTGTACTCTGGCGGCATTGCGGGCCTGGATGGGTAAAATCTGTTGTCGCACGGTAGGGCGGCGGCTTGCAGATGTTGCGCCGGAGGTGTGGGAGAAGATTGCTGCAAGGAGGGGCTCCATGTCACGAAGTATCAGGATCGTATTGTTGTCGCTCATCGGGCTGGTCATCATTATTGTCCAGTCTGCGCTGATCGGCGTGGTGGCTAATCTGTCCTATAAAGATACCATGCAGGCCCGCACCGGTGAGATGGGGCTCATGGTGGAAACCGTCGCCAAATCTCTGGGCGATTTTGGTGAGCAGTTGTCCATGCTGGTCAATGGCATGTCCAAGGCATACAAAATTCAGCATTTTCTTGAAACCGGCGACGGGCTGGAGGGCGCCGAATTTTTTATTGCCGCCATGTCCCAGTCTTCGCCCGCCATCAATTCTTTGTACATATTTGACGCCACAGGACAGATGCGGGCCATTCAGGTGCAGGGCAAGGCCACCCAGTTGAGCGACCTGACTGGCCGGGAGTATGTGCAGACGGCCCTGACCGGCAAACCAGGCTTCAGCAGTACGCCAACCAAAAGCAATGCCACGGGCAAGGTTATCGTCAGCGTGACTGCGCCGGTACTGGGCGCCGGCGGCAAGATATTGGGCGGGGTGGGCATGTCCTACGCCATTGACGGACTGGAAGAAAAGTATATCAAAACCATCAAAATGGGGCAGTCCGGTTATCCCTTTATCACCACGTCCAACGGCGTCATGGTGGCCCATCCCGACAGCAGGCTGGTGCTGCAGGACCAAAGCGCCAACAGCGGCATACGCGCCATGCTGGGTGCGGCCTCAGGGCAGGGCGTAGCCTACCAGTGGAACGGCAAGGAAAGGATGCTGGCCTGGGCTACGGTACCCCACTGGCAATGGAAGGTAGCCCTGGCTATGGATACGGCCGAAATTCAGGCCCCGGCGGTGCAACAGCGCAACGTCATGCTGGGGTTGGGCGCTGTCGCCATTGTCTTGTTGCTGCTGGTTTCTCTGCTGGCTCTGGAGAAGGTCGCCATCCGGCCTTTGCGCCAGTTGCAGGCCTACGCCGGCACGGTGGCCGACGGCGACCTCAACGCCCGGCTGGATCTGCGTCTGAAGAATGAAATCGGCAAGCTGGCCGACGCGCTGCGCACCATGGTAGAAAACCTCAAGGCCAAGATTGCCGAAGCGGACGAAAATACCAGCAAGGCACAGGCTGAATCGGAGCGCGCGGCACAGGCCACGGCCGAAGCTGAAGCCGCCCGTGCGGCTGCCGAACGCGCCAAGGCCGAAGGCATGCTCCAGGCCGCCGATCAGCTGGAAGGCGTGGTGGTCACGGTGAACACGGCTTCAGAACAGCTCTCCGCCCAGGTGGAACAGTCCAGCCGCGGGGCCGAACGCCAGAGCGCCCGCGCCAGCGAAACGGCCACGGCTATGGAGGAAATGAACGCCACGGTGCTGGAAGTGGCCCGCAACGCCGCCGAAGCCGCGGATTCGGCCAAAAACGCCAAAACCAAGGCCGAAGACGGCGCTGGCGTGGTGGCCCAGGTGGTGGAGAGCATCGGCAATATGCGCCATCAGGCTCTGGGCCTCAAGGATGAAATGACCGTGCTGGGCCAGCAGGCCGAGAGTATCGGCCAGATTCTGGGCGTCATTTCCGACATTGCGGACCAGACCAATCTGCTGGCCCTCAACGCGGCCATTGAAGCGGCCCGCGCCGGAGAGGCCGGACGCGGCTTTGCCGTGGTGGCCGACGAAGTGCGCAAGCTGGCGGAAAAAACCATGACCGCCACCAAACAGGTGGGCGACGCCATCCACGAAATCCAGTCCGGCACGCGTAAAAACGTGGACAACGTGGACCAGGTAGTTCAGGTGGTGGTCAGCACCACAGAGCTGGCCGGTAAATCCGGCGAAGCCCTGCACGAAATCGTGGCTCTGGTGGATACTACCGCCCAGCAGGTGCAGTCCATCGCCACCGCGGCCGAAGAACAGTCCTCCGCCAGTGAGGAGATCAACCACTCCATTGAGGACGTGAACCGCATTTCTGCCGAGACCTCCGCCGCCATGCGCCACGCCTCTGCCGCCGTGACCGAACTGGCCCAGCAGGCGCAGGTGCTGCGCGGCCTTATCGATCAGATGAAGCAGGGCTAAGAGCCTGAAAGACTGTGGGGGGAGGGCACTTTGGGTCAGCTTAGCCCGTTACGACGAAGGAAATTACGGGCGAAGACAGCAGCGCGCAAAAGTGCCTTTCCCCCCACACCCTCCCTTCATTCTTCAAAAAAAATTTTCTTCCCTCGCAGCACCGCCCTGGGCGCACCTTGGAAAGAAAAAGGCGGGTTGTCCCGTTTTGTCGGCCGCTCTGTAGCGGCTTCAGATGTGTCTGCCTTCCCGATGACATCCTTTCTTGCACTTGCTCCCTAAATATCCTATAGGCGCAACGTATATAAAGTTTATCGTGTTTTATCCGATTGCTAAATGAGACGTTTATTCTGACATCGGCAGTGCGACGGCAGGGACCCAAGGCAGCCGGCAGTCGCCGTGTGCGGCTGCCGATCAGGGGAACCTGGCGGCACGCAGACAGGCTTTTCAATGGGAATCGCCTGGCTGGGGTTGCGGGTGGGGCGCCCGAGACCTCGATGTTCCAGACGACAACAGGTTTTTTGTAATGGAGTTGAGGATGGCCCACAGTATTCGCATGACGTTGTTGCTTTTGATCAGCGCAGTTATTCTCCTTATCCAGTCCGCTCTTGTTGGTGTGGTGGCCAAATTGTCTTATGAAGCCAATATGGAATCCCGCACACATGAGATGGGTCTGATGGTGGAGACAATAGCAAAGTCCATGGGAGACTTTGGCGAACAATTATCCACGCTTGTCAATGGAGTGTCAAAGGCGCCAAAAGTGCGTCAGTATCTGGAAACCGGCGACGGCGTGGAGGGCTTGTCCGTTTTTATCGCTGCCATGTCGCAGTCTTCGGCAAGTATCAACACGATCTATGTTTTTGACGCTACGGGCCAGCAGCGGATTGTCTGCGCACAGGGCAAGATGGTGGAAAAACATAATAATCTGTCCAATCGCGAATACATACAGGCGGCCCTGGCCAATAAGCGCGGCTTCAGCTCCACTCCCACCAAAAGTTTTGCCACGGGCAAGATCATCGTCAGTGTGACTGCCCCGGTGCTGGACGCCGGCGGCAAGGTACTGGGCGGCATAGGCATGTCTTACGCCATTGATGAACTGGAAAAAAATTATATTCAGAGCATCAAAATGGGCCAGTCTGGCTACCCCTACATTATTTCTCCCAAGGGTATTTTTGTGGCCCACCCGGACAGCAGCCTGGCGCTGCAGGACCACAGCGCCAATCCCGGCATACGCGATATGTTGGGTGCGCCTTCCGGGCAGGGCGTGTCCTTCCAGCGCAACGGCGTGGATAAAATGCTGGCCTGGTACATAGTGCCCTACTGGAACTGGAAGGTGGCCCTGGTTATGGATACGGCCGAAATCCAGGCCCCGGCGGTGCAACAGCGCAACGTTATGCTGGGCCTGGGGCTGGGCGCTATTGTGCTGCTTGTGGCGGTTTCGCTGCTGGCTCTGGAAAAAATCGCCATCCGGCCTTTGCGCCAGTTGCAGGCCTATGCCGGCACGGTGGCCGACGGCGACCTCAACGCCCGGCTGGATCTGCGTCTGAAGAATGAAATCGGCAAGCTGGCCGACGCGCTGCGCACCATGGTAGAAAACCTCAAGGCCAAGATTGCCGAAGCGGACGAAAATACCCGCAAGGCACAGGCTGAATCGGAACGCGCGGCACAGGCCACGGCCGAAGCTGAAGCCGCCCGCGCCGCCGCCGAACGCGCCAAGGCCGAAGGCATGCTCCAGGCCGCCGGTCATTTGGAAGGCGTGGTGGTCACGGTGAACACGGCTTCAGAACAGCTCTCCGCCCAGGTGGAACAGTCCAGCCGCGGGGCCGAACGCCAGAGCGCCCGCGCCAGCGAAACGGCCACGGCTATGGAGGAAATGAACGCCACGGTGCTGGAAGTGGCCCGCAACGCCGCCGAAGCCGCGGATTCGGCCAAAAACGCCAAAACCAAGGCCGAAGACGGCGCTGGCGTGGTGGCCCAGGTGGTGGAGAGCATCGGCAATATGCGCCATCAGGCTCTGGGCCTCAAGGATGAAATGACCGTGCTGGGCCAGCAGGCCGAGAGTATCGGCCAGATTCTGGGCGTCATTTCCGACATTGCGGACCAGACCAATCTGCTGGCCCTCAACGCGGCCATTGAAGCGGCCCGCGCCGGAGAGGCCGGACGCGGCTTTGCCGTGGTGGCCGACGAAGTGCGCAAGCTGGCGGAAAAAACCATGACCGCCACCAAACAGGTGGGCGACGCCATCCACGAAATCCAGTCCGGCACGCGTAAAAACGTGGACAACGTGGACCAGGTAGTTCAGGTGGTGGTCAGCACCACAGAGCTGGCCGGTAAATCCGGCGAAGCCCTGCACGAAATCGTGGCTCTGGTGGATACTACCGCCCAGCAGGTGCAGTCCATCGCCACCGCAGCCGAAGAACAGTCCTCCGCCAGCGAGGAGATCAACCACTCCATTGAGGACGTGAACCGCATTTCTGCCGAGACCTCCGCCGCCATGCGCCACGCCTCTGCCGCCGTGACCGAACTGGCCCAGCAGGCGCAGGTGCTGCGCGGCCTTATCGATCAGATGAAGCAGGGCTAAGAGCCTGAAAGACTGTGGGGGAGGGAACTTTTGTCCACAAAGGTTTTCTCCCCCACCACACAAGTTTTCCCCCGCAAAAAACTATATTTTTATCCAGATCAGACTGGCCTGGCGGCCGCAACCGCGCTGGCGGCGGTAGGAGAAGAACTGCGGGTTGGACATGGTGCAGAGGTCCAGGCCGAAGATATGGCGGGGCAGGAGCCCGGCGTCTTCCAGCTGGCGGCGGGTAAGGCTCCAGAGGTCCAGGGTGCGGCCGGGCGCGTCAAACCAGGGGGCGTAGTTTGGGCCCCATTCCTGAGAGAAGTTGGTAAACTGGGCTTTGTCCGGTCCCAGGCTGGGGCCGCGTACGGCCAGCACCTCACGGGGGTCAAGGCCATACTGTTGGCAGAAGCGGCGCGCGCCGCTGGTGGGGAAGGCGCAGCGGTTGCCGCGCCAACCGGCGTGCAGGGCGGCCACGTAGCGTCCACTTGTGTGGGCCAGGAGGATGGGCTGGCAGTCGGCGGTCTTGATGCACAGAGCCAGACCGGGGCGGTCGGTAGCCAGGCCGTCGCCTTGGGGCAGGGCGGCGTCCGTAAGGTCCGGGGCCAGGGACAAGGCCGTGGCGGGCGGGTCAACGTGTAAAGCGTCGCCGTGCACCTGGTGCAGTTCGGCCCAGTCTGTGGCTCCTCCGGCGCGCAGCAGGCCAGCCAGGGCGCGGCGGCTGCGCGCCGTGCGCGCGGGCTCGTCCCCCACGCTGTAGGATATGTTGCCGCCGGAAAGGGGGTCGACGTCGGCATTGCGGAGGTCGGCAAAATCCGGGGCCGGGCCACGGCACTGGAAGGCGCAGCCCACGTTCTCCAGACCTGGAAACTGGAAGGAAATACAGCTTATTTCAGACACTGCAGGCCTCGTTCGGTACAAAGGTGGTCCACCCTTTGGTCCCAGGGGTCCAGGGGCAGGGTGGGCACCACCTGGCAGGAAAAGCACAGGCCCAGGAGCGGGCAGGCCGGGCGTCGGCGCAGAAAACGGTCGTAATAGCCGCCGCCGTAGCCCAGGCGGCCGCCCCGGAGGTCAAAAAGCAGACCCGGCAGAATGAACAGGTCCGGGGAGAAGGCCGCGCCCAGGGCTTCGGGCCCCAGGCCGGGCAGGGCGGGGGTGGGTTCGCGCAGGCCGAAAGGGCCGGGGCGCAGATCCTGCGGGCCGGAACAGAGGGCAAAGTCCATGCATCCGGGTTGGCCGTGGCGCACGCGTGGCAGCCAGACCACGCGGCCCGCAGTCCAGGCCGCGTCCAGCAGGAGATCTGTGGGCGTTTCTTGTTTCACCCCCACATAGAGGGCCACGGAGCGGGCCTCGCGCCAGAGGGCGGAACTCAGGATATGCCCTTGTGCGGCTTGGCCGTTATTTTGGAATGCCTGCGGTGAAAGGCCGCGGCGCAGACCGGCGGCCTGTTCCCGCAGGCGGGCCTTGGTGGCGGCTTCGGGCGCGGCGGGCGGCGGGGAAGGGAACATGACGGGTCTTTCCTTGGCTGGCGGAATATGCTAATCTGTACATACTGCGGCCGAATACGGCCGCAAGACTGTAACAAAGGAAACACCGCCATGCCAAGCGCCGACTTTCAGGACTATCTCTGGGTCGCCGTGGGCGACATCCACGACGAGCCTGCCCGCATTGCCGAAATTCCGGAGCTTTCTCAGGCCGACGGCATTATTGTGACCGGTGATCTGACCATCACCGGCGGCGTGAAGCAGGCCGAGCAGGTCATGAATGTGCTGCGCGCCCACAATACCACGGTTTGGGCGCAGATCGGCAATATGGACCGGCCCGAAGTGGACCAGTGGCTGAGCGAAATGGGCTGGAACCTCCATGGCATGACCCGCGCGCTCACGCCGGATACGGCCATATTCGGCGTGGGGGCTTCCACCTTCACGCCCTTTGGCACGCCCAGCGAATTTCCGGAATCGGCCTTCGCCGCCTGGTTGGACGCCTGCTGGCAAAAAGCCCGGACCTACGCCCATACGGTGCTGGTGTCGCACAATCCGCCCAAGGATACGGCCTGTGACGTCATCCCCGGCGGCGTGCACGTGGGTTCTTCGGCTGTGCGCGAATTTCTGGAGGAAGCCCAGCCGGAGATCTGCCTGTGCGGGCATATCCACGAGGCCCGGGCTATGGACCGCGTGGGCCGCACCCTGGTGGTTAATCCGGGGCCGCTTTCTCTGGGAGGGTACGTCCTGCTGCGCTCTAACGCCGGGCAGCTTTCGGCAGAGCTTAAGATGCTGGAAAGCTGATTTTTTTTGACAGAAATCGGTTTTGCAGGCCCGTCACGGCATAGCGTCCGGACGGGCCGCTTGCATAATTTTCAAAAAAACGTACTCTGCAAGGAGTACGGGCATGCCAGCCGCACCTGCGCGCCATCCGGCGCTGCACCGGCCTCGTCAGAGCATGCCGCCCAAATTTCTGACGGCGGTTCCCGCCGCCGTACATAAAAGGATATTCATGACCGCAGATCAGGACACTCCCGTGGCCGCTTCCGCAGCCCCGGACACAATGGAAAAGGAAACCCCCAAGCCCCGGCGGCGCGCCGCCCCCCGCAGCAAAACAGCCAAAACCGCGTCACCCGCCGCAACAACCACTGATACGTCGCCGGACACTCCCCCCCCCGTGGAAGCCGCGGACGCCGCAACTTCCAGACCCGCTCCACGCAAGCGCGCCGTCGGCAAACGCGCAGCCGCCGCCACGGCGGCCCCCACTGATACGCCGGACACGCCCCCCGCAACAGAAGAATCTCCCCAAAAACGCCGCACGACCCGTACCACCAGCCGTAAAAAAACGTCGGCCGCAGAAATGGCGACAGGGCAGAGCGCTGCAACCGCGCCGAAACCCGCGTCCAAGGACACAGCTTCGTCAGCGGCGCCGGAAGGCGCACCCGCAGCAGCGGCTGCCGCAGAGAACGCCGCACCCCGCGCCGCAACACCCGGCGCGACAACCAAAGCCTCCGGCCGCAGCCGCAGCGCCGCAGGGCGCGCCGCGTCCAGGTCCGCCAGATCTGCCGTTGCGACGGCTGATCCCGCCGCGCAAAAGGCCGCGGCAGCGACGGCAGCTGCCACCTCCCCCGCGCCGGAAACCTCGGCCGCAGAGGCGGAGACTGCAGAGAGCGCCGCAACACCCCACACGACGACTAAAACCGCCGGCCACGAGCGTAGTGCCATTGGGCGCACCGCCACAACGAAAACTTCCGGCCGCAGCGCAGGGGGCCGTAAATCCCGCGCCGCAGCAAAGGACGCTGCCCCGGCCGCGCCTGCCGCGCTGGCTGCAGATGGCGACGTGCGGGCGCCACAGCCTGCCGGTATGGCGGTCGCGGGCCAACAGCCTGGTGGCGCAGCGGCCCTTGTCGCCCCTGAACGCAAGGAACTTGCTGCGCGTCCGGCCCAGGGTGCGCTTGCGTCTTCCGCGTCCGTCCCGGCCTTGTCTGAAGCCGCGTCGCCCCCCGTACCGGCCTTGCGGCCCGTGGCGGACGTGCCGGCGGTGGAAGGCCCCGCCATTGTACCGGTCGCCCCTGGCGAAGGGGGTTCTGCATTGTCGGCAGCCGGCTCTGAAGCGGATGCGGAAAATGCCGCTGAGGCTCCCCGCCGCAAAAATCGGCGAGGAAGGCGCGGCGGCCGCGGCCGCAGTCGTAAAAAAGATCAGAATGGGCAGGAAAATGGCGCAACAGCTACGCCGGGCGAGGACGATCGGGATGCGCCAGCCGGCCCGGAGGGCGGCGTGTCTGCGGGCGAAGCTCAGAGCAGGAGCCCGATCCCGGTGGACCCCCAGACGTCCGGCAAAGCGTTCGATAAGACGTCTGGTCAGGTCTCTGCGCAGGCTTCCGGCGGCAAGTCCTCCTCTGCGCGCGGTGGGGCTCAGAACAAACGGCGCATGTATATCAGCGTGCTGCCTGGCGAACAGGTGGAAGTGGCTCTGGCCGAAAACGGACAGGTGCTGGAATATTACCTGGACATGCTGCATCAGCGCAAAATCAAGGGCAACATCTACAAGGGCGTTATCCACAATATCGATACTAATCTGCAAGCCGCCTTTGTGAGCTACGGCGCGGGCAAGAACGGCTTTTTGCAGATTGATGAAGTGCACCCAGAATACTGGCTGAGCCACCACGAGCCCGCCAAGGGCAAGAAATTTCCGCCTATCCAGAAGGTGCTTAAGGCCGGACAGGAAGTGCTGGTGCAGGTTGTTAAAGAACCCACGGGCAGCAAGGGCGCGTTTCTGACCACCTGGATTTTGCTGGCCGGACGTTTTTTGGTGCTTACGCCGGGGCAGGAGCAGATCGGGGTTTCGCGCAAGGTGGAGGACGACGAAGAGCGCTCCCGCCTGCGCGAACTCATGAATGGCATTGATCCCGGCCAGAATCTGGGCGTCATCGTGCGCACGGTGAGCGCCGGAACTACCAAGACTACTTTGCGCAATGATCTGCAATACCTGAAGCGCGTCTGGCGCGACATCCGCAAAAAAGGCACCGAGGTCACGGGTCCGGCCCTGGTCTATCAGGAACCCGGTCTTTCCGAGCGCGCCGTGCGCGACTATCTTACCGACGACGTGGGCGAAATTTGGGTGGATAACGAAGAAGTGGCCCAGAGCATTCGGGAAACCGTAAGCCTGCTCTTCCCCCGCAAGAAAGACCTGGTGCACCTCTATACGGACGTGCGCACGCCCATGTGGGACCGCTTTAACCTGCGGCGTCAGCTCGACCAGATCTATACCCGTGAAGTGCAGTTGCCTTCGGGCGGGCGGCTGGTGTTTGACCAGACCGAAGCCCTCATGGCCATTGACATCAACTCCGGAAAAATTTCCGGCAAGGGCAATTTTGAGGCCATGGCCCACAAGACCAACATGGAGGCGGCCGAGGCCATTGCCCGTCACCTCAAGCTGCGCGACATCGGCGGCCAGGTGGTTATCGACTTCATTGAAATGCGTGATAAAAAGCATGTGCTGGAAGTGGAAAAGACCCTGCGCATGGCTATGAAGGGCGACCGCGCCCGGCACGATGTGGGCCGTATGAGCTCCTTTGGCCTGCTGGAGCTGGTGCGCCAGCGTACGGGGTCGTCGGCCCTTTCCATCACCATGGAGCCCTGCCCGGCCTGCGGCGGCACAGGCCAGCGCCGCAACCTGGAATGGCAGGCCCTGCAGGCGCTGGGCGAACTGCGACGGCTGCTGCGCGCGGAAAATAAAGATAAGTGCGTGTATCCGGCCCCGCCGGAACTGGCCTTATATCTGCTGAACCATAAGCGCGACACCTTGCGCGAACTGGAGCAGGATTTCGGCAAATGTCTGGAAATATTGGTGCGTCCTTAGGTGCGCCCATCGCTGCGGCAGCGGGCGGCGGCGTCAGGACCGACAGAGGGGCCTGCGCTGCGTCCGGCCTCAGGGGATGTCTTTCGTCCCCTTCGGTGGAGGGAGGGGCAGTGGCGACCGACGCGTTGCGCAAGAACCGCCGACTGCTCCTGCACGTCTGTTGCGGACCGTGCGCCGTCATGCCCCTGCGGCGGCTGCTGGATGAAGGGTACGCCGTCACGGCCTGGTTCATGAATCCCAACATCCACCCGCTGACGGAGTACCTGCGCCGCCGCGAAGCCGCCGGAGAGTGCGCCGCGCAGCTGGGGGTGCCCATTGTTTACGCGGACGCCACTTGGGATGTGACCGCCTGGCTGCGGGCCGTGGCCGGGCGGGACGCCCCGCCGGAGCGCTGCGCCTGGTGCTGCGCCAGCCGTCTGGAAGCGGCTTTTGCCGCCGCCGCGGCCCTGGGCTGTGCCTGGGTGAGTAGCAGCCTGCTCTATTCGCGCTACCAGCCGCACGCGGCCATTAAGACCGCCGGCGAACGGCTGGGGGCCGCAGGCGGGCCTGGATTTGTCTATCGGGATTTTCGTGAGGACTGGCAAGAGGGCATTGACCGCTCCAAGGAAATGGGCCTCTACCGCCAGCCCTACTGCGGCTGTATCTACAGCGAAGCCGAACGCTACGGCAAGCGTCTGGCGCGCCTCTGCCAGGAAAAATAAAATTTCCGGCAGTTTTTCCTTGACGTTGCCCGGTTTTTTCCGTACACATTTCTTCGCTGCAATGATCCCCGATAGCTCAATTGGCAGAGCGGGTGACTGTTAATCACTAGGTTGGCGGTTCAAGTCCGTCTCGGGGAGCCAAAGAAATCAAGCCCTTACGGTTAATAGCCGTAGGGGCTTTTTCTGTCGGGCTACCACCGGGAAGGGAATGGGTGCAGACCATCGCACCACCGGAAGTGCGGCAAGTCCTTCCTCCTGCCAGGCATCTCTGGCGCACCAGTGTGCGAACTTCCGCAGGCTGTCGCCCGCCTGAAGGTGGGGAAACTTGCACCACCTGTGGTTTCCGGCACGAAAAAAGCCCCGGCGGGAACTCCAACCGGGGCTTGCTGTCAATGTCTGGGGCGATTATCTGGACTTATGATGGCGGGTCAAATAGACGCCATAGGCGAACACGCCCGCGCAAACGATGGTTGCCAGAATCCACGTTGTCATTGTCCGCCTCCTTTCTTGGTAAGGTATAGGCTGGCTGCAAAACAGGCAAGGCCCAAAAACACGCCGTAGCCAACGCCTTGAAACAGGCCCACGGCCATAGCGGCAACGCTCATTTTCTCCAGCCAGTCAGCAAGGCGCTTAACCATGTTTACCTCATCCTCACTATAACCATCGCCGTCTGTCGTGTCCACAGGAAAAGGCCCCCACCAACTGCCCCGCGCTAGAATCGATTTTAAGGGCTCTACACCAAAGACGGGGGCAAGCCCCTTCAACGGGCAGTTTTTCCGACAGGTTTCTGAATAATTCCCCATCCATTTCAGCAGCACAATACGCGCACCCGCAGGCGGTAATTTTCGAAGTTGCGGAAGCCATACGCGGGTCTACACCAAAGGCAAGCGCTTTCTGCAAACCACTCCCCCCGTCTTTGAGGTAGAGCCGGCCGTGTTGACCTTGCGAAGGGACTTTTTCAACAACGGGCCGCTCCGGCGCGCCTTTCTCCCCGTAATCCCGTTTTTCTACGACGCCCAGGCGGAAAGCGCCTTATCCAGTTCCGGGCCGGGCCGCACCTTGAGGGCGCTGTCCAGCAGCAGCAGGCAGACGTGCCCGTCCAGGCAGATCTGGGCCTGGGCCTCCACGGGGCCGGGGTGGCTTTCCAGAATGGAGCGCAGGGTCAGCATATCTTCCCGACCCAGGCGGTGCGGCGGTATCTGCACGCACACGGGCGTATCGCTGTCGCCGCAGGCCTCGGCCAGGGGGCGGACGCTCTGCCCCAGCAGTTTCAGTTCGCGGGGGGCATCCTCTTCCTCATCCCCCATGTCGCGGTTGTCGGCCGCGTCGTTCTGGCTGTCCAGCCGGGCCGTGAGGCAGAGGGGTTGCTCGGACTGCAGCAAACTGCGGCATTCGGCGTAGGAACGGGGAAAGAAGGTCACCTCCGCGTGGCCTGTAAGGTCTTCAATGCCCACAAAGGCCATGCGTTCGCCGCGGGATTTGGTGATGACCTCCTTGAGGCTGACCACCAGGGCGGCGCAGCGCAGTTCCGCACCGGGGAAGAGTTCACGCGCGTCTTCCAGTGTGGTGAGGTTCAGTCGGCGCATTTCGCGGATAAAGGGCAGCAGGGGGTGGCTGGTCAGGAAGAAGCCCAGAGCCTCTTTTTCGCCTTTGAGCTTGTCGTCGTCGCTCATTTCCGGCGCCTGGGCTTCGGGGCAGTCCAGGCCGATGCCGGGCAGAGGTTTGGCCTCCAGGGCCGGGGCCATGGCCAGCAGGGAAACCTGGTTGGAGCTTTTTTCCTTGGCCTTTTTCTGGGCGCGGCTCACTACCAGGTCCAGGGCCGCCAGCATGGCCGCGCGGGGCACGTTGAAGCAATCGCAGGCCCCGCCTTTGACCAACGATTCCAGCACTCTTTTGGTGACCTTGCGCAGGTTGACCCGGCAGCAGAGGTCCAGCAGTGAGGTATAGCCGCCTTCGGTTTTGCGGGCTTCCACCAGTTCGCGGATGGCTTCGTCGCCCACGTTTTTGATGCCGCCCAGGCCGAAGACCACCTGGCCGTTGTGGGCCGTGAATTCGCGTTGGCTCTGGTTTACTGAGGGCTGCACCACGTCTATGCCCATATCTTTGCAGCAGGAAACGTATTTGAGCAGCTTGTCCTGGTTACCCATTTCAGAGGTGAGCAGGGCGGCCATGAACTCCACCTTGTAGTGCACCTTGAGGTAGGCCGTGTAGTAGGAAATAAGGGCATAGGCGGCGGAGTGGGACTTGTTGAAGCCGTATTCCGCAAATTTTTCCATCAAGTCAAAAATTTCATTGGCCTTGTCTTTACCGATGCCGTTTTTTTCCGCCCCGGCCACAAAGGTCACGCGTTCCTTGGCCATGGCTTCGGCTTTTTTCTTGCCCATGGCCCGGCGCAGCAGGTCGGCCCCGCCCAACGTGTAGCTGGCGATGATCTGGGCGATCTGCATGACTTGTTCCTGATAAACGATGACGCCGTAGGTGTCGCGCAGGCATTCCTGCAGGGAGTCGTGCGGATAGACCACGGGCACCTGGCCGTGTTTGCGCTTGATGAACTCGTCCACCATGCCCGAACCCAGGGGGCCGGGCCGGTACAAGGCCAGCATGGCGATGACGTCTTCAAAGCAGGTGGGTTTGAGCATGCGCAGGTACTGGCGCATGCCGGAGCTTTCCACCTGAAACACGCCGTCCGTGTCGCCGCGGGCGTAGAGGTCGTAGGTAGCGGCGTCGGTGAGGGGCAGGTTGTCCAGATCTGGCGGGGTTTGCCCCTGCAGGCTGATGTTGTCCAGGGTATCCTGGATAAGGGTCATGGTCTTAAGGCCCAGAAAGTCGAATTTGACCAGGCCGACTTTTTCGGTCATGGGGCCGTCGAACTGGGTCACCAGTTCGCCGCGTTTGCCCTGGTAGAGGGGCAGGTACTCCACCATGGGTTTGTCCGAAACCACCAGCCCGGCGGCGTGGGTGGAGGCGTGGCGGGCCAGGCCCTCCAGGCGGCGGGCCGTATCCAGCAGGTGGGTGACCTTGGGGTCTTCCCTATAGATTTTTTCCAGGTCCGGCTCCATTTCCAGGGCCTTCTGGATAGTCATTTTGAGATCGGCGGGCACCAGCTTGGCGATGCGGTCCGTTTCCGCAAAACTCATGCCCAGGGCGCGGCCCACGTCGCGCACCACGCCCTTGGCCTTCATGGTGCCAAAGGTGGTGATCTGCGCCACCGAGCCTTCGCCGTAGGTGTCCACCATATGGCGGATGACGTCGCCCCGGCGGCGCTCGCAGAAGTCCACGTCGATATCGGGCAGGGAGACACGTTCGTTGTTCAGAAAGCGTTCAAACAGCAGATTGTAGGGCAGGGGGTCCAGGTTGGTGATGCGCAAGGCCCAGGCCACCAGAGAGCCAGCGGCGGAACCGCGTCCCGGCCCCACCGGGACATGGTGGTTCTTGGCCCAGTTGATGAACTCCTGCACAATAAGAAAATAGCCGGGAAAGCCCATTTCTATGATGACCTTAAGTTCGTACTGCAGACGGTCGCGGTAGGCCTGCGGGTCGATGTGCTCGCGGTCGGGGTGCTTTTCCAGGCGGCGTTCCAGGCCTTCTTCGGCCAGGCGGCGGAATTCGGATTCCAGGCTGGCCCCCTGGGGCAGAGCGTAGACGGGAAAGTAGTGGTGGCCGAAGTCCATTTCCACCTGGCACTGTTCCGCTATGCGCAGGGTGTTGGCCAGGGCTTCGGGCACATGGGCAAAGGGTTTTTCCATCTCCTCCACGGACTTGTAGTACAGCTCGTGGGTGCCGAAGCGCATGCGGTTGGGGTCGTCCATAGTGGTCTGCGTCTGGATGCAGAGCAGCACCTCGTGGGCTTCGGCGTCGTCGGCATTGAGGTAGTGGCAGTCGTTGGTGGCGACCAGGGGCAGGCCCGTGGTTTCGGCCAGTTCCATCAGGGCCGTGTTGGCTACTTCCTGTTCCTTGAGGCCGTTGGACTGCAGCTCAAGATAGAACCGGCCGGGATAGATGTCGGCGTATTCACGGGTCAGGCGCAGGGCCTTGTCCATGTCGTTGTCTTTGATCACGGCGCGTGGGATTTCACCGGCAATGCAGGCCGAAAGGCAGATCAGCCCTTCGGAATACTTGCGCAGCTGGGCCTTGTCCACGCGCGGTTTGTAGTAGAAACCTTCCAGGTAGCCCTGGCTGACCAGCTTGACCAGATTGTGGTAGCCAACGGTGTTCTGGGCGAGCAGGATGAGGTGGTGGCGGGTGCGGGCCAGGGGCGAATCCGGGCTTTTGTCCTTGTGGTCGTGGCAAACGTAGACCTCGCAGCCCACAATGGGCTTGATGCCGAAGTCTTTGCAGGTGCGATAGAAGTAGGCTGCGGCAAAAAGATTGCCGTGGTCGGTAACAGCGCAGGCGGGCATGCCGTAATCCTTGGCGCGGGCGCAAAGATCCTTGATGCGGATGGCGCCGTCCAGCAGGCTGTATTCCGTATGGCAGTGCAGGTGGACAAAATCGGCCATGAAAAAGCTCCGGAAAAGGCGGGAATAAAAAGAGCGCGGGGCGACCCGCAAAAGACCCTCAAAGGCAAAGAACAGCATAGCAGAAGGCGGCACGGCCCTCAAGGCGCTGCTCCCATTGCCTTGCGGCGCAACCCGGCGTACAGAACGGGCATGAACGCTTTGCAAGACATCAGCGGGCACGAGGCCTGGTTTGCCGCCTATGCGGCGCGGGAACGGGCCAAGGAGGCGGCGCGTGCCGACGGGGATCCGGCTCCCCTGGATCTGAAGCTGACCCACACCAAGGCCGTGCTGGCCGACGCCCGGCGCATTGTGGCGGCCGAGGCGCTCACGCCGCCTCTGGCCCGCGCCTGCTTGCTGGCCGCCCTGTACCACGATGTAGGCCGGTTTGAGCAGTATCTGCGCTACCATACGTTTCGCGACAGGGATTCCTGCAACCACGGGCAGCTGGGCGTGCGCATCCTCAAGCGTGAAGGCCGTCTGGCAGACGAACCCTTGCGCAAAATTATTCTGGCCGCCGTGGGCTTGCACAACCGCTTTGCCCTGCCTGCCCGCGTGCCGGAGGGGGTGGCGCTGGCCGCCAATGTGGTGCGCGACGCGGACAAGCTGGACATCCTGCGCGTCATGGACGAGCATTTGAGCGGCCCCGGCCCCTACAACCCCACGGTGGTGCTGCAGCTGCCCAACGACCCGCACCTCTGCAGCCCCGCGGTCTGCCGGGCTGCTCTGGAAGGCCGCACTGCCGCTTATGCGGATTTGCGCAGCGTCAATGATTTTCGTTTGCTGCTGGGCACCTGGTTTTTTGACCTGCACTTTGCCGCCAGCCGTCGCCAGTTTGTGACGGACGGCCACGCCCAGCACTTGCTGCAGGGTCTGCCCGCCGACAGCCCCCAGGCTTCGGCCAGAGATTTCTTGCTGCGGCGGCTGCAGGCCGTGCAATGATGCGGCATTCCGGCCCGGAGCCGCCCGCTGGCCCGGAGCCGCCCGCCTGCGCCGTGCCGCCGGTATCCGGCCCCTGTGGGCGCGGGCCGCTCCCCGATGTTTTATCCGCGCCGCCATTGGGTTTTCCACAGCGGCTGCTGGCCGCTGTGGCGCCTTGGCCGTCCGGGGCGCGGCAGACGCCCTGCAACCTGAATCCGCGTGACCTGCGCGCCCTGTGCCTGCAGGCTCCCGTGCCACTGCTGCGTCTGGCCTATGCTTTGTGCTTTTTACCGCCGGATACGGGCGCGGCCCTGCTGCAGCTGACGTTGCAAGCGGCCCGAACGGTTCTTGTGGCGGACCTGCGCCCACCCGAACGCAATCTGGAATGGCCCGCAGCCTTGGCGCTACGCTGCCTGCCCGGCCTCTGGCCCGGCGGACCGGCCGCCGCCTATCTGCGGCAAGGCGGCCTGGAGGGCCTGTCGGCCCGCGTGCAGGCACGGGTGGTGGCCCGTCGCGCTCTGCTGGGCGGGGCAGCCGTGCTGTTGCGCCTGGAGATCGGGCCGGGCTTTTAGAGCAGAGTAACGTTGAGAATAAACATCCTCAACGATTTTGTATGGAGCCCCCACGCCTAGCGGGCTCCATACAAAAAGAAGGCCGTGCGCATGCGCACGGCCTTCTGGAATTATTGCGGGACGCCGGACTTACCAGCGGCGGGCGGCGGGCTTTTTGGGCTCGGCCTTGTTGATGCGCAGGGCGCGGCCATCAAATTCCTTGCCGTCCAGGGCGGTAATGGCCTCGGCGGCATCGGCGTCGCCCATTTCCACAAAGCCGAAGCCACGGGCGCGGCCGGTGTCGCGGTCCGTAACGAGCTTCACGGAAAGAACTTCGCCAAAGGGCTGGAAGAGGGCTTCAACGCCTTCTTGCGTCGCGGACCAGGGCAGGTTGCCGACATAAATGGAAGTAGCCATAAGAGACTCCAAGAGGTTTCGGGAGGTAGACTTTCCGCTTGAAGCCTTACCCATGTAAAGTCTCTGGCAAAAAAAGTACTATACCCAATTCAGTGATGGAGGCACCATATGGTTTGCCTTGATCAAAGTCAACAACTATCCACGGCCTTTGGCACTAAAATCCAAAATATTTTGTTTGTAAATAATTTATTTAATAATTTTAGTATGATATCTATTGCAATAGGGTGTTGTGGGCTGCCTTGGGCACGGCGTCTGTGGGGTGCGCGGGCTTTGTATGCATGCCTCCGCCGGGGCAGACGCCGTCCGGGGTGGATGGCCACTCCGGACGGGCAGTGCAGGTGGTTATTTCAGGGCCGCCGCGCCGGCTTTGGCCACGGCCGTGTCCTCGGCCACGCTGCCGCCGCTGACGCCCACAGCGCCCACAATGACGCCTTTGCGCAGCAAGAGTTCGCCGCCGCCGAAAATGGCCAGGCCGTTGTTGGTGGCTTCAATGCCGAAAAGCTCCTGGCCAGGCTGGGCCGCTGCGCCCAACTGGGCGGTGGACATGTTGAAATACCGGGCGGTCAGCGCCTTTTTTTGGGCAATGTCAATGCTGCCCAAAAAGGCCCCGTCTTCCCGCGCAAAGGCCTTGAGGTTGCCTCCGGCGTCGACCACGGCGATATTCATGGGAATGCCCTGGGCTGCAGATTTGACCAGGGCGGCGTTGACGACAATCTGGGCTTCGGCCAGGGTCAGGTCGTCGGGCAGTTGCTTGGTTGGCGCAGCCGCGTAGGCGGCGCTGCCCAACAGAAGGATGACGGCGGCAAGTGCAAGTATGCGACGCATCTTGGTGCTCCTTGTGTTGCAGGGTGAGGAAAGGGGCACGGTGCGGCAGGGCCGGCCATGCCACGCTGTGTACCTTACGCGCACATAGCGTGACCATAGCCGGTCGGGCGAGAAAATCCAAGCGGTGCGGCCTCTGCCGCTCAGGCCAGGTCGCGGGCCAGGTCGCGTTCCGCCGCGCGGCGTTTGAGGGTTTCGCGGTGGTCGTGGAGCTTTTTGCCTCGGCCCAGGGCGATTTCCACCTTGACCTTGCCGCGGCTCAGATAGAGGCGCACGGGCACCACGGTCAGGCCCTTTTGCGCCACCAGCCCGGCGAATTTGGCGATCTCTCGCTGGTGGAGCAGCAGTTTGCGGTCGCGATCCGGCTCCTGGGGCACATAGCCCGCGTTGCTGTAGGGGGCTATGTGCAGCGAAACCAGCCAGGCCTCGCCCCGGCGAAACTCCACATAACTGTCCACAAAGTTGACTTTGCCGGCGCGGATGCTTTTTACTTCCGGGCCGGTAAGCACCAGGCCCGCCTCGGCGAACTCTGAAAGTTCATAGAGGTGGCGGGCTTTTTTGTTCAGGGCGAGGGCGCTGTTTTTCTGGTTCATGGCTGACTGTGGGTGAACAGGCTGGTGGTGTGAAAGGCCAGCTCGTGCCCCAGGGATTGTTGCAGGGTTTCGCGCACCATGCGTTTGGAGGCGGGGACATCTGTGCTTAACAGCACGCTGTGGGCCAGGTTCATGCAGCCGGCGGCGTTAAAATGGCGGATAAGGTGCTTCATGCCCGGTACAAAGCGGGGCGCAGCCGAAACCGTGTCCACGCCCATACCCAGCAACAGGGCCAGGCCGAAGGGATCTGAAGCCAGCTCGCCGCAGACGGAAACGCCGATGCCCTCGCGGTGGGCCGCATCGATAATGCGCTTGAGCGAACGCACCACGGCCGGGTGCAGGGGTTCGTTCAGATAGGCCACATGACGGTTGTTGCGGTCTATACCCATGATATAGTGGATAAGATCATTGGTGCCGATGCTGAAAAAGTCGCATTCGCGCGCCAGGGCGTCGCAGATTATGGCTGCGGCCGGGGTTTCGATCATAATGCCCAGGGGCAGGGACGGCGCGTGGGAAAGATTTTGGGCGCTCAGATCCTGGTGCAGCTCCTGGATGATGCGGCGTACCTGCTGCACTTCGTCCATGGTGGAGACCATGGGCAGCATGATGGCCACATTGCCGTTGGCCCCGGCGCGCATGAGCGCCCGCAGCTGGGTACGGAAGATGCCCTGATGGCGCAGGCAAAAACGGATGCCGCGCAGGCCCAGAGCCGGGTTGGGTTCCTTGAGCACGGCCTGGGCGTGGAGCATTTTATCCGCGCCTACGTCCAGCGTACGGAAAACCACCTTTTGCGGGGCCATTTTGCGAGCTACAGCGGCGTATTCCCGCACCAGATCTTCTTCTGTGGGCAGGCGGTCGGTAAAATAGGCAAATTCCGTGCGATAAAGGCCCACGCCGTCGGCGCCGCATTCCAGGGCGGCCGCCAGTTCTGTGGGGTTTTCCAGGTTGGCCTGCACGCCCACACGCACGCCGTCGCACATTTCGGCGGGCCAGTGGGCGGTTTTGAGGGTGCGGGCCTCCCAGGCGGTGTACTCGTCGCGGCGTCGGGCGTAGCGGCTGAGGTCGGCCTCGTCGGGGCTCAGCAGCACGCAGCCGCCCAGGCCGTCCACAATGATGGCCTCCCGCTCGCGGGCAATATCCACCAGACCCGTGACTCCCGCCAGCCCAGGAATGTGCAGCCCGCGCGAGAGGATGGCCGTGTGTGAGGTGGGGCCGCCCTCGGTGGTGACGATGCCCAGCACTTTGTCCAGGTCCAGCTCCATGACGTCCGCCGGGGAGAGATCTTCGGCGGCCAGCACGCCAGGGGTGGGGTCCGCATCCTGGTCCGGGCCCGTGGTCAGCCGGTCGCGCAGGCGCAGCCCCACAGCGCGGATGTCCTGGGCGCGGTCGCGCAGGTAGGGGTCGTCCATGCCGCGAAACAGGGCGCAGAGCTCGTCCACCGTGAGCTTGAGGGCCCAGGCGGCGCAGATTTGCTTGCGCTCAATGCGGGCCAGGGCCGCATTGAGCAGCTTGGGGTCGCGCACGATTTCCATCTGGGCGGCAATGACGTCGCGGTAGTCCGAAAGATCTTCGGGCACGTTTTCCATGGTGCCCTGCAGGGCGGTGCGCACATCGTCGGCGGCGGCGCGCAGAACGTTCTGCTCGGCGGCGACCTGGTCCGGGCCGATGCGGCGCTCCTCATCCTGGCGCATGCGGTGCATAAAGCGCACCGTGCCGATGGCGATGCCGGGAGAAACGGGCGTGCCGAAAAGTAGAGCGCGTGCCATGGGTTCAGTCCTGCAGGGTGCTCATAAACCGGGCCAGCCCGCAGAGGGCTTCGCGGGCGTCCCTCCCGTCGGCCAGGAGAGTGAGTTCCGCATTGGGGGGCGGCGCCAGAGAAAGGATGTCCAGCATGCTTTTGGCGTCCACCTCGCCCGTATCGCTGATGAGCTGGATGGAGGCGGCGTAGCGCTGGGCCTCTTGGGCCAGGCGGGCCGCCGGGCGGGCGTGCAGACCATTGCGCAGATTCAGGCACACCCGCAGGGCCAGCCCGCGCGGGGTTTGTTCGATGGCGTCTTCCATGATTTTCCTTTTCATTGCCGGGCCCGCAGCCTCGAAAACCGACAACGGGCATATACTACATGCCAATCAGACCCACGTCCATGAGAATCAGCACGCCCAGGGTCAACGCCCAAAGCAGCAGGCGCGGCAGCCTGAGCCGCGCCACCAGCCAGGCCGCCGTAAGCACGGCCAGGGTGCCCAGCACGTAGCCTGCCCAGGGAAAGTCCCTGTCTTCGCCCGGCAGCAAATGCCAGATGACCAAGGCCACCAGCACGGCGTTGACCAGTTTGAGGCGGTCTACCCAGTTGATCAGGTTGAGCCGCCGCAGTCCGGCCAGGACGGCCATGCCGTAGCGCAGCCCGGCCATAAAGCTGGCCGCGCGAAAGCCCAGCAAGGCCAGAAACAGAACCAGGGTGAGCCCGGCCATGAGCCCCGTATGCCCTGAAAGCAGCAGGGCCACGCTCAACAGCGCCCAGAGGGGCAGCAGCGTGCCGCTGAAGAAGGCGTCGCCCAGGGCGGAAAGGGAGGTGGCCAGGGTTTCTCGCACCGGGCCCAGGTTGGCTGGGGGCAGTGCGCCCCGGGCCGCGCTCTCTTCCAGGGAAAGCAGAATGCCCACAAAGAGCGGCGCCATAAAGGGATGGGTATTGCTGTGCCCGGTGTAGCGGGCCAGGGAGCGCCGCAGATCGGCGGGCGCAGGGTAGAGCCAGCGCAAGGCCGGTTCCAGCGCAAAAGCAAGACCCACCTGCTGCATGCTGCGGGCTGTATTGGCCGCGCTGATGCAGGCGGTGCGCGCAAGGCAGTTGAGGACAATGCGTGTGGGGTACACTGGCGCTCCCTGTTGGTGGGCGGAACAGCCGGAACATTGTCTGCGGACCTGTTCCGGGCGGAGGCCCGTGCCGTGCGTACAAGACGCGGCCTCGCGCGGGCAGTCCGCATTGTCGGGCCGCGCTTATGGGGCTGCGGCTGCCGGGCTGTGGCGGGAAGACCGCGAAAGTCAGTCCGAGGCGGCCGGACCATGGGGCAACAGGGAGTAGAGCTCCTTGCCGGTCCAGCCCGTGGTGGCCGCCTGCACAGTGCGGCAGGCCTCGCGGGGTTTTTCGCCCTGGGCCAACGCCGCAGCCAGACGGCGGCGCACTTCGGCTTCCGGGGTGCGGGCCGTACTTTCCGGCGGCCCTACCACCACGGTGATTTCTCCCAGCAGATCATCGGGCAGGGCGGCGGCGTCTTCCAGCCGCAAGAGTATAAATTCCTCGTGTTCTTTGGTCAATTCCCGGCAAACGGCGGCCTCGCGCGGGCCAAGAATGGGCGCGGCCAAAAGTAGGCTTTCCTTGAGCCGGTCTTTTCGTTCAAAAAAAACCAGGGAACCGGGCACGTGGGCGAATGCGCCGAACAGCGCCCTGCGCCCGGCCACATCGCGGGGCAGAAAACCAAGAAAACTGTAGGGCAAAGGCGGCAGACCGGCGGCGGATAGGGCCGCCGTGGGGGCCGAAGGGCCAGGCAAGGGCGACACGGCGAGGCCTTCATGCCGACAGGCGCGTACCAATCGGTAGCCGGGGTCGGCCAGCAGGGGCGTGCCCGCATCCGAAATAAGGGCCACACTTTTGCCCTCGCGCAGCAGGCGCAGCACCGCATCCTTGCGTTGCTCTTCATTGTGGTCAAAAAAACTCAGCATCCGGCGCGCGGGAAGGCCGCACTGGCGAAACAGGGCGGCGGCGCGGCGGGTGTCTTCGGCCAGTACCAGGTCGGCCTCGGCCAGCACGGCCCGCGCCCTGGGCGAAAGGTCACCAGGGTTGCCAAGGGGCGTGGCCACGATCCAGAGACGGGGGGCAGACAAAGGCATGGGGGCAGTGCTCCAGGTAGAGGTCCGCGCCCTGGCGCAGGGCGCAGACCAAGTCAAAACGGCAGGGCTGGTCCCAGGCCTCGTGGGCCGTGAGCCAGGCCGCGGCGGCGCGGTAAAGATGGCGCTGCTTGGCCGGTGTGAGGGCTGCGGCCGGGCCGCCGTGCGCCGCATTGGCGCGGGTTTTCACTTCTACAAAAACCAGGGTGTCGCCGTCGCGGCAGACCAGGTCCAGCTCCAGCCTGCCCAGTCGCCAGTTACGGTCCAGCAGGGCAAAACCCTTGCGCGTGAGCAGTTCCGCCGCCGCGTCTTCGCCTTCCTGCCCCAGGCGCAGGTGCGCGGCCTGTGGGGCGGCCTTGGTGGTCCGCTTCCAAAGGCGCGACAGGGAGAAAAACCGGCTGCCGGGCATCAGAGCAGGCTCCCCTGGGCAGGGCCTGGGGCTGCGGGCAGCACTCCGGCAAAGGTCAGCCGGTGCTGGGGGCAGGGGCCCAGGCGGCGCAAGGCCGCCAGATGCTCCTTGGTGCCGTAGCCTTTGTGCGCGGCAAAACCGTAGCCCGGCCAGCGGCGGTCCAGGTGCGCCATGAGGGCGTCCCTGTAGGTTTTGGCCAGAATGGATGCGGCGGAAATGGCCGGCACGCGGGCATCGCCGCGCACAAGGGCCTGCTGGCGCGGCAGGGGCGCGTGCGCGCCGTGGCCCCTGACCCAATGGGCAGCCAGCAGGGCCGACGGCAGCGTGTGGTTGCCGTCGATGCAAAGCAGAGCCGGAGGGTGGCGCAGGCAGCGCACAGCCCGGCACATGGCTTCAAAAGTGGCCTGCAGGATGTTGATGCGGTCGATGCGCGCGGGCCAGACCACGCCCAGACCCCAGGCCGTGGCACACTGTCGGATGCGCGGGGCCAGCCGCTCCCGCGTGCGGGCCGTGCAGGCCTTGGAGTCGGTCAGGCCCGGCAAATCGAAAAGCGGAGGCAGGATGACGGCCGCCGCCACCACCGGCCCGGCCAGGCAGCCGCGTCCGACTTCGTCCAGTCCGGCCATGAGCCCGTCGTCCGGCGGAAGTTTTTTTTCGTCTTCTGCGGCCAGTAAGGAAAGGAGGTCGGGCGCAGCCGTTGCCGGGGCCTGCGCCGCGTCATGGGCCCTTGCGCGACAGGAACGGGGCATTATCTATCCCTCCCTGGGGAGCGGCACGGGGCCCGAGCGGGCGATGGCGCGCCGCCGCCCGCCGACAGGCACAACAAAGCCCCCGGCATACGGAAGACCGCAGCCGGGGCGCCTTGCAAAAGAATCCGGACACCGCTCCCGCAAAGGGGGCGGCGCGGCATCAGAAACGGCCGCGGGGCTTGATGCGGGCGGCTTTGCCCTTGAGGTCGCGCAGGTAGTAGAGGCGGCTGCGGCGCACCCGGCCCTGGGTGATCAGCTCCACATGGTCGATAAAGGGCGAATTCATGGGGAAAATGCGCTCCACGCCCACGCCGTCGGAAACTTTGCGTACCGTAAAGGTGGCGTTGGTGGTGCCGCGCTTGATGCGGATGACGTTGCCCTGGAAGATCTGGATGCGTTCTTTTTCGCCTTCCACAATGCGCAAATGCACCTTTACCGTATCGCCGGAGCGAAAGGCGGGCATGTCCATGCGCATGTTTTCACGTTCGATCTGTTTCAAGATGTCCATGCTGATAACTCCTTGCGAATCCGGCGGGCGTCCGTGAAAAAGGGCCTGCGCCGTGTTGCGTCAATAATAGTCGCCTAAAATCCTGTCGGTCAAAATGGCGGCCGCGCTGCGTACCGAAAGGTGGTTGTAGCCCAGGTAACGCAAGGGGCGCAATACGCCGTCGCACTGGGCAAGCGCTTCCGGCGCGAGCCCTCTGGCCGTGCCCAGGCAAAGCATGACCGGGCCTGCCGCGCACCACTGCCGCACAGTTGGCGGCGTCAGGGGCGGTTCCTCCGGCACGCCTTTTTGGGGGACGGGCCACAGCGCGGAACTGCCCACCACCCTGGGGCGCTGCCCGTACCGGGCCGTCTGCAGGGCCACGGCTTCTTGCAGTGAAGCGGCAGGACGTACCAGCCCAAGGGCCTCCGCCCGGTCCGCGTGTCCAGGGCTTGTGGCCTCCCGCGTCCAGTGGCGCACAACCGTTTCCAGCATCTGCAGCTGGTCGCGCAGAGGGGTGACCACATAGAGCGCGTCCAGAGCATAGCTGCGGGAAAGACGGGCTATATCGTGAATGTCCAGATTTGTCAAAGAGGAAACGCCGGTTTTTTTCTCATCCAGCCAGACCGGGGCGTGCAGCAGGCAAAGGGAAAGATTGCGCCCGGGGCGGAGGCGGGGGGTATCGGCCAGGGTCAGGGCGTCTTCACGGGTCAGGGGGGCCGTTTGGAGCAGGTCTGGCCGAACGGCCAGGGTAGCGCGCACAGCCTGTTGCCGTCGCCAGCGGGCAATCTGTTTGTGGTCGCCGCTGAGCAGTACAGGGGGCACGGCAAGCCCTTCCAGATTCTCTGGCCGGGTGTAGTGGGGATATTCCAGCAGGCCGTGGGCAAAACTTTCTTCCTCGCCTGAGGCTTCCTTGCCCATAAAACCCGGCACCAGCCGGGCCACGGCCTCCACCACGGCCAGGGCCGCGGTTTCGCCGCCGTTGAGCACGGCTTCGCCCACACTGACCGGCTCCAGGGGAAAGAGATCCGCCAGGCGGGCGTCAATGCCCTCATAGCGGCCGCAGATCAGGGTCAGGTTTTCTTCCGTAGCCAGGGAGCGGGCCTTTGCCTGGGTGAAGGGGCGTCCGCCGGGGGTCAGGAGCAGCATCCGGCCCGGCCGGGGAATGGCGCGCAGGGTGCTGGCCAAGGGGTCGGCCTGCATGACCATGCCGGGGCCGCCGCCGTAGGGGCGGTCGTCCACATGGCGGTGTTTGTCCATACTGTGCTGGCGCGGGTCGTGAAAGGCAAAACTCACCACGCCCGCTGCACGCGCCCGGCCCAGCAGCCCGGCGGACAGGGGGGAAGTAAAAAATTCCGGAAAAAGCGAAACCAGGTGGAAGCACGGCATGGGCGGAGAGTGCCGCAAAAGGGCTCTGCATGCAAGCCCATGCGCAATCAGAGCAATAGATACTATTTACAGAAATGTATTATTATATTTAGTAAAAAATTACTATAACTCGTCAATCTTGTTATCTATACTTGTTTGACAAATTCAAATTTTAGTGTATATTTAAAAATTGAAGTTATATACAACATTAGCAATAAAGTTATTAAACAATTTTTGGAGATTGTGTTACATGAAAGACACTGCAGCGTCTTGGATAAATGACATTATTTATATTTCATTTAAGAGACTTTCATTATTTGACTTTTGTAATAATCTTTATTCATTCTTGCGTATGTATATGGATATATCTTGTGTTGGGGTATACAGCTTTTTTGACAGCACTATAACACAGCTTTTCAAGTATGAACCGTTTGCCGATAGTGAACAGACACAAAAAATTATTCCTGTCACCACAGCACTTCTGCGTGAGATATATGTAAAACTCTCTGAATCTGGGCAATTGCACAAGGTATTGTTTTGTGAAAGTGATAAACCAGGGCCGGAAGCCGCCATACTGGCCCTGTTGCGCGAGCGTTCTGGCTGTTGCCTGCATTTGCCGCTGGATTATGGAGATATGCTTGGCGGCTTTCGTTTTATTAATCTCTATGCGGACCAAGCCGGCGTTTATACTGCAGAGCAGCGTCGCCTGTGCGAGACCCTGCGCCTTCCTCTGCGCAATGCGCTCACAGATGCGCTGCAGCGCAGGGAGTGCGCCCAGGCGGGACTGGAGATGCGGCAGCCCGTGTGCCCGGTGCTGCAGGAAAGCGCCGCCCCTTATGGCTCTTCATTTAAGACGCTGAACGAGTGGACGGCGGAGTATATCCGCGCGGTCATCCGCCACACCAACGGGCGGATCAGCGGCAAGAACGGCGCGGCCGCGCTGCTGGGGCTGCCGCCCACCACCCTCTGGTCCAAGATGCGCAAGATCAAAATTCACCCCAGGCAACAGTAAGGGGCGGCGCTTTGGCAGGACTGTCAGGTTCTTGACTTATCTATTTTTATCTCTTGATATTGTTGAATAATATTATTTTGGCAGACCTCTTGCTAGAGCAATGCGGGCGACCTGCGCCCGTGCAGCATCTGGAGGTATACCATGTTTTTTTTGCTGGGAGGCCAGGATAAAAAGGCCCGCAAGACCGAGAAAAAGGGCCGTCTGTCTGGTGCGGCCGGCCATGTGCGTGAGGTTTTTCTGGCCGGGCGTTTTCCGGTGGTGACCACGCATCAGGTGGAGGGCCGTTGCATTGCCAAGGTTCTGGGGCTGGTCTGCTGCCGGGGTTTCGATTCTGAGGAGGCCTTTTTCGGCATGGCCGCCAGGGCCATGAACAAAGGCGCGCAAGCCATTGTGGGCTATAATGAGAACGTGGCTTTTCACCCGGACGGCAGCAAATATTTTTCCTGCTTCGGCACGGCTGTTATGTTTGCGTACGATCCGGAAGATCCGGACGCCTTGCCCTTGCTGCTGCAGCAGAAGTTTCGGGCGCAGGAACAGACCGGGGTCAATGAAGTGATCTGAGCGGGCGCGGCTTGCGCCGCATACGGTGAAAGCGGACGGGGAGTTCTGGCGGTCATGTCGCCGGGCTCTCCGTTTCTTATATCCGTGCGCATAGGTATGGCGCGGAACATTTGAGAGGCGGCGGCGCTCAGGCCTGGGGCTGGCCTTCCGCAAGCGTCCCTGTTTCATAGCTCACCTGCGCCAGGGCCAGACCGGCGGCCGGGGCCGTGACCGAGGGCACGGCCCTGCGGTCGCGGGCGGCCAGGAGCTCTGGGATGCGCGTCGGGTCCACTTTTCCCTGGCCGCAAGCGGCCAGCAGGCCTGCCATATTGCGCACCATCTGCTTCAAAAAACCGTCGGCGGTGACGCGGAAAAGCAACATGGGGCTGTGCGGCGGGTACCAGGGGCAGGGCGGGGCAGGCTCCAGGCGGGCGTCCAGCACCGTGCGCACTGTGCCTTCCACATCCGTGCCCGCATTGCGCAGACCGGCGAAGTCGCGGCGGCCCAGCAGGTGGGGCAAGGCCGCGTGCAGGGCCGCAAGGTCCAGCGGGCCGCAGTTCCAGACAAAGGGCGTCAGGGCCGGGGGCACAAAGGCGCGCTCCTGCCAGAATTGGTAGACGTAGGTCTTGTGCAGGGCGTCTTTGCGGGCGTGAAAATCCGGCCTCGCGGGCGCGGCGGCCAGTACGCGGATATCTTTGGGCAGCACAGCGTTGCAGCTGTGCCGCCAGTCGCGGGGGGCGCGGTTTTCGGGCACGTCGCAGTGGGCCACCTGAGCGTGGGCGTGTACGCCCGCATCAGTGCGGCCCGCCCCGTGCACGCGCACGGCCGCGCCCGTGATTTGGCGCAAGGCGGCCTCAAGCGCGCCCTGGATAGTGGGCGGCGGGTCGACTTTTTCCTGAATCTGCCAGCCGCTGTAGCGTGTGCCCACATAGGCCAGAAGCAGTCTGAGGCGCATTATTCGGGCAGCCTCATGCGGGTGATGAGCTCCGTGAGCTTGGCCGTCTGTTTGGGATTCATATAGGTCATGATTTCGCCGGACTGTTTGGGCGTCATGCCCGTAAGGATGCGTACTGCCACACGTTCATCCATATTTTCCAAAGCCTTGGCGGCGGCCTTGGGCTTCATCTGCCCGTAGGTGAGCACCAACTTGCGGATTTTTTCGTCTTCCAGCCCACGAGCCTCGCGGATCATGTCCTGCACTTTTTTTTCGGCGTCCTGCAGGTCTTTAAGGCGTTGGTCCATCTGTCGCCGCAGGGTAATAATATCTTGCTGCTGCCGGGCCAGCTCCTGGGCTTTGAGGTTGGGGTCCACGGGCGCAGGCGCGGGGCGCACTGCCGGCGCCGGGGCAGGGGCGAGCCCTGTGGACGAAGAGCTTTGCGGCAGGGACGGCACGTCCGCGCTTCCACGCGGCGGCAGGGGGCTGCCGTCAGCGCTCTGACCACGAGGAATGTTGTCCGGAATGGCCGGCGCGCCGGGCAGGCTCAGGGGCGCGGTCTGCGCCGCAGGAGTAAAGGGCGAGGACGCGGCGGCGTTGGGCGTTTGCGGCACGGGCATGTCCAGAGAAGCGGCCTGGGCGGCCCGTACGCTGCCAAGACCGGGGATGGGCAGGTTGCGCAGGCCCAGGGAGTCCAGCCAGCCGCCGGATTCCTGCGCAGGGCGCGGGCGCGGCGGTCAGCAGGGGCGCGGGCGGGGGCAGGGCCGTACCCGGGGCCACGCGCGGCGCGGGCAGCGGTGCGGGCAGGGCGGGCTGTGCGGCGGCAATGGCCTGGCCCGTTTCCGGCTGGGCCGCCGCCGTGGGCGCGGGCCTGACCTGGGGCGCTGGCATATCCGCTTCAGACAGCGTTGCCGGTCGGGGCGCGCGAGCTTGCACTGTGGCCGCCAGACGCGCGGCGGCCGCGCCCTGAGGTAAATGCGTTTCCGTTATGACGGCGGCGGCCGTGGCCGGGGGCAGAGGCTTGCGGTCAGCCTGGCGCGGCGGCAGAGTGGAGGACAGCGTCCGGTTTTGCTCCGGGCCGGGGGCGTGCGCGGCAAGGGGGGGCTGCGCCGCCAGGGGGGCGGTTTTTTCCGAAGAAGCGGGCGGGAGAGCGCTGGCCACAGGCGTGGCGTTGCGGGGCGGCGCGTCCGCGGGGAAGAGGTCCGGCAGGGGAATATCCAGCAGGAACACGCCCAGCAGGGCGAGCTTGAAGCAACAGAGCGCCGCCAGCCAGCGGAACAGTCTAGAGAGAGGGCGCTTTGTAGCGCAGTGTGGCTGTTTCGTCATTGACGCGCTGCTCCTTCAGATATTCCTCGCGGGCGTATTGCTGCTGACGGCGTTGGCGGAGTTTTTCCAGCAGTTTTTTGTCTACGGCGCGGGCGGCCAGAACCTGCCGCGCCTCTTCCACCAGGCTCTCCTGCAGACGCGCCTGGCGGGCCAGGTCGGCCGCGTCGCGCCGTAGGCCTTTGGCGTACTGTTCCTGCAGCCAGCGCTCTGCCGTATCCATGCAGGCCGGGTCACAGAGGCGGGCTTCGGCGGTCCGCAGAGCGGCTTCGCAGCGCGCCTGCGCCTCACGGGTCCGGCGCAGGCTTTGTTCGTGCCGGGCCAGCTGCACGCGGGCTTCTTCTTCCAGTTGCTCACGGTATTCGAGCACTTTTTGCATGCTGAAACGAAAGGGCACGCGTACACCGCCTTGATTTTGACGCCCGGCATTGACCGTTTTCAACATTGCAAACAGCGGGCCAAACTATCAATATATCCCTGCGATGTGCTCAGGGCTGTCAGGGCGTGCAGAGCCCGGCCGCGTGATTGACCGGCCCGCAGCCCTTGCCCGGAGCGTAGCTTTTGCGCAAAGCCAGATTGAGAAAGTCCTGCGCGCGGGCCACGGCCGCCTGCAGGGGCAGCCCCTTGCCCAGACCTGTGGCGATGGCCGCCGAAAGGGTGCAGCCCGTGCCGTGGTTATTGCTGGTTTCCACCTTGGCCTGAGGCAGGTGTTTGGGGGGCTCACCGGGCAGGCAGAGGCAGTCCGTGACCAGTACGCTGCTGTCCATGTGTCCGCCTTTGATGAGGACGGCCCTGGGGCCCATGTTCAGCAGTTTTTCTCCGGCTCTGGCCGCGTCATCCAGATTTCTGATCTGCAGGCCCGTGAGCATTTCGGCTTCGGGTCGGTTGGGCGTGAGCAGGTCGCAGCCGGGGAGCATCTCCTCCACCAGGGCGGCAACGGCGTCCTCCTGCAGCAACGGGCTGCCGCTCTGGCTCACGCTCACCGGGTCCACCACCAGTGGAAAACTGCGCTTGCGCAACGCCGTCCCCAGGGCGCGGATGATGGGCGCGGAAAAAAGCATGCCCGTCTTGGCCGCCGCCACGGGAAAGCCCTCCAGCACGGTCTGGAGCTGCAGCAGTACAAAGTCCGGATCCGGCGCGTGGATGCCCGTGACCCCGCAGCCGTTCTGGGCTGTGAGTGCGGTGATCACGCTCATGCCGTAGCCGCCGAGAGCCATGATGGTTTTCAGGTCCGCCTGGATGCCGGCGCCGCCGCCGGAGTCGGAACCCGCAATGGTCAAAATGTTGGGCGGGGTGAGCACGGGATATACCCCCTGAGGATAAAAGTCTGAGGATAAAAGGACTGCCGTTTTTTTCAGGGAATACTATACGCCCTCCGCTCTTGCGGCGCAACGCGCCGCCGTGCGGCCGCGGCTTTCCGGAAAGTGTCGGGAAAATGTCTTCACAATGGGCCTGTCGCAATGTTAACGTGCGCACAGTCCGGGGCCGGAACGTCCCGGCCCGCCCGCCCGTGCGGCGCGGAGAGATTTAGGAGGCACCGCATGAAGTTGGAAAAAAAGGCGCCCGCGGCGGATATCACCAACCTGCCCAAGCCCAAGCCCGCCGGGGCCGGTGCGCGCAAGGCCGTGACCCTGGCCGTGCTGGCCGCTGTGGCCGTGGGCGGCGCGGCCTTTTGGCTCACGCGCGACAAAACTACCCGCGACCATTGGCGGGATGAGGCCGCGGCCGTCATTGACAACGCCACCAGCGGCACCCCCCTGGCCGGGATGGGCAATGTGCTGCGCGACGCGCCGCCGCCACCGCCCCCTTCAGTCCTGAGCCCGGTAACGGCCCCCGGCACCTTGGCCGGACAGACCGTGCAGGGCGCTGTGGAGGGGGATCCCGGCGCACAGACCGCTGCAACAGAACCAGGGCCACAGGCCCCGGAGGCTGTTTCTCCCAAAGTAACTGAAGACAGCCGGGTGCGCCCCGAATTTGTGCAGGATCTGGCCGCCTATCTGGCCGGGCACTTCAAGCCTGGTCCGCGCGGCGGCACGCTGCAGGTGAGCGTGCAGGGCCTGAACCAGCGCTACGGCACGCGGCTGCCCGGCATTGCCGTCAGCGCCGGCGGCGGGCGCGCGGCCTTGCTGCGCTACGCCTTCCACCCCACCATGCTGCAGGGCCTTTACGCCCTCTATGTGGACCGCTTTCTGGAAAGTCTGGACCGCGAATCCCTGGCCAGGAACTTTACGCCTGAGCAGACGCGTCAGCTGCACATGGCCGTGGCCGGCCGCGCCGTGATTCTGGCCGGCGCTCTGGAGGCTGCGGCCGCCCAGCCTGATCTGGACAAACGCCTGCGTCAGTTGGATCAGGCCTCTCAGGCCGTGGTGGACGTCAACAGCCAGATGGCCGAAGCCGTCTTTACCCTGGACGAGCTGCGCGAAAATAAGGCCGGTGAAACGGAAATAGCCACAGCTCAGTTGCGGGTGGACGGTCTGAGCGCCCGTTATCGTCGTGCCCTGGAAGAGCGGGCAGCCGTGCAGCGCTCCTTGGTGGGCGCAATGCGCCAGGCGGGCGCCCAGGCCCTGGATGACGATACGCTGCTTTTTGTAGCCCAGTGGGTGAACCGCCGCCTGCGTCAGGATGCCCAGGCCCGGGCCGCGGTGCAGAGCTCCGCCGGCATTTTGCGGGATCTGGCTCGCCGCTGCGCCCAGGTGGGCACGGCCGCGTCCCGGCCCGCCGCGCCTGCGGCGTCGGCCGTCGGCCAGCAACCCCTTGCCGCGCCTCTGGGGGGGCAGGCCCGTTGACGGCCCCAAGCCTGCTTCTGGTGGGCGGCGTGCGCGCAGGCAAAAGTGCTTTGGCCCAGCGCTGGGCCGAGGCCCGCGCGCGCCGTCGGCTGTACGTGGCCACCTGCAGGGCCGAGGATGCGGAAATGACCGCGCGGGTGGCGCGCCATCAGGCTGCCCGAGGCCCCGGCTGGCAGTGCCTGGAGGCGAGCCTGGACCCCGTGGGCGCGCTGACCGCCCACCTGGCGGGCGCCGGTGCGCATGCGCAGCCCCAGGTGCTGCTGCTGGACTGCGTAAGCCTTTGGATCTCCAATCTTATGGCTCTACATCTGGACGCCGCCGCCATCCTGCAGCGGGTGGACGCCCTGGCGGCCCTGGCGGCCGCGCCCCCTTGCCCCCTGGCCGTGGTCAGCGCAGAAACAGGCCAGGGCCTTACCCCGCTTTCGCCCCTTGCCCGGACCTTCTGCGATCTGCTGGGCCTGGCCAATCAGCGCCTGGCGGCCGTCTGCGGCACTGTGCTGCTGGTGCACTGCGGCCTGCCCTTGGCCCTTAAGGGTCGCGTGCCGGAGGAATTATGCGCCAATCTCTGAGGCCCGTCCCAGCTACGTTCCGTCCCGTCCATAACCTTGCCCATCCCGCCCACGGCAACGTTGGTTGCGCCTGTGGCGCGGCCCGTCGCAGCCCGTCCAGGCTGGCGGGCCTGTGCCGCACCGCAGTTTGTTTGACCGCAGTTTGCCTGGCCGTCTGGGGCCTGTTCGCCTGCCCGGCCGCACAAGCTGCCGTTACTGACCCGCGCCAGTGCGTGCTGGAAGCGGGCAGGGCCGTGGATGCGGCGGATACGGCCGCCTTTGAGCGACTTGTGGACGTGGACAGCATTCTGGAACAGGCCCTGGATATCTTTGTGCGCCAGGCCCGCGCCCCCCAAGGGGCCAAGGATCTTCCCCCCATGCTGGCCCTGCTTTTTTCTCAGGCGGCTTCCAAAGACGGCGCGAGCGGCAATGTGCGCAGCCTGCTGCTCAGTGAGTCGCGCGCCTTTGTGCTCAATGGCGTAGCTTCCGGCGCGTTTGCCGGGCGCAAAGTTACGGGCGCGGAAGCCCAGGGCCTGCTGGCTCCGCTTTTTGCCGATGCTTCCACCGGACGCAAGGAAGTGCGCCAGGTGGGCCAGGCCCGTCGCGACGGCCAGGGCTGGCTTGTGCCCTTTACGGTGTACGACCACGGCAACGGCCTGTCCTATGACGTGCTGGGGCGGGTTACCCAAAGTTCTGCAGGCCCACGCCTGACCGGCGTGGCTAATATGGAAGCCCTGATCCGCCGCCTGAACGCCGAAAGTAGTGCTGTGCAGGAATAAAAGGTGTAAATTTTCTCGCCCAGGCGGCGCGGCGGGCGTATCCCGGCCGGAAAAGATGGCAGGCGGGAGCGGCGTGCCTGCCGCGGCCGCTACGGCCTGTCGCCCAGCGCGGCCGTAATCCTGGCTTCGGCGGCCAGCTTGCCGTCCACCAGGGCGCGGGCGTCCATCTTGCAAAGGTTGAGCTTCATGCGCAGGTTGGCGCATTCCAGATCCAGACGGTCGCCGGGCAGCACCTGGCGGCGAAACTTGACGCCGTCCAGCCCGGTGAACAGAAAGAGTTTGTTTTCCAGCCCCTCCAGGCCGGCGGCTGCCAGCAGCCCGCCGGTCTGCGCCAGCGCCTCCAGAATGAGTACGCCGGGCATGATGGGCGCGCCGGGAAAATGCCCCTGAAAGAACGGCTCGTTGATGCTTACGTTTTTGTAGGCGCGGATATGTGAGCCGGGCACGCATTCCACCACCCTGTCCACCAGCAGGAAGGGGTAGCGGTGGGGCAGCAATTGCAGAATGCGCTGAATGTCCATCTGCTGGGGCGTCTGGTCTGGCATATGGGGCTCCTTGTGAAGGTGTTGCGGGGGGGCCGGAGCGATTTCACTTTGCGCGTGCTCCGGCAACGGCATAAGCGTTGCGCAGTTGCGCCGGCGAGCGTTGCCGCGAACGGGGCCGCAAACGTCGCGGAAGGCACCTGCGCGACGGGGGCCTGCCCGTGCCGGAACGGCTGCAGCCTGGGCGCGGGCACAAAAAAGCCTCCCGGCCCGTCAGGGTCGAGAGGCCGAAAAAATCCAGATAGGCGGGGGCTACTTTTTGGCGTCCTTGCCGTCGCTTTTTTCTTTGTACAGCTTGTTCACTTCCGTCAGCACGTCCTTGGTCAGATCCATGGACTGGTCGGCATAGAGCACGCCGCCGGCGGTCACGTCCACCACAAAGTTAAAGCCCTTGGCGCGGGCCACTTCATAGGTGGCGCTGAAGACCAGGGTGACCATGTCCTGACGCAGCTTGACTTCTTCCTGCTCCACTTTGCGCAGAAAGTTGCGGGTCTTCTGGTCCAGATCCTGCTTTGCGCGAATAAAGTCCAGCTTTTTTTCTTCACTGGCTTTAGGATTTTTGAGGGCTTCGGCCTTTTTCTTGAGGGCTTCGCCCTGCTTTTCCAGGGCGGCACGCTCTTTGCCGAATTTGCTTTCCATTTGTTTTTTGGCCGCCTGGGCGGGTTCGCTCTGGGTGGCCACGGTCTGCATGTCGACGACGCCGATCTTCACCGCGGGCACGGCTGAGCTGTCAGCCGCATGGGCCGTTCCCATCAGGAACAGGCAGGCCATAACAGCCAGTGAGAACACCTTGCGCATGAATTTCTCCTTCCCCCGAAACTGATTTTATTGTGAAGCCCGGTATGGTTGCACGTGAGCCTTGGCGGCAAAGAAAAATCGGACTGTTTTCCCGCGCGAGGGCGCACGATGGAAAGACCTGCCTCACATAGCACTGGCCCCTTGCGGCGTCAAGAAATTCTCTGCCGTACGTCGCCGCAGCAGTTGGTCGCGATAGGCCAGCACGCCTTCGGCCAGGCCTTCGGCCAGGGCCAGACGGTATTTGGGGTTTTTGAGGTTGCGCGCCTCGTCCGCGTGGGTGCAGTAGCCAAGCTCCACCAGCACGGCGGGCATCTGCGCGCCCAGCAGCACATGGAACGGTGCGGATTTGACGCCGTTGTCCCGTACGCGGAACGTCCGTTTCTGCAGGCGAAAAAGCGCCATCTGCTGCACCTGCCGGGCCAGCTTGCGCGATTCCTGCACCCTGGCGTTGAGCATAACATCGGCCAGCACCTTTTGCATATCGCCCAGGCTGTGATCGCTCTGGGCATTTTCCAGCGCGGCCACACGCGCCGCTTCGGGGTCGGCGGCCAAGTCCAGATAATAGGTTTCAAAGCCGCAGACCCGGGCGTCCGTATTGGCGTTGACGTGGATGGAAATAAACAGATCCGCCCGCGCGGCATTGGCCATGTCTGTGCGCTGCCGCAGGCTGAGGCCCTTATCCTCCGTGCGGCTGTAGACCACCTCAAGGCCATTGGCTTCCAGCAATCGGCCCAGAGTCTTGGCCACGTCCAGCGTAATGACGCGCTCCAGCACGCCGTTGTGGCTGGTGCCGGGGTCGCGGCCCCCGTGTCCGGCGTCGATGAATACCCGGCGCACGGTCAGCCCCAGCTGTCGGGCCATGTCGTTGACGTGCCGGGGCCGGGAAGCGGAAGCCACGGCGGTGGCGGCGGGGGTCGGGCCATTGTTTTGCGGGGTCTGGGCCACGTCTGCGGCCGGTGTGGTAAGTCTGGCGCGCAGGCTGGCGGCAGCAGGGCGCATATCGCCCCGGGCGTAGGACGTGTCCAGCCGGTCCAGCAGAGCCAGGGCCGCGGCGGTGTCGTCCAGGGGACCGGCCGCCAGGGCAGCCGCGCTCAGCAGAGCGTCGTCGGCCAGGGCGCTGCGCGGAAATTCTTTGGCCAGGGCCAGATACAGATCGCGGGCCAGACGGTATTCGGCGCTCAAATGGGAGCAGCCGGCCAGGGCCTCCTGGCTCTGCGCCGCGCGGAACAGCGCGCCGGGAGCCACGGCCCAGGTTTTGCGGCTGAGGTAAACGCGCAGAAAGTCGTCGCGCAGGTCCTCCCACGGCTGCCGCCAGCAGGAGCGCGTTTTGTCGGCCTTGAGTCGGGTCATGGCCGCCTTGGCGGCGGCATAGCGCCCCTGCAGGCCTTTCTGCGGCCAGGGCTTGAGTTTGGCCGTAGTCTGCGCCAATGCGGCCGTGGCCGCCTGTTCGGAATCCTGTTGGGCAAACGCCTGCGGGGCGGGATCTGGCGGTGTGGCCGGGGCCGACGGCGTAGCGGATTGCGCCGCGGGGGGCGTGCTCCGGGACTCGGCCGGAGCGGCTGCGGCGTCCACGTCCGGTGCGGCGTTCGCGGCGGCCGCCTGCCGGGCCTCAGGCGCGGTACGTCCCTCGGCCGAGGCCCGCAGGGCTTTTTCCAGCGCCAGGGCCTGCGGCAGCATGTCCCCGCGCGGGTACTGACTTTTGAGTCGGGCCAGAAGGGTCAGTGCGCCCGCGTCGTCCTTGAGCCAGGCCGCGCTGAGTCTGGCCGCGCGGAACAGGGCGTCGTCGGCCAGGCGGCTGGCCGCATGGCGGTCAGCCACAGCGGTGTAGACCGTTACGGCCTTTTGGGCATCGCTGCGGGCAAAGGAGCGGCGGGCCAGATCCTCCAGGCACTCCGCCGCGCGGAACAGGGCGGCGGGCCGGTTGGGCCAGGCCGGGTCGGCCTTGTAGATATCCTGAAATTCCGCCGCCAGTTTTTCCCACGGTTCACGCTGGTTGACCCGGCGGCTGTCCTGCAGCAGGGCCTGTATGTCGGCCTTGGCCGTATCGTAGCGCTGGGCCGTGGGCGGCAGGGAGGTGTAGCCCGAATCGTAGAAGCAGACCACCAGCAGGCAGAGGGCCAGCAAAAAGACCAGAGGCGGCAGCAGCCGGGTGAGAACGGCCTTGCGGGACGTCTTCTCAGTGCGCCGGAGGTTCTTGTTTTTGCGGGCCACGATGCTTCCTTTGCCCCTTGGGGTACGTCAATAGAGTGACAACGGCAATCTGCGTCACAAACTATGCACAAGGTATGCCACAAACCGCAGCATTTGCAAAGGCCCTGTCCCCGCCCCGTCGGAATTGCAAGCCGGACGGGGCGGGAGGGGATGGAGGGGCGTGGCAGCGGCCGTGCCGCTGACAGCGCTAATAGCCTACGGTGAAGCGTTGCCGCACATGCCGGGGGTTTTCCAGCTCATCCACAAAGGCGATGGCGTAGTCCTCAAAGGAGATGCTGGAGCCCTGGGGGGTAGTCAGCAGCTGGTCCGTGCCCAGGCGGAATTTTCCCGTGCGTTCGCCCGGTTCAAACAGGGCCGAGGGTGAAAGGAAGGTCCAGTCCAGGTCGTCCGTGCGGCGCAGCAGGTTCAGAAAGGCCGCGCCTGCGGCGGCTTCCGGTTTGTAGGCAGCGGGAAAGTCCGGCTGGTCCAGCAGAATCTGGCCCGGAGCCACCTCCAGGCTGCCCGCGCCGCCTACCACTAAGTACCGTTTGACGCCCGCCGTGCGCACGGCGTCAATAAGGATATGGGGGTCGCTGACGGCAAAGGGCACGGCGCTGGCCGCCACATCGTGCCCGCGCAGCAGGCCTGCCAGAGCGGTTTTGTCGTTGGCGTCGCCCGCCACGGCCCGCACGCCGGGCAGGGTGGGAATGTTTTCCGGGTGCCGGGCAATGGCCGTCACGTTGTGCCCGCGGCGGGAAAGCTCCGCCAGAATGCGCGAACCCACACGGCCCGAAGCGCCCATAAGCGCCACTGTTTCATTCATGTTCCGTCTCCTTGTGCGGTTAGAAATTACGGAGGAGAGCTTTTTTGACAAAAGCTCATTTTCTTAGTTCTACGGTATGGAGAAGGCGGACGCAAGCCCGCCCGGAGGGCGGGGCCCCTTCAGAGCGCAATGGCCTCCCCCTGCGGGTCGTGGGCCGCGCGTCCGCGCCGTGCGGCGGCGGGCGAGGTGTTGGCGTAGCAGTAAACGCAGCCGTGGGGGCAGGTATTGTACTGGCCGATGTCCTTGCAGGGCACGCAGGCGCAGGCCGGGCGCTGGCCTGGATCGCGGGGCCAGCGGGGCGGCGGCGCGCCGGGCAGAAGCGCTTGCTGCCCTTCCCGGCCCAGCAGGCGCAGCACGTCCGGGTGATTGCGGGTGAGCCTGAGGACAAGCTCCGGGTCAATGCAGCGGTTGTGGGCCACACCCCAGGCGCGCAGGTCCGCCGTTTCGCCGCAGGTGGCCGGTGTAAGGCCGTAGGCCGTGCAGATCTGCGCTATCCCCAGGGCCAGAGTCTGCATTTCCTGTCTTGTGCAGTCCCGCCAGGGCAGGCCCGCGCGGCGCAGGCTGGTCCACACCTTGCGGTAGGGCGCAATGTCCGCAAAGCTGAACACCAGCTTGCGGGTATAGCCGGCCAGCTGGCGGGCCAGACCTTCCACCTTGCCCAGCAGGCGGGCGCAGCCTTCGCCACCGGGGGCCGCCAGGGGCCCGGCCAGCAGCAGGGGATCAAAGCGCCAGACAACCCGTTCCGGACCCAGGGCGTCGGCCCAGCGGCAAAAGGTTTCCACCCTGCGGGCCAAGGGCGGCAGACCCGGTTCAAAGCCTTCGGCTTCATAATCGTTAAGGGTGTAGTGCAGGTAGTAGGCCAGGCCGCGCGCGTCCAGTTCCGGCAAAAAGGGCAGCAGGGGCGCGGGATTTTTGCTCCAGAACACCACGCAGCGCATTCGCGTCAGAGAAACGTACTGGCCGTGACCATTGAAGGGGTTGCGCCAGAGCACGTGTCCCGCCCGCAGCCGATTGACAAACCACGGGGCGTAAAAGGCGGGAATGTCCGTGGCGCGGCTGGCGGCCACAAGCACGGGTGCGACGCCCCTTTCCGGCCCGTGGGCCGTGGCGATGGTGGTGGTGCTCCAGGCCATGCCCCAGTGTCTCCGCCTGTGGGGTAAAGGTCAACCAGGGAGCGCGCTTTTGACAAGAGGGCCGGCGCGGGCTAGATTAATGCCTTCCACAGTTCGTCGGCGCGGACGCACGGCTTGGCAAGGCGCCGCGGCAAACCGCAACCCCACAGTACCGCATGTCCTTTCTTTCCTGGCTGCAGCGGCTGTTTACGCCGCCCTCCACGGGCGATCCGGAACTGGACGCCGAAGCGCCCACGTTTCAGTGGAATCAGAACGCCCGCATTGTGCTGGCCGTTGTGGTGGTCATTCTTTCGGCCCTTGTGGTCTCCTGGATACTCTCATGAATACTCATCTCTGGCGTTTGACCGTGCGGGACGATTTTGCTGCGGCCCACGCCCTGCGGCACTACGAAGGCAAATGCGAACGTCTGCACGGCCACAATTTTGCCGTAGAGCTCACCGTGGAAGGGCAGAACCTGACCCAGGACACAGAAATGCTGCTGGACTTCAAGGTGCTCAAAACCGGGCTCAAACGCGTGCTGGAAACTCTGGACCACCGCCTGCTCAACGAAACCCCCCCCTTTGACCGTCTGAATCCCTCTTCAGAAAATTTGTCCCGCCACATCTGGCGGAGCATGGCCGCATGGCTGGAGGCGCACCCCGACCCGCAGGCGCGGGCCGTGCGGCTCCACAGCGTGACCGTGGCGGAAAAGGGCGCGCAGAGCGCCACCTATATGGAGCTGCCCTCCGAAGTGGGCGGGCGGGCCGGGTAGGTCGCCGTCAAGCCTTTTGCCGCGGAGTCCCCATGCCCCAGGCCCTGTGTCTGCTCCATACCAACTGTCAGGGCGACGCCTTGCGCCCGCTGCTGGAAAACACTCCGGCCTTTGCCCGTCTGTTCCGCATCCGCCAGTACGTCAATTACACGCGGGAAGATATTGGGGTTGTGGATCTGCGCCAGTGCGCGCTTTTTCTGTACCAGTGGCTGGCCCCCAAGTGGGGCGCGCTTTCTACGGAGCAGCTGCTGCCGCGCCTGCCCGCGGTCTGCCGCACGCTGGCCATCCCCAACCTATTTTTTAAGGGCTACTGGCCCTGCTGGACGCGGGAGGCCCCCATCGACTTCGGCGACAGCCTGCTGGAGCGTCTGCTGGCGCGGGGCCTGGCCCCAGCCGAGGCCCTGGCCCTTTACCTGCGGGGCGCGCCGGAACTGCTGGGCGACAGCGCGGCCCTGGAGGCTGTGGCCGCAGCCAGTCTGGCCCGCGAGGAAGCCAAAGAGGCCGAAGCGCCCATCCGTTGCGTGCCGCTTGTGCGGGAGCGTTGGCGCGACGAGCAGCTTTTTGTAACCATTAATCATCCGGGCCGCACGCTCATGTGCCATGTGGCGGATAGCCTGCTGCGCCTGCTGGGCCTGGGCGGTCTGCCGCCTTCCGTGCGTCGCGCTTATGTCCACCCCCTGGAGGACTTTTGGCTGCCCATCCACCCGGTGGTGGGAGAACGCCTGCGCCTGCCCTTTGCCCACGGCGCGCGGCGGTACCCCATCTATGGAAAAGAGCTGACGCACAGGGAGTACACGGCCTGCTACCTGGCCTGCCGCACCGGCGGCGGGGCAGACTTGCTCGTTTTTTTGCGGGATTTGTCGCCCAGCGGGCTGGCTGCCCTGCGCGCTGGCCGCTTCTGAAGAGGACTTGCCAGGGGCGCACCCGTGCTTATGTCCCACGTGCCCCCAACACGCGTTTCATGGTGAAAATGCAGGTAAAACAAAGGAGAATAGCATGTCCGTACTTTTGCTCAACGGCAGCCCGCACCCTAAGGGCTGTACCTACACGGCCCTGTCCGTCGTGGCCGCACAACTGGAAAAAAACGGCATTGAAACCCAAATGTTGCAGTTGGGCGTGAAGCCCATTCAGTGCTGTATTGCCTGCGGCAAGTGCAAGGACACGGGCCACTGCGTGTTCAACGCCGACCACGTCAATGAGGCCATCGACCTGCTGCGCGCCGCCGACGGCTTTGTGGTGGGCTCGCCCGTGTACTACGCCGGACCCAACGGCGGCGTCTGTTCCTTCCTGGACCGTATGTTTTTCTGCAAATCCCAGCCTTATGCCTTCAAGCCCGCCGCCGCCGTGGTGAGCTGTCGGCGCGGCGGGGCCAGCGCTTCTTTTGACCGCCTGAACAAATACTTCACCATCGCGCGCATGCCCGTGGTTTCTTCCCAGTACTGGAATTCCGTGCACGGCAATACACCGGAAGAAGTGCTGCAGGACAAGGAAGGCCTGCAGATCATGCGCACCCTGGGCGACAACATGGCCTGGCTCATCAAGTGCATCGCCGCCGGCAAGGCCGCAGGCGTGGCCACGCCTGCGCCGGAAGCATGGGAGCCCACCAACTTCATCCGCTAGCGCGGGCGTCTTTTGCTCCCTGCCTGCGTCAAAAGGCCGGGGCGGACCGGGCCTGTACCAAGGCGTACTATCCCCGTCCCGCCCCGTTTTTTTCCTTGGCAGGGAGTAAAATCCGTCCCGCGCATTTTTGCAGGAAGCGTCTTTTGCTCCCTGCCTGCGTCAAAAGGCCGGGGCGGACCGGGCCTGTACCAAGGCGTACTATCCCCGTCCCGCCCCGTTTTTTTCCTTGGCAGGGAGCAAAATCCGTCCCGCGCATTTTGCAGGAAGCGTCTTTTGCCCCCTGCCTGGGTTAAAAGGCCGGGGCGGACCGGGTCTGTACCAAGGCGTACTATCCCCGTCCCGCCCCGTTTTTTTCCTTGGCAGGGAGTAAAATCCGTCCCGCGCATTTTTGCAGGAAGCGTCTTTTGCTCCCTGCTTGGGTTAAAAGGCCGGGGCGGACCGGGTCTGTACTAAGGTGTACTATCCCCGTCCCGCCCCGTTTTTTTCCTTGGCAGGGAGTAAAATCCGTCCCGCGCATTTTTGCAGGAAGCGTCTTTTGCTCCCTGCCTGCGTCAAAAGGCCGGGGCGGACCGGGTCTGTACCAAGGCGTACTATTCCCGTCCAGGCATAGAGGCGGGGCATTTCAGAGCAGATTCCCTGCTTGAGAATATGTATTCTCAAAATTTACAGCACGCCCGTTCCAGCTTTTCCCCTGCACGTTATCTTTTTCGTGCCTTCCCTTGCCAGACCTCGTTGCAGCGGGTATAGTTTCTCTATGTTGTTCTTCAGTCCCTCCAGATCCTCTCTGCGGAGCCGCATCCCCTGCGGCTTTCCCGAAGAACGCTACTGGCGTTCTCTCTTGTAGCCTCGCGCGCATGTTTCGGTTTCGGCCCTGGTGCGGACCCCGTCCTTGACGGGGCTCTTTCTGTTTTCTTTCTCTGTGAGTTATATATCATGTGCGCGACAAAACCTTATCATTGGCTGTGCCTTGCGGGCGCAATTTTACTGGAGGTGGCGGGAACCACCGTTATGAAACTTTCCCAGGGCTGGCAGTTCGTCCACGCTGCAGCGCTGGGCCTGGGTTGCATGTGGGGGGCCGTGGCCCTATCCTATTATTTGTTGGCCAAGGCCGTCACTGGCCTGCCTGTGGGGGTGAGTTTTGCTTTTTGGGAAGGGCTGGGTCTTACCTGCATCACCCTTTGCGGCGTGCTGTTGCTGGATGAAGCCTTCACCCTGCGGCGGGCTTTGGGCTTGCTCTGCGTACTGGCGGGCGCTTTGCTGGTGCACCACGGCACAGGAAACGGCGAACCTGGCGTTGCCCGTGAGCGCTTGAACGGCGCGGCTCTTGCGGATGATCTGGCGGAACCGGATGTGGGGAGTCTGTGATGCCGGACGCGACTTTTTTTAATTTTTCTCTGGTGCTGGTAGTGTTGGCGGCGGCGCTGGACGTGCTGGCCAACATGCTGCTGGCCCGCTCAGACGGTTTCCGCCGCCGGGGGCCGGGGCTGCTGGCCCTGATGCTGGTAGGACTGGCTTTTTATTGTCTTTCGCTGGCCGTGCGGCAGCTGGATCTTTCCGTAGCCTATGCCTTGTGGGGGGCGCTGGGCTTGCTGGGCACCTCCCTCGGCGGCTGGCTGCTGCTGCGGCAGCGGCTTGCGCCCAGCGCTTTTGCGGGTATGGGGCTCCTGGTTTGCGGCATGGTTCTACTGCGGTTGAGTTAGGGGCGCATGTTGTTGCGCCCCGGCCGTGCGGAAGCAGGACGCTTTTCGTCATCGCCGGGAGTATACACTTTTCAAAGCGGCCTTATCTTTGTTGCCAGCGCACAGCTTTTTGCCTGTGGCGCTGCCTGCCACAGGGGCGCGGATGCCGCCTGGCGGGTAAGCGCAGGGGGCACGTCCCGGCACTCGTTGGGCATATGCCTTCAAAGGCGATCTATTTTGAGAAACCGCCGGCAAACGGCGGTGCAAGATTCAGGAATGCAGGATGGAAACGCGGTTTTGGGACTATCTGGAACAATGGCGGCAGCGCTTTCCCCGGCGCAGAGAACTGAGCTGGCACGACGGCTGGCTGCAGAACGGCTACTGTGAGGACTGCTGCTACTGCTGCGGTCCGCAGGATTCTGACGAGCCCTTTCCCATGGCCCTTTTGCCGGGGCAGTTGCGGCCCGGTATGGCCGAGGATTTTTATCTGCTCAACGCGGACACGGCCTATATGGACGCCAGGGGCTGCCGGGCCTGCACGGCCCACGGCTGTCGCCTGCCCCGGCCGCAACGGCCTGTGGCCTGCGGGCTCTTCCCCCTGGTGCTCAATGCGGGCGGCATGTATGTGTACAAGACCTGCCCGGCCGCCCTGTTTACGCCGCTCAGCGAGCTGGCGGACCTGGGACGGCAGGCGGCCCGCTGGCTGCAGGGCTTTCCGCTTAAGGATCTGGAGCATATTGCCCTGCACCTGCCAGCAACGGCGCTGGCCGAGCGTTATATTTCCCTGAGCCTGCCGGTGTACGCTCCGGAAGCGCCGCAAAGGGCGGACGCAGAGGCCACGGCGGGTGCGGCGGACCGGGCGCGCAAAGCCGCGTCCGGGCCGGCAAAGACGGCGCCGTGCCGCCGCTGAACAGGCATATGTCCAGCGACGGCAGCGGGCAGCCGCAAACAGGGCAGCTGCAGAGGGGTCAGTCGCAGACGCCTTCGTGTTCCGGGCCTTCTGGAACTTCACAGGCCTGCTGACGTTTGCCCGTGCCGTGGCATTCGTAGCAGGCCGTGCCGTCGCTGTTCTTGCCTGTGCCCCGGCAAGCGGGGCAGGTGGTGTAGTCGTCATTTTTTTGCGTTTTTGGGGTGCTCATAGTCGGCCTCCTTGGTTGGATGGAGCATGAATATATGGTACGCAACCGGGAGCCGGGGCGCAACTGTGCGCTTGTGCGCCCCGGCAAAAGGAAGCGGTCATGCCGGAATTGCCGGAAGTGGAAACCGTGGCCCGCACCCTGCGTCCGCAGGTGCAGGACTGCCGCCTGGGCGCGGCGCAGGTGCTGCGGTCCAGCAGCCTGCATCCTCTGAGTTTGCCCCTGGAACGGCTGGCGGGCGCGCGGGTGGCGGCGGTGGGACGTCGCGGCAAGCTGCTTTTGCTGGACCTGGACCCTTCGGCTGCTGTGGATACAGCCCTGCGCGCGGCCACAGGCCTGCGCCTGGCTATCCATTTGCGCATGACGGGCCGCGTGCGCACGGTGGAAGCCGCCTGCCCGCCAGGGCCCTACACCCGTTGTGTTTTCGCCCTGCGCACGCCGGCGGGCGAGGCGCGGCAGCTCTTTTTTGACGACGTGCGGGCCTTTGGCCTGGTGCTGGCCGCCACGCCGGATATTCTGGCCCGCTGGTCATTCTGGCGAGATCTGGGGCCAGAGCCGCTGGACCTGAAGGCTGCGGATTTTGCGGCCCTGCTGCGGGGGCGCGGGTCTGCCCTCAAGGCTGTGCTGCTGGACCAGAAAGTCCTTGCGGGCGTGGGCAACATCTATGCGGATGAGAGCCTTTTTGCCGCCGGGCTGGACCCCCGCCGCAAGGCGGACACGTTGCGCCCGGCCCAGAGCGCCCGCCTGCTGCACTGCCTTCAAGACGTGCTGCTGCGCTCCATTGCCCAGTGCGGCAGCTCCATCCGCGATTACCGCGACGCCAACGGCGACGTGGGTGCGTTTCAGAATAGCTTTGCCGTTTATGGTCGGGGCGGGGAGGCCTGCGTGCGCTGTGGTCGCCCCCTGCAAAAGCTGCGCGTGGCCGGTCGCTCCACGGTCTGTTGCCCGCACTGCCAGCGCTGAATAGCAGACCCTGAAGCCGGGGTATGCTGAGCGTCAACAGGGGGCGTCGCCGCAGGGCGTCGTCCTGTCTACAGCGAATCCATAAGGCAGAGGGCCGGGGTCAGTTCGCCCAACGTGTCGATAAGGGCCATGTTCTCGCTGTAGTCCACGGGGCAGGCCACCAGAGAAACGCCCGGTTCGTCCAGAGCCCGGCGCAGGGTGGGGCGCAGCTCCGCCGCGCTGGCCACCTGGTAGCCTTTGGCGCCAAAGCTGGCCGCATAGGTCACGAAATCCGGGTTGGCAAAGTCCACGCAGGCGTGTGAGCCTGAGGCCATGTCCATTTTCCACTTGATGAGGCCGTAGCTGTCGTCCACCCAGACCAGGATTTTGAGGGGAATATTCTCCCGCACGGCTGTTTCCATTTCCTGCGAATTCATGAGAAAGCTGCCGTCGCCCATGACGGCCAGAACCTTGCGGTCCGGGTGGGCCAGGTGCGCGCCTATGGCTCCGGGCAGAGAAAAGCCCATGGTGGAAAGTCCGTTGGAGATCAGGCAGGTCAGCGGGGCGTAGGTGGGGTAGAGGCGAGCCATCCACATTTTGATGGCCCCGGTGTCGGCCAGGACGATATCCTCGTCGCCCATGACGGCGCGGATATCGGCCACCAGGCGCTGGGGCTTGAGCGGGAAGGCGTCGCTTGTGCGGCCTTTGTCCAGCTCCGCCTCCACCAGCTGGCGGATGGTAGCCCCGCGCCCGGCCGAAAGCAGGGGCCCTTCACCCAGAGCCTTGGAAAGCGCCGCCAGGGCCAGGCCCACATCCGCCGTGATGTTGACCGTGGTGGCGTAGTGGGCGTCCGTGTCCGGCAAAAACGTGTTGATGTGGATGATGGTTTTGTCGCCCCCCGGATTGATGCGTTCCGGGGTGAACTCCTGCAGCTCGTAGCCCACGGAAAGGATAACGTCCGCCTGGTCAAAAGCGCAGTTTTCATAATCGTGGCGCATGAAGCCGATGACGCCCAGGGACTGCGGGCTGCGGTCGCTGATGACGCCCTTGCCCATGAAGGTGGTGGCCACGGGCGTCTGGTAGCGTTCGGCAAAGGCCGCCAGCACCGGGGCATTGCCCGTGCGGGCCACGCCGTGCCCGGCCAGGATTACGGGCTTGCGCGCAGCGCGCAACAGACGCGCGGCTTCGGCCACCGCCGACGGCGAAGGGATGGCTTTGGCGTTTTCCGCCGTGCGCAGGGGGCGGGCCCCTTCCGGGGCCGGGGCGGCCTCCACGTCTTCGGGCAGGGCCAGGTAGGCCGCGCCGGGGCGCTCCTCCTGCGCGGTCTGAAAGGCCTTGCGCGCCATTTCCGGCAGGGATTGCGGGGTCAGCACCGTGTCCGCCCACTTGGTCACGGGGCGGAACATGCCCACCAGGTCAACAATTTGGTGGGACTCTTTGTAAATGCGTTTGAGGCCCACTTGGGCGGAAAGGGCCAGCAGCGGGCTGGAATTGGTCTGGGCGTCGGCCACGCCCTGCAAAAGATTAATGGCCCCAGGCCCCAGCGTGGCGGCGCAGACGCCCGCCTTGCCCGTGAGCCGGCCATAGATGTCGGCCATAAAGGCCGCACCCTGCTCGTGCCGGGCCAGGATGAAGCGGATGTCGCCGGAATCGGCCACGGCGCGCACAAAATGGATGTTTTCTTCGCCGGGAATGCCGAAAACGTAGCGGACGCCCTCTGCCCGCAGGCATTCCACCAGCAGTTGAGCGACGTTCTGTGCAGCCATGCGCGCCTCCGAAGTGATGGGATGTTTTCCTGATAAGCTAACAGGTCCGGAAAGGAAAGAAAAGCCCGCGCCACGCTTGCGGCCCGGCGGGCTTGCCCCTATTCTGTGCGTTACGGAGGGACTATGGCCGCGTATGCCCAACAATGGAAGAAACTTCTGGCTCCATGGCGCAAAACCAGCGACGCGCGGCGTGAGGATACGCTGAACGCGGTGCGCAATCCTTTTTTGGTGGATTACGACAGGCTGATCTTTGCCAGTTCGTTCCGGCGGCTGGCCCGCAAAACCCAGGTCCACCCCCTGGTGCGCAACGACCACATCCACAACCGTCTGACCCATTCGTTGGAAGTGGGCTGCGTGGGCCGCTCCCTGGTCATGACGGTCGGGGCCGCCCTGCAGGAGCGCGGCGACCTGCCCGCACCCTACGGGCCGGAGCACCTGGGGCAGATTGTCCAGGCCGCCTGCCTGGCCCACGACATCGGCAATCCGCCCTTTGGTCACGCCGGGGAGGAGGCCATCCGTGACTGGTTTTGCGACCAGGCGGGGAAAAACGGCTGTTTTGGCCCGTTGCGTGAAGAGGAGCGGGCCGATTTTATGGCCTTTGACGGCAACGCGCAGGGCTTTCGCGTCGTCAACGCGCTGGAGAACAACAAGGACCGCGGCGGTCTGCGTCTGACCTTTCCGGTCGTCGCCAGCCTGGTTAAATATCCGCGGTCCGCCCGTGAGGCCCTGGACCGCCACAGTCGCAAATTCAATTTTTACACGGCGGAGAGGGAGCTTTTCGCCGAGATTTTTCAGACCCTGGGGCTGGGGGACGGCCCCTGGCAACGGCATCCGCTCTCTTACCTGCTGGAGGCGGCGGACGACATCTGCTACCGCATTATCGACATGGAGGACGCGCGAGAACTGCGCATCATCGGTTACGCTGACCTCTTCGCGGCCATGAAGCCGCTGCTGGTGCCGGGCGGGGCGGACCGTCTGGAGCGTATGGATTCAGACCGGCGGCGCTCCGGCATGCTGCGCACCCTGGCTATGGGAACCATTATTCCTTCCGTGGCCCGGACTTTTATGGAGCGCTATGAAGACATTATGCACGGCGCGCTGGAAGGCGATCTGCTGCGCCACGCGCAGCCCCAGGTGCGCGACTTTATGGACGCCGCCAAAGAGATATTTAACGGCAAGATCATGAACGACCCCCAGAAAACCGCACTGGAAATAGGCACCTATACCCTGTACCGACGGCTGCTGGACGTATTTATTCCGGCCTGCTGCAATTCGTGCGGCAACGTGCCCATGAGCTATCGCGAAACCCGCGCCCTGACCCTTATGGGGGCCAACGCGCCGGGCGTGGACGACAACCTGTATACCGCCTGCCTGCGGGTGGTGGATTTTGTTTCAGGCATGACCGACGACTACGCCACCTTTGTTTCCCGTCAGTTTTCCGGCACTGCCGGCGGCAGGGACCACTGACGGGCCAACGGGGGACAGACCTTTGCCCTACAGGGCAATGCAGGGCCGCAGCGCCTGGGCTGCGGGCGGCAGGGCCCGCAGGGCGTCGTTCTGCCAGTCAAGGGCGTTCAGAGTCAGGTCGCGCAGGATCTCGTAACTTTCCGCCAGGGTGCGCCGGTCCGTGTCAATGACGGCATGGGCCTCACGCGGGGTATCAAACGCGTCCGAAACGCCGGAAAGCCGGGTGACCAGCCCCTTGGCGGCGGCACTGTAGAGCCCCTTGGTGTCGCGCTGCAGCAGGGTGGTGAGGCCGCAGCGCACCCAGACTTCACGGTAGCGGGGCAGCAGCTCGCGGTTTTTGCGCCGCATGTCCGCATAGGGCGTGATGGCAGCCACAATGCAGACCCGGCCCAGGGCCTGTTCCTGCAGGGCCGCGTCGCGCAGGGCGTCGATATGACGGCGGCGGTCCTCGGGAGTGAAGCCGCAAAAGCCGTGGGCGCGGCGGAATCGATCGCCGTCCAGCAGGGTCACGGTCTGCCCCTGGCCTTCCAGATAGAGCCGCAGCAGGGAGCCGAGGGTGGTTTTGCCGCTGCCGGAAAGGCCCAGCAGCCAGATGACGGGCGTCATAGCAACCTCTTTATGGTAAAAAAACGGGAGCGGAATATCCGCTCCCGTTTTTTTGCAAAAAAGTTGCCAAACGTATAATTATAATGATTTATTAAATAAAATTTTCAACAAGCTCCGTCGCCGGTAGTTTGACCAGGCTGTTGCTGCCGCAACGCCGGTTTATTGGCGCACCACCAGGGTCGCGCCCGCGCGCAGGGATTTGGGGTCCACCTTGTTCCAACGCTGCAGGTCTTCCACGCTCACGTTATGGGCGCGGGCGATTTTCCAGAGGTTGTCGTTGCTCTGCACGGTGTAGGTCTGGCGGCGGCCGCCGGTTTTGGCCGCGGCGGCACGGGGTGCGGGCGCTGGCGCGTCGCGACCCGGAATGCGCAGCTCCGCCCCGGCGTGGATGACATTGGGGTTGGCTATGCCGTTGTATTCCTGCAGGTCTTTGACGCTCACGCCATAGCGGCGGGCCACGGCGTAGAGAGTCTCGTCCGCCCGCAGGGTGTGACGGGCGTCGTTGCCGCGGCTCTGTACGGTCCTTTCGTTCCGGGCTACGGCGCGGGGGGCTTTTTCTCTTTGCCTTGGGGCGGAGCGGGCGTCCAGTGCGGCCACGGCTCTGGGGGACATATCCACCGAGCGGGGCACCAGTACGGTTTCTCCGGTGCGCAGGCTGGCGTTGCCGGGGTTCAGGGCCCGCAGGCGGGCCTCAGGCACGCCGCAGCGGCGGCTGATTTTGGACCAGGAATCGGCATTGCTGCCCACGCGCGCTACGGTCCAGCCCGCGTAGGGCGCGCCCTGGGGGGAGTGCAAAAAGGCCAGGGCCTCACGCTCGCGCTGGGCGGGCAGGTAGACAAAGGTGTTGCGCCCTGTATCGGAAATGGGCTGTTTGTGGTGAGGGTTGTAGGCGCGGAAGTCTTCCCAGTCCAGACGGCAGGCCGCGGCCAGGGCCATGAGGTCCGTGCCCGGACGGGCTGTGAGGCGTCGCACCTCCGGCGCGTTTTCCGGAGTCACCGGGGCAAAGCCCAGCTGGGGCAGGTTGCGCATGATCTTGGTGACGGCCAGAAAGCGCGGCACGTATTGCTTGGTTTCTTCCCGCAGACGGGCTTTGTCGTCCAGCAGGTGGTTGCGGGCCTTGACCTCAAAAAAGTCCTTGCCGCCTGTGCCCTGTTTGGCGCGGCCCATCTTGCCCTCGCCCGCGTTGTAGGCGGCGATGGCCGTGGGCCAGTCGCCGAAGTCGCCATAGAGCTTCTGCAGGTAGTCCGCCGCCGCTTCAGTCGCCTGGTAGGGGTCCAGGCGCTCGTCCGTCCACCAGTCCTGGTTCAGGCCGTAGTTACGTCCGGTGGAGGGCATGAACTGCCAGGCCCCGGCAGCGCCGGCGGGCGATTTGGCGTCAGGGCGGTAGCCGCTTTCCACAATGGCCAGGTAGGCCAGTTCCTCCGGCATGCCGCGTGAACGAAAAACCTTGCGGGCATAGGCCAAGTAGCGCTCCGCCCTTTTGGAAAAGACGTTCATGGTGGGGCGGCCCTGGCGCAAAAAGTATTTGTACTGGCGGGCCACATCGGGCATGGCCGCTTCGGGAACGTTTTTGTCGATCTGGCCGGTGGATTTGAGGGCGGCCAGCTCTGCAGTGGAAAGGGGCGGGGAATTGTCTTCGGGCACCAGCAGCGAAGGCATGTCGCCCTTGTCGCCCGAGCTCTGCCGCGAGGCGCAGCCCCCGGCCAGCATGAGGCAGCAGCAGACAAAAAGGAACAATCCTCGAACCGTTGCCGGCCGCCGCCGGCTTCCAAGGCAGTGCATGGCGTTCTCCGTGGGCATCGTCGGCTTGCCAGGAGCCGGGGGGATGCCGTAGACCTTCTTCTGTATGTTACGCGGCCGTAAGGCCGCCTTTCACCTTTTTTCGGCCGCCCCCGGCGGCCTGTGCCCGCGCGGAGACGTCCATGTCCCATTCTGACGAAGCAGCCCCGCTGCTGCCCGGCCTCAAACCCGTGCTGGAGCTTTTGTCCAGCGATCCGCAGCGTATTGACTGCATATTCTGCAAAAAAGGCCTGCGCGGCCCCGAAGCCCAGGCAATACAGGCCCTTTGCCGGGAGCGTGGCGTGCGTTTTACCCTGGTGGAGCAGGCCGCCCTGGACCGGCTTTGCCGTCCTGGCCAGGCCGGAGCCCGCAGCGGGGGCGGGCGGCCGCCCGTGGCCCATCAGGGGGTGGTGGCCCGGCTGGCCGCCGCCGGCTTCTGTGAGCTGACTGACCTGCTGGCCGCCGTGAACAACGCTCCCTTGCCGCTCATTGTGGCCCTGGACCAGGTGCAGGACCCCGGCAATGTGGGCACCTTGTGCCGCACGCTCTATGCCCTGGGCGGGGCGGGGCTGTTGCTGCCGCGCCATAACAGCGCGTATCTGGGCCCGGCCGCCCAGCGGGCCGCCGCAGGCGCTCTGGAGCGCCTGCCCGTGGCCAAAGTGACCAACCTGGGCCACGCCCTGGACAGCGCCGAAGAAGCGGGCCTGAACATTTACGGCGCGGGCGGCGGGCCCGGAACAATGGACGCTTTTGCCGTGCCCTTGCGCCTGCCCGCCGTGCTGGTGCTGGGCAATGAGGACAAAGGCCTGCGGCCCGGCGTGCTCAAGCGCTGTGGGGCTGTGCTGCGCATTCCGCAGGCCCGGCCCTTTGATTCGCTCAATGTGGCGCAGGCCGGGGCCATCCTGCTGGGGCTTACTGCCGCGCGGCACAGTGGCTGCGACACTTTTTTGCCTGCGCAAAACTGATATAGCAAAAAGCGCGCCAATGTGCTGTCGCTGACAGTACACAAAAAAATTGTCAACAACAATAGCTAAAATGGGGAACATGCGTCATGTTCCCCATTTTTTGTTGGCCTTTATATTTTAAAAAAAGTCTAGAATTATTTTATGCAATCACTATAACAGTTGTATATTCTTTGTGGACGCAATGTTGGAATGTATGACCGCTGCATTGCACGGCAATAGCACGGTATGCGCCGCTTGGGCGTATGCCGGTACATGCCTGCGGCGTGTGCGCCTTTGTACGGGGCAGTGTTTGCGGGCTGTCCGGCGCAAAAACGGCCTGGGAATACGTAAACCCAGGCCGTTTGGGGTACGGCAAGCACGCTGCCCCGGCAGCCGAGGCGTTAGCTGTGCTGCAGTTCGGCAATAAGGCCGCTCAGACGCTGGGACTGCGCGGTCAGATCCCCCACAGCCGCAGTGGCGGCGCGCATGGCCTGAGCCGTCTGGGCCGAGAGTTCGTTGACGTGCACAATGGACTGGTTGATTTCTTCACTGGCGGCGGACTGCTCTTCGCTGGCCGTGGCAATGGCGCCCACCTGGTCTGCTGTTGCTTCCACATTGCCCACTATTTCTTCCAGGGCCTTGCCGGATTGCCCGGCGAAGTCCGCAGCGGTTTCCACTTCGCGCAGGGCCTTGTCCATGGCTTCCACGCTCTGGGAGGTGCTGGTCTGGATGGCGCTGATGGCGTTGCCCACATCGTTGGTGGAGGCCATGGTCTTTTCGGCCAGCTTGCGCACCTCGTCCGCCACCACGGCAAAGCCGCGTCCGGCCTCGCCGGCGCGGGCGGCCTCAATGGCGGCGTTGAGGGCCAGCAGATTGGTCTGGTCGGCAATGTCCGAAATGACGTTCATGATTCTGGTGATGGCCTGGGCGTGCTCGTTGAGCTGGTTCATATCCTCCTTGAGGGCCTGTGAAACGCGCTGCACCTGGTCAATGCTCTGCAGGGCCTGCTGTACGATGCGCGCGCCGCCTTCGGCATTGGAGCGCGTTTCGGAGGAAACGGACGAAGCTGCGGAGGCGTTGCGGGCTACCTCCTGCACTGTGGCGTTCATTTCGTTCATGGCAGTGGCGGCTTCGTCCAGGCGGCGGGCGGATTCGTCGGCACTGTGGTTGGATTGTTCTATCTGGGCGGCAAGCTGGTCTGAAGCCGCGCCAATGGCCCGGACCACGTTTTCCAATTGGGCGGCGGCGGCAAGCATGCCGTCCCGTTTGGCGGTTTCGGCCTGGCGGGCCGCGCCTTCAGCCCTGGTTTTGGCCTCCTGGGCTTCTGTGGCGGCCTGCTGGGCGGCGCGGTTTTTCTCCTCGCCTTCCTCCAGCAGCTTTTTGATGTTGTCCACCATATGCTCCACACCCTGGCCCAGCACGGTAAATTCGTCCCGCCGCTTGGCGGCGTCGGTCAGCAAGGCGCGTTCCTGTGCATTAAGCTCCAAACGGCCGCCGGCCACGGCTTCGGTCATGCCCGAAATGCCGCCCAGCAGGCGCGCAATGGCGCGCGAGGCCAGGATGATGATGGCCCCCACCACCAGGGCGCAGGCCAGGGCCAGGAAGATGTTGTTGCGCAGCATGGTCATGATGGGGGCGTACAGTTCCTCCCTGTCAAATTCCAGGCAGAGCACCCAGCCTTCTTCGGGCATGCGCGTGTAGTAGACGATTTTTTCTTTGCCCTGCGCATCGGTATAGCTTGCCCGGCCGTCATCTGCAGCCAACATCTGCCGCACCACAGGATTTTTGCTTTCATCGTTGCCCATGCGGCTGGCGTCGCGGTGCAGGGTTACCCGTCCTTTGAGGTCGTAGGCGTACATGCTGCCGTGTTCGCCAAAGCGCACCTTGTTGGTGGTGACCTTGGCCAGATTGAAGTTGTCCACCCCGGTCCAGATCACGCCTTTGACCTTGCCGTTGTCCGTCAGGGGCATGGCTATGACTGTGGTCACCTTGCCGGTGGTGGCGCTGACCAGACTCATGACTGTGGTTTTACCCGCGATGCCGCGCTTATAATATTCCCGACTGGAAAAGTCCTTGCCCACGGATGCGCTGGGATTTTTTTCGCCCGTCACATGATGGGCGATGGTCAGACCGGCGGCGTCCATCACCCCGCAGAAGGCCACCTTGGAATTGCGCTCGGTAAAGGCTTTGAGAGCCGTATCCGTCCGCTGGAAGAGGGGCTGCAGCTCCTCCTGGGGCAGGCCCGTGTTGTGGGCGTCCAGAAAGGCGTTGATGCGGTTGTTTTCCGCCAGCAGGCTCAGGGTTTCCTGTAGGCCTTCAAACACGGCGTGCAGGCTGATTTCCTGGTTGTCCAGCAGGGTAAGGACGTCCTGCCTGATCTGTTGGCGCAGAGTGTTTTCAGACATGCGGTAGCTCAGGCCGGCCACAAGCAACAGGCCGATAATGGCTGGCAGCAGGACAACAATCAGCATCTTTTGCATCAATCCCATCTTCATGCGGCCTCCTTGCGGCTGAACCTTCAAAAAATTCTCGAAGCGCAATCGCCGTCGCTCCTGCCCGGGACAAGCGCGGCAGCCGGTATGATTGCGGGGTCATGGAGACTCCGCAGCCCGTTTGCATGCGTGTCATGAATAGTATCGTCTATCCGGATGAAGCGATTAGGGATGCTTTGCAATCTGTCTGAATAACAAAAAATTTTAATTTTAAAAAAATATGAAAAATTTGTTGTTGCATTGGCGCATGCGCTTTGTTACTAAAATATAGTATGGAATTTATATAATATTTTTTAAAAAGCCGTGCGGCAAGGGACGTCATGGCCAGGACAACAGTATATATATTGGTTGGTTGCATCCTGCTGTTGTCGGTCATAAGGGCGCAGACGGCGTCCGCAGCCGTGGACTCTGCCCCTCCCCTGGTCATAGCCTGCATGACGGGCAACGAACCGCTTTCTTTTGTTGCCAAAACCGGCGAGCCGGCTGGGCTGCTGGTGGATTTCTGGCGTTTGTGGGGCCGCAAGGTGGGGCGTGCGGTCACCTTCCGCATGGCGTCGTGGGACGCTACTGTGGCAGACCTCAGGGCGGGCCGCGCCCAGATCCATTTTGGCATGTATATCACGGGAGACCGGGCCGTCTGGGCGCACTTCGGTCCGCCCCTGTACCCCGCCCGCACGGGAATTTTGTCCGCCGCCGGCGGCCGGGAAGCCGTCGACCCCGCTCAGCTGGGCGAGGGCGGCATTGCCGTGCTCAATGGCTCGGTGCAGGAATCCTTTTTGCGCGAGCGCTATCCGGATCTGCGCCTGTTGCCGGCCAACAACATCACGGCAATGCTTATGGCCGTGGTGCGCGGGCAGGCGCAGGGCGTGGCCGGCATGCTCCCCACGCTCTACAGCGCCATCGACGCCCTGGGCCTTACCCCACACTTTGCGCAGCGGCCCATCATTCTTTTTACCCGCAGCCTGCACCCCGCCGTGCGCAAAGAGGATGCGGCCCTGCTGCCCTTGCTGGAGGAGGGTTTTGCCCGCATCAGCCGTGACGAACTGGTGGGGCTGGAAAACCGCTGGATACGCAACCGCGACCTGCGCGTCTGGGGCAAGATGCGGCGGGAGCTGCGCCTCAATGATGTGGAGCGGGCCTGGCTCGCCGCGCACCCTCTCTGGCGTGTGGCGCTGCACGGGCAATGGCCGCCGCTGGAATTTGCCAGTGGGGAGCAGATGCGCGGATTGAGCCTGGACGTGGTCCGCCTGCTGACCGTCGGTCTGGGGGTGGAGGCCGTGCCCGTGCCCTTGGGGCGCGGCGTCGTCGCCGCCCCCGTGGAGGCCGATGTAGTCCCGTTTATGGACGACGTGCCGGCCGGGACGCGGCCCTGGCTGTTCACCCGGTCGGTTTTGTCTTTGCCGGTGGCCGCGATCATGCGCGACAGCGACCGTCTGGTTACAGGTTTTGACGATCTGGCGGGCAAGACCCTGGCTGTCCACAACCATCTGGGGCTGGAGGCCAGGCTGCGCGAGCTCGTCCCTGATGTAAAGACGGTCCCGCTGGCGGGGGTGAACGCCGGGCTCGACGGGCTGCGGCGGGGCGATTACGATGCCGTGGTGGACCTGGCCCTGGCGGCGGATTACACCCTGCGCAACGGCGACATCAAAGGCCTGCGCCCTGTGCCCTTGCCCGGCTTGCAATATGCGGTGCGGCTGGCCGTGCGGGGCGATTGGCCGCAGCTGGTCGGCATACTTGATAAGGCGCTGGACAGCGTGCCCCACGACGACCTGGTGGATCTGGTGGAGCATTGGGCCAACCTGCAGGTGGAGCGGACCACAGACTGGACTTTTGTCTGGCGTCTGACGGCGCTGGGGCTGCTTTGCGGCGGCAGTCTGCTGGGCGTCACTCTGCTCTGGAACCGTCGTCTGGCGCGGGAATCGCGGGCGCGACGGCAGGCCCTGGACGCGGCCGAAGCCAATGCCGAGGCTCTGGAGCAGCGCGAGCAGCAGTTGCGGGCCATCGTGGACCATTTGCCCAGCATGGTGATTTTGAAGGACGAAGCCGGGCGGTATCTGTTAATAAACAAAAGGGTTGAGGAATTTTTCGGTCGGTCCGCCGCTGAACTGGAGGGCAAGACCAACAGCGCTTTGCTGTCGGCGGCGAAAGCCGCTGAGGCTGCCCGGGTGGACCGGGAGGTGCTGGCCTCCGGCGGGATACGCCGGTATCAGGAGGTCATGCACAATAAGGACGGCGAAGCGCGCGATGTAGAGGTGGTCAAGGTGCCCCTGCGCGATGAAAAAGGGCGTTTGTTCGGCCTCATTTTTACCGGCACGGACGTGACCGAGCGTCGGCGGGCCGAGCGGGAAATGCGTCGGGCCGAGGCGGAAATGGCCCAGATTTTCAACGCCTCCGGCGGCGGCATGCGCGTTATTGACCGTGATCTGCGGGTGCAGGAGGTAAACGCGGCCTACCTGCGGCTTTTTGATCATAGCCGGGACGCGGTGCCCGGCGCTCCGGGCGGCGGCCCTCTGGACGAAGACGGCGGCGTGACCGTGGCGCTTGTGCGGCGCGTGCTGCAGGGGGAAGCCCGCTCCACGGGCACGGCCTTGCGGCATGCCCGCACCGGGCGGGCCGTCTACTGCGACCTGGTGATGACGCCCCTGATTGCGCCCGACGGCGTGCTGCGGGGCGTTATTGAAGACTGCCGCGACGTGACTGACCTGGTGCAGAGCCGCCAAGCCATGGAGCAGGCCAAGCAGGCTGCGGAGCAGGCCAACCGGGCCAAGAGCGAATTTCTCGCCAACATGAGCCACGAAATCCGTACGCCCATGAACGCCATCATGGGCCTGACCCATCTGCTGCAGCAGACCGATGTCACGCCCCGGCAGCACGAATACCTGCGGCACATTGCCGCCTCCGCCCGCGCCCTGTTGCGGATTATCAACGATATTCTGGACTTTTCCAAAATTGAAGCCGGGCGTATGGAAATGGAGCAGACGGAATTTGCGCTGGAGGAAGTGCTCGATCAGCTCATGGGGCTGGAATCGGCCAAGAGCGCGGACAAGGGTCTGGAGCTGCTGCTGCACCTGAGCCCGGACGTGCCCCGCCGGCTGGTGGGGGATCCTCTGCGTCTGGGGCAGGTGCTTATTAATCTGGTGGACAATGCCGTCAAATTTACGGAAAAGGGCGAGGTGGCGGTGGCCGTGCAGCGCGAAAGTCAGGGGGACGGCCATGCGGTTTTGCGTTTTTCCGTGCGCGATACGGGCATGGGCATGACCGAGGACCAGGCGGCCATGCTGTTTCAGCCCTTTGCCCAGGCGGATACCTCCACCACCCGCCGGTTCGGGGGCACGGGGCTGGGGCTTTCCATCTGCCGGCGGATTGTGAGCCTCATGGGTGGGGAGCTTCGGGTGGAGAGCGAAGTGGGGGAGGGCAGCACGTTTTGGTTCACGGCCCACTTTGGTCTGGCGGCTGATCAGGCGCGGCCTGCCACCGTGGCCTGCCGCGACCAGGCTGGCCTGCAGGGGCTGCGGGTGCTGGTGGTGGACGATGCCGCCACCGGGCGGGAAATCCTCTGCCAGGCTCTGGAAACTGTAGGCTTCTGTTCCGGGCAGGCCGCCAGCGGCGGCGAGGCCTTGGACGAACTGGTGCGGGCCGCGCGCGCAGGCGAACCCTACCAGCTGGTGCTTATGGACTGGAAAATGCCCAGCCCGGACGGCATAGAAACGGCAGAGCTGATCCGCGCCTGCCCGGATTTGCCCCACACGCCCACGGTGTTCATGGTTTCCGCCTATGGGCGGGAAGAAATCATGCGTCGGGCTCAGGCTGCGGGCATACGTCACTTTTTAATCAAACCCGTAAGCCCCATGCTGCTGCTGCAGACCATCGGGGAGGTGTTTGGCTCGTCGGTCGCCGCCTCGGCCCGGCCCCTTGCCGCTGCCCCGCCCCGGGCCATGGCAGAAGGCGACAGCCTGCGGGTTTTGTTGGCCGAAGACAATGAAATCAACCAGCTGGTGGCCAAGGAACTGCTGGAGGCCGCCGGCCTGACGGTAGATATTGCCAACAATGGCCGTGAAGCCGTGGACATGGCCCTGGAGGGCGACTACGCCGCCGTGTTCATGGATATTCATATGCCGGAGATGGACGGCATCACCGCCACCCAGTTGCTGCGGGGCACGGAGCGCTGCCGCAGCCTGCCCATCATTGCCCTGACGGCTGACGGCATGCTGGGCGACCATGAAAAAAGCCTGGCCGCCGGTATGGACGACCACCTGCCCAAACCCATTGACCCTGAAAGTCTGATGGCGGCCGTGCGCCGCTGGGTGCGGCCCGCGGCGAGCTCCATGAGCGACACGGCCTGAAATGTTTTCAGCGGATTTTTGTTGACAGAAACGCAGCCTGTCGGTAATCTGCCAAAAAATACGGAATAAGGGGTTTGCATGTCCGGTCTTTCCCACACCATTCTTTTCAGCCTGCAGGGCTGGTGGTGGCGCAAGCAACTGCGTGGGGGAGACGTGCGGGCCTAGGTTCCGGTACGTTGGTTTGGTCGTCTATGAGCGCCGTCTCCCCGTGGAGACGGCGCTTTTTGTTTTTAACCCTTTTTGCAACAACCTGAAGGAAGCCGCAAATGCACAACAAGGGGAACGCGCAGCCGGAAATCACGCTGCAACAGTCCGCCCGCTGGCTGCCGGCGGACATGGATACGCCCATCAGTCTGTTTATGGGCATGGTGGGGCAGGACAACGGCATTCTGCTGGAAAGCGCCGAGGTGGACGGCCGTTGGGGCCGCTACAGCATTTTGGCCTGCGACGCCGCACTGTTCATTGCCTGCCGTGACGGCAACCTGGAACTCACCGTGCTGGACGAGCGCCTCACAGGGCTGCAGAAGTTTGCAGGCCGCCCCTTTGTGCAGGGCCTGCGCGCGCTCATGCGGACCGTGGACATCACGCCGCCGTCCAATGTGCCCGACCTGCCGCCCATTACCCGTGCCCTTTACGGCTATCTGGGCTTCGGCATGGCCGGACTGTTCAACCCCAAGCTGGCCCGGCTTATGCCGCCGGAAGAGGCGGACTGCCAGCTTATGCTGCCCTCCACGGTCTTGGTTTTTGACCATCTCTACAACCGCCTTTGCCAGGTAAGCCTGGGCGATCACCGTGCCCTGCAGGGGGCACGGCAGCCCTTGGAGCCCGGCGAAGCGGGGCAGGGCGCCCTGTTGGACCCGCAGACCATCAGCGCCGAACCCGGCGAACAGGGCTACAAGGACTTTGTGCGCCGCATCAAGGAGATGCTCCGCCAGGGCGAGGCCATCCAGGTGGTGCCGTCGGTGCGTTTTTCCGCCCCCTTCGCGGGCGATCCCTTTGAGCTCTACCGGCGCATGCGGCGTTTTAACGCTTCGCCCTACATGTTTTATATGCGCTTTCCGGAAATCACCCTGCTGGGATCCTCGCCGGAGGTCATGGTGCGTTGCACGGCGGGGCAGCTGCAGCTTTCGCCCATTGCGGGCACGCGCAGGCGCGGGGCCGACGATCTGGAAGACGCCCGCCTGGCCGCCGAACTGCACGACGACCCCAAGGAGCGCGCCGAGCACGTCATGCTGGTGGACCTGGGCCGCAACGACCTGGGCCGGGTGGCCCGCCCCGGCTCCGTGAACCTGGAACGCTATATGGAAGTGGAGCGCTATTCCCACGTTATGCACCTTACCAGCCGGGTTACGGCCCGCCTGGATGAAGGGCTGGACGCCCTGGACGTACTGGCGGCCACCTTCCCCGCAGGCACGGTTTCCGGCGCGCCCAAGGTGCGGGCCATGGAAATCATCCGTCAGCTGGAAGGCCGCGCCCGCGGCCCTTACGCGGGCTGCATAGGCTGGCTGGGGCTGGATAAGGACAGCGTTAATCTGGATACGGGCATCACCATTCGCAGCATGTGGCTGCACGAGGGCAGGCTGTTCTGGCAGGCGGGCGGCGGCATCGTCCACGACTCCGACCCGGAACTGGAATGGAAGGAAGTGTGCAACAAGTCGGCTATCATGCGCCTGGCCCTGCGTGCGGAGGATGCGAATCATGTTTCTGCTCATCGATAATTACGATTCTTTTACCTACAATCTGGTGCAGGCCTTTTATGCCCTGGGCCACAAGCCCGAAGTGCGCCGCAACGATGACCCGGCCCTGCTGGACCTGGCCACAAGCCCAGACCTCACCATGGTCTGCATCTCTCCCGGCCCCGGCCGCCCCGAAGATACGGGACTCTGCCCGGAATTTCTCAACCGCCTCAGTCCCCGCATCCCCGTGCTGGGCGTCTGCCTGGGCCACCAGCTGCTGGGCCTGCACGCCGGCGCGCGGGTAGAAGTGGGCCCCTGCATTATGCATGGCAAACAGTCTGAAATCGTGCACGACGGCACGGGGCTGTTTACTGGGCTGCCCAATCCCATGCGCGTGGGGCGTTACCATTCCCTGGTGGTGCGCGCCGATGAAGATGCCGCCAACCCCCGCTTTACGGTCACGGCCCGCGCTCCCGAAGGCGAAGTCATGGCCCTGCGCTACAACGACCGTCCCTGGGTAGGCGTGCAGTTTCATCCCGAATCCGTGCTGACTCCCGAAGGCCTGCGCCTGCTGGGCAACTTTCCCCAAGCCGTTATGGGCGAGGACAAGGACGCGGGCGTGGCCGACATGGCGGGCATTCTGGAGCGTCTGGCCCGTCGGGAAGATCTCACGGCCGAAATGGCCGCCGCCGGTTTTGCCGCCCTTATGGACGGCAAAATGAGCCCGGCCCAAGCTGGAGCCTTTCTTATGGGCCTGCGCATGAAGGGCGAAAGCCCCCTGGAACTGGCCCACGCCACCCGCGCCGCTTTGTCCCGCGCCGTAAGGGTGGACGGCATCTCCGGCACCACCATCGACGTGGTGGGTACGGGCGGGGACGGCCGCAATTCCTTCAACTGCTCCACGGCCACTTCCCTGACCCTGGCGGGCATGGGCTACAAGGTGGTCAAGCACGGCAACCGGGCCGTGTCCTCCAAGTGCGGCAGCGCCGACGCCCTGGAAGGCGTGGGCATAGCCCTGGACAAGGAGCCCGCTTCGGTGGCCGCCATGCTGCGCAAACGCAACTTCGCCTTCCTCTTTGCGCCGTTTTTTCATCCCTCCTTTGCCAATATCGGCCCGGTGCGCAAAGAAATGGGCGTGCGCACCCTGTTCAACATCCTGGGCCCCATGATCAACCCGGCCCGACCCAGTCACTTGCTCATGGGCGTGGCCCGGCCGGAGCTGGTGGATCTGGTGGCCGAAACCCTGCTCCAGTCGCCCCTCTATCGCGCGGCTGTGGTCTGCGGTTCGGGCAATTACGACGAGGTGACGCCCATCGGCCCCGCGCAGATGGCCCTGCTGCACGAGGGCACGGTGAACTCCATGACGCTGGACCCGCGCGAGTTTGGCATCGGCCCCTGCACGGTGGAAGACCTGGCCGTACACAGCAAGGACGAAGCCGTGGCCGTGCTCAAGGACATTCTGGCCGGTCAGGGGCCGCGTCCCATGATGGACATGGTGGTGCTCAACGTGGGTCTTGCCCTCTACCTGCTGGACGAAAAGGCGGACATGGCCCTGTGCATGGCCCGCGCCCGGGAGGCCGTGAGCAGCGGCGCGGGCAGGAAGGTGCTGGATGTTGCTTGAACGCTTCCGCGCAGCCAAGCGTGACGAGCTGGCCGCTCTACGGGCCCTGGAGGCACGGGGCGCCCTGCCCGCGCCCCTGGCGGGATCGCGTCCTTCCTTCACGGCGGCGCTGACTGCTCCAGGGCGGGAGCCGCTGGCCGTCATTGCCGAGTACAAGCGGGCCTCACCCTCGCGCGGGGTCATCTGCGAAGATCTGGAGGTGGAAGATGTGGCCGCCGCCTACCACGCGGCCGGGGCCGCCGCCCTCTCCATCCTTACCGAGCAGGCCCACTTTCACGGCAGTCTGGACTATCTGGCGCGCGCGGCCGCTCCGGCTCTGTACACGGGGCCGCGTCCGCCCCTGCTGCGCAAGGATTTTCTTTGCGATCCCCTGCAGGTGCGGGCCACGGCGGCTACTCCGGCCGCGGCCCTTTTGCTCATTGTGCGGCTCACCCCGGACGTGGCCTTGCTGCGCGGCCTGCGGGAGCTGGCCGAAAGCTGCGGCCTGGAAGCCGTGGTGGAGGTTTTTGACGCAACGGACCTGCGCCTGGCGCGGGAGAGCGGAGCGCGGCTCATCCAGGTTAATGCCCGTGACCTGGAAACGCTCTGCGTAAATCGGCAGGTCTGTCTGGAGCTTATCCACGCCTTTCCCCCCCAGGCCGGGGAAGTCTGGATTGCCGCCAGCGGCCTGAGCCGGCCGGAGCATCTGCGCGCCGCGGCAGATGCGGGCTACACGGCGGCTTTGGTCGGTGGGGCGTTGATGGAGGGCGGTAAGCCCGGCGCGGCCCTGCGCGCCCTGCTTGCGCCCCATGTGCTCCCTGCGCCCGGCGCGTCCGGGCAGGGGGGTGAAGCATGTTTGTAAAATTTTGCGGGCTTACCCGACAGGAGGACGCGGATCAGGCCGTGCGCCTGGGTGCGCGCATGGGCGGCTTCATTTTCCATCCGCGCAGTCCCAGAGGCGTGCTCCCCGCCGCAGCGGCCGCACTGGACACAGGCCCCCTCTTGCGGGTAGGCGTCTTTGTGCAGCAGGGCGCGGAAGAAATCAAAGCCGTCATGGCCGAAGCCCGGCTGGATCTGGCCCAGCTCCACGGTTGTCAGAGCGTGGAGTGCGCGCTGGCCGTGGGGCCGGAGCGGGTCATCAGGGTGCTCTGGCCGGAGCGTTACAGTCATCGAGCTTTATTGTACAATGATCTGCGTCGGCACGCAGAGGCCTGCGCCTACTATTTGCTGGACGCGGGGCTCAAGGGCGGCGGCAGCGGCCGTCGCCTGGAATGGCTGGATTTGTGTCGGCTGCGCGCGCCGCATCCCTGGCTGCTGGCCGGCGGGCTCGGTCCGGACAACGTGCGCGCGGCGCTCAACCTGTGCACGCCCGGCGGCGTGGACTTCAACTCCGGCGTGGAAGACGCGCCGGGGCGCAAGAATGCGGACAAAATGGCGGCCGCCGTCGCTGCCGCAAACCCGAAAGGCAATGGGAACATGTCATGAAAAACAGTTACTTCGGAGAGTTCGGCGGCTGCTTTGTACCCGAACTGCTCATGCCGCCGCTCATGGAAGTGGAAGCGGCCATGCGCGACATCTATCCCACAGGGGCGTTTCAGGAAGAACTGAACGACCTGCTGCACAACTACGCCGGGCGGGCCACCCCCCTGACCCACTGCCCCACGCTCTCCGGCGAACTGGGCTTTGATCTCTGGCTCAAGCGCGAAGACCTGCTCCACACCGGCGCGCACAAGGTCAACAACACCCTGGGCCAGGCCCTGCTGGCCAAACACATGGGCAAGACCGCCCTGGTGGCCGAAACGGGCGCGGGTCAGCACGGCGTGGCCACGGCCGCCGCTGCCGCGCGCCTGGGCATGCGCTGCACCGTCTACATGGGCGCGGAAGACGTGGAACGCCAGGCCCCCAACGTCACCCGCATGAAACTCCTGGGCGCGGAAGTCCACCCTGTGGAAAGCGGCACCCGTACCCTCAAGGATGCCATCAACGAGGCCCTGCGCGCCTGGATCACCTGCCAGAAAACCACCCACTACTGCTTCGGCACGGCCGCCGGACCGCACCCCTTCCCCACCCTGGTGCGCATGCTGCAAAGCGTCATCGGCAAGGAAACCCGCGCGCAGATGCTGGAAAAGACCGGCCGCCTGCCCGACGCCGTGGTGGCCTGCGTGGGCGGCGGCTCCAACGCCATCGGCATGTTCCACCCTTTTCTGGAGGACCACAGCGTGCGCCTCATCGGCGTGGAAGCCGCCGGCGAAGGCGTGCCCGGCTGCTTCAACTCCGCGCCGCTCAATCTGGGGTCGCCCGGCGTGCTGCACGGGGCCTACAGCATGCTCCTGCAGAACAGCGACGGCCAGGTGGAGCCCTCCCACTCCGTTTCCGCCGGTCTGGACTATCCCGGCGTGGGGCCGGAACACTCCTGGTTGCAAAAGACCGGCCGCGCCCACTATGCTATGGTCAAGGACGACAACGCCCTGGCCGCCTTCCAGCGCCTGTGCCGCGCCGAAGGCATTCTGCCCGCGTTGGAGTCCTCCCACGCGCTGGCCTGGGTGCTGCAGCATCCCCATGCCTTTAAGGCCGGGGATCAGGTGGTGGTCAATCTTTCCGGCCGGGGCGACAAGGACCTCGGCATCGTCACCAAGGCTCTGGGGCGGGGTACTGCCGCCAGCGAGGTATAGCCATGCATCTGCTTGAACAAAAAATCCGCGCCGCCAACGCCGAAGGTCGTCCGGCCCTGGTCCCCTTTCTCACCGCCGGTTTCCCCGACCGCAGCGCCTTTTGGCCCGCCCTTATGGAACTGGACGAAAACGGCGCGGACATCATTGAAATAGGCGTGCCCTTTTCCGACCCCGTGGCCGACGGCCCGGTGGTGGAAGAGGCCTCGCGGCGCGCCCTCAGCGACGGCGTGAGCCTGCGCGGCGTCCTTACTTCCCTGCGCGAACGCAAGGGCCTGATCAAGGCCGGGGTGGTGCTTATGGGCTATGTTAACCCCTTTCTGCAGTACGGCTACGAAAACCTGGCCCGTGATGCGGCCCGCGGCGGCGTGCACGGTTTTATCGTGCCCGACCTGCCGCATGAGGAATCCGGTCCTCTGCGTGCGGCGCTGAAAAAGGAAAATATCGCCCTCATTCCTCTGGTAGGCCCCAATACCAGTGAAGAACGCATGGCCCTCTATGCCGCCGATGGTGAAGGCTATACCTATGTCGTCTCGGTCATGGGCATTACCGGCGAACGCAATGGCCTGGCCCCTCAGGTGGCGGAAACCCTGCGTCGTGCCCGCACGGCCTTCAATCTGCCCCTGGCCCTCGGCTTCGGCTTGCGCGAACCCGCCCAACTCAAAGACCTGCCCGCCGATGCCCAGCCCGACGCCGTGGTTTTTGGCAGCGCCCTGCTCAAACACCTGGACGCCGGTCACAGTGCCGCCTCCTTCCTGGCGCAGTGGACAGGCCGCAAAGTTGAAGAGTAGCAGAGCATAAAGATAGTGGCTTTGTGTAGGGGGAAGGGAACTTTTGTGAACAAAGGTTCCCTTCCCCCTACGCCTTCCATCCTTCAAAAACCTTTTCTCTTCTTTTTTCTTCGGGAATTTTTTCTTTTTAGAGCAGTTTACGAATGAAATGAGCTAACTGCCCTGCAAGGATTTTCTTGAAAATCCTTGCCACGAAATGCGAGAAGGCAGGCTTTTGCCTGCCGTAAGCGAGCATTTCAAGTGTTAAATACTCTAGAATACGCGCGGAATGGGCCCGGCTGGAGGAATGCCGTCGGCGAGAAGACGGCTTGCGCCAGCCGGTTACGGGTGGTGAAAGCGGGCTTTTGGCTATGGAGATTGCCGCGAAACAAGCGTGAGCTTCTGCGGCCTGCCGTGGGGGGAGGAAGCTGCGCCGGGTGGGCAGGGCAGCGCGCCCCGCGCATACGGCTGCTGGGGCGGGGTGCGCAGGGGGCAGGCCCCTGGCGGGGTTACCGCCTGCCCAGGGCTTTTTTTACGGCCTTGGGCGAGCCGGGCGCACGAAAGCCGGCCTCCACCAGGCGGCGGGCCGCGCCGTCGCGGGCGTTGCGGCTGCTGCCGCCCAGCACCACGGCCAACAGGCGGGTTTTGCCTCGCTGGGCAGTGACAATAAGGTTGTAGCCCGAGGCCACGGTCCAGCCGGTCTTGAGGCCGTTGACGCCCGCCACCGTGCCCAGCAGGGCGTTAGTGTTGCGCATGGTGCGGCCCCGGTGAGTGAAAAAGCGCGTACGGTGAAAGACCTGGGCCGAAGGGTGGCTGCGCAAGTAGGCGCGGGTCAGGGCTGCCATGTCGCGGGCCGTGGTTTTTTGCCCGGCTGCCGGCAGACCCGTGGGGTTTTTGAAGACCGTGCGGCGCATGCCCAGGGCGCGGGTCTTGGCATTCATGGCCCGGACAAACTGGCGTTGATTGCCCCCCACGCGCAGGGCCAGGGCCGTGGCGGCGTCGTTGCCTGACGCAACGGCCGCGCCGGTCAGCAACTGGCTGACGCTCACCCGTTCGCCCGTGCGCAGATGCATGGAGGAACCGCCTACCTTGGCTACGCCGGGACGGATGCGGATTATTTCCTGCAGGCGGAGTTTTTTGGCCTGCACGGCGTCCAGGGTCAGATACATGGTCATGACCTTGGTGAGAGAAGCCGGGGGGATGGCCGCGTCCGCATTTTTGGCAAAGAGCACCTTGCCCGTGTTCATATTGATGAGTATGGCCGAGCGCACGCCGCCCAGGGCGGCCAGCGCCGCCGGGGCCAGGACCAGTTGCAGCGCCAGCAGCAGAAGGAGCAGCGCCGGCAGACGCGGGGCCAGTTTTGTCGGGCGTTGGCGCGCGCCCGCGCCGTTATTGTGAAGAGGGCGGTGCGTATTAGCCATGCTGGTAGATGCGGTTGCCTTCTTCTACCGCCTGCATGGCAAAGGCCAGCAGCACGGGGCCGGCGATGAGCCCCACGGGGCCAAAACTGGCCAGGCCGCAGAGAATGGCAATGATCAACACAAAAAACGGCGCGTTGATGCCCTGCCGCAAAAACAGGGGCCGCAGCACATTGTCCACGCCGGCCACAGCCAACATGCCCCAAAGGGCCAGGCCCACGGCGGCCATGGTTTTGCCCGTAAACCAGAGCGAAAGGCAGAGCGGCAGCCAGACCAGGGCCGTGCCCACCATGGGGATGGGGGCCACCAGAGTGGCCAGCATGCCCCAGAAGGCGGGCTGCTTGACCCCGGCCACGCTGAAGCCGATGCCGCAAAGCACTCCCTGGGCCAGAGCCACCAGGACAATGCCCAGCATGATGGCGCGCAAAGCCTTGTGGATGGTGAGGGTAAAGCGCCGCAGCATGGCCTGGGGGATGCGAAAGATGCGCGCGCTGATTTTGCGGAGATGCCCGGCGTAGACCGTGAACAGAATGGTGAGGGTGACAAAAAGAAAGCTGGTCCACAGCACGCTCATGGTGCCGCCCAGCACGTCCACCCCCCTGGTCAGCAGGGTGCTGATGGCGTCGCCCAGAAAGGCGTCCACCTTCTGCAGAAATTCGTTGATGAGGCGCTCCACCCGCGGATACTCCGAAAGGCTCATGCGCCAGTCCTGCAGGGTGGCCACCCATTCCGGCGGGAGCTGAAAGTTGTTGGCCTGCAATTCTTTCAGACGGCTGAAGCCCGCGGCGGCCTGGGGCGTGACCAGCAGGGCCAGGGTGGCGATGGGGGTGATAAGAGCGGCCAGAATCATGGCAATATAGCCGCCCAGGGGGGCTTGGCGCGTCAGGCCGCGCAGCAGCCGTTGCCGCCGGGTAAGGGGGCGGCTGCGTTCCAGGCGCTGCCGCCAGATGCGGCCTTTGCGGCACAGGTGGCGGTATTGGGGCAAGGTGAGGCAGGAAAGACAAGCCGCCATAAAAATGGTGACGGGCGTATGCCAGAGCAGCAAATACCAGGCCAGGGCGGCCAGAATATAGAGCAGACGCGGCAGCGTCGGGTTCATAAATGCGCCTTGGGTTGCAGGGGCAAGGGTTGGCATGGCGACGGATGGCGTGGCCGTGGGGCGGGCGACACGGCCGCCGGCTGCCCCTTGAGGGAGCAGCCTAGCAAACCGGGGCGGGTTCTGCCAAGCCCTATGCTTCTTCCCGGCGCGTTTTGGAGCGCGTAAAAAACCCGTCCGCCTCCGGCAAAGCGGGAAAGCGGACGGGAAAGAAGCGGCGGAACCCCGTTGCGTGTTGCGGGGACGGGGACGGCTGCGGCAACTGCGGCATGGGGGCCGAGGTGTGCGCGGGGTTTTACTTGAGTACCGCGCTGCCCTGAAAGCGGACGCCGGTTACCTCATAGGTGACGCGGCCACGCGGGATATCCACGGTAACTTCGTCACCCTCCTCGCGGCCCAGCAGGGCCTGGCCTACGGGAGAGAGGAAGGAGATGGAGCCCTTGGCGGGATCCGCTTCGTCGGGGCCGAGAATGGTGAAGGTGCGCGCCTCGCCGCTGTCCACATCCTCCACGTCCACGGTGGCGCCAAAGACCACCCGGTCACCGGTGAGCTTGTCCAGGTCAATGACATGGTACAGAGCCAGGCGGGATTCGATATATTTGATGCGCGCTTCGGCCATGCCCTGGCGTTCGCGCGCGGCGTCGTACCCCGCGTTTTCGCGCAGGTCGCCCTCCTCGCGGGCTTCCTTGATGGCCTGAATGATGGCCGGACGTTCGCTTTTGAGGCGGGCCAGCTCTTCTTCCAGCCTTTTGTAGCCTTGCACGGAAATAGGGATACTCGTCATTGTCATGTCAAACCTCGCAAGCGCAAAAAAAGCGCCGCTGCCCAAGCAGCGGAGCGAGCGCTAAAAAAATTTTGGTCTTTTGGGGGAAAATCGGGACGGTCGGCAACGACCGCAGCCGCGCTCACCGGCCCGCAAACCGGGAGCGGCACCGTAACCGTTTTTTTACCCTACGCTTCAGAGGCAAAAGGGTCAAGCCCTGAGTCCGGCTTGCACTCTTGCGCGGCAACGGCACTGCGTATATGCTGAACAAACAGCCTTTCTTCGCCCCGGTGCGCATAACCCAAACTCGGCAGCCATGAAAAAATACCTGCGCTATCTCGGACCCGTGCTGGTGACCGCCATTTTTCTGCTGGCCGTCTATCTGCTTTACCACAAACTTAAAAGTTACAGCATGGCCGAAATCCGCGCCAGCATCGACCAGATCTCCGCGGCGCGCATGGGGGCTTCGTTGCTGCTCATGGCGGTCAACTACATGATTCTGGTGGGCTATGACTGGCTGGCCCTCAAGGCCATCCATAAAACCCTTCCCTTGCCGCGGGTGGCCCTGGTTTCTTTTGTGGGCCAGGCCGTGAGCTACAATTTCGGCGCGCTGCTGGGCGGCACCAGCGTGCGTTTCCGGTTTTATTCGGCCTGGGGGTTTTCGCTGGCGGAGATCGTGCGCCTGGTGCTCATGCTGGCCGTCACTTTCTGGGTGGGCGTACTGGGGCTGTGCGGCGTCATCTTTATGGTGGCCCCGCCGGTTATTCCCGGCGAGCTGCTGGCCAAAATGCCCCTGCAGGACATCCGTATTCTGGGTGTGGGGCTTACGCTCATAGCCTGTTCTTATCTGGCGCTCTGCTGCGTGGTGCGTAAACCAGTGCACATCTTCGGCAAGGAATTTGTCTTCCCCGCGCCGCGCATCGCCTTTGCTCAGGCCCTGGTGGCCTGGGTGGACATCATTGCTGCAGCCGGCTGCATGTATGTGCTGCTGCCCGGTCACATGAACATCAGTTTCCTGGATTTTCTGCCCAGTTATCTGCTGGCCCAGGTGGCTGTGGTGCTCACGCACATTCCCGGCGGCGTGGGGGTGTTTGAGCTGGTTATCCTGCATCTGACCCACACCGCGCACGAGCAGACGGTTTTTGCGGCGGTGCTGCTGTTCCGCCTGATCTACTTCATTCTGCCTCTGCTGGCCGCCGCCTTGCTGCTGGCCGTGTACGAGGTGCGCCAGCGGCGCAACATGCTGCGCGAGGCCGGGCGCTGGCTTTCAGTGCTTTCGCACTCCATTTCGGCCTATATGGTCTTTACGGCCGGGGCCATTTTGCTGGCCTCGGCCCTGCTGCCGCCGGGGCGGCACATCCTGCATATGGTGCGGGAGCTCATCCCCTACCAGGTGGTGGCTGTGGGGCATTTTGTCACCGCTGTGAGCGGCGGGGCGCTGCTGTTCATTTCTTACGGGCTGGAACGGCGGCAGGCCAGGGCTTTTCAACTGGCGGCGCTCTTTCTGGGGTTGGGGCTTGTGGGGTCGCTGCTCAACGGTTTTTCCTGGATCACGGCGCTGATGGTGTCCCTGGTGTTCTGCACGGTCTGCCTGGCGCGGCGGCGGTTTTACCGGTCGTCGTTTTTTTGGGAGGAGCCCATCCCCGCCTTCTGGCTGGCCGGAGCTCTGGGGGTGCTGGGATTGGCTGCGGCCGTGGCCTGGGCGCTCTACCACCCCTCGTTGAACAAGGCCGCACAGTGGGGTTTTGACCGGCCCCACATGGCTGCCCAGACGCTTTATGCCTTTGGCGGCGTGGCTGTCGGGTTGGTGGCTTCCTGGCTGTGGCGGGCGGCTCTGCGCCAGCGCAAGCGGCGGCGAGAGCGCAGGCGCTGAAAGCACGGCGGCAGGCGTTCCCCTGCGCCTGGCAACGCTACCCCATCAGCCGCATACCCCAGAGGCACAGCACAACCTGCTCCTCATCTCTTCTGCATCCCGGCCGGGGTACGCCTTCTGCGTCCCCTGGCGGAGAAAAAAGTTTTTTAAAGTTTTCCTTCCTCCACAAGCAAATCTTTCTCCCTTACCAGCATCTCCGGCAGCCGCGCCAGCAGCTGGCCGATCTGGAAGCCAGGGTCCGGGGCGCAGTCCTGGGCCAGCAGCCGCGCTGCGCGTGCGGCGGCCAGGCTGGCCCGGCAGATGGGCAGCCCGCCGCAGAGAAAGGCCGTAACCAGGCCTGTGACCAGGTCGCCCGTGCCGCCGATGCATTCCATGGCCTCCACCGAGGGCGTATCCACCGTGGCCGCCAGCATGCCGTTGCAGACGATGTGGTCCGTGCGGCCCTTGACGATGAGGTTGGGCGGGCAGTTGCCGTGGGCCTGGGCGCGGCGCATCAGTGCGGGCAGGTCTTTTTCTTCCGCCAGCAGAAAACCACGCGTGTAGAAGGGGTGGGGCGCGGTTTCGTCGGCCAGAAAGGCCAGTTCGCCCAGGTCCGGGGTGAACAGGTCGTAGGCGTCGGCGTAGCCGCTCATCTTGGCCACATACATATAGCCCGCGTCGGCCGCCAGCAGGGGGCGGACGGGCAGGGCGCTGATGGCCAGCAGCAGCCGGTTGTGCCAGTCCACGTCGGGGAAGAGGTAGTGAAAGGTGAGCCCACGTGGGGCCAGGGCGGGCAAACAATCTTCAAGATGGGCATAGACGGCGCGGCTGCCCGCGCCCGATCCCGTGTCTCCGGCCAGGAGCAGGCGCGGCGGGGGAAAGTTCAGGGCGGCGCAGGCCAGCAGGGCCGTGGCCGCCAGGGCGGGGGTGCCGCGCTGCACCGGTGTGCGGAAGCCGTCGGGAAGGATCAGGAAGCCGTCCCGCACCGCCGAGGGCGCGTCCAGGCCCGCCGTGAGCAGCGGGGCCGCGGCGTCCGGCAGGGTTCCCACAATACACCACATGGTTTCCTCCGTTTTTCAGGCGACAGGGCGGCTGGCAGGCTGGTCCGCAGTCTGCTGGGGCGTGCCGTCCGGTTGCCGCGTCCCCGTGTGGGGCGCGGCCATGACGGTCCTGAGTTCGTCAAAGGCCTTTTGCAGGCTGTAGCAGCACAGGGTCTGCCCCAGGCTCAGGGGGGCCGGGGCAGTCTGCAGGTCGCGGCCACAGAGCTGACTGGCCAGCCAGGGCACGTCCGGGCAGCCGCCGCCTGAGATATTGACAATACGGCCCGTGGCGCTGTCCAGAGTGATTTTCATGTTGGCCGCACGCACCATAATCCAGCGGCCATTGATGCGGCGGGTCTGAAACAGGGACACGGGTTCCAGAAGCACATCGTGGGCGCTGACCGCGCGCAGGGGCGTGAGCCCCGCTTCGTGCAGTACGGTCAGGGCGCGGGCCTGAAGCAGCAGGGGAAAGACCACCACCATGTCGCAGCCCGTACGCAGTTCCGGGGGCGGGCCCTTGACCTCCACCTTCAGCCCGGCGGCCCGCAGAAGGCGTTCGGCCCGGATGACCTCTCCGGTATGCTCAAAAACCAGCAGACCACGGTCGTCGCAGCCCTGGCGGCCGTTTCCGGCGGGAGCGGTCGCCGGCGAACGCGCGCCCAAGGACGCGCTGGGCAGGCGACCGCGCAGAAGGGAAAGCGCCTTGCGCACGGGAGAAAAAACAGACATGTCGGCCTCCGTGGCAATCCCTCCGGCGGGCCATGACGCCGATTCCGGCGGCAAAAGGCCCGCGCGGAGGGATTGCCGGGGATAGGGGAAAGCAGATCAGGCCTTATGGATTTCCAGCAAGGTCACGCCTGCCCCCTTGTCCGCGGCGTCTGCGGCGTCCACCACAAAGCCGCGGTTGCGCGCGGCGCGGCTGACGTTTTCGCGGCTGGCGTCGTTATCCACCAGCACGCTGAAGGGGCCGTCGCCGTTCCGCTTGGCGGCGGTGAGAAACAGAAGCACGGGTTGGGGGCAGGAAAGCCCGCGGGTGTCGATGACTTGCGACATTACGCACCTCGCTTGCAGTTGGCGAATCCGATGCAGAGACAGATGCCCAGGCCTGCCAGGGTGGCGGCCATGCCGTGGGGGCCTATGCCGGCAGGGCTGGAGGCCAGACCGAAGTTGTGGGCCACGGCCGTGCCCACCAGCAGGCCCAGGGCAAAGACGGCGGCGTCGTTGTCGCCTTCGCCGGCCATGAAGAGCTGTCGTCCGGGGCAGCCGCCGGCCAGGGCAAAGGCCAGCCCGGCGGTGGCCATGCCGAGGAAGTTCCAGAGATCGTTGGGCTGGGCCACGGGTTGATTCTCAAAACCCCAGTGGAAGGATCCGAAGCCCAGGTTGAGGACCAGGGCGGCGGCCAGCATGGCCAGAAAGCCCAGGGCCAGGTGCCATTGGTTGAAGAGCAGCACGTCGCGCAAAGCGCCCATGGTGCAGAAGCGGCTGCGCTGGGCCGCAAAGCCCACGGCCAGGCCGGCGCAGAGCGAGAGGATGAAGGGCGCGTGCTGTGCGCCGGGGCCTTTGAGAGAGTAGAACAGAACGCCGCTCTGGCCCTGGCCGCTTACTTGCGGGTCGGCCAGGGCCAGGGCCGTGAGCCCCAGCATGATGGCGGGCAGAACCAGGCCGGAGATGGCGTTCTGGCTTTGGCTGCGGCCCAGGGAAAAGCCCTTGCGGAAGAAGAGCGTGCCCACGCCCACACCGACGATGAGCCCGGCCAGGCCGAACAGGGCGTGCGCGTCGCCGCCGGCCAGGCGCAGGATGACGCGCCAGGGGCAGCCCAGAAAGACCAGCGCGCCTATGCCTGCCACAGCGCCCAGCAAAAAGCGGGTGATGGGGGCGGAACCGCCGCGCGGCTTGTATTCGCCGAAAAGCAGGGCCGCACCAAAGGCCCCCAGAACCATGCCCATGATTTCGGGCCGCAGGTACTGCACCACGGCCGCCCGGTGCAGGCCTATGGCGCCGGCGATATCGCGGTTGAAGCAGACCACGCAGATGCCCATGTTGCCAGGGTTGCCGGCCTGCTGCAGCAGCACAGCCAGCACGCCGAACAGCAGCCCTGTAACCACAATGCCTGTGGTGGTGGCAAAAATGTTGGAGCCCGTTCTCATTGCTTTCTCCTTGGTAAGGGTTAGGCCAAGGCTGTCCGGCGGGCGGTTGCGTCCGGCGGACAAAAGGCGTTGCCGGCCCTTGCGGGCCGCGAACGCGGACGGAGAAAACGGGTCGGGAAGGAGGCTAGGACAAAAAGACGGGCCCGAAACCGCATGGCCGTCCGCATACGCTCCACGACGTGAAGCCTAGGTTGCTGCGTCAGGTTTTGCGTTTGGGCATGTGAGGTTCCTTGCGTTGTCGAAAAGTGGCGACGAAATGTAAAAATCAGTCGCCGGGGGCGATCAGGCTTACGGCGTCCTGGCCGTCACGTTCGGTCAGCAGCACGTCCACGTGTTCCTGACGGCTGGTGTTGACCGTGCGGCCTACATAGTCCGCCTGGATGGGTAGCTCACGGTGGCCGCGGTCCACCAGCACCAGCAGTTCCACGGCGCTGGGGCGGCCGTAGTCCAGGAGGGCCTCCAGGGCGGCCCGGATAGTGCGTCCGGTAAAAAGTACGTCGTCCACCAGGATGACCACGCGGCCGTCCACATCTTCGGGGATGCAGGACCGGCCGATGTGGGGCTTGCCTTCAAGGCTTGTCCAGTCGTCGCGGTAGAGATTGATGTCCAGAGTGCCCAGGGGCACGGGGCGGCCCAGGCCGTGCCCCAGAAGGGCGGCCAGGCGGCGGGCCAGGTCTGCGCCCCGGCGTTCAATGCCCACCAGCATGACCTGGTCGCAGTGGGCGTGGCGTTCCCGCACCTGCGAAGCCAGGCGGTCCAGAATGCGGGCGATTTCCTGTTGGTCCAGCAAGGGGATGGTGGGCATGGTTCCTCCGGATATGCCCCCGCAGGCTACGTCATTTTCAGCCCGAAGGAAAGCCCCTGCCGGGCAAAAGGCCGCCGGGCGGCGGCAGGCGGGGGGCGGTGGCGGGCTTTTCACAGATTGACAAGCCCTGCCCTTGAACTTAGTTACAAAGACACCAGAAACATGGAGGACGTAATGATCGAACTGAGTGAAAGCGCCCGCAAGGAGCTCGACGCCTTCTTCGCGGACAAAAAAAAGGATCCCATTCGGGTCTATATGACCGCCGGCTGAGGCGGGCCGCGCTTGGCACTGGCTCTGGACGAGCCTAATGATCAGGATCAAACCGAAGAACAGGCCGGCTACACTTTTTGTGTCAATAAAACCTTGTTGGACCAGATTCAGGGCGTGAAAATCGACCTGACCTACATGGGCTTTGCTGTGGACCCCGCAGTTCCCTTCGCCTCTGACGGCGCAAGCAGCTGCGGCAGCTGCGGCGGCGGTTGCGGCAGTTAGGACAAAAGGCAACCGACGCCTTGCGCGGCGCGGAAGGGTTCCACTGGCAGAGCATCGCCGGAAAAGTTTTTCGGTGGCGTATGCCTCCATTATACCCACATGGGAGGAACCATGCTTGACTTGAGTGAAAGCGCCCGCAAGGAACTGGAAGCCTTTTTTGCGGACAAGGAAAAAAGCCCCATTCGCGTTTATCTCGCCCCTGGCGGCTGCGGTGGGCCGCATCTGGCTCTGGCCCTGGACGCCGCGGGCGACGAGGATCAAAGCGAAGAGCAGGGCGGCTTTACCTTCTGCATCAACAAAGACCTTCTGGCTCAGGTGGAGGGCGTCAGCATTGATCTGACCTACGCGGGCTTCACGGTGGAGCCCAAAAATCCCCTGCCCAACACGGGCGGCGGATGCAGCGGCTGCTCCGGCGGCTGCGGCGCGTAGTCGGCCCTCGATTCGGAACACCCATATACTCACGGGGGCGGCCTCAGGGCCGCCTTTGTGTGTCCTTCCTCCAGCAAACAGGCAGCGATGGAGAATCTCAGCGCACTGCTTTCGTCCGGCAACCGGCAGATATATCTGGAGCGCAGCGGTCTGGCTACCCGCTGCCGTCTGGCCTGCGCCGCTGTGGCTGCGGGCCGCAGCGCCGTGCTGGTGGCCCGCGACAGGGAAGAATACGCCGCCGCGCGCGGCCTGCTGACCCTGTTCAGTCCAGAACTTTCGCTGGCCGACCCCCCGCCGGAACGCCCGGTGTGGGAAAGCCCCTGCCTGGGGCTGCCTACGCCGCATCAGTGGCAGGACGCCGCCGCCTGGACCGCGCGCCTGCCCGTGTTCTACGCCCTGACCCAACAGCGCCCCCGCTGTCTGGTCTGCGGGGTGGAAAGCCTGCTGCTGCGCTATATGAGCGTGGGCTTTTTTGCCGCACGCAGTCTGGATCTGCAGCGGGGCGGCGAGCTCGCGCCCGAAATGGTGCTGGACCAGGCCGCCGATTGGGGCTACGGGCGCGTGTCCATGGTCACCCGGCCCGGCGATATGGCCCGGCGCGGCGATATTCTGGATATTTTTCCCGTGGGCTACGCCCGGCCCGTGCGTCTGGAGTTTTTTGGCGACACGCTGGAGGACATGCGCCTGTTTGACGCTGAAAGCCAGCGCTCTCTGCGCGATCTGGAGTGCCTGACTCTGCTGCCCGCCAGCCCCCTGGCCCTGGACGCGGCAGGCTTGGCCGCCGCACGGGAGCGCTGCGACCGTCTGTTTGCCGAAGGCCGCATCGGCGAAAACGAATGTTATTCCTTCAAGAAGGCCCTGGATGCGGGCGGGGCCGGGCTGCTGCCCGGTTGTCTGGACCCATCCCCCAGCCTGCTGGAGGACTGGCTGCCCGACGACTGCCTCTGGCTTTTGCCCGGCGAGGCCGACAGCGCGGATCTTGTGCGCGACGGCCGCGCCACCCTCAAAGAAAAACTGGAGGCGGAAAGCGCCCCCCTGCCGCAGCCCGCGAGCCTGGCCCTGCGCAAGGCCGCGCTGCCCGCACCGTGGAACGCCCGGCAGCGTGTCTATGCCGAGCCCCTGGTCATGGGCGTGGAGGGGCGTGGGCTGGATTTTGCCGAGCGCGCGCTGCACGGCTTTACCGATCTTTTCCCTCTGCCCGGCGCGCAGGACCGCCCATGGCAGCACTTGGCCGCTGGTCTCAAGGAATGGAGCGGGCAGCGGCGCCAGGTGGTGCTGAGCTTTGCCAGTGAACGGGGCCGGAATAAATTTCTCAAGCTGGCGGCGCAGGAGGGCATTGTCCCGGCCCTGCGCTACGCGCCGGAACAGCACGGCCTGTTCGCCTTGGTGTCCCCTTTCCGCGGCGGGGCGGAACTGGGCTGGGACAACAGCCTGGTGCTGGGCGAAAACATCCTCTACCCCAAGGCCGAAAAGACCCCCCGCGTGGCCTCCCGCGCCTTTAAGGGGCTGGACAGCTTTGACGACCTGCGCCCCGGAGATTTGCTGGTGCACAAGGAATACGGCATCGGCCGTTTTGCCGGGCTGCACCACCTGGATCTCAACGCGGCGGCCAATGACTTCATCCTGGTGGAGTATTCCGGGCGGGACAAGCTCTATGTGCCCGTAGACCGTCTTGGCCTGCTGCAGCGCTTCAAGGGGACCGAGGGCGCGGAGCCGCCCCTGGACCGCCTGGGCGGTGCGGGCTGGACGGCCGGACGTGAAAAGGCCCGCAAGGCCATTGAAAAAATTGCCGCCGACCTGGTGGAAATGTACGCCTACCGCAAGGTGACCAAGGGCTTTCGTTATGATCCCCCCGGCGACCTCTACCATGAGTTTGAAGCCACCTTTGGCTTTGAGGAAACGCCGGATCAGGCCCGTGCCATTCAGGAAGTGCTGGAGGATATGGACCGGCCCCGGCCCATGGACCGGCTGGTCTGCGGCGACGTGGGCTTCGGCAAAACCGAAGTGGCCTTGCGCGCCGCCTTCCGCGCCGCCTCCGAGGGACGGCAGGTGGCCCTGCTCTGTCCCACCACGGTACTGGCCGAGCAGCACTACCAGACCTTCCGGGCGCGTCTGGCGGGCTTTCCCGTCAATGTGGGCCTGCTCAGCCGTTTTGTGCCGCGTCCCCGGCAGAAGGAGGTGCTGCGCGCCGCCGCCGCCGGACAGGTCGACATCCTCATCGGCACCCACCGCATCCTTTCCAGCGACGTGCGGCTGCCCAACCTGACCCTGCTCATCCTGGACGAGGAGCAGCGTTTCGGCGTGCGTCACAAAGAAAAACTCAAGGCCCTCAAAAAAAACGTGGATGTGCTCACCCTTACGGCTACGCCCATCCCACGCACCCTGCAGCTCTCCATGTCCGGCATTCGGGAGCTTTCCATCATTGAAACGGCACCTCAGGACCGCAAGCCCGTGGCTTCGGCCGTGCTGCGGCGCGACGAGGCCACCCTGCGCCAGGTGCTGGAGCGCGAAATAGCGCGCGAGGGGCAGGTCTTTTGGGTTTACAACCGGGTGCAGGGGCTGGAGCGTGTGGCCCAGTACGTGCGCGGGCTGGTCCCCGCAGCCCGCGTGGGCATGGCCCACGGCCAGATGTCCGAAACCGAACTGGAAAACACCATGCACCAGTTCTGGCACGGCGAGCTGGACGTGCTGGTCTGCACCTCCATTGTGGAATCCGGGCTGGATTTCCCTCGCGCCAATACCTTGGTGGTGGATCAGGCCCAGATGTTCGGCCTGGGGCAGCTTTACCAGTTGCGCGGCCGCGTGGGGCGCAGCGACCGGCAGGCTTACGCCTACTTTGTGGTGCCCGACGCCGAGCGCCTTACCGCCGTGGCTGAGGAGCGCTTGCGCATTATTCTGGATATGGACTACCTGGGCGCGGGCTTTCAGGTGGCCATGGAGGACTTGCGTCTGCGCGGGGCGGGCAATATTCTGGGCGAGGTGCAGTCCGGGCACATGTGCCGGGTGGGGCTGGACCTGTATCTGGAAATGCTGGAGGAGGCCGTGGCGCGCCTCAAGGGCACGCCCGAAGCCCTGGTGGGCGAAACCGAGCTGACCTTGGGCCTGCCTGCGCACATCCCCGCCACATATATTGAAGACGGGCGCGAGCGTCTGCGCTGCTACAAAACCCTGACTGCAGCCGTGGGCGGCGCGGCCCGGGAAGAGGCGGCCCTGGCCATCCGCGACCGTTTCGGCCCCTTCCCCCCTGAATTGCGAAATTTCCTGGCCGTGCTGGATTTCAAACAGTTTCTGACGGAACTGCAGGTGCAGAAGGCTGATGTCTACAGCGACCATGTGCGGCTGATCTGGCCTGAAGGACAGACCGCCGCCCGGCCGGAAGGTCTGGTAGCCTTGGCCGCCCGCACACCGGGGGCGCGCCTGCTGCCCCCGGCGGGCCTGCATCTGCCGCTGCCCCCGGATGTGGACGTGCCCCGGGGGCTGGACAGCCTGCGCGCGGCTTTGACCGGCGTGCGCGCCGCCCCGGCGGCCTGACTGCCGCCAGTCTGTGGGAGGAACCATGATTGCCGACCCCGCTGTGGCGCGCCGTACACGCCGTGCAGGATTCCTGCTGGCGGCGTTCTGCCTGTGTCTGGCTCTGGCCGGCTGCCTGGAGGCGCGGCTGCCCGAGGGCGTGGTGGCCACCGTCAACGGTGAGCCCATTTTTTTGCGCGGCCTGCAGGCCTTGCTGGACAGCCGTTCCGCGACCCTGGGGGTTCTGCGGCGCCCCTCGCTGGAAGACATGCGCCGCCGCTATGGCGAAGGTCTGGGCTCGCTTATCGTCTGCGCCCTGGTGCGGCAGGATCTGCAGCGTCGCCAGCTGGCTGTGAGTCCTGAAGCTCTGGAGGCGGCCATTGACGCCGTACGACGGGACTACGGCGGCAAAGAGGCCCTGGACCGTTATCTGGCCGACGAGGCTCTGGATGCGGAGCAGTGGCGGGCCCTCATGCGCGACCACCTTTCGCTGGTGCAGTTTGAAAAACTGGTGCTGGAGCCGGATATCCGGGTGGGGTTGGAAGAAATTCGGGCCTATTATCAAGCGCATGGGGCGGATTTTCAGCTGCCCTCGCTGCTGGCGGTCTGCCTGGTCAGCGCCGATGAGCGGGCGGCAGTGGAAGGCTTTTGCCGGGCCTTGCCCCGGCTGCCCGGCAGGGAAGAGGAAGGCGCGCCTTATCAGTGCCTGGAGGTCCGTTCTGAGGACCTGCCCGCGGTCTGGCGCAAGGCCGTGGCCGATCTGGCCCCGGGCCAGTGCGCTCCGCCCCGGAAGGAGGAAGGCGCCTGGCGCTCTGTGGCGCTTATGGCGCGCAAGCCTGCCGCGCGTATGGATCTGGCCGAAGCCTATCCGCTGGTTGAGCGGGAACTGCGCGAAGAAAAGCTGGACGCCGCCTTTCTCCGTTGGCTCGAAGCCGCCTTGGCCACGGCCCGCATTCGGGTAGCCCCGGATCTCAAAACGGACCTTGTGACGCCGCCTTCGGCCCGGAAAAACGGGGAAGAAGAAAGCGGCGCGGAGCAGGTGCCGTAGGGCCGCCCGTTGCATCCGGCGGCGATTTGGGCTAAAAACGGCTAGATTTGGCTGCCCCGGAAAGTTGCCGGGTGTTGCCGCCAGGGGCGCTCTTATCCTGAACGCGCTGGCAGCGGCATGAGCAGGCGCCCGCCGCAAAGGCGCAGGCGCAATTTATTTGCGTCGGCAGGCCGCCGAAGCGGGCGTGCTGTAAACTTTGAGAAGATATGTCCTCAAAGGTAATCTGCTCCAAGGGAGAATACATCGTGAAAAAAACACTTGTTCTGCTGCTGGTTGCCTGGCTTGCGGTTGCGGGCGTGGCCCGGGCCGCCCAGCTCAACAAGGTGGCGGCCGTGGTCAACGGGCAGGTCATCACCATGTTTGACCTGCAGAAGAACGCACTGCCGGACCTGGCCCGCGCCAGACTCAATCCCAATGATCCCAAACAAGCCAAGGCCGTGGATGCTGTGCTGCATAAGGTGCTGGATCTGATGATCATGGACATCCTTATCGCGCAGGAGGCCAAGCGCCTTAAGGTCAGTGTTTCGCCGGCCGAAGTGGACAAAGAAATTGCCAAAATAATGCAGGCCAACCATCTGACAAAAGAGCAGTTCGAGCAGCAGTTGGCCCGGCAGAAAGGCAGTGTGGCCGACCTGCGCGCCAATATTGAAAAAGGTCTGCTGCGTCAGAAAATCATGGGTATGGAGGTGGGCCGCAAGGTAGTGGTCACCCCGGATGAGATTCAGGCCTATTATGAAGCCCATAAGGACACCATGTACGACCGTTCTGGTCTGCACATGGGCGTTCTGGTCTATCCGCCCAACGTCAATGCTGCATCCATAGCCACCCAGATCAAATCCGGCGCGCTTTCATTTGAAGAGGCCGCCCGCAAATATTCCATCGCGCCCAACAAAGACAAGGGCGGCGATATGGGCCTTGTGGAATGGGAACGGCTTAATCCCGAATGGGAAGCCCGCCTGACCAAGATGAAGCCCGGCGACGTAACAGATGTTTTCGATCTGCAGGGCCGCAAGGCCCAGGTGCATTTGTTCCGTCCCGGCGGCGGCGGGGCGCAGCTGCTTACTTTTGAACAGGCCAAACCCCAGATTGACGCTATTTTGCGCCAGCCCAAGGCTATGGAACGGTTTGAGGACTATTCCGCCCAGCTGCGCAACCGGGCCGTCATCGACATCCGGCTGTAACGGGCCGGGGCCCGGCGCGGGCGGACGCGCCGGGGCCTTTTAGCCGCGCCGGGGGCGGCGCGCATCCGCATACCGAGGCATGGCATGACCTTAGAGGAACTGGGCGCGGCCCTGCGCGCCGAACGCGAAAAGCGCGGCCTGAGCGTGGATGATGTGGCCGCGCATCTCAAAATCGGGGCGCGTCAGCTGCGCGCCCTGGAAGAAGGCGACACTGCGGGCCTGCCCCATCCGGCCTACGCCAAGGGCTTTATCCGTTCCTATGCCGCCTATGTCGGGCTGGCGGCCGAAGAAGTAGCCACAGCCCTCGTCGCCCTGAACAGCGATGCGGAAGCCGCACCGCCCCAGAGCGTTTACGAGCCGGAGCGCCTGCTTGCGCCTTCGCGTAACCTCAGGCCTTTTCTGGCCCTGGCGGCGGCGTTGGTGCTGCTGGCTGGTCTGGGCTGGCTGGCCTGGCGGCAGGGAGCGCTGGATTTTGTGACGTCCCAGACCCGCCGTCTGGCGCAGCCGGCTACAGAGGCCGAAGTGGTCCCCAGCCGGGAACGCGCCGTGCCCCTGTCCTCGGCCCAGTCTCCGCAGATGGTCGTAGAGCCTTCCGTGGCGGCGCCGGGCGCTTCTTCGTCCGCAGCGCCGTCCACTTCTGTGAGTCCGTCCGGAGCCCCCCGGCCTGGCGCAACAGACGTCGCTCCCGGCGGGCTTGCCGCCGGCGTTGCAGACAGCCAGTCCGTCGCTGTGCCCGGCGGGGCTTCCGGCAACGTCGGGGCCGGGGCCACTGTCCCCACGCCCGTGGGCACGCCCGGCTGGGGCGGGCAGCCCGCTGCAGCTGCAGTCCAGCCCGGCACAGCTCAGCCCGGCGCAGCGCAGCCTGGCGCAGCGCAGCCTGGCGAAGAGCAGAGCGGTCCGCATAAGGTCATCCTTACCGCGCTGGAAGAATGCTGGGTGCACTCCAATGCCGATAATACCGATACCCGCCAGTTTTCTTTACGCAAGGGTGATACCTTTGCCCTGACCTTCAGCAAGAGTCTGGAGCTCAAGCTGGGCAACGCCGGCGGCGTGCGCCTGCGCTACGATGGTCAGGATCAGCCCCCGGCCGGGCAGAGCGGCCAGGTGCGCACCCTCAAGTTTCCCCCGGCCCAGCCATGACCGAATGGGCCGACAGCGCGCTGGTGCTGCGTATGGGGCACTTTCGCGAGGCCGACCTCTGGCTGAAGATGCTCTGCCGCGGGCACGGGCTGCTGACCCTCTTTGCCTTCGGCGGCAGCCGCAGCCGACGACGCTTCTGCGGTTGTCTGGATGTGCTCAACAGCCTGCACTGCCGGGTCAGCGCCTCGCGGCGCGGCGATTTTCTCAATCTGGAAGAGGCCGTGCTTCTGGACGGACCGCAGACCCTGCGGCAGGACTGGCGGCGCATGGGCCTTGCGGCCAACTGTCTGCGCTTTGTGGAAGCGCTGGGCGTTACGGCCGAAGGCGCGGCCGGGGCCTATGCCCTGGTGGAGGATCTGCGCCGCACGCTGGAAAGCGCGCCGGCCTTGCCCGGTCTGTTCCCGCTGTTTTTCCGGCTGCGCCTGGCCGGAGTCATGGGCTTTGCGCCTAATCTGGAGAGCTGCGGTCAGTGTGGCGCGCCTCTGGAGGGGGGCGGACAGTTTGTGGTGGACGAAGGGCAGATGCGCTGCCCTGTCTGCCGCGCGGCGTCCGGACCGGCGCGTTACGGCGTGGAGCTGCGCCCAGCCGGGCTTGACCTTTTGCGGCATGTGCAGCAAGAATTGCCCTCCGGTTGGCGCGTGGACGCGCTGCCCGCCGAGGACCGGCGGGCCTGCGCCAGGGCCATCGACGGTTTTGTGCAGTACCACCTGGGGCTGGCCTGGGAAGAGGGCTTTTTTCGGCGCGTCTGAGGGCGCGATTCCCGTTCCCCCTGTTGCAGCGGGATCGGACCACGGCAGAACAAAGGACACGGCATGTACTTTCAGGACGTCATTCTGACCCTGCAATCTTACTGGGCCCGGCAGGGCTGCGTAGTGGAACAGCCTTCGGGCGTGGAGTGCGGCGCTGGCACCTTTAATCCCAACACTTTTTTGCGGGTTATCGGTCCGGAACCCTGGAGCGTGGCCTATGTGGAGCCTTCCCGTCGGCCCACGGACGGCCGCTACGGCGAAAATCCCAATCGTCTGCAGCGCTACTTCCAGTTTCAGGTGGTGCTCAAACCCTCGCCGGACAATGTGCAGGATCTTTACCTGGAAAGCCTCCACGCCCTGGGCATCAAGCCCGCGCAGCACGACATCCGCTTTGTGGAAGACGACTGGGAATCCCCCACCTTGGGGGCTTGGGGCCTGGGTTGGGAAGTCTGGCTCAACGGCATGGAGGTAAGCCAGTTCACCTACTTCCAGCAAGTGGGCGGCATCGACCTCAGCCCCGTGAGCGTGGAGCTGACCTACGGCCTGGAGCGTCTTGCCATGTATCTGCAGGGCGTGGAATCGGTTTACGATCTGGCCTGGAACAAGAATGTGACCTACGGCCATATCTACCACCAGAATGAAGTGGAGCAGTCCCGCCACAATTTCGAGGCCAGCGACGCCGCCATGCTGCTGCGGCATTTCAGCGATTTTGAAGGCCAGTGCAAAGCCATGCTGGAGCTGGGCTTGCCCCTGCCCGCCTATGACTACTGCCTGAAGTGCTCGCACACCTTCAACCTGCTGGACGCGCGCGGAGCCATTTCCATCACTGAACGCACGGGCTACATCGGCCGGGTGCGCGCCCTGGCGGCGGGCGTGGCCCGCGCCTATGCAGCGCAGCGCGAGGAACTGGGCTATCCCATGCTCAACAAGGATGCGAGGTAAGCCGTGGCCACTTTTGTGCTTGAAATCGGCAGTGAAGAGCTGCCTTCCCGTTTTTTGGCTCCGGAAGAGGCGGAGCTTGCCGCCCGTTTTACCGCCGCCATGGATGAAGCCGGTCTGGAATACGGCGCGCTTACGGTCATGAGCACTCCGCGCCGGGCCGTGGTGCTGGTGCAGGATCTTGCCCCGGTGCAGGCGCAGCGTGAGGAGGTTGTCACCGGCCCGCCCGCGCGCGCGGCCAGGGACAAGGACGGCAAGCCCACCAAGGCTCTGGAAGGCTTTGCCCGCAGCAACAACTGCGCCGTGGAGGACGTCTTTACCCTGCAGACCGAAAAGGGCGAATATGTGGCCGTGCGCAGGCAAAGCGGCGGGGCGCCCGCCGGAGAACTGCTGGCTGCCCTCTGCCCGGCCATTATCACGGCTTTGCCCTTTGGCAAGCGCATGCGCTGGGGGACATACAGCATGGCCTACGCCCGGCCTCTGCGTTGGGTTCTGGCCTTGCTGGACGACCAGGTGGTGCCCTTTGCCTTGGGGCCGCTGACCTCCGGGCGGGAAACCCACGGCCACCGCATCCACGGGCCCGGTCCCTTTGCCGTGGCCCACGCCAGGGATTTTTTGTCCGTGCTTGCCGGTCCCTGCGGCATCACGCTGGACCCGGCGGAGCGCCGCCGCGTCATTGTGGCGGGCGGCGAAGCCCAGGCTGCAGCAGTTCAGGGCAAGATTCTCTGGAAGGACAGCCTGCTGGACGAAGTGCAAGGCCTGACCGAGCATCCTGTGCCCCTGCTGGCGGATTTTGACCCCGCCTATCTGGAAGTGCCGCGCGAGGTGCTGCTCACCAGTATGGAGAGTCACCAGAAGAGCTTCGGCATTGAAGGCCCGGACGGAAAACTTTTGCCGTACTTTCTGACAGTGCTTAACCTCACGCCCGAAGACATGGGCTTGGTCAAGCGCGGCTGGGAACGCGTGCTGCGCGCCAGACTGGAAGACGCCCGCTTTTTCTGGCGCGCCGACCTGCGCGAGAGCTTTGAACACTGGCTGCAAAAACTGGACGCGGTCATCTTTATCGGCGGTCTGGGGAGCATGGGCGACAAGACCAGACGGCTGGAAGAGCTGTGCCGCTGGCTGGCCGGGGCCTGCGCGCCGCAGCTGGACGCAGCGGACGCGGCCAGGGCCGGGCGGCTTTCCAAGGCTGATCTGGTCAGCGCCATGGTGGGCGAGTTCGACACCCTGCAGGGCGTCATGGGCGGCATCTACGCCGCGCGCAAGGGCGAGAGCGCCACGGTGGCCGCCGCTCTGGGCGAGCAGTACCTGCCCGCCGGGCCAGATTCGCCCTTGCCGACCAGTCTGGCGGGGGCGCTGCTCTCGGTGGCGGACAAGGCGGATACCCTGGCTGGTTGCTTCGGTCTGGGCATGATTCCCACCGGCGCGGCAGACCCCAACGGTCTGCGGCGCTGCGCCTTGGGCATCATCCGCATTATGCTGGAATTCGGCCTCAGGCTGGACGCGCGTGAACTGTTTGCCAAGGCCCAGCAGCTGTACGGGGATCGGCAGTGGAAATTCCCGCCCCACGAGGTGCTGGACAAGCTCATGGACTTTTTCACCGCGCGGCTGCGCAACCATTTTATGAGCCAGGGGGTGGACACGCCCCTGGTGGACGCGGCCTTGGGCGCGGGCGCAACGGACGTGCGCGACTGTGGCGCGCGACTGGCGGCGCTGACGGCCTTCAGCCGGGAAGAGGGCTATGCGGCGGCAGTGCAGACCTTCAAGCGGGTAGCCAATATCCTGCGCAAGCAGGCCGCTGCCCAGGGAGAAGGCGTGCCGGACCACTGGGACCCATCCTTGTTGCGGGAAGCTCCGGAACAGGCCCTGGCCGCCACCCTGGAGACGCTGCTGCCGCGCCTGGATGCGCTGTGGGCTGCCGGTGACCACAAGGCCCTGCTGGACTGCTTGGGCGAAGTGCGCCCAGCGGTGGACGCCTTTTTTGACGGCGTCATGGTCATGGCTGAAGACGCAGATCTGCGCCGCAACCGTCTGGCCATGCTGCGGGCCTTGGGTTCCCGCTTTGCCCGGCTGGCGGATTTTGCCGCCCTGCAGCAGTAGGCACTTGATGCGGCGTCCTTCTGACGGCTGCGCAGGCAAGCGTCTCCCAAGGGGGCTGGCCTTGCTTCTCTGCCCAGGCGGCGGCCGTCGTCCTGTTTCTCTGGAGGACGCGAGTCTTTCAGGGAGGCCGCTTCCGGGCAGTGGCAGGGCGTTGGCCGCAAGCGGCTGTGGGCGGGAGCTCTTGACAGGTCCTTTTTACTGTGCTAACAGCACCAATTCGCCATCGGGCGACAATAACACGCCATCATGGCTTGCCCGGCAAGCCTGAAGCATTTTAAACTGAGCGGAGGAACACCGTGGCTAACCATAAGTCTGCCCTTAAACGTCACAAGCAGAGCCTGCAACGCGCCAGCCGCAACCGCGCCGCCCGTACCAGGGTGAAGAACGCCGTCAAGCAGGTGCGCGTCGCCCTGCAGGGCAACGACAAGGCCCAGGCCGGCGAGGCCCTGGTGGCCGCTACTTCTGTGCTGTCCAAGGCCGCCGGCAAGGGCGCTCTGCACTGGAAAAAGGCCGCGCGCAAGATTTCGCGTCTGGCCCGCGCCGTTAACGGCCTGGAAGCCGCCGAGTAGCACGCTGTAAGCGCACTGCGAGGTCATCCCTGCGGGGGTGGTGTGCCGCGTGATGTGTGCTTATGCCTCCAGAGCGGCCGTCTGCGTGTGCAGCACCGGGGCAATGGAATCTGCATTGCTCTGGCGGAAGCGGCAGGACCGGGGTCGGTGGGGTGCTGCCGCAGGACCGCTGCGGCAGTGGCCGTGCGCCAATGGGCCTGACAGGGCTAATGCACCTCGCTTGACTGGTGTTCTGGCTTCCCTTTTGCGAACAGGGCAGGCGGGCTCCATTTGTAGCGGTTCGTTTTGATAGTTCCGGATAACAGTGCAAGATTTTAGAAAAATTTTTGGGGAAAAAACTTGACGCCGCCTGCGGCTTGGGATACTTTCCCCTTCGTTGACGCGCTCGTAGCTCAGCTGGATAGAGCAACAGGCTACGAACCTGTAGGTCGGGAGTTCGAATCTCTCCGGGCGCACCACAAAACAAGCAAGCCCTTATGGTTATCGCCATAAGGGCTTTTTGTCTGGGCCCCCGTCTTTGAGGTAGAGCCCACAAAAGCCCCTGTGCTCTGAGAGCGCAGGGGCTTGTTGGCTGTCAACGGGTCTACTCTGGAAAGCTGTGCGGGTTACTTCCACAGCCGCCAGCATATTTTTTTATGGTCCACCCTGTTGCCCGCGGTGTGCCTGCTTTTTTACAGCACAGCAGGAGTGGGCAGTCCTTTTTGCGCCTGCCTGATCATCCTCGCGCACCAGAGCTGCAATATCCAGCTCACAGCGCGGGCGTTCCCAAGGGGGGCAGGGCTTGGGTTAGGCTGTGGCCCAGAGCCAGAAGTTCGGATTCGGCAAAGGCCTTGCCGATAAGCTGTACGCCGACGGGCATGCGGCTGGCCGCGCCCAGGCCCACGGGCAGGGAAAGGCCGGGCAGGCCCGCCAGATTAAGGGAGAGGGTGTAGGCGTCCATAAGGTACATCTGCAGCGGGTCGCCGCTGTGGCTGCCCAGATTCCAGGCCGTTACCGGGGAGACCGGGGCCAGCAGCACGTCGCACTGCTCCAGGGCGGCCAGGTAGTCGTCGCGGATGCAGCGGCGCACCTGCGCGGCCTTGCGGTAGTAGGCGTCGTAGTAGCCGGAGGAAAGCACATAGGCCCCCAGCATAATGCGGCGTTTGACTTCCTGCCCGAAACCCTGGCTGCGCGAACGCACGTAGAGTTCTTCCAGATTGTTGATCGGGGCGGCGCGGCGGCCGTAGCGCACGCCGTCAAAGCGGGCCAGGTTGGAGCTGGCCTCGGCCATGGCAATGATGTAGTAGGTGGCGATGGCCGCATCCGTATGGGGCAGGCTCACGTCTACCAGGGTCGCGCCCTGGGCTTCGGCCGTGCGCAGGGCTGTTTCACAGGCGTCGCGCACTTCCGGGTCCAGGCCTTGGCCGTAGAATTCTTTGGGCAGGCCCAGGCGCGCGCCTTTGAGAGGGCGGCTTTGCAGCGCGGCGGCATAGTCCTCGGCGGGCCGGGGGGCGCTGGTGGCGTCGCGTTGGTCGTGTCCGGCAATGACGTCCAGCACGCGGGCGCAGTCTTCCACTGTGCGGGCCAGGGGGCCGATCTGATCCAGAGAGGAACCGTAGGCGATGAGCCCGTAACGCGAAACCCGGCCGTAGGTGGGCTTGAGGCCCACGCAGCCGCAAAGGGCGGCTGGCTGACGGATGGAGCCGCCCGTGTCTGTGCCCAGAGAAGCAAAGCACTGCCCGGCACTGACCGAGGCTGCGGAACCGCCGCTGGAGCCGCCGGGCACCTTGTCCGTATTCCAGGGGTTGCGGGTGGTCTGATAGGCGGAATTTTCCGTGGAGGAGCCCATGGCAAATTCGTCCAGATTGGCCTTGCCCAGAATAACGGCCCCGGCGGCGCGCAGGCGCTCTACGGCCGCGGCGTCGTAAAAGGGGACGTAGTTTTCAAGGATGCGGGAGCCCGCCGTGGTGCGCAGACCTTTGGTGGACAGGGCGTCCTTGATGGTCATGGGCACGCCCCAGAGGGGACGCGAGGGGTCAGGCCCTTCCTTGTCCAAGGCGGTGGCCGTGGCCAGCGCGCCTTCCCGGTCCACGGTGAGCAACGCGGCCAGGCGGGGTTCGGTGGCGGCAATGCGCTCCAGGCAGGCGGTGGCCGCCTCCACGGCGCTCAGTTCTTTGTTCTGCAGGGCCCCGGTCAGGGCGGTCAGCGTGAGAGAGCAGATGTCGGTCATGGTGTTCTCGGCGTGGTGCAATGTGGGGTGCGGCGCGACTAAACTATGCGCGGCACGATAAAATACTCCCCGTCCGCTTCGGGGGCGTTGGCCAACACTTCTTCGCGCCGGCGGCGGCGTTCGGCCATGTCTTCCCGCAGGGGGCCCTGATGCAGGGCCGGGCTGTAGAGGGGTTCCACCGCGTTGGTGTCCACGCGGGCAAGCACGTCCATATAACCCAGAATGTCGCCCAACTGTCGGGCAAACAGCTCCTGTTCCTCTTCGCTGATCTGGAGGCGGGAAAGGGCAGCCATGTGGCGCACGTCTTCTTTGCCGATGGTCTTGTTGCTCATGCGATTTTTTCCTTGCTCCGGAAGTGTTCCACCCGTTGGGGCAGGCCCGGTGGTCAATGGTTGCCGGGCAGACTGAGTTTGTAGGAGGGCCGGGGCGTGGTGCTCACGGGCGCGGCCGCAGGCTGCGCCGGAGCCGCCGGATCGCCCGTCGGTCTGGCCACAGGTTCTGCCGCCGCCCCTTCGGCTGGGGCCGCCAGGGGGTTGCCCGCGGCGTCCATAGGGGGCAGCCCCTGCATGCGCAGGGCGGCTTGCTGCAGCACCTGGGCGCGGGTCTGCTGGAAGGTGTCCAGAGTTACGGGGGCCATGCCTGAACCGGTGACGCCGAAGATAAAGAGCTTCTGGTGGGCCACGCCTTTGCTGTCCCAGCTTACGGGGGCCATGCCCCAGATCATCTGGGAGGCGCGGCGCGCCCGCGCCGTGACCTGAGCGGCTTCAGGTCGGGATTCCAGGCCCAGAGCGGCGGCAAAGCGGGCGTAGTCGTAGCCCAAGGCTGTCCAGAAATCCGTGCCTGGCGTCTGCAGGGCGCGCGGGGCCTGCAGGGCGTTCCACGCGCCGGGAAACACGGCCAGGGCGTAGCTTTCGGCATGGGGCACGGTTTTGCCCGTCAGGCTTTGCTCCCAAAGGGTCGTGCCCAGCAGCACCAGACGATCTTCGCCGTTGTACAGCAGGCTGGTGGTGAGCATTTCCATATTTTTCCACGAATCGGGCAGGAACAGGGCCTCAAAGGCGGTCTGGGGGATGGGCGTGGTGCTGCCTTCCGGCGTTTTCGCGTTGATCAACGGAGCCACGGCCGTGCTCCAGGAGGCGGCGTCCGCGGGGTTGTAAACCGCCTTCTGCAGCAGCATGTTGCGGCTGGCCAGACTTTGCTCCAGCAGCCCGGTCATGCGCATGCCGTAGGCGTCATTGGGGTAGAAGGCCCCGTAGGTGCGGATGTTCAGACCCTCGGAGGCAAAATGGATGAGGGCGTCAACCTGGTCCTGTGGGCTGGGGAACATGCGCCAAGCCCGCGCGCCTTCATCGCCCGGCTCCAGCGTGGGCAAAAAGGTGAAGAAGGTCCGCTTTTCCAGCGCGCCGGCCTGACGGGCCTTGGCGTAGACGCCGGTCTGCAAGGGACCGCCCACTACGGCGCAGGCCGGGGGCAGGGCGGCCAGCTTCTGCAGCCAGCCGCTGTCGGCGGTATTCAGCGTTTCCAGGCGGATGGCCACACCATTGGCCGCCATTTCGTCCTTGGCCAGCTGGGCTCCGCGCGTGATTTTTCCGGCAATGGGGGCGTAGGGGCCGGATTGCGGCAGCGCCAGGACCACGCAGGGGCCGGCGGCAGGGACAGGCTTGGCCGGTTTGGCGGGCTGCGACGCGCGCTGGCCCAGGCCGAAGGGCATCTGACAGGCCGTCAGGCAGCCCAGAACCGCCAGAAGCGTCAGAAGACGGAGAATAGGGGCTGTGGCGCGGCAAAGGGACATGGGCGTATCCTGCTATGGGTTTGAGCGTTCCGGCTTTTGGTCTGAAACGTGTTGGTCCGGCGTCCGACGCTGTTGGTCGGGGCGGCGTGTGCTGTCCCGCCTGGTGTTTTCCTGGCGCTGCGGCCTTTCCGCCTGGTGGGGGCGCGCGTTGTGCTGTGGTTGCATGGCCGGCCGACGGTCACGGTCGCCCTTGTCCGGCGCGGGGTGCCGGCCCTGGGCCGGACGCGGGGCAGGTTGGGCTTCGGGTTTGACTTCGGGGCGCGGCGCCGGTTGCGGCCTGGCCGGAGTCGGCCTGGGGGGCGGCGTGCGCTCGTAAGTGTTGTCAGGCGGCGGGGCCGTGTGGCAGGCCCCTGTCAGAAGCAACAGGGGCAGGAGCAAGGCGGGCACGGCCATGCTGCAGCGTTTGCCGGGCATATGCAGTTCCTTTTGCGTCAGAGTGAAAAAAAGGTCCGGTTCCGCAGAACCAGACCTTTATTTAGTACAGCGCAAGCGCGCTGGCAAGTTTGCTATTTTTTCACTTCGGTGTAGTCGGCGTCCACCACGTCGTCGCCGCCGTTGCCGCCGTTGTTGCCGTCTTGATGCGCGCCGGCTTCCTGCTGGGCTCCGCCCGGCTGTCCCCCGGTCTGCTGAGCCTGCTGCTGGTAGAGCTGTTCCGCCAGCTTGTGCGAAGCCTTGGCCAGGGCGTCGGTAGCGGCCTTGATGGCCTCCGCGTCCTCACCTTCCATGATTTTGCGCAGCTCGGCGATCTTGGCTTCGATATCGCTTTTCACTGCGGCATCGGCCTTGTCGCCCAGGTCCGCAAGGGATTTCTCCGTGCCGTAGATGAGGCTGTCCGCGTGGTTACGGGCCTCGATCACTTCCTGTTTTTTCTTGTCTTCGCCGGCATGGGCTTCGGCCTCACGCACCAGGCGCTGGATGTCGTCCTCGGAAAGGCCGGAAGAAGCTGTGATCTTGATGGACTGTTCCTTGCCGGTGCCCATATCCTTGGCCGACACGTTGACGATGCCGTTGGCGTCGATATCGAAGGACACCTCAATCTGCGGCACGCCGCGCGGGGCCGGAGGAATGCCCGTAAGGTCAAAGCGGGCCAGGGTCATGTTGTCTGCGGCCATGGGGCGTTCGCCCTGCAGCACATGGATGGACACCGAGGGCTGGTTGTCCGAGGCTGTGGTGAAGACCTGGCTTTTGCGCGTGGGGATGGTGGTGTTGCGGTCGATAAGCCTGGTGAACACGCCGCCCATGGTTTCAATGCCCAGGGAAAGCGGGGTCACGTCCAGCAACAGCACGTCCTTCACGTCGCCGGTGAGGATGCCGCCCTGAATAGCCGCACCCATGGCCACCACTTCGTCGGGGTTCACGGAGCGGTTGGGCTCCTTGCCGAAAAACTTGCCCACCACCTGCTGCACCAGAGGCATACGGGTCATGCCGCCCACCAGGATGACTTCGTCGATCTGCGCGGCAGTCATGCCCGCATCGGCCAGAGCCTTTTTGCAGGGCTCAGTGGTGCGGTCCACCAGATCGCTGACCAAGGATTCGAGCTTGGCCCGGCCAATCTTCATGAGCAGGTGCTTGGGGCCATTCTGGTCTGCGGTGATGAAGGGCAGGTTGACTTCGGCCTCCATAGAGGTGGACAGGTCTTTTTTGGCTTTTTCCGCCGCTTCTTTCAAGCGCTGCAGGGCCATGCTGTCCTTGGTGAGGTCAATGCCGTTTTCCTTTTTGAATTCTTCCACCAGGTAATTGATGACGCGCTGGTCGAAGTCTTCGCCGCCGAGGAAGGTGTCGCCGTTGGTAGCGCGCACTTCCACAACGTTGTCGCCCACTTCCAGGATGGAAATATCAAAGGTGCCGCCGCCCAGGTCGAAGACGGCGATCTTTTCATTGGCCTTTTTGTCCGCGCCGTAGGCCAGAGAGGCCGCGGTGGGCTCGTTGATGATGCGTTTGACCTCAAGACCGGCGATGCGGCCCGCGTCCTTGGTGGCCTGACGCTGGGCGTCGTTGAAATAGGCGGGCACGGTGATGACGGCTTCGCTTACGGTTTCGCCCAGGTAGGCTTCGGCGTCGGCCTTGAGTTTGGCCAGGATCATGGCCGAGATTTCCGGGGCGCTGTAAGTGCGGGCGTCCACCTCCACGCCGGCGTCGCCGTTAGCGGCCTTGACGATGGCGTAGGGGGAGTGTTCCTTCCAGCGGTCTACCTCTGGGGTGTCGTACTTGCGTCCCATAAGCCGCTTGATAGCGAAAATAGTGCGCTTGGGGTTGGTGACGGCCTGCCGTTTGGCAATGTCGCCCACCAGGCGCTCTTTATCGGTAAAGGCAACCACGGAGGGAGTAGTGCGGCCCCCTTCGGGATTGGTGATGCATTTTGGGTCCTTCCCCTCCATGACGTACACGCAGGAGTTGGTGGTGCCCAGGTCAATGCCGATAATTTTGGACATATCCGGATCCTCCTCAGGAAAAATCTTCGTTATCCGAACCACAAGCCCGAAAGCGGCGGTCCGGCGCTGTCCGCGCACAGGCCCGGCGCGCACCGGGGCGCGCCAAAGAGCCAAATTTGCAGGGCGCGCGGACATGGCGGCTGGCTGCCCAGGCGCGTTCTTTAAGTAAGTCCTTCTCCGGGCGCGTCCAGAGGGCACTAAAAATTTTTTTTGCAAAAATTTTGTCAATCCCCGGTCCGGAGCCTTGACCGGCCTTGCTGAAACCAGCTAGTGCTTTTTTTAACACAATACCATGTGCAACTGCGCACAAAACAGGAGGAGATTATGGGTATTGGCAGACGTGATTTGATTTTCGGTCTGGGCGGCCTTGCCGTGGGCGGGGCTGTGCTTGGCCTTTCCGGCGGCGCGAGCTTTGCTGCGGGGCAGACGCAGCAGGGCGGAGGCCGCTTTGCCCAGGCGGGCGGAGACCACGGGTGGAAAGCCCATAAGCTGGACCCCAAACTGTGTGCCGAGGTAGCTTATGAAGGCTACTGGCACAAGGGCTACGGCTGCGGCTACGGCACATTTTACAGCATTGTGGGCCTGCTTGGTGAAAAATATGGCGCGCCCTACAATCAGTTTCCCTTTACCATGCTTGAGGCCAACAAAGGCGGCATTTCCGACTGGGGCACCATTTGCGGCGCCTTGTATGGCGCGGCGGCCACTTTTTCCCTGTTCTGGGGCCGCAAGGAAGTGCGCCCCATGGTCAACGAGCTGTTCCGCTGGTATGAGAAGGCCAGCCTGCCCGCCTACAATCCCGGCGACAAGGCCCTGGGCTTCAAGGGCGACCTGCCCCAAAACGTGTCCGGTTCTGTGCTCTGCCACATCTCTGTTTCCAAGTGGTGTGCGCACAACAAAATTGAGGCCACCAGCAAACAACGCAGTGAGCGTTGCGGCCGCCTGACTGCGGACGTGGCCGCCAAGGCCGTGGAAATCTTCAATGCCAAAATAGAGATGGGTAAGGACTACAAGGGCGCCTTCCCCGTGCAGGAATCCGTGACCTATTGCGGCGAATGCCATCAGACCAAGGGCAATGAGGCCAACTGGGCCAAGGGCGTCATGGACTGCACCCCCTGCCACAGCGGCACCAAGTCCACAGCGGACAAGTTCAACAACCATCCATAGGGCATTGCAACTTTGCAATGCCCTGGCGGTTGCATAAGCGATGCCCGTCGTAGAGGCGCAAGCGGAGCTTGGCCCGTTCCGACGAAGGAAGTTACGGGCAAAGACAGCAGCGCTAGTTACGGATGAAAACCGTGCCATAACTCTTGAGCATGCATATTCTCAAGAGTACGGTGTCCTATAGGTCGAACACGGGCCGCAAAGACGCAGGCGCCGCGTCCCATGCGGTTATGCGCCTTTGCGGTCATGGTGATTGCTAAACCAGAAAGACCGCCGTCGGAGTTCTTCCGGCGGCGGTCTTTCTTTGTATAGTTGTGAGGGGGGGGGATTACTCCATAGAGCATTTAACACTTGAAATGCTCGCTTACGGCAGGCAAAAGCCTGCCTTCTCGCATTTCGTGGCAAGGATTTTTAAGAAAATCCTTGCAGAGCAGTTAGCTCATTTCATTCGCTAACTGCTCTAGTGGCGGTGGTGGTGGCGTCTTCTTTGCGGATGTCGTCCAGAATGGTGGTGACCACGCTCACCTGTTCCGCCATGTGGGTGACCTGGCCGGCGGCCTGGTCCATGGCCTCGGCGATGTGGGCACTCAGGGCGTTGACCTCAGAGATATGGCGGTTAATCTCGTCTGAAGCGGCGGACTGCTCCGTAGCGGCGGCGGCAATGGCCGACACCCGACTGCTGGAATCACCAGCCAGGCTGGCGATGCGCTCCAGAGCGTGGCCCGATTCTTCAGCCATATGACTCACTTCTTCAATGGAAGTCACGGTGCCGTCCACGGTGGTTGCACTGTTGCCGGTGCCTTCCTGAATGGCGGCAATGGCCGTTTCCACATCTCTGGTGGCGCTCATAGTTTTTTCGGCCAGTTTGCGCACTTCATCGGCCACCACGGCAAAGCCGCGGCCCGCCTCGCCGGCGCGGGCGGCTTCAATGGCGGCGTTCAGGGCCAGCAGGTTGGTCTGGTCTGCGATGTCGCGGATAAGGGTAAGCACGGCGCCGATGTCCTTGGCCTGCTGGTCCAGGCTGGACATTTCGTCCTTGAGGCCGGAGGACTGCCGCTGCACATCCTGCATGCTGCGGATGGTGCGGGTTACCAGGTCCGCGCCGTCGTGGGCGTGCCCCTGCACCGAGGTGGCGGCTTCGGCCGCACCCTCGGCGTTGTGGGCCACTTCCAGCACGGTGGAGTTCATTTCGTTCATGGCCGTGGCGGTTTCGGACATGCGTCCTGCGGCCACATCGGCTTTCTGGCGCACGTCGGTCAGGGCGGTATTAAGGCTGCCGGCAGCCTCCTGCAGGGTAGCGATGACGCCTTCCAGCCGGGTGACGGTGGACATGCGGCCCTGGTGCGCTGCTTCCAGAGCGCGTTTTTCCAGGGCGATGCGTTCGGTAATGTCTTCGCCTATTTCCACATGCCCCACCTGGTTGCCGTGGGCGTCGTGCAGGTAGTCCAGCATAATCTGCATGGACTTGCCATTGGGCATATGGTTGACAACCTTCTTGACGCCGCGACGCAGCTGTTCAATGCCGCACTGGGGAGTGTTGCAGAGGTTGCCGCCCTTTTCGGAACAGTGCCGTCCCACCACGTCGTCCTGGCGGGTCTTGTCCATGCTCTTGAGGGCATAGGTGTTGCAGAAGGTCCAGGCCATGTCGTTGTCCGTCACCGAAATAGAAAGGGGCAGGGTGTTGAGGATGCTCTCGTACCAGTGGGCCTGGCCTTCCAATTTGGCCACCATGACGCGCAGGGATTCAGCCAGATGCCCCAGACAGTCCGAGCGGTAAACCTCCAGCGTGACGTCTTCCTGCCCTTCACTGACGGCCTTGGCAAAAAGCACGCACTGGCGGATGGGCGCGATGCGGTTGTGGATGATCAGCGCGCCCACAAAGCCCAGCACGGCCACCATGGCAAAACCCGTACCCAGGGCCTGCCAGAAAACCTCGTCGTTGAGGGCCGTTCCCAGCGCCCACTGGACGCCGGCAAAAGTCCCCAGGCAGACGAGCAGCAGCCCGACAAGATAAACAGCGATAATTTTTGCGCAGAGGGTCATAAGCATGATCCTTTAGATAAGGGGCCGCAGCAGGGTCTGCGGAAAATGGCCTTGCGCCCGCGAGGCCGGATGCGGACAAAGCGTCCCCCAAGGGAAGCATCGTCCTGACGTCATAATTTACCAGAAAACAGTACATTCCGCCGTGACGCCGGAGCAGCACCGCCTAGTTCAGCGTCACGGCGGCTTTTGGGAAGCTATAGCTCCCTGCAGCGTTGCCGCCGCGCCATGACCGGGTGGCGTTGACGGTACTGCGGTCCGCGTTTTTGCCGCAGGTTATGGCTTTTTGCAAGTGGGGCTGCCGCACCGCTCCGCAAAAGGGTCAGAAATACCGTAACCTCATATGCTGATTATACGGCATGTGATAAATAAACTTTAGAGCAGTTAGCGAATGAAATGAGCTAACTGCTCTGCAAGGATTTTCTTGAAATCCTTGCCACGAAATGCGAGAAGGCAGGCTTTTGCCTGCCGTAAGCAAGCATTTCAAGTGTTAAATGCTCTAGGGCGCTTCATCCTTGAAAAGCGCTGTCAACAGTGCGTGCAGACGCCCGCCGCACGCGCAAACGCAGCCGCGGATGGGGGCATTGGCAAAATAATCGGTTCTGGATTGCGCATAAGAAAACGAAATGTCAGCCCACCAGGGAGGAGAGTGTCAGGACCAGCCCCAGCCCGGCAATGCAGGATACCGTGGCCGCATTGCCGTTGCCCGATGCGCTGGCTTCGGGGATGACTTCTTCAGCCACCACATAGACCATGGCTCCGGCGGCGAAGCTCAGGGCCACGGGCAGCAGACCGGCCGTAAAACCGGCGGCCAGAGCTCCGGGCACTGCACCCAGTGGGGCGGTAACGCCCGAAAGCACCCCGTACAGACAGGACTTGCGCGCGCTGTAACCTTCGGCCCGCAGGGCCGTGGCCACCACCATGCCCTCGGGCACGTTCTGGAGCATAATGGACAGGGTCAGAACCAGAGCCGTGCTCAGCCCCAGGCTTTCCGCGCCGGTCTGCAGCACCGATTCGGCGGCCGCGGCCCCGTAGCCCACGCCGATGGCCAGACCTTCGGGAATGTGGTGCAAGGCCATGGCCGCCACCAGCAGCACGCTGCGCCGCCAGCTGGTGGAAATGCCCTCAGGCGTGTCCTGCAGAATGTGGATGTGCGGCAGGACGCGGTCCAGCAGCCAGAGAAAGAACGCGCCCAGGGTGAGCCCCGCCACCACAGGGGCGAAGGCCAGTCGTCCCAGATGGGCCGTGAGTTCCAGGGCCGGAGTGAGCAGGCCGAAAAAGGCCGCTCCCAGCATCATGCCGCCTGCCGCCCCCAGCAGACAGTCCATGGCCCGACGGGAAAATTCCCGGCGGGTAAAAATGAGCGCGGCCCCCAGACTGACGGAAAGCCAGGAAAGCAGCCCGGCCAGCAGCGCCTGGACCACAGGATGCTGCAGCAAGGCAGGGGAAAGGAACGCTTCCACAACAGGCCTCGCCGCTCAGGGCAGGTTTTGGCGGTATTGCAGCGACTGGCGTAGAGTCTCTCTGTCCATGTACTTCACTTCCGCACCCAGGGGAATGCCCTGGGCCAGCCGGGAAACCGCCACGCGGGGAAAGCGCTCCCGCACCATGCGGCCAATGAAGGTGGCCGTGTTCTCCGCCTCCAGGGTGGCCCCCAGCGCCAGAATAAGCTCGTGCACCTCGCCTTCGGCCAGGCGGCGCGTCAGGCGGTCCAGGTCCAGACTTTCAGCGCCCATGTGCTCCAGAGGGGCCAGCAGCCCTCCCAGAATCATATATTGGCCATGGTAAAAGCCGCCTTCGTCCAAGGTGAGCATGCTGTCCCACTCGGCCACCAGGCAGAGGGTGTCGCGGGCGCGCTCCGTGTCGGCGCAGACCGGGCAGGGGTCTGTGGCGGCCAGGCCCCCGCAGCGAGAACAGAGGTGCAGGTTGTCGCGCAGGTCGTGGATGCTCCGGCCCAGGCGGCGCGTTTCCGCTTCCGGCCATTTGAGCAGGGTCATGGCCACGCGCATGGCGGACTTGGGCCCCAGCCCCGGCAGACGCGCCAGTTGGTCCACCAGGGCCTTGAGCGGCTCGGGAATGCGGGTGTGCATGGCTGCCTAGAACATGCCGGGCAGCTTAATGCCGCCGGAAATGGAGCTCATTTCTCGCTCCATGCTCTCGCGGGCAATGCGTCCGGCCTCGTTGACCGCAGCCACGATAAGATCCTGCAGCATTTCCACGTCGCCGCCTTCCAGGGCCTTGGGGTCGATGGTCAGCCGACGCAGCTCCTGCTTGCCGGAAACCACGGCCTTGACCATGCCGCCGCCGCTGGCGGCCTCAAAATCGTGGTCGCCCATCTCCTGCTGCAGTTTGGCAATTTTTTGCTGCATGACCTGCGCCTGGCGCAGAATGTCGTTCATGTTGCGCATGGGGTTCTCCTTTTTCGCGCATGGGGCCATTGCCGGGTTCAGCGCCCGTTGGTGTCCAGGGGTTTGCAGGCCCCCACCCGGGCGTTGAGCACTTCCAGGCAATGGCGCAGTTCCGGTTTGGCACTGAATGCCGCAATAAGTTCCGCTTCGGGCCGGCGGGGCGCGGGGGCTACCACGCGGGCCTCATCGTGGGGCAGGCCGTAGGCGGCCAGGGCTTCTTCAAGACCCCGGCGGCGGCGCTCCAGCTGCTCCGCCTGACTGGCCGTGCGCGGGCGCAGTTCCAGCAGGCCTTCCCGCCAGTGCACGTCCAGCCCGCGCAGCAGGTGCAGGGGCGGCGCGCCCTCCGCATCCGTCCGGCTCTCGGCGCAGAAATCACAAAAAGCTGTCCAGTCCCGCGGGGTTACGGCGCTGTCGGCCGCGGACGTTGCCCCTGCCTGTTGCGCCGCGTCCGGCGGCGTCGGAAGGGCAGGGCGTTCCGGTGCGGCCTGGGGGCCGTCAGCGGCCGCGTCCGTCGACCTGTGGGCCGCGCCTGCGTCCGGGTCAGCGCCGTCGGCGGCCTCGCCATCCTCGGCAGGGCCGGCCGGGCTTTGCCGGGAGCGGGGGCGGGGGTTTTCTTCTCCCGCCGGGCCGGGCACAAAGCCGGGCGTGGCCTCCACGGAGGGCGTCGGCCGCAGGCCGTTGCGGTCTGTACTGCCGTACGGGCCTGCCGCGTGTCCGCCGGTCTGGGGTATGCCGCGGGGCGTATTGCCGCGTGTCGGAGCAATGGCCTCCGCTGCAGGGGGGGCCGTACCGTCCTGGTCCCCCGCCTGGCTGGCCATGGCCTGGTCCGGAGCCTGGGGGCCCGCAGTATTTCGGTCCGCGCCGGGCTTGCCGCTGTTCTGGCCCGCCCCACCCGCGCCGGCAGGGCCGCAGGGCATGGCCCGCTCCAGGGGCAGCAGCTGCGGCAGCAAGGTCAGGTTGAGCAGCAGCAGTTCCAGGGCCGCCGCCGGTTCCGGGCTTTGCACGATGCCGCGCTGGGCGTCAAGGGTCATTTGCCATGCGGCGTGCAGGTGCGCGGGCGCAAACTTTGGGGCCAGTTCCTGCCACAGGGCGGCCTCGTCCGGCGGCAGGCGCAGGCTGGGCGCAATGGCGGCGCCGCCCTGACGCAGTAAAAACAGGTTGCGCAGATGCCCGGCCAGCTCGCGCACAAAAAAGCCGATGTCAGCCCCTTGCTGCAGCAGGCGGGCGCAGAGCTCCGCCACGGCGGCGCAGTCCTGCCCGCGCAGGGCCGCAAAAAGTTCGGCAAAAAATTCCTGTCCGGCCAGGCCCAGCACCCGCCGGGCCGTATCCACGGTGAGGCTCTCCTCGCCCAGGGCCAGGGTCTGGTCCAGCAGCGACATGCCGTCGCGCACGCTGCCCGCCGCCCGGCGGGCAATGCAACGCACCGCGCCTTCCTCGAAAGGCACATTCTCTTTGTGCAGCACGGCCGAAAGGTGAGCGGCCAGGGCGTCTTCGCTGAGATGGCGGAAGACGAAGTGCTGGCAGCGGCTCACAATGGTGATGGGAAATTTGTGGGCCTCGGTGGTGGCAAAGATGAAGACCACGTTTTCCGGCGGCTCTTCCAGCGTTTTGAGCAGAGCGTTGAAGGCGTTGCGCGAGAGCATGTGGGCTTCGTCCACAATAAAGATCTTGTAGCGGCCTTCCATGGGGGCGTAGCCGATGTTCTCGCGCAGGGCGCGTACATCTTCCACGCTGTTGTTGGACGCGCCGTCGATTTCGGCCACATCCACATGCGCGCCCTGGGTGATTTTGCGGCACTGCTCGCACTGGTTGCAAGGCTCCGGAGCGGGGCCGTGCTCGCAGTTGAGCGCCTTGGCGAAGATGCGGGCAATGGTGGTTTTGCCTACGCCGCGTGTGCCGCTCAAAAGGTAGGCGGGCGCGGGGCGGCCCTCGGCGGCGGCGCGGGAAAGCACGGCCTTGACCGTGTCCTGTCCCGCCACCTGGGCAAAGGTCTGGGGACGGTAGCGTGCGGCGAGGGAAAGGTGCTTCATGGCGCTCGTGGGGGTTGGCGGCCGTGCCCGGCATGGAAACCGGGCACGGCTTGCGGGGCCGGGCCCCGGGCTGCGTTAGACGGTGAAGCGGTGCAGCCAGCTCGCGTATTTGGGGTTCTGCCCTTTGACAATCTTGAAAAATTCCTGCTGCAGATGTTTGGTCACGGGGCCGGCATGGCCTACGCCGATCTGCCGGTGGTCCAGCTCGCGGATGGGGGTTATTTCCGCCGCGGTGCCGGAGAAGAAGGCCTCGTCCGCAATGTAGAATTCGTCGCGGGTGAACTGCTGTTCTTCCACCGTATAGCCCAGATCACGAGCCAAAGCCATAATGGAATCGCGCGTGATGCCGCCCAGGATGGAGGTCCAGGGCGTGGTTTTGATGATGCCGTCGCGCACGATAAAGACGTTCTCGCCCGTGGCTTCGGAAACAAAACCGTTGGTGTCCAGCATGATGGCTTCGTCGTAGCCGTCTTCCTTGGCTTCAACCTTGGCCAGGATGGAATTGATGTAGTTGCCTGAGGCCTTGGCCTTGGACATGGAGGTGTTCACATGGCTGCGGGCGAAGCTGCTGGTTTTGATGCGGATGCCTTTTTCCAGCGCTTCCGGCCCCAGATACGCGCCCCAGGGCCACGCGGCCACGATGGTCTGCACGGGGTTGTTGCCGGGGTAGACGCCCATTTCGCCGTAGCCCACAAAGGAGAGCGGCCGGATATAGCCTTCCTTCAGTTTGTTGGCCTGGAGGGTTTCCACACAGGCTTTGGCCAGCTGTTCCGCGTTGTAGGGCACTTCCATGCGGAGAATCTTGGCGGAATTGAGCAGACGCTTGCAGTGGTCCTCAAGGCGGAATACGGCAGAGCTGCCGTCGGCGCACGCATAGGCGCGAATGCCCTCAAAAATGGCGCTGCCATAGTGCAGGGCGTGGGTGAGCACGTGCACCCGGGCCTGATCCGACGGAACCATTTTACCATCAAACCAAATGTACTCTGTTGTCTGCATGGCTGTCCTCCGCATAGCCTCTGTGGTAGGGATGCGGTCACGGCGGGTTCCGATCGCCCGTCTGACGACGCAAGAGCAAGAATCTACTGAAAAGCGCCCGGTATGGCAAGAGCCGGGGACGAGCGCGGCCTCGCGCGGCGGCCCCCATGGCACAAAAGCTCTGGCCCTGCGTGGCCCGATGGCGTATGCTCAACGCCGAACTTTTGCGAAAATGGGATAGTATTATGAACACATCCTGCATATTGGGCATTGACGCCGGCGGCACTCACACGGACGCGGCCCTGCTGGCTGTGGGGGGCGAAAACGCGCCCCGGCTGTTGGCCGTGGCCAAAACGCGCACGCGGCACGACGATTTGCCCGCCTCGGTGCGCGCCGTGCTGGCGGAACTGGCCCGCGTCTGCGGCCCGGACGCGGCCGCCCTGTTTGCCGGAGTGCAGCGCGTCACCCTGGGGGCCACGCTGGCCGTCAACGCACTAGTACAGGACCGGGCGGACAGCGTGGGCTTGGCCCTGGCCGCCGGTCCGGGGCTCAACCCCCGGCGGTTCGCCCTGGGGAAGCACGTCTGTGTTGTGCCCGGCGGCCTGGACCACCGGGGGGTGGAAGTCAGCCCGCTTTTGACTGAAGATCTGGCCCGTGTGGCTGCCCGCTGGCGGGAGCAGGGCGTGCCTGCGGCGGCCTGCGTGGGCAAGTTTTCGCCGCGCAGCCCAGCTCACGAGCTGGCTATGGCCGCAACCGTGGCCCGTACGGGCGGCATGCCCGTGACTTTGGGGCACCGGCTTTCCGGGCGGCTCAATTTTCCTCGGCGACTGGCCACGGCCTATTACAACGCCGCGGTGCAGCGCCTGCACACGGATTTTCTGGACGCCGTGGAAGGCGCCCTGGCCGAGGCCGGCATCACGGCCGCCGTGCGCCTGCTCAAGGCCGACGGCGGCGCGGTGCCTGTCGCCCTTTCGCGGCGGGAGCCCGTGCAGTCCATCCTTTCCGGCCCGGCGGCCAGCGTTATGGGCGTGCTGGCCCTTTGTCCCGGCGTGGACGCGGGCTGCTCCCTTTTGCTGGACATGGGCGGCACCACCACGGACCTGGCCCTGTTCGTGGATGGCTCTCCCGTGGTGGACCGGGACGGCATGCTCCTGCAGGGGCGGCGCACCCTGGTGCGCGCTTTGGCCACCGTTTCCATCGGCGTGGGGGGCGATTCGCGCCTCAATGTGGACGGGGGGGGCCGCACCGTGCGCGTGGGCCCGCAACGGGAGGGGCCGGCGGCGGCCTTTGGCGGCGACCGGGCCACCCTGCTGGATGCCCTCAATGTCTGCAATACGGCTGCGGACGGCCCCACTGCCGGGGCCGCGGCGGCGGCCTCGGCAGCGGCGCTGGCCGCCCTGGCCGGGGAGAGTGGGGGCAATCCGTCGGATCTGGCCCGCCTGGCCGTGGAAAACGCGCTGGACCAGGTGGCTGCGGCCGCGCGGGAGCTGACGGAGCAGGTCAACGCCCGTCCCATCTATACCCTGGCGGCCTTGAAGCGCGTGCGCGAGGCCCGGCCCGGCGCCGTGCTGCTGGTGGGCGGCCCGGCGGCCTGCATGGGCGCACGGCTGCAGTCCCGGCTGGACCTGCCCGTGACCATTCCGCCCCATGCGGATGTAGCCAACGCTATTGGCGCGGCCCTGACCCTGCCCACGGACAGCCTGGAGCTCTATGCCGATACGGGGCGGGGCTTTTTGCGCGCGCCCGCTTTGGACCACAGTGAGCGCATCGGCAAGGGGTTCAGCCTGGAGGCAGCGCGGGAGCGGGCCTGCCGCTTGCTGCAGGAGCGCCTTGCAGATGCGGGCGTGCCCGACGCCAATGTGGAAGTGACGGAAGCGGAGCTGTTCGCCACCCTGGACGACGGCGGTTTTGGCAGCAAGGACATGCGCGTGACCTGCCAGGTGACGCCGGGCATTGCCGGCCGCCTGGCGTCGTAGCGCCCGAATTTTATCTACGCCACGCCTATGCAGATCGTTCTCTACGAGCCGGAAATTCCGCCCAATACGGGCAACGTGGCCCGCCTCTGCGCCGCCACGGGCACGCCCCTGCATCTTATCGAGCCCCTGGGCTTCAAGCTGGAGGACCGCTACCTCAAGCGCGCCGGTCTGGACTACTGGCCGCACGTGCGCCTGCGGGTCTGGCCCTCCTGGCAGGCTTTTGCGGCGGAAGGCCGCCAGGGCGGCCGTCTGGTCTTTACGTCGGCCAGGGACGCGGCCACCTGTACGCCTTTGCAGCATTTTGCCTTTGCGCCGGACGACTGCCTGGTCTTTGGGCCGGAAACGCGCGGCCTGCCCCCGGAGGTGCTGGTCCTCTCCGCGCACCGGGTGCGCATTCCCATGCGCGAAGGCGGGGTGCGCAGCCTCAACCTTGCCACCTCGGCGGGCATCGTGCTCTACGCGGCCCTGGCCCGCACGGGCCTGCTGGAGGGCTGGGGGTGATTCCGTCCTTTCCCGTGCCGCCTTTTTCTGTATGGGATTGCTGGTGGCTGGCTCCTTTGGCCCTGCTGCTGGACCTCTGGCTGGGGGATCCGGACCTGCCCTGGCGGCACCCCGTGTGCCTGCAGGGCAGCCTGCTGCACGCGCTGGAAGGTCCGGCCCGGCGTTTTATGGATACCGGGGGAATGGCGGCCGCGCCCTGGCGGGGGAGGCTGGCCGGCGGGCTGGCCCTGACCGTGCTGACGGGGCTCACGGGCCTGGCGGTATGGGGCTTGACCTCGCTGCCGCTGCTGGGCAATCTGCTGGCCCTGTATCTGGCCTGGTCGGGGCTGGCTCTTGGCAGCCTTCTGCGCACGGGGCGGGAGGTGCTGCAGCGGGTGGAAACGGCCCCGGAGCCGGAAGCCCGCGCGGCCCTCTCCCGGCTGGTAAGCCGGGAAACGGCGCGCATGGACCGGCCCCTCATGCGCAAGACCCTGGCCGACACCCTTGCGGAAAACCTTACCGACGCTTTTACTGCGCCCTTTTTCTGGCTGCTGGTGGGGGGGCCTGTGGGGCTGTGGTGCTACAAGGCCGTGAGCACCACGGATTCCATGTGGGGGTATCTGACTGAAAAGTGGCGCTGGCTGGGCTTTGCCGGTGCGCGCGGGGACGACATGCTGGCCTTTGCGCCCGCGCGGCTGTCGGCCCTGATCGTGCTGCTTACGGATACGCTGGCACGGGCCGGGGCGCGTTGCGGTCTGCGGCAACGGCCCTGGGACGGGCGCTGGCCGGGATGGCGACTGACGGCGCGGCAGGCGGCGGGCATGCCCAGCCCCAATTCGGGCTGGTCCATGACGGCCTGCGCCTGGCTTTGCCGGGGGCGCATGGCCGGACCTTCGGTCTATTTCGGGGCTCTGGTGGACAAGCCCTGGCTGGGGCCGCCCCTTGACGAGGCGGTTCCTTGGGATAAGGCGCGGCTGAGCGCGTTGCTGGCCTTGTTGCGGGCCTGCGCCCTGTGCGGCGGGCCGGCGCTTTGGTCGTTTTTCTGGGTATGTCGGCTGATCATAGAGTGAGGGAGTATGCTGCTGGCGGCTTTGTATGCCACCTGTCTGATTGTGGGGGTGTTGGTGGGCCTGGCTGGGGTTGGGGGCATTTTGGTGCCGCCGGCTCTGATTCTTTTGAGCGGTCTGGAACCGCACGAGGCAATGGGCACGGCTCTGGCCTCCTTTTTTCCCGTGGCCCTGGCGGGTACCTGGCTGTACGGCCGTTTGGGGCAGGTTCCCCGGCGTACGGCCCTGCCCTATATGCTGGGTGGTCTGGCTGCTTTGCCAGGGGCCCTGCTGGGCTCTTTTGTGCCGGCCGGGCCGCTGGTGGCGCTGCTGGCCTGCACTATTTTGTTTGCCGGGCTGTGCGCCCTGCGCCCGCCCCGTCCCGGCGGCGGCAGCGTCTTTTGGCAAAGCGGACGCGGCTTGTGCGCCATTGGCGCGGTCACCGGGCTTCTGGCGGGCATGACCGGGGCCGGCGGCCCTGTGCTTTCCATCCCCTGGATGATTGTGGTGGGGGTTTCGCCCATGACGGCCGTGGGCATTTCCATGCCTTATCAGGTTGTTACGGCCCTGTTCGGCACCTTGGGGAACATGCGTGCCGGGCATGTGGATTTTTCTTTGCTGCCGTTGCTTTGTAGTCTGGAATTGCTGGGTTTTGTCGGCGGTCTGGCCTTGGCCCGGCGTACGCCCACCGGCATGCTGCGGCAGATTATCGGCGTGCTCTGCTGTGGCCTGGGGCTTTTTTTGCTGCTGCGCCAGGTTGCGGCCTGAAGCAACGTGCTGGTATGCTCCACGAGCAGGCGCGGTCCGGTGCAGACCGCCGCGGCGCAATGTCCCTTCAACACCGTGTGCAGGAGAGCCTATGACCCTACTGGAACCCAAGGCCCCGCAAGGGGGGCCGGTGTGCCGCCGTTGCGGCACCTGTTGCCTGCAGGGCGGGCCTACCCTTATGGAAAGGGACGTTGCCCTGCTGACGGGCGGCGTGTTGGCTCTGGAGGCCCTGGTCAGCCTGCGGGCCGGCGAATGGGCGCGGGACGACGTTCGGCAGCTGCTGGCCCCCCTGGAAAACGAACGCATCAAGGTGGCTGGTCTGGGGGGCAGCGCGCATCCCTGGCGCTGTCGCTACTATGCGGACGGCGCCGGCTGTACCGTCTACGGTCAGCGTCCGGCCCAGTGCGCGGCCCTCTATTGTACGGACACGGGGCCGCTGGAACGTCTGCTGGCCGCCGAAGCTCCGCTCAGCCGGGCCGTGGCCCTGCAAGCGCTGGCTGCGGTGCCGGTTCTGCCGGGCTTTCCCGATTTGCGTGCGTCCACGCGGGCCATACTGGCCGACATGGCGGCGGTGCATGAAGAGCAGAGCCCCGTGCGCCCCGTGTTGGAACTGGCCGCGCGGCTGGGCTATCTGCCCAGGGGCGGGCGAGGGGTGCGCGTGGCGGCAACGCCGCCGCCTTTGCGGCACGCAGACGAACAGCGCGATGCCCTGGCGCAGATTAGCGAAGCCGCGCGCATTGACGCGGCCTTCCGCGAACTGTGCCAGGAGCGCGCCGACCTGCCCGGAGCCTTGCTGCCCTTTCTGCTGGGACGGCCCCTGACGGACTTGCTGGCCGAGGTAGGCCTGCGGCCCGCGGAAGAGGCGTAGACTGCGGCTTTTCGCGAGCCTCCCGGTTGACACAAAACCTTTGCGACCCTACTTGTGAAGGAAATGTTTTTTTGCGATTTCGCTGTAACCTCTACCCAGCCCGTGGACGGGCAGCTGAAGGAAACGTCATGCCCTTGTGCAGCATTGAAGAGGCCGTTGCCGACATCCGGCAGGGGAAAATGGTCATTCTTGTGGACGATGAAGGTCGGGAAAACGAAGGCGACCTGACTATGGCCGCCCAGTTCGCCACGCCTGAAGCCATCAATTTTATGGCCAGATACGGACGCGGACTCATCTGCCTGCCTATGGCGCCAGAATGCATCGACCGGCTGGATCTGCCGCTTATGACCCAGCGCAACGGCTCGCGGTTCGGCACTAATTTTACCGTTTCCATTGAGGCGCGTGCGGGGGTGACCACGGGCATTTCCGCTGCGGACAGGGCCACCACCATCCTGGCCGCCGTGGCCGACAACGTGCGCCCCGACGACCTGGTGACGCCGGGCCATGTCTTCCCCCTGCGGGCCAAGGCCGGGGGCGTGCTTTCCCGCGCCGGGCAGACCGAGGGCGGTGTGGATCTCTGCAAGCTGGCCGGGCTCAAGCCTGCGGCCGTCATCTGCGAAATCATGAAGGACGACGGCACCATGGCGCGCATGCCCGACCTGGAAGGCTTTGCCCAGGAGCACGGGCTCAAAATAGCTGCGGTCAAGGATCTGATTCGCTACCGGCTGGACCGCGGTCAGGTTTCGGTGCGGCGGGTGGCCGAAGCCCATTTGCCCACGCGCTTTGGAGATTTTACGGTCATTGCCTACGAGAGCGAAAACGAAGCCGGCACCCATCTGGCCCTGGTCAAGGGCGAGCTGGGCGGTGCAGAACCGGTGCTGGCCCGCGTGCACAGCGAGTGCCTTACCGGTGACGCCCTGGGCTCGCTGCGTTGCGACTGCGGCGGCCAGCTGGGCGCGGCCATGCGTCAGATCGAGCGCGAGGGCAGGGGGGCCTTGCTCTATATGCGCCAGGAAGGGCGCGGCATTGGCCTGGCCAACAAAATTAAGGCTTATGCTTTGCAGGACCAGGGTTATGACACCGTGGAGGCCAACCGTAAGCTGGGCTTTCCCCCGGATTTGCGGGACTACGGCACCGGCGCGCAAATGCTGGTGGATCTGGGCATCCACAAAATCCGCCTGCTTACCAACAACCCCAAAAAAATCGTGGGCCTTTCCGGCTACGGCATCGAAATTGTGGAGCGGGTGCCCATAGAGATGGAAGCCTGCCCCGAAAATGAAGCCTATCTGCGCACCAAAAAAGAAAAAATGGCTCATATGCTTTCTTGTTCGTGCTTGCGTTGACACGCCACGCCATTGCAGCGCCGCCCTCTGGGCGGCGCTTTTGGTCCGCGGCCCAGACCGAAGCCCTGCGACGGACACACTATAAAATCAAGGAGAGGACTATGCCCCTGCGACAAAAACTGACGGCCCAGGCGCTTTTGCTCTGGCGTTTCCTTGGATTTTTTCAGCCCCCGACGCTGCGTCTGCTGCATGCCGTGGCCGCCGTACTCGTCATTCTGCAGTTCTGTACCAAACTTTTTGGCTTCGGATACGGCCATGTGGTCCTGGGCCTGATTCTTTGCTGGGTCGGCTTTGCCCTGGTGGTCTGGAGCCTGAAAACCCGCGGCCTGCGCCACTATTTCCCCTACCTGTGGGGGGATATGGATCAGCTCAAAAAAGATCTGGCCCAACTGCGCGGGGGCAAGCGCATCATCGCCCCCAGGGCCAAGGGCTTGGCTACCGTGGTGCAGGGCCTGGGCCTGGGCGCGCTGAGCATGAGCCTGCTCTCCGGCCTCTGGATGTATGTGGCCTGGACCAACGGCAACCCCGCCCCTGGGGCCGCCGCCGTGCACGGCATCTTTGTCTGGCTGCTGCTGGGCTATGTGCTGGGCCACGGCGGCATGGCTTTGGCCCACTTCTTTTTCTGGAAAAAAAGCACGGTCCGGAAGTGACGGACCGCAGGCTGAAAATTTTTTTCTCGCAGAGCTCAGGGGCGTACCCTGGGTGTGAAGCGATCTGACCGCGCTCTGCCGTTTGGGACGGCACTGCTGCGCAGTCAGAAAAACACTTGTTTTCTGCTTTGTTGCAGCAGCGACACCGGAACATTGCGTCCGGCATGAAGGACGCGGCTGCGGCAGCCGTCCGAAACTTCCCACTGCCACAGCTGCAGAGCAACAGACGCCTGCGCTGCTTGCGCTTGACGCGGTCTTGCCGCATTCCTATCTATAGAACAAAGCCCTTTTTTCAGACAGGGTTGTGCCTAAAAGCGCAATCTCGCAGTCAAGGCAAGATTTTTACAGATTCTTCTTGCTGCGATTCCGGCCTGAAAGAGGCTGAAATTATATTGTGATACCAAAGTTTTTGGGGGCATCCCCTTTGCAAAGATGACAAACAACGCTATAGAACGTCATTCTCGTAAAGAAGCTGACCGCCCGTTCAAACAGGCGAGTGGCGTCCGGGACAGAAGACAGGGCCTGCGCAAGGGGCGCGTGGCCTGCTAAGACCATACAGACGTGCACAAGGAGGCCCTATGGCAAGCCAGGCGTTGATCAAGGATTTTGAGGATCTGCTGGGCAAGGAAAATGTGTTCAGCTCTGAAGCCGACCGCGCGAGCTATTCGTATGATTCCGCGGTGCTGCCCGCAGTGATGCCCGCGCTGGTGGTGCGGCCCACCACGGCAGAGCAGCTGGGCCAGTGCGTGAAAAAGCTCTATGACAACGGCATCCCCATGACCGTGCGGGGTTCCGGCACCAACCTTTCCGGCGGCACCATTCCGGACAAGTCCGACACGGTGGTGATCCTGACCACGGGCCTCAACCGCATTCTTGAAATCAATTCCGACGACCTCTACGCCGTGGTGGAGCCGGGCGTCATTACCGCCCAGTTCGCCGCTGCGGTGGCCAAAAAAAATCTGTTTTATCCTCCGGACCCCGGCTCTCAGGCGGTGTCCACCATCGGCGGCAATATTGCGGAAAACGCCGGCGGCCTGCGCGGGCTCAAATATGGCGTGACCAAAGACTATTTTATGGGCGTGGAATTTTTTGATTCCACGGGGGCGCTGGTCAAGTCCGGTTCGCGTACGGTCAAGTGCGTCACGGGCTACAATCTGACCGGGCTGATGATCCAGTCCGAGGGCACCTTGGGGGTCATTTCTCAGGCCGTGCTCAAGCTGGTGCCGCCGCCCAAGGCTTCCCGCGCCTGTATGGCCGTTTTCCCCGATGTGCAGAGCGCGGCCCAGGCCGTGGCCGGCATCATCGCCGCCCATGTGCTGCCCTGCACCCTGGAATTTCTGGACAACAACACCATCGTGCGCGTGGACGACTTCACTAAGGCCGGCCTGCCGCGTGAGGCCGGGGCCATTTTGCTCATCGAAGTGGACGGCCACCCCGCCCAGGTGGAAGACGACGCCGCCGCTGTGGAAAAAGTGCTTAAGGCCAACGGCGCTACCGCCGTGCATGTGCCCAAGGACGCCGCAGAAAAGTTCAAGCTCTGGGAAGCCCGCCGCATGGCTCTGCCCGTGCTGGCGCGCGCCCGGCCCACCACCGTGCTGGAAGACGCCACCGTGCCGCGCTCCCAGATTCCGGCCATGATGCAGGCTGTTAATGACATCGCCGCCAAATATAAGGTGGAGGTGGGCACTTTTGGCCATGCCGGCGACGGCAACCTGCACCCCACCTTCCTCTGCGACAAGCGCGACGCCGAGGAGTACCACCGGGTGGAAGAAGCCATTGACGAGATGTTTGATACGGCCATCAAGCTCAACGGCACGCTTTCGGGCGAGCACGGCATAGGCACGGCCAAGGCCAAGTGGATGGAAAAGGAAACCTCGCGCGGCACCATCCTCTTCTCCCAGCGGATGCGGCGGGCCCTGGATCCCAAGGGGCTGCTCAATCCCACCAAACTTGTGGGTATTTAGGAGCCTTCCATGAGTACTCTGCACGAACTGGCCCAGCGCCTCATGTCGCTGGACGACAAAATTACCGCCTGCATGAAGTGCGGCATGTGTCAGGCCGTTTGTCCCATGTTCGGCGCTTCCGGCATGGAGGCCGACGTGGCCCGCGGCAAGCTGGCCCTCATTGACAATCTGGCCCACGAGATGCTCAAGGACCCTGCCTCCGTGAGCGACAAGCTGGGGCGTTGCCTGCTCTGTGGGTCTTGTCAGGCGGCCTGCCCGCCCGGCGTCCAGATTATGGACGTATTTATGGACGCGCGCGAGATCGTCAATGAATACCTTGGCCTGCACCCGGCTAAAAAGATGATTTTCCGCTCGTTGCTGACCAAGCCGGGTTTGTTTAACTTTGCCATGCGCGTGGGCGCGCCCATGCAGGGCCTTATGTTCCGTCGCACGGGCGACGCTCAGGGCACGGTCTGCGCGCCCATGCTCAACTTCATGCTGGGCGACCGGCACATGCGCCCCCTGGCTAAAACGCCCCTGCACGCCCGCTATGGCGCGTTGGACGAACCCCGCCGCAGCGGTGGCCTCAAAGTGGCCTTCTTCCCCGGCTGTATGGGCGACAAAATGTATACGGATATGTCCGAAGCCTGCCTCAAGGTGCTGCGCCACCACAACGTGGCCGTGTTCATGCCCAAGGGCATGACCTGCTGCGGTATTCCGGCGCTTTCTTCGGGCGACGCCAAGGGTATGGTGGAGCAGATGAAGGTCAACGTGGCCGCCCTGGAAAAAGGCGACTTCGACTATCTGCTGAGCCCCTGCGCCTCCTGTACCTCCACCATCAAGGAACTGTGGCCCCGCTATGCCGGCCGGCTGGGTTCTGTGGCCCAGCGCAAGGCGGAAGAACTGGCCGCCAAGGCCATGGACATCAACGCCTTTCTGGTGGACGTGCTCAAGGTGCACCCGGCGGAACACGCCCAGGGCAATGCCGTTACAGTCACCTATCACGATTCCTGCCACCTCAAGAAATCCCTGGGCGTGACCAGCCAGCCCCGGGCCGTCATTGCCGCCAACCCGGCCTATGCGCTTAAGGAAATGGACGAGGCAGACCGTTGCTGCGGTTGCGGCGGCTCCTTCAACCTTTTTCACTATGATTATTCGCGGCAGATTGGCCAGCGCAAGCGCGACAACGTTGTGGCCTCCGGCGCCCAGGTGGTGGCTGCGGGCTGCCCGGCCTGCATGATGCAGCTGGAGGATGTGCTCTCGCACAACCATGACAACGTGCGCGTGAAGCACACGGTGGAAATCTACGCCGAAAGTCTGAAATAACACGGCGTACGGCGTCGTGACGTGGGCGGCCTCGCAAAAAGGCCGGGCCGCCCGCGCGAGCCGCGCGGCCTGGCGCCGCGCACAAGGAGAATGCTATGACCCGAGAGGAATTGGTAGCCGCCTTTTCCGCCAAGGCCACGGCGGTGAACGCCGTGGTGCAGGAAATGCCCACCATGGCCGCGGCTCTGCAGTATGTGGTGGACGTCTGTGCCGACAAGGCTCCTGCCGAGCTGCTGGCCGACGAACCCGGCACCGAGCAGGGCCCCCTGGGCCCCAACAAGGTGCCCACCCGCGTCAAACGCGTGGTGGCTGCGCCGGAACTGAACGACGAAGATTTTGCCCAGCTGTCCAAAGCCTGTGAAGAAAAAGGCTTTATCTGTCTGCGCCAGGGCCTGCGCAACTACCTGGCGGGCATTGACGTGGGGCTTTCCACCGCGGTGCTGGGCATTGCCGGCAGCGGTACCTGCCTGGTCAATACGGACAACGAGGACGCGCGCCTTGCGGGCATGATTGCGGAAATTTCTGTGATTCTGCTGCGCAAATCCGCCATTTATCCGGACCTGCCGTCCATTGCGCAACGTCTGCGCGAACGCATGAATGAAGCTCCCGCCACCTACACCACCCTGATCACCGGTCCCAGCCGCACCGCCGACATTGAGCGTGTGGCCGCCGTGGGCGTGCATGGCCCGCTGGAACTGCACATTATTCTTCTGGAGGACTAACCCATGCACGACGCCCTCAAAAGCTCTTCGGGATACCATAAGGAACTGGACAACGCCCTGAAGGACGACTTTCTGCGCCGCACCCTGGACACCTTTGCCGTGGCCTACCGCGCCAACCGCGAAGCCGTCTTCAAGGATGTGGACGAGCGCGCGCTCATCCACAAGATTGCCGAGGCCAAAGACTACGCCTGTCAGCACCTGGAAGAACTCTACACCCAGTTCAAGGCCGAGGCTGAAAAGCGCGGCGTGCATGTACACCGTGCCGCCACTGCCGCCGAAGCCAATGAGATTATCATCCGCATCGCCAAGGAAAACAACGTTAAGCGGGTGACCAAGTCCAAATCCATGACGGCTGAAGAAATTGAGCTGAACCCCGCCCTGGAGGCACAGGGCATCACCGTGGACGAAACCGACCTTGGCGAGTGGATCATTCAGCTGCGGCACGAAGGCCCTTCGCACATGGTCATGCCCGCCATCCACCTTTCGCGCTATCAGGTGGCCGACGACTTTACCAAGGCCACGGGCGAGAAGCAGGATTCGGACATCCAGCGCCTGGTGAAGGTGGCCCGCGTGCAGCTGCGCCGTAAGTTCATCGCCGCAGACATGGGCATCAGCGGCTGTAACTTCGCCGTGGCCGAAAACGGCGCGGTTTCCACAGTGACCAACGAAGGCAACGCCCGTATGGTCACCACCCTGCCCAAGGTGCATGTGGCCATTGCCGGTTTGGACAAGCTGGTGGCCAGCCTGGACGACGCCCTGACGGCCTTGCTGGTGCTGCCCCGCAATGCCACGGCCCAGCGGCTTACCTCTTATGTGACCTGGATGTGCGGCGCGGGCCCCTGTGGGGCCAATGCGGACAACAAAAAGATCATGCACGTGGTCTTTTTGGATAACGGCCGCACGCAGATTGCCAAAGATCCCCTGTTCAAGCAGATCTTCCGGTGCGTGCGTTGCGGCGCCTGCGCCAACGTCTGCCCGGTCTATCGTCTGGTGGGCGGCCACAAGATGGGCTACATTTATATTGGCGCCATCGGCCTGATCCTTACCTATTTCTTCCACGGCAAAGACCGGGCCCGCATCCTGAGTCAGAATTGCATGGGTTGCGAATCCTGCGCCAATGTCTGCGCCGGCGGCATTGACCTGCCCCGCCTCATCCGCGAGGTGCGCAGCCGGCTCAATGCCGAGCAGGGCGCGCCGGTGGAAGCCAACCTGCTTTCCGCCGTCATGAAGAACCGCAAGCTCTTCCACCGTCTGCTCAAATTCGCGAGCTTTGCGCAAAAGCCTTTTACGCGCGGCGAACCTTTCATGCGTCACCTGCCCATGGCTTTTCTGGGCAAGCAGGGCTTCAAGGCTCTGCCGGCCATTGCCGGCAAATCCTTCCGCGGCCGCTGGCCCGACATCGCGCCCAAGGTGGAAAAGCCGGTCATGCGGGTGGCCCTGTTCAGCGGCTGCGCTCAGGACTTTATTTATCCTGAGGAACTGGAAGCCGCCGTCAAGATCCTGGCCGCCAAGAATGTGGCCGTGGAATTCCCCATGGAGCAGTCCTGCTGCGGCCTGCCCCTGGAAATGATGGGCCAGCGCAGAACCTCCATGGACGTGGCCAAACAGAATATCGCCGCCTTCCGGGGTGGCAACTACGACTACATCATCACCCTCTGCGCCAGCTGCGCCGGGCACCTCAAGCACCACTATCCGGAAATTCTGGAGAAGGACTACTCTACGGTGGAGGCGCAGGAGTTCGCGGCCAAGGTTATCGACTTCAGTTCCTTTGTGCACGACGTACTGGGCCTGAAGCCGGAAGACTTCAACAACTCCGGCCAGAAGGTGACCTACCACGCCTCCTGCCACCTTTGCCGCGGCCTGGGCGTGAAAAAAGCCCCGCGGGAGCTCATCGCCGATGCAGCTGAGTATGTGCCCTGCGAGGAAGAAGAAGTCTGTTGCGGTTTTGGCGGCAGCTATTCCGTGAAGTTCCCCGAAATATCGGCCCAGCTGCTGGAAAACAAGCTGACCCATATGAAGGAAACCGGCGCGGACCGCCTGGTGGTGGACTGCCCCGGCTGCGTCATGCAGCTGCGCGGCGGCGCGGAAAAGAAAGGCCTCAAGATCAAGGTGGACCACATCGCTGAGCTTTTGGCCGAAAACCTGAAAAAATAATCGGGACCTGCGGCGGCTTCTGCCGTCGCGTTCCTGACCAATGCAGAAGGCCGCCCTTTCAGGGGCGGCCTTCTGCATTGGCGACCATGCGCGGCGACGGCAGAAGATATGGGGGTCGACAGAAGGAAGGCAAACCCCCGCTGCTGGCGCCAGCAGCGGGGGGGGGCGCCAGGTAACGGTGGCAATAGCTGGCGCAGACCGCACGTGCACGGTCTGCGCCGCATCTCTCCTCAATGGGTTTCGGCGTCCAAGGTCATCTCCGGGATGCGCCGCCAGTACCACTGGCTGACCATGGTGCCGTCGGCCGGATCCCACAGGCCGCTGTGTTCAAAGTAGTCCTGCAGACGCAGTTCCGCTGCGGTTGGGGGCCGCTCCGGCTCCTGAGTCTGGCGCAGGCGAAAAAAAATGACCAGACATTCCAGCAGCGCCAGGCCATCTTCTTCCAGAAGGCAGCCCTGTTCCAGATAGCGTATAAATTCCAGATAAAAAGGGTTCTGCGCGTCCAGAACCGCGGTAAAGCCCAGGCTGTCGGCGCTCAGGACTTCCAGTCCGTCACAAAGCAGTCGGGCCTGGGGCGCGGGCAGGTTGGTGTCTGCCGCGCAGGCCGCGCGCAGCGCTTCCAGAGCGCGCGAGTAGCATGCAAAAGACATATTCAGACTCCTCTAAGATGAACTTTGAGGAATCTATATACTATTATATATTAAAATACAAATATAGAATGGGGGCAAAGGCCGAATCAGCGAGGTGTGCGTCGGGGCTGCAGATATTGCGGGCGAAACAGCAGTCGGTACTGGCGCACGGGGGTCAGATGGGGCGGTCTGGTGACCTGTCCTTCAATGGACAGGGGCTTGTCGGAAAGGCCAAAGGGCTGCAGCAGGCCGGAGTTGAGCGCCGTGCCGGAGAGGATGCCGCCGGGCAGGCTGAGCACGGGAATGCTGTCGGCGGCGTTGCCGGCCATAAGCCCGGTGCCGTTGGCCGTAGGCAAGGGCGCACCTACGGGCCGGGCCGTGGCATTGAGCAGACTGGGCACGGGCAGGTCTGTGCGGCGCAGTATCTCCAGAAAATCGTTGCCCGTGCGGCCCACAAAGGTCACCAGCGAACTGCCGTCGCCGTAGACCAGCAGGCTTACGGGCATGGTGCCGCCGTGGATGCCCATGTACGTGGGGCGCGCGCCGGCGGGCATAATGGTCCAGCCGTCTTCGGTGGAGGCGGCTGTGGCAGGGGCGGCCGGGGAAAGAGCGTCGCGGTCGGGATTGGTCCTGTTCCGGGGCGCGGTTCTTGCCGGGGGATCAGTCTGGTCGTCGTAAGCAGTGCGGTTTTGTCCTGAGTTATGGGGGGCAGCAGCCTTGGGGGGGATGGCCTCGCGGGGGGCTGGGGAAACAGCCGCGGCCGGCAGGGTTGCTGGGGAGGCGGGCACGGCTCCCCGCGATGCGGCTTCTTGGGATGTGGCTTCCTGGGGTGCAGTTCCCGGGGGGGCTGTTTCCTGGGGTGCGGCAGCCAGAGCCGCTGGCTGACAGAAAACCCAGCAGGCAAAAAGAAGGCAAGTGGCAAAAAGCTGGCGCATGGGGATCCTGGTTGTGGTCGTCCCGCCCTGCGGGATGGGGCAAAACCGGTGCGCGTCGCGCACGCGGCGGCGTCCCTGATGGCGGGGCGCGGTCCTTGACGCGCGTGTTACTGTGCCCAAGCTGTATGTGCTGGCTTTGGTTGTGTCAAGGGGCGGGTCAAAGCCTGCTCAGCCGCGCTTTTTGCGGGCTTTGATCGTGGGCGGCGGGGCCGGTTGCGGCTGGGGCTGGGGCGGCGTGAGATCCGGTGGCGGAGGAATCTGCGGCGGGTTGTCGCCGCCCAGGTAGTGCAGAAAAAAGTCCGCCAGAGCGGTATCCAGGGCCTGGTGTTGTTCACCGCGCAGGGAGTCAGACATGGGGCGGCACAGCTCGGGCAGCTCGGCGGCCAGGGCTTCCGGGCAGGGGGCGGCAAAGGCGGCGGCGTCCGCGCCTGGCAGGTACAGCCAGCGGGGTTTCTTTTCCATATTCTTGTAAATGTGCCGGGCGTGCAGGGCCGGGGGGTTGTTTTGGTCGTTCTGGGCGGCCACCAGCAGCAGGGGAGGATAAAACCAGCGAAACGCGGCGCGCGAAAAAAGCATGCCGAAGCCGGGGGCCACGGCCGCCACGGCCCGCACGCGGGGGTCGGCCAGGCTTTTGGTCAGGGGCAGACTTTGGCAGAGTTTGTCCATGCGGGTGCGCGCCCAGGGGTTGCAGTAGAGGTCGTTGCGCCCGGCCATGCCGCAGTAACTGTTCCATGCCGTGCAGTCCGGCAACGCGCCGCCCAGCAGCAGGGCCGCCGCGCCGCCGGCGCCGAAGCCCAGCACGCCGATACGGTCGGCGTCCACACTGGAGGCAGTTTCCGGGTCGGCCAGCAGCAGGTCGATGACGCCGGAAAGCTCCTGCGCTCTGGTCTGCAGCTGGGACCAGGTGAGCAGATCTTCCATATGGTCCAGATTGTCGCGGGCGTGGGTAGGGGCGGCCACCACAAAGCCGCGGGAAGCCAGCCACGAAGCCGTGTCGTGGTAGGAAAAGCGCGTGCCCGCCGTGTCGTGTGAAAGCAGCAGCAGGGGAAAGCGCCCCTCCACAGCCTTGCCGCCCCTGGCGGCGGAAAACTCCCACGGCGGGTAGCTCAGGTCGCGGGGCGGACGGACGGAGGGGTACCAGACATTGACGTCCAGGCGCAGGTTTTTGTCCGCCGACCAGGAACCCAGGGTGCAGAAGCCTACCTGGTAGGATTCGGCGGCCCGAACCCCGTGGGGCAGGGCGGCCACAAGACAGAAAATCAGAACGGCCAGGGTGCGCATCTCAGAGTTGTGCCACAAGCGGCCCTGGGGTACAAGAGCGACCTGGGGCGCGCCCCGCACTTCACCGGAGGCCTGCGGCATGGAATTTTTGCAGTATTTTGTAAATTTTGTTCTGCATATTGACGTACACTTGTTTGAATTGGTGGCGCGCTACGGCGTGTGGGTGTACGCAATTCTGTTCATTATCGTCTTTTGTGAAACGGGGCTGGTGGTTACGCCCTTTCTGCCGGGGGATTCTCTGCTCTTTGCCTCCGGAGTGGCGGCCGGGGCCGGGCTTATGGGGTATACTGAAGTCATGGGTGTGCTGCTGGCGGCGGGCGTGGGCGGCGATGCGGTCAACTACCTTATCGGTCGGCATGTGGGCCCGGCCATTTTTTCGCGGGAGAACCGGCTGATCAAGAAGGATCACCTGCTTAAGGCGCATCTGTTTTACGAGCGCCACGGCGGAAAAGCTATTGTACTTGCCCGCTTCATCCCCGTTGTGCGCACATTTGCCCCCTTTGTAGCGGGTATTGCCCTGATGCACCCGCGCACTTTTTTTGTCTACAACATCACGGGCTGCGTACTCTGGGTGGGTGGACTTGTTTCCGCTGGGTATTTTTTGGGCAATCTTCCTTGGGTGCGCCAGCATTTTAATATCATTGTCTACGTTATTATTGTGCTTTCTCTGCTACCGCTGCTCATCGAGGTTCTCCGGGCGCGGTGCGGCGGCAAACGGCAGGGCTGAGCCCCTGTCGGGCCTTTGGCGGGGGAGGATGAAAACGCGGAGCGGGCCTCGCAACTGCCTGAATTATTTTTCTGACAGGATTCTGGCACTGTCTTTGCTACCTCTTGGGTGCGGTGGACTGACCGCCATACAGGAGGCACGCATGGCGCTTTCATCTTTCCTTATTCAGCCGCCCACAGGAGGCGGGTCGACCGGGGCCGCGGCCCAGGCTGCACGGTCACGCGCCGCGACAACGGACCGTCCGGCGAATTTCGCTGCCCTTATGCGCAGTCAGGCTCCGGCCGCCGCGCAGGCGCAGGCCGCCCCCACGGTTGTCCCCCAGAACGGCCTGGTTCTGGCGGGGCGCAGCCCCAGCGATTTGCTGCGCGCCCAGACCTTCAACAAAGCCCAGGCGGATATGCGGCAAACCAAGGCCCTGGAAGGGCTCATGCAGAGCATGGGCGGCGACGGTTCTACCCTGGATCTGGCCCGCAGCATGGGTACGGCCCGGCACCTGCGCGCCCTGACCCAGGGGCAGTCGTCGGACATGTTGCGCCTTGGCGGCGCGGGGCTGGGGGATTTTGTGCGTTCCGGCGGGGGCGCGTCGCGGCGCAAGGCCGCCGCCAAGGCGGAAGAAGCGGAGCTTGGGCAGCTTTCGGCCCGGTTTGAATCGGGCGGGGACGGCGTTGCTGCTGTGGGCTACGACCGCAACGGGGGCACCTCTTACGGCAAGTACCAGGTTTCTTCGCGGGCGGGCAGCCTGGGGGATTTTCTGGATTTTCTGGACAGTGCGGCCCCGGATCTTGCCCAGCGGCTGCGTGCGGCCGGTCCCGGCAATACGGGCAGCCGCAAGGGCGCCATGCCCGACGCCTGGCGGGCCATAGCCAGGGAACAACCGGAGCGCTTTGAAGACCTGCAGGAGGCCTTTGTGCGCCAAAGCCACTACGAGCCCGCGGTGGAGGCCATTGCGCGGCGCACCAGCCTGAGCGCAGATACGCTCTCCACCGCCATGCGTGAAGTCATCTGGAGCACGGCCGTACAGCACGGCCCGGCGGGGGCGGCGCGCATTTTCGACCGCGCGGACGCCATGAGCGGCAACCCCACAGACCCTGGATACGAGCGCAGACTTATCAGCAATGTCTACAGAATCCGGGCGGGGCAGTTCGGCTCTTCGGACAGCAACGTGCAGGCGGCGGTGGCCAACCGCTTCAAGCAGGAAAAAATGCTGGCATTGAATCTGCTGGACGGCGGCGCGGCCGCCCTGGCCTGAGGCGCGTATGGCTGCGGCCAAGGAAGACGCGGCAGCGGGCGTCAGTCTGGTCGTCAACCTGACCAGGCTGGGCGATCTGCTCCAGAGTCAGGCGCTCATTACAGATCTGCACCGGCGCGGACGAAGGGTGCAGCTGGTCTGTCTGGACAATTTTGCCGACGCGCTGAGCCTGTTGCGCCATGTGGAGCGGGCCTGGCCCCTGCCGGGGGCGCAGTGGCTGGCCGCGCTGGACCGTGATTGGCGGGGAGCCGCCGGCGATCTGCTGGCCTGGACGCGCCGCGTCCGCGAAGTGGCCCAGCCGCAGGAAATCATCAACCTTACCACCACGCTGCCGGCCCGCCTGCTGACCCGCCTGCTGGCCGGATCAGACTGCTCTGTGCGGGGCTTCGACCTTGATGCGGAAGGCTTTGGCCGCAACAACGGGGTCTGGGCCTCCTTTCTCAATGGGACCACAGCAGGCAGGCTTAATGCACCGTTCAATCTGGTAGACATGTTTCGCATGCTGGGCGCGCCCAAGGGCACAGCGTCCGTGGGCGCGGCGGGGGACGCCGCCCTGCGGACGCCCTCGGAGCAGACCCGGCTGGCTGCGTTGGCCCTGCTGGCCGCCGCGCCCGCAGAGTCGCGAGGCTTTGTGGGCCTGCAGCTGGGGGCCAGCGAGGCGCGTCGGCAGTGGCCTGTGCGGCATTTTGCCGCCGTGGGGGACCAGCTGTGGCGCGAACTGCGGCTCTGCCCCGTGTTGCTGGGCGCTCCTGCCGAAACCTCTCTGGCCCAGGAGTACGCCGATCTGGCCAACGCGCCTTTTTGTAATGCTACAGGCCGCACAGACCTGCCCCAACTGGCGGCCGTGCTCACGCAACTGCGCCTGCTCATTACCAACGACACGGGCACCATGCACCTGGCCGCAGGCCTTGGCGTGCCCAGCCTGGCCCTTTTTCTGGCCACGGCCCAGCCCTGGGACACGGGGCCCTATCTGCCCGCCTGTTGCTGCCTGGAGCCCGCTTTGGACTGCCATCCCTGCCCCTACAACCGGCCCTGCCCCCACAACCTGGAGTGCCATGAACGCATCAGCCCCGCTGTGGCAGGGGCCCTGGCGCTCTCCTGGTGCCGTACGGGCCGCTGGGAGGACGCGCCGCTGGCGCGCAACGGCGGCGGGGTCCGTATTTGGTTGAGTCGGCGGGATGTGGGCGGCTTTATGGATTTGCGCGACCTGGCGGGGCGGGAAGGGGAGGATCGCAGCCTCTGGATGCGTCAGCAACGGCATTTCTGGCGTCATATTCTTGACGATATGGACCGCCCAGTGCCTTCTCCTCTGCCGCCTTGCCCGGTAACGGCCTGCAGCCCGCCCTTTGCCCATGAAGTGGGGGCAGCTCTGGAGCAGGCCGTAACTCTGTTGCAGGCCATTGCGGCCCAAGGTGCGCTGACCGGCAAAAGCCCCAGGGCCGGGGCCCTGCTGATGCGCAATTGTGAACGGCTGCAGAACCTGCTCAACGGCTGCCCACCCCTGGCCGCTTTGGGGGGATTCTGGCGTGAGCTGCGCCAGGCAAGGGGTGATGATATTGCAGAATTTTTGCAATTTTCAGGAAAACTGGCTGTGTATCTGGAGCAGTGGCGACAGAAGTTGCAGGGCTTGGCATAACTATTGCTAGTTGTCGCGCAGGGTTTTTACGGAAAAATCTTCCCCGTGGGGAGCAGGAGGAAATCATGATTATTATCGACGGCGCCAAGACTGAAAAAAATCTTGCCGCGTTCGGCAATCTGGAGGAAGCGCTGCTGGACCTCATGCAGGACGTAAGGCTGGAAAACCGTGTAGTGACCGATGTGCTGGTCAACAACGAGGCTTTTTCCGAAATTTATCCGCACCAGGCCGAAGATATTGCCTGCGACGGTATTTCTTCTTTGGAGGTGCGTTCTGTGCCCATGGACGCCATGGCCACGGATATGGCCGGTGAGATGGACAAGGTGGCCGCCATGATGGCCAAAGGCGCGCGAGAGGTGAGCCGTCTGTTCCGCGAGGCTGCGGATGTGGACGCTCTGGAGCTTTTTCAGGATCTGCTGGACGTGACCCGCGACTTTTTGAATATGTTTGCTGCGCTGCGCCAGCGTTACGCCCATGAGGCGGCAGGGGAGCAGGCCGCCAGAGTGGAGCGCCTTGCCGCCCTGCTTTCGGAAATGAGCGGCGTGATGGAAAACGAGGATTGGGTGCTGCTGGCAGATCTGCTGGAGTTTGAATTCTTGCCCTTGTGCGAAACCTGGGGGGGCGAGAGCAGGCAACTGCATGCGGACATGGCCGCTGTGGCCTTGGCGCAGTAGGGCATTGCAGCGCTGCAATGCCCTAAGGAAAAGCGGAGGAAGGTATGGGACAGAGCGCAGGCCTGCTGCACGAAGCGCTGGAACTGGCGCGGCAGGAAATGGCCGCCATGCAGGGCGGCGCCTATGATAAGGCCGTAGCGCTGGCCGAGCGGCGCAATTCCGTTACCTGCATGGCCTGGACGGTCATGGAGGAGAGCTCTGTGGAGCAGTGCCGGGAAAGCCTGCAGGAGCTGGTTCGCCTGCAGGAAAGCCTGACCAGCATGGCCCGCAAGGCCCACGAGGAGATCAAGGCCGGCTTGGGCCGCTCCCGCCGGGAGCGGCGGCGGCTTACGGGCTACCGCCAGGCAGTGGGTCAGGCCTTGCAATAGCGCACGTCAGGGCATTGCAACGTTGCAATGCCCTGTCCTAAAATGGCTGCAGGGCCAAGCGCGCTTCAAAGTCGCGCTCCGGTTCGGGCTTGGCGTAAAAAAAACCCTGAGCCTTGAAGCAGCCGAGGCGCATAAGAATGGCGGCCTGTTCCGCCGTTTCCACCCCTTCGCAGATGACGGCCATATCCAGTTCCAGGGCCATGCGGATGATGTTGCCAAGCACCACCTGCGCCCTTTGACCAGGCAAGTCGCGTTGGACAAAGCTGCGATCCACCTTGATGACGTCCGTGTTGAGCATCTGCACCAGCCCCAGGGAGGAATAGCCTGTGCCGAAATCGTCAATGGCCGTTTTGAAGCCCATTTGTTTGAGCTGAATGATCTGCATCCAGGCGGCTTCAGGATTTTTCATAATGGCGCTTTCGGTTATTTCCACTTCCAGCAGGGCGTGGGGCACGTCGTAGCGGGCGGCAATTTCAGCCAGTTGCTGGGGAAAATCCTTTCTGTCAAAGTGCAGCTGGGAAAAATTGCAGGAGATGATGTGCGTGGGCAAGTTGCGCAACTGCCAACTGCGCAGCGCTTTGCAGACTTCTTCAAAAACGTGCAGATCAATGCTGGTAACCAGCCCGTTGCGTTCAAAAAGGGGAATAAAGCTGCCCGGCATGAGCAGACCGCGGGTAGGATGGTTCCAGCGCACCAGGGCTTCTGCGCCGATAATGCTGCCCGTGCGCATATCCACCTTGGCCTGGAACCAGGGCGTCAGTTCGCCGTTGCTCAGCGCCGTTTCCAGCCTGCTGTTCAGCTCCTGATGCAGCAAGGCCTCCTGGCGCATTTGTTCGTCATAGCGCATAAGCCGCGTGTTGGGGGTGCGTTTGGCTTCATGGCGGGCGTAGTTGGCCAGGTCCAGCATGCGCTGCACGTCCTTGTCCTCGTCGGCAAGCACCTCATAGGCGCCGTAGACGGTGCAGATTTTATAGGGCAGCTCCTGTGAGCGCCGCCAGGAATCCAGGGCGCTTTCTATCTGGCCCATGCGTGCGCTGAGCTGTTCCCAGCCGGTGTAGCGCAGCAGCAATACAAAAATATCCGAAGAAACGCGGGCGCAACGCTCGGCAGAGGAAACCCGTCCCTGCAAAATTGCGCTGTAGGCGCGCAACACCTCATCCCCGCGAGAAAAGCCCAGCTGGTCGTTGATGGCTTTGAACTGGCAGATGTCGCCCATAAGCAGGGCGTAACGATCCTGGCCAGTTTTGAGCAACTGGGTACTGTCTTCACGGAATTTTTCCAGGTTGGGCATGCCGGTGAGGACGTCGCGGTAGAGCAGGTTTTCAATACGCCTTTTGCTGCCGGATTTGATGGCCAGCGCGCAGGCCAGCAGCGCCACCACAAGGCCAAAGACGGCAACGGTGCCCCCCATGGTTCCCACTGGGTGCTGGCGGATAAATTCCGGCAAGCTGACCTTGCCCGTGGCGGGCAGATTTGCCAGCACGGGTCCGTCAATATCCGTGGGGGGCAAAGCCTGCAGGCATTTGTCCAGGATGCTGAATATCCTGCTGTCTGCCTGGGGAGCCACGCCCATGCGCAGGTTGCTGAGCAGGTGGGGCTGCACTTCCACGCGCAGTCCGGCGTAGGGTGGTTCGGCCAGAAGGGCTCTGGCCATGTGCAGATTGGTGTAGACGGCGTCCACCCTGTTCCCTGTCAGGTCGTCCAGGCAGGCGCGCAGGCTCTGGTGCTGCACAATGTTGCGGCCGGGAAGGGCTGCCGCCGCCTGGGCAGAGAGCAGAAGCCCTTCCTGCAGGGCCACCCGCGCCTCGTCCGTGGCGCGGATATCTCCTCGGCTCAGGCGCACGCTGACGGAGCGCAGGTAGGGACGACTGGTGCGCAGGTTAAGGGATTTGTCCTGCAAAAAATCCCCGGTCAGGCAGGCCAGAACGTCAATTTCATTTTTTTCAGCCAGCTCCACTGCCCGGGGGAGCGGCATGGGCACATAGTGGAAGCGCAGGCCGCAGTTTTGTTCCAGTTGTGTAAATATGTTGCGGACGATGCCGGTAAAGGCGCCTGTCTGGGCGTCCTGATACTGCAGCGGCGGGGCGTCCGGGCCGTAGGCCACGGTAATGGGCCGCCCGTGCTTGATGAAATCTTCTTCCTCGGCGGTGAAGTCGTTATGGCGCGGCAGGGCGACAGTTTTTTTTTGTAAAAGTTCCAGACTGTGATCGGCGGCGTCCCGGGCCATTTCGCGCTGCGCGGCGTTGATGTCGGCGAGCAGGTAGGCCTTGCGGGGCGACAGGGCCAGATAGAAGGGTTCCGCCGCCAGCCGGACGACCGGCTTAAAAGGCATGTTCTCGCCCAGATACGCCACGGCTGCGCCGTCCACAGTGCCCTGCCGCAGGGCCGTGAGCATGGCGGCCGTAGAAAGAAAAGGCACCACAGTGGTTGAAAGGTTCTGGGCCTGGTAAAAATTTTTGAAGTGTTCTGTGGCCTTGGACTGGAGCACCACTCCCACGCGCATGCCGTTAAAGGCAGCTGGGCGGGCATGGTCATAGCGGGGGTCGTCCGCGCGCACACTGAGAGTCACAAAGGCATTGCCCATGGGCAGCGCGGGAAAGAGCATTTTTTGCGCGCGTTGAGGTGTGTAGAAAACCCCGGGCAGGATATCCGCCTCGCCCTGTTCCAGCAGACGCAGGCAGTGCGCCCAGTTCCCGCCATCCACGGGCTCCAACTGCAAATGGGCCTTGCGGGCCACCGCCTCCATATATTCCACCAGCAGGCCCCGATAACTGCCGTCAGGCAGTCGGTGCATATACTGACCAAACGCTCTGTACGCCACGCGCACGGTTTCCTGAGGGCCGCTCTTTGCCTGCGGCTGCGGCGACAGAAGGAGCAGCAGCACAAAAAAAGAGGTCAGAAGGACGAGCCGTGCCTTGAGCATATTTGTCACGTATCGTGTCTGAGGTGTGGAGAGTGCGCGGGCCCGCATTTACCAAAAAAAGGAGCGCAAGGCTGCGGAAGCTGTAGCAACCGGACCACGCCCGTGCACGGCCTGCCGCTGTTGCCCCAACCAAACGCCACGCGGACGCTGGTTGCGTATAAAGCGGACCTTTTGAGGCCGCGCTCCCAGAGCTTTTTGGGGCCTTTGTTCACGGCATGCCATCGTTGTCAAAAAGTGTAGCGGTTTCATCATATTCATGCAAGATGTATTTTTTCTTGCATGTATTGTGCCCAGACGATGCTGTGGTGAAAATTTTTCAAATTAGTTTGTTAGTAATATATTCTATGGTTAAAAATTATTTATGTTTTAATTTTTAAGTCAAAAGTAATAAGATTTTTTACTATAAAAATATAAAATAAAATTAGTATTATGTTTTTTTTGCTATTTATTGCAGTAGTAAAAATATGATACTATTTTTTTGAGATAACATACTATCTAAATTATATAGCAATGATATATCTATTTTTATGTTTATTTAAAAAATAAATATATGCTGTATTTTGTTTAACAACATTTTCTGCACAAAAATAAAACTGAAATAACTGTTTCTTTATCTTATTTCTATCTGGAAAAAGTCATTATAAAGTCTTAGTGAGTTTTTGCCTGAAGAAAAATAATTTTATATATAACTATAGTAAATTATTGATAAATTTTTTACTGAAAAAAAATCAGCCAGGAAGGTTTTTGTTTTTGTTGCAAAAATATTAGCAGTTAGATGTCGCTATTGCGTTTGGGTACTATAGCTCATGTTATCCTGTGGGATTTTGTGTATTGTCATTCTATGCAAGTGTACCCTTATCTGGCTGAAGCTCTTGCGGAAGTCATCGAGGCTCTGCGCACGGAGCGGGGCATGACCAAATCGTCGCTGGCAGAGAGGGCCAGTCTTGAACGGCGCTACTTGCGCGAGATTGAGCAGCGATTGAAGCGACCTACGGTCAATGCCGTCTATGCCATCTGTGATGCGCTGGAGGTGCCGCCCGAAGATTTTTTTCAGCGGGTAAGCCGGGAAATTGAAAAAAAGAAACGCTCCAGATCCCTGTGTGCGCAGACAAGCCTGCGCACGGGGCAATAGTGTTGTGGTGCTGGCCGCCCTTAGAGCATTTAACACTTGAAATGCTCGCTTACGGCAGGCAAAAGCCTGCCTTCTCGCATTTTATGGCAAGGATTTTCAAGAAAATCCTTGCAGAGCAGTTAGCTCATTTCATTCGCTAACTGCTCTAGAAGCAAATTACCTTTGAGAAGCGGTGTCGCATCGGTTTTTGCCTCAGGGCGCAACCTTTTTTCCCAATAAAAATGGCCGCGCAGGAGCAACCCGCGCGGCGCTGCAGGGCGGGCGGATAGCGTTTACTGGTCCACACGGATATCCAGGGTACGCTTGTCCTTGGAAAGTGTGTAGCGCGTTTTTTGGGGCTTGGCCGTCAGGTCAATGACCACGCGGGTTCTGTCGCCCATTTTGCCGATACGCACGTTGGTCACCAAGGGATTTTTGGGCACGCCCGGGGCCTTGATCTGCCATGTGCCGTCCAAATCCACCACTACCCTGTGCGGGCCGGTGAGCTGCATAGGCTTGTAGACCAGAGGCCTATTGCCGACCAAGCGCACTGTGGCGCCCGTTTCTCTGGAAAAAATCACAAAACGGGTGATGGCCTGTTGCGCCGGCGCGGGCTTGGCGGCTTCAGCTTTGGTGGCCGGAGCGGGCTTCGGAGCTTCAGCCTTGGCGGTTGGAGCGGGCTTCGGGGCCGTTTGCGCCGCAGTGTGGGGGCGGGGTTGCTCCATGGGTTCGGGCCGGGGCGCGGCCGGGGCCTGGCGCTCCGCTTGAGCCGTCGTCTGCATTGCCGGGGGCTGGGTTGTCGTCGCCTGGGGGGCTGCGCCCGGCAGAGCCTGCGGAGCCGACAGGGGCGCGGGGGTTCGTCTGCGTCCAGTGGCTGCACCGCCGGCCGCACGGCCTCTGGGGCTGCAGCCTGCGGTGACGCCGGCGGCACGACGGCCGGAAGCGCGTCGACTGTGGCCGGAGCGGCCAAGTCTGCGGGCGGCGGCGTCACGCCCGGCCCGCGCAGACGGTCGTTGAGCATAATGAGGGCCATGCCGAGAATGCAAACGGCCAGTAACAGACTGAGAATGGCTTTGTTCATGCCTGAAGGCTCCTGCTGGAAGTGCGGCTGCCGACGCGGGTTCAGTGCGGCGTCGAGGGGGCGGCGCTCCCTTTGTGCTGCAGCTTTTCCTTGCGGATATGGGCGAGCATCCTGATGTAAACGGGCTCCTGGGCATCCATGTGGATGGCGGTGCGGACATGGCTGGCCGCCTCGTCGTAACGGCCCAGGAGGCAGAGGATGCGGGCCAGATTGAAGTGGGCGTGGTCGTCGTCCGGGGCCAGCTCTACGGCCTTGCGGCTGAACAGCAGGGCCAGGTCAGGCAGAGCGTTTTGCCGCAGGCGCACGCCAAAATCCCGGAACATATGTTTGTGCCCGGGGGTGATGTTTTCTTTGGTCTGAGCCAATTGTTCCAGAGCGGCCAGCGCCGCCTGGCGTTCTTTGGGACGTTTGAGTCTGAGCAGGGTCTGGCGGAAGGTTTCCCGCAGATTATCTTCCGTCAGCCGGGCCAGATGCGCCCTTTGCAGATCAAAAGCCTGTCCTGCAGGGGCAGTCGCGCCGGGCTCGAAAAGGGTTGGGGGGGCAGCCTGGCGCGCCACGCGGACGTCAGGGCCGGCCGCTGTGGGGCCTGCCGTGCGCACAGTCAGACGGGCGGCCGCGTGAGCCTGCGGCGTCGCCGCATACGGGGTGTCCGATGGCTGGGTCGCGGCCGGCTGCGGGGCCACCAGACGCCGGGCAGCTGCTCCACGGGCAGACTGCGCCTGCCGTGCAGCTTCGCGGGCGGCCTGTAGTGGCGGTGTCGCCGGGCTGGAGGCTTGCGTCTGTGTCGTGGCTGGGGCCTGCACTGCGGCCAGCGGCTGCTGTGCGACCTTGCCGCTGGGCTGCCAGAGGGCCGGGTCAGGATTGGCCATAGGCATGGCCAACACTTCGGGTTCCAGGCAAAAATTTTTGCGAAAGGCTCGGGTGCTGATGCGCTCGGCTGCCGCCAGAGGCTGCAGCGCGGAGTCCAGTTCCTGCACGGCGTAGGCGCCGTCCGGCAGTTCCCAGACAAAGAAGAGGATCTTGCGGCGGTCGTCCTTCCAGCCCGTGGACAGGGAGTGCACGCCGGAGAATTTAGGCTGACGCATGGCCTGAATGTACATTATTTGCGCCGAATGGCAAGATTGTCCTGATGCCCTTTACCTGCCGGGGGCTTTGGACTACCATGCCCCCATGCATGAAATGTCCATTGCTCAAAGCCTGCTGCAGATGGCGGTTGAGGAAATTTCCCACCGGGGCTGCAGCCGTCTGCAAGTGGTCAGCGTCGCCTGCGGCGCTTTGTCGGGCGTGGTGCCCGAATCGCTGCAGTTTTGTTTTGAAATTCTGGTCAAGGATACGCCCCATGAGGGCGCGCGGCTGGAAATCACCGTGCTGCCGTTGCGCCTGCGCTGCAGCCAGTGCGGCAAAGTTTTTGGCGGGGAAGGGCAGGACGCCCTGTGGGAGCCGTGTCCGGACTGCGGCGAACAATTCGGACATGTGGTGGAGCAGGGCAAAGAGCTGTACCTGGACCGCATTGAGGCGCTCTGATCTGCATTGGAGCGCTTTGCCTATGCAGCGCGCCGGAGCGTCCGGTTTGGCAGAATTTTGTGATTACCCGCATGGGGGCGGCAGGCCCTGCCACCCCCCGACAAGGAGAACGGCATGCAGATTCCTGTAGTGCGCAATGTGCTTGAAGCCAATGAAAAAATGGCTGCCCATGTGCGGCGGCTGCTCTCGGACAAGGGGATTCTGACCCTTAATCTGATCAGTTCGCCCGGCGCCGGCAAAACCACGCTGCTGGAGCGGACGCTGCGCGACCTTGCGGGCGAGTTTCGCATGGCCGTGGTGGAAGGGGATCTGCAAACGGACAACGACGCCCGCCGCGTGGCCGCCACGGGTGCGCAGGCCGTGCAGATCAATACCGACGGCGGCTGTCACCTGGACAGCAATATGGTGCTTACCGCCCTGGAAAGCCTGAACCTTGACGGTGTGGACATCCTGTTTATTGAAAATGTGGGCAACCTGGTCTGTCCGGTGGAATTTGACTGCGGCGAAGACGCCAAGGTGGCCCTTTTAAGCGTGACTGAAGGGGACGACAAGCCGGAGAAATATCCCTTGCTGTTCAACTTGGCCAAGGCCATGGTGCTCAACAAAATAGACCTGCTGCCCTATGTGGATTTTGACTTGGCCCGTGCCCGGCGTTTTGCCGCAAAGCTCAATGAACATATTGATATTTTTGAGGTTTCCTGCCGTAATAGCCAGGGCCTTGAGGGCTGGTACAACTGGCTCCGGCGCATGCGTGCGGCCAAGAAGGCGGCCTGACGGCCTGACAGGGCGTTTTGCCCAGGCGCTTTGACAAGGTGCTTTGGCCCGGCAGGCTGCGGCATTGACGTCGGGCCCGGCGCAGGGACTGCGAGGACGCGTTTTTTGTAACAATAAAAGCCCCCGGCAACCTCCTTGGGTTTGTCGGGGGCTTTTATTGTTTTTGCAAAGGACCGGCGCAGTCGGCCGTGGGCATGCTCAGCGGCCGCCTTCGCCGCCCTGATAGGCGGCCACGTCCACAATAAGACTGTGGGAAACGAGGCGCAGGGTCAGGGTAAAAAGCTGCACGTCGCCGTGGGGCGTGTCTGCGTCATCCAGGGCGGGCAGCAGGGCTGCAGGGGCCAGCATGATGGTGGCCTCGCCCACGTCGGCGGTCATGAAGTCGTCCACCGTGCGGCGCAGCAGGGCCTTTTGGCGTTGTGCGCTCAGGCCGGTCATTTCCGTAAAATTCATGTCCAGGCCGGGCAGTTCCGCCTGCCAGGGCGCGTAGCCCTGGGCATAGAGGGCGTCAAACAGCTTGTCCAGCGTGGGCGCGTCCAGGGGACGGCGCAGTTCCAGGTGATCCAGGCGGTCCGTGCCCACGCCGCCTTCGTCCGTGCCCGGCGAAAGGCGCGCCGCCCAGAGCATGCCGGCAAAGCCCAGGCTGGTTAGCACGGCACCGTTGTCGTCGCGTGGGGGGTGGGGGTCCAGCAGGGCGCAGACGTCCCGCATGGTCATGCCGGGGCGGAACTGGTCCAGGTGGCATACGGGACTGTGATCCGGGCCGGGCAATAACGGGGTTGCCTGCCCTGTAAGCCGGCGCTGGCCTTCCGGACGCAGGGCGATCTGCAGAACCAGCGGATCCCCGCCGCTGAAGGTCAGCGCGCGCGCTTTGTCCAGGGGTATGGCCGCAAAATGCCAGAGAGCCAAGCCCGTATCCACGCGCAGGTCCGCCGTCCCGCCGGGATTTTCCACCAGGTCGCTGCCCTTGGGGGGCATATCCAGACGTACGTACTGCACCTGCCTCTGGTGCGTGACGCACAGGTTCAGCACGTCTGCCCCGCTGTTGTTGACAATGCGCAGCAACTGCGGCGGGCGACCGGCCGCTGGATTGGCGTGGGCCGCACAGGGCGCGCCGGCCGACAGCAGAATCGGAAGCAGCAGAAACAAAAGACGGAAGCAGCTGAAGGGCATAGGCGGACTCCTTGACGGTTGCAGCAACCCCTGAACAGTCTGCAGTATACCAGAGCGGCGGCTACGTCCGCAAGCGCACCACGCTCTTTACGCCCGTGGCCGTGGCTGTTATGGTCGGTAAAGGTGCGGGAGCCGTCAATACTTCAGTCCCCCAGCGCTCCAGGCCTGCGGTCCGTCCGCAGGAGATCGCCACGCCATTTTTCAGGAGAAATCATGCCTCAGGTCGTTCTTCAGTCCCGAAACTCTGACGCCGAATCCAAAGCCTGTTTCTGTCTGCGCCCTGCAGCTGTGGTGGCCGCCTGTTTTTTGCTGGCGGCGGCGGTGGTGCTGGCCTATCTGGGCGGGGTCATGAGCGGCAGGGCCTCCTGGCGCAGCCAGGCCCTCCAGGCGCAGGCGGCGCGGCAAGCGGCCCCGGAGGACGCTGCCGCCGGTGACAAGGATGCAAAGCAGGCCGATGCAGAACAGGGGGCGGGGCAGGGCATTCTGGCTCCGGAAGATCTGCGCTTTGCCCGTGTGCTGCGGGGCGAGAGCCTGCCCCCGGCCAAAACGGCCCCGGTGGCGGCTGCCGCCGCTCAGGCCGTTGTGCCCGCTGGTCCCAAAAGCGCGGGGCGAGAGTCTGCTCCCGGCCAGACGGCCGCACAGACAGCCGCCCCCGGCGGCACGGGGCAGGGCGCGGCTGCCGTGCAGGCGACCTCTCCGGCGCCTGCGGCCTTTGCGGCGTCTGCCCAGCCCACTCCCGGCGCCATGTCCGACTATGTCTTTCAGGTGGGCGCTTTCAAGGATGCGGACAGTGTGGACGGCCTGCGCCAGCGCCTGGAAGGCCGGGGGCTGCGTACCCGCATGGAACGATCCGGCAAACTCTATGTGGTGCTGGTTCTGTTGCGCGGCGACCAGGCCAGGGCCGCCGAAGTGGTGCACACCGCAGAAAGCATGGGCCTCGGCAAGCCCATTCAACGCAGTCGTAAACCTGTCCCCGTACAGAACTAGAGCTTTTCACCTTGCCCTTGCGTTTTCAGCTGTGCGTATCCCTATCAACAGCGGAACCGCAATTTTTCAAAGAAATTAATAAAAACATTAATAATATAGTATAGTTATAAAATACTTTTTGTTTTTTATAATATGATAATAATTACTATTTACAAAAAAATTTGCCCATGCCATAGTGTGCTCAGATGAGGGCGCACGAGCCGCCTTCCCTTGGAATAACCTTTAACCCAAGGAGACGAGCCATGCCGCAAGATCCCAAACTCACCACCAACGCCGGCGCCCCCGTAGCGGACAACAACCGGGTGCTCACAGCCGGCCCGCGCGGCCCCATGCTGTTGCAGGACGTCTGGTTTCTGGAAAAACTGGCCCATTTCGACCGTGAGGTCATCCCGGAACGACGCATGCACGCCAAGGGTTCCGGCGCCTACGGCACGTTTACTGTCACGCACGACATCTCCCGCTACACCCGTGCCGCCATGTTCGCCCAGGTGGGCAAAAAAACCGAGCTCTTTGCCCGCTTTTCCACAGTGGCCGGCGAGCGCGGCGCGGCCGATGCCGAACGCGACATCCGCGGCTTTGCCCTTAAATTTTATACGGAGGAAGGCAACTGGGACCTGGTGGGCAACAATACCCCCGTGTTCTTTTTGCGTGACCCGCTGAAATTTCCCGACCTCAACCATGTGGTCAAGCGCAATCCGCACACCAACATGCACAGTAATACGGACAACTGGGACTTCTGGACCTTGCTGCCGGAGGCGCTGCACCAGGTGACCGTGGTCATGAGCGACAGGGGCATTCCCGCTTCCTACCGCCACATGCACGGTTTCGGCAGCCATACCTTCAGTTGCATCAACGCTCAGAACGAACGCTTCTGGGTCAAATTCCACTTCAAAACGCAGCAAGGCATCAAAAATCTTACGGATGCCGAGGCACAGGAGCTGGTGGGCCGCGATCGCGACAGCCACCAGCGCGACCTTTTTGAGCATATAGAGAAGGGGGATTTCCCCCGCTGGACCATGTTTGTGCAGGTCATGCCTGAGGCGGACGCCGCCAAATTGCCCTACCATCCCTTTGACCTCACCAAGGTCTGGTACCACAAAGACTGCCCCATGCTGGAAGTGGGCGTGCTGGAGCTCAACCGCAATCCGGAAAACTACTTCGCCGAAGTGGAGCAGGCCGCCTTTAACCCCGCCAATGTGGTGCCGGGCATCGGCTTTTCGCCGGACAAAATGCTGCAGGGTCGCCTTTTCTCCTACGGCGATGCACAGCGCTACCGCCTGGGCGTGAACCATCATCTTATTCCGGTGAACCGGGCGCGTTGCCCTTTCCACAGTTATCACCGCGACGGACAAATGCGGGTGGACGGCAACTATGGCGGCCTGACCAACTACGAACCCAACAGCCACGGCGTGTGGCAGGAAAACCCGCAGGCGGCTGAGCCGCCCCTGAACATTGAGGGCGATGCCGACCACTGGCCCTTCCCCTGCGACGACGCAGATTATTTTGAACAGCCCGGCAAGCTCTTCAGGCTCATGACTCCGGAGCAGCAGGAGGCCCTGTTTGGCAATACGGCCCGCGCCATGGCGGGCGTGCCCAAGGATATTCAGCTGCGCCACATCCACCACTGTGCCAAGGCGGACCCGGCCTACGGCGCAGGCGTGGCCAAGGCTCTGGGCATTCCCGAAGCCGAGATCTGATCTCTGCCCTCTGTGCCCGACAGGGGCCTTATCGCGACTGACCATGCAGGCCCGGCTGACAAAGCCGGGCCTTCTGGTGTATGCCATGTCGGCGGGCGCGGGCTGCCGCGCCGTAATTGTCCGCCGTCAGACCGCCAAAAGGCGTTCCGCGGCGCGCCGTCAAGCGTTGGGCGGGCCTCTCATGGCCCTGGTCTGCCCCGCTGCAAAGGTAACCTGCGTGAGCTGAGGAGTCGCATGCGCATTCTGTACAATCCTTCCGTAGACCCCGCTTTCAACCTGGCCGCCGAAGACTGGCTGCTGCACCATACCAGTACGGATATCTTTATGCTTTGGCGCAATGATACGTCCGTCATTGTGGGGCGCAACCAGAACACCCTGGCTGAAATCAACCAGACCTTCGTGCTGGAGCGGCACATCCCTGTGGTACGCCGTCTTACGGGCGGCGGGGCAGTATTTCACGACCTGGGCAACCTTAATTTTACGTTCATCAGTTTGAACAACCTGGTCAGTCAGTTGGATTTCCAGCGTTTCGCCGCGCCCATGGTGGCGGCGCTCAACGCCCTGGGCGTGCCCTGCCAGTTCAATGGCCGCAACGATATGGTCGTTCAGGACAAGAAAATTTCCGGCAACGCCCAGCACGTGCACAAGGACAGGGTGCTGCACCACGGCACGCTGCTGTTCGCCTCTAATATTGAGGATATCTCAGGCGCGCTCAAACCTGGCGCGGCCAAATACAGCGACAAGGCCGTGAAAAGCGTGCGCAGCCGGGTGGGCAATATTGCCGATTTTTTGCCGCAACCCATGGGCATTGAAGATTTTACCGCTTACCTGCTGCGCTATATGACCGGCGACAGTCCGGCGGCGGACACCAGCCTGACCGGGGAAGAAACAGCGGCCATCACGGCGCTGGCGGCGGAAAAATACCGCTCCTGGGACTGGAATTTCGGCTATTCGCCCGACTACGGCTTCAGTCAGGCCACCCGCACGCCCGGCGGCGTGCTGGACGTGCGCATGGACGTGCAGGGCGGCCGCATTACGGGCCTGCGCCTGTTTGGCGACTATTTCGGCGTGCGGGACGTGGGCGAGCTGGAGGCCCTGATTGTGGGTTGCCAGCACGACCGGGCCGAGCTGGCCCAGCGTCTGAGCTCCGTGGACCTCAACGCTTACCTGCAGGGGGTGGACCTGGAAACATTTTTGGATTGTCTGTTTTGATTGCTGCGGCATCCTGCCGCAAAGGCAGCTTTTTTTTGAAGCCCCGCACTGCGGGGTTTTTTTGTACATCCTATGAAACAATTTTGTTTTATATGATATATTTAAAAATAGTAAATAATTAATCGATATTATAAAAAATTAGCGCCGTAGTTGGGCCTTGATTGTCACAAAAAAGCGTGCCGCAGCCTGTGTGTGAGCTAAATTTGTGTTGCAGTGGGGGACGAGATGGCCGGAAAACAGGAGTAGCAAAAAATAAAAATAAATTATTTTAATATGATACAGAAAAAGTCGGGGCCATTCCCGTGTTGGCACTGTGCTTGCTTAAGGGGAAGGAAAGAGAATGGCGCAGTGCTGTTGCAGCCCTTAGGGGTTGCTTGGGCCGCAGGTCATGCGGCCTTTTTTTGTACCTCAGCTTGCCCCAAGGAGGGTGACATGCAACGAAGGGAATTTTTGCGTAAGGCGGGTATGGGGGCCACGGCGGCCGTGGCCGCCTCCACGGGCGTGCTGCAGGCCGTAGAAAGCCGGGCCGCCAAGGCGCCCATCAAGTGGCGCATGCAGACCTATGCCGGGGCCGCGTTGGCCGAGCACGTCATCAAACCCCAGATTGACGCCTTTAACAAGGCCGCCAACGGGGAAATGGTCATTGAGCTCTACACTTCCGACCAGCTGGTGCCCACTAGCGAATTGTTCCGCGCCGTGCAGAACGGCACCATCGACGCCGCCCAGTGCGACGAAGATTCCATGTCCTCTCCGGCGGACGTGGCTATCTTTGGCGCGTATTTTCCCTTTGCCACCCGCTATTCGCTGGACGTGCCCGCGTTGTTTGAGCACTGGGGCCTGAACAAGATCTGGAAAGAAGCCTACGCCGAGATCCGGGGCGTGGAATGGCTGGGCGCAGGCTCCTGGGACCCCTGCAACTTCGCCACCACCAAGCCCATCCGCAGTCTGGGCGACCTCAAGGGGAAGCGGGTGTTTTCCTTCCCCACGGGCGGCAAGTTCATGAGCCAGTTTGGCGTGGTGCCCGTGAGCCTGCCTTGGGAAGACATTCAGGTAGCCCTGCAGACGGGCGAGCTGGACGGCGTGTGCTGGTCGGGCATTACGGAAGACTACACCTCCGGCTGGGCCGAGCAGTGCAAATACTACCTCACCAACAACATCTGCGGCGCGTGGATCGGCTCCTACTTTGCCAACAGCAAAAAGTGGGCGGAACTGCCGGAGCACCTCAAGACGCTCTTCAATCTCACCTGCGACAGCTCACACTACTATCGGCAGCACTGGTACTGGTGGGGCGAGGCGCACTACCGCGTCAACGGCGGCAAGATGGAGCTGACCTCCATTCCCGACGCCGAATGGGCCAAGGTGGAAGAGGCCGCCCACAAGTTCTGGGACGAAACGGCCAAAAAAAGTCCCCGTTGCGCTAAGGTGGTGGAGATTCTCAAAAAATACAATGCAGACATGACCAAGGCGGGACGTCCGTACCGTTACTGACAGGATGCGCCGCGAGGCTCGGTCCGGCCGGCCCCGCGGCGCACTGACACGCAACTGTTTCACCAGAAAAAGAGAATTCCATGCCAGGCTTCATCAAACTATACGTCCGCTACGTTGATGCCGTAAACCGCCTCGTGGGCCGTTGCGTGCTGTATATCATCTTCGTCATGATGGGAATTTTACTTTATTCGGCCTTTTCCCGCTATTTTCTTGATTCTCCGGTCATCTGGGGGGTGGAAATGGCGCAGTTCTGCATGGTGGCCTACTATATTCTTGGCGGCGGTTTCGCCCTCCTGGTCAACGCCCATGTGCGTCTGGACGTATTTTATGCGCGCTGGAACTGGCGCAACCAGGCCAAAGCTGACGTATGCACGTCTGTCTTTCTCATCGTATATTTGGGGTTTTTGCTCTATGGATGCCTTTCAAGCACCTGGTATTCCATAGAATTCAGCCAGCACAACAACACGGCCTGGGCGCCGCCCCTGGCGCCTATCAAGATCATCATGGGCACAGGCATAGCTTTGACTTTACTGCAGGCCTTCTCAGAATTTTTTAAGGCGCTGGCGCGCTCCCGTGGGCTGATTATCGAAGAAAATATTCCTGAGCGGCTTATTGTGGAAGGCAACCTGGAAGAGCTGCAGGGTACCACGGAAAAGCAACAGCAATCGGCTCAGGATAAGCCGTAAAGGACGCAACAACAATGCTGGATTTTACCTTTACCCTTTCGCATGAGACCACGGCCCTGCTGCTGTTTGCATCCATGGGGCTGCTCATGCTCACCGGGCAGCGCGTTTTTGCGGCCATCGGCTTTGTGGGGGCCGTGGCGGCGGCTTTTTTGTGGGGCACGGGCGGCTCGCAGATGGCCTTCAACGCCAGCATCACGCTCATGAAGTGGTTTCCCATGATTTCCCTGCCCCTATTCATCTACATGGGCTATGTGCTGTCTGAATCAGGCATAGCCAATGACCTTTACCGCATGTTCCACGTCTGGATGGGCCCCCTGCCCGGCGGTCTGGCCCTGGGCACCGTGGGTCTGATGGTGGCGGTTTCGGCCATGAACGGCCTGAGTGTGGCCGGGCTTGCCATCGGGGCCAGCATCGCCATGCCGGAGATGCTCAAACGCGGCTATGACAAGCGCATGGTCACGGGCATTATCCAGGCGGGCAGCAGCATTGGTCTTATGATGCCGCCCAGCGTGGTGCTGGTGCTCTACGGCATGATCGCCCGCCAGCCCGTGAGCACGCTGTGGATAGCCGGCATTGGCCCGGCCCTGCTGCTGGCCGCCATGCTCACGCTCTACATCGTCATCCGCTGCAAGCTCAATCCGGCCCTGGCTCCGGCCCTTTCCAAGGAGGAGCTGGCGTCCATCAGTCCGGAAGAAAGGCGTCGTCTGCTGCGGGCAGGGCTGCTGCCTCTGGTCATCATCGTGGCCGTGACGGGTTCCTTCCTCACGGGCATGGCCAGCCTGGTGGAAAGCTCCGCCGTAGGCGCGCTGGTGGCCACGCTGGCTGCCTATTTCAAAAAGCGGCTGACCCGCAAGGTGATGAACGTGGCGCTGGTGCAGACCCTGAGCGTGAGCTGCATGTTCATGTGGATCATCATGGGCGCACTCTGCTTCAGCTCCGTGTTTGACGGTCTGGGCGCTGTGCACGCCATCAAGACGCTGTTTCTTGACGGCTGGCACCTGAGCCCCTGGGGCGTGCTCATCGTCATGCAGATATCCTTTCTGATTCTGGGCATGTTTCTGGACGATACCGCCATGCTTATCATTGTGGCCCCGCTGTATATTCCCCTGGTCAAGGCCCTGGGCTTTGACCCCATCTGGTACGGCGTGCTCTACACCATCACCTGCCAGATTGCCTACATGACGCCTCCTCTGGGCTACAATCTCTTTCTTATGAAGGCCATGGCCCCCAAGGGCGTAACCATGAACGACATCTACGCCTCCATTCTGCCCGTGGTTTCCCTTTTGCTGCTGAGCCTTATCCTGGTCATGATCTTTCCCGACATCGCCATGTATCTGACCAGGGCTTTCAAGTAGGCGACCGGAATGGACAGCCGCACTTCTTTACGCGAGCTGCTGGCCAAGGCGTCGCCCCTGCGTTCGGGCGACATCCTGGCCGGGGTAGCTGCCGACAACGACGAAGAGCGCGTGCGCGCTCAGATGGCCCTGGCCGAAACGCCCCTCAAGCGCTTTCTGGAAGAGCCGGTGGTGCCCTACGAGGAGGACGAAATCACCCGTCTGATTCTGGACGGCCACGACGCCGCAGCCTTTGCACCGGTCAGTTCCTTCACGGTAGGGGATCTGCGCGACTGGCTGCTTACCGCCGCGGCGGACGCGGCAAGCCTGGCGGCCCTGGCCCCCGGCCTCACGCCCGAAATGGCGGCGGCGGCCAGCAAGCTCATGCGCGTGCAGGATTTGATTCTGGCGGCCTCCAAATGCCGGGTGGTCAGCCGCTTTCGGGATACCATCGGCCTGCCCGGCCATTTTTCGGTCAGGCTGCAGCCCAACCACCCCACGGACGACGCCCGCGGCATCCTGGCCTCTACCATTGACGGCCTGTACTACGGTTCGGGCGATGCGGTCATCGGCATCAACCCCGCCTCGGACAGCCTGGAAAACATAGCCCGCCTCAACTATCTGCTGGACGGGCTCATCCGACGTTATGAAATCCCCACCCAAAGCTGCATACTCACCCATGTGACCAACACGCTGGAGCTCATCAACCGCGGCGTGCCCGTGGACCTCTGCTTTCAGTCCATTGCGGGTACGGAAAAAGCCAACGCCAGCTTTGGCATCAATTTGGCCCTACTGGACGAGGCCTGGCAGGCCACGCTGGATCTGGGGCGCGGCACAGTGGGCGACAACGTTATGTATTTTGAAACCGGGCAGGGCAGCGCTCTTTCCGCCAACGCCCACTATGGCGTGGACCAGCAAACCATAGAATGCCGCGCCTACGCCGTGGCCCGTCGCTACCGCCCCCTGCTGGTGAACACGGTGGTGGGCTTTATCGGGCCGGAATACCTCTATAATGGCAAGCAGATTATCCGCGCGGGTCTGGAGGACCACTGCTGCGGCAAACTGCTGGGCCTGCCCATGGGCGTGGACATCTGCTATACCAACCACGCAGAGGCCGACCAGGACGACATGGACACCCTGTTGACCCTGTTGGGCGCGGCGGGCTGCAATTTCATCATGGGCATACCGGGCGCGGACGACATTATGCTCAACTATCAGTCTACTTCCTTCCACGACGCCGCTTACCTGCGTAAGCTCTTGCATAAGCGCCCGGCGCCGGAGTTCGAGGCCTGGCTGGAAGGTATGGGCATTCACGGCCCGCAGGGAGAACTGCTGCCTCCCGACGGGGCCCTGCTGGCTTTGGAAAAGCAGGTGAGCGCGGCAGAAGAGGGCATTTGAGATGTCACGGCCCCGGTCTTCGTGTCCCAACCCTCCCGTGAGGGCTGATCCCTGGGGTGAACTGCGTGGCTACACTGACGCCCGCATCGCTCTGGGCCGCTGTGGCGTGAGCCTGCCCCACGACCAGTGGCTGCGCTTCCGCCTGGCCCATGCCCAGGCGCGGGACGCGGTGCTCACGTCCTTTGACGCGGCCGCCGTGCGCGCGGATCTGGAAGCCGCCGGTCTGCGCTGTCTGGAGCTGGCCAGTGCCGCCCGCCACAAGGATGAGTTTCTGACCCGGCCGGACAAAGGCCGTCGCCTGAGCGAGGCCGCTTACGCGGAGCTGGAGCGGTTTGCGGCAACGCCGGGCGTGGCCGGGGCGGACGTAAGCGTGGTTATCAGCGACGGGCTTTCGGCCCGTGCTGTGCACGAAAACGCGGCCCCTTTTGCCGTGGCTTTTTTGGAGCGCGTGCGGGCCGCCGGTCTGCGCGCCGCCCCCGTAGTCCTGGTGCGCTATGGACGGGTAGCCGTGGCCGACGAGGTGGCCTCTCTGTTGCGGGCCCGCCTGGTGGTCATTCTTATCGGCGAGCGTCCCGGCCTCAGTTCGCCCAATTCTCTGGGTGTGTATCTGACCTACGCGCCCTTTCCCGGCTGTACGGATGAAGCCCGCAACTGCATCTCCAACGTGCGCCCCGGCGGCTTGAGCATGGAAGAGGGCGTGCGCAAGCTCTGCTACCTGGTGCAGGGGGCTTTTGCGCGCGGCTTCACGGGCGTGCATCTCAAGGATGATATGCCTGCGGACTATCTGCCCTTTGCGCCGCAGTACGGCGCGCTTGCCGCCGGCGGCCCCGGTACGGACGGCTGAGCCTTGCGGCGCTTCCGTCGCGGGGGGGGCTGCTTGACCCCGCCTGCTGGACAAGCCCTCTGCACCCGGCTATGCTTCAGGTATGGCCGGGTTTTTGCGTCCGGAGCGTCCGGGCGGCCTGGCTGTCCAGGGGTTTTGAACATCCCGGCGGCGCAGTCGGTTACATCCGTGCCGTTGTGACGCAATGCGGCGCAAACCGCCCCGCCGATGGGGTGGGGGAGGCGTATGGCTGTTTCCCGTAAAACGTTCGGCCTTGCGGCCGTGGGGGCCGTCCTTCTGGTGGCGGCCTTTTTGCTTTGGCGCTGGTGGGACCAGCGCGACCAAGGCCCGCTGACCCTTTACGGCAATGTGGATATCCGGCAGGTGGATCTGGCCTTTCGCGTGGGCGGGCGCATTGCGGCTGTGCTGGTGGACGAGGGCGACGCCGTGACGCCGGGCCAGCCTTTGGCGCGTCTGGATGTGGACCTGCTCACGCAGCAGCGCGATCAGGCCGCCGCAGTGCTGGCCCAGCAGCAGGCCGCCCTGGCGCGTCTGGAGCGCGGCTACCGGGTGGAGGAAATCGCCCAGGCCAAAGCTGATGTCAGCGCGGCCACGGCTGTGGCCGAAAACGCCGCCATCAACCTCAAGCGCGTAACAGCCATGCGCGCGTCCAACGCCATTTCACAGAAAGAGCTGGATAACGCCCGCGCCGGGGACAAGCAGGCCCGCGCCCGCCTGCGTTCGGCCCAGGACCAGCTGGACATGTTGCTTTCCGGATATCGTGAAGAAGACGTGCTGGCCCAGAAAGCGGCGGTGGACGCGGCAGCAGCCTCTCTGGAGCACGCGCAGATTCAGCTGCGCGACGCGCAGCTGGTTGCCCCGCAAAAGGGCATTGTGCTCACCCGCGCGCGCGAGGCCGGGGCTATTGTGCAGGCTGGGCAGACCGTCTACACCCTTACGCTCACGGACCCCGTCTGGCTGCGCGCCTATGTGGACGAACCCAACCTGGGCCGCGTCAAACCGGGCATGGCCGTGAAGATTTATGTGGACGCCGCGCCGGGCAAGGTCTTTTCCGGTCGGGTGGGCTTTATCGCCCCTACGGCGGAATTTACGCCTAAAACAGTGGAAACGCGCGAGGTGCGCACAGCTCTGGTTTACCGCCTGCGCGTGCAGGCGCAGGATCCGGAAAACGTCATGCGCCAGGGCATGCCCGTGACTCTGGTGCTGGAGGACAGCCCCGCGCCATGACGGCCGCAAAATTGCAGATGCCGTTTGGGGAGGCCCCCGCCCGGCCGGAGGCCGAGAATCCCGCTGGCCCGGAACCCCCCGTTGACGCGTCCCCTAATGCGAAGGGCGTGGCAGACGCCACTGGCCCCACTGCCGCGGCGGGCGCAGTCTCTCCCTCCACTGTTTTTGCCGTGCGCCTGGAGGGCCTGACCATGCGCTTTGGTCGTGGTCGGCAGGCCGTGACGGCCCTTGACCGCATCAACGCCGTGGCGCCCGCCGGGCGCATTACGGGCCTGGTGGGGCCGGACGCGGCGGGCAAGACCACCCTTATGCGCATTCTGGCCGGGCTCATGCCGCCCACTGCCGGCAGCGTGCGCATCTTCGGGCAGGAGCCGCAGACCCTGTTGCGGGCGCAGCCCAACAGCATCGGCTACATGCCCCAGCGTTTCGGCCTGTATGAGGATATTTCCGTTCTGGCCAATTTGCGGCTGCACGCCAGCCTGCGCGGCCTGACCGGAGCAGCGCGGGAGGCGCTTTTTGCCCGGCTGCTGGACTTTACCGCCCTTGCCCCGTTTACGGAGCGGCTGGCCGGGCGGCTTTCCGGCGGCATGAAGCAGAAGCTGGGCATTGCCTGCGCCTTGCTGGGCGCGCCCCGCCTGCTTTTGCTGGACGAACCCGGCGTGGGCGTGGACCCCCAGTCCCGCCGGGAGCTCTGGCGTATGGTGCAGGATTTGAGCCGCGACGGCATGACCGTAGTCTGGTCCACGGCCTATCTGGACGAGGCCGCGCGCTGCCCCACCGTCATCATGCTGGACCGTGGCGGCGTGCTCTATGCCGGGCCGCCGGAGGAACTCACCGCCAGGACTGTCGGCCGGGTTTTTCTGCTCCGGACGCCGCCGGGGCTGCACCGCACGGCCTTGGCGCAATGGAGCATGCGTCCGGGCGTGGAAGACGCGCTGATTCAGGGCGCCCGTCTGCGTCTGGTGTTGGCCGCTGACGCGCCTCCGGCCCTGCGTGAGGAAGTGCTGGCCCAGGGCGGCGAGCCCGCGCCCCCGCGCCTGGAGGACGCCTACATGAGCGCTCTGGGCGGCATCAGCCAGCAACCTTCGCCTTACGCCCGGCCGTCGGCCGCGACGGCGGAAGGCCCCGCGGCCCCCACTGGCGGCGCGCGTGCCGCGGGGACGCCGCAAGACCACAGCGTCGGGACCGCAGGGGCGGCCGCCGCGCCGCGCATCGCCGCCCGCCGTCTGACCAAGCGCTTCGGCAGCTTTGTGGCCGCGCGGGACATTACCTTTGACGTACGCGCGGGCGAAATTTTTGGCCTGCTGGGTCCCAACGGCGCGGGCAAATCTACCACCTTCCGCATGCTCTGCGGCCTGTCGCGGCCCACCTCCGGGGACTGCGCCGTGGACGGCGTGGACCTGCTCACCGCCGGCAGCGCGGCGCGTTCGCGGCTGGGCTACATGGCCCAGAAGTTTTCGCTGTATCCGGACATACCCGTGGCGGAAAACATCAAAATTTTTGCCGAGCTCTACGGTCTGGACCGAGAGCGCCGCAAGGCCCTGTTGCCCGTGCTGGCCCGCGCCCTGGAGCTGGAGGACTATCTGCACAGCCGCACGGGCGCTTTGCCCTTGGGGCAGAAGCAGCGGCTGGCCCTGCTTTGCGCTACCCTGCACCAGCCCCCGGTGCTCTTTCTGGACGAACCCACTTCCGGCGTGGACGCGCGCACCCGCCGCGATTTCTGGAAGCATATCACGGCCATGACCGCCGCCGGAGCCTCGGTGCTGGTGACCACCCACTTCATGGAGGAGGCCGAATACTGTGACCGCATTGCCCTTATCTACAGGGGGGCCATGATCAGCATGGGCACGCCGGACGCGCTTAAGGCCGCCTGCCCCGGCCTGCAGGACCCGACCCTGGAGGAGGCCTTTATCGCCAGTATTGAGCGTTACGACAAGGAGCACCCCCAATAAAGGGCGGCGCGGCCGCGCGCGGGCTGCGGAACTGACGGTGGAAAGGATGAAAAAATCTTTGTGGATACAGCAGCTTATGGCCCTGGTGGGCAAGGAATTTCAGCAGATAGTGCGGGATCCTTCCTCCTATCTGGTGGCCGGGGTGCTGCCTTTCATCTTTCTGCTTTTGTTCGGCTACGGCATCACCCTGGACGCGGGCGTGCTGCGTCTGGCCGTGCTGGACCAGAGCGGCGGCCGCCACGCCCTCAGCCTGGCGGCGGATTTTGCCCATTCCCCCTGGTTTGCCACCCGCCCGGTGGGGGATATGGACACGGCTGCGGAGTACATGCGCGATTCTGTAGTGCAGGGCGTGCTGGTTATCCGCCAGGATTTCGACGCCGTCCTGGAGCGCGGCGGCACTGGGGTGCTGCAGGTGCTGGTGGACGGCACGGAGCCCAACACGGCCCAATACATCCAGAGCTACAGTCAGGGCCTGATCACAGCCTGGCAGGCCGCAACCCTGGGCAGCGGCGCGGCCGCACCCGTCAGCCTGGAGCCGCGCTTCTGGTACAATCCGGCGGCCAAGAGCGTGCAGTTTCTGGTGCCGGGGGCCATTACGGTGATCATGACCCTCATCGGCACCCTGCTGACCTCCCTGGTTTTTGCCCGCGAGTGGGAGCGCGGCACCATGGAGGCCATGTTCGCCACGCCCGTAAGCCGCATGCAGCTTTTGCTGGGCAAGCTCATTCCCTATTTCTGCATGGGCATGTTCAGCATGGCCCTCTGCGCCGTGGCGGCGGTGACCCTGTTTGCTGTGCCCTTTCGCGGTTCCGTAGCGGCGCTGCTGCTGCTGTCTTCCGTCTTCATGTGCAGTGCCCTGGGCCAGGGGCTGTTCATTTCCGTCACCTTGCGCGGGCAGCTGGTGGCCGCCGAGGCCGGGCTGTTTTCCGGCTTCCTGCCAGCGCTGCTGCTCTCCGGCTTTGTGTTTGACATCAGCAGCATGCCCCTGGCCCTGCGCGTTCTTACCCGGCTTCTGCCCGTCAGCTACTTCAACACCTGTCTGCGCACGCTCTTCCTGACCGGAGACGTGTGGGCCGTGTTTCTGCCCAGTCTGGCCTTTATGGGGCTGCTGGCCGTTGTGCTGTTGGGGCTGGTCTACAAAAATCTGGTCAAGCGCCTGGACGTGTGAGATGGCCGTCTTTTCCCTTCCCCGGCTCAACTGGCGGCGCATGCTCACCATTGTGCGCAAGGAACTGCTGGTGCTGTTTTGCAACCGGGTTTCCCGCACCCTGATCATTGTGCCGCCCCTGCTGCAGATCGTGGCCTTTGGCTGGGCCGCCACCCTGGAAGTGCGCAATGTGGACGTGGCCGTGCTGAACCAGGACAACGGCCGCTGGAGCCGGGAAATCGTCCGCCGCATTCAGGGCTCGCCCACCTTCCGCAGTGTGAGCTTTCTGGAAGGGGAGGCGCACATCCGCCCGGTCATGGAGCAGCAGCGGGCCCTGTTCATCCTGGTCTTTGACCAGGAGTTTTCCCGCCGCATTGAAAGGGGCGAACCGGCCACGGTGCAGGCCATCCTGGACGGCCGCCGCTCCAACGCCGCGCAGATCGCCGCCTACTACCTGGAGCGGCTGCTGCGCCCCGTGGCCCTGGATACGCCCCTGGGCCAGGAAGCCCGCAAAGCCGCAGCCCCGGACCTGGACGTGCGCGTGCGCTGCTGGTTCAACCCTAACCTGGAGTTCCAGTGGTTTTTTCTGCCCAACCTCATCGGCATGCTGAGTTTTATGCTGGGGCTGGTGGTTACGGGACTTTCCGTGGCGCGGGAGCGGGAGGTGGGCACCTTTGACCAACTGCTGGTTTCGCCCGCCACCGCCACGGAAATCGCCCTGGCCAAACTGGTGCCCGGTTGCCTGGTGGGGCTGGCCCACGGCACCATTTTCCTGATCATTTCCGTGTTTGGCTTTGGCGTGCCTTTTACCGGCTCCCTGGTGCTGCTGTACCTGGGCATGCTGGCCTTTGCCGTGGCCTCCGGCGGTATGGGGCTGATGGTTTCCTCCCTTTCGGCCACGCAACAGCAGGCTTTTCTGGGGGCCTTTACCGTGGGCGTGCCCTGTATTCTTATTTCCGGCGCGGTTACGCCCATCAACAATATGCCCGTATTTCTGCAGTACGCCAGCCAGATCAACCCCATGCGTCACTTTACCGCCATTGTGCAAGGGGTGTTTCTGAAGGATATTACCGTGCTGGCCGCCATGACGCATCTGGGCAAGATCATTCTTATCAGCGCCGTGGCTGTGGCCGTAGCTGTGCGTATGTTCAAACGGCGAACATAGAGCCATGCGCATTATTTTGCGCTGCCACGGCTTTTGTCTGGTCCTGAATAATCCCTGGGGCTGTGGCGCAACAGCTGTGCAACCCTTTTGTTGTCTGTACTACAATGCGCCCGCCGGACGTCGGGCTCTGGAGAAGAAGATGTGGCGAAAACTGTTCTGCAGTCTGGTTCTGACCGTAGTGTTGCCCCTGGCCGCCTGGGCCGCCCCCCTGACCACCCCCTACTACAGTCTGGATCTGCCCCCCGACTGGGTGGTGGTCAGCGGGCCGGTCAAGCTGCAGGACGCGGTGCAGGTTTTGTTGGGACAAAAGGACCACAAGGCTTCGGCCCTGATTATTGCAGGGCCCGCTCAACCCGGCGAAGCCGAGCAGGCCGCCCGCGCCAATGCCCAACGCCTGGGCGGCGGCAAACCTGTACTTCGGGCCAGCGGTCAATGGGAATTTGCCTTTACGCAGGAAGGCGTCACAGGGCTGGGCCTGGCCAGGGAAGACCCTGCCGCCGGGCTTCTGCTCCTGCTGGTGGTCAGCGGGGACCTGCCCCGTGCGGATTTTGTCTATCGTATGCGCGGGCCTCACAAGACTCTGCTGCCCGTCAAGCCGGCAAAGCCCTGAGCTGTGGGGGCGCGTTTTTTTGAAGAGGGATAGTCGTTACAGAAATGCTGATGCGCATGACTCCCTTACCCCAAAGCTGATTTTGGAGCCAAGGAAGAAAAGCGCAAAAATGGCTGCGGCTACAGAAACAGGCGCACCCCGGCCGGTATGGCAAGGCCGCAGGGCGGGGCCTTTGCGGCAGGAAGGTTGCGCCGCCGGCCGGGGTACTTTTTCTTGGTCAGGACGGCCCGGTGCGGCCCCCATGCTGCAGAGCGATGCTGCGGACCGCACCGGAGTGATTTCCGGATGTGCGGCTAGAAGGTGTACCGCAGGCCCAGGCTGAATTCGTTGGCGTAGGGCGCCATGCCGATTTTTTCTTTACTGCCCAAAAGGTTTTTTTCTGTTTCGCTGTAGCTCAGACCCACAAAACGGTAGGCCAGGTCGGCGGAGAAGTTTTCGTTGAAGGCGTAGGAGCAGCCCGCCCCGGCGTTCCAGGCGAACACGGTGTGGGTCTCGCTAAAGCTGTCGCTGATGCTAGCCGTCTGCCCGTGAGCTGACGCCGCAACCTCAAGCTCGTACTTGGTGCGCAAAAAACCCAGGCCGATGCCGCCGCCGATATAGGGGGTGAAGGCCGTGTCGTTGTGGAAGTCCCAGTAGGCATTAAGGAACAGGGTCTGCAGGTTCCATTCGCCCTTCAGACTGGCGTCGGCTGTATCGGCTCCCTTGCTTTTTGCAAAACTATTCACCGCAACCTTGGCGGTGTCGTTCAGATCCCAGGTGGTGGTGCTGTTGGTGCGGATGGCGTACTCAATTTCCGTACGCACGGGCACCTGGTTCTGCGGGTAAAAATCATAACCCACATAAATGCCGCCGCCCACGGTGTTCTGGGTATAGTTGTCCACATCGAAGACACTGGAAATTCCTGAACTTTTGGATACAGAGCCCGTGCTCTGGATGGAATCCAGGAATTTCAGCCCCACATACACGCCGTTGGTTTCCGCCAGGGCCGGGCTGGCCAGGGCCACCATCAGGCCCGCCACAAGAAGCATCCTCTTGAGCATCTTTCTTCCTCCTTTGCTGGAACAGGGTATGAAAAAACACGCTTAGTATATAATCAATAATATATATGTCAATAAAAAACGTTAGTTCTCCCGCAGTCCCTGCGCTGGGGCACAAAAAAGCCCCGGCAAGAACCGGGGCTAAGCAAGAGGCGCTTGTGCCGTATGCGGTTTAAAACGCGAAGCGCAGGCCCACCATAAATTCGTTGTTGTAGGGACGGTTGCCGATTTCGTACTTACGGCCGTTGGAAGTGGCGCTCACTTCGTTGTAGCCCAGGCCCACAAAGCGGTAGGAAGCATCGACGGCGAAGTTTTCATTGAAATTGTAGGCCACGCCCGCGCCCACATTCCAGGCGAAGTTGGTGAAGCGGTCGTCGGCGGAAAACTTGTTGCCGTTGTTGTCGGTGAAATCATAGCCCACGTAGTTGAAGGCCATACCCAGACCGGCGCCCACATAGGGGGTGAAGGCCGTGTCGTTGTGGAAATCCCAGAACAGGTTGGCAAAGAGGGTGGAGCTGTTCCAGGTGCCCTTCACCTCGTTGATGTACTGGCCGCCGTCGCTCCAGGTCTTTTCATTGTTGCCGCGCAGGGCGAATTCAATTTCCGCGCGCAGGGGCAGCATCTGCTGGGGCCAGAAGTCATAGCCCAGGGCAAAAGCGCCGCCCAGGGTGAACTGGCTGTAGCTGTCCACGCCAGAGCCGGCCAGGGCGTCTGTGCGCTCCGTGTTGCCGGTGCTCTGGATGCTCATAAGAAATTTGGGAGCCAGATACATGCCCGTACCTTCAGCAGCGGCCATGCCCGGCAGGGCCAGGGTCAATACAAGCGCCAGTGCGGCGATAATGCGTTTCATGACAGTCCTCCTGTGTGCTAACCCTTATAAATGTCAAGGGCAGCTTTAACTTTGGCCTAACCACTAGAAAATGTCAATAGCTTTTCTATAGTTCGTGGTGCGGCCCGGCGCAGCGCCGCTCCAGGCGTCCGTTCGGCGGCGCAGGTAAAGGCCCGCCCCAGGGGTTGCGTAAGCAGACGCCAGCCACGCAGGTTACGCGCAATGCGTGTGCGCGGGTACGCGCCGGAACGCGCGTGTCGCAGACTTTGAGCAGGCATATCCTCAAAAGGAAGCTGCCTAGAGCAGTTAGCGAATGAAATGAGCTAACTGCTCTGCAAGGATTTTCTTGAAAATCCTTGCCACGAAATGCGAGAAGGCAGGCTTTTGCCCGCCGTAAGCGAGCATTTCAAGTGTTAAATGCTCTAGAAGGCATACGCCAGTGAAACCATATAGACATTGGCCGCAACATTTTTGGATTGCCCCCCGCTGATGCCGGAAAGCTGGTTGCGAATGCCGCTTGCATCGGTGCGGTCGTAGTCCGTACTGTTGATCCAGAAGTGGGCGTAGGCCAGATCCAGGGTCCAGTTGTTCCAGGCAAAGCCCGTGCCCAGGCTGAGCATCTGGCGGCCGTTGACGGGCATGATGTAGTCTGCGTGGTCTTCGTTGAGCACCGGCGTTTCGTAGGCAAAACCGGCCCGCAGGGTCCACCAGTCCAGGGGGCGGTATTCCACGCTGGCGTTGAAGTTCCAGCCGTCCCGCCATTCCTTGTTGTTGACGGAGCTGTACCCGTTGTCCATGTAGATATTCAGGGCGTTGTAGGTGGACCAGCGCGTCCACACCGCGCCCACCTCAAAGCTCAGATTGTCCAGGGGCTTGTAGGCAATGCCCAGGGCGGCGGAGTCGGGCAGCTGTAAGGTCGTGTTGGCCGAGCAATCCCTGGCGGCGGGCAGGTGCTGGCCCATTTTGACAAGCATGTTCTGGTCATGGCGGCCAAATTCCACATCGCCGTCCAGGCGCATGGTCACCTGGCTTTTGTAGCTCAGGCCCACAGACCACTGGTCGCTGAGGCGCATGTGCAGGCCGAACTGCGCGCCCATGCCCCAGCCGGTGCCTTCCAGCTGCATGTCGTTGTCATACTTTTCGAGGGTGGGGGTAACTGTGGGGATTTTGTTGCCCATGTACATGTGGGCGTACATGGCTTCCACCCCGGCGGAAACGGAAAACACGTCGTTGAGCTTTACGGCCAGGGTAGGCACAAAGGAAAAGGTCTGCACGCCCACGTCGTACACACTGTAGCGGCCGTCCCAGTTGCCGGAAAAGCTGTTGCCCAGGCCGAAGCGTGAAAAGGCCGCCAGCCCCAGCCAGACCCGGTCGTTAAGCTGCTGGGTCAGGTAGGCGTGGGGGGCGGTCCAGATGGCCGGCTTGGTAAAGGTGGTGTGCCGGCTGCCGTCCTGCATGTCGGCTTCAATGCTGCCGTACGGCGCAATAAAGGCAAAGCCGCCCATGACCTGGGTGCCGGGCAACTGGGTGATGCCCGCCGCATTGTAGGCCAGGGCCGAAGGGTCGTTGGCCCGCCCCACCATGCCGCCAGCCAAGGAAACGCCCCTGGCGCTCCATTCGTTAAGGGCAAAGCCCTCTGCCAACACCCCGGACGCGCAGCACAACACCAGCGCCAGGCCCAAAACACACGCGCGCAGACCCCGCATCACTCCTCCAGTACCCTAGAAAGTGCCAAGAAATGCACCGACAGCGGCAGCCCCGCCGACAGCACGAAATACGAAGGAGTTTCACAACATATTTACGGGATCAAGGTCAAGAAAAAGTCGCAGGTGCGCGGCTGCTTTTTGTTGCCGCGCGAAAAAAAAGACCTGACGCAGCGCTTGCCAGTCCTGCGCTTTCAGCAGGCAGGAGAAGCGCTTGCGTCCGCGCAGCAGGGCCAGGGGCGCGGGTGCGGGGCCCAGCATCTGCACGCCCAGTTCCCTGGCCCTGCCGCGCATGGCGGCGGCCACGGCATTCAGGGCCTGGGGGCCCTCTTGCGCCTCCCTGGCAAAGGAAATGCGCACCAGAGCCAGACGTACAAAGGGCGGGTAGCGCCGCAGCCGTCGGCGGGCCAGCTCTTCCGCATAAAAGCCTTCGTAATCCGCCGTGCGCACAAACTGCCAGCAGTAGTGGCTTACGTCGCGGGTCTGGATGAGCACGCGGCCGGGTTTTTCTCCCCGGCCGGCCCGCCCGGCGGACTGCACCAGCAGCTGAAAGGTGCGCTCTGCCGCGCGGTAGTCGGGCAGGTTCAGGCCCAGGTCGGCGTCGGCCACCACCACCAGGGTCACCTGCGGAAAGTGGTGCCCCTTGGAAAGCATTTGCGTGCCCACCAGGATGGGCGCTTCCTGCCGGGCGAAGGCGGCGAGGATTTCTTCCATGCGGCCGGGACGGCGGGTGCTGTCCCGATCCAGACGCAGTACGGGCCCGCCCGCCAGTACGCCCAGGCGTTCCGCCAGGCGTTCCGTGCCCTCGCCCAAGGGCAGATAGTCCGTGCCGCCGCAGTGGGGGCAGGGCGTGGGAAAGGGCAGACTATAGCCGCAGTAATGGCAGACCAGGCGCTCCAGCCCCTTGTGGTAGGTCAGGCCGATTTCGCACTGCGGGCAGCGCAGCACGCGGCTGCAGTCCAGACAGTACATGAGGGGCGCGTAGCCCCGGCGGTTGAGCAGCACCACGGCCTGTTCCCCCCGGGCCAGGGTGGCGCGCAGGGCCTCTTCGCTGGCCGGGGCCAAGGGGCTTTGGCCGGCTGCGGGGGCAAGGCTGCCGATATCCACCAGGTCCACAGGGGGCAGATCCCTGCCGCCCACGCGCCGGGGCAGGCGCAGCAAAGGCAGACGCCCTGTTTCCGCCGCGTAAAAAGTTTTGAGGTCCGGCGTGGCCGAGCCCAGCACCAGCAGACCGCGGTTCTGCGCCGCGCGGAACCAGGCTACCTCCTTGGCCTGGTAAGCCAGGCTTTCTTCCTGCTTAAAGGAGCCGTCGTGTTCTTCGTCCAGCACAATGCAGCCCAGCCGGGGCACGGGCAGAAACAGGGCCGAGCGCGTGCCCACCACCAGGCAGGGATCCTTGCGTTCGGCCAGCTGGCGGAAGGTGGCCTCCCGCCGCGTTGGGGTCTGGTAGCCGTGGTGGAAGTAGAGGGGCGCTCCTGGCAGGGCGCAGGCCGCGTCCCGCCGCAGCTTGTGGGCCAGGGCCACCTCCGGAGCCAGCAGCAGCAGACTTTTGCCGGCAGCCAGGCAGGCCTTGGCCAGCTCCAGATACACGGCCGTCTTGCCGCTGCCTGTTACGCCGAACAGCAGGCGTGAAGCCGGGGCCTCCGCGCGCAGGGCCGACAGCAGGTTGTCGAGGGCGGCGGTCTGGTCCGCATTGAGGCTGAACGGGGCCGGAGGCGGCGGCAGCAGGGACTGTTCCAGGGCGTCCGTGGGGTCTTCGGCCTCCTCTCGCTCCAGCGCCACATGCCCGGCCTCAATGAGGCTGCGCAGGGCCGGGGCGGCCTGCTGGCCCAGGTTGCGGAGCAGTTGTCGGCGGCACACGGCGCCGTGGGCGTGCAGGTATTCCAGCACGGCGATCTGGCGGGAGGCGGCGGGGCGCACGGGCCAGGGCGGGTCCACGCGCAGCAGGCAGAGTTCTTCGCTGGCCGCGTCCGTGCCCGGCGGCAGCAGGCGGGCCGCGTTGGAAAGCAGGGCCTGGGCCAGCTCTGCCCTGGTTTCCTGGTCTGCCGCACGCAGGCGCGCCAGAGGCCAGACCGCTGCCCGGCCTTGGTGCAGGCAGTGCAGGCGCACGCCCGTCTTGCGCAGGCCCAGGGGCAGCACATGCCCCAGAATACTGCCGGGCGTTAGCCCTTGCCGACGGGCCAGGTCCTGGGCCAGGGCCAGCAAATCCGGCGCGAGCAGCGGGGCGGGCTCCAGAGGCCAGCACAGGTCTTTGCAGACAACGCCCGGCGGCAGGTCGATCTGCGCGCTGGTTTCCAGCAGCACGGCGGCCCGTAGGGCGCCCCGGCCCAGGGGCGCGGCCACGCGCAGGCCCGGCTTCCAGAATTCCACGGGAAATTCCGTCGGCAGGCTGTAGCTCAGACTGGCGTAGGGCGGGCTCAACAGGGCGACGGTGGCGTACATGCGGCACTCTTGACGGTAAAACGCGAACCCCTCCGCGGGCGCGGCCTGCGGAGGGGCAAAAAAGGCGCGGGGCGCGATGGTATCAGTGGAACTGCACGATCTTGCGCAGTTTGTCCAGCAGTTCGTAGCGCAGTTCCTCATCCTGCAGGGCAAAGTAGATATTGGCCGTGAGAAATTCGGCCCAGTCGCCGGCGTCAAAACGCATGCCGGTCATGCGCACGGCCATCATACCTCTTTCCTGGGCCATAGCCTGCAGGGCGTCGGTAAGCTGTATTTCGCCGCCGTGGCCGGGCGTGACTTTTTCCAGATAGTCAAAAATATCCGGCGTAAGCACGTAGCGGCCCACAATAGCCAGGCGCGAGGGCGCGTCCTCGCGCCGGGGCTTTTCCACCATGCTTTTGATGCGGTAGACGCCTGGGGTCACTTCTTCGCCGTCAATGATGCCGTAGCGGCTGACTTTTTCCCACGGCACTTCCATGACGCCAATGACGGGCATGTTTTCCGCCAGGGCCACTTCTTTGAGCTGACCGATGCCCGGCACGCCGCCGAACATGAGGTCGTCGCCCACCATGATGGCAAAGGGGTCGTCCCGCACCAGCTCACGCGCGCAGAGTACGGCATGGCCCAGGCCCAGCTGTTTTTTCTGGCGCACGGACATGATGTTGACCATTTCCGCCACGCGGCGCACTTCGGCCAGCTTGTCCAGCTTGCCGGCCCGCTGCAGCACGGCTTCCAGCTGCAGGTTGTAGTCGAAATGGTCCTCGATGACGCTTTTATCCCGGTTGGTCACAAAGATGACGTCTTCAATGGCTGCCCGCTGAGCCTCCTCCACCACATACTGGATGACGGGCTTGTTATAGATGGGCAGCATTTCTTTGGGAATATTCTTGGTAGCGGGCAGGGAGCGCGTGCCCCATCCGGCCACGGGGATGACGACCTTGCGAATATCCTTCATGTCTGCCTCCAGGTTGGGGGGATTGCTTTCCATAATCATGGGCCAAAAAAGATTGTTGGGCAAGCGCCCCCCACCCGTAAAACGCCCGTGGGGACGCCCGAACGCACGCCTGCCGCAAGGGTGGGCGGCGTTGGGCTGCGCGCGCAATGCCGTAATATTTGCCGACTGTTGCAGCAGGTGTGCCCGCAAGGGCGGGCTGCGCCGATAAAATCGGGCACGGCCAAAGCGCTGTGCCGGGAACAAAAAAGGCCGCCCCGCTTGCGGGCGGCCCTGTATGGGCGGGGCAGCCCCGCCCGTAGTTGACAAAGTTTTACCAGCTTTTGTTCTTGCTTTGCTCGTGGCCGATGATGCCGCCGGCCAGCGCGCCCACGCCTGCGCCGGTAAGCGCGCCCCAACCGGCCGAGCCGCCGGCTATGGCGGCCACGCCCGCGCCGCCCAAAGCGCCCAGGGCTGCGCCGCTGGCTACGCCCTGCTGGGTTTTGCTCATGTTGGTGCAGCCCAGACCGCTGGCTACCAGCGCGGCCAGAAGGCCAATCATCAGGAATTTTTTCATAACTGTCTCCTTGCGCCTTGCGCAGCCTGCTTATTGCGCGGCCAGACGCGGCGCGATGAGTTCGTACCAGATCACGTCCATGACCGGGCGGTCAAGGTGCTGCGGATTGGCGGCGTACCACTTGTCCACTTCGGCCGCCACCTCGGCACGGCTCATGCCCTTGAAGGCTTTCATCCAGCCCTTTTCAAAAGGGGAGAGGGTGTAGACCGGGCGTTTGCCCGCCTTGGCGGCTTTTTCGGTCAGTTTTGCATTGACGAAGTATTCCACGGTAATAGCAGTTTCCACCCCGAAGAGGAAGGAGGCTTTTTCAGATTCTTCGGTGCGCTGCCAGACAGTCCCGGTGAATTGCTCTACGGGGTTGTCGCGCGTGGTGTGCGGCCCTTCAGCAGCCAGGGACGGGACGCAGGGCGTCGCCAGGGCCAAGGCCAGGGTCAGACTCAACAGTGTCTTTTTCACACGAAGCTCCTTTGGGGTTGGGGTCATGGCGGACAAGCCGTCGCATCCACTTCACCATAGCCGCAAGCGTCACGGAGAATCAAGTCCCGCGGCGGCAGGGCCTCAGCTGTTGACTGCCGTGGCGATCATATCCTTAAACCGGGCAAAAAGGTAGCGCCCGTCGTGGGGGCCGGCCGCGGCTTCAGGGTGAAACTGCACGCTCATGACGGGCAGCCGGGTATGACGCAGACCTTCCAGGGTATTGTCATTGAGGTTGATATGCGTGGCCTCCACGTCGGGCGCGTCGTCCAGCACCACATGGAAGCCGTGGTTCTGCGAGGAGATTTCAATGCGCCCGGTGGTCAGGTCTTTGACGGGGTGGTTGCAGCCGTGGTGGCCGAACTTGAGTTTGTGTGTGGTGCCGCCCAGGGCATGGCCGATGAGCTGGTGCCCCAGGCAGATGCCCGTGACCGGGAACATGTCAATGAGTTCGCGCACCAGGGCAATGGCGTCGGTAAGGGTGGCCGGGTCGCCGGGGCCGTTGGAGAGAAACACGCCCTGAGCTCCGCTGGCTTTGGCCCGCGCGGCGCTGAAATTGGGCGGTACGGCCAGGGGTTCGAAACCCGCCGCGCAGAGGCAGCGCAGGATGTTCCACTTGATGCCGTAGTCATAGACCAGCAGGGGCAGGCCCGTGCCGCGCCAGGCGTAGGCGCCGTTTTCGTCCAGGGCGACTTCCTGGGGGGCGTTGTCGATCCAGGCGTAGGGCTTTTGGGCGGCCACAAAGGGCACCAGGTTGCGGCCCTGCATGGTGGGCAGGGCGCGGGCGCGCTCTTGCAGCACGCGGCGGTCCTGCTCTTTGGTAGAGATAATGCCGCGCATGGCCCCGTGCAGGCGCAGGTGGCGGGTCAGAGCGCGGGTATCCAGCCCTTCCATGCCGGGGGTTTCATAGCGCTGCAGAAAGGCGGGCAGGCTCATGTGGGACCGCCAGCTGGAAGGCTGCTTGCAGCATTCCTTGACCAGAAAGGCGGCGCAGTGCACCCGCGCGGATTCCATATCTTCACGGCAGATGCCGTAGTTGCCCACAAGCGGGTAGGTCATGCAGACCATCTGCCCGTAGTAGGAGGGGTCGGTGAGGACCTCCTGATAGCCGGTCATGCCCGTGGTGAAGATGACTTCGCCGCCGGTTTCGAACTCTCCGGTAAAGGACTTGCCTTCCAACGTAAAACCGTCTTCCAGCACCAGCAATGCTTTCATAGCTACCCCCGCGCTTCCCGCGCGTAGTATTCCTGCAGACTTTCCACATGCACCTCGTCGCGGCGGGAGCCGATGGCCGTGGCCGTGGCCCTGGCGGCGGCGATGGTGGTGCAGTAGGGGACCTTGAACATGAGGGCCGCGTGCCGGATGGCCTTGGAATCTTTGGCCGTGTGCTTGCCAGAGGCCGTGTTGATGACCAGGGCCACCTCGTGATTGATGAGCAGGTCCACGATATTGGGCCGACCTTCATAGACTTTGAGCACTTCTTCCACGTCTAGGCCGCGTTGGCGCAGCACGGCGGCGGTGCCGCGCGTGGCCAGAAGCTGAAAGCCCAGTTCGGCAAACTTCTGGGCCACCTCGGGCAGGTAGGGTTTGTCTCTGTCGTTGACGGAAAGGAAGATGCGCCCGCCCTGGGGCAGCGCCTGCCCCGCACCCAGCTGGCTTTTGAGGAAGGCCTCGCCGAAGCTGGGGCCCATGCCCATGACCTCGCCCGTGGAGTGCATTTCCGGTCCCAGAATGACGTCCACCCCAGGGAAGCGCTGGAAGGGCAGCACGGCTTCCTTCACGCAGACAAAGCCGCCCTTGCGCAGGCTCCAGGGGTCCAGTTCCTCCAGGGTTTTGCCCAGCATGACCTGGGTGGCCAGGTAGGGCAAGGGCACGCCCGTGGCCTTGGAAACGAAGGGGGCCGTGCGCGAGGCGCGGGGGTTCACTTCCAGAATGTAGATGTCATCGCCCTTGATGGCGAACTGGATGTTCATGAGCCCCACCACGCGCAGTTCTCTGGCCAGGGCTTCGGTCTGAGCCGCGATGTTGGCCACGTGGTCGTAGGAGAGGGAATAGGAAGGCAGCACGCAGGCCGAGTCGCCGGAGTGGATGCCGGCTTCCTCAATATGTTCCATGATGCCGGCAACGTACACGTCCTTACCGTCGGAGAGGGCGTCCACGTCCACCTCCACGGCATGCTCCAGGAACTTGTCGATAAGGATGGGGTGCTCCGGCTTTTGGGGCACTTGGGCGTGGAAGTATTCGGTCAGTTCCGTGGCGTCGTAGACCACGGCCATGGCGCGCCCGCCCAGCACATAGCTGGGCCGCACCACCACGGGATAGCTGATGCGTTCGGCCGCCTCTTTGGCTTCTTCAAGACTCATGGCCGTGCCGTTGGGCGGCTGCAGCAGATTGAGCTTCTGGATCAGGGCCTGGAAGCGTTCGCGGTCTTCAGCCCGGTCTATGGCGTCCGGGCTGGTGCCCAGAATGGGCACGCCCGCGCGCATGAGGGGCACGGCCAGGTTGAGGGGGGTCTGTCCGCCAAACTGCACGATGACCCCTTCTGGCTTTTCTTTTTCCACAATGTTCATGACGTCTTCAAACGTCAAGGGTTCAAAGTAGAGGCGGTCGGAGGTGTCGTAGTCCGTGGACACGGTTTCGGGGTTGGAGTTGACCATCATGGCCATGACGCCCGCGTCCCGCAGCGCGAAGGAAGCGTGGCAGCAGCAGTAGTCGAACTCTATGCCCTGGCCAATGCGGTTGGGGCCGCCGCCCAGGATGAGCACCTTGCGCCGGTCTTCCACCACCAGTTCGTCGCCGTGCTCGTAGGTGGAGTAGAAATAGGGGGTATAGGCCTCAAATTCCGCCGCGCAGGTATCCACCAGATAGTAGGTGGGCACGATGTCCATTTCTTTGCGCAGGCGGCGGATGTCGCTTTCGGGCCGCTTCCACATTTCCGCCAGCTGCCGGTCGGAGAAACCGTATTCCTTGGCTTCGCGCAGGATAAGGCGCAGATGGGGGTTGGTGGCGGTCATGTCGTTGGCCAGGCCGAAGTCGCTGATGCGGGCCTCCATATCCACAATTGCCTTGACCTGCCGCACAAACCAGGGGTCAAAGGAAGATGCGGCGGTGATTTCCTCTTCACTCAGGCCCGCGATCAGGGCCTGGCGCAGGGCAAAGATGCGTTTGGAATTGGGCCGGTGCAGGGCTTCCAGAATGGTTTCCCGGTCGGGCAGGGCGGCACGGAAGTTAAAGCCCAGGCCTGTGGCGCCGATTTCCATGGAGCGCAGGCCCTTCTGCAGCGCTTCCTTGAAGGTGCGCCCAATGCTCATGGCCTCGCCCACGCTCTTCATGGAGGTGGTCAGCTCGTCCTGGGCGCCGGGGAACTTTTCAAAAGTGAAGCGCGGCACTTTGACCACGCAGTAGTCAATGGCGGGCTCGAAGCTGGCCACAGTTTCGCGGGTAATGTCGTTGCGCAGCTCGTCCAGAGTATAGCCCACGGCCAGCTTGGCCGCAATTTTGGCGATGGGGAAGCCCGTGGCCTTGGAGGCCAGAGCCGAAGAGCGCGACACGCGCGGGTTCATCTCAATAACCACCAGGTCGCCGTTGGCCGGGTTGATGCCGAACTGCACGTTGCTGCCGCCCGTTTCCACGCCGATTTCGCGCATGATGGCGATGGAGGCGTCGCGGATATTCTGGTATTCCGCGTCCGAAAGGGTCTGGATGGGGGCCACGGTGATGGAGTCGCCCGTGTGCACGCCCATGGGGTCGAAGTTTTCAATGGAACAGATGATGACGCAGTTGTCCTTGGCGTCGCGCATGACTTCCATTTCGATTTCTTTCCAGCCCAGCACGCTCTGTTCGATCATGACCTCGGAGGTGGGGCTGGCGGTCAGGCCGTTGGCGGCCACTTCCTCCAGATCCTCCAGATTGTAGGCCACGCCGCCGCCCGTGCCGCCCAGGGTGAAGGCCGGGCGCACGATCAGCGGGAAGGGCAGCACATTGCCCAGGCGGCGCACGTCGTCCATGCTGCGGGCAATGCCGCTGGCGGGCACCTGCAGGCCGATGCGCTCCATGGCCTCGCGGAAGAGTTCACGGCTTTCGGCCTTTTCAATGACCTCGGCCCGCGCGCCGATGAGCTCTACGCCGCATTCCGCCAAAACGCCGCTCTTGGCCAGTCCAAGAGCGGCGTTCAAAGCCGTTTGTCCGCCAAGGGTGGGCAGCAGGGCGTCGGGACGCTCTTTGCGGATGATGGTGGCCAGGGTTTCATGCTCGATGGGCTCCACATAGGTGGCGTCGGCCAGATGCGGATCGGTCATGATGGTGGCCGGATTGGAGTTGACCAGCACCACCTCGTAGCCCTCTTCCTTGAGGGCCTTGACGGCCTGGGAACCGGAGTAGTCAAACTCGCAGCCCTGACCGATGATGATGGGCCCCGCGCCGATGACGAGAATTTTGTGCAAATCCGTACGCTTGGGCATTGGATCTTCCTGCGGATTTTGGGGATGGAAAGGGCGGCCCCGGCAGGGCCGACGCCGTTTGCTAAAACTGGGGGATAATACATGCCACGCCGTCAGGCGTCAACTGTGGCGCGTCGCCTGCGTCGCGCGGGCGGCCGGCCGCGGTTGCCCTGTACAGCCCGGCGGCAATGCGTTATGGTGCCACGGTGAAGATGTTGTCAAAAACTTCCGCGCACTTGCCTGTCGCCGAGGCCGGCAGCGGACTTGCCGCCTACTGCCCGCAGATCAGCGTGCGCGCCGCGGGGCGGTTGTGGCGGCTGGAGCGGGCGGCGGACCTGGAGGCCCTGTGGGAGGCCATGACCGCCGATGCCGACGACTTTGCCGACGAGCGCCTGCCCTACTGGACGGAGCTCTGGCCCGCCAGCGTAGCTCTGGCCGACTGGCTGGCCCTGCGGCAGGAAGAGATCGTCGGTCGTCCCTGCCTGGATCTGGGCTGCGGCCTGGGGCTTACTGCTATGGTGGGGCAGGGACTGGGCGCGCGGGTCACGGCCGTGGATTATGAAGAAGAAGCCCTGCGCTTTGCCCGCAAAAACGCCGCAACCAACGGGGTGCCCCAGCCCTTCTGGATGGTCATGGACTGGCGGCGGCCTGCCGTGGCCGCAGGCTGCATGGCGCGCGTCTGGGGCGGCGACATTATGTACGAAAAGCGGTTCGTGGCCCCGGTGCTGCATTTTCTGGACCGCGCCCTGGCCCCGGACGGCGCGGCCTGGGTGGCGGAGCCGGGCCGCACGGTGTATGAGGCCTTTTTGTGCGCCTTGCACAATGGCGGCTGGCAGGGGCGGCAGGTCTTCAGCTGTGTTGTGGAACCGATCTACGCCCAGCCCGTGCCCGTCACCGTGCGGGTCTGGGAAATCCGCCGCACCCCGGCCTGACGCCAGGGACGGCCTCACCGGCAAACGGCGGCCCCGCCGCAAGGCCGTCACAGGAATCTGCATATGGGAAATCTGGCCCGCTTTGGCGTGTCTTTGGACGAGGACCTGCTGGAACCTTTTGACGAACTCTGTCGGCGCAAAAGCTACCCCAACCGCTCGGAGGCCATCCGCGACCTGATCCGCAAGGCCCTGGTGGAAGAAAGCTGGAACAAAGACGCCTACGGCGCCGGCACTCTGACCCTGGTTTACGATCACCATAAAAACGATCTGGCCCGCAAGCTCATGCAGATCCAGCACGACGAACACGAGCTGATCATCACGACCCTGCATGTGCATCTGGACCACTATAACTGCCTGGAAGTACTGGTACTCAAAGGCGAACCCCGACGCATGCAGGCCCTGGCCGATAAGCTCATCTCCTGCCGCGGTGTAAAGCACGGCGTATTTACGGGCACGACCACAGGACAGGATCTGGCATGATGGAAGATGTGCAAAGTCACGCCCCCCAGGTGGCGCTGAATATTGATCGGGTGGGCGTGCGCGACCTGCATTTGCCCCTGTTGGTGCGCGACCGCAGCCGGGGCAGTCAGCAGACCGTAGCCAAGGTTGATCTGGGCGTGGACCTGCCCTCGTCCTTTAAAGGTACCCACATGAGCCGCTTTGTGGAGGCGCTGGAAGCCTGGAACGACGAGATCAGCTACCGTTCCGTGCGGCGGCTGCTCCTGACCATCAAGGAACGCCTGGGCGCGCGCCGGGCCTTTGCCTGCTTCAGCTTTCCTTATTTTATTGCCAAAAAAGCCCCGGTTTCGGGCAGCCCGGCCACCGTGGCCTATGCCTGCCGTCTCACGGGTGAGCTGGACGATTCCGGCCAGTCCTTTTTACTGGAGGCGGACGTGCCCGTCATGACCGTCTGCCCCTGTTCCAAGGCCATCAGCCGCGAGGGCGCGCACAGTCAGCGGGCCATGGTGCGCATGCGCCTGCGCATGAAGGCCTTTTCCTGGTTGGAGGATTTTATCGACATTGCCGAGGCCTCGGCTTCGTCGGCGGTCTACACTCTGCTCAAGCGCGAAGACGAAAAGTTTGTGACCGAAAACGCTTTTGCCCACCCCACCTTTGTGGAGGACGTGGTGCGCAACGTGGCCCAGCGTCTGTTGGAGCACGGGCAGGTGGAGCGGTTCAGCGTGGAGGTGGAGAGCATGGAGTCCATCCACAACCACAATGCCTTTGCCCGCATTGAGCGGGATCTGACCGTCGCACCCGCCCGAAATGCGGAGGAAGCGCGTCCGGAAGTGTAGGATGTATGACCGCGGCCGGGCTGCAGCCCGGCAAGGCGCACAGTGTGCGCCCACGGCTTTGCCCGCACGGCGAAGTTCTACACCGGCCTGATGGTCCCGCTGCGGAGAGGAACGGCGTCTGGTTTTGCAGCGCCGCAGGAGGCCTGCACGGGGCTGGCCACGACACCCTGCGACGGCGGGCGGGTTGCATTTGCACGGGGAACTATTAATAATGTATATTATTAAAAATAAAGTCTAAAAAATCTCTTCCCTATCCACTGTCTCTTGTGCTAGACTGGAACAGGTGCCCAGATGATCAGCAGCAACAGTATGACCTTGGCCGCGGGCGCTTTAAAGGCTCAATCGCAAGGGCTGGCGGTCACGGCGCACAATGTGGCCAATGTTTCCACCGGCGGTTTCAGGCCCCGGCATGCTGCATACGCCACAGGCCCGGAAGGTTTCGGCGTCCGTTTGAACGCCGTGCTGCCCCCTGCGGAAGCCCCGGACCCCGCTCAGGCTGTGTATGACGTCACCGCAAGCGCCGGCCTTGTTCCCAGCGGCACAGATCTGGCCGTCGGCGCTGTGGAAATGATCTCTGCCCAGCACGCCTATGCGGCCAACGCGCAGGCAGTGCGGACCGCTGACGCCATGCTGGGCACGCTGCTGGATATCCGGGCCTGACCGCTCCTCGCATAGAGGAGCGCCCGTCAATTTGATACATTCGTCCGCCCCTGCGGCGCGGCGTAAACCCTGTACGGAGCGCGGATGGGTAAGTGCCTGAAGCTGGGCGTGCTGCTCACAGCCTGCGTCCTGGCCTTTGGTTGTGCGGCTAGGCAGCAGCAGAACAGCCCCCAAGACGAAACCCTGCGGGTGGAACGGTTCCGCCGGTCCTACGAGGCGGCTTTCGACAATAAACAGCAGGAGGCCAGCCAGCAGCTCATCAGCAAGGCTCGCTCGGCCCTGGGCACGCCCTATGTGAGCGGCGGCAGTTCCCCTGGCGGATTTGACTGCTCCGGTTTTGTCTGCTGGGCCTACAAGAGTGTAGGCGTAAGCCTGCCGCGCACCGCACGGGAACAATCCGTGGTAGGCAAGCGCATCACCAGAGTGGAAGACATGCGCGCCGGCGATATCGTGGCCTTCCGCCATCCGCGTCGGGGCTATCACACGGGGATCTATGTGGGGGACGGAAAATTCATCCACAGCCCGCGGCGGCGCTCCACCGTGCGGATCACTTCTTTGGACGACCCCTACTTCAGCGGCACCTTTTTGGGCGCGCGGCGCGTAAAAATTGAGGCCGGTGAAAACCTGGTGGCGCAGGCCGAAAGTCGTCTTAACGATTTCACCGAAGAACGGGCCGTGCGCGACCTTTCCACCGCCAGAAAAGCCAAAGGCAAGTCAAAAGTCAGCGCTAAGTCCAGCCGCAAGCAGGGTAAAGTTGTGCAGGTAGCCAGCAATGAGCGGACCAGCAAACAGCGCGTCGAAAAATCTTCCGCCAAGTCTGCCAAATCTTCCTCCAAAGTTTCCAAATCCGCCAAGTCCGCAGACGTCCGCGCCGAAAAGCGCGGCAAAACTGTTGCGCAGTCCACCGGCAAAACGACCGCCAAATCCGCAAAATCCGCCAAAAAGGAAGCGTCTGCACGCGGGGGCCGAGTCGTCAAAGAAGCCTCCAAAGCCTCCGCCACAGAAAAAAAATCCAGCGCCGTGCGCAAGGTGGCGTCCAAGAGCGATGCCGGCAAAACCTCTAAAACCGCCGTCAAAAAACGGGGCGGCAATTCGTAGGGCTCTCCATGCTCAGCAGTATTTCTCCCGAAGAAGCATATAAAAAACTGCAGGAAGGCACGGCCCGTCTGGTGGACGTGCGTGAACCCGACGAACTGACCACACTGCGCTTCCCCGGCGCCGAGGCCGCGCCCCTTTCCATCATCCGGTGGGTTGACCTGCGCCCGGCCAGTGCGGAACAGCCCATTATTTTCACCTGCAATTCCGGCAGGCGCACCAGAAATGAGAGTGAGCTGCTCCAGCAACTGGCCGGCGGGCCCGCTTTTCAACTGGAGGGCGGGATCAACAACTGGGTAAAGAAGGGGCTGCCCGTGGAACGCGACGCCAAAACCCTGCCCATGTTTCGTCAGATTCAGATCGGGGCGGGTTCATTGGTACTGCTGGGCCTTGTGGGCGGGCTGGCCTGGCCGGGCCTGCGCTGGCTTTCGGCTTTTGTGGGCGCGGGACTGGTCTTTGCCGGGGTAACCGGCTTTTGCGGGCTGGCCCTTTTGCTGGCAGCCATGCCCTGGAACAAAAAATAACTTTTTGTCATGATCCGCTGCTGCGGCAGGCTGGCCCCCAGCCCTACGGGCTTGCTCCACCTGGGCAACGCCTGGGCTTTTCTTCTGGCCTGGCTGGCCGCGCGGGCTCAGGGCGGGCGGCTGCTGCTGCGGCTGGAGGATATTGACCCCCAGCGTTCCCGGCCGGAGCTGGCCGCTGCCGCTCTGGAAGATCTGCGCTGGTTGGGGTTGGATTGGGACGCTGGCCCGGATCTGGGCGGCCCCCACGCGCCCTACGTACAGAGCCTGCGCACCGATCTCTATGCCGCGGCCCTGGCCCGTCTGGAGGCGCAAGGGCTGACCTATCCCTGTTTTTGCAGCCGCAGGGAACTGCGGCAACTGGCGGCAGCCCCCCACGTGGACGATCGCGGCGCGCCGTACCCCGGCACGTGCCGACGTCTGAGCGCGGCGCAGCGGCAGGCCCTGCTGGCCCAAGGGCGACACGCCGCCCTGCGTTTGCGCTGCCCCCCAGAGTCCATCAGTTTTGTGGACGCCGTACAAGGGCCGCAGTGCTTTACCCTGGCGGACTGCGGCGGCGATTTTGCCCTGCGGCGCAGCGATGGCGTGGTGGCCTACCAGTTGGCTGCGGCCCTGGACGATGGCCTCATGGGCGTGACGCAGGTGGTGCGCGGGCGGGATATTTTGCCTTCTACGCCACGCCAGATCGTTTTGCTGCGTCTGCTGCGGCTGCCCGTCCCTGCCTACGCGCACGTACCGCTTTTGCTGGACGCTGCAGGCGAGCGCCTGGCCAAGCGTCACCACAGTCTTGCCCTACGCACATTGCGAGAGCGCGGCGTGGACGCCCGCCTGGTGGTGGGCCTTCTGGGACGGCTGGCAGGGTGCAATCCTTCGGGCGCGGCCTTGCGGCCACAGGATCTGCTGGCGGATTTCTCGCTGGCAAAGCTGCCGCGTGCGGATATTCATTTGGAGGCGGGGCTGGTGGACGGACTCCTGGCGGGATGAACGTTTGTTGGTGCGGCCTGTGGATGTTCGGGGCGGTAGTAGCCTGCCGTGCGCCTGAAGTATCCCGGCAGTGTCGTGGACGCGCGTCCCCCGGAGCAGATTACCTTTGAGGATATAATATATTCTCAAAAGGGTACGGCACGCTTGTTCCTGCGCTTAAGCGCGCACATACGTTGCGCTTGCGCCTCCACGGCGGGCGTCTGCTCACGCAATCGCCAGGGCATTCCAACGTTGCAAGGCTCTGGTCATGGGAATATGTGCGCTCGGACCTTCTCCGATCTGCGGGACGAGGCAGATTTTTGGCAAAAGGCAACGCCGGTTAGGGCAATTTTGTGTGAATTTGTTCTGACCGCTGTGTGGGCAGGCGTCTGCCGCAGGGTGTAAACGCGGCCCGTTATGGTTAGGGGCTGCGGTGGCCTTACAGTGAGCTTTGCGAATGTGCATTCCCGAAGTTCGCTGTTTTTGCGGTGTGGGCAGCCTTGGCGACTGCAGGGGTGTTTCCGGCGGCAGAACAACAGGCGGGGATCCGTGGCGGCCTTCGCCGTGCAAGGGTGGAGTATTTGATGGGTATGCAGTCTTTAGAACAAAAAATTTTGGACGAAATTTTTCCGGCCGAGCGCGCGGACGCTTTTTTTGACGCCTTGTTCGGCGGCGCGGAAGAGGGCGCCTATGATATCGTGCTGGTGTGCCGCGAAGTCACGCCGGACAAGGCACATCTGGCTTTTGAACTGCGCCAGCGCCCTGGCCGCTGCCTAGCCTGTAATCTGACCTATGGCCTGCCCCAGGTTTTTCAGCGCCACCCCATTCTCAATGTGGCCGACGTGGTAAAGCAGGTGGCGGAGCGACTGCACTGGCAGCCTGAAACCACCAGCTGGAAGCTGGGCCATACCGAGGAACTGCGCCGCGAAGTGCACGCCATCCCCCTGGTGCTGCAGCGCGCCTGAGCCGCAGGCGCAGCCCGTAAGGTTTGTGCGGGCTTTGCGCCCTAGAGGTGCAATCCTCTTGACAGACAACGCCTTTTTTGGCAGATGTAACCGGTTGCCGGTCTAGCTCATTGGGTAGAGCAGCTGATGCGTAATCAGACAGGCTCTGAAGAAATGGAGAGATAGAAAAAGAGAAAAATCACCAAGTTATCCAATAGGTCACAGCCCCAGTTTTTCGTTTCTGCCACCCTATTGCTACATTGGTGCGAAATACAGTTTTTCCTACGCCGCCTTGGCTCAGCTGGTAGAGCGGCTGATTCGTAATCAGCAGATCGTCAGTTCAAATCTGACAGGCGGCTCCATAAAATCAAGGGCTTATGTGCCAAATAAGCACATAAGCCCTTAATTTTTTGTGTTGTTTCGCCTCTCTTCCCTGCTAAATGAGGATTGACGGGCTGTTACTCTTGCAGCCACAACATCTTTGGCTGTCCGAATAATCGTGATAACTTCTATATGTTTACCTGTTTTTGAGCTTCAATGGATAAACTGACAACGTAATCCGTCAGTTCCTCGCCCTTGGGCAGGGTTTCAGCAATTTGCCTGTACAGAGGGTCGTTCCAGTCCAGCATGTTCCGCACGTAATCCGGCTTCGGGGTCAGGGCGATGCAAGTGAAGCCTGTCTTTTCCAGTATGGCCCTGGTTTCGTCCACCAGAATGGCCCCGGCCACGCAGCCCACCAGCGCCGAGGCCATTTCCCGGATATTGTCGGGGAGGGGCTTTAACAGGGCCAAGTCCGAAATGGAGATTGTACCGCCCGGCTTAAGTACGCGGGATATCTCACGCCAGACCTGGGGCTTGTCCGGGGAAAGATTCATGACGCAGTTGGAAAGCACCACGTCAATGCTGTTGTCGGCCACTGGCAGATGCTCAATCTCGCCAAGGCGGAATTCCACATTGTCCAGGCCGGTATGCTGCCGGTAGTGCCCGATGTTCTTGCGGGCCTTACCAAGCATTTCCGGCGTCATATCCACGCCTATAACTCGGCCGGAAGTTTTCACTTTTTCGCCCGCCTGGAACACGTCAAAGCCACCGCCGCTGCCAAGATCAAGCACGGTCTGGCCTTCCTTCAAAGTCGCAATGGCAAGGGGGTTGCCGCAGGAAAGCCCCATATTTGCGCCTTCCGGCAGGTTAGTGAGACTTTTTGAATCATAACCTATAGCCTCAGCAAGGCGGGCAGGGTCGGCCTGACTGCTGCGCGGACTCCCGCAACAGCAAGCGCGTTTTCCCAAGGCGATTTCAGCATATCCGGCGCGGACTGTCTCGCGGAGGTCAAACGGAGTTAGCTCTTTTGTCTTTTTCATGTACCCTCCAATTGTCCAAATGAAGTTGTATAGTTGATGTAAATGGGCAAAAAAATAGGGCCTCGGCTTACGTGTTTGCAGTATGGGGAGGGGGCGGCAAAAAACCAGGGGGAACTGCACACACCGCTCTGAAACTCTGGCACTGCTCAGGATGAGACGAACAGCATTCCGCAGTTAAATACGCTATTACCTCAAGCATCAAAGGGATATTTGCCCGATAGCGCGAAAAGCGGCCTTCCTTTTCCATCCTGACCAGCCCGGTGTGGACAATGGCTTTGAGGTGGAATGACAAGTTTGTAGAAGGCAGATTGAGATTTTTTGCTATTTCTCCCGCTACAAGTCCTTCCGGCGCATGCTTCACAAGCAGACGGAATATGTCCAGGCGCACATCAGAGGATAACGCCTCAAAAAGTTGAGCAGCATCTGTCGATTTCATTTGTTAAATGTTCAACACTAATTGACCAATGTCAAGAGGTAAAAACAAAGACTACGAGTGGAAGCTGCAGGGAGGAAGAGGGGCTACCCAAAAGAAGAGGGCATAGCGGTCCGGAGAAAGAACTTGTCTCTGTCTTTGGTGTAGAGCCGCTTGCCCCCGTCTTTGGTGTAGAGCCAATTTGCCCCACAACGAAAAAAGCACTTACATTTTCATGTAAGTGCTTGATTTTCATTGGCGTCCCCAAGGGGATTTGAACCCCTGTCGACGGCGTGAAAGGACAGGCTCTAAAATTGTGAGTTCAATAAGTTAGCAATGTTAGAGTGCATCCAGATACATCAAAAGACATCCGCATCCCCCTCGAACTAACCCCTTCCTAACCCCCAAGTCAGTCAACGGACTAGCAATCTAATTGTTTTGCGTTTCTCCGGTATTGAGTCCTACAGTCTTGCTGAGTAACACACTGTTTTCTATGTGGTGTCAGGAGGATTGCTGTGCTTTTTCAGCCAGCGGCCCTAGAAGAAAAAACTGCTCGACATCAATGCAGAATGCTATGCCGATGCCAGGTTCATTGAGGCATGAAGTCTGGCGTATGGCATCCAAAATGGTTCTCGCCTGCTTTTTTTCCACAATGACAAGAAGCGTTTCTTTTTCTGGAACAATCGAAATACCAAAAAATTTTACATCCTCTTCCCGCCCTGTTCCACGTGCGTTGAGAACGGTTCCCCCTTTGGCCCCAGCTTTGCGCGCCGCACTCATAACGTCTTCAGCATAGCCGACGTTGACAATGACGCAAATCATCTCATGGGTCGCTTGTGCACTCATGCCGGATACCTCTTCTACATCTTCTATGGGAAAAAATGGAAGTTCACAAACAGTTGAAAGAGTATGCCGCAAAATTCCAGGTACTTGAATAACAAAACCCACACCGGAAGCCTTTTTTTTCAAATACGCATCTTCACGCAAGGCGGTAACGACCGTAGGGATAGCATCATCCTGAACAAGCGTAAGCACCAAGTCTTTTTCCGTCTGCGCAAGATAAAGCATGCGTAAAATGGCATTATCGGCCGTGCCCTTGGCCATCAAAATCGTACCGCCACGCGCTCCGGCTTTTTTTGTAACAGCTACAATGGCTTCGCCCTGGTTTCTGTTTACAATGCTCACCAAAAGCTTGCCCGGAGTGTATGTTGTTGCCATTGAAGTCATAACTGAACATCCATCTTTTGCACTTTAACCTCTTACACACCTTTTTGATGAGTTAATACTGTTTTGGCATGTCGAGGTCGTATTTATTACTTATGGCGTAGCTTCACTGCACGTTCCCGGCGATCAAAAAAAATCCCAAGGAGTTGGATGGCTATCAGCGGCGTCATGGCTATCATGGCAATGACGCCAAAAGCATCGGCAATAGGATTGCCGCCCAAGCTATGCGACGCTCCAAGCGTGAAGGCAAGAATAAAGGTGGAGGCCATCGGCCCGGATGCCACCCCACCGGAATCAAAGGCAATAGCCGTGAACATTCGAGGACAAAAGCGCATAAGCCCCAGAGCCAGTACATACCCAGGGATCAGGAACCACCAGATGCTCAACCCCGTGATAACCCGAACCATGGCAAGCCCCACGGCGGTCGCCACGCCAAGAGACAGAGATATCAACATCACGCTCTTTTTGATATGCCCGCCTGAAACTTCTTCCACCTGGGCATTCAGCACCCACACGGCCGGCTCGGCACAAACGGCGAGGGCTCCCATGGCTACGCCCACGATCAGCAGAAGATAACGAAAATCATGTAGAGCCAGCAATGCTCCCATTTCTCGCCCGGCCGGAATAAAACCTCCCTGAACTCCTACAAAAAAACAAACCAATCCAACGAAAGAATAGCCAAGCCCCATAATCATTTTGACGGGCGCATATGAACAGCGTCACATTTATGGGTAATCCGTTGACTCTGGTGGGGGAACTCCCCGTTGTCGGGCAAAAGGCCCCGGATTTCACTGTGCTGGCCAATGATTTGAGCCCGCGCACCGTCAAGGATTTTGCGGGCAAGGTTGCGGTGCTGGTGACGGTGCCTTCGCTGGATACGCCGGTTTGCGACATGGAAGTCCGCCGCTTCAACAAGGAAGCCGCCGCCCTGTCCGACAAGGTGCGGATCGCGGCAGTGAGTTGCGACCTGCCCTTTGCGCAGGCCCGCTGGTGCGGCGCTGCCGGGGTGGCTGCCGTGAGCAGCCTGTCTGATCATCGGGACGTCAGCTTTGGGACCAATTACGGCGTGCTGATCAAGGAATTGCGGCTGTTGGCCCGCGCCGTCTTTGTGGTGGGCGCTGACGGCGTTCTGCGCTATGTCCAACTGGTGCCCGAAGTGACGCACGAGCCGGATTATGACGCGGTGCTGGAGGCGGTGCGCAAGGCGTTGTAGAGACATCCCTTTGTTTGGGGGCGGTTGTTTTGCCTTCCGGCGCGTCCGTGTAAGACGAATTCGTAATTAATAACAGGGCCTTGTCCGCTGTGCGGCAAGGCCCTTTCGGATATTTCCTCCTGCCCTTTCGGCCCTTTCTAGAGCAGATTACACGTGAAATGCTCTAGATTGAAAGTCAGGCTTTACAGGTTTTGAGTTTGCGCCACAGGGTGTTGGGACTGATGCCCAAGGCGCGTGCGGCCAGAGCGCGGTTGTGGTTGGCGTTGGCCAAGGCTTGCTTCAGAATATCGCATTCGCAGCGCTCCAGTTGTTCCCTGAGCGAGGGCGCGGAGCAGGGGGTCGCGTGCGCGGGGGGCGCGCTCCCTTGGGCGGCCGATTCCGGCACGGCGTCAGGGCAAGGGGCGGCCTGTGTGAGGCGCAGCTCTTCCAGCAGTTCTTGCAAGAGCTGGTCGTCGGGGCTGGAGCCTTCCAACAGCAGGGTATAGCGGCGCACCAGCGCTTCCAGTTCGCGGATATTGCCCGGCCAGGCGTATTCCCCCAGCATGGCCAGACCACGCGGGGAAAAACAGTTGGGCAATCCCCGTCGGGCCAGCAGGGCGTGGACAATCGCCGGGATATCGCCGATGCGCTGGCGCAAGGGCGGCAGGTGCAGGCTCAGGGTGGTCAGGCGGTAATAGAGATCGGCGCGGAAACGTCCGGCCCGTACTTCAGTCACCAGACTCTTCCATGAAGAGCTGATGACGCGCACATTGACCGGGATGACCCTATCTCCGCCTACGCGCATGATTTCTCCAGATTCCAGCACCCGTAGCAGGAGGGCCTGCAAGGCCGGGGAAATGTCGCCGATCTCATCCAGAAAAATGCTTCCTTCGTTGGCCAGAGCAAAAAGCCCGTCTTTGCCGCCGCGGCGTGCGCCGGTAAACGCCCCTTCATCATGGCCGAACAGCTCGCTTTCCAGCAGGCTTTCCGACAGGGCCGCGCAGTTGATGGCCACAAAGGGCTGGCGGCAGCGCGGACTGGCGGCGTGGATGCCGTGGGCCAGCAATTCCTTGCCCGTGCCGGTTTCTCCCTGAATGAGCACGGAAGCTTCAGTTGTGGCGAAGCGGCGGGCTTTGGCGCGCAGTTGGCGCATGGCGGGGCTGTCTCCCGCCAGCGAATCAAGATCGTGTCGGGTGGCGAAGCCCTTGTCGCGCAGGTGGGCGCGCAGTTTTCCGTCGATGGTGCGTATGTCTTCAGCGGGGCGGAAGGCCGCCACGGCCCCGCGCACCTCGTCATTGACCAGAATGGGGCGCGAGTTGACGATAAATTCGTGCTTTCCCACCTGACGCACGGTGTCCTGTCGCCGTTCCAGCCGGTACAGCGCGTCGGGGATGCCCAGACGGCGCAGCGCCGTGGTGACGGTGGGCGTGGTTTGGCGGGCGTCCGCCTGCAGCAGTTGCGTGGCTTTGGGGTTGCAGGTGATGACCTTTCCCAGCGCGTCGACGCCCACAATGCCTTCGTGCAGCGAATCCAGAATGCCCCGCAGCCATGCGGCCTGTTCGCGCTCCAGACGTTGGGAGGCGGCGATGTTGACGGCTTCTTCCAGCGCTCGCTGCATCACGTCCGCGCCCGGCGAGACGACAATCCCCTCGCATCCCAGGTTGCGGGCTATTTCCGCGCAGATGCCGCCGCCCACGACGCATTCCACGCCGTTGGCCACGGCATTGCCGATGCCTGTGCGCAAGGTTTCCGTGGTGGTGAAGGAAACCGTGGTGATCTGTATATTCAGGAGGTTTTCCAGCATTTCCCACCCGGCAGGCGGGGCGTCGTAGCAGGTCAGCGCAATGCGGGTCGCGTGTCGCCGCGCGTGCAGCAGCGCCCGCAGCACATCCAGATGGCTGCGGGCAATGGTGACCACCGGCCTGTGCAGTTGCTGCCGCAGGAGTTTGCCTGTGGCTCCGCCGCCCAAAATGACCTCAATGCCTTCTTCCAGCAGGGAGCGGGCCACGGGGACGGCCTTTTCCATGGTGGCAAGGCGAATCTCCATGCCCATGCCCAGCGTTGCGGCATATTCCTGCACCGCCGTGGCAATGGCGCTGGAGTTGGAAACAAAGGCGAAACGGTAGGGAGGGTGAGGGACAGTGTGCAGATTCAAGAGTAAGCCTCCGGCGCGGGGCCTGCCGCCCGCAGTGGCCCCGCGCCGTATGCAGGTTTATACAGGCGGGAGGGTGTAGAATCCCATACCAAAGACGACGACGGTTAGCCAGAAGTAGAGGATGGTGATGGCCACCGAAACCACCGCCGCCACAAGACCCCAGACAAACATGGTGCGCAAGTTGGCGCCGTAGCCGGCCACGATGCCTTGCGCGCCCGTGGCGGAGGCCACGGCGTAGCTCCAACTGATGGCCGCGCCGGAAACCCAGACCCAGGGCACCGCGCCGAATTCCAGCCCATGCCAGTTGCGCATGGATTCAATGGCCAGCGGCACCATGACGCCGGCCGCCGCCGTGTCGCTGGTCACTTGCGAGAGCATGTTGCCGAAAACGCTCCACGCGGCGATGGACAGCGTGTCGCTGACGCCGAGGAAGGGGCTGATCCACTGCCCGAACACCTTGCCCGCGCCCGTTTGGGAGATGATGCGGCTCAGGGCCACCGAAGCCGGCCACATGAAGAGGATGGTCACGGGGAAGTACTTGCGCAGGGTGTCCGCCGAGAGGATATTCTCGCCTTTAACCGCCCTGGAAGGCCAGAAGAAGAGCAGCAGGGGGATGATGCAGAACATCTGGGTGGGGCGCAGCCATGTCCAGGCCGGGCCCTTGGTGTAGGGGGCGTACAGGGGCTGCAAGAGGGCCAGACCGATGGCCAGCACAAAACCGGCCAGCGCGATTTTTTCTTCAAACGTCATGGGGCCGAGCTTTTCCAGCTCCTTCTGATAAAATTCGCGGCTGCCGCTGAAGTGCTGCATGTCGGTTTTCATGAAGTACATGAGCACGGCCACCCCGGCGATGACGCACAGCGACAGGGGCAGCATGCGCAGCGTCCAATCGAGGAAAAAGATGTCGTGCCCCAGATACTTGTTGAGCAGACCGTAGGTCACCACGGACTGTCCTCCTCCCAGCGGCGTGGCCATGCCGCCCACAGACGCGCCCCAGGCCACGGCAATGAGGATATTGGAGGCGGCCTTGGAGTTCCAGCGTTCTTCATTGCTGGTAAACCCGGCGTACATGAGCGAGGCCACGGCCACGGGCGCGAACATGGCGGCTACGGTGGTATTGCCCACCACAAAGCTCGTCACGCCGCACAGCACAAACCAGCCTGCAGTTTGCGCCCGCACATTGTTGCTGAAGCGCATGAGAAAGTTGAGCGCCAGCCGACGGGCGAATCCCCAGCGCACCCAGGCGGCGGTGAGGGCCGTAGCGCCAAAGATGAGGGCGGCTTCTTTGTGCACATAGGCGCTCAGCACCTTTTCCAGCGGCATGTATTGATAGACGCAGGCCACAAAAATGGGAACAAGACAGGTTAATTTGATATCCACAACCGCCGAAATCCACCACCATACCATCCAAAGCAGAATGCCGAAACCGAATCTGGCGTTAAAAGGCCCGAAGAACGGCGCCGCCAAAGCCATAAGCAGGAGGCCGGGCCCCAACAGGATATACAGCCACTCCTTGGGGCCGTAAGTTGCTGCGTGGGAACTGGAGTCAGTCATGGTATTGCTCCTTTGCGCTGCCAGCGGAGGGTCGCGGGCAGGCGGGAATTGCGGGAGGGCATGCACAAGGCATCCCTGCGGCGGGGCCGTCGGATTGTCCCCGCCGCCGGAAAGTCAGTCTACAGTACTACGTCGCCCACATATTGCCGTTTGATGGAGAAGTGCTTCTTCCATGTGCCCCAAGCGCGCAGACCCATGATCATTTCTTCGTCCGGGTCGCCCTGCGGGAAGGTGTGGGGATTGTCGGCTTCGCTCCAGATGCCCTTTTTGCGGCGTTCTTCGCGCTGGTCAAGGAGCCAATCGTTGTAGCTTTCGAACACGATGTGGCCTTCAAAGCCGTCCAGCGTGGCCGCGCGGATGCGGCCGTCGAATTCCACATATTTGCTGATCATTTTTTCGGAAGGCATTTCCGGGGTCACGTCGTTCTTATAGCCGGCCTCTTCCAGTTCCTTGCCCGCCACGGCGGCAAAGATGCGCTGGTCGCGCTGGCTCAGCAGGTCTTTGTAGATGCCGACATACTTGTCGCTGATGGCGTGGCCCAGAGGCGCGTGGTCGCGGGACGCGCCGCGGGCCTTGGCCATGTCGGTCTTGTAGAAGTCGAACATGCCTTCTTCAAAGTCTTCGCCAAGGAAGTCGCACACGCCGCGCATGACCTGCTCAGGCTTGCGCACGAGTTCTTCGTAGCACACGTCCAGCCACAGGCCCTTGTCGGAGAGCGGCTTGCGCCAGTCCTTGACGGCATTCCAGCAGCGCTTCCACGAGTGGGCGGCGCAGTAGATGTTGGTGGGGCCAAACGAGGATTCCATGTAATCCACGCAGGAGTCGCGCCCGTCGCGGGTGATGTAGATAAACTGGGCATTGGGGAAGTCGCGGTGCATGGCGTCCACAAAGTAGAGGTTATGCGGTGTTTTTTCTCCCCAGCGCGGCTTGTTGCTGTACTGGGCGAACCGCAGATGCATGGCTGCGTAGAGCCCGGCGAAACTGCGTTCCGGGGCCAGTTCGATGACTTCGTCCAGAATGGTGCGCGGGTTGACCTTCATGCCCCAGAAGGGGGTTTTGAGGCCAAAGACCATCTCGCTGGCCAGTGTACGGAAATTTTCGTCCTTGCCAAGGTCGCCGTAGGTGTGCAGGTAGGGGTAGAAGCGGGGATAGTACCACACCACTTCCGGCACGGCGATGCGCGAGTGGCAGCCGAGGAGGGCCATGACCAGGGTGGTGCCGGAGCGTTCCGCGCCGATCATGAATATGGGGCGTTCGTTGAGCGTAATGGACATGAGAGTACTCCTTGCAAGATTAGGATTGCATTATCGCCCTTGCCAGCACAAAACCGCCGACAAGGATACATACCACAGAGACCGTCTTTTTCAGGGTCGCGGTGGAGACTGTATGGGCCAGACGCGCGCCGAGAATAACGCCTCCAAGCTCCAGTACCGTCACCCATGCCGCCACCGAGAAGTCGATGGCTCCGTTGGAAACATTGCCCAGCGTGCCGGAAAGGGCCGCGGTTATCTGAATGACCTGACTTGTGGCGATGGCCGTCAGCGGGGCGAAGCCCAGAATGACCATGAGCGGCACCGAAAGCACAGGCCCGCCCACGCCGGTAAGCCCTGAGCCGAAGCCCACCAGCGCGCCTATGCCCAGCAGCAGCGGGAGACTGCGCTTATCGCCTTGGGCGGCGATGTTCTGGCGGGCGGGCAGCAGGGCGTATATCCCCGCGAAGACGATGACCATGCCCAGCAGAATGCTCAGCAGGCGCGGAGAGGCGTAGCCGTTGCACAAGGCCCCGGCATAACCCGACAGCAGCGCTCCGGCGCAGACCGGGATGGTGATGCCCCAGTTGATGCTCCCGTGACGCTGGTAGAGCCATGTGCCCAGCACGCCGGTAAAAATGAAGCTGAACAGGGCCGTGCCCATGCTCACCTGAATGGGGAGGTCGGCAAGTCCGTTGAGGGCAGGAATGAGCAGAATACCGCCAACGCCCACCGTGCCGATGAGCGCGCCCACAAGAATGGCGATCAACGCGAGAAGAATGAACATAACTACACTCCGTGTACATGACGTTACTGTCCGTACAGCAACAAGCATGCCACGCATGTGAAAAATGTAACTATACAATATTGCACAGTAAAATTTCCACATGTACGGAGCGCTAAGTCTCTATATTTGCAAGATTGAAATATGTCGTCTCGGATTTGGAGTGGGGGATAAGGCGGGGAGAGGGCGACGGCCGCAATGCTGAAAACTATGCTTTTACGGCAAGTGGAGCGCGTCGTTTGCGAGAAAATCGCTCCAAAATCCGGTGGCGATTGGTGTATGTGAAAGGAGGCGCAATATTCTGAGCGCCGGGCGCGGACGCCATACGAGAGCAGGGCAATGGCGGGAACATCGTCCCGGCATTGCCCTGCGTCAAACAGCGTCGCGTGGGCGTGGAGGAAGGGGAATTAGAGCAATTCCACGTTAATAGTTTATAATTTAAAAGAAATATACTCTGGGTTGTCTCTAAAATGAGGAGCTTGACGCCGCCGGAAGGCAAAAGAATCAATTTAAAGGCAGCCTCTAGATAGTGTCGTCACGAGATGAATTTTCGTGGTATATCAATGAGAAAGAGTCTTTTATGGAGGGAGTGCACTCTTCTGTGCATGACCGGAATAAAAGACGAATTTCGACGCAGAGATACCCGAAAAGGCGCTCGTGACGATACTGTCTAGCCGCGTTTTTCCATCTTGGCCCACGTATCCTTGAGGGTCGCCGTGCGGTTGAAGACGGGAGCTCCCTCCGTGCCGTCCGGGTCCGCGCAGAAGTAGCCCAGCCGTTCAAACTGCACCGTAGTGCCCGGCTGCACGTCCCGCAGGGAGGGCTCGCACTGGGCGCATACCGTGCGCAGGGAGTCGGGGTTCAGGTGGTCAAGGAAGGTCTGGCCTTCGTCCACGGCGTTGGGGTTTTCCGCCGTGAAGAGGTGCTCGTACAGACGAACTTCCGCGGGCAGGGCGTGGGCCGCGGCAACCCAGTGGATGGTGCCCTTGACCTTGCGTCCGTCGGGGCTTGAGCCGCCGCGGGATTCGGGATCATAGGTGCAGCGCAGTTCCGTCACCCGTCCTTGGGCATCGGTGACGGCTTCTCGGCAGGTGATGTAATAGGCGTAGCGCAGGCGCACTTCTGCGCCCACGGCCAGACGGTGGTATTTTTTGGGCGGCTCCAGCCGGAAGTCGTCCCGTTCGATGTACAGTTCGCGGGAGAAGGGCACGGTGCGGGAGCCCCAAGCGGCGTCTTCGGGGTGATAGGGCATGGTAAATTGTTCCGTCTGCCCTTCAGGATAGTTTTCGATGACCACCTTTACGGGGTCGAGCACCGCCATGACGCGCCGGGTGTGGGCGTTGAGGTATTCGCGGATGCAGAATTCCAGGAGGCTGTATTCCACGGTGGAGTCCGCTCTGGCCACGCCGATGCGGGCGCAGAAGTCGCGCAGGGCTTCCGGGGGGACGCCCCGGCGGCGCAGGCCGCTGATGGTGGGCATGCGGGGGTCGTCCCAGCCTCGCACATGCCCTTCCTTGACCAATTGGATGAGCTTGCGTTTGGAGAGCACCGTGTGGGTGAGGTTCAGTCGGGCGAATTCTATCTGCTGGGGATGGTATATGCCCAAGGCGTCCAGCGTCCAGTCGTAGAGTTCGCGGTTGTTTTCAAATTCCAGCGTGCAGATGGAGTGGGTGATGTGCTCCAGCGAATCCGAGATGCAGTGCGTAAAATCGTACATGGGATAGATGCACCACGCGTCGCCGGTGCGGTGATGGTGGGCGTGGCGGATGCGGTAGAGCGTGGGGTCGCGCATGACCATATTGGGCGAGGCCATGTTGATTTTGGCGCGCAGCACATGAGCGCCGTCGGGGAATTCGCCCGCGCGCATGCGGCGGAAGAGGTCAAGGTTTTCCGCGACGCTGCGGTTGCGGTAGGGACTTTCCGTGCCCGGTTCTTTGAGCGTGCCGCGCATGGCGCGGATGTCTTCCGCGCTGGAGCTGTCCACATAGGCCTTGCCGTTCTGGATAAGCTGTTCGGCAAACAGGTAGAGCTGTTCAAAGTAGTCGGAGGAATAGCACTCCCGGTCTTGCCAGTCGCCGCCCAGCCAGCGCACGTCCTCGCGGATGGAGTCCACATATTCGGTGTCTTCCTTCACGGGGTTGGTGTCGTCGAAGCGCAGGTTGAACTTGCCGTCGAATTCTTTGGCCAGACCATAATTCAGGCAGATGGACTTGGCGTGCCCAAGGTGCAGGTAGCCGTTGGGTTCCGGGGGAAAGCGCGTATGCACGCGGGAGTCAAAGCGTCCGGCTGCCCGGTCGGCCAGAATGCGGGTGCGGATGAAATCCAGTCCGCCGGTGGTTTCGGGGGCGGCGGCATCGGGTGCGCCGGCAGTGACGGGAGTGGGAATATGCTCGCTCATGGGGATATCCTGATGTAAATATAGTGCCCGGAGAATAGGAGAATGCCGCGTCGGGGTCAATGCCGCGTTTTGCTTGACGCGGAGCAGGGCAGGCCTCAATATACGCCAACACCACGGGAGGTTCCATGGCACGCATTGTCAAACATTCGCTGGGGCAGGAAGCCACGGTGCTGTTGCGTCAGATGTTGCTTGACGGTCGCTTTGTTGTGGGAGAGCGGCTGGTGGAGGATCGCATTGCCAGCGAACTCGGCATCAGCCGCACGCCGTTGCGGGAGGCCCTGCACCGTCTGGCGCAGGAGGGCCTGCTGGAAAAACGGCGAGCCGGGGGCTATGCCCTGCGGCCATTGAACACCACGGAAGTGGAAGACGCCATCAATATCCGCAGTATGCTGGAAGCCTACGCCGCCAGTCTGGCCGCAAGCCGGAGCACACAGGCGCAGAGGGACTCGCTCAGCGCCAATCTGCAACAGTTCCGCGCCGCCAATGCGGCGGGAGACATTCCGCAACTGGTGGCCCTGAACAGCGAATTTCACAGCATCTTGCGCACGGCGGCGCATTCGCCCCTGCTGCTGCAACTGCTGGCGGAACTGGACGGCGTTGTGGAGCGCCTGTTGCGCCCCATCATCTCTGCGGAAGAGGCCGACTGGTCGGACAAGGATCATCTGGATATCTTGCAGCGCATTGAAGAAAGGGACGCTCTCGCCGCCGCCGAGGCCATGCGCGCCCATGTACGGCATGGTAAAGACAAGATTCTGGCAGAATTGAACAACAACTGATATTCTTTTTACCCTCGACAACGACAGGATAACGCCGTGAATTCTATTCTTGGCGGATTCAACTTGCAAGTGCAACACCCTCAAGGTTGAATGAAAAGGCAAGGTGGTATAGCACTTTAGCCTCTCCATCCAACCAAAGATTGAGGGGCGTATGGGCTATGCACACCTTGCCAGGGAAGAACGGTACTACATCTGCCAGGCAGTGAAAAGTGGAACGTCACTGAGGGCCATAGCCAAAGCGATAGGCCGTAGCGTCTCAACTGTAAGCCGCGAACTTGCGCGAAATACTTTGTGATTGGAACAGTACTCTTCAGTTCTGCTCTGTCCCTATTTCATAGGGTTTGTGGAAGGTTAATGCACACTATGAGCCATGCCTGGATGCGTAGGCGTGCAGGCTGATAAAGGAGTTGCCATGTCTATTGGAGTATTGGCGTTGTTGGCCGTCATACCAATTCTTATTGCCCTGATTTTGATGGTCGGCCTGCGCTGGCCCGCCACCCGGGCCATGCCACTGGCGTGGCTTGTCTGTGCCATTAGTGGTGTGATCGGCTGGAAGCTGGATATCCTATATCTTGCCGCTCTCTCGCTGCAAGGCGTTGTTGTGGCCATTGGCCAATGTTGTCCGGTTAAGCACCCATAGCTAACAGGCTATAACTATAGGTGTTTATAGTTTTTCGTCTTCGTGGATTCAGAAGTTCTTCCAGAGAATCCTTGCCGAACAGATTCAAGCAAATGAGCTCGAAGAGTTGTTGCACCGACAGCCCAAGCTTGCTCAGGAATTTCTGATAGGCCAGGAGTAAATACACGGTCAGGGCCGTATAAATCTGGATGTGCACCGCATTCTCCGAGCGCCCGACAAAGCTTTTAATATGCAGATTTTGTTTGACTTCGCGGAAGAATATTTCAATTTGCCAGCGTTCTTTATAGATATCAGCAATTGTCTTGGCGGACAGGCGGAAATGGTTGGTCAAAAATTCGTACCGTTTGCCGGTTTTCGCATCGCGATAGCCGATTCTGCGTAGACGAGTGGTTTTTCCCCGGCTGCTCACGTCAATGATGTGATCGGACGTGACCCCGGTTTTCCGGTCTACGGCGCGGCGATCAACGAGCTTATAGGCAGCATTGCTCTTCAGTCGGGTTACGAAGAAAGGCTCTTCCGGGTTTTCCGTGGGTAGCTGATCTGCTAATGTCCTTCCCGGAGGGCACCAATGAAGGATACGGACCTATATTTTCGGATTCTCGGGCTGACCGAGCCCTGGTTTGTTGAGGCTGTTGAACTGGACACGGCGGAAGGTCGGGTAGACATCCGCGTGGAGCATGGTCCTGGTGTTCGCTGGTTTTGCCCTACTTGTGGTCGAGAGCTGGCTTGCCGCGACCATGCCGAGCCTCGTGTCTGGCGCCATCTGGACACGTGCCAGTTCAAGACGTTCCTGCATGCTCGGATTCCCCGAGTGGACTGCCCCGAGCATGGCGTCCTTCAGGTCAACGTGCCTTGGGCCGAGTCCAAGGCACGTTTCACCATATTGATGGAGCGATTGATCATCGACGTGCTGACCGAGTGCGCCACCGTAACAGGAGCGCGGCGCATCCTGCGCATCACCTGGGACGAAGCATGGGGTGTCATGGAAAGGGCGGTGCGCCGGGGCCGGGAGCGCAAGCAATCGAATCCCTCGCGGTATCTTGGCGTTGACGAGAAGGCATTCCGCAAGGGGCACGACTATGTGACCGTGGTTTGTGATCTGATCGGCAGCACGGTGGAGTATGTGGCCGACGAGCGTAAGGCCGAAAGCCTTGAGGGGTACTACCTTCAGTTCACCAAGGCGCAGTTGGAGCGGATCAAGGCCGTGGCCATGGACATGTGGGAGCCCTATTTTAAAGCTACGCTCAAACATGTGCCGGACGCGGCGGGGAAAATCGTTCACGATCGGTTCCACGTCATGAAACACGTAGGCGAGGCTGTGGACCGGGTACGCAAGCAAGAGCACCGCGAACTCACAAGTCAGGATGACCATCGACTCAAGGGCACGAAATTCCTCTGGCTATACCGGGAGGAGAATCTGCCGGACAAACACCGGCCAGCCCTGGAGGCCTTGAAGACAGCGAACCTCAAGGTGGCCAAGGCCTGGGCCATGAAGGAAAGCCTGAACGACGTCTGGAAGTACCTGAGCACGGGATGGGCCAGACGTTTTGTGAAGCGATGGCTGGTCTGGGTGAACAGGTCAGATCTTGCCCCAATGCGCAAAGTGGGCGGACTGATTCAGAGACATCTTGAGAACATCCTGACCTTCTGCCGCCACAGGATCACCAACGGCGTGGCCGAGGGCCTCAACAGCAAGATCATGGCCATCAAGAGGAAGGCTTGCGGTTATAGGAACCGGGAGCATTTCAAGACAGCCATCTACTTCTTCTGTGGCGGTCTAAACCTCTACCCGGCCAGTTCCTGACAGGGGTTACCCACGGAAAACCCGGAAGAACCCTACCTTGTTTGCGCGTGGCTGTTGGGACCCGAATTCCCCTCACTTCTGGGAGGACTGCTCGGCCTTGGCGTGGTGGTCTGGGGTACCAAGAAAGGCTTCTGTGTTCCCAAAGATTCGTGGGACTTCGCTCCTTCCAGCCAATGGGACAAAGCTTGGACAGGCACCGTGCCTGCCAGCACAAAGACTGAATTTCACGCCAATATGAGCCAATTCAGCGCGTGGCTCCCCTATGTGATAATTTGTGTACTGCTTGTTATCTCGCGCGTCCCCTCGCTTGGTCTAAAAGGATGGTTAACTAACCAAAAAATCAGCTTTACAAATATTCTGGGATTCAATGGCGTCAATGCGAGTATTGATTACCTCTACTTGCCCGGTACATTCTTTATTGTAGTTTCCTTGCTAACAATTTTACTGCACAAAATGCCTGGTCAAGCCGTTTCCCGTGCCTGGAAAGAAAGCATCCGAAAAATGAAGGCACCCACCATTGCTTTGGTTTTTGCTGTGGCTATGGTGTCTATTTTCCGTGGTTCGGCAACCAATCCAGTTGAACTTCCCTCCATGCCCCTGGCCTTGGCCGAGGCTGTGGGAGCGTTCGCCGGGGCCGTGTGGCCTATGTTGGCTGCCTTTGTAGGCGGCTTGGGGGCCTTTATTACGGGTTCTAACACCGTTTCCGATCTTATGTTCGCAGAATTTCAGTGGAATATGGCCGGGACATTAGAACTTCCGCGCCAGATTATCGTGGCTGCCCAAGCTGTGGGCGGCGCCATGGGCAACATGATTTGCGTACATAATATCGTTGCCGCCTGCGCTGTAGTGGGACTCTCCGGACGCGAAGGAGAAGTGCTTCGCCGCACATTCTGGCCTTTCCTGCTGTATGGTATTGTCGTTGGCATAATCTGCTGGGTACTGGTTGTTGCCAACCCTACGGTATTCTAAATTTGATACGATTATATTTATAACAATAAGGCGGCTAAAAGGCCGCCTTATTGTTATAAATATCCACAGAGGCGAGTGGCTAAAAAATTATAGCTACAACTATCATTCACAATGTATTGCAAGGACTAATTTAGGTTTAGATAACAGTGCACGTTGCACAGCAACTAAACGATAATTTTGCTGTCGAGTTTGACATCACCAACAGATTTACTCCGGCATGCAGATTCGCAACGCTATGGCAAAGCTGAATCTATCACCCCAATTACAATGATTAGTTGGCGCAAAAAAGCAATGGCTTTGCTTTCGGGCTGGCTTGAAGGCAACAATGACAATGAAACTCCCAAGACTCTACGGATTATCTCGCCGGGTGAGTTTCCCCATTCATTGCAAAATGTTGAGTGCCGTCAGAGGGGTATATCTGATTTCAATGTTGTCCGGTTAAGCACCCATAGCTAACAGGCTATAACTATAGGTGTTTATAGTTTTTCGTCTTCGCGGATTCAGAAGTTCTTCCAGAGAATCCTTGCCGAACAGATTCAAGCAAATGAGCTCGAAGAGTTGTTGCACCGACAGCCCAAGCTTGCTCAGGAATTTCTGATAGGCCAGGAGTAAATACACGGTCAGGGCCGTATAAATCTGGATGTGCACCGCATTCTCCGAGCGCCCGACAAAGCTTTTAATATGCAGATTTTGTTTGACTTCGCGGAAGAATATTTCAATTTGCCAGCGTTCTTTATAGATATCAGCAATTGTCTTGGCGGACAGGCGGAAATGGTTGGTCAAAAATTCGTACCGTTTGCCGGTTTTCGCATCGCGATAGCCGATTCTGCGTAGACGAGTGGTTTTTCCCCGGCTGCTCACGTCAATGATGTGATCGGACGTGACCCCGGTTTTCCGGTCTACGGCGCGGCGATCAACGAGCTTATAGGCAGCATTGCTCTTCAGTCGGGTTACGAAGAAAATGCCCTTCGCGGTCAACATGCGAAACCAGGAATAGCAGATATAGCCTTTATCGAAGGTGACGATGGAACCCTTTGGCAATGAAAGACTTTTGGCCATGCGGCTTTCGTGGGTTTTGGCATTGTTGATATCGAGAAAAGCGGGAATGTAGCCATCGTGGTCAAGCACGGTATTTACTTTCACGCCAGCCTTGTTCCGCCGGAACGACGCCCAGGGAAAGATGGACAGGCATAGGCTGATGGTGGTGGCGTCCATGCTGTACAGCTTGCACTTGAAGCGGAATTTGTGACGAGGCGCACGAAGATGGCACAGGCCATACATTTCAGTGAACAGGTCTTTGAAAAATTCCACAGGCCTTGAATTGTTGGCATCGGCAACCGTGGAACGCGCTACTGATTTCAAGCCGAGGTGATACAGCCGTCTCTTGGCCGCCTCCAAGGCGCGAAGCCCATCGCGTAAAGAGCGCCTTGCAGCGAGTTGGATAAAGGCCATGACGGTGAATTGCTCCTTGAATCCAAATTGGCGTGAAGAGCGGCCAGTTTTGTGCTTGCGTTCGAGTTTTTCAAAAACATGTCCCGGTATCAGGGATAGCAGTTGAGAGAAGAGTGTAGTATGATGGCTCAAGTCCAAAATCTCCTTGTGTGGCAAGTTGTTGTGGTAACTTCTTATACCACATACTGCTGAGATTTTGGACTTTTTTGTTACCCCTTAGCCGGACAGCAATGATCTGATTTCTATTTTGGCCTAGTGGTTGCCGATTTGCGGCATCTGCGCGAGCTTAATGATGTGTGAAGTCACCTCTGCAATTTAAGACAAATTTAATTAAGCATCAATGGTATGATGCATCATTGCAGAAATTATATATAAGTGTAATGATATTTTTATATTATCATTAATATCATTAGATTATATAAGAAGTGGGTTCGGAAAACTGGACCGTGAGCTAAGGTGGACGTAAGAAGTCAAAGGAGGCTTTTTATGTCCAAATCGAGAAGGAAGTTCACCGCCGAATTCAAGACCCGCGTCGCCCTTGATGCCCTGTCTGGGGAGCAAAGCTTGTCCGAGCTTGCCAGCAAGCATGGCGTGCATCCAAATCAGATTTCTCAGTGGAAACAGCAGGCCAAGGAGCAGATTGCAGCTGGCTTTGCGGGCAAGTCCCAGAAGGCTCAGCAGAATGATGAAGCCCGTATCAAGGAGCTTCATGCCAAGATTGGCCAACTTACTGTGGAGAAGGATTTTTTACAGCAAGCCTTCGCCAAAATTTGAGCTGCGAGCGAAGGCGTAAAATCGTCGACTTGGGGCACCCAGTGCTCAGTGTTCGGCGGCAGTGCGAAATCCTCAAACTGCAACGCTCAACATACTACTACCAACCGATCGGTGAGTCCGCGTACAATTTGGTGCTCATGAAGCGCATAGATGAATTGTTTCTGGAGTTGCCGTTCTTCGGTTCCCGGCAAATGCGCAACGTTCTGCGTGATGAAGGCCATCTAATTGGGCGTAATCGCGTGCGACGGCTTATGCGCAAAATGGGTCTGATGGCCGTTTACCAGAAGCCGAAGACAAGCCAACCGCATCCGCAGCACAAGACGTATCCGTACCTGCTGCGGGGCAAGGCGATCACAAGGCCAAACCAGGTGTGGTGTGCCGACATCACATACATTCCGATGCGGCGCGGTTTCTTGTACCTTGTGGCGATTATGGACTGGTATAGCCGAGCGGTGCTCGCCTGGCGCGTGTCGAATACAATGGATGCTGATTTCTGTGTGGCCGCCCTGGAAGATGCAATGAATCGCTACGGCGTACCAGAAATCTTCAATACGGATCAGGGTTCTCAGTTTACGAGCTACGAGTTTACGAAGACGCTCAGGGAGGCCGGAGCACGCATCTCAATGGATGGCCGAGGCCGCTGGATGGATAACGTGATGATCGAACGTCTCTGGCGTTCTCTGAAATATGAATGCCTGTATTTGCGAGAGATAGAGACAGGGAGCGAGCTCTGCCGGGTCCTGGCATGGTGGTTTGGCTTCTACAATAACCGGCGTCCGCATAAGACCTTTGACGGCCGAAAGCCGATGGAGATATATCAGCAGTACAAACCAGAGGGAGTGCCACCTCTGATTAGCCCTAGATGGGCGGCATAACCAATGAAACTGTCCACCTTAGTTTTGCCGCTGACTGGTCCAAAGAAGTGAACCCACTTCTATATCTACGATATGCTGGCTTGTTCTCTGAGAGGTTTTACGCATATTATGAGTCTTGAAAAATACCGCAGGAGGAATTGGATATCAGCCCATACAACCTGTGTCACTAAAACAGGCAAACGAAATGGTTGTCGCAGTACCGAACAGAGTTGAGCTCATCTTGAAATTAGATGGATTGCTATACGACTCCAATCGTTGCCGCACCGTTTGTGAATAAACCTTGATTGTAATTATTTGGTATTGTTATCAGGCTGATAAACTTTCACCATATTTGCTATTTCATTATCCAACCGAGCAAAACCTGCAAGGGCACGGCTCAGGTTCCTGTCCTTGAGCAGTTCATGAGCGGCAGTGATAAATCGTTCACGCTGTTCTGAAGAGCCGTTCCGGTATTGGGTCTCAACCATGATGCCCCAGGCAATAAGCTGCCCATCACGTTCTTTGCGGGCCTCTTTATTCAAGGCTGCTGTTTTTTGAGCCAGCTTCTGCTTTTGGAGTTGCAGGTTGGCCATTTTTTCAGCGAGAGTTTTTCTCGGAAGAATGTTGGAGGTGATATTTTCGGGAGCCATCTGGTTATTGGGGTTCATGATAATCTCCTATAGTATATGCAGTGCTATGTAGGCGCATTGTTTATTTCCGTATCATCTGGGCTGTCGGGAGCCCCCTCTGCGAGGTCCGGCCCAGATGTTTCCGGGGTATCAAGATTTGTCCGAATCACGCCATTGGACTCCATCCATTGGGGGGGGTCATCATTTTCCAGATTTATTCTGACCACATAGGGGCAGTATGGCGGCTTAAGCAAGGATATTTCTTGCTCATCAATAAAGTTTGGTGCGCTGTGCCGGGCAAGCCATTGCTCTATGAAGCGGGCATCCAACCTGTCTGTGGCCTCGAAAATTTCTCGGATTGTGCGGTCGCATTCAACACTAATGTCAAGACAGGACGCTTTGAATTCTCTGAGGCGTCTTCTATCCAGATACTCCTGGATATATTGAACGTTTCTGTGATCAACAGCCGCCAGAATTTCTTTTTGAATACTCTGGCCGACAGCAATGATGTCCTTAGCCTTTTCGGTGAGGGTAACGAGGCGCGATGAAGGCTGTGGTGCGGAGAATAGCAGCGTCTTATGGATGGCCTGCGCGTTAACCCTATCCACGGTATGAAGAATTTCTTTGATAACACGCCCGCATTCCACAATGACTTCCATGCTGGGTTCTTTAAGGCGCTGCAATCGGCGTTGGCGAATACTGCTTTCAAGACAGCGCAAGTTTACAACTTCAACCAGAGCATGGATATCACTTTGAATTTCCTTGGAGGTGCTGACGCAGCTGTGTGCCAGCACCTCCAAGGCTGCTACCCGCTCTGTTCGGTTTGCGTGGGCATCATAAGCCGGACGTCCGTCTTCAACTGGGCATGGCCTTCCTCCAGAGCCTCCAGACGTGCCACCAGAGTCTGTATGGAGTGGGATGGTGGGATTTCTCCTTTGCCCATCTTCTGGAGTTGGGCTTTGACCTCCAACAGTTCCTTGTGAACCAAATCCATAAGTACTAGAGCCTGCCCCCAATCGTTGTTGGCCTCCTCCTGCACCAATTTTCTCAGATAGCTCGCTATCTTTGGCTCCATATTTTTGAGTTCCCTCTGTACATTCTCTGCCACTTCCATTTCCCAAGCATTTGGCATTTTCAATCTCCTGTTGCAGTTGTAGAATTTCAGAATTAGTATTCTGAATATCCCGGTTAAGTGCGCCACGCTCTGTTTCCAGCCCACGGCGAGCCATTGTTGTTGCCGCAGAACCCACATGAATTTGCGGCAATGCATCAATTCCCTGATCTTTAAAGGAGCGATGATCTATTATTTTTCCATAAAATTGGAGATACTCATTGCAGAAATTCGCCCATCTTTCACGAATATGCAGGAGGTGCGTTTTTCGCGTTTTCAGGTCATCAAGCTCACGGGTTTTTGCGCCCAACGTCCCCTCCTGCGAATAGCGGCGAGTCGTGAACATGACATGTATGTGTGGATTCTCCTCTTGATCATTTCTGTCCTTCCTGTGCATGCAGCAATCCACTGCCACCTGATATTCCTGCGCAAGCCAGCGGCAAAATTGGGCCGCAAGCTTGAACCGCTCCACCTTGCTCAGCTCCACAGGAATGGCCATATCCATTTCGCGGGCCAGGGTGGAGTTTTTGCGTTTTTCTGTACGCTCTGCCAGCAACCACAAATCTTGCCTGCCGATGGCGGGACAACCTTCAGGTACAAAAATTTCTCGCGCCACCACTCCTTGCTTGCGTCGAAAGTCGAACACACGGCCATCGGCAGCCGTCAGACGAGAAGCGGCCCTGTAGGCAGCGGCGGCTACCGCACTTCTGCCGTCAGCGCGACTGATGGTCTGCATATGGAGATGATAAATCGCCACAGCCTATCCCCGGCAGCCCTGGTGCATTTTGCATTTTGGGGTCGAGGGGCACAGCCCTCGCGCGCGCAAACCGCGAAGCGTGTTTGCATAAGTGCGCCCTTCGGGAATCTTCATCAGCAAAGAAAATTTGTGGGCATAAAAAAACACGATGACCTCCAATGATCATCGTGTACAAAAAAACCGGAATGAAATGAGACTGAAAGAATTTCCCGCTTACATATCGACTGGGAGGGACGGATACAGTTCCTTATAGATTGCAAGCCACGTTTCCGCATGGGCGAAGACCGGCAGGAAATAACGGATGTCTTTTGTCCATGCTGCAATCCATTGATTGTAATCGGCTACCGTTTGAGCATCAGCGCCGGAATCAAGGGGCATCATGGTTTCAACAATGGCATTTATGGAATCCAGAGGGCATGCCTGCTGACGCAAAAATTCAGCTACATGAGGCAACGCCAGCCAGAATTCATCAGGAAAGTCTTGTGTTCCGGTGGCAGGGCAAATGCTTTGTGGCGGTTCATGCTCCCACCAGTTCCAGAGATTCAGACGGACTTGGATAAGTTTTTCTTCATAGGGGAAAAACCTGATCAGGGCAGCCAGCAGGCGGCTTCGTGAAGAATGGGCAAGGCGGAGCCTTGAGGTAATTTTCAGAGCTCGCTCATATGCCTTTTTTCGTGCTGGCGTCCCGGCAACCTTTTCATAAAGGTGAACATGGCATCGTGCGCTATTTTTCTTTTTTGCCATGAAAAGATCTACAACGCGCCAGCATAAGGAGCAGGTTGTGATCCGGGAAACTGGAAATTTGTTCTTTTCCCTATGACGCAGATTCTGCAAAGCCATCAGTGCGTCATAAAGATCGTCTGTGTCATGTATGCTACCTGTATCATTAGGAACCAGCAGGGTGACATATTCTATAAGCGCTGCCCAGGACCTGATTTTTGCAAAAATGTCTTCCTGTAATGTCTGACGTAAGATTTCACTGTCAGGCGGGGTGGCTGATCTTTTTTTCTCCAGTTTTTTCATCTTCGCTTTAAATGCGGAAGTGACAGTTTCTTCAAATCGAGGGTTGTATTCGTATTTTTCTTTTAATCGCTTCAGACTCAGCTTGTAGTGAGTATTGATGTACGGCAGTATTTCCCTGAAACTTCGGTTTTCAAGTTCATGATATAGGGGTAAACTGTTACTTTCATCAAAGTATTCAATCGCCAATGCTTCCTTCTTGGTTCGAGTTCCCAGAATTTTTGCCAGGGTATTTTCATCAGCAGAAGGGATCCTGTCAAAAAAGGCAGCAATCCAGGCTTCGTAAAGGGCATCCCAGGTGAGACACCTTTTTTCAGACAGTCCACGCAATCTGAGAATGTCTTCATTACTCATGATGGATGAAAAAAACTGCTGGCAGCATTCAAAAGCCCCATAAACCGTATTCCGTTCAATCCGGTTACAGGCTTCTTTTATATCTTCGATTTCCCACATGAGTGTTTCTCACAGTCCATCAATTATGCCTCGATCTGATATCGTCTGATTTTCCGACTGCATGGGCACGAGCAGGGCCGGACACTACTTCCCTGTAAAACTGTCGTCCGCAGTAGGAGGGAAATTCTTGCAGTCTCATTTTTGTTGCCTGACGTGGCATATGGTTTTCAAAAGGAAAATACAGGAATCCTGATGAAAAGCCAATTGCCCCCATCTCCAGGCCAGCTGGGCCGTATTCTTACAGCAAGTGAAGTTGCTGCGATCTTCCGCCTTGATGTGCGAACGGTCAGACGGTATTATACAGTGTTCGGGGGTGTGCGGATTGGGCACGCTCTAAGGTTCCTTGAAAATCGCATAGTGGAGATATTCAATGGCAACCTTCACGAGCAAGAAAAAAGGCTCCCCCAAGCGTTGGAAAGGGCAAGTCTGGTTTCAGGGCAGGATGGCAGCAGTAAAATGGTTCGGCAGCAGCAAGGCCGACGAAAAAAATGCCATAGCCTGGGAAGTGACCACCAGAAAGGAACTGGAGGAAGCAGCCGCAGCAGCACCCGAAGAAATGATCCCTTTGGCCTCCAAGCCCCAAAGGGTGACGGTTCTTGAATGGGGAACGGCCTACCTTGAGGAATGTCAGCGGCGCAATACTCTGGCAACCTTCAAAGAGAAGCGTGACGGCTTTCGGCGGTTCATCCGCTACCTTGAACAGACCAAGGGACTGTCGCCAGATGATTCAGTTGAATCCTTCGACAGAAAAAAGGCCCGCAAGTACCTTGCCTGGCAGCATGACCAACGCGGCCCCAACTGCTCCAACAAAGATCGAAAAATCTTGACTACCGCCTGGAAGTGGGGCGCAGCCTACCTCGACCATTTTCCGCTGGATATGCCGGATCCTTTTCTGGCCTGCCAGCGGTATGCTGAAATCCGTGTTCCCCGGTACATTCCGCCGGAAGAGGATTTCTGGAAGGTCTATGAGGCGGCCCCGGAACGCGAGAAGGCCATGCTGACCTGCTTTCTCAACCTTGCGGCCCGTAAGGGCGAACTTCTCAAGTTGACTTGGCAGGATGTGGACTTTGAGCGTGGCACAGTGGTGCTGACCACACGCAAAACCCGCACAGGCACGGTAAAACGTGACGAAATGCCCATGAATGAAGAAGTGCGGGCCACCATGCTCTGGCTGTGGCAATACCGCCAGGGCAAGGGGAACCATGTATTCACCTGCCCGGTGGAGCCGTACATCGGGCAACCATACAAAACGGCAGCCCACGTAATGAAAAGGCTTTGCGCCAAGGCCAAGGTGAAACCATTCGGGTTTCACGCCATCCGGCATCTGGCCGCCACCATCTTGGCACAGGAGGGCAAAAGCCTCTTTGCCATCCAGCACGCCCTGCGACACGAAAAGCAGACAACCACGGACAGATACCTGCACAGCCTTGGAGCATTCTCGGAAGTTTCGGATGCTCTGAGCGTACTGGCAAGCCGTGGCCCTGCCAATCGTCACACGCTCTTTCCTGCTCCTTCTTCGCCTTTATCAAAAAAGGAAGCCTTTGCAGACAAAAAGGAAGAGAAGCAGGTGGGGGAGGCAAAGGCAATTGTGATTCGCCGCAAGCAAGGGCGAACTTCCGAAAAACTTATCGCAACAGGTACGGAGTAGAGAGCACGACTGGTACGGAGTAGAAGAATATGCTTCAGACTTCGTTTTTGAAAACAAAAAAAGGCCGCATTTTCATGCAGCCTTTTTTCAAAACTAACCCCCGGGCCTAACCCCCTGTGGGTATCTGGTGAGGTTTTTGTTATAACCTCTTGGAATCATTTGGCGTCCCCAAGGGGATTTGAACCCCTGTCGACGGCGTGAAAGCCGTTACACAACCCCACGTCACCGTACAATTTCAAGGGGTTACACATGCATAACGGTACAAGAAATACACAGCGGTACACAGCGTGGTACACAGTTTAGGTACACAGCCCTCGTTTTCCTTCCCCTATCAAACGGGCTATTTTGCCTCTTTCTGATCGCCGTAACCGAGCGGGAATTTCTCATTTGTTTTGCCATTTGCGGGGTGCGGCAAATACGACCACAAAACCGTCTGGTCGCTGATTCAACTCCCCAATCGGGATTTGAACCGCTCCCCATTCTTATCTGGATTTTTGTTGGCGGCTTTTTGAGCCGTTGTTTTCAATTTTTCCCCGGCGAGTAGCACATGCCGGGAAATCGTTGCGGGCATGATCCACGTTGCCCCACACTGACGCCAGCCCGCCCTATCCGTAAAGGCAAGGGCGGCTTGCCGCGCATCCTCTCCCTTGCCGCAGAGCGGGCAAAGGCTTGGTACTTCCACCCTGGAAAGTGCAAGCCTTTGCAATCACACCCACACAGGAAAACCCGTTCCGAGCGGCGGGAGGCTTGCCAGATTGTCATTGAGACAATTCTATCTCACCTTGACCTTGCCTCTCTCTGCCTTGGTACACCCACTCTTGATGCCGGATTTATAGACATTGATATGCGAACCATAGTCCGTGATTCCGGTATCGGCCAACGCCGTTGTGAACGGGCTATTGCTTTGCTCAAAGAAGCGGGCTTTATGAAGGTGCAGCAACCCCGCGCAATCAACGATCAGGGCGACTATGTTGGCCTACGGGCGATCCGCGTTGTCACCAACCTCTTTTTTGAATTTCTTGGCCTTGGGCCGATGCTCCAGCGAGAAAGAGCCAGAGCTACCGCCAAATTGCAGCGCAGAGCCATGAAAGCCCAACGCAAGCTGTCAGACCTCATGCGCCGAATGACAAAAGGGCTTCGCAATTCATTCACATTCAAGCCGCAACGCTCACGCGCAAACCAAGAAAAACGCGAAGAAGAGACACGGCGCTGGAACATGACGTGTGCGAAGTACATGATTGCTGATCTCACGCCAGACGAGTGCCGAAGGCGAACAAACGCGGAACTCGGTTTGCCAGCCGACTACAGCCCCGGCAGACACGCATAGCAAAATTTGCGCGTCTGGCCTCATGGGATTTTCCTAAGTGTTGAGCCTGTTCCGGCTTCTTCCATCCCTGAAAAATCGAATTTTGTGACCTGGATTTGCATATGTACGCAAAGTCCCTGCTACCGAAGAAAGATAGGTGTCGCGTAGTTGGGCGTTAGTTGTCGCTCATAAAACCCAAGAGACAAAAAAATTAAGAAAGGAAAAGGATGGAAGCCAATTTATACGGATTATTTTTCGCTTTGGCCGCCATGAGTCCCATGACCGAAAAGAGGAAAGACACGCGCCTCCGGCGCGGCCAGTGAATGAAACACGATTTTTCCCTACGGGCAACTTTGCAACCCAACTGGAATAGCGTATATTTCCACAATGCCAAAACAATCTATCATAACGACCTCAGAGACAACCAATCTTGTTCAGCAAGTACGGGAAATCGTAATTGCTGCCCGCACCCTTGCCACCCAAAGCGTTGACACTATTCAAGTCGCCATGAATTTTACTATCGGGCAACGTATTGTCGAGCATGAGCAGGGAGGCGATAAGCGGGCTGCCTACGGTAAGCAGACAATGGAGCATTTGGCTCAGTCAATGACTTCTGAATTTGGACGTGGATTTTCCAAGAGAAACTTGGCATTGATGCGCCAATTTTACCTCATGTATTCTCCACGGGTGAAGGCCCTGCCAGCCGAACTCGTGTCATTCCCGCAAATTGCGCAGACGCTGTCTGCACAATTCACTCAGGAAAAGAGCGAGAAGATTGTGCAGACAGCGTCTGCACAATTGCCAGGACTACCCCTAATTAGCTGGTCACATTACGTTTTTCTTATGGGGATTGCCAACCAGGAAGAGCGGATGTTCTATGAAATCGAAGCTGCCCGCCATAGCTGGAATTTGCGCACCCTGAAACGTCAGGTGGACTCCTGCCTGTATGAGAGGCTTGCTCTTAGCCGGGACAAGGAAGGTGTAGAGCGTTTAGCAAGCGAAGGCGATTTGCCGCAGGCCCCGCGCCAGTTGATCAAAGACCCGCTGGTGCTGGAGTTCCTTGGCCTAGAGGAAAAAGCTCACTACTCTGAACACGACCTGGAAAGCGCCATCATTGATCGGCTTGAAGCCTTTTTGCTGGAGCTTGGCAAGGGCTTCCTGTTTGAAGCCCGGCAAAAACGCTTTTCCTTCGGCGCAGACCACTTTTATGTCGATCTAGTCTTTTTCAACCGACTATTACGCTGTTATGTGCTGATAGACTTGAAGATCGGGAAGCTGACCCATCAGGATTTGGGCCAGATGCAAATGTATGTGAACTACTTTGACCGCCATGTGAAATTACCAGAGGAAAACCCGACTGTGGGGATTCTTCTTTGCAAGCTCAAAAATGACGCCTTGGTGGAACTAACATTGCCAGAAGATGCCAATATTTATGCCTCACAGTATCAACTATATTTGCCTTCAAAAGAAGAGTTACAGCAAAAACTGCGTGATTGGAGTGAAGGAGAATCCTAATCGCCTCAACCGGTATCACACCCGTGGCCAGATTAGCGTTTGATAGAAACAAATAGAGCTTTGATTTTATTGGAGTGGTTACAGAATGAGTGATGTATTAAACTCAATAATAAAAATTGATCTCCATATTCACTCAAAAGCAAGTGAATATAAAGAAAGCGCTGGGATTGTAGATAATTCAACGAAAGAAAATATTGGCATCCTACTGTCTAATCTTCATCAGAATAATGTCGCATTATTCTCAATAACAGACCACAATAGATTTGACTCCGATTTATATATTGAAATCTGTAGAACTTTAAACACTCCAAATAATGCATATTCAAATGTAAAATCAATTTTGGCAGGAATTGAGTTCGACGTTAAGATTGATGAACAAATGGATAAATGTCATATAATTGCAATATTTGATGCGAATAATGAATATGAAAAATTTCTTAAGATTGAAAAAGCAATAAAAGACGATCTACTAGAAAAGCCTGATGACGTGTATTCGAAAGATGTTTTTGAAAAAATTTTAAAAAATATCGGCCTAAGCACTATATTGATCGCGTCTCAGCGAAAAAGCATACATAATCATAATGGAAAGCATAATTCATTAAGTGACTCTACTGACGATGTAGAACAGATAATCAGATTGGGATATATTGATGCATTAGAGTTTCAGAAGCCAAAAGTTGAAGGGATATTGTTAAACAATCTGAAAGAGATTTCACTTCCCGTACCGCTATTCTCTGGAAGCGACTGTCATGATTGGTCTTGTTACCCTTATCATGACAAAAAGAATCAGAACAAAGAATTTCATCACTCTAGGGCAAAAATTCTTCCTACTTTCAAAGGGTTGTTAATGGCTGTGACTTCTCCTGAGACGAGATTTAATTGCTGTGACAACAAAAATGTCAATTTCGTTTCTGGATTTATGGTCAATAACAAAACTATACCACTTGTAAACGGAATTAATGCAATTATTGGAGAAAATGGAGCAGGTAAAACAACAATACTCAAGTTGCTTAACGGGAAGATTTCAGAAAAATATGTAAAAAATATTGTTCAAGAAAATGCATTAAGCGTTACTAATTCAAGTTCTTTGCTTCATGGTGTGAGATATGTAGAGCAAGGACAAATAATTAAAAAATTTAACTCTGGAACCCTATTCACAGAGGGAGATGAAAGCAATTTCAAACCTGTTGATCATACTCAGTTTGTAAGTAGCTATACAGAGTTTTCAGACAAACTCAAAAGCGGTATTCTTTTATCTATTAGTAAGCAAAATAATTTAAGCAATTTGGAAAAATATATAATTGAATTTCAGGAGAAGGTGTCTTCTGCAAATTATTATGTCGATATAATGGGAAATAAAAAAGACGATAGCGATAAAAACCCTCACGAAATACCACGGAATAAATTAAATTCACTCATTATTGAAATCAAATCATTGCTCGAAGATAGCTATTTTGAAGCATACAAGAGCAAAATCGAGTCAATTCTCGGCGATTTTGAATTGATTCACAACGAAATAGATATCAATTGGCGAAAATTAAATAATGAAATAACTATCAAAAATATCATAAGAGGTTGTATTGATGACTATTTAAGGAAAGTAAAGGCTAATTCATCCGCTCAAGCAAGAGAGGCAAAAGAACACAGCGACAAAAGACAGTCGGTTGTTGAGGCTGTAATTACTGCAATAAAAGCCACCAACGGGTACATTCCTTGGCCTAAAATTCCAAGCGTGGTTCATGGAGCTTCCAAAAATCCAAAGCATGGGTTTTATTTTACCAGGGAGGCCGTGTATAACGATGTTTCAATGGTTAAGAGCTTTTTTTCAAATATGTTTGTCACTGCCTATGATTCCATAGACAAGTTGACGGAAATTTCAAAATATGAAGACTTTGTAGCTGCGCTATACGGATGTACATCAATTCAAGATATAGATAGGAAATGGAAAGAAAATTTTCAAAAATTCATCAATGAATCAACAAAAACCCATGATCGGATTATGGACAGTGGCGATCAGCAAATTGGAAATACGCTTGGTGAAATGTCGTTGTCGTATTACAAGTTTTTTACTCAAGATGGGCAAGCATGGAATATTCTAATTGTCGATCAGCCAGAAGACAATATTTCAAATAATAATATTAGCAAGAAACTATTGGGCTATTTTAATGCGATAAGAGACGAAAAACAAATTGTCTTTGTCACTCATAATCCTTTGTTGGTTGTCAATCTTGATGTGGACAATGTGATATTTATTGAGAATGATAATGGAAAATTGTCTGTAAACAACGGATGCTTGGAGTATGAGGATGATAACATTAATATATTGAAACTTATCGCAGATAATATGGATGGAGGAAAAGAAACTATTGAAAAGAGGTTAAAAGTGTATGGACAAAACTATTAAACTAACAATGACTAACGCTAGAGAAATAGTAATTACAGTAAACGATGAAGATAAGCATATTATAAAGCCAGAAGAAAGGGTCATCAGTGCCGATAGTATTTATAGAATTTTAGATTTTGCAGACGGGGATAACTACACAGTATCCCTAGGAAATGAATCTGGAATTGACAGTCAAGTTTTGGATTTTTTTGCGGAACTGTTTACTGACATAGTAAACAAGGTAAATACACTTAGTTCTAATGCGGCAACTGACATCTAGTTTAGAACGAGTTACCTTTGCTTTATCAAGGACAATACCGATAAGAACCCGTGGATGAATCTACGCCCACTGCCCACTGAGAAATGATTGGAGCCCCTTTACAAAGCACAAACGCGCAGAAAGAGAGAACACACAAAGAATCTGCTACCATAGGCAACACCTCCACTAATTTTACAAGTATTTTTAACCCCCGTTCCGTCCGTAGACATACTTAATTAGCTTTGGATTTCCCAGTAGTGGGCGCAGGGATTGCCTATTTACTTTGGTCAGCGAGTTTTCGCAAGATATTTTTTATATAGCTTAGCGTATAAAATGGTTTGGATATAAGGTTTGGCAGCATCCTGAGCCCTTCAATAAGAGGCTGTTCTTCAAAGTCGTGTAAGAGCAACATCAGATAGAGAGTGTTGACCTTGCCTTCCTTCAAGTGCAAAGTTCTAGACCTGCGGATATAATCATTCTTCCGCAAGTCTTGGATAATAGTGATTAATTCTTTTGAGAATTGATCTTCACTAATTGCTTTTTCAAAAACTATTATTCCATCTGTATTTTTTGAAATCCCTTTTGCTGTATTTATAGATGTATTATAAAAAATTGTATTTGAAAATTTTGCTTCTGTGAAATTTGATTTATCTAAAACAGCTCCATTGAATATCACATCTTTAAATATAGCATTTGAAAAATGGCTTCCTCGTAAATTTGTACCTATAAACTCACTCCCATCAAATAAGGCTCTATCAAATTCACAATACTTAAATTTTGCTCCTCGAAAAGATACAAACCTAAAATTACATTCAGAAAAATTTGAATTTATTGAAGAACTTTTTGAAAAATCTTTATACATAAAATTAGATTGACGTCGATCTTTATTTTTATAGCTAAGTGGGTTTCTATTCTTCCCAACCACAGACATGGATGCCCTCCTAATTTCTTTGAATTGAGTCCACCAAGTTTTGCACGCCCTCCACGTGTGGGGGACTATCACATCCTCCGTCAAGGCGTCTTACGCCCGGAGAGAGGTTAGCAGAAGCGTTATCGATCACACTTTGCTATTCCCTACTTGTTACCTTCACTCATATGGTTTTATCAAAACCTCTTGAGATTGCCTATTTTCGTTGAAATCCCTGTGCGTCTATCTTTGTGGAAAGATTTTTGTAATCAGTAGTATACGTTTAAATAGGTTCATGCTGCAAGCGGATACGTTTGTATCGTGAATGGAACTACTCATATACAAAGGCACATTGCCGTATCCAAACGGAACCATTTGGAAATGTTCGTATAACTTCTCCAAGCCTCTCCAAAAATATTCCCCCGTGTGCTACTGTGTCTCTGATTTAGAGGACAGGACAGAGGACGTGTACCCACCTTCGGCGGCTCCATTCCTGTCCTGCCCTGCGGGGCTGCTTATTCGCGGTTCCGCTCAACGCAAAGACGAGAGGCGGTTGCTCCATGAAAAAGACATTCGCACTGACCGTTTTGCTTTGTCTGCATACGCCCGTACTCGCAGCGGAGCCAGGGCCACCCGCGCCCCTGGTGGAAGCCATAGCCCGGCAGGAATCCGGGCTGAACCCGCTGGCGGTCAATATTGCCAGGAAATCATACTACCCGGCCACGCGGGAAGAAGCCGAGCGGCTTATTCGGAAGGCGATTGCAGCGGGCCAGTCGTTTGACGTTGGCAGGATGCAGATCAATTCTTGGTGGATGGAGCGATTAGCTCTCGACCCGTTTTCACTTCTCGATCCGGCCACAAATGAGCGTTGGGGCAAATGGATACTGGCGGAAGAAATAGCCCGCCACGGCCTGAACTGGAAAGCCGTAGGCAAATACCATTCCCCCGACACGGAGCGCGGCAGACAGTATGCGTGGCTCGTTTATCGTCACTACGCGGGCCAAAGAGCCTCCAAGGTTACAACGGAGGTTCCCCGTGCCGAGCAAAAAACTGATACTCAGAACCTATTTGACACCAGAGGAACACGCGCAGATCAGGGCATCGGCCAGCAAAGCGGGGCTGTCCCTTTCCACGTTCAGCAAAAGGGTGTGCCTTGGGTTTTCCGTCCCAAGTCTGGAGCATCAGGAGGCAAGGATTGAATTGCGCCGATTGAAAGGCGACCTGGGCAGACTTGGAGGGCTGGTGAAACAGGCATTGGCAAACGGAGCGGACAGGCAGACGGTTCACCGCCTTTTACATGAACTGGACGCCCGGCAGCGTGAACTCCAACAAGCCATAGCGGTCATAAAATGATCAGCAAGAAAGTGGGCATCAGCCCGAAAAACGACAATTACGCTCGTCTTGCCGATTACATAGCCGATGCCGGGAACCATGCCAGACAGGGAGGCGAAAAAAGCCTTATGCACTGGTGCGCCGGATGCCTTGGGGATGAAGACTACCAGAATGGCATTGCCGAAGCTGTAGACGTTCAGGCTATGAACACTCGCACCAAGCAGAGCAAGACCTACCACCTTGTTATCAGCTTCCGCCCGGAGGACGAGGCGAAACTAACGCCGGAGGCGTTCAAGGCCATAGAGGAACGCTTTGCCGCCGTCTTGGGGTACACCGAGCACCAGCGGCATTGCGGCGTCCACAAAAACACAGCCAATCTGCACATGCACATAGCCTACAACATGATTCACCCGGAACGGCACACCCGGCATGAGCCGTTCCGCGATTTTTGGAAAAGAGACACTGTATGCCGGGAGCTGGAGCAGAAATACAGCCTTGTGATTGATAATGGCCGAACCAAAGACAAACAGCGGTCTTTGGGCGAAAAAGCCGCCCTTATTGAAGCGCATACAGGCCAACAATCCTTTGAATCGTATGCCAAGGCCCACAGGGACAAAGTTTTGCATGTTCTGGAAGCGGCAGCGGACTGGCAAACGCTCCATGAAGGGCTTGCCCTCTACGGCATGGAGATAAAACCCCACGGCAATGGCCTCGTCATAGCTGATCGCCATAACCAGCGGCATACTGTGAAGGCCAGCGCGATAGACAGAGGGCTATCACTAAAAAAACTGACAAAAAAATTGGGGCCGTATCTTCCAGCGCAGGGCTTGGAGAAAATATCGGAACAAAGCCGGTATTGCCATGCCCCCTTGCACCGTTCACCGGAACGCGGAGCCTTGTATGCGGAATACCAGCAAGGCATTGAAAAGCGGAAAACCAGTTTGGCTACCGTCAAGGATCGGGAAGATGCGGCGCTTGCGGCAATCAAGGGAAAATGGGCAGCCAAGCGCAAGGAATTGGAATGTCTGAACATAGCAAAAAAGAATCGCCGCAATCTGGTGCAACTGGCCCGAAAACATGAGGCCGAGGAAACAGCCAGGGCCAAACTGCCGTTTCAATCTCCCCGTGATGCCATACGCGGAGAAGTTCCTTTCACATCATGGAATGGCTTTCTGCAATATAAGGCGGGTCAGGGTAATGAAACGGCTTTAGCCATTTTGCGTTCTGCGCTGGAAACTGCGGAACCGGATAAGGAGCCACAAGCAGCCGTGGCAAAAGACTGGTCACAGCACGGCAAAGACCAGTTTGCGTTGAACCGTGCGGAAGTCCGGGCCGAGTACGCGGCCAGGGAAGTAGCCGCCCTGGAAAATGAAAACGTGAGCGGCAAGGCAAAAAAGCAGCTTTTGGCGGTTTTGCGTATGGAGCAGCTTGCAGCAGAGGAAGGTACTGCGGGGGAAACATCACAGATACGCGGTTTTTCGGCAACAGTAGACCGCAAGGGAACAGTCGTTTTTACGTTGCCCGGCGGCGGCAGGGTTTTGGACAGCGGAAAAGAATTATTCTTTTCGGGCAACAATGCAGCCGCCCGGCATGTGGCCGTCCGCTACGCGCAGAAAAAATGGGGGGCAAGTCTGCATATGGAGGGGAACAAAATTGTGCGGCTGGAAAAAAAGCTGGAGAAAGAGCAAGCCCGGAAACAGCAGCATATGGAACGATAGCTACTTTTGCTCCATTTTCTCCGCAACGGGATCAAGTAATTGTCCGGGGGTTATGTCCAGGGCTTTGGCAAGACGAAGGATCATGGCAAGGCTCGGTTGCCTTGTGCCATTTTCAAGGGCGCTGATGAAGGGCCTGATTACGTCCACCCTTTCACTCAGTTGTTCTTGGGTCAGTTGTTTTTCAAGCCGCTGCGCTCTCAAAACTTCACCGAATAGTTTATTATTTTGCCGCGTTACTGTCATAGAATGACAGTATAGCTGAGTGGCAATAATTTGTTTGATAGCTGTTGCTATCCTGAATGCCGATTAACGTGCCCACGAGCGTGGGCACAAGGTTAAAGATTCAAGAATAGACTATGTACGCTTGAGCAGAGCCAGAAATGTCCGAATGGATTCCTGCACAGCCATAGCAGCCAAGGGGAGCGCTTTGGCATACTCATCCGTGTGTCCGCGTCTATGGACTTCACAAACAGGGAAGAGGATATCGAGCAGTTCTTGAGTCAGCTTTTCAAAGTTTTCCAGTCTGTACTCTTCATTGTTCTCATACATGCCAAACCTCTTTTGGAGTTTTCCGCACACCACAGCGATGCCATCACAGCAAAAATCCGCTTTTGGCAAAAAAGCGGACTGTTGACGCCACAAGCGAAAAACGGCCATCCGTTTCCCCAATAGGCCACGCACAAAGGCACCAATCTCATACACGATGTGGTATGTTGATGTTAGATGCCAAACTGTGCGCAGCAGCTTGAGCGGTTATGAACAGTTTAAAAATTTCTAATTATCTTTTATTTCCTGATAATAACGATTGTTTTTTGACTGCCATGCCGTACAAAAAGCCTGTACAAGCCATCAAAAAACCAGTGGTTTTCAAAAGATTCTCTACAGAGATAATTTCTGCCAATGGCCCGAAGATGAGAATTGCTGCTGGCATACCGCTTGAAGCGATAATTTGAAGAATTGAGAACACTCGTCCAAGGACTTCTGGATCGGTTTCTTTTTGAATGAAGACTGTGACTGTGGTGGTAAATATCGGCATGAAAAAGCCAGCGGCACCAATCAGAGCGAGGAAGATCAGAAAACTTTCTGTTACCCCCATCAGGCCGAAGAAAATTCCCAAAAGTGAGACGCAAAGGGCTATGGCTTTAGGCTTATTGGAAAATTCCCCACGCCAAGTAATAAACAACCCGCCGAAGATGGACATTCCAGACCATGCGATTTCATTGGCCGTCAGCCTCCATACTTCTTCGCCAAAAGTACGGGCAATCATCAAAGGGCTCAAAACAGCAGCGGGAGTGACGAGGAAGAAGAAAGCGCCGTAACTTAGTATGAGAAGCCTGAGTTGCGGATGATGGATGGTGTATGAAAGGCCATAACGCATTTCGCTGATGGTGGAAAAATCTCTTGTGGACTTTGCTGGTGTTGGCACTTTTATTTGCCACATGACCATAATCGCCAAGATTGCCGTAACAACATCAATCAGCATCACCCAAGCCAAGCTTACCGTTCCAAGGAGAAGCCCGCCAACTGCCGGAGAAATGAGCATGAGACCGGCATTTATCGTCTGATTGATGCCTTGGATGCGGCTAAGATGTGTTGAGGGTACAATTTGCGGATAAATCGCGGCAGAAGCCGGAGCCTGTATCCCGCTGCCCAAAGACCGAAAAGCCAGCGCACCTATCAGGAGCCACAGGTTCTCTATTCCGTATAGGAATAGGACGGCCAGCCCCAACGTCACCAGAGCGACAAATCCATCCGACAAGATGATCAATATACGTCGGTTATACCGGTCAGCCCAGACGCCGCCCCACAGCAAAAGCAAGACTTGGGGAACATTGCAGGCTATAGTTGCAACTGTCATCCAAAGTCCGGACGTGGTCTGCAATGTGATATGCCAGACCAAGGCAAACCCTACAGTTGAAGAACCAAAAAGCGAAAGGTTTTGACTGACTAAAAAAAGAATGGCTTTTTTATGCCAAAGATTATCGGCAAAGGCAGATTTTTGAAGCATGAAATTTTCCTGTAATAAGAAAAGCCGCATGGAATTGCTTCCACGCGGCTTTTCAAAAAAGTCACGAAATGAAAAAGTTTCCGAAGTAAAAAAAGAACCGCACCAATCACATTACACGATACAGCGACTTGTCCCCATTACGGGAGAAAGGCATTGGGCGGCTAATTACTTAGAAAACTTTCTTCAACTCGTCTTCTCCAGGAAAATTTTGTGCTGATTAACAAGAACGATGCTCATGGTCAAGTAATTTGGCGATTTTTTCTATGCGCGATTCCCCTGACACTCCGGCCAACCTGTGCAACCCCAAAAATCATAGCCACCCTTGCCATCTTTGCCGGGCTTTTTCACCCGATGCACCATAGGCTTGCCGCATTTTTCGCAGACCTTGCCCGTGGCCTTGGCAAACTCCTGCACTTCCCTGGAAAGCTGATCGTGGGCCGAGCCTATGACTGCCCGGTATTCCGCTTTCTCTTCCGCAATATCATCAAGGGATTGCTCCATTGTACGGGTGAAGTCGTACTCAATGAAGGAAAAATGCCCGCAGAGGCCGGAAACGATTTTTTCGCCAAGGGACGTAGGAACAAGGAAGCGCTTTTCGGTTTTGACATAGCCCCGGCTTATGATGGTATCCAGAATCGCCGCGTAGGTGGACGGACGGCCAATGCCGCGTTTTTCCAGTTCGCGGATAAGGCTGGCTTCCGTGAATCTGGCGGCGGGCTTGGTCTTTTTTGTTGTGACCGTTCCCGTCAGCGCCGTGGCTTTTGTGCCGGGCTTCATGGCCGGGACGGGATTGGAAGGCTCTGTCTCGCTTTCCTCGCTTCCTTCGTCCTCTGCACATGGGCCATCTTCCTGATCGGCCAGAACCTTCCAGCCTTGCGAAAGCAGAGTACGGCCCTTTGCCTCAAATAGAGCCTGTTTCCCGTCCACGTCCGCGCCAAGTTGGAGCGTCCGTACCGCATAAACCGCATCTTCCAACTGGCAAGCCAGGGAGCGCAGCCGGATAAGACGATACAGGGCTTTTTCTTCCGCCGTTTCCCCGGCTTCCTCAACTTCAATATGTGTCGGTCTAATGGCCTCATGTGCTTCTTGCGCCCCCTCTTTGGATTTCCATTTGCGGGGCGTTTCCACCAGGGGCCAGCCCTTTGCTTCGCAATACGCCCGGATCGCTTGGATCGCCTCTTGTGAGAGATTGGGGCTGTCCGTTCTCATGTAGGTAATCGCGCCTTGCTCATAAAGCCGTTGCGCCAGTTGCATTGCCTGTTTTGGAGCAAATTTGAGTGACGAACTGGCGGCTTGCTGCATCGTTGAGGTGGTGAAGGGAACTGGAGGCGCGGCGCGGCTTTTGGATTCCTTGCAATCCTGAATTTCCAGGGAGCGCAGGGCAGCCGCTTTTTCCGCCAGAGCCTTGTCTAAAAGGTATTCTTGCCCCTCAACGGAACCGGGCAACCAGGGCTTGACCAGAAGCGCGGCCTTCCAGCCGTCCGTAATGTTATCCACATTTTCAAAGGTCAGTTCCGCGCCGTAATGCGTTGTGCTGGAAAAATCTTTGATTTCCTTTTCCCGTTCCACCACCAGACGCACAGCCGGGCTTTGTACCCGGCCAGCGGAGAGCTTTTCGCTGGTAGCGTTGGAAAGAGGGCCGGAAACCATGTAGCCGCAGAAGCGATCCAGCACCCGCCGTCCTTCTTGTGCGGCCACCAAGGCCATATTAATGGAACGCGGATTGGAGAGCGCGGCGCGTATGGCCGATTCCGTGATTTCCGCATAGGTGACGCGTTTGGCGTTTTTGAGTTTTAGGGAATCTTGCAGATGCCACGCTATTGCTTCGCCTTCGCGGTCAGGGTCAGTGGCAAGAAAGACTTCTTCCGTGTTCTTCACCAGCCCGGCCAGCCGGGACAAAACATCTTTACCTCTATCCGTGGGAATATACTGCGGTTTGAAATCCGGTGCAGCCACGCCCATTTCCTTGACGGGCAGATCGCGCACATGACCGACAGAGGCGGCGACCTTCCAGCCGGGGCCGAGGATTTCCTGTACCTTTTTTACTTTGCCGGGGGATTCGAGAATAAGCAGTTTCGCGCACATGACGTTTCCTTAAAAGGGCCGTCATGCGGCGCGAGATTGGGGCGCGAGTCCCGCAGAGATTCAATTTTTTGGACTACATAAAGCGCATGGATTCATACTGGGCGATTTTCCAATTACAACCCCGCGCAAATGCTTGCTGTATCCAAGACGTTGGCAAAGAAGCCGTTCAGAGCTGACATGTAGGCTGTCTGCACATCCAGGGCGGATACGGTTTTGCTGTTGAAAGACAAATCTCGCGTGGCGCAGGCGTCATGGGACAGCGTGCAGGCAAATCCAAGATCGCAGGCTGCCCGTACAGTGGTGTCAACGCACATATGGGTCATCATACCGGCCATGATGAGTTCTGTGACCGACGCGGCCTGTAAGTCCCGCAACAGAGTCGTTTCCCGAAAGGAATTCGGATAATTTTTTTTGATCACGGCTTCGTTGGCAAGCGGTTTCACGCAGGGATGAATTTCCACGCCTGTCGTGTCCGGCAGAAAAAATACCGCGCCGGGCCGGGTGGAAATATGCTGAATATGAAACACCGGGAGTTTTTTGTCTCTACAAGCGGCAAGCAGCTTACCCGCCATAAGTCCGGCGGACTCACTGCCGACTAGTTCCATCTTCCCGTTTGGGAAGTAGTCGTTTTGAATATCTATGAGCAGCAGGGCTTTCACTTTTCATTTCTCCTGTCGTGGTGTGGTGCAGGTTGTTCCGCCAGCTTCAGAGCGTCCAGAGGCCGGAAACATCCCCGTACATGCACATCTAAATGATCACGCAGAGTCTGTCCAATGCCGCCATGATAATACGCATATCGACTAGAGGTCGGCAGCACACTGCATTTACAAAGACAACTCCCTTTCGCGACCCAGGCTTTTCCCATGCGTTGGAGCCTTCTCCCGTTCCAGCCCCAGACCTACCTGCCTTTTGACCTCGGCCAGTCCACGGGACTGGTGTAGATCGTTGAAATCCGTCAGCCCCTTGGCTCGTTCTTCATCCGTGAAGATCGGAGCCACAACTTTGCCACCGACCTCTTGGGCGGCTCTCTGAGCCAGCTCCACGCCCTTGTTCCAGAGTTCAGTGCCTTCCGGTGTGCGGCGGGTGTGTTTGTGGTCATTGTCCGCGCAGATGGTGATCGCGGCGTTGGGGAATTTCTCCCGCAGCTTTTTGGCTACAGGCTCCAGATTGCCCGCGTCAAAGGCCACGGCTACGGGCTTTTCCGTTGCCATATGCAGCGTTGCGCCCGTGGCGTAGCCTTCGGTTAGGATGATTTCGCCTTGGGCTAAATCTTTGGAAGAGCCTTTGCCGGGGTCGGCAATCAAATGGAAATTGCCGTTTTTCTCCATCCCATACATGAAGCGCTTTTCACCCTCCGGGGAAATGGTTTGCAGCCCGCGCAATTCCTTGTCCACTGTCATGACGGGAACAAGCAGAGTGCCGTCTATCTCTTCGCGCACCCCGAAAGGTTGAACACCCTTGGCTAGTAAATAGGGATTATCGGGAGAGGCCCAATCATGGGCGATCCATTCCGTATGAGCATCCCGCGCTGTTTTATGTTGCTGCTCCAGAATTAGCCGCTGCCGTTCTTCCCGTTTCCGGGCAATCTCGGCGCGTTGGGCTTCCAACTGCTCTTTGGTCAGGGTATGGCCCGTGGCAACCCAGGTCGTTTTTTCGCCGGCACTGAAATTCTGCATCCAACCGGCAGGACGTTCATCGAGAAAGCCGCAATATGCGCCGTCAAGGTCGCTGCCGCTCCTGCCAATGAGCGGAACACGGTGTATCTGCCCGTCCATGATCGGAGCTTTGCCCCGTAAATCCAGCCCGGCTTGTTCCAGGGCGTTGGCAAATTCCTCTTGCGGCGGCATGGACGGTTCCGGCGCGGGGGCTTTTTCAGGCATCCACGCGGCCAGCGGTGTGAGGTCGGTTCCTTCCGGCGCATACCAGAACTTGTTATCTTTATCCCACTTCGCGCCGAACTTCTTTGCCCGTTCCTTTTCTTTGTACGGAACGGCGAGGAAAGTTTTTTCCTTGGCCGGGGTAGCGGGAACGCCCATAGCGGCAATTCCCTCTTCTCTTTCAAGGACTTTCCCGCGCTGATTTTCCTTTTCCGGCTGCACAACGTGTTCCGGGCCTTCCTGCCGGAGTTCCTTTTTCCGTTCCAGGTCAAAGACGTATTCCTTGATTTTTTCCGCGTCACGGCAAGCCCGCACAATCTCGTAAGGGTCTTCTTTCAGAACTTGAATCCACGATTGCACATAGGCGGCATGTTGGCCGGGATCGTGGCCGATACCGATTTCCTGTCCGAGCATCCATGAGGCGATTTCCGCCCGGAGTTCTTCCCGCGCATACTTTTCCGAACCAAAGGGGCCAAACTCGCGGTTGAGGCGGTTTTCATCACCCGTCCAATGCCCCAACTCATGCAAAGCCGTGGCGTAATATTTATCTGGCGCGTCAAAATTTTCCTTGGGCGGCAGATGAATGGCGTCTTCCATGCGGCGGTAGAAAGCCCGATTACTCTGATCGTGCCGTATGTCCGCGCCGGAGGCGGCAAGGATGTTTTCGGCCTTTTCTATGGGTTCCCACTCATAGGCTTTATCCGTAAGTTGAAGCGGCGGAATACCGTCAACCTGTTCCGCGTTGAAGACGTGGGCGAAACGGACAATGGGCTTGTCCAGTTCCACTTTTTCTTTTTCCGGCTTGCCGTCCGCATCGAGGACGGGCTTGCCTTCTTTATCCAGCTTGTTTTTTTCATCCGTGAACTGGAAATAGACCACGGGCGTGGCCTTGCTGCCGGGCAAAATGCTGTAGCCCTGATCATTGGCCTGTTTGAGAGTCATCCAGCGCGGATCGTCATAGCCGGAAAGCGCCAGATGCACCCGGTTCATGCCCCGGTACACCGTGCCGGAGGCGGGATTGTGGGGAGCCAGAGGCGTATTCCCCGGAGTCCAGGGAATTTGCCACGGGGCCGTGCCTTCTTGAAGGCGCTCAATAATTTTGTTGGCAAACTCTTCATGAAAGGGCGGACGCTTCTTATTTTGGGGCTTTTGCCTGTCCTTTTTGGTGCTATCCGACATAAACCACCTCACCGGAGTTATTGACGGTTAAAAGGCCGTCTTCCACGATGTCGGCCAGAGTAATGGCCTCTTCCACAAACGCGCCAAGGTAGTCCGCAACATCGGGATCGAGCGGCACACCAAGAACAACCGGATTTTCTTCAATTTGTCGGGCTATGGCCGTTGCTGCGGCGCGTAAATATTCTTTGTTTTGCATGGTAATTTCCTTTGAAGGTTGAGGGTTGCTTTTGTAAAAGGCCGCATCTTGACGTACGAAGACTTCCGCCTTAAAAAAATGGCAGGTCATACATTTCAGGAACCTCAACAGGACAGGGGTACATGGAAATTTCCCGCTAAAAACCTGACTAGTGTTTTGCGCCGTGAAGACGACAAGGTTGCTACGCCTTGCGCGTTTTCAGGTGTGCGGGAATTTCGCTTTGCCTGGTTCTGAGCCGGACGTTCGTCATCCTTTGTGGTGTCGGGTGCGTGCATGCAGAGACTGCGGAAAGGGAATTTCCGGCAGTCTTTTTTATGCGCTCCCAACAGAAAGGGGAGCCGGATGAGCGGGAGGCTACTTGTATGGCTTTGATCAATATTGCCAATCTGAGTTTTGCCCATGACGGCGGGCAAAGCATCTTTGACAATGTTTCTTTGCAACTCGACACCAACTGGAAGCTGGGGCTTATTGGCCGCAACGGACGCGGCAAGACCACCTTTCTCAAGCTGCTGCTCGGCGAGTATCCGTTCAGCGGCGTTATCAGTACGCCGGTTGCCATGGACTATTTTCCTTTTCGCATACGAAACACGGACCAGAACGGATATGCCGTCGCGCGGAGCATCTGCACGGATCTGGAGGAATGGCGGTTGGAACGGGAGGCCTCGCTGTTGGAACTTTCCCAGGAGGCGTTTGAGCGCCCGTTCAACACATTGAGCGGCGGAGAAGGCACAAAGCTGCTGTTGGCAACCTTGTTTTTGCGGGGAAACAACTTTCTGCTCATTGATGAACCCACCAACCATCTGGATGTTCAGGCCAGGCAGGTTGTAGGCAGGTATTTGCGGGCCAAGAGAGGTTTTATTCTGGTCTCCCATGATCGCAGCCTGCTCGACAGTTGCGTTGATCATGTGCTGTCCATCAACCGGGCTAACATTGAATTGCAGCGCGGCAACTTCAGTTCCTGGCAGGTGAATCGTGAGCACCGGGAGCAACGGGAATTGGCAGACAACGACAGGTTGAAAAAGGATATCGTGCGTTTGGAACAAAGCGCCCGGCGTAGTGCCGAATGGTCGCGGACTGCGGAAAAGGGTAAGTTTGGCGACGGACCTGTGGATCGCGGCTTCATAGGCCATAAAGCGGCGAAAATGATGCAGCGGGCCAAGTCCGTGGAGGCCAGACGTAACAAGGCAATGGAGGAGAAATCGCAGTTGTTGCGTAACCTTGAAAACGATGCTCCGCTTTCCATGCGGCCACAGGCGTTTCACAGTAGGCGGCTGGTCGAGTGCAACGGCCTTTCCATTGGCTATGACGACGCGATGGTGCTGTGCGATATTACTTTCAGCGTCATGAACGGTGAACGACTGGCCTTGTGCGGTAAAAACGGTAGTGGAAAATCTTCCCTGCTGAAGCTCCTTTCGGGCCATCCCTTCCAGCCAGGGGAAGTTCAGGGCTATTTTCACCTGCCGAAAGCCCTGAGCATTTCCTATGTGCCGCAGGATGCATCGTTTCTGGCTGGAAGCCTGAAGGATTTTTCCCGTGAGCGGGGCATTGAGGAATGCCTGCTCCGGGCCGTGCTGCACCGCTTCGGCTTTGAACGCAAGCAGTTTGATACGGATATGGGCGATTTCAGCGCCGGGCAAAAGAAAAAAGTCCTTCTCGCCGCGAGTCTGTGTGAAGAAGCGCACCTGTATATCTGGGATGAACCTTTGAATTACATTGATGTTATTTCCCGCATCCAGATCGAAAAGTTGATTCTGGACTATCAGCCGAGCATGGTGCTGGTGGAACACGATCAGATGTTCTTGCAACGGATAGCCACAAGTATCTTGGATTTGGGGGAGTTGGGGAATGGCGCTTAGTTCCATATCCACACCGCCTCAACCCGCTGGAGGGAATCGAGTGGAACAAATCCGAAATAGCGGCTGTCGAAACTGCCGGGATGATCGGCTAATACCAAGGCCATACCGGGGGGAATGACGCCAGGAGCCAGGGCCGGAAACATGGGCCGTCCGTGGCTATCCACGGCGCAAATCGGGCGTGAATACGGGTCAACAGGATCTCCCGGCAAAGCGGCCACACGTTTGAGCAATGGACGCAGCCCGGAGGGGCAAGAACCAGGTTCCAGATAGCCTCTTTCCAAAGCCAATTCCGCAAACTCGCCAGCCAGACAAAAGCTAACCAGATCGCCTTTTGCCGGAGGGCCGGACCATGAATCTTTGGGAAAGACGCGGTAGACGCCTTTAGGCAAAGACGGTGTAGGGTTGAATCGGAGGCCCGCCCCAAAGACCAGAGCAAGGGCCAAAGTAAGAAAAATCAATGAGAGCAGCGCCAGACGCGCCCCCTTACGCAACGAAGTATTGTTCACTGGAAACCTCTTTCTTTTCGGGAGTTGGAGTTGCGGCGGGAGCTGGCGTTGCCGAGTACCACGCCGCAGGGCGCGGTTCGTAAATGGAATCCGTTATGCCGCTTTGAAATTGGGGAGTCAGGCCGGGAACCGGAATTTTTGCACGGGCCGAGAAAACCGGATCGAAGAAATAGAGAATTTGCCGACCGTAGATAGGAGATTGCCCGGCTGTAAAAATCAGCATATCGCCGGGCTTTATCACCTTGCCTTGAGAATTCTTTCCCGGCCCGGGGAGCCTCATGCACTCGTCAGGCGTGAGCAGGGGCCGAGCTGTTTCCGTGACATTGACCGAGGCGTTTTTCATGTGTCCGGTTCTGGAGCCGGAAAGAGAAACCTTTTCTTCCACGACAGTGGTTTTGCCCGTCATGTCGGAAAGGGTTTTGGCCGTTTCAATGGTGTTCGGCGCATAGGCAATGCGGACATGGCAGTTTGCCATGAGCGCGTTATCCTTGCCGTACACGGCATTGAGTTGGGTAATGTCCTGAACGATGATGTAGACTTTGCCGCCATAGCCAGCGATATAGGCCAAAGCTTTTTCCATGATGGGGAGCTTGCCCAAGGACGTGAACTCGTCCAGCAGAAGCAAAAGGCGGTGTTTGTACCCGGCCTTGCTGGAGCCGTCCGCAAACTCCATTTTGGCGCAGATACGGCGCACAATCATATCCACCATGAGCCGCAGCAGGGGCCGCATCCGGTCAATATCCGCAGGGGATATGACAAGATACAGATTCACGGGCTTTTCATGGTTCATCAGGTCATGGATGCGGAAGTCGCAAGAAGCGGTATTCAGCGCCACCACCGGATCGCGGTACAGCGCCAGATTGGTCAGCGCCGTGGAAACTACGCCGCTGGCTTCGTTTTCTGCCTTATTGAGCATTTCTCTGGCGGAACTGGCGATAAAGATATGTGCCTTGTCGCCGCCCTCACCTTTGGGGAAAAGCTCTTTGAGCAGAGCGACGTGGTCAGTTTTGACCATTTCCTCAAAAAGCTGTTTGATGGTGCGGCTCTCGTCCGCCAACATGCAGGAGAGGTCATAGAGGGTGGCAGTACGCTTTTGGGCGTGGCGGGTCATGATGCAGCAATGCAGGATCGCCCCGCCGAGCATGGCGAAAGCCGCTTTGCTCCAGTGGTCTTCAAGCCCTTTGCCCGTTGGGTCTACCAGCATGGAAGCCATGTTCTGCACGTCCGGTATCGCCAGCAGCGTATCGAGGCGGATTTCTTCCAGGGGATTGAAGCGGGCCGACGCGCCGGAAGGGTCGGAGGGATCAAAACGCAAAACAAGCTGATCTTGCGATTTGCGCCACCCGGCAGTTAAAGCCCAGTTTTCGCCCTTAATATCAAGAACGATGCTGGAGCCTTCCCAGGCCAGCAGTGTGGGCAGAATCAGGCCCACGCCCTTGCCGGAGCGCGTAGGCGCAAAGACCATGATATGTTCCGGGCCGTTGTGCCGAAGGTACTGTTGCACCTCTTCCGGCTTGCCCCGGAAAGCGCGGAGCATGGAAGAAAAACCAGCGTACTTTTTCAGCCAGCCGCCTACATAGACGCCCTTGCCTTCAAAGTAGCCCATCGTGCGGATTTCGCGTTCTTCCGCCCACCGCGCCGAGCCGTGCAGATTGGCATTGGAGCGCAGTTTCTTCTGGAAGCAGAGCCAAAATCCGATAATCAGAAATTGCGGGAGCAGGAAAAGAACCTGGCTGTGAGCTATGGCCTGATCAATAAAACCGTAGGTATCACTTGCCCCGAACCGTTCTTGCCAGACAAAGGCCGACCAGGGGGCATACCAGGGAAGATCGAAGGCAAATCCCCACGGCTGGCCGAGAGCGGCCTGATAATCAAAAAACGCCGCTATGCGTTGGGTTGCCAAAACCATGCTGCCAAGACCGAGCAGCAGCATGAACGGCAGATAGAGCCAGCGTAGGCGGCTTTTGGGCGTATCAATGCCCAGGCCATATTTCGGAATTTTTTTCGCGGCCATGACGTTCTCTTGTGGAGGCCGTCAGGCGGCGCAGGATTGGGCGCGAGGCTCGCAGGAGGAAAAAAAGTTACCGTTGCGGACGGTACGGCTGTTGAAAAACCATATCTTTCGTCACGATCACATTGAACTGATAGCCGGGCCGGATTTCCAGTGTGGGCTTGATGTTCAGGTTTCGTTGCAGGAGTTGGAGCGTTGTCTGCCCAAGCTGTGCAGCCAGGGCGGAACCCATTTCATCTTGCAGCGTGGGATTGTCGCTATCACCGCCGCTATCCAGTGAATCCATCGTATAGGCCATGCCGCCGCTGATCATGCTCATAAGAATGGCCGAGCCGAATATGCGGAAATAGTGGTTATCCACCTTGTCGGAATATCCGGCGTAGCCGCTCTGGTCAGAACCGGGCATGGCTCCAAGGGTGATCGCGGAGCCGTCAGGGAAAACAACGCGGTTCCAGGCCACCAAAACCCGTTCCTGCCCGTAGATTACGCGGGAATCATAAACGCCAAAGAGTTTTGCCCCTTGCGGCAACAACAGATGGTTTCCCGTGGCCGTGTCAAAGACGTTTTGGGAAACCTGAGCAATGATGTTGCCGGGCAGATCGGAATTTATCCCCGTCACCATAATGCCGGGAATCACCGCGCCCGTTTTGACTTCATACTTTTGCCCGGCAGTTCTGGCGTGGGGCAGAATCCAACTGGAATCCTTCCCGGCCCGGTCAAAGAACGCCTCTTTATCCTTGTCCGCCGCCGGGTCATAGCCGTTTTCCCGCAGCCCGGAAATGTCGGGCATGGACATGGAAGGTCTGTCAGGAGCGGAACCGGAACCAGTAGACGAAGCCGGAGCGGTGTTTGACTGGCTGGCCTTTTGAACGCCGAGCGGAGCCGAAAGCGCGGTGAGTTGGGCTTGCGCCTTGATGCGCCGGAGGTTTTCCAACTCCTGCCGGTAATTGTCAGATTGGCTTTTGTCGGACTGCACCACGATCAGCGGTTCCCGTTTCGCACCGCCCTGCGCGGGCGCATCCGGCACCACCAGAGCGGGCGATCCGGCTGGTGGAGCCAGGGCGAGGCCGCGCCCTTCGCCCATCAGCAGCGGCTTTTCTTCCTCTTTGATATCGACTTTCGGCGTCCCGGCCTGTTCCTCTTCCTGATTGTGAGCAAAATTCACGCTGTAAACCAGGACGCCGAGCAGTAACAGCCCGGCCAGCAGCACGGCATAGAGCGGCCACTTGCTCATGCGGGCGGCATTGACCTTTTTTGTCGGCTCCAGACTGTTGGGGGTGGTATCAGACATATTTCCCCCTATTCCGTGAGGAAATTGCGGGTAGCGTCATAGGCTTTTCCCGCTGTTTCTTTTGTTTTGCCCGCAGCCTTTTGCAGCATGGAACGCTTGAACGCAATTTCCGTGCGGCTTTGCCCGGCTTCCGGCTGGCCGCTGGAGGTGTAGGCCCGCGCAATGGATTTGCCGTGTTCTTCCGTGTCCGAAATGCGGAGTTGCAGATACCACGCGCTTTTTTCGCCCTTCTCGAAAATCGCGTCCAGGGTGTAGGCGATAGCCAGGGCGTCTTGCCGCGTATCGGGCCGTACATCGGGAACCAGCGTGAAGCCTTTCGCCCGCAAACCGTTCTCAAAGGCTTGCACAAAGCCGTTATTCACGTCTTTGGCCGGGACGAGGTGAATAGAAGTATGCCCCGGAGGATACAGGCTTGAGAGGCAGTCCACGGCATCGGCGGCGATAGCGGCAACGGCGCTTTCTTCCGACAGCGGCCCGCAGTAGGAACCGACAGGCCCGCGCCCCGCGCATCCCGAAGCCAAGAGCACCATGAGCAAGAGCGGGAAAATGAAAGTACGCATTACTTTTTCCCCCTTATGACTTCCACTTTCTCTTGATCTCCGTCCAGGCCGACAATGAGCGCGATCCTCTCAAACAGGCCGTCAACAACCATTGCCGCGTCCTTCACCCGGTAATTCACCAGCACGTCACGGCTCCCCTTGCGGACGAGCAGCACGGGCATTTCCCCGGACGCGGTTTTTTCCGGCAGCCGGATAAAGGTCTGCCGCCCATCGTCATAGACGCGCTCCGGCTTCCAGGCGGCTTTGCCTTTGACCTCGTAATTGAAATTGAGTTTGGACAAATCCGCGTGCTGGCCGTCAATGGTGGTGGAGTTCCATTCCTGTTCCCTGGCTTCTCTGGCTTGCCGGGCCGCGTTTTGGCGGTTCAGCGAATCCGCGTAGAGGAAACCGACATAGGGAGTATGCCCTTTGCGTTGTGACACAAGACGCAGATGGTAGACGCGACGGTTTGTGGTAATCACCGTGGAGGTTTCCAGCCCGGCATCCACGGGTTTGATAAACAAATGCACTCTGGCATCAGGGCCGGAGCCAGCGGAGCCGGATTCCACCATCCAGCGGGCCGAATCGCCCACCACGAGTTCATTGACGATTTCTCCGGCTTCCAGCTCCACATCCGAAACTTGCATGGGCGTCGCCACAATCGTGGGGAGACTCGCCCCGTGGACGTAAACGACCTTGCCGCCGCCGGACAGAACCGGATCAATATTCTGCCGTGCCCAATCCTGGGACAGGCTGAGAGCCTTTCTTTCCTTCGGAGTGAGCGGCACGACCTTGGGGCTGATATAGTCGATTTCCGGCACGGCTTTCCCGCCGTCCACGCCGCCTATGCCGTCTATGGCCGGAGGATAGCCGGGCGGAACGTCCTGGGCCGCAAACGCGGGGTTGGCGCAGAGCGCCAGGGTGAGAGTCAGAAACAGTATTTTTTTCATGGAACACCTCATTCCTGATTGTTTTGGGGTTTGGCCGGGGCGGACGCACCCACAACCTTACCAGCGGACAGCGCCGTAATATAAACCCCGCCCGGATTGCGGAGCAGAACGGCGTCCGCCGTGGGCGGATTGATCTGGATCGTCACCGTGGCTTCATAGGTATGGGAATCGAGCATGACGCCCGCATGGCTGCGGACGGTTTCAACCCACTCCACCCGGTAGGAATCGGAACTGACGGGCAGCGGCAGCCCTTTGATCTCCACATGAACCAGCTTGCCGCTCTTGGCGATTTCATAGGGGTTGTTGGCTTCATACCACTGACGCAGAACGCCCTTGGCACTCCCGGCCATGAAGAAAGAAAGCCGCTCGATCATTTTTTGTTGGAGTTCCACGTCCGCCGTGACTGTGCGCCAATCGCTGACGCATTTGGCGATCTCAGCCTGAATCAGCCGCTTCGGGGTTGCGCTGGCCCTGTCCGCCCGCGCCACAACGGCAGCCTTGCCGAGCGCATCCACCTCGATGATATAGGGAACCGTCTTGACCTGGCTGGCCTGGATCACGTTGCCGGTGATGGAAACCGTAGCAATCATCAGGCAGAGAAACGCCGTCATGCGCCATTGCGCCGCCCGGCTGATGTAGGAGCCGTAGCGTTCAAGCCATTCTTCGCGCCCGTTCAGGTAGGGGCTTCCCCCCTTTTCCTGTACGGGCGGTGTGGTTTTTGATTTGAAAAAAGACATAGATACCGCCTATGAGTTGTCGTTATTCATTTTCGCCCGTTCAAGCCGATCCTGCATTTCAGACCGGGTACGGGTACTAAGGGATTTTTCCCCGGAGGTTTTCGCGTCCTGCCGCGCCCCCCACAGGGATTTCGCCATGCTCGCCGCTTTGCCAAGGCCGCTTCCACCTTCCATTCCGGCAACTTTCGCCGCGTCCTTCACGTTCTGGATGGTGTTGCTTCCGGCGATCATCGTGCCGAGAGCCGCGCCGCCTACAGCAGCAGCCGAGGCAGTGAGCGCCGCGCCGCTGGAAACGTGGGAACCATTGATAATGCCAGCGCACACGTCAGGCAGGGATTTGACCAGGGCGAGAAGCACCACGGACGCGCCGATGACCACAAAAATATCCTGCAATTCTGCCGTGGACGTGGAAAAGCCTTCGATGAAGGCAATGCCCACGCCAAGGACGAGTTGCATGACAAAGAGCTTGAAGGCCACGGCCAGAACGTAGCGGATGGCGTTGACGGCATAATCTTTCAGAAAGGCGCTGCCGCCGAAGGCCACCAGGATCAACGCCGCCGCCATCGACACCATTGCTTCGCATTTGATGAAAACGACTTGCGCGGAAATCAGCGCGAAGCAGATGATGATCACCAGAGCGGCCAGCAGCAGAGCCACGGAGTTGCCCGGCGACCAGATGGAGAGTTTATCCAGAACCAGTTTGACGAGCTGCATCCCGGTTAGAAACGGCGATTCCGAAGAGTAGCCGCCGGGGGTCAGTTCCCTGCCGATTGCGCCCAGACCGTTAATCAGATTCCACGACCATTCTTTGTAGTAGGTAATGACCGCCAAAAAGAATCCGGCCATGAGCAGGAGCATGACGAACTGTTTCAGAATGTCGCCAAGCTGATCGCGGTTGAGCGCGGCCTTGATGCCGAGAAAGCAGACTTCCAGAGTCACCAGCCAGCGGAATACCGTCAGGGCGTACTTCCGCAAGGTCGGCTCCCAGGAGCTTGTTTTGTTGTAAAACTCATGTACCAGCCGGGACACGAAATCTTCATCAGCGGCATATGCCTGCTCCGGCAGGAACAGGAGCGCCAGCGCCGGGAGGCAAAGCGCGGCCAGAAACAGAAAATGTTTTTTCATGTCCGCCGCCTAAAAGGGATCGGGCTTTGCTTGCCCCTTGCCGATTTTGTTTGTTTTCAAGGTGTCCCGCCATGCCTCTTGTGCCATCTGGCTTTCTTTTTCCGCCTTCATCTGACTGGCCAGACTGGATTGAACTTGTGTGGCCATGAGTTCACGTAGTTGCCGGGCTTCCTGCACCTGGAGGGCGGAAAGTTGGTTCCCGGCCATGATCGCCTTTTGCTGGCCGTCCGGCGTGGAAAGCAGTTCATCAAGGTATTGGTCGAAACGCCCGGCGTCCTTTTGCAGCTCTTCAAGCTGGTGGCCGGAAAGCTGGAACGTGGCTTGGGAAGCCTGATCCACGGATTCAGCCCATTTGTCCCACTGTGCGCGATACTTGGCGTTTGCTTCCGCTACCCGTTCAGGAGTTGAAGAAGCCAGACCGCCGAGAAAGCCCAATTCAGGAAACAGGGAATTGAAAACTTCCCCAAGGGCCACTATGTCGCCGCGTTGGGTTTTCAATTTGTTGGTAAGGAGGGAAAGTCTTGTCAGGCTTCCTTTGAGTTCATTCACCAGATTGGCCGGAAGCTGCACGGTGTTCTGAATCATATTTTGATACTGCTCGATATTTTGCTGCACCATGCGGATTTGTTGAGCCGTTTGGGTTATGGATTCCTGATAATCGTTCATTAACGTGGCGAGTTCTTCCATGTTCGTGATGCGATCCAGCATTTGCACCAGCATATTGCTGCAATTCGTGCATGTGACGACAAACGCCTGTGCAGGACTGGCAAGCATGACCAGCATGGCGAGGCTTAAAAGATACTTTTTCATAATGACTCCTTAAATTTCTGTGAAAGAGGCGAAGCGTGGCCGAGAACAAGGAAAAGGCCGTTTTTTGCGGAGGGAGTGGACTCTTCTCGTCCATGACCGGAGCAAAAAGCGGTCTTTGACGCAGTAATCGGTCACGCTCCGCCTCTTTCCCGCAGCCATTCGTGTTGCCAGCCGTTGCCCCCGTATTCCGCCGCAAGCTCCTGAATCCGGGCAATGCTTTCCTTGTCTGACGCGCCGACAAAGGCCAGCGTTTTAGGGCCAAGAGCAAGCTGCACTTGCCGCCGCCCCAACGGCGAGACAACGTAGTAATCGCGCTTCGGCGTGGCGCGGGCGATAATGTTGATTTGGATTTCATTCAGGCCCATGCCCATGTAGAGTTCGCGTTGCGCTTCCTGTGTGGCCGTGAGGTTGGGCAGGAATATTTTTGTCGGGCAGGATTCAGCCAGAACGTCAAGGATACCGGAGTTTTTCGCGTCCGAAAGGCTTTGCGTGGCAAGGATCACCGCGCAATTCGCCTTACGCATGACTTTCAGCCATTCCCTGATTTTCGCCCGGAATACCGGGTGGCCGAGCATGATCCAGGCTTCATCCAGCACAAGGATTGTCGGCGTTCCGTCCAGGGACGTTTCAATGCGGTGAAAGAGATAGGTCAGAACCGGAATCAGGTTTTTGTCGCCCAGGTTCATCAGGTCTTCAATTTCAAAGACCATGAACGGCGAAAGGGTCAGATCGTCCGTATCCGCATCCAGCAGCCGCCCCATTGCCCCTTGCGCGGTGTAGTGCTGGATAGCCTCTTTAATCTGATTATCCTGTACGATGTGATAGAAGCTGGTCAGGGAGCGCAGATTTTCCGGCTGTGCCGACAAGTCCAGCATTGCCGCGTGAATGGCGTTGCGGTGTGACGGCATTACCGTGATCTGCTGCAACTCCATGAGGGAAGCGATCCATTCTTCCGCCCAGGCCCGTTCCGCTTCGGAATCAATGCGCTGGAGCGGCGCGAATGAGAGCTGGTCGGAATTGCCGATGTTATAATGCGTCCCGCCAGCCCCAAGGCAGAGCGGAAACATGCTCATGCCCTTGTCAAAAGCGTAAATGCGGGCGTTTTCATAACAACGGAACTGCGCTGCCAGGGTTGCCAGCAGTGTGGATTTACCCGCGCCAGTCGGCCCGAAAATCAATGTGTGGCCGAGATCGCCCACATGAATATTGAACCAGAACGGCGTACTTTTATCCGTGGTCAACACAGCCAGGGGCCGGGAGTTTGGCGGATAAAAGGGGCAGGGGCAGACGGGGGAGCCCGTCCAGACCGAAGCCAGCGGCAACAGGTCAGCCAGGTTCAGCGTATTGACCATAGGCCGCCGCAGATTGGCGTACCCATTGCCCGGATGCGTTCCAAGCCACGCTTCCAGGGCGTTGATGTTTTCGATCCGGCAGCCGAAACCAAGCGTCTGGATATTCCGGCGCAGTTCCCGCGCCCAATCCTGCAACTGCTCCTGATTCTCGTGCATCAGGACGATGCAGGAAGTCAGGTAGCCAGCACCCACATAACCGCCCTGCACTTCGGTCATGGCGGTTTCCGCGTCTTCGGCCATCAGCAGCGCGTCACGGTTGGCGCGGGCGTTGGGGTTGTTAAAGAACTGGTCAAGAAACCTGTAAACCTGTTGCCGCCAGCCCTTGCGGTAGGAGTCGATTTCCTTTGTGGCATCGTACTGGTCGAGGCAGATAAAGCGCGTGGAAAACCGATACTCCAAAGGGAGAGATTCCAAATCCGCAAACATGGCCGGAAAGGATTCTTGCGGCAGCCCGTCAATGGAAATCAGCGCAAGATGCTTCCCGCCGAGTCGGGGGATGACTCCCCCGACCAGATCATTCCCGGCGAGAAGGTGATCCAGATACATGGCCTTTCTCGGCACTCGCAGCGGGTGCAAATCGCCGGAAACACAATGCTGGATATGGGAAAGAAGGTCAGATTGTGTATAGGCTTCGCCATCATCGGAATACGCCTCATATTCCGTGAGCCGCTGCATATACAGAACCGAAGACAAGGCATCTTCCAGTTCTTCCAGGGTGTTTTGGAACTGCCCCAAGGCTTTTTCCAGCACGGGGCTTGTCGCTGTTCCCGCTTGTACTCTCCCGGCCAACTTTGCAGCCTCAAAATTCGGCTTATAGGTAACGGAAAAGACTGTGCTGGTGCTGAAACATCTGTTGCCACTGAAAAAAGCCCGGCGTTCATCGTCAATGAGTTGCGTGACCGGATCGGGAAAATGCCCCTTGTCCGGCGCGGGGTAGGCCCGGTGACTGCTGCGGATGGAATCCACATGGAGCATCCAGCCGGTTCCGAGCAGCCGGATCGCGTTATTGAACTGCGCGGACACAAAGGCCAACTCGTCAGGCGTGGAACTGGCCGTATCCTGCCCCCGGATTTCCCAGGCAGCCAAAAATGAGCCGTCTTTATTGAGAATGACGCCCGGCGCGACCAGGGCGGCATAAGGGAGCAAATCCGGCAGTCCCTTGGCTCTGGAGCGGTAGTCTTTGAGTTTCAGCATTTGAAACCCCCTATAGCCCGCCAGCGGCTTGCCTTTGCCGGGTAAAACTCCTGTTGTTTGATATGCCGCAGCCAAACCCGGCTCATAATCGGGTCAGCCTTTGCCATGCGCCGGAGCGCAAACACGGCCATAATCCAAAATCCGGCAGCGGAAACGATGGAAACAGCCGTCAGACCGCCCACGCCCACCAGCAGCGCGACCAGGGCGCTGGTCATAACCAGTTCCCTTTCCGCGCCGAGGATATGGGCATGGCGGTGCAAGGATTGATGAATGGGGAGCGGACGGCTCATATAACCGCCCCGGAAAAAGAGAACACGCTATTGACGATGGAAGCGGCGAAGGCGATAAAGGAAATACCGAACACAACGGATAAAAGTAATTTAAATCCGCCGCTTATATCATCTTTATTCATTATAAAAATGACGCCGCACAAGGCCATTGCCACAATGGAAATCCATTTACCCGCAGGGCCGGTGATGGTGTTCACCACCCGTTCCAGGGGGCTGGAAAATTCCGTGATGCCGCCCGATGCGGCGGCTATGTCGGGGAAGCACAGGCAGAGAGCCAGAAAGCCGAAAACGGCAAAACGGGAGAGGGAAGAACTACGAGCGGGAAGGAAGTTGGTTACGCGCATAACGATCTCCGTAGAGGCCGTCATGCGGCGCGGCGTTGGGGCTTGTAGCCCGCAGGACGATTCTGCTTTTGCAGCGAGGGCAGAAAAGCTCGATTTCTCCAACTTCTATGCGACCCTTTGCCAGAAGTTTGTTGCACTTCCCGCAGCGAAGAGTGCTGGGATCGTGCGCCTGTTCCGTTTTCATACGCTTTGTTCCACCTTGTAGAGATACTCCGTTTTGTAGGTGTCCGTTTTCGGGTCAAAGCCATCCACGCGCAGGATGTTTGATATTTGCCGCCGATTGTCCGGGGTCTTTTCCATGAACACCACCAGATCAACCGCCCGGCCTATCAATTTCTGCTTGGGGCCAAGGCCCGCTTCCTCTACCAGTTCTTCCAGGCGGGGTAAGGCTTCTTCCGCGCTGTCCGCGTGAAATGTGCCTATCCCGCCCGGATGCCCCGTGTTCCACAGTTTCAGAAGTTCCAGGGCGGCGGCGTCCCGCACTTCGCCTATCAGAATACGTTTGGGGGCGTAGCGCATACTGACCTTCGCCAATTTTCGCATATCAACATCGGCAATGACCGATGTACGGAAAAACACGGCGTTGGGGCTTTTGGATTGGAGTTCCGCCGTATCCTCTATGATAATCAGGCGGTGTGTGGGCGTGAGCGTGGAAACCGCGTCAATGACCGCGTTGACGAAGGTAGTTTTTCCGCTGGAGGTTCCCCCCACGACCACGATATTCCAGCGCCGCAGCACGGCGTCATGGATAATATCGATCACCCGCGCCGTGATGGAGCCGGAAGCCAGATATTCTTGGAGGGTAAACACCCGGCTGGCTTTTTTACGGAGCGAGAACGAAGGGCCGGGGCCGACAATGGGCGGGAACGTCCCTTCAAATCGTGAACCATCCAGCGGAAATTCGCCTTCCACTATGGGACTACGTTCATTAACCGTCAGATTCAGGCCGCTTGCCACCTGGGAAAGAATCAATCGGCTTTGGGCGGGCAAAACAGTGCCGACACATTCATGGTCTTGCCCGTACTTTTCAATCCAGAGCGTCCCATCAGGATTGAGCATAATTTCTATGACTTCCGGGTTTTCCAGCGCGTCCATAAAAACAGGCCCGCAGGAGTGGCGCAGCCCGGCCAGCAGCCGAGGGTCGTCACAGGCCCGCAGCATTACCGTACCGCCTTCAAGATAAAAACCGCCACATTCAGGAGAGCGGACATGCCTACAATCACGGCGGCAAGGTAGATATTGCTCTTGAAGGTTGAAAGCCGGGCCGCGTGATCGTCAAAAACTTTGCGGATACCTTCAACCGAAGCCGAGGAAAGGCTTGTGGAAAGCTGGGTTACCGCCGCTTGTACGCCGGAAACATATTCGTCCGTTTTTTCGGCCATGAGCCGGGTCAGCCCTTTTTCATGCCGGGCCTGGAGTTTGTCCACTTCCGTCAGATAGGCATTGAGGATTGTGGCGATCATCAATGTGGCGTCATCTTTGGGCAGCATGACGTTATGCGCCTTTGCCACCACGGAACGGATCTGCTCCAGCGTGAGGCCCACGCCCGGCGCATTGCCCAATTCCGTTTCAAGAGGGGTGGGAGCGTCAGTTTCTTGCGAGACAGCGGCTTCCACAGGGGAAATTTCTTGTGACACGGCTTCCCCCTACACCAGAGCCGCGTTGTTCACGGCTTCCACCAGTTCGTTCCGGTAGCGTTGCAAGCGGGAGCGCACCACAATGGACTGACCGGAGTTGATCGCGGTTTCAAAACTCTGGCGCTTGGCGAACAGGGTTTCCAGGTCTTTGCCGATGGTGGCCTTGTTGCCTTGGGGAATGGTGATAATGGCATGAAATTGCGCGGCGAATTCCTGATAGACCTTGAATTCTTCAAAGGGCTTTCCGTCCATGACGATTTCCCCGAAATAGGGATTCAGCCAGACCACAATGGGCGTTGCCGGAAAGCCAAGGGCCAGGGAGCGCAAACCAAGAACCGTATCCCCAATGGCTTGCCCGCCCGTGACAACCGAATGGAAAAAGACGGAATGCCCGGCTTCTTCCAGAATGCCGATGATCGTGTTTTCCTTGATATAGCTGTTGAGGGCGAGGAAGGAGGACGCGCCATTGTCCACAATGACATGGGTTTCCGGCGCTTGCTCCATGATCGCGTCGATAAGCGTGTCAAACTGGCGCGGGTCAATGTCGCCGTGTTTCAGAATATCAAGACAAGTAACCTCAAATTCCTTGAACCCGGCCAGTGTGGCGTTTACCGGGTCAGTATCAAAGGCGGCGACCTGTTTACCGAGAAGGCCCAACACCTGATACAGAATCGACGCAATCATGGATTTGCCCACGCCGCCCTTGCCTTGCTGAATGAAATGCACTGTTGCCATCGTAGAGACTCCTGTAGGGTTAAATGCCGTCTTCCAGACTCATCTTGCGAGGATCGGGAAACGGTTCTTTGGCGGTATTGACGATCCGGGGGCCGGGACGGGGATTTTGTTGCGCGGGCGGCGGACTGACCGCCTTTATGGAGGCCGAGGGAGTGTTTTCTTGGGAGAAAGGGAGCGGAGAGGGTTTTGCTATTTTTGCCGTCAGCTTACAGAATGTGACATAGGCCATTGAAAGGCGTTTTTCGTCGAGGAGCCTTTCATAAATGATCCGCTTGCTGAATCCTTGGGACAGCATGGACTCGACTTTTTCCAAACATCCAAGAATTTCCACTTTTGCCATGTTGTGACGCAACGGCTTACCGGACATGGTTTACTCCGATATTTTGCTGAATTTCTTGCAGTTTCACGATAATCAGATTGGAAATTCGGGGCGGCAGTTCTTCCCCAAGACGAATTTTTCTACGAATATTCCTGTATTGTCTATCGGAATATCCGAGAAAAAAAGCGACCTTTTCATGTGATCCAATAATGCTGACAAGTGAATTTATTGCATCATACATAGCTTTTGACCGTTCCTTGATGGTAAGGATTTATCGTAAAATAACTACGAACATTCCTATAGACAAGGAAAGATTTTCCGGGTAGGGAAATTTTTAGAAAAAGTTGTAGCCGATTGGAGGAAGCATGGCCGGAGAAAATTATTCGCAACGCTTGGAACGAAAATTTGTTGATATTGTCGCCATGCGAATGGAAGAGGACAACCTCAAGAAAGGCCAGTTTGCCGTGAAAGTCTGGCCGGAACTGTCCGGCAATGCGGCGGCAACCAAATGGGCGCAAATTCGCAGCAAAACCTACCATACAGGCAAGCCGCAGAGCGTCACGATTGCCGATGCCAGCCGCATGGCTTTAGCCTTGGGGGATGATCTCGGTTATCTTTTGTCGGTTGCGAAAAGGGAGCTGGATAAAGAAATTAGAAAAGGCATCAGATAATCATTACGGAGGGTTCGTATGGAACGGCATGAGGATGCTTTGCGGGAATATGAGGAAAAGGCGCGGGAATTGCTGGATTTGACGATGGATCTCTGTGAAAGCCGTGTCGCCAAGGCTCCGAGCCGGGCGACAGCGCCACGCGAAGCGTTGACGGCGGCGGCAATGTCCGTGCAGGAATCGGTAAATACCTTTTTGGCGGTGAACCGTCTTAAAGACAAATATGGCACTCCAGAAAAAGAGTGATTTTTTTTATTCTGTTACATAGGAATTTCCTAAGAAAAAAAGCGTTAAAACGCCAAAAAAATAGAAGTTGCGGCCTATGGGACTCAAAGAATTACAACAGGAATTTGGTGCACCTATGACGGTTTCGCAAGTTGCGGAGCTTTTAGGGGTTGACCGTCGAACAATTACGAAATATCCTGAATTGTACGGTGGCGTGTGGGTTGCACCAGGACGCCTACGGTTCTTTGAAAATCGCATAAGGGAAATACTGGATGCCAACACGATACCCAACAAAGGCGGGTGTGCAGTGGCGGGCGGTGGTAAAGATCGACAAGAAAGTCGTAGCCACAAAGCTGTTCCCCAACGGATTGGAAGGGAAACGGGACGCCGCCAAGTGGGAAAGAGAAACAAGGGAACAAATGCTGACGGAGCAGACGATAGTGACCCCTACGGTTACGCCGACTGTTACGGAATGGGCGAATAGGTACAGCGCCTACACCGAGCAGCAGTTTACGAAGCAGACTTTCAAGGAGAAAGTGCGCGTGTTCAAAATGTTTATCTCCCACACCAAAGTCACCCAACTGGAGGCAATCACGCCGGATATGGTTATGAGGTACTTGCAGAAGCAGAACGATACCCGTTCCGGCTTTTCCGCCAACAAGGATCGAAAAAACCTTGCGGCGGCATGGGAATGGGGAAGGCGCTACATGGACGGCTTCCCGACAACGCCGAATCCTTTTCTTTCTATTCCACGCTTCAAGGAACAGCGGAAACCCCGCTACGTTCCGAGCGAGGAAGACTTTTGGAAGGTGGTGAACGTTGCGGAGGCTCAAGACAAAGCCATGTTGCTGGCTTTCTTCTACTTGGGAGCAAGGCGAAGTGAAATCTTCCGCCTGGAATGGGAAGATATCGACTTCAAACGGAACCGGGTACGTCTTGGGACGTGCAAAACCAGCGACAGATCAATGCGCCACGATTGGGTGCCCCTGGCGGCTCCCTTGCGGGAGGCATTGCTGTTCTGGCAGGAAGCGCGGCCCTACAAGACGGCCTGGGTGTTCACATGCCTTGATGATTCGCCAAGCCCCTGGCACAACCCCGGAGAAGCCTACCGGGCCAGAGGGCATTTCATGGACACGATATGCAAACGCGCTAAGGTGAAACCGTTCGGCTTTCATGCCATCCGGCACCTTCACGCCAGCATATTGTTCAACGAAGGCACGGAACTCAGCGTAGTGCAGCGCCAGCTCAGGCATACGAATCCGAACACCACGGCCCGCTATCTGCGGAGCCTTGGCTACGAAGCGGAGCATGAGCAAAAGGTGCTGGCGGTAATGGAAGGAAGAGGCCCCGCGAAGGTGCTCGACTTTGCGAACGGGGCGGCCAAGAAAAAAGGCTCTCCTGATCTGGCAATCAGGAGAGCCGGTACACAGTCCCGGTACACAGAACCGGGTAAATTCAAGGCTACTGGAGCGTAACCTATGGGAATCATTTGGCGTCCCCAAGGGGATTTGAACCCCTGTCGACGGCGTGAAAGGCCGTTGTCCTGGGCCGGCTAGACGATGGGGACACCCTATATGTGGCTGGGCTGCAAGGACTCGAACCTTGATTAGCGGAGCCAGAATCCGCCGTCCTGCCAATTGAACGACAGCCCAACGCGAGAGATAGGTGTATGTGAAAGGCGTGCCCCTGTCAATAAAAATGTCGGCATTTTTTTAAAAAATTTCATACATGGCACGAAAGTAGGGAAAGGCGGTCGCCCTCGCCGGCGGTTGTTAAACTTTGAACGAATACTTGACAATATCGAGCATACAGGTAAGTTGACGTGGAGACGTCACTGCGGTTCCCAAATGCGGGCGGCCAGTGAGTTTCAGTGGTTCTTCCGTCGTTACCGCGGCAAATCCCGTCGGCCCAGTCGTATGTATCAAACAGATACAAATCGATTGTTGCGGCCGGGAGGTGACGGCGGAATGGTGTTTTAGGTTCACTTGCATAATCTGCATGGAGGAGTTTGGGTATGGCATCAACAAAGGCAGGTTATAATGAGGATAAAGTCGCCCTGCTGATTGGCTGCTTTATCTTCGTTCTGGGCCTCGGCAAAATGGTCGGCCTGGATCCGTTGGGTTGGGTTCTCAAAATGGGCATGTGGGTTGATAACCCCGTGGACAGCTGGCGTTCGGCCACCAAGGGCATGCTGCCCGGCTGGGGTGCGCTGGTTGCCAGCTATGTGTTCATTACCGCTTTGCTCGCCATCGGCGTTAAGGCCATGAAGGGCAATGTGGGCAAGTTCATTTATGGATTTACTATCATTTTCTTCATTGGCATCGCCTGCTACACCGTGGGCGCCAACGCTTACGTGGCCGCCAACCCCACGCAGCTCAGCAAAATGGGCATCACGTGGTCCTTGGGACTGAGCACGGAAGCGGGCCTGATTGTGGCGCTGCTCATGGGCATCTTTATCGGCAACTTCGCTCCCAACTTTGCGGAATCGTTGCACGATGCCTGCCGGCCAGAGCTGTTTGTTAAAATCGCTATCGTCATTCTGGGTGCGGAATTGGGCGTGAAGGCCGCTGATGCTGCCGGTTTTGCCGGTCACATCATTTTCCGAGGCCTCTGCGCCATCGTGGAAGCGTACCTGCTCTATTGGGCCCTTGTGTACTACATTTCGCGCAAATACTTCAAGTTCAATAAAGAATGGGCCGCGCCTCTGGCTTCGGGCATTTCCATCTGCGGCGTTTCCGCGGCCATTGCCACGGGCGGCGCCATCCGCGCCCGGCCTGTGGTGCCCATCATGGTTTCCTCGCTGGTGGTTGTGTTCACCTGCATTGAAATGCTGATTCTGCCCTTTGCGGCGCAGTACTTCCTGTACAGCGAGCCCATGGTGGCCGGCGGCTGGATGGGCCTTGCGGTCAAGTCCGACGGCGGCGCCATCGCCAGCGGCGCCATCACAGAATCGCTGATTCTGGCCAAAATGGCCGGTCTGGGCACCCAGTGGGAGCCCGGCTGGATCGTGATGGTGACCACGACGGTCAAAATCTTTATTGATATGTTCATCGGCGTCTGGGCTCTGGTGCTGGCATACATCTGGACCGCCAAATTTGATAAGACCCGCGGCGAGCGCACCATGACCTGGGGCGACGTGATGGACCGCTTCCCCCGCTTCGTGCTGGGGTATCTGGGCACCTTCCTGATCCTGCTGACCATCTGCCTGTCCTCGCCTGAGCTGCACAAGCTCGGTAAGGGCATGTCCGGCGCCATGAACGGCTTCCGCGTGCTCTTCTTCCTGCTGACCTTCTTCAGCATCGGTCTGGTTTCCAACTTCCACAAGCTGAAGGAAGAAGGCATCGGCCGGCTCGCCGTGGTGTACATCGTGTGCCTGTTCGGCTTCATCATCTGGATTGGTCTGTTCATTTCCTATGCCTTCTTCCACGGCATGACCCCGCCTGTGGTGGGTGCGTAGTCCAACGAAGGGAGAGTTACAGTTATGGATAACAATGAAGTGAAGCTCCATGAAGAAATCCAGAAGATGGAGTATGAACCCCTGGATCCTGTTGAACTGAAGCTCGTGCGCTGGAGCATCGGTCTGGGCATCTTTCTGCTGGTGGTGCTCTTTCTCATCAGCAAGTTCGTGATGACCACGCACTAGTCCGGGCAAAGATCAGACTTGTAACGCACCGGGAGGGGGGTTCCCCCTTCCGGTGTTCTTATAATCATAAGGATATGTTATGCCGCGCTACCATCTGCGTTATCTGAAGGGCCCCAACTATACGCTGAACCTGGAATATGAGGCGGTGGTGGAAGCCCCTTCCTTTGAGGCCGCCCTGGCCCCGCATACGGACTGGCCCATTACTGAAAGCTATGATCACGCCACGGCTACGGCCTGGAATCCCGGCACCAGCATGTATTATCAGGAATTGTGGGAAGCGGCCCTGCTGCCCGCCACTGAGGATGCCGACGCCTGAAAGTTGTGGACATCGTCGTTTTTTCCCCAGGAATTTCGTGGGACGAAAGTCGCGTGCGGCCGTGTACCGCGGCGCATTAAGGTCGTCCGGCTCCGGGGTGGCGGCCTTTGCCTGTAAGCCTTTTCAATGGTTGGAAAGACGCCCATTCCGGCGCATGCGCGTACGCTTGCCAGGCGTTGCGTTTTGCCTGGAGTGGGCGTTGCTGGCTTTGCCCCACTTTTGGGCGCTCTGGATAACGGCTTTTTACGCCGTGGACAGGGCCTAAGGACGCCACAGGACGTTTGTGCGCCGGAAAGTCTCGTTACCTTGGGCGTCGTTGGGCAAGTTCGGCAAATGATGGGGCGTCGTCAGTGGTAGGGGCGCGGCGTCTGTTTTCGGAGGCACAACCGTGAGAATCCGCTTTGTGGTCAGCGCCTGTCTGGCGGGCATCCCTTGTCGCTATGACGGCAGGGCCAACACCTGCTCCGCCGTTGTGCGTCTGGTGGCCTCAGGCTGTGCTGTGCCGGCCTGTCCGGAATGGCTGGGCGGCCTGCCTACGCCGCGCCCGCCTTGTGAACTTCACCACGAGCGCGTGTGCACATGCGACGGTGTGGATGTGACCGCAGCCTTTATGCTGGGAGCCCAAAGGGCGACCGACCTGGCCTTGCGGCAAGGCTGCACAGCCGCCATCCTCAAGAGTCGTTCGCCTTCCTGCGGTGCGGGGCAGGTTTATGACGGCTCTTTCAGCGGCGTGTTGCGGTCCGGCCAGGGACTGTGGGCGCGTTTACTGCTGGAAAAAGAATTGCGTCTTTTTTCTGAGGAGGCCTTGCCGCCGCTTGGGGTATAGGGGCTCTACCTCAAAAACGGGGACAGCGATTCGCAGAGAGAGGTGGTCCCCATATCCCCCAACGAGAAAAGGGAATTCATGTTTCCATGAATTCCCTTTAAATCTCTGGTCGGGATGAAAGGATTTGAACCTTCGACCCCTTGAACCCCATTCAAGTGCGCTCCCAGACTGCGCTACATCCCGACGCGAGAAATGTTCTTACGCGGCAACCGTCCTGCTGTCAAGAAAATTTCAGAAAAAAGAGCAGATAATGTTCAGGTCCGGTACAGGGCCAGGCCCACCAAGGGCGGCAGGTAGAGGGTGATGTCTTCCAGCCCGGTCTTGGGCGTGAAGTCGCCGGGACGGGTAAAGTGTTCTGTGGGGCGGCTGCGCGGGTCCAGATTGCCGTGTCCGGCAAAGCGGGGTTCGTCTGAAGAAAGCAACTCTACATAGCGGCCCGGCGTTACGCCAAAAGTCACGTCGCTGTTGGGCGTCAGCTCGTGGAAGTTAAAAGCCAGCAGCAATCTGCCCCGTTCAAAGGCCAGTAGGCGTTTGTCTTCATGGATGTACCGGAACAGCGGGGCTGTGCTAAAATTGCACAGGAAAGGCCGCACCAGCTCCAGCAGTTGTGCTTTGTCCCAGGCGGCCAGGGCGGCGTATTTGAGGTCCGACCGCTCGGCCAGCCGCCATAGCCTATGGGCGTGGGCTTCGGCGTCCAGCCATTCCGGATGGCCGAATTCATTGCCCATAAAGTTGAGGTAGCCCGCGTCCGCGGTGGCAAGGGTGATAAAGCGCATGAGCCGGTAAAAGGCCAGCCCGCGCGAGATCTTCCAGTCTTCCGCAGCCAGGCCCATGCCGGTATACATGGCCGGGCCAAGCAGCCGCCAGATCATGGCGTCTTCGCCGTTAATGCACTGGTCGTGGCACTCCACATAACTGATGGTGCGGTCATAGGGGCGGTGGTTGGTCATCTCGTGCCACAGGCTGCCCATATCGCGCGGGCTCTGCACGCATTTGGCCCAGTAGTCGGGAATGCCCATGGCAAAGCGGTAGTCAAAGCCCAGCCCTCCCGCTTCGGGCGGACAGGTCAGGCCCGGCATGCCGGAAAATTCTTCGGCTATGGTCACGGCGGCGGGGTGGATTTCGTGCGTCAGGGCGTTGGCCAGGCAGAGGTACAGTTCGCCGTCCGCGTCGGCGCGGGGCTGATTGTCCTTGCCGTAAAAGCAGCGTCCCGCATGCGAAAAATCGTCGTCCAGGCCGTGATCCAGATACAGAATGTTGCCCACGGCGTCAAAGCGGAAGCCGTCCACACGAAACTCTTCCAGCCAGTAGCGGCAGTTGGAGAGCAGAAAACGCCGCGCCGTCTCCTGGTTGAAGTCAAAAGAAGGCGTGCCCCACTGATTGTACTGGGGCTTGAAAAAATACGGACTGCCGTCATAGGCGGCCAGGCCCTGCTCGGTATTGGGGCAGGCGTGGCCGTGGGGAATGTCCAGCAGCACGGCCAGACCCAGGCCGTGGGCGGCGTCTACCAAAGCCTTGAACTGGTCCGGCGTGCCGCAGCGGGAGGTGGGCGCAAAGTAGCTGCTGACCTGATAGCCGAAGGAGCGGTAGAGCGGATGTTCCAGAATGCCCATGAGCTGCACGGCTGTGTAGCCGTCGGCCTTGATGCGGGGCAGCACCTGCCGGATAAAATCCGTATAGCTGCCTACACGTTCGCCGTGGTGGTCCGTATCGGCCTGGGCCATGCCCACATGGGCCTCGTAAATGCGCGGAAAGGGCGTGCGCGCCGGCCGACGGCGGCGAAAGCGGTAGGGCTGTTCCGGCCGCCAAATGCGGGCGCACCACTGGGTGGGCGTTAGCGCGTCCTGTTCCACCCAGACGGCAAAGGCCGGCACGCGTTTGAGGAGGCCGGCTTCTGCGGCGCTGGTGTTATTGTCCGTGTCCTGAGGCCGGGGCTGCACGCGCAGTTCCACATAGCTGCCGTGCCCCAGGGCGGCTTCGGGCAGAACCAGTTCAAAAATATCTCCGGCCAGCCGCTGAAAGCGACAACGGGCGTGGCGTTGAAACCGTCCTTTGTCCGTGACCAGCCAGACGGCTTCGGCCTGCGGCAGGTATTCCCGCCACCGCCAGACGCGACCGCCCCCCGGCCTGCGCAGCAGATGCGGCCCCAGCACCCGGTGCAGGTTGGCATAGGCCCGCAGAGAACCGTAACGGCTGCGGATGCGTTCCGCCTCGGCGGCAAAGCGTCGGCTGCGGGCCTGCAAAAATGGCCGGTAGGGCTCCAGCGCGGGGTCCTCAAAAGGATTGCGGGGGAGAGTGTCAAGAGGACGGGGGAATGGTGTTGGCATGGCGGCTGCGGGGCAGAGGTTCGCCCGGAAGAGCGGGGCGCGGAGGCGTAACTCTGACTGCCAACGGACGGCTGCGAGCCTCGGCAGCGGGGCCGAGGCCTGTGCCTGCAGCGATAACACGCGGTATGCCGGGTGGGGGTCTTACCCCCCATCCGACAAACGGTTTTACTTGCAGCAGGGCGTCCAAGTGGCGCCGGAGATGTCGGCCAGGCCCTGGATAAGGGCCTGCGTACCCTTGCTGCCCTGACCCTTGGCCTGCATGATGCGGTAGACCTGTTCCGCTGCGGCAGTGCCGGGCAGGACGAGCTTCATGCGGCGGCATTCTTCAAGGCAGAGGCCCAAGTCTTTGATAAAGTGGTCGATAAAGAAGCCGGGGGCGAAATCGCCCTTGAGGATGCGGTCGCCCAGGTTGTTCATGGCCAGGCTGCCGCCGGAACCCGCGGCCACCAGTTCTTTCCACTGGGGCACGTCCAGCCCGGCCTGCTGCGCGAAAAGGAAGGATTCGCAGATGCTGAACATGACGCCGGCAATGGCGATCTGGTTGGCGAGCTTGGCCCGCTGGCCCATGCCGGCGGGGCCGCAGTGCAGGACTTTTTTGCCCATAGCTTCAAGGCAGGGCAGTAGACGTTGGTAGCCTTGCTTGTCGCCGCCCACAAAGATGCAGAGCGTACCTTCGCGCGCGCCCACGTCCCCGCCGGTAACTGGGGCATCCATGCTCAGGCAGCCCTTTTTCAGGGCTTCGGCGGCAATGCGTTCGGCCAGGACAGGGCTGGAAGTGCTCATATCGCAGACCACGCCGCCCTTGGCCAGGCCGGGCAGCACGCCGGTTTCGCCCAGAATGACGCTTTCCACGTCGCGGGGGTAGCTGACCATGGTAAAGACCACATCCGAGGCTTCGGCCACGGCGCGGGGGGTCTCCGCCCACCGCGCACCCTTGGCCAGCAGGGGGTCGGCCTTGGCTTTGGTGCGGTTGTATACGGTGAGGGGCAGGCCAAGAGCCTGCAGATGTCCAGCCATGCAGAGGCCCATGACTCCGGTGCCGATCCAGCCGATGCGTAATTTTTCTGCCATGTTCCAAACTCCTTTGAGCCATAGCGGCGGTCACTGCGGCAGTGGTGGGGGCGGATTGCGCCGCTTCCCTTCGCCGCGTGGATTGCGGTGTTGCAGCAAGGGGACGTCCCTGCCCCAGGCGGTCTGTCAGGGCCTTTCAGAGCGGCATTGCAACGCTCTGATGCCTCCTGGCGGTTGCGTCAGCAGTCGCCCGCCGTGGAGGCGCAAGGCTAGCATCAGCTGTTGCGACGCCGGAGCTTGACCCGTTATGGCGAAGGACGCTGCGGGCCAAGACAGCAGCGTTATGCGCTTGCGCGGGTAAGCGCCGGAACGCGCGTGCTGTAAACCTTGAGAATACATATTCTCAAAGGCAATCTGCTTTACTGAAAACGCCGTTCCAACAGTTCTTTTTGCATGGCCTCTCGCGAGAGGGGTTTGTTCCGGCGCGTCAGGTCCACATGGCGGCGGAACAGGTCCAGGTTACGGCGCATGTTCTGGTTAAAGGGGTCGTCGCCGGTAAAGTCCTTTTCCAGGGACTGGCGGGCGGCGGCGAGCGCATCCGGCGTGAGCCGGGCGGTCTCTTCCACCTTGCTGCGGTAAAAGGTCAGGGACTGGGCAAAGCTGGTATCCAGCATGGCCAGGCCTCTGTGCGCAGTATCCAATATCCCGCGCAGCTTTTCAAGTGTTGCGCCTTTGGCGGCGGCTATTTCGCGCCCCATGCTCGTGATCTGGGATTGCAGGCTGCGGCGGCGTATATCGTAATTGCGAATAGTTTCAGTCATATATACACCTGTGCGCAGCAGAGAGAGGGCCTCCAGCTGTTTCTGCCGCTCCTGCATGATGTTGTTTTCTTTGATGGTGGCGCGCAGGCGCAGCAAATTGTCGCGGGCCGCCTTATCTGGCGCGGCGGCCAGCAGGCGGTCCAGCTCCTCCAGCGGATTGCGGGCCGCGTCAGCGGTCACGGGCTGCTCGCCGGCCTTGTTCCAGTCGGCCAGCAGTTCTGCCGGGCGGTCGCCGCCGGGTGTGTTGATGCCGCTGACCACGGGCCGGAAGCCCAAATCGCGGGCGTGGGCCGGGCCATCGGCCAGAAAAAAGGCTGCCTCTTCTCTGCGGCCGGGTAAAATGCCCGCATCGTCGGAAAGGAAGGAACCGCCCTTGCGCACAAACCCTCCGGCGGAGCCGTGCAGCCGCCCGGCCACGGAAAAGCGGAACGTGTCCAGGACCATTTCCGCCGCATTGCCCGCCGTGTCATAAAGACCCAGAGGATTGGGCCTGCGCGAACCAATATTGGCCGTGGCCTCGGCCTGCGGGCCTGCAGCGGCTCGGTACACGGCGTAGTCCGCCTTGCGGGCCCCGGCCGGAAGGGCAAAGAAGTCTTCATCCAGCAATTGCTGGGCCCCGGCGGTCTGGCCGCCGCGCGCCGCGTATTCCCACTCGGTTTCCGTGGGCAGGCGCACAAAGCCCACGTTGCGTTTGTCGCCGGCAAAGCGGGGCAGGGCCTCCGGGGCGTTCTGCAAAAGCCAGGTGGTGTAGCGGCGGGTAAAGTCCACGGCGTCGTACCAGCTGATGTCCGTCACCGGGCGGGCGGCGTCCGCATCGGGCTGCTGCACGTTGGGGCAGGCGTTGTCCATGACCGCCCGCCACTGGAGGTTGGAAACCTCGTATTTGGCCATCAGGTAGAAAAAGTGTTCACCCTTGGGGGCCTGGGCGCGCCAGGACGGGGGCAGGTCCGCCAGGGTCAGCGCGCCGGAAAGGGCGGCGTTGTAGCGGCGGTCGTAGAAGGCCCGGTCCTGGTGGGCGCTGTCGTCCAGGCCTGGACGCAGGGGCATGTCCCAGAGCAGGCCCTTGGCGGGCACGGCCACCAGGCGAAAGGCCATGCTCAGGCCGCAGGGCATGGGCAGCACGATGTCCTCTGCCTCTGGCTGGGGATTGCAGGCGGCGGCCGCGCTCACGGCGGTTTTGCGTTCCAGGGCGGCGTGGGCGTCGGGCGGGGAAAACAGCAGAACGGTCAGACAAAGCAACAAACCGAAGCGCAGGCGTATGTCAGACATCGCGGATGACCTCCGAAGGCTCAATGCGGGTAGCCCGCAAGGCCGGGCCCAGAGCCGCGGTCAGGGCCAGGCCGGCTACGGCGGCAAAGACCAGCAGCACATGCCTGGGCAGCAGGCGGCAGACCTGCTCCATATCGCCGAGGCTGGCCGCGAAAAGATGGTTGATGACCGCAGCGGCCGCGGCGTAGACGCCCATGGCCGTGGCCGTACCAAGCAGGGCGGTGAGCAGGGCCTGCACAAGAGGAAAGAGCAGCAATGCGCCGGTGCCGAAGCCCGTGAGACGCAGCAGCCCCAGCATGCGTTCCTTGCGTTTGACCCCGGCCAGGGCGCTGCTGGCTGTGGAAGCCAGAAATCCGGCGGCGGCGGCCGCGCAGATGAGTGCAAAAACGGTGTTCAGGGCGCGGGAAAGGCTGGTCACCTGTTCGATTTCCGCCGCATGGGTGTAGACTTCCAACCCCTGCCCGGCGAAAAACTCCCGCAGACCCGTGACGGCCTCCAGGGAGGAGGCGTACAGGCGGAAACCGGGGTAGAGGCGTGGGCCTTCCGGTCGCGGTTCGCCGGTCCAGCCCTGGGCCGTCCCCAGCTCCGGCACGGCGCGGCCGTCGCGGTAGTCCTCCGTTGCCTGGGCCAGGGGCAAGGGCACAAAGGCCACATCCTTCTGCTGTGCGGCCAAAGGCAGGACGCCCGCCACGCGCAGAGTCACGCGCGCCCGCTGCACCTGCCCCTGATAGCGACGCTCCAGCGTGCCCGTAAGCGTGTCCCCCAGGCTGCAGCCCAGTTTTTCCGCCGCCGGGGCGGAAAGCGTCACCTCCACGGGCGCGGCCAAAGGCTGGGCGGGCATGACGGGTGCGGGGACGCCATAGCGGGCAAGCAGGGGGTCGCCCGCGGCGCTGGGCTCCAGGGAAGCCGTCACGGTTTTGCGCGCGCCTTCCTTGCCGTTGCGCAGGTCCATGGTCGCGGCGATGGCGCGGGTGCGGGGCAGAGCAAAGGCCACGTCAGGCCGTGCGGCGAATTTTTCCACATCCTGCAGGGTAAAACGCCCACTGCTGACGGGGCTTACTTCCAGGTTGCGGGGGTCGTGCTGCAGTCTGTCCGTGAGGGTCTGCACCACGCCGAATTTGACGCCGTAGAGCACCAGCAGGGGCGTGAGCACGGCGGCCAGGCCCAGCACGGCGCAGGCTGAGAGCAGCGCTTCGCGCAGATAGTCCCGGCAGGCCAGCCGGCACATGACGCGGTGGGTACGGGCGGCCATCAGGACCGGACCTCCTTGTCGGCCCTGTGGGGCGGGCGGCTCTGGTCCGGCGTCGTGGCGTCCGGCTCTTCCGCGTCCGGCCAGGCGATGCGGGCCAGGGTCGCGTCCCCCGTGGCAGTCAGGCGTACGGGCACGGGGGTGAAACCAGCGTCCTGGGCCGCTTGCCTGTTGTGGGTGACCATGATGACGGTGATGCCGCCTTCGCGCGTCAGCTGGGCCAGCAGGCGCAGCACGGCGTCCGCGTGCAGAGGGTCCAGGGCGGCGGTGGGCTCGTCCGCCAGCACCACCGCAGGGCTGTGGGCCAGGGCCGCGGCAATGGCCACGCGCTGGCGTTCGCCCACGGACAGGGTGGCCGGGTACTGGTGCAGCAGTTTTGTGATGCCCAGACGTGCGGCCACTTCATCGGCGGCGCCCCCAAGATCCTTGGCGGGAGCCGTGGCGGAAGCCTTGCCCAAAACGTGGGGGACAGCCGTGGGCCGCGCGGGCGTAAGGCCCAGGGCGCGGCAGCGCAGCAGAATATTTTCCTGCGCAGTGAGAAATGGCAGCAGACCGCCGGTCTGCAGCACATAGCCCAGGTGGCGCAGGCGCAGCCGGGCCAGAGCGTCCGTGCCGCCGTGCTCCCAGGCGGCCAGCACGTCCGTGTGCGTGTCCGGCGTGGGCGCGAAGGTAAAGGCGGTTTTTTCCGGTGCGGCTTGTTCCGTTTTTGAAGGGGCGGACGCGGGCGCGTCGGGCCGCAAGGCGCAGGCCAGCAGGTCCAGGGCCGTGCTTTTGCCGCAGCCGCTGGGGCCCACCAGGGCCAGCAGGGAGCCGCGCGGCACGTCAAGCCGGTCTATGCGCAGGCAAAAGCCCGCGTCGCCGGGGCGGGTCTTGCGCACCCGACGCAGCCGGAACACCGGGTCCGCCGCAGGGGCGGCGGTGGGCGCAAGCGGCTGCGCGGGCGCGGCTGCCTCAGGGCAGCATGCGCAAGGGCACACGGTAGACCCACTCCCCGGCGTCAGTCTGGCCGAAGTTTTCCCAGTTGGCGCGGTCGCGGTCGTATTCTTCATAGCGGGCCAGGCGGGACTTGAGCCGGTTGATGAAGGTTGTCTGTTCGCCCACGCTCATGCGGTACCAGTCTTCCTCGCGCAGCAGCATGACGTCGCTCTTATAGGGCAGGCCGTCCAGAAATTCCGCCAGCACGCCCAGTTCGGCCAGGGTTTTGCCCTGGGTGGGCAAGTTGGGGTCGCGGGCCATGCGGGTGGAGGCGGAAAGCACCCCCTGGAAAAAGTCGCGCGCGTCGGTTTTTTTGGTGCGTTCGGCATTGTCGATAATGGTTTTAAGCTGGCTGCTCAGGTCGCTGAGCTGATTTTTGGTCAGGAGTACGGCCACCTCCACGCTGGGGACCTGCTCCTTGCGGGCCAGGCGGGCCAGATCCATATCCGCTATCCAGGAGTTGACCACGCTGGGGGCCTGATTTTCCCGCGCGCGGCCCAGGTATTCCAACTGCATGGCGTAGCCCAGCGTGGCAGCCAGACGGGCGGCTTCAGTTTCCGGCGTTTCCTTCTGCGGTTTTTCGTCCTTGGGTTTGGTCATGATCTTGCCCGCCGCCGTGTTGCGGACCATGTCCAGCATGCCCGAAGCCAGGGTTTTGGTCACGGCGGCGAATTGGGCGGCCCCGGCCTGCGGCGTGGGCGCGGCCACGGCCTGGTAGTTGGACTTTTCGCCGGAAAGGCGGCTCAGGGCGCGGTAGCTCTGTTCCGCATAGGCGTGGTTGGCCCGTCCTGCGGGGCTTTTGACGTGCAGCGCGGTGATCCAGATGCCCTTTTGCCGGGCCAGGTCGTTGACTTCGCTGGGGCCCATGCGCACGGAGGCGTAGGGATCCGTGCTCCTGAGCGGCCCGGCGTCGGAAATAAGCAGGATGAGCCGGGAGGCGTAGGGTCCCCAGTTGAGGTCCTGCACGGCGGCCTGCACGCCCGCCAGGGAGTCTTCATTGAAGTCGTGGCTGGAAACTGTGGCCTCCTGTACCTTGGCGAGGTTGTTTTCCAGACTTTTGCGGTCCTTGGCCGTGGCAAAGTCGCTGACCACTTTTGTGGTGTACTCCAGGCCGGGCCGGGCCTTGGTGCTGCTGCGGAAGGCCACTACGGCAAAGCCCACCTTGTCGGCCAGGTTGCTTTTTTCAATGCTGTCGTAGATCTGGCGCACCACGTTGAGGCTCTGGTCAATATAGGGCTTCATGGAAATGCTGGTGTCGAGCACCAGGGCAATGCCGGTTTTGGGCGGGCCTGAAGGCGCGTTTTTGTTCTTGCCGTAGTTGCCGGGATCAATGGAGGCCACCTGCAGGAACTTGACGCCCGCGTAAGGGTCTTTCATGTCCAGAATGGGCATGAGGTAGAAGCGCTTTTCAGAAACGGCCCCGGCGGCGTCCGCCGGTTCCGCGGCCACAATGGGCAGGCTTTCCGGTGCGGGGGCGCTTTGGGCGCGCAGGGCGGCGGCCTGCGCTTCCAGCGCGGTCAGGCGCGTTTCCATGTCCGGCGCGGCGCAAAGGTCGTCCAGGGCCTGCCGGGTGCGGAAAAAGAGCACGGGGTCGCGGCCGGTGCGGGGTGAGAAAAGCAGGGTGAGGGACTGGTTCCAGGCCGTGGTCTTGGCCGCTTCCAGCCAGCCCTGGGGCTGACTGGTGGAAACGCCCACCTGAAGCCAGCCCTCCTGCCGGGCGTAGACATAGAATACGGTGAAGGGCGTCACCGCCTGGGTCAGCACGGCGGCGTCGGCCTTGGGTTCGGCCAGCAGGGCCGCGCCGGGGTGGCTGACCACCCGTTGGTAGAGGCTTTTTTTGCCCTCTTGCAGCAGGGGGGCGGCCTCGGCCCACAACGCGCTCAGCTGCAGGGCGGTCAGGGCCAGCAACAGGCAACAACACACGCGCCGTACGGGGCGGAGAAGGGAGAGCATGGTTTTTCCTCGCTTATTTCCAGTCCTGCAGCAGGGCGGCGGCTTCGGCGTCGCCCTTGTCCGCCTGGGTTTTGGCGTAGGCGCGCAGGGCGTCCAGGGCCGGGCGGGCTTCAGCGTGGCCCTTTTGTAGGGCTGCTTCATACCAGCGTCTGGCCTGGGTCAGGTCCACAGGCAGGCTGCCGCGCGGCAGCCTGCTTTGTGGGTCATAAAACTGGGCCACCATGTACATGGCCGCGGCATTGCCCTTTTGCGCCGCGTCTTCCAGCAGCAGAAAGGCCGCGTCGCTCTGTTCCGGGCTCGCCTGCGGCGTACGCAGGGGACCGGCCGCGCTCAGACTCTGTTCCGGCTGGGCCTGACCGCGCAGCATTTCTCTGGCCATGCGCAGGGGGGACTGCTGCGCCGGTGTGCTCTGCGCCTGTTCAGCTTGCTGCTGTGCCGGAGCGGCCGCGTCTGTACTTCCCCTTGCGGCGGGCGTGTCTGCCGTTGCGGCGGGGGCCGACGGCGCGACCGGCCCGCGCAGGGCAAACCACCACAGGGCAAAAGCCAGAATGGCCAGGAGCAACAGACCCAGGATCAGGAGCAAGGGCAGATTGCGCCTGGGGGCGGGCGCTTCTGGCTCCAGGGCCAGGGGTGGCGCGTCGGGCGCGTTGAGGCCTTCCGCCGTTGGTTCTGCCGGAGCGGCTTCTTCCGGCGGCGCTGCGGGCTCCGGGGTGGGCGATGGGGCCGGTTCCGGTTCGGGATCCGGGGCCGGCGTGGGCGCGGCGTCCGCCAGGCCGTGCCCGCCGCGCATGGGCGAATAGACCAGCGGTCCTACCTGCAGCACGCAGGGCGCGGCATTGACCAAGGTCAGGCGGTAGGCGTCCAGATCGTCCAGCGCGTCCACCACGGCGGGGCCCACCAGCAGGCGCAGGTCTGCGCCCTGGCGTTCCCAGTGGTCGGGGCTGAGGCGGGTTTCGTTTTCCTGCCAGCCGGCGGTGGTGAGGCTTTTCTGGTCCGAAGCCCGGCGGAGAAGAAATGCCGGCCCGGCCGTTTCCGGGGCGTCCGCAATGACAATAACGGCACAGCCGGGGCCGCGCCCGGCGTCCGCAGTGATGGTGGCGCGCATGGCTAGTCCTTGAAAACCTGCAGGATGTCGCGCAGGCGATTATTTTGTTCCGGATTCACGTTCTGCTGGCCGTCAAAATCCACGTTCGTCATGATGTTGGCCACCAGGGCGCGCAGCCAGTCCGTATACCAGAGGCGGTCGTAGGGGGCTTCCTGCTCGCCAATGTGGGGTTCGCCCACTATATCCGGAGGCGGATCGAACAGGCTTACGGCCTTGCCTCCCTGGGTGAGGGTGCGCTCGGCCCGGCTTTTGTTGCGGGGGTCAAAGTCCAGCCAGTCCACAAAGGCGTTAATGGCGTCCGCCGCCAGACTGACCTGCTTCCAGACCTGTCGCTCGCGGGCCAGGTTGCCGTAGGCCGTGTTGCCGCGCAATTCAGCCTCCAGGTTTTCCCGCAGCCGGCAGCGGGCGGCGGCCTGGACCAGTTCGTGGCAGAGCTGGTCTACCTCCCGCGCGGGCAGGCCGAACAGTGTGCGCACTTCTGTGCTGCCGCCGAACTGGCGCAGGCGTTCGATCCAGTGGTCCAGTACCATAGTGGCGAACGCGCCCGCCGTGTCCCTGGCTGTGGCGGCGGTTTCCTGTACCGGTGCGGCCGGAGCAGCGTCGCCGAAAATATCGCTCAGGATGTCACTGGCAGCCACACGGGTACCCACCACCTGCGCGGTCGGGGCCTCGCCAAAGGTCGGGTTTTGCCAGGCGTTGCAGCACAGTTCGTAAAGGTCTTCGTCCCGCACCTGCAGACGGCGCAGCAGCGCGCCGAAGAGCTGTTTTTCCGCCACGCCGGCCAGCAGCGCGGCCAGGGTGCGGGCGAGCTGTTCTTTTTGGCGGCGCAGTTCTTCCCTGTCGTCGCTGCGATAGAAGGGGGCCAGGGCCGTGCGCAGACGGGCGTTGCGTTCCGTCAGGCTCACGCTGATCTGTCGGCGTTTGAGCTCCGGGTTGCACAGGGGCCGCAGGCGTTCGCGCAGCAGGGAAACGCCGCCGTCGTTGAGGGTCATGGCCGCCTGCCAGACAGTTTCCGGGTCGGCCACATGCCGCCGCACCAAGGGGGACTGGAGGAAGGCTTGGCGCACTTCTTCCACAAATGCGCGTTGCTCCGGGCGAATGCCGGTTTCTCGCCGCTGGTCGTAGGTGAAGATGGCCTCGCAGAGAAAATTGGGATTGCGCAGCAAAAAGACGTTGTTGAAGGGGTGCACGCCGTCCCAGTTTTGCGGCCAGTCGTGCATCTGGCCAAAAAAGTTGACCAGAGAGGATTCCAGTCTGGTGGTCCAGCGGGTTTCCACTGAGGGGGAGCCGGCCTTTTTTTCAAATTCCATGTCCATCTTGGTGAGCACAAAGAACAGGGCCGGGGGCTTGCCCGCGCGCATCTGCGGTTGTTCGCCGTGGGTGGAGCAGATCCACTCGTAAACGGCCTGGGGCAGATCCTGCACCTCCTGGGTGCTGGGGCCGATGCAGAGCAGCATGCTGGTGAGTTCTTTTTCCTCTCGATAGCGCTCAAAAAGATAGGCCACCTTGCCGCGCAGGAACAGTTCCTTGAGGGTTTCCTTTTTGCTTTCCAAGGCCTCACGCAGATTGGTGAATTTGTAGCGCGCCCGGTAGCCGGGAAAGTCCAGCAGGTCGGTGTAGTCAAAGAAATCATCAGGTTTTTCGCGCATGTAGATGGTAATCTCGGCCGTGAGGGCCGTGACGACGGCCCGGGGCAGGCGTGTTGTGCGGCCCGCGTCGGTGGTGACGGACAAGGTGTCGTCCCCGGCAGGCGTGCCCAGACCGTGCAGACGGGCCACGTCAATGATGCTGTTGGCACGCGGGATGAGCGCTTCGGGCGGGCAGAAGGCCTCCGTGGGGTTGCCCAGGTCGCGCAGAGCCGCGCAGAGTTCCAGATAGACGGCCTGAAACTGCGGCACGCTGTCCCAGATCAGGCCCAGCAGCGCGGCGCGGTCTTCCAGATTCAGGCGGGGGGCCAGCTCCACGGCCCGCGCCCAGTAGCCGTTTTGGAGCAGTTGGACGCGCGGGCGGGAGGCGAAGTTTTTGTGCACATAATCCCGCAATTCTTCCACATCGTCGCCGCTCAGGCCGCCGGACAGGGGCGCGGCGGCGGCGCGGGCGGCCAGGGCCTCCAGGGCGGCGCGCAGGGCGTCGGCATCGGGGGCGTCTTTGTGGTCGCAGTCGGCATAGTAGGTGTTGGCCAGCACGCGGGCCACGTCCGTTTCCGACAGCAGACGCAGGCGGATGGGATAGGCCGCGCTGACGCCTTCGGGCCTGGTAGTGGTGAAGCGGGTGACCAGGCCTGTGGATTCCTTGCCGCCTTCCGGGTTTATTTCTTTGATAAAATCGTGTTCTGCACCGCAAAAGTCGGCCAGCAGCACGCCCGCCGCATTGCTGGCCAAGGCGGAGATAAGGTAGGACTTGCCCGATTGACTGGGGCCAAAGACGCCCACGCACATCTTGCGCACGGCCGCCTGCTCGCATTTGCTGAAAAAACGGGCCGCCTGGCGCATGTCCTTTTGCAGGGCCGCGCGTTCGCCGCCCACCAGAGCGGCGTTGTCCGCAAGCCAGCCGCCGGCTTCACGGGCGGTTTCGGCCAGTTGGCGGCAGTGCCGCGCCAGTTCGCTATCCTGCTGTTGCATGACGTTCCCCATATCAGCCGGCGTCGGTCACGATGCCCGTGTCCAGCCAGTAGCCTTCGTCCAGTTTGAGGGTTTGCAGGCGGATTTCCAGATCGCGCCGGTCCACGTTGCGACCCTGGTTGTCCTCAATGGCGTCAATGTGGAACTCGCCTTCGCTGCGGTTTTCGTCCCCGTCGACAGTGCGGGGGGCGTCGTCCCAGACGTCCGCTACGCTCAGACGCACTTCCACGGTATAGGGCAGGCGTCCCGCAGCGCGGGAGCGCGCCGCCTCATCCGTAAACGTCAGCAGGTGGTAGCGGGTGGTAGGCCAGCGCTCGGCGTCCAGTTGGCGGTAGCCGATGGAAAGGGGACCGCTGAAGGCTACTCTGCGGCTTTGTTCGCTGCCCTCATTGCTGTCCACGTCCACGGTAAACCAGACCTTGGCCCGGCGCAGCTGGCCGTTGATGTCTGTTTCGCCAATGTAGCGCGCTGTGGAAGTCAGGCGCAGCGATGCGGAATCAAAGGAAAAACCTTCCAGGTGTCCGTCGGCCAGAGCGCAGAGAATGGCCCCCACCACTACGGTAGTTTTGGGGTCGCTGATGCGGCCCAGAGCGTCGGCAAAGGGGTACCAGGCCCCCGCGCGGTAGCGCCGCATGGGGATGATCCTGTCCGGCGGCACGGGCAGCCGGGCCAGCACCGAATCCACCACAGCCGACCAGGCGCTGGGGCGGCCGGTGAGCAGCAGCACGTCGCAGTCGTATATGTGCACCAGCTCGCAGAGGGCAGAAAGCGGACCGCCCAGGGTGGCGCGGATGGTGGCCCCCACAGCGGCCGGGCAGACCTGGATGGGCACGTCCAGAATATTGAAGCGCTGGATGGCGGGTGCGGCGCGGCGCACCAGCTCTTCCACGGCCCGCAAGGTGTCCTGCTGGGGACGGGGCGCGGGTGCGGCAAAGAAGGGCGCATCGGCGGCGTCCCCTTCGCGGACGTTGTCCTGGCCGGGCTGGGCGGCGGCGTCCTGCGGCAGGTCGGCGGACAGGGGGCGGCTCCTGCCGTCATTGCCGGCGTTTTTGGCGTTGGCATCTGTGCCGTTTTGTCCCGGAGCGGGCGGGTCGTCGGCCTCGGCCGCAAGGTTGCGCCGGGGGTCGGCTTCAAAAAAACGCTCCAGCGGGCAGGTCTGGTTGAGGCCGTCCAGATCCGGATTCTCGCAGGCGGCCAGCAGGCCCAGGGCCACGGGCACGGCGATCTGCCGCACCAGGCGTACGCGGGTATTGCGTTCTTCCTGCGACATGCCGATGGCGTCCCGGCCGAAAAGCTGGCCCAGCAGGGCGCGGGGTTCGGCCAGGCCCTGGGCTTCCAACGCCTTGCCGATAGCTGGGATGACGTGGTTGGCCACCACTTCGCGCAGCACTTCATCTCCGGCGATGTTAAAACCATCGCGAAATGCGGTATGGGGCACAATGCGGGGGGTATCGCCTTCGCCGCTGGCCAGCTCAAATGTGGTAATGGAAAGGTCAGTAGTGCCGCCGCCGATGTCTATGGAAGCCATGCGCACGCAGGGCCGGTTGCCGCAGGCCGCGCGGGGTTTGCCCATGAGACGGAAGAGGTGGTGGGCGTCACCGTGCTGTTTGACGGCCAGTTCGTTATAGAGGAGCACCAGTTGGGAGCAGCTGGCTTCGTCCCAGTCGCAGCGCACCAGCGGGCTTTGGCGGTAGTCGCCCCCGGTCTGGACCGCAGGCGCGGGCGCGTACCACTGGCTCCAACCCAGGGCCTGCCAGACTACCCGCACGGCCCAGGTGACCCAGCGGCGGAAGATGCGTTTTTCCGCCACGGGCATGGCCGTGGGCACGGTAAAGATGAGCCGCCGCAGGCGGCGGGGCAGATTGGGTTGCTCCCGGCGGGCGCGGGTGGCCGGGGAATTAATGGTGACCAGGGCCTGGGTGAGGATTTCCCCCAGCATAAAAAGCATGAGTGAAGAGCGGGTGAACAGGGATTCAAAGATGGGTTCGGCCTGCTGCTTGCGCAGGGCCGGGCTTTTCTTGAACAGGGGGTCGCCGAAGCAGGCCAGGGGCGTGCCCAGGGGGTTGAGCTGCCGGGGGAAGAGCCCGCGGCTGACCATGGGCTCTGCCCTGCCGCCCGTGTTGTAGCGCCAGCTTTGCAGCCATGGGCGTTCGTCCCAAAGGTAGCGTTTGGGGCTGGACATGCCCGTGGTGCCTTCGGCGCACACGGCCTGGGTGGCCAGGCGGGCGGCCTCTGGCCCGATGCGCACGGCCGAGGGCCAGGCAAAGGCGGGCGTCTGTCGGCCGGAGCGGCGGGAAAGGGCGTCGTTGCCGAACTGGGCGTCCACAAATTCCACGCGAGTTTCAAAAGGTTCGGCGTAGACGTTTTCGGGCTCGCTCAGGTCACGCAGTTCCAGCAGATAACTGTCGTTGAGGTTGGTGACGCGCTGGGGCAGGGTTTCCACCAGAATGCCCGTGGTGCGCGAATTGCCGATGTCCAGCACCAGGTCCACGTCCACGGGGGTGTCCCGGTCCGGATTGATGACCTGTACGGCCAGGTGTCCGCAGGCTTTCTGCAGGATTTCCAGCCAGGTGAGGTAGGAGGCCAGGTGCTCCAGCACGTTGGCGGTGTGGTCCCGCCAGGAGCCGCGCCGACCGCGTTCGGAAGATTCGGCCTGCTTCAGGGTGTCGTAGAGCCCGGCCAGCCACTCGTCCACCCAGGGCGCGTTGAGAAACCAGGCGTTGTCGCGCACATGGTGGGCCAGCATAAAGTGCCCGTGGTCCGTCACGTCCTGGGGCGAGAGGGCATAGTAGCGTTCGCCCTGTTCCGGCCGATTTTCCACGGTGGTGTCAAACAGCAGGACCACGCGCGTCATGCCGGGATGCCGATCCGAGGGGGTGACCCTGGCCCGCACCCAGTTGGAGGGGCCGTACTCAAAGCGCTTGCCTCCATCGGGCCAGAACTGGTCCAGGGTGCGCAGAAAGGGTACGGGCAGCCACTGCCCCTGCCAGAGGTCCCGTTCCGTCAGGGCGGATTTGGCATATATCTTGAGTTCGCCGTCGTCAGGGGTTCCACAGGGCTGCCCGGTGATCATGTCCACATAGGTTCCGCTCTGGCTGGTGTCCGTTTTTTCTTCCCGCAGGCAGTGCAGCAGGTGTTTGTAACGGTTTTCCGTCGCATCCGGCATATCCGGGGCGTTGGCTTCCGGCTGTCGCACCTCTTCATAAAAATAGCGCTTCAACGACGCGAGGTCGGACGTCGGCAGTTCAAAATCCAGAAACTGCGGGCAGCCGCCAGGGATGATGCTGACCGGGGAAAGATACCGGGGAATGGCGTCCATGCTACTTCCTTCTGAAGCGGGCGTCCCACTTGTGGTTGGCCCCGCCCAATTCTCTGCCCTTGCACTGGGTGGTGTTTTCACTGCCCGTGCACTCCACCTTCTGCGGCACATAGGTGCCGCCGCGTGGGCAGCGGGCCTGGTTGGACTCAAACTGCAGGTTGCCGCCCTGGAAGCGCGCCGTGGCCGTGCCGCTGCAGACCTGGCCGTTGCGTTCGCGCACGAAACGGCGACCTTTGCCGCTTTTATCAAAGCAGTATTCCGCCACGATGGGTTCGTTGGACGGATGGGAATAGAGGCCCGTTTCGCTGGTCCAGCAGCCTTCCAGAAAGCTCAGGTCGTTCTTTTTGGCAGCGTCTTTGGGAATGTTCAGATCCTCATTCTTTTTTTTCTGCGGCTGCGGTTTGGGCTGTTCCACGGGCTTGGGCTCGACCTTGGGTTTGGGCTGCGGCTTGGGCTGTTCTTTGGGTTTGACGGGTTCCGGCGGCGTTGCCGGCGTTTCGCCAAAGAAGGGCGTAACCACTTCCGGCTCCGGCGCGACCGGCGCCGGCTTCTTTTCCGCCACGGGGGGCGTTGCTGGCTTGCACTGGGCCGCGCGCTCCTGCAGCTGCCGCCAGAGCAGGGCGAGTTCGTCCTCCTGGGCGGCGGTTTTCTGTTCTTCTGCCGTAAGGGCCGTGCGGTCCACCGGCGTGCAGCCCGTGGGCAGGGGCGGGGGTAAAAGCCCCAGAGCCGCGCCCAGAAGCCAAAGCAGCAAAAGCAGCAGAAGCAGAGGCAGCAGCCAGGGCAGGCAGCCCGGCCTGGCTGCAGGGGCCACGGCTGCGGGCATTGCCGGAGGCGGCGGGGGGGCGGCCGGGCCCAGACGGGCCAGGTCCTGCGGCTGGGCGCTGCCGCTGCTGGGCCCAAAACCCCAGTTGACAAGCACGGGCCTGCCGTCCACGCTCCAGAGGTCTTCGGGCGCGGGGTGCTGCAGGGCCAGGCGCAGCATCTGTCCGGCCAGGGCCTGGCGGGCCTGGGCGTCTGCCGTGAGGCTTTCGGAAAGCCCCCGGATGTCTCTGGCCAGACCTCCGGCTTTGGCGCGCAAGGTGTCCGCTTCCTGCGGCGGCAGATCGGTCAGGGGCACGGCCGGGCCCTGGCCTTCGGCGTACCAGTCCACGCTGTCGTTCTGGCTGTTGTGCTGGGGTTCGGCCAGCAGGGCGGCGTGCTCCTGCCCCAGATGGTTGAGCACCAGCGTGTGCAGCTGCTCGTAACAGTCCGTGGCAAATATCCCCTGACTGGCCAGGGCGCGCATGCGCCCGCGCAGGCTGGTGGCGATGCGCACGCTCATGACCGGCCTCCTGCGGCGGCGGGCGCGTCACGGCGCACGGTCAGGCCGGCCTTGCGTAAAAAGTCCGCCAGGCGCGCACTGACAATGGCCAGACTGGACTGCCGGTAGGAGGCGTCGTCCAGTTTGATGGCGGTATTGATGCCCACCACCCGGCCCTGCTCGTCCACCAGGGGGCCGCCGCTGTTGCCCTGGGAAACCGTGGCCGTGTGCACGATAAGGGGCGGCGTGCGGTCCAGCACCACGCTCACCACGCCGTCGGTATAGACCACTTCCGGGGCCTGGGCGCTTTGGCCGCGCAAAAGGGCTGCAAATTTGGGATCGTCCGTGGTGACCGCGCCGGGAAAGCCCCAAGCGCTGACCCTTTGGGTGCGGCTTACCGTATCGGTGAAGGCCAGGGGCGTGATGGCGGGCGCGTCCGGCACGGCCAGCAGGGCGAAATCTTCGTTGTTGTTCACGCTCAGGGCTTTGACAGTGGCGGCCAGAGGCTTGCCCAGAGCCTTGTTGACCACCACGACCTGACTGGCTTGCGCCACCACATGTGCGTTGGTGGCTACGGCCCCCTGGGCCACAAAAAAGCCCGAACCCAGCACCAGCCCTTCAGGCCGCAGGGCCAGGACCAGCACGGTGGCCTGTTCCAGCAGCGCCGCCACGCTGCCGGGCTGGGCGGCCTGCGCGGTCGGGGCGGGCGTTGTGTGGGGCGTGGCCGCTGCGGTGGCCGGGGTTTCGGCCTCTGCGGCCGCCTTCGGCGTCGGGCTTTGTCCGGGCGCGGTCACGCCCAAGGGCGGCCAGGTGATGCCGACGGGGGGCGTGAGCAGGGGCAGCTGCCGCTGCACTTCGCAGGGGTCTTGGGTGAGCAGAGCCCGCAGCCGCTGCAGAAAAGCCGCCAGCTCGGCGTTGTGCTCACGGGCTGCGGCGGTTTCCTGATCCAGGCGGGCCTGCGCGGCAAGAGCGGCCTGTCGCTCCTGCCAGAACAGCCAGGCGGCCAGCAGGGCCAGGGCCAGCAGCAGAAGCAGGGACCAGAGCAGCGGCCGGGCGTACCAGGGGCGCGGGGCCGCGTCTGTGACGTCCGTTGCCGGATCGGGCTGCCGGACCTGCTGGGGGTCCTGCTGGGGGGATTGCTGCTGGGATTGCTGCTGGGATTGTTCCATGCGCCGCTCCACGTGGCACTATACCTTTAAAGGAAAGCATTGCAACTTTGAGAGTATCCATTCTCAAAGATTTTACTACGCTCACTTCGGTGCTTGCCAGCGCAAAAAACGCGCGCTTACACCTGTGTGACGGGCGGTTGCTTACGCCGCCTGCATACGACCTGCCTGCACCTGCAAGGCAGCGGAGCCGCAGGCTTTTGCGCGCCTGCAGCCGCGCCGGAAACGACGTCCCCGGTCCGTGCTGGGAATGGGGCGGGGCCGGGAACGGGGCCGGGGCCGGGAACGGACGGCACACGGTCAGGCTGTCCGTGCGGCCTCAGCCCAGAAGATTTTTGACGGTCTCGTCGTAGCTGGTCACCCTTTGGTCCAGGTCGTTTTTGGTGCTTTCCAGATCCTGCCGGGACTGCTTCCATTCCGAAGCCGAGGCCGCCACATTGCTTTTGGGGGCGGCCGGTTTGGCGGTTTTGGTTTTTTTGCCGGCAGGGGCTGTGGCGGCCGTCGGCTGTGCGGTGGCGTAGGGTTCGGCGAGGGCCTGGCGGTATTCGCCGTCCTTGCGGGCCATGGTGGCGGCGGTGTCACCCAGAATATACGAAGTTTCTGCAAGACCGCTGCGGATTTCGTCGTAGCGCTGCTGAAATTCCAGACGGGAGATCTGTCCGGCCCGGAACTGGTCGGCGGCCAGTTTGAATTGTTCGTCGTAACACTTGGCGGCCACTTTGGCGGCGGCGGTGGAGCGGTTCATGCTGGCCGCCTCGGCGCCCAACTGCCGGTTGTAACTTTCCACGTAAGCCGCATCACGCTTTTTAGCCTGGGATTTGCCGTAAATATTGCCGCCCACAGCGCCGACTGCGCCGCCGGCGGCGGCTCCGGCCACCGCGCCCTGCACCTTGCCGGTGGCAAGCCCGCCGATGAGCGCTCCCAGTAGTGCGCCGCCCACGGCCCCTGCGGCCGTGCTGGAACCCGTGCTGTTCTCATCCTGACGGAGGGCGCTGACGGGCTGATAGCACTGGGGATAATAATTGACCTTGGTTTGTTGTGCGCCGTACTTGCTGGCGCAACCGGACAACAACAGGCTGCCCGTCAGGAGCAGAAGGACGGGCAGTTGCAGATAACGGGGCATGTACGGCCTCCTGAAAGCGGTTGAGGAAATGCCAACATGGCGATGGTACCGCAAAAGAAGGGCAAACAGCAAGCGCCGCCATCGCCGGGCAGCCGACGGACAAAGGCTGACAAGCCCGTGTGGAAACGAAAAGGGGCTGCCCCGGCAGGAGGGGCGGGACAAGGCAGGGGGAACGGGGGCAGCCGCGTTCAGGGCCTTGCAAAGGTGCAATGTCCTGGCGGTTGCGTAAGCAGACGCCCGCCGGAGAGGCGCAAGCGCAGCTGCAGCCGTTGCGACGCTGGAGCTTGGCCCATTACAATGAAGGAAGTTGCGGGCAAAGACAGCAGCGCTGGCGCCGGATGAGGACAGCACCGCCATGCCTTTGCGCGGTTCAGCTCCGGAACGAACGCGCCGTAACCTTTGAGAAGGCATATTCTCAAAGGTAATCTGCCCCAGACCATTTCGGCGGGAGGGGGGCGGCGGCCTCTGGACGGACGCAGCCCCCGCCGGTTGCGGGCGGAGGGGCTGGCGCGGGCTCTGGGTGTTGGCGAAAGGCGGCGAACAGGGCCGCAGCCTGAACCGCAGTCAGGGCCGGATGGAGCGGGCCACGAAGTCCAGCACTTCCTGATAGAGATCCGGTGCGGCGTAAGGCGTAAGCACGCGGGTACGGTTGGCCCCCACCATGAGCGAAATGATGACCTGCGCGGTGGCGTGGCTGTCTACCGAAACAATGCTGCCGTCGGCCACGCCCTTGGCGATGACCCGTTCCAGCTCCTGGTGCACCTGAGAGAACATGGAATCCATGATGTCCCGGTCCGTCTTGGTTTTCATATCGCTGTAAGGAGAACATCGCACCAGCACGAGCCAGCTGGAATCCGGGTCTATGGAAAAATCAAGATAGGCCTTGCAGAAGCGCAGCGCGGCGTCAAAGCCGTTGTGTCCCTGGGCCGTGGCTTCGCGCAGCTTGACGAGAAAGTGTTCCAGCACGTCCAGTCCGGAGGCGAGAAAGAGCTTTTCTTTGTTGCCGTAGTGGTGGGTCAGAAGGCCCAGGGCTACGCCCGCCCGTTCGGAGATTTTTTTGAAAGTGGTTTCCACATAGCCATATTCGCCGAACAGTTCTTTGGCCGCCTGGAGCAGAGCTTCTTTCTTGTTTTTTTGCGTCATGGTCGTGGGCGTTGGTTGTTGGAACAGTCAATGGGGATGCGCGTTAAAAAACATATAACCTTTGGCGTAGCCCTTCGCAAAGGTCTATACAGGTCTTTTCCGGCGCATAAACTTGCCGCTGCAAACGTTGCGGACCTGATCTGCCGTGGGCGCTGCAGGTCCGGCCGTTTGTCGGCGGCGTCTGCGTCGCAGGTTCAGCCCGCGCCGCCGTCAACACATTGCATTATGTGCACTATCCTGGCAAGAAGTCATACCAGTACAAAAAGGTGAAGTCAAGGCGAATGCTTCAGGTGTGTCGCAGGCGCGGGCTTGCTCAGGCATTGATGCCGTCCGTGCGCTGCCACTGCCGCAGGTGTTCGTCAATATAGCGGCAGATGGCGGCGTGTTCTTCTTTGCCCGGACCGCTGATCTGCAGCGGAGGGGCAAAGCTGAAGCGTACGGGCAACCCCGGCCGGACCGGTCCAAGCTCCTTGATTTTTTTGCCCGTTCCCCAGGCGTCGGTCTTGAGCGCCAGGGGCACTACGGGCACGGCGGCTTTTTTGGCCAGTTTGATGCCGATGCTGTTGAACTGCTGGGGGGCAAAAATGCTGGAGCGGGTATGCTGGGGAAAAACAATGATAGAAATGCCCTTGCGCAGGCGCTCCAGGCCGCCTTCCAATACGGCCTTGAGGTCTTCGCGCGGGTTGGTGCGGCCCACCACAATGGGGTCGCGCGAACGCATTACCGGACCGAAAAAGGGCATGGTGGTGAGGCTTTGCTTGACCACAAAGGTCACGGGGCGGCGCGGCCGGATAATGCCGGGCAGCATAAAGGTTTCCAGCGTGCTCATGTGGTTGGCCACAAACAGGCAGGGGCCGTCCACGGCGTCAATGGCCTCCATGCCCTGAACCTCCACCGGGCAGCCCAGGCGCTCCATGAGGTCCGCTACCCAGACGCTGGCGTAGACCCAGGCCGCGTCATCGCACAGGCCGCGGGCGGCGCGGCGGCACAGCCAGCGCACCGGGCCCAGGAACAGGCGGCTGTAAAAACTGAGGGAAGGCAGCATGCGGCTGAACAGGCCCGTGCGCAGATCTGGGCTGCGGTAGGCGTTGCCGGTAAGGAATTTGGCGCAGAGCGCCCCGTCCTCAAAGGGATTCATGATTGCGGATCCGTTTTTTTGCTCTGGCGAAGCAGCCTGCGCCACCATTGGCTCAGGCGCGGTTCTTCGCCGTTGTCGCGGGGCTGGTAAAAACGCCGCCCCGCCAGTTCGGGCGGCAGGTAGTCCTGCGGCACCCAGGATTCGGGAACATTGTGAGGGTATTTGTATTCCTTGCCGTACCCCCAGTCTTTTTGCAGCTGGGTGGAAGGGTTGCGCAGATGCAGGGGCACAGCCCGCGCGCCGTTGAGCTTTACCTCGCGCGCGGCATTGAGGTAGGCCGCGTAACTGGAATTGCTTTTGCGGGCCAGGGCCAGGTAGGTGACGGTTTCCGCCAGGGGGATGAAGCCTTCGGGCATGCCCACAAATTCCACGGCCTGCTGGCAGGCCACAGCCAGGGAGAGGGCGGCGGGGTCGGCCAGGCCCACATCTTCGGAAGCGGAAAGGATGAGCCTGCGGCAGACAAAGCGCGGGTCTTCTCCCCCTTCCAGCAGGCAGGCCAGGTAGTAGAGGGCCGCGTCCACGTCGCTGCCCCGGATGGATTTGATCAGCGCCGAGGCCAGCTCATAGTGGCTGTCGCCGTCCTTGTCATGGCGTTGCAGAATTTCGGGCAAAGCGGCCCTGACCTGCTCCAGTTCGCGGCGGTCTTCCGGCAGGACGGCCACATATTCCACCAGATTGAGCAGGGTGCGGGCGTCGCCGTGGGCTACGCCCGCCAGCAGGTCAGCCACGGGTTCGGCCAGTTCCAGGCCCAGATCCTTGGCTCCGCGCCGGGCCAGCTCCAGCATTTCCGCATGGCCCAAGGGGCGCAGGCGCAGCACATGCAGCCGCGAAAGCAACTGCCGGGTGACGCTGAAAGATGGATTTTCTGTAGTGGTGGCCAGCAGGGTCAGTTCGCCCGACTCCACCAAGGGCAGAAAAAAGTCCTGTTGCGCCTTGGAAAAACGATGCAGTTCGTCCAGCACCAGCACCTCCACGCCCGTAAGGGCGCGGCGCAAATGCTGCAAGCCGGCCTCGGGCGCGCTGAGGCGCAGGTACTTTTTCCCCGTGCCTTTGGCCAGCAGCAGGGCCAGGGTAGACTTGCCGCAGCCCGGCGGGCCGAAAAAGAGCAGACTGGGCAGGCGCTTGGCCTGCATGAGCGAACGCAGCCGCTCTCCCAGATGGCTTTGGCCCAAAAAAAGGTTCAGGTCGTCGGGGCGCAAACGTTCCGGTAAGGGCTGTTGTACGCTCACGCGGGGCTGCCTCCCCCGGCGTCCGGGCCGCCGGGCAGTTGCGCGGCCCACCAGTGCAGGCCCAGGCAGAGGGTGGCCGCCGTTTCGCAGCGCAGCACGCGGCCGCCCAGACTTACGGCCGTAAAGCCCGCTGTGCGCAGGGCCGCAAGCTCCCGCTCTGAAAAGCCGCCTTCAGGCCCGATGACATAGACGGTGAGGCCAGGGCGTCCGGCCAGGTCGGGGGTGAGCATGGGCACGCCGTCCTGCATTTCCCAGGGCAGAATGCGGTAGTCGGCCGTTGCCGCCAGGCTGACGAGCTGGTCCACACCGCCGGTGAGGGCGCGCACATCGGGCAGCCAGGCGTTGCCGCTTTGTTTGGCCCCGGCCACCATCTGCCCCCGGCAGGTTTCCCGCGCGGCGGCGGGCAGTCGGCCCTGGCTGTGGTCGCCCTGCCACAGCCACACGCCGTGAGCGCCCAGCTCCACGGCCTTTTCCATAAAAAAGCCACGCCGCACAGCCTTGCTGAAGGCCAGGGCCATGACGGCCAAAGCCTTGGGCCGGGGCAGCGTTTCTTCTTCCAAGCGTTCCAGGCGGGCGGATTTTTTGTTCACCGCGCGCAGTACAAAGCGCCCCCGGCGGCCCTGACCGTCCAGCAAACCGACTTCGCAGCCGGGCGTCAGGCGCAGCACCTGCGCCAGGTGACGTGCTTCCTGCCCTTCCAGGCAGACGCCGGGCCCCCAGGCTTCCGGGGGCAGATAAAAGAAAGGTCCGTTCATGTGACAGCTGTATCCTTGCCCCCACGCGCCCGCCGCACAGCCTTGAAGCCGTCCTGCAGCGCCACGAGCCGGCCGTAGTTTTTGCGTATTTCCTGACCGGCTGGGGTCAGGGAGTCTTCAGGCGGCTCGAGGTAGGTGCGTTGCAGGTAGCGGTCGCCGAGGATGCGTTCCAAGCAGTTGATGATGTCGTCCACCAGGGCGGGAAAAAAGTTGACTATTTCAAACTGGAGTTCATTGAGCAAAGCCACGGCCTCGCGCAGGGCCTGTCGGTAGGTGAGGCGGCCGCCCTTGTGGCTGCGTCGGCAGATGTCCTCCAGGATGCGCACCCGGCGAGCCTGCTGGATGTAGCTGAAGCGGGTGCGCACCTCCTGATAAAGTTCGCGCAGGTTTTCAAAGACCTCGTCGTTGTCCGGCGAGTAGAGGTAGCTGGAAAGCACCTTGCTCACGTTGGAGAAAAATTCGTCGCTGTAGCTGATCATGCGGCGTTGGTGCTTGGTCAGCCAGCTGTAGAGGAATTTGAGGCGTTTTTCATGGGTGTCGGTATTTTCTACCACTTCGGTACGTTTGTAAATGATGCGTCCCGAGTATTCGCCCCGCACGATGTCGTTGAGGCGCAGAAACATGTTGGAAGTGTCCTTGATGATGTTGAGCCCGCGCAGGGGTTCGCCCGTGAGCGGGTGCAGCACTTCCTGAGCAATGACCGAGAGGGCGCGGTCCTGGCGCACGTTGCTGGAATCAAAGCTGTGCTGGCGGTAGGTTATGCGCAGGATGACCACGCGCCGGGGCTTGTCAAGAAAAAAGCCGTCGCGGTCAATGACTTCCAGGGCCTCTTCCTGGTCCTGATCCACGGCCACCAGGGCGATTTTTTCCAACCGGGGGTAGCGCGTGTTTTCGCCTCCGGCAAAGTAGGTGGTGAGAGTGCGGTCGGTCTGGCCCAGCACGCGGAGCAGAAAACGCTCGCCCATTTTGTGCAGTTTGCGGGCGAACAGGGCGCTGGAGGTGCGTCGTTCCGAAACAATGGGAAAGCCGTAGAGCTCCATAAGATACTGGTACACGAACATGCGGTTGCGTTCGTACATGTCGTTGTCGCCGTAGGCAAACTTGCCGATGCGGATGCCAAAGCGCTTAAGTTCGCTGTCGATATCGGAAGGAAAGGAGGCAAAGATGCCCGCCAGGTGAAAGGTGTTGTCCGCGCCCCAGGCCAGCACATGGGCCCTGTCCATGCTCAGCAGATAGGGCATGAGGGCAGGGTAGGTTTCCAGCAGCGCCGTGTCGGCGGAACGGAACTGCTGGCGGAACACGTCCTGGTGGCGGCGCGGCAGGCGCGAGGCCAGGGTCAGCAGGTTTTGTTCCATGACCTGGTTTTCCAGCGGGCAGCAGGCGCCTTCGCCTTCAATGATCACCGGGTGAAGTTTGTCGAACTGAAAAATTTCGGAAAAATAGTCCAGCTGCCGGGCAAAGGCCACCAGCGCAAAGCCCGGCAGCTCTTTGTATTCAAACATATCGTTGTCAAAGGAGGGCAGGAGCTCCCGGCTTTCAACCAGAGGGTAATTCTTGTTTTCCTGGTAGGGTTTGACCAGGCAGAAGCGGATGTGCACCGCGTCCAGAAACTGCTTGAGTTCAGGCAGTCCGCTGACGGCGACCGGGGCGGCAAGTTCGGCGGCGTCCTGCCAGGGCAGGCCGTTTTTGCTGAAAATTTCTTGCCATTTAATCATCCGCACGCCCCATCAGAGATTTTTTTGTCTATTTAGCTTTTTTTCAGAGATATTTCCAGAGGTAAAACCGGGATAATCCGCGCCTGCGCAAATTCGGGCGTGGGCCGGGGCCGCCGCGAGGACCGACGCGAGGCGCAAAAGCAGTTGCGGGCTTGGGCCCGCTTTGCTACAAGAAATGCGTTCCCTTACGCCGCCGTAGGCGCGGCCGCACCATCAACCCCACCCGCCATGACCTCCAATTCTCTTGAAAGACATATACTAAGCATTGTTTGCAGCGTGTTCGACGCCTACTCGGTGGTGCTGTTTCTGCCCGAAGAAGAAGGCGAGGCCCACCGCCTTACCGCCTTTTTCAGTCTGGGGGACAAAATCGCCGCCAATGCCACAGTGCTGCCGGGCAAAGGACTGGTGGGCTGGATAGTCCGCAACCGTCAGCCCCTGCTGGTGCCCAATTTTGACCAGCGGCAGAGCAACCTTGGCTACTATGCCAGCGGGGAGGAAGGCAGCATCAAGGCCTTTATGGGCTGCCCCGTGCCCACGGGCGGCGCTCTCTGCGTGGACAGCAAGCGGCAGTATTCCTTTTCGGACAAGGACCACAAAATTCTGCAGATGTTTGCAGAGCTCATCGCCCGCCAGCAGGGCAGCCGCGGCCGTCAGGAGCTTGCCGGAGATATTCCGCGGTATTTCGCAGACTTGGGCGTCATTCAAGACCTGCGCTTCCGCTACAAGCGCTGGCCGCAGTTTCTGCACAACTACCTGCGCATCATGGTGGAGGCCACGGGCTTTGACTACTGCGCTTTTGCCTCAGTGGACCAGCCGGGCGAAACGTACTGTGTGGAAAGCGAATCGGCCCGGCTGCTGCTCACCGGTGAGGAGCCGCTCATTCTGCCCATGGGCAGCGGCATTACAGGCTGGGTTTTCCGCAACGACCAGCCCGTGGTGGCCGAAGGCGTGGAAGGCGCGCCGTCGGCCGTATTGTTCGGCAAACTGCCGGACATGCCGGATTTTCAGGCCGCCATGTGTATGCCCGTGATGGTCAATAAAAGCACCAGGGGCGTGCTCTGCCTCGCTCATACCACGCCCCGGCCCATAGACGAATCCATGCGCAGCTTTGTGCGCCAGGCTGTGGACCATCTGGCCCTGTTTCTGGAAAACCTGTATCTTAAAGTGCGCCTGCGCACCATGCTGCCCAGGGCCAGGGTGCACAGCGACGGGCCGCAGGTCTATGACCCGGATACGGCCCCCATGCCCGGAAGCAGCAAAGAATACTGAATATGTTCAGGCGACTGTTCCGCTTTCTTGCCAAAGATATCGCCATGGACCTGGGCACGGCCAACACCCTGCTCTATACCCGCGCCCAAGGCATTGTCATCAACGAGCCTTCCGTGGTGGCCATCGACACCCACAAGAATGCCGTGCTGGCTGTGGGCGCGGCCGCCAAAGACTATCTGGGCCGCACCCCCCAGCGCATCCGCGCCGTGCGCCCCATGAAGGACGGCGTCATCGCCGATTTCGACGTCACCCGCGAAATGATCGCCTACTTTGTGCGCAAGGCCATTACGGGGCTCAGGCTGGTCAAACCTTCCATGGTCATCTGCATCCCTTCGGGCATCACCCAGGTGGAGAAGCGCGCGGTCATTGATTCGGCCTTGCTGGCCGGCGCTGCGGACGTGGCTATGGTGGAGGAGCCTATGGCCGCCGCCATTGGCGCGGATCTGCCCGTGCACGAACCCCTGGGCAACCTGGTGCTGGACATCGGCGGCGGCACCAGCGAGGTGGCGGTCATTACCCTGGCGGGCATTGCTAACGCCCAGTCCGTGCGGGTGGCGGGCGACGCCATGAACATGGCCGTGCAGCGCTATCTGCGCGACGTCTTTCGGATGGAAGTGGGCGAAAACACGGCGGAGAACGTCAAAAAGATTCTGGGCTCGGCCCTGCCGCAGCCCAATGCCCCCGTGCTGGAGGTTTCCGGCAAGGATCTGGTCTGCGGCGCGCCCCGCGTGGTGCAGATCACCGAAGGGCACATCCGTGAGGCCCTGCGCGAGCCTGTGCAGGCCATTCTGGGCGCGGTGCTGCGCGCTCTTGAAAAAACCCCGCCGGAACTGGCGGCGGACATCTACCGCAACGGCATGCTCATGGCCGGGGGAGGCTCTTTACTTAAGGGACTGGACCAGTACATTGCCCAGGAAACGCGGCTCAAGGTCTTTGTGGACAAAGACCCCCTGACCACGGTGCTGCGCGGCACGGCCCGCGCCATGCTGGACCGGCAGGCTTACCACGCCGTTTTCATCAACTGAAAGGATAGTGCAGCATGAAGGCTTGGACGTCCCTGTGGCGGGACTGCGTGGAAATTGTGCGCCAAAGCGGCGGCATTGTGCGCGAACACTGGTCCAGGCCCAGCGAGGTGCGCCACAAGGGCCGCATTGATCTGGTCACCCAGACGGACCTGGCCGTGGAGGCTTTTCTTAAGGAGCGTCTGGGGGCATTATTGCCCGAAGCCGCCTTTCTGGCGGAGGAGAGCAGCCGTGCGGACGCCGAGCCCACGGGGCTGTGCTGGATCATCGACCCCGTGGACGGCACCACCAATTTTGTGCACCGCATCCCGCAGGTGGGCACCTCCGTAGCTCTGTGGCATGAAGGGCGGGCAGAGCTGGGCGTGGTCAACGTGCCCATGCTGGACCAGTGCTTTTACGCGGCGCGCGGTGAAGGGGCCTTTTGCAACGAGGCGCCCATTGCCGTGAGCCGGGCGGCCACCCTTGCCGACGCCCTGGTGGGCACGGGTTTCCCGTACGATTTTACAGACCGGCTTGACCGTGTGCTGGACCGTCTGCAGCTGGCGCTGCCCCGCACCCAGGGGCTGCGCCGCATGGGGGCGGCCTCGGTGGATCTGGCCTATGTGGCCTGCGGCAAGCTGGATATTTTTTATGAAGAGGGCCTCAAGCCCTGGGATTTTGCCGCCGGCGTCCTGCTGGTGGAAGAGGCGGGCGGACGGGTCAGCAACCTGACCGGCGCGCCCCTGCGTTTTGGGCAGACCGTGCTGGCCAGCAACGGCCTGCTCCACGCGCAGGCCGTGGATCTGCTGGGCCCCACCAGCGTGGATTGACAACCCGGCGACGCGGTTCAGCGCGGACGCACGTATCCGGCCTGCACAGCCCCGCGCAACAGTGGGGTGAGCAGCTCGCCGAAGTGCGCGGCCATGCCCCGCAGTTCGTCGTAGTCCGCCAGAAGGTGGCGCTCGGCGTCTTTGCCCCTGGCCAGTGCCTGGGAGAGCGGCAGCCGCGCTTCAAAAAAAGCTACAAAGGCGTTGCGGCTTTCCGTGCAGGGCGCAGCCATGCCCAAGGGCAGTACGCGGCAGGCGGGGTCCAGCCCGTCTGCACGCAGCAGGTCGCGGGCGCAGTCCTCAAAGGCCTGCCCGGCAGGCACCCGCGCGTAGGCCGAAAAGCCCCAGCCCAGTTCCGGCCAAAAGGTCAGCAAGGCGCGGCTGTTTTTATCCCGCAGCAGCAGGGCCACGGCCCGGTGGGGCAGGCCCTGGCGCAGCACGCTGGCCGCGTGCAGCAGGCAGACGGGGGTATTGCTTTTGTCCACCACCTCCAGCAGGAGGCGGCTGGGCGAGTGCTGGAAGGCGTAGGGGGAGGATATGCTTACACGGCCTGCGGGCGACATTGGTCCTGTCCTTAAATGTCTGAACGCCGACCATGCAACGGCCTTGGCCACGCTGGAACGGCGCTGTTTTTCCCTGCCCTGGTCCGAAGAGCAGTGCCGCGCAGCCTTTGCCCAACGGGCCTTTGCGGCCCTGGGCCTCTGGACGGGGCGGACGCTCTGCGGCTACATTTCCGTATACCACACGGCGGACGAACTGGAAATACTCAATCTGGCCGTGAGCCCGGATCTGCGGCGGCGCGGGCTGGGGCGGCGGCTGCTGCGGACGGCCTTGCGGCTTGCCGCCAAAGGGGGTATTATGAAGGTTCTGCTGGAAGTGCGCGCCGGCAATGCGCCCGCGGTTTCCCTGTACGAAAGCTGCGGCTTTCAGCGCGTGGGGCTGCGCAAAGGCTATTATGTGGACACCGGCGAAGATGCGCATGTGTACGCATTGTCTTTGCTCCCCGCAGCGCTCCAACCCAAGAGGACAGCATGAGAACCATCATCGCGGCCAACTGGAAAATGTTTAAAACCCGTGCGGACGCGGCAAGCTGTGCCGTGGACCTGGCGCGCGGGCTGGAAGGCGGGCTGCCCGCCGGGCGCGAGGTGCTGATTTTCCCTCCGTACACGGCTCTGACTGTGGTAGCGGAGGCTGTGGCCAAGACCCCCGGCCTGGCCGTGGGCGGGCAGAACGTCTATCCTGAGTCCGAAGGGGCTTTTACCGGCGAGATTTCTCCGGCCATGCTGCGGGACGCCGGCGCTTCCTGGGTGCTGGCCGGCCACTCGGAGCGCCGCAGCCTGTTTTGCGAAGACCCGGCCTTTGTGGCCCGCAAGACGGTCTTTGCGCTGGAGCAGGGCCTTAACGTCATGCTCTGCGTGGGCGAAACCCTGACGCAGCGCGAAGCCGGGCATCTTGAGGCCGTACTGGAGGCGCAGCTTGCGCCCGTGTGCGCTGCCCTGCCGCCCGCTCTGACCGGTGAAGCCCTGGCCCGGCGCCTGGCCGTAGCCTACGAACCCGTGTGGGCCATCGGCACAGGCAAGGTGGCGGGCCCGCCGGAGGTGCAGGAAGCCCATGCCGTAACGCGCGCCCTTCTGCATCGCGCCTTGGGCGATGCGGCCGTGCAGCTGCCCATTTTGTACGGCGGCAGCGTCAAGCCTGCCAACGCTGCAACCCTGCTGGGCCTTGACAATGTGGACGGCCTTCTGGTAGGGGGTGCCTCTTTGGAGGCGCAGAGTTTTTTGCAAATCGTTTTCTGCTGACGTTGCCGGCCCCGGCCGGGAACGTTGACTCGCGGCCCCTTGCCGTCGCGCGCCTTTTTGTCACGCCAATCCGCTTTGGAGGAATCTGTGCAGACTCTTATCCTGACGCTGCATATTATTGTCTGCGTACTGTTGGTCATTCTTATTCTGCTTCAGGCGGGCAAGGAAGGCATGGGCGTCATTTTCGGCGGGGGCAACAGCTCGGTCTTCGGCAGCGGCGGCGCGGGCGGCATCCTGGCCAAGCTCACCACGCTTATGGCCGTTATTTTTGTGATCACTTCTCTGAGCTACACCTATGTGACCAGCTCCCGTCCCAGTTCGGAATCTACCATCCTGAACGTGAAGATTGAGGATACCGCCGCTCCGGCCAAGTCGGCCGCGCCCGTTCAGACCCCCGCTGTTCCGGCCCAGAAAGCCGTACCGGCGGCCCCGGACAAGAGCGCCGCACCCGCCACAGAGCCGTCGACCCCGCCTGTGGCCCCGCAGGGCGCGCCCGCCGCGTCCGGTCAGGCAGCCCCGGCCGCGGGAGCTTCCGGCAAATAGTTTTTCGCCGCGCGGAGCGTGGGGCGGCGCTTGCGTCGGCCCTGCCGCAAACGTATGCTTACGGCCGTGGGGCAAGCCCTGCGGCCGTATCTTTTTGGGGGGACCGCATTCGGCGCGCCCAGTGAGGAGAGTGTCATGGCCGATCAGGAAGAAAGTTTCGGCGAAAATCCGTTTCGTCGCCTCAAGGTCGGGGATTTTCCGCAGCGTAAGGACGCGGCGCGCGCGGAGGTCAATATGCGGTCCACGCACATGCGCCGACGGCCCGCAGGCCCGGCAGACGCTTCTACGGCTGCTCCCGCAGCGTCCCCTGAAGACGCGCGGGACGCGGAGCTTTTTTTGCGGGCCATGAGCCGGGTACACCCCACGCGGCGCAGCAGGAAACCTGAAGGCTTTACCCTGACCGAGCGGCAGGCTTTGCCCGGCAGCGCCGGCGCAAAAACGCAGGAGCGCGCGCGTCAGAGAGCGTCCGCGGCGGACCGGGCCCCGGCCACCGCCACACCCTGTGGCGCAGGCCTTGCACTACCGAGATCGGGTTCAGCAATGGTCGGAGAGGCGCAACCCGCTGCCCGGCCGGGGCAGGGTGCGGCCGCAGACGACGAAGCCGCCGCTTTTCTGCAGGCCGTGCGCGAGGCCACGCCCCTGGTCGGCAAGGGGCGTGCCGTGGCTCCCGCTCCCGCGCCGGGCACGCCGCCGGCCCAGGGTGAGCTGAGCCTGCAGGATTTTATGGACGGCAAGCTGGAGTTTGCCCTCTCGTTTACCGACGAATACCTTGAAGGCTATGTGGTGGGCCTGGACCCGCTGATCCTCAACAAGCTGCGGGCTGGTTCCCTGAGCCCGGAAGCCCATATGGACCTGCACGGGCTGACTGTAGAGCAGGCCTTTGAAGCCCTGCGGGGCTTTTTGCGCGGCAGTTGGTACAAGGGCCTGCGAACCGTGCTGGTGGTGCCGGGGCGGGGCCGCAATTCGCCCGATGGTCAGGGCGTGCTGCGCGGCAAGCTGCAGACCTGGCTGACTCAGGAGCCTTTCAAGCGGGTAGTGCTGGCCTTCTGCACGGCGCAGCCCCATGACGGCGGTCCGGGCAGCGTTTATGTGCTGTTGCGCAAATACCGCAAAAAGGGCCGGGTTTACTGGGAGCGCCTGCCCGCCGACGCAGACCTTTATCGCGACTTCTGACCGTTGCAGGGTGTGTAGGGCGTTCTGTCGGAATCCATGCGCACGGGCCTGCAAAACCCGCGTTTCCTGCCCGGATATGGCGTCGGAGATACGCTGACGCGGCGTAAGAGTGCGGCAATCCCGCCAACGGCGAGCGTCGGCGTTCTTTGGGAGCACTGCCGCACCCTGTGCCGACGCGGTGTGGCGGCCCCATGCCGGACAGGTATCCTTTGTTTGTCAACTCCGTCCTCTTGACAAAAATGCAACAATATATCATTGCATTTTTGCGCGCTGTTCCGGATCCTGCGGCGGCGCGCGGTATGTCTGTACAACAGGCCGGTTGCGCTCGGGCATTGCAACCTTGAAATGCCCTGGCGGTTGCGCAAGCAGCCGCCTGCCGTGGAGGCAAAAGCGCAAGTTACTTGCGCGGTTAAGCGCCGGGACGAGCGTCCGTAACCTTTGAGAATACATATCCTCAGAGGCAATATGTTCTAAGGGAACACGTTCTAAGGATTGGTGAGCCATGAGCGGTAGGACAAAAACCCCCGCCGGATCCGACGGACTGCGGGAAGTGCGCGGCGTGCGGCTGACCCTTCTGCGGCAGCGGGTGCTGACGGTGCTGGAAGAGGCGGGCGAGCCGGTAAAGGCTTACGCCATTCTGGAGGCGTTGCGACAACCGGCGGCCCGGCCCATTCCCCCGGCCAGCGTCTATCGGGCGCTGGATTTTTTGCAGCAGCACGGTCTGGCCCACAAGCTGGAAACGCTCAACGCCTTTGTGGCCTGTACGCGCGCCTGTGCGGGCCCAAGCACGCCCGTGTTTTTGCTGGTCTGCGACCGTTGTCGCCAGAGTCGCGAAGTGCGCAACCCTGCCTTGTACACGACTATTGATCGGGCACTGCGCGGCGAAGGTTTTGCGCTGGGCGGGGGAACCATAGAAATCAGAGGGCGTTGCGCAGCCTGCGCCGACGCCGACCTGCAGGAAAGTCTTGATGCGGACAACAACAAATAGTTGTGCGGCCTTGGCCGCGCCTTTTTCTCCCTTGAGCTGGTCAGTCTGGCGCAGGCTGGCCGTGGCGGCGGCGCTGTGCGCGTTGCTCTGGGGCGTGGTCTGGTGGGCCTTATGAGCCGACAGCCCCGCCCCATCAGCGTTTGCGATCTTTCTTTGTCCTACAGTCGGCATCCCGCCGTGCGGCATTTGTGCTGCCATTTTGCGCCCGGCAGTCTTACGGCTGTGGTGGGGCCCAACGGCGCGGGAAAATCCACGTTGCTCAAGGCCCTGGCGGGCCTGTTGCCGCCCAGAGGGGGGCGCATCGACCTGGGCGGGCAGAGCGTCAGAGACCTGGCCTATCTGCCCCAGCAAGCCGCCATTGACCGCTCTTTTCCCATTACTGTGCAGGACATGGTCTCCTTGGGGCACTGGCCGCGCGTGGGGGCTTGGGGCGCGCTGGGCCGGGCACAGTGGCAGGCCGTGCAGGCCGCGCTGGCGGCTTTGGATCTGGCGGATTTCGGCGCGCGGCCCATCAGCGCCCTTTCCGTGGGGCAGTTCCAGCGCGTGCAGTTTGCGCGTCTGCTGCTGCAGGACGCGCCCGTGATCTTGCTGGATGAGCCCTTCACCGCTCTGGACGCGCGCACCACCGATGATCTGCTGGCTTTGGTGCGGCGCTGGCACATTGAAGGGCGCACCGTAGTGGCGGTGATCCACGATCTGGAGCAGGTGCGGGCGCACTTTCCGCAGAGCCTGCTTTTTGCCCGTGACCCCATTGCCTTTGGCCCCACGGCGCAGGTGCTTACGTCGGGCAATCTGGCCCGGGCGCGGGATCTTTCCGCCCGCTGGGACGGCCCGCTGGAGGAGCAGAACAGCCCGGCGGCGCATGGGGCGGAGGGGGGAGCGGCATGACCACGTTGTGGACGTTGCTTTGTCAGCCCTTTGCGGAATTTGCCTTCATGCGCCACGCCCTGGCGGCCATCCTGGCCCTGGCTCTGGGCTGCGGCCCGGTGGGCACCTTTCTGGTACTGCGGCGCATGAGCCTTATGGGCGACGCCCTGTCCCACGCCGTACTGCCGGGGGTGGCGGCGGGCTTTTTGCTCTGCGGGCTTTCGCTCACGGCCATGACTGTGGGCGGTTTTCTGGCCGGGCTGGGCGTGGTGGTGGCGGCGGGCTTGGTTTCGCGCTACACCCCCCTGCGCGAGGACGCCAGCCTGGCGGCCCTGTATCTGATTTCCCTGGCTTTGGGGGTGCTGTTGGTTTCGCTGCGGGGCAACAGTATGGACCTCATGCACGTCTTGTTCGGTTCCATCCTGGCCGTGGACGACGCCTCCCTGTTGCTGGTGGCCGGCGTAGCCAGCGTGAGTCTGCTGACCTTGGCCTTGATCTACCGCCCCTTGGTGGTGGAATGCTTTGACCCCGGTTTTCTCCGCTCCGTGGGGGGCGGGGGCCCTTGGGTGCACACCTTGTTCATGGCCCTGGTGGCCCTCAACCTGGTGGGCGGCTTTCGCGCTCTGGGCACGCTTATGGCCGTGGGGCTGCTGGTGCTGCCTGCTACGGCGGCCCGCTTCTGGGCCGGGCAGGTCTGGTCCCAGGCTCTTGTGGCTACGGGCATTGCCATGTTTTCTGGCTACCTGGGGCTGCTGTGCTCGTACTACTGGAACCTGCCGTCCGGCCCGGCCATTGTGCTCACCGCCGGGGCCTGTCATTGCGTTTCTTTGTTTGTGGGGCCGCGGCAGGGGCTGGTCTTCCTGCGGCGGCGCGCTCGCGGCGCGCAAGGGCAATAACCCCGGCTGTGCCGGGCATCTGGAGGTAGATTTATGCGACGGTTTGGAATGGGTGTTTGCGCTCTTGTTTTCGCATTTGTTTTTGGTTTTGCGCTGCCGGGCGCACAAAACGCTCTGGCCGCGCCGCTCAAGGTGGTGACCAGCTTTTCCATCTTGGGCGACATGGTTAAAAATGTGGGCGGCGACCTGGTGCGCGTGACCACCTTGGTGGGCCCCGATGCGGATACCCACGTTTATCAGCCCAGCCCCGCCGACGCCAAGGCCGTGGCCCAGGCCGACTTGGTGGTGGTCAACGGCCTGCACCTGGAGGGCTGGATGGACCGGCTGGTGCAGACTTCCGGCTACAAGGGCGTGGTGGTGACCGCCAGCAAGGGCGTGCGCACCCGCACTATGGTGGATGAAGAAGAAGGCGGCAAAAAGGTGACGGATCCCCACGCCTGGCAGAGCCTGGACAACGGGCGCATCTATGTGCGGAATATTGCTGACGGCCTGGCCGCGGCGGACCCGGCCCACGCCGCCGCATACCGCAAAAACGCCGGGATGTATCTGGGCAGGATCGGCGAGACCGAAGGCTGGGTCCGCAAGATGTTGGGCAGCGTGCCCAAGGCGGAGCGCAAAATTATTACTTCGCACGATGCCTTCGGCTATTTCGGCGATGCCTATGGTCTGACCCTGCTTTCGCCGCAGGGCCTTTCCACCGAAGCAGAGGCTTCTGCCCGCGACGTGGGCGCGCTCATCCGGCAGATCAAGGCGGAAGGCATCAAAGCCCTGTTTGTGGAAAACATGACCGACCCGCGTCTGGTGGAGAACATCGCCAAAGAAACCGGAGCCAAGCCCGGCGGCGAACTGTACGCTGACGCCCTTTCTGGACCGGAGGGGCCCGCGCCCACGTATCTGGACATGTTTCGGCACAACGTCACGGTTCTGGTAAAGGCCCTGCGCCCGTAACAATCGCGCTCGCGCCAAAAGAGGCGGCAACTACAGAAAAGGGTTGGGGCAAAAGCCTCAACCCTTTTCGCTATCTCTTCGTTATAGAAAATTCCCCTGCATTGGCCCCGTTTCCTTCGACGCTCTCCTGTCGGGGACAGCACTATTTAGAGCAGTTAGCGAATGAAATGAGCTAACTGCTCTGCAAGGATTTTCTTGAAAATCCTTGCCACGAAATGCGAGAAGGCAGGCTTTTGCCTGCCGTAAGCGAGCATTTCAAGTGTTAAATGCTCTAGCCGAAGGCATGTCCGGCAGTAAGGGGGCTCGCAGCCTTCACTCCGGTCAGCGGCAAAGCCCGCCTTCTGTCCAATGGTTCCAGCAGCAGGTTCGTCGCCTCTGTCTTGTCCTCAAAAAAGATGGCGTCCTCTTGTCGCCTCTGGGCAATGATGGGAATTTTGCGCACGTTGTGCAGCTCCAAGAGGGTCTGGGTGGAGTGGACTGGCGCGGCGTGGCCAACCTCATGCTGCCGGATAAAACGTGTAGGTTGGGTGGGCGTTCAATCAAAGCAACAGTTGTGCAAAAATGAACAAGTACAGTGTATATTGTGCAAAAAAGAACGTATTGAATGGTAAAAAAATTAAAAATTACAACAGAACAAATGCGTTTGAAGGCTTGCAAAGGTATTTCGTGTGCGGTATATTCCTTTTCAAGGATTTCAAAACTTCTTTAAGAAGTCCTTTGTGATGGCAAATGCACTGCATAACTAAAGGAGTCACGTATGAGCACGGATCTTAAAAGCATGCATATGGGGCAGATCACTTCTTTCTTCATCCCCAATGTTACGCTTGTGGGCGAGGGATGTTCTAAAGAGATTCCCGCCCGTCTGAAGAGCATCGGTGGCAAAAAACCTCTGGTCGTTACTGACCAGGGCATTGTCAAAGCCGGTATTCTCAAGCAGATTACGGATATCCTTGATGCCGCCAAGATGAAGTATGCGGTTTATGACAAAACCGTGCCCAACCCCACGGATAAAAACGTGGCTGAAGCCTTTGGCATGTACACTGCCGAAAAGTGCGACAGCCTCATTACCCTTGGCGGCGGCAGCTCCCATGACTGCGGCAAGGGCGTGGGCTTTTTGGCCGGCAACGGCGGGCGCATCCACGACTACGAAGGCGTGGACAAATCCACCAAGCCCTTCCCGCCCTATGTGGCCGTGAACACCACGGCCGGTACTGCTTCGGAAATGACCCGCTTCTGCATCATCACCGACACTTCCCGTAAGGTGAAGATGGCCATTGTGGATTGGCGTTGCACCCCCAGCGTGGCCATTGACGACCCCATCCTCATGATGGGCATGCCCCCGGCCCTGACCGCCGCCACCGGCATGGACGCCCTGACCCACGCCGTGGAGGCCTATGTGTCCACGGCCGCTACGCCCATGACTGACGCCTGCGCCGAAAAGGCCATGGAATACATTAACCGCTACCTGCGCCGGGCTGTGGCCAACGGCCGCGACAAAGAAGCCCGCGAAGGCATGTGCTACGCCCAGTATCTGGCCGGTATGGCCTTCAACAACGCGAGCCTGGGCCACGTGCACGCCATGGCCCACCAGCTGGGCGGCTTTTATGACCTGCCCCACGGCGAGTGCAATGCCATCCTGCTGCCCCATGTGTGCGAATACAACCGTATTTCCAGCCGTCGCCGCTTTGGCCGCATCGCTCAGCTGCTGGGTGAGCTCACCCAGGGCCTGAGCGCTGACGAGGCCTCCCGCAAGGCCATTGCCGCCATCAACATCCTGTCCAAAGATGTGGGCATTCCGGAAGGCCTCGTTGCTCTGGGCAAAAAGTACGGCAAGAACGTGCGTGAGGAAGACATCCCCACCATGACCGCCAATGCGCAGAAGGACGCCTGCGGGCTTACCAACCCCCGCACCATGACGGACGCCGCTGTGGCCGCCATCTACAAGGCCGCTCTGTAATCATCTTTTAAAGACAAAAACATACGACCTCTTGGGCGCAAGGCTCAGGAGGTCGTATGTTTTTATATGCCGGGATATTCCCGCTACGGCCCTGCACTGCAGCTTTCGCGGTCGTTATCTGGCATCTCCCCCGCTGTGCGGAGGCTTTTGTCGGCTGGGCGTTTGCTGAAGGGGCAATGGCGCGGTGCAGCGGGCAAAGGCAAAATCTGCTGGGGTGTGCCCGCGGCCGCGCCATATGCCCTGCAGGTTTTCTTAGAACATGCTGTTTCCGTTGGCCGACTGTTCCAGAACATCCTGAATGACGTCCCAGTGTTCCACAATCTTGCCGTCTTTGACGCGGAAGATGTCAAGCACCGCCTGTCCTCTGTCTGTGGCTGTATTGGTGGAATGCACATGCAGCCAGACCAGATCGCCGGACGTGGCCGTGCGCACTATACGCGCCTTTGATTGGGGCGTTCCTTTAAAAAATTTGGTGAAGTAGTCCACAAACGGTTTTTTCCCGTCCGGTACGTCGGGATTGTGCTGGATATAGTCTTCACTGATGACTTCTGCGGCGTGCGCCACGTCATGTTTGTTAAAAAACTGGTCATAGAACTGCACGACCAGTTTGCGGTTGGCTTCTTCTGCGGACAGGTTGCGCTGTTCCTGTGCCATGGCCTGCACGGCCAACGGCAGGCTTATGACCGCCATAAGTGCTGCCAATGCGAGAGGGCGAACCATTAAAGCTCCTTTATTTTACAGTGTTGGCTGTTATCTCTGTCGGTTGAGCCATTGCGGCGGGCGCGGCAGAGTTGTTTTCATGGTTTCCATTTGATACATGGTCCATATTCTGGACAAAGCATAGGCGAATTGTGGACGCGTGCAAGGAGTCGCAAAAAAATTATCAGGTCAGACAACAGTGACCAAGGTAGGGGAAGAAAGATGAAAGAGAACGCGCCGCAGCGTGCCGAGGCGGTTTTTGCGCAGCCTTGTCCCATCCGCGATGTGCTCGACCGTATTGGCGATCAATGGAGCCTGCTTGTGCTGGAAGCCCTGGACGGCAAGACGTTGCGGTTTAGTGCACTGTTGCGCGAACTGGACGACATTTCAAAACAGATGCTGGCAAAAACGCTCAGAAATTTGGAGCAGGATGGGTATTTGCTGCGCACGGTATATCCGGAGGTGCCGCCACGTGTGGAATATCAACTGACGGAATTGGGCAAATCCTTTTTGACGCCCATGAAGGTGCTGGTGCACTGGGCCGCCGCCAACCATGCCGCCATTTGCGACGCGCGTGCTGTATATGAAAAGCGGGCCGTTACTGCCACGCAAGGGGCACTGCCCCTGTGACATGCAAATCGGGGCCTGGCGACGCTTGGAAGTGCATAAAAGAAGTTAGAGCGGTATTGACCGCTCTGGAGATTTTATGATTGATCCGCAGGTCTGGATGCCGGAGGCCGTATCCGCCCTGCGGCGGCGCTTTGGCGCACATGTGTTGTTTGTTGGATTGCAGGGCAGCTATGAACGTGGCGATGCCGTTGAAGAGAGCGACATAGATATCCTGACAGTCCTAGACCGACTGGACCTGGAAACGCTGGCGGCGTATCGGGCGACCTTGCGGCGGCTTCCCGAAGGCGAAAAGGCCGGTGGTTTTACCTGTGACCGGGATACGCTCCGGGCTTGGCCGGCTCTGGAGTTGTTTCAGTTTGCGCGGGATACCACGGCATATTATGGCGAATTGGAAACTTTGCTGCCGCCAGTGGGGCTGCAAGACACCATTATGGGGGCTCGGCTCGGCGTCTCCAGTCTTTACCATTGGGCGGTCCACACCGCTTTGCTGTCAGACGGGGCCAGCAAAACCGCCGCCCTGCGGCAGCTGCAGAAAAACTTTTTTTTCGCCTTGCGCATCGTGGTCTATCTGCGGGGCGGGGAGTACGCGCACAGTTGGGAGGCGTTGTGCGCCCTGTTAACTGGCGACGCCGCTGTTATGCTGCGGTGGTGCATGGACACTATGGCCGTGCCTTTGCCGTGGGACGCGGCTGCAGACGCCTTTTGCCGATTTGTTTTGTATTGGGCCGCTGCGACCCTTCAGGATTTGGACAGACGGGTTTGACCCCTTGCACGGGGGGCACTTCACAGGGGCGCAAGGCCGCGCGGCCCGCCAAAACGGCAGCGGACCGCGGGGGGGGGCTCACGCGGTCCGCTCGTCTGGTTCTTATGTCCCGGCCAGCCCTGAGGCCGGGCCGGGCCGCAAGGTTTAGGGCAGTTCAACTTCAAAATACCCTGGCGGTTGCGGAAGCAGATGCCCGCCGTGGAGGCGCAAGCGCAATGTATTTGCGCGGTTAAGCGCCGGAACGAGCGTGCCGTAACCTTTGCGAACACATATTTTCAAAGGTAATCTGCCTTAGAGCAGTTAGCGAATGAAATGAGCTAACTGCCCTGCAAGGATTTTCTTGAAAATCCTTGCCACGAAATGCGAGAAGGCAGGCTTTTGCCTGCCGTAAGCGAGCATTTCAAGTGTTAAATGCTCTAGACCTGCGCTTCCAGAAATGTCCGGTAGGCCTGGGTGGTGGCGTAGATATCCGCGCAGCTGGCCAGTTCAAAGGGGCTGTGCATGGACAGGATGGCCGGGCCCAGGTCAATGACGCGCATGCCGTAGGCCGCCAGGAACAGGGCCACCGTGCCGCCGCCGCCATGGTCCACCTTGCCGAGCTCCGCCGCCTGCCAGGGGATGCCCTTGCTGTTGTACAGGCCGCGCAGGGCGGCAAAGTATTCGGCATCGGCCTCGCTGGCTCCGTATTTGCCGCGCGAACCCGTAAATTTGCAGAAGGTGGGGCCGTAGCCCAGAAGAGCGGCGTTCTGTTTTTCGTGCACGTCCTGGTAATCGGGGTCCAGAGCGCCGGCCACATCGGCCGAAAGGGCGCGGGTTTCCAGAAATACGCGCGAGGCTGGCAGGTCCTGCCCCCAGGCGCGGGCCAAGTCTTCCACGCAGTACTGGAAGAAGCGCGAGGAAGCGCCGGTGGCCCCGTCCGAGCCGATTTCTTCCTTATCCCAGAACATGACGGCCATGCTTCGGCCCGTGGGCGCGGCTTCCAGCAAGGCTTCAAGAGCCGTGAACACGCAAATGCGGTCGTCCTGGCCGTAAGCGCCCACCAGAGCCTTGTCAAAGCCCACAAAGCGTGCGGGACCGGCGGGCACTGCCTGCAGCTCGGCGGTCACAAAATCTTCTTCGGTAATGCCGTATTTTTTGTGCAGCAGTTCCAGCAGCAGGGCCTTGACGGGTTCTTTGGGCGTGTCTTCCTTTTCCTTGCCTTTTGCGGTTTTGGGGGCAGGCTTGGGGCTGTGGCCCAGAATGACGTTGAGTTTCTCTCCTTCAAAAGCCTCGCTGACGGGTTGGGCCGACTGCTTCTGCGCCAGGTGGGGCAGCAGGTCTGCAATACAGAACACGGGTTCGCCGGGTTTTTCGCCAATGGTCACGGGCAGAACCGTGCCGTCCTCGCGCACGACCACCCCGTGCAGGGCCAGAGGGCGCGCCAGCCACTGGTATTTGCGGATGCCGCCGTAGTAGTGAGTTTTAGCCTGGGCCACGCCGGCCTGTTCCACCAGGGGGCGCTGCTTGAAATCCAGGCGCGGGCTGTCCGCATGGGCGGCTACCAGGTTCAGGCCCTTTTCCAGCGGCAGAGCGCCGCGCCGGGCCGCAAAAACGGCCTTGCCGCGCAGGGGCCGCACAACCTTGTCGCCCGTGGCGGCGTAGCCCTGCGCCTTCAGGCGCTCGCAGACATAGGCCACGGTTTCGCGTTCGGTTTTGCAACGGGAAAGAAAGTCCACATAGCGGGCGGCCAGGGCGTCCATGTCCTTGCGGGCTGCGGCGTCGGCGTTGTCCCAGGCGCTTTTGGGGGTGTAAGCAAAGGGTGTGTCCATGCATCTTCCTTTTGCGGCTTGTACTGCCGCATTCTTCGTTCAACCGGTCTGAATGGCGGACGTGCCGGAGCGTCGCGCCACGGCACGCCGTCTTTTTCTTAGATAAGTCCGTCAGCGCAGAGGGCCAGCCCCTCGCGTAAGGTGCGCAGCAGCGCGGGGTGTTGATGCGGGTCCAGGGTGCGCGGATCCAGGCAGAAGGCGTCGCCCTCCAGGCGGCCGATGAGGGGCGGGTCTGTGCGCAGCAGGGCGCGCTTGAGGGTCGTGGCGCTGCCTTTGGCCGGGGTCAGACAGACCAAGGTAGTGGGCAGGTCGTACTGGGGGAAGGCCCCACCCCCCACGCGCGAAACGTCCCGGCGTAGACTTACGCTGCAGAGCGGCCCCGTCGCATCGCGCAGGCCGCGCCGCAGTTTGGCCGCCAGAACGCCGGCGGCGCGGGACAAGGCTTGCGGTGGGCAGGTGATCATGCGCAGGGTGGGGATCTGCCGGAGGGCCGTTTCCGGCTCCAGATAGAGGCGCAAGGTAGCCTCCAGCGCTGCCAGGCAGAGCTTGTCGCAGCGTAGGGCACGGGTGAGGGGGTTGCGCTTGAGGGCCGCCACCAGGTCCGCCCGCCCCACGATGACGCCGGCCTGCGGGCCGCCCAGCACCTTGTCGCCGGAGAAGGTGGCCAGATCCGCCCCCTGCGCCACCACGGCGGGCACTGTGGGTTCGTTGGGCAGGCCGCAAGGCGAAAAATCCGTAAAGCTCCCGCTGCCCAGGTCTTCGATCAGGGGCAGGCCGCGTTCGTGGGCCAGGGCCGCCAGTTCCGCCAGTGGTACGGCAGAGTGGAAGCCCACAATGCGGTAGTTGGAGGTGTGCACGCGCATGAGGGCGCGGGTTTCTCCCGTAATGGCGGCGGCATAGTCCCGCAGGTGGGTGCGGTTGGTGGCCCCCACTTCGCGCAGGCGCGCGCCGCTTTTTTCCATCACTTCCGGGATGCGGAAGCTGCCGCCGATCTCTACCAACTCCCCGCGCGAAACAATGACCTCGCCGCCTTTGCAGCAGGTATCCAGCACCAGCAGTACGGCTGCGGCATTATTGTTGACCACAAGTGCGGCTTCGGCTCCGGTGAGGCGACAGAGCAGGTCTTCCACCAGGCTGTGGCGGCTGCCGCGGCCGCCGGTTGCAAGGTCCAGCTCCAGGCTGCAGTAGCCGGCGGCGGCTTGCCGTACGGCCTCCTGCGCTGCCGTCGCCAGTACGGAGCGGCCCATATTGGTGTGCACCACCACGCCCGTGGCGTTGAGCACGGGGCGCAGCCGGGGCAGCAGTGCGCGGCGCACATGGGCGAGCAGGGCCGACAGGTTTGCGTCCAGGGCAAGGTCCGCAGGGCGGGTTACACGGCCTTGACGGATGTCCTCACGGAGTGCGTCCCAAAACTCTGTCACGGCCGTGCGCAACAAGGGGCGCGGGGCCGCTTCCAGTGTGGGATCAACATCCAGCAGGGCGTTGAGGCTGGCGTCCACGGCGGGAATGGCGCGAAACAGGTCAGACATGGCAAGTCCTTACGGGGTCGGTTGGACGGGAGAGGCGGCAAAAATATCAGGCCGACAGGCGGCGGATGTGGGCGGATTGAGCCACTGCGGCCGCAGAGCGTAAAATTCGGCCAAAAGATAGAGCGACCCGGCCAGCAGCACCGGGCGACGCGGCCCCACTTCAGGCAGGGCGGCGGCGCGGGACAGGGCCTGAGAGAGCGCTTCCGGGCCGTCGGGCAGGGCTTGGGCCGTGGCTGGGCCGCAGCTGTTGGCTGCCGCCGCGATGACGGCGGCGGGCGCAGCGCGTTCGTTCCGCAACGTGGGGATAAAGAGGGGCGCGTTGCCCAGGCAGTCTTTGAGCAGGTGCAGGGCCGGCTGCCAGTCTTTGTCTCCCAGGCAGGAGAACACGGCCCCGGCCGGGTGCAGGTCCGCGTTCCGCAAGGCTGCAACCAGGGCGGCCATGCCGTGCGGATTGTGCGCGCCGTCAAGGAGAAGGGGCGGCAGGCCGTCGCCGCCGGGCACGTATTGCAGCCTGCCGGGCAGAAAGGCCGTGGCCAAGCCGTGTGCCTGGGCGGTAACGTCTTGGAGGTTTTTGCCCAAAAGAGGGGCCAGGCTTTGCCAGGCGGTCAGGGCCAGACCGGCGTTGGTGCGCTGGTGCGGCCCGGCCAGCCCCAGAGGCCGGTCCGGGGCCACGGGGGCTGCCTTTGTCAGCGGCGCGCTATGGGCTTTGGCGGCGGCGGCCAGGGCGCGGGCGGCGGCGGGAAACTGGGGGGCTGTGCAGACCGGGGCCGAGCCGCGCACGGCAGCGGCTTTGTCTGTGGCGATGGCCGTGAGCGTGGGGCCCAGCACGGCCTTGTGGTCCATAGCTATGGGCGTGTAGCAGAGCACATCGGCAGCCACGGCGGTGGTGGCGTCGTACCGGCCGCCCAGACCGGCCTCCAGTATGGCCAGGTCCACCCGCGCCTCGGCAAAGGCCAGCAGGGCCAACACGGTAAGAAATTCAAAATAGGTCAGGTCCGGCGCGACCTCCATCACGGCGTTGGCCGGGGCCGCCCATGCGTCTTCCGGCCAGGGGCGGCCGTCAATGCGGATGCGTTCGGCCGGGTGGACAAAATGCGGGGAGGTATAGAGCCCCACGCGGCAGCCGTGGGCCATGCCCAGCGAGGCCAGAAAAGCGGCCGTGGAGCCCTTGCCGTTGGTGCCCAGCACCTGCGCCGTCACAAAAGGCGGGCGGGTCAGGTGCAGCGCTTTCAGGGCGCGGTGCATACGCTTCAGCCCCAGGTCCATGTGAAAAAGGCCCAAACCGTCCAGATGCCGCACTACGTCGGCGGCGGAAGAAAACTGCGTCATGGCGCACAGCCTATCCCAAAGCGGGACGGCTGTCAGCGCCTGTGCAGGGGGTTGTGGCGGAGCTCATTCCTGCGGGGTGCGGGCCACAGGGGCGTGCCAGCAGCGCCATGCGGGAAGCAGGGAGAAAAGGGCCTTGCGGGAGAGAACAGCGCTGCACGCATGGCAAGCTCTCGGCGTCGTGCGCCGCGTTTTTTTCGCAGTGCACGGCGCCTTGTTGGGGGGAGGAAGGACTCAGCGGCCCAGACCCAGGGCCTGGGCCATGATTTTGAAGACCTGGGTATTTTCCATGAAGCCGTGGAAGTTATCGGCTCCCGCGCCCTGGGCGTGGAGCAGCAGCTCGTCTACGGTGTGCACGCCCTGACTTTCGTTACGCGGCAGCACGCCGGAGCGGAATTCCGCGCCGGGGGCGTCCTTGTAGGCCGCGTTGGCAATATAGTTGCCGTGCTCATCCTTGACCGCGGGCACAAAGGGATTATCCAGCTTGGGGGTGAAGGTTTCGTAATAGTCTGGCGTGGCCCCGAAGAAGACGGCCAGGCGTTTGGGTGGATTCACGTCATCGGGGTAGCCGTCGTGGTTCTTATCTTCATAGAGCGGATACCCGGCCTTGGCGTACACGCCCACCTTTTCCCGCATTTCTTTGCCGGGCAGGCGGTCGTCCACTGTGCCCGCCACGCTGATGGAGTGCGTGTGGTCGCCCGTGACCACCAGGAGGGTGTCGGGATTCTTCTCACAAAATGCGCGGGCCAGGGCCACCACCTTGTCGAACATGATGGTGTCGTAGACTGAACGCTCCCAGTCCAGGGTATGGGAATATTTGTCTACCAGGCCGGCCTCCAGCACCAGGACGAAGCCTTCCGGATTGCGGGAAAGCGCCTGGAGCGCTGTGCGGGCCATGTCCGTAAGATCCGGCTGATCCGGAAACTTGGGCACTGTGCCTTTTTTGAGAAATTGGCGGTCCAGTACACCGTCCATGTTCCCGGGGTGGAAGAGGCCCAGCACGCGCCCGGCATTGTCGGGCAGAGCCTTCAGCTCTGTGGCGGAGGTGACCAGCGTGTAGCCCGTGTCCTTGAAGCGCTGAACATAGTCTGTGTCGTCCTTGCGCTTGGAGCCGGGCACGCTCTTGGGCAGAAAATAGGCCGCGCCGCCGCCCAGAAGCACTTCGGGCTGCACCTGGTAGAACATTTCTACAATGGCCGCTTTTTCTGCCCGTTTGCGGGTGTGGGCCACCACAGCGGCTGGTGTGGCGTCCTCCAGCTCCGCGTCCGAAACCACGCCCAGAGATTTTTTGCCCGTGCGCCGCAGAATTTCCCCCAGGGTTTCCTGCCGGGGGTCGTCAAAGGGGTCGGGTGTCCGGTCCGCGTAGACGCCCAGGGCGTTGACGCTGGATTTGTGCCCGGTAGTGTAGGCGCTCATGGTATTGGCCGAATCCGCAGCGATGGAGTCTACGCTGCCCGTGCCCACCGTGGCCATGTGGGGCATCGTGTCCATGGCCAGGCGGCCGTTGTACTTGCCTTGGGTCATGCCTGTGGAAAGCAGCCGTGCGGCCGTACGGTGTCCCACGCTGAGGCCGTCGGCAATGAGCAGTATGACGTTTTTGGCCACGGGTTTGGGTGTGGCATAGACCTGCCAGGAGACGCGCGCGGTTTCTGCATCCCCTCCACGGGCTTCCACCGTATACGCGCCAGCCGGAAGGCTTGCCCCGCGCAGGATGAGAGCAGAGCCTTTGCCATCCTCATCGGGCACGAATTGGGGCTGTTTGCCCAGTACCTGGGCGGCATCGCGCCCATTGATGGTCAGCCGCGCGGCATTGGGGTCGGGCAGCCTGGAGGAAAATTCCACCTTGACGTCAAAACGGCTGCCGGAAAGGATTTCGGCCTGATCCAGCGGATAGACGGTCGCGGCCTGCGTGGCGGCTGGGAACAGGACCAGAGCTAATAAGGCCAGGAACATACTTTTCATGAGGACGCTCATTGAGATGTGTTCAGGCCGGGCGTACCGCGCTGGCGGCCAGTTCGGCCACGGCGGCCGGCCCGCCGACGGTCAGCGCCCCGTAAAGGCGCATGGCGCTGAGCTGCGCGAATACATAATTGCGGAAGTTGTTGCCGGGCAGGCCGTCCAGGTCCGCCCCTTTGAGGCCGTACTTTTCTTCGGCCAAGGCGCGCAGCACAGGGGTGACCCACTGGGCAGCGGGGACGGAGAGTACAAAATCGTGGTCGCCCAGGTGCACCAGAAAACCCTCGGTGCGCCGGGGCAACGGCAAAGTTTCGCCGCCAGGGGCCAGCAGGTCCGCGCGCACGGGGTCCACCCCGGCCAGCAGGGCTGCAGCCTTGATCCAGCCTACTACCTGCGCTTCGTCTTTAGCTGTGCCGGGATGCGTGTGGGCACAGGCCTGGGCCACCACCACCGGGGCTGGGATTTTGCGCGTAATGCTTTCGGCCACGCTGAGCACATGGTGCTCGCCCGTGGCGGCCAGGGGCTGTTCCGTGCGGCAGGCCCCGTCCTTGCGCCACTGGAAAACCCAGGGCTTGTGCAGGTCGTGCAGCAACTGCGCGGCCAGGGCCACATCCTTATCCGGAGTGAAACCGAAGGTTTCCTGATAGTCGCGGAGCAGCCCCTGGGTGGAGCGCACGTTCATGGCCACATGGGTGACCAGACCGCCGGGGTAGGCGTGGTGGCTTTGCCAGCCGCTGCCCGGTGCGCTGCGGAAGGGTTGCGGCGCGCGTTGCGGGTCTGCGGTGGGAGGCAGCAGAGGCGTTTGGGCTGCGGCGACACGCAGGCCAGCCTTGCTCAGGGCGCGGGAAGCGGCCTCCTGGTCCAGGTTTTTGGCCAGTGTCGGGGCTGGATTATCCAGAATGTCCAATACCTGACGGCGTAGCTCGGCATTTTGGATGCTGCCGGCGGTTTCACGCAGGTAGGCCCAGGATTCGCGCACCAGGGGTGAAGCCTCGGCGATTTCTTGCGGTGTCATGGCGACGCAGCGGTCAAAGGAAATGGGTTTGATGTCGTGGCGGCCTGTGGCCGCGGGCGCGACGCGGGCGGCGAAGCCGCCACCCAGGACAAAGCCGACGACGGCCGTGCTTTTAAGAAAAGCGCGGCGGCCGGAGTGGTGGGGATTGTGCGTGTCCATACAAACTCCTTGCTTGTGGACCAATGCCGTTTGCCGTAAGCTAGAGAAGCAGTATGACAAAAAAATTGTGTGAGTGTGACAAGTTGCCGCATTATGGATAAGGCGTCGCAGATGCGGGATGCTTGACGTGAGGCCGCTCCATCCCTACTATGGCGCTCCACACGCACGCGCCCGTAGCTCAGTTGGACAGAGCAGATGCCTTCTAAGCATCAGGCCGAGGGTTCGATCCCTTCCGGGCGCGCCAATATATTTCAGAGGGACACTCGTCAGCGCCGAGTGTCCCTCTTTTTGTTTTGGTGACGTTTTGGGGGCCGCACCGCGTAAAATCGGGGGATGGTCGCTTCGCGGCTTTCAGGAAGCGCCGCCCCAGCCGGAAACAATGATCAGCATGCCTGCCAGGGCCACCGCGCCGCCCAGCATATCCGTATTGGACAGGTGCACTTTGTCCACCAGGCGGAGCCAGGCCAGGGCCGTGACCACGTACACGCAGCCATAGGCTGCATAGACCCGGCCGCTGGCCGCGGGATGCAGGGTCAGGAGCCAGGCAAACACGGCCAGGCTGGCGGCGGCGGGCAGCAGAAGCCAGGGAGACCCCCCTTTGCGCAGCCAGACGTAGGGCAGAAAGCAGCCCGTGATTTCGGCCAGGGCCGTCAGCACAAAGAGCAGCAGGGTTTTGGCAAGCACAAGCATGGTCCCTCCGCAAGGCGTTTTTCGCGCCTTTGGGGTATGTTACCTTTGATAATGCGCCTTCTCAAAGGCCGTGCGACGCCCGTTCCGGCGCTTGCCAACGCGCATAGCCGGCGTCAGCGCCTTTATGGCGGGCGTTTGTCTGCGCGGGCAGCAGCGCAATTCCACGGTGGAGTTGCGCTATTTTTGCCGGATGACAACCTGATGTTTACGCAGAAAGTCCGCAGGCAGATAGGTCATCTTGGCCTGCCGCAGGCCTTCTTCGTCCAGGTCCTGAGCACGGTTGATATAGGTGAAGCCGGCCCCGGCGCGGCGGGAGAACTCACAGTTCATGGTCTGATAGACGCCCTTGAAGCCATTGAGACCTTTCTCGTAGTGCACGCCCAGGCTTACGTCGTCCAGGTTTTCGCCCACGCTGAAGGCCACCATGCGGCCCTCCACATAGAGGGAGCCGCCCGTCAGGCCGCGAAAGCAGTTCCAGTGCGAGAGCACGCGGTTGATGGCCTCATTTTCCGCCTGCAGCGAAGGCGAACCCTCACATTCGTGCCATTGGCACCAGTCGTCCTGCAGGCCCAGCACATCCTCCACCATGGCGTCGCTCAGGGGGCGGTAGTCCGGCTGGCCATAGGCCTTGATGTAGCCGTTGTAGTGGTTGCGCTTTTTGTGAAAACGGTTGCCGGGCAGCTCGGCCAGGTCGGTCTGGTTGTAGAGGTATTCCCACTGGCCGCGATCTTCCCGGCCTTCCACCTGGCCCGGCAGGGCCCTTTGCCAGATATGGAGCAGGGTTTCAGGCACGCGGGTCACACTGTGCTCGGCCACGTCAAAGCCACAGGGCAGCAGATCCTTCCAGGCCACGGCGTTCCAGTCGCCCACCGGGGCCCAGCAGACCAGATTGGGGCGGGTTTGCCGTATCCAGCAAAGGTTGTCCGCAAAGCACCACTCCAGGCCGTAATAGGCCTGCCAACCCCAGAGGTTGGCCAGGGTATAGTCCAGGGAACGGCAGGGGGTGCGCTGCCAGAGTTCGTAATAGCGCTCGCGGTCTTCCAGGGTAACGGGGGTAAAGTCTTTGCTCACGGGTATATCTCCTTGCACGGCCCGGCGGTGCACCTGCCGGGGCGTGGTATATGCTGTGTGATCAGACGGCGCGCTGGTGCCGGCAGCGCATGGCAAAGCGCGTCCAGTCGCGGTAGCGCACTACATAGAACATGATGGCGGTCTGCAGAACCTGGGAGCAGAGCATGGCTGCGAACACACCCGAAGCCGTGCCCCAGAGCACATGCCCCAGCAGCCAGCCCAACGGCAGGCGCACCAACCAGAAGGTGCCGCCGAAGATAAGCAGGTTGTACCTGGTGGCCCCGGCGCCCACCATTATGCCCCCCATGACCGTGCTGGCAATGGAAAAGGGCGTGGAAAGCAGGTTGTAGGTCAGGTAACTGACGATCTGCGCACGGGTGCCCGCTTCCTGCGAAAGCAGGGCGGCGACCTCGGCGCGGAAGGGCCAGAGCAGGGCGGCCATACCGCTCATGGCCGCGGCGGCCACCAGCACCATGAACAGGCCCACGCGTTTGGCCTCTTCCGGCCTGCCCGCGCCCAGGCTGTTGCCCACCAGCACGGCCACGCTCATATTGCAGGCCATGCCGGGCAAAAAGAGCAGGGCCTCCACACGCAGACCGGCGGTGAGCCCGGCCAGAGCGTTGACGCTGTCCGCAGGCAGGGAGGCCACCAATACGAATAAGGTCATGTAGCCGGATTGCCAGACGATCTGCGCGGCCCCTGCAGGCAGGGCCACCTTGAGCAGGTAGGGCAGGGCGGCCTTGAGCCAGCGGAAGGGGGGCAGGGCGTCGCGTCGCAGGTAGCCGTAGCGGGCCAGCAGCAGGCAGTTGCACAGCGCGCCCAGATACTGCACGGCCACGCCCGTCCAGATCAGCCCCATATAGCCCAGCTTGGGCAGGCCGAACCAGCCCAGGCCCAGACCCAGGCAGCCCAGCAGATTGAGGGCGCACACGCCCACGGCCACCCAGAGGGGCGGCAGCACCTGGCGCGTGGCCCGGAACATGACGCCCGTGGAGGCGTAGACGTACTGGGCGGGCAGCCCCAGCATGCTTACCCGCCACATGTCGCTGGTGAGGGGAAAGATGCTTTCCGGCACTTGCAAAAGGCGCAGCAGCGGGTCGCCGTAGAGCCAGCCGACCAGTGCAATAATCAGGCCCAGGCCCAGGCTGCCCGCCACGGTGGTGACAACATAGCGCCGGGCGCGGGACACGCGCAGCGCGCCCAGAGACTGGCTTACCGCGGCCGTTGCCCCGCTGGAGACGGCCATGGCCACCACCATAAGCAGAATGCCGCACTGGTTGACCATGCCCAGCGCGGCCTGCACCTGTGCGCTGAGCTGCCCGGCCACCCATACGGCCACAAAGCCCATGAAGAACATAAGGTACATCATGAGCATCTGCGGCCAAGTAAGCCGCCAGACGGCGCGGGGGGCGGTGCTCAGGTCCGGCGCGGGGCTGGTTTGCGGCGGGGGGGCGCCGCGAAGGGAGGTCACACTAATCCAGGAGGCAGCGCGCCAGGTCTTCAAGGTTTTCACGCCGGCGGATGAGCCGTGCCGTGCCGTCGCTCTGGATGAGCACTTCCGCCGGACGGCGGCGCATGTTGTAGTTGGAGCCCATGGTAAAGCCGTAGGCCCCGGCGTCCAGCACGCCCAGGACGTCGCCCTCATGCAGGGCGGGTAGGGTGCGGTCCTTGGCCAGGATGTCGCCGCTTTCGCAGATGTTGCCCACAATGGTCTGCGGCAGGGCGTCGCGTGCGCACGCGCCTGGGGCTTCGTAGATTTCAAAGTCGTGGAAGGAATCGTACATGGCTGGGCGCACCAGCACGTTAAAGCCCAGGTCCGTGCCCACATAGCGCCTGTCGCCGTTGTTTTTCACGGCGTGCACGCGGCCCAGCAACACGCCGCATTCGGCGGCCACATAGCGGCCGGGCTCCACAAGAAAACGCCCCTGGTAGCCGGTCTGGGCGGCCCAGTCGCTGATGAGGGCGTGCAGCCGCGCGCCCAGGTCGGCCATGTCCAGCCGGGTTTCGTTGTCGTATTTGTGGTAAGGGATGCCGAAGCCGCCGCCGAAGTCAATGACCTCCAGCGTGGCGAGGGTCGCCGCGGGCAGGCGTTCGGCCAGGTGCAGAAGTACCGTGGCGGCGTTCAGGTAGCCGTCCGGCTCCATGAACAGCGAACCGATATGCTGGTTGATGCCTGCCAGCGTCAGATTGTGGCGCTTGAGCAGGGCCAGTACATCGTCCAGCTTGTCCGGGGTGACGCCGAACTTGGTGGCCTTGCCCGCCGTGATGACCTTGGCGTGGTGCCCCGCGCCGATGCCGGGGTTAAAGCGCACCATGACCTTGCCGCCGGGGTTGAGGCTGCCCAGCAGGTCCAGTTGAGAGAGGGAATCCACGCTGACGAGCAGGCCCTTGACCAGGGCGTTCTGTAGCTCCGCAGCGGAGTTGTTGTTGGAAATATACAGGATTTCTTTGGGGGTAAAGCCCGCCAGTTCGTCCATATGGAGTTCGCCGGGGCTCATGGCGTCCACCACCAGGCCTTCCTGGCGCGCCACCTTGAGCAGGACCGGGTTGGCGTTGGCTTTGACGGAATAGTTCACGCCAAAGCCGGGATGGGCGGAAAGCCCCTTGAGCTCGCGGCAGCGTTGGCGCAGGATGTTTTCGTTGTAGACATAGAGGGGGGTGCCGTAAGTTTCGGCCAGTTCGCGGGGGGTGTGGCGGCCGTAAAAAGAGCAGGCGTCGGTATAGCTGGATCGGATATGCGACATACGTACCTCATGCAGTGCCGAAAACGCAGGGTTGGTCCGGTTCGGGCCCTGGTCGGTGTGATTGGAACAGGCAAATAATCATTATTGGTTCTCTGTGCCGCGCTGTCAAGATACTTGAGCGGGCGCACAAGCCCGCTGGCGGGGCGCGGGGCCGCCGCAGCCGCCGCAGGTCTGCCCGCATTGACAGAAGGCCTGCGGCGTGTTTTTCTGCTATCTTCATCAAGGGCGCGTTGCGCAGCCGGCAACGCTGATCGGTTGCGGCGGGCCCACCCCAGACAATGGAGTAGTTATGGGCATCAAAAAAGGCGACACGGTGCGCGCGCACTACACGGGCACCCTTGACGACGGCACGGTATTCGATTCCTCGCGGGAGCGTGATCCTCTGGAATTCGTGCAGGGCCAGGGCATGCTCATCCCCGGTTTCGAGAGCGCCGTGGAAGGGCACGAGGCCGGCGACGTAGTCAGCGTGACCATCGCCCCCGAAGAAGCCTACGGCGAGGCGGACCCGGAGCTGATCTTCACCGTGCCCCGCGCCCAGGTGCCGGACCATATTCCCCTCAATGTGGGCGTGCCCCTGCAGCTTTCCAACGAGCAGGGACAGATGGACGTGACCATCACCGAAGTGGGCCCGGAAGAAATCACCCTGGACGCCAATCACCCCTTGGCGGGCAAAAGCCTGACCTTTGAAATAGAAATCGTCAGCGTCGGCTAGCGCGTATTTTGAGAAGGTGCATTCTCAAAATGTTGTGAGGCTCACTCCGGTGCTTGTCGGTGTAAATACATTGCGTTTACGCCCCGTAGGGGATGCCTGCCTGCGCAGTTTCCGGGGCATTTTTACAGTGGAATTGTCCTGAAAGCCGCGTTGACGGCAGCCCGCCGCGTCTGTTTTGCGGCCGGGGCGCTTTGCCGTTCTGACAGCATAACCACCGTTCCGACGCGGTTGTCGCAGCGCCGTTTTTTGCGACAGCCGCGCGGCGCGGAAGCCCTGTGCACGAACCTTTGTCCGAACCCCCTCTCTTCCAGCAAGAGGTTTTTCATGAGCAGCAATACCGCCAGATACGACGCCATCCAGGCCATTACCGGCTATCGTCCGGAAGCGGCCCCCCTCAACTTTGCGGATACCAAACCCACGGATATTTTTGGCTGCAACGTGTTCAACGACCGCGTCATGCGCGAGCGCCTGCCCAAGAGCGTGTACAAGGCTCTGCATAAGACCGTAGAATACGGTGAGCGCATGGACCCCGCCATTGCCGATACCGTGGCTGCAGTCATGAAGGACTGGGCCATCGAAAAAGGCGCTACCCACTTTACCCATATTTTTTATCCCCTTACAGGACAGACGGCGGAAAAGCACGACAGCTTCCTCATGCCCGACGGCAACGGCGGCGTCATTGCCGAATTTTCCGGATCCATGCTCATCCGGGGCGAGCCGGACGCCTCCTCCTTTCCTTCCGGCGGCCTGCGCTCCACCTTTGAAGCGCGCGGCTACACGGCCTGGGACGTGACCAGCCCCGCTTATATCATGGAAAACCCCAACGGCACTTTTTTGTGCATTCCCACCATGTTCCTTTCCTGGACGGGCGTGGCCCTGGACAAAAAAACGCCGCTTTTGCGCTCGGCTCAGGCCCTCAATCGCCAGGCCAAACGGGTGCTGCGCCTCTTTGACGAGGAAACTGAGCACCCCGTCATCTCTTACGCCGGGCTGGAGCAGGAATATTTCTGCATCGACCACAATTTCAACTTTGCCCGGCCCGACATCCAGATCGCCGGGCGGTCGCTGTTTGGCGCGCGCCCGGCCAAGGGGCAGGAATTCAGCGACCAGTATTTTGGGGTCATCCCCCAGCGGGTGCTTTCCTACATGATGGAAGTGGAGCGGGAGCTCTACAAACTGGGCGTGCCCGTGCGCACCCGCCATAATGAGGTGGCCCCCAGCCAGTACGAAATCGCGCCCCTCTATGAGGTGAGCAACCTGGCCGTGGACCACAACCACATCATCATGTCCATGCTGCGCAACGTGGCCAAGCGCTACGGTCTCAAGTGCCTGCTGCACGAAAAACCCTTTGCCTGCGTCAACGGTTCGGGCAAGCACGTCAACTATTCCATCGGCAACGCGGAGCTGGGTTCCCTGTTCGACCCCGGCGAGACCCCGCACGCCAACGCCAAGTTTCTGGTTTTTTGTGCGGCCATGATCCGCGCCGTGCACAAGTTCGGCGGCCTGCTGCGCACCACTGTGGCCAGCGCCGGCAACGACCACCGTCTGGGCGCCAATGAAGCGCCCCCGGCCATCATGTCCATCTTTTTGGGCGACCAGCTTACGGAAGTCTTTGAAGCCTTCCGCGCCGGCAGGGTGGAGGACGCCGCCAACGGCAAAAAGCGCCGGGCCCTTAACCTGGGTGTGGACACCCTGCCCGCTCTGCCCGCCGACCCCGGCGACCGCAATCGCACCAGCCCCGTGGCCTTTACGGGTAACCGCTTTGAGTTCCGGGCCCTGGGCTCCAGCCAGTCCGCTGCAGGTTCCATTACGGCGCTGAACACCATGATGGCCGATTCGCTGGGCTTTGCCGCCGACTGGCTGGAACGCAAACTGGGCGAGGGCATGCCCTTTAACGCCGCCCTGGAATCCTTCATCGGCCATGTCATGGACGAGCACAGCGCCGTTATTTTCAACGGCGACGGCTATTCCGAGGTCTGGCACAAGGAAGCCGTGCGTCGTGGTCTGCCCAACCTGCGCAATACGCCCGAGGCTTTGCCCGAACTGACCCTGCCTGAAGTTATTGCGCTTTACGAAACCCATGGCGTGCTCAACCGCGCGGAACTCAAGGCCCGACAGGAAATTTATCTGGAGCAGTACTGCAAGAGCGTGCGCACTGAGGCCAATCTGGTCATCCGCATGGCCCGCACGGTCATCTTCCCGGCGGGCATGCGCTATCAGGGCGAACTGGCCGCCACGGCGGCGCAGATGCAGGCTGTGGGCAAGGAAGCCCGCACCCGCACCCTGGATGAGGTGACGGAATACCTGCGCGGTCTGCAGGACGCCTGCGGGCAACTGGAGGCGGTACTGGCGGAAGTGGAGGCCCTGGGCATGGGCATGGATGCGGCGCGCCGCTACTGCAACGACGTGTTGCCGCAAATGCAGGAGGTACGCCGCTATGCGGACCATCTGGAAACCCGTGTGGCCGACGATTTGTGGCCCCTGCCCAATTATCAGGAGATTTTGTTCGGCAAGTAGCGGCAGGGCGGGCGCGACCCTCTGCGAAGGCGTCGCGCCCAGGGCTTTCGCCAGATGGCTTCCGGGGCGGGCGTGCCGTGCGGCAAGGGTAGTATTTTGAGGCGGTTCAGCAGGCAGAGGACGGATGATAGAGGTCAGCGGTCTTTGTAAGAGCTACGGCGCGCACGAGGTCTTGCACAATATTGACATGTGCGTGCACGAGGGCGAAATCTTCGGCATCGTGGGGCATTCCGGCGCGGGCAAGTCTACCTTGCTGCGCTGCCTCAACGGTCTGGAGCCGTACCAGAAGGGCAGCGTGAAGGTCATGGGCGTGGAGGTGGCCGGTCTGGAAGGCCGCCGCCTGCGTGAGCTGCAGAGCAAGATGGGCATGATTTTTCAGAATTTTAATCTCATGGCCCGTAAAAATGTCTTTGACAACGTGGCCTTTCCGCTGGCCATCTGGCACAAGGGCAACCCGCGTAAGCGGGTTATGGAGCTGCTGGAACTGGTGGGCCTGGCGGACAGAGCCGGGCAAAGGGTGCAGAGTCTGAGCGGCGGGCAGAAGCAGCGCGTGGGCATTGCCCGCGCCCTGGCCCTGAATCCGCAGGTGTTGCTTTGCGACGAGGCCACCTCGGCCTTGGACCCCAAGACCACGGCCTCCATTCTGGACCTGCTGGAGGACATCAACAAGCGTCTGCACCTGACCATCATCATGGTCACGCACCAGATGGAGGTGGTCAAGCGCCTTTGCCACAGCCTGCTTTTGCTGGACAACGGCCGCACCGTGGGCCTGGGCCGGACAGAGGAGCTCTTTCTCGCGCCCGGCAAGGATATGCAGGCTTTTGCCGACAATGAATACACCCTCATCCCCGGCGGCACCAACATCCGGCTCATGTTCCCGCGGGAGATCTCGCAGCAGGCGGTCATCACCCACATGGCCCGCAGCCTGGACCTGGACTTTTCCATTGTGGGCGGCAAGCTGGAGCGCTACCTGGACGACGTGTTCGGCTTTCTTATCATCAACGTGCCGGACCAGAGCAGGGACACTGTGCTGCGCTACCTGAAGGACCACCGGCTGTACTGGGAGATTCTGGAGTATCCGCAGGCAGAGAAGGAGGCGGCGCATGACCGGGCAGCTGACTGACATGGGCGCGGCGGCGCAGATCTTCTGGCCCCTGTGGGAGCGCCTGCTGGACAAGTGGCCGGAAATCGTCACCGCCACCTGGGAGACGCTGCAGATGGTGCTGCTCTCCACGGTCTTTTCTCTGGCATCGGGCTTTTTACTGGCCATCCTCATGATCGTGACCAATCCCCTCATGAGCCTGCGCCCCTGTCGCCCGGTTTACCAGGTGGTGGATTTTGTGGTCAATCTGCTGCGTTCCTTCCCCTTCATCATTCTGCTTATTGCCATTATCCCCGTTACGCGGCTGGTGGTGGGCACCTCCATCGGCAGCGCCGCGGCCATTGTGCCCCTCACCGTGGCGGCCGCGCCCTTTGTGGCCCGCCTCATTGAAGGCTGTTTTCTGGAGGTGGACAAGGGCGTCATTGAGGCCGCGCGGTCCTTCGGGGCCAGCAACGGGCAGATCATTTTTCGTGTGCTGCTGCCGGAAGCCTTGCCCTCCATTGTGCTCAACGTGGCGGTCATTGCCATCACCTTGCTGGGCTATTCGGCTATGGCGGGCACCGTGGGCGGCGGCGGTCTGGGCGATCTGGCCGTCAAATACGGCTACAACCGCTTTCAGGTGGACATCATGGTTTATTCTGTGGTGATCCTCTGCATCCTGGTGCTGGTCATTCAGGGCCTCTGCAATCTGCTTTACAAACTGCTGCGCTGAGGCGCGGCCTTCACCTTTTTGCGTAAAGGAGTCTGTATGAAACGTCTGCTCTCGTCACTGGTTCTGCTGCTGCTCATGGCCGCCCCCGCCCTGGCTGCCGAAGACATTGTGGTGGGCGTCACGCCTTTTCCCCACAAGGACATTATGCTGGTGGCCAAGCCCCTGCTGGCCAAAGAAGGCTACAACCTGGTGCTCAAGGACTTTACCGACTACGTGCAGCCCAATATGGCCCTGGCCGGCAAGCAGCTGTTCGCCAACTTTTTTCAGCATCAGCCCTACCTGGACAATATGAACAAGGAAAAGAACCTGGGTCTTGTATCCATTGCCAAGGTGCATATTGAGCCTCTGGGCATCTATTCCAAAAAAATCAAAAAGCTGGACCAGATCAAAAAGGGCGACATCATTTCCGTGCCCAACGACCCTACCAATGAAGCCCGCGCCCTGCGCCTGCTGGAAACCAAGGGCCTTATCGGCATCAAGCCCGGCGCGCTGGTGACCGTGGCCGACATCACCAAAAATCCGCTCAGTCTCAAAATTCACGAGCTGGACGCCGCCCAGCTGCCCCGCACTCTGGAGGATGTGACCGCCGCCGTCATCAACACCAATTTTGCGGGCGAGGCAGGCCTCATCCCGGCTCGGGACGCTCTGGCCATGGAGGGCAGCGAATCCCCTTACGCCAACATCATTGTGGTGCGCGCCGCAGACAAGGACAGCCCCAAGGCCAAGGCCCTGGTCAAGGCCGTGCAGTCTCCGGAAGTGAAGGCGTATATCGAAAAGGTGCTGGTGCCCAAGGGCATTATGCCCGCCTTTTAGAGCAGTTAACACTTGAAATGCTCGCTTACGGCAGGCAAAAGCCTGCCTTCTCGCATTTCGTGGCAAGGATTTTCAAGAAAATCCTTGCAGAGCAGTTAACTCATTTCATTCGCTAACTGCTCTAGCATCCGGAACCGTTGCCCGGTGTCGGCGGCTGCGGAAATTTTCCGCAGCCGCCGCTGTTTCTGGGGGCGGCAGGGTAGAGGCCATAGGCGGCCGTGCGGCCGTTGCCTTCCGCTCCGGGCAATGGCAGAGTGGTGCGGACGCCCAAGCAATCCTGTCTGTGGACCACCTATGAAGCGCAGTTGTTCCCGGCCCGGAGTCGTCGCGCTCCTGGCCGGAATTTTTTTTCTGATCTGCCTCCTGTTCTGGGGAACGGGCCTTGCGCCGCAGTGGAGCCGGGGCGTTCTTGCGGCGTGGGAAAACCCGTCTGCGGCGACAGTTGCGGCCACAGGGAAGGCGAGGCGGGACGCGCTGTCCGAAGCAACCCCTGCGCTGCCCGCAACGCCGGGATCTGACGGGGCTGACGCAAAGGCCGCCCCCCCTGCGCCCGATGCAGCGCGCGCTTTTGTAACGCAGCCCGCACAGATTGCCGCCCCCCGCCCTGCGGACGCGGCCCAAAGTTCCGGCCAGGCTGCCGCAAACCGGGCTGCCGCAGGCCAGACCCGTGTGGACCAGGCGGCCCCGGACAATCCCGCCGCTGTCCGCCCCCAGTCCGCCGGACCTCCCCAGAGCCGTGCGGATGCCGTGGCCTCCCTGCCCGCCGTTGATCAGGAATCGTCGCCAGCGGCCCCTGCAAAGCCATCCGCTCCGCCGCATACGACGTTGCGCCTGTTTGGCACGGTGGAGTTCAGGCGGCCTCTTTCTTCTCTGCCGGGCTGGCTTGAGCTGCTTAAGCGCAATGCGCAACATGGTATTTTTACCCCTGGCCAAGTGCTGAAAAAAGGCGTCACCTGGGCGCAGTTTCGCGCCGGTGCTGCCGGGAAAAAGGGCGTATCGCTGCTGCGTTATGTCAACGCATTCTGGAATGCCTGGCCATACAGAGAGGACAGGGACGTCTGGGGCAGAGAGGATTACTGGGCCATTCCTCAGGAATTTTTGCGCCGCTCCGGCGACTGTGAAGACTACGCCATCATAAAATATTTTACGCTCAAGGAACTGGGCCTTTCGCCCAAAACCATGCGCATCGTGGTGGTGCGCGACACCGTGCGCAATCTGGGGCATGCGGTGCTGGCCGTGTATATGGACGGTACGGCCTATATTCTGGATAATCTCAGTAATGCCATCCTGCCCCATGACCGGCTGCGGCAGTACCGGCCACAGTATTCCGTCAATGAGCAGGGGCGCTGGGCCCACCTGCAGGTGAGCCGGGTTCCGTAACCCTTGGGGGCGTCCCCTTGGGCGTTCCACAGGTTGAGAATGGGTTGTACAGTATGAAGACAGAACTTGCCGCAAAGGGAATGGCCGCCAACCGCTATCGGATAAAAAAAGTGATGGCGGCGTGGGCGGGCTTGCTGCTGCTGGCCGTAACGGCCTCGCTGGCCTATGTGCTTTGCACCCTGCAGCTGCGCAACATGACGCAGGAAATTCTGGCGAGTCAACGCGACATGCAGCAGGCCTGGGCAGACAAGGCCAAGGAATCCGTGCGCGCCTGGGATGCCGCCCTGCAAGATCAGCTGCGCTTTGTGAGCACGGCGGAAATGTTCCGGCTGTTCGCCGTGGATGTGGCGGCGCTGCCGCCGGAGGCCGTGGCCGCGCTTGACGCGCCCGACGCTGCCGAAAACGACGATGCGGCTCTGGCCAGCCTGGCGGATCAGAAAGAATATCTGAGCGATTTGCTGCAGGATACGGCCCGTGGGCGGCAGTGGGCGGCGGCACGCATTGTGGGGCTGCACGGGCAGGATCTGGTCGCGCCCAGGGACGCGCCGGAACTGGGCGCGGCCCAGCTGGCCCTGGCCCGCAACGCCATGGAGCACCGGGCGCTGCGCCACGGCCCCGTGCGGGTTTTGGGCGATGGCCTGGTTATGGATGTGGCTGTCCCCATGTATGAAGTGCTGGGACGCGGCGGTGAAAATCGTTCAGTAGCCGCCCTGTTGGTCAGCGTGCCCATGGACAAGGCCCTGACGGCCTTTTTGGCCGTGAGCCCGGAGCAACAGCGTCTGTTTGCACCCCGCCTGCTGCAGCGCTGCGCGGCGGGTGTGGAAGCCCTGTTTGTGGAAGAAGGCCGGCTGCGCCTTACCCCGGTGCGGGAACCTGTGGCGCCGGTTTCAGCCGCGCTGCAGCGGCGACCCGGCGTGCTGGGGGGGATGGTCTACGCTGTGGACAGCCTGCTGTCTGCTCAGGACTGGCGCATTGTGGTGGAAGCCCCGGCCCCGGCTGTGGACAGTCTGCTGCTGCAGCAAAAAAAGCAGATCTACGGCCTGGGCTTCCTGGGCAGTCTTGGCGCGGCTTTGCTGCTGGCCTTTGTGTGGGCCACCCTGGTCAGCCGCGCGCACCGGGCCAACGCGCAGCATTTTCAGCGGCTGTATGTAGTTATCCGGCGGCAGAAGGCCCTGCTGGACAGCGTTAATGCCTCCTTGCAGGTGGGGCTTCTGCTGGTGGATGGTGAAAACCGGGTGCAGATGTGCAATCCAGCTTTTGCCCGCATGCTGGGTCGGGAGGAAGAAAGCCTGGCGGGTGAAGACCTGCGCCGTGCGTTGCCCGGGCCTGCGTCCACGGCGCTGCTGGACAGAAAGCCAGAAGGAGGCGCTGCGGACAGCCTGGAAATCACCTTGGGTGACGGCGAGGCGGCCCGTCTGTACCGGGTGACCCTGTTCCCCTTTGCTGAACAGGACGACGATGCCCAGGACGGAGGCGCCTGGGTGGGTATTTTTCAGGATATTACGGAGTTCCGCCGCCAGGCCGAGGCCGAGCGGGCCCGTCAGGCCAGCAGTATGGCTGCCCTGGTGCGCGCCGTGGAAAGTGTGGACCCCAACTTGGTCGGCCATTCGCAGAAGATGGAACAGCTCGTGCAAATGCTGGCCCCCCAGATGGACCTTGCGGAGCGTGACAGCGAGACGCTGCGTCTGGCCTCCCGCGTATCGCAGGTGGGGCGGCTGTTTGTGCCGCGCCATTTGCTGACCAAGACGGGCAGGCTGACGCCGGAAGAGCAGCAGCAGGTCATGCGCGCCCCGGAATTTGCCTACCATATCCTGCGCGATCTGCGCTTTGGCCTGCCCGTGCCCGAAGCCGTGTATGCCATGGGCGAACGCATGGACGGCAGTGGGCATCCGCGCGGTCTCAAGGGCGACGCCATCGACGCCAACGGCCGCATTCTGGCTGTGGTCAACGCTTTTTGCGCCATGACGAGCTCCCGTGCGTACCGTGCGGGCATGAGCCCGGAGGAAGCCATTGGGCGATTGCGTACGGACGCGGGTTTTGACCCGCGCGTGGTGGAAGCCCTGGCGAAACTGCCGCCCAAGATGCTGCAGGCGGCCTTGAGCACGGCTGCAGGGGCCGGGCCGGAAGCCGGGGAGGCCCCTGCCGGTCGGTAGCCCCGCTCTTTGGTCTGGTTGTCATTTCTTCACGTTGGATGTAGGTGCAAAAAAGGGGCCGCCACCGGCCCTGCATCCATATTGCCACGCGAGGGAACAGCCATGCTCGAATCTTTTATTGGAAAGATGCTTGCCTCAGTGGACGTGACCATCAACGGCTCCCGCCCCTGGGACATCAAGGTGCACAACCCCAGACTTTATGCCAGAGTGCTGCGCGACGCCAACCTGGGCCTGGGAGAGGCCTATATGGAAGGCTGGTGGGACTGCGAGGCCCTGGACGCCTTTTTTTACCGCATTCTCAGCGGTGGGCTGGAGCGCCGCTTCCGGTTCAGCCCGCCCGTGCTGCTGGGCATCCTGGCCTATACGCTCTGCAACCTGCAGCGGGTGGGCCGGGCGCGTATGGTGGCCGTGCAACATTATGATTTCGGCAACGACATGTTCACGGCCATGCTGGACCCGGCCATGCAATATAGCTGCGCCCTGTGGGAGGGCGCGTCCAGCCTGGAGGAAGCCCAACGCAACAAGATGGACCTCATCTGCCGCAAGCTGGACCTCAAGGCCGGTATGCACGTGCTGGACATAGGCTGCGGCTGGGGCGGCCTGGGCCGTTATATGGCGCGGGAATACGGCGTGCGCGTCACGGGGGTTACCGTTTCCAAGGCGCAGGTGGAGTACGCCCGCGCCAACAGCCAGGGCCTGGACGTGGAATGGCTGCTGGAAGACTATCGTTCCCTCACCGGAACCTACGACAGGGTAGTTTCCGTGGGCATGTTCGAGCATGTGGGCTACAAAAATTACGCCGTGTTCATGCATACGGTACGCCGTCTGCTCGCGTCCGACGGGCTGTTTTTGCTGCATACCATAGGCGCCAACAAAACCATGCGCTCGGTGGACCCCTGGATCAGCAAGTACATCTTTACCAACGGCATTCTGCCCAGCATCGACCGCATCGGCACGGCCGTCACCGGCCGCTTCATCATGGAGGACTGGCACAACCTGGGGGCCAACTATGACAGAACGCTCATGGCCTGGGCCCGCAACTTCACGGCCGGACGCGCGGCCGGGGCCTTCCATTGTTCTGAAAAAGTGGCCCGCATGTTCCAGTACTACCTGTTGAGCTGCGCCGGGGCCTTTCGCGCCCGCGACCTGCAGGTCTGGCAAATCGTGCTCAGCCCGCGCGGCCTGCCCGGCGGTTATGTACGCCCGCCGTTGTTGCGGCCCGGCGTATAGGGATCTGCCCCGGCACGGCTGTGGCCGCATGGCGGCAGGTTGCGCCGGTTGTCATATCCTTACTTTGCTGCGCCGCTTTGCTGGGGCGGTCTGCATTCCGCAATAAAAACGCCCGCCGGGAAAGCGGGCGTTTTTATTGCCGCCAAAGGCCACAGCCGTGCCAAAGGGGCTTACAGGTTGCGTTCTTCCAGGCCGCCCTTGTCTGTGCCGCCGGCCTTGGGGGGTTCCGTCACGGGCTGCAGGCCGGGCACCACGTCCTGCACGACGGTGGGCGGGACCAGCGGGTCGGCGGCGTCGCGCTCAATGACGCGGCTGTCGCGCACATAAAGGTTGCAGGCCAGGCCGAAGCATTCGTAAATGGCCGCCAGGGTGCCTTTGAGGGTTTCTTTGTCCGAGCGGGGGGGCGGCACCAGCACATAATAGGTGCGCGTGCGTCCGCCCCATTTGGGCTCCACCAGGCAGGAAACGATCCACTCGTCTTCGCCGTCGTTGTTCCAGTCTGCAATGGCCACCATGTTTACCGTCACCTTCTGGGTGGCGTGGTTAATGGCAAAGCCGTCGGACCAGCGCTTGACCCGGCTGTCCGGCTGCAGGGTGGCCGCAAAGGTGGCCCCCAGGTAGACGTCGTGGGCAGTATCCGCTTTCAGGAAGGAAGGTGAAAGCCGGCGGAACAGGATCTCGCCGTAGTCGCTGAACCCGGCAAAAGAAAAGGGCGCCACATAGGAGCCGTCCTTGTCCAGCAGGTTGCGGGCCTGCAGCTCCTTGGGCATTTCATGGGCCATGCGGATGAACTGGTCCTTCTGCACCACCGTCACGGGGCGGGTGCTGCCGCAGCCCGCCAGCGCGCCCAGACAGAGCAGAGCGCACAGTCGCAGTATTGTCTTTGACATCCACAAGCCTCCGGCGGATATTTGACAGGCGGCCGCGTTCGGGCCGTACCGCGTGGTTGTATGCGTCCCGGCCAGCCTTGTAAAGGGTTCTGGTACGGTCCCTGCATAGGCTTTGCACAGGGGCGCGTAGAGCCTTTGCCGCCCTGCAGGAGCCGTTATGCAAGAATCTGTCCCCCTGTCCATGCCCCTTGCCGTGCGTTCCCGGCCGCCCCTCTGGCTGCGCCTGCTGCCCTTGTGGCTGGTGCTCTTGTTAGCGGTCGGCACGGTCTGGTGGTGGGTGGATTCGGGGCGGGTGGAAAGCGCCCGCGCCGAGCTGGACGGTATGGTGCTCAGCGTGGCCCCGTCCTACAGCGCCCGGGTGTTGGAGGTGAGCGTAAGGCCGGGGCAGGAAGTGCGCCAGGGCGCGCTGCTGGCGCGTTTGGACGCTGCGGACTACAACCGACGCCTGGGTCAGGCGGCGCGCGAGGCCGACGATCTGCGGCGCATGGCCGGTCCGCCCGGCAGGGAAGAAACCGCCGCACGCCTGCGGGACGCCGAAGCGGCGGAAAAGGATATGGTGCGCCGTCTGGCCCAGGCGCGGCATGAAGAGGATATGCGACAGCGACAGCGGCAGGAAAGCGTGGCTGCCCACGTGCGCGCCCAGCTCCATTTGCGCGGATTGGACAGTCAGGGCGGCGCGCGTGTGGTGGGGCAGAACGTCTATGCCGCAGCCCGGCGGTCCGAAGCCGAAACCCGCGACGCCATGGACCGGGCCACTGCCGCTTTTGAAGAAGTCAGCCGTATTCGCGCGGCCCTGGACCAGGAACTGGGGCGGGTGCGCAGCGAACTTCTGCGCTATAAGGAACTGACCTCGCGCGGGCGCTATAGGCAGCCGGCGGGGCGTGATGCGCCCATGCCCGTCCCTGTGGCGGAGGCAACCCTCCGCGCGCCGCAGGACGCGCTGGTTTTGCGCGTGCTGGCAACCCCCGGCCAGACAGCCGCGCGGGACGAACCCCTGGTGTTGCTGTTGCCGCAAGGGGAGGCGGCCAGCGGCGGCTTGTGGCTGCGGGCCGGCTTTTTGCCTGAAGACGCTCGCCGGCTTAAGCCCGGCCAGCCCTGTGACGTGCGCCTGGAGGCGGACGGCAGGATTCTTGCGGGCACAGTGGCAGACTTGCTGCCGCAGGAAGTAGCGCCGGCGGGCGACGCGGCTGCGCCCGCAGCAGAGCCCGCATTTGTAAAAAACAACACGGCGTTGACCTATGTGCGCATCCGTCTGGATGTTGCCGACAGCAGCGGACTTGTGCCGGGCATGGCTGCGCGCTGCAGCGTGCGCACTCGCAGCCTGTGGTGAACGCCGGGGGCGGGCTACTCTTGCGCGCCTTCCAGTTCCGCCAGGTGGTTGCGGGCGAAATCCAGGCCGGGGTCCAGTTCCAGGGCGGCCCAGAGGTGTTCGCGGGCTTCTTTGGTCTTGCCCATGAATTTTTCGCACAGTCCCAGATTGGCCAGGTCCACGGCAGAACCCTTGTCCACCCGCAGCACGGCGGCAAAGGCCTGTGCCGCGCCGCTGTAGTCGCCGGTTTTGAACCGGGCCACACCCAGCAGGTTGGCGTATTCCTTCATTTCCGGGCAGAGGTCCGCAGCCTCGGCCAGAATGGGGATGGCTTCCTGCCAGTGCCCGGCCAGGGTCTGCGCATAGCCCTGGTAAAAAGTGGCCAAGGCGCGCGCGTCGGCATCGGGCTGCAGGGGGCGGGCCGCGGCGAAAAGGGCCGAAGCCGCCTCCCAGTTCTGGGCACGCAGGGCCAGCTGTCCTTCAAAAAACGGCAGGAAATGCGCGTCGGGATAGCAGGATGCCAGCACTTCCAGCCCCTGCCGCGCCGTATCTTCGTCCGCCTCTTCCACCAGTTTGCGCCCTACAAACAGCCCCAGGCACTGGTTGCGATCCCGCTCACGAAAGGCCAGGCCGGGGGCCACGCTGTAGTGCGCGGGAATGCCCAGGCGGGGGTGGGTGGTTTCCACCGCGTAGACCTTGGTGGGCGCAAGACCGGCCAAGGCCGCGCGCAGTTCCTCCAGAATATCGTCATGTTCCACGCTGGGCAGGCTGTCGAGAGCCACAGTGGGGCCTGTTTGCAGCCATTGGGTCTGGGCAAGCTCGGTAAATTTGGGCAGGCCGGAAGCCTCGTAGCAGGCATTGGTGCAGAAATCGCCAGCCAATTGCGCCACCTCGGTCACGGCCCGCACCGCAGCCTTGGCCGGAGAAGCCGCCGTACCCGCCGTGAAGACGATTTCGGAGCTTTGGGGAAAGGTGGTGGGATCCCAGGCCAGGGCGGCCACTGTGGGCACGGGCATGCCCAGCGAAAAATCTTTGAGCAGCAGGCGCACGCCCTGTTGCGCGAAATCTGCCAGCAGTTCGCCCAGCACAGGGTCCAGCAGGCAGGATTGGGGGTCGATGGTGGGCAGGGCGGGGCGCTCTCGGTCTACACGGCAGCAGACGTGTCGCTCCACCAGTTCGCAGAGCCCCTGCAACAGCGACTCCTCCGGCGTGTTGCCCGCCGAAGTGCCGTTGAACTCGCCCAGCAGTTTGAACCAGTCCAGGGGCAGCCAGACTGTGGCGCCGTTGTCGAGGCGGGTGGCCGGGTAGAACTGCCAGGCGCAGCAGTCCAGCACGCGCCGGGCCGCCGCGGGCGCAAGGCTCGTTTCGTCCACCGAACGCAGCATTTCTTCCACCGGCAAAAGGTCCGCGCCGAACAGCGTTTCCGCCTCGCTCCAGGTGGCGGTGCGCAGCTGCGGGCGTTGCTGCCAGAAGTGAAAGAAGGCAAAGCGCTCCATCAGTTCCATGAGGGCTGAGGCTTCGGCCTGCTCCGGCGAGGATCCCTTGCCCATCTGCTTACGGGTAGGCATGATGCGCCGGGCGTCCGCGCCGCATTCGCTGAGAAAAACAGGAATGCCCAGGCGGCCCACATCCACGCGCCGGGTGCGGCTGAGCACATCCAGGTGCGAGGCCGTCAGGCGTTGCCGCACGCGGGCTATGGTCTGGGCCGGGCTCATGGCCTTGTCCAGGTCGCGGGTGTAGCCCTTGGGGCAGGAAGTCAGGGTAACGCGGGGCAGGCTGTTCATGGACGCTCCAGAATGAGGATGCTGTACAGGCGGCGCTGGTCCTGGCCGTCTTCGTCGTGCGCAGTGACGCCGATGTGACCTTCAGTGATCGTGAAGGTTTTGGCCGCCAGCTTGGCAAAGTGCGGTTGGGCGCGGGCCATGTCCGTGCAGAACAGGGCCTTGCCGCCGGGGGCCAGGTGGCGGTCCACAAATTTGATCAGGGGGCGGTGCAGGGACTCCAGATAAAGCAGTTCCGAGGCCGCCATGAGGTCAAAGCCCGCCGCAAAGCGCGGGTCGCGCCCCGGCGCGGTCACGTCCACCCTGGTCACTTCAAGACGTTCGCCCAGGCCGTTGCGCAGGGCGTTGGCGCGGGCAAAGCGCAGGGCGTCTTCCACCACGTCGCTCACCACCATGCGCGCAAAGCCGTAGCGCGCGGCCACCAGGCTCAGCACGCCGCAGCCCGCGCCCAGCTCCAGCAGACTTTTGCTCTCCGGGGCGTATTTGCGCAGCAGGCGACCCAGTACAAAAGAGCCCGGCCAGACCTTGGCCCAGAGGGGCAGATCCTTGAGCGGATTGTGAACGGCCTTGCGCTGCAAAAGTTTGTCAATGTATTGCGGCATGTTGCGTATAGTGAGCACGTGCAGGGTGTTGTCGTCCACTGCCAGGGGCTCAAAATCCACATCAAAATCCTGTCGGATGCGGGCGAGCAGGGCGTCCAGGGTTGCATCTGCGGTCATGAAGCGCGATCCTTATAAAAATAATGCGTGCTGAAATTTTGCCTTTTACCCGGATTCGTCCTGCAAGGCAATCCTCTGGGTCTGACGCGGGCTCGACCCAGCGGCGAAAATCTGGCAGACTGCCGGCGTGTAAGGAGACGTCATGAAACAGATTTTTCGTTGGGAGCTGACCGTTCCGGAGGCGGATTTCGACCGGGCTACAGGCTTTTTGACCCTGCGTGTGCCCTTCGGCTGGGAAGAGCAGAGTCTGCCCACCGGAGAAACGGTTTTTCGCGTGCACTGCGACAATCCGGATTTTGTGCAGCAACTGCGGCAGGACAGCCTGGCCTGGCTGCCGGAGGCCGTCTGCCATGTGGACAGCCTGGAGGCGCAGGACTGGCTGGCCGCCTGGCGGCAGTTTTTTACCCCGGTGGTCTGCGGGCGTTTTGTGGTGCTGCCGCCCTGGCTGGCGGAAGACCCCGCCTTTGCAGACAAAATACGCATTATTATTGAGCCCAAAAGCGCCTTCGGCACCGGGCATCACGCCACCACGGCCCTTTGCCTGGAAGTGCTGAGCAGCCTGCTGGACGCGGGACGTCTGCGAGCCGGTCAGACTTTTCTGGACCTGGGTACGGGCTCCGGCGTGCTGGGCATTGCCTGCTGCAAAAGTGGGTTGAGGGGGCTGGGGCTGGATATCGACCCCCTGGCCGTGGAAAATGCGGAAGAAAATCGCGCCCGCAACGCCGTGCCCGGTCTGGACCTGGGGTTGGGCGGCGTGGAGGCCGCCGAAGGCCATACCTATGATTTGATCCTGGCCAACATTCTGGCCCGGCCCTTGACGGAAATGGCCCCGGACCTGGTGCGCCGTCTGACCCCCGGCGGCTGCCTGGTGCTTTCCGGCCTGTTGGATATTCAGGCCGACGGCGTCACGGCGGCCTATGCGGCGCAAGGGCTGCCCGCACCGCGCCAGGTGGCGCGGGAAAGTTGGCGGGCCCTGATCTGGAAGTAGCTGTGCCGGGCCTTGCGCCGCCTCCCGGCTTGTCGCCCGCACCGTCCGCGCCTCTGACGCTCTGGCTGCCGCCCGCTGCTGCGCCGATCTGGCTGGCCGTGGGGCTGCTGGCGTTGGGCGCGGCTGCGCAGGTCGTGGGGTATAGCCTCGGTCGGGTGGGGCCGCTGCTGTGGGGGGCGGGGCTGGTGCTGGGGGCGGCCTGGCTGGACAAGGATGTGACCCTGGCCGTGGGGCAACTGCTGGTGACGGCGCTGGCCTTGCCCCTGACGCGGGAACGTGGGCGGCGCAGACCCTGACCCACGGGCCCGAATCTGCAGACGGGCCGCGTGCCCCGGCCTTGTGCCCCTGGTTGGCGGAATTCTTTACGGCACGCCGGAGCGCACGTTACCGCGCTCTTTGGAAAGATCCCTGGCAGACCGGCCTTCAGGTCCGCCTGCTCCAGACCTGACCGCCATGGACGGCCCAGAGGGACTGTGCCCTTAGGGCGTCCACGGCGGTTTGTTGCAAAAGCCGCGCAGGGTCTTTAGGCCAGTTTTTTCACCGCTTCCAAGGCTGCCGCATAGTCGGGTTCATGGGCTACTTCGGGCACGATCTGGCTGTAGGCCAGGGTGCCGTCCGGGGCCACCACGAAGATGGTGCGCGCCAGAAGGTGCAGCTCGTTGATAAGCACGCCGTAGGCTTTGCCAAAGTTCGCTTCCTTGTAGTCCGAAAGGGTCTGCACCGCGCTCACACCGGCGGCCCCGCACCAGCGGGCCTGGGCAAAGGGCAGGTCGCAACTCACGGCCACAATGCGCACTTTATCTGAAAGCGCGGCGGCTTCTTTATTGAAACGGCGCACCTCCATATCGCAGACGGGCGTGTCCAGCGAAGGCACGCTGACCAGTACCAGCACCTTACCGGCAAAATCCTTCAGACCTTTTGGGCTCATATCCGTGGCGGTGAGCGTAAAATCCGGCGCTTTCTGCCCCACGGCGGGCTGGTTGCCGCTCAAGTGCATGGTCGTACCTTTAAACGTGACGGTATTCATGGTCAACTCCTTGTTGCTCGGGTTGTCCGCACTGTGCCGCAGGCTTGTGGGATTGTCAATAACTATTCCTGACAAGAAGGATTCTTGCCTGATTGCAGCATACGCGGGGGGCAGCGATGCCGCAAGTCCGGCCTGCGCTTGCCAGACGCCGGAAGGTGCTTATACTACAGATGCAGTTACCCCAAGCAGGAGCGTTTGATGAGCACGTTGACACCCCGGCAGATTGTGGCCGAACTGGATAAATTCGTCATAGGGCAGGAGCAGGCCAAGCGTATGGTGGCTGTGGCCGTGCGCAACCGCTGGCGGCGGCAGCACCTGGACCCGGAGCTGCGGGATGAGGTCTCGCCCAAGAACATCATTATGATGGGCCCTACGGGCGTGGGCAAAACGGAGATAGCCCGGCGGCTGGCCAAACTTTCCGGCGCGCCCTTCATCAAGGTGGAGGCCACCAAGTTTACAGAAGTGGGCTATGTGGGCCGGGATGTGGAATCCATGGTGCGCGATCTTATGGAAATCGGCATCAACCTGGTGCGCGAGGAGGAAAACGCCCGCGTGCGCAAGGCTGCCGAAGCCGCGGCGGAATCGCGCCTCATGGATCTGCTGTTGCCCAGTTCTTTCGGCGTGACTGACCGCGCGGACACGCGGGAAAAACTTTTGCAGCAGTTTCGCCTGGGTTTTCTGGACCAGCGTGAAGTGGAGCTGGAAGTGACCGAGCAGGGAGGCATGGGCGTGGACGTCTTTGCCATCCCCGGCATGGAGCAGGTGGGCGGCCAGATGCGCGACATGTTCAGCAAGGCTTTTCCACCCAAGCGCAGCCAGCGCAAAATGAAGGTGCGCGACGCCTTTAACGTGCTGGTGCAGGAAGAGTCCGGCAAGCTGGTGGACCAGGAAGCCCTGGTGGACCGCGCCCGTGAGCGCGTGGAGCAGACCGGCATTATTTTTATCGACGAGATCGACAAAATTGCCAGCACCTCGCAGAACCATACTTCGGACATTTCACGTGAGGGCGTGCAGCGCGATTTGCTGCCCATTGTAGAGGGCAGCTCCGTCAACACCAAGTACGGCATGGTGCGTACGGATCATATCCTGTTCATTGCCGCCGGGGCCTTTCACTTCAGCAAGCCCTCGGACATGATTCCTGAATTGCAGGGCCGTTTCCCCCTGCGCGTGGAACTGCAGGCTTTGGGCAAGGAAGAATTTTTGCGCATTCTCAAAGAGCCGGACAATGCCCTGACCAAGCAATACGCGGCCTTGCTGCAGACCGAGCAGATCCGCCTCAGCTTTGCAGACGATGGCCTGGAAGAAATTGCCGCCTTTGCCGAAGACACCAACGCCCGCACCGAAAATATCGGCGCACGGCGGCTGTACACCATCATGGAAAAAATTCTGGCGGACCTTTCCTTTGACGCGCCCGAAATGCCCGGTGCGCAGGTGGTGGTCAACAAGGCCTATGTGGCCGAAAAACTTCAGGACGTGCGCAACGATCAGGATCTGAGCCAATATATTCTGTAACAATTGTCCGGCGCGGGGCGGGCTACCGCCCCGCCGCGGCAAAAGCCCACAGCCAGGCCGCTGCCGGCAGAGCCAGAGCCAAGGCAAAGGCCGCTACCTGGCGTAAGGCCGAGGGCCGCGCCCCCACGCGCCGCAGCGGTAGCAGGCCCAGGGCCAGACCGCAGACCAGCCCGGCCACATGGGCTAGATAGTCCGTATTTTCTCCTTCCGTCCCCAGCATGGCCAGCAAGGCCGCTCCAGCAGCCACGGGCAGCATGGCTTTGCGCCAGTGGCGTTCCCGTCGGGCCATGGCCCCGGCCAGCCCCCCTATGGCGGCAAACAGGGCGGAGGAAAAGCCCAGACTGGTAAAGGCCCCAGGCCGCAAGGGCACGGTCAGCGCATTGCCCGCCGCCCCTCCCAGCAGGGCCAGCAGCACGGCCGACCCTGGCCCAACACAGCGGGCCAGCAAAATCAGAAACAACGCCCCAAAAACCACATTGCCGCACAAGTGGGTGAGCCCGGCGTGCAGGGTCAGGGCCGTGACTACCCGATACCATTCACCGAACACACGCACGCGCACCGCGTCCAGCATCCCGGCGGTGGCCCAGGTTTCCGGCGGCGGCAAGCACACGGGCACAGGCCACCAGCCTGCCCGCCAGCCGTGCCAGAGCACCAGCGGCAGCAAGGCCAGAATGGAAAGATAACTGTAGGGGAAAGGCCGCCAGGGCGTCCGGGGCGGGCGCGGTTTCTGCTCCTGCACAAATTCTGTCAGTTCCAGGCGCGCCCGCTGCTCCAGCAAGGGCGGCACATAGGCGCACAGTTGTCCTCCAAAGCAAACCGTCCTGCACGGAATGCGGCAGGCCTCCAGCACCAGCAGACGGTCGCGGGCACGGGCGTAGCCTGCCGCGCCCTCCACTTCCAGAATTTTGCGCCAGAATGGGGGGACGGAACCGGGCCTGCGCCGCACGCGCCAGCGCCCGGCAGGCAAGGGATGGCGGGAGGAAGAAGAAACAGCGCGCATACGGCATGGTAGCATCGGGCCCGCTGCAGCTCAACTGCCCCCCAGCCAGCCCTTCCTTTAAAAAAATGGGCGCTGTCTGGAGTATACCGAGCTGTGTCGGCTTCACTGCTGTGCTTTACGCAGACGCTTGCAGCCACGGGATAGCTGCCGGGCTTGTCTTGGACGGATGGGGCGGCCGTATAGTCGGGATACAGCGCAATTGGGCGCCTGAGGCGCTTGAGTGACGGTACTGCGGAGCAGAGAAAAAAATAAGACCCCGACAGAAAAGCCTGTCGGAGTCTTCCTGCGAAAACAGCTTCGCGTAAAAATTGTCCAGGTTAGCTCTCTTTGCGCACCAGGGGCTTAGTCACTACGCCGGAGCGCAGGCAACGGGTGCACACGGTGAGCGTACGCACGCTGCCGTCAGCAAACTGATGGCGCACGCGCTGCAGATTGGGGGCGAAGCGACGCTTGGTCTTGATATTGGAGTGGCTCACAAGATTGCCAACCTGGGGCTTTTTGCCGCAGAACACGCATTCCTTGCTCATATTTTCCTCCGCAGATGCAAAAAAAATTGGCGGCAAAAACGAGGCCCGGCGTCAAAAAGCACCTCTGGGCGGGCATGACCGCGCGAAACGGTTATATAGTCCATGCCGGAGGAAAAGGCAAGAAATTTTCCCGAAAAACCTTGCACAAAATACCCTGCGGCATCTGGCCTGGGCAAGCCGTAAGGGCCCCCGGCACATGGTGTAAAAAAGCCTTGTAATTTTGTCTATTATAACAAAGTCCAAGAACGGCCGAGGCGGTCGCAGGGGAAAAATAACGCCGCCATCTGGCTTGGAGCGCCGCTGTTGCGGCGCATCATTCTGATGCGGTCAGTGGAAACCAGTACGGCTTCAGAAAATGCAGTCGGCACGCTTCCCCGGTCTGAGGGCCCTTGCCATACCGTCCCTTTTGCACCCGCACTTCCTGTTTGCCCACTCTGACTTGATAGTCAATAAGTTCGCCAAGAAAAGTTCGGCGTTCCACTATGCCGGGCACGCCGCCCTCATCGACAAATTCGATTTCATTAGGGCGGCTTGCCATGGTACCCGTGCCCGCGCGCACAATGGTCGCGTCCGGAACGCAGCCGGAAGGAAACGGCGCGGCAACGCCGTCCAGCACCATAGCACTTTCGGTTACCGTCATGTCCGTGAAGTTGGAAAGCCCAATAAAACTGAACACAAATCGATTGGCTGGGTTGGTATACACTTCGAGCGGCGAGGCTATTTGTTGCACCACGCCGTTTTTCATGACCAGAATACGATCTGAAAGGGCCATGGCCTCTGATTGATCGTGGGTCACGTACATGATGGAAAAGCCGTATATTTTTTGCAGCTCTTTTATTTCAAAGCGCATTTCTTCACGCAGGTGCGGGTCGAGGCTGGAAAGGGGCTCGTCCAGGAGCATGACAGAAGGGTTGATGGCCAGCGCCCTGGCCAGGGCTACCCGCTGCTTGCCGCCGCCGGAAAGATCTGCGGGGCTTTTGCGCGCCACGTCCAGCAAATTTGTGTGCTGCAGCGCCTCGGTGGTACGCTTGTCGATTTCAGCCGCATTGGTTTTTTTGATACGCAATGGAAAGGCTACGTTTTCGTAGACGCTCATGTGCGGCCAGACGGCAAAGGCCTGAAAAACCATGCCGAAATCACGTTTTTCCGGCGGCAGGTAATATTTTTTCGCACCGGACGAAAGCAGCTTGCCGTTGACGCTGATCTCCCCTTCGTCCAGATCTTCAAAGCCCGCCACCATGCGCAGGGTCGTAGTTTTGCCGCAGCCCGATGGCCCCAGCATGGAAAAGCACTCGCCGTCGCCGATTTTCAGATTCAGCGAGGAAACAGCCTTAACCTTGCCAAAATATTTGGTTACGTCGGTCAGTGTAATGGACATGCTCAGGCCTGCCTGGTTTTGGCAAAGTGGTTGATAATGGTTTGCCCCGTCACGATAAGGATCAGCGCTATGCCTGCCAAGGCGGCTGAAGTGACCGTTTCACCGTCTTCATTCAAGGTGTAAATAGCCACGCCGATGGTGCGGCTGGTAGTGCCGTAAAGCATGACGGAAACTGTGAGTTCGCGCAGGGCGGGCAAAAAGATGAGGAAGAAGGCCGCGACCATGCCGGGGCGCACCAGGGGCAACACAATGTCGCGCAGGGCCTGCCACATGGTGGCGCCGCAGGCGCGGGCCGCCTCTACCAACGAGTCGTGCACCTGCTCCAGCGCGGCCGAGTTGGCCTTGAGCGAAAAGGCCATGTAGCGCGCTATGTAGGCAATAAGGATAATCCAGATCGTGTTGTAAAGATTGATGCCAAAGCGCCCGCTCCAGGCCAGGATAACGCCCAGGGCAATAACCGAACCGGGAACGGAAAAAGGCAGCATGCCCAAAAATTCCAGGATGCCCTTGCCGCGTACCTTCATCTTGACAATGACGTAAGAAATCATCACCCCCGCGAACATGGTGATGGTGGCTGCAGCAAGGCCCAGCCCGATACTGTTTTTGATGGCCTGCTGGGTTTGGTCCCACTCAAAGAGCACATATTTATAGTTCTCCAGAGAGAGATTCTCCCAGGTGATGGGCACCCCGTAGGTTTTCAGTCCGCCCACTAAAAAGATTGTTACCGTGGGCAGCACAATGGTCACGCCGATATACAGCAGGCAGAAGAGAAACAGCGGCGTGCGCAGACCGCGCAACTTCAGCTCCATGGGCCGAAAGCTCTTGCCGGCGATGATTTGGTATTTGCCTGATCCCAAAATCTTCCGTTGCAGCCAGATGATGCACGCTGCGGTTACCACCAGCACCGAGGCCAGTACAGTGCCGGTGCGGATGGAATCAAAGCTGCCCGCGCTCTGGTGGATGCGCTCGTAAATCAGGGTAGGGATATTGTAGATGCCCACCTCTATGCCCAGAACGGCCACTGTGCCAAAATGGGCCATGGAATACAGCATGATGAGCAGTGCCCCAGAAAGAATACTGGGCATTACCAGCGGCAGGGTGATTTTGCGGGTGATGGTGAAGAGGCCCGCGCCGGAGATTCGGGCCGATTCCTCCAGCGTTGGGTCCATGCGTTCCAGCGCGCCGCAGACCTGAATGAAGACAAAGGGGAAAAGATACATGGTTTCAATGGCGATGATGCCGCCATACGAAAAAATGTCGAACAGCGCGCTCTCCGAGCCGGTAAGGTCGCGCCATAAGCGATTGATATAGCCTGCACGGGGCGAAAGCAGCATTTTCCAGGCCAGTGCGCCGATGAACGAAGGCAGCATGAATGGCACCAGAAACATGCTTTTCATAAAACCTTTGTAGGGGATGTCGGTGCGCGTTACCAGCCACGCAAAAAAGGTGCCCACAGTGGTGGCGCAAAGGGTCACGCCGCTGGCGATGAACAGCGAGTTCAACAGCGCTTGGTACGTCTCCCCCTCGCTGAGGGTTTTGACTACATCTGCAGCGTTGAACTGACCGTCAACAAAAAATGCGTTGAAAAAGATGAGGGCCACCGGCACCACAACCACAATGACAAGAATGGCAATGGACAGAAATAAAATGACTTCCGCCACGCCAAAAGAATGTTGTCGTTTGACCGCTTGCATACCTGTCCGCCTGATTTGAAAAAAATGGCCACCCGGGCCGCGCCATCTTCGACGGCGCGAAACAGGGTCGTGCGCGTGTGTTTTTTTATTTGAACCAATGCGCGTTACGCAGGGTAAAGACACAATCTTCACCCTCTTGAAGCAGCAGGCCGTTTGCCAGGGCCTCGTGCGTATCCAGAGCTGTACGCAGGTATTGCCCGCCCACTTCCAACTGGTAGTCCATAAACGCGCCCAAAAAACTGGCCCGATGCACCTTGGCCCGCAGCCCTTGGCCTTCGCGCCGCAGAACTACGTCCGAAGGTCGAAAGCCCACCCGTAGATCGCCGGAGGAACCGGCTTCGGGCAAAAGGGGAAAGGCTTGGCCTGCCAATTCGGCCGCACCGTTCTGCACCCGAACGTGCAGAAAATTGCTCATGCCCAGGAAGGAAAACACAAATTCGTCCACAGGGCGGGCAAAGAGCTCGGTCGGCGTGCCCACCTGGCGCAACGCGCCCTGCGCGTCCATCACCGCCATCCGATCCGAGATGGCCAGGGCTATTTCCTGATCATGCGTAACATAAAGGATGGTGACCCCAAGATTTTTTTGCAGCGTTTTGATTTCAAAACGCATTTCTTCGCGCAGGTTGGCGTCCAGGTTGTTCAGGGGTTCATCCAGCAAAAGCAGGCTGGGCTGCGCCACCAGCGCGCGCGCCAAGGCCACACGCTGTTGCTGGCCGCCCGAAAGTTGCGAAGGCAAGCGGTCTTCCATACCCGTAAGGTTCACGTCGTCAATGCTTTTCTGCACCAACGCTGCCGCTTCCGCCGGGTTGGTTTTGGCGATTTTGAGAGGATAGCCTACATTTTGCCGTACCGTCATATGCGGCCACACGGCATAGTCCTGAAAGACCACCCCAAGGCTGCGCTGCTCTGCCGGCAGAAAAGCTCCAGTTTTGGCGTCGGCCACTACCTCGGAGCCGATGCGCATGCTGCCCCCGTCCAACGCCTCGAAGCCGGCAATAATGCGCAGCAGCACAGTCTTGCCGCAGCCGGAAGGCCCTATAAGCGTGAAGCACTCGCCGTCCTCCAGCTTTAGGGAAAGATTCTGCAAAACCTTATGTTCGCCATAGGATTTTGAAATATTGTCGAGTACGATTTCCGCCATAAACTGTCCCTTATGTGGCCGTGCACAGACCACGACCACTCTGGAGCGACGCCCTTTTCCTGAGGGAAAGGGCGTCGCTCCTGCGGCGTTGCGCCCACCAACGCGCGCTCCGGGCGCACGGCGGTGGATTTGTCACAGAGTTGTCACTTTTTTGTAACTATTTTGCCATCATGATGTCGGTAAACTTTTTAATAATGGCTTCCTTGTCAGTCAAAATCTTTTTGTAATCAACTTTGAGGCTGCGGGCCATGGCGTCCTCACCGGAGGGCAGGTTGTATTCCTTGCCGGGGGCTATGCCTTTGCGCACGGGCAGGGTGCCTTGCTCGGCCAGGATCTGCTGGCCTTCTTCAGAAAGCAGAAAGTCCACAAACTTTTTGGCCGCATTCAGGTTCGGCGTGCCTTTGAAAATAGCGGCCGGGCTGGGGATGACGAGCATCTCGGGCGGATACACCAAGGCGAGGTCAGCGCCTTTTTTGATCTTTTCATTCACGATGTAGTCCACGCCGATGCAGGCGAGCAAATCGCCGGAAGCTGTATCGTCCACCACCTGGCCAGAGCCCTTGCCAATGCGCGCGCCGTTTTTGTGCACGTTTTGGATGTAGTCCCAGCCAAACTTGTCCACCAGAAGCTGGATGCTCATGTATGCGGTGCCGGAAAGGGCCGGGTTGGCAATGCCGAACGCCTTCTTGAACTCAGGCTTGGTCATGTCGCTCCATTGTGTGGGCGGCTGTTTCACATAGCGTTTGTTGTAGGCAATGCCCAACGTCCCCAGACGGACGGCTGTAAATGAACCGTCAAAATCAGCAAAGGGGTTGATGACATTGGGCATCTCTGGCGAAATGTATTTTTCCAGAAGGCCCTCGGCGCGCATGTTGAAAAAGTCCGGCACTTCGCTGGTCCAGATGACGTCGGCCATAATTTTGCCAGACTGCCGCTCTGTAGCAATCTTGGCCATGAGCTTCCCAGCCCCAGCAGACTGATAGTCAACAGCTATATCAGGATATTTCTTGACGAAGGCCTCTTTCATAGAACCAATAATGGATTCTTTTAGTGAGGTGTAGACAACCAGTTTTTCGCCCGCAATGGCTGAAATTGCGGAGATTGCCACCATGGCGACTGCCAACAAAAAAATACTGCAACGTTTCATGCGTTCTCCTCGTAGCTGTGGAAAAGTGCTTGGCAAGAGGCAAATTTTGAACAATAGGCCCTAAGACAAATTTCTCCGCATGGTATCCAAAGCAGGCTGTAATGACAATACATTTTCCAACGATGCAGATCGCCGCGAGGCGCAATCAAGTCCATCCCCCGGGCCATTTTAAAAACAGGGGCAGAGCAACCAGAGCCGGTTGCCCTTCCCCTGTAAAGCATGCCATTGATAAAGCTGGTGCCTCTGGCATAGGAACACCAAGATGAAAACAGCAGGTTTGCCACAGCGCAGCGTATTGGGATGCTCCGCCAGGCAGGCAAGCCGTAGGCCCTTGCGCGGCTTCCGGATCAGCCGGAAAGCTCACCGAGCTCCTGCAGCCGCTGCTCCACAGCTTCCCAGCGCAGCAGCAGCGCCGTCTGTTCTTCTTCCAGGGCCGCAAGCCGGCCTGTCGTGCGGGTAAAGGCTGCCGGATCTCTTGTGAACAAGTCGGGGTCGGCCAGGGCGGCTTCAAGGTCGGCCTGCTCCCGCTCCAGAGCGTCCAGGCGCTCTGGCAGGGCGTCCAGCTCCTTGCCCAACAGTTCAAACTCCCGCTGTTCCTTGAAGCTGCGGCGGCGGGGTTTGTCCGTGGCGGGGCGCTGGTCCGTCCGCCGGCCGGGACGGACGGCTTTTTCTTCCGCCTTCGGTTCCTGTGGCGGCGTGGCCCGCTGGCGCAGCCAGTCTGTATACGCGCCCACATACTCGTGGGCCCTGCCGTCGCCTTCCAAGGCGATCACGCTGGTCACCATGTTGTCCAGAAAGCTCCGGTCGTGGCTGACCACCAGCACGGTGCCGGCATAGTCCGCAAGCAGTTCTTCCAGCAGTTCCAGCGTTTCCGCGTCCAGGTCGTTGGTGGGTTCGTCCAGCACCAGCACGTTTGACGGCCGGGTAAAGAGCTTGGCCAGCAGCAGCCGGTTGCGCTCCCCGCCGGACAGGACTTTGACCGGCAGCCGGAGGCGGTCCGGGGTAAAAAGAAAGTCCTGCAGATATCCGGCCACATGGCGCGTGGCGCCGCCCACGGTGACCACGTCGTTGCCCTCGGCCACGCTGTGCATGACGCTTTCTTCCGGGTCCAGACTTTCGCGCAGCTGGTCAAAGTAGCTGATCTGCAAATGGGTGCCCAGACGTACCGTTCCTTCCGTGGAGGGCAGCTCGCCAAGCAGCACGCGGATCAGGGTGGTCTTGCCGGCGCCGTTGTCGCCGATGAGGCCCACGCGGTCCCCACGCTGGATCACGGCGGAAAAATTGCTGAAAAGCGGCGGTTTGCCGGGATAGGCAAAGGCTACGTTTTCCGCCGCCATCACGAGTTTGCCCGAACGCTCGGCTTCCTGCGCGGCCATGCGCACGTTGCCCTGCCTGGCGCGCCGCGCGGCCCGTTGGGAGCGCAGGGATTCAAGGGCGCGCACCCGGCCCATGTTGCGCGTGCGCCGGGCCTTGATGCCCTGGCGTATCCACGTCTCCTCCTGGGCGAGCTTTTTGTCGAAAAGTGCGCAGGCGCGTTCCTCGGCGGCAAGGCGTTCCTCCCGCCGTTCCGGATAGCGGTCAAAACCGCAGGAATAGCTGAACAGCCTGCCCCGGTCGATTTCCACCACGCGCGTGGCAAGGCGTCCGGCAAATGCTCTGTCGTGGCTGACGAAAATCAGGGTGCGGACCTTGCGCAGCAGAAAGTCCTCCAGCCAGGTGATGGTCGTGAGATCCAGGTGGTTGGTCGGCTCGTCCAGAATAAGGTCTTCGGAGCACACAAGCGCCCTGGCCAGGGCTACCCGCCTTTTTGTGCCGCCGGAAAGTGCGGTGAAGTCGGCGTCCGGATTCAGCCCCAGCCGGTTGATGACGGCGAGCACCTCGCCGTAGTGCTCCCAGGCGTCGGCTTCCACGGCCTGCCCCTGCGCCGTTCCGGCATGGGCGGCGGCCAGGGCTTTGCCTTCCTCACCCAAGGCGGCGGCTACCAGGGAAAAAACAGAACCGCGCCAGTCTTCGGGCACGTCCTGGGGCATTTGCCCCATTGGCGTACCGGGCCGGAGAATCAGGCCGGAGTCTGGCGCCATCTGCCCGCCCAGAAGCGCCAGCAGAGAAGATTTGCCGGCTCCGTTGCGGCCCACAAGGCAGATGCGCTCACCGGTTTCAACGGAAAGATCAGCCGCGTCCAGCAACGGCTTGCCGCCAAGGTTCAAAGTAACGCCCTGCATGCTCAGAAATGCCAAAATATTCTCCAGCGCGGTGGGGTAGGAACAGCTCTCTGCCGTAACGTCCGGGAGCCGTTGCCTTCGGGGCCGTATCCACGTCGCCAAAGGTTCCGGCCGGGGCTTCACCAAAGGCGTATACCCGTGGCGGCTCAATGCGGCAACACCTGTGGATCAGATACCCCGTCCGGCCAGACCTGTCCAATGGCATGTCCTGCGGGGGAGGGGCAAGTGGGACCTGCTGCACCGTTGCCAGAATCCGGCTGTCGGAAAATCGGGAGGCTTGAATTGAACGCATCTGTTTAGTTCAGTCTCAGAAATTCTACGCATAAACGCTATTTCTTTTTTATAGAGGGGATTATTCTGCCGTATACCCGCTAAATGTGCACTTTTAGGCATAAAAATAGCAAGTTACCATTATATATTCTTGCTGTTTTATTACATAGTGGTTGAGAAAAATGGAGTTGAACATTCAATACAATGGTAAATCCGTATGCCATATTTACCAAATAGGGGAAAAAAGAGATATTTATAGTAAAAGTTACTATTAGTATTTTTTTATTGAATAATTTGATTGTTTGGCATAAATTCTCAAATTCGATCTTTGACCGGAGTGAACTATAATGTCTTTGCCTAACGAGGCGTCATCCGACGCGGAAATCTACCCCAAACCCAAGCACGACCGTCGTCTCGCGCCCGATATCCCCAGCCGCGGGACCACCCGACGTGGCGTTCACCAGCGGTATGAGGCCCATCTTCCGGTAACTGTGCGTGATCCCGCAGACAGCGCTTTCTCTTTGCGGTGTCTTAGCGAAGATTTATCGTCATCAGGCATGCTGCTCCAATGGCGGCAAGATGTACCGTGTCCTTCTGTAGGGGACAAATTGGTGCTGAAGTTCACCATGCCGCCCGGCACTCTGCCGGAAGGTTATGAATCTCGCGTGCGCATACCGGCAGTCGTGGTGCGTCTGGTGGATGACATTAATGGCGAAAAAAAGATTGCAGTAAATTTTACCAGAAATTTGGATACCTATCTTCTCGTGAAAAAATGGCTGCGATTGATTGTTACATCAATATTTTTGATTGCTCTTTCTGTTTATGCTGTTCTTTATATGAGAAAGGAAAGCGTGTTTTATTTTATGTTTGATATTCCAGTATTTACATATGGTATTATTGCATCTGTTTTTTTGGTTAGCCGTTTTATTTTTGCTTTTTTTTACCGTAATGTACCTCTTGATCTTTCTTTTACGCCTGGCGTCAGTATTGTTATCCCTTGTTTTAATGAAGAAAAATGGATTGAAAAAACTATTCAATGTGCCATAAACCAGGATTATCCACAGGAAAAACTTGAGGTCATTCTTGTGGATGACGGCAGTACAGATAAATCCATGGAACGGGTACGGCACATCGAGAAACAGTTGCGTGAAGAAATTGAGGGCGATCGTTTTATTGTCATTGAGCAGCCTTACAATATGGGCAAGCGCCATGCGCTTGCCGCAGGGGCATTGCGGGCCAAGTTTGACTTGCTGGTATTTGTTGATTCCGACAGCTTCCTGGAGCCTGAGGCGGTGCGGGAAGTGGTGCAGCCTTTTTGTGATCCTAAGATGGGGGCTGTTTCCGGCAGGACGGAAGTGCAGAACAAGTGGACCAACGCCCTTACCAAGATGCAGGCAGTACGCTATTATGTAGCTTTCAGGTTCATGAAGGCGGCTGAAGCTGTTTTTGACGGCGTAACGTGCCTTTCCGGTCCGCTTGCCTGTTATCGCAAAGACTTGGTGCTGCGCTATCTCGATGACTGGCTCAACCAGAAGTTTTTTGGCTATCCGGCCACATTTGGCGATGACAGAAGTTTGACGAATTTTATTCGGCTCTTCCGGGTTTTCCGTGGGTAGCTGATCTGCTAATGTCCTTCCCGGAGGGCACCAATGAAGGATACGGACCTATATTTTCGGATTCTCGGGCTGACCGAGCCCTGGTTTGTTGAGGCTGTTGAACTGGACACGGCGGAAGGTCGGGTAGACATCCGCGTGGAGCATGGTCCTGGTGTTCGCTGGTTTTGCCCTACTTGTGGTCGAGAGCTGGCTTGCCGCGACCATGCCGAGCCTCGTGTCTGGCGCCATCTGGACACGTGCCAGTTCAAGACGTTCCTGCATGCTCGGATTCCCCGAGTGGACTGCCCCGAGCATGGCGTCCTTCAGGTCAACGTGCCTTGGGCCGAGTCCAAGGCACGTTTCACCATATTGATGGAGCGATTGATCATCGACGTGCTGACCGAGTGCGCCACCGTAACAGGAGCGCGGCGCATCCTGCGCATCACCTGGGACGAAGCATGGGGTGTCATGGAAAGGGCGGTGCGCCGGGGCCGGGAGCGCAAGCAATCGAATCCCTCGCGGTATCTTGGCGTTGACGAGAAGGCATTCCGCAAGGGGCACGACTATGTGACCGTGGTTTGTGATCTGATCGGCAGCACGGTGGAGTATGTGGCCGACGAGCGTAAGGCCGAAAGCCTTGAGGGGTACTACCTTCAGTTCACCAAGGCGCAGTTGGAGCGGATCAAGGCCGTGGCCATGGACATGTGGGAGCCCTATTTTAAAGCTACGCTCAAACATGTGCCGGACGCGGCGGGGAAAATCGTTCACGATCGGTTCCACGTCATGAAACACGTAGGCGAGGCTGTGGACCGGGTACGCAAGCAAGAGCACCGCGAACTCACAAGTCAGGATGACCATCGACTCAAGGGCACGAAATTCCTCTGGCTATACCGGGAGGAGAATCTGCCGGACAAACACCGGCCAGCCCTGGAGGCCTTGAAGACAGCGAACCTCAAGGTGGCCAAGGCCTGGGCCATGAAGGAAAGCCTGAACGACGTCTGGAAGTACCTGAGCACGGGATGGGCCAGACGTTTTGTGAAGCGATGGCTGGTCTGGGTGAACAGGTCAGATCTTGCCCCAATGCGCAAAGTGGGCGGACTGATTCAGAGACATCTTGAGAACATCCTGACCTTCTGCCGCCACAGGATCACCAACGGCGTGGCCGAGGGCCTCAACAGCAAGATCATGGCCATCAAGAGGAAGGCTTGCGGTTATAGGAACCGGGAGCATTTCAAGACAGCCATCTACTTCTTCTGTGGCGGTCTAAACCTCTACCCGGCCAGTTCCTGACAGGGGTTACCCACGGAAAACCCGGAAGAACCTTTTATTCTTGCCCACCACCGCACCGGGTATCAAGATGCAGCGGTATGCTCCACCATTGTGCCTTCCCGCATGCGCACATTTATGAAACAGCAAATGCGCTGGAAGCGCTCGTGGCTGCGTGAAACCCTGCGTGCCAGTTCTTTTATGTGGAGAAAAGAACCTTTTATGGCGCTTTCGTTTTATGCCGGATTCCTCTTACCGGTTCTGGCCCCGTTGGTTGTTGTGCGCACCATGCTGGTCATTCCGATTGAACTTGGGCTGTTTCCCTACAAATACCTTGCAGGCATTTTAGTAACCAGTACGCTTATGAGCGCTTCATATCTGCTTTTCAAGCGCAGCACACTCTGGCCGTACGGCATAATTTTTTGCCTATTTTATCTGGCGGTGTTGCTGTGGCAGCTTCCCGTGGCAGTGTTGACCTTTTGGAAATCGGAATGGGGTACGCGCAATACCTCTGCTGACGTGGCCGCGCAAGGCAAACGGCGCTATGAGCAAAAAATGTTTGTTATGCCTTCCGATGCGACATCAGCCGAGGCACGGCACACTGATCCATGTGATCGCAAGGCAAGTTAAGGCCATGCATGTACTTTCTAAAGACGCCTGGAAGGCCCTGCGCTCGTGCCTGCAATGGATATTTTTGATCGCAGTGGGGGGCTTTGCTGTGCATTTGTTCCTTGAGCGTGGCGCCCCGCCGCGGTTTGACCGAGAATCGTGGACGCAGCGCGATGGCTTTACGGCCATTTCGTACAGCTCCCTCACGCATGGCGAAAAGCCGGGGCTCAATTCTCGCGAGCAGTTTGCACGGCACGTGGCGGCTTTGGAAGCGGCGGGCTACCAGTGGATAACAACAGACGATATTGTCAGGTATTATCGTGATGGCGAGCCGTTACCTGAAAAGGCCCTATACCTTATGATGGAGGGCGGGCGCAAGGATACGGTTATTTTCGGTCAGGAGATCATGGAAAAAACCGGGGTGCACGCCACCTTGTTTACGACAACCAACACCCTGAAAGAGTGGAATAATTTTTTCGTCACCAAGTCTAACGTAGCCGCGTTGGCGAAAAGTCCTTTTTGGGATGTGGGCAGTCAGGGGCTTGGGCTGTTGCCCATTAATGAGCATATGCCCAAGGTGACCCCAGGCTATTTCTTGACGGATTTTCTGCGCGATGCCGCAGGGCTGCCGGCGGAGACAGAAGACCAGATGCGTACGCGGTTGGCGGAGTATTATAAAAAATCTTTTGTGCCGTTAGAAAAATTGATGCAAAAGCCGCCTCAGGCATTTGTTATGGTGCCTGCAAACTCTTTTAATGCGGCAATGCCGGATGCGCTGAAAGAAGCAAACAGGTATTTCGCGCGGAAATATTTTCAATTAATGTTTACCAGAGAGGGTGTGCCATTCAATTCCGCAGTTGACAATATCTTTGCGCTTACACGCGTTCAGGTTAAACCGGAATGGACAGCGCAGCGCCTTGTGGAAATGCTTTCGCGCAGAACCGCTGAACGCACGCTATTTTCTGTGGCAGAGGGGGGCACCGCAGAAAGCTGGGCGGCCTTTCGCACCAGGGTGGAAATTTCGGGGCAGGATATTGTGCTGAGGCCGCAGGGCGGCAGGGCTGAGCCGGTTATTTTGCGGGGCAGCAGCCTATGGGATAACGTTTCTCTATCTATGATCATCAGGCAAAGAGACGATCTGCCCCGGTATGTGTATCTGCGCTACGCCACGCCCAGCGCTTTTTTGCGCATAACGCTGCACGGGGCGCGGCTGCTTGTGCAAGAGCGTGTCCCCGGCCAGGGGCTGTACACTATTGCCGACGAAATGATTTCCAGTCAGCCGCCTTGGCAGTTTGCTGTTTTGCTCAAGGGTAACAGACTTCGGGTGTCCCTTGGTGGGAAAATACTCGGTTCGGGCTTTATGCCCGTTTCACCTGCCTTGCGGCTTGGGGCCGTGGCTCTGGGCACTGATGACGCAGAAGGCTATGAGGGGCGTTTCAATTCTTTGAATATTGTAAGGCTCCCTTCCCGCTGGCGTATTGAGCCTGTGGGCGGCGTTGCCGCGGCCCCGGCTAATGTGGAAGACATTACCGCCTGTGTGGTGCCCTTGGCGGAGAATCCTGCAGACGCCGGACGGGTTTCCCGGCAGGTGCTGCGCGCCAGAGATGTCGGCAGTATGACTATTGCCGCCCTGGCCCCCGGCAATCTGGTTTTGGACGAGAGCCTGCTGTTGATAGCTCCATTCAACATGGAGCAAAGCCGCAGGCTATGGGACGGCATCATGGTGCAGCCCGCTGTACAAAGCTCTTGGGAGGAGGTGGCTGCTGCACTGAAGGCCATTGCTGCCGCAGGCTACCGGCCTATAGTCCGGCTTTCGCGAGATGCCGTCGCAGCGCTGGCGGCCTCTGGCGTCAGCTTGCCCGCCGACCATTATTTGCTTGATTTCACGCGGGAGGAGATTCCAAGACTCCTTTGGACCTCCCTTGCCCACAGGCATAATCGCAACAATTTTCTTTATGCTACCGCAGGAAAAAGCATGCTGTATACCGCCGGGGGCGACTGATGCGAGCCTTTCCGTTTTATTTTCTTTTTTTTGCGGCACTGTGTTGGGGTGCCTTCGCGGTACCTGCTCGTGCGCAGGAGAGCCCCGCCCCTGAGCCTCGCGCAAGCGTGGACCCCCACCCTGGCGCAGCGCCTGAAAAACTCTCCGCCGCGTACTATTACAACCGCGCGAACTACGCCTTCAGCCGCGAAATGTATGCGGAAGCTCTGGCCGAAATTGACAAAGGCATGGATCTGGATCCTGGTTTTCTGCCCTTTATTATACAAAAGGCTCTTGTGCTGTCGCGTTTGTCACGGCACGAAGACGCCGCCCGTTTTTATGCTCTGGCTCTTGAAGCCAAGCCGGATGATGCGCGTTTGGCGGCGCTTGCTGTGGAAAATTTCCAGAGCCGCCGTAAGGATGACGCTGCGGGCCTTTCCGCTGATTTGGTCAGATTTTTCAGCGGGCTTGCCGTGGAGGTGACGCCAGAACTTATTAAACTGCTGGCCGAACGGCAGGAGCAGAATGCTGCGGTATTTCTTCCCGCCTTACGTGCCGCTGGGGCTGCCGGCAAACTTACGGACGAAGAGCTGGCAGTGCTTAATGCCTGCCTTGCCAACAACGGCACTGTAGCTGCCGCGCTGCTGCGCCGTCAGAATGGTTGGCCGAGTGGCGCGGCGCCGCTTCGTGCCGTATTTGCCGTGATGACGGCCCGTGCCCTACAACTGGCCGGCAAACAGGACGAAGCTGACGCCTTTTATCGCCAGGCGGCGGAACTGGACTTTAGCCAGGAGACGCTGAATTCCATCAAAGCGCAAACCTATCTACGCTTGAATGAGCCCCAAAAGGCCGCCACAGTTTATGAGCAAGGCTGGAGAATTGCTGCAAGCCCACAGGTTTGGGCGGTGCGCGCAGCCGATGCTTATGCTGCTTCAGGTGAACTGATGGGGGCCTGTGCAATCCTTGAAAAGGCGGCAAAAGTTGCTCCGCATGATCTTTTCCTGCAAGGGCAGTTGTATTACCGCCTGGCCCAGGCTGGGGAAAATGCGGCATTGAAGGCTCTTGAACAAAAACTTGATGCCGCGGGCAATGGTATTGCCGTGAATTTTGGCAAATTTCTGTTCGCTCGTCAAAGCAAAAACAGAGAAGCTATGCAGCGGGCCCGGCAGGCGGTTGTGGAACATGTTGACGATGTCAGTGCTGTTCATGCTCAGAATGATATTCGGCTGATCGTGGCTAGCCTGGGGTTCAGCGGCGCACAGACGCCACAAGAGCAGCAGGCCGAGTTGATGCGCAACAGCGGCTGGGAACTGTGGGATAGCGGGAAAATAGATGACGCGTATATTGCTTGGCGGGATTCCATTGCCATTGATCCGCTCCATGGTCAGAAAGCTGGCCCAGCTATGTGTGTGGTGTTGCTGCAGCAGGGTAAAACTGCAGATGCCATAGGGCTATTTCACATGCAGTACCCGGAAATGCCTCTGTTTTCTCTTGCACTGTACCTGGTAAAAGATAGGCAATTTTCAGCTGTGTATCCTTTGTTGCGGTCCATGGCGGCCCCCTCTGGCGCCAATGCCGCTTGGTATACGCTGGCTTTGGCCGCAGGCGCGCTTGAAGCTGGAGACAGCCGGGCGGTGGAGGCCAGCGCCACGGCAGTCCTTGCCGGCAGTCCGCCCCAAGAACGTCACGTTGTCAACATCCCCATGACCGATGCCGGGGTGGGGCAGTTGCAGTTATCCGGCCAACTTTACTCGTCTATTTTTGCGGAATATCTGAGTAAATTGATTGATCAGCAGCACGTGGCGTTAATTCCGGAAATCCTGGCCAGTAGGCAGCTTCAGGGTATTCCCGCGCCGCAGGCCGCCAAATTGTTGAGTGAGGCCGGTTTCAGCCTTGCCATGGGTGACGGTGCACAGGCTGCCGTTGCACTATGGCAGCGGGCTTTGACGCTGAGCCCTGCGCTGCCCGAGGTGCATCTGGGCATGGCCTTGGCCGCTGCCATGCAGGGCAATATGGCGGCGGCTGAAATCCATCTGGATGCCGCTTCTGTCAAAAGTTCATCGAAGCACGAATTCATTCTTGGCCGTATCAGGATGCTGGAAGGGCAGACAGACGCGGCTGTGCGGCATTTCGACAATTATCTGCGCGGGGAACCCGGCAACCTTGCCGCGCGTTATGCTGTTTTTAACCTGTTCATGTCTGTGGCTGAATACACCCGCGCCCGCGCGCTTTATAGTGAATTTCAGCGCGCCGAAGGGCAAGCCGCCCGCCTGTACGAAGGACAATGCGCCCTTGCCCTGGGGGATGCCGCGCGGGCGGAAACGATTTTTCGTTCTCTGATGGGCCGGGGGGCTGCCGCAAGGGCAATAACGCCGTTGCTGGTTGCCGCGTTGCGGGCGCAGGATCGCGGGGCTGAAGCCGAAGCCTTGTTGCGGCGAAGCGGCCAGCCAGATCCTGATAAACTGACGGCCCTGCGCCGCCAGGCTGAAGACGCCTTGGCCGAAGCCCGCTATCCAGCGGCACGTGTTTATATGCAAACCTATTTGTCCGATGACCCCGATTCTGCCTATGTGCAGTCGCTGTACAACAGCTCTCTGCGTGATGAATACAGAATGCAGGCGGATCGACTGGAAAGGCTTAAGAGGGAGCAGATCAAAATAGCCCGAGGCGCTCTTAATCCGGCTAACCTTGACCCACAGGAACGGGAGCGGCTGGCTGCATTGGGCTCCAGCGGACAATCCGGGCTTGAGCCGGACCGTTCGCTCCTTGACGCCGCACAGAGCCATGCCGAAGGCTTGCTCGCCCGCAACAATGCGCAGCGTGACGCCCTTGAAAGCATGCTGGATGTTTCCCTGCAGCGGCACGATTTCCAGAAGGCGGCCCAAATTTCACGCCGTATGGCGCACGAATATCCCTATGACGCACACTATCAATTGCAGTCTGCCGTGCATGCGGGCGCGGTATCGCGTTTTGCTCGCGCCTTGCCCGTGGTGCGGTCGTTGTCGGCCAAGGGGCCAAACGGCGCGGGTATGGCCCTGTGTTTTGTCAACGTGGCGTCGCGGCCGAACGGGGAAAGTTATACGCCGCAAGATGTGATCGGGTACCTGGATCAGCTTGGCGCGAGCTACCGTCTTGTTTCTTTGTCGGAGTTTTTGAGCCCATCCCAGGTTGATCCCGCCACGGCTGTTCTGGGCAGCATCCCTCTGCTGCTTATTGTCGGACAAACACGGCCGGAGGATCTGCGGGTCATAGACGCTGCCTTGGCGCAACGCGGCGGCAAGGCCGTGTTGCTGGTAAGCCGGCAGTCTTTTATTCCAGGCGCTCCGGACAATCTGCCCGATGCAGCGCTGCTGCACACGCTGGTGGGCAGCGGGCGCTGGGAACTGGCGCTTACCGATACCATGGGCCGCACAATCGTGGATGCCTCCGGGCGCAGGGGGAGTTTTTGGGCACGGCGCGGCATGGTCAACGGAAGGCCGGAAACGGCGGATGAAATGAAAAACCGCTGGGCCACGGCCATGTCCACGGCGCGGCAGCTTGCGCAAAACCAAGGCTTTGCGGTGACAGCGTGGATGTATCCCGGCGGGGATTACGGTCAAATCAGTCTCAATGGCGATGCGGAAATTCGCCAGGCATATACAGAGGCTGCACGCCAGGTTTTTGCCGTGGCCTTTGTGCCCACAGCCAACGGCTATCACGTCAATGGCCTTGATCCCTTGTTTGTGCCCGTGCGCAATGTGTATGCCCGGCTGGATGCCAAAACCGTCGCGTCGATGCCGCAAAATCATCCAACCCGTCTTGCAGTACAGACAGAGGCTTTGCTGGCAAGTTGGCACGGGCAATTGCCCCGCGCCGAAATGTTGTTTGCCCGTGCCGCCGCGCTGGGCGTTTCCCCGGCAGACAACGCCTACTACCGCGCGAGCAATGCTTTGTTTGACGAAGATGCGCCCTATGCCAATGAGCTGGCGCGTGAGGCCAAACGTCTGGATCCGGACAATCCCCGTACAGATGTGCTGGTGGGCCGTGCAGAGCGCCTTTTGCATCCCAGGGTTTCGTTCAACCCGCGTGGGTGGACGGACAATGACGGGCGCAGTTTTGCGGAGTATGCACTACATTTTTCCACTTTTTTGCAAGAAAATCTTTCCGTACTAGGCTCTGTTGCCGACCTTTTTTGGGAAAGCGACCACAATTCGCTGCACGGCCGCGCCGTGGGCATTGGGGTGCGTTACTTCCCGTTTAAACAGCACTGGCTTGATCTGCTGGTGCGGGATGTGCAGCCCGACAGCGGTTCTTCCTTTATGGAGGCGCGCGCGGCATGGCGTGGCGCTTATTCGATGGATTTCCTGCGGATGAACGGATTTTATACTATGGCCTATAGCCGGCAATCGCTTGAAACGGCGGAGAGCGTCAAAAAGAATGTGTATGCCGACCGTCTGGCTTTGAAATCCGAGGCGCGCATATGGGATTGGGGCATGCTGCAGACCGAATTTTTCGGTATGCAGCGCACTGACGGCAACCGTACCGTCGGCGGCACTATCAGTCCTCGTTATATTGTTTTAGATAAGCCGCAACTGCAGGTGGGCTATCTGTTCAGTGCTGCTGATAGTGATAAAAATCCAGATGATTATTACGCGCCGCAAGAATACGTTAACCATATGGCCGTGGCTTCGGTTGACGTGGCGCTCTTTGACCAGATGCACATTCGCGGTTTTGCCGGCTACGGTATGGCCAAATCCAAGGACAAAAGCTGGGAGCAGGTTCTCCGTTACAGTCTTGATCTAAACTGGGCTCCTGTTGATAGCTGGAGCCTTGCCCTGGGGTACAGACGTATGGAGCTGCCGGATTACAACATGGACGAGTATTCGTTGCACCTGCAATATATCTTTTAACAATATTCTTCGCACGATACCGGGCTTTTGCCCGTGCCAAATCCCGTGCATGCCCGTGCGGGGGAGGTCTCTATGAAATGGTTCTGTTCCGTGGTTCAGGCCGGTTTGCTTGTTTTACTTTGCGCGGCTCCGTCGTTTGCGGCTGATGCCTGGGTAGCGGATTGGGATATGACCAACGGCCTTGCGGAGCTGCGGCAAAGTAATTTTAAAAACGCCCTTATGTTCGCCGCGTATTTTGACAAACAGGACAAACCATTTCTTACCGCCGACATGAAAAAGGCGTTGCGCGGTGCATTGGCCGTCCTGGGGTCGGGGCAAGGCGTTTATCTTTCTGTTGTCAATGATGTGGTCGAAGGCCCCGGCAAATCCGTGCAGAAAGATCCCGGCCTGGTGAGCAGGCTTATGGCTACAGACGCCAGCAGGACCGCGCATCGCAGAGAATTGCTGGCCTTGCTGGCGGTTTATCCCTTTAAAGGGCTGGAACTTGATTACGAAAGGGTGACCATGGAAGATTGGCCCAAGTTGTTGCAGTTTGCGCATGAACTTTCCACAACGCTGGCAACGCAGGGCAAAAAGTTGCGTTTGGTCATGGAACCTAAGCAAAAATACCTGCAAGGCGACCTGCCCGTTGGTCCGCAGTATGTGGTGATGGCCTACAACCTGCACGGGAGCCACAACGGGCCGGGAGCCAAGGCGGACGACGTTTTTTTGCGGCAATTGGCCCAATGGTGCGCGCACTGGCCGGTAAAGCCCGGCTTGGCGCTGTCTGCAGGCGGCTTTGCCTGGAATGCGCGGGGCGTTGTGGAACTTACGGAACGCAAGGCCGCTGCATGGGCGCAGGGTGCGGGTGTTCAGCCGGCGCGCGACGCCGCCAGTCACGCCCTGTACTTTAAGGCGGCAGACAATGCGCCGGGCAGTCCCCTGCTGGCTAAAGGGGGAACCACCGGCGACATTTGCGAAGTATGGTATGCCGATGGCGCAACCCTTGCGCATTGGGCCGAAGTGGGGCGCAGCCTTGGATTCGGCGAGATAAGTTTATGGCGACTTGGCGGCAATATGCCTGAATCATTATCTAAAATAGCAGGGGAATAAGTTATGAAGCTGCAATTCAGGCATCCCAGGGCTTGTGCAGCAGCCCTGTGGGGCATCTGGTGCTGTGGGGCAGTTCTGCTGCTGTGCGCCTGGTCGTCTATGGCCTTTGCGGCGGTATCGCCGGCACCGCGAACGCTCTATGTGAGCGCCGGATTCATCGGTGGCGACGGCCTCAATGCCGACAGGCCATTGGGCAGCATTAATGACGCGCTGCAAAAGGCCCGCAAGGGTGACGTTGTGGTGGTAGCGCCAGGGGAATACCAAGAGTCCATACGGGTTTTAACTGCCGGGATCACCGTGCAGGGCAGCGTGCCGGGCGAAACCGAACCCCAAGTTGTTGTTGCTGCTCCGGCGGGGAAACCCGGACCGGTGCTGCGCGACGGCGCAGACACGGTGTGGCGGGGTGTTGCCTTTCGCGTTGCGGACAGGGCCGCCGTGACCTTGCGTGGTTTTACGGGGCGGTTTGAATACTGCCTGTTTAGCTCTGACAGCCCGGTGCCGGGGATTGAGGTGTCTGGCGGCAGCCCTGTGTTTCAAGGCTGTACCTTTATCGGCGGCGTGGGGCCTGCCGCCATGCTGGCGCTTAATGGCCAGGCCGGGCGTAAGAGCCGCATGACCCTAGCCTACTGCTTGTTTCGCGATATTCCAGGCGCCGCTATGCTGCTGCGGGGGGAACAGGATGTGCGGCTTGTGAACTGCCTTTTCGCCGCTTGTCGTTTTGTAGCCATGCGGCAGACAGGGGTGGGAGCGCAGATTTCCGCTATTAACAGCATCTTTTTTCTCAGCCCTGAGCCCCAGCTGTTTTTGCAGACGCCCTCTGCGCCCAAGGCATATCTCGCCAATTGTCTGTATGCTCCCGCACCGGGCGATTTTATGAAATGGCAGGCAAAGCCCCTTGATCAGCAGCCGGAAATAACCGCTGTGAACAGCATTACGGCCTCTCCTCGTTTTGAGGGTGGGCGGCACGCCCTGATAAACCTTTGCGTGGACGACACCGTTAATGCGCCGGTATGGCGCTCGCTTACCTCGGCCGCAAGTAAACTTGGCCTGAAAATAAGCCTTGCGCTCAATACAGATGCACTTTCGCCTCAATACTGGAAGATGATTATTCCAGAGGTGAACGCCGGTTTTGAAGTGGTCTCACACGGGGCGGTACATGCCAGTATTACGTCCGCAGAGGTGCTGCGCGTGGGCTGGTTTGCCCCGGAGGGCGTTGCGGCCACCCTGACCATTGATCAGGCGGGGCATCTGAGTGTGATTGCGGATGGAAAGGCGATGTGCGCCATTGACCTTATGGCTCAGCCCTATATTTCCATGGGAGGGGTGGTGCGTTTGCTGCGGGAAAAAGGCCTGCGCGCGGAGCTTGTGAGCCTGAGCCATGAGAAAATTCCCGCCCACCTGCTCGCCCCCGTGCAGGAGCAGGATATCTCTTTTGCGAAGCACAATGTGGAATTGGTCATGGATACCAAGGCGTTCATGCAATACATGCTGTCCGAGTCCCGCCGTAAAATAGAGCAGGGGTTGCGCAAAAATAATGCCATGCAGAAAACGTGCGTGGCTTTTGTTTGCCCTTACAACGAAACGAACGCAAACATCCGCCAGGCTATGAATGCTGCTGGATTCCAGGTTGCGCGCAGCCATATGACGCAGCACTTCCCCTCTGCCACAGAGAGGGTTGATCTTTCAGCTTTGCAAAGCATCTCTCTGAAAGATATCATTATCGGCATGCCTACTGATAATATCAAAGAAATGCTTAGATTGTATATAGATTATTTAAAGTATAATAGATCTGTTATGGGATTATATAGTCATGGGATAACTGAATGGACCGTAAACCAATGGTTGGAGCTATTTGGCGTGTTGCATGAAAATCCTGAGGTAAAAACGGCTAGTCTTGCCGATATTGCCGTAATGGTAAAGGAGCAGTGTGAGCCAACGGGGCCGTGGACCTATCGCTGTTCATCAAAAACTGGGCCGGTGGCTGGGGAAATATCATTCCGGCCTGGCAAGGATTCGCCTTTGCTTGCCGCTGGACAGCACACGGAGTTTACAAAGGATTTTTTGGGGAAGCCTCTGCCTGAAGGGCAGGCCCCCAACATCGGTCTGTACTAATGTCCGAATTTTAGGGAGTGCCTCTCGCGCGGGGCTATCCCCACCTATGTCAGGAACACGAACTTTTCAATGGCATACTTTTCGGGGGGAGGGTCACTTGCCCCCGTCTTTGGTGTAGACCCCTATGTACTCGCTAAAAACACCCCTTTTTTGAACGCAAAAACCGCCAAATTATCATCAGATAACTTGGCGGTTTTATTAGCTATGTGGCGGAGAGGGAGAGATTTGAACTCTCGATACAGGTTTAAGCCCGTATACTCGCTTAGCAGGCGAGCTCCTTCGGCCGGCTCGGACACCTCTCCGTATGCGCAGATGTGCTGCGCAAAGCCCAATGCTTATATAGCAGAACTGTGCTGACTGCAAGCAAAAAATGCAGTTTCAGCCGCGCGGCGGCGCGCTGTTTTTACAGGTCTTGCCGTGTCGAAGCCATTGCGCTGTTTTTCCCTGCGCCAAGGTGCGCATTTTCGGCGTCAGACCCCCGGTCTGACGGCGAAACCGGGCAACCACATTGTCGCCGGGACGCGGACGGTTTCCCACCGGCCACGATGCTTCAATGATTTTTTTCATCGTCCTGTTTGTGGCGGCTTTGTTCCTTGCGCGCCGCGCGCACAAAGACCCACAGGGCCAAAGCGGCCAGAACAGTAATGCCTAACGCGTTCAGCAGTGCGTAATCCATACAGTATCCGTATGGCGGTCAGGCCGCCATCAGGCGGGCACGCCCATTTTGCTGAAGCCGCTGTCCACATAGAGCACCTGGCCGGTGACGGCGTGGGCCAGATCCGAGGCCAGGAAGGCGGCGGCGCCGCCCACATCGGTGGTGCGGACGTTGCGGTGCAGGGGGGCGTGGTTTTCCACCAGGGTAAAAATATCCTTGAGGCTGGATACGGCCGAGGCCGCCAGGGTTTTGATGGGGCCGGAGCTGATGGCGTTGACACGCACGCCCTTGGGGCCCAGGTCGTAGGCCAGATAGCGCACAGAGGCTTCCAGCGCCGATTTAGCCACCCCCATGACGTTGTAGCCGGGGATAATCTGGGTGGAGCCGTGGTAGGTCATGGTCATGACCGAAGAGCCGTCGTGCAGCAGAGGCTCGAAGGCGCGGCAGAGGGCGGTAAGCGAAAAGGCCGAAACTTCCAGTGCCAGCTTGAAGCCGTCGCGCGAGGTATCCAGAAAGCGGCCGTTGAGATCCTCACGGTTGGCAAAGGCTACGGAGTGGACCAGGATGTCCAGGTCGCCCCAGTTGTCTTTGACCAGGGCGGCAGCGTCGGCGATCTGGCCGTCGTCGCACACGTCACACTGGAAGGTAAATTCACCGCCCAGTTCCTCACTGAGGGGCTCCACCCGTTTTTTAATGGCCTCGCCCACATAGTTGAAGGCCAGGCGCGCGCCCTGTTCCTTAAGGGCGGCGGCGATGCCGTAGGCGATGCTTCTGTTGTTGGCAAGGCCCATGATCAGGGCTTTTTTTCCTTGCAGCAGCATGGATTCTCCTCCTTGCTGTAGGGGGCCGGTGTTTCCGGCATACAGTTTGTGCGGCTGGGCCGCGATCCGGGGGAACCCGGCGCAAAAGCCGTCACGCGCGTCTGCCCGCGACGCGGCGGCATAACTATAACAGCAAAAACCTGGGAAATCACCCTATAATCAGGCTGCCGCACCGGCGAGGGCGCGTGCCCAAACGCTTGGGACGTTTGCTGCCTTTGCGAAAGTGCATTTCCAAAGGCGACTGGTCCAGCGCAGATTACCTTTACGAATCTGTATTCTTAAAGGTTACGGCACGCTCGTTCCGGCGCTTAGCCGTGCAAAGGCATAGCGCTGCTGCCTTCATCCGGAGCCAGCGCTGCTGCCTTGCCCGTAACTTCCCTCGTCGTAACGGGCTAAGTTTCTGCGTCGCAAAGGCTGAAGCTGCGCTTGCGCCCTCACAGCGGGCTGCTGCTTGCGCAATCGTCAGGGCATTGCAACGTTGCAATGCTCTATGCGCTTCACGCCGCCCGTTGTTTAGGGGGCACTGCGAACCCGCAACGGCGCACTGGAAAACTGTTATGGCGCTGTGCGGGGCGCGCGGCGTCCGTGCCCGAAGCACACGCCGGGCGCAGGGCCGCCGCAAGTAACGGCCCTGCAGAAAATGCCATTATTTGGTCAGAATGTCATAAGCCTCACGGTAGCGGGCCGCAGTGGCGTCAACAATGTCCTGGGGCAGGGGCGGCGGGGGCGGCTGCATGTTCCAGGGCTGTTTTTTGAGCCAGTCGCGCAGGTACTGCTTATCAAAGCTGGGCTGGCCGTGGCCGGGTTCGTAGCCCTTGGCGGGCCAGAAGCGCGAGGAATCGGGCGTGAGCACCTCGTCAATGAGGTGCAGCTTGCCGTCAATAAAACCGAATTCAAACTTGGTGTCGGCCACGATGATGCCCCGTTCTGCAGCCCAGGCGCGTCCGGCGGCATAGATCTGCAGCGAGGCCCGCTCTACCTGGGCGGCGGTTTCCGCTCCCAGGATTTCGGCGGCCCTGGCCACGCTGATGTTTTCATCGTGCTGGCCCAGCGCCGCCTTGGTGGAGGGCGTAAACAGGGGCGGGTTCAGTCGGTCGGATTCGCGCAGGTCAGCGGGCAGGGCGTAGCCGCAGAGCGTGCCGTTGGCTTGATAGTCCTTCCAGCCCGAACCGGTGATGTAGCCGCGCACAATACACTCCACCGGCAGGGGCTGCGCTTTGCGCACGAGTACGGCGCGGCCTTCCAGCTCGTCCTTCCAAGGGGCCAGGGCGGCGGGAAAGCGGTCCACATCGCTTTCCAGAAGGTGGTTGGGGATGATGTCTTTGAATTTTTCCATCCAGAACAGGGTAATTTTGTTCAAAATCACGCCCTTGTAGGGGATGGGATCATTCATGATGACGTCAAAGGCGGACATGCGGTCCGTGGTGACGATGAGCAGGGTATCGTCGTCCACCGCATAGATGTCGCGCACCTTGCCGCGCGAAAGCAGAGGGTAGGCGTCGATCTGGGTTTTGACCACAACTTTCATGGGAACTCCCGCGGGCAGGCCGCGTTATTTTTTGCCCCGCACTTCCACGGAGCGGGCATGGGCCTCCAGCCCTTCCAGCCGGGCCAGGGCCGCAATGGCTGCCCTGTTTTGCTGCAAAAAGCTGGAAGAGGCAGCCACCACACTGGTTTTTTTGCAAAAAGTCTGCACCGACAGGGCCGAAGAGAAGCGTGCCGTACCCAAGGTAGGCAGCACATGGTTGGGGCCGGCAAAGTAGTCGCCCACAGCCTCAGGACTGTGCTGGCCCATGAACACAGCCCCGGCGTGGCGGATGAACGGCAGTACGGCCCAGGGGTCGCGCACGCAGAGTTCCAGATGCTCCGGGGCCACCTGATTGGCTACGGCCACGGCCGCATTGAGGTCGGGCGTAAGCACAATAGCCCCCCAGTCCGCCAGTGAACGCGCGGCAATGGCGGCGCGGGGCAGGGCGGCACACTGCTTTTGCAGTTCCATATTCAGAGCCTCGGCCAGGCGCGGGTCGTCGGTGATGCAGATGGCCGAAGCCAGAGCATCGTGCTCGGCCTGTGACAGCATGTCCGCCGCAAGCCAAGCGGGGTTGGCGGAGGAATCCGCCACCACCAGCACTTCACTGGGGCCGGCGATCATGTCTATGCCCACCTGCCCCTGCACCAACCGCTTGGCCGTGGTTACAAAGATGTTGCCGGGCCCGGCGATGACGTCCACGGGCGCCAGGCTTTCAGTGCCGTAGGCCAGAGCCGCGATGGACCAGGCCCCGCCCACGCGGTAAACTTCGTCAATGTCCAGCAGGTGCGCGGCGGCCAGGATGTGGGGGTTGACGCTGCCGTCCTTGCGGGGAGGGGTGCACACGGCCAGACGGGGCGTGCCCGCCACCTGGGCGGGGATGGCGCTCATGAGCAGGCTGGAGATGAGCGGCGTGTTGCCGCCTTGTCCGCCGGGCACATAGAGGCCCGCTGCGTCCACGGGCAGCACCTGCTGGCCCAGGATGCTGCCGTCTTTTCTGGTGAGAAACCAGGATCTTTCCACCTGCGCCTCGTGAAAAGCGCGGATGTTGGCAGCGGCGGCGCTGATGATTTCGCGGTCTTCAATGCGCACTGTGGCGGCGGCGCGGGCTATTTCCTGCTCGGTCACCCGCAGGGGTAGGGCAAAATCCGGGCAGTCGAATTTGCGGGTGTAGTCTACTAAAGCCGCGTCGCCGCGCTCGCGCACGGCGGCCAGAATTTCCTGCACGGCCGCTTCGGCTTCGTTGCCGGGGTTGCGACGGCCTTGCAGCCACTGGGACATCTTGGGCCATTCCTGCGGGTGTTGCAGGGTCAGAATCCGACAGGTCATAGCTGGTTCAGGTTTCCTGTGCGGGCATGCTGTTGCCGACGGCGCTGAAGCGCGTCACAGCGGGCGGCGCCCGTTCTGCCGCCCGGCCTGTGGGCCGGCGGGTGGTGGGGGTGCCTCTCCGGTCCTCGTTTGGAAGAGCGAATATACAGAAGGCGGCGAGGAATGTCGAGGCTGTACAGGCTCACGCGTCTTGACACGGGGCAAGGGCGACCTTACTTAGCAGCAATGATGCCGCCCTGCGGCGGAGATATTTTTGGAGGAAGCATGCAGCGTCATAAGATGCACCATTTTTACGGGCAGCCCTTCCACGATGCGGCGGCAGGGGAGACCGCGCCCGAAACCGCCCCCGGCGATGCGCGGGGAGCCCGCCCTGAAGACCATGCCGCGTCCAAAGGCGCGCCCGTTGCGGATGAAGCGGACCTCGTGACGGCGCCCGGAGAGCAGCCCGGCCAGGAAATGCCCGTGGCCGAACAGGCCGGGGACGAGGATGTGGTGGACATGTTTATGCCCGACGCCGCCCCGGCGGATACAGACGTCCAGGCTCGCTGCAAGGCGGAAATGGAAGAACTGCGCCTGCGCGCCGCAGCGGAGATGGACAATTTTAAAAAGCGCCTGACCCGCGAACATCAGGAACAGGTGCGCTATGCGGCTGAAAAGGTGCTGGGCGATTTGCTGCCGACCCTGGACAACCTGGATCTGGCTCTGCAGTACGGCAGCAAGGACGAAGCCTGCAAGGATATGCTGCAGGGCGTGGCCATGACCCGCAAACTTTTGCTGGACGCTGTGACCAGGCATGGCCTGCGTCCTGTGGGCGAAGAGGGCGAGGAATTTAATCCCGGCCTGCACGAAGCCGTGGGTTTTGACGCCAAGCCCGACTTGGCCCCGCATTCAGTGACCCGCGTGCTGCAGCGCGGCTATAAACTGGGCGAAAGGCTGCTGCGCCCGGCCAAGGTTATGGTCAACCCGTAGTTGTTGTTTTGGATTTTACTGCAGATAGTCGCCGCCCCCGTGATTGTTCACTAGAGTATTTAACACTTGAAATGCTCGCTTACGGCAGGCAAAAGCCTGCCTTCTCGCATTTCGTGGCAAGGATTTTCAAGAAAATCCTTGCAGAGCAATTAACTCATTTCATTCGTAAACTGCTCTAGGGCGGCGACGTTATTCTGCAGTGGCGGGGAGAAAAGTTGTTCCGCGCCGCCGGTGGCACTGCTGCACGGCGCGGAACAACTTTGCATATATGACTATTGAGCCGCCGCGGGTTTCCAGACCTCAAAAAAGCGAGGGTAGCCGGGCAGAAGAGGTTGCTTCCGACTCAGATCCCTGCCTTTGAGGCCGGGGTAGTCCGGCGCGTAGCGATACGCGCGGTGGATCATATTTGTGAAAGTCTGATGGGCATTGGGCACAGCGTCGGCCCTGTCGGAAAAGACCGGTTTGGCCTTGCCTGCCATGATGGGGTTGACGAACTCCCAGACCACCTCTCCCGCCGGGGTCACTTCAAAAAGATGCCCCTGATGGGTGGAGGTAACCAGCACGTTGCCGTTGGACAGGCGTTGCGCCGCGCCCTGGCGGTAGCTGAAGAAGCTGTTGGAGCCGTTGGCCGCGTATTGCCAGACGATTTTGCCGGATTTCAAATCCACTTCAATAACGCGTGAGCGGTTGCCTTCGGGCCGTTCAGAGCCATTATCAAAGATCTGCACGTTGCCGTTGGGCAGCATGGTGGCGTTGTGCTCGCCAAAAACCTGTTGCGACCCATCGTCATACCAGCCGGGGCGCGCGCCCTGGCCGTGCGTGGAGGGGTTGCCCCAGCGCTGCACGATTTTCCCGCTTTTTTTGTCCACAATAAAGACTTCGCTGAAATTGCGGGAGTTGAGCAGAACCTGATCGGTTTTCGGCAGGTACTGCACGGTATTGAAGTGCGACCAGTCAAAGCTGTCGTAGCCGGGGCCCACGGGCGTGGGCAAGGCGTAGTTGATGTCCAGCTGGTCCGGGCCGGTGCCGATATGGTCCCAGGCGTGCCATTCCCAGACAGTTTTGCCGTCTCTGTCCACCTCGCGTACAAAATCCACCCAAAAATCGCGCACCACCTGTCCTTTGATTTTGGCTTCTTTGGGCCAGGTGCCGGGCTTGCGCCCCTTGGCCTGGAATTCCGCCGGGGTTTTGCGTTCCCAGCCGAGCACCAGGGTATTGCCGTTGGGCATACGGTCGAAGCAGTGGTGCTGTATCTCATTCTCCGAGAGCATGCGGTAGGACCAGACCACATTGCTGTTCCAGTCCAGCTCCTCAAGGATGCCGCCTGCGCCGCCTATTTTTGTCGGCTGCTCCTTGGGGGCCGCCGCCCGCAGCAGGTTGCCGTTGGGCAGCAGAATGGCGTAGAGCCCTGGGGGGTACTTGCTTTGCCATGTGTGGACCACATCGCCGTTCATGTCCATAAGGTAGGTCGTGGTACATTTGTACGTGGGCGCAAACAAGGTGTAGCCATTAAAGGTTTTTTCCGATTCGTATTTGATGACGCCGGTAGGTCCGTCGTGGATTTCGTAGGCTGCGGCCCCGCCGGAAAATCCCAGCGTTAGCAGCGCCACTGTCCCGGCCAAAAAAGAACATACTGTGGTGTTCATTCCTGTTCCTCCACAAAATGGGTCATTTGTCAGAATGCGTAAATGACGTTGACAGAGGCTTTCCAGGCGTCCTTCATGTTCAGGCTGGTGCCGGCGATGTTTTGGTATTGGCCCCAGACATCCTTGTCCAGCCAGAGGTGAATATAGCCCAGCTCACCAACGAAAGTCAGGTTTTCCGTAGCTTTGAACTTGCTGTCCAGGTTGACTTCAAGCCCTGTATCCGCTGTAGTGAGGTATGTGCCGAAGGAGTTGAAGTCCGTATTGTTGCGGTAGATCTGGCGGCCGTCGTTGTCGCGGCCCTGGCGGCCCGTGATGTAGGAGGCCATCTTTGTGTTGTTGGTGCCGCCGAAGTAGTTGACGCGCAGGGTGTGGGTGAGGTTTTCCAGTGAGGGAATATCCTTGACGCGCGCGCCCACGCCCCAGGTGCCTGTGGGGTTGGTGCCCAGAATGCCTTTGCCGCCGCCGATGATGGGGTTGCCCCGATACCCGAAGGTGGACAGGGAGTTGGTCAGGTTGTTGGTGGTGCTGAGGTAAGGCATCCGCTCCGAACCGTTGTCGGGGTTGGCGTCGTCGCCGCTGAAATACCAGCCGTAGAGGCCGGGCAGGCCCCAGTCCGTGGCGTATTCGGCCACTAACATGCCATACCAGCCCTGGCGGTTGAGATATTTCCGTCCGTGGTCCACGCTGCCGTAGACAAAATCCCAGCTCAGGCGGAAGGGGTCGAGCATGCTCCACTGGCCGGTAAGGCCGCCCCAGCCCATGGTGCTGTATTCACTGCTCCAGAGGGTGGATTGCGGCCGCCGACTGCTGAAGGCCGCGGGGTACAGGCCGTCGCGGAGCTGCAGGCCGTCTATGCCTTGCTGGGTGTTGTGGTTAGCCAGGGTAAAGGTTTTGCTGCCGCCGGCGGCATCTCCAATCATATTGCTTTTCAGCAGCGTATTGGGGCCCATGGCTCCGGCCATGCCCCAGGGCGTGATTTTCAGCCCTTCAAAGGTTACGGGCACACTCAGCACAAACAGGTCAAAATTGTCCAGGTAGTTTGCCGGGCTGGCGTCGTTGCCGCTCCAGTTGTCGTTGTAGAGGCGCATCCACGCGCCGGTAACGCTTACGTTGGGGTTGAACTTCCAGGAGGCGGTAATGCCCGCCACATCGTCCTGAAACACAGGGCTGTCCAGGGCAAATCCCGGCAGTTTAACACCCTGCAGGCCCATGCGCAGCTTGAGAGGCGTGTGGGGGACCATCCAGTCAATATAGGAATGTTTGACCTTGACCACCGTGCCGTCCGCGCCCAGCGCACCCCCTTGGGAACCCATGCCCCAGCGCTGTTCGCCTATCTCGAAAAATACGGTCCCGGACAAGTTTTCCGAAGCCACGGCATGCAGCTGCAGGTGCAGCCGCTGCATGGCCTCAAATTCGTCGCGCTGCTGGCGCACCGCCGCCCACTGCTGGCCTATGGTGTGGTTGCCCCGATGGTCTTTGCCCATAAAATTTCCGCCGTTAATGTAGTCAAACGCGAATTGCCAGCTGCCCTTGACCTGAAAATCTACCGCCCGGCTCTGGCCTGCAGCGCCCAACAACATAGCCGCCGCCAGCAGAAGTGTCGCCAATTTTTTCATGTTATCGCCTTTTTGCGTTGTTTTGTGCGTGTTCAGCCCAGCATGCGCCAATAGGGCATGGCAATGCAGGCGACAAATGCGCCGGCCAGGACAATGCGGATGGCCATGACCAGAACCATATCTTTGAAGTTGATGTACCCGGTGCTGAAAAAGTATAGGTACAGAGCGTATTCATAGGGGAAAATGAGGTTGTCCAGGCCGTACTGGAACGAGAAGTACAGCAGGCGCGGATCAATGCCCATCTGCATGCCCAGTTCGGCTATGGGCGTGGACAGCGTGGAGGTGGCCGCCAGCGGCGTGAGCAGGAAGTTAACGGCAACGCCTACGGCATAGGAGCAGACTCCTGCCAGGGTCGTTCCCGTTTCGCTGAACAGGGGCAACACCAGTCCAGCCAGCCAGTGCGTCACTTTGAGGTAGCCCCCGGCTGCGCCGATGGCCATGCAGCCCATGACGAAGAACAGTGGGGCAAAGTTGACCGAGGCCAAGCGCTTGCCGTCCATAAGGCTGACGCCGGGCAGAAAGGACGCCGACATGATGAGCACCAGCACCGTGCCTGCGCTGAGGTGGTGGAGCTTGTCTGTAGCGAGCAGCACCAGGGTAAGGCAAAGCAGGATGAGGGCGCGCTTTTGCTCGTCGGTCATGGCGCCCAGTTCTGCATGCTGCTTGCAGACGGTGGCCTGCAGCTTTTCCCGGTTGACGGAAGTGCGCAGCACCAGCAGCACAATGCCCAGGGACATGGCCGTATAAAGCATGGCCGGGGGAAAGTTGAATTTGGCGTATTCCATCCAGCTGGTCTGGGTGCCGAGCACCTTGTCCACCAGGCCCATGCCCATGACCAGGTCGCCTGCGCCAGTCAGGTAGGCCAGCTTGGTGGAGCCCACGGCAATGCAGGTGCCCAGCACGACGGCTGTGGCTTCGCGGCTTTTGGGCTTGAAGTCCAGGGCGTCGCACAGGGCCAGGGCCACGGCGCAGAGGATGGCGGCCTTGCCCATAATGGAGGGCACCAGCGGGGACAGGATGGCCGCGCCGATGGTGATGCCCGCCAGGGCCCCGGCAAAGCTGCCGCCGGTGAGTTTGACGCAGGTCAGGGCAATGCGCTTGCCGAGACCCGTCACCTGAATGATTTTGCCGAGCGTGAAGCCGCCGATGACGATAATGCCCACATCGGAAAGCCAGGGGGCGAATACCACCTTCTGCGAAACGCCGCACAACAGGGTATAGAGGATGGGCAGCAACACGCCCACGGCGACATCGTTCATCGTGTCCAGCGCCCAGGCGCAGACAGCCCACAGGGTTACGGCCAGAAAAGCCAGCATGGGCGGCGTAAGGCTGCCGCCGTGCGGCAGCAGGAAGTACACGCCCAGGGGCAATGCCAGGGAAAAAGCCCACTTGGCGAGCACCCCGGGGGTCAGATCCGAAGTTTTTAGCAACATACGGCAGGTCTCCTGCGGATGGATGGGGGGGAATGCCCCCGCCCGGCGACAGCGGACGGGAGCATATGGAGGGGTTAGTCCTTGGGATCTTCCACGGAAGCCACGCAAAGGGCGTTGCTGCCCTCATAGGGCTGGCAGCCTTCCACACTTACTTCCTTGGCCCTGTCGCCGGCAGCGGCGGCGCCGGGCACGCGGAAGGTGGTCACATCCAGAGGCGCAATGGGGGTTTCTGCCGGTTTCTGCACTTGCGGCACCCATTCGTAGGGCACGCGGTAGGCCCGGTAGGTCATGTTCATGGGCACATGCTTGCCCCAGTAAGGCGAAATGAATTCCCAAACGATTTCGTGCTCCGGCGTTACTTCAAACACGCGACCGTCGGAGCCTTCGGTGATCAGGGTGTTGCCGTTGGGCAGACGCTGCATGCCGCTGATGAAGGGGCTGTAAAAGCGGTTGCTGTCCATGGGTTCCAGGAAGCCGGCTTCCTTGGGCGTGTACTGCCACACAATTTTGAGGCTGACGGGGTCTATCTCAAGCACGCGGGAGTGGTCGCGCAGAGCAGCCTTGACGCCTGTGGGCGCGCCGGGATTGGGCACGTCGTAGCCGGCCCAGCCGCCGTTGTCGAAAACCAGGATATTGCCCGCGCCGGGCAGGCCATGGGGCACCATGTGCGCGTGGTGTTGGCCGATGATCCAGCCGATGGCCTTGAGTTCGGGCGTGGCGTCATAGTCCGGCCCGATTTTCCAGGTAATTTTCCCGGTTTTTTTGCTGATGATGAAGATAATGTTGGTTTCACGGCCGTCCACAATGATGTTGTCGGGGTGGAAGCGTTCGTCACCGGCGTCGTACCATTTGTTGGGGCCCAGCACAGACATGGAGTTGATGTGCATCCAGTCGCCCATACCTTCGGGTTGGGTGGGGCGGTAGTTGGGGTTGCGGCAGAGGGTGTTTTTGGGGCCTTCGCGGAAGCCCATTTCGGCAAAATGTTCATGGCACGACCATTCCCAGAGGATATCGCCGTTCCAGTCCACTTCCAGGATCAGGTCGTCCAGCAGCTGTTTGTCGCTGATTGCGCTATTGCGCACATTGCGGTGGGCAAGGATCAGGGTTTTGCCCTCAAGCGCCTTGGGTTCCATGCCTGGGGCAAAGTAGCCCACGGGGTTGCCTTCACGCTGGAAGTCATGGTGATAGCGGGCGATCCAGCGGCCGGGAAACCCGGGGTCTTCAATGAATTCGTTCTGGTCAAATTTCCAGACAATATTGCCGTCCCAATCCACCTGGACAACATCAAGACCATCCTGCACACTGTATTTACCGCTGCGGCGGCCTCGGCTTGTGACAAGATAGCCGCCTGGAAGAATTTTGTTAGGCATACCGTGTACGCCTTTCCAGACGTTTATCTCGCGCCCGTTCATATCCATAAGCACAGCGCCGAGCTCCTGAGCCTGAAAAATGGTATAGCCACTCCAGCATTTTTCCGGTTTGAAAAGCGTTACACCAGTTGGATAGATTGTCGGATGACCCATATTCAACTCCTTATGTTTTCTGTTGGTGACGCAATTGCGGATGTCGTCCCCAAAAAAATTTTATTGGAATGGTAACTAGTTGGAAAATAGTTACTTTCATCCCACGATTAAAGCATATGCCGTTCTGGTTGTTTTGCGTGTTCCCATTGCAACATTTTTCACATTCTGTTTCCTTTAGGATTATGGTCATCAGAAAAACCATGGAGGATTATGCTATGCGAGAAAATTCCGAACACGGTTATTCGCGCGGTATGGCCTTCAAAGAAATGAATAATATGAATACCCCCTGGCGTGAGGTGCTGCACTTGGGGAAACGGGTGGTCTGGTCCAAGGGGCACTGCGTGCAGTTTGGGCGCGCCCTGTACTTTCTGGAACGCGGCAAGGTGCGCCTGACGCACCAGAACCTTGAGGGGGTAGAAAAAATCCTCTGGTACATTCGGGGGGGCTGCCTGTTTGGCGAAACGCCTTTTTTCGACCCCATGCCGGCAGAAAGCTATTTTTCTTGCGTAACAGACTGTATAGCCTACGAATTTACTCAGGAAGCCCTGAAGGAGATCAACACGGCCCGGCCTGATCTCATCATCAATCTGCTGGAATCCATGTCGAGGAAATTGAGGATACTGTCCAACCAGGCGTCATCGCTTTATCTGGACAATGTGCTGGTGCGTACATGCAAGTTCCTGGCCCAGCGGCTGCAACCGGGCAGTGATCCGCTCAAGGCGGAACTGGGCATGTCGCGACAGGAGATGGCCTCCTTGCTCGGCGTGCACCGCATCTCGCTGTACAAGGTGCTGCGCCAGCAGGAGGAGAACGGAATGTTTGGCCCGTTTACCAGGGACAACATCACCATTCTGCAGCCGGAGGTATTTTTCAAACTTGTGGAGAGCTGAATGGCAGAAGAAGGGAAAGGATGGGCGGCGCAGCCCGCATTGAGCGATGCGCCTTGCGCTAGGCGTCGTTGAACCGGGTGGCTATTGCTTCAAACTTGTCCTGAATGGCCAGAAAGGCTTTGACCACATCAGGGTCAAACTGGCTGCCGCTGCCGTCCTGGATAATGGCGGCCGCCGTTGGGTGGGGCATGGGCGCCTTGTAGACGCGCTTGCTGCGCAGGGCGTCGTAAACGTCCGCCAGGCTCATGAGCCGGGCGGAAAGGGGGATTTCTTCTCCCTTGAGCCCGCGCGGATAGCCCCGGCCGTCCCAGCGTTCGTGGTGGCAGTAGGCAATATCGCTGGCCACGCGCAAAAAGGAGTTTTCTCCCAGCATTTGATCGGCGGCGGAAAGCACGGCCCAGCCGTGTACGGTATGGGCTTTCATGGCTTCATATTCTTCATCGGTAAGGGGGCCCGGCTTGTGCAGTATGGTGTCGGCAATGGCCACCTTGCCCACGTCGTGCAGCGGAGCTGAAAGATACAGCCAGAAGATGGCGTCGGCATCCAGCTGCGCCGCATAGTCGGGCAGGCCGGACATGTGTTTGGCCAGGGCCTTGACGTAGTTCTGCGTGCGGCGGATGTGCGCGCCCGTTTCGGTATCGCGCCATTCGGCCAGGCTTGCCATAGCAATAATGGTGGCTTCTTGCGTCAGAGAAAGCTGGCGGGTGCGTTCGCGCACCAGATCATTGAGGTGGTCGCGGTAGCGTTTGTATCTGAGCTGATTGGCCACCCGGTTGCGTACCAGAGAGGCTCGGAACGGCTTGATAACATAGTCCTGCGCGCCCAGTGAAAGGCCCGTGGCCTCGTCCGTTTCTTCGTTCTGGGCGGTGATGAACATGATGGGGATGTCGCGGGTTACGGCGTCTTCTTTGAGGCGGCGGCAGACCTCATAGCCGTCCATGCCGGGCATGATCACGTCCAGCAGGATGAGGTCCGGCGGCTGACGGCGGGCCAGGCGCAGGGCGTCCGGCCCGTTTTTGGCGAACATGATGGTATAGTCGTCGCGCAGGCTTTCACTGAGGATGCGCAGGTTTTCCGGTGCGTCGTCTACCAGAAGCACGCGGCAGTGTTGGTTGTCCAGGTCGGGCTTCATGGTCGTCCCCGCAGCAGTGCGGGCAAACGCGCGGCCAGATGCGCCCCCAGGCCCTGCACTAGGCGGCTTTCAGCGGCGGCCAGGGCCGCGTAGTCCTCGCGCATTGCTGCGCCTTTGCCGTGCACGGCTTCCTCTGCCGTGTAGAGGCCCCGGTCCAGCACGGCGTCCTGCCGGTCCCGCAGCGTCCAGCGCGCTTCCAGTACGGCCGTGCCTGTAAGGCTGCCGTCCAGGCGCTGCAGGTCCAGCTGCAGAAGATAGTCGCTTTTGTCCTCATCGGCCGGGGCCAGCACGGTGACGCCCGCAGCCAGCAAGGCCGGGGCCAGAACGCCCTGCACGCTGCGGCGCACGCTGGCCTGCAGGGATTCGGCCCACAGGTGGAACTGGGCCACAGTAACCTGCGTGCCGGGCCCACGGGTGACCATGCCGTTGCGGTCCAGATATTCGGGCAGCGCCACGGGGGCCAGGCGCAGGGTGCGGGCGGGCAGGGCCTCTGCACCGGTGGACACGGGGGCGGCCTCCAGCAGGTAGTAGTTGGTGGGGGCGCTGCGTCCGCAGGCGCAGAGCAGCAGCGCCATGAGCGCAAGGGGCAGAAGGCGGGGCATCAGTGTCTCCCTTGCCTGCCTTTGAGCAGGGCTTCAGGGTTGCGTTCCAGCATATCGGCCAGGGTGCGCAGGGCACGCGCGGCGTCCGAGCCTTCCTTGAGCATACGGCGCAGGTCGGCCATGGCGGGCGAATCCCGCCCCAGCACGCCCTGGGCCGAGGCCGTGGCGGCGCGCAGCTGCTGGGCGGCCACGGCCATGTTTTCCATCGCTTGACGGAAGGCAAGCAGGGTGGTGGGCAGTTCGCGTTCCACTGCGCCACTGGCCGTATCCATATTTTGCATAATCTGTTCCGCGTGCAGGCGCATGGGGCTTGTACGCAGCAGATCGCGCATCTCTTCAAAGGTATCGGCAAAAGCCGTCAGTCCCCGTTCCAGGCGGTTCTGCTCCAGGGCATTGGCCAGATTTTGCAGGACAGTGTTCAGCGAGGCGGCCATGCGCTCCAGAGGCAGGCGCTGGATGGTGCTCTGGAGCGTATCCATAGGCGATGGAATGGTGGGGATTTCATCCTCCGGCGTGGAAGAGCGGAAATTGGCCGGGCTGCCGGGGTAAAAATCCAGCTCAATGCGATATTGCCCGGTAATGAGGCTCTGCAGTTGCAGCCGCGCCCGCATGCCCCGCTGCACCATGCGGCGGATGATTTCCTCATGAAAGCCTTCCCCCGGCGCACTGGCGTTTTTGGCCAACACAAAACTGCGTTCGTCGATACGGATGTAGACCGGGATGGTGACGTTGGAATCACGCGCATTGGCCACTAGGTTGATGCGCGTGACGCTGCCCATGGGCACGCCGCGAAAAACCACGGGGGCGCCTGTGGAAAGGCCGCTCACCGAACCATCGAAATAGAGCACGTATTCCATGTCGTTGCTGAACAGGCGGCTGCCGCCCAGCCAGAGAATGCTCAGCACAAACAGGGTAAGCGCGCAGAGCACAAAGGCGCCTACGGCGGTTTTGGAAACGGGCTTGCTCATGAGGCTGTATCCTTATCCTTTGTCGAGACGACTCCGGCGTCTTCCGGGTCTGCGGCGCGGGGCGCGCCCCTGGTCAGAAACAGCCGGGCGCTTTCCGCAGTGGTTGGGTTCTGCGCCAACAGGTCAGGGCGGCCCTGCGCGGCCACCACCCTGGTCTGGGCGTCCAGAAAAATGCTGTTGCTGGCGATGGCAAAAATGCTGGCCAGCTCGTGCGAAACAATGACAAAGGTGGCCCCCAGGCTGTCCCGCAGCTCCAGGATAAGGTCGTCCAGCAGGCGGGAGCTCACGGGGTCCAGCCCGGCGGAGGGTTCGTCAAGAAACAGAATGGCCGGGTCCAGGGCCAGAGCCCTGGCCAGCCCCGCCCGTTTGCGCATGCCGCCGCTGATTTCCGAGGGGTAGTAGTCCTCAAAGCCGGCCAGACCGGTCAGGGCCAGTTTAAGGGCGGCCTGCTCCCGGATTTCTTCCGGGCCCAGGCTGGTGTACTGCTGCAAGGGCAGGCCCACATTCTCCGCCAGCGTCATGGAACTCCACAGCGCGCCGCCCTGAAACAGCACGCCCGTGTGGCGCATGATGCGGCGGCGTTCTGCCTCCGTACCGTTCCAGAAATCTGTGCCGCTGTACAGCACTTGTCCCGTCTGCGGGCGTTTCAGGCCCATGAGGGCGCGCAGCAGGGTGCTTTTGCCGCAGCCCGAACCGCCCATGATAAAAAAAATATCCCCGGTGCGTACGTCAAAGCTCACGTCCCGCATGAGCACAAAGGAGCCGTAGCCCACGGTGAGATCGCGCACGCGGATGCGGACGTCCTGGGGTGCAGCGGCGGAAGCGGCGGGAAGAGGCGCGTTCATGGTTCAGACCTGCAGAACGTTGCAGATGACGGTAATAATGGATGTGGCCACGATAATGCCCACAATGGCGTGCACCACGGCCGTGGTGGTGGCCCGACCCACGGCCTGGGCGCTGCGCCCGCAGCGCAGCCCCTGGTAGCAGCCCGCCAGGGCCACGATGACGCCAAACACCGTGCCGTAGACCAAGCCGATAAGCACATGTTTGAAGGGCACCATCTGCACGGTGGCGTTGGCGTATTCCATAGAATTCAGGTTCAGCATGAGGGTGCCCACCACAAAGCCGCCCAACACGCCCATGAGGTCGGCATAGATGGTCAGCAGCGGGATCATCAGAGTCAGGGCCAGCACCCGGGGCAGGACCAGAAAATCCACCGGCGAAATGCCCAGAGCGGAAAGGGCGTCCACTTCCTCATTGACCTGCATGGTGCCGATCAGGGCCGCGTAGGCCGCGCCCACCCGACCGGACATGACCACCCCCACCATAATGGCCCCCATGACCCGCAGCATGCCAATGCCCACCAGCCCCGCCACATAGATCTGCGCGCCGAACTGGGTCAGCTGCACCGCGCCCACAAAGGCCAGGATCAGGCCAAACAGCAGGCTGGTCAGAGAAATAATGGGCAGGGCCAGCACGCCGCATTCGTACATGGCCGTGAGCATATCCTGCGCGCGCATATTGGCCCGGCCCACGCAAAGCCGCCCCAGCGCCAGGGTTACATCGCCAAGAAAATCAAGAAAATCCCGCACTTTTGGCGGCAGGCCCAAGGCCCGGCCGCCCAGTTCGGCCAGCAGGCCAGGGCGTTGCGTGGTTTTGCCTGCGCCTTCCTTGGCGGGCACGGCAAAGGCCAGGCGCAGCAGTCGTTCCAGGCCGTCGGGCAGCTCCGTGCGCACCATGAGCTTTCGGGCGTGGGCTGTCTTGAGCAGCTGCACAAGAAAGACCAGCAGGCTGCTGTCCCACGGGCCCAAGGCTTCGCTGGTCACCTCCAGCTGGGCCACGCGCGGGTCTGCGGCCTGCCGCAGGGCGTTTTGGGCGTCCGGAGGCCAAGGGGCCTCCATGTCCCAGCGGCCGCCCACGCGGACGCAAAGCAGAGGCCCCTGCAGGGCGGCGGTTACTTGCGCACTTGTTTCCATCTCTATAGTATATGCGTCGGACTGCATCTTCGCAAGGGGCCTGTCCCCGCGCGCCGCGCCTCCTGTCACCTTCAGCACCCGCGAGTTGTCATGTCGCTTAAAAGCCGCCTCAATCTTGCCGCGGAGCCCGTTTTTCTTATGGACGGCACCGCATTCATTTATCGGGGATTTTTCGCCAACCGCAATATGCAGCGTTCCGACGGCTTCCCCACCAACGCGCTGGTGGTGGTCACCCGCGTGCTGCTGCGGATACTGCGGGAGGAACGCCCCCGGCATTTCCTTTTTGTGCAGGACGGCAAGGGCAAGAACTTCCGGCACGACATCTATCCGCTCTACAAGGCTAACCGCGAGGCCACGCCTGAAGATCTCGTCCGCCAGCTGGAGCCCATTGCCCGGATGGTGCGGGCCCTGGGCATTCCCCGCGAAGTTTCCGAGGGCTGCGAGGCCGACGACTGCATAGCCTCGTTGGCGGCGCGCCTTTCCGGTAAGCGGCCTGTGGTCATCGTCAGCGGCGACAAGGATCTCAAGCAGTGCCTGGGACCCGATGTATACATGTGGGACCCTGCCTTCCGCGAAGAAAAGCTGCTTTCCGCGGCGACCTTTACCGCCGAAACGGGCTTTGCCCCCGACCAGTGGGCCGACGTGCAGGCCCTGGTGGGCGACACCAGCGACAACATCCCTGGCGTGCCCGGCATCGGCCCCAAGACGGCGCAAAAAATCTTTGAAATCTGCCCCAGCCTGGAGGACATCCGCGACCACTTCGCCCTGCTGCCGCCCAAGCTGCAGGACAAGCTGCGCGATCATCTGGAGAACATGTTTCTTTGGCGGGAGCTGACCGCCCTGTCGCACGCGGCCTGCCCCCATGTGCGCCTGGAGGACATGCGTGTGCGGCCTTTGGACGCCGCGGCCTGCGCCTCCCTGGCCGAAGAATTTGAGCTGCACGCCCTGCGGCGGGACATGGCCGCGCTGGAGCGCCTGCAGTGGCGGGATGCCGGAGCTCCGGATACGGACGCAGCGGGCGCGTCTTCCCCCTCGGCCGCGCCTGCAGCGGCTGCCGTTTCCAGCGGGGAACCGCCGTCGGCCGCAACCGCCCCATCGGTCCCTCCCCAGGGCGCTGGCCCGCAGATGAGTTTGCTGGAAGTGCTGGAAGAACCCGATCTGCCCCTGGCAGCCAAGGTTGCGGATCTGCCCCCCTGCACCGGGCTGGACGTGGCCTGCATCTGGCCCGGTGGGCCGGACAAGCCGCCCCATGTGGCTGTATGGCACACGGATGCTGCAGGCCGGACTGCGCCCGACGGGGAGGCCTGTTCCTGCACCGAAGTGCGCTGGGGCGGCACCGCCGCGGCCCTTTGCGCCTGGTTGAAAGACGCGCGCCGCCTAGTCCTTGCCGACCTCAAAGGTCTGCTGGTGGGCGAGGCCTGCTGGCAGGGCTTGGCGCAGGACAGGCAACCGCCCTTTTGCTTCGACCTGGGGCTGGCCGCCTACCTCATTAATCCGGAAGAAAGCGACTATGCCTGGCCTCGTCTGGCCGCCTACTGGGGCGCGCCCCTCAGGCGCAGCGGCATGGGGCCGGCGGCCCTGGCCCTGCGTATGGCCGTTGTGCTGGAAGAACGCCTGACGGCCGACGGTCTGCTGCCCCTCTACCGCCGTCTGGAGCTGCCCCTGGCGCCCGTGCTGGCTTCTATGGAAGGCTATGGCGTGGCCATCGACGCGGCGGCCTTTCAGTCCTTTCTGGCCGACGTGCAGGCCGAGCTGGATCGGCTTACGGCAACGGTCTATGCGGCAGCGGGCGTTACCTTTAACATCCGTTCGGCCCAGCAAATGGGCGAGGTGCTCTTCAATACCCTCAAGCTGCCGGCCCCGCGCAAGACGCGCGGCGGACAGGCCTCCACCAGTCAGGAAACCCTGGAAAAACTTGCCGGCCACCACCCGGTGGTAGAGAGCATCCTCCAGTTCCGCAAGCTGGAAAAAATGCGCTCCACCTATCTGGACCCTTTGCCGCGCCTGGTGGACGCCCAGGGCCGCATCCACACCACCTTCAACCAGAAGGCCACGGCCACGGGTCGCCTTTCTTCCAGCAATCCCAATCTGCAGAATATCCCCGTGCGCGGCCCCCTGGGCAAACGCATGCGCGCCTGCTTTATCGCCGGGCCCGGCCGGGCTCTGGTTTCCGCCGACTACTCGCAGGTAGAGCTGCGCGTGCTGGCCCATATGTCTCAGGATACAGCTCTGCTGGAGGCCTTTCGCCAGGGCGAGGATATCCACGCCCGCACTGCCGCCCTCATCTATGACCTGCCCCAGGACCAGATCAGTCCGGACCAGCGCCGTAACGCCAAAACCATCAACTTTGGCCTCATCTATGGCATGGGCGCGCAAAAGCTGGGTCAGGAGCTGAAAATAGGCACGGTCAAGGCCAAAGAATTCATTGCCCGCTACTTTGCCCGCCTTACCGGCCTCAAAGCCTTTTACGAAGAGGTCGAGGCCACGGCCAAACGTCAGGGCTACGTAACCACCCTGGGCGGCCGTCGTCGCCTGTTGCCCGACATCCATTCTCCCAACGGCCAAGCCTATGCTCTGGCCCGCCGACAGGCCATCAACACCGTTATCCAGGGTTCCGCCGCAGACATCATCAAGCTGGCCATGCTGGCCGTGGCCCACGACCCGGATCTGAGCCGTCTGCAGGCCCGCCTTTTGCTGCAGGTTCACGATGAGCTGCTTCTGGAAGTGCCAGAACACGCCGCCCAGGAAACCGGCGCCCGCGTGGCCTCCCTCATGAGCGGCGTGGCTCCCGGCGGGCAGGCTCTTTCCGTGCCTTTGGTTGTGGATTGGGGGGTAGGGCATGATTGGGGCGCCGCCCACTAGGTCGGGCGCGGACAAAGGTCTTTTTGCCCTCCGGCGGCGTCAGCGCGGCTTTTTGCTCCGGTCGAGTACCATAAGAGTACACTCCCTGCGCAAAAAGTCGCGTTTCCTTGCCGGAGAACAAAAATCCTCTTTGTCCGCGCCCGACCAGGTTTGTCGCGAAAGGCAGGAGGTCTTTTTGCCCTCCGGCGGCGTCAGCGCGGCTTTTTGCTCCGGTCGAGTACCATAAGAGTACACTCCCTGCGCAAAAAGTCGCGTTTCCTTTGAAGCCGTCGAGACCGCTTTTGCCCTCTATTTCTTCGCCCATGAACAAGCGCGGTCAGTACCGAGTTACGCAAACAGGGTGCGCTTGTTTTTTTCTCGGTGTGCGCTCCAAAGTCCATGCGTTCTGCGCGTCCTGGTCCTACGGATTGTCGGGGGATCTGCGCGGCATAGAGCTCTGCGGCCCGTCGCCTTGTCCCGGCGGGTTGGGCGAAAGCAGATTCTGGGGCACTTCGCCGGGCCCGGGAATGACCAGCGTTTCCGGATTCATGCTGTACCAGGCGAACCACATGGAATAGACGCCGTAGATCTGCGTCAGGCCCGCACCCAGCATGTTGCCGTCCAGCGCTTTGCCCGTGGCCGGACTCCAGAGGCTGCGTGTGGTCAGATCCTGCAGTTTGCCGTAGCGGGCGATGAACAGGAAAGGATCGTTCCAGACCCGGCGGTTGAATACCCGCACCACGCCCAGTTTGCCGTCATAGGCGGCCAGCAGGGCGTGGGGCCCTACAAAAAAATTTACCGCGCCCTTCTTTTTGACATACTTGATGTCAATAGCCACTAAAGACCCCTCATACTCTAGGCAGAGCATGGGGGTTTTGTGGGGAAAGCGCCGGTCCAGCCGCAGCACGGGGTAAATGAGCCGGTCGTTCTGGTAATAGGTGTCCGTGCGCGCGTAACTGCCGTAGGGGTCGCGCCCATAGGCCCTGTTGCCGGGAGGCCTGGCCAGCACCTTGGCCTTGGGATAGACGCTTTTGGCTGCGCCCCAGGTGGTCCAGAAAACGGGCAATTGCGGCAGGCCCCGGCCCAGCAACGGGCCGTCAAAAGCCATTCCCGTTTCCTGCAGCCACAGACTGCCGGAATTGCGGTCCACCAGCACGCTGTTGCCGTCGTAAAGGCGGCCTTCGGGGTCGAAAATAAGGTTCAGGCCGCCCATAGAAGCGTCGTAGGCCATGAGTGTGCCCGTAATGGGGCAGTAGGTGACGGCATAGGCATTGTCGTCCACCACCTCGTTGACCACCTGGTGCCAGGCCATGATGCTTTGCGGATAGATGCGCGGCCCATCGGGCAGCTGGACCACAAACACCACATCGTCACCGCTCAGGCTCAGGTCCGCATCGGATACACGGTCATAACGGGGACGGTAGAGGGAGGGGATTTCGCCGTATTTGATGCCCGTTGCCACCAGCTTGCCGGTGATGGCGGCCAGGTCTTGCAGGCTGCGCGGGCGTGCCCCCACCCCCGGCGCAACGGCGGCCAGCAGAAGCAGGGCGGCCAACAGCGGCCGCCAGAGCGCCCGGAAGCGGGCTTTCACCGCGCCCCCCCGCAGGGGACGGGTTTTTTGTTCCCGTTTATAGCGGGCAGATATTCGCAAAAAATATAGTCCCGCAGGGCCTGGGGCCAGGGGCGGGGTTTTTTGCCCAAAAAGGCGGCGAGTTTGCCCGTGTCCAGCACGGAAAATTCCGGTCGGCGGGCTTTTTGCGGATACTGCGCCGAATCGATGGGCATAACCCGGCAGGGCGCCGCCGCCAGCGCAACGGCCTCACAGGCCAGGTCGCACCAGCTGGCCTGACCGCTGTTGGCCGCGTGCCATAGCCCGGTGGCCTGTTTTTGGGCCAGGGCCAGACTCCATTGGGCCAGGTCCAGGCTGTAGGTGGGCGAACCTGTCTGGTCGTGCACCACGGTAATGGCGTCGCGCCGTCGGCAGGCCGCCAGGATGGTGTCCACAAAATTTTTGCGCCCTGGACCGAAAAGCCAGGCCGTACGCAGCACGCAGGCGCGCTCAGGCAGCACCCGCAGCACGGCCTGTTCGCCCTCCAGCTTGGTGCAGCCGTACACTGAAGATGGATGGGGCGGGTCTTCTTCCTTCCACGGGGTTTCGCCCGTGCCGGAAAAGACGAAATCGGTGCTGAAGTGTACCAGGTGACCATTGCCCAGCGATTTGAGCACCCGCGCCAGGGCGTCAGGCAGCGTGCGGTTGAGCAAACAGGCTTCCTCGGCGTGGTCCTCGGCGTCGTCCACGGCAGTCCAGGCTACGGCGTTAAAGACCACATCCGCTCCGGCCGCGGCCACGCGATCTTCCAGAAAGTTCAGATTCAGCAGGTTGCCGTCCCCGCGTCCCAGGGTGGCTGCCTGCCAGCCGTTTTGACGCAGCACGCGTACCAGCGCCTGGCCCAGCAGACCGGTAGCGCCCCCCAAAACCAGCGCTTTTGGCATTGATATATTCCTCCGGCGGCCCTTGCCGCGCACCAAGAGTATCTTGGCGGGGCAGGGAACGCATGCGGCACTGTATCCTTGCGAGGGGGCAAGGGTCAACACAAGGCCCTTCGCGGGCTTCACTTCTGTTTCTGGCCGCCGCAGCCCTTCTGTCCGGCTTGCTTCCGTCCCGCAACTGACGTACACATGTTGTCCATGAAGCGCGCTATCCTGCTGGTGGCCTTTGGCGCGAGCAGCGCCCAGGGGCAGAACGCCCTCAAGAGCTTTGACGCCCTTGTGCGGCAGCGCTATCCCGGCGTTCCCGTGCGTTGGGCTTTCACCTCGCTGCTCTTGCGCGAGCGCTTGGCCCAGGCCCGGCAAAAAAGCGATTCCGTGCTCAAGGCTCTGAGCCGGCTGGGCTTTGAACGCTTCACCCATGTGGCCGTGCAGCCCTTGCAGACTATTCCGGGCAGTGAGCACGAGCAGGTCTGCGCCGCCGTGGCCGAAGTGGCCGCCCGACAAGGCCTCTCCTGCCGGGTGGGCACGCCCCTTCTGCAGAACCCTGAGGACGTGCAGGAGACCGCCCGTGCCCTGGTGCGGCATCTGCCGGCGGAACGCATGCCCGACGAGGATGTGGTCTGCATGGGGCACGGCGCGCGCCACGCGGCCGTGGGCCGTTATGCCGATCTGGCTGCGGCCGTGCGTGCTTTGGATCCCCGTGTGCACGTGGGCACCATGAACGGCGCAGTGCTGCTGGAAGACATCCTGCCCCGGCTCACGTCCCCTGCGGTCTGGCTTTTGCCGTTGCTTTCGGTGGTGGGCCGGCACGCCCTGCGCGATATGGCCGGCACGCAGCCCCAGTCCTGGCGCAGCCGGATTGAGGAGCGCGGTCGCCGCTGCCGCCCCGTGCTGCTGGGCACGGCGGAATACGACGGTTTTGCCCAACTTTGGCTGCGGCACCTTGAGGCCGTGGCCCAACCCCTGTTCGCGTCTGCGGAATAAACGCTTCTTATATGGAATGCTCCAAAGATCGTTGCGTGAGGTGTGTTGCTATGCGCGGAATGTTGTCGGCCCTGATGCTGGTGGGGCTTCTGTTGGGCGGTTGTGGCTTTTCCGGAGGCGAAAGCGCCCCACGCGGCGCGGTGAATCTGCCTTCGGAAGTCCACAGCGGCAATGCCAACCTGTTTAACCCCTATTTGCGACAAAGCCTGCCCAATCTGCGGGCCGGTTCGCCGGAAGCGCTGGCCATGATCAACCAGATGGGCGGCACGGTCACCAGCATTGAAGGTGAAGCCGCCTATCGGCCCCAGTGGAAAGCAGAAATCTACCCTGTGGTTTTTGGCGATCCCAAAGCCCCGCACGAAATCCTGGTGCTCCTGGATTTTGCCGCGTCCGAGAGCGCCAAGCTCTGGCACGCCGTAAGCGAAGCCAGCCGCTCCCTTGCACCCGCCCAGTGCAAGATCGTCGTTTTTGCCAACAGCCATGAATACTACGGCACGGACCTTATGGGCATGGCCATCTGGATAGCCCACAACCGTCCGGGCCAGGCCATGTCCTACCTGACCTACGCCCTGGACCGCTGGAACAGCGTCAAGGCTGCGCAAAAAAAGGCCCATGGCAAGGCCGTGCCCTTTAATAACGAATATGACGCCACCGTGCAGTCTGCGGACTACCCCATTCACTATAGCTATATGGCCCGCCTGCGGCCCCCTGTGTCGGCCAACCAGGAGCTGGCCGTGGCCAAATACTGCTACAACGCGGGCAATGTGAACCTCTACCAGGCCCAGCAGATCAGCCAGTTCTACGGCGTCAAACGCTTGCCCGCCGTGGTGGTGGACGGCAGCCCCCTCAGTTCCGCTTCCAGTGGGGCCATTTTGAAGGCTTTGCAGTAGAAGTTTTTTTGTAAAGATTTTTTTACAGAACAGAAGCCCTTTGAGAAGCATCTTCTCAAAGGGCTTCTGTTCTGTGGTACGTTGTTCTGTAAAAATCCTCTGCGCGGTGCGGAACTGCGCTGGCGTAGTGTGTCGGCAATGCCCAGGACTTTTCGCACTTTGTGCAGCCGCAAAAGTGAGTTGCAGGCGTTTTTTGCCCCGGAGCGTTACTACGCGGCTGGGTTTGGAAACCGGAAAAACTCCAGCGGCGGCACGGCGGGGATAAGCCCGGCCTGGGCCAGTTTGTTGTAGAACAAGCGCAAGCCCTGCAGTTCTTCTTTGCCTAAGCTGTAGACCAGACCTTTCCGGTAGTAAAAGTCCAGTTCTTCGCGTGAGAGGGGGCAGCCGTGGGCCGTGAGGTCCAGAATCACGTCCATGTGTTCAAGGCCCCAGTCCCGCCCCCGGCGCAGCAGCGCCCCCGGGTCGTCGTGAAAAAGGCCCGCTTCCGCCGCCGCGCGGCTCACCACCCACAGGCCAAAAATAAAAGGCAGCCCTGTCCAGTCGCGCCAGGCTTCGGCCAGGTCCAGGCGGTAGGGGTAGTCTTTATGGTTGCGCAGGCGCAAGGCCTCGTCGCCAATAGCCAGAAAGGCCACGGGCGGGGTGGGGGAGTTAACGGCCGGGGTCACCTGCCCGGTCCGATACGTGACGTCGCAGTGGTAACGGTCGCGCAGGAGCAGGCGCAGCAGGGCTACGGAAGTGTGGGTCTCGCCGCTGATGAGGATTTCTGTGCCCTGCAGTTCTTCCACGGGGCGGCGCGAGAGCAGCAGCACGCTCATGACCGGCCCGCGCGAGCCAATGGAAAGGTCTTCCACCAGAAAATAGCGTTCCGGGCGGCAGGCGTATTCAAAGCAGGAGCAGGAAGAAACGTGCAGCTCGCCCCGCGCCATCATGGTGTTGAGCAAGGCCGGCGGGCCGGAAACCAGCTCGTAGTCGTGGGGCAGAATGCCCGCCTCCAGCGGGTGGTAGATGGGCAATACATTGAGATAGCCAATGCGGCCCATGCGCAGTACGCGGTGCTGCGCTGGGCGGGAAGCGGGGGGGATGTTCATGGCGCGCCTTCTCTGGATGGTTGGGCAGGGGGCAAAACCGGGGCTCAGGCGGCAAAAGGCCGGGGAGAGGTCCGCCTGGGGGCAGGCCCCTCCCCGTATAGGGCAGAATTTCGTTCCTATGCCACCGGCTGCGGGTCCACGGGGGTATAGTCCATGGTGCGCTGCACGGGCGTGAAGCCCGCGGCGCGGATAACCTTGTGGATATCCCGCCGACTCATGTGGTAGGACACGCCCGCGGCGGCCACCACGTTTTCTTCGATCATCAGGGAGCCGAAATCGTTGGCCCCGTAGAACAATGCCAGTTGCGCCACCTGCGGCCCCATGGTCACCCAGGAGGCCTGGATGTTGGGCACGTTGTCCAGTGCCAGGCGGGAGACGGCCAGCAGGCGCAGATAGGCTGGAGCCGGCAGCGGGTCCACGGCGATGCGGGTGTGCGCGGGCTGGAAGGTCCAGGGGATGAAGGCCGTAAAGCCGTGGGTGCGGTCCTGCAGGGCGCGCACGGCAAACAGGTGGTCCAGACGCTGGCCGGGTTCTTCTTCGTGGCCGAACATCATGGTGGCCGTGGTGCGCAGGCCCTCGTGGTGGGCGGCTTCCATCACGTCCAGCCACTGTTCTGCCGTGCATTTGTTGGGTGAAACCCTGGCGCGCACAGCGGTATGCAGTATCTCGGCCCCGCCGCCAGGCAGGGAGTGCAGGCCGGCGGCCTTGAGGCGGCGCAGCACCGTGGGCACGCTCAGGCCGAATTTCTGCGACCAGAAAAAAATTTCCGGCGGGGAAAAGGCGTGGATGTGCAGCTGCGGCCAGTTGGAGCGCAGCCAACGCAGCAGGTCTTCGTACCACTCCAGGGGCAAATCGGGGTGGTGACCGCCCTGAAGCAGAATCTGCGTGCCGCCCAGGCGCAGGGTTTCTTCCACTTTCTGCGCCATTTCCTCCCGGCTGATGACGTAGCCTTCCGGGTTTTCCGGCGGACGAAAAAAAGCGCAGAAACGGCAGCCGCACACGCAGATGTTGGAGTAGTTGATGTTGCGGTCGCCCACATAGGTGACCACGGGCTCCGGGTGCAGGCGCAGGCGCATCTGGTGGGCCAGACCGGCCAGGGTGGGCAGGCTGGCCTTATAGTACAGGGCTTCGGCGTCCCGGCGGTCCAGGCGTTGGCCGGCGGCGGCTTTAGCCGCCGCTTCCCGCAGGTCGGCAAAGGCGGGGCCGGATTCTTCAAAAGGACTGTGGGCGGGCAGAAAACTGGTCACGGGCGCGCCTCCGTGCTGGCGGTCTCGGAAAGGGTGGTGAATGTGGCATTGCGCCGTACAGGCGTAAAACCGGAGCGCAGGATCATCTGTTCCAGCTCATGGATGGTCAGGCCCTGGGCCGAAGACGCCCCAGCCATGTGACCGATGCGCTCTTCAATAATGGTGCCGTCCAGGTCGTCAGCCCCATACCACAGGGCTACTGGGGCCAGTTTGGGGCCCATCATGATCCAGTAGGCCTTGATGTGGGGGATGTTGTCCAGCAGCAAGCGGGAAACGGCCACAGTACGCAGCTGGTCCAGGCCGCGCTGGGGGCCTACTTTGTCTTCCGGCAGTTTGAGGCGGCTGTTCTCCGTCAGAAAGGGCAAGGGGATAAAACAGGTAAAGCCACCGGTTTTGTCCTGCTGGTCCCGCAGGCGGCAGAGGTGATCCACGCGCTGCTCGTAGCTTTCCAGGTGGCCGAAGAGCATGGTGCAGTTGGTCTGGATGCCCAGACTGTGCGCCTCGCCCGAAACGCGCAGCCATGCGGTTGCATCGGCCTTATGCGGACAGATGCGGGCGCGCAGTTCTTCATCAAAAATTTCTGCGCCGCCGCCGGGCATCATGACCAGGCCCGCCTGTTGCAGGCGCTCCAGCACGGTGCGGGTGCTTACGCCCTCCAGTCGGGAAAAATGCTCAATTTCCACCGGAGTGAAGGCCTTGATAGGCAAATGGGGGTGTGCGGCGCGTACGCGGCGCAGCAGCTCTTCAAACCAGGACAGGGGCAGGTCGGGGTGACAGCCGCCCACGATGTGCAGTTCGTCCAGGCGCAGGGCGGAGGCCTCGGCCGCACGCAGGCGGGTCAGGATGTCTTCGTGGCTCAGGACAAACGCGCCGGGGTCGTCCGCGTGGTCGCGCCGGAAGGCGCAGAACACGCAGCCGTTGACGCAGACGTTGGTATAGTTGATCTGGCGGTTAACGACATAAAAGGCCCGGTGCCCGTGACGGCGGCAACGGGCGTGCAGGGCCAGCGCGCCCACGGCCGTGAGGTCGGGGCAACGGAACAGGGCGAGCCCTTCTTCGGGCTCCAGGCGGCGGCCTTCCAGCACCTTATCATAGATGGACGAAAGGCCGAGGTCAGCGTAATATGCTGCGTCTAGCATGGTCAGGCATCCTGTGCGTAGGGGGACGGTGAAACTTTTTAAGATTAATCCCGGCCGCTACGTGCTGTCAACGTGAGGTAATAATGTCTGTTTCCGATCCGCAAACACTGCGTCTTGGTTTTTCTCCTTGCCCCAACGACACGTTCATTTTTCATGCGCTGCTGCACGGTGGGGTGCCCGCGCCGCTGCCCCTGCAGCCGCATATTGCCGATGTGGAAGAGCTGAATACCCTGGCCCGCCAGGGAGCCTTGGACGTGACAAAAGTATCCCTGGGCGTGGTGCCGTGGATTATGGAAAACTACGCCCTGCTGTCGGCGGGCGCGGCTCTGGGCTGGGGCTGCGGCCCACTGGTGGTGGCGCGCGAGGGCATGCCCCCCGCGGCTTGGCGCACGGCCAGCCTGGCTGTGCCCGGCGCCATGACCACGGCCAACCTGCTGTTGACTTTGCACGGCGGTTTTCATGGCTCGCGCCGGGCCATGCTGTTCAGCGAGGTCATGCCCGCTGTGGCAAGGGGCGAAGCGGACATGGGCCTGGTCATCCACGAAGGGCGCTTTACCTATGAGCGACTGGGTTTGGTCAAGGTGCTGGACCTGGGCCAGTGGTGGGAAAAAGAATACCATTTGCCTCTGCCTTTGGGGGCCATTGCCGTGCGCAGGGATCTGCCGCACCCCGTGGCGCTGGCCCTGCAGGAAGCCATTGCCGCCAGTCTGGCCCGCGCCCAGGCCGCCCCTGAAGCCACGCGGGAATTTGTACGGGCGCACGCCCAGGAAATGGAGCAGGCCGTCACCGAGGCGCACATCAAGACCTTTGTGACCGAATTCAGTCTTGATCTGGGTACGGCCGGGCGCGCCGCCATCAACAATCTGGTGGGCCGCGCCGCTGTGCTCCAGGGCAAGCGTTTACCTGCGGACGGACTGTTCTTACCAGAGGAATAATAAGGGATTACATGCAGTTTTTTTCCTGGGTGGAGGCCCGCCGCCTTTACGCCATCGGGCTGCCCATTTTTGTGGCCCAGATGGCCCAGACGGGCATGGCTTTTGTGGATACGGCCCTGGCCGGCCAATACAGCGCCGAACACATGGCCGCCGTGGCCGTGGCCGGGTCTGTGTGGCAACCTGTGGCCCTGCTGGGCATTGGCTGTCTGCTGTCGCTTTCGCCCCTGAGTGCTCAGGCCGTGGGCAGCGGACAACCGGACAGGGCGGCGCACCTGCTGCGGCAGGGGTTGTGGCTGACGCTTGGCCTGAGCCTGGTGCTCATGAGCTTTTTTTACACGGTTTCCTGGCAGATGGAGTCTTTTGGCCTTGCGCCGCATCTGGCGGCCATTTCCGGCGGATTTCTGCGGGCCATGCTCTGGGGCCTGCCGGGCTTTCTGCTTTTTGTGAACCAGCGCGGTTTTCTGGAGGGCTTTGCCCGCACCCGTCCGGCTATGATTATCGGGGTGCTGGGGCTGGTGATCAACGTGCCTTTCAACTATGTGTTCATTTACGGTAAGCTGGGCATGCCCGAGCTGGGCGGTGTGGGCTGCGGCGTGGCCTCGGCGGTGAGCTTCTGGTTCATGGCCCTGTGCATGTTTCTGCACCTGCGTTTTTCTCGGCAGTACGCCTCCATGCGGCCTCTGTTCCGGCCACTGTGGCGTGGCCCGGAGCGTTTTGACGGTGTGCTGGTGCTGCGGGTGCTGCGCATCGGGCTGCCCGGCGCGCTGGCCCTGTTTTTTGAAGTGGCGCTGTTTGCCCTGAGCGCCATTTTGCTGGCCCCGCTGGGCACGGTCATGGTGGCCGGGCATCAGATAGCCCTTAATTTTGGGGCCCTGGTCTTTATGGTACCGCTTTCCATCAGCATGACGGCCACCATCCGCGTGGGGGCCTGCCTGGGCGCGGCGCAGGTGGACAGGGCCAAACTGGTGGCCCGTACGGCCTTGAGCCTCAGCGTGATCTTTGCCCTCTGCATAGCCCTGCTTACGGTGCTGCTGCGGCGGCAGATTGTGGGCATTTATACGGAAGACGCCGCCGTGGCGGCCCTGGCCGCCCATCTGCTGCTTTTCGGAGCCGCCTACCAGGTGCTGGATGGCCTACAGGCCACGGGCATCGGCATTTTGCGCGGACACAACGACACGCGCATTATTTCCGTCATCTGCTTTATGGCCTATGCGCTGATCGGTCTGCCTCTGGGCTATGTGCTGGGACGCACCGACCTGCTGACCCCGGCTCTGGGCGCCGTGGGCTTCTGGATTGCCTACATTGTGGCCCTGGGCTTTGGCGCAGTGTGCTATCTGCTGCGGTTGCGCTATCTTTACGCGCTGCCGGCCCAAAGCCTGTTGACGCGCGTGCGGCGGTGATCTGCTCTGTGGCTCTGGCGGCTGGCGTTTGCCGTGCGGCGCAGGGCGCACCGTCTGGTTGCGCGCTTGCGCGCCGGGAGGGCGTTGTACGTGCCTTGCCAAAAGGAATCGGTAGGGACGCCTTGCATTGGGGCGGGCGTTTATTGGGGCGGGCGGGCAGCCGGGTCGGTCAGTTCCGGCAGAGCGCCGCCCGCAATGGCCCAGAGGTACAGGCTGGCTACAGAGCCGTAAGGGCTGTAGCGCCGTCGGCAGCGTTCAAAGCGTTCCCGGGGCATCTCTTTGTGGCGGTAGAGCATACGCAGCCCCCGCTGGATGGCCAGGTCGCCCCAGCTCAGGATGTCCGGCCGCTGCAGGGAAAACAGCATGAGCATTTCTGCGGTCCAGACGCCCACGCCATTAAGTCGGCAGAGGGCCGCACAGAGGGCCGCGTCGTCCAGGCGGCGCAGGGCCTCCGGGTCCAGATCCCCACATAGGGCGGCGGCCGCCGCAGCCTGCATATAGCTCACCTTGCGATAGGAAAGCCCCTGTTTTTGCAAAAGTTCTGTCCCGGCGGCGGCTACTGTGGCGGGCGTCACCCGGCCGAGGGCCGTTTCCAGGCGCGTCCAGACGGTTTCCTGCGCCTTGGTGGCTATCTGCTGGCCCACAATGGCGTGCATAAGCGCGGCGAAAAAATCCGGCCGCACTGTGCGCCGCACAGGGCCGATGGCTTCTATGGCCCGGGCCAGACGCGCGTCGCGCCGGGAAAGGTGCGCAAGTTCCTTTGAGCCGTAACAGAAATATGGGGCAGTGACCTGAAAGGCGATGGGTGCTGCGGGCATGGGGACTCCCCCGTTGCGGAAGGAGGCGAACAGCGGGCCGGGCTCCGACGGTTCACCGTCGTAGCCCGGCCGTGCGGGTCAGTTCTTCAGGCTGTGGATGGGCGCGGGGATGCGACCGCCCAGGGCAATAAATTCCGAAGCGTCGCCCTGCGTGACGGGGATGATGGCGGCCTTGCCCAGCAGACCGCCAAAGGAAACTTCGTCTCCCACGCTTTTGCCGGGCACGGGAATGAGGCGTACGGCCGTGGTCTTGTGGTTGATGACGCCGATGGCCATTTCGTCAGCAATGATGCCGGCGATGGTGCTGGCGGGCGTGTCACCGGGGATGGCGATCATGTCCAGACCCACGGAGCAGACGCTGGTCATAGCTTCCAGCTTTTCCAGACTCAGCCGCCCGGAGGTGGCTGCCGCTTCAATGCTGGAGTCTTCAGACACGGGAATGAAGGCCCCGGAAAGGCCTCCCACCGAAGAGGAGGCAAAGGCGCCGCCTTTTTTTACGGCGTCGTTGAGCATGGCCAGCACGGCGGTGGAGCCGGGCGCGCCGATGCTGGAAAGCCCCAGGCTTTGAAAAATTTCACCCACGGAGTCGCCCACCGCCGGGGTGGGGGCCAGGGAAAGGTCGGCCACGCCAAAGGGGATGCCCAGGCGGTCGGCCACTTCGCTGCCGATGATTTCGCCCACGCGGGTCACTTTGTAGGCCGTGCGTTTGATCACTTCAGCCATGTCCAGCAGGGTCAGGCGGCGGCCTTTGGCGTTGTGGCCTGCCTCGCGGGCGCGGTCCAGAGCTTTTTTGACCACGCCGGGGCCGGAAACGCCCACGTTGATGACCACGTCGGGTTCGCCCACGCCCAGGTAGGCCCCGGCCATAAAGGGCACATCCTGCGGGATGTTGGCAAAAACCACCAGTTTGGCGCAGCCTATGCCGCCGCGATCGGCTGTGGCGGCAGCCACGTTACGGATCTGTCGGCCCATGAGAGCCACGGCGTCCATGTTGATGCCGCTGCGGGACGAAGCCACGTTGATGGAAGAGCAGATACGTTCGGTTTGGGAGAGGGCTTCGGGCAGGGCCTCGATGAGCGCGCGGTCGCCGTTGGCAAAGCCTTTTTCCACCAAGGCGGAAAAGCCGCCCAGAAAGTCCACGCCGGCTTCGCGGGCGGCCTCGTCCAGGGCGCGGCAGACCCGCACCATGCCGTCCGGGCCGAAGGGCGCGGCCACCACGGCGATGGGGCTTACGCTGATGCGCTTGTTGACCACGGGAATGCCGTACTTGTCGCCCACGTCGTCGCACACGGCCACCAGTTGGGAGGCGTAGCGGCGCAGTTTGGCGCGTACATTGGCGGTGAAAAGGTCCAGGTCGTGGCTTACGCAGTCAAACAGGCTCACGCCCAGGGTGACAGTGCGCACGTCCAGATGCTCATTGCGGAGCATATTCAGGGTGCTGGTTATCTCACGTTCGGAAAGCATGGTTCTTCCTGCGCTAAAATGGGGTTACCCGATGCACGGCCTCAAAAATATCCCGGTGCTGCACGCTTACGCGCAGCTCGCGTTTTTGCCCTTCGCAGGCCAGTTCACGGCGCAGCCGACCCAGGTCCACGCTTTCGGGCACCATTACTTCAAAAACGAACAGGGCGTGGTTGGCGCCGCCTTCGCCCAAGATGGCCTTGAGGCTTTCAATATTCACGCCGTGGCGGGCGAACACACGGCTCATGGCCGCAATGAGGCCGGGTTTGTCCGGCCCGTCCGCCGTAACCACAAAGGGCTCACAGTGCAGGTCCGTGCCCCACTGCCCCTTGATGGCCGGCCGCACCAGCACGGAAAGGTCCACCCCGGCGGCCTCCAGCCCGGCGCTGAGCTTTTGGCGCAGGCCTTCGGCGTCAGAGCCTTCAGGCGCGGCCACTACGAAAATGGCCGCGAATTCGCCGGAAAGGATGGTCTGGGTCACTTCCTCAATATTGCAGCCCGTTTCTTCGAGGATGCGGCTGACCGTAGCCACCACGCCGGGGCAATCCCGCCCCAGAAAAGAGGCAGTGTACTTTTGCATGGAGTTTCCTTGGGATGCCGCGCATGGCACGGCCTTGAAGTCAAAAAAATCTTTTTACACGTAATGGCGGTCGAAGACAAGGCCCTGTGCCTTTGCCAGTACGGCACGAAGACCTCTGCGGCGCGTCAGCCTTGACGCCGGGGGCTGAAGAGCATAGCGTTACAGTTCTTTGAATTCAGGGCAGCGTAGGAGTTGGTTCCGTGGAAGAAAGGGAAAAGAAGAACAAAAAGCCTGCGGTGAAGCTGGGCACCAAGTCGCCGCACGCGGGCTATTTTATGCCCATGCTGGAAAGTTTTGCGGCCCGTGACGACCTCAACGAAGTGGTCAAAAACCGTGTGACCAAGGCCTGCGATCTGCTGGATGCGGGCGTGCCCCTTTTCCCCAATGATTTCCGAAAACAGCACGATATCAACTGGGTGCTGGAAACCTACGGCCCCCTGGAAGGGGAGGAGCTGGATCGGCAGGAGGATGTCTTTGCCGTGGCCGGGCGTATTGTTTCGCTGCGCTCGTTCGGCAAGGTGGCCTTTTTCCATATTATGGATCAGACCGGCCGTATCCAGGGCTACGCTTCGCGGGAACATATGGCGGCCGAAGACTACGCCATCGTTAAAAAGCTGGACGTGGGCGACATTGTGGGCCTGTCCGGCCATTTGTTCCGCACCAAGACGGGCGAGCTTACCGTGGCCTGTCGGCACATCAAGCTGATCACCCGCTCCATGCGACCTTTGCCGGAAAAGTACCACGGCCTCAAAGATTTGGAAATGCGTTACCGCCAGCGCTATGTGGACCTGATTGTCACGCCGCGGGCACGCGAGATTTTTTTGAAGCGCAGCCTTATTGTGCGCGAATTCCGCCGTTTTATGGAAGACAACGGCTTCATGGAAGTGGAAACGCCCATGATGCAGCCCCTGGCCGGCGGGGCTACGGCCAAGCCCTTCAAAACGCACCACAATGCCCTGGATCTGGACCTCTTTTTACGCATCGCGCCGGAGCTCTATCTCAAGCGTCTGCTGGTGGGCGGCTTTGAAAAAGTCTTTGAGCTTAACCGCAACTTCCGCAACGAAGGCATTGACACGCGTCACAATCCGGAATTCACCATGTGTGAATTCTACTGGGCGTACGCCACCTTTGAAGACCTGATGGACTTCACCGAGCAGCTCTTTGCCCATCTGGCGCGCACGGCCTGCGGCGACACGGTGGTGCCCTATCAGGGCGAGATGATCGACCTTACCCCCGGCGCCTGGAAGCGGCTGAGTTTTTACGATTCCCTCAGCCAGGTGGGTGGGCACAGTCCGGAATTTTACAACGACTACAACCGGGTGCGGGATTATATCCGCCAGCGCGGCGAAAAGGCGGCGGACAGCGAAAACCTGCAGAAACTTCAGGCCAAGCTCTTTGATCTGGATGTGGAGCCTAAGCTCATTCAGCCGCATTTCATTTACCATTATCCGACTGAAATTTCTCCACTTTCAAGAAGAAATGACCAGAACCCCGGCATCACGGACCGCTTTGAGCTGTTTATCACCGGACGGGAGCTTTCCAACGCCTTTTCCGAGCTCAACGACCCCGTGGACCAGCGTCTGCGATTTGAGGAGCAGGTGCGCGAGCGCGAGGCCGGCGACGACGAGGCCCATAGCATGGACGAGGACTATCTGCGCGCTCTGGAATACGGCATGCCGCCGGCGGCGGGGCAGGGCGTGGGCATAGACAGGCTGGTTATGCTGCTTACGGATTCGGCCTCCATCCGTGAGGTCATTCTCTTTCCGCTGCTGCGGCCCGAAAGTTAGGCCGCCATGCCCCGCGCCCAACGTTATCAGTGGACCGCCGACGGTCAGGAGGAAGCCCCCCGGCCCAGCCGTTCGTCCAAAAAACGCGCCAGTCTGGCTTTGCAGGATCTGGGGGCAGAGCTTGCCCGGCTGCCGCTGGGGGACATGCGCACGCTCAACCTGCCCGCTGACCTGGTGGAGGCGCTGGAGCTCTACGCCCGCATCCGCGATCATGAGGGCCGCCGCAGGCAACTGCAGTTTATTGGTCGACTCATGCGTGATGTGGACCCGGAACCCGTGCGCGTCGCCCTGGAGGCCCGCCAAGCCCGGGCTACGGCGGACAGCGCGGCCCTGCACCGGGCAGAGCAGTGGCGCGACCGCCTGATGACTGCTGAAGGAGCGGAGCTGGACGCCTTGCTGGACGCTCTGCCGGTGGGGCTGGATACAGCGCCGGAGGGCGTTACGGCGGACGCCCCAGCCACGACGCGGGAAAAACTGTACGCCCTGACCCTGGAAGCCCGGCGGGAAAAAGCCGCGGGAACAGCACCGCACGCCGCACGGGCGCTTTTTCGCGCGTTGCGCAGCGGACTTGCGGCGGCAGGCCGGGAACAGGCTGCGGATCTGGAAAAATTTTGAAGAAAACAGGCCCGTAACGCTTGACGAATTGGGGGGCTTAGGATACAAACCTTCTTCGTCACCGCGCCCTTGTAGCTCAGTCGGTAGAGTGCATCCTTGGTAAGGATGAGGTCATCAGTTCAATCCTGATCAAGGGCTCCAGGAAGTTGAAAGGCTACGGCATACTGTCGTAGCCTTTTTTTATTATGGAGCCCCGCCCGTCATGGGGCTCTACAGGCTCTACACCAAAGACGGCTCTACCTCAAAAACGGGGGTCTACACCAAAGACGGGGGCAAGCCCCTTCAACGGGCAGTTTTTCCGACAGGTTTCTGAACAATTCCCCATCCATTTCAGCAGCACAATACGCGCACCCGCAGGCGGTAATTTTCGAAGTTGCGGAAGCCATACGCTCGCCGTTGAATCAACTTCATTTTGTAAGGGAATCGCCCCAGGTTTGTGCCCGTGGGTTATGGACCCCGATGCTGCCGACGCATGGCGGCAAGGTCAAGTCCACTGCGTCTGATGCGCGCATAGAGAGTCACGCGTGACACGCCCAGGGTTCTGGCGGCTACACGCACGTTCCCTCCGGCCTGCCGCAAGGCCTCCACAAGGTCTGCGGGAGCCTTGCAAAGAATTTCCTGGGAAGGCGGCGCGGCGTCGGTCGCCACGGGGGCGAAACAGACGGAATGCGAACCCTGCGCCGCACCGGAGGCGGTACATTCCTGCGGCAGGTCGTCAGCGTCTATGCGAGGACCGGCGGCCACGACGGCCGTGCGCTCCAGCAGATTTTCCAGCTCGCGCACATTGCCGGGCCAGTCATAGGCCCGTAGTGTCTCCAGCGCTGCCGGGGTAAAACCCGAAAGCGGTTTGTGCAGGGCCTTTGCAATTTTTTCCAGAAAAAAAATGGCCAGCTCAGCAATGTCCTCGCGCCTGCTGCGTAGGGGCGGCACCTGGATACGCAGTACGTTCAGGCGGTAGTAGAGGTCGCGTCGAAAAGCGCCGTTGCTCACGGCGGCGTTGAGATCCCGGTGGGTGGCGGCCACCACCCGCACATCCACCCGTGTGGGCTGTTTGCCGCCCACACGGGTCACTTCGCCTTCCTGCAGCACACGCAGCAGGCTGATCTGGGCGGAAAGCGGCATATCGCCGATTTCGTCCAGAAAAATGGTGCCGCCGTCGGCCAGTTCAAACTTGCCCGGCGTGCCTTGGCGCTTGGCGCCGGTAAAGGCGCCGGCTTCATAGCCGAAAAGCTCACTCTGGACCAGGTCGCGGGGTATGGCCCCGCAGTTGACCACAATGAAGGGCTGATTACGCCTGGGGCCGCCGTTGTGGATGGCCTGGGCAAAAAGCTCTTTGCCCACGCCGCTTTCGCCCAGGATCAATGTAGTCATGGCGTTGTCGCTGGCGACTTTGGCCAAGCGCAAAGACTGCGCCATAGCCGCGGAAGAGCCCTTGATGTCCGCGAAATCGTAGATTGCCTTGCCGCCAGTGATGCGCCCCGCCAGTCTGTGCATGCGCTGGCTGGAGCTCAGGGTAACGCACAGGCCTCCTTCGGGCATGGGCGAAGCGGAAAACAGACAGTGCAGCGTTGTGCCGTCGCGCAACTGCAGGGAACACTCCCTGTCGCTGACTTTCTCGCCAAAGGCGGGCAGCTCCGTTCCCTCTGTGACCGTGGCGATGGCCGACAGGGGTTGCCCCAGCACGTCTTTACGCACATGAAACAGGCGCTTGGCGTATCGGTTGATAAGCCGCAACGCGCCGCCTGCGTCAAAAACCAGCACGGCCTCGCCCAGCAGGTCCGTCATGGCCTGCAGTTCCTGCAGCAGGTGACGCAGACGCATTTGTTCGGTGATGGCCTTGGCTGCGGCTATGACCAGGCCAAGGGTGTGGTGGTGGAACTTGTCGCGTTCTACCGCCAGGGTCAGCCCACCCACCAGCGTGCCGTTCTTGCCGAAAATAGGGGCTGCCGCGCAGGACCAGCAGTCAAAGCGGAGATTGTAGTGCTCACACCCAAACACGCATACTGCAGTCTTTTCTTGCAGGCACAGGCTCATAGCGGTGGTGCCGTCTTCGTCTTCACGACTGCACAGCCCACGCAGGGCGCAGGCTGTTCCACTGCCAAATCCGGCCCCGGATCCCAAAGTATGCAAAAAAACGCCCTCGGTATCCGTGAGGATGATGCAGCATTCTGAAGGAAAAATATTTTCCAGAAGCTCGTCCATAATCCTTGATGCGACTTTGACAAGAAAATCATTTTCAGAAAGTATTTTTTGAAAAACAGCATTGTCCAATATACTCATGGGCTCACTATCTACGTCAACGCCAGCTGCGTAAGCACGCTGCCACGACCGCATAATGCTTGGCCGTATAAACGGAGAATAAGAAATTTCACCGCTATGGAACATTTCGCGTATTTTGTATATTTTTTCCAAAAATGGCGTTGTAAGTCCATTTTGCATAGTAAAAGGAAATAAATAATTATGTATGTGTTGTTCTTTATATTCTGATAGAACCATTCCACTGAGATAATTTGAAGAATCCAAGGCAGTTGTAATCTGCATTGTTTATCCCTTGTTGTATGTTAACCCGAAAAGAGTAGTCCTATAGGCCTGCGCGGCCGATGACCTTGCTGCGCATCTGTACACGCTAATTTGCATACCGTGTACAAAGAATATCCCGCACAGAAGTTTAGTGCAAGGTATTGTGTGACTCTTTACGGGTCTTTCACCTCCTTTTGCTAAATTTTATTAGTTATTCATTCTGGTCTTGTTTGTGCGTTCATATAATCACGCTGGCGCTGGACACTGTAACAATTAAAAAAGTGTATAATACTTCTGCTGTAAAGCCGCTCCTCCCAATGGCAGAAAAGAACGGCTTTACAGACGCTTCGGGCAGTTACGGCTCCAGAGGCCCGTGCTGCGAAGGCAGAGTTACCAGCACTGGTTGTATAGGGCTTCAATATCCTTCAGCGTAGCGCCTCTGGGGTTGGTGGGCGTCGTCACTTCGTTGAGGGCGTCCCTGGACATGGGGGCAATGTCTTTGCGGTCTATGGTCACGCCTATGCGAGCGCCGGCTTCCGTAATGGTGGTGGGGATGCGCACGTCGGCGTTGAGTCGTTTGATAGCTGCTACGGCAGTGTCTTCGGGGTAGAGGCCCAGGTCTTTGATGCCGGCGGCCACGGCGATATCCGCCATTTTTTCACGGCAGGAGATTTTGTTGAAATCAAGCACATAGGGCAGGACAAGGGCATTGGCGTCGCCGTGGGAGATGCCGTAAAAGGCGCTCAGCGGGTGGGCCATGGAGTGGACCAGCCCCAGCCCCGCGTTGCTGAAGGCAATGCCGGCCATAGTTTGGGCATAGGCCATTTTTTCGCGGGCGACGAGATCATTGCCGTTGGCTACAGCCCTGCGCAGATAGGTGAACACCAGGCGGATAGCCCCAAGTGCCAGGGAATCGGTGTATTCCATGGCGCCCAGCGAGATATAGGCTTCCACGGCGTGGGTCATGGCGTCCATGCCCGTGGCGGCGGTAATGTGCGGCGGCAGGCCAGTCATCAGCAGGGGGTCGATGATGGCCGCCTTGGGCAGCAGCCGCCCATCCAGGATGGCCATCTTCCATGGATGGTCGCTCCTGGTGTTGGTGATGACCGCGGCGCAGGTGGATTCGGAACCTGTGCCGGCCGTGGTGGGTACGGCAATGAAGTAGGGCAGGGGAGCCTTAAGCAACCCCAGACCGCGGTAGGCGTCAATAGAGCCGCCGTTGGTGGCCAGTATGCCGCAGCCCTTGGCCGTATCCATGGAGCTGCCGCCGCCGAGACCAATCAGACAGTCGCAGGACTCCTTGCTGTACAGGGCAAACGCTTCTTCCACATTATTGTCAGTAGGGTTGGCCACAGTTTTGTCGTAGATGGCGTACGAGAAGCCGGCCGTGGACAAAACGGCCTCCAACTGCTTGGGCAGTCCGGCCTTGACGATGCCCTGGTCTGTCACGATGAGGGGCTTATGCAGCCCGGCGTTCTTGAGCAGGTCCGGGGTCTTGCCCAGAGCGCCGGCCCCCGTAAAGAGAATGTCAGCCAGTTGAAAAGCAGTGACAGTGGACATGGGGTGTCTCCTTTGAGCTTGAGGGGTTCAACTAGAGCATTTAACGCTTGAAATGCTCGCTTACGGCAGGCAAAAGCCTGCCTTCTCGCATTTCGTGGCAAGGATTTTCAAGAAAATCCTTGCAGAGCAGTTAGCTCATTTCATTCGCTAACTGCTCTATGGGTAAAACGCTGATAAACGGCGTGGGCGCGGTATTGCGGTGGTGCGCATATGCCTGACTTCAGCCCAGACAAGCAAAGCAAAGGGCGTGCCATGTTTGTAAAATATACAACAATTTGAAAGCATTATGTTATTTTATTCACATGTTAAGAAGGGTGGGCGGCGCATGTAAAGATTTTTACATGTTAAACATAACATGTAAGGGCCCTGCGGGGCTGTCTCTTGCTGCCTGGCGTCGGGCAAAAGCAAGTATGCCGCTTGCGGCGCCATACGTTTTAACTGAATAAAAAACATATGCAGCAGGGTTAATTGGTTACTCTGCTGCCAAGGCCGAATCGGCCTTTTTTGCATATTGCGCTCTAAAGTTATTTTTATTAGTAACGATGTGCTGCATAAGGAGCCCCTGCGACGCCCTGCGCGTGGCGCTGATCCGGTTCAGCCATCCTGTTTTTCCCTTGGCCGCTCCAGGCCCTCTACCCTCAGCCGACAACGAGACAGTTATGCGACAGCTACGCATCAATACCATCAGCGCTCTGGTCAGCGCACTCGCCATTATTGTGGTTATCGGCGTTCTGGTGGCCTATGTGTCCACATCCTCCTACCGGATGGTTTCCGGCGTCCAGAACGACGCGCTGGAGCAAACCGCCACTATTGTGGCCCGCTCGGCGGAAAATTACATCCGGCAGTCGGTGGATGTGGCTACCTCTTTGTCGGAGCAGGCGGCGGTGCGCCAAGCCTTGCGCGGTGGCCCGGCAGAAGGGGCGCAGGCGCTCATGGCCGCCTATGCGAAGGCTTTTCCCGACTATTGGTCTGTTTTTGCCTTTGACGCCAAAGGCAAAATTGTTGCCGGGCAGAATGCCGAGGGCAAAAGCCTGGTCGGCGGCGACCGTGCGGACAGGGACTACAGCAAGGCCATTTTCAGCGGTAAGGCCGTGGCCTTCAGCAGCGGCGTCATGAAGGCCACTTCAGGCGACACGCTCATCTATGTGGCGGCCAGAGCCGTGCGCGACGCTGACGGCGCCCTGCTGGGAGCCGTGGCCGTATGTCCGCGCTGGAACTCCTTTACCGTCGAAACTGTGGATCCTATCAAGCTGGGCCAGCGCGGCTACGGCTTTATGCTGGACACAGCCGGGCGCATTATCGCCCACAGTACGGATAAATCCTTGCTGCTTAAGGATCTTTCCAGTGAGACATTTGTGCGTCAGGCCCTTGAGAAGGGCAAGGGCATTATTTACTACCCATGGCGGGGTGAGGACAAATTTCTGTTTGTAGCCACGGTGCCCGCCACGGGGTGGCTGGTTTGCATGAGCGCCTATGACAGTGAGCTAACGGCTCCGGCCACGGCGCAACGTCATGTGCTGTTGCTGGTGGGGTTGGGGGCCATGGCGTTCACGACCTTGATGCTGACCACGCTGAACCGTCGTCTGGTGTTTACGCCCCTGCGCGCGTTGACAGACTTTACCGACAGTATTGCCGCGGGCAACTTCAAAGCGCGGCTGGAAGGGCACTTTCGGGCAGAGATGGCCGTGTTCGCGGACAATCTGCAAAGCATGGTGAACGAACTTAAAAAGCGTCTGGGCTTTTCCCAGGGGGTGCTGGACGGCATCCCCGCGCCCTGCGGCATTGTGGGGCCGGACTTTACCATGATCTGGGTCAATGACGCCATGTGCGCCCTGCTGGAAAAGAACGGCACAAAAGAATCGTATCTGGGGCAGAGATCGGGATTGTTCTTCCGCAACGACGCCACAGCGAGAACCCTTTCGGACAAAGCCATGGAAGAGCGCAAGACATTGTCCGGAGAATTCGACTATACGACACCCTCTGGTCGGCAGCTGCGCGTTTCTGTGCACACCACTCCCTTCTATGATTTGGACGGCGTCATGCTTGGGGCCATCGCCTTTTGGAACGATTTGACGGAAATCCACTCCCAGAAAAGCCGGATTGAAGCCCAAAACGCCGCCATTGCCCGCGCCGCCGTCGAGGCCGGGCAAGTGGTGGAGCGCATGGCCCAGGCCTCGCAGCAGCTTTCGGCCCAGATCGGCAAATCCAGTTCGGGCGCGCGGGAGCAGAGCCACCGCGTGCAGGACACGGCCGCCGCTGTGGAGGAAATGAACGCCACCATTCTGGAGGTGGCGCGCAATGCCGGGGCCACCTCCGAAAGCGCCGATGCGGTAAAGCAAAAGGCGCAGGACGGCGCGGCGCTGGTTTCCTCTGTGGCCGAAGCCGTGTTGGGCATCCGGGACGAGTCCGGCCGACTGACGGAGATTATGCAGCATCTGGGCGAACAGGCCCGGGATATCGGGACCATCATGGGCGTGATTTCGGATATTGCAGACCAGACCAACCTGCTGGCGCTTAATGCGGCCATTGAGGCGGCGCGGGCCGGCGAGGCCGGACGCGGCTTTGCCGTGGTGGCCGATGAAGTGCGCAAACTGGCGGAAAAAACAGCCCATGCCACCACCGAGGTGCGCCAGGCCATCGGCGGCATCCAAAGCGGCACCACCGACGCCGTAAGCCAGATGGAAAACGCCGTGGCCCGCGTGACGGAGGCCACGGGCATGGCCAGACATTCCGGCGAGGCCATGGAAGAAATCCTGAACCTGGTGGGCATGGCCGGGGATCAGGTCCACTCCATAGCTGCCGCAGCGGAGCAGCAGTCCGCCTCTTCAGAGGAAATCAATCGGGCCATCAGCGCCATCAGCGGCATCGCCACAGAAACGGACCAGGCTATGGCCCAGTGCGCCACGGCGATCACCGAGTTGGCCCGGCAGGCGCAGGATCTGGAAAAGCTCATTGCCGCCCTGCGGGCGGATGACTGAGCGTTAGTCCCGCACCGGCCACAGTCGGCGCACAAAGTCCTGCGCCCGTGCCTCGCTGTAGTAGAGGGGGCCCGCCTGCACAAAGCCCACATGCCCCCCGTGGGGGGCCACCTCCAGATAGAGGTTGGGATTGTGCCGGGCGGTCTCCCACGGGTAGCAGGAGGGCGCGCAAAAGGGGTCGTCCGCCGCCAGCAGGAGCAAGGTGGGCACGGCGATGCGCGGCAGGTCGGGCAAAACGGCGTTTTTCTCCCAGTAGTCCCGAGCCGAGGCAAAGCCGAAAGTGGGGGCCGTAAAGCGCTGGTCAAAGGCCGCAAAGGTCCGGATGCGCTCCAGGCCCTCCACGGAAGGATAGCCCGGAAAACGGGTTGCTTTTTCCCGCACCTTTTGGCGCAGGGTCCGCAAAAAATACCACATATACAGGCGGCAGGCCGGGCCGTCCATGACCGGGGCCGCAGCGGGCAGATCGCAGGGGACGGACACGGCCACCGCCAGCCGCAGCAGGGGCGAAACCGGGCCGCGACCCAGGTAGCGGCAAATCTGGTTGCCCCCCATGCTGAAGCCCGCCAGCAGCAAGGGGCGGTCAAAGCCTTCGGCATAGCGGACCACCGTGCCCAGGTCTTCAATTTCCCCCATATGGTACAGGCGGCTGGTACGGTTGGACACGCCGGAGCAGGAGCGCATGTTCCAGGCCAGGCAGTCAAAGCCTTCGGCCCGCAGCATGTTGGCCATGCCCAGCACATACTTGCGGCGGCTGTTGCCCTCCAGCCCGTGCGAGAGGATTGCCACGCCGCGCCCCTGCCCAAAGGGGCATTCCCGACCGTCCGGCCCCAGAGAAGGGTGCAGGTCCAGATCCAGAAAATCATGGTCGGGCGTGTCCAGGCGAACGCGCCGCACCCCCGCCGCCAGGGTGGGGTGCGGACGGAAAAGCACGGGCCAGACCGTGTTGACGTGGCCGTTGCGCAGGTGCAAGGGCGCAACATAGCTGGAGGCGATAATGGGCATGCAAACCTCGGCAGGGGGACTTGGCAGCAGGGGCGGCCTCGTATACCGTGGCCGCATGACTGCTTTTTTTCCCCATAGCGCCGCGCCGCGCGGCCTGTCAAACCCGCAGGCGGACGCGCCGCAGGCTGCGGACCTGCTGGTGGTGGGGGCCGGAGCCGCCGGGCTTATGTGCGCGCGGGAGGCTGCCGGGCGAGGCCTGCGCGTGACCCTGCTGGAGCGCAACGCCGCTCCTGGCCGCAAACTTGCCGTCTGCGGCGGCGGTAAGGCCAATTTCAGCAATCTATCCATACGTCCGCAGGACTACCGTTGTGGTGATGCGGAGGGCGTTTTCTGCGTGTCGGCTCTGCGGGCCTTTACGCCGGAACGGCTGCTGCATCTGGTGCGCGCCTGGGGCCTGCCCTTTGAGGAACGCGCCCAGGGGCGGCTCTTCCTCAAGGCGCCGGCGCAGCGTCTTGTGGCCGCTCTGACGGCGGATTGTCAAGCGCGGGGCTGCCGTCTGCTCTGCCGTACGCCGGTGAGCGGCGTGCGCGTCACGCCACAGGGTTTTGTTGTAACTACGCCGCAGGACGAACTGCGGGCCGGGGCTGTGGTCCTGGCGGCGGGCAGTCCGGCCGCGCCCAAGGTGGGCGGTTGCGGCTTGGGCTACAGCCTGGCTGCGGCGCTGGGCCACGCCATTGTGCCGCCCCGTCCGGCTCTGACCCCCTTTTTGCTGGGGCCGGATTCTCCCTTGCCTGGGCTGGCCGGTCTGAGCCTGCCTGTGCGCCTGACGCTACCCATGTGCGGCTCACAGCAGGAACATGTTTTTGAAGACGATCTGCTCTGCACGCATACGGGGTTGAGCGGTCCGGCGGCGCTCAAGGCTTCGTTGTTCTGGGAGGAAGGACAGGACATCCGGCTGGATTTTCTGCCCAGGGCACGTCTGGCGACCCTGCTGGACGCGCCGGGGGCAGGCGCGCAGACCCCGCGGGGGCTGCTCTGCCGCCACATGCCCCAGCGTTTGGCCGACGTTTTGCTGCCGCCGGAGCTGGCGCGCCGCAAGATTGCTGAACTTTCGCGCGCCGCACGGCAGGCCCTGGACGCGGCGGTGCACGCCCATACGCTGCGGCCTGTGGGGCTGGCCGGGCTGAAACAGGCCGAAGTTTGCGCCGGGGGCGTGGCGCTTGCGGGCCTGGACCCGCAGACCCTGCAAAGCCGACACGTGCCGGGCCTGTATATGGTGGGGGAAGTGCTGGACGTTACGGGGCTGCTCGGCGGCTATAACCTGCACTGGGCCTGGGCCAGCGGAGTGCTGGCGGGCAGGGCGGCGGCGCGGCGGGCCTGATTGCGGCCTTATGCCGCGTCCGCGTGGCCCAAACATGCTCCCCGTCATACTGTAAAAAAATAAGTCCCTTCTTGTTCGATCCTACGGCGTCTTTTTTTCCTCAGGCCTCTTTCCATGCCGCCAGCCGGGCGCGGCGTTGGGCCTCCAGCTGGGGACGGGTCTGCGCCAGGTGGCGGTAGAGAGCCTCGCGCGCAGCGGTCTGGTGGTGGAACATGCGCTGGTGGGCCACATAGGTCAGGCCGCGTTGCCGGCGGGCAAGCAGTTCGTCCGGATCGCGGCAGAGGTTGTGCACGGCCTTGCCCCAGTTGCCCCCAGGCGGGACAAAAACGCCGATTTCCCGGTGTTCCGGGCGAGAATCATAGACCACAGGGGAGCAGACGGGCACGACCCCTGCGGCGCAGCATTCCACAAACTTCAAGTCAGACTTGAAGTTATTGAAGGGGGTATCGTTGAGGGGCAGCAAGGCCAAATCACAGCCCGCCAGCACCCGCATGTAGTCCCCGTGCCGCAGGCGAGGGTGGAAGGTCCTGGCAATGCCGGCGGGTACGGCGTCAAAAATATCCCGGTCATTGACCACAACCAGCTCCACGGCGTCGCCCAGATCGTGCAAGGCGGGGTAGAGCGTGGGGGCCATGGCGGCCCAGTCTTCCTGACGGTTAAAGGCCCCGAAAAAGATTTTGCAGCGTGTGCCGTCCTTGGGGGTGGCCCGGGCAAAAGGCTCCAGCCGCGACACGGCATTGGGCAGCACAAAAACGTTGGGATTGAAAGGACGCAGCATGTCCGCCAGCAGGGGGGTGCTGCAGGTGACCGCGTGCACCGCCCGAAAGGCGTAAAAATCCGAGTCCACATACTGGGGCCAGTGGTGCGGGTCGTCGTCAATTTCCGAAACGACTGCCCAGCCGGCGGCCACAAGGTCTTCCAGCTTGCGCTGCATTCCCGCCTCATGCAGAAAGTAGCGGTGAAAGATATAAACGCCGGGCGGCATATCCGTGGGCAGTTCCAGGCTGGCGTGGCCATAGGCCACCCGCACGCCGGGCCGGGTAGCCAGGGCGGTGAGGGGCGCGTCCACCCGCGCGCGGGTTACGCCGCCTTGTTCGCGCAACCCCAGGGCGGCCACGCTCAAAGGCGTGGGGAGCTGCCCGGCAAAGGCCCGCAGCAGCCATTGGTAGGGGGCCGCATTGCGCTGCACTGTGGCGGCGTCAATGCCCAGGCTTGCGGCGGCCTTGGTCAGGGCCTGCAGGGGCGGTGCGGTCTTTTCTGGCCAGAGCACGCGAGGACTGGCCTCCAGGGCTGCAAAGCCTGCCTTTCTGAACAGTTCGCGCATAGATTCCAGGGTAAAAAAACGCAGGTGCGTGCGGTCCAGCAGGCCGTTTTCCGCATATTCCCATTTGCCCTGCAACAGCGGCAGGACCACGGACCAGTGCGCCACATTGGGGATGCAGGCTGCGCACAGGCCATCCGGCCGCAGCAGAGCGCGCAGGCGGGTCAGGGCACGCCAGGGGTCGCGCAGATGTTCAAGCACATCCCCCAGAACCAGCACGGCAAAGCCGTCTGGCGGAGCCGCTGCGGTCACCGCCGCCAAAACGTCGTCGTCTTCAATGCTGCCCGAGAGCACCGTGGGCAGGCGTTGGGCAGCCTTTGCCGCCACCTCCGGCAGTAGTTCCACCCCCACATACACGGCTTCCGGATGCCGCGCCAGGAAAGCCGCCCCGAATTGACCTTCAGCACAGCCGATCTCCAGAACACTCCCGCTGGTGACAGGGATTTTTTCCAGAAGTTCCGCATTGATATTGGAAAAATATGCCATAGAGGCCCCTTGCCACACTGCGCAATGTGGCGCGTAGAAAACAGTGGCAGGCAACCCCCTGGGGCACTTCAACGTTGAAATGCCCTGGCGGTTGCGTAAGCAGGCGCCCGCCGTGGAGGCGCAAACACAAGTTATTTGCGCGGTTAAGCGCTGGAACGAGTGTGCCGTAAACTTTGAGAATACGTATTCCCAAAGGTAATCTGCTTTAGGGCAAAGCCGCGCAAGGGCGATTGTACCGCCTGTACGCGGCTATTTCCCCTGCTGACGCAAGCTGGCGCACGCTTCGGCCAGATCGGCCAGAGCGGCGTTGCCCGGGTTTGCCTTCAGTCCGGCGCGGATGTGCCCTAGGGCGCGCACATATTCGCCGGCCTCCATCATGGCTTTGGCCATCATGCCGAACAGGGCCGTTTCATCCCGGTAATGGCGCAGGGCTTCGGCAAAACAGGCGTCGGCCTCTGAGGGCTTGCCTTGGGCCAGAAAGGCCTTGCCGTCCTTGAACCAGCGGTCCAGCTGTTGCTTGCGCTGCAGGGTTGCCGCATAATCTTCCTGTTCCTGGGCGTTTTTCAGGCCGTCCCGCACCTGGCGCAGACTGCGGGCCAAGTCCTGTTCCATGCCGGGCTGATAGGCCAGAGGGGCAGGGGCGTGGGCCCTGATGTCCGGGTCCGCGGCCAGGCTGGCGACGGCGTTGCGGATGTCGCCGCGCAGATCCGTCGGCGGCGTTTGCCCGCCCAGCGCATCCAGCGCGGCAATGGCCAGGTCCAGAGCGCGTTCCAGGTCGCGGCGCGCACAGCTGGATTTTACGCGGCCCAAGCCCAGACGGATTTGGCTGATGTTCATGCTTTTTCCCATACTGTCTGCAAAATGTGTTATGCCCGCTGGCCGTGTCAGGGCAGCAGGGCGTCCATGAGGGCGCGCTCTTCCTGATTGAGGCTAAAATGCAGAAGGTGCGCCCGAAAGCGGGCGCTGACAACGGCGGCAGCCCCGCGCAGCGCATGCGCAGGCCGTAGTCGCCATCCTCGCCGCCATGTAGGCCGTATTCTTCATTCCAGAAGCCCAACGTATCCGCCACTGCACGGGGGATAAACACGGCCTGGCCCGGCAGGTTGTCTGCGCAGCAGCCCAGTTCGCCTCCCGGCGTAACCAGGCCGCCGGGGTGTCTGCGCAACATTTCGCGGTTAAAGGCCCCGCCCAGGGTGGAGGGCTGCCGCCCGTGCCGCCAAAGGGCCAGCAGGTCGCGCAGCCAGTGTCGGCGGACCATGGCCGTAGCGTTGTCCCGTTTCATGTACAAGGGGGCGTCCACCAGTTCCCAGCCCACATTGGCGGCGCAGGCCACGCCCATATTGCGCGGCAGCAGAAAAAGATGGTCAATGCGGCCTTCTTCCCGCCAGTGCTGCAGGCTGCGCACCAGGTCAGGTTCGCTGCCGTTGTCCACCACCGTAATGCAAAAGGGCACGTCCCGCGTTGTGTGGTTCAGGGCCTCGATGGTCACGCAGGTGGCCGTCGGCCGGTTGAACACGGGAATGACCACGTTGCTGACCGGCCCCGTATTGCAGACCGGCCCCGTCGGGGCCGCCGCTGCCGCAAAAACATCCATAGAAATGCCCTCTTATGCACCCATATGGTAGAGAACGCTTTGCCGGGCGTCAAGACGCGCCCGCAGGAGGAAAAGGCCGCGCTGACGCGGAGTTGGGTGGATGCCCTGACAGTTCGGGCACGGCGCGCCGCAGCAAGGCCAGCAGGCGGCGGCTTTGGCGCACTGCAGGCCCTGGGCGGCCTGGGGGACGCGGCTCAGCGCTGCCGCTTCCGGCCGGGCAGGCTTCCTGACAGGGTAAAGCAAAACAGAAGTTTTGGGCACTACGGTACAGGAAAGAGTTGTTTGCAGCCGTCCGGGGGTGGCGGACCGTTAATGCCTTTTTTTGCCGCCTGTGGCCAGAGAAAGGCGCGGGATAAAGGGCTCCGCGCCATGCGTGTTACGGGCATAGTGCTTCAGGCGTCCGGAAGTTCCGCCATAATGCGGCAGGGCAGCCCTGTGCTCTCCTCAAGGCGCAGAGGAAAGGTCCTGACGGCAAAGGTCGCCGCGCCGGCGGCAGCGCACAGGGCTGCAAGGTTATAGACGTTTTCCACCACAAAGGTTCCCGCTGCGGCGCAAAAGTCATCGGCTTTCTTGTGTTCAGCCGGCAAGCGAACGCCGGCGCAGTCCACACCAATCATGGCAACCCTGCGGTCCGTCAAGGCTTCCAGCAGGTTCCATGAAAGCTGCACGGGCGCGTGCGCATAGGCCTCGCTGCCGTAGGCGAACGCTTCCAGCACGCCGGTACGCAGAAAAATGAACGTGCCGGGGGCAATGTCCGCGCACGGCAGATCCCCTACGCCCACATCCCTGCCGCGCACATGGCGCAGATCAAACACCCGGCCCTGCCGCAAAAAATTGGCTTGCGGCCACGTCTGTCCCATAAGATCAAGGTGTGTGCCCAGATGCCCGAAACGCTCCAGGGGCACGTGCAGTGCGGCAGCGCGCGTGGGGACCAGACTGCAGAAATTTTCCGGCCGTAAGGGAAGGCTGAGGTCCAGAAGCATGGCGCTCTCCTTTTGTTTCCTGGGAAACTATCTATATTTTGTTTCCTTGTCAACAAAAGTCTGTTACGCTGGCGTACCCAGCAAAGGCGGAGCGTATGCCGGAAAAAGACACTTTGAAGCCGCAGGTTATGGCGGGCATTTTCAGCCTTGTGCAACGCATGGAAGAGGTGGACGGCCTTTTTGACAAAGTGGGCTTTACCCTGGTGGAAGAGGGCCTGGGCGGCCTGATCCTTACGGAACTGCACTTTCTGGCCCTCATTGCCGCGGAAGGGGCGGTCAACGGCGCGACGGCCGCCAGAAAACTGCGGATGACCCGCGGCGGCGTTTCCAAAATGGCCGCCCGGTTGCAGGTGGCCGGTTTTATCCAGACGCGCACGCTTCCCGGCGACAGGAAAAGCCGGCACTACACCCTGACCCCCAAGGGGTGGCACGCGGCGCGCATCCACCAGACGTTGCACGCTCTGGCCGAGGATATGCTGTGGACGCGGCTTAAAGCCTGTTCCGAAACCGAACTGGCCCTGTTTGTTCGCATGCTGGAGCGCGTTTCCGAAGCCCTAAGCGCGTCCAACAGGCATATTCTGGCCAATGCGGCGACGCTGCTGCAGGCAGATGCGGCCATGCGGGGGGCCGACCGTCGGGAGAAGGAAGCCCCGTAAGGGGAGGGCGCCGGACGGCCAGGGCCGCGGCAATGTGTACTGCAAGGTTACGGTATGCGCGCCTTGGCGCTTACCGGGACGCATATCTGCGCTTACGCCGTTGCGGCGGGCGTCTGCTTCCGCAGCCGCCGGGGCATGTCGGCGCAGGCATGCCCCAGAGTGAACGCCCACCGGCTTTTGCCTTGTGGGGACAGCGGATTTTTATGGTACGGCAACGGAGGGAGCATGGGTGTTGCGGCGTGCAGCCAGCTTTATGCGCTGGTGACGGTTGTTCTGTGGTCTAGCGCCTATGTTTTTACCAAACTGGCTTTGGCATATTTTTCTCCGGGCGTGCTGAGCCTGCTGCGCTGCGGCGTGGCGGCGCTGCTTTTTGCGGCCCTGGCCGCGGCGGGGGGCGTGGCCCGTCCGCGCCTCCGGCATCTGCCGTTGCTTGCGCTTTCCGGCCTGTGCGGCTTCGCGCTCTATACGCTGACCTTCAATCTGGGGTCCGTAACCCTGAATCCCACCACCAACTGCATTGTCATTGCCACAACGCCCATCATCACCGCCGTGCTGGCCCGTCTGATTTTCGACGAAAGGTTGCACGCCCTGCGCTGGTGCGCCCTAGCCCTGGCGTTCAGCGGCGTTGTGGTCATGAACGGCGGGGGCCGCAGCCTTGTGCTGGCCCCCGGCATTGCCTGGGTTTTGCTGGCAGCCCTGCTGTTAAGCGTGTACAATATCCTGCAGCGCGGCCTTGCGCCCTTTTACAGCGCCGTGCAGATCACGGCCTGGAGCTTTTTTGCGGGCACGGCCATGCTGCTGTTCTTTGTGCCGGAAACCCTGCGCGAGGTGCGCGCCGCAACGCCGGGCGCGCTGGCCCTGGCCGGTTTTCTGGGCGTCTTTCCCAGTGCTGCTGCCTATTTGTGCTGGAGCCGGGCTCTGGCCATAACGCCGCGCACCAGCCTTGTGACCAACTATATGTTTTTGACGCCCTTTCTGGCGCTGCTGCTGGACTATGGCGTGACCGGCGGGCTGCCGGATGGAGCCACCGTGGCGGGCGGCGGCATTGTGCTGGCCGCGCTGGCTCTTTTTACGCTGGTGGGCGGAGCAGAAGGCGGGGCGGTCCCTTCGGGGGAGTCAAAGGCTGAACGGCGCGTCCCTGCGGACGCATACAGAACAAGGGGCAGTTCAAAAAATGCCGCTCCCGGTCGCCGGGCGCGTTGACGCCGGCCCATGCCCGTTGGTAGGCTCTTCCGCGCCGCCATAACGCGGCAAAGGAGCACCATGCGTGTACTTTACGGCATTCACGGCACCGGCCACGGCCACGCCATGCGCGGACTCACCATTGCGCGCCGCCTGGGGCGGCACCAGTTTCTGTTTGTGGCCAACGACGACGCGCCCAAGGTGCTGGAGCCGGAATTTCCCGTATGCCGCATCCCCAACCTGGGAACGGTCTTTAAAAACTACCGGGTAGACCTGCCTGCCACCGTACGCCGGGCCCTGCCCCTGCTCTGGCACAGACAGCGGTACATCGACGAGGTTTCGCGCCTTATTGACCAGTTCCGCCCCGACGTGTGCATGACGGACCTGGAATATTTCGTGCCCCGCGCGGCGGAGCGCGCAGGTCTGCCATGTCTGACCCTGGACCACCAGCACGTCATTACCTGCTGCCGCCACGACCTGCCCCGCGACATGTGGTGGGACGCCGCCATCCAGGGCCTCACCCCCCGCTACCTCTTTCGCCCCACGGCGGAAAATCTGATCATTTCCTTCTACGCCCCGCCGGTACTGCCGCGCTACAAGGCCCGCATTGCCCCGCCCATCCTGCGGGACAGCGTGCTGGCCCTACAGCCCCACGACGCGGGCCATGTGCTGGTCTACCAAAGCAATTCCACCCACCGCGCTCTGGTGGATTTTCTGCGCGCGGCTACCGACAGAATCTGCTATGTCTACGGCTACGACCGTACCGAAGGCCGTGAAGGCAATGTGGTCTTCATGCGCAAAAGCGAAGAAGGCTTTTTGCGCCTGCTGGAAGGCTGCGCCTACGTCATCCAGGGCGGCGGCCATACCCTTATGGGCGAAGCCCTGCACCTGGGCAAGCCTATCCTGACCCTGCCCCTTAAAGCGATGGTTGAACAACGCTTCAACGCGCTCTATATCGAACGTCTGGGCTACGGCATGCAGGCGGACATGCTCACCCTCAAGCCCGACCTGCTGCGCCGCTTTGAAGCCAATCTTCCCGCCTATCGGGCCGCCATTGCCACGGGCCGTTTTTGCGGCAATGAAACTGTCTTCGGCCTGGTGGACTACTTCATTCGCCACGGCACGCTTCCCGCCAGCGGCGAGCCGCGCGTGGAAGAATAGAGGGACGTTATGGTGGGGGAGTTGTGGATGCGTTGAGCCACTGCAACAGGCAGAAACGGAATGCTTCACCCCTGACGATGGCTGTTTCTTTAGAGCATATTACCTTTTAAAATATATATCACAAAAGATAAAGACACGTTCGCCCCAATGCTAGAGCAGTTAGCGAATGAAATGAGCTAACTGCTCTGCAAGGATTTTATTGAAAATCCTTGCCACGAAATGCGAGAAGGCAGGCTTTTGCCTACCGTAAGCGAGCATTTCAAGTGTTAAATGCTCTAACAGTGCAAATAAATAGCTATACTGCCTGCATCAACAGCTAGTTCTGCTGCCTTTGCCTGTAACTTCCTGCGTCGTAACGGGCCAAGCTCCTGCGTCGTAACGGGGCTGAAGCTGCGTGTGCGCCTCCACGGCGAACGGCTGTTCAGGCAACCGCCGGGGCATTGCAAAGCTGAAATGCCCCAAGAAAATTTTTTCAACAGGAATAGACGTTAGCGGTACGACATTTCTGGGGCGTAGGGCAGGGCGGCGCTTGCCACAGGCGGCGCGAATCCTGGGCCCCGCCGGGGCCAGGTAACGGTAAGGGCGCCGTGGCGGCCTGTGTCCAGCAAGGGAATTGCTTCATGCTGCAGCCAGGCGCGCAGCCGCCGTCCCGGATAGCCGTAGCGATTTTCAAAGCCGCAAGCGGCCAGCACCAGCCGGGGCTGCACCGCCCGATAGAACGCAGCCAGAAAGCTGTTGTCTGATCCGTGGTGCGGGGCCACGAGCACCGCTGCCCGCAGGTCCCGGCCCGCGCGCAGCAGTCGGCGCAGCACAGGTTTTTCCGCATCGCCCGTAAACAGGGCCAGACCTTGTCCCCGACAGGTGAGCCGGGCCACCACCGAAGCGTTATTGCCGCTCTGAAAAGCGGTGTCGCTTTCGTCAGCCAGCGCTGCTTTTTTTGTTGTGCCCGCCGTGCCGGCAGCCGGGCGCGGCGGGTGCAGGATTTCCAGCCGCAGGTCCAGGGCGGGGTCGCCCAGCAGCAGTACGTCGCCGTCGGCCAGAGCGCGGGCCTGGTGGGCCAGCCTGGCAGCGCGCCAGAGCGCGCCGCGCGCCCCTTTGTTGTCCTGGCCGTTGTCCAGCAGCAAGGGCACGTCCAGCGCCTGCAGCACGTGGATAAGGCCGCCCATGTGGTCCAGATCGGGGTGGCTGTTGCACACGGCCGCCAGACGCGGCGCATCGTTTGTTGTCAAAGCCGGCGCGACCAAAGCCTTGCCGGGGTCAAATCGGGGGGAAAAGCCGCCCCCGCCGTCCAGAAGCAGGCGCACGTGTCCGGGCAGGCGTAGGACCAGCGCCTCACCCTGGCCCACGTCCAGCACCTGCAGTGTCACGTCCGGCGTCGTGCGGGCCTGCAGCCGCAGCAGCGGTCCTGCACAGAGCAGAACCGCCCCCAGCGCCAGCAGGCGACGCGCTGCCGGAGAAAACGATGGGCGTCCGGCCTTGTAGGCCAGGGCCGTGAGCAGGGCGGCAAAGGCGGGGAGGGCTGTCCAATGGGGGCGCAGCAGTGTCGGATTACGCAGCAGCCCGGCACTGGCAAGCCAGTCCAGACCGTCCGCCAGAACAGTGCAGGGCAGGGTTGCCAGGTACAGCACCAGACCGGCGGCGTCCACGGCCCCCAGGGCGGCCAGCCCCAGGCCCGCCACGGCGGCGGGCAAGACCAGCAGATCCGCCACGGGCAGCCAGAACACGTTGAGGGCGAACCACTGGCCCGCATTGCCGAAGAGCAGGATGTTGAGGGGCAGCAAGGCTACCTGTATGCCCAGAGAAACAAGAAAAATCTGCGCCAGCGGCCGCACTGCCCGCCGAAAAAGGCTCCACTGCCCTGGGGATTTGTGGGGTGCGGGCCTTTTCGGCAGCAGGACGCGCAGCCAGGGCAAGCCCATGCCTATGGCGGCCACACAGAGCACGGAAAGCTGCAGGCCCGTATCAAAGACGCTCAGAGGCGCAGCCAGAGTAATGCAGAGCAGGGCGGCGCAGAGGGCGTCCAGCGTTGTGCAGACGCGCCCGCGCAGCAGCCAGAAGGCCAGGGCCAGGAGCATGACCGCCGCCCGCAGCAGAGAAGGCGGCGCATTGCCCAGCCACAGATAGGCCAGTGCCGGCGGCAGGCTGGCCAGCAAGGTCAGTACGGCGCGCGGCTGGCGTAAGTACAGGCCAGGACGCAGGCGGGCCGCCGCCAGCACGCAGAGCAGCCCCACCAGACCGGCCACGGCCAGATGCTGGCCAGAAAGGGCCAGGCTGTGGGTCAGGGTGGCGGCGGAAAAATTGTCCAGGGTATCCTGCGTGAGATAGCGGCGGTCGCCGAACAGCAGCGCCAGCAGGATGGCCTTGCCCTGCGGAACGGCGGCGTCGGCGTCACGGCTGTCAGGATTGAACGGTGTAGAGGGGCCGCGCCCCTGCGGGCGGCCATTGGACGAAAGTGCCGCCTGCGTACGGCGCGCGCCGTCGGGCAGGCCCAGCGCCGTGCAAAAGTCCTGACGCAGATTCTCACGCCAGCGGGCTGAAAGCGTGGGTTCGCCAAGCAGTTCCGGGTTGTGGCCCGTCCCCCGGCTCCACAGTCGCCAACGCACGCCCTGGGCCGCCCACCACAGGCCCCAGTCCGTCAGGCCGGGATTGATAAAACCCCGCACAGGCAGGGGCCGTCGGCTGAGGCAGACGGTCTGCCCCGGCAAGGGGGCAAAGCTCGGCTCCTCCCAGGTCCAGGCGGTCAGGTCGGACAAAGGGGCGCTTGCAGCGGATGCGGGAGAACTGGTCGCCGTATCGATTGACCGCACGTCCGCCAGCAGCAGACGCAGACGCTTGTCCGGCAGGCCCTGCACGTCCCGCACCCGGCCGCACAGTCGGGGCGTTTGCCCGGCGGCAAGCCAGGATGGCGAGGCGGCTGTATAGCTGTGGGTCAGAGGCCGAAAGCTGCCGTACAGCTGGACATGGGCCACACAAAAGCCCGCCAGCAGCAAAAACATCCCCGTGGCCAGGCGGGTTGGCCGCCACAAACGGGCATCCGCCACAACAAGGACCAAAAGGCAGCACAGCGCAGGCCAGGGCCAGACCGCCGCCAGCAGCCCCGCCACCCAGAAGGCCAGAAAGGTCTGCCAGAGGAGAGGGGCTTGCAGCGGAGGATGGCGCATGGCTGTGACGGGCCGGGAACGTGCCGGGGCCGCGCGCGGTTCTGGAAAAAGGCGCGGCAGCGCGGTCAGCTGCTAACGGGGCAGCAGGTCCGCGTAGTCCTGACTTTTGATGTAGCGGCGCACAAAGGCCAGACCGGTTTTGCGGTCGCCGGTAAAGGTCGTGACCATGAATACATCGCCGGACGTGGCCACCCAGGCCTGACCAGGCGCTTTTTGTTCCGTGAAGGCAAAGCCGTACTGCCCGTTGCGTTCTGTGGGCGGCTTGGGCGCTTTGAACTGGTCCGCGAACAGGGCGGCAATGGTTTTGGCGTCGGCTCCGCCGGTGGGGCCAACGACAAAGCGCACGGTCGTGGTGCCGGCGGCGTTGGTAAAGATGGCCGTGGTGGTGCCCTGGCTTTCTGTGGGGGCCATCACCACCCTCCAACTATCTGGAATGTCAGCTGTAAAATATCTGGTAGTCACTTCTTCAGCGGACGCAGACGCGGCCAGAAGCAGTAAAAGCGCTGCCGCTGCGAAAAATTTGCCCATGATGTCCCCCCCCCACAAAAATGGTCTGGAGCACAGGCCCTCGGGACGGCAAGAAGCCCACTCCGGAGAGCAGGCTTCTTGTATGCAATGCCGCGACAAAATACAATGCTCTTGTGCGGCCTTCCTGGAGCGGATTGCTTATGCGGACGCCCTCTGCAAAAGTACGGCAGAATCCGGAGCATTTCAGGGCGTAATGCGCTATACGCCGCGCAGGGCCTGGTCCAGATCCGCCAGCAAATCGTCCTTGTGCTCAATGCCGATGGAAAGCCGTATCGTATTGGGCAGGATGCCTGCCTCTGCCTGCTCCGCCGCCGTCATCTGCGCATGGGTGGTGGAAGCCGGGTGGATGACTAAGGATTTGGCATCGGCCACGTTGGCCAGCAGGGAGAAGACGCGCAGACGATCAATGCAGGCGCGGGCTGCGGCAGCGTCGCCCTTGACCTCAAAAGTGAAGATGGAGCCGCCCCCTTTAGGAAAATAGCGATGGTACAGATTGTAGCTGGGGCTTCCCGGCAAGGATGGATGGTTGACGCGCTCCACGCGGGGATGTCCGGCCAGAAAATCCACCACGGCCAGAGCGTTTTCCACATGCCGGTCCACCCGCAGAGACAAGGTTTCCAGCCCCTGCAGGAGTAAAAAGGCGTGCAGGGGCGCAAGACAGGCGCCCAGATCGCGCAGCAAGATGGCCCTGGCCCGCACGGCAAAGGCGGCCGCTCCGGCGGCCTTGCAGAAACTCAGACCATGGTAGGCCGGGTCTGGCGCGCAAAACTGGGGAAAGCGCCCCGAAGCCTGCCAGTCAAAGCGCCCGCCGTCTACAATGACGCCGCCCAGCGCCACGCCGTGCCCTCCAAGGAATTTGGTGGCCGAATGGACCACAATGTCTGCCCCGTGTTCCAGAGGACGCAACAGCCAGGGCGTGGCAAAAGTATTGTCCACCACCAGCGGGATGCCGTGCGTGTGGGCCAGCTCGGCCAGGCCTTCCAGGTCCGGAATGTTGCTGTGGGGGTTGCCCATACTTTCCACAAAAATGGCCTTAGTATTGGGGCGCAAGGCCTGGACAAAGGTCGCGGGCCTGTCCGGGTCTGCAAAGCTGGTGGCGATGCCCCAGGCGGGCAGCGTGTGGGCCAGCAGGCTATAGGTGCCGCCGTAGATTGTCCTGGCGGCCACCAGGTGGTCCCCGGCTTTGGTCAGATTCTGCAGGGCGTAGCTCACGGCCGCCGCGCCGCTGGCCGTGGCCAGGGCGGCCACGCCACCCTCCAGGGCCGCCACGCGCCGCTCAAAAGCCTCCACCGTGGGGTTGGTCAGCCGGCTGTAGATATTGCCTTCTTGCGTCAGGTTAAAGCGGGCTTCGGCCTGGTCGCAATCGTCAAAGACATAGGATGTGGTCTGATAGACGGGCACGGCTCGCGCACCCGTGGCCGGGTCGGGCTGCTCCTGCCCGGCGTGCACCTGCAGGGTCTCAAAATGCCACTGGGGGGTAGGCATGGCTGGTTCCTCATACGCCGTGTGGGCGGTTATTACTTACTAAAAAGATAAGAAATTGTGCTCCAATCCTGTGGCTTCTGTCAAGCGCCTTTCCCAAGGGCACGGCGCTTGCGCGGGCCTGGCGGCGGCGCTACACTGCCCGCAGTTGCCGACAAGGGGCGGGAGCGCGCCCATGCGGTTGACGAAACCTTTTTGCAAAGCGTGTGCGCCGACGGCACGCAACCTTTGTGGAGCAGACAATGCGGGCGGAAATCATCTCTGTGGGCACGGAACTTCTTTTGGGACACACCGTCAATGCGGATGCGGCCCATGTGGCGCGCGAACTTTCCGCTCTGGGCGTGGACCTTTTGCAGGTGCAGACCCTGGGCGACAACGGCCCGCGCCTGGAGGCCGCCCTGCGCGAGGCCCTGGGCCGCGCCGAGGTGGTGATCACTACCGGCGGGCTGGGCCCCACGGACGACGATCTGACCAAGGAAACCGTGGCCCGCGTGGCGAATGTGCCGTTGGAGGAAGACGCCGACAGCCTGGCCCGTCTGCGGGAGTATTTCGGCAGCCGTCCCATGTCGTCCAACCAGCGTAAACAGGCCCTGCTGCCGCTCGGGGCCACGGCCTTTCCCAATGCCGTGGGCACGGCCCCCGGCTGCGCCGTGCCCGTAGGGGCGAAAGGCTGGGTGCTCATGCTGCCCGGCCCGCCGTCAGAACTGCTGCCCATGCTGCGGCAGAGCGTAGTGCCCTTCCTGGCCGACAAGGGCGGGGCGGTCATCGCTTCTTTCATGGTGCGCAGCTTTGGCCTGGGCGAGGGCGCTGCGGCCCTGCGCATCGCCGAACTTACGGACAAGGCCAACCCCACGGCGGCCACCTACGCCGGCGACTGTGAAATGTTTGTGCGGGTGACGGCCAAGGCTCCCGATGTTGACGCCGCCCGCGCCCTGGCGCTGCCGGTGGTGGAAGAAGTGCGCCGCCGACTGGGCTCCGTGGTCTATGGGGTGAATGTGGAAAGTCTGGAGGCCGTGGTGGTGGCGGAGCTGATCCGTCAGGGCAAAACTGTGGCCACGGCCGAATCCTGCACCGGCGGCCTGCTGGCCAAAAGGATTACGGACCGGCCGGGGGCCTCACAGATTTTTGGCTATGGACTGGTGACCTATGCCAATGCGGCCAAGATGCGCTTGCTGGGCGTGCCCGAGGACATGCTCCGCGTCCATGGGGCCGTCAGCCCGGAAGTGGCCCGCTGCATGGCGCAGCAAGCGCGCCGCGAGTACGGTGCGGATTTCGGCCTGGGCATCACCGGAGTGGCCGGTCCGGACGGTGGCACGCCCGCCAAGCCCGCGGGGCTTGTCTATGTGGCCCTGAGCGACGCGCAGCACGTCTGGTTGCGCGTTATGCGCCCCCAAGGGCGCTACCTGGGGCGGGAACGCACCCGGCGGCTGGCCTCCAGCCACGCGCTGGACATGCTGCGCCGCTGCCTGGCAGGCCTTCCCGTAGAAGACGACTGGGCTCTGGAAAACAACGGCACGGCCATCGGGTAAACAGAACGAGTACTTCATTCCTGCAATGCCCGGCGACCGCGCTGCATCATCCGTTTCGGCGGTCGCCGTTGGCTTCGTCCTCTGCGCCGGTGAGGCCGAATTCCGCCGGGATCTTCACATAAAATATCTGCAGTTTTTCCGCCCTGATCCGTTCAAACAGCAGGCGGCAATGTTCGGGGCTCACAGCTACAGCCACTTCCACGGGTTGTTCGCCGGTTTCAAAAAAGTGGGCGGCGCGGTACGCGCCGTCCCTGCCGTAGCCGCCTTGTGCGGCGCTGACAGTGGCCCCCTTGATGCCCAGTTCTCTGGCCGTGGCCAGCAGCCATTCTGCAATGCTCAGCGCGCCGTGCGTACGCTCCTGCTGGGTAAAAAACACTATCTGATATCCCTGCATGTGCCCTCCCCGCGCAGACCGCATTGCGGCCGCGCCCTGTGTGCTCCGCGCGTTTTGCCTTTCGGCGTTGCGGGCCTCAGTTTCCCAGACTGCGGACCAGGCTTATGGTGCCCAATCCCAGAAAAAACAGGATCAATGCGCCGCCCAAATGCAGTAAAGCCGCCACGGCAGCCAGCAGCAGGCGTTGCTCCTGCAGCAGCACGCCCACTTCCGCCGTAAAGGTGGAAAAAGTCGTGAGCCCGCCCAGAAAACCCGTGATGACCAGCAGCCGCCAATGGGGATCCAGGCCGGGCAAGGCGCTGAAAACCGCCGTAGCCAGGCCTATGATGTAGCCGCCTATGCAGTTGGCCGCCAGGGTGCCCAACGGAATGGGGGGAAACACGGCGTTGAGCCCCAAGCCCAACAGCCAGCGCAGAATGGCCCCGGCCGAAGCCCCCGCACTGATGCACAACAGATTGCCGAACATGAATACCTCTTCAAAACAGTTGCATCGTCACGCTCTGGAACCGCTCCTGGCTGTCGGTCGCACCAGACAGACCAGCAACAGCGCCGCCGCAAACGAACAGCCTGCCGAAAAAAGAAAGGCCCAGGCAGGCGTTGTCGCAGCATAGATGGCTCCGAAAATAACAGATGCGGGCAGCAGAAAAAAACCCACCGTCAGATTAAACCAGCCAAAGGCCGCGCCGCGCATGCCCTGGGGCGCAAGGTCCGCCACCAAGGCTTTTTCCACCCCCTCGGTCGCACCAAGAAACAGGCCGTAAAAGGCAAACAGCGCGAACAAAGCCGGGAGGCTGTGGCCCACAAGGCTCATGCCGACGTAAAACAGTCCGTAAGCGATGTAGCCGCAGGTAAGAATGGCCGTGCGCCCCAACCTGTCGGAAAGGGCGGTCAGCGGTATGGAAAAAATCATGGCTGTTGCGGAAACCGTCGTCCAGAGCAGCGGAATATACGCGGCCTGCACGCCTAGGTCGCTGGCTCGTAACAGCAAAAACATATTGGACGAATTGCCCATGGTAAAAAGCGCGGCCACAAATAGATACTTTTTGAACGCCGGGGGCAGGCCCTGCAGCTTCCAGTTAAATCCCGGCGCAGCAACCTGTTGAGTAGCTGCTTTAGGTTCGCGCAGACCCAGGGAAAGGCCAAGGCAGATGATGGCCGGAACAAGAGCCCAGCAAAAAATCTGGCGCAACGGCAGGCCGTACGCCAGCAGCCCCCAGGCCGCCAAAGGGCCGATAACTGCCCCCGCGTTGTCCATGGCCCGATGCAGGCCAAAGGCCAAGCCTCTGTGCCCGGTTTCGGTACAGGCGGCCAGCAGCGTATCTCTGGGCGAAGTCCGCAGCCCTTTTCCCACGCGGTCGGCAAAGCGTACGGCCAAAACCCACAGCCAGTTAGTGGCAAGGGCGATAAGCGGCCGGCCAAACCCGGCAATTCCATAGCCGAACACGATCCAGGGTTTTGTCTTGCCGGTTTTGTCGACCAGAAGGCCGGAAAAAAGTTTCAGCAGGCTTGCGGTGGCCTCGGCTATGCCTTCCATCAGTCCCAGTGCGCGTGATCCCGCGCCTAGTACGGACGTAAGATAAAGGGGGACAAGCGGATAGAGCATTTCGCTGGCGCTGTCGTTGACAAGACTGATAAAACCCAGCAGCCAGACATTGCGCGGAAGATTAAACAGGGCCTGCAGCATGGCACATTTCCATAGAATGTTTCGCGCGCACTTGAATTGCGTGAAATCCCCATTAATGGCGCACGGTAGTCCCACCGTTGCCGAAAGTAAAGCCGCCTCGTGTCTTTCAGCTCTGTGTAGCCTTTCCACTGTACAGGCGGTAGTAAAATAGCAGAATATACAGCGGAACCAGATAGGCTGCGGCCATCAGGGCCTCTGTGGCGCTGAAAAATTCTATACAGACGATCATCAGCAACACGTTGTTGATGACGCCGCAGGAAATGAGAAAGGCCAGTTTGAGCTCTTTGGACATGCCGCGCGTCAGGGGCAGGGCGATCAGCGTCATGACCAGACAAAGCAGGCAGGCCGCCAGCAGGGCCTGGACCATCAGCATCGGGGATTGCCGCAACAAGCCGCTGTAGCTGCTGAAAATGGCGCAGTTGGAAATGACCACGGCCCCGGTAAGCAAGGGGAACTGCGCCTGCAAAAGGAAGGAGCGCACGCGGTGCAGGTGCACGCGGGTGAGGTGGGCGGCGGCAAAGGGCAGAAGAATGGTCAGAGCCAGAGAAAAGCTCATCCGCCCCAGATGGAGGTGCTCCGGCATGGCCAATGGGGTAAGGCCGAGCAGCCGCAAAGCCGCGTCTGTAAAGGACAGAGTCAGCGGCAGGGTCAGGGGCAGAAGCAGGGATGTGGCAATGTTGCCCACCAGAATAAGAGCCGTATTGCCGCCCAGCATCAGCGAAAAGACTGCCGCCATGACACCCACGGGCGCGGCCCCCAGCAGCAGCGCGCCCAAAGCGAACTGCGGCATGCAGATCCGAAATACGGCAAAACAGACGAAGGCCAGCAGGACCAGCCGGTAGACAGTGAGGCGGCAGAGCGGGCCTTTCATAGTACGCAGCTGCATGTGCAGGTCTTCCAGCCCCACGGCCAAAAAGCTCATGTAGAGCATGAAGATGAGCATGGCGCGCGGCATGGCGGCCAGGGGGCCGGCCAGACCGGGCAGGGCCACGCCGGCGGCCATGGAGGCCAGGGAGGCCGTGACCATGATGCCGTCCTGAAGATTCATAGAAAAACCTTGCGCGGGCTGTCCCGCAGCTCCCGGTGGGGGGCGGCGGCGACGCGTATTGTGAAAGTTCGACGATGCGTTTTCACAGATGCCCCCAAACCCTGGGCCGTGTCAATGGGAGCATAACCGCGGCGAGGCCTTTTGCAAGGGGTGCTGCAGCTGCGCCGACAAAAGACAAATACAAAAGAAAAGGGCAAGGGGGTAAAAGCCGTTGCCCGTTTTTTTGTGCTGGCAGGGCTGCCACACATCCTGAAGGGAGGAAAGGCTTGAAGGAAGGGGGAGGGAACTTTTGGCCACAGCCTGGCCGTTATACCGAAGGGCGTTACGGGCAAAGGCCGCAATGCTGGTTACGGGCCAAAACAAAAGTGCTCACAAATTTCCTTCCTCTAACAACCTATGCCACCCTTTCTCGCTACGCCTGCGGGCGTGGGGCGGGCTGTTTGGCCGCCTCGGCGCCGCCCGGAGCTATGGACGCGGCTTTGGAGGTGGCCATGAGGTAGACCTCGTGCGGGTCCAGGATAAGGATGACGGAACCGTCGCCCATGATGGTGGCGCCGGAGATGCCCTTGAGATCGCCCAGGTAGGCGCCCAGGGGTTTGATGACGATTTCCTGACGTTCCAGAAGACGGTCCACCACCAGGCCCAGGCGGCGATCATTATCATGGATGACCACCACAGCAAGGACTTCGGGCAAGGGGTCTGTGCGTGGCAGGCCTAACATTTCGGCCAGTTCCACCACACCCAGGACTTCACCGCGCAAGGTGACGGCCTTGCGTCCTTTGACGTCGGTCAGGCGCACGGCTTCAATCTTGGTGGTTTCTGAAACGGCGTCCAGGGGGATGGCGTACATCTGGCCGGACACGTTGACCATGAGCGCGTCGATAATGGCCAGGGTCAGGGGCAGGCTGAGGGTAAAGCGGGTGCCTTTGCCCACTTCGGAGTGGGTGCTCACACTGCCTTTGAGGTTTTTGATATTGGTGCGCACTACGTCCATGCCCACGCCGCGTCCGGAAATATCGGTGATTTTTTCGGCCGAGGAAAAACCAGGGGCAAAAATAAGCTCAATGGCTTCGCGGTCGTCCAGCTGGGCGGCCTCTTCAGCGGACATGAGGCCCTTGTGTACGGCCACTTCGCGCATCTTGGCCGGGTCAATGCCCTTGCCGTCGTCTTCAATTTCAATGGCCACGGAGTTGCCTTTGTGGAAGGCCCGCAAGGTCACTTTGCCGTGGGGCGGCTTGCCGGCGGCCACGCGTTCTTCTTCAGGCTCAATGCCATGGTCCACGGAATTGCGGATGAGGTGGACCAAGGGATCGCCGATGACTTCCACCACGCTTTTATCCAGTTCCGTTTCCTCGCCCTCCATAACCAGGTCCACTTCTTTGCCGCTTTTGCGGGAAAGGTCGCGCACCAGGCGCGGAAAGCGCGAAAAGACCGAAGAGACGGGCACCATGCGCACCTTCATGATGGTATCCTGCAAATCGTCGGAAATGCGCGCCATGGCATAGGTGGTTTCGGAAAGGCTCTGCGCCACCTGAGAAATGTCCACGTCGTGCCCGCTGTCTTCCAGAGAGCGGGCAATGAGCGTGTAGCGGTTGCGGTTGATAATGAGCTCACCGATGAGGTTCATCAGGTGGTCCAGGCGTTCGTGATCCACGCGGATGGTGGAAGAACTTTTGTGTTCCGGCACGCCGGGCGCGCCGGCCTTACCTGCAGGCGCGGCCGGCTTGGCGGCTGCGGGTTTGGGCGCAGGGGACGCCGCCGGCCTGGGCGCAACGGGTTTGGGGGCGGAAGGCGTGGGGTCGGCTGCCTGCGGAACGGTCGCAGCCGCGGCGGGCTTGGCCGCAGCAGGGCTCATGGGGGGAGTCTCGGGTTCTTCCGGCGCATCCACATGCACGGCCTTGCCTTCGGCCAGGGCTTTATCCACCATATCATTAATGATGGCCACCTCTTGCGAAAGCAGGTCTACCATAAGGCCAAAATCGATGCCGCTGGTGCGGCCCTGGTCCACGATGCCGGCGGTGCGCTCGGCATAGACTTTGATGTCCGTGAGGCCCATGAAGCCGCAGGCGTTTTTGACGGCTACCAGGCAACGGTAGATGGCGTCGATGGAATCCTTGTGCGTGCCGTCTTTTTTCAGGGTTTCCAATGCGGCGTGGATGATTTCCATCTGCTGGCGCACGGTGACGCGAAAGGCCTCAGCGTCGTCACCCTCGGAGCCTACCGGGATGATGGTGGGCGACACCACTTCCACTGGGTGGTCGGCTTCCTGTGCTGCCGGTTCCGGCTCCTCAGCAGGGGGGGCCTCCGGGTCTGCCTGCCCGTTGCCCTGGGCTGTCAGCAGCTCATCGGGCAGGGCAACGGGCCCCCCGGCCAGGGCCGCCTGCAGCTGGCGCACCACGGGTTCGGTTTCAAAGGGGGTCACCTGCCCACTGCTCACGTCGATTTTCTGGACCAGGGCTTCCATCATGTCCACCACCAGCAGGAGCAGATCGATGAGCTCATGGCTGGGGGTGATTTTGCCTTGCCGCACGTTGTTGAGCAGCGTTTCGGCCTCGTGGGTCAGGGCATTGAGCTCGTTGTAGCCGATGATGCCGCTGTTGCCCTTCATATTGTGGAAGAAGCGGAAGAGGTCGTTGACCAGATCTGTTTTGCCGGTGGGGTTTTCTTCCAGTTCCAGGAGGCCGTTATTCAGATTTTCAATAATTTCTGAAGATTCATCGATAAAATCTTTGAGGTGCCCCTCGCCAAAGGCTGTAAGCGCGTAAACGGGTTTGGCCGGCAGGGTGGCGACCCACTCCTTACCGCTCAGACCCTGGTTCCGGAGCTGTTCCCCGTGGTCGGCTGCGGCGCTTGTGGATGCAGCCTCTGCTGTGGGGGACGGCTCTGCGGGCGCCGCGGGAGCGGGGTCCGGCTGTGGCTCCTGGACAGCCTGCACAGACGGTTCCGGCGCCTGCGCGACGGGGGCGGTTTCGGGCGCGTCACCGGCCATTATGGCGTCGATCTGGGCCATGATGGGTTCAATGGCCACGTCGCCCTCGGCGTTGGAGGCCTCCAGATTGTCGATCATCTGGCGCAGGGCGTCGGTGGCGGCCAGAATGACATCCATGATTGCCGGAGTGACCACCATGCTGCCTTTGCGCAGAGCATCCAGAATATTTTCGGACTTGTGAGCCATCTGGTTGATGCGGTTGAGCCCGAGAAAGCCCGATGCGCCCTTGAGGGAGTGCATGGGCCTAAAAATTTCATTGAGCAACGCCAGATTGTCCGGGGATTTTTCAAGCTCCAGAAGATTGGGCTCGATGGTCTCCAGATGTTCTTTGGCTTCCGCAATAAAGTCGGCAAAAAGTTCCGGATCGAAAAAGTCCTGGCTCATACCCACACCCTTGTCTGCAACGCCACGGCGGCCGGGATGGTCACCTGTTGGTTTCCTTATCGGCTAACCCAACAGCATCTTTATGTTGCGGACCATTTTTTCGGGCTGGGCCGGTTTGACCATATACAGATTGGCGCCAAGGCTCATGCCGGTCTGGATATCTTTTTCCTGCCCCTCGGTGGAAAGGACAATGATGGGAATATCTTTGTAGGCGTCCTGGGCGCGGATCGTCTTAATAAAGGTAAAGCCGTCCATGCGCGGCATATTGACGTCTGAAACAATCAGGTCAACAGGGTCCAGGCCGTAGAGCTTTTCAATGGCATCCAGGCCGTCCTCGGCAGTGCTGACCCTGAAGCCCTCGCCTTTAAGCACAAAGGCCACCAGGTTGCGGATGGTTTTGGAGTCGTCAACGACCATGATGTGTTTTTTCATAATGTTGTTTCCCGTCATCGGTTGTTTGCCGGCGGTCGTCCGCAAGAGCCGTGGGAGCAACCTCCGCCGCCGCGCCCTTCTCAGGGGAGTTGCCGCCGCGCTTGCCGCTGCAATGTTCCGGCGGCCGTGCGGGCAAAGCCCGCAACAGGGGCCCAAGCGCAACGTGTCTGCGCTGTGGCGTCACGGCGGACATTCCGTAAACGCTGAGGACATCTCTGCGTAAGGGCAATCTGTTCCAGAGCGGTTGAATGTTGATGATGCGGATGCACAAAGCCGGTATACTGCCCCACCCGACGCGTGCCGCGCCAGGAAGCTGCGCGCCTTCGTGGCGGGCACCTGCCCACGCAGTCGCCGAGCAAATTCAACGTGAAATTGCTCTAGAAAAAAACTAAAGAATGATAAAAGGTTTCCCTCCCGCTGGCAAGCCCGCAGGGCCGGACAGGCCGGAGCATCAGCCTTCCAGAACCTTTTTTACAATGCTTTCCGGGTCCACAATGCCGTGGAGGCGTTCGTCAATCTCCGCCATGCCGCATAAAAATTCCGCGCCGGCCCCCAAAAGGGCTTCGGCATTCCAGGTAATCTGTGCTTGCCGCAGGCTGTACATGCTGTGCACCTTGTCTACAATAAGCCCCAGCTGCATATCGTCCGCGCCGCAGACAATAATGCAGCTTTGCGGCGTGTAGCTGCCCTGGGCATTCAGGGTGAGCAGCGTATCCAGATGCAGCAGCGGCGTGACCCGCCCCCGCAGGTTGACCACGCCGGCCACAAAGGCCGGTGCCAGGGGCAGCCGGGTCAGGGGCAAGTGCCGCAGTACCTCCACAATAATTGGTACGGGCAGCAGAAAAATTTGTTCCCGCACATAAAAAGAAACCATTTGCAGCTGTTCCGCAGCGGCCAGGCGCGTACGCAGAGAGGCTTTGGTCAAGGCTTCCGGCGTGCCCGGAGCTGCTGTGCCCGTCGGCTGTTTTGCCCGCGCTGTCGCAGTGGACCTGCCGCCCAGACCGGGCAGGGCGGTTTGTGGAGCCTGCACGGGCATGGCTTCCAGAAGTTCGCCCCCCAGATATTTTTGTACAAAGGCCCGTTCTGCAGCATTCAGGGGCGCTTCGGCGTCCTCCGGGGGCATATCCAGAGTCTGGGCGGCAAAATATTCTTCAGGCGTGGTGGTTACCATAGGGCGAGCACTTCTTCCGCCAGGGATTCGTAGGCGCGTGCCCCGCGGGAATGGGCGTCAACGCCGTAAATGGTGCAGCCGCGGGCGCTGGCCTCGCGAAAATGCGTGTCCACCCCGATGATGGTGGAAAACAGCGCTCCATCCATTTTGTTCCGCATAAGCTCCAGCACCTTGGTGCAGGCCTTGGCCCGCTTGTCGTACATGGTGGGCACGGCCCGGTAACGGATGGGTCTGCCCAGGGCCCGGCGCAGGGTGTGCAGGGTATCGAAAAGCAGCTTCAAACCGTGCAGGGCCAGAAAATCCGTCTGGATGGGAATGATAAGCAAATCCGCAGCCACCAGGGCGTTAACCAGCAGAATGCCCACATGCGGCGGACAATCCAGCACAATAAAATCGTAGTTCCGGCGTTGCTCGGCCAGGCTGCGGGCCAGGACGCCGCCTTTGCCCCGCCTTTCCCTGAAATCCACCTCCAGCTCTGAAAGCCGTATGTTGCCCGGCGCCACGTCCATGCCTTCCAGCGCGTCCACATGGGTCACCTGCGGCCAGAGGACCGGCCAGTCTTCTTCCCTGGCCAGAAAAATGTCGTGCAGGCTCAGCCCCATGTCCTCCGGGTAGATGCGCGCATTGAGAGTAGCGCAGGCGTGCGGGTCCAAGTCCAGCAACAGGACTTTTTTGCCCTGTCGCGCCAGGGCTCCGCCCAAGTTCAGGGAGGTGGTGGTTTTGCCGACGCCTCCTTTCTGATTGGCCACGGCCAGGATTTTTGCGTTCATGGTGCGGCGTCAGCTCAGTTTCCGGTAAACGATGGTCCCCTTGTAGTGCTCTAGATGAAAGGCGCGGCTGATGTTGTGCAGCGATTCGGAATGCCCGATGAGCAGCGCGCCGTTGAGTTCCAGATTGTCGTAAAAGGCATTGATGACCTTACGTTTCATTTCGTCGTCAAAATAAATAATGACGTTGCGACAAAAGACGATTTGGGATTTCTCCACCCGGCGCAGCTGTTCTTTGTCGTTCAGGTTGATCTGACCAAAGGCGACCATGCGCTGCAGTTCTGGTTTGATGCGGTAGAGCGCGCCTTCCTTGGAAAAATACGCCCCGGTTATTTCTTTGGGGGTGGTACGCAGAGCGTATTCGTTATAGACCCCGCGCCGGGCCGCAGCCAGCACCGCGGAGGAGAGGTCATTGGCCGTGATTTTGATGTCCCAGGCTGCGACTTCGCCCTTGAGCACCTCGTGCAGGATGATGGCCAGGGTGTACGGCTCTTCGCCCGTGGAGCAGCCGGCGGACCAGATGCGCAGACGCTTGTGCCCTGTTTTGCGCTGACGGTCGAGGATTTCGGGCAGCACGTTTTTCTGAAAGACTTCCAACTGCGGCGGATTGCGGAAGAAGCTGGTTTCGTTGGTGGTGACCACCTCAAAAAGTTTGTTTAGTTCTGTGCGCCGATTGGCGTCAAAGCGCAGATAATTGTAATATTCTCCGTAACTTTTGAGGTTGAGATCCTTGATGCGGTTGGAAAGCCGGTTTTCTACCAGGTATTTGCGGTTTTCAGCAATAAAAATGCCGCACTGCAGGTAGATAAAATCGCGCAGTTGCAGAAATTCTTCATCCGAAATCTGCAAATCTTTGCGAAAGGGGGAGGTGGCGCGGGGCGTCCCGGGCAGTGTGCTGCCGGCTGGGCGAAAGGCAGAGCTGGGCGAAGTGGGGCTGTTCAGGGGCGAACCGGCGGGCGCAAAACCCGTGGCGGGGCGCGTTGCGCCGCCCAGAGGCGATGTGGGAGGACGAACGTCCGTGTCTGCCTTGGGAAAGCCGGTAAAGCGCTGTCCCGTACCGCCGGAAAAAGGGCTTTGCGCCGCTGCGGGCGTGCGCGGCGATGTTTGACCCAAAGGGCTGCGGGGCAATGTTTGGCCCTGGGGCGTGTGGCCGCCAGGCGACTGCCACGGCCGCTGTTGGCCCATGGCGCTTGGGGCCGCGGTCTGGCCGGCGGCGGGAAGGGGGCTGCGGCCCTGATCCGTGCCTGGCGTCGGACGGGGGGCAGGCTGCCAGGATGGTGCCCCCCCCCCGGCGGGCGTTGCAGGCGCGCCGAAGCGGTTGCTTGGGGGCATCTGGGGCGACGCAGGCGCGCCAAAACGGCTGCCGGTCGTGGACTGGGGCGCTGTGGGCGCGCCGAAGCGGCTTGTCGGGGCCGTCTGCGTCTGCGGCGTTGGAGCCGGAGCTGCTGGAACAACGGACGCCGGAAAGCGCGGTGCGGGGCTGGGGGCCGGTGTTCCCGGCGTTTCCGCACGGGGGGCGGCGTCGACTTCACCCGGCAGTTTTTTGGGAGGGAATGTGGGAGGTTGGGACATACCTACTCCTGCTGTTGGGCCTGTATGGCCGCCACCGCTTCCGCCGCAGCGTGCTGAATTTCCGGATCTTCGTGGTCCATCATACCCAGAAGGACGCTGAAGGCCACATTGCCGCCGATGGCGCCCAGCGCTTCAATAATCTTGAAGGCCACCATGGGGCTGGCGTCCTCCAGCATCTGGGCCAGGGTGGGCACAGCTTCCGCCGCTTTGTGCAGCCCCAGGGCTTCGATGGCCCGGATGCGTACCCATTCGTTGGCGTCCTTCAGGGCGTCCACAATATGGGGCATGACGTCCGGGGAACCGATCTGGCCCAGCAGATCCACTACGGCCAGCCGCACGTCCTTGTCTTCATCGTGCAGCCTGGGCAGCAGCTGCGGCACAAAGGTCGCGGCTTCCGTTCCCAGATTTTGGAAGGACTCCACAGCCACCTGCCGGACCCTGGGGGAGGGATCCTCCAGAGCGGCCAAAATCTGGGGCAGATTTTCCCGCACGCTGTAGCGGCCCAGAGCGTAGACGGCCATCATGCGCTGCATGGGGTCGTCGTTGCCCGCACGTTCTTTAAAGCGTTGGTTGAGGGTGGCGCTGTGCAGATTGATGCAGGCTTCCAGGGCCATTTCCTGTACATCCACATAGCGATGGTCCAGCTGATTGAAGACCACGTCCTCCACTTCCGGGCAGGCGTGCTGATTGCCGAAAAAGACCAGGGCACTTTTGAGCACTTCGGCGTCGTCGGATTCTTCCATGGCGGACATGAAAAACGGCGTGTCCGTGCAGTCACCGGTCTGGGCGATTTCCGTCATGGCGGCGCGTTTGAGTTCCTGGCTGCCGCGCCAGAAGACCTGTTTGAGCTCTTCTACCGGCTCATGGTCATGGATGAGGCGGCAGGCGTCCATGGCCACCAGAATGCGGTTTTCGTCTTTACAGCGCAGGGCGTCGCGCAGGGCGTCGTTGTAGCCAATGGCGGCCAGCGCCGCAATGGCGGCTTCATAAAGTTCCGGCTGGCGTTCTTTGTCCAGGCTAACGGCCAGGCTGAGGACCGGGGCCGTGTTTTCCGCTTTGCCGATGCTGCGCAGGCCCTGCAGAGCGGCCATGAGGACATCTTCGTCGTTGTCGCTCAGGGCCTCGGCAAGGTAGGCGCGCAGGCGTTCCTGCGCCTTGTTTGCCAGCAGGGAAAGGGCCTTGCCGCTCAGAATCTGCACTATGGCTTTGACGATTTTGTGCCGAAGGGGCACGCTGACGTTTTCCAGCGAGCCGAACAGCAGGGGAATGGACTTGACGTCGCCCATATCGCCCAAGGCGTCCACAATGGCCGAACTGACCAGGGGCGAAGCCTGGGGCAGCAGTTTGACGAGCCCGCTGGCGGCGGAGTGGTCGCGGATTTTGGCCAGAGCCTCCACCACGGCAAACTGTACCCATTCCTCGTCGTGCATGGCCTGCACCAGCACGCCCACGGCTTCGGGAAAAGCCAGATTGCCTAGACTCACGGCCGCCTGATAGCGCACATTGACTTCCGGATCTTTGAGCAGGGCGCGCCCCAGCAGCAGCGAGGCCTGGTGGGTGCGGCAGTAGCCCAGAATGTCGGTGATGAAGATGCGCAGGTCCGGGTCTTCATCCATAAGGTACGGCTGCATGCTTTCAATGCTGTCCACGCCGATTTCGCGCAGTATGTCCATAGCCACATTGCGCACCGGGGCCTCGTCGCTGCGCAGCAGGGGGAGCAGAGCGCCCACCACCTGTGGCCCCCGGATTTTGCGCAGGGCGTATTCCGCGGCCTCCTGCACGCCCACACTGGGGCTTTTGATCAGCTCGCAGAGCTGGGGCACGGCCTCTTCCAAGCCCAGATCTCCGGCTTTGAAAGCCGCGTCCCGAATGGTTTCGCTGTCTGCGGAGCTGAGGGCCTCCACGATTTCCTGGGCCTGGGGGTGAGGGTTTTCCATGTTCATACTTCTGTCCTGTGGCGGTGCGGGTCAGCCTTTAACGGTTGTAATGATGGCCTTGGCAATGTCGTCCGCATCCAGGATAAGGTTGGCCAGTTTGGCGTCCACCACGGCCTTGGGCATGCCGTAGACCACACAGGAGGCCTCATTCTGGGCGATGAGGCAGCCGCCTTTTTCTCGCAGCACCCGTGCGCCTTCGCAACCGTCCGAGCCCATGCCCGTAAGCATGACGCCCAGGGTGCGGCGGCCCATGGTCCGGCCTGCCGTTTCCATAAGCAGGTTGACCGTGGGCTTGTACAGGGCGTCGCGCGGTTCCTCGGTTACGGAAACCTCCGGCAAGGGGCCGCGCATGCGGATGCCGATATGTTTGCCGCCGGGGCAGACATAGGCGTGCCCTATTTTAAACTTGTCGCCGTCCACTGCTTCGCTCACGTCAATCTGGCAGACGTTGTCCAGCCTTTTGGCAAAGGGGCCCGTAAAGGTAGCCGGCATGTGCTGGGCCACCAGAATGCAGGCGGGCAGATCCGCCGGCAAGGAGGAAAGAATTTTTTGCACCACCGGCGGCCCTCCTGTGGAAACGCCGATGACCACCAGATCGCGCGGGCCCAGGCAGGGGGTCTGCACATAATCCGCAGGCTGCGAAGGCTGCCAGCGGGGCTGCGGCGCCGGGATGTGGTTGATGCGCCGGTATTTGAGCCGGATAATGGCTTTTCTGCGGGCCAGGGCGCGCACTTTGCGCCGCAGCTCTGCGCCAAAAACTTCGCGCTCGTTGCTCATGATCTTGGGGATGAAGTCCAGAGCTCCGTATTCCAGGGCCTTCAGGGTGCTTTCGGCGCCGCTTTCCGTAAGGGAGCTGATCATCAGCACCGGCATGGGGTTGGTCTTCATCAGCCTCTGCAAGGTTTCCAGCCCACCCAGCCGGGGCATTTCCACATCCAGGGTCATGACGTCGGCTTCCACTTCATCGACAATTTGCAGCGCCGCCTGCCCATCGGGGGCGGTGGCCACCACCTTGATGTCCTGCTCCTGTTCCAGCAGAGAGGTGATGGCCCGGCGCATAAAGGTTGAATCATCCACCACAATAACGCGGATCATGTCGTTGTGCTCGCTTGGCAAGAAATTTCGTCCTTGATGGTGGTGTGCATACTACTAAAGCCTGTTCCATTTTACAAACGAAAAAATAGCTTGCAAAAAAGGACTGACTTGCTTATGTTCCCTTTCTCGACGGGATGTGGCTCAGCTTGGCTAGAGCGCAGCGTTCGGGACGCTGAGGCCGCGCGTTCAAATCGCGCCATCCCGACCAAAAAAAGCAAGACGCCGCAGGCACAGAACCTGCGGCGTCTTTTGCATCAGGCCAGCAAGCGCTTCGGAGCGCTACACGGGTGGCTCTACACCAAAGACGGGGGCAAGCGTTTTCTGCAGGCCGTTATCCTTTTTTTTGAGACAGACCCGTGATGACGCCCACAGGCCTTGGCGCCGTCCGTTGCCAGTGGGGGCGGCTTGCCGTATGCTGGGACAGGGCGGCCAGAAGGTCCGCCAGGAGGACATATGAAAAAGTTTTTGCTGTGCTGGGCGGTCCTGTGCGGCGCACTGGCGCTGGGCTGTGTCCAGGCGGAGCGGCGCGGTGTGCTGGACGGCGCATATATTTCCACCGCGCGCCCTGCCATCAGCGTGCGGGCGGCGCAGTTGCCCTTGCTGGGCAATGGGCGCTGGCACATCCAGCTTGCCGATACAGACATGGTGGGCGGTCTGCCCGTGCGGGTCTGGCTGGCCGTGTATGGCGCGGGCGCGCCGCAAGGCCCGCTGGCCATTGTGGCCCATGCCGAAGTGCCGCAGGGCTGGTTCTGGGACGGCGCGAGTCGGCGGCCTTTCAGCGTAGACCCCGGTGTAGAGCTTTTGGGCGACGTGGGCTTTCAGGCCAGTACCGCCATTGTGCGCGGCCCGCGTGACCCCTTTGCGGCTTTTGCCGGTGCGGATACCGACAAGAGCGGTCAGCCCGCGGCCTGGCTGGTGCGTCAGTTTGCGGCGCGGGCCAATTTTGACCGCGACAAGATCGTGCTGGAATACCGCGAACCCTTGCCGGCGGAACTGGCTGATCAGCCCACGCTGGAAATTCCCGGCACGGATCTGCTGCGGGCCTTTGAGCAACGCGCCCGTGAGGCCTTTGTGGTGGGCCCCGCTCCGGCGGACGGGCAGGGCGCGCAGGCGGGCACGCTGCCGCAGGTGCGCTGGCAGTATGTGGATCAGAATTTTCTGGGCACGGTTTCGCGTCAGGAGCTTTTGCAGCCGCGCTGAGGATACGGGCTGTTTGCGTCACAGAAGCCCCGGTGGTCCGCAGCGGATTACCGGGGCTTCTGGTTTGAAAAATGCGGCGTAAATGCTCCGGCAACGGCGCAGGGCGACAAAGCCGCAAACGCAGCCCGGCAGCAGCCACGTCAGGCGGATATAACTGCAGAAAGTTGCCCCTTGCCTCCCTGCCTGAAGAACCTGACTGTTCGGATCAGAAATAAAAATTGCGCAGCGTGCGGGGAAAAGGGCTAAAAAACTTCCTCCTCCGCTGAGAATAGGTATTCTCAAAGGTTACGGCACGCCCGTTCCGGCGCTGTCGTCAGCCGCAGCTAGCCGGCGTCTTGGCCCGTAACTTCCTTCGTCATAACGGGCCAAGCTCCTGCGTCGCAGCGGCTGAAGTTACGCCTGCGTCTCCGTGGCGGGCGGTTGCGTACGTAACCGCGAGGCTTTTCAAAATTGCAATGCCCTAACTCCGGCGTGGCCGACGGAAGGCGTTCTGGGCGTAGTCGCCCAGTTGCTCCAGACGGCGGTCTACCTTGTCGTAAAGGCTGTTGCGGGTAAAGCCGCCGTTTTTGAGGCGACGGCCCACGGGCAGACCTGTAAGCAGGGTGAGGGCCTCCTCTATGCTGCGCACGGTATAGATGGCAAAACGGCCCTGGTCTACGGCTGCCAACACGTCCGGGGCCAGCATGAGGTGGTCGGCATTATCGTGGGGGATGATCACGCCCTGCGTGCCGGTGAGGCCGTGCCGGGCGCAGACTTTGTAAAAGCCCTCGATCTTGCTGGTGACGCCGCCCACGGCCAGGATTTGTCCGGTGTGGTTCACCGCGCCGGTAAAGGCCAGGTCCAGGCGCACGGGCACTTCGGCCAGCGCCGAGAGCAGGGCGGCCAGCTCTGCGCCGGAGGCGCTGTCGCCTTCAATGCCCGCATAGCTCTGGTCAAAGTAGAGCGAGGCCGAAAGCACCAGCGGCTTTTTGCGGGCGAATTGGTCCGTGAGATAGCTTTTGAGAATCATCATGGCCTTGGTGTGGATGGGGCCGCCCAATTCGGCCTCGCGTTCCAGGTCCATAATGCCCTCATGCCCCACGCCTACAGAGCAGGAAATGCGGTGCGGCAGGCCGAACTCAAAATCGCCGTGCCAAGTGACGGAAAGCCCGTTGACCTGCCCCACGGCGCTGCCCGAAGTGCGCACCTTGATCATCTCGCGGTCGTAGTCCTCCATGAAGGCTTCTTCCACCAGATTGGCCCTGTAGGTGCGGGCGGCGTAGGCTTCTTCCAGCACGGCCGCGTCCACCATGGACGCGCCGCGCAGGCGGGCCAGGGCTGCAGCTTCAATCATGATTTCGCGCAAGAGCGGAAAGCGCAGGGAAAGCCGACGCTGATCCTCACAGAGGTGCGAACCCAGGTCAATAAGCCAGGCCAGGGCCGTGCGGTCAAAGGGCGGCAGGTCATCCTCTGTGATCATGACGGCCACATGGATGAGATAGGCGCGGACATTGGCGGCCGTGCGCTCCGTGACTTCGGCCATGTGGGCCTTGATGCGGAAGAGCTTGGGGAAGCGCTCGTCGTTGAGCAGCAGGGTTTCGTAAAGTTCGTCGTCGCCGATGAGCAGCACCTTGAGGGTCAGGGGCACGGGGTCCGGCACAATGCCCTTGGTGCGGATGGCCGTATCCGGATTTTCGCCCGTATCTTCAATGCGGGCGGCATTGGCGCGCAGGGCGCGCAGCAGTCCTTCCCAGGCCGTGGGGTGCTGCAGCAGATCCTCCACATGCAGGATCAGAAAACCGCCGTTGGCCCGGTGCAGGCTGCCCGCCCGGATGAGAGTGAAATCTGTGACCAGCGCGCCCATTTCCGACTCGCGTTCCACGCAACCCAGCAGGTTCACGGCAGTGGGGTGGTCCTCCACCACCACAGGCGCACCCGTAAGGGCGCTGTTGTCCACCAACAGGTTGGCCGCATAGCGGTAAAGCACGTCGTCGGCCTGACTGTGGTCGCCTGGGCCGGCCGCGGCCTCGCGCTGCAGAAATGCTTCGGGGTTTTTGAGCATGTCCGCGCGCAGGGCGTCGAAATAGGCCTCCAGGCCGGGAACCTGGGCGCAGATCTTGAGAAAACGCTGGCGCAGGGGATTCAGCAAAGCATCCAGCACCTGGCCCAAGGCCTCGCGCTCCAGGTCGCGTTCGCCGTCCTGCAGGGTTTCCTCGGCCCGGCTCAGCTGCCGCATAAAACCGGACATAGCCTGGACCAGAGTGTCGCCCCGGCTTTTGAGCTTGAGCCGCACCGTGCTGTCCAGGCGGTCAAACTCCTCTTCGCTCAGACGCTTGCCTTCCACCAGGGGGTAGAGGGTCAGGCCGCCGCTGTCGTCCATGTCCAGGTTAAAACCCTTGTCCACGGCCACAGAATTCATCTTGCGCAACAGCCCCAGGCGGGCGTTCTGGAAGGTGTCCACCAGCCGGGCGCGGCGTTTGACGTATGCGCCGGCTTCAAAACGGCGGGGCAGTTCCTGTTCGATCTGCTCCACCAGGTTTTTAAGGCTTTGCTTGAGCTTTATCCCCTGTCCGGCAGGCAGGGGCAGCAGGGTGGGGCGGTCCGGATCGGCAAAATTGTGCACATAGACCAGATCCGGCGGGATGGGCGCTTTGCGGGCCTGCGGCCGCAGATAGGTGAGCAGCATATGGCTGCGCCCCAGGTCCGGATCGCCGGAAACATAAACGTTGTAGCCCTGGGCCTTGATCTGCAGGGCCAGGTCCAGGGCCTGCATGGCGCGGGGCTGAAAAGGATTGCGCCGCCCGTTGCGCGGCTGCGGAATCTGGCGGCTGTCTTCCCAGGGCACGCGGGCGGGATCAAAGGTGGCGTGCAGCCGGGAGGTGGGGAGGGGAGTAATGGTGGGCATGCGGTTCTTGCTGATTATTGCTGATAAAGTTGATCCAGAATGGCGCGGCCGCCTCTGGATAAAAGCGTTGCTGCCAGGTCCAGGCCCAGTTGGCGCGCCAGCGACGTGTGCCCGCTGACGCTTTCACGCAGGAGCGTACTGCCGTCCACCTGCGCCACCAGGCCTGTGAGGCTCACGGCCTCGTCCGAAAGCAGCCGGGCGTGCCCGGCAATGGGCACCTGGCAGCCGCCGTTGAGACCGGCCAGAAAGCCGCGTTCGGCTTCCACGCAGACGCGGGTGGCGGTGTCTTCCAGCTGCGCCAGCAAAGGGAAAAGGTCTGTAGCGTCCTCGCGGCATTCAATGCCCAGCGCGCCCTGGCCCACGGCAGGCAGAAAGCGTTCCGGGTCCAGAATCTGGACGTGGGGCGCGTCCAGGCCCAAGCGGCGCAACCCGGCCGTGGCCAGCATGATGGCGTCGTAACGGCCCTCGCGCAGCTTGCGCAGACGCGTGTCCACATTGCCGCGCAGGCTCTCAATGCGCAGGTCGGGCCGCAGGGCCAGCAGTTGGGCCTGACGGCGCAGGCTGCTGGTGCCTACGCAGGCCCCCTGCGGCAGGGCGGCCAGATCGGCATACCGGCAGGAGAGCAGACAATCGGCTGGTTCTTCCCGACGGGGAATGCAGCCCAGGATGAGCCCCGGGGGCAGCTCCATGGGCACGTCCTTAATGCTGTGTACGGCCAGATGCGCCCGACCGTCCAGCAAGGCCTCTTCAATTTCTTTTACAAACAGGCCCTTGCCGCCAACCTTGGCCAAGGGCACGTCCTGGATGACGTCGCCCTTGGTTTTAATGACTTCAAGTTTTACTTCAAGGTCTGGCTGCAGGGCCCGGAGCCGTGCGCTCACGTGCTTGGCCTGCCAGAGGGCCAGCTGGCTGCCGCGGGTGGCGATGACGATGGATGCGCGCATGCCGCCCGCCTAGTGCCCGCAGCTTGCGCAGTTGCCGCCGGAGCACCCGGCGCAGCCGCCCCCGCTGCCGGAGGGCGGGGCGTAATCGCCGCCGTCGGCAGCGCCGCCCGCGCGGTGGGCGCAGCAGGACATGAGCTTGTGCGTGGCGTGCGAACCGCAGTGGGGGCAGGCGGGCGGATTGTCGTCAAAGACCAGTTCTTCAAAATCGTGTCCGCACTTGGTGCAGCTGTACTCATAAATGGGCATGATCAGACCTCGGTTGTGCTGGCCGTTCCCAGCAAGGGTTGCAGAGCGGCCACATTCTCAAACAGATAATAGTCCGTCAACTGGCAAAGTAAATGGCCGGCGGCGATGTGCGTTTCCTGAATAAGCGGGGTGCCCGCGTGGGGCACATCCAGCAGAATGTCGCACAGGGGCGCCATGGCCCCGCCGCCGTTGCCCGTAAAGCCCAGGGTGTGCAACCCTGCCTTGCGGGCCGCCTCCAGCGCCGCCAGCACGTTGGGGCTGTTGCCGGAGGTGGAAATGCCCACCAGCACGTCGCCCCTGCGGCCGAAGGCTTCCACCTGACGGGCGAAAACCCGGCTGAAGTCCAGGTCGTTGCCAATGGCGGTGAGGGCGGAGGTGTCTGTGGTCAGGGCCAGACCGGGCAGGGCTGGGCGGTCCATAAGAAAGCGGTTGACCAGCTCCGCAGCCAGGTGCTGCGCGTCCGCCGCGCTGCCGCCGTTGCCGCAGAACAGCACCTTGCCGCCGCCGGCCAGGCAGGCCGCCGTGCGCAGGGCGGCCTGGCGCAGGTCTTCTGCCCGCAAACGAAAAAATTCTTCACGCAGGCGCGCGCCGGCGGCCGCGTGCGCGGCGATGGTTTCCAGAGCGGTGTCGTGCATGGCCTTTCCTCTAGCAACAGGATGACGAAGTCACCATTCATATGTCAAAGCCCCGCCGCTGACAAGCACAGCGGGAACGGGCTTGCGGTTGGAGCGGCTATAACGTAGATTGCCTGCATGAAAAAACCACCGAGTCGCAACATCCTTCTGGTCTGTAAGGCCCGCCACGCGCAGGCTTTGGCATTGGGCGAAGAAATCGGCGCCTGGTTGCGTCAGCAGGGGCACAGGGCCTCGGTTATCACGGCCGAGAAGGATTCCCCCGCCTATGCGCAAGAGGATCTGAGCTTTGTGACTGTGCTCGGCGGCGACGGCACCATGCTGGGTGTGGCGCGCAGGCTGGTGGGGCGCAAGGTGCCGGTGCTCGGCATCAATTTTGGGCGGGTGGGCTTTTTGACCGACGCCCAGCCGGAGCAGTGGCAGGACAAGCTGGTGGAGTGTCTGCACGGCGACGAGCCCGTGCGCGCCTGTATGGCCCTGACCTGGTCCGTGACCCGCCAGGGGAAAGACCTGGCCCACGGCCACGGCGTCAACGATGTGGTGTTGAGCCGCGGCTCCCTGGCCCGACTGGTGAGCATGGAAATTGCCGTCAACGGCGTGCACATGGGGGCCCTGCGCAGCGACGGCGTAATCATCTGTACGCCCATCGGCAGCTCCGGCTACAGCGTATCCGCGGGGGGGCCTTTGCTTTATCCCTCCATGGACGCTCTGGGTCTTGTGCCTATCTGCCCTTTTTTGAATACCATTGCCCCGATGGTGTTTGATGGGAATACGTCTGTGACCATAGAGATACTGCAGGGTTCCACCGACTGTTATCTCACGGCGGACGGCCAGGAAGGCATGCTGCTGGAGCGCGGCGACGTGGTGCGGGTGGCGGGGCTGCCCGCTGCTGTGCAGTTTATGGGCGAAGGCACCTGCTTTTTTGAGCGGTTGCGTTCCCGCGGATTTGTGCTGCAGGGCGCGCCCGGCGGACTGAGCGGGGGCAGGGCATGAGCAACGGCTTCGCGGCGCCGGAGTCCGTGAGCCGCATCCGTCTTGGCCAGAATGATCGCTTTGACGCATGGCTTTACAGCATGCTCATTGACAACAACCTGGCCTTCCACATGAATCCCGACATCATCGCCAGCCCGGAACAGCTGGCCTTTATGGTGCATCTGGGGCAGGATCAGGTTTATCTGCCTTGTTCAGACGCCACCTTTGCCTTGCTCTGCGCCTCGCAAACACTGCCGGACCTGCGCCGACAGTATAACCGTTCCTGGCGCATCATCATGCGGCTGGTGCGTTCCTTTGGGCTGGACCGGCCCCGGCGGCAGCGGTTGCTGCAGTTTTGTCGCTACCGTTTCACGCAGTATGTGGCCCAGGGCACGCTTATTCCTTCGCGGCTGGTCAAACGTATGACCAATCTGGTGCTGGCGCAGGAGGGCGGACTGGACGACCCTTGGCGGGAGTGGCGGCGCGCCTCTGTCGGGCAGCAGCTGCAGCTGGTTGAGAGCCCGGCCGTCAGCAGTCCGCTGGGGGCCGTGCCTGAAGATTTTACCCCCGGCAACATGGACGAGGCTCGCGTCGCACTGGACTACGCCGAGCTGGTGCGCCTGCTTTGCCTTTCCGCCCATTCACGGCGCTGGCTGGAGAGCGCCCCCACCGAAGAGGAAACGCGCGTGGCCTTTGCACAAGCCAGGGCCGTTGCCGACAGCCTGCGGGGGTATTTTGCCGCTGCGGCCCGCCGACAGAACACTGTGCTTTTTTTGTGCGACGCGGAGGGCGGTCTGGCCCTGGACCTGCTTATGGTCCGCAGCCTCATGCGTATGGGGCATCGGGTTATTTTTGCCGTCAAGGAAGGCTTCTATTTTTTTGCGCCCACAGTGGAAGACATGGTCAGCGACCCGGCCGTCCAGCCGCTGCTGCAGGGCGGCATCGTGCTGCACGACAACAACCTGGGCAAAAATGAGCTGCTGCGCCACTTGCGCGAACACCGCCTGGTGGTCATCAGCGACGGCACCCGCGAGCGGCTGAACCTTTACCGCGTCTCCGTCACTTTTTCCCGCGCCTGGAAGGAGGCGGACTGCGTGCTGGGCAAAGGCTGGCGCTGTGCGGACGTGTTGCTGGGCACGAGCCACAGTTTTACGCGCGACGTGCTCTGCTATTGGGTGGACGAGGCGGGCTTTCACCTCAGGCTGCGGCCCCACGCCCCAGGCGTGCGCAAATGCGGCGAGGCCGACATCACCAGCCATGCGGAAGGCATTATAGCCACCATGCGCGCGGCCAAGGCGCAGGGCCGCACGGTTATGTTTTACAGCTGCATTATCGGCAGTATCCCCGGCGAAACGGCCACGGCCATTGCCCTGGTGCGGGCCTTTGTGGACAGTCTGCGCGAAAAAATGGATAATATTCTGATCATCAATCCTGCGGAGCACTTTGTGGACGGCATGGACGGCGACGACCTCATGTATATGTGGGAGCAGGTGCAGCGCAGTGGTTTTATCGACGTCTGGCGTTTTCAGACTGTTGAAGACATTGAAGAGAGCTTCGCCCTGCTGGGGCGCAAGGTGCCGCCGCGCTGGTCCGGCAAGGACGCCACCTTCTCCACGGGCTGCACCAAGGAAATGCGCATTGCCATGGAGGTGCAGGCCAGGAATCGTGAGATGCAGATCATCGGCCCCGCGCCCCACCTGTTCTTCCGCCGGGGCGAATATGGGGTGGGCAAATATTTTGACGCCAGCATCACCCGCTGAGGCCGCCGCGCGGGCGGACAAGGACGCAACCACGGGGCGTGGCCCCGCTTGAGGAGTAAGGGTATTTATGGCCGCGTATGAAGTCGTCATCGGCCTGGAAGTGCACGTGCAACTGGCCACGGCCTCCAAGCTGTTCTGTTCCTGCCCCACCACCTTTGGGCAGCCCGCCAACACCAACGTCTGCGAAGTCTGCGCCGGCATGCCTGGGGCCCTGCCCGTGCCCAACCGCCAGGCAGTGCACTACGCTGCCCTGGTGGGCCTGGCCACCAACTGCACGGTGCACCGGCGTTCCGTTTTCGCCCGGAAAAATTATTTTTATCCGGATTTGCCCGCCGGCTATCAGATTTCGCAGTTTGAGCTGCCCATTTGCGAGCAGGGTTATCTGGATATTGAGGCCGACGGCCGGGTGAGCCGCATCGGCATCACCCGCATCCACATGGAGAACGACGCGGGCAAGAACATCCACGCCCAGGGCGAAAACCTGAGCTATGTGGATTTGAACCGCGCAGGCACGCCCCTGGTGGAAATCGTTTCGGAGCCGGACATGCGTTCCGCGGCCCAGGCTGTGGCCTATCTCAAGACGCTCTACAGTATTGTTACTTATCTGGGCGTGTGCGACGGCAATATGGAAGAGGGCAGCTTTCGTTGCGACGCCAACGTTTCGCTGCGGCCCGTGGGTCAGACGGCCTTTGGCACGCGCACGGAGCTCAAGAACCTCAACTCTTTCCGCAACGTGCAACGGGCCATTGAGTACGAGATCGCCCGCCAGCAGGACGTGCTGGACGAAGGCGGCAGCGTAGTGCAGGAAACGCGCCTCTACGACGCGGCCAAAAACAGCACGGCCTCCATGCGCAGCAAGGAGGAAGCCCACGACTACCGTTATTTTCCGGACCCGGACATTTTGCCCGTGGAAATTGCGGCAGAAGACCTGGAAGCCTGGCGCGCCTCCCTGCCGGAGCTGCCCCAGGCCCGCGCCCGGCGTTTTGCGGCCATGACCGGCCTGGCTGAGGCGGAAGTGGAAGTGCTGGTGCAGGGGCGCGGTCTGGCGGACTTTTTCGAGGCCGCAGCACAGAAGGCCGAGCCCCGCAAAGTGGCCAACTTTATTCTCGGCCCGTTGCTGCGGGAATGCCACGCCAATGACCGCAACCCCGCAGATGCCGCAGACTGGGCCATGAAACCGGAGGCCCTGGCCCAACTGGTCACGCTGGTGGACAAGGGCGTCATCAGCGCCAAGATCGCCAACGACATCTTCGGCGATTTGTTCCGTAGCGGGGCCATGCCTGAAGCCTATGTGCGGGAAAAGGGCCTGGGCCAGATTTCGGATACGGGCGCGCTGGAAGCCGCCGTGGACACGGTGCTGGCCGAGAATCCCGACGAGGTGGCCGCCTTCAGGGGCGGCAAGACCAAGCTCATGAGTTTTTTTGTGGGGCAGGTCATGCGCGCTACCAGGGGCAAGGCCAATCCCGCCCTGGTCAATCAGCTTCTGCATCAGAAGCTGCAATAGGGCATTCTCCGTTGCAATGCCCTGGCGGTTCGTAAGCAGACGCCCATCGTGGAGACGCAAGCGCAGCTTCAGCCGTTGCGGCGCAGGCGCTTGGCCCGTTACGACAAAGGAAGCTACAGGTGAAGACAGCAGCGCTATGTATTTGTGCGGTTAAGCGCCGGAACGAGCGTACCATTACCTCTGAGAATACCTATTTGCAAAGATAATCTGCTCCAGAACAACCATGCTACTTCAGGGTTCGCATTCCCTGTTCACGCCTGCCGTCCGCCAGGTGCAGAGAAAAGCGCTTTTTGCAGGGATGGGGTTATGGATGAAGGGGAACTTTTGCTCGCAAAAGTTCCCCTTCATCCATAAAAATATCCAGTTATACACTTAGATTGAGACCAGCGAGAAGGGAGAGGCCGTCCGTATCGCTGTAGTTGCCGAAGTAGGAGCTGGCGCTGTCGGATGAAGACCACCAGGCGGCCATGGATTCCACCTGAATGCGCTTGCGCAGCTCCGAAGGGGAGACCTGCAGGGCCTTGCGGGCGTCGTCCAGACCGGAGAGAGCATCGATCTGCCGGTATTTTTTGACCAGATCCGGATTGTTGTCAAAGAAGCGCTGGATTTCTTCGGTGTCGTCGCCTGCGCCGGCAATGGTGACGGTGCCGTCGTCGTTGACCTGTATGGTGAAAGTGGCGTCGGCGTCCACGCCCAGGTCGGTCATGCCGGAGTACAGGGTGGACCCCAGTGCGCTTGTATGCAGCACAGATTGCGCCGTGGCCAGGCTGGCGGCGTCCGTGGCGTCGCCCACAGACGCGGCAGTGAGCGCGCCTTTGCTGTCCACGGTCATACTTACGGCGGCGTCGGCATCCACACCAGCCGCAGTCAGGGCGGCACGCAGGCTTGTGCCCAGGTCGGGGTTGGCCGTAAGCCAGGACTGGACGTTTTTCTGGTCTGCGGCGTTGCTGCTGCTGGCGGTCAGACTGCCGTCCGCCGCCAGGGTGAAGGTGACGCCTTCTGGGTCGCTCACCCCCAGGTCCGCGAGGCCTTCCTGCACGCTGGCGTTAAATTCGCTGGTGAGCTGGTCGCGGTACTTGAGGATCTGGTTGAAGGTCACCCGGCTGTCGTCAGACAGGCCCATGGCGTCCATGGCATACTGGGTCAGCTCCACCATGCTGGAAACCTGGCTGGTGATGGAGTAGCTGCCGAGCAGGCTACTCAGGCTGCTGCTGGCGGAGCTCTGTGAGCTGGTGCTGCCCGAACTGGTAAGCTGCTGGTTTTGCCACTGGTACAGAGCGCTGGTGTAGCTGCTGCTGATGCTGGATATGCTCATGGGGCCTCCTGCAAAAAGACGCCGGCGGCGGTTTTTGCCGTTGCACGGCTGTGCTGGTCGCGTACCGGAGGTGAAGCATTTTTTGTGCCAGGATTTTTTTGCCGGGCAGGCTTGGCCCTGCCGGACGCGGCGGCCGCAGGGCCTGCCGTGCCGGGGCTGCGGCGTGGGGTTCGTCCTGATGGACAGGGGAACTGAAATAGGCTAGAGGACCGGCATGGTAGTACGTTTGACCACGCCAGAAACCGCCGGCGCGAAATCCGGCGGGGCGGAATCGGTCGCTTTTGACGACCCTGTAGTGGCCAACCAGCTTTTCGGACCGCGCAACGCGCATCTGGAACTGCTGGCCGCGGCCAGTGGCGCGCGCATCACCAGCCGGGGGGCCAGCCTGATTGTGGATGCCCCTGACCCGCAGGTGCGCGAAACCCTCTGCAACGTCTTTGTGCAGCTGTATGATCTGCTGCGCGGCGGCGTGCCGCTGAGCCAGCAGGATATGGCCCGCGCCTACGAGATGCTGCGCGGCGACCCCGGCCTGAATCTGGGACAGATTTTTCGGGATGCGGTGTTTGTGAATACCCCGCGCAAAACCGTGACCGCGCGCAATGTGGCCCAACGCACCTATCTGGACCTTTTGCGGCGCTACGAGCTGGTTTTCGCCGTGGGGCCGGCGGGCACGGGCAAGACCTATCTGGCCGTAGCCATGGCACTTTCCATGTTGCAGCAGCACAGGGTCAAACGCATTGTGCTCACCCGCCCGGCAGTGGAGGCCGGGGAACGCCTGGGCTTTCTGCCCGGCGATCTGGCGGAGAAAGTCAACCCCTATCTGCGCCCTCTGTACGATGCGCTGCACGACATGATGCCCCAGCCCAAGGTAGCCTCCATGATGGAAGTGGGTTCCATAGAAGTGGCTCCGCTGGCCTTTATGCGGGGGCGCACCCTCAACGACGCCTTCATCATTCTGGATGAGGCCCAGAACACCACACAGGAACAGATGAAGATGTTTCTGACGCGCATGGGTTTTGGCTCACGCATGGTGGTGACGGGCGACACCACGCAGATCGACCTGCCCGTGCAACCCGGCGGTCAGCGTCCGCGCTCCGGACTCATCCACGCCCTGGATATTCTCACCCAGGTGCCCGGCCTGGCCGTGCACCGCTTCACCAAGGCCGACGTGGTGCGTCATCCTCTGGTGGGAGCCATTGTAACCGCCTATGATCACGCCGAAAAAGTCGACACGCCCCGCTAGCATTCTGGCGCTTTTTCGCCTGTTGCGCGCCCGGCACCGTTGCGGCTGGGGGCTGGCCGCTCTGTGGGGCACGCTTTTGCTGCTTTCGCTGCTGGCCGGGGCTAATTTTGAAGTGGTGCCCAGGGTTTATGTGGCCGGGCAGGTGGCGGACTCAGACGTCATTGCCGATCGCGACCTGCTGGTGGAGGACGCCCAGGCTACCAAGGCCCGGCGCAAGCAGGTGCTGTTGCTGCAGCCGCCGGTCTATGACCTGAGCCTGGAGCCCTATACCGCCTTTCAGAACCGCATTGTGGAGATTTTGCGCACGCTCAACGCGGGCAGCGACTTCAAGGCGGCCCACAGCGGCCCCCTGCCGCGTCTGGTGGAAGACCTGACCCCGGCCGTGGCCGATGAAATCCTGCCGGAACTGGCCCAGCCGGAAGTACAGACCTATCTGCTCAAAGTGCTTTTGCCCAGCATCCGTGATCATATGGCCGAAGGTCTGGTGAGCGATATACGGCAGGCCAGGGTGGGGCGCTCCGGGGTCATTGTGCGTAACCTGGACGCCAATACGGAACTGCTGCGTCCGGACGTGACCAATCTGCCGGACGTGCAGTCCTTTCTGGCCGAGATTTCCTCCCACATCCGGCGGGAGCCCAGTCTGAATCCGCAGTCGCGTCGGGCTATCAACATTCTGCTTTCAGCCACCATGCCCGCTTCTTTGACCCTCAACCGCGAGGCCACGCAAAAGCGCGGCAGCGCCGTGATTTCCACAGTGGAGCCCGTCCTTTATCAAATTCAAAAGGGCGAGCTGCTTCTGCGGCGGGGCGAACGGGTCAGCCGAGAACAGCAGATCAAACTGCAGACGCTGTACAAATCCGCTGCAGACCCCATGCACTGGAACATTACCGCCGGAGCTTTCGCCTTTTCTCTGCTGCTTTCCATAGGGTTTTTCGTGGCCCCCAGCGGCAAGCCGGGCACGCCGCTGCGCTGCAAGGACATGCTGCTCATTTCACTCATTTTGCTGCTGTGCTGCGGCGGGGCCAAGTTTGTGTATGTGCTGGGCTCACGCCTGGACAGCGTGACTGTGCTCAATGCCCTGAACCTGGGCTATCCCGTGGCCGGGGCCGTGGGTCTGGTGGCCATGGTCTTTGCGGCCCGGCGCTACTGCACCATGGGGCTGCTGCTGTCCTTTTTTACCATGCTCATGTTTCAGGAGGATTTTTCTTATTTTCTGTACCAGTTTCTGGGCGGCATGCTGGCCACCTGGCTGGTGACCTCCGCCCAGAGCCGTCAGGACGTGGTCTGGAGTCTTGTGCCCCTGACCATTGGCCAAATCTGCATCTGGCTGGGTGCAGCCTTTCTTTCTCAGACGACCCTGCCCGAAGTGCCCATGCAACTGCTGGCCGTGTGCCTGAACAGCCTTATTTCCCTCATTCTGCTCTTTGCCGTGAGCCCCGTGCTGGAGCTGAGCTTCGGCTACAGCACGCGCTTCCGCCTTATGGAGCTCATGAGCCTGGAACAGCCGCTCATGCAGGAGTTGATGGTCACCGTGCCCGGCACCTACCACCACTCTCTGGTGGTGGCCAACATGGTGGAGGCCGGGGCCAAAGCCATAGGGGCCAACAGCCTGCTGTGCAAGGTGGCGGCCCTTTACCATGACGTGGGCAAACTTTCCTATCCGGAATATTTTATTGAGAACCAGTTCGGCGGCCCCAACAAGCACGACAAACTGGCCCCTTCCATGAGCGCGCTTATTCTGCTCTCGCACGTCAAGAAGGGCATTGAGCTGGCCGAGCGCTATAAACTGGGGCAGGAGATTACGGATATTATTGGGCAGCACCACGGCACCCGCCTGATCCGTTATTTTTACCAGAAAGCCGTCAATCTGGGCGAAAAGCCGCGCGAATCGGACTACAATTATCCCGGCCCGCGTCCGCAAACCAAAGAAGCCGCCATCCTCATGCTGGCCGACTCGGTGGAAGCCAGCAGCCGCACACTCACCGACCCCACGCCCGCGCGCATCAAAAGCCATATCGATACCATTATCAAGGGCATTTTTTCTGAAGGACAGCTGGATGAATCGGAACTGACTTTCAAAGACCTGCACTACCTGAGCGAAAATTTCCAACGCATTCTCACCGGGCTGTTCCACCAGCGCATTGCTTATCCTGAAGCCCGGATAGGCGGCGCGTCTAAAACGGATGGCAAAGCGGCTGAAGGCAAAGGGTCTGAGGCCCGCGCCGCAGACGGCAGGCCTGCGGAAAATCGCGCCCAGCCCCGCCCGGCCCCTGCCCGCCCCACGCCCAAGGCGGAGGGCCGTCCGACCGCGTCGCCCACGGCAGCTGCGGCAGCTTCTCCGGCAACGACGGCAGCACCTGCGGCGACGTTGTCTGCGGGGCTTTCCGCAGCCTCTGCGGCCCCGGCGGCCCAGACCGCTGCCCAGACTTCTGCCCAGACCTCCAATGCAGGCCTTTCCAAGCCATGAACGCGGCGCGCAATGCCGGGGGGCCGGCCGTGCGGGTGGTGCCGGGCACGCCCGCCCTGGCCTGGCTGCTGCCCTTGGATCAACGCGTTCTGACCCGCGTGCTGACGGCCATGCTGCGGGCTGCGCAAGGAGACCGCCGCGCAGTGCTCCCCCCGTGCGGCGTTGACCTGCACATTCTGGACGACGCGGGCATCAGCGCGGCCAACCGGCGCTTTCTCGGCTGCGTGGGGCCTACCAATGTGCTGTCCTTTCCCGGCGACGCCAGCTTGCCGGGCGCGTTGCTGCTTTCTCTGGACACCTTGCGGCGGGAATGTCTGCTCTATGGCCAGGAGCCCGCAGTGCACTGCCTGCGTCTGCTGGCCCACGGCATGGGGCATTTGTGCGGTTTGGACCATGGCCCGGCCATGGACGGCCTCTGCGCCGGTTTTGTTGCGGCGGCCGACGCGGCTTTGCAGGGACAGACAAGGCCTTTTTGAAGCGCGCCAACGGCGGGGCCGTTTGCGCAGCATATCCCATCCGTTGGGGTACGCCTTGGGCGGTCCGGCTGAAAAAAGTTTTTTGAAGGGTGGGGGCGTGGGGGGAAGGGAACTTTTGTTCACAAAAGTTCCCTTCCCCCCACAAAAACTTTACTCCTCTCCATCGCGCAGAGCAGCCAAGGCCTGACAGTGGAGTTCACGCAGACGGCGGGCGCTGTCCGCGCCGCGGTTGCGCCAGTGCGGGGGCAGGGTCACGGGCAGCAGGGCCTGGAGTTGGGCCTGGGCAGTGCGGCGGATGTCTGCGCCGCTGTCGGCGTCGGCCAGTTTCCAGAAGGGTTCTTCGAGTCCCGCGCGGTGCACGCGCCAGAGCAGGTCGCGGCGGGTGCCGGTGCGCAGGGAGTGAAATATGCCGGCCTTCATGTGTTCGGCGGCGGCGAGGGCGCCGGCCTTGGCGTAGACGCCGGGCAGGCGCAGGCGTTGGGCCAGTTGCAGCGCCAAGGGCACGCCGCGCTGTTCGTGGCCGTAGTGGTGGGGGAGCAGGGTGGGGTCAGTGTTGATTTTGCCCAGGTCGTGGCAGATGGCCATCCACACGGCCAAAGGATCGCCGGCCAGCTGGTCGGCCAGGCGCAGGCTGTGGCCAAAGACGCTGTTGGCGTGCCAGCGCGCAGGGCCTGCCGGGACGGCGCGGGCGGTCTGAAGCTCCGCAAACCAGGGGGTGAGGGCATTGCCCTGGGCCAGGACGCGGAAAAAACGCCCTGGAACCGGAGCGGCCAGGGCCTTGCGCAGCTCGCGGGCCACGCGCTCTGCCGGGAGGGCGGCCAGGGCAGCGGGGGCCAGAGCGCGCATCTGGGCGAAGGCTGCGGCGTCGATGCGCCAGTCGGGCCAGAGAGCGGCAAAACGGGCCAGGCGGAAAACGCGGGTAGGGTCGTCGGCAAAGGACGTGGCCGCGGCCGGGCGTAGGAGTCGGTCTTGCAAGTCTTGCACGGTCTGGGGGTGCAGGTGGATTATGCCGTCGCTGCCCAGGGCCAGGGCGTTGATGGTCAGGTCGCGGCGGCGCAGATCCGCTTCCGGGCTGCCGCCGTGCAGAGGCATGCATTCCCGGCCACGCCAGAGGCAGACGTGCACGCTGTGCCCCACCATATAGGCGTCAGGATGCGCGGCCAGAAATTCCTGCGCGCTGCCGTCAAAGGCAAAATCCAGTTCAATGGGGGTGCGGCCCAGCAGCATGTCACGCACGGCGCCGCCCACGAGGTAGAGTTGCATGGACAAGGCGTACCAGAGTTCGCAGTGTGATGGAAGCCGCGGCGCGGCAGCGCTGCGGGAAGGCTGCCCCAGGGTCTGGCGTTTCGGGCAGGTGGAATCTTGCCTGGACACGGCGCGCAGGCTGGCGGAACGGGGGTGGCTCTCTCCGTGGGAAAGTGTGCAGGCCGTAGTGCAGACGGCAGGGCGGGGGCAGTTGCGTCGGCAGTGGCGTTCGCCGGTAGGTAATCTGTACGCGGTGCTGCGCTTGCCGTGCGCATCGCCTTTTGTCGGCAGCGCTGCAGGGCCGGCCATGGGTGTGCTGCTGGTCAGGGCGCTGCGGGGCATGGGCTGGCCCGTGGAACTCAAATGGCCCAATGATCTGGTGCTGGCCGATGCGGCTGGGAATCCGCGCAAGCTGGCGGGCGTGTTGCTGGAGGAGCGGGGCGGCGTGCTGCTGGCCGGGGTGGGGCTTGACGTGGTTTGGGCTCCGGATGCGGCCGAGCTGCGGGCAGGGGCGGCTCTGGAGGCCATTTGCCTTGCGGAGGCCGACGTGGGGGGCAAAGGCGCAACCAAACATATTCCCACAGCAGAGGCTCTCTGGCAACAACTTGTAATATGCCTGTATTCGGCATATAACAACGACCACTCTTTTTTAGAGAGGTGGCGGGAAGGGCTGGACGAGGTGCTGCTTTGGCGGGGCCTCACGGTGGAGCTGCACGACGACGGCCAGGTGACGCGGGGACGTCTGGAGGGCTTGGGCGCCTCAGGCGGCGTGCTTCTGGATACGGGGGCGCGCGTGGAAGAGTTTTTTTGCGGCAGTCTCCGGCGCGGGGGCTGAAGCGGGGGCTTTTTCGTCTGTGCCCGCAGTTGTTTTTGCGGCTGCGGCGCGGGGCGGCACACGGGCAGGGTGCCCGGGCAAAACGTTGTCCGGGCCGCCCACGAAAACGGCGCGGGGCGTTGTGCCGCCGCGCCGAAGCAGACGCCAGGGCGGTGCTTTGGCGGGAAAGGGCTGAGAAAAGGCATGGCCAACAAGACATTTGCGGAAGTGCAGGAATTTTTGAAAGGCAAGGTTATTCTTGTCGCCAACCGCGGTATCCCGGCCCGGCGCATCTGCCGTTCCATCCGGGAGCGGTTTGATGCCGTGGCGGCCATGACCGCTACCGATGTGGACAAGACCGCCCCCGCGGCGGCCACGGCGCAGGAGCTGGTCTTGCTGGGCCCTGAGCCCCGGGCCTACCTGGATATTGACCGCATTATCGACAAGGCCAAACAGCGCGGCGTGGTAGGCATCCACCCCGGCTGGGGTTTTGCCTCTGAAGACACGCGCTTTCCGCAGCGCTGCAAAGAGGCCGGCATTACCTTTATCGGCGCTACCGCCGAGGCCATGAACCTGCTGGGCAACAAGGTGCAGGCCAGGCAGGTGGCCCGCAAGCTGGGCATTCCCGTGGTGCCCGGCTCTGACGGCGCTGTGGATGTGGAAACGGCCCGCAAGATTATTGCCGAAATCGGCTTGCCCATCATGCTCAAGGCCGAAGGCGGCGGCGGCGGCCGAGGCATTTTTGCCATTCATAAGGAAGCGGAGCTGGAAGACGCCTTTTTCAAGGCTTCCACCATGGCCCAGGCTTCCTTTGGCAACCCACGGCTGTTTGTGGAAAAATTTCTGGCCGACGTGCGGCACATTGAAATTCAGGTCATTGCCGACATGTACGGCAACGTATTCGCCTTTGACGAACGCGACTGTACCGTGCAGCGCAACCACCAGAAGCTCATTGAAATCACCCCTTCGCCCTGGTCGGGCATTACCCGCAACCTGCGGGAAAAGCTCAAGGACTACGCTCGTCGGCTGATCAAGGCCGTGGGGTATCACTCCCTGGCTACGGTGGAGTTCCTGGTTATGCCTGACGGCACGCCCTACCTCATTGAGGTGAACACCCGCCTGCAGGTGGAGCACGGCATTACCGAGTGTCGCTACGGCATTGACCTGGTGGAAGAGCAGATTGCCGTGGCCTTCGGCGCAGAGCTGCGTTACCGCGAAGAAAATCTGCGGCCCTCCTACTGTTCCATGCAGGTACGCATTAACTGTGAAAACCCGCAGGACAACTTCGCCCCCAATTCTGGGCTCATTTCGCGCTATGTTTCGCCCGGCGGCCCCGGCGTGCGGCTGGATTCCAACATCAGCGCGGGCTACGAATTTCCGGCCAACTATGATTCGGCGGGCGCGCTGCTCATCGCCTACGCTCACGACTGGGAAAAGACCCTGGGCATCATGGACCGCGCCCTGGGGGAATATGTCATCGGCGGCATCAAGACCACCATTCCCTTCTTCCGGCAGGTCATCAAGCATGCCCTGTTCCGTAAGGGCGGCATCAATACCAACTTCATCGCCGACCATCCGGAGCTCATGGTCTACACGGATCTGGCTCCGGAGGGCGAACGGCTTTCGCGTCTGGTGGCCGAAATCTCGGCCAAGGGCTACAACCCCTATGTGCAGCTGGGGCAGTACCGTTCGGCAGATACCCCGGTGCTTGGCCCCTTTGAGCCGGTGCTGCCGCCCATCAGCAGCGCCGTGCGGCGGCAGGCCTCGCCCTATCCTCAAGGGGACCGCACGGCCACCTTGGACTATATCCGCCATTCGGGCAACGTGCATTTTACCGACACCACGCCGCGCGACTTCACCCAGTCCAATTCCGGCAACCGTTTTCGGTTGGCCGAGGACAGGCTTATTGGTCCATACCTGGACAATGCGGGCTATTTTTCCATTGAAAACGGCGGCGGCGCGCATTTTCACGTGGCCATGATGGCCAACATGACCTACCCTTTCACCGAAGCAAAGGAGTGGAACAGCTTTGCCCCCAAGACGCTCAAGCAACTGCTGGTGCGCTCCACCAACGTGCTGGGCTACACGCCGCAGCCGCGCAACCTTATGCGCGTCACGGGCGAGATGATCTGCGACCACTACCAGGTGGTGCGCTGTTTCGATTTCCTTAACCATGTGGAAAATATGCGGCCCATTGCTGAAGTGGTCATGGACCGCAAAGAGGCCATTTTTGAGCCGGCGCTTTCCATGTCCTGGGCCAAAGGCTTTGACGTCAAGCACTATCTGGGCGTCACTGAAGCCATCCTGGGCATGGTGGCCAATATCATGGGCAAGGACAAAAAGGCCGCCGCGCGTCAGATTATCCTGGGCCTCAAAGACATGGGCGGCGTCTGCCCACCGCGCTTTATGACGGAGCTGGTGAGCGCCCTGCGCAAGGCCTGGCCGGAGCTTGTGCTGCACTACCACCGGCACTATACGGACGGGCTGTTTGTGCCGTCCTGCGGTGCGGCCGCCAAGGCCGGAGCGCACATCATCGATGTGGGGCTGGGCTCGGCGGTGCGGTCCTACGGTCAGGGCGACGTGCTTGCCACCGTGGCCTATATGGAAGACGAACTGGGCCTGACCTGCCAGCTGGACAAAAACGCCATCCGCGACGCCAACTTTGTCTGCAAGCAGATCATGCCCTATTATGACCGCTACTGTGCGCCGTACTTCCAGGGCATAGACTATGACGTCACCCGGCACGGCATGCCCGGCGGGGCCACCTCTTCTTCGCAGGAAGGGGCCATGAAGCAGGGCTACATCCATTTGTTGCCCTACATGCTCAAGTTTCTGGAGGGCACGCGGCAGATCGTGCGCTATCACGACGTGACGCCGGGCTCGCAGATCACCTGGAACACGGCCTTCCTGGCCGTGACTGGGGCCTGGAAGCGCGGCGGCGAAGACGAGGTGCGCTATCTGCTGGAGGTGCTGGGCCAGGTGACCCGCGTGCCCGAAGCGGAGCTGAGCGCAGAGATGCGCAAGGCGCGGCTCGCCATCTATAGGGACTGCAACGACGCTTTCCGCAATCTGCTGCTGGGCAAGTTCGGGCGGTTGCCTCTGGGCTTCCCGGCCGACTGGGTCTATCAAAGCGCCTTCGGATCGGACTGGAAGAACGCTCTGGCCAACCGTACCGAGGCTTCGCCTCTGGATTCCCTGGCCGACGTGAACCTGGCGGCGGAGGAGAAGGCCTGTACGGATATCCTCAAACGCAAGCCCAACGCCGAAGAATTTGTGCTTTACCTTAACCATCCGGCGGACGCGCTCAAGACCATCCAGTTCCGGGCCAAATTCGGCGACCCCAACAATCTGCCCTTGCACGTCTGGTTTGAAGGGCTCAAGGTGGGGCAGGATCTCTACTTCAACGACAGCAGCGGCAAACCGCACCACTTGCTTTTGTTGAGCATTTCCGAACCGGACAACGCCGGCCTGTCCATCTGCCGTTATGTGCTGGATTCGGAATTCATGAGCTGTGAGGTGCAGGTGCGCCAGCCCACGGGCGGCGGCGTCAAGAGTACGCTCATGGCCGACCCGGCCAACAAGTTCCATGTGGCCGCGCCGAGCAACGGCGACCTTTGGGTCATGTATGTGCACCCCGGCGACCTGGTCAAGGCCGGGGAGGAACTGTTTAACGTCTCCATTATGAAGCAGGAGAAAGCCGTGTTGGCCCCCGTGGACGGCATCGTCAAACGGGTACTCAAAACGGCGGACTTCAAGGAAAATAAGCAAATGGTTTCTGTGCGGGAGGGCGAACTCATTGTGGAGCTGGGGCCGGTGCCGCGCATTTGCCCCAACGAGGCCTGCGGCCAGCCCATCCCTATGGACAATATCGCCTTTTGCCCGTATTGCGGTTCCCGCATAGGGTAGCGTGCGGCCGGCCCGCCTGGGTGTGGGCCGGCACGCCGCTGTGGACTGCCCCACGGCGTGCGCGCCTGGTGGACAGTTCGGTACTGTCACGATACAATTTCACCGGTTGATCGCTGATTCCCAACCCGGAGGAAGTCATGGCCAAAAGTCCCGCCGCCAAACCCGCCCAACCCAAACCCAAGACCGCCGCGTCCGAGTCCATCCAGAAAAAACTGGTGCTCACCGGAGCGGACATCGTACAACTTGGGCCGGAAGCGGAACTGCTTGTTGGTGGTAAAAACTATAATACGGCGCTCATAAGCCAGATTGAAGGCATCCAGGCCCCCCACTTTCGTGCCGTTTCGTCCCTGGCTTTCCACCGTGTGCTGGAGGAAACCAAGGTCAACGGCCGGGTGGTGCGCAGTGTTGTGGACCGCGAATACGGCCGCATCGACTGGAATGACCCGGAAATTAACCAGGATCCGGATTTCCTGCAGAAATTTGTCCGTCAGCTGGGCAAACAAATCCACCTGGCGGCCCAGGCTGAAGGCGAGCAGTCGCACACCAAGCTGCGCACCTTCATTAATAATGTGGTGGAGGGCTTTGCCACTTCGCCCGAAGGCATTGACCAGCTGCGCAAACGCTCGGTTATGGTACAGGCCGCCATTTTGTCCGTTACCCTGCCGACCGAGGTGGACGAGGCCGTGCGCAGCGCGTATCGCGCCATCTGCAAGGAAAATGAGGACGACATGACCCCCGTGGCCGTGCGCTCCTCAGCGGCGGGCGAAGACTCCCGCAAAAAGGCCTTCGCCGGCCTGCAGGACACGTATCTGAATATGGTGGGTGAGGACAAAGTGGTGGAAGCCTACCACTGGGACTGCTCCTCGGCCTATAATCTGCGCTCCATGACCTACAGGCGCGAGGCCATCCTTGACGCTCTGGCCAAAGCCGAAGAAACGGGCGACGAATCCATCGCCACCACGGCCAAGGAAGAATGGGCCATTGAGCACACTTCTCTTTCCGTCTGCATGATGCAGATGATCAATCCCGTCATTTCCGGCACGGCCTTTTCCGCCGACACGGCCACGGGCTGCCGCGGCACGGACCGCAAGGATCTGGTCAGCATAGACGCCAGTTACGGCCTGGGCGAAGCTGTGGTGGGCGGTAAGGTCACGCCTGACAAGCTCTACGTCTTTCAGCGTGACGACGGCGGCGAAGTGGTCATCCGTCAGATGGGCTGCAAGGACATGCGCATCGTTTACGACGAGCGCGGCGGCACCAGAGAAGAGAAAGTCTCTGAGCTGGAAGCCTTGCGCTGGGCCCTCTCTCTGAGCCAGGCCGAACGCGTGGCTGAAGGCGTGCGCGCCGTGAGCAAGGCTTACGGCGGCATTATCATGGATACGGAATTCTGTATTGACGCCAAAGACCGGCTTTGGTTCGTGCAGGCCCGACCCGAAACCCGCTGGAATGAAGATCTGGAGCTGCACCCCAGCACCATCTTCATGCGGCGGCGTGAGGTGGACGCCAAAGCCGCCGCCGAAGCCGAAGTGCTGGTGGAAGGCAACGGCGCTTCACGCGGGGCGGGGCAGGGCACGGTGCGCTTTTTGCGCTCCGCTCTGGAGCTGAACAAAATTGCCAAGGGCGATGTGCTGGCTGCCGAACGCACTGACCCGGACATGGTGCCGGGCATGCGGGTGGCATCAGCCATCATGGCCGACGTGGGCGGCGACACCAGCCACGCGGCCATTACCTCGCGTGAGCTGGGCATCGCCGCCGTCATCGGCATCCAACGCCTGGATGTGCTGCGCGCTCTGGACGGGGTAGAAGTGACCGTGGACGGCACGCGCGGCCGGGTCTTTCGCGGGCTGCTGCCCCTGCATCAGGTGGGCGGCGAAATGGACGTGGCCAAATTACCCCCCACCAAAACCAAGGTGGGGTTGGTGCTGGCCGATGTGGGGCAGGCTCTGTTCCTCTCGCGCCTGCGTAACTTCCCGCAGTTTGAAGTGGGCCTGCTGCGCGCGGAATTCATGCTGGGCAACATTGGCGTGCACCCGCAGGCCCTGGAAGCCTTTGACAAGGGCGAGCTGGAAGGCGTGGTGCGGACCAAGCTCAAGGAGCTGGAAAACCGCCTTTCCAAGGTGCTGCGCGAACAAATGGCCACGGGCCTTATTGTCTTTAACTTTAACCTGCGCGAGTACGTGGGCGAAGTGACCGGCCTGGCCGCCGAAGTGGACGCTCTGGCCGACGCCGACAAGAGCCTCAGCGCCGAAGAAGTGCTGTTGCAGCACCGCAAGATGCGTGAGCTGGACCACAAAATCGACCAGCACATGGAGCTGGCCTCCCGCCGCATCGAAGTGCTCAAGACCTCGCCGGATCTGGCCGATCATGTGCGCATCATCATGGGCTATGACGATGAGCTGGCCCTGCTCAACCCTGCGGACCCCGAAGCGGCTAAACGCATGGCCGAAATCGAGGCCGCCGTGGAAGCTCATGTGCACCGCATTGAAGACCTGCCCGCCGTGACTCGCCTGCGCGACAATATCCGTCACCTGCGCGAAGAAGTGGGCCTGCGCACCGGCCTCAAAAAAGAAATGGACGATGTGCGCAATCTGCCGGAAAAAATCCGCGCTCTCATCAAGTCGCGCGGCTTCCGCACGGGCAAGGAGCACTATGTGCAGACCCTGGCCCAGAATCTGGCGCTTTTTGCTATGGCCTTCTATGGCAAGCCCATTACCTACCGTACTACAGACTTCAAGAGCAACGAATACCGCAATCTGCTGGGCGGCAACCTCTTCGAGCATGTGGAAGACAACCCCATGCTGGGCTACCGCGGCGTCTCGCGCAATATCCACGACTGGGAAATCGAGGCCTTCAAGCTGGCGCGCGGCGTCTACGGCGGCAACAACCTGCGGCTCATGCTGCCCTTTGTGCGCACCCTGGAGGAAGCCCGCTCCATGCGCAGCTACCTGGAGCAGGTGCACAAGCTCAAAAGCGGGCAGGACGGGCTCAAGATCATCCTCATGTCTGAGCTGCCTTCCAACGCCATTCTGGCCAAGCAGTTCATTTCGGAGTTTGACGGCTTCTCCATCGGCTCCAACGACATGACCCAGATGGTTCTGGCCACGGACCGCGACAACGCCCGCTTGTCCCACATCTACGACGAGGAAGACCCCGCCGTGGTCTGGGCTATCCTGGTGAGCATCTTCACCGGCCAGAAGTACGGCAAAAAGGTAGGCTTCTGCGGTCAGGGCGTTTCCAACAGCGTCATCCTGCGCGGCCTTGTGGCCATTGCGGGCATCACCTCCGCCTCTGTGGTGCCGGATACCTACTACCAGACCGTGTTCGACATCGCCGCGGTGGAAGGGGAGAACCTTCCCGCTTCCCAACTGGGAACCTGGCTCGGCCAGCAGCACCACAAGCGTCTGGCCGACCTCATGGAGCGCAACGGCTACGGGCACATCCTCAAAAAATACAAGGAACCCCAGGATATTCAGGAATGGTACGAGGGCGAGCTGCAACGCCGCCACGAGCAGTTCCGCGAACACCTGGACACGCCCAAGGAAGACTTCTACCGCGCTGAGCTCCAGGGCTTCCGCTCCACCTTCCACAAGCCGGTCATCTACGCCACCTGGAACTGGGACGAAACTGTGCTGGACGCCCTGCACCATTCCGGCTTTGCCGACTTTGAGGCGCAGGCCAAGGCGCTGGAAATATCGCGACAGTTGAACGGATAAAAGTGTCGGAACCGTGTTGAACAAGAAAGGGAGCTTCCTGCGGGGGGCTCCCTTTCCTTGTATGGGCCGCCGTGCCCTTTTGCGCCTGCCGCCCAAGTGACCCACTGCTCCCGGTACAGCGCAGGCGGCTTTGCTTGCCCTTTGGCCGGGTTTGGGCCACAATCCCCCCTGCTTCCACCGTCGCGCACACCAACCGGAGGGCCGGGTGAAGCCTTTTTTGACCTTACAATCCGTTGAATCCGTCCTTGAGCATATCCGGTCCTTTCCTGTTCTAGAGGAAGAGGCCGTCCCGCTGGATGCGGCCCTGGGGCGCCGTCTGGCCGGGTCTTTTGCGGCCCCGGAAGCGCTGCCGGGTTTTGACCGCGCCACCGTGGACGGCTTTGCCGTGCGCGCGCGGGATGTGTTCGGCGCGCAGGAGGGCAGCCCCGCCCTGGTAGAATGCGTGGCGGACTGCCCCATGGGCGTTGTGCCGGAGGTGGTTCTGCAGGAGGGCCAGGCCGCGCGCATCCTGACTGGCGGCATGCTGCCGCAGGGCGCGGACTGCGCGGTGATGGTGGAATATTCCCGCCCGGCCGGAGGCAATCTGGTGGAATTAACCCGCAGCCAGGCCCCGGGCGACAACGTCATCCTGCGCGACGACGACGCCGCGGCCGGCGATGTGCTGCTGCAGGCCGGGCAGCGCCTGCGGCCCCAGGATCTGGGCCTGCTGGCGGCCTTCGGCGTCAGCGGGGTGGGCGTGCGGCGGCGGCCGCGCGTGGCGGTGCTTTCCACCGGGGACGAAGTTGTCCCCAGTGCGGAGACGCCCCCGCCCGGCAAGGTTCGCGACGTCAACGCCCACAGTATTGCAGCCCTCTGCCGCGAGGCCGGAGCCGACGCCCTGCGGGCCGGGCTGGTGCGGGACGACGCCCAGGCCCTGCAGGCGGCCGTGGCACGCCTGGCGCAGGAATACGATGTGGTGGCGGTTTCCGGCGGTTCTTCCGCGGGCATGCGCGACCACACGGTGGAAATCTTCGCCTCCCTGCCGCAGGCAAGCCTGCTGGTGCACGGGGCGGCCATCAGCCCCGGCAAGCCGTTTATTCTGGCCAGATCTGTTATGGCGGGCCGCGTGGTCGCTCTGGTGGGCCTGCCTGGCCACACCACCAGCGCGCTCATCTGCGCCCGCGTTTTTTTGGCCCCCCTGCTGGCCCATCTGCAGGGCGGGGCCGTGCCGGAAACGCCCGCAGCGCTCCCGGCCGTGCTGGTTCGCTCCGTAGCTTCCGCGCAGGGAAGGCGCGACTACCTGCGCGTCAGGCTGCGCGCCCTGTGCGGCGCGGAGCAGGAGCGGGCAGCCGTTGCTGGTCTGCGGCCTCGCTACGCGGCGGAACCCATCATGGGCGCTTCCGGGCTTATTTCCGGCATGGCCGCCGCGGACGGCCTGCTGGTCTGCCCGGAAAACTGGGAGGGTTACGACGCCGGCGAGCTGGTCATGGTGGAGCTTTTTCGCTGAAACACGCCCCGCGGGGCATACGCGCATGGAGAAACTGCCTTGAAGCGCACAACATATCTGACCCTTCTGCCGCCGGAAGAGGCCCGCGCCCGCTGGTTCAAAGACCTTGACGCCGCAGCCTTCACCCTGGGCGAAGAGCAGGCGCCCCTGACCAAGGCGCTGCGGCGCGTGCTCAGCCGCCCCGTGGCGGCCCTGCGGTCTTCCCCGGCTTTTCACGGGGCGGCTATGGACGGCATTGCCGTCCATGCCGAAGACACCTTCAGCGCTTCAGCCCGCAAGCCCCTGCGGCTTAAAATCGGCGCGGAAGCCCACTGGATCAATACGGGCCGCCCCCTGCCCCAGGGCTGCAACGCCGTGGTCATGATGGAGCACGTCCACCTTGAATGCGTTCAGGGGCCGCACGCGGAAGAGCAGTGGGCCGTCATCGAAAAAGCGGCCTTTCCCTGGCAGCATGTGCGCAAGATGGGCGAGGACATGGTGGCTACAGAAATCATCCTGCCGCCGGGCACCTCTCTTGGCCCTTACGACCTTGGGGCTCTGGCCGCGGGCGGGGTTCTGGATGTGCCCGTTTTTCGGCGGCCGTGGGTTTCCATTATTCCCAGCGGTTCGGAGATCGTGCCCCTGGCGGAGGCCCGCGAAGAGGACCTGCGCGCGGGACGGGCGCTGCCGGAATTCAACTCGTTGATTTTTTCCGCCATGATAGCCGAAGCCGGGGGCGAAGCTGCCGTTCTGCCTGTGGTTCCGGATGAGCCCGCCGCCATCCGGGACGCCGTGGCCGCGGCCCTGGAAACAGCGGATCTGGTCATCCTCAATGCCGGTTCTTCGGCGGGCAGCCACGATTTTACGGTGCATGTGCTGGAGGGCATGGGCACGGTGACGGCCCATGGCGTTGCCGTCATGCCGGGCAAGCCCACGGTGCTGGCCGTGGCGGGCGGTAAACCCGTGATCGGCGTGCCGGGGTATCCGGTTTCCGCGGGCATTGCTATGGAAGAGTTTGTGCTGCCCCTGCTCGCCCTGTGGCAGCGGCGTTGCCCTCCTGAGCGGGAAAAGATCCGCGCCGTGCCCTGCAACCCCCTGCCTTCCCGGCCTGGCATGGAAGAGCGGCTGCGGGTCAAGCTGGGCTGCGTGGGGGATACGGTGGTGGCCGTGCCCCTGGCGCGCGGCGCGGGCGCTGTTACCAGCCTCAGCCGTGCGGACGGCATTGTCCGCATCCCCCGCGACAGCGAAGGCTGCAACGCCGGGGAGCCCGTGGAGGTGGAGCTGCTGCGGCCGCACGCTGCCCTGGCCGGGGCGCTGCTGGCCATAGGCAGCCACGACAACACGCTGGACCTGCTGGACAGCCTGCTGCGCAAAGCGCACCCGCAGTTCCGGCTGACGTCCGCCCATGTGGGTTCGCTGGGCGGCCTCATGGCCCTGAAGCGCGGCCAGTGCCACCTGGCGGGCAGCCACCTGCTGGACCCGGCCAGCGGCGTGTACAACCGCAAAGCTATTGAAGACAACCTGGACGAACCGGTAGTGCTGCTGCGGCTTGTGGACAGGGAGCAGGGCCTTCTCACCGCGCCCGGCAACCCGCTGGGCATTGCGGGTATAGAAGATCTGGCCCGTCCGGGGGTGCGCTTCGTTAACCGGCAGCGCGGCAGCGGCACCCGCGTGCTGCTCGACTACCGGCTGGAGCGCCTGGGCCTGGCGCCGGGCAGAATTTCCGGATACTGCGACGAGGAGTATACCCACATGAATGTGGCCGCGGCCGTGCTTTCGGGCCGGGCGGACGCCGGTCTGGCCGTGCGGGCCGCCGCCAACGCCCTGGGCCTGCCCTTTATCCCGGTGGGGGTGGAAGAATACGATCTGGTCATTCCCCGCCGTTTTTTTGCGGGGGCCGCAGTGCAGGCCCTGCTGGAGGTCATTCGCGGCGCGGCCTTCCGGCAGGCAGTGGAGCGCATGGGCGGCTACGGTACGGAAAAGACCGGGCAGATTGTTTGGGAGTATGCGGGAAAGCGGGCCGGGCTAAGCTGAATCGGGCCAGGCAAAGGGCTCCAGCTCAGGCACGCTCAGGTCCAGATGAAAGAGGGGAGAATCCGCGCTGTGTTCCAGCAGGGCCCGCAGCGCTAGCCGGACCATGAGACAGGCCACGGCGGCCGGGGCCAGAGCGCTTACCCCTTCGCGCCGGGCCTGCTCGCGTTGACGGGGGCTTTGCCCTTCAGGATAGAGCTGCGCAAGGCGGGCTTCCGGCCCGGCGTTGGCGTAGCAGAAGCCTTCGTCCCGCAGCACGGAACCGTGGATAAACGGCACGCCCGCGGCCAGGGCGGCTTTTTCCAGGGCCGTTTTGGTGGCGATGTCGTCCAGGCAGTCCAGGGCCAGATCCATGCCCGCCACCAGGCCGGGCAGGCTTGTGGCGTCGGCCCGCAGCTGCAGGGCCTCCACATCCATGTGGGACGCCATGTCCCGCAGGGCCTCGCGCGCCGTCAGCGCCTTGGAAAGCCCCAACGCGCGTTCGCCGCAGAAGCGCTGGCGGTTGAGGTTGCTTTCCTCAAACACGTCGTCGTCCACCAGGCGCAGGCCGCCCAGGCCGGTGCGGGCCAGCAGCTCCGCCACATGCCCGCCCAGGCCGCCGCAGCCCAGCACCAGAACCCGGCTGTGCAGCAGGCGCGCCATCTGGGCGGCGGAAAACAGCCCGAAATTGCGGCGGAAGCGTTCCGGCCAGACGTTTGCGCCCAACAGGCTGACCATGGCCGCGCGGAGGGGCAGGGCGTTGTGCGCGGCCCACAGGCGGATACCGTCAAGACTGACGAAAAGCGTTTCCGCTGCGCCTGCGGGGGCCGCTGCGCCGCGCGGGCCTTCCGCCGCCGGGCAGGCCGCGCGGATGTGGGGGCCGAAAAAGGCCCGCAGCTCCGGAAGGGTCATGGTCAACGGGCTAGCCTCCCCCGACAGCCGGGAAATAGGCAACACGGTCACCGTCGCGCATGGGATCGTCCACCTTGTGCTGACGCCCGTTGACCATGACGATTTTGATGTCTTGCAGCGGCAGGCCCAGATGCTGCGCCAGCTGCGCTACGGTGCTGCCTTCCGGCATGCTGACATGCAGCCCGGTTTCCGGCGCATAGTCCGGCACATAATCGCGCAGGGTTGTGCTCAGCTTTACGGTTAAGTGCATAAGGCGCTCCTGTTGTTGGGCGACCGTATCCATACTGCCCGCGCGGGTTCTGGGCCGTCAAGCGGCATCTTTTTTCCGCCGCAACACAAAATATGCCGGGCCGTCCAGCACGGTACGGGGCGGCCCGGCGAACAAAGGCGCTATCGCTCCTTATAGCAGATTCACTTTGAGAATCTGCATTCTCAAAGTTTGCGGCACGCTCATTTTGGCGCTTAACGGCGCAAATAAATTGCGCTTACGCCTCCACAGCGGGCGTCTGCTCACGCAGCCGCCAGGGCATTTCAACTTTGAAATGGCTTAATCCAGTTAAACACCGTTTTGAGCTCTTCGTGGGTGATGTCAAAGGTGGTGTTGTGCGGGGGCAGCTTCTCGTCCATAAAGAATTCGGGCAGGATGTCCGCCGCCTGGGTGATGCCCGCGCGGCGGTTGAAGTCGATTTCTGTGGAGAGCACGCGCTGACCCAGGGTGACCACATCCTCCCCGGTGAGCCGCCAGTCGAACTTGGCGTTAAGCATGTCCACCACGGCGGGCAGGGCGTCCGGCACGTCCAGAATGGCAAAAGCCGTGAACAGGCAGAGGCCCACGGAATCCACGGAGGCGGTGGCCACCTGCAGATTGCGTGAAAGCTCAATCTGCCCTTCCTTTTTGAGGGGATCGACCGTGCCGCCGCTGTTGAGGATATTGGAAGTGACCGCATAACCCGCCGTGTGGTCCGCGCCCATGGGCGTGGTGGCGTAGGTGACGCCCTGGCCCTTGACCGCGCGCGGGTCATAGGCGGGCAGGCTCTGCCCCTTAACCACGGGCACGCGCCGTACGCCGAAGACGCGCCCGGTAGTGGCCGCGCCGCAGCCGATAACGCGGCCCAATGGGGTGCCCTCGCTGATGCCGTTCATGGCATCCAGCACGGCCTTGGCGTCGCCGTAGGGGATGCCCCCCCCGGCCATGGCCACGCCCACGGCCACGCCCACGTCAATGGTGTCCAGGCCGATGTCGTCGCACATGTAGTCATAGCGGGAAATGGCGTCCAGATCGGCAATGCCGGAATGGGGGCCGAAGCACCACAGAGTTTCGTATTCCGGCCATTTGCTTTGGAATTTTCCTTTTTTGTCCGGCAGAATGCCGCTGCAGCGGATCATGCAGCCGCTCATGCAGCCGTGGGCCACCACGCCTTCGCCGCCGCGCTCTTTGGTAATTTTGTTCATATATTCGCCGGAAACGGCCTCGTGCTTGTCAAACTGCCCCACTGTAAAGTTGGCCGTGGGCAGGCCCCCGGCCTCGTGCAGGATATTGACCAGCACGGCGGTGCCGTATTCCGCCAGACCTTTGCTGGTAATGGGGTGCTCCGCCAGGGCTTTGGCAAAGCGTTTGGAGGCCTCGCGAAAGGCTTTGGCGTCGGCAAGGGGCTGGCTTTTGCCGCCCTCTGGGTTCACGATGATGGCCTTGAGGCCCTTGGAGCCCATAACCGCGCCCACGCCGCCGCGTCCTGCATGGCGCATGGGGCGCAGCTCCCGGTCGGTGCAGGCGATGGAGGCCGCCGTCAGCCTGAATTCGCCCGCGCGGCCGATGGTGATGTAGCTGCATTCCTTGCCGTGCTTTTCCACCAGCTTTTCCACAGCGGCAAAGTTGTTCAGGCCGGCAACCTCGGCTGGAATGAGCCTGGCGCGGTCCTTGCCCACCTCCAGCTGCCACCAGGAGCCTTCCTCGGCCATGTTTTCCACAATAACGGCCAGAATGCCCAGGCGCGCCAGATGGCCGCCGGGCTGCCCGCCGGCGTTGGATTCCTTGATGCCCTCGGTAAGGGGGCTTTTACAGCCAACGGAAAGGCGGTTGGTGTTAGGGCTGTTGGTAGCGCCCAGCAGGCCGGGCGCAAAGACCAGCTTGTTGTGCGGGCCAATGGGGGTGCAGGTGGGCGGTACCTCGCGCGCGACAATGGTGGATGTCAGCGCGCGGCCGCCAAGGCCGGCATATTCCTGGGGAATTTCTTCAAAAGCACAGGTCTTGGTCGCCATATTGACGCGCAGAAAACGGAACATGGAGCCTCCTTGCCAGGCCGCATAGGGTACGCCTGTACGTGTTTTCCCTTCTGTACCCTGTGGGGAAAAAGGAGCGCAACTCCGCACAAAAATTGTCTCGCTTTTCTGTTGCAGACGGCAAAGGATTGGAAAAAAGAGGGCTGTTTTGCAAAAACTTGTTCTATTCCAGATGGGTAGGGTAGCTTTGTGCTGTGGGGCTGCAGCGATGGTATTGCCTGGTCGTTCAGTCAGTCTCGTCCCAGGCGGTCCCAAGGCGTATTTCCCGCGCCTCCAGGGCACGCAGCAGGGCCGCGTCGTGGGTGGCGCAGACCACCGTGACGCCCTGGGCCGCACAGCTTGCCACGGCCGCCGCCATGGCCCGCGCGCTGGCCGCGTCCACATTGGATGTGGGCTCGTCCAGTAGCAGCACCTTGGGCCGCAGGGCCAGGCGGGCGGCCAGGGCCACGCGCTGGCGTTCGCCGCCGGAAAGCTCGTGCGGGCCGCGCCCGGCAAGGGCCCAGGGGTCTGCAAAGCCTGCCGCCCGCATGCACTGCGCGTAGATCTGCCGCAGGTTCCCTGTCTGGCGGCGCAGCCGCAGGCCCAGCAGTACGTTGGAGAGAACGCTCATTCGCAGCAGATACGGTTCCTGCAGCAGAAGAGTGACTTCCTTTCGCCCGGCCGCGCCGCCGTGGTAGCGCAGGGTTCCGGCCACGGGGCGCTCCAGAAAGGCCAGCAGGCGCAGGAGCGTGGATTTGCCGCAACCGTTGGGGCCGGTGAGGGCCGTCACCGCGCCCTGCGGAATGGCCAGCCGCGGCAGACGCAGCGCCTCGCGGCCTTCATAGCGCTGCACAAGGTCGCGTCCTTCATAGATTGCGGCTGTCATACGCGGCTCCTGCGGCGGAAAAAGGCGAGCGCCAGGTTAACGAAAAAAGCCATGAGCAGCAGCACCAGCCCCAGGGCAATGCCCTGGGCAAAATCCCCCTTGCTTGTTTCCAGCGCAATGGCCGTGGTCATGGTGCGGGTGGCATAGCGGATGTTGCCCCCCAGCATCATGGCCACGCCCACTTCGGTGATGACGCGGCCGAAGGCGGTAATGCAGACCATGCCCACGGCGTAGCGGCATTCCCAGAGGGAGCAGAGGGCCAGCTGGCGGCCATCGGCCCCCAGGGTCAGGAGGGTCTCGCGGCAGCGCGGGTCCAGATCCTCCACGGCCTGCGCCGTCCAGGAAACCACAATGGGCAGGGCCAGCACGGCCTGACCTATGGCCATGCCCCGCAGGGTGAACAGCAGGCCGTAAGCGCCCAAGGGGCCGCGCGCGGTAATAAGGGTATAGATCAGCAGACCGATGAGCACCGTGGGAAAGGCCAGCAGGGTATCGGAAGCAAGCCGCAGCGCACGTCGGCCCGGAAAGGCGCAGTAGCCCAGCAGAAAGCCCAGGGGCAGCCCCAGCAGCAAGGCCGCCGCCATGGCCAGACAGGTGGAGGCCAGTGTGGCCTCAATGGCCGAAAAAGTGGCCGCGTCCATCCGCGTCAGCAGGTGCAGGGCGCTCTGAAAGCCGTTGATAAGGTAGTCCATAGTGGCCGCCGGTGCTTTCTGAGGGAGTTCGGAATGCAGACAGGGCCTGGCCCCCGCGCCTTCGGCCCTGTCTGTTCCGCACTGTGCGGCTTTATTGGCCTGCGTTGGGGAAGAAGAGCTGCTTGCCCTTCAATTTGTAGGCGGCGATTTTTTGCTGGGTGGACGGTGCTGCCCACCAATCTTCAAATTTTTTGGCCAGATCTTTTCTGACCTTGGGGCATTGGGCGGGGTTGACGGTTATCACGCTGTACTGGTTGAAGAGGGCCTTATCGCCTTCCACCACAATGGTCAGGGGGTTTGTGTCGCCTGTCCTTTCAGCGAAGGAAATCCACGTCCCGCGGTCCGTAAGGGCGTAGGCGCGCCTTTCTGCAGCCATGTTCAGTGTGGCCATCATGCCCTGCCCGGCGGAGATGTAGTGGGGCTCCGCATCAGGGGCAAGATTGCACTGTTGCCAAAGCCTTTGCTCGGCCTTGTGCGTGCCGGACTGGTCGCCGCGGCTTACAAAATTTGCCTTGGCGGCAAAGATGCGCTGGAGCGCCGCGTCAGCGGAGCGGCCTTTAACGTCCGCCGGATCGGCAAGGGGGCCCACGATGATAAAGTCGTTGTACATGACCTGCCGCCGGTCAATGCCGTGGCCTGCCGCAACAAAGGCCTTTTCTGCCGCGGGGGCGTGCACCAGCAGCACGTCGGCGTCGCAGTTTTTGGCTATTTCCAGGGCCTTGCCGGTGCCCACGGCCACCCATTTAAGGTCGATGCCGGTTTCCTTTCTGAAGTCTGGTTCAAGGTATTCCAGCAGGCCGGAATCCTGGGTGCTGGTGGTAGTGGCCATCATGAGGCTTTCCGCGGCCTGGGCCGCCGGGGCGAAGGTCAGAACCACGGCGGCGCAGACTGCGGCGCTGAAGCGTGCCGGAGAGAACATGCGTGCGACTCCTGTTGTAAGGGCAAGTTTGCCTGTAGAGCGTTGTGCGCGACAATGTTCACGGTATCATGAAAAAGCGGGATAGAAAAGCCAGGCGGGGGCTGTCCGTCGGCACGGCTTGCTGCGGGGTGGGGCTAACCCTTGCGGGGCAGGGCGGCGGTTCAGTCGTCCAGAAGGCGGACAGCGGCGGAGGAGAAGTAGGCGCAGACCTTGCCGCCCTCGCGCAGCCGCGCCTGGGTAAGAGCGGCGGTTTCCAGCGTGGCGCGCAAGGTGGTGCCGTCCGCAAGGCCGATGCAGGCAAAACTTTCCACCAGGTCGGAATGCAGGCTTTCCACCACGCCTTTGAGGCAGTTGGCAAGGCTCAGGGGGGTTCTTTCCGGGGTGAGGGCGATGCGTTCCGGATCGACGCGGGCGCTCAGAACCTGGTTTTCGTGCACTTCCAGAAGTGCCGCCTCTTCCGGGGTGCAGGCGGCAAGCAGACGCAGATCGGAAAAAGTGGTGATCTCCACCTGCACCTTGCGCATGCCGACGGCCATACGGCTGACAATGCCCCAGAAGAGGTTGGCGCCATCGTCCGCCTCGCCGCCGCAGGCGGCGTTCCGGCGTTGGGCCTGGGCGCTCAGAACCTGTCGGGCCGCGCCGCCGGAAAAATTCAGAAAGGCCAGCAGCTGCTCCGCGTCCTGCTGTCCCAGAAATTTGAGCACCAGCGGCATGGGCACGTGCAGCTCCAGCAGCTCAAGGCCACGGGAATAGCGGATGGCGCGCGGGCCTACGGCATTGGCCGGCAGGCCCATGCGGCTGCCCACCGCATAAAGTTTTTTGCGCAAAAAGCTCTGGTCCAGCTGCAAAAAATCCGGCTCGGCCGCCTGGGGCAGGCTGAGGATGCGCCGGATGTTGCGCATGGCGCTCACCGGCAGCAGGATTTCCCTGGCGTTGGAGCCCGGCACGCGGAGCACGCCCGTAATGGTGTCAATGGCGGCGCGGGGAACAATCTGCAGCGCTTCGCCCAGGCGGAGGCCGCCGTAGCGCATGAGCAGAAAGGCCAAGTGCAGCCGTGCCCGCAGGAGCTTCTGGGTGCGGGTGACGGCCTCGGCCTCCCACTGTTCCCAGCACAGGGTCAGGCCTTCAAGCTCTTGGCGTGTAAGATGGCGTTGCATGGTGCGATGGCGTCCGGCGCAAGGAGCGGCTGTGGGCCGCGGATTTTTCAGGTCGGCGCGCCCGCGGCGGGAGTGCGGCGGCGGCGCGCCGCGCGGGCAGCCGGAGCGCAAGGGGTCAGTCCGCGGCCGTTTCCGGGGCGTCCACAGCGGCGTCCATATCCACCGTGGGGCCGATGCCGCCGGCGGCAAAGGCCGTGAGCAGCCGGTTGGTCATTTCCTGGTCGTAGCGGGCGTCGCCGGCCAGCTCTTTGGCGGCGGCCAGGATGTCCTTGCCCTGGCCGTAGGGGCGGTCGCAGATCATGGCGGAAAAGGAATCCGCAATGGCCGTGATGCGGCCCACCCGGCTGATCTGCGCGCCCTTGAGGTGTTGCGGATAGCCGGAGCCGTCCAGGCGTTCGTGGTGCTCAAAGCAGGCCCGCACCAGCTCCTCGAAGGCTACGTCCATCTTCTGCATGAGTTTGATGCCCACCAGGGGGTGCGGCAGAATTTTTTCCCGTTCCTCCGTCTTGAGGGGGCCGGATTTGTTGGTCAGGAAGGCGGGCACCTTGAGCATGCCCACATCGTGCAGCAAGAAGGCAAGGGCCATGCGGTCCAGGTCGCGGCGGCGGATTTCGCCCGTGCCTTGCAGCCACAGCCAGAGGCCCACAATCATGGTGTTGATGGCGTGGCGCGGCTGGGAATATTTGCGGAACAGCCGCCGCATAAAGATAGTGCAGCGGTGGCGGTCGTTCCAGAGGTATTCCGTTACCACCATGACGTCGCGGTACAGAGGCTCAAAGACCAGCTTGACCGGCTGTTCCGCAAATTGCCCGTAGCGCAGGAGCAGAGCGCGGATGCAGATGTCGGCGATTTCCGCTTCCTTGAGGTTCTGATCCTGCAGCACCAGGTCCAGCTGCTTGACGATATGGCGCGAGTAGATGGGGTGGTCGGAGCGGGAAACAAAAAGATTGCCCTCGGCGCAGAGGGCGGCCACCTCGTCCACCTGCTCGTTGCTGAGCCGCACGCCCTTTTTGCAGTAGGGGGCCAGCACGCTGATGTCCTCGCGAAAGCTGAACAGATCTACCGGCGGACGGTATTTGGGAAAGCTGGAGAGGATTTCTCCACTAATCTGGTAGTATTCCTCATTGATGTTCTGAGGGATGGGCCGGCTTTCCCTAATATTCTGGGCCATAGGTTATTTCCAGTAGATTTTCACGAGGTTGGTGCCGCGCGGCGTGGCTGAAGAGCCCTTGACCTGCCCGGCGGTGATCACGGCGCAATCGTTGGGGGCGAATTCCGGGCTGTTGTGGATGAAGTTCTCCGCCCGGATCAGGTGGCTGGGTTCTTCTTCAGGGTTTTCCACAAAAACGGGTTCCACGCCCCAGACAAAGTTGAGGGCCTTGACCGTAACCGGGTCCGGGGTCAGGGCGTAGATGGGCTGCGAGGGGCGCCTGGCCGAAACCTGCCGGGCTGAGCTGCCTGAAAGGCTGTGGGAAACCAGAGCCCTGGCCCCGGCCTTGTCTGCCAGCAGGCAGGCGGAATAGGCCAGAAATTCCGGAATGCCCTTGTCCGCGTCCGGTTCCTCCAGCTTGCGGTTGAGCAGCAGCAGGCTTTCGGCCTCGTCGGTAATGCGGCGCATGTAACGCACGGTCTCCACCGGAAAGTTGCCCATGGCCGTTTCTTCCGAAAGCATGACGCAGTCCGCGCCGTCCAGCACGGCATTGGCCACGTCTGTGGTTTCCGCGCGGGTGGGGGCGGGGCTGTTGACCATGGAAAGCAGCATCTGCGTGGCCACGATGACGGGCTTGGAGGCCTTGTTGCAGGCGCTGATGATGCGCTTTTGCAGGGCCGGCAGGTGGGGCAGGGGGCACTCTACCCCCAGGTCGCCGCGGGCCACCATGACCACATCCGTTTCGCGCAGAATGGCGTCCAGATTGTCCACGGCACTCTGCCGCTCCAGCTTGACCACCACAGGCACGCACTTGCCGGCGGCGGCAATAAGCTCCTTGGCCTCCCGCACGTCGTCGGCGGTCTGCACGTAGGAAACGGCCACGGCGTCCACGCCCAGTTTGAGGCCATCGGCCAAGTCTTTTTTGTCTTTTTCCGTCAGGGCGCGCACCTTGGTGGCCTTGCCGGGCAGGGCCAGCCCTTTGCGGGAGGTCACAAGCCCTGCGTTTTCCGCTTCCAGTTCCACCAGGCCGTCGGCGCGCCGTTCCCGCACCGCAAACTGCAGGCCGCCGTCGGCCAGCACCATGCGGTCGCCGGGTTCCAGACTTTCCAGAATGACGTCGTGGTCAAAAGGCAGATAGGGGGTTTCGGCTACCCGTTTGTCCGTGGGGCCCAGCAGCAGGCGCATGCCCTTGCTCACGCTGATGGTTTTTTCGGGCAGAAGGCCCAGGCGGATTTTGGGGCCGGAAAGATCCTGCATAATGGTGATGGGCCGCGCCAGCGTGCGCTCCACCGCACGGATGCGGTCAATAATGGCCACGAAGTCCGCCGCGCCGCCGTGGGAAAAATTGAGGCGGAACACGCTGACTCCGGCTTCGGCCAGAGCCAGAAGTTTTTCACTGCTGTTGGAGGCGGGGCCAATGGTGGCGACGATCTTGGTTTTCATGGTTTGTTCCCGAACATGCCTTGCTGAAGCCGCTTGGGCGGGCCATGCCATTGCCCCATAACATCTGTGCTGGCGGAGTCCCCAAGCCTTGGGCGTGGCGTGTTCTTTATGGTTAAACGCCACGGGACGGCATGCTGCATTCTGCCGGCTCTGTTCTGCATAAAACGTCCCGTTTACTGAACTGTTGCCGCTTTTACCGCCATTGTCAAGGTATTTAGCCTGCCGGGGCAAGCCGTCGGTATGGTGGCAAAGCCCGCTTGACACCCTCGGAGCCTTGGGGCATAAGTGGAAAAAAGTGGTAAAAAGTAGTAAAAAAGTGGTAAGACGGTGCACAAACTCTTCAAAAAAAGCCTTTCCCGCAGCCTGGACCCCAAGGGCCGGCTTATGCTCCCGCCGGAGTACAGGGAAGGACTTTGCGCCGAAGGCGGCAACGGCACCTTCTGGCTCACCGCTTTTTACGGTCGTCTGGTGGCCTACCTTCCGGAGGACTGGGAAGCCGTTACCACGCAGTTGAGCAGCATCGCCCTGCCGTCGCCCCGGCTGGCCCACTTCAAAACCAAGGTCATGGGCCTTGCGCAGGAACTGACGCCCGATGCCCAGGGCCGGGTGCGTATCCCCCAGGCGCTCATGCATGAAGTGGGGCTTGAGAAAGACGTCATGCTGGTGGGGATGCTCAGCAAGTTTGAAATCTGGGATCTGGCCCGCTTCAACGCCCTGAGTATTGAGGACGTTTCGGCCGAACTGGCCGCCAGCGGCCTGAACATCAGCCTGTAAACGCGGGCGGGGAGGGGGCCACGCTTCCCGCAGGCCCTGCAACCTCGCGTCGCTCACAGGATACGGTCATGCAAGAGTCTTTGTCGTCAGAGCAAAATCCGGCCCGGCACGTGCCGGTGCTGCCGACCCAGGTGCTGGAGGCTTTGGCCCCGCGCCCCGGCGGGCGGTATCTGGATGGCACTCTGGGCCTGGGCGGCCACGCTGCCGCCGTGCTTGCGGCGGCCCCTGCCGTGGAGCTCTGCGGTCTGGACCGTGACGCGGAAGCCCTGGAACTGGCCCGGCAGCGGCTGGCGCCCTTCGGCGACAGGGCGCATTTTTTTCACTGCCAGTATAGTGAATTTGCACAGGCTTTGGACCAACTGGGTTGGGACAGGATAGACGGCGCGCTGCTGGACATCGGCGTTTCGTCCCTGCAGCTGGATGAGCCCGAGCGGGGCTTCAGCTTCCACGGCGACGGGCCGCTGGACATGCGCATGGACCCGCAGCCGGGCCTGCCTTCGGCCTGGCACTGGGTCAACCGCGAAAGTTTCGCCCGCCTCAAGGAATGCATCGCCACCCTGGGTGAAGAACCCCAGGCCGGGCGTATTGCCCGCGTCATTGTGGAGGCCCGTCAGAAAGCCAGCATCGACACGACTGCCGAACTGGCTGCCCTGGTGGAAAAAGCCTATCCCGCCGCCTGGCGGGCCAGGGCCCGGCGGCACCCGGCCACCCGCACCTTTCAGGCCTTGCGTATGGCTGTCAACGACGAGTTGGGCGAACTGCGCCGCTTTCTGGATGGCATCCTTTCCCGGCTTTCTCTGGGCGGCAGGCTGGCTGTCATCACCTTCCATTCCCTGGAAGACCGTATGGTCAAACAGGCCATGCGCCACTGGGCCGAGGGCTGCCGGTGCCCCCGGCATGTGCCCGTCTGTGTTTGTCGACATGTGCCCGAAGTGCGTCTGTTGCATAAAAAGCCTCTCCAGGCCGATGCGGAGGAGCTGGCCCGTAACCCGCGCGCCAGCAGCGCCAAGCTGCGAGCTGTGGAAAAAATCGCCGAGGCCGTGTCGTGAAGCGGGCCGCAGCGGCGCGGCAAACCGGCGGCAGGGGTTGGCTGCTGGTTCTGGTGCTGGGGCTTTTATCCTGCATGATTATGGGACTGGTGCTGGTGTGGAGCAACATCGAGCGCATGGATACCACCTATTTCATCAACATCGCGCAGAATACCCAGCGTGAGCGCGAGGCCCTGCGGGCCAAGCTGGAAGTGGAGCGCGAACGCCTGCTTTCGCCCTATGAACTGCGTCGCCGGGCCGAAGAGTTCGGCATGCACGAACCCAAGCCGGGGCAGATCCGGCGGCTGGAGCTGCGCTGAGTCCCGGCCTTGTCCGGGCTAAAAGGTCTATTTTTCAGGACGCCCGCCGGGCGTCGGAGCAGGAACCGACATGTTCAAACTCAGATCCCGCAAAAACAACAGGTCAGAAGCCGACCAGCGCAAAAAGACCACTTCCCGGCCCAACCGTCACGTTACGTCCGAACGCGAACGCGCGTCCTGGGCGCGCAACGTGGACTGGGGCCGGGCCCGCATTCGCCTGGTGGTGGGCGTCTTCTGTCTGTTGTGGGTGGGGCTGTGGAGCCGGGCCTGGTACCTGCAGATGATTGAGGGGCCGCGCCTGGCGGAACGCGCCCGTCGGCAGCATATGGCTTCCGAACTGGTCACAGGCCGGCGGGGTATGATTTATGACCGCAACGGGCAGGTGCTGGCGCGCAGTGTAGAGGCCCGTTCAGTCTATGCCCGACCGCAGGACATTGAAGACTTTCAGGCCATGGCCATCAAACTGGGGCCCATCCTGGGGCAGGATCCGCAAAAGCTCTATGCGGAGCTGTCGCAGACCAAGCGCCGCTTTGTCTGGCTGCGCCGCAAGGTGGACGACTACACCGCCGAGGCCGTACGCAAGGCCAATATTCCCGGCATAGGCCTGAGCAAGGAATACGACCGTATCTATCCCTTCAAGCATATGGCCGGGCAGCTGCTGGGCTTTGTCGGCCTGGACGACAAGGGTCTGGAAGGTCTTGAACGCACGCTGGACGACCGCCTGGGCTGCGTGCCCACCAGGCAGATCGTGCAGCGCGACGCCATGGGCCGACGGTTTTATCTGCACGAAGAAGGGCAGAGTGAGCCCGTGGGGCAGGACGTGACCCTGACCATTGACGTGCAGATGCAGTTTATTGTGGAGGAAGCCGTGGCCCGCGCTGTGCGCGACTTTGACGCCCGCTGGGGCGGCGCGCTGGTGGTGGACGTGCCCTCAGGCGAGATTATGGCCTGGGCCCAGTACCCCTTTTTTAACCCCAACACCTATAAGGAAGCGAGTCCGCTCATCTACCGCAACCGCCTGGCGGCGGATGCTCTGGAACCGGGCTCAACCTTCAAACCCTTTGTCATGGCCGCGGCCCTGCAGGAGCACAAGGTCACCCCCAATACGCTCATTGACTGCGAAGGCGGCAAATGGGTGAATAAAAACTTCACCATCCGGGACACCTCTCGTCAGGGCATCCTGCCGGCCACCAAGGTGCTGCGCTATTCCTCCAATATTGGTATGGCAAAGATCGGCCTTTCCTTGGGTGCGCCAACTTTTTACAAGTATCTGCATGCATTGGGGTTTGGTCAGCACACGGGCGTGCCCGTGGCCGACAGCAGGGGCATTCTACGTCAGCCGCGAGACTGGAGTGAAGTGGACGTGCTGGCCACATCCTTTGGGCAGAGCATTTCCGTCACCGGGCTGCAGATGGCGCAGGCCTATCTGACTCTGCTCAACAACGGCGTATTCAAGCCCCTGCGTCTTACCCGCGACGACGGCGGGGTGGTGGAGGCGCACACGCGCGTCTATGCCGAAACTGCCGTGCGTCAGGTCATGCACATGATGCGCGATGTGGTGGAAGAAAAGGACGGTACGGGCAAGCGCGCCCGCGTGGACGGCCTGCTGGTGGCCGGAAAAACCGGCACGGCTCAGAAGGCCGACCACCGCTCCGGCACGTATGGCAGCAAGCGGCTGGCCTCCTTTGTGGGGTTTTTCCCGGCGGACAAGCCGCGCTACCTTATTCTGGTCATGGTGGACGAGCCCAGCCGCAACCAGTACGGCGGCGTAGTGGCTGCGCCGGTATTTAAGGAAATTGCTTCCCGCACCGTAACCTATACGGGCATGCTGGCCTCCACGTCGGCCGACGAAGCTGCCGATAAACCTAAGGCCGCCGCGGCTCAGGGCCGGGGCCGCAGCCTCAAACTTGCGGGCCTGGAGACGCCCTTCAGCCCTGCCGCGCGCAATGCCGTGCCTGCTCGGCCCGAAACGGGCATGCGTCTGCCTGGTCATCTGGCCAAGGCCGGCAGCCGCGTGCCGGACGTCATGGGCAAAACCGTGCGCAACGCCGTAGAGCTGTTTGCCCGCGCGGGCGTGGTGCCCGAACTCAAAGGCAGCGGCAGCCGTGTGGTCAAGCAGAGCCCCCTGCCGGGTACGGCCTGGCCCGAAGATGACCGTGGGGCGGAATATATCCTCTGGCTTTCAGAGCGGTAGATTTTGGAGTGTTGCGCGTTTTCCTGACGGCGCGGCAGCGCGCGGTTGTGGGTTGCCAGAGGCCGCGTCCGTCAGGTTTTTTCAGGGCAATTCCGTTTTGCAGCTGCCCTGACGGATCTGCGCAAGCGAGGTCTGCCACGGAGGCGGGCCACGCAGTTAAGCGCCGGAGTGGCTGCGTAAAATTTTGAGAATGCGCATTCTCAAAAGTATAGTGCTGTTGGAGCGGGCCGCCTCCACCGCAGTTGCGGGCGCGGGATCGGCTGCGGTTACAAAGGAGAAAAACGGGTATGGAACGGGATTTTGCGGCCTTGCTGGAACAGTGCCGACGCGGCGGCGTGGAAGTGCGCGCGGATTCGCGTCAGGTCGGGCCCGGAGACGTCTTCGTGGCCGTGCCCGGCGCGAGCGAGGACGGCGCGCGTTTTATTTCCGCAGCCGTGGCGGCGGGCGCGGCTACTGTGGTCTGCCGGCCCGATGCGGCCGCTGCCGTATCCGGGGGCTGCGCTGTGGTGGCCCATCCTGACCCGCGCGAGGCCCTTTGGCGGTTGGCTCAGGCCCGCTGGCACACCGATGCGCTGGCGCTGAAGATCCTGGGCGTCACCGGCACCAATGGCAAGACCACCTGCGCCTATCTGCTGGAACGGCTGTTCAGCGAAGCCGGGCACAAAGTGGGCGTTATGGGCACCGTTAACTACCGCTGGCCCGGCCACACGGAACCAGCCCCGCTGACTACGCCCGACCCCCTGCATGTGCACGCCATGCTGGCGCAGATGGCCGCTGCCGGGGCGGACGTGGCTGTGATGGAGGCCTCCTCCCACGCCATAGAGCAGCAGCGCGTGGACGGCGTGCCTTTTGCCGGGGCCATTTTTACCAACCTGACCCAGGATCATCTGGACTACCACAGGGACATGGAGAGCTACTTTAAGGCCAAGGCCCGGCTTTTCCTTGAATTACCCCGTGCGGACAAGGCTGTGGCCGTCAATGCCGACGACCCCTGGGGACGGCGGTTGCTGGAGCTCTGTCCCGACGCGCTTTCTTTTGGCCTGCAGAAGGGCGGGCCGCAGCGGCGGCATCTGTGGGGAGAGCTGCTCTCCGCCGGCACTGACGGCTGTCATCTGCGCATGCGCCTGGGCAAGCACGCCTGGGAGCTGCATTCGCCGCTGGTGGGGGCTTTCAACGCCTCCAACCTGTTGGCCGTACAGGCCCTGGCCCTGGATATGGGGCTGGAACCGGAGACCTTTACGGCCTTGGAACATTTTACGGGCGTCTGCGGTCGGCTGGAGCGCGTGCCCAATCCCCAAGGGCTGCACGTCTTTGTGGACTATGCCCACACGCCGGATGCGCTGGTCAACGTGCTCAAGGCTCTGCGCGAGGCGGGCTTTGCGCGCATTGTCACTGTGTTCGGCTGCGGCGGCAACCGCGACCGCACCAAGCGGCCGCTTATGGGCGAGGCCGTGGCCCGCTGGTCCGACGTGGCTGTGCTGACGTCGGACAATCCGCGCTTTGAGGAGCCGGAAGCCATTCTTGCCGACGTGCTGCCCGGTCTGAAAACCGCCCGGCAAGTGCTGGTGGAGGTGGACCGGCGCACGGCCACGGCCAGGGCGCTGGACCTGCTGGGCAAGGACGACGCCTTGCTTATTGCAGGTAAAGGGCATGAGGATTATCAGATCGTCAAGGGAATAAAGCACCACTACAGTGACCAGGAAGTGGTGCGGGAGTTGCTGCATTGCGCCTGAGTTACGCGGAAATAGCAGCCCATCTGGGCTTGCCCGGCAGCAGGGACGACCGTCTGCTGACCACTGCAGTGACGGACAGCCGCGAGGCCTGCCCCGGCGCACTCTTTGTCTGCGTGCCCGGCAGCCGCGTGGATGGTCACGATTTTGCCGCAGCGGCCGTGGAGCGGGGCGCAGGCGCGGTGCTGGCGCAGCGGCCTTTGCCGCCTGTGGGCGCGCCTGTGCTGCTGGTGCCGGATACGGTGACGGCCCTGGGGCGCATTGCCGCGCTGTGGCGTTCCAAAACCCGGGCCAGGGTAGTGGGCATCACGGGCACGGCGGGCAAAACCACGCTCAAGGAAGTGCTGGCGCAGGTGTTGGCCGTGCGCGGTCGGACGGCCCGCAACGCCCTGAACCACAACAACCAGATCGGCATGCCCCGCGCCATGCTGGCCACGGACGGGCAGGAAGATTTTTGGGTGCTGGAGGCGGGCATCAGCCACGCCGGCGACATGGATGCTCTGGGCTCGGTGCTGCGTCCTGATCTGGGGCTGGTTCTCAACGCGGGCGCGGGCCATACGGAGGGCCTGGGCGCAAAGGGCGTGGCCTGGCACAAGGCGCGCCTGCTGCAGTATCTGGCTTCCGGAGGCTTGGGCCTTATTTGCGCCGACTATCCCGATCTGGTGCGCGAAGCCAGCGCATACGACGCGGACGTGCGTCTGTTCAGCGCCACAGGACGACGCGCGGACTTCGCGGCCGCCTATCTGGGCCCGGCGCCTCTTTCAGGCGCAGCGGTTGCGGACGGCGCGGAGAATCCGCCGCCAATCGTGGAACAGGGGCTTTTTCGGGTGCGGCTTGAAGGGGTAACGTTCACGCTGGCCGCGCCCTTTCGCGGGGCCTACGGCGCGGAAAACGTGGCTGCCGTGGCCGCAGCAGCGCACGTGCTGGGGCTGAGCATGGAGGAAATCGCCCAGGGCTTGGGGCGGGCCGTGTTACCCGCACAACGCCTGGCCCGCCAGCGCCTGGCAGGCTGGCTGCTGCTGGACGATACCTACAACGCCAACCCCTTGTCCATGCAGCGCATGCTGGAAGCGGCCGCCGGACAGGCTGTGGGTGCGCCCCTGGTGGCGGTGTTGGGCGAAATGCTGGAACTGGGCGCACAGGCCGCGCCCTGCCATGAAGTCCTGGGGCGGCAACTGGCTGCTCTGGGCCCGGCGGCCGTGTTCTGGAAGGGAGGACAGGCAGAGGCCGTGCACGCGGGCCTGCAGCGGGGCGGTTATGGTGGCCCTTGGCTGCCCGTGGCGGACGCGGCAGATTTTGCGACAACCTGGGAAAAAACGGCGGGCCGGCTGCCCGGCGGCGTCGTATTGTTCAAGGGTTCGCGCGGCAACCGGCTGGAGCTGTTGCTGGCGGCCTTGCGGGAGCGGCTTGGGCGGTCGGAGGCCGCGCGGCCGGAATAGTGAGCGTAGCGGCCTCGGCAAGCGTTTGCTCCTGAGAACGGGCGTTTCTCAGTTCTGGCAACGCTCTGGGGCAAACCAACGGAACGGACAGGCATGTTTTATAATTTTTTGGTGCCCTTTTCTGCGGACTACACCTTCCTCAACGTGTTCCGCTACATCAGTTTCCGTTCCATGGCCGCGCTCATCACGGCCCTGGTCTTCTCCATTCTGGTGGGGCCGCGCTTTATTGCCTGGCTCCGGCGGGTCAAGTGCGGGCAGTATATCCTTGAGGATGTGGCGGCCCACGCTTCCAAAGCGGGCACGCCCACTATGGGCGGCCTGCTCATGCTGGCGAGTCTTGCGCTCAGCCTGCTGTTCTGGGCCGATCTCTCCAACGCCTACGTCTGGCAGGCCTTCCTGGTCTTTGTGGGCTTTGGGGCCGTGGGCTTCTGGGATGATATGACCAAGCTCCGCCACCACGAAAACCGGGGCATTTCCGGCAAGGCCAAGATGGCCGGGCAACTGGTGGTGGCCTGCGCAGCCATGCTGCTGCTCTATGCCAATCCGGACTACAGCAGCAAGCTCACGGTACCGTTTTTCAAGGAAGTGACCGTGGACCTGGGCTGGATGTACCTGCCCTTCGGCATTTTTGTCATGGTGGCCGCATCCAACGCCGTGAATCTTACGGACGGGCTGGACGGACTGGCCATCGGACCTTCCATCGTAGCCTGCCTGGTTTTCTCCATTTTCATTTACATCACGGGCAACGCGCGCTTTTCCAGTTATCTGCTGGTGCCCTACATGCCGGGCGTGGGTGAGGTGACCGTGTTCTGCGCCGCACTGGTGGGCGCGGGGCTGGGTTTTTTATGGTTCAACGCCTATCCCGCCCAGGTTTTTATGGGCGACGTGGGCTCGCTTTCCATGGGTGGGGTGCTGGGCTATCTGGCCCTGCTCTGCAAGCAGGAACTGGTGCTGGCGGTGGTGGGCGGTTTGTTTGTGGCCGAGACTCTTTCGGTCATCCTGCAGGTGAGTTACTTTCGCTGGACAGGCGGCAAGCGCATCTTTCGCATGGCGCCGCTGCACCACCATTTTGAACTCAAGGGCGTGCCGGAATCAAAAATCATCATCCGCTTCTGGATTACGTCCATCCTGTTGGGGCTCATGGCTCTTTCAGTCCTGAAACTGCGCTGAGGAGACGGCTTATGGCGTTGGAAAAAGCACGGGGCAGACGCATCAATGCCGGAGAACTGGCAGTGGTGGTGGGCGCGGGCCGGTCCGGCCTGGCGGCGGCGCGGCTGTTGCGACGCGAAGGCGTGCGCGTGCGGCTTCTGGACAGCAACCCCAAGGCCTTCGCGGGCCGGGAAGCCCTGGCCGAAGATCTGCGCGCCCTGGGCGTGGAGCTGCTCTTGGGCGAGCACAAGCCGGAGATGTTCGCTCAGGCGGCTTTTGTGGTGCCCAGCCCCGGCATGCCCGCCGTGCGCCTACAGGGACTGGTGGATACGGAGACTTCTGAAATTCTGGCCGAAATGGAACTGGCCTGGCGCTGCCTGAGCGACGAGCCCGTACTGGCCGTTACCGGCACCAGCGGCAAAACCACCACGGCTTCCCTGGCGGCGGCCATGCTGCACGAGCAAGGCTATGCGGTCTTTCTGGGCGGCAATATCGGCACGCCCCTTTCGGAATATGTGCTGGCCGGAACCAGGGCCGACGTGCTGGTGCTGGAGGTATCCAGCTTTCAGCTTCAGACCTGCACGACGTTCTGCCCCCGGGCGGGCATCCTGCTCAACATTACGCCCAATCATCTGGACTACCATAAGGATATGGAAGAATACATTACGGCCAAGTTCCGCCTGTTCCGCTGTCAGGACGAGGGCGATCTGGCCGTGCTGGGGGCGGACCTGCGCCCCCTGGCCGAACGTTATGCGCTCAAGGCCCGCACGGTTTTTGTGGACGCCACGGAGCGCTTTCCCCACAGTCGGCTCATGGGGCGGCACAACCGCATCAACGAGGAGGCGGCCTGGCAGGCCTGCCGACTGTTCGGCGTGCGCGAAGAGAGCGCGGCCCGCGCCGTGGCCCGCTTTGCGCCGCTGCCGCACCGCCTGGAGCGGGTGCGCGAACTGCGTGGCGTGCTGTATGTCAATGATTCCAAATGCACCACGGTATCGGCCCTGCAAGTGGCGCTGGAGGCTTTTGACCGGCCTGTGCGCCTGCTTTGCGGCGGCAAGTTCAAAGGCGGCGATTTGGCGGCCCTCTCCGCGCTGGTGCGGGAAAAAGTCAAAGAAGTTGTGCTGTTCGGCGCAAGTCGTGAGCATTTTGAAAAGGCCTGGCAAGGGGTCGTGCCCCTGAGCTGGCACCCGACCCTGGAGCCGGCCGTGCGCTTTGCGAGCGCCGACGCGCAGCCGGGCGAGGTGGTGCTGCTGGCCCCGGCCACATCCAGTTATGATCTTTACCGCAACTATGAAGAGCGCGGCGACGATTTTAAACGTCTGGTGGGGTTGTTGGCATGAAAAACGTCTTTACGGCCAAAACCGTAAAAAAATCGGGTGAGAGCCCTCTGGCACGCGCCATGAATGGGGCGACGAACGCAGCGCCCTTTGACTGGTGGCTGTTCGCTCTCATGCTGGTTATTCTGGCCATTGGTCTGGTCATGGTACTTTCGGCCAGCGGCATTGTGGCCGAACAGGTCAACGGCGACAAATACTATTTTTTCAAGCGTCAGATCTTCTTTGCCCTGGCGGGCGGGGCGGCCCTCTGGGGCGCGGCCCTTATGCCGCGGCAGTGGCTTTACCATCTGCAGTATCCCGCACTTTTTGTGGCGTTATTGCTCCTGCTGGTGACGCTCTCGCCGCTGACCCCGGCCATCAACGGCGCCAAGCGCTGGATTCCGCTGGGGCCTGTTTCCGTGCAGCCCATGGAATTCGTCAAAATTGCTTTGGCCCTGTATCTGGCCTACTTCATGAGCTCCAAGCAGGATCTGATCAAGACCTTCAGCCGGGGCGTCATCCCGCCCTTTGCGGTCACAGGCCTGTTCTGTTTTCTGCTGCTGCTCCAGCCGGACTTCGGCAGCGCCGTGGTGTTGGCCTGCCTGCTTTTCTTTATGTGTGTGGCGGGTGGCACCCGCTTTATCTACCTGTTCTTTTCCGTAGCCCTGGCCTGCGCGGGCGCCATGGCCCTGGCCATTTCCTCCCCCTATCGGCTGCGGCGGCTGCTGGCCTTTCTCGATCCTTTTCAGGACGCCCACAATACGGGCTACCAGTTGGTGCAGTCCTTGCTGGCCATCGGTTCCGGCAGCTTCTTCGGCGTGGGGGTGGGGGCCAGCAAGCAGAAGATGTTCTATCTGCCGGAGGCCCACAACGACTTTATCATGGCCGTGCTGGCTGAAGAACTGGGCTTTGTGGGCGTGAGCGTAGTCATGATTCTGTTCGCCCTCTTGTTCTGGCGCTGCTACAAAATCATCATGGGCCAGCAGAATCTGCGCGACCGCTTCACCGCTTTCGGCATTACCACCATTCTGGTCATGGGCGCGGTGCTCAATCTGGCCGTGGTCATGGGCGTGGCCCCGCCCAAGGGCGTGCCCATGCCGCTCATGAGCTACGGCGGCAGTAACCTGGTGGCCACCATGCTTTGTGTGGGGCTGCTCATGAACTTTTCAAGGACGGCGGAACCGTGGACAGCATCCTCCTGACCACCGGCGGCACCGGCGGGCACATCTTTCCGGCTCTGGCCGTGGCGGAAGAACTGCGGCGGCGCAACCCGGACGTGCGGCTGCTCTTTGTGGGTTCGCAGTACGGCCCGGAAGAGCGTCTGGCCCGTCTGGCGGACGTGCCTTTTGCGGGTCTGCCCGTGCGCGGATTCCTGGGGCGCGGGCTGCGGGCCGTGGGCGCGGCCGGTCGCATGACGCTGGCCGTGGGCAAAGCGCTCAAGCTGGTGCGGCGGTTTGACCCCCAGGCCGTGGCAGGTTTTGGCGGCTACGCGGCCTTTGCGCCCATGCTGGCCGCGCGGCTGCTGGGCGTGCCCGGTCTGCTGCACGAACAGAACGCCGTAGCCGGCATGAGCAACCGCCTGCTGGCCCGCCTGGCGCGCAAGGTCTGCCTTTCCCTGCCCAATACGGAAGGTTTTGACCCGAAAAAATGCGTGCTCACCGGCAACCCCGTGCGGGCCGCTGTGAGCGCCGTGGGCGGACTTTCTCGCGAGCGGCGCACGCGTCGCCTGCTGGTTATGGGCGGTTCGCAGGGCGCGCACGCCCTCAACGCCTTTATGGTGGAGCACCTGGCCGCCTTTCGCGGTGGGGGGGTGGAAATCCGCCATCAGACCGGCGAGGCCGACGCGGGCTGGGTGCGCGCGGCTTATGTGGCTGCGGGCTACGCGCCGGAAAGCGTGGCGGCTTTTATTGACGACATGGCCGCAGCCTATGCCTGGGCCGATGTGGCGCTGTGCCGGGCCGGAGCCAGCACCGTGGCTGAACTCTGCGCCGCTGGTCTGCCTGCAGTGCTGGTGCCCTTTCCCCACGCCATCCACGACCACCAGACCCGCAACGCCACGGTGCTGGCCCGCTGCGGCGCGGCGGAACTGGTGCCCGAAAGCCGTATGGTGGTGCAGCACATGGACGAAACCTTGCTGCGCCTGCTGAGCATGCCCGGCGAACGCGCCCCCATGGCCGCTGCGGCTCTTGCCGCAGCCCGCCCGGACGCCGCCGCACGGGTGGCTGATATCTTGGAAACCATCGTTAAAACCCGCGCCTGAGCGCCGTGCAATATGCCGAACCCCGATGAGGCAGCTTTAACCGCCCAATGTATCTAGACTTTTTTTAAAGGATTTTTTACATGAACAACAAAATCAAACGCATCCACATGGTGGGCATCGGCGGCGCGGGCATGAGCGGCATTGCGGAAGTGCTGCTTAACCAGGGGTACGCGGTCACGGGGTCGGATATGGCCGATTCTGCCGTGGTGCGCCATCTGCGGGATCTGGGCGCGCACATCGCTCTGGGCCACGCGGCGGAAAATATCGGCGATGTGCAGGTGCTGGTTAAATCCACGGCCATCAGTGAGGACAACCCGGAACTGGTGGAGGCCCGTCGGCGCAATATCGCCATTATCCCCCGTGCGGAAATGCTGGCCGAGCTCATGCGCCTGCGGCAGGGCGTGGCCATTGCCGGCACCCACGGCAAAACCACCACCACCTCGCTCACGGCCTCCATTTTCGATACCGCCGGGCTGGATCCCACGGTGATCATCGGCGGTCGGCTCAATGTTTACGGCACCAACGCCCACCTGGGCCACGGCGACTACCTTATTGCCGAGGCGGACGAATCCGACGGCTCTTTTTTGTGCCTGTTGCCCATTATCAATGTGGTCACCAATGTGGATGAAGACCATCTGGACCACTATAAAACCCGCGAGCACCTCAACGCGGCCTTTGTGCAGTTCATGAACCAGGTGCCGTTTTACGGCCTTAATGTTGTCTGCGGCGACGATCCCGGCGTGCGGGCCCTGCTGCCCCAGGTCAAGCGCCCGGTGCTGACCTACGGTTTTGCCGAAGAAAACGCCCTGCGCGCCGTGCCCCTGGAAAGCGGACGCACCAATCATTTTGAGGTCTGGCGCGACAGCCGCAAACTGGGCGAAATCAATCTGCCCCAGCCAGGGCGGCACAACATGCTCAACGCCTTGGGCGCCATCGGCGCGGCTATGGCTGCCGACATCAGCTTTACGGACTGCACGCGCGGCCTGAACGGCTTTGGCGGCGTGGGGCGGCGTTTTGAATTCAAAGGCGAGCGGGGTGGCGTTACCGTGGTGGACGACTACGGCCACCACCCGGCGGAAATTGCGGCTACCCTGGCTACGGCCCGGCAGGTTTTTCCTGGTCGACGTCTGGTGGCGGCGTTTCAGCCTCACCGTTTTACGCGCACCCAAGCCCACTTTGGCGAATTCTGTAAAGTTTTCGATGCCGTGGATTTGCTGCTGTTGACAGAAATTTATCCCGCTTCGGAAAAACCCATCCCCGGCGTTTCGGGCCAGAGTCTGGCTCAAGGCATCCGGCAGGTTTCCACTACGCCGGTGGAGTATTTTCAGACCCTGGACGCCATGACTGTGGCTTTGCCCACGCTGCTCAGGCCCGGTGACGTCCTGCTCACGCTGGGCGCGGGCAGCATTACCCGCCTGGGCCCGGCCTGGCTGGAGGCGCAAGAGCATGCGTGAAACCCCTGCCCCCTGGCTTGCCCCGCGCACTACCTTGCGCGTGGGCGGCACGGCCCTGGCCGAAATAGTGCTGGAGCGTCTTGAGGACGTGCCCCTGCTGGGCGAGCGTCTGCGCGCTCTGGGCGGCACGCCGTTGGTGCTGGGGGCGGGCAGCAACATCTTGGCCCAGGACGGCGAACTGCCCCTGGTACTGGTGCGGCCGCAACTCACGCACGGGCCGGAAATTGTGGGTGAGGCCGGGGGTAAGGTGCTGGTGCGGGCCGGGGCGGGCGTGCCCTTGCCGCGCCTCTTGCGTTTCTGCGCCGTCCACGGCCTAAGTGGCCTGGAGGGCCTTGTGGGCATACCGGGCAGCGTGGGCGGGGCCATTGCCATGAACGCCGGGGCGCATGGCGTGGAGACGTGCGAAAAAATAATAAAAATACAAGCTGTTATCAATGGAACAGTGCGTACAGTCAACGTACATGGACTACAGTATGGCTATCGGCATCTGTGCATTGCAGGCAGTAACGATGATTTTATTGTCTTGGAAGGCACATTTGGCTTGACCAGAGCGGCCAGGGATGGCATCAGTAATTGCATGCGTCACAACTTTCTTAAGAAAAAGTCTAAACAACCTGTGACGGCCTGGAGCGCGGGCTGTGTGTTCAAAAATCCCGCGCCGGATATGTCCGCTGGCAAACTTTTGGAACAGGCGGGCTTTAAAGGAAAAAAACTGGGCGGCATGGCCTTTTCCAGCCTGCATGCCAACTTTCTGATCAATGAGGGCGAAGGCAGCGCCACGGCGGCCCTTTCCCTGCTGCGGGAAGCGCGGGAGGCCGTGCTGCGGCGTTGCGGCATCCTGCTGGAGCCCGAGGTCAGGATAACGCCATGCCTCTTGCCCTGAAGAAAAGTGGTCGCAAGGCCCGCAACGCCTATACCCGTGCGGCTGTTTCGGGCAAAAAAGGGCGCAGGGCGCAGCGTTCTGTCATGCCGGCCCCCTTGCGCGCCTTGGGCGCGCGTTTGCGGGGGCTGCGGGGGCTGAAGAGCCTGGCGGCCCTCACCGCCCTGTTGTTGGGGCTGGGTCTGGTGCTGGCCGGCGTATGTCTTGCTTCCCTGTGGCTGTACAACGCGGCGATTACCAGTGATTTTTTCACCACCCGCCATGTGGACGTGACCGGCAATGTACGGCTTTCCCGGCAGATGGTGTTGCAGTATGGCGGCATACGCGAAGGGGGCAACAGCCTTTCCGTAAGCATTTCCAAAGTGGAACGTAACCTGCGGCAGACCCCCTGGGTGGCGGAAGTATCGGTTAAACGTCTTTTGCCGGACAGGTTTGTCATAAAAATTAAAGAGCGTTTGCCCTCATTCTGGGTGCACAAGAACGGTGTACTTTACTATGCCAACGAGCGCGGTGAAATCATCGCCCCGGTGGAAAGTGAAAACTTCCTTTCCTTGCCCACCCTGCGGGTGGAGCCGGGAGCTGAGGACGATATCCCGTATCTGGAGCGGATTTTGCGGGATATGCGCAAGGGCGCGCTGCCCGTGGAGGCCGGGGCCATTGCCACGGTGACCCTGAGTCCCGGCAGGGGAGTGGAACTCTACCTGGAGGACCGGGAACTGCGCCTCTCTCTGGCTACGGACGACTGGGACGGCAACTTGGCCCGTCTGGGCATGGCTCTGGGCGATCTGGCCCGTCGGCGGGACCTGCGCAACGTGCGCGAAGTGCGCGCCGTCAACGGGAGCGTATGGGTACTGCTCAACCAGCCGGCCTGATGCGGTTTGCCGCCGCAGGGGCAGGACAGGCGATACAACAGAGGACGTACATACGTCGGCGCAGTGCGGGCCAGTTCCGCAAACCTCCGGCGCAATCCATATAGCATAGCAAGGTGTTTCAGGAGTATGGCATGAACAAGTCCGAGCTCATCGTTGGCCTCGATATCGGCACGACCAAGATCTGCGCGGTGGTCGGGGAACTTACTGAGTCGGGTCTCGTCGACGTGGTGGGCATCGGCACCAGTGTTTCCACTGGGTTGCGCAAGGGCGTAGTGGTCAATATTGAGCAGACCGTTCAGTCCATCCGCAAGGCGGTGGAGGACGCGGAGCTTATGGCCGGCTGCGAAATTCATTCGGTCTATGTGGGCATTGCCGGCAGCCACATCATGGGCATCAACAGCCATGGGGTCATTGCCGTGAAAGGCGGCGAGGTGGCGCAACGCGATGTGGAACGCGCCCTGGACGCGGCCCGCGCCGTGGCCATCCCTGCCGACCGTGAAGTTATCCACATTCTGCCGCAGGAGTACATTGTGGACAACCAGCGCGGCATTGCCGACCCCTTGGGCATGGCCGGCGTGCGCCTGGAAGTGAAAGTGCACATTGTCACCGGGGCCGTGTCTTCCGCACAGAATATTGTACGCTCCTGCCACCGCAGTCAGCTGGAAGTTTCAGACATCGCCTTGGAATCTCTGGCCTCGGCGCAGGCCGTGCTCACCGAAGAGGAGCGCGAAATAGGCGTGGCCCTGGTGGATTTGGGGGGCGGCACCACAGACATCGCCGTCTTCGCCAACGACGCCATAAAGCACACGGCCGTGCTGGCCTTGGGCGGGCAGAACCTCTCCAACGACATCGCCTTTGGCCTGCGTACGCCTGTGGCCTCGGCTGAAAAAATCAAGCTCAAATACGGCTGCGCCCTGGCAGACCTGGTGCGCCACGACGAGTTTATTGAAGTCCCCAGCGTGGGCGGGCGCGATCCGCGCCGCCTGTCGCGTCAGGTGCTCGCCGAAATCTGCGAACCGCGCATGGAGGAAATCCTCTATCTGGTGGACCAGACTCTGGTCCGCTCCGGCTATAAGGATATGATCGGCGCGGGCGTGGTGCTCACCGGCGGCACGGCGCTTATGGAGGGCTGCCAGGAACTGGGTGAGCAGATCTTCAATCTGCCCACGCGTATCGGCTACCCACGCAATGTGGGCGGCCTGAAGGACGTGGTTAACAGCCCCAAATTTTCTACAGCCGTAGGGCTGTTGCGCTACGGTGCGGAAAAAGAGCTTTCCGGTCAGAAAAAATTTACCACACGGAGCGAGAGCGGCGTTTTCGACGGCGTGCTCGTACGCATGAAAAAGTGGTTTGCGGACATTTCCTAACAAACAAACCTCAAGCGGGCATTTGAGGTCTGAAATCCAGGAGAGGACATATGGCTCAATCAATCGTTGACGATATTGACACCACGCTGGCCAGCAACGCAAAAATCAAGGTCATCGGCGTGGGCGGCGGCGGCGGCAATGCTGTGCAGAACATGATCGCTTCTGGCTTGCGCGGCGTGCAGTTCGTCTGCGCTAATACGGACCTGCAGGCCCTGGCCAAAAACGGCGCTTCGGTCAAGGTGCAGCTGGGCGAAAAACTTACTAAGGGCCTGGGGGCTGGGGCCAACCCCGAAATAGGCCGCGAGGCCGCAGTGGAAAGCGTCAACGCCGTTCGTGAAGCCATCGGGGACGCGGACATGGTTTTTGTTACCGCCGGCATGGGGGGCGGCACCGGCACGGGCGCGGCCCCGGTGGTGGCCCAGGCCGCCAAGGAACTGGGCGCGCTCACCGTGGGCGTGGTCACCAAGCCCTTCAGCTTTGAAGGCGCCAAACGCAAGCGCGCGGCCGAGGCCGGCCTGGAGGAGTTCAAGCAGCATGTGGACTGCCTGATCACCATCCCCAACGACCGCCTGCTGGCCTTTGCCCCCAAAAAGGCCCCCTTCTCCGAGATGCTGCAGAAGGCCAATGACGTGCTCTATTACGCCGTTAAGGGCATTTCGGACGTCATTGTGGGCGATGGCCTCATTAACCTGGATTTTGCCGACGTGCGCACCACCATGGCCGAATCCGGACTGGCCCTCATGGGCACGGGCATTGCCTCCGGCGAAAACCGCGCTCGCGAAGCCGCCCAGCGCGCCATTATGAGCCCCTTGCTGGAGGACGTTTCGCTGGAAAGCGCCAAAGCCGTGCTCTACAACATCACTGCGCCCACAGATATCACCGCTGATGAAATCGCCGAAATCGGCGAGATTATCGGTGAAGCCACGCCCGAAGAAGCCAATATCATTTTTGGTGTGGTCTTTGACGACAACATCGGCGACGAAATCCGCCTGACGGTCATCGCCACGGGCATCGAATCGGTGCAGGCCGTGGAAAGCGTGCAGCCCCAGGCTGCCGCGACGGTGACCAACTTCCGCAAGCCTGGTCGGGACGCCGTGGTGGCCGATTCGCGTCGCATGGGCTCTCGCGGCGCAGCGCGGAACCAGCGCGGCGGTGAGCTGGACGAACCCCTGCTGGGCGACGAGCCTGCCCGCGCCTCACGACGGGCCCAGGCCGGCCTTTGGACCAACGAAAAAGATATAGAAGGGCCGTCCTATATGCGCAAGCGTCAAGCCTTGGGGCAGTCGCTGCACAGCGCGCACAACCCTGGGCAGCAAGACTTTACCTATGATGAAGACGACTTTGAGATTCCCACCTTTATCCGGACACAGGCGGACTAGAGCAGATTACCTTTGAGAATATGTATTCTCAAAGGTGAAAACACGCTCGTTCCGGCGCTTAACCGCGCAAATAAATTGCGCTTGCGCCTCCACGGCGGGCGGTTGCTTACGCAACCAGCAGGGCATTTCAAAAGTTAAATGCCCTAAGTCTGCTCATGAATAAGGTCCGGCGGCCGCGCTGGCGGCCGCCGAGACAAAAGCCCGCGAGCCTTGGGGTGGGGTTGCGGTGGGCAGGGCCGTCTGGATTGGCGGGTTTGCGCACGGGAATGTCAGAAAAAGTCTTTTTGTTTGCTGCGTTGCACCGCTTTTGACGGTGGCTCCTCTGGCCTTCAGGGATGCGGTGGGCGTTCAGCTGTGGGCGCACCTTTAGCCGCAATTCTGCAGCGGTGCCAATATATACAAATTTTACCACTTTTCAGGGCTCGCCTCTTCGGCCCTGAAATGCCCGCCGGGAGGCCCATTGGGGGCCTCCCAGTGCGGGGCGTTACGCTCCGCTTTTCAGGGCAAGCGTTCCCCCTGCGGATCGCTATGCTCCTTTCTTTGAGATAGCCCATAAAACCTGCAGGCTGGCCGCCCAAGGTGACAGGTGCGGTTTGCAGGGTAAGGGGATTCAGCAGATGCGGGGCAGTTGCGCGCCTTCCAGCATGCCCAACAGGCGGCGGCCCCCGATGCGGGTGGTCAGGGTCACCTGGGCTTTGCCTGCAGTCACCGTACCTACGCGAGCGGCCTCCAGCCCATAGGGCGAACGGCGCATGGCCGCCAGGGCGGTCTCGGCGCGGTCTTCCGGCAAAATGCAGATACATTTGCCTTCATTGGCCAGATAGAGCGGGTCAAGCCCCAGGAAGGAGCAGCCGCCGCGCACGCTTTCGTGAACAGGGATGCTGGCTTCATCCAGCTCGATGCCCACCTGGGATTGTTCGGCGATTTCGTTGAGCGTAGTGGCCAGGCCGCCGCGCGTAGGGTCGCGCAGCACATGCACCTGACCCGCCGCAGCAATGATGTCGGCGATCATATGATTGAGGGGGGCAGAATCTGACGCCACGTCGTTGAGAAAGGAGAGCCCTTCACGGCTGCCCATGACGGTCAGGCCGTGGTCGCCCAGCGCGCCGCTCACCAGTACGGCGTCGCCGGGGCGGGCATTGTGCCCCGAAGGCGGCGGGGCGGCAAAGACCGTGCCCACTCCTGTAGTATTAATAAATATTTTGTCGCACGCGCCGCGCGGCACCACCTTGGTGTCTCCGGTGACGATGGACACGCCCGCAGCCCTGGCCGCCGTGCCCATGTCCGCTGCTACGCGCTCCAGCACGTCCAGAGGCAGGCCTTCCTCCAGAATGAAGCCGCAGCTCAGGTAGCGGGGTCGCGCGCCCAGCATGGACACGTCGTTAACCGTGCCGTGCACGGCCAGACTGCCGATGCTGCCGCCGGGGAAGAAGAGCGGCGTCACGGTATAGGTATCGGTGCTCATGGCCAGCGGGCCGTCCAGATCCTCCAGCAGGGCGGCGTCGTCCAGCCGTTCCAGCAGGGGGTTGGCGAAATGCCGCAGAAAACACTGCGCCACCAGGCGCTGCGAGGCGCGTCCGCCGCTGCCCGCATCCAGAAGAAGACAGGTCTCCATTATCGCTCCGAATATTTGTAGTAGGCGGCGCAACTGCCCTCGGTGGAAACCATGCAGGGGCCTACCGGGGTGGCGGGTGTACACTTTTTGCCGAAGAGGGGGCAGTCCGGCGGGGCCATGCGGCCGCGCAGTACGTCGCCGCAACGGCAGCCCGGCAGGGGGGGCACCTCCGGCAGGGTCACGTCCAGGCGGGCCATGGCGTCCAGGTCGGCAAAGTCCGACCGCAGTTTAAGCCCGCTCTGCGGGATGCGCCCGATGCCCCGCCACAGGGCGTCCGTCGGCTCAAAAACCTGTTCCATCAAGGCGCGGGCCCGGGGATTGCCCGCGTCGTCCACCGCGCGGGGGTAAGCGTTGACCACCGCCGCTGTGCCGTCCCGCCGTTGTTCAGCCATAAGGCAGAGGGCCAGCAGGATGTCCGCCGGCTGAAACCCGCCCACCACGCCGGGCACATGGTAGTCCCGCGCCAGAAAGGCGTAGGGCTCCAGCCCCAGGATGGTGGAAACGTGCCCCGGCAGCAAAAAGGCCTCAATGCCGCACTGACTGTCGTCCAGCAGGGTGCGCAGGGCGGGAGGCACCAGCTTGTGCAGGGAAAGCACGCAGAAGTTCCGTATCTTGCGCTGACGCGCCGTAAGCAGAGTGGCCGCCACGGTGGGGGCTGTGGTTTCAAAGCCGATGCCCAGAAAGACCACCGTGCTCTCCGGATTGGCCGCGGCCACGTTGAGGGCATCCAGCGGGGAGTAGACGATTTCTACCCGCGCGCCCTGGGCCTGGGCGTGCTTGAGACTTTTGCCGCCGGGGCCGGGCACGCGCAGCAGATCTCCGAAAGTGGTCAGGATGACTCCGTCACGCCCGGCCAGGTCCAGAAAGGCGGCCACTTCCGCGTCGTGGGTAACGCAGACGGGACAGCCCGGTCCGGAAAGGTGCGTGACCGATGCGGGCAGCAGCGAACGCAGGCCGCTTTGGAAAATGGCCACCGTATGTGTGCCGCAAACCTCCATAAAGCGTAGCGTGCGGCCGTCCAGCGCCCGCGTCAGGCGTTGCAGCAGGGCGTGGCAGAGCTGCGGATCCTGAAAGGCGTTTTCCAGTTCCATGGCATTCCCTTTGTTCAGCATTCAAAAACTGTTGACCACTGCCGCCACCTTCGGCCAAAGCGCACTGAGCCGATATGGTTCTTTTTAAGATTGCAATGCCCTGGCGGTTGCGTAAACAGCCTCCCGCCGTGGAGGCCGCAAGCGCTATGTATTTGCGCGCTTAAGTGCCGGAACGAGCGTGCCGTAACCTGTGAGCGTGCCTATTCTCACAGGTAAGCTGCTCTCGTGCGCGGCGGCCCTGGCCTTTTGCCGCTGCAAATGTGCCGCGCTTACGGCAGTGGGGCCAGATTATTGAGCCCTGCCTCCACCGGCAGGCCGCACATGAGATTGGCGTTGGCCAGGGCCTGGCCGGAAGCGCCGCGGCAGAGGTTGTCAATGGCCGAAAGAATGATCAGCCGTCCGGTGCGCGGGTCCACCACCAGGCCCAGGTCGCAGAACATGCTGCCGCGCACATAGCGCGTTTCCGGCAGCGCCCCCTTGGGCAGGATGCGGACCCAGGGACTATGGCTCCAGGTTTCGGTATAGACTGCGCGCACGGCGTCCAGATCCATACGCGGGTCTTTGAGCCGGGTATAGATGGTAGCGAGGATGCCCCTGTTGGTGGGCAGCAGGTGGGTATTGAAGGAAAGGCGTACGTCCTGTCCGGCCAGAAGGGAGATTTCCTGCTCGATTTCCGGCGTATGCCGGTGGGTGGGCAGGCCGTAGGCACGGAAGTTGTCCGAAACTTCGGAAAACAGCGTGGGCACAGCGGCCTTGCGGCCCGCGCCCGTGGCTCCGGATTTGGCGTCCACCACCAGGTCGTCGCAGTGGACGAGGTTGTTTTTGACCGCAGCATAGAGTCCCAGAATTGTGGCCGTGGGGTAGCAGCCGGGATTGGCCACCAGGCTGGTGCGGGCAATGTCCGCGCCGTAGAGTTCAGGCAGGCCGTAGACGGCCTTGTGCAGCAGGTCGGTACAGACGTGTTCGCGCTTGTACCAGGCTGCATAGGTGGCCGGGTCGCGCAGGCGGAAGTCGGCGGAAAGATCCACCACCTTTACGCCGGCGCGCAACAGGGGCTCAGCCATATCCATGGCTGTGCCGGCGGGCACGGCCAGGAAGACCACCTCGCAGAGCTCCGCCGCTTTTTGTGGGTCAAAGGTGCTGATGACCACATCCGCGCCGGGCAGATGTTCCAGAAATGGGTAGTAGGATCCCAGACGACGGCCTGCCTCGGCCCGGGAACAGGCCATGCCCAGGCGCATGGACGGATGCCCCGCCAGCAGGCGCGCCAGCTCCATGCCCGCATACCCGGTAATGCCCACCAAACCCACGGAAATCACTTTCATGTCATATCCCTTTGGAACGTCGGTTGCGAACGTCGGCGCGCCCTGCGGCGGCGTAACCGTGGCGAGGGCGCTTTTTCAGTACAAAAAATCCCCGTCGCGGGGGCAGGGCCGTCAGCGACCACTGCAGTCCGGGCCGCAACGGATAACGAACTTCATGCGCAGTTCATAGAGCAGGCTTTCCAGCAGCTTGCTTTCCTGCTCGTCCAGACATTTTTCGGTCTTGCGTCGCAGCATTTCCAGCACGTCGATACTGTGCCGGGCCAGGGGCAGGTCTGTTTCCGTCTGTCCGGTTTCAGGATTGGGCACCTCGCCGAGCTGCACCAGCGCCGATGAAGCCAGAGAAATGACAAAGGTGGAGAAGGTCACTTCAGGCATGGGACCGGCAGAGCAGCCACAGTTTTTTTCAGTCATGACGGACTCCTGGCGCGCTGGCCGCGCGCTGTTGCCCCTGCCCTCCGCCGGGATCGGATCTGGCCGGACGGGCGACGGGTCTGAGAAAAAAGACGCTACTGCCGCGCCTCAAAGCCTTGCGGAAGCGTCATAGAGCAGACTACTTTTGAGAATAGGTATTCTCAACGGTTATGGCCCGCGCGTTCCGGCGTTTATCCGCGCAAAGACATCGCGCTTGCGTTTCCACGGCGGGCGTCTGCTCACGCAACCGCCAGGGCATTTCAAAGGTGTAATGCCCCAGCGGGTTTCCCCCAAGCTGCCGCCGGGGGTCAGCGGCATACGGGCGGCAGGGGCACGCCCGGTCCGTCCTTGAGGGCCGCGCGGTAGGCTGCCAGGGACTGTTCCAGATAGTCGCGCGCGCCGCTGAAGCCGCCTGTTTCCGCCAGGCTGCGGTTGAGGGCATAGAGCCCCGCCGCCACATCGGCCCAGTCCACCCAGCCCATGTGGCCGATGCGCACCATACGGCCCTTGTATTGGTCCTGCCCGCCGGCCATGCAGATGCCGAATTCCTCCTGCGCGCGGCGCAGCACAGCTCCGCCGTCCACGCCCGGAGGCAGCAGTACGCTGGTGACACCCCAGGAGAAATGGCTTTTGGCAAAAAGCTCCAGCCCCATGACGCTGACGCCCGTGCGGGCCATCATGGTCAGGGCCCACTGTTTGGCGTAGAGGGCCTCCAGGCCGTTTTCCAGCAGCAGGGCCAGGCTTTCCTCCAGGGCCACCAGCAGGTTGATGGCAGGGGTGAACAGGGTTTGCCCCTGCTCCACCTTTGCTTTCTCTTTGGGCAGGTTGAAATAGAAACAGCCGGTGACGGTGGCGGCGGCCTTTTCCCAGCCGCGCGGAGAAAGAGCCAGCAGGGCCAGGCCAGGGGGCAGCAGCAGTCCTTTCTGTGAGCCCGTCACCAGGCAGTCGATGCCCCATTGATCCATGGGACAGGGGGCCAGGCCCACGGCCGAGATGCCGTCCACCAGCAGCAGGGCGGGGCTCTTACGGGTGACGGCGGCGATTTCGCGCACGGGATGGAGCACGCCCGTGGAGGTTTCGGAGTGCTGTACCAGCACGCCGACAATAGCCGGGTCTGCGGCCAAAGCGTCGGCCACGTCCTGCGGTTCCACAGCCTTGCCCCAGGGCACGCTGACCGTGACCACCTCCAGCCCGCGCGAGACGGCGATTTCACGCCAGCGCTGGCCGAACTTGCCTCCTTCCACCACCAGCACCTTTTCGCCGGGGGCAAACAGGTTGTACACGGCGGCGGTCATGGCGCCCGTGCCGGAAGAGGTCAGGGGCAGCACTGTCCCCGCAGTGCCGAAAAGGGTCCGCAAGCCTTCCTGCACACGTCCCATAATGGCCATAAATTCGCTTTTGCGGTGGTGGATCATGTCCTTGGCCAGGGCAAGACGAACCCTTTCGGGCAGAGGCGTGGGGCCGGGGGTGAGCAGGCGAACTTTGTTCAACATGACGCTTCCTTGTTGTTTATGGGCCCACCTGGGCGATATAGCATTTAAGGTACGCCGTTTCCGGCATGGCGGCCTGAACGGGGTGGTCCGGTCCCTGACCTCCCGCAAACAGCAGCCGGGTATGCAGTTTGCTCTTGGCGGCGGCCTGCGTCAAGCAGTCGCGCAGTTCTTGCGCCTCCAGATGGTGCGAACAGGAGGAGCTGGCCAGCACGCCGCCGGGTTTGAGCAGGGATACGGCCAAAACTGCGGCCTGGCGGTAGGCGGCCAGCCCCTGCGCTCTGTCCTTGCGGCGTTTGATGAAGGCGGGCGGATCCAGACTGATGCAGCCAAAGCGGCGGCCCGTTTCACGCAGTTCACGCAAGACTTGGAAGGCGTCGCCGCAGAGGGCCTGGGCCGCGCAGTGCGGCGCGTTGGCGGCGGCATTGGTCAGGGCGTAGTCCAGAGCAGGGCGGGCCGCGTCCACAAAGGTCACCGAAGTCGCGCCCGCGGCGGCGGCCGTTACGCCAAAGCCGCCCACATAGCTAAAAATATCCAATACGTCCGCGCCCTTGGCATAGCGCGCCAGCTCCCGTCGGTTGCGTCGCTGGTCATAGAACCAGCCGGTTTTCTGCCCCGTGACGCAAGGAGCCAAGAAGCGGCAACCGTTTTCCGGCACTTCCAGCGCCTCCGGCGCCTGGCCCCAGGCGGCGACGGCGCGGTCAAGCCCCTCCAGGGCGCGGGCGGGTAGATCATTATCCCAAAGAATGGAGGTCGGGGCGAGCAGATCGTGCAAGCAGGCTTCCAGGGCTTCCTTACGGCGCTCCATGCCAGCGGTGGTAAGCTGTACGGTGAGGTGCCCGTCAAAACGGTCCAGAACCAGGCCGGGCAAAAAATCGCCTTCACCGTGGCAGAGGCGGTACCAGGGGGCGGCGTAGAGCCGCTCGCGCAGGGCCAAAGCCGCTGTCAGGCGGGAACGCAGCAAGGCCGCATCCAGCTCGGTTTCCGGGCGACGGCTGTAAAGACGCGCGCAGATGAGCGAGGCGGGATTGACGTACACGCTGCCCAGGGGTGCGCCCCGCGCGTCGCAGAGGGTGGCCGCCTCGCCGGGTTCAAAACTGGGAAGGGGGCTTTTGCTCCCGTCCACCTCGTTGCCGAAGACCCAGAGGTGCCCGGCCCGCAGACGGCGGTCTTCATGTTTTTTCAGCCAGAGCTTGCGCATGTCATAAACCTGAGGGGCCGGCGGCGGGCTGGCCGGAAGGGGGCAGTCCGCGCAGCTGTTCTTCAATGGTGAGACGTCCGGCCGTGGCCGTGACGTCAAAAAAGGCTCCGGGATTTTCGCTGGCCAGAAGCAGGTCGTCAGCACCCAGGGGGCGTTCCGTGCGGGTGCGCACTTCCAGAGTGCCCGGCCTGGTGAAAAATGTTCGCAGGGCCTTGCCGATGTTTCGATTTTGGGGGGTGGTCGTCAGAGATGGCGAGGCCAGGGCCGCGTTGAGTGTGGCCAAGGCTTCGTCCGATTCCGGAGCAAGCGCGCGCACCAAGAGGCTGGTCAGGCCCGCGTCCGTGAAGGTCAGGCTGAGCCCGCTGTAACGCTGCAGCAGGAGACTTGCTCCCTGGCCCGCGTCGTGGATGGTCAAGGCGCAGTTGAGGTCGCCCAGGCCCGTGGCCCGCGCGGAAGCCTTTTCCCAGCTCTGGTGGAGTCCTGTCTTGCGGCTTTCGAAGCTCAGGTCCGCCACTGTGGCGGGCAGGTTCAGACCGGTGAGTAATTCCAGCGTGCCCTCAGGGAGGTCCAGGCCTTCCACCTGGCTCAGGCTGTGACGCGGTGCGGTGGAAAGCCAGCGGAAGCGCACCTGACGCACGCGGATGTTTTTGTTGCCCAGGCTCAGATCCAGGTCCGCGGCCCGCAGGCCGCCCAACAAGGGCGGATTGGCGGCCAGCATGGAGTCCGTAAGAGGGATGAGGGCCGCCAGGGCTCTGTCCATGCCGGCCCCGGTCTTGTCCGCCACGTCCATCAGCCGACGGAGCGTATCCTCATGCGGCAGATGGATGTCCCGCTGCTCCAGGCGGCCCAGACGCAGCGCCTCCCTGCCGTTGACGGCCAGGCGCAGGTCGCTCAGGTCAAATGCGCCCATACTTCCGCCCTGCCAGCGTCGCAGCTCCGCTGTATCGATGGTCATGCGGGTCAGGCCTGCGCTGCCGGGAATTTCTACCGTTATGAAACGGGCGCGGAGGTTGTCCGCCCCCATGCGGTAGAGGATATCGGCCGCATCCATGATTTGGGCAGGGGCCAGAGCTTCGGCCGCCAGGGCCGCGTCAGCCCGGAGCACATCAATGGTTTCGTGCTGCAGCACGCCGCGGGCCTGCGGGGTGCGCAGAACCACGTTGCGCAGGTCCACATTCTGGGCCACGGGCACAAGGCCTTCTTTGGGCAAGGCCAGGGGCCGCAGGGGCGTAAAGGCCAGCAATATGCGTACGGGCAGGCGCACATGGGCCTCGGCCACGGTGTAGGCCAGCGGGCCTTCCGGGCTGTGCCCGCGAAAGGTGAGGCCCCGGATGGTCAAATCGCGGGAAAAAGGGGCCAGAGTCACCTGGTCCGCCGAGGTCTCATAGGGTTGCCCCCCGGACGAAAGGCTGATGTGCTGCAGACTTTGCAGCACCTCCCGCTCCACATGGGGGCGCAGCACAAAGTTGATCCCCAGCAGCAGGGTAAGAGTCAGCGCGCCGGCGAGAGCCAGCGGCAAAAGGAATTTTTTCATGCTCCTGTCGTCCTTGTCCGCGCGTCAGTCCACCCTGTGGTGGCAGCCCAGACTTGTGCGGTTGCGCATGGCGGCCTGGGTGATGGCGTAGGCCGTCTGCGAACCGTGGAAGAGGTCCACCAAACGTCGTGAAATATGGGTGCGTTTGTAAAAATCGTGGATATGGCGCACCTGATCGCGCATGTCTTCAAAGGCGCGGCGCAATCGGGCTTCAGTGCGCGAAATGCCCACATAGTTCCACATGGTGTTGCGGATGTTGGTCCAGTCCTGGGCCACCAGGGCCGGGTCGTCGTTGCGCTCGTTGCCTTCGTGCTGCCAGTCAGGGATGGCCCTGGCCAAAGCTGTGGGCAGGCCGCGCTCGGACGTGCAGCGCCGGGCCAGATCCTTGCCGCAGCTCATGCCCCAGACCAAGGCCTCCAGAAGGGACGTGCTGGCCAGACGGTTGGCCCCGTGTAAGCCCGTGCAGGCGCATTCGCCGACGGCGTACAGCCCGCGCATGGAGGTGCGGCCGTTGATGTCCGTAAGCACGCCGCCGCAGAAGTAGTGGGCGGCGGGCACCACGGGGATGGGCTCTTTGCGGATGTCGATGCCGGCCTGGCGGCAGGTTTCAAATACCGTGGGAAAGCGCGTGGGCAGATCCTGCTTCACGCAGCTCACGTCCAGGAACAAGCAGGGCGCGCCGCTGTGGAGCATTTCTTCCATCATGGCCTGGGCCACTACGTCGCGAGGGGCCAGGTCCCCCCTGGGGTCGTAATTGCGCATAAAGGCGTGGCCTTTCTGATCCAGCAGGCGGGCTCCCTCGCCGCGCATGGCCTCGGTGATGAGGGAGCGGCGGTTGGTGCGTTCTTCATAGAGCGCCGTGGGGTGGAACTGCATAAATTCCAGATTGGCCAGGGCCACACCGGCGCGGAAGGCCATGGAAACGCTCGTGCCCACGCAGCCCGGTGTGTTGGTGGAATGCAGAAAAACCTGCCCCACGCCGCCGGTAGCCAGCACGGTCCAGTCGGCCAGGATGGTTTCCGGTTCGCCGCTTTCTTCGTTGAGCACATAGGCGCCCAGGCAACGGTTGCCCACCTCGTAGCGGTACTGCGAGGTTCTGGCCTGGTGGTGACTGGTCAGGAGGTCGATGGCCGCACGACGGTGCAGTCTGGTGATGCGCGGATGTTTGCGCACCTGGGCGGTGAGGCCGTCCATGATGGCCTTGCCGGAGTAATCGGCCCGGTGCAGGATGCGCGGGGCGGCGTGCCCCCCCTCCCGCGTAAGGTTGAAGCTGCCGTCGGGGTTGCGGTCAAATTCCACGCCCGCGCGCTCCATCAGCATGCGTTCCACGCAGCGCGGGCCCTGGCGGCAGAGGTAACGCACGGCCTTGCGATAGTTGTAGTCGTGCCCGGCCACCAGAATGTCTTTTTCCAGAGCGCGGGCGTCGTCGGGAATGGCCGTTGAGGGGGCGGCACGGTAGATGATGCCGCCCTGAGCCAGTTCGGAATTGCCGTCGGCCAAGTCTTCGCCTGCATTGATCAGCAGAACGTCATGACCGGCGTCGGCCAGGGTAAGGGCCGCCGTGCAGCCGGCAACGCCGGAGCCGATGATCAGCACGGGCACATGCCGCCGGGTGGGAGTGCTCATAGCTTCCTCACAGTCCGCAGGCCTGGAGCATGCGGGTTAGGGAGAGGCGGGCGGGGGGACAAAGGGCCTTCTCCACAACCAGCGGGGTGGCGGCGCCGTCCGCAATGCGCCTCAATATATCATAAAGTTTTTTTTCCGTCACCTTGGCCATGTTGCCACAGATGGCGTGTCCCAGGGGGATTATGTCGCACTGCCCGGCGTGGCGGGCCGCCAGGCGGCGCACCAGATTGTTTTCCGTGGCAATAACCAGCGTGCTGCCGGGGTTTTCGCTGGCCACGCGGGCGGCCTCCTTGATGAGGTAGGATGTGGATCCGGCCCCGTCGCAGAGGGCCACCACCTCTTCACGGCATTCGGGGTGGGCAATGACCCGGCAGCCGGGGTGGGCGGCGCGCATATCCAGGATGTCCTGCGGCTCGAAGCGGGCGTGGATGGCGCAACAGCCCGGCCAGAGCAGCAGCTTTCTGTCCAGAGCCTGCGTATCGGGAGCGACCAGCCCTTTGGAGCCGATGCGCAGCACGTGTCGGTCCGCTGGCGCAATGCCCAGGCCCGTGGCCGTATTGTCGCCCAGATGCCTGTCCGGCAAAAAAAGTACGCTGTCGCCCTGGTCCAGCGCCCAGCGCAGCATGGTGGCGGCATTGGCTGAAGTGCACACGGCCCCGCCGTACTCGCCCACCACGGCCTTGAGGGCCAGGTCAGTATTGACGTAGGCCAGGGGCACCACCTTGCGGCCCTGGGCGGTGAGCTCTTCCAGCACCTTGCGGGCTAGGGGGGCCGGCGTCATGCGGGACATGAGGCAGTCCGCGTCCAGACTGGGCAGGTAGACGTGTTGGCCGGGCTTGGCCAGCAGGGCGGCCGATTCGCCCATGAAATAGACGCCGCAAAAGACAATGTGTTCGGCCGCCACCGAGGGCACCCGGCGGGCCAGTTCCAGAGAATCGCCGGTGATGTCGCAGTGACGCACCACAGCGTCATTCTGGTAGTGGTGCCCCATAATACAGAGGCTTGCGCCCAGACGCTCCTTGAGGCGCGTGATGGCGGCGTGCAAATCTTCCATAATACTGTCCTTGAAAAAAACGGCCCGGTCAGGCCGGAAGCAGGGTCATGCTGAAGTCGGCGGCCACGGCGGAGTGGGTAAGTCTGCCCACGGAAATAAAATCGGGCCGACGCGGTTGGGTCAGGGCAATGGCGCGGATGTTTTCCAGGCGCACGCCGCCGCTCACTTCGGCTTCCACTTCAGGTGGAACCAGCGCCAGCGCCTGGGCAAGGGCCGCGCCCTCCATGTTGTCCATCATGACGCGTTCCACCCCGGCGGCCAGGGCCTCGCGCACGTGGCCCGGGGTGCGGCATTCCACCTCTATGGGCGGGCAGGGCGCGTACCGCGCGCGCAGGGCGGCCACGGCAGCGGCAATGGAACCCGCCGCGTCAATGTGGTTATCTTTGAGCATGAGCATTTGCGCCAGGTTGATGCGGTGGTTGCAGCCGCCGCCCGCTTGGACGGCGTATTTCTCCGGCCAGCGCAGGCCGGGGGTGGTTTTGCGCGTGTCCAGCAGGCGTACGCCCGTGCCTTCCAGTTCCCGTACGTAGCGGGCCGTGAGGTTGGCAATGCCCGAAAGGTGGGTGATGAAATTGAGGATGACCCGCTCGGCCTTGAGCAGGGGTTCGGCCGGAGCCGTGATGCGGGCCACTTCTGTCATGGCGGGCACGGCGCCGGCCTCCGGGGCCAGCGCTTGCCAGTGGAAGGGCGCGTCGAGAGCGCGCAGCACTTCGCCGATAACGGGCAGGCCCACCACCAGGGTGGCTTCCTTGGCCCGGATGACCGCGTGCAGTTGCGCATCGGGCGCAAACAGGGCCCGGGCGGTAAGCTCCGGGCCGTCCTCTTCCAGGGCCAGGGCAATGGCCTTTTGTAGCAGCGGCCGGCCTTCAGGGGTAAAGAAGGCGGCCCATGACGTGAACATTGCGCTTGTCCCCTCCGCTTCCGCGTGCTAAGTGAAAAGGCGCCCGTCAACGGGCCGGAACCCCTGGACGGCGCGCCGGTTGGCATAGGGTTGCAGCAGGCCTTTGCAGGCTTGCCGGGTTTCTGACACCTTACTTAGAATGCCCCGTGGCGCGCGTCAAGCTGTGTGCCTATGGGCGCAAGCGTCCGCGACGGCGTTGTTTTTTGATTCGTAACGTACCAGGGTACTGACGTGTATGGCTGACCTCCGCACCGAAAAATCTACTGTTTTTTCTCAGGAAGACCGTGTTGCCCCATCTGCCCAGGGCGACGCGGGGGCGCAATCCTCTCCCGCGCCGGAGAGGACGGTCGTCGACATTCCGGCTTCTTCGCCAGCCTCTTTTCCCCAGCCGTGCGCAACCACTGTCCCTTCTTCCGATATCGCCTCAGCCCTTTCGCCCGCGCCCGCACCTGAAGCGCCGCCCATCGTCCCGGTTGTGCAGGACAATGCCGAGGCCGGCGACGCTGAAGTGGCCGACCTGGAGCGCGAAAACACCCGTGTGGACGCCGCCGCCTATACTGACGCGGAATTTGTCCACCCGGCGGACATGGCCGACCATCTGGAGAATCTGAGCCTGGAAAAGCAGGTCAGCACCCTGCGGCGCATGCCTAAGGAGGAGGCCGCCGAGGCTCTGGCCGAGCTGGACGAAAATATGGCCGTGGACGTGCTGGAAAATCTGGACGATGACGTGGCCGCCCAGATTATCGCCGAAATGTCCCCGGACGACGCCGCCGACGTGCTGGACGAACTGGACGCCGACCGGCGCGACGCCCTGCTGGGCCGGCTGACCCGCGAGAGCTCCGAAGAACTGCGCAGCCTGCTCAACTTTGACCCGGACTCGGCCGGCGGCGTCATGAATACCGAGCTTATCCTGCTGGAAAAAAATTTTACGGCGGACGAGGCCATTGCCCATATCCGCAGCGAAATGGCCGACAAGGAAAGTCCGTACTACGCCTATGTGGTGGACGCCCAGCATGTGCTGGTGGGCGTGCTTTCTCTGCGCGACCTCATGCTGGCGCGCCCCGGCACAGTGGTGGGCGATGCCGTGGCCGGGCAGAGCGTGGTGAGCGTCACCTACGATACGGACAAGCGCGAAGTGGCCAGCCTGCTTTCGCACTACAATTATATGGCCATGCCCGTGGTGGACAACGAAGGGCATATTATGGGCGTGGTGACCTACGACGATATCATGGACATCATGCACGAGGAAGCCAGCGCAGACATGCTGGGCATGGTGGGCGCGGACCCGGAAGAAAGCGTGGACACCCCCTGGAAGGAGAGTGTGCGCAAACGTCTGCCCTGGCTGTTTGTGAATATGATCAATTCCGCTCTTTCCGCTTCCGTGGTCTATATGTTTGAAGGTTCCATCGCCCAGATGGCCGTGCTGGCCGTGCTCATGCCCATGGTGGCCAACCAGGCGGGCAATACGGGCCAACAGGCCCTGGCCGTCATGATCCGCCAGCTGGCCACAGACCGCTTTGACCAGAAGAAAGCCTGGATGGCCGTACTGCGCGAAGGCAAGATCGGCATCGTCACCGGCATGGTCATGGCCGTCACGGCCTTCTGCGCGGCGTGGTGGTTTACCGGGCAGGCCAAGGTGGGGGGCGTCATGGGCGGCGCGCTGCTCTGCGATATGTTGCTGGGCGCGGTGGCGGGCGGCTCCATTCCGCTGCTCTTCCGCGCCCTGGGGCGCGACCCGGCGCAGGCGTCCAGCATTTTTCTGACCACCATTACCGATGGCGCGGGTTTTTTTATCTTTCTGGGGCTGGCCACGCTGTTCATCCTTTAACCCAGGCCGCCGCCGTCGTGTGGTCCGGCGGGACCGTTGCCGGGGAGCGCAGCCGCATATGCCGGAAACACCGGGCGAAGTCTGCCGCATCCTGCTGGTGGACGACCATAAACTGCTTATGGAGGGCGTGCGCAGCCTGCTAGCCCCTTACGGGCATCTGCGGGTGGTGGGCATGGCCTGCAGCGGCGGCGAGGCCGTGGCCTTGGCCGCCGCGCTCTCGCCGCATCTGGTGGTGCTGGACCTGGGCCTGCCGGGCATGAATGGGGTGGAGACGGGCAGGGCCGTACTGGAAGTGCAGCCCCGCGTCCGCATTGTGGTCTATACCGGCCTTGAGGACCAGCGTTGGCTGCCGGAACTGGTGGACCTGGGCATCATGGGCCATGTGCGCAAGTCCGAACCGCCGGGCGTACTGCTGCGAGCCATTGAAAGCGTGCGGCGGGGTGAAATTTTTGTGACCTTTCCCGACCCCGGCGGGCGCATGGCCGCCCTGCTGCGCGAGCGCCGCGCCGCCGACAGCGCCGTGGGCGACGCCGCCGCCGATCTGCGCGCCCTTTCCCCGCGCGAAAAGCAGATTTTTCGCCTGCTGGCGGACGGCAAAAGCGTCAAGGCCATTGCTGGCGAGCTGTTCATCAGCCCCAAAACAGTGGAAACCCATAAGTACAATCTGCTCACCAAGCTCAAGGCCGCTTCCGTGGGCGATCTGGTCAAAATCGCCATCCGCCACGGTCTGGTCAAAGTTTAGCTGCAGCCAGGGGGCAGCCCCATTATGGGCGGCGTTCCTGACGCCGCCGTGGCGCCATGCGCCCATCTGGCGGCGCCCCCCTATTGGGGAAAACCCTTAGGCAAAAATTCACAAATCAGGAAACTCCCGATGGCCCAGGCCCTTGCCGGAGGCTAGTCTGGCTTTGTCAGAAACAACGCATCGGCATCTGGCCGCAAGGGGGATACAATGGCGTGTGATTTGAGTGCGGCCCCTGTTCTGGGGGCAAGGTTTGGGGCACGGCGGCTGTGGCCGCTTATGGTGGCTTTGCTGCTGCTTCTGGCGGGGCCCGTGGGAGCATGGGCGCAAAGTGCCGCCACGCCCGCAGTCCAGGTAGCGGCGCAAAACGATCCGGCCGCGACGGCCGCACCGGACGCCGCAGGCACGACCCTGCAGGTCGCGCCGGAGGGGGCCACGCCTCCGGCCACCCAGACGCCCGATCTGGCGCCAGTGGACAACCACCCCTGGTGGTTCTGGCCCACGGCACTGCTGTTTTTCTGCTTTATCCTCGGCATTATCGCGGTGATGGCCGGCGTGGGCGGCGGCGTTCTGTTTGTGCCTCTGGTCAGCGGCTTCTTTCCCTTCCATCTGGACTTCGTGCGCGGCGCGGGTCTGCTGGTGGCCCTGGCGGGCGCGCTGGCCGCCGGTCCCGGTCTGTTGCGGCGTAACTTCGCCAACCTGCGTCTGGCCCTGCCCGTGGCGCTCATTGCCTCAGCCTGCGCCATTGTGGGCGCCATGCTGGGTCTGGCTCTGCCCACCAATGTAGTACAGACCTGCCTTGGCGCGACCATTCTGGGCATTGCCGTACTGCTGCTCATGTCCAAAAACTCCGTGCGTCCCGTGGTGACCAAACAGGATGCCGTGGGCCTGGCCTTGGGCATGAACGGCGTGTTTCTGGAACCCAGCACCGGCGAAGTGGTGGAGTGGAAAACCCACCGCACCCTGGTGGGTTTGCTGCTCTTTATTGCCATCGGCATCATGGCCGGCATGTTCGGTCTGGGAGCCGGCTGGGCCAACGTGCCAGTGCTCAACCTGCTCATGGGCGTTCCCCTCAAGGTGGGCGTGGGCACTTCCAAGTTCCTGCTCTCCATCACCGATACTTCCGCCGCCTGGGTCTATCTGAATCAGGGCTGCGTCATCCCGCTCATGGCTGTGCCCTCCATCGTGGGGCTTATGCTGGGATCCGTGGTGGGTGTGCGTCTTCTGGCCGTGGCCAAGCCCAAGTTCATCCGGTATATGGTCATTATCGTGCTCTTCTTCTCCGGGGCCAAGGCCCTGCTCAAGGGACTGGGCTGGTAAGTCCGGATATATAAGGGAGTATACAAATGCAGACCAAAGACTTGCGGAACGAAATCAAGGCTTCGCCAGCGCAACTGCGCTATGCGGACACGCTGTTTTACGGCGCGCTGCTGGGCTTTATCATTATGCTTATCACCTACGCGCTGTATGTCTTCGGCGTGCTGACGCCCCAGATCCCCCTGGACGAACTGCCCCGGTTGTGGACCCACAGCGCGGCCGAATACCGCGCGGCCGGGAACATCCCCCAGGGCTGGGGGTGGCTTGCCTTGGTGGCCAAGGGCGATATATGCAACTTCGTAGGCATAGCCTTTCTGGCGGCGCTGACCATCTTCTGCTTCATTCAGTTGGCCTGGACCCTGGCCAAGCACAAGGAGTGGCTTATGATGAGCATTGCCATCGCCGAAGTGCTGGTGCTCAGTCTGGCGGCCTCCGGCATCCTGGTGGCCGGCGGACACTAGCCGCAGCCTTGGGGCTGTGGCCTTGCGGCGGCCGCTCTGGCGGCCGTCCCCACAGCCCGGCCCGGCGCGCGCCGTCCCGAGACCCGCTGTGACGCAAAAACGGTTGTGACACCCCAGCTTGCGGCGCAGACCAGGAGGAGCCCATGTTCGCCATTCTCAAACAGTCTTTCGGTCATCTGCTGGAAGTGCCGGAAGATATTTCGCCGGGGCGTTACCGTTCTCTGCGGCGGCTTATGACGCTGCTTATGGTGGCCGTTTCCGTTACGCCGCTCTTGCTGCTTTCGGCCATCAGCCATCTGCAGTATACACGCACCCTGGGGCGGGAGATGGAAAGCCCGGTTTATGCCCTGGCCCGCAAATCCCAGGCGGCTCTGGAGCTGTATTTGGGCGAACGGGTCTCCACCGTGGGCTTCCTGGCGCACGCCTATACCTTTGAGGATCTGGCGGACGAACGCACCCTCAACCGGGTTTTTCTGTCCCTCAAGAGCGAGTTTCAGGGCTTTGTGGATATGGGACTGGTGGACGCCGAAGGCCGTCAGGTGGGGTATGTGGGGCCGTATAAGCTCAAGGGCGCGGACTACGCTGGCAAACCCTGGTTGCGGGAGGCCGAAATCAAGGGTCGCTATCTGAGCAACGCCTTCCTGGGCTACCGGGGCTACCCGCACCTGGTGGTGGCCGTGCATCGGCTGCAGGAAAGCGGCCAGTCCTGGACCCTGCGTGTGGCTACGGATACGTTGCGTGTGCAGCAGATCGTTTCCACCGTGGGGCCGGAGCAGGACACAGACGTTTTTCTGGTGGACCGCGAAGGCGTGCTGCAGACCGATTCCAATCTCTACGGCAAGGCTCTGGAAACCCTGCCCCTGTCTCTGCCGCCGGCCTCGCACGAAACTGTGGTGCGCCGCATAACTGACGCCTCTGGCCGCAACCTCATGGTGGCCTCCTGCACCCTGGCGGGCACGGAGTTCATGCTCCTGGCCGTCAAGCCCGTGGCCGATGCTTTTCGTCCCTGGTCGGCCCTGCGCACCGAACTTTTGCTGGTGCTCTGCGGCGGCGTGGCCCTTATCGTGCTGGTTTCGCACTTTCTCATGAAGCACCTGATCAACCGGCTGCAGGCCAGCGACGAGCGACGGGTGGCCGTGTTTGCCCAGATGGAGCACAACCAGAAACTTTCTTCCATCGGCCGACTGGCTGCGGGCGTGGCCCACGAGGTCAACAACCCCCTGGCCGTTATTTATGAAAAAGCGGGCCTGGCCCAGGATTTGCTGGATATGGGCAAAGTGGTCAGCGACCCTGCGGACAAGGAGCGTTTTTCCGCTTTGCTGACCAGTATCGAGAGCACGGTGGAGCGCGCCCGCGGCATTACCCACCGCCTGCTGGGCTTTGCCCGACGCATGGAGGCCAACCGCCAGAGCCTGCATGTGGAGGAAGTAATTACCGAAACCATGAGCTTTCTGGAGCGCGAGGCCAAAAACCGGGGGGTGCGCCTGGAGGCGGACTTGCCGCAGGATTTGCCAGAAATTGTTTCGGACAGGGGCGAGCTGCAACAGATCTTTCTGAACATCCTGGGCAACGCCCTGGACGCCGTGGCGACAGTGGAGCGCGCGGGCGGTCCGGACAATGGACGCTTCATTAAGGTCGTCTGCACCGCGCTTGGCCCGCAGGGGTTGGAAGTGGCCGTGAGCGACAACGGCAAAGGCATGTCGCCCGACGTGCTCCGGCATATCTTTGAGCCCTTCTATTCCACTAAAAAAGACAAGGGTACGGGCCTCGGCATGTTCATCACCTACGGCATTGTACGTCGCCTGGGCGGCGACATCCATGTGGAGAGTGAAGAGGGCAAGGGCAGCACCGTGCGGGTAACCCTGCCCCTGACCCCTCCCGAAGGCGCGGGGGAGGTGTAGCATGGCCTTGCGCATACTGTTGGCTGACGACGAAAAAGACTTTGTGGATACCCTGGCGGAACGCCTGCGCCTGCGCGGCTATGACGTCCGCGTGGTTTATGACGGACTGAGCGCCCTGCAAGAGGCGGACAAAGATACCCCCGACGTGGCCGTGCTGGACCTGCTCATGCCCGGCCTTTCCGGGGACGAGGCCTTGCATCGCCTCAAAGCCGCCCATCCCGGCCTGCCCGTCATTGTGCTCACCGGGCACGAGGCCGTGGACGACAATGGCGTCTGCCCCCTGGCCCAGGCTTCGGCCTGCCTGACTAAACCCCTGGCCTTCAGGGACTTTCTGGCGGCTGTGCAGGCTGCCGCCCGTGAAGGCGCGGCCGGCGCCGACGACAGCGGGGGAGGGCGTCCATGAACGAGAGTCAGTGCATGGCCAGACTGCTGGCCTCGGCTGTCCACGACATGCGCAATGTGCTGGCCGTTATCCGTGAATCAGCGGGGCTGGCGCAGGACCTGGCCGCCTTGGCGGCCCGCGAGGGGGGGGCGGCCCGGCACGAGCGGCTTGCCACAGCCCTGAGCGAAGTGCAGCGGGCGGTGGTTCAGGGCGCAGCTTTGGCCGAGGGCATGGACCACATGGCCCAGGCCGGCGGCGCGGAAAGCGCGGACAGCGCCGGCCCCTGCGATCTGGCGCGGGTCTGCCGCACCTTCTGCCTGTTGGCGGCGCGGCACGCGCGAGCCGCGCAGATCAAACTGGAGTACCGCGAAACGGAAGAGCCCGTGTGGGCTCCGGTGCCTGCCCTGGCCGTGTTGCGCGCGCTGTTGGAAGTTTTTGACCTCTGCGCCTCCGTGGGCGGGCAGGTGACCCTGCGTTTTGCGGCGGGGCAGCGGCAGAAAGAAGAGGGCATTATTGTGGAAGTGACGGAGGGCCCCAATCGGGAGATGGCTTTTTCAGTCATGACCGGCAGCCCTCTGCTGGACGGCCTCAGGCCCGGCTGGCGGGCGGCGCTCATGCCCTGGCGGGACGCGGGGCAGCGGTTTTTTCTTTCCATTTCGGCCTGCGCTGGCGAGGGCGCATAACCGGCCCGTGCTGGCGGGCCTGCAAGGAGCATGGTTCCATGACCAAAGAAGACATCAAAATTTTGCTTGTGGACGACGAAAAGCAGTTTGTGGACACCCTGGCCGAACGCTTGTCCATGCGCGGCTTTGAGGCGCGCGTGGCTTACGACGGGCCGCAGGCCCTCAAGGCCGTGGAGCAACCCACGGACGTCATCGTTCTGGACCTGCGCATGCCCGGCATGGACGGCTTTGAAGTGCTGCGCAATGTAAAGAAAAGCAATCCGCAGGTGCAGGTCATCATCCTCACCGGCCACGGCGGGGATGCGGAAGAGCAGACGGCCTACCGCATGGGCGCGTACAACTTCCTTAAAAAGCCCATGGACATCGACGAGCTGCTGAGCAGCATCCGCATGGCCTATCGCGACAAGGTGGAAAACGCCATGGTGGCCGTTTCTCTGGCCGAAGGCGGCGATTTTGACGCCGCCCGCGACGTGTTGAACGAAAAGGACGTCCTGGACGAACACAATAAATGACGCGGCGCAACGGCATACGGATGTGGAACACGGTCTGGTGTTGCAAGCCGCCTCCGGTGGTCTGGGGGGCTTGAGCCCCCCAGGATTCGCCTTGGCCTTCCTGCCCGGCGCTGTGGGCAGAGAGGGCCGGGACACAGGGCGGGCAGCACTGACTGCGGAGGGCTTGACCCATGCGGGTGCTTATTGTGGACGACGAGGCCGCCTTTGCCCGCCCCCTGGCGGAGCGCCTCAGCCTGCGCGGCGTGGAAACGGCCACGGCGGCGGATGCCCCGGAGGCGTTGGCCTCTTTGGAACGGCAGGATTGCGATCTGATCTTTCTGGATGTGGGCCTGCCGGGCATGGACGGCGTGGCGCTGCTTAAAGTTTTACGTGAAAAATATCCGCGCACGGATGTGGTCATGCTCTCCGGCGCAGCAGACATGGGTAAAGCCGTACAGGCCATGCGGCGTGGGGCGCTGAACTGGCTTTCCAAGCCTGTACGTCTGGACGATGTGCTGGCCGAATGCCGCAAGGCCGACGAGCGCGCCCGCGCCAGGGAGGAGGCCGCCCGGCTGGCCGAGGCCGCCCGTTGGCGCAGTCTGGGCCGGGTGGCTGAAGGCGTGGCCCACGAGGTCAACAACCCTCTGAACATCATTGTGCAGGCCGCTGGCCTGGTGCGGGACTGTCTGGACGCGCCCGAAGCCGCGGCCCTGCCCGAAGTGGACGAGGCGCGTGAGGCCGTGGCCCTCATCCGCACGCAGAGTCTGCGCGTACGTGAAATTACCAGAAAGCTGCTCATGGTGGGGCACGGCCTGGACCCGCGCACCGGCCCCCTGGACGTGGCTGCTGCCATAGACGCGGTACTGGAGCTCTTGCACGCCCGTGTGGAGCAGAGCGGCGTGGTCTGCCGCATTGCCCTGCCGGACGGCCCGGCCCGGCCGTTGGGATCCCTGCCGGAACTGCGTCAGATTCTGCTGCATCTGGTGGAAAATGCGCTGGACGCCATGCCGCAAGGCGGGACGTTGCACATACGGGGATCCGTGCGTCGGGAGGCGGCGCAGGATCGGGGCTGGTACGACCTCTGGGTGGAGGACAACGGCCCCGGCATTGCGGCCGAAGTTTTGCCTCATATCTTTGAACCCTTCTTCAGCACGCGGACGCTGCAAAGCCGCCCGCAGACGCCGGACCAGACCTCTGGACAGGGGCAGTCCCTAGGCCGGTATGCAGGCCTGGGCCTGGCCGTGGCCCGTTCGCTGGCTCAGGCCCGCAATGGCGCGCTGACGGCCGTCAACCGCCCCGAAGGGGGGGCCAGTTTTTGCCTCAGTCTGCCTCTGGCGGACGCATAGGGCATTGCATGTTGCAATGCCCTGGCGGTTGCACAAACAGACGCCCGGCGTGGAGGCGCAAGCGTTCCTCACCCGGCAAAACGGGACGAAAGGGCGGCAGCTGCGCAGCCCGCATAACGGCGAGCTGACGCGCTATCGTCCCGTTTGGACAAAAAACAACTTTTTGCGCTCGTGATGACAGCGGCGGATTTTTGCGTGCAGCGGACTCAAGTCCGTAATCCGCAAAAATCCGCCGTTTTCTTTGCGCAGGGGAGGCTAGGTGCATTTATATGAAAAATAACGTTTTCTACAAATCCCCATTCCTCTGCGAAAACACTGTTCGCTCTGCTATGCGGGCAGGGCAATGTCAGTCTGGTAGCCGGAAGCCATGCAGCGGGCAATGAGAGATCCATCACTGTCATAGACCATGACGTCATAGCTCTGGATGTGCGCGCCGCGGCGTACGGCAATGGCTTCGGCGCGCAGGGGGCCGGTTTTGCCGGGGCGCAGAAATTCGATGGCCGTGGAAAGGCTCACCACGCCGGTCAGCTTGCCGGCATTGGCCGCTGCACCGAAGGCCACGTCGGCCAGGGAAAAGATGGCCCCGCCGTGGGCAAAGCCCATGCCGTTGCGGTGGTCAGGGGTAAGGGGCATGGTGACCACGGCGTGTTCCGGCGTGGCGCTTTCAATGCGCATCTGGAGCAGACGCATGAGTTTGTCGTGTTTTGCCACATAGTTTTCCATACACAGTTCTCCAGCCGAAAGGCGCGGGCCGCAAAGTAACTGCAGCCCGCGCACGGCAGTGCTTTTTGTTTGCTTTTGGGCTTTGTCGGCGAAACAGGGGGGGGGGCACAGGCCCCTCCCGGAAGAACGTCAGGGCTTAGCCTTCCACCTGCTGAATGCCGTCCAGCTTCCACATGCCACCCGCCACGGGCCGCACAAAGTGCCATACCTCACGCACGGAGGTGGGCGCTTGCTGGGCGGGGTCTTCCCGCAGCAGCACATCAAAAAAGACCTGGGCATACTGGTCCGGCCCGTCGTTCTCAACGCCCAGCAGGTGGGCGTTGACCAAGAGCAGCTCCGTGCTGCCGGAGGTAGGGTCCGCCTCCATCTGGCGGCGTACTTCCTCCTGCACAGCCTGGGTGGCAAATTGAGCGATGTCGGCCATATCTCGTTTGTCCCAGGCCTGCTGCAGGCGGTTATAGGCCATCTTGGCCCCACGCAGAAATTCTTCCACATCAAAGCCCTGAGGAACGGAAACGGGCGGCGCGTCTTCCGTTGTTCCGCCCGTGGCCGCAGCCGTGCTGCGCAAGGCGCCCCAACCGTCGGCGCCCTCACGCCGGAAGGGTTCGTCCGTAGCGGCTGGCCCCTGACCGGCCCCGACCGGAGACGGCGCTCTGCGGAAGCGGGCAAAGAGCTTCAGACCAAAATAGATGAGCAGGCCGAAAATGAGGATATCCATAAAGCCGCCGCCGGCAAAACCGTGGCCCGAAAGCAGGGAACCGATAAGCGTGCCGGCCAGCAGCCCGCCCATGAGGCCGCCCATGCCGCCGAAAAGGCCGGGCCGGGCAGCGCCGGCAGCGGGCTGTTGCTGCTGTGGCCGGTTCTGGTTAACGGCCGGGCCCGGTCTGCTTGGGGCGGTTTGAGGACGGGCGGGTGCGGGTGTGCTCATAAACGGCTTGCCGCCAAACGAACGTCCGCCGCCCAGCCGGGCGGCTTCCGTGGTTTCGGTCACAGTAAGCAGGAGGGCACAGCAGCAGACCAGCAGTGCGGCCAGAAGCACGCTACGTTTCATGACATCTCCGGGAAAAGGGGTGAAGGCCGCTTGTGGGCGGCGGCAGAATAGTTGCGCCATGTGGCAGTATACATATACGCATCTTCCAGCAGAAAGCAAGAGCGGCCGCCGGGCCCAGGGGCTGCGGCGGCCGCTTACGCAAACAAAGAAAAACCTGGAGTATTACACAACGCCGAGGCAGCTAGAGCAATATCATTTTGAAGTTGTTCTGGCGACTGCGTGAACAGAAGTCAGTCATGCAGGTGCAAACGCAGTGTATATGCACAGTTACGCGCCACGGTGTGCGTAGTAAAGAGTTTGAGAATGCATATTCCAAAAGTTGCAATGCATTAGGGGGCTTTTTGCAGCGGCAGCAGCTTGTCCAGGGGCGATGGTGCAGCGGCTGGGGCGGCCTTGTCCTTGTGCCCGGTCTTGGAGTCAACCTGAGCCGCAGAGGCCTCCGGCTGGCCTCCCTCGGTTTTGGCCGCATCCGTTGTGTCCTTTTGTGCGGCTTTGGCTGTGGCGGCCTCTGGTTTGACAGCTGTCTTTTTGGCCGCATCCCCCTTGGCGGCAGCGTCTGGTTGCTGTGCAACGCTTTGCGCCCAGGGCAGGCGCGTGCCCAACCAGGGGGGCAGATTGTCTCGCCAGACCCAGCTGGCGGCCAGGGCCGCGCCCAGCAGAAGCAGGATGAGCGCTACGGCTGTCAAGGCCCGTGATCTGCCTTGGCCCAGGCGGGCAGGCAGGCCGTAAGGATCGTCCAGTGAGCGTTGCGCGCCGGGGGGCATGCTGCCTTCACGCGTGAGGCAGGCGCCCAGGCTCAGGTTAATGGGCGCACCTGTGTTGACGGCCCAGCCGGAGGCGTCCAGCAGAGGACCAAGGCTGCGCCGCCGCAGCTTGAACCAGGCCAGCAAGGTGGAGGGGCCGGAAATGCAGACAAACAGCCCGGCCAGGGCCAGCGGCCACCACCAACCCAGGGAGAACAGGGACTTGGCAATGTAGGCGAAGGAGGCGCTGACCATACTGATGCCTACGCTGAGGGCGGCGAAGATGCCCGCGCTCTTGGCTATGTCAAACGGCGGTTTGGCCGCAGCCGCAGCCGGTGGCGGCGTGGGGGCCACGGCTCCTGAAGCCAGGGAACCGGCGGTTTTGGTCGTGGCTGTGGCCACGGCTTTGTCCTTGGCGGCTACCAGTTTTTGCATTTGCTCGCCCACAAGATTGGCAAAGCGTACGTAGGGGGCCCACACGGCTTCCTTGAGGCTGATGGGATTGTGCACCACGCGCAGCAGGGCGCAGTCCCAGATCTGCCCGGCATTGTCCACAAACACGCCGTGGCGGCCTTTGACCAGGGCGGCGGTGCCCCCCGCGGTCAGGGCGGCGGCGATCTGTGCGGTTTGCGTCGCGCCCTGGGCGGTCTGGCGGGTGCACTGGCAGTAGAGCAGACAAAGGTGGCTTTGCGCGGCGAGGGCCATATGGCCTTCTACATCGGCTACGGGCACGCACAGGGAGCAGGAGCGGCTGTCCATGTACAACGTGCCGGCCAGAAAAATGGCGCGCTGGCCCGGCTCATAAAAATCGGCAAAGGAAAGAAAGTTCATGAGCAGGGTATAGAGGTGGGCGTGCAGAAGCAGCAGCTTTTCCAGAGCGCGCAGGGAATCCAGACGCGGTGCGGCTTTTTCGCGCTCCAGGCAGGCCAGAAAGCCCTGCCATACGTTGTTGGCAAGCAGGGCGTCCAAATCCGCATCCGTCACGGCGTCCAGGGCCTCCTGCGGCGCACGGGGTAAAAAAGCCCGTCCCAGCGGGTCGCCGGCAGGGGCAGCAGCCAGGGCGGGCAGGTCGGGCCGGGCAAAAGTTGCGGGCGCGGCCTCTTCGGGGGCGGCCGGTTGTGTTGGGCGCTGGGCCAGCAGGGCGGCGTAGGGCGCGAAGCGTTCCTTGAGGGCGCGCCAGGTTGCGGCGTCCAGAGACCATGCTTCGCCTTCTTTCTGCGGCAGCAGGGGTGCAAAAAGCCGACCAAAAGCGCGCAAATCTTCCTCCCAGGCGGGATTCACGCCACGCGCGGCGTCCAGCAGGGAACGGCCCGGCACAATGCGGGCCAGGGGGCGGCGCCGCAGGGTCTCTAACGAGAGCAGGGCCTCTTCGCCGTCTGCGGCAGCTTCGCCTTCCTCATTGAGGGAGGGCAGGGCGGCGGGCGTAAAGTCTGCCATCCGGCAACGGGTAAAATAATCGTCGATCTTGGGGGAGATTTTCTGGAGCAGCGTCCAAGCCTCTTCTGTGGCTGCGCCCAGGGGCAGCGCGGCCCCACGCACCTGGGCACGCCAGTCCCGGGCCTGCTGCAGGCGGGCGCGGATCTCTTGGGCCAGAGGCAAATCAAGGCCGGGCAGGCCGGAATCGTCACGTTTGGCTCCCGCCATGGCCATGCCCAGGCTGATGAAGCGGGCTACATCCGCCTGATCAGACGGCACTGAGCAGGGCGGCAGCACGCCGTCGCCGTTGTAGGGATATTCGGCGGCGGCGGCCAGAGCGGCGGCAATCTGCTCCCGCGCAACTGCCGCAGCGCCTTCCGCGTTGGCCGTGGCAAGCACCAGGCGGGCGGCGGCCAGCACTTCCGCGCCTTCAGGCGTGTCTTCGCGCAGGTTGTCCAGGGGCAGGTCCGGGGCGCGCTCCCGCAGACGGGAAGGGCGTTTAACCCGCTGGCAGACCCAGGCCACAGCGGCCAGCAGGTCGGCGGCGCGGATGCGTCCGTCCCCGTCTTCGTCCAGCAGGCGCAGGGTGGCGGTGTCAAATTCCAGCCCTTCGGTGGGGCAGCTCAAAGCCATCCAGAGCTTGGGGTCAAGGCGGTCAAGGTGACGCCATTCGTCGTCGGCAAGCAGCAGGGCCTGATCCAGACCGGCCATGCGCCGGAAAGAAAAGGCGGGAACCGGAGGATGGGCGGAGGTTTCCATGGCGTATCCAGGTTGAGGTTGTGCGGCGGCCGTAAAAAAATCGCCAACGCAGTTGCTAGTGGTAGTGACTAGCAGAAAATGCCAGCGAGGTCGAGCGCGGGCGGCGAGCGCGCAAGGGAGGGGCGTGTGCGCTCTGAAAAAAAGATGCCGTGCGGATTGAGAAAAAAATCTCTAAGTATGCAGATTGGCAACATATTGACAAGGTCGCTCCAATTCAGGACACTGACAGGGCAGAAGAGAGGGTTTTTGCCGCCTTTGGACAACCGCCGCAGCGGCGACGGCGGTTATTGTACTTTTTCTTCCAACATGTCATATTGTGCCGTATACTGCGCGCAGAGCCCCTGCCGGGCGCATCGGCGGCGGCTGTGCCCACGGCAAGGGGCCCCCTTGTCGGCAACGTCATCTTTGAGGAGGCATTCATGAATTGGAAAAAATTTGCCCTGGCTGCTCTGGCGGCACTGCTGCTTGTGCCCGCGCAGAGCGGTGGGACCCAGGCCGAGGAATTGACCGGAACGCTAAAAAAAATCAAAGATACCGGCATTATAACAGTTGGGCATCGGGAATCTTCTGTGCCTTTTTCGTATTATGACCTGCAGCAGAACGTGGTGGGCTACGCTCAGGATTACTCCGACAAGGTCGTGGCCGCCGTCAAAAAAAAGCTGAATATGCCCAACCTCAAGGTGCGCTACGTGCCCATCACCTCGCAGAACCGCATCCCGCTGCTGCAGAACGGCACCTTCGACTTTGAATGCGGCTCCACCACCAACAACCGCGAGCGCCAGCAGCAGGTGGATTTTTCCAACACATTCTTCATTGTGGGCACGCGCCTTCTGGTGGACAAAAATTCCGGCATCAAAGATTTTGACGATCTCAAGGGCAAGAACGTGGCCGTCACTGCCGGCACCACTTCTGAAAAGCTGCTCAACAAGATGAATGACGAAAAAAAGCTGGGTATCCATATCATCAGCGTCAAAGACCACGGTGATGCCTTCCGTACGGTGGAATCGGGCCGCGCCGTGGCCTTCTTCATCGACGACGCCCTGCTGGCCGGCGAGCGCGCCAAGGCCAAAAACCCCGCCCAATGGGCCATCGTTGGCACGCCCCAAAGCTATGAAGCCTACGGCTGCATGGTGCGCAAGGGGGATGCCCCCTTCAAGAAACTGGTGGACGACGTCATTGCCGAAATGCAGCTTTCCGGCGTGGCGGAAAAGTCTTATCAGCGTTGGTTCATGCAGCCCATCCCGCCCAAGGGGATGAACATGAACTTTGAAATGTCCAAAGAAATGAGGACGCTGTTTAAAGCGCCCAACGACAAGGCGTTGGATTAACCGTGCGGCGCGCGGGCCGGTTTGCGCCGACCCGCGCGTTTGCCTTGCATTTTCCACGCGCTGCGTGGCGCCGTCAGTGCAACGTAGTGTGACACAGTCTTTCAACCGGGATCCGACCCATGCAGGCAAATTGGAATTGGGGCATTTTTTTTGAACAGGCGCCGTTCGGCAACGTGACCTACTTCAGCTGGCTGGTGGACGGATTTCTGACCACAGCGGCCCTGTTTGTCTGTGCGTGGATTGTGGCTTTTGTGGCCGGATCGCTGTTCGGCATCCTCCGTACCCTGCCAAGTCGCCTTTTTCGCACCATTGGGGCCGCCTATGTGGCCATTTTTCGTAACATCCCTCTTATCGTCCAGTTTTTTATCTGGTACCTGAGCGCGCCGGACCTGCTGCCGCACGATGTAAGCGTATGGTTCAAAGCCGAACTTAATCCGAATATTCAATTTTTTATTTTATCCACCTGCGCCTTGGGCTTTTTTACCGGCGCGCGCGTCTGTGAGCAGGTGCGCTCCGGCATCCAGGCTCTTTCCAGCGGGCAGCGTTCCGCCGCCCTGGCCTTGGGCCTGACCCTGCCGCAGACCTATCTGTATGTGCTTTTGCCCAATGCCTACCGGATCATTATCCCGCCGCTCACTTCAGAGATGCTCAATATGGTCAAAAACACCGCCGTGGCCTCCACCATCGGCTTGGTGGAGCTGACCTCCCAGGCTAACCGGCTGTTGGAATTTTCCGGCTATGCCTACGAGTCCTTCATCGCCGTGACCCTGGCCTATGTCTTGCTGAATTTTGTGGTCATGCGGGCCATGAAACTTCTGGAGAACAAAATGCGGCTGCCCTCCGTGAGCATGGGAGGCAAAAATGCTTGATTTTGGTTGGAGTATGATTGCCCAGAGCCTGCCCCTGCTGGCCCAGGGCGCTCTGGTTACCCTCAAGATCACGGTCACGGCTGTGATCATGGGCATGGTGCTGGGCACGCTGCTGGCTGTAGCGCGCATCTCGGTTTTTGCGCCCCTGCGCTGGTTTGCAACGCTTTACGTCAATTGCTTCCGCTCCATTCCTCTGGTGATGGTGCTGTTGTGGTTTTACCTCATTGTGCCGCAGGTGCTGAGCAACGTGCTCAACCTTTCGCCCCAGACGGACATCCGCCTGGTTTCGGCCGTGGTGGCCTTCAGCGCCTTTGAGGCGGCCTATTACGCGGAAATCATCCGGGCGGGCATGCGCAGCGTCTCCGCCGGGCAGGGGGCGGCCGCCCTGGCCCTGGGTATGACCAGGCCCCAGGCACTTGTTTATGTGATCCTGCCCCAGGCCTTCCGCGTCATGACGCCCTTGCTGCTCACCCAGGGTATGATTCTGTTTCAGGATACATCCCTGGTTTACATCATCGGTCTGGCGGACTTTTTCCGCACGGCCACCAACATCGGCAAAACGACGGGCTTTGAAATCAACATGGTGCTGCTGGCGGGCGCGGGCTATTTTGTAGTCTGTTTCTGCGTTTCCCTGGCCGTGACCACGGTAAAAAAGAGAATAAAAGTATGAGCAACCCTCCTACCGAACCTGTGATCATCATCAATGACGTTTCCAAATGGTACGGCGACTTCAACGTGCTGCGCCACTGCACCACCCGCATCAATAAAGGGGAGGTGGTGGTGGTCTGTGGACCTTCCGGATCGGGCAAATCCACGCTGATCAAGACGGTCAACGGCCTTGAGCCGGTGCAGGAAGGGCAGATATTCGTCAACGGCACCGAAGTGACCAGCAAAAAAACCAATTTGGCCGAACTGCGCAGCCATGTGGGCATGGTCTTTCAGCATTTTGAGCTTTTTCCTCACCTGAACATCCTGCACAACCTTATTCTGGCGCAGGAAAAAGTGCTTAAACGCAAGCGCCAGGAAGCCATGGAAAAAGCCGTAGCCCTGCTCACTCGGGTGGGGCTGGAAGCGCAGATGAAAAAATATCCCTCCCAGCTTTCCGGCGGACAGCAGCAACGCGTGGCCATTGCCCGCGCCCTGTGCATGGACCCGGTGGCCATGCTCTTTGACGAACCCACCTCGGCCCTGGACCCGGAAATGATCAACGAAGTGCTGGACGTTATGGTGGAGCTGGCCTACGAAGGCATGACCATGATGGTGGTGACCCACGAAATGGGCTTTGCCCGCAAAGTGGCCCACCGAGTCCTTTTTATGGAAGACGGCCAAATTCTGGAAGATACGCCCAAGGAACGCTTTTTTGAAGCGCCGCAGACCCAGCGGGCCAAAGACTTTTTGGCCAGCATTATTTCACATTGAGCCACAGCCGACACAGCACCCATGTCTCAGCCGAATATCTATGTAATCCGTGCCATTGTTCCGGAATCTGTGGCTTTATTGCGCACCCGCTGCACGGTGGAGATGGGCCCCCTGGGCGGACTCGACCACGCGGCCCTTTGCGGAGCCGTACGCGGTCGGGACGGCATTATTGCCCCGGTGCTGCCGCTGGACGCGGCAGTGCTGGAAGCTCTGGCCCCTACCTGTAAAATCATTGCCTGCTACGGTGTGGGGTTTGACCATGTGGACGTGGCCGCAGCCACCCGCCTGGGCATCTGGGTGACGCACAACCCCGGCCTGGTCACCGAAGATACGGCCGACCTGACCATGGCCCTCATGCTAGGGGTGGCCCGACGCCTGCGCGAGTGCGACGCTTTTGTGCGCAGCGGCGAACAACCCTGGGGCCTGCTGCTCAAAATCGGGCAGCGGGTCAGCGGCAAAACCCTGGGCCTGGTGGGCGGCGGGCGCATCGCCCAGGCCGTGGCCCAACGAGCCGCCGGTTTCGGTATGCGGCTTATCTATACGGCGCACCGGCCCCGGCGGGATTTTGAAGCCCGGACCGGGGCGCGCTTTATGGAAAAAGACGCCCTGCTGGCCACGGCAGACTTCGTAAGTCTGCACGTTCCGCTAACCACCGAAACCCGGCACTACATCGGCCGACGTGAGCTGGAAATCATGCCCCGTCACGCCATCCTCATCAATACGGCGCGGGGGCCGGTGGTGGACGAAGACGCCCTGGCAGCAGCCCTCCAAAAGGGCGATATTGCCGGAGCCGGTCTGGACGTGTTTGAGCGTGAGCCGCAGATCCATCCCGGTCTGCGTGACTTGCCCAACGTGCTGCTGACCCCGCATAAAGGCGCTACCACCATGGACGGCTTTATCAGCATGGGCAACAGCTGTGCAGAAAAAATTTTCGCCGCCCTGGACGGTCGCGTGCCCCCGGACTGCCTTAATCCCGAAGCCCGGCAAGGCTGACGCAGTATCTGCCGGAACGCGCCTGCAACAACGTTTTGGTTCAGACGGACGCCGCCGCAAAACCACGCAAAGGCGAGGGGAGGGTGTCCGCCAGCAGGTCGACGGGGGTCAGCCCTGTCAGCGTCAGGGAGGCAAAAGGACGGCGGGCAGCCACGGCCAGCACATGGCCCGGCAGCTCCCGCCAGGTCAGCAGCCAGGGCCGGTTCCGCCAGTGGTACACGCCGTTCTGCAAGGGCAGCAGTGAGATTTCTTCAGGATTGCGCCACAAGCCCAGACCCACGGCCTTGAGCAGGCTTTCCTTCCCTGTCCAGAGGCGCAGCCAGAAATCCTCCGGCTGTGGCTGCTGCTCCAGGGCCCGGCGTTCCGCCGGGTGCAGGCCGCGCAAGGGCAGGGGCTGGTCAGGGGGCAGACGCGGCTCCACATCCACGCCCAGCGGCGGCGTTCCCACAGCCAGTACCGCATACTGTCCCGCGTGGCTCAGGCTGAAGCCAAGGCCGCCGGGCCGCCGTAATCGCGGCTTGCCCCAAGGGTTCAGAGTCAGATCCTGGTCGTGGCGCACACCCAGTACACGGCGCAGCAGCAACCCTGCCGCAAGGCAGCGCAACTGCTCCGCAGGAGCGACATACCGCTCCATACGCTGACGACGCGCCAGCGTAAGCCGCGATGCGGCTGCGGCGGCAAAAGGGGCCAAGTCTGGCCAGAATACCCAAAACAGTTCCATGACGGCTCCAGCACTATCCTGACAAGGCGTTTGCTTCAAGCCTGTCAGAGCGTGGACAAAAAACTTTAACAGCTTTTTGTTATTGCAAAATCCAAAAAATTTTCTTCCCTAACCCAGCGGCAAACCTGGCCTTGGAGAAATTTGCGCTTGGATTTTGCACGGGAAGGTGCTAGGGAAATGCTTTCTCGCGTCACGCCCAGGGAGGGCGCGGAGCGGGGAAAAGGGGCCCCGCCGTCGGGCGACGGCGGGGCTTGGGTTAAGGGGCCGGACTGCGGCAGAACAGTCCGGCCCAGGAGGAGGATGGCGTACTCAGGCCATAGGACGCAAGGATTGCCGGTAGATTCTGGTCACCAGTTCGTGCGAACTGGCCACCGGCGCTACGGAAAGCAACGGCCCCAAAGCCGGGGTGTGCTCCACCTGAGTACAAAATTTCTCCACATCCAGCTCCTGAACCCCCAGGTTCAGGAGCTTTTGCGTCAGGCCTACGGAAAAAAGCCACTGCTCCACGGCACGGGCCGCCTTGGGGGCTTCTTCGGGCAGGCCGTGCAGACCGGGGGCCAGCGGCGCCAGAATATCGGCCGCCACCGGCGCACAGGCGGGGTAGCATTCCCGCACTACCGCAGGCAGCAGCACGGCCAGACGCAGACCGTGGGGGGCCTTGCAAACGCTGCGCAAGGGCTGCTCCAACGCGTGGGCCATATGCAACAGTCCGTTGTCAAAGGCCAGCCCGGCCTGAATGGCAGCCAGGCACAGACCATAGCGGGCCTCCAGGTCGTCGGGCTGCTCCAGGGCCATGGGCAGCCAGCGGTGAACCAAGCGCACGGTTTCTCTGGCCAGCATAACCACAAAAGCATTGCTCACAGTGGTTGTGGCGGCTTCCACCACGCGGCTCAGGGCATCCACGGAAACATGACGGGTTTGTTCGGGCGAGAGCCCGGTCATAAGCGCAGGGTCGTCCACCGCATAACGCGGGTACATGCAGTCGTGGGCAATGACCGCGGTGCGGTTGTCCCGCACCAGGGTGGCTACGGCAAAGCGGTTGACCTCGCTGCCTACCCCATGGGTCAGGGGCACGGCCACCAGAGGCAGGGCCGTGCGGGGGCGGAATCTACAGCAAAACAGATCTTCGGCCGTCACTGTAGGGTTGGCCAGCAGCACGGCCGCGCATTTGCCGCAGTCTATGGAACTGCCGCCGCCGATGGCCAGCACGGCGCCCGCGCCCACCACGCGCCCCAAAGCGGCGGCTTCGTCCATACAGTCCGTGGAAGGGTCGGGCGTGACGCGGTTGTACAAGGCCAGCGTCAAACCCTGACGACGGGCCGCGTGTTCGGCCTCGTCCCAGGCCCCGCTGTCCCGATAGGCGTGCCCGCCGCAAACGCAGAGCACGGAGCGCACACCGTCTTCCTTCAGACGCGCAAACACGTCTTCCAGACGCGTCAAAGCCCCCACGCCCAGATAGACCGTGGTCCGCAAGCGAATTTCGCGCACGGCGGTATGCGTACAGGAGGCGTTGTCCATATGTACCTTCGGGCCGCGCCGGAGCAAAGCTGCGGTTTGGGCCGGTTCGCCAGTTTGCTATGCAGGGCCGCAAGGTCCGCAGAGGGCAGAGGGCTAAAAAAACGCCGCCTTGCGGAGGCATCGACTTGCGACAACTGCCGCAAGCTGCTCCAGAATAGGCCGGAAGTTTTTTTAGGTCAAGGAGCTGCGCAATTTTTCACATATTTTTTTTCATAAAAAATCTGCGTGTTCATGAAACCATTATAAAAAGTTGGGGTTTTTGTGCGGATTTTTTGGGGCCTGGGCGCGTTGCGTCTGACCCGGCGGCGGCGTATACTCCCTGCGTTTGTTGTCCTTTAACCCTGCGGCGGCAAGCCGCTTTGTTATGACTGTACACGAAATTCGCGCGCTGCTGGCGGCGGACAAAGCCACCGTGGGCACATGGCTGCAACTGCCTTCGCCCGATGTGGCCGAGCTCATGGCCCGGGCGGGCTACGACTGGGTGGCCGTGGACATGGAACACGGCTCTTTTGGCCGCACGGGCCTCCCCGACGTCTTTCGGGCCATTGAATGCGGTGGGGCCGCGCCCTTCGCCCGTTTGGGCGAGGCCAGCAAAACGCAGATCAAATCTGCCCTGGAAGCCGGCGCGCAGGGCCTTATCTTTCCCATGATCGAAAGCCGCGCCCAGCTCGACCGGGCCATCGACCTTTCCGTCTACCCCGGCCAGGACAGCTGGCGGCCGGCCGGGGAAACAGCCCCGGAATACCGTGGCGTGGGCTTTTGCCGGGCCAACGCCTTTGGCAAGAATTTTGACGACTACCGCGCACACCGCGCCCCGGAACTTTTCCTGGTGGCGCAGATTGAGCACATCCGCGCCGTAGAGCAGCTGGAGGCCATTGTTTCCCATCCGCGGCTGGACGCCATTATGGTAGGGCCCTACGACCTTTCCGGCTCCATGGGGCTTACCGGACGTTTTGACCACCCCGACTTCAAGGCAGTCATGGACCGCATCGCCGCCGTCTGCGCGCGCTGCGGGGCGCGTATGGGCCTGCATATTGTGCAGCCCGACCCCACAGAACTGGCCCGACAAATGGCGGCGGGCAGCCGCTTTATTGCCTACGGCATTGATTCCGTCTTTTTGTGGGCAGCGGCAGAGCGCCCCCGACAGGAGAACAGACAGTGAAGATCACCGTTTTCGGCGGATCGGGCTTTCTTGGCTCACACATCTGCGACAAACTTTCCGGGGCAGGGCATGCAGTAACTATTGTGGACCTGCACCCTTCCCCCTGGCTGCGGCAGGATCAGACCATGATCACGGGCAACATTCTGGATGAAGATGTGGTCCATCAGGCCGTGCAGGGCGCGGACATGGTCTTCAATTACGCCGGCATAGCCGACATTGGCGAGGCCAACAGCCGCCCGGTGGACACGGCCCGCATCAATGTGGTGGGCAACGTCATGGTGCTGGAGGCCTGCCGTCAGGCCAAAGTCAGACGCTACGTTTTTGCCAGTTCCCTGTACGTCTACGGCAAATCCGGCGGCTTTTATCGTTGCAGCAAGCAAGCCTGCGAGCTGTATATAGAAAATTATCAGGCCATGCACGGCCTGCCCTACACCATTCTGCGCTACGGCTCGCTCTACGGCCCGCGTTCGGACCGCCGCAACGCTATCCACCGTTTTGTCTATGAAGCCCTTTCTGCGGGCAGCATCACCTATTACGGCGCGTCCACGGCTCTGCGCGAATACGTGCATGTGGACGACGCCAGCACCGCCACCCTGGCCGTGCTGGCCCCGGAATTTGAGAATCAGAATATCATTATTTCCGGCAACCAGCCTATGCGGGTAGGAGACCTCTTCAAAATGATCGGCGAAATGTTGGGCAAGGATCTGGACATCAAGTACCAGAACGACCCCAACAGTGGCCACTATCAGATTACCCCTTACGCCTTCATGCCCAAGGTGGGGCGCAAGCTGGTGCCGCCCCTGACCGTGGACCTGGGGCAGGGCATTTTGCGCGTTATGGAAGAGGAGCACCGGCAGATGCATCCGGAATTGGCGTCCGAAGGGGGGTATCTGCTCCCCACCGACGACTGAAATGCCGCGTCTTTTTGCTTGTGGCTGCGTCAGCGCGCGTCTGTGCTCCGGTCGAGTACCGAAGACGTACACTCCCGTCGCCCCGTCCCCGCGCTTTCTTGCCACAAACAAAAATCCGCGGCATTTCGGGGGCGTCGCCTGTATGGCCTCTGGTCGCGGCCCGACAGGGCGCACAACAGAACCCACGGCGGTCTGCGTCAGTGCGCGTCTGTGCTCCGGTCGAGTACCGAAGACGTACACTCCCGTCGCCCCGTCCCCGCGCTTTATCCTTTTGCTTGCTGAAAACCGTGTAAAATCAGCCCCTCAAGGAGCCATTCCATGAATATTATCGCTATCATTCCAGCGCGGATGGGGTCCAGTCGGTATCCCGGCAAACCGCTTGCGCTCATCCACAACGTGCCTATGGTGGGCCATGTGGCCTTTCGCACGGCCATGAGCAAAACCCTTGCCGCCACCTATGTGGCCACCTGCGACGCCATCATTGAAAACTACTGCAAAGACGCGGGCCTTGCTTGCGTCATGACCGGCGACCATCATGTGCGCTGCTCCACGCGTACTGCCGAGGCTCTGCTCAAAATTGAGGCTGCTACGGGCAAAAAGGCCGACATCGTGGTCATGGTCCAGGGCGACGAGCCCATGGTCCGGCCCGAGATGATCGATGCCGCCGTGGCCCCCATGCTGGCCGACCCCTCCATCAACGTGGTCAACCTCATGGCTGAGATGGACACGCTGGAAGAATTTGAAGACCCCAACGAAGTCAAGGTGGTGGTGGACCGCAACAACGACGCTCTTTATTTTTCGCGCGAGCCCATCCCTTCGCGCAAAAAGGGCGCGGACAAGGTGCCCATGCGCAAGCAGGTCTGCATCATCCCTTTCCGCCGCGACTATCTGCTCCGTTTTAATGAACTGCAGGAAAGCCCGCTGGAAATCTACGAATCCGTGGACATGCTGCGCATCCTTGAATACGGCGAAAAAGTGCGTATGGTGCCTACCGATTGCCGCACTTGGAGCGTGGATACGCCGGAAGACCTGGCCCGTGTGGCCCGGCTGATGGAAGGCGACGACCTCATGCACGAGTACAGCAAATAAATGGCTGCGTCCTTGCCGCCGCGCGACTTTGGCCAGACTGCCCCAGGCCAGTCTGATCCTGGTCAATCTGATCCTGGCGAGAGCGCCCCCGGCCTGTCTGGACCGGCTCCGTCCGATTGCTCTGCGTCCATGTCCCCGGCGGCGGCTGGGCACACTGGCCCGCCCGGCGCAAAGCAACGTCTGGCCGCGGCCATGGAAGAGCTGTGGATAGCCCTGTTTGCCTGGGTGCCCACGCCCGTGGGGCTGGCCTTGCGGCTGCTGGCCTGGCGCTGGCTGTTCGCCCGCTGCGGTTCCGTGCGTTTCGGCACCGGGCTTACCCTGGCGGGCTGCCGGCAGATGCGGCTGGGCGACAACGTGCGGCTGGGCCGAGGCTGCTTTGTTACTGCCACGGATGGCACGCTGGTGCTGGACCACGATGTGGCCCTGTCGCCCTGCGTGCATGTGGGGGCGGACGCGGGACGCATCGAAATCGGGGCGCACACGGCCGTAGGGCCCGGTACGGTCATCCGTGCGGCCAACCACCGCATTGCCAGGCAGGACGTGCCCATCATGCGTCAAGGCCATGTGCCGGGGCAGATCATTATTGAAGAAGACGTCTGGATCGGGGCCAACTGCGTCATCACTCCGGACGTGCGCATCGGGCGCGGCGCCGTGGTGGGCGCGGGCGCGGTGGTCACCCGCAACGTGGCCCCCTTTACCATTGTGGGCGGGGTGCCCGCCAAGGTCATCGGCATGCGCGGTACAGCCGCCCCCCAAGGCGGCGTGGCGCATCCGCAACATTGAGGATGAATATATGGCTTTGCAATGCCTTGTGTTCGACTGCGACGGCGTGCTGCTGGACAGCGTGCCCATCAAGACGCGGGCCTATGCCCGCATTGCCGAACCCTTTGGCCCTGAGGCCAGAGACCGCATGGTGCTGTACCATACCCGGCACGGGGGCGTAAGCCGCTATAAAAAGTTCGCCTGGTTTTACCAGGAAGTGCTGGGCCGGGAGATCACGCCTGAGGAATCCGACGCGCTGGCCCGCCAGTTTGTGGACTATTCTCTGGAAGAGGTACGGCGCTGTCCGTTTATCCCTGGTGCGGAAGAAACCTTGCGGCGCTGGCGTGGCGTGCTGCCCATGTACGTTTGTTCCGGTGCGCCGGATGAGGAAGTCAAGGCCGTGCTGCGCGAACGTGGCTTAAAGGATTACTTTATTGGCATCCACGGTTCGCCGCCGGCCAAGGCCGAAGTTCTCAGGCGCATTGTCGCGCCTCTGCCCCTGGCTCCGGAAGACGCGCTCATGGTGGGCGACGCCCCCACGGACCGGGACGCCGCCGCACAGGTGGGCACGCTGTTTTATGGCGTGGGGCCGGAGCTGCAAGGCGGGGAACATCCTTGGGGGCCTGACCTCACGGGGCTCAATGAATGGATTGCGGCCCGGGTATGACGCGCAGAACCGCCGTATTTTTTCTCCGCAGCCGCAAGCCTGCGGCCCGTGCTCTGGCCCGACGGCTGCCCCGGCTGCTGGCCCCTGTGCTGGTGTATCCCCTGCTGGCCTTGGTGGCGCTGTCGCTCACGGCTTGCGACAATGACAGCAAAGAGACGCCGACGACGTCAACAACGACTTCGGCGGCCCCCCAGCATGCCGCCAAGGGCCAAAATCAAACCGCCGACCAGCCGCAACCAGCTGACAGTGACCAAGCCCTTCCCTTGCCCACGGAGGCAGAGCGGGTAAAGGCCGACGCCGTGGTGGCCTTTTATAACGACGCGCTCAATGCGTTGGCTTCCGGCCGCTACGGGCAGGCCGATCTGCTCATGGTGCAGACCCGTTACTATCTGCAGGAATGGCAGTTGCTGCCTCGCCCTGAGGCTTCGGGCGACGAAGACCGCGCGCTGGCCCGGCAGCTGACGCCGCCCGCCGGGCTGCTGCCGGAAGCGGACGCGACGCTGCTGGTCCGCCAGGCGGAAATCATGGCCAAAACCGCGGCCAGCATCAGGGCGGATTATCGTGCGTTGGAGCGCTACGTTAAGGACGTGGACATTCAGGACGACGGGGTCAAGGGTCGGGCCTTGGCGGCAAGCATGGAAAAAGCGCACGCGGAGTTTGCGGCGGCGCGGGAAAGTTATGTGCGCACGGTGGAGGCCCATGCCGTGACGGCCGAGGGCCTGCTTTTGCGCGGACACCCGTTGCGGCGGCAGATTCTGGCTGCGGAGCGGGTGTTTGCCGGCTGCGGCGCGGTTGCCCGGCTGCTCACGCCGCCCGTGCCGGACCAGGCGGCCTTGCGCGCACAGCTGCATGATCTGCGGGCGGCTTTGGCCACGGCTGGCCGCCCGCCCTTTCTTGCTGCACCGGAGGTGGAGCGCCTGTTCCGCGCCTTTCTGAAAACGGCCGCAGAGTATGAAACCCTGTTGGCGCAAGGGGTGGAGGCACAGTTCTTCAGCGCGCCCCTGCGCCAGCGCATGAACGACGCCGTGCGCAACAGCCGCGCCGCCTACAATGCCTTTGTGCGCGCCGCCAACACGGAGCAATAAAAGAAAAGTTCCCTTCCCCCCATATGTTCCCCCATACATCTACCCCGGCAGCAAGCCGGCCAGCTGTGGGAGCAGGGAGATGGCAGCCGAAAGGGTGCGGCGGGCGACCGCGCGGCGTTCCGCCACGGGCCGTGTGCGGGCCACGGGGCTTGCGGCGGGCTGCGGCGCTTCCTGTGTCTCTCGGCGTTCCTTGGCCAAGGCCATGAACAGGCGGATGCGGTTGAGCTGGTTGGCCTCGCTGCTGCCGGGGTCGTAGTCAATAGCCATGATGTTGGCTTCTTCGTGCAGGCGGCGCACGGTCTTGAAGGAGCCGCGCCCCACCACATGGTTGGGCAGGCAGCCAAAGGGCTGCAGGCAGAGCACGTTGTTGACGCCGTGGTGCATGAATTCCAGCATTTCTGCGGGCAGCAGCCAGCCTTCGCCAGCGGCGTTGCCCAGGGAGAGGGCCTGTTCGCCCAGCTGGGCCAGGCCGTCAATATGGGCCACGGGCATAATTTTGTCTGCCAGCGGGGAGCTCGCCAGCAGGGCACGCGGGCCCCGGCGCAGTTTTTCCACCCGGCGGATGGCCAGAGCGCTGCCCAGGGCCGCCAGGGTAGCGCCGCCCTGGGCCCGCCAGTCATAGATGGAATCCATCAGACAGTAGAGCATGAAGTTGGTCAGGTCCGGCAGGAGCGGTTCGCCGCCTTCCTGACGAATCTGGGACACGATATGTTTATTGGCGTCCTCGTGGTAGGTAAGGAGGATTTCGCCCACCACGGCCACGCGCGGACGTGGGGCCACATCCAGAGGGATTTGTTCAAAATCGCGCAGCAGGCGGGGCATCTGCTTCTGAAAGGCGTCCACATCGCCTTTGCGAACGCTGGGGGCCAGGGTGCGCAGCCAGGCCTGGGTGCGGTCTTCGGTGTCGCCCTTATGGCGTTCGTGGGTGCCTGTGAACAGCGAGAGGCGCTGGAGCATATCGCCGCCCAGCATGCCGAGAACCATGCGCCCCAGCAGGGCGCGGGAGGGTCTGAATCCGGGCTGGTTGTTTGCGCCGGAGGAGCTGAGCCGCAGAACGGGTACCTGTGGAAAGCCGCACTCCCGCAGCGCCTTGCGCAACATGCCGGGGTAGTTGCTGGCCCGGCATGGGCCGCAGGTCTGGGAAAAGAGCAGGGCCGTACGCGCGGGGTCGCAATGCCCGTCGCAAAGGGCTTCCAGCAGCTGGCCGATGGCCACAATAGCCGGGTAGCAGGCGTCGTTGTTCACATAGGCCTGGCCCAGGTCCACGGCCCTGGCACTGACCTCAGGCAGCAATCGCACTTGGTGGCCTTCGCCCTCCAGGGCTTCCACCAGCAGGGGAAAGTGCAGGGGGGCCATTTGGGGCACCAGGATGGTGTGGCTGGCGGCGTGGTGTCGGGTGAACGCGGTCGGAGCGGCCAGAAGTGCGGCTCGTTCCGCCGTTGCGGCTTCGGAACGGGAACGGGTCACGGCCAAGAGCGAACGGATGCGGATGCGGGCCGAGGCCAGGGCGTTGCCCTCGTCCATCTTGATCAGGGTATAGAGTTTGCCGCTGGCACGCAGCAGCTCACGCACCTGATCCGTGGTGATGGCGTCCAGGCCGCAGCCGAAAGAGGTAATCTGCACCAGCTCCACCCGCGCGCCGGCGTGGTTCGCTTGCCCCACCCAGGCGGCCGCGCGGTACAGTCGGGCAGGGTAGGTCCACTGGTTGCGCACGCGCAGGCCCTGCAGCAGAGGGCTGTCCATGCCGCCATGGGGGATGGCGTCTTCGCTGATGACCGCCGCCCCCAGACCGGCAATGAACTCCGGCAGGCCGTGGTGCACCTGTGGATCCACATGGTAGGGCCGGCCGGCCAGCACCACCAGGGAGCCGTGGTTGCGCCGCACGTCGTCATAGATGCGGTTGGCTTCTGTGCGCAGTTCGTGCCAGTAGCGGCGTTGTTCTTGCGAGGCCAGGCGTACGGCGGCCCGCACCTGGGCGCGGGGCAGGCCAAATTCTCGGCAGAGGTTGCGCACCAGGGAGGCCGTGTGGGTCAGGTTGACAAAAGGGGCGTGCAGCACGGCTCCGGCTTGGGCCAGTTCCGGCAGATTTTCGCGCACCACCTGCGGGTAACCGCAGGCCACAGGGCAGGAGAAGGTGTCGCAGAGTTCGGGAAATTCCTGCGCTTCGCGCGGGATGCAGGGGAAGAAGATGTGCTTTATGCCCCGGTCCAGCAGGGCCAGGACATGCCCATGGGCCAGTTTTGCCGGGTAGCAGACGCTCTGTGAAGGCACGGAGGTCAGACCCGCCGCGAACAAGGCGCGGTTGGTGGGCGGGGAGACTTCTACCCGGTAGCCCAGGTTGGTAAAGAGGGTAAACCAGAAGGGGTAGTGCGTGTACATGTTGAGCACGCGCGGAATGCCCAGCCGCCCGCGGGGCGCGGCGTCCTCCGGCAGCGGTTCATAGCGGAAGAGGCGTTGGTTTTTCCAGGCAAACAGGTTGGGGGCGGGCGGCGCGGCCCCCCGGCGGGATTCGCTGAAGCGGTCGCAGCGGTTGCCCGCAATATGACGGGTGCCGTGGGAAAAACGCGTTTCGGTCAGCAGGCAGTGGTTGCCGCAGTCCCGGCAGCGGAAGCTGCGGGTACGCATGACCAGGCTCCGGATGAGCGCGCCGGAGAGCGGCGAGCGGGCCCTGGTGTCGGTCAAGGTCTCCTGGGCGGACAAGGCCGCGCCAAAGGCCCCCATGAGCCCGGAAAGGGCTGGTCGGTACACGGGGTGGCCCAAGGTGCGCTCCATGGCGCAGAGCAGGGCGTCATTGAGAAAGGCCCCGCCCTGCACCACCACATGCTCGCCCAGTTCAGCCACGCTTTTGATGCGCAGCACCTTGTCCAGGGCGTTGCGCACTACGGAATAACACAGCCCGGCCGCAATGTCCGAAACCTGCATGCCTTCTTTTTGTGCCTGGGTCACCTTGGAGTTCATGAAGACTGTGCAGCGCGAGCCAAGGTCTGCCGGGTGGGCGGCAAAGAGGGCCAGCCGGACAAATTCCTCCATGTCCAGGCCCAATCCGCGTGCGAAACTTTCCAAAAAAGCCCCACAGCCGGCGGAGCAGGCCTCGTTGAGGTTCACATCGCTGATGACGCCGTTTTCCACCTTCAGGCACTTCATGTCCTGGCCGCCGATGTCGATGACGTAGCTCACCTGGGGCGCCAGACGCAACGCCGCCTTGAAGTGCGCCAGGGTTTCCACCAGCACGCAGTCCACTCCCAGGGCGGATTCCGCCAGATGGGCCCCGTAGCCTGTCGCTCCGGCCCCGGCCAGCCATGCGCCTTCCGGAATTTTGTCCAGCATGTCGGCCAGGGCGGGCAGCAGGGTTTGCAGCGGGTTGCCGCCGTTGGAGGCGTAGCGCCAGTCCAGCGGGGTCTGCCCCGCGTCCATAAGCACGGCCTTGACGGTGGTGGAACCCAGGTCCAGCCCCAGATACAGGGGGCCTCTGGCGGCGGTGAGCAGCCCCTTTTGCGGCTGGGCCGGGGCCGGCTGGCGTTCCCTGAAGGCCGCATAGGCCTGCTCGTCGGCAAAAAGCTGGGGCAGGGCGCGAGCCGTGATCGGCAGGGGTTCGTCCACCAGGGCGGCGGCCCGCTCGGCCAGGCGGGACAAATCTACCGCCGTGTCGTTGCCGCGCACGCACAGGGCCGCCCCTATGGCGGCGGCGCATTGGGCGTGGGGCAGGGCCACTACGGCTTCCGGCTTCAGGTTGAGGGAGGCGATGAAGAGCTTTTTGAGCTCCGGCAGAAAATGCAAGGGGCCGCCCAAAAAGGCCACCTTGCCTGCAATGGGCCGGCCGCAGGCCAGACCGCCGATAGTCTGCTCCACCACAGCTTGCAAAATGGAGGCCGCAATGTCCTCGCGGGGCACGCCGCCATTGAGCAGGGGCACAATGTCCGTCTTGGCGAACACGCCGCAGCGCGAAGCAATGGGATAGAGGGTTGTGTGACGCGCGGCCAAGGCGTTGAGCCCTCCGGCGTCGGTATTGAGCAGACGGGCCATCTGGTCGATGAAGGCCCCTGTGCCGCCGGCACAGGATTCGTTCATGCGCAGTTCCACATCCTGCCCGAGGTAGAGCAGCTTGGCGTCCTCGCCGCCAAGCTCCACGGCCACTGTGGTGTCTGGTGCGGCGTGGCCCACGGCGCGGGCCGTGGCCAGCAGTTCCTGCATGAAGGGAAGGTCGAGCCGCGCGCCCAAATCGAGCGCGCCAGACCCGGTGATGGCGGCGACAACGCGCGTGCCGGGACGGCGGGTCGCCAGATCCGTCAGCAGACCGGCGAGGGTGGAGCGCACCGCAGTGCCGTGTCTGTTGTAACGAGTTTCCAGAACATGGCCGTCGGCGTCCAGCAAGGCCAGTTTTACTGTAGTGGAGCCGATATCCAGGCCCAGCAGAGCCGCAGAATTCGGTAACACGGGCAAGTCCTCATAGTGCCGAAGGGGTGTGGGCGAAGGCGGGCTTGCAAAGCAAAAAATGTGCGTAAGGCACAAGAAAGGCGCCGCCAGAGCCGCGGGCGAGCGCGCCGCCTTCCGATACGTTTTCAGGCTAGCGGATTGCCCAGAAATTACAAGGGGCCTGGTGAGTTTTTTTTCACTTACAATTTTTTGTCGTCGGTGGGCAGAAGGAAAACGCTTTTGTCAACGCTTCAGACAAGACGACAACGCGGCTCCCGTACTGCTGCGGGGGCCGCGTTGTCATGGTCTTTTACTGCAATAAGTTGCCCTATGGGGCATTGGAGGCGTCCAGACGGCCAGTGATGTTGTCGCGGATCCACTTGGGGTCCAGCCACTCCAAAGGAGTGACTTCCACACCACCCACCAGAATACCGAAGTGCAGATGGTCGCCGAAGGCCAGGCCCGTGCTGCCCGTGTGGGCAATGGTCTGTCCTTTCTGTACCACATCGCCCACCTTGACCTGGATGTCGCTGAGGTGAGAGTAGAGCGACATGAGCCCCAAGCCGTGATCAATGACCACCAGGTTGCCGTAGATGCCCAGCTCGCCCGTAAAGACTACGCGCCCGCTGTTGGCCGCCGGCACCTCGGCGTTGCGGACAGAAGCCAGGTCAAAGCCCAGGTGGTAGGATTCGCCCACCAGCTTGCCCTGGTAATTGTAAAATCGGTGGTCGGCAAAGCCCGCCCGGGCAGCGGAACGCGGCAGCCTGGCAAAAGCGCCGCTCCAGAGCATGGCGGCGGCGGTGTTTTTGCCGATTTCGCGCAGGGTCTGGGCATTGGCCGCACGCACATTGTTGTTGATATAGAGGTAGCAGTCCAGGGGGTTGGCAACCTGCGGGGCCAGGTGTTGCAGTTTGTTCTGCACGCTCATGAGGAAGTTGTCGCTGAGCTCCAGGCTGTCACTTTTGAAGGTGCGTTCGTAAGCCATGACTGTAAGACGGCTTTTGGTCACGTTGCCGGCCAGGTCTGTGGCGGTGATTTCTACGCTGTTTTTGTATTCGCGGGCGGGCATGGTGTAGGGATAGGGGAAAAAGCAGATGTAACTGCCGTCTTTTTGCTGGTAGCCGGGCACAAAATAGCCCGCCACCAGCACGCCGCTGTCGCTCACGTCTTCATCAACAGTATAGCGCACTACGGCGGCGCCGCCCCGTCGCACGTTGGGGGGCAGCGTTTTGACAGAAATGCGCGGCGGCTGGGTATCCAGGCGCATGGCCATCTGTACGGTGCGGGTGTTGCCCTGGCCGAAACCGGCCAACGAGCCGTCAGTGGCGCGGATTTCCAGATCAAAAGCGCCTTCGTGCAGGTTGGCGCCGGCAAGGGGCACCTCCACCGTGCGTTCCGGCAGATATTTTTCAAAATGCTTGCTGAAGATGGTGTTCAGCGTATTGTTTTTACGCACGCCCACCGTGACGGCGCGGATGCCCGAAGCATCCTTCATGGCGATCTTGATCACGCTGGCGGGCGACACCCGGCCTGTCTGCGGCTGTACAACAACCTGCGGCCCGTCCAGATCTTTAAAAAAAACATATCCGCCGGCCGCCAGAACGGCCAGTACGATAAACCCCAGTATTGTCGAAAGCATGTTTCGTTTGCGCATATCTACTCCTGCTCTTGCTACCCCGGTAAGCCTTGCACAAAGCGAAGCTGTTTTCAAGGAAAAGTCTGGAAGTTTTCATAACACGCCCGTACCGCATTGACTTGCGGGACAAAATCTGGTTTCACTTCCGCCATATGAATGACGGTAGTTTTACAGGCGGTGAAAGGCGGGTTCCTCAAACCAGGGTGGACCCTCGACGCCTGCGTCAGCGCATGGTGCGTGAACAGCTGGAGGCTCGCGGCATTACGGATTGCGGCGTGCTTGCAGCCATGGGCAGCGTGCCGCGTCATCTTTTTGTGCAGGAGGCCCTGCGGGCCCAGGCCTATGAGGATACGCCCCTGCCCATAGGCTACGGCCAAACCATTTCGCAGCCCTATATTGTTGCGCTCATGAGCCAGCTGCTGGAGGCGCGCCGGGGCATGCGCGTGCTGGAAATAGGCACGGGTTCGGGCTATCAGGCGGCGGTGCTGGCCAGCATGGGCTGCGTGGTTTTTACAGTGGAGCGCCTGCGTGAGCTTTATCAAAGCACTGCGCCGCTCTTGCGGCAACTGGGGCTTCGCAGTATTCATATGCAAAGGCGCGACGGCACGCTGGGCGTGCCCGAAGCCGCGCCTTTTGACCGCATCATTGTTACAGCGGGCGGGCCCGAAGTGCCTCCGCCGCTGGTGGACCAGCTCGACGAGGGGGGCATTTTGCTCATCCCTGTGGGCTCCCGGCCCCGCACCCAACGCCTGCTGCGCCTGCGCAAAACGCAGGGCCGCGTAAGCCGTGAAGACCTGGGGCCGGTCATTTTTGTGGATCTGGTGGGCGACCACGGCTGGTAAGCCTGCGCCGCCGCCGCAATAAGAGGAGACGTCATGGCTTCGTGTGCATCCTGTTCCCAGGCGGGCGGCTGTTCCAGCGCCACGACCAAGGGGGGAGACGGCAACTGCGGCAACCCCATGGCCCAGCAGGACAAGGCCATCGCCGCACGGCTCGGCCACATCCGCCACAAGATTTTTGTTATGAGCGGCAAGGGCGGCGTGGGCAAAAGCTCCGTTACTGTCAATACGGCCGCAGCCCTGGCGCACAAGGGCTACAAGGTGGGCATTCTGGATGTGGACATCCACGGCCCCAGCGTGCCCAACCTGCTGGGCCTCACCAGCACCGTGGAGATGGACGAAACCACCCACGCACTGCTGCCCGCAGCCTATGACGAAAATCTTGCCGTCATTTCCATGGATACTCTGCTGCAGGACAAAGACCAGGCCGTTCTGTGGCGCGGACCCAAAAAAACCGCCGCTATCCGACAGTTTATCTCTGACGTGCAGTGGGGCGAACTGGACTTTCTGCTGATTGATTCGCCCCCAGGCACCGGCGACGAGCACATGACCGTGCTGCAGTCCATTCCGGATGCGCTCTGCGTGGTGGTTACCACCCCGCAGGAGATTTCGCTGGCCGACGTGCGCAAGGCCATCAATTTTTTGCAGTATGCCAACGCCACGGTGCTGGGCGTGGTGGAAAACATGAGCGGCCTTATCTGCCCCCACTGCCATCAGGAAATTGACCTGTTCAAAAAGGGCGGCGGGGAGGAACTGGCCAAGCGCTACGGGCTCCGTTTTCTGGGGGCCATTCCTCTGGACCCGGCCTCGGTGGTCTCTGCGGACAGGGGTGTGCCCGTGGTTTCTCTGGAAGGCGAATGCGCCGCCAAAACCGCCTTTGCTCACCTGGCCGACGCCATTGCCGCTGCGGCCGACGCCAAGTAGCGCCCGGCGATCTGCGCAGTTGCCGTTGTGAGCCCCCGGCAGTGGGCAGACGCATTGTCGCAGCATTCCTTGCACGCCCCCGACGGACGTCCAGCCCGCGGGGGCATTTTTTTCTTCTTTTCTCGCGCCCCGTTTTGTGCTACCCAGTAAAAAATCTGTTTGGACCGAATTCGAGGAATGATGCTTAACCTCGCAAACAAAATCACGCTGTTACGAATCCTCATGGCCCCTCTGGTGGTCATCTTGCTTTATTTTGAAGGCCCGGTCACCTGCATACTGGCGGCCTTGGCTTTTATTTTTGCCTCGATCACCGACTGGGCCGACGGCTATATTGCCCGGCGCTCCAATACGGTCACCAGTATGGGCAAGTTTCTGGATCCGCTGGCAGACAAGGTGCTTATCTGTTCCATACTGATCATGTTTGTGAAGCTGGCTTGGGCGCCGGCCTGGGTGGTCATCGTTATTGTCTGCCGCGAGCTGGTGGTCACCGGCCTTCGGGCCATTGCCATTGACGAAGGCATAGTGCTGGCGGCGGACTATCTGGGCAAGGTCAAGACCGTGCTGCAGATTCTGGCCGTGGTGCCGTTGACGCTGCACTATCCGCTCTGGGGCTATGATCTGCACATGGTGGGGCTTGTCCTGCTGTACGCGGCCATGTTGCTGGCTGTGGGCTCCGGCTTCAATTACTGTTACAATTTTTACCGCCGGGCCTGTGCCGGGCAGGCCGATGAAACACGTCTATGAGCACTTTGCAGCTGCGTCTTAAAAATTGCCTGCAAACTATCCTGGAGTTGGAGCCGGATATGCGCTCGGGCCGCTGGGGGCGCTGCTTCGACGCAGAGCTGCGCACCTTGCGTCAATATCTGCGGCAGGTAGACCAGATGGACCTGGCCGAGGATGACGTGCGCCGCCTGGAAACCGCCACCACAACCCTGCTGGCGGAGTTGCGCCGCACCCGCCGCTGCCCGCCCAGAAACGGAAGGATACTGCAATGACCTTCTGGCGCACTGTTATTCTTGTGGTCCTGGCGCTTATCAATCTGGTGCTTTTCGGCCGTATGGTCTGGGGCCCCACAGGGCTTCTGGAATACCGCGAACTGAAGCGCCAGTATGCGGATATGGAAAGGCGCATCGCTGATCTGGATGCCGGAAACATGGCCATCAGCCGTGAAATACGCCTGTTGCAGGCGGACAACCAGTATGTGGAAAAGGTCATCCGCCAACGCCTGCACTACGTGCGTGACAATGAAGTGCTCTACCTTTTTGACGGCGCGGACAGGCCGGAGCAGGAGCCCAAGCCATGACGGAAAAAATCGATTGGTATAAAGAAGTCTTGGAACTGGAGCCCAACTCCAAGGTCTTTTATCCTTTGTCCCGCCTGCTGGCCGAAGCCGGGCGCACGGACGAGGCCGTGGCCACCCTGGAGCAGGGACTTGCCCGGCATGAAGAATTTCTTGAAGCGCGCCTTTTTTTGGTGGAGCTTCTGCATCAGCTCGGGCAGGACACGGCCTGCACGGCGCAACTGGACCGTCTGGGCCAGGTGTTTTCCGCCCATGCGGGCTTTTGGCGGGCTTTCGCGGCCTGCGCAGCTACCCGTGAGGCCGCCCCGGATACGGCGGCCGCTCTGCAGTTTCTGGCGCTCTATTTTGCGCGCGGCCCCGTGCCGCTGCACCTGGTGGTGGAGCGCGGGGTGGCCAGCTACTGGGCCGAGGCGGACCAGCCTTCCACCGCCAGGCCCACGGCTCCGGCCGTTTCTTCTACGGCGAAGGCCGCTGCCGGGCCTTCCCCCACCGCATCCCGGATGTCGGAGTGCGTGCCCAGTCCGACCGTCACCCCCACAGCAGCGGCCGTAGCCGAGGACATCAGCGCGCCGGTGCCGTTGGAAGATGACAGCTTTGCCCGTTTTGACCCGGATGCGGCCATGGCGGACGAAAGCGAACTGCCGGGCCTCGATACCCTTGAGGCCGCCGCGCTTCCTTCTGCCGCATCTGCGCCCGAGGCCGCGGCAACGGATTCCGACGCCGCAGCCCCCCGGCCTCCGGTCGCTCCCGGGCCCACCGTGGAGCAGACTGCCGGCGGTGAAGAGGCTTTTTCGCTGCGCACCCGTTCCATGGCCGAAGTGCTGGCCGAACAGGGCGACATCAAGGGCGCGCTGGACATTTATCACGAATTGGCCGCTGCGGCTGTGGACCCGGAGGAAATCGCCGACCTGCGCCAGCGCATATCCACGCTCAGCGCGCGCCTGGGCGGCGGCCCCACAGCGTCCGCGCCGGCAGCTGATCCGGCTCCGAGCGCCGGCGGTAAAGAGAAACTTATCACCATGCTTGAGGCCCTGGCCGGGCGGGTGGAAGCCCGGGCGCACGGCTGAAAGGCTGTTGCCGCGAGGGCCGACCCTTTTGCGTGGCGGTCTGACGTGTTGCACTACGCACACAACCAGCGCGAGGTGACCATCGCGCCTCGGGTCCGCGTCTTTGCGTTGGCCCGTGCGTCATCTGTTCTTACCTGGGAGTAAACACGGTGTTGAAATCCTACGCGCGGTATTTTTCGCTGCTGCTGGTGGCGGTTCTGTACCTCACCGGGTGCAGCTCATACCAGCCTACCAAGAATATCTGGAAAAGCACCAAGGGCTTTTGGAATACCTATGTGAGCCCGCCGGCTTCGGTGGATTATAGTGAAAAAGGCACGCTTTCGCCTCAGGCTCTGGCCCTGACCCACAGCATGATGGGGCTGGACCTGGAGCTTTCCAAGTTGGAGCGGGTCATGATGAATGCCGACAAGCCCCCCACGCGGGAATGGGTGAACAACCTTTTTGCTTCTTTCCCCTGGCTGGACGGCTTTGCCGGCGTCAAATACGACGGCACCATCCTGGGACAGGAACCGGCCACGCCGCTGAAGCAGGTGGATTTCATCCCTCTTCTGTATGAAGACAAGAAGCAGAGCACCAGAGCCCTGCGGGCTGATGTGCAGAACACCCCGCTGGGACCGGAAGTGCTGCTGGCGGCCCCCCTGTACGACGGTACGGATTTTCTGGGCGTGGTGGCAGCCTATTTCGACATGCGCACCCTCCTGCAATACTCGCAAAGCCCGGAAGACATGGTCATCCTCTCGCCGCAGGCGCTGCTCTGGCCCGGCAAATACGATTTTGCCGCCACCCCCCTGGCCAGCGTCAACTGGGATGAAGTGGTCACCAAAAGCTCTTCCGGCACCTGCACCAACGCCACGGGCGTCTTCTATTACATGGTCCGCTACCTGGGGAACGTGCCTTTGGTGTTTGCCGTGCCCCAGTCAGGCAATTTCCCCAAGGGTTCCGGTGATGTGGGGCAGGGCTTGGCCTTCTTCCCCAAGGAGCGGGAGAAACTGCCGCCCCCGCCCATGCCGGAACGTAAAAATAAAACGGACCTGAGCCAGAGCTTGGCTTTGCCCAGCGCCGCCCAGCCCGCTCCGGACGGTGAACCGGCCGCCCAGCCCGAAGGCGCGCCCAAGGGCCAGCCCGCCAATACCAATGATATTCAGCCCGGCAGCCACGACAGCGTGCTGCTCAAAAAACAGCGCCAGGCAGAAAAAGCCAAGGTGCGCGAGCGGCAGCTGGAAGGCGAGAATACGCCTGTGGAACGGGTGGAGCGGCCCAGAGTGCGGCCCGCGCCCAAGCCCCAACCCAAGCTGCCGCCAGCCAAGGGCCTGAACCTGGATGAAGACCTGGAGATGCCCACACTGCCCGGCGGACGCCCCAGCCCCTTTGGCCCGCATGACGACGCACCGCAGCCCGGCGAGGCCAGTCCGGCGGCCACAAGCGCAACGCCTGCAGGTCAGGACGCCGCCCCGGCCGCAGCATCCGCAAAAGCGGCGCCGCAAGGCGGCACGACCACGCCACCGGCTGACAGTGCGGCCCCCGCAAGCCCGGCGACCGCAACGCAGAAAGCGGCTTCGGCAACTTCTGCCGCACCGCAGGCTCCGGCCAAGCAGGCGGAAACCGCCCCCGAAAACGATGCTTCCGCCGGCCAGGAGTCGCCGGCTATCTTGCCGGGTGGACGTCCCAGCCCCTTTGGTCCTAAGAACTGATCCCGCGGCCCCGTCCCACGAGCACCGATTGGTGGGGCGGGGCCGGTTGGGAAATCCATTTCGCCTTTGTTGCGGAAAGGCAAATTCCTGACGCAGGTTGGGCGCGGCCCACTGCAAATTTTTTCTCCGATCATTCTCTGCCCGTGTCTTCCACGGCTGTGAGAAAAAGGAGTCCTTTATGGCCGATATTACGGTTACCGAGCATCTGCTGCTGCACCAGAAGCGCAGCCCGCAGGCCACGGGCCAGTTTACGGGCCTGCTTTACGACCTGATCCTTTCCGGCAAGAGCATTTCTCGCCGCATTAATAAGGCCGGGCTGCTGGATATTCTGGGCGGCACGGGCGAAGTGAACGTGCAGGGCGAAAACGTGCAAAAAATGGACGCCATCGCCAACCGCATTATGCTCTACCGCATGGAGCGCTGCGGCGCGCTCTGCGCCATGAGTTCCGAGGAAGAAGCGGAGCTGGTCCGCGTGAGCCCGGAGTTTCCGCGCGGGGACTATATTTTGATATTCGATCCCCTGGATGGTTCGTCCAATATCGACGTCAACATCAATGTGGGCACCATTTTTTCCATCCTGCGCAGGCCCGAAGGGCACACTGGTGAAGTGACGCTTGAAGAAGTGCTGCAGCCCGGTTGTCAGCAGGTGGGGGCGGGCTATATTCTGTACGGTCCCTCTACCATGCTGGTGCTCAGCACGGGGCAGGGCGTGCACGGCTTTACCCTGGACCCCGGCGTGGGCGAATTTCTGCTTTCTCATCCCAATATGCGCATTCCCGAACAGGGTCGCATTTATTCTGTCAACGAAGGCAACTGGAAGAATTGGGATGAACCCACTCGCGAGGTGCTGCAGTGGTTCCACAACTGCGAAACCCCGGACGGCACCTCCTATTCCGCGCGTTATGTGGGCGCACTGGTGGCGGATTTTCACCGCACGCTGATCTATGGCGGCATCTACCTCTATCCTTCTGACCACAAAAAACCGCAAGGCAAGCTGCGCCTCATGTGTGAGGCAAATCCGCTGGCTTTTCTGGCGGAACAGGCCGGAGGCAAGGCCAGTGACGGCAAGGGGCGCATTCTGGAAAAACAGCCCGACCGGCTGCACGCGCGCACGCCGCTCTTCATCGGTTCCGCCAACGACGTCACCGCCGTGGAGCGCATCTACGCCCGGTACGCCCAGGGGTAGCAAAGGCCTTTCCCAAGGCAGACAAGCGCCCCGCCCAGGGGCGCTTGGTCACGCCAATAAACTGGCCTGTGCGGTGCAGGCTCTGCCGTGTTCTGTGTGCGCCAGCCGTGGAATTGCAAAAAAAAGCATAGTAAAGGGGGCGTGAAGGGACGGGAACTTTTGGCCAGCCTCGCCCGTTACGGCAAAGGATGGTATGGGCAACGGCAGCAGCGCCCTAAAAGTTCTTTCCCTGAGAAAAACGCGCCCTTCATTTTGTCTGTCGCCTGTGGAGGCTGCATGTTGTGTCTTGGCATAGAGAGCTCGTGTGACGAAACCGCTCTAGCCTTGGTGGAGGACGGCCGACTGTTGGACGCAGTGCTGGCCAGCCAAGCGGACGTGCACGCCCTGTTCGGGGGCGTGGTGCCGGAACTGGCCTCGCGGGAGCACTGCCGGTACATGGGGCCTTTGCTGGATGTGTTGCTGCGCCGCAGCGGACGGCAGGCCGCAGACCTGGATCTGGTGGCCGTGGCGCGGGGACCGGGGCTTCTGGGCAGCCTGTTGGTGGGGGTGGCCTTTGCCAAGGGGTTGGCGCTGGGCTTGGGTTCGCGTTTTTTGGGCGTCAACCATCTGCATGCCCACCTGCTGGCAGCGGGACTGGAAGAGGCAATAGCCTTCCCTGCTCTGGGGCTTCTGGTTTCTGGCGGGCATACCCATTTATACCGCATGGAGGCCCCGTGGCGGCTGCGTCTGCTGGGGCGCACGTTGGACGACGCCGCCGGCGAAGCCTTTGACAAGGTAGGCAAAGTCTTGGGCCTGTCCTATCCCGGCGGGCGGCTGCTGGACGCCCTGGCCCGCGAGGGCAGGGCTGATCCGCGGCTTTTTCCCCGGCCGTATCTGGACAACGACAACCTTGATTTCAGTTTCAGCGGGCTGAAGACGGCCGTGGCCGTCCACGCGGCAGCGCATCTGGCAGGCATGGTCTGGCCGCGTCCGTTAACGCGCACGGAGGACGCGCCACAGGCGCTCAAGGACTGCTGCGCTTCCTTCAATCTTGCGGTGGTGGACACGCTCTGCGCCAAGGCCGAGCGCGCCCTGGACCGTCAGCCCGATCTGCGCACCCTGGTGCTGGCCGGCGGTGTGGCGGCCAACAGTCTGCTGCGGGAGCGGGTGTGCGCGCTGATGCAGCGGCGAGGGGGCAGGGCGCTTGTGCCGGGGCCGCAGCTCTGCACGGACAACGCCGCCATGATTGCCCATGCGGGCTGGCTGTTGGGCCGGGAAGGCTTTTATCACGACCTGCGCATGGAGGCCATTCCTCGGGGCAAGGCCCTGCCCGACGATATGTTGCAGACGGCGTGGGGCGCGTGTCCGCAGTAGGGCGGGGCAGCCGGCAGGGGAGGGGCGTCCCGCCTATAGACGAGTCGAACACTCCGAAATGGTTGTCGTCCTGTTGTGCGGTTCTGTGAGATTGGCTTGACAGGTGGCACGTTGATATCTACTCTCACTCAGTACAAAAGCGCCCCCAAAGTTTCCGGGGCTCCGACCGGCGAACGGGCGCTTCTGGCGCCATGCGCCAAAAAACAACGTAAGGAGAATGTTATGGCTGAACAGGTCACTGACGCCACCTTTGAAAGCGTTGTTCTTAAATCCGACCTGCCCGTGCTGTTGGATTTTTGGGCTCCCTGGTGCGGCCCCTGCCGTGCGGTAGGGCCCATCATTGATGAACTCGCTGGGGAATACGCCGGCAAGGTGCGCATCGTTAAGATGAATGTGGACGAAAATCCCGCCACGCCCACCAAGTTCGGCATCCGGGCCATCCCCACGCTGGTCCTTTTCAAAAACGGCGAGACGCTGGAGCAGATCACCGGGGCCGTCACCAAGGCCGCCATGAAGGATCTGCTGGATACAAAGGCTCTGGCATGAAGTCTTACGACGCCGTTGTCATCGGCGGTGGTCCCGCCGGCATAACTGCGGCCATGTATCTGGCGCGGTCCGGCTGCTCCGTGCTCATGCCGGAGCAGCTGGCCCCCGGCGGTCAGATTCTGCAGACGGAAGCCATGGACAATTATCCCGGCTTTCCCAAGGGCATCAAGGGCTACGAGCTGGCGGACCTGTTTGCCGCACATCTCGAAGGCCTGGCCATTGACCGGCCCGCCGCTGCGGTGGAATCCGTCAGTGGATCGGCAGGGCAGTTTGTGGTGCGGGCGGGCGGTGTGGAATACGGGGCCAGAACCGTTGTCGTCTGCTCCGGCGCACACCACCGGAAGCTGGGCCTGGAAGGCGAGGACCGCTTGCGCGGGCGTGGGGTTTCCTACTGCGCGTTGTGCGACGGCAACTTCTTTCGCAACCAGACTGTAGCCGTGGTGGGCGGCGGCAATGCCGCGCTGGAAGAATCCCTGTATCTGTCCAAACTGGTGAGCAAGCTCTATCTCATCCACCGGCGCGACGAATTCCGGGCGCGTAAAATTTATCAGGACAAGCTGACCGAACAAAGCGACAAGATCACCCTCTTGCGCAGCAGTGTGGTCACCGCCCTGCACGGCGAAAAAGAGCTTACCGGCCTGACGGTTAAAAATCTCAAAAGCGGCGAAGAAACCCTGCTGCCCGTGAACGGCCTGTTTGTGTATGTGGGTTTTTCCCCGTCCACAGGCTTTTTGCCGGCAGATCTGGCCAAGGACGAGCAGGGCTTCATCATCACCGATACAGAAATGCGCACCAATATTCCTGGTATTTTCGCGGCGGGCGACATCCGTTCCAAACTTTGCCGTCAGGTGATCACCGCCGCCGGTGACGGTGCAACGGCCGCCCAGGCGGCGTTTGTTCTCATGGAACAACTCCATGCCTAAAAAACTGCTCCGCTCTTTTGTGTTGGCTGTCTGCATGTTCGCCGTTTCAGGTTGCGGCATCATAGACCTCATCTATCTGCCGCCGGCTGAAGACACCGCGCAGGAGATTTTTGAAGCCGCCAACGACGCCATGAGTGAAAAAAACTATGTGCGCGCCGTGGAACTGTACAACAAACTGCGCGATAACTACCCCTTTAGTCCCTATACTGTAGACGCTGAGCTTTCATTGGCAGACGCCTACTATCTGGACGAGGAGTATGCGCTCGCGTCAGAAACGTACAAGGATTTCGAATCGTTGCACCCCCGGCATGAGGCCATACCCTATGTGCTCTACCAGACGGGCATGTCCCTTATGAAGCAGTTCCATTCCATCGATCGGGCCACCACAGAGCTGGAAGCCGCCTACGAATACTTCAACCGACTGTGTCAGACCTTCCCCGACTCGCCGTACGTCAAGAGTGCGCAGGAGAACATGATTGCCTGCCGCAAGCTCATGGCCGAACACGAGCTGTATATTGCGGACGTGTTCTGGCACATGAAGAAATATGGTCCTGCCTGGCGTCGCTACGACTACATCGTCAACAGCTTCAAAGATGTTCCGGAAGTAGCCGAGCACGCCAAGGAAAAAAGTTTGGCCGCCTACCACAACTATCGTGAAGACCAGGCCAGACTCACGCGGGAAAAACGCCAGGGCTCCTGGAAAGAATGGTTCACCTGGCTGTAGCGTTTTAGCACCCCGGCACGCACGGTCGTGGCTTGTGGGGCGCGTCTGAAAATCCGACCACCTTTTCCCGGCTGGGTGTGCCCGCCGGGAAAAGGTGGTCGCGCAACCGGGCCTGCACACGGACCGGAACAGTACGAGAGCGGCATGGCAACCGCACCAGCCCCTGTACCCACATCAGAAAGCAACGAAAAACAAAAAGCCGCAGTGGTTTCCCTGCTGGCCGCGTTGGGGCTTACCCTGCTCAAACTGGCCGTGGGACTGACCACCAACAGCCTGGGCATTCTTTCCGAGGCCTTGCACAGCGGCCTGGATCTCCTGGCCGCAGCTATGACCCTGCTGGCCGTGCGTATTGCCGCCAAACCCGCGGACCAGGGGCACCCCTACGGCCACGGCAAGGTGGAAAACCTCTCTGCTTTGGGTCAGACCTTGCTGCTTTTTCTGACCTGCGTCTGGGTGGTGCATGAAGGCGTGACGCGTCTGCTCGCCGGGGCCAGCCCTGTGACGCCCTCACTTTGGGGCGTGGGCGTCATGGCCGTTTCCATGGCCGTGGATATCAACCGCGTGCGCATCCTGCGCCGGGTGGCCCGCCGCTATAAAAGTCAGGCCCTGGAGGCCGACGCCCTGCATTTTTCCACGGATATTCTGTCCTCGGCCGTGGTGCTGGCCGGCGTTCTGGCCGTCTGGCTGGCGGCGGCGCTGCGCCTGCCAGAGCCCCTGCACCGGATGCTGGCGCAGGCCGACACCGTGGCCGCGCTTCTGGTGGCGGTCATTATTTTCCGCGCCAGCCTGCACATGGCCGCCACGGCGGTAAACACGCTCATGGATTCCGGTTCAGCCGAAGCGCAGCAGGGCGTGATCCGGGCCGTACAGGCCGTGCCGGGCATAGCTGAAGTGCGTCGCGCGCGGGTGCGCGTGAGCGGCCCGCAGAGTTTTGTGGACCTTACCGTGGGGGTTGCGCCCGGCCTGCGTGTGTCCGATGGGCACCGTCTGGCCCACGAGGCGGAAGTGGCCGTGGCTGGGGTGCTGCCCGGCGCGGACGTCACCGTACATGTGGAACCCGCCAAGGTGCGGGGTGCTGGCGATCCTTTTGCCCTGGTGCAGCGGCTGGCCTCAGAGCATGGCCTTGCCGTGCACAATGTGCACATTCTGCACGCAGATACGGGCGCACGCATTGAGCTGCATGTGGAGTTGCCGGGCGACACGCCCTATGCCCAGGCCTACGCCCGCGTGGGGAACTTTGAAGCGGGCCTAGGCAAAGCCTTGCCCGGCGTGGAAGTGCTGAGCCACCTGGAGCCGGAAAATCCCGTTGCCGCACAGGAAGCCGGGGCCGCCGTGTCCGTGCCTCTGGCGGACATGGCCTGGGAGGAAATCCGCAAGGCCACGGCACAGGAGCCGCTGGTCAGCAACCCACACCGCTTTGCCACCTACACCCTGCCAGAGCAGGGCGTCTGTCTTTCCTTTCACTGCGGCGTCAATGGCACTCTCAGCGTAGAAGAGGCCCATACGGTCTGCAACCGTCTGGAGCAGCGCATCCGTGCGGCGGTGCCCTTGGTGGGGCGCATCGTCATCCACATGGAGCCGGAAGCCCCTGCCGGAGGAGTCCGGGCCTGAAGCCGGGAAGTTTGGCATCTAGAGCAGTTTACGAATGAAATGAGTTAATTGCTCTGCAAGGATTTTCTTGAAAATCCTTGCCACGAAATGCGAGAAGGCAGGCTTTTGCCTGCCGTAAGCGAGCATTTCAAGTGTTTAAATACTCTAGAGAAGATTGCCTTTGAGAATGTGTATTCTCAAAGGTTACGGCACGCTCGTTCCGGCGCTTACCCGAGCAAATACATAGCGCTGCTGTCTTTGCCCGTAACTTCCTTTGTTGTAATGGGCCAAGCTCCTGCGTCGCACAACGGCTGCAGCTACGCTTGCGCGCCACGGCGGGCAGGCGGCGGTCGTCTGCTTACGCAACCGCCAGAGCATGTTAACGTTGCAATGCCGCGATGGGGATTGTGCAAAGAAAAGCCGCGTCTCTGCGGTTTGGTCGCGACGCTGCGCAACTGACGTGGGCCGGCATCCCCGTGGCGGGCGTTTCCGGCGGAAAGCATTCCCTGGTGGGCCTGCTCCGTGCAGTGCGGATAGCGCTCACTGCGTTATTCCAGACAGGCTTGTCTGCTCTCTTTTTCCACAGCTGCAGAGCCGTCCGCCGGGGATATGCCTGCCGCCGCACCAAGGCTGCGCCACAGTTCGTCCAGCCCCAGGCCTGTGGAGGCGGCCGTCAGCAGCGGGCGGCGGGGCAGCAGGGCTTCCCATTCCTTTTGGCGGGCGGCGCGTTCGCGCTGGTTGCATTTGTCGGCCTTGGTCAATATGGGCAGCAGGGGCAGGCCGTGGGTGCGGGCAAAATCCACCAGGTTTTTGTCCAGCTGCTGCGGGGGCAGGCGGCAGTCCAGCAACAGGGCCAGAGCACGCAGGGCCTGGCAGCCCAGAAAGTATTTTTCCATGAGGCGGGCCCACTTTTCTCGTTCAGCATGGCTGGCGCGGGCATAGCCGTAGCCCGGCAGATCCACCAGGTAAAAGCCCGTCGGCTCCACGCGGTAAAAATTGATGGAACGTGTCTTGCCCGGCGTGGCGCTGACCTTGGCCAGCTTGCGACGACCGGCCAGGGCGTTGAGCAGGGAGGATTTGCCCACATTGGAGCGGCCGGCCAAAGCGATCTGCGCCTCGGGACGGTCCATGAGCTGATCGGGAGTGTAGACCGTGGCTTCCAGAGCAAGGGTAGGGCGCATACAAACCTCATGTGTTGCTTGAAGGCTGTGCCTTGACAAGCGCCTGATGTTGGATAAGAAGTATGGATTCACAGCGCTGCCCTGCGGCAAGCGCTCTTTACGGTAGCCGCTCTCGCTCCCCTTGGCAAATGCCGGCTGACCCGGCTGCCCGGCGGCGCAGGGTCCGAATGGGCCCGGTCGCGCGCCGGGAGTGTGCGCGATGCACCATCCCGAATCCGCTTTTATGGAGGAAAACCCATGTATTCAACCACGGATTTCCGCAAGGGCCTGAAGATTGAAGTGGAGGGCACCCCTTACGAAATTGTGGAGTTTCAGCACTTCAAGCCCGGCAAGGGCGGCGCGATGGTGCGCACCAAGCTGCGCAACATCCTCACTGGCCGTATGCAGGACATCACCTTTCGTTCCGGTGAAAAGGTGGAGAAGCCCGATCTGGAAACCCGCGACATGCAGTTTCTTTATCGCGAAGACGATAATCTCATTTTCATGGATATGACCTCCTACGAACAGATGCAGATGCACATCAACGCCACGGACGGCAAGGAAGGCTTCCTTAAGGATGGGCAGGAATGTCGCGTGCTGTTCTACAAGGGCAATCCGCTGGATGTGGATATTCCCCTGAGCCTGGTGCTGGAAGTGGTGGAAACCGAACCCGGCGCCAAGGGCGATACGGTGAGCAACGTCACCAAGGCCGCCAAGCTGGAAACCGGCATCTCGGTTCAGGTGCCCATTTTCGTCAATGAGGGCGACCGCATCAAGGTGGACACCCGTACCAAGGAATACCTGGGTCGGGAATAGTCCTGTCCAGGGAGGGTAGCCCTACGGATTCCCACAAGTTCAGTCGCGAGCTTTTCGGCCTTTTTCTGCTGTTCTGGGCTTTACTGCTTCTGCTCAGCCTGGGCAGTTTTGACGCCAATGACCCCAGCCTCAACCATGTGGTCAGCGGCGCGGCAGTGGTGCACAACAAAGCGGGGCTGTTCGGCGCTTACGCTGCAGGTTTTCTTAACGACGTGTTTGGCGTGGTGGCCCTGCTTTGCCCGCTGGCTTTTGGGGCGCTGGGCGCTGCGTGCATTTCTCCCGCTTACAGTCTGCATTGGCTGCGCTGGTGCGGCTTTTTCCTTATGACGCTCTGCCTGCTGGTGCTGGCGGCGGCAGGGGATTTTTCCGTGGGCGACCTCTGGGGCGGCGGCATGGTGGGCAGCGCCCTGCACAATAACGCCAGCCACTATCTCAGCCCCGGCGGTTCAGCCCTGCTCTGGCTGTTTGTGGCCCTGGTGGGCACGCAGCTGGCGGGCAATATCTCCTGGTTTACCCTGGCCGGCCGGCTGGGGCGCTGGCTGCACGCCCGCTGGCTGACCTGGCGGGAAAAGGCCGCGCAAAAAGAAAAAGCGTCCGCTTCCGAAGCTGTCAGCTTTGCCGAGCCGGAACCTGCGGCAGCAGGCGCGGAAGAGACTCCCGTGCTGGATCGTCTGCTGGCCCGTTGGCGCCTGCCCGCGCGTGATCTCTGGACCAGGCTGCTGGATAAACTGGGCGACATCCGGCCCACGGCAGGGCGGCTGCCCAGGGTCTATGAGGACGGTAACCCCATAGATGCGCCTGGGTCGGGCAGTTTGGGGGCAGCTGACTCCGGCACGGAGCAGCCTGACGCGGACGCCCCACCCGTTAAAGGGGCGGATTCCGTGGCTCCGGGCACGGCATCGGGCTTTGCGCTTGACGATGACCCCTTCCCCCGGGCTGAAGCCTTCGGGCCTGCGACGCCTTCTACGCCTGTCGCGCCTGCCGACGCGGCAAAGCCGCAACCCGCTCCTGAAGAAGCGCCTGCCGCTCCCGCCCCTGAGGAGAAAGCCCCGCGCGGCGGTGGGGTGCGGGCCGCTCTGGCCCCCCTGCTGGGCAAAAAGGCCCCCATTCCTCTGCCTGGCCTGGACCTGCTGGCCCCCCCGACCAAAACGGCGGGCGGTCCGGCCCGGGAAGACCGGGAGGCCAGGGGCAAGGCCCTTATCGCCTGCCTCAAGGATTTTGACATTCAGGGCGAGCTGGTGCGCATTACACCCGGCCCCGTGGTCACCATGTATGAAGTGCGCCCGGCGCCCGGCATCCGGGTGAGCCGCATCGCCAATCTGAGCGACGACCTTTCCTTGGCCCTCAAAGCCATTGCCGTACGCATCCAGGCCCCCATACCCGGCACGGACACCGTCGGCATAGAGATCCCCAATGAGAACCGTGAAACCGTCAATTTTCGCGAGCTGGCGGCCTGCGAGGCCTTCCGCAAGGGCTGCGGCCCTCTGACCATGATCCTCGGCAAGGACATTGCCGGGCAGCCCTACATGGCCGATCTGACCCGCATGCCGCACCTGCTGGTGGCCGGGGCTACTGGCGCGGGCAAAAGCGTCTGCCTCAACGGCATCCTCATCAGCCTGCTTTACCGCACGCAGCCGGAAGACCTGCAGCTTTTGCTGGTGGACCCCAAGCGCATTGAAATGGCCGTGTATGCCGACGAACCGCACCTGGTGCACCCCGTGGTCACGGAAATGAGCGAGGCCAAAAACGCCCTGGACTGGGCCGTGCACGAGATGGACCGCCGCTACGAGGCCATGGCCCGGCTGGGCGTGCGCAACGTGGCCGGCTTTAACCAGAAGCTGGCCGCCTACAAAAACGACCTGCCGTCCGACTTTGCCGACCTGGAGCCTTTGCCTTATCTGGTCATTGTCATCGACGAGCTGGCGGACCTTATGATGACCGCCGCCCGCGAGGTGGAAACCAGCATTGTGCGTCTGGCCCAGCTGGCCCGCGCGGCGGGCATCCACATGATTCTGGCCACCCAGCGCCCCAGCGTGGATGTGGTCACGGGGCTGATCAAGGCCAACTTCCCCTGCCGCATTTCCTTCCAGGTCACTTCCAAGCACGATTCGCGCACCATTCTGGACCAGGTGGGCGCGGAACACCTGCTGGGCCGGGGCGACATGCTCTTCAAGCCCAGCGGTGGCCGTCTGCTGCGCCTGCACGGCCCCTTCCTGAGCGACGAGGAGGTGCAGCGCGTGGTGGCCCACTGGAAGCGCCACCTGCGGCCTTCCTATAAGGTGGATTTTGCGCAGTGGAGCCCGGAAGCGGCCAACGGTGGTTCCGGCGGCGGTGGCGGCGGCGATGCGGCCCAGGATCCTCTGTATGGCGAAGTGCAGGTTTTTGTAAGCGAGCAGGGCAGGGCCTCCATATCCCTGGTGCAACGGCGTTTCAAAATCGGTTTCAACCGCGCCGCCCGCCTGGTAGAGCAACTGGAGCAGGACGGCATCATCGGCCCGGCCGACGGCAGCAAACCCAGGGCGGTGGTGAAGTAACCCTCGCCCCGCGGCGGCCCGGACGCCGGACCAGACAACTTTCGGCGACGCCCGGCTGCGCGCCGTCGGAAAAGGCGGCTTCGGCCGCGGAGGAAGTATGCGCGCTCTTGTCCTGGCATTTCTGGCCCTGGCCCTGTGCGCTCCCGCCCCGGCGGCGAGCGCTGCCGACCCTCTGACGCAGACCATTCAGGCCCGCTACGAAAAACTGCAGGCTTTTTCCGCCGGCTTCACCCAGACCCTCAGCCACAAGGAGAGCGGCTCGGTGGAGCAACGGCAGGGCACGCTGCTGTTCCAAAAGCCCCTGCGCATCCGCTGGCAGACGGCACGGCCCCATGAAGAAACGCTGGTGGTCACGGACAGGGAGATCTGGGACTATCTGCCCGACGAAGAAGTGGCCTATCGCTACCCGCCGAGCCTGGTGCAGGATTCACGCAGCATTATCCAGGTCATCACCGGTCAGGCCGCCCTTACCAAAGACTTTGAAATCAAGAATGAAGGACAGGACGATGGTCTGGTCAGGCTGCGGCTCTACCCCAAAGACCCTTCGCCGCAGATGGTGGAGGCCGTCATCTGGGTGGAGCGGAATACGGGCTATATCCGTCGGGCCGCCATCACGGATTTTTACGGCAACGGCAACGACGTGCGCCTCACCAGCTTTACGCCCGACGCCCGTCTGGAGGCCGGGGCCTTCAGCTTTACGCCGCCCAAGGGCATAGAGGTGGAAGACCGCATTGACCATAAGGTTCCCGAACGGGAACTGTTCAAATAATTTTTTCGGCGCCTGCGGCCGCTTGTGCCGCCTGTCGCGTACGGCCGGGCAGCGGGTAAAAAATACCCAGCTGCGTAAAAGTCACCCACTTTTGCCGACAAACAGGCGCAGCGTCGCTGCGGAACCCTGCCGGGCCGCATTGTTTTTCTACCAGAGATAGCATAGAATTTATAACTCAAGTATGAAATCCGCTTGTGAAGGAGCAGGAAAGATGATCGAGGAGAAAACCCCGGCCGTCGCGCCGGAGGAAGGCGTTGAAGATTTTGCCGCGCTGCTGGCGGCCCACGAGGCCACAGCAGGGCGTCTGCAGCCCGGCCAGAAGGTGGAAGGCACGGTCATCGCCATCAGCGGCGACAATGTCTTTGTGGATGTGGGCATCAAGGTGGACGGCATCCTAGACCGCAAGGACATTCTGGACGCTGAGGGCAACGAAACCGTCAAGCCCGACGATAAGCTGGAAGCCTGGGTCATCGGCGTTTCTCCGCAGGAAATCCGCCTTTCCCGTTCCATGAGCGGTAGCGGCGTGGCGGCCATAGAAGAAGCCCGCGACAGCGGCGTGCCCGTGGAAGGTCGGGTGGCAGCCATCTGCAAGGGCGGCTACACCGTTGAAGTACTGGGCAAAACTGCGTTCTGCCCCGGCAGCCAGATCGGCGCGTCCACGGCGGAAGCCGAAGGCCTGGTGGGCCGCACCCTGCAGTTCCTGGTCACACGGGTAGAAAATCGTGGGCGCAACATTGTGGTTTCGCGCCGCGCCCTGCTGGATCGTGAGCGGCAGGAAAATCTGGACGCTTTGCTCCAGACCCTCAAGGTGGGCGATACGGTGGAAGGCACGGTCAGCCGCCTGGCCCCCTTTGGCGCTTTTGTGGAACTGGCCCCGGCCGTGGAGGGCATGATCCATATTTCCGAGCTTTCCTGGTCCAGAGTCAGCGCCCCGGATGAGGCCGTGAGCCTCGGCGACGTGGTGCGCGCCAAGGTGCTCAGCCTGGAAAAGGACAAAAAAGGGCAGGTGCGCATAGCCCTTTCGCGCAAGCAGGCCCAGGGCGACCCCTGGCAGGAAGTTTCCCAGCGCCTTACCCCCGGCGAAGTGGTGCCTGGCAAGGTGGTGCGCCTGGCGCCCTTCGGCGCTTTTGTGGAAATTCTGCCCGGTGTGGAAGGGCTGGTGCACATTTCTGAAATGTCCTGGGAACGGCGGGTGCTCAAGGCCGAGGACGTGGTGCAGCCTGGCGATGCCGTATCCGTAAAAATCAGGGACATCAATCCTGAAACCCGCCGCATATCTTTGAGCCTGCGTGAAGCCGAAGGCGACCCCTGGCAGGACGCGGCCCAACGCTTCCCCGTGGGCGCCAGCGTTGACGGCACGGTGGAAAGCCGCAGCCAGTACGGCCTGTTTGTTACGCTTGCTCCCGGCATCACCGGTCTGTTGCCCGCCGGGGTGCTCAAAAGCGCCAAAAACGCCGCCCAGTTCAGCAAATTGGACAAAGGCGACGCCGTGACCCTGGTGGTGCAAAATATGGACCCTGCGGCCCGACGCATCAGCCTGGCTCCCGAAGGCACCGAAGCCGCAGAAATGGCCGAGGATAAGGCCTGGCGGCAACATGCCAAAGCCGCAGCCGGCCACGGCGCCGGAAGCAATGGCGGCAGCATGGGAACAAGTATTATGGCACAGGCTTTGCAGAAGGCTTTGCAGAAAAAATAGCAAGGAGCTTTCCATGACTGTGCGCAAATACCTTTCCGCTTTGGTGGCTCTGGCGTTGCTGCTTTCCTGGCAGAGCGCCGGGGCCGCCGGACTGCCCGATTTCAGCGATCTGGCCGCCAAATGCGGCCCCGCCGTGGTCAATATTAATACAGAGCGCAAGGCCAGTGGCGGCGACCAGGACGACATCTTCGGTGAGATGTTCCGCAACATGCCTCCCGGTTTTGAAAAATTCTTTGACCAGTTCGGCATGCGCGGCGGCAAACGCCCGCAGATGCGCCAAAAATCCCTGGGGTCCGGCTTTATCATCTCTGAAGACGGCTACATCGTCACCAACAACCATGTGGTGGCCGACGCGGACGTTATCCGGGTGACCCTGGACCAGAGCACGGGCAAGAGCGAAGCCATCCCGGCCAAGCTCATCGGTGCGGACGAAGAGACGGACCTGGCCCTGCTCAAAGTGGACGTGAAAAAGCCGCTGCCCTTCCTCAGTTTTGGTGATTCCGCAGCCCTGCAGGTGGGTAATTGGGTGCTGGCCATCGGCAATCCTTTTGGTCTGGACCACACGGTAACGGCGGGCATCTTGTCGGCCAAAAACCGGAATATCCACGCCGGGCCTTTTGACAACTTTTTGCAGACCGACGCCTCCATCAACCCTGGCAACAGCGGTGGCCCTCTGCTCAACCTTCAGGGGCAGGTTATCGGCATTAACACGGCCATTATCGCCAGCGGGCAGGGCATTGGTTTTGCCATCCCCAGCAATATGGCCTCCAGCATCATTACCCAGATCAAAAGCGGCAAAAAAGTCAGCCGCGGCTGGATCGGCGTGACCATTCAGGACGTGGATGAAGGCACGGCCAAGGCCCTGGGTCTGGGCGAAGCCAAGGGCGCCCTGGTGGGCAGCGTCATGGAAGGCGAACCCGCCGCCAAGGCGGGCATGAAGGACGGCGACATCATCCTGAGCGTGGACGGCAAAAACATTGCCGACGCCGCAGCCCTGCTGCGGGCCATTGCGGACAAAGCCCCCGCCTCCAAGGCTGCCATCACCGTCTGGCGGGACGGCAAAACCCGTGACCTCACCGTAACCCTGGGCGAACGTAAGTCCTCCCTTACGGGCTTCAATGGCGGCAAGGCCGGCAAACACGGACAGAATGAAGGGCAGCTCGGCATCGCCGTGCGTCCCCTTACCCCAGAGGAACGCCGTGAACTGAAGCTGGACGCCAACGAAGGCCTGCTCATTGTGGATGTGGACCAGAACAAACCCGCTGCTGAAGCGGACCTGCGTCCTGGCGACGTGATTCTCAAAGCCAACCTCAAGCCCGTCAGCAGCGCCCAGGATCTTTCCCGGATCGTCAACGACGAGGGCGTCAAACGCGGCGCCGTCATGCTGCAGATTTCCCGGCGCGGAGACGTTTACTTCCGCACGGTGACATTGGGCAAATAGCACGAGCAGCGGCAGCGGGGTGGTCCGCACCGCATTTCCGGGGCGTCCCATTGACGGGACGCCCCGTTTTTTTTACTATTTTGCAACGTTATTGGTAAAAACACTTCCAAGACAGAGCAGCCCGGCACTGCCTTGGCGACTGCACCCATATGCCGCACAAGAGCATGGGCGTTAGAGCAGTTTACGAATGAAATGAGTTAATTGCTCTGCAAGGATTTTCTTGAAAATCCTTGCCACGAAATGCGAGAAGGCAGGCTTTTGCCTGCCGTAAGCGAGCATTTCAAGTGTTAAATACTCTAGTCTGGCTCACTTGCATTGAAGGGAGTTGCGACCCCAGCTACCGTGCCAGTTACGTGCGCACAGGTGCAGTTTTTGCTTCTCTTTGAGGGATGAACGAAATTCCGAAGGAAATCCGCTTACGACGGGCGGACGGTTCTGAGTGTGCGGAAAGACCATGGCAGTGGGGCAGGGACGTGGACGAGCGCATTCTGGTGTTTGGGGGTACATACCTCTGCGACGCCTTGAAAAAACTGGGATTCCAGGTGCTTCATATGGGCCCCGGGGCACACCAGGGCCTGGTGCTGGAACATCCGGTCACTGCGGCGCGGCTCTGGCAGTTGCTGGCCGCCCGCGGTTTTCTTCCGGATGCCTTCTTTTATGCCGACAACGGCAACCTGCCCCTGCTGCTGAATCCGGAAGACGTCCCGTGCCCCAGTGCCTTCTACTCCATAGACACGTATTGCAATCCCTGGCACATCCCCTATGCCCGCGGCTTTGACTTGGCTCTGGCGGCGCAGAAGGACCACCTCCAGCTGTTCATGGGTGAAGGCCAGTCCTGTCGTTGGCTGCCCCTGTTCTATCCCGGAGAGCCGCCTTCAATGCCGCTTTGGGAGAGCAGGGATGTGCCTGTAGTTTTTGTGGGCACCCTGGGGCACAAAAACAATCCGGATCGGCAGCCCTTTCTACAAGGCTTCAAGCGTCGCCACCCCCTTGTCTGCCGCAGCGGCGACTACCGCCCCCTGTTTGCGCGCAGTCGCATTGTGCTTAACCAGACGGCTTTTTCCGAACTGAATTTCCGCGTTTTTGAAGCCATGGCCTGGGGCGCGGCATTACTTATGGAACAGTGCGCCAATGGCCTGACGGAGCTGTTCTGCCCCGGTGAAAATATTTTGCCCCCCTATCCCCGTAACGACGCCGACGCCGCAGCCGCTGCGGCCGCGACTGCCCTGGCCGACCCTGTGGGGCTGGCCGCAGTGGCCGCGGCGGGGCAAGCCCTGGTCGCCGCAAGGCACACCGCCCTGGTCCGGGCCCGCACCCTGGTGGGATTGCTGCGCTGGGTGCGAACTACAGAACAGTGGCAAACGCGCCTTCAAGCGGAACATGAAGTCCGCCGACGGGCGGTGCATACGGCCTTCGGCATGCTGGCCGGGGAGCTGGTCGGGCCGGACTGGGGCTCCTATCGCGAATTTTTTGCCCGCGTCGCCTGCGGCGCGTGAGCGGCATTGCCGCCCGGCCCGTTCCGGCGTATGAGTCAGGGCAGGAGCAGCGGCAGCCCGCCACACAACAAGGGAGATTGTCATGCCTGTGGTCCATACGGATGCGGGGCAGCTTGCCCCCCCGGAAAAGCTGGAAAATATCCCCGCGCTCATGAGCGCGTACTATACCGAAGTTCCCGATCCCGGCCGACCGGAGCAGCGGGTGGCCTTCGGCACGTCCGGGCACCGGGGCACATCCCTGTTGTGCAGTTTTAATGAAGAGCACATCTACGCCATCACCCAGGCCGTGTGCGACTACCGTAAGGCGCAGGGCATTGACGGCCCGCTTTTTCTGGGCGGCGACACCCACGCCCTCTCCGAAGCGGCCTTCCGCTCAGCTCTGGAAGTGCTGACGGCCAACAACGTGGCGGTGCGTGTGCCGCGCCATGGGGCGTACACGCCTACCCCGGCCGTTTCTCACGCCATTTTGCGCTGGAATGCGGGGCGCGCCACGGGCCTTGCGGACGGCATCGTCATCACGCCTTCCCATAATCCTCCGCGCGACGGCGGCTTCAAGTATAATCCGCCCCACGGCGGCCCGGCCGAGGCGGCGGTCACCAGGCAGATCCAAAGTCTGGCCAATGCCTGCCTTGAAAGCGGCAACCGCAGCGTGCGACTTGTGTCCCTGCGTACGGCCTTGGCCTCGCCCCTGGTGGAGGAATACGACTTTATTCGTCAGTATGTGGATGACCTGGCCCTGGTGCTGGACATGAAGGCCATCGCCGCCTCTGGCCTCAAGCTGGGCGCGGACCCCTTGGGCGGGGCCAGCCTGCCCCTGTGGGAACCCATTGCCGAAACTTACGGCCTGGACATTGCGGTGGTCAACAAGGTGGTGGACCCCACCTTTCGCTTTGTGCCCTGCGATAAGGACGGCAAAATCCGCATGGACTGCTCGTCGCCTTACGCCATGAGCCGTCTGCTGGAAATGCGCGGGCGTTTTGACCTGGCTTTTGCCTGCGACCCCGATTCAGACCGGCACGGCATTGTCACGCGCGAAGAGCTCATGCCGCCCAACCACTACCTCAGCGTAGCGGCCTGGTATTTGTTCCGCACCCGGCGGCAGTGGCCCGCGCACAGCGGCATCGGCAAAACGCTGGTGACCAGCGCCATGCTGGACAGGGTGGGGCAGAGCCTGGGGCGTCCTGTGCTGGAGGTGCCCGTGGGTTTCAAGTGGTTTGTGCCCTATTTGCGCGACGGCAGCTGCGGCCTGGCCTGCGAAGAGAGCGCCGGGGCCTCCTTTCTTTGCTTTGACGGCAGCCCCTGGAGCACGGACAAGGACGGTCCCCTCATGTGCCTGCTGGCCGCCGAAATGATGGCCGTGGAGCAGGCTTCGCCTTCTGAACTTTACGAACGACTGGCCGAGCGCCTGGGCCGCCCCGTTTATCAGCGCCTGGACGCGCCTGCGGACGACGATGTGCGCGCCGCTCTGGCCGCTGTCAGGCCGGAGGATGTGCCCTTGCGCAGCCTGGGCGGATCGCCCGTAACCGCAGTGCTGACCCGCGCGCCGGGCAACGATGCGCCCATGGGCGGCGTTAAAGTGGTAAGTGAAGATGGCTGGTTTGCCGTGCGTCCTTCGGGCACCGAGCCCATTTGCAAGGTCTACACCGAAAGTTTTAAAGGAGAGGAGCACCTCTGCGCTCTGCAGAAGGATGCGCTGGGCTTTCTGGAGCGTCTGCTCAAAAGGGGCGCGTAGGGAAAAAACTTTTGCAGAGCCGAGGGGAAGCCTCAAAGCCCCACACTGCGCCGCAGGGCTTCCACCTCGCGGCTGGTCAGAGCTCTGGCCACACCGGCGGGCAGATCTCCCAAGGCCAGAGGCCCTTGGGCCACGCGGCACAAACGCAGGATAGTCAGAGCCAGGTCGCGGCACATGCGGCGGATCTGTCGGTTGAGCCCTTGGTGCAGCACCATGCGCAGCAACGTACCCCTGGCCTGAGGCACAGCCGATACCGTCACCGGGGCGAGCTGTTCCCCTTCGGCCAGGCGCATGCCCGCGCGCATGGCTTCCAGAGCTGCGGGCGGCACCGCGCCGCGCACCAGCACCTCATAGGTCTTGGGCTGGTGGTGGCTGGGGTGACACAGCCGCTGGGCCAGCGCGCCGTCATTGGTCAGCAGCAGCAATCCTTCAGAGAAATAGTCCAAGCGGCCCACCGGGTAGAGCCGCAGCTCGCGCAAAGCCTCAGGCAGGCAATCCAGCACGGTGGGTCGCCCTTCGGGGTCGTGCGCCGTGCAGACAACCCGCACGGGTTTGTGCAGCAGCACATAGGCGTAACTCTGGGGGGCCGCCAAGGGGCTTCCGTCCACGGCCAGCACATCCTGCGGCCTCACCTGACGGCCGGGGCTGGGTTCCGGCAGACCGTTGACAGAAACCCGGCCCGCCAGAATAAGCTCGTCCGCCTTGCGCCGGGAGCACAGACCACTGGCCGCAATGGCCTTGTTCAGCCGCTGAGTTGCGGGCGCGTCCGGCCCGGTCATTTCTGCCTGTGCGGCCGTAGCGCCGACTCGTGTGCGCGCCGTGCGCTGCTGGTGCCCCTTCCCGTTCATGTCCCAATCTCCTGAAAAAATACCCCAGGGCATTGCAACGTTGGAATGCCCTGACGGTTGTGTAAGCAGACGCCCGCCGCGGAGGCGCCAGCGTAGCTCCAGCCGTTGCGCCGCGGGAGCCTGGCCCGTTACGACGAAAAAAGTTACGGGCAAAGACAGCAGTAGGGCTAGTTACAGATGAAGCAGCGCCGCCCTTTATTTGCGCGGTTACGTGCCGAAACGAGCGTGCCGTAAATTTCTTAATGTTACTATACGTTAAAGAAATACTTTAATTGTATGAAAGCCGGACACTCCACGCGGCGGCAAACCCCTGACAGCCGCGCGAAAAGACCTACCAACCATGCGACTACGCCATGCAGAGGGGAGAGCGGTGCGAGAACGCTCCCTTTTTCTTATGTGGAACCTTTTGAGAAGGGGTATCTCCCAAAGAGGAATAGAGGCCCAAGCACCACACCGAACCCTGTCCATGCATAAAAAGTCTGCGCGCGGGGATCCGCTTGAGCGCATGGTGCGCGAAGCGGGAGCCCGCGTCAAGACGCGGATTTTTGACGGCGCAGGTTTATTCGACGGAAGTCCATGTTGACGGCGTGGATTTGGGGCCGCCGTGGGTTCGGTAGGCTGTGCGACAGCCGAATCGAGCCGGATAAAAGCGCCAGGCCCGACGCTTGAAGCGTTTGGCCGGATGCGTACACGGGCCGTACAGACGGGCACAACGGGGCAAGCTCTGCGGGATGGCGGCCCTGGCTGCGTCCAAAGCGTTTACTGCAGGGACAACGCGGTTTTTTGTCTCAAAAGTTTACATAATTATCATTATGGGACATTTAAATCCGCGCCGGGGGAGCCTGCCCTTTGCCCCATCCCGCAGACCATACCTTGCCGCCAGAGACCCCGGCGGGTTTGGACAAAAGCCAAAATCGCCGTACCGCAAGCCATCGCAAAGACAGACAAGACACAAGTACGCTGCAGCACCACAATTTTCCCCGGCTTCAGGTGGTTCAGCCCTCTGTTGTTGTGCCAGCCTTTGTGCGGCGGGACACAGCCATGCTGTCGTACGCATGCCCTCTGAACACAGTCCAGCCGTCCCCTTTGCCGGCACCGTCCGCATTGGTGGCGCATACGCCCCCCGTCCTGCCTGCGGCAACGGCCACACCCCAAGGGCCGCGCCACACTGGGCTTGCCCACGGCGCGGCTCTGACGTACAACACAGGCCAACGTCTTACGCCGAGGTATGTTCATGGGCTTTGCCAACAGCGCCTGCAGTTTTACCCGTTTCCGCATTTTGGATCCCGTGCCCGCCGAGCTCTGGCCGCAGATTCCGGACAAGCTCAAGCAGTACGCCATGCAGGATATCGACAATATCCCGGAGCCGCAGGCTTGCGGCTGGGTCAGCTTTGAAGACATGCTGGACACCCAGTGGACCACGGCCACACCCCACAAGGGGGCGTACCTGGTCTTTTCTCTGCGGCTGGACACGCGCCGCATCCCTGCCGGAGTTGTCAAAAAGCACCTGGCCCTGGCCCTTAAAGAGGAAAAAAACCGGCTCCGCGACCAGGGTAAGACCTTTATTGCGCGTGAACGCAAAAAAGAACTCAAGGAACAGGTCATGCTGCGCCTGCGGCAGCGTTTTTTGCCTGTACCGGCGGAATTCAACGTACTTTGGGCCACGGACAAAAACGAAATCTGGTTCGCCTCCACCCAGGGCAAGATGATCGAATTGTTTATGGAAGAATTCCTCAAGACTTTTGATCTGCACCTGGAGCAGCTTACGCCCTATAATCTGGCGGCCAGCCTGCTGGACGAAGACAGCCTCATCCGCCTGGACCAGCTTGAAGCCACCCAGTTCGCCCCACAGGCGTAAAGGAAGACAGAACATGAGCACAGCCTATTCCGCCGAATCCCCAGACAGCATCCTGGGTAGGGAATTTCTGACCTGGCTCTGGTATCAGAGCGACACGGCCCCTGGCGGCTTTACAGACGCCACGGGCGCGCCCTTTGCGGTTTCTATGGAGCAGCGCATCGTGGTGGAAGGCGGCGAAGGCGAAGCGCGGGAAACGGCAACGGTTTCCGGCTCGCTCTCTCCGCTGCGCGAGGCCCGTTTCGGCCTGGGCACGGGCAAGAAGGTCAGCCGCGCCCTGGTACGCCTGGAAAAGGACGAGCTGGCTTTTCAGCTCAGTCTCAAGGCTGAGGACTTTTGCTTAAACAGTCTGCGCACGCCCAAAATCGACACCAGTGATGCGGACGACGACCCCGACGCCCTGCTGTTGGAAAAGATCGCCCTGATGGAAATCTGCACCGGCCTGCTGGATGCGCTCTATGCCCGCTTTCTGCGCCTGCGCCTTTCTCCGGACTGGCTCAAGGAAGTGACGGACATGCGCCAGTGGATGACCCGCACGGAGTAATCCAGATCCATGAGCGCCCTGCCCTCCTCTCCCGTCCGCAGCCGTTCCGCCTGGGGCGATGTGGCCCGCAACACCCTGCGCAAAACCCTCTGGATGTTGCTGGTGCTTTGGGGCATTACCATCATCAGCTTCTGGGTCATCCACCTGGCCCCCGGTTCGCCCACGGATATGGAAACTACCCTCAACCCCCTGGCCGGCGCGGCTGCACGTCAGCGGCTGGAGGCCCTCTACGGGCTGGACCGCCCTCTGTACGTGCAGTACTGGGACTGGCTGGTGCGCCTGTTGCACCTGGATTTCGGCAATTCCATGTCCGCCGATGGCAGGCCCGTGCTGACCAGAATTCTGGAGCGTCTGCCCCTTACCGTGGGCATGAACCTGGTTTCTCTGCTCCTTACCCTGGCCATCGCCATTCCCGTGGGCATTATTTCGGCCTGCCGCCGCAATTCCCTGCTGGACCGCACGGTGACCGTTCTGGTTTTTCTGGGTTTCGCCATGCCCTCTTTCTGGTTGGCCCTGCTGCTCATGCTCTTTTTCGGCATTGATCTGCAATGGCTGCCCATTTCCGGCCTCACTTCCATGAACTACGCCCAAATGGGCCCCTGGGAGCGCTTCTGCGACCTGGCCCGGCATCTGGCCCTGCCTATTACGGTCTATACTGTGGGCGGGCTTGCGGGCATGTCCCGGTATATGCGGGCCTGCATGCTGGAAGTGCTGCGGCAGGACTACATCCTTACCGCCAGGGCCAAAGGGCTGAGCGAAACCGCCGTGGTCCTGCGCCACGCTCTGCGCAACGCCCTTTTGCCGGTCATTACCCTGCTGGGTCTTTCCGTGCCGGGGCTCATCGGCGGCAGCGTCATCATCGAGTCCATCTTTGCCTTGCCCGGCCTAGGCCAGCTTTTTTATGCCGCCGTCATGGCCCGCGACTACACCATGATCATGGGCAACCTGGTGTTGGGCGCGGTGCTCACCCTGGCGGGCAATCTGCTGGCTGACGTTTGTTACGGCCTGGCCGATCCGCGCATCCGCAGCGCCGGGGAAGGCAGCTGACATGTGCCCCGTCGTCCTGAAAAAACTGCTGGGCCGTAACCTCATGCTGACGCTGGGGCTCATTTTGGTGCTGGGCATGTCCCTGGCCGCCCTGCTGGCCCCCTGGCTGGCCCCTTACAATCCCGATGCCCTGCACCTGGACCATATTCTGGAGCCGCCTTCCGCCCTGTTCTGGCTGGGCACGGACCGGCTGGGGCGAGACGTTTTTTCCCGTCTGCTCTTCGGCGGGCGCATTTCCCTCTGGGTAGGCTTTGTGGCCGTGGGCATTTCGGTCAGCATCGGCACGGTGCTGGGTCTGGTGAGCGGTTATTTTCGCGGCTGGGTGGATGAGGTGGTCATGCGCGCCGTGGATATTATGCTCTGCTTCCCCTCCTTTTTTCTCATCCTGGCGGTCATTGCCTTTCTGGAACCAAGCCTTACCAATATAATGGTCGTTATCGGGCTCACCTCCTGGATGGGCGTCACCAGGCTGGTGCGGGCCGAGGCCCTCAGCCTGCGCCAAAGAGAGTTTGTGGATGCGGCCCGCCTGGCGGGTACGCCCGCCTGGCGCATATTGCTGCGGCATATCCTGCCCAACGCCTTGGCGCCCGTGCTCATCACGGCCACCCTGGGCGTGGCCGGGGCCATCCTGGTGGAATCCAGTCTGAGTTTTCTGGGCCTGGGCGTACAGCCGCCCACGGCCAGCTGGGGCAACATGCTCATGGACGGCAAATCCGTCATCGAAACCGCGCCCTGGCTTTCCGTCTATCCCGGGCTGGCTATTTTGGTCACGGTACTGGGCTATAATCTTTTGGGCGAAAGCCTGCGCGACCTTAGCGACCCGCGCCTGCGCCGCTGAAGAGCCTGTTGGTATAAAATTTAAAGTTATACTTTAAAATGTAAGCCCGCGGAACCTGCCATGCTGGAATATCTGCGCATTCGCAACCTGGCCCTCATTGAGGACATGGAGCTGGAATTTGCCCCCGGCATGAACGTGCTGACTGGTGAAACCGGGGCCGGCAAGAGCTTTATTCTTAAAGCCTTGGGTTTTCTGCTGGGCGACAGATTGGCGGCGGACATGGTGCGCCCAGGGGCCGAGCGCGCCCAGGTGGAAGCCCTGTTCAGTCAGCCGGAACAGGATCTGATCCTGCGCCGCGAACTTCTGGCCGAAAGCGGCCGCAGTCGGCTCTACATCAATGACAGTCTGCGCTCCCAGGAAAGCCTGCGTGACCTGCGCGACCGTCTGGTCAGCCACACCAGCCAGCACGCCCAGCAAAAACTTTTGCAGCCGGCCGTGCAGGCCCGCCTGTTGGAACACGGCCTTGCCGACCCCACCCTGCCCACCCAAAGGGACGCCCTTTTGGAAGACCTGCGCCGCTTGGCCACGCAACGGGAAGCCCTGCGCCAAAAACAGGCCGGCCTGGCCGAGCGTCGCGAACTGCTGGAGATGCAGCAGCAGGAAATCGCCAAGGTGGCTCCGGAGCCCGGCGAGGAAGAGCGCCTGGAATCGCTGCGAGCCCAGGTCCGCCAGGCGGAACGGCGGCGTGAGGACCACGAACGGGCCCTTGCCCTGCTCCACGGCGACGAAGGGGAAGGTCTGCTGGACCAGCTTGTGCGGCTGGAAAAGTTGCTGGACCATCTAGCCGAAGGGGACGCAGGTTGTAAGGCCACGGCTGAAACCGCAGCGAGCCTGCGTGAACAATTGACGGAGCTGGCCCGACGTCTGCGACGCGGCCCCCTGGATGATGACCTGCCCGATCTGGATAAGGTGGAGGAACGCCTTTTTACCCTGGCTCAGCTCAAGCGCAAGTTGCACCGGACCTTGCCGGAAATCCTTGCCTTGCAAGATGAGATAGGCCAGAACCTTTCCTTTCTGGATGTCTGTGCCCTGGATCTGCACCGTCTGGATACGGAGGAGGCCGCTCTGGCCGTACGTCTGCACGGTGTGCTGGAGCGCCTGCGCCCCGCACGTCGCGCCGCCGCTGCAGCAACGGTGCGGCGGCTGGAAGAGGAGCTGCGCGGTCTGGGCTTTTCCGACCAGGTGCGCGTGCTGGCGGAATTTACGCCTCAGGAGGTCTGGCCCGGCCTTCATGATGAGCGCGGACGCATCCTCTGGGCCCCCAACCCCGGCCAACCGCCCCAGCCCTTGGACAAGATTGCCTCCGGCGGCGAACTTTCCCGGTTCTTGCTGGCGCTCGCCGGTGTGCGCGGCGAAGAGGCGGAAGGGGCCACCTTTATTTTTGATGAAGTAGACGCGGGCGTGGGCGGGCTTACCCTCAACAAGCTGGCGGAAAAACTTTCTGCTCTGGCCGCCAGTCGGCAAATGCTGCTGATCACCCACTGGCCGCAACTGGCCGTCCGGGCCCGCAAGCATTTTCAGATCGTCAAAACCGTACGCGCAGGGGCCACCTTCACCCTCTGTGCGCCCCTGGACCCGGCGGCCCGCCACGCGGAGCTGGCCCGCATGGCCGGCGGCGGCCCTCAGGGGGAAGCCCTGGCCCGCAGCCTGGAAGCTGCGGCGGGATAAGACAACTTCACTCTGCGATGGCGCTGCATGTCGCAAAAATGCGGTCCGCTGCAGGCCCCTTCATGGAGACCTGCGGCGGACCGCATCAAAATTGCGTGACGGCTTCAGCGCAGTTCGCGTTCCACCACTGCGGCCAGATCCTGAGCATACTGCCGGACCTTGTCGGGATGCTCACCCTCCACCATGACACGACAAAGCGCTTCTGTGCCGGAATAACGCAGCAGCACCCGTCCCCGTCCCGCCAAATCCTGTTCCACTTGGGCTACGGCCGCGCCGATGGCCGGACGTTCCTCAAAGGGCAGACGTTTTTCCACCCGCACGTTGATGAGGGTTTGGGGCAGGGGCGTGAGCAGCCCGGCCAGCTGGGAAAGGGGCTTTTCCTTCTCGCGCATGATGCGCAGGATCTGCAGGGCGGCCAGCAGGCCGTCGCCGGTAGTGCTGTAACGGTGGAAAATCAGATGGCCGGACTGTTCGCCGCCCAGCATGGCGCCCTCGCGGCGCATGGCCTCCATGACGTAGCGGTCGCCCACCTTGGTGCGCAACAAGGTGCCGCCGTGCTCGCGCATAAAGATTTCCAAAGCCATATTGCTCATGGCCGTGGCCACCAGCAGGTTGCCCGGCAGTTCCCCCCTGGCCATCATGGCCTGGGCGCACATGGCCATAAGCTGATCGCCGTCCAGGATGGTTCCGTGCTCATCCACTACGATGAGTCGGTCAGCGTCGCCGTCCAGGGCAAGGCCCACGTCGGCGCGTACCTCGCGCACCTTGGCCGCCACCAATTCCGGATGCAGAGAGCCGCAGTGCTCATTGATGTTGGTGCCGTTGGGATTGGTGCCCAGGCGAAAAACCTCAGCCCCCAGCTCTTCCAGGGCCAGGGGGGCCACTTTGTAGCTGGCGCCGTTGGCGCAGTCCACCACAATACGCAGGCCGGAGAGGGTCAGCTGGGGCGGAAAGCAGCTTTTGGTGTACACGATGTAGCGGCCGCCCGCATCTTCTATCTTGCTGGCCCGCCCTACTCCACGCGCATCGGGGTACGGCCAAGCGAAGTCGGGGGCAAGCACCATGCGGGCGATTTCGTCTTCGGTTTCATCGGGCAGTTTGTAGCCTTCTGCGTCAAAGAACTTGATGCCGTTGTCCTGAAAAGGATTGTGCGAAGCAGAAATGACCACGCCCAAATCTGCACGCATGCTGCGCGTAAGAAAGGATATGGCCGGCGTGGGCAGAGGACCGGTCATGATCACATGCATGCCGGCGGCGCACAGCCCTGCCGTAAGCGCCGACTCAAACATATAGCCTGAAAGGCGCGTATCCTTGCCGATGACCACCTTGTGCTGATGCTCCCCACGACGGAAACGTACGCCGGCGGCCAGACCCAGGCGCAAAGCCACGTCCACGGTCATGGGGGCCGTGTTGACCGTACCGCGCAGACCATCCGTGCCAAAAAGACGTTCAGCCATATTCTGCCTCTGGATTACTGTCTACTGTTTTTTCTTGTCGGCGGGATTATTGCGGGTCACCGTTGCCGCTTCGGTGACAGGATTAAGCAGGGTCATACCTTCAGGCAGGCGGAAGCGCAGTTCCACATCCTTGCTTTTGCCCGGATCCAGATCAGGCGGCGTGACGCTGACCTCCAACTGTCCAAGATATTTGCTGCTTTTTGCCAGGGCTTCGGGCACTTCCACCATAACGGTCACTTCGTCGGGCGTGACGGTGTAAGCGCGACGGTTTTCTCCGGAAATTTCAATTCTGCAGCGGCGGCTCACCACTGTACGTCCGCTGGTAATGGTGTACTGCACCCGTACCGAGGAAGGATTGGCCGTGACCATGCCGGGCGTATCCAGAGGGATGGTCTGGTGCACGGTGGTGCCGGCAGCCTTGGGGTCCAGCATGATGGTCAGGGGCACATTGGCAATATCTTCCACTACGGCTTCCGGCCCGCGCAGAACCACAGTGGCAGGGGTTACGCTCACGTTTTCCACTGTAAGGGCGCCGCCCTTGAGGGGCGAATCCACAATGGCCCGCACGGGTACGCTACGCTCCAGCAGGTTGTCCGCCTTGATGACAATGCGCGGGGGCTGCACGTCGATGAGCTCAAAGGCGCGGAAGCCCGGTCCCAGGTGTTCGGCTGTGAGGGGCACCACAGTCGTGCCTTTCTTGATGTTGGAGAGGTTTACGGCCTGGATGAGCTTGCGTTGGGTTACGGAGCGCAGCAGCGTTTCCGGCCCGCGCAGACGCACCGTGGCCTTGGTGATAAGGCCGTCGGTGATGACCAGATTGGCCGGGATACCGTAATAGTCCAGATTAACGTCAAACTGGGCTTCCAGCCTGTCCCGCACGCTGACCATATACCACATGCCCACAGCAATAAGGACGGAAAGTAAAAATGAAAGCAAATGGGGCGGACGACGGGAAGGGTCAGACGATTTCATTGAGCACCTGCCTCAGGCGGGCCGCGTCCAGAGCGCGCACCAGCTCGCCCTTCATGGCCAAAGAAATTTCGCCCCGCTCTTCAGAAACCACAATGGCCACGGCGTCGCTTTCTCTGGTAATGCCCAGGGCCGCGCGGTGGCGTGTGCCAAAGCTCTGCCCTTTGGCCACGGCTAAGGGCAGAATGCAGGCGGCCGCTGTGATCCTCCCGTGGCTCAAAATGACCGCGCCGTCGTGCAGCGGAGCCTTGGGGTAAAAAATATTCATGAGCAGACGGCGGGAAAGCTGGGCGTCCACCCGCACGCCCTCGCGTTCAATCATGTCACCCAGGCGCATGCTGCGCTCCACCACAATCAGCGCGCCTACGCGCAGGCGCGCCATTTCCACGCAGGCGGCTACCACCTCTTCCACCGCGTCCTGCTGCAGGCCCCGTTTGCGGAACAGACGACTGGCCCCCATTTCGCCCAATGCCTGGCGAATGTCAGACTGAAAAATAACAACAATAAGGATAAACAGGGAACTAAAAATGTGCTGGAGCAGCCAAGTCAGGGTATAAAGACCCAGAATATTTGAAACAAAATAAAGGACCGTCAGCAGCCCAAGGCCCGTAAGTACAGCCAGAGCACGTGAGCTGCGCAGCATCTGAATGACCTGGTAGAGCAGCACGCTGACCACGGCAATGTCCATGGCATCGCGCCAGTCAAAGGCAATGTGCTCCAACCCCATAGATGTTCCTTGCTGCAAAAGTACGGGGACCGAAAGTCCCGTGGCTTGCCATACGCGCTCTGCGGGCCCGTGTCCAGAGGCCTGGGACGCAGTGCGCCGGCCAGGGTCAGCGCTGGCCGGTCAGGACGGCCGCCACGGCCAGACTCTGCCGGGCTGCTTCCACCCGGTGCACCCGGTGCCAGAAGACGCCACGGATCCGCAGCAGGGCTGTGGCCGTATCTGTGGCCGTGCCGCGAGCCGCAGGCTGCAGCCCCAGCAGGCCGCCGAATACGGATTTCATGGAAAGCCCCATGAGCACGGGCCGCCCCAGCGTGAGCCAGTCTTCAGGGTGGGCCAGCAAGGTCAGGTTATGCTCCAGGGTTTTGCCAAAGCCGATGCCAGGGTCCAGCACGATTCTGTCTTCCGGCAGACCGGCGCGCACCAGGCGGTTCATTTCGCGCTCAAAAAAGGCTCTTACGTCGCGCCGCACATCGTCGTAACGCGGATCGCGCTGCATGGTGTCTGGTCGACCCTGGCTGTGCATGAGCACATAGCCGGGCTTGTACTGCACCAGCACGTCCAGCAGGGCCGGATCAAAGGCACAGGCAGAAATATCATTGATGATGGTCACACCTTGCGCGAGCACAGCGGCCGCAGTGGCGGCGTGGTAGGTATCTACAGAAAGCACGGCGGCCGGGGCCTGACGGCGCAGGCCAGCCAGTACCGGCAACAGGCGGGCCAGCTCCGCCTGCGGGTCCAAGGCGGCCGCGCCGGGACGGGAGGATTCCGCGCCCAGGTCCAGAATGTCTGCCCCCTGGGCATGCAGGCGCAGCGCATGAGCCAGGCCGAGGGGCCCGTCCGGGTGGCTGCCGCCGTCATAGAACGAATCGGGCGTGAGGTTGACGATACCCATGACGCCAAAGGGGGCGGGCGTGGTCAGCGCCCTCCCCCCCAGAATATGCCAGGCCGAAGCCGTGGCGGCGGCAGCGCCGCTAGTGGTTGTCATTATCCCGTGAATCCTTGGAATCGACCGGCCGCGCGGGAGCGTCGGAATCCGGCTCCAGCGTGAAGTCCGCATTTTTGTCGGACGGAGCAGCGGCGCCCGTGCCATCAGTGGGGCCGGTTGCGACGGGGGCGGCGCCAGAGTCGCCGCCCTGCCCTTCGGGCGCAGTCGGTTTGACGGGTTTGCCGTTGCTGTCCAAAGGGGGCAGCTCCTTGTTTTCCAGCAGCAGGTCGAGGTCGCTGCCCGTGATGGTTTCGCGTTCCAGCAGGGCCGCAGCAATGCGGTGGAGCACCTCCACGTTGTCCTGCAGCAGTTTAAGGCAACGGCTATGGGCCTCTTCCACAATCCGTTTGACTTCAGAATCCACCAGGCGGGCGGTGTCTTCACTGAAGTTTTTGTTCTGCACCCATTCCCGGCCGATAAAGACTTCTTCGCCTGTCTCGCCGATGGAGAGCGTGCCCACGGCCTCGCTCATGCCCCATTCGCAGACCATTTTGCGGGCCAGCCGGGTGACGCGCTCAATGTCATTGGAAGCGCCGGTGGTGATGTCGTCAAAAATAATTTCTTCGGCTACGCGACCGCCCAGCAGCACTACAAGATTGTTGCGCAAATAGGAGCGGGAATAGCCGTGGCGGTCTTCCTCCGGCAGCTGCATGGTCACGCCCAGAGCCCGCCCGCGCGGGATGATGGTGACCTTGTGCACCGGGTCAGATCCGGGCAGCAGGCGGGCGCACAGGGCGTGGCCGCCTTCATGGTAGGCGGTGATGCGCTTTTCTTCTTCAGAGAGGATCAGGCTGCGGCGCTCACGGCCCATGAGTACTTTGTCCTTGGCGTACTCAAAATCGCGCATGTCCAGACGGTCCTGATTGAGCTTGGCGGCCTGCAGGGCGGCCTCGTTGACCAGGTTTTCCAGATCAGCGCCGGAAAAGCCCGGCGTGCCCCTGGCCAGGACTTCCAGATCCACATCGCCGGCCAGCGGCGTGCGTTTGGTGTGCACTTCAAGGATACGGCGACGGCCGCGCAGGTCGGGGGTGGGCACCACCACCTGACGGTCAAAACGGCCAGGCCGCAGCAGGGCCGGGTCCAGCACGTCCGGGCGGTTGGTGGCGGCAATAAGGATGACGCCCTCGTTGCTTTCAAACCCATCCATTTCCACCAGCAGCTGGTTCAGAGTTTGTTCCCGCTCGTCGTGGCCGCCGCCCAGGCCCGCACCGCGTTGCCGGCCCACAGCGTCAATTTCATCAATAAAAATAAGACACGGAGCGTTTTTCTTGCCCTGAACAAAGAGGTCGCGCACGCGCGAAGCGCCTACGCCCACAAACATCTCCACAAAATCAGAACCGGAAATGGAAAAAAACGGCACGCCCGCCTCACCCGCTACGGCGCGGGCCAGCAGGGTTTTGCCCGTACCGGGAGGGCCCACCAGCAATACACCCTTGGGAATACGACCACCCAGCCGCGTGAATTTTTTGGGGTTGGAGAGAAACTCCACCACTTCCTGCAGTTCTTCCTTGGCCTCATCCACCCCCGCCACATCGGCAAAGGTGACGCGCGCGCCTTCTTGGTTGAGCATGCGGGCGCGTGAGCGGCCAAAACTCATGGCTTTGCCGCCGCCGCTCTGCATCTGACGCATAAAGAATATCCATACGCCCACCAGCAGCAGCATGGGGAACCAGGAAACCAGCAAGGTCATGTACCAGGGCTGTTCTTCCGGCGGCTCAGCCTTAACTTCAACTTTTTTCTCAATAAGGCGGTTGACCAGGCCCAGATCCTGAGGCGCATAGGTCTGCACGGTCTTGCCGTCCGCAGTTCTGCCAGTGAGGGTGTGCCCTTGAATGGTTACGGACATAACCTGCCCGTTGTCCACCTGACTGAGAAAGTCAGAGTACGGCACCCGCTGCATGACGCCTTGCGGTTGCTGGAACATATTGAAAAGCATGACCATAGCCAGGACGATAATCGCCCAGAGCATCAGGTTGCGGCTTATCTGGTTCAACATTGCCTCCGTAACGTTTTCCGTACGCGGGGGCGCACGGCCAAGGCCGGACAAACGGCCCGCACCCATACCGGAATACTACCTGTTCGCGCTCGGTGTCAAATATCTTTAAAGGGGAACAGCCCCCAAGGGGCGTTGCCTGGGCTTATATAAGTCCGCAACAGCGTTTGGCAATGTGCCATCCTGCAAAAATCGGCCTGAGGCATCTTGGCCTCGGTACGCACTACCTCTACGACTGGGGCCACAGGCACAGTCTTTAATCCCCTTGCGCAGCAGCTTTTTTTTGCCTATGTTGCCTTCAGCGCGGAGGCGTTTCGTCACCGGTGTGGCGCCCGGTCTTCAAAACCGGTGGCAGGCTTTACCGTCTGCGGTAGGTTCGACCCCTATACGTCTCCGCCAAGTTTGCTCAGTGCCGCCATTATCCAGGACGGTTTCAGCTAACCCCTTTGAGGCCTTGCTGCAGAGGGGGCTTTTTATATTGCCGCTCTTTGCAACGCTTTTCGCTGCACTGTCGGCCGTCACAAGCGCGACCGCTTCTCTTTGAGGTTGGGGGAAATCGGTCCGCAGCTCTGTCGGAAAAACTGCCCGTTGAAGGGGCTTGCCCCCGTCTTTGGTGTAGAGCCGTCTTTGGTGTAGAGCCGGCTTGCCCCCGTCTTTGGTGTAGAGCCCCTACAGGCAGCACAAAAAACAAAGAGCCCCAAGGCCTTTTAGACAACCTTGGGGCTCTTTGACAAATTTGTGGTAGCAAGGGAGGGATTTGAACCCCCGACACTGCGGGTATGAACCGCATGCTCTAACCAACTGAGCTACCTTGCCATGTCAGCCGCTGTTCAACGGCGCGACGCATTCAATACAAAATTTGCGTGCCGCTGGCAAGAATTTTTTTACAGAAATCAGTAGACCATGAAAAAATAAACCAGCGGGGCCAGCACCAGCCGGTATACGGCAAAGGGGATGAGGGTCATGCGCCCCACCAGGGCCACAAAGGCCTTTACGGCCACCAGGGCGGAAAGAAACGAACCGATCATGCCCACAGCAAAAAAAGGCAGGTCTGCCGCGGAAAACAGGCTCCAGCTTTTGAGCAGATCGTAGCCCGTGGCCGCCACCATGATGGGTACGGCCGCGATGAACGAATACTCCGCCGCCAACGGCCGCTTGGCCCCCAGCATCATGCCGCCCATGATGGTGGCCGCCGAGCGTGAAAAGCCCGGCCACAGGGCCAGACACTGGAAGCAGCCGATGCCCAGCGCCAGGCGCGGCGTCATATCGTCCAGGGTGATGCAGGTAGGCCGAAACTTGCGCCTTTCCACCAAGATCATGCAGAACGCGCCCACCACCAAGGCCAGCAGCACGGTGCCCGGACGGAACAGGTATTCCTTGATATAATCGTGCACAAGCAGCCCCATGACGCAGGCGGGCAGCGAAGTGAGCATCAGTAGAGCAATGCCGCGCATGCCGGCGAAGCGCATGTAGGGCTGTGGCCGCAGCAGCCCCCAGAAGCGCTGCCGGTACAGCACCGCTACAGCCAGAATGGCCCCCAACTGGATGACCACCTCAAAGGTAGCGGCCCTTTCGCCCACAAAATTGAGCAGATTTCCCACCAGAATGAGATGCCCGGAAGAGGACACGGGTAAAAATTCCGTAATGCCTTCCACAATACTCAGAATCAGCGCTGTAAGCAGGTTGTCCATATATATTTTCCCTGGTCGCGCCAGAGGGCGGCGCGACACGGTTCAGCGGTTTAGCAAAAAGACCGCAACCGGGAATCGGCATTGCCAAATCCCGCTGCGGCGGCTATAGTCAGGGGAAAAAGGAAGTGTTCCATGAGCAGCATCATGCCACAAGGCGAACTGGTTCGCAAAGCCGCCGCCTACCTGGCGGAGCAACGGGCCGCACATCCCGGCAAAAGCCTGGCCACGCTTCTGGATGAGGCGGGCATGCGTTTCAACCTCACCCCGCTGGACGCCGCCGCCCTGGAGCGGCTCTTTCGCCAGTCCTGTCAGGACAAAAGGTAGCAACGGCCGCTTCCACCGGGCTTATGTAAAGCCCGGCCCTGGTCAGACTGGGCCTGGTTGGCATAGTATAGGTCGGATCGCCGGGCCTGCTCCCTTTGGAATCCGTACAGCCGAGGCCGCCTTCGGCAATGCCCGTCAGGCTCCGGCGCACTCCATTTATTGGCCGTAAACGGCGCCCGGTCGCGGCAGGTTCGCACCGGGCGCACAGGCCTTACGCAATCCGCCCGCCGTTGGGCACGGGCTTATCCACGCTGAGCAGGGCCAGCGTCGCGTCGTCTCCAGCCGTCAGCACCATTCCCTGAGAAACCAGCCCACGGATGGTGCGCGGCGGCAGATTGAGGATGGCGCAGACCTGACGGCCCACCAGGGCTTCAGGCGCATAATGCGCCGCCAGGCCGGAGAGTATCTGCCGGGGCTCGGCTTCGCCGAAGTCTATTTCCAGTTTCAGGATGCGGTCGGCGTTGGGGTGTTTTTCCGCCCGCAGCACCGTGCCTACCCGCAGGTCCAGAGCCTGAAACCGGCTGAATTCCACCAGCTCTTTTCCCGCCCCGTCCGTTCCGGTCGCCACAGTGGCCGGAGTTTTTTTGTCGGCAGGCTTTTTAGTCTCCTGCACGGCTTTGGCTGTACTTTTTTTGTCGGCAGGCGCTTGCACCACGTCCTTTTTGACCTCGATGCGCGGAAAGAGGTTGGAGGTCGCCGCCAGGGTTGTGCCCGGAGCGAGCCCGTCAAAAGTGTCCACCTCGTCTTCCAGCCGGGGCACGGGAGGCGCTTTGGGCGGCACCGTCTGCCCCAGCTGCTCCAGCATGCGGGCCGCAGCCGTGGGCATGACCGGCCAGAGGCAGAGGGCCGTCTTGCGCATGGCCGAAAGCAGCACATACATCACCGTACCGAGCCGCTCCATATTATCCTGCTTGTACAGAGTCCAGGGGGCCTGAACATCTACATATTTGTTCAAGGCGCGCACCAGTTCCCACAAGGATTCCAGCCCCTGCGCAAACTGCACGTTGCCGAAAAGCTGCGTAAAATTCCGCATGGCCGTGGCGCAGAGCTCCACAACGGCCAGATCCGCCTCCTGAAAAGCCGCGGGGCGGGGCACGACGCTGCCAAAATATTTGCCGCTCATGGACAGCACCCGGCTGAAGAGGTTGCCCAGGTCGTTGGCCAGGTCTGCATTGATACGGCCTGTAAGGGCCTCTTCGCTGAAGCTGGCGTCGGAACCGAAGTGCATTTCACGCAGCAGAAAGTAGCGGAAAGCGTCTGCGCCGAAGCGTGCGCTCATGGCCTCCGGCTCCACCACATTGCCCAGGGATTTTGACATCTTGGTGTCGCGCACCAGCCAATAACCGTGCACGTTGAGGTGGCGGTAGAGAGGCAGGCCGGCGGCCTTGAGCATGGTGGGCCAGAACACGGCGTGGGGTTTGAGAATATCCTTGGCCACCAGATGTTCGCCGGGCCAGTAGCGGGGGTAGTCTGCGCCGTCGGGCCAGCCCAGAGCGCTGATGTAGTTGAGCAGGGCGTCAAACCAGACGTAACAGACGTAGTCCTTGTCAAAGGGCAGCTCTATGCCCCAGGTCAGGCGCGATTTGGGCCGCGAGATGCAAAGGTCTTCCAGTGCGCCTGATTCCAGCATGGCCAGCACTTCAGAGCGGTAGCGCTCCGGCCGGATAAAGGAGGGGTTCTCCTCAATGTGCTGTTTGAGCCAGGGCAGATACTTGGACATGCGGAAAAAATAATTTTTTTCGCTGATGTATTCCGGCTTGGTCAAATGCTGAGGACAGAGGCCGTTTTCCAGCTCTTTTTCCGTATAAAAGCGTTCGCAGCCGTAGCAGTAGTGCCCGCCGAACTCGCCGAAGTAAATGTCGCCCCGGTCGTAAACCCGTTGCAGAAAGGTCTGTACCGCAGCCATGTGCTGCGGGTCTGTGGTGCGCACAAAGCGGTCGTTGGCTATATCCAGGTGGGGCCAGAGGGCCTGGAAGCGGCCGCTGATGTCGTCTACAAACTCCTTGGGCGTTTTGCCCAGCTTTTCCGCCGCCTGCACGATCTTGTCGCCGTGCTCGTCTGTGCCGGTAAGAAAGAGCGTGTCCTCGCCCAGCAGTTTGTGGTAGCGGGCCATGGCGTCGGCCACCACCGTGGTATAGGCGTGCCCCAGATGGGGGCGGGCATTGACGTAGTAAATGGGCGTGGTGATGAAATAGCTGTTCACGGGGGGCTCCGTTGCTTGTGACGTCATTGATCTGCTTCAGAGGTTTGCGGTTTGCGGCGGCGTTTGCGACGCGGCTTGCCGACCCCGGCCTGGGCCGGATCGCCTGCAGCGCTTGTGTCGCCCGTTGCGGCAGGGGCGCACTCCGCTCCTTCAGGCGCAAAGTCATGGTCCACGCTGTCCACAGTTTCCGGAGAAACGGAAACCACCAGCAAACCGTCGCCCTGCGGCGGCCTGGCGGGCTGTCGCCCCTGCGCGGCGGCATTCTGCGGCGCTTCGGGACGGAAAGGAGAAAGGGCCTGCCATTCATCCAGATGAATTTCCTGCTCCTCGCCGCTTTCTGTCAGCACCGCTATGGAATTGCGGAACAGGTTGGCCCGCAAGACCTTCATGGGGCCCTTATCCGTCTGATAGCGTTTGCCCAGACGGGGACAATGGCGATGGAAATTGTCGTAATTTTCCTGCTCATAGGCCAGGCAGCAGAGCAGGCGACCGCAGATCCCGGAAATTTTTGCGGGGTTCAGAAAAAGGTTTTGTTCCTTGGCCATACGGATAGTCACAGGGGCGAACTTGCGCAGGTAGCGGCGGCAGCAGCAGACCATGCCGCAGTTGCCCACGGCCCCCACCATCTGGGTTTCGTGGCGCACGCCGATCTGGCGCAGCTCAATACGCGCCCGGTATTCGCGCACCAGATCCTTGACCAGGTCGCGGAAGTCAATGCGGGCGGGCGCGGTGAAGTAAAAAATCAGCTTGCTGCGGTCAAAAAAAACTTCCACATCTACCAGCTTCATATCCATGCGGCGTTCACGGATACAGCGGCGGCAAAAGGCCGTGGCTTCAGCGGCCAGACGGTCATTCTCCTCCCCCTGGCAGATATCTTCCGGGCTGGCTTGACGCAGAATCTGCGGCAGATCTTCGTCGCTCCGCCCTTCCGGCAGTTCTGCCGGGCCGGAAACCACGCGGCCCAGAGCTGAACCCTGTTCCGCAGCAACAAGCACGTAGTCTCCCGCCTTGAGCTCAAACGGCCCCTGATAGTAACTGGTCTGCCCCAAAGGGCGGGAGCGGACGCCATACACGGGCGAGGACATGGGCACGGCACACCTTTTATTAAAAGATTTCCAAAACAATTCTTTTCGGCCATTACCGCCCCGCTGTCAACTCCGCCCTCACGGCGCGGGCCGCGCCTTGCCTTCACCCCGCCCCTGCCGTACACTGGCAGGAGAGGAAGGTATAGCCATGATCACACGCGATTCTGCCCTGCACTTGCTGGAGGAACACCGCACCCCGCCCGCCCTGCTGCAGCACGCCCTGGCCTCGGAGGCCATTTTGCGGGCCCTGGCGCGACATTTTGGGGAAGACGAAGAGCTCTGGGGCCTCACCGGTCTGCTCCACGATCTGGACTACCCCGCCACGGTTGAAACCCCCGAACGGCACGGTCTGGACAGCGCGGAGCTCTTGCGCCACAGCCTGCCCGAACCCGCCCTTGCAGCTATTCGCGCCCATAACGGCGAGATGAACGGCGTCGCCCCCCAAAGCCGCTTTGACTACGCCCTGCGCTGCGGCGAAACGGTCACCGGGCTTATCAGCGCCGCGGCGCTCATGCGACCCACGGGGCTGGAAGGCATGGAACCCAAGAGCATCAAAAAAAAGATGAAAGACAAAGCCTTTGCCGCCAGCGTCAGCCGTGACAACATCCGCCAGTGCGCCGAAGCCGGGCTGGAACTGGACGCTTTTTTGAGCCTGGCTATTGAAGCCATGCGCGGCATTGCCCCGCAGCTGGGCCTGGTCAAGGAGGTGCGCCCATGACGTCCCCTGAAGCCGCCGCCCTGCAGACGGAAATCCGCACCCTGGGCCCCTGCAAACTGGATTCCGCCTTACCCTACCGCACCTGGGCCGACGACAAAATCGTGCGGATTTTTGTGGATGAGGAACTTTCCGATGAAGCCGCGACCCCTTTCGGCGTCTGTCTGGAGGCCGCAGGCCCGCGCAAAAAGCTCTACTTTGACCCCACCAGGGCAAAATGCGCCATCGTCACCTGCGGCGGTCTCTGTCCGGGCATCAACGACGTCATCCGGGCCATTGTTATGGAGGCTTTTCACGCCTACCATGTGCCCTCGGTGCTGGGCATTCCCTACGGGCTGGAGGGCTTTATCCCTAACTACGGCCACACTCCCCTGGAGCTGACCCCCGCCGTTGTGGCGGACATTCACCGTTTTGGCGGCACTATGCTGGGGTCTTCGCGCGGGCCGCAGGCGCCCGAAGAAATCGTGGACACTCTGGAACGCAGCAACGTCAACGCATTGTTTGTCATCGGCGGCGACGGCACCATGAAGGCCGCCCAGGCCATCAGCGCCGAAGTGCAGACCCGCGGCCTCAGAATTGCCGTCATCGGCATCCCCAAAACCATTGACAACGACATTAACTTCATCCCCCAGTCCTTTGGCTTTGAAACCGCCGCCTTCAAGGCCACAGAGGCCATTGAATGCGCCCATACTGAAGCCTGCGGCGTGCCCAACGGCATTGGTCTGGTCAAACTCATGGGGCGGGAGTCGGGCTTCATCGCCGCACGCGCGGCCCTTGCCCTGAAGGAAGTAAACTTCGTCCTCATCCCTGAAGCTCCCTTTGCCCTTGAAGGACAAGGCGGCCTGCTGCCCGCGCTGGAAGAACGCCTGCGTCGGCGCGGCCACGCCGTCATTGTGGCCGCCGAAGGGGCCGGGCAGCACCTGCTGGACCAGCAGTCCGGCACAGACGCCTCGGGCAACCCCGTGCTGGGCGACGTGGCCACCCTGCTGCGCGGCGCCATGACCAAATACCTGAACGCGCGCGGCCTGGAGCACTCCATCAAATACATTGACCCCAGCTACATTATCCGCTCCGTGCCGGCCAACGCCAACGACAAGGTCTACTGCGGCTTTTTGGGCCAGTACGCCGTGCACGCGGCCATGGCCGGCCGCACAGACATGGTGGTGGGCAAAATTCAGGACCGCTATGTGCATCTGCCGCTGGAGCTGGTCACCCGCAAGCGGCGCAAACTCAACATTTATTCCGATCTCTGGCGGGCCGTGCTGGAATCCACCGGGCAAGGCACGTTGGCGGGCATGCTGCCGCCCCTGTAATGGACGTTCGGCCCCGTTCGCGGCAGTTACGCCAGATCAAGGCTTCGGCCGGGTCCGGCAAAACCTTTGAGCTGACGCGCTGCTTTTTGCAGCACGTGGTGGCCTGCGGCGCGCCCGCACCCGCCACGGGCGTCTGCGCCCTGAGTGCGGCCGGCCCCACTGGCTGGGGCGACGTCCTGGCCGTCACCTTCACCAACGCCGCCGCCGCCGAAATGCGCGAGCGCGTGGTGCGCCAGTTAAAAAACGCCGCCCTGGGCCATCCGCCCGAAGGTCTGCCCCTGGCCGCGGACGAGGCCGGCCGCTGGGTCACAGCCATCATGCGGGACATGGGCGCGCTGCAGATACGCACTATCGACAGCCTGCTGCACAGCATTGTCCGCGCGGCGGCTCTGGACCTGGGCCTGCACCCGGAGTTTCAGCCCGTGTTCGCCAGCGAGGAGGCTCTGACGCCCTACCTGGACCTACTGCTGGAAGAAGCCCGGCGGCAGAACCCGGCCATGCTTGAGCTGCTGCGGCAGGTCTGTCACGCCCTGGTCTGGCACGGCAACAGCCGGGGTTTTCTGGCTGGAGAAAAAATCCTGGGGCAACTGCGTCCCTTTATGGATAAAGCGCTTTTGGGCGAGCTGGAGGACGTTTCTCCACCGGCCGCGCTGGAACAGCGCTGGACCACCCTCCTGCTGGCGGCGCGCTCCGCCGGACAGGCCCTTCTGGAGGCGGCCGAGGCCGCAAGTCTGACCTGGAAAAAACAGGCCTATGCCGCTGTGGAAAGCATGGCCGCAGGCACTGTGAAGGATTCGGCTTTTTTTAAAAAGCCTGAAGCCGCCGATCTGTTCACCAAACATCAGACCGTTCCCGCCGCCGTGGCGGCATCCTTTACCCGCTGCGCGGCCGCCGCCGGAACATGGCTGGAGGAGGCCCCTTTGCTGCAGCTGGGCCTGCGCTACGCCCCGGCCGTGGAACTGGCCCGTACCTTGGCCGAGGCCTTTCGCAGTAATCAGGCTGAAGAAGGCCATCTGCCCGGTCTGCTTATCCCCCATCTGGCGGCGGACCTGCTGCGCGCCGAGCACGGCGTGCCGGACGCCCTCTGCCGCCTGGGCGCGCGGCTCACCCATTTTTTGGTGGACGAATTTCAGGACACCAGCGCCGAGCAGTGGCGCGCCCTGCGCCCCTTGGTGCTGGAGGCGCTCTCGCGCGGCGGTTCGCTGACCTGGGTGGGCGACGTAAAGCAGTCCATCTACGGCTGGCGCGGGGGCGACCCGGACCTGTTCGACGCCGTGCTTGGCGATGCGTCCCTGACCGCCCTGGTCCCAGAGGGGGAACGCGTCACCCTGCCCCACAACTGGCGCAGTCGGCGGGAGGTGGTGCAGCACAATAACCTGTTGTTCACCCCTCTGGAAAACCGCGAAACGGCCCTGCGCGTGCTCACGGCCCTGTTGCCCGGCACCGCGCCCACCGAGGGGCTGCCGCAGGCCGCCGCCAAACTGGCCCAGGCTTTTGCGGGCGCGGCGCAGCAAAGCCCGCCCCAGGGCAAGCCCGGCGGGCTGGTGCAAGTGGACGTGCTGGAGGCAGAAAACGTTGAGGCCCTCACAGCCGCGACCCTGGAACGCCTGGGCAACCTGCTGGAAGAAGACATCGGCCCGACGCGCCCTTGGTCGGACGTGCTGGTGCTGGTACGCTCCAACCGCATGGCCGCCATTGTGGCGGATACCCTGCTGGGCCGGGGCATCCCGGTCATTACGGAAAACAGCCTGCGCCTCGCCGGGCATCCCCTGGTGGCGCAGACTGCGGCCCTGCTCAGCTTTCTGGACAATCCCGAAGACGATATTGCCTTCCTTACTGTTGTCACCGGCGTGCTGTTTCACGACCACCCTGAGGCCGCGCCCCTGGCGGAGGAAGATCTGCACGGCTGGTGCGCGGGCGGGCCGCGAGGCGGGCCTTTGTACCGCCTGTTCCGCCAGCGCTGGCCGCAGGTCTGGCAGGCCTTGCTGGAGCCCTTTTTTAACCAGTCCGGGCTCATGACTCCTTACGACCTGACCCAGGAATGGTTCTCCCGCCTGGAGGCGGCCCGACGCTTCCCCGAAGCCGAAGCCTTTTTGCGTCGTTTTATGGAAGTGCTGCACAGTGCCGAAGAAAAAGGCCTCTCCACCCTGCCTACCTTTCTGGAGCACTGGCGGGATAAAGGCGACGCCGAGCGGGTGCCCATGCCCGAACAAATGGACGCCGTGCGCATCATGACCATCCACAAATCCAAGGGTCTGGAAGCCCCCGTGGTGGTGGTGCCCTGGACGGACTTCCGCCTGCGGGTCCACCCCGACCCCCGCACCGTCACCCTTGGCGGCCTGCGCTATGTGGTGGGCAACGCCAGGGCCCTCAACGCTCCTTATTTTGCAGAGCTGGTCCGCCAGGCCCGCGAATGCCTGCATCTGCTCTATGTGGCCTTTACCCGCGCGCGGGATGCTCTGTACGTGTTTCGCGGCGCCCCCGTGGGCGGCCAGAAATCCGCCTGCGACGCCCTGGACGTGCTTTGGGAGGCGGCCGGTCTGCAGCCCCCCTATACCCTGGGCGCACTGCCGGAGCCCCTTGTCGACGCACCCGTAGCCGCCCAGACCGACATGACAACGGCCGATGTGGCCCCCACTGCAGGGGGCTACGCGCAGGCAACAGCGTCCTCCCCCACGTCCGACTCGGAGGCAGACGCGGTGGACCACAGGCCCCGCGCCGGCGCCGGTGCAAAGGACGGGCCCGCAATGGACAGATTTGCTGCGGGCAAGGACCCATCCGTACCCGCCGCACAGCCTGCGGCTTCGCACAGCGCGGATCCCGACGCCGCGCCCTGGCGGCCCATGCAGTGGCTGCCGCGCCTGAAGATTTACCGCAACCCGCTGGCGGGCATGGCCTTTCGTGCGGAAGACCGGGGCACCTTGCTGCACGCCTGCCTGGAGCGTCTGCGCCCCACGGGGCAGCCGGAGGCGGACGCTCGCGCGGCCCTGGAATACGGCCTGCGCCAGTACGCCCTGCCCGTGCCCCAGGACGCGGGCTTTCGGGAGGAGCTTGCCGCCTCTCTGGCCTGGCTGGCAGCGCAACCGCAGGCTGCGAGCTGGCTTGCGCACGGTCTGCCGGAGCATTCTCTGCTGGACGGCCAGGGCAACCTGCTGCGTGTGGACCTGCTGGTGCCCGAAGCCTGGGGCAGCCTGGTCCTCGACTACAAAAGCGGTCAGGCCAGGGAAGAGCACGTGGCGCAGGTGCGCACCTATCTGCGCTGTCTGCACGCGCCGGGGACAACAAGCCGGGAAGCGCGCGCGCTGCTGGTCTATCTGGATCTGCGCCGCTTCCGCCTGGTCACGGATACGGTCGTTTCCCCTTTGCAGGAACACTGCGACGGCCTGTTGCCCCCGGAGGATGCCTTGGCATGAGCGGCGCGCCCTTTCTGGTTTTTCCCTGGCAACGTCCCTTTTTGGCGGACCTCAAGGCCCACCTGGACCGGCTCTGCGGCGATATGCCTGGCCAGGCCCTGGTGGTGGTGCCCCACCACCGGCCCTGGCGCTACCTGGCGCGGCTTTATGCGGCTTCCGGCCATGTGGGGCCCCTGCCGCGCGTTCTGCCCCTCACGGATCTGACGGCCCAATGGCGGGCGCGCCTGGCTCAGGTCCCTTTGTACACGGCGGGCGACCTGGACCGTGTGGCGGCATTGCAGCAGGCTGTGGCTGCCGTTGCCCAGGAAGACAGCGCCCTGGCCGCGCGCTTCGCCCATATGGACGTAGGCCGCTTTTTGCCCTGGGGCCTGCGCCTGGCCCAGGTTTTTGAAGACATGTTCCAGCAGCAGGTGGCGGCCGTGGATCTGACCCACATGGAGCAGGAGGTGGCCGCACCGGCTGCGGCCCTGCTGGGCGCACTGGGGCGCATCGGCACGGCCTATGCGGCGGAACTGCGGGCCAGAGGCTGGACTACGCCGGGCCTGGATACGGCCAGCGTGGCTGCAGACGCCACAGACATCCCGGTCCTGTTCCGCCCCACAGAACGCCGCCCCGTACTGCTTGCGGGCTTTTCTCTGCTGACGCGCGGGGAGGAAGCCGTGCTGCGGCGGCTGTGGGAGGCCGGGGCGCAGGTCTGCCTGCACGCGGACCCGGCCCTGGCGCAAGGGGGCACGCCCCACTGGTCCTGTGAGCCTCTGGCTGCCTGGATCCGCCGCTGGCGCGCCACGGCCCTTCCGGCAACGCCGCGTTTTGCCGCACAGAATTTGCCGCAGGCCGCTGATCAGGACACGGCCTGTCCGTCCCCGCGCCCGGACTATCATTTTTTTGCCGGGTACGACCTGCATTCACAACTTAAAGAACTGCGTGAAGTTTTAACAAACGCGCCGGACCCGCCCCCCAGTCCGGAGCAGGCTGTTGCCACAGACGCCGCCACGGCCGTGGTACTGACGGACAGCGCCCTGCTTATGCCGGTGCTGCACCACTTGCCGCACAAGGATGTGAACGTCTCCATGGGCTATCCGCTGGAGCGCTCCCCCCTCTACCGCTTGCTGGATGCCCTGCTGCGCCTGCAGGAAACCCGCGATGCGGATGGCCGCTACTACTGGCGAGCCCTGCTGCGGTGTCTGCGCCACCCTTACCTTAATCTGCTGCGCGCCGCCCCCCGCACGCCGCAAGCTGGCCCTGACGCCGCTGTCGGGGGCGATGGCGCTCCTGTGGCGGTCGCGGGGCCGCCCCTGCGCGAGGCCCTGCGCCGTCTGGAGCACCACATCCGCACGGGCGCGCGCTTTGTGGACTTGTCTGCCATGGTCCCGGCCTGCGCCGCCGAGATCCCCGCAGATCAGGCGGCTCTGCTGCACGAAACCCTGACCCTGTGCACCACAGGCTTCGGCACGGCTACCACTCTGGAAGACACCGCCCGCGGTCTGTTGCGGATCTGTGACTTTCTGCTGCTGCACGGCGGGGACATCTGGCGGCGCTTTCCGCTGGACGCCGAAGCCCTCTACCGCCTGAGCCGTCATGTGGCCCCGCGGCTGCGCGACAATTGCCTGGCGCAGACCCCCTTGCAGCCTGCGGTGTTGCACGCGGTACTGCGTGGCATGCTGGAGCAGGAGCGCGTGCCCTTTGAGGCTGAACCGCTCACGGGCCTGCAGGTCTTGGGCATGCTGGAAACCCGCCTGCTGCACTTTGACCGTGTGCTCATTGTGGACGCCACGGACGACAAGCTGCCGGGCGCGCCCGCCCCGGACCCGCTGCTGCCCGATGCCCTGCGCCGCGTGTTGGGCCTGCCCGACGCCCGTGGGCGCGAAAAGGCCGCCGCCTATACCCTTTACCGCCTTTGCGCCGGGGCGCGGGAAGTACGTTTTTTCTGGCAGGAGGGCATCACCCGCTCCGAACTTTTTGATGGGAAGAAAAGTCGCAGCCGTTTTGTGGAACAACTGCTTTGGGAGGAGGAGCAAAGTCGGGGGGCCCTGCTCGAACCCGGCCAGGGGCCGCTCACGGCGGCCCGCTGCACCCTGCGCGCCTTTGCCGCGCACCCCCAAAGCCTGCCACGTCAGGGCGGGCTGGATACGGCTTTGAGGCGACTTTTACGCCGTCCCCTTTCCGCCACTCTGTTGGACGTCTATCTGGAATGTCCCTTGCGCTTTGTCCGCCAGTATCTTTGCGCCCTGGAACCGCCGCAGGAGGTCAACGAGGGCGACGACCCGGCTGCGGTGGGCATTTGCGTTCATGAAACCCTGCGCGCGCTGTATGCCCCGTACCTGCAGCGCAGCGTCCGGCGCAGCGCTTTGGGCCCCGCCGCCGTACAGGCCGCCTTTGTTCAGGCTCTCGCCTCTTCCGGGCTGGAAGCGCAACTGCCGCCGGACAGTCTGCTTATTCTTAAGGAAGCCGTGCCCATGCGGCTGCAGCGCTTTCTGGACAACCAGCCCGAAACCACCCTGATCGACGCTCTGGAAACGCCTCTGGACGCCACTTTACGCCTGGCCGGGGCCGACTATGCCTTTAAGGGCGTCTGCGACCGTCTGGACCGACGGGACGGCCTGCTCCATGTGCTGGACTACAAGACCGGCCGCATCAAACTGCCAGATGGCGACCTATGGACAGACGTACGCTTTTTCCGTCAGGCCGGGCAGCTTTGTGACCGCCTGAATGGCCAGACCGGCGAAGCCGCCTCCCCTGCGGAAGCCCTGGAGGATCTGGACGCCCTGTTCTGCCGACTTTGCGAGCGGCTCCGCAGCCTGCAGCTGCCCGTCTATCTGCTCATGGCCCAGGCCGCGGGCCTGGGCCCCCTTGGCGACGCGGCCCTGGTGGACCTTGGCGACACGGGCCGGGAGGCCCCCCTGTTCGGCGGCCTTGTGGGTGAGGACGTGCAGGCCGCCCTGGGCTACTGCCGCACGGCCCTGGAGCTCACTCTCCTGCACCTGACGCGCGCCCCGCACTTTGCGGCCCGGCCCGACAAGCACTGTCGCTACTGCCCTTACGCAGGCCTCTGCACCGTTTAGATAAGAAAATGTATTTTTAACAGCTACGGCATGCCCGTTGCGTCGCTTACCCGCGCAAATACAGAGGCGGTGCTGTCTGTATCTGTAGCCAGCGCTGCTGTCTTTGCCCGTAACTTTCTGCGTCGTTACGGCTGCAGCTACGCTTGCGCCTCCACAGCGGACGTCTGCTTACACAAGCGCCAGGGCCCTGTAACGTTGCAATGCTCTGGCCCGGACATTGGTTGTTGCGGCAGAAGCCTTTGGCGGTTCAGGGGCATGGCCCCGTGAAATTTCTTTTTTCGTCCGGCATCTCCGGCAGCAGCATAACATAAGACGAATACGGTTCTGACCGCCCTGCCCGGCTGCCGTATCATAAAAAATCTGAATACCCGCGCCCGGTTGGCGTTCTGACAACAATTCCCTGTTGCGCCCCGTAAGAAATGCGCTTATATTTATTCCAAAAATCACCGGGGAACGATCTGGTCGTCAATCCGCGGCCCTGCCCGCTTTCCCGTTTCCGTCAGGACGGAGGTCTTGTCATGCCTTTCCCCGCGCTTCGCATAGGTAATCTCACGGCCCGCATCCCTGTTATTCAGGGCGGCATGGGCGTGGGCATCTCACTTTCCGGTCTGGCGTCGGCCGTGGCCAATCAGGGCGGCATCGGCGTCATTGCCGGAGCCATGATCGGCATGAAAGAACCCGATGTGGCCAAAGACCCGCTCACCGCCAACCTGCGCGCCCTGAGCACTGAAATACTCAAAGCCCGCCAGATGACGGACGGCATCATCGGCGTCAACCTCATGGTGGCTCTCACCACTTTTACGCAGATGGTGCGTACGGCCATTGAAAACAGGGCGGACATCATCTTTTCCGGCGCAGGACTGCCTTTGGATATGCCCCGGCACCTGCTCCAGATGTGTGAAGAAAAGAAAGAAGAATTCAAGACCAAGCTGGTGCCCATCGTGTCTTCGGCCAGGGCAGCCACGGTCATTGCCAAAAAATGGGTGACCCATTTCGGCTACACCCCGGACGCCTTTGTGGTGGAAGGCCCCAAGGCCGGCGGCCACCTGGGTTTTAAGCCGGAAGAGCTGCACGACCCCGCCCACGCCCTGGAAGTGCTGGTGCCCCAGGTGGTGGACGCCGTCAAACCCATGGAAGACAAGTGCGGCCGGTCCGTGCCCGTCATCGCCGCAGGCGGCGTCTATTCCGGCGCGGACATCATGAAGTTTCTGAACCTCGGCGCTTCCGGCGTGCAGATGGGCACCCGCTTTGTGGCCACCCACGAATGCGATGCCGACGAACGCTTCAAACAGTCCTACCTGGCGGCCCGCCCCGAAGACGTGACCATTATCAAAAGCCCGGTGGGCATGCCCGGACGCGCTCTGGAAAACGAATTTATCCAGGAATCCCGCGCGGGCAACAAAAAGCCCTTCAAATGCATCTTCCACTGCGTCAAAACCTGCGAGCAGGAAAAAACGCCCTACTGCATCGCTCAGGCCCTGATCAACGCCATGCGCGGCAATCTGGAACGCGGCTTCGCCTTCTGTGGGGCCAATGTGGCGCGCGTCAACGCTATTATTTCCGTACGCGAGCTCATGGACAGCCTGCAGAAAGAATTTGACGAGGCCAAAAGCAGCCTCAGCAAAAGCGTGCAGAACGTTCAGAGTATGCTGGGCCGCGTGGCCGGCATGAAATAAGCGCGATCCCGACTGCCGAAAAAATCCCCCTTGGCCGATCTGCATAGCCAAGGGGGATTTGTTACGTTTTTCGAAACTGCGTATTCGTAAATTTCTCTATGTACGGCTGCGCAGGTTGCCCGCTCCAGCGCTGCACCGCGCATCCGCACCACTGACGTTGCTCCGTAACCAGCGCTGCTGTCTTTGCCCGTAACGTCCCTCGTCGCAAACGGGCCAATAAGGAGCAAACGACGCCTGTTCCTTTGCGACGAGCGGCCGCCTGCGCGTCCACAGCCTGCTGCAAGCCTATCCATGCCCACGCGCCAAGGGCTGTTTTTTCCCGTGACCTGCCGCGACCGCGAAGATATGGCGTCCTGTGCGCCAGGGGCTGGTCCTTGCCGTCCCGGCGCGTATGGCCGCCCTATTCTTCTGTATCCTTATCCCTGGGCGGCAGTTCGCGGCCCCCTTCCTGCAGGCGCTGCAAAAATTTGTCTCGACACTCGTAACTGCAAAAACGGTAAATCTTTTCGCCATCCCGCACGGAGATATTGCCCTCGGTAGAAACATAGGCCCCGCATTCCGGGTCTTTGACCATCTCGCCGGCGGCCACTTTACGCTCTACTTCGGCGGCGCTGTCTTCTTTGTGTTCTTTTTTCTTTTTGAGCAGGTCATTGGCAAACAGGCGGTACAGCACATAGCCCGCCACAATAAGAATCAGCCATTTCCACATGCAACGCTCCTCCAACCCAAACTGCGGCCGCAGGGACCGCGCCGGGGGCTTGACAAAAAATGACGCGCGGCGCGCTGGCCGCTGCCGAGCATTTGTAGCACAGGGGCCGCGCCCCGTCACTGAAAAATTCTGTGCCCTTCCAGCCGCCAGGGCAAACGCGCCAGCCACTGGCGGCCAGGCAGACCGCAGATGCGGATCTGCGGGGCCACCTCCAGCAGGGGCACCAGTACAAAGGCCCGCCGCGTCAGGCGCGGATGGGGCAAAAGACAGTGTGGGTGTGTGCTCTGCACATCTCCAAAAAGCAGCAAATCCAGGTCAATGACGCGCGGTCCGTAGCGCAGGGCCGGGTCCGGGCTGCGCACCCGTCCCTGGGCCGCCTCAATCTGCAGCAGCGCATCCATCAGGGCGTGGGGTTCCCAGTCCGCTCCGGGCAAGAGCTCCGCCGCCCGGTTCAGAAACCAGGGCTGGTCCGCATAGTCCTGCGGCTCCGTGGCGTAGACGGACGAAACCGCGCCCAGCCGCATATCCGGCAGGGCCGCCAAAGCCGCAAGCGCCTGCTCCAGATGCTCCGCAGCCCCGGCCGCGTTGGATCCCAGCCCCACATAGGCCCGTAAAGCCTCGTCAGACCGCATAACGCCTCCTTCTGCGGATTTCCGGCAGCAGAATTGCAGGGCACTGCAACAAAACCGCGCTTGAACGTGTGCCGCCGACACGGCATAGCACAGCTTTGCCCGACGGAAAAGCCGCGGCCATCCCCGCCCCTTGCCCCCCGGAGGCAAGACGGCTAGCATGGAGCCCATGACGCAAAGCCCGCCCTTTTCTTCGCCTCTGGCGCCGCTGCTGCCGCAGTGGTGCGACCATCTGCTGGCCGAGCGCGGTTTGGCCGTCCGTACCGTGGAGGCCTACCGCCAAGACCTGGAAAATTTTTTTCTGTTTCAGGAAGAACTGGCCCTGAGCGGCGGCCGCCTTCCGGCCACGCCGGACGAGCAGGAAATTTTCCTCTACCTCTCCTGGCTGCGGGCGCACCAGAACACGGGGCGCACCCTGGCGCGGCGGCTTTCGGCCTTGCGGGCTTTTTTTGCCTTTGCCCTGGACGCGGGCGCGGTGACCAAAAACCCCGCTCTGCTGCTGGAAAATCCCAAGCTCCCCCTGCATTTGCCGGAGGTGTTGCGCAAGGATGAAATGGAGGCTTTGCTGGCCCAGCCAGACTGCGGCGTTAAAACAGGCGCGCGCGACCGCTGTATGCTGGAGATGCTGTACGCGGCGGGGCTGCGCGTCTCCGAGCTGTGCAATCTGGACGTTCTGGATCTGGACCTGCAGCGGGGGCTGGTGCGCGTTTTCGGCAAGGGCGCCAAGGAACGCCTTGTCCCTTTGCACGACGCCATGCAGCAGATGCTTGCCACCTATCTTAAGGACTGGCGGCCCGCCTTCAGCCCCACGGGCGGGCAGCTCTTCGTCAACCGTTCGGGCCGGGCTCTGAGCCGCCAATACGTCTGGAAGATGGTCAAAAACTACGCCCTGCAGGCCGGCATCCGCCGCGCCATTTCACCGCACACCTTCCGCCATTCCTTTGCCACACACCTTCTGGAAGGCGGCGCGGATCTGCGCTCCGTGCAGCTGCTCCTGGGCCACGCGGACATCAGCGCCACAGAAATCTACACCCATGTGCAGGCCGAGCGGTTGCGCGCCCTGCACCACCAGTTTCACCCCCGGAGCCGCGTGTGAGCCCCGCCACCCTCGTCACCTGCCACGCCAACGCGGATTTCGACGCTTTTGCGGCCATGCTGGCGGCCCGTCGGCTTTATGCTCCCTGCGTGCTGCTCTTTCCCGGCACGCAGGAACGCGGCCTGCAAAAACTTTATGCCCGCCTGGACGCCCAGACCTACGACTTCGTCACCGCCGACAGCCTGGACTGGGCCGCCTTTGACCGTCTGGTGCTGGTAGACACCCGTCAGCGCGGCCGCGTGCGGCATGTGGCTCCCCTGCTGGACCGCCCAGGTTTGCGGCTGGAAGTCTGGGACCACCACCCCGACGCTGCCGACGACGTGACGGCGGACGCGGCCTACACGGCCCGCGTGGGCGCGCTGACCAGCCTGATGGTGCGCCACCTGCGTGAGCGCGGCATTGCCCTTACCCCGGAAGAAGCCACCTTGCTGGGCCTGGGCATTTACGGCGATACGGGTTCCTTCACCTATTCCTCCACGACGGAAGAGGACTTTCAGGCCGCGTCCTGGCTGCTCAGTCAGGGCATGGACGTGAACCGCATAGATGACTTGGCCGCCCACCAGCTCACCAGCCTGCACGTTCAGGCCCTCAACAGTCTGCTGGAGTCTGTGCAGACCTACGTCATCAACGACGTGAGCGTGGCTCTGGCCGAGGCCTCCATGGAGCACTATCTGGGCGATTTTGCCTACCTGGCGCACCGCCTGATGGAAATGGAAAAATTCACGGTGCTCTTTGCCGTCGGCAGGATGGAAGACCGCATCCAGGTGGTGGCCCGCAGCCGCAGCGAGGCGGTCAACGTGGGCGACGTCTGCGCTGCGCTGGGCGGCGGCGGGCATGCTTACGCCGCTTCGGCCTCCATCCGTTCCATGACCCTGCACGAAGTGCGCGAAACCATATTGCGGGAGCTCTACGCCCAGGCGCATCCGGACAAAACGGCCAGGGATTATATGTCTGTGCCGGCCGTGGGCATTGAGGCCGGGGCCAGCATCCGCGAGGCGGACGAGCTTATGCTCCACTTCGGGCTCAAGGCCGTGCCCGTGTTTGCGCCGGGCAGCCGCGCCTGCGTGGGGCTGCTGGACGCGCAGACGGCCTCGCGCGCCGTGGCCCACGGCCTGGCCGTGGCCAGGGTAGAGGAATACATGACCCGCCATGTGCGCACCCTGCCGCCGCACGCGAGCCTGCAGGATCTTACGGACGTCATTGTGGGCGGACGGCAACGGCTGGCGCCCATTGTGGAGGACAACAAAGTTGTGGGCGTGGTCACCCGCACAGACCTCATCAACGTCTTTGCCAACGCCTCCGGCCATCTGCCGGAGCACAAAGGCGGCGGCAAGGAACGCTCCCTGGCCAAACTCATCCAGGACCGCCTGCCCGCGTCCACGCGGGATCTGCTCCACCTGGCCGGGCGTCTGGGCGCGGCCCGCGGTCTGCCGGTCTACGCCGTGGGCGGTTTTGTGCGCGACCTGCTGCTGCAGCGGCCCAATCAGGATATCGACCTGGTGGTGGAAGGCGACGGCCTGGCCCTGGCCCGCGAACTGGCCCGTGAACTGGGCGGCCGCGTGCGGGAGCACCGCAAATTTCTTACTTCCATGGTCATTTTTCCCGACGCCCAGGGGCAGGAACAACGCCTGGACGTGGCCACAGCCCGGCTGGAATACTACGAACACCCGGCCGCCCTGCCCACAGTAGAGCTTTCATCCCTCAAAATGGACCTCTTCCGGCGAGATTTTTCCATCAACGCCCTGGCCGTGCGTCTGGATGACCCCTTTGGCCTGCTGGTGGATTTTTTCGGCGGGCAACGGGACATTAAGGACAAGGTCATCCGCGTGCTGCACACCCTGAGCTTTGTGGAAGACCCCACCCGTTGCCTGCGCGCTGTGCGCTTTGAGCAGCGTTACGGCTTCCATCTGGGCCAGGGCACGGAAAAATTGGTCAAAAACGCCTTGTCGCTCAAGCTCATGGACCGCCTTTCGCCCCAGCGCCTGTTCAGCGAATTCAAGCACATTTGTGATGAAGAAGCCCCCCTGGCCTGCTTCACGCGCATGGACCAGCTGGGCATCTGGGAGACCATAGCCCCCCAACTGGCCCTGATCCCCGCACGCAAGGCCCTGTTGCAGGGGCTGCAGGAAATTCTCGGCTGGTACCGTTTGCTCTATTTTGAGGAACAGCCCCTGCCCTGGCTGGTCTATTTTCTGGGCCTCAACCATGGTCTGAATTATGCCCTTACGCTGGAACACTACCGCCGCCTGGGCCTGCCCGAAGCCCTGCGCGCCACAGTGCTGGCCCAACGAGAACGTCTGCGCGCCCTGGGCAGCCAGCTGACCAACTGGCAAGAAACATCGGCCCGGCCCAGCGAACTCTGCGCCCTGCTCCGGCCCTTGCGCCTGGAGTTTTTGCTCTACCTCATGGCCAGAACCAGCGATGCGCCCCTGCAAAAAAACATTTCGCGCTACATTACCCAATGGCGAAGAGAAAAGGCAGACATCACCGGCCAGGATCTGCAGCGCCTGGGGCTTCTCCCCGGTCCGGCCTACAGCCGGATTCTGGCGGCCGTGCTGCGCGCCAAGCTGGACGGCCAGGCTCCCAATGCCGAAAGCCAGCTGGCCCTGGTCAAAAGCCTGCTGGCAAAAAACGGCCGCACGTCCGGCGGGGCCCCCCTTGCCCGTCGGCCCTAAGCGGTGTATAGCTCAACATTATGAAACAATTGTGGGCGCCTTGGCGTATAGACTACATTCTGGGCCCGAAACCCGATACCTGCGTGTTCTGCCTGCCCCAAGGCACGGAAGAAGACGCGGAGCGGCTCGTGCTCTACCGCGGGGAACATTGCTTTGTGATCATGAACAAATACCCGTATAATAACGGGCACATCATGGTCTGCCCCTACCGCCACGTCATGCTGCTGGCCGAGCTTTCACGCCGAGAAGCGCATGAAATTATGGACCTTTTGCAGGTCTGCGCCACTATATTAAAGGAACACTTTACCTGTCCGGGCATCAATATCGGCCTGAACCAAGGCGAGGCCGCGGGCGCCGGCATTCGGGAGCATCTGCACTTTCATCTGGTGCCGCGCTGGAACGGGGATTCCTCCTTTATGGCCGTATTTGACGAGGTACGCACCATGCCGCAGCACCTCAGCTGCAGCTATGCGGCCCTGCGGCCCTACTTTGCGCCTCAGGCCGTGGCCGTGCGCCTGGCTGCCCTGACGGACTGACGCCCCCTGCCCGCAGTGCCGACTGTGCTGCGGCGTGCCGCAGCAACTGCAGGATACGTCGGCCGGAACGCCGCTGGTGCGACCCGGCCAAAGAATTTTTCGGCCGCGCGACCCCCATCGTGCCCTTTGCCGGTGCGGCCGCAGGCCCTGCCCGCCCCGACAAACCACGGCGGACAGCCAAACTTTTTTGCGACGCGTGCCGCATGCCGCGTCAGGCGGTCCGCCGACGCCGGGACCGCCAAGGCCGGGGACCGGGCAATCCTCGGCGGGAGGCGCACCCGCCTACAGGGCGGGAAGCGACATCCGCAAGAGCCCATGCAGCGTACAGTTTATTTCAGCGTTTTTTAGCCTGTGAGGAGTGTGCCCATGCGGTATGTCAAGGTTCTGCTGCTTGCCGTGGTGTTTTTTCTGTCCCTGGTTTTCTTTTTTCAGAACCAGGCCTCCCTTTCCCAGCAACTGGTTCTTACGCTCAACCTCTTTTTCATTCCGCCCATGTCCTCCATCCCACTGCCGTTCTATTTCCTGGTGGTGGCGGCCTTTGCTCTGGGCGCGCTCTTCACGCTCTGCTTCCTGGTCTGGGACAAGGTCAATCTTTCCGCACGGTTGCTGAAGCACAAGTGGCAGATCAGCAGTCTGGAGCGCGAAGTGGAAAAGCTCCGCAAAAAGCTGGGCAGTGAAACCGCGCGCGCCACCTTCCTGCGCAAGGCCGACAAAGCCGCCGCGCTGGAAGCCAAAACCGGCGGCAAGGCCGATGCAGCTGCCTGTGCGCCCCAGGGGGCAGATCTGACCGCAGAAGGCGCGGCTCTGGCCCCGGACCCAGACCGGCCGTAATTTCCCCGCTGCGTGCTGACCGTGCGCTCACGGGCAACACGCGCCACGCGCTCCGGGCCGTCTGCGGCCACGTCCCGCACGCAGTTGTCGGCCGCGTTCCGTGTCTGCGCCGTTCTATGGCGCTGCAGGGCGCGCAGCGTGTTCACATTGTTTGCCGCGTCCACGCCTGTTGCGGGCGCGTCTTTCTGCACCTTTTACCCTTTGAGCCATGCCTGAAGCCCCGGTAAAAATGACCCCCATGTTCGAGCAGTACCTGCGCATCAAGGCCGAACATCCTGATGCCCTGCTCTTTTACCGCATGGGGGATTTTTACGAACTTTTTTTTGACGACGCCCGCACGGCCGCCCGCGAACTGCGCATTGCCCTCACCAGCCGCAGCCGCGACGCGGAAAACCCCGTACCCATGTGCGGCGTGCCCTGGCACGCCGTGGAAAGCTATGTGGCCCAGCTCATCGGCAAGGGCTACCAGATTGCCATCTGCGACCAGACCGAAGACCCCAAGGCCGCCAAGGGCCTGGTCAAACGCGCCGTCACCAGAGTTATCACGCCGGGCACGGTACTGGAGGACGCCAACCTCCAGACCAAGAGCCACAACTATCTGGGCGCGCTCTATGCCGCCGCGCCGGACCAGGGCGGCGCCTTTGCCTGGGCGGACATCTCCACCGGCCAGTGGTCCGGCCTGGAATTTAAGCGCCCCGCCGAGCTCTGGCAGTGGGTGCAAAAGCTGGCTCCCCGCGAACTGCTTACGCCCGAAGGGCTGGAACCGCCACCCCGCACGCTGCTGGACGGCGTGCGCCTGGTGCGCCTGCCGCGTCCGCAGTTCGACGTGCAGCGCGCCACGGAGCGCGTGCTGACCGCCCAAGGCGTGCGCGAACTGGGGGCCCTGGGGCTGGAAGGCAGGCCGGAGCTTGTCCGCGCCTGCGGCGCGCTCCTGCTTTATCTCAATCAAACGCAGATGCGCAGCCCGGACCACCTCCAGCCCTTCCGGCCTCTGGACCTGAGCCGTCGCCTGATCATCGACGACGTCACCGAACGCAATCTCGAAATTTTTGTCCGGCTCAACGGCCGTAGAGGTAAGGGTACGCTTCGCCATGTGCTGGACCAGACCCTCACCCCCATGGGCGGTCGCTTGCTGGAGGACATGCTGCGCCACCCCTGGCGCGAGGCCGGACCCATCAGACGCATTCAGGAGGCTGTGGTCTTTTTCCACGCCTGCGACGCCCGGCGCGAGGCCCTGCGCGCGGCTCTGGACCGGGTCTACGATCTGGAACGTCTTTCCACACGCATCAGCCTAAATCAGGGTGCGCCGCGCGACTGCATTGCTCTGCGGGAGAGTCTGGCCGCCCTGCCCCAGGTGCTGGCGGCCCTGAAGGACTCTTTTCCGCCCAATCAGGGCGAACAGGATGCCGCGCCCCCCAAGGCCATAGAAGAAATACTCCGCGCCTGGGACAGCATGGAAGACTGCGCCGCCCTCCTTGATGCCGCTTTGGTGGATGCTCCGCCCGCCGTGATCACGGAGGGCGGGCTGTTCAAAGTTGGCTACAATGTGGAGCTGGACCGCCTGCTGGACCTGGTGGAGCACGGCGAGCAGAAGCTGCAGGCCATGCTGGCCGAAGAACAGGCCAAAACCGGCATCAGCCGCCTCAAACTGGGCTGCAACCGCGTTTTCGGCTACTACTACGAAATTTCCCGCGCGGCCCACAGTGGGCCGGTCCCCTACCATTTTATCCGCCGTCAGAGTCTGGCCAATGCGGAACGCTTCACCACCGCCGAGCTGAAAGAACTGGAAGAGGAACTGCTCTCCGCGGCGGAAAAGCGTAAAAGCCTGGAATATAGCCTCTTTCAGGAGCTTCGCGCTCAACTGGCGGCCCAGCGGCCGCGCATTATCCAGATGGCCGACTGCATTGCCCATCTGGACTACTGGCAGAGCCTTGCCCAGGTGGGGCGCGCCCAGGGCTGGCGTATGCCGCAACTTACCGCCGACGCCCACCTGGAAATCCGTCAGGGCCGCCACCCCGTGGTGGAAGCCATCCAGGGCCGGGCCAACTTTGTGCCCAACGATTTTGTCCTGGACGAGCGCCGCCGCCTTTGCCTGCTTACCGGTCCCAACATGGCGGGCAAATCCACGGTGCTGCGTCAGGTGGCCATCATTTGCCTGCTGGCCCAGATGGGCTCCATGGTGCCGGCGGATGCGGCGCGTCTCGGCCTGGTGGACCGCCTCTTTTCCCGCGTGGGGGCTTCGGACAACCTCGCCCAGGGCCAGAGCACCTTTATGGTGGAAATGATGGAAACGGCCCGCATTTTGCGGCAGGCCACCAGACGCAGCCTGATCATTCTGGACGAAATCGGTCGGGGCACCAGCACCTACGACGGCGTGGCCCTGGCCTGGGCCGTGGTGGAAGACCTGGCCCGCCGCGCGGGCGGTGAACTGCGCACCCTCTTTGCCACCCACTACCACGAGCTCACCGCCCTGGAAGGCCGCGTGCCCGGCGTGTTCACCATGAATATCGCCATCCGCGAATACAATAACGACATCCTTTTTCTGCACAAACTGGTGCCCGGCCCCTCGGACCGCAGCTACGGCGTGGAGGTGGCCCGCCTGGCCGGCGTGCCGGGGTCTGTGGTGCAGCGGGCCAGAACCATTCTGGCTGGCCTGGAACGGGGCCGGGAAGGCGCGCGCAAAACCGTGGTAACGGCTGTGGCCCTGCCGGGCCTGGACCTGCCGGAACCGGAACCCGCTGCAACGGAAGCCCTGCCGGAGCCCACCCCGCCTGAAAATCTGGAACACCCCTTGGTACGCCTGCTGCGTGAGCTGCAGCCCGAAGCCCTCAGCCCCCTGGAGGCCCTCCGCCTGCTTATGGAATGGAAAAAACTCTGGGCCGACGCCCCGCAGCCCGCTCCGTCGGCCACAGGCCCGATAGGCGGCGCGCCAGGTGACGGGCCAGATGATGAGCCCGACGCCGAACCGCCGTCCTTGCCGGGAGAAGAAAAATAGCAGAGCGGTTTTGGGGAAAAAACCTCAAAAAAATTTCTCTCGCGCAGGTCCGCGCCTGGCGCGCCCTGCGCAAAACAACCGGGCGGAAAAATCCGCGCGCCCGTCCGCAAGGTCCACCGTCATGGCCGAAGCCAATCCCTTTTCCGTCATCCAGTTCATCGCTGAGCAACGCATCGCCGAGGCCCAGGCCCAGGGAGTTTTTGACAACCTCCCCGGCACGGGTCGCCCCCTGGAGCTGGAGGACATGAGCCACGTGCCCGAAGAACTGCGTATGGCCTACAAAATTCTGAGCAACGCCGGCTGCCTGCCGCCGGAGCTGGAGCAGCGCAAAGAACTGAACCGGCTGGTGGACCTGCTGGAGCAGTGTGAGGACGAGCAGGAGCGCGTACGCCAGATGCAGCGGCTGCGCTTTATGATTACGCGGGCGCAAATCCGTTTTCAGCGGCCCATCCATCTGGAGCAGGACGACCCCTACTACGACCGCCTGCTGGAACGCCTCTCCCGCGCAGACGGCCAGTCCGGAAAGGCCGGGGGAAAGCCGCGCTGACAATCGGCCTGCGCCAAAGGGCGACACGACCCTGTTTCTGTTTGCGGGCCGACGCCCTCTTACCCCGCGGCCAGGGCTGCCCGCACTTCCGCTTCCTCGGCTGCCGCAAAGTCCCGGCTGAGTTCCTCAGGAATGCGCACGGGCCGTCCGCTGGCATAATCAATATAGATCCAGAGGGTTTCCGCTTCCGCCAGGAGAGCCGCATCCGCGCCGCGCCAAAAAAGATAGCGTCGCGTGCATTGGCGCGAGGCAAAGTCGGCTACCCAGGTAGCCCCGCTGATGACCTGCCCCGCTACTGCCGGTTTGCGGTAAGTAATGCGGTGCTGCCGCACCACCCAGCCCTGGCCCACGGCCGCATAGCGCTCCATGCTCCAGCCGTTGGCTGCGGAATGGGCCACGGCCAGATCCTGCATCCACTGGACATAGCGCAGGTTGCTCACTCTGCCCTGCATGTCCATATCCGCCTCGGTCACGGTTATCTTCTCAATATAATAACGGTACATTGTTCTTCCTTTGTCGCAGGGCTGCAGAGCCGCGCAGGTTTGAACCGTCCGGCGGCAATGCAGGACGGCCATCCACCATACAGGCGCTGCGGTTCACGCGCTGCAATCCCGGAATGATCGGGGTTTAACAGTACAAATAAACGGCGTTTATACCTGTGTGCGGGCGTCTGTTCAGGCCGTGGCCAGAGCAACTTCAAAGGGAAAAGGCGCTAAAACAGCCCCGAAACCTGGCCCGTTTCCACATCCACGTCAATGTTGCGGAAACCCGGCCGTGAGCCCGTGCCCGGCATAAGGCTGATGTCGCCCGCTACCGGCACCACCAGCCCAGCGCCGCCAAACAGGAGTGCGTCGCGCACGTGCAGCCGCCAGGAGGCGGGCACGCCCCGCCTGCTGGGGTCATCGGACAGAGAATACTGGGTTTTGACCATGCAGACGCCCAGCTCAGCCGCGTCGGGCCGTTCCTGTAAGGCGGCCAGACGCTGGGCCGCCAGGGGTTCAAAATCCACGCCGTCCGCGCCGTAAACCTCGCGGGCGATGCGCACAATGCGTTCCCGCAGGGGCAGATTCCAGTCGTACAGGGGGCGGAATGCGCGGCGGTCCGTGCGGCAGGCGTCCAGCACGGCGTCGGCCAGCTCCAGCGCGCCTTCGCCGCCCCGCGCCCAGTGGTCGGAAACGGCCACCCGCGCCCCGGCCTTTTCGCAGATGCGGCGCACCGTATCCAGCTCCGCCTGGGTATCGGTGTGAAAGCGGTTGAGGCAGACCACGGCCGGCACGCCGGAGCGCCGCACAATGCCCAGATGGTGCAGCAGGTTGACGCAACCGGCCTCCACCAGGGCCAGATCCTCGTGGGTATAGGCTTCGGGCAAGGGCTGACCGGGGCGCAGCTGCGGCGCGCCGCCGTGGTATTTGAGCGCGCGCACTGTGGCCACCAGCACTGCCGCGTCCGGGGTCAGACCGCTGTAGCGGCATTTGAGGTTCCAGAACTTTTCATAGCCCATTTCGGCGGCAAAGCCCGATTCGGTCACATGCGCCTCGCTGAGTTTGAGGCCCACCCGATCGGCAATGACGGAGCTCTGCCCCAGAGCGATGTTGCCGAAAGGCCCTGTGTGCACCAGTACGGGCTGGCCTTCCATGGTCTGGATCAGGTTGGGCTTCACGGCCTCCACCAGCCAGGCGGTCATGGCTCCGTCCACCTGCAGGTCGGCGGTGGTCACGGGCTTGCCGTCACGGTCCAGCGCCAGCACCATACGGCCCATGCGCTGCCGCAGATCCCGCAGATCACGCGCCACCGAAAGGATGGACATGACCTCCGAGGCCACGGTGATGTCAAAGTGCGAGCGCATCATGAAGCCGTCATTGCGGCGGCCTTCGCCTTCTATACCGATGACCACATGGCGCAGGGCCTGGGCGCAGAAGTCCACCACCCAGCCCGTGTTCACGCGGGTGGGGTCAATGTTCAGGCGGCGCATGCCCGAAAGCCGTTCCAGGGTGGCGTCGTCGTAGTTGCGCTCATGCTGCATGCGGGACGTCAGGGCGGTCATGGCCAGGTTATGGGCTGCGCCCACGGCGTGGATGTCCCCTGTGAAGTTGAGAGAATAGGGCGCCAGTGGAATGCACTGCGAAAGCCCCCCACCGGCAGCCGAACCCTTCATGCCCATGGTGGGGCCGCCCGAAGGCTGGCGAATGGCCGCCGAAGAGCGCAGTCCGCGTCGGGCCAGGCCCTGTACCAGACCAATGGTAGTGGTGGATTTGCCCTCGCCCAGGGGCGTGGGGGTGATGGCCGTCACATCTATATAAAGACCGTCGGGCTTGTCCGCCAGACGCTGCAGCACGGCCTGCTGCTCAATCTTGCCCATATAGTGCCCATAGGGCAGAATTTCAGAAGATTCCAGGCCCATTTCCGCGGCCAGCGTGAGGATGGGCTTCATATGGGATTCGGCTTCCTGGGCCAGTTGCCAATCGGGGTGCCGGGTGGGATCCAGGGTCATGACGTCTCCAGGTCTTGCAGTAGGCATTTCAACGTTGAAATGTTCTGGCGGTTGCGTAAGCAGACGCCCGCCGGGAAGCGCAAGCGCAACTTATTTGCGCTGTTAAGCGCCGGAGCGAGCGTGTCGTAACCTTTGAGAATACCTATTCTCAAAGGCAATCTGTTCCAAAAGCGGCGCGTCCGCAGGGATGCGGGAATGCGGCGCGGGGGATGCGCGGATGGTACGGGCAGCGGGCGGCAGCGTCAAGACAGCGGCCTTGCGGCTGCGGGCCCGGGAAGGTAGAATAGCAGCGGCGCGACGACGCTGCAAAGGGCGTGCAACCACCCTTGCGCCGGGCGGGAAAGCTGTGGCGGCGGAGGCCTGCGCCATTGTCTGGGAGGAAATATGCGTTTTACCGCCCGTCAGGGCAGAATCTGCCTGCAGTTGCGCGTTTGCCGCCAGGGTGGCGACCTGCAGGTGCTGCTGGGCGGCGGCACGGCCCATCTGGGGGCCGTAGCCCTGGCCTATGCCCCTGCGTCGGGGGCCCAGGCCCAGGGGCGGCTGCTGGTTTTGCCCGGCCACCGGGAGGACGTCCTGGCCCTGCGCACGGCCACCGCCTTGGCCGATGGCCTCGGCTGCGCCGTATGCGTGAGCGCGGGCATCCACTATCCGGCCATCACGCGCGAAGAAATCGCCGTGGTGGAGGCGCTTGCCGACGTTTTGACCCAACGCTGCCTCGTGGCTTTGCGCAAGCAGACGTCCGATCCGGAGGCGTAAGTTCAGCCCGGCCCGGTATGACGAAGGAACTTGGCCCGTTACGACGAAGGAAGTTACGGGCAAAGACAGCAGCGCTAGTTACGATGCGCAAGGAGAAAGCATGCTGACCGTCGCGGACCTGGAAGCCTTGGAGGCATACATCAATTCCGGCCAGTTGGAGGAGGATTTTGTGGACGGTTGTGAACACGACCGTCACTATCTGCTGGAACTGCTGGAAAAACTTATGGATGTGGCGGACCTGGCCGATGCGGCAGCCACCAGGCTCATATTCCGGGGTCTGCCTCTGCCGCCTTCGGCCTGACGGGCTCCCTGCGGCGCGCCGCAGCCAGGCTGCCCAGCAGGGACACGCCAAGGCCCGCAAAGCTCCAGGCGCTGTTGTCGCTCAGAGTAGCCGTGAGGCCCAGCAGGCCGCCGGCCGCCATGGCGGCAGCCACGCCCCAGGGGCGGAAGCGGGCCTTGCGGTAGAGGAGCATGCCCACAAACACGGGTGGCACCACGCCGCAGACGTAAATATCATTGGCCATGAGCAGCAGGGCCAGGATGCCCTTGCCGTAGAGGGCCAGCACCATGGCGGCCAGCGCCGCGCCCAGCATGCACAGACGGCAGGCCGCCACGCCGGGACGGCGCAGAATATCGTTGCTGCACACTGAGGCCGCCGTGATGATGCAGGAATCTCCGGCTGAAATAATGGCGCTGAAAATGCCCAGCAAAATAGGCGTGGAGGCCCAGGTCGGCAGATGGGTCAGCAGGGCGGCACTGAGCACCTGCTCCGGCGGCGTGCCTGCGGGCACCAGGTCGCGGCAGGCTATGCCCAGGGCCACGATGATGGCTGCCGTGATGGTGAGCCCCGCCACGGCCCACAACCCGCCACGGCGGGCGGCTGCCGCGTCCCGCGCCGTGAGCAGACGCCCGAACAGCATGGGGCAGACCACATAACTGCCACCCAGAATGCAGAGGTAATAACGCAGCTTGGAAAGGGGAAAGTCCGCATTGACCGCTTCCAACGGCACGGCCGCCAGGGCATGCCCGCCGCCCGCCTTGACGCTCAGGGCCAGGGCCAGCAAGAGGGCCGCCATGAGCACGGAAAACTGCCACACGTCGGTCTTCATGACCGCCGCCTGCCCGCCCACCAGGGTGTAGGCCAAAAGCGCCGCCGCGCCCAGCAGCACGGCCGGACCTTTGGCAAGGCCGGTCAGGGGCATGATGATGGCCGCCATGGCGCTGAACTGCGCGGCCAGGATGGCCAGCCAGGCCGTGACAATGATCACGGAGGCCAGGGGACGGCTTGGTTCTCCCAAAAAGGCTGTGAGCATTTCCGGCATGGTCACGGCCCCGCTTTCCCGTACTTTTTGGGCCAGAAACAGGCTCAGCACGGTAAGGCCCACAGCCCCGGAGCCCAGCCACCAGAAGGCCGGAGTGCCCACCTGCCAGGCCAGACCGGCCATGCCCATGGTGGCGGAACCGCCCACGCAGGAGGACACGATGGAAAGGGCCACTGCAAAGGCCGTGCTGCGCCGTCCGTTAAGAAAATAGGTGGCCGCGTCCACGCCATTGCGGGTGGACCACAGGGCCACAAAGAACAGGACGGCGAAATAGAAGACCAAAAAAGTCACGGCCGGTGAGCCCCCTCGCGCAGCGCTCCTCGCACGGCCGCGCACAGCCGGGCCGCGTCTTCCGGCGGCGTGTTATAGGGGGGCATAATGTAGATGAGCCGGTTGAAGGGGCGCAGCCACACGCCCCGCTCCACAAAGTAGCGCTGCAGTCGGGCCGTGTGGACCGGGCGGCGCGTTTCCACTACGCCTATGGCCCCCAGCACACGCACGTCCGCCACATCGGGCTCCGCGGCGCAGGGGGCGAGCCCCGCGCGCAGGGTCGCTTCCAGCCCGGCCACCTGTTCCGGCCAGGCGTTTTCGGCCAGCAGGTCCAGACTGGCCCCGGCCACGGCGCAGGCCAGGGCGTTGGCCATAAAGGTGGGGCCGTGCATGAGCACACCGTTGTGGCGGCAGATGTCTTCTGCCACGCTGTCCGTGCAGGCCGTAGCGGCCAGGGTCAGCATGCCGCCCGTGAGCGCCTTGCCGCAGCAGAGAATATCCGGACATATCCCGGCCCATTCCGCCGCAAACATTTTGCCCGTGCGGCCGAAGCCCGTGGCGATTTCGTCCAGGATGAGCAGCGCGCCGGCCTCTCGGCACAAGTCGGCCAGGCCGCGCAGATAGTCCGGATGGTAAAACCACATGCCCCCGGCTCCCTGCACCACGGGTTCCAGGATGACGGCGGCCACCTCCGGCCCGTGGGCTGCCAGCAGACGGCGGGCGTCGTCCAGGCTGGAGGGGTCAAAGGGCTGATCAAAGCGGCAGGCGGGCCGTTCCATAAAGATCTGCCGGGGCAGCGCGGCCGTAAACAGGCTGTGCATGCCCGTCACGGGGTCGCAGACGGACATGGCCCCGAAGGTGTCGCCGTGGTAGCCCCCGCGTGGAGTGAGAAAGCGTGTGCGCTGTGCTTCCCCCCTGCCCCGCTGGCACTGCAGGGCCATTTTGAGAGCCACCTCCACCGCCACGGAACCGGAATCGGCAAAAAAAACCTTGCCAAGCCCTGAGGGCATGAGGCCAAGCAGGCGCTCGGCCAGGGCCACGGCCGGTTCGTGGGTCAGCCCGCCGAACATAATGTGCGGCATGCATCGGGCCTGGGCCTGCAGGGCCGCCAGCAGACGTGGGTGGTTGTAGCCGTGGATGGCCGCCCACCAGGAGGACATGCCGTCCACCAGCTCTCGCCCGTCCTGCAGCAGGATGCGGTTGCCGCATGTGCTCCGCACCGCGTCCAGTACTGGTGGCGGGCAGGCGGCAGCGTAGGGATGCCAGACGGCAGCGTGGTCGCGTGCGATAAGGGAAGCGGCGGCGTCCGCTGCCGTGGCGTTGGGACCGGCGGCAGCCTCTGCGGGGGCGCACGGTTTGACGGCATCAGCTAGGCCAAGGGCTGACGCGACGCAGGCCTTGGCCCGCGCCAAAGCAGCGGGCGCGCCGGCGTGGCCGGTCGGCATATCCAGAGGGGCCGCCAGCGCAGCACATTGCCGGGCCAGCGGTTCCAGACGGCGCGCCAGCAGATCCCAGGCGGCCGCGTCCAGCTGCGGCACGCGGGGCAGCTCCAGCACCGGGGCGTCCGACCATCCGGCGGCCCGCAGACGCACGCGCAGCAGGCGAGCCGTATCGGCCAGCATGGCGGGCACATCCACGCCGGGGCAACCGGCGTCGGGACGCTCTGTGGGCGTGAGCACCAGCCCCGCCAGGGGCAGCCCCCGCGCGGCCAAGGCGTCCAGCGAAAGCAAAATGTGGTTGATGCCGCCCAGGCAATTGCCGCCCACCAGCAGCACCGGCAGCCCCAGCAGAGCCATCAGGTCCAGCAGATCTTCGTCATCGTTGAGGGGTACGCGCAGGCCCCCGGCCCCTTCCAGCAGGAGAACAGCTGCGCCGCTGGCGTGAGCTTGCTGCGCCACATCCTTTGCCAGTCCGGCGCAGGTAAGACGCGCGCCGGACCGCGCGGCGGCCAGATGCGGCGAAGCCGGCAAGGGAAAGCAGTGCAGACAGGCGGCGGGAGAGACGGAAGGGAAAAGCCGGGGGGAGAGGTCGGCCACAGCTGCGGCGTAAACGCTCATGTCCGCCAGGGGCGCGCTGGACAGGTTTTTGGGGGGGACGCCGGTCTGCACGGGCTTCACGGCCTGTGCGGCCCATCCGCCCAGGCGCAGGGCTCGCAGCAAGGCCGCTGTGGTCACCGTTTTGCCCACATCCGTGCCGGATCCGCTCACAAACAGGCCGCGCGGTCCTGTCCACGCAACCGCGCTCTCAGGACGCCGCAGCGCAGACGCCGTCACCGTCCACCTCCAGGCCCAGACGGGCCAGCATATTCAGGTCGCTTTCCAGGCACTGGCCGTGCGTGGTCAGATAGTCGCCCGTCATGAGGGCATTGGCCCCAGCGGCGAAGGCTTCGGCCTGCCTGTCGCCCAGCACTACGGGACGCCCGCCGCAGATGCGCAGGGTGGCCGTGGGCAGAATGTGCCGGAACAAGGCCACGATGCGCAGGGCCTCTTCCGCCGTAAGGGGAGGCTGCCCGGCCAGCGGCGTTTGCGGGTGGGGGTGCAGAAAATTCATGGGCACCTGCCGCACCCCCAGCTTTTTGAGGCTGAAGGCAAAGGCCACCCTGTCCTCCCAGCTTTCGCCCAGGCCGAACAGGCCACCCGTACAGGCCGTGAACCCGACGCGCATGCCGCGCAGCACGGTTTCTCGCCGCTGTTCCCAGGTCTGGGTGGTGCAGACGTGCGGATAATAGGCCTGGGAGGTTTCCAGATTGTGGTGGTAGCGGCTGAGACCGGCGGCGGCCAGGTCTGTGAGCTGTTCCGCTGCAAGACGGCCCAGTGAAGCGCAGACCCGCGGCTTCACGGCTGCGGGCAGAGCGGCGATGCAGGCGCGCAGACGGGAAAATTCCTCCCCGCTCAAGGCTGCGCCGCTGGTGACGATACCGATGTGCGCCACGGGCAGAGCGGCCATGCGCAGGATGCGCTCCCGCAGCTCGGCGTCGGGCAAAAGCGGAAAAATGTCAATGGGCGTGTGGTTATGCCGACTTTGAGAGCAGAACCGGCAGTCCATGGCGCAGTTGCCGCTACGGGCGTTGATGATGGCGCAGAGCACAATGCGCCGACCGAAAGTCGCCTCGCGCAGGGCGGTAGCCTGTTTCAGAAGACGGGAAAGCGGCAGCGCCAACAAATCCAGAGCCTGTATCGGCGTGCCGACTGCCAGAGATTTGATCATAATTCAAAAAGTCTGAAAGCAAAAACAGGGTTCGCCGCCGCTGCCCCCGACGCAACGGCCGGGTCGGCAGAACAGCGGCGCGAAATGTGGCGGCCTGTGAGCCTACTGCACCTTGCGGCGCTTTTCCCACAGTTTCATGTCCTTCATCTTTTTGCGGCGTTCGCGCTGCAGGGCCTTGCAAACCAGGGGCGCGTCCTTTTTGAAGCCCCACTTTTCGCGGTATTCCGCAGTGGTCATGCCATGACTGGCAAGATGGCGCTTGGTAAGAATTTTGAAGCTTTTGCCACATTCAAGGCAGGTGACGGACTTTTCTTTTACCGACTTACGGGCTTCTTGCGCCATTTCTGCGCTGTCCATCTCCATTGGAGCTTCGCCTTCAGCCACGGCGCGGATGCCTTGAGCCACTTTCTGAATAAAGGTGGCGATCTCCTCTTCGCTCATTACCCGTACGCCGGCCTGTGCCCTGGTAATTTCCAGCGCCTCTTTCAGATAATCATCCATAGCTACCTCTGCTTGTTAGCACCACGACGCCGTCTTAGCGTTGCAGTGGGCAACAGTGACATTTCCAAATGAAACAATATAAGTTGGATTCTCCAATGGAGGCACCATACACAGGAGCTATTGCTTCGTCAATGTTTTCGCGCTCCATGAATAAATAATTATGAGGCATGCCCGTAAAAGACCTGTGTCTACCGGGGTAAAAATCAGCCTTGAAATTGATAATATTTTCACAAAAGCAAATTGTGTCCGCCATTGACCATTCTTTTGGGACAACACGGGGCAATTCCAATGCATTGCTATGCTGTTGCAAGTATGGTCACTCGCACGCAAAAAAGTCCTAAATACCAAGCTGCATACTATGTAACTTGGTATTTTGTAACCCTTTGACGTTAGTGACGTTGTTTTTAATTGTTATTTTTTTCTCATGCAGACATAGGCACTCTTGAAAATGAGGGAACTATACTGTTTTTTTGGATTAAAAGCCTCCCCAGGCCTTGACGTGGTATATTTAATATGAGAATAATTTTGTAGGAATTAATTCCATCGTGTTTTTTACAATTTAATTGCTCTTTCCATCTGCCTCATATATATTGTGGGGCACAGCCGCGTGTGACGCAAGGGAGTTGCCATGTCAGCGTTGTCCGACCGTGAGTTTCTGGCCGAGGAAATGTGCGCCCTGTACTCCCGTTTGACGGGTGAAGAGTCCGCTCAGGCCGACCTGGATCTGGCGCGCAGGTTTGCCGGTGATCAGGAGCCGCACGACCATTGGCTTGAGACAGGCAAACTGGATTATGAATCCCGCCTCTTCCTTTATATGGCCGCGGCTTACGCCATGCGCTGTATGAAGCAGGATACGTACAAATGCGCCGTCTTCATGCGCAGCGCAGCCACGGCCCTGGCCGACAAAGCCCGGGCCTGACCGCCACTTTACGGAACCAGGGGAAATCCCGTTGCAGGTGCGCGGGGTTTCCTTCAAGTAGCGGAGCTTTGGGCCCGACCCGCCCAAAAGCTGCAGGCCCCGCCGCGCGGGCGTCGGCGCAACAGGCTTGCGTCAGCGCCCGCACGGCGGATGTAGCCCCCGCAGCCGCCGGAGCTGTTTCAAAGTGGAATTGCTCCTACCTTTATACCCGGCGCTGGTTTGTAACCGGGGAAAAACCACCAGGACCTGTCAGGAAGCAAGGAACTATCATGCGGGAAAAACCTTTCGGATGCAGAACCACCCTCCCCTGCCTGCTGTTCGTGTGCTTCGCCCTGGCCTTGCCGTCAGGCGCGGCCTACAGTGCGGAGCGCATCCCCATTACCACCCCTGCCGTCAAGGCCAAACAAATGCCGCAGGTGTTTTTCAACCATGACGCTCACATGGCCTATGTGGAAGGCGTGGACGGCGACTGTTCCACCTGCCACAACATGACGGACGCCGGTCTTTCGGAATCCCTCAAGGACGTGACCGCCGTTCCTGCCGCCAAGCAGGTGGAGTACATGCACGCCACCTGTACCGCGTGCCATGTCAAGGCCGGCAAAGGCCCGCGCCTTGTGTCCTGTCGGACCTGCCATAGTGAAACCATCGCATCTGAACATGCCGGTAAACAATGATCGGCCGGTGGTGCGCCATTATTTGCAGTCTATGTGAGGAGGCAGAATCAGATGCTTGATTTCATTACCGGACCCCTTTTTGTTATTTCTCTTGCCGTGTTCTTTGTTGGTCTTCTGCTCCGCGCTATTTTTTATGTGCGCGGTCTGGACGCCAAGCTGGAACGGGTGGCCTACACTTACCATGCGGACCGCTCCATCCCTGGCGCGCTCACGTCCATCTTCAAATGGCTCATCCCCGGTGGCACCTGCGGTTGGCGCGCCCAGCCCGTGGCCACGTTGCTCTTTTTCCTCCTGCACTGCGGCGCGGTGCTTATTCCTTTGTTTTTGCTGGGCCATACGGTGCTGCTGGAATACTATACGGGCATCAGCCTGCCTGCCCTGCCCGGCGCCCTGGCGGACATTCTCTCCATCGCCGCAGTGGTCGGCCTGGTGCTGCTGGCCCTGCGTCGGCTGGCTGTTCCGGCCCTGCGCCAGCTCAACAGCGGCCAGGATTGGTTCATCCTGCTCCTGACCTTTCTGCCTTTCGCCACCGGGCTTATGGCCCGGCTCAACACTGCCTCCTATGAAAGCTGGATGATCGCGCACGTGCTTTGCGGCGAACTGTTCCTCATTCTGGCGCCCTTCACCAAGCTCTCGCACATCGTGCTCTTCTTCATGTCCCGCGCCCAGATCGGCATGGATTTCGCCATCAAGCGCGGCGGCGCCACCCGTGGCGGCGCGTTTCCCTGGTAGCCGGGCTCACCGGAATATTTTTTTGCCGGAAAGGAGCAAACAATGTCCCAGACCCTGTGCAACAACATCCCTGTCACCACCAAGGAAGGCATCCTTGATCTGTTGAAGGACAAGGGCGGCGCACAATATTACAGTCAGATGAAAGAAATGAAAGTGGACCAGGAAGCTCTGGCCCGCGATCTGGAAAAAACCTGTAAATCCCGCACGCGCACTTGGCTCAAAATCTGTGCCCACTGCGCTATGTGTGCGGACAGTTGCTTTTTTTACAAAACTAACAATAACGACCCCAAGCAGATTCCTTCGTATAAAATCCAATCCACCCTGGGCGAGATGCTGCGCCGCAAGGGCAAGGTGGATACGGAATTTATGATGCAGTGCATGGACACGGCCTGGGGCAAGTGCACTTGCTGCAACCGCTGCGCCCTGTACTGCCCCCACGGCATCGATACGGGCGTCATGTTCAGCTATCTGCGCGGCATTTTGTTCAAACACGGCTTTGTACCGTGGGAAATGAAGATTGGTTCGGGCATGCACCGTGTCTACGGTGCGCAGATGGACGTGACCGAAGAAGACTGGCTGGAAACCTGCGAATGGATGGTGGAAGAAAACCAGGACGAATGGCCCGACCTGGAAATCCCCGTGGAAAAAGAAAGCCCGGACGTCATGTACATCCTCAACGCCCGTGAGGTGAAGCATTACCCGGAAGACATCGCCCAGGCGGCCATTCTCTTTCACGTTACCGGCACAGACTGGACCGTGCCCCGCGAAGGTTGGGAAAACACCTCGCTGACCATGTTCGCTGGCGACTGGGACGGCTGTGCCCAGAACGTCAAGCGCATCTACGCCGCCATTGACCGCATTAAGCCCAAGATGGTGGTAGGCACCGAATGCGGGCACGCCCACCGCGGCACCGTGGTGGAAGGTCCCTACTGGGCCGGACAGGAAAGCGGCGACCCGCCGGTGCCCTTCCTGCACTATGTGGAGTGGGTGGCGCTGATGCTGCGCACGGGCAAGCTGAAAATCGATCCGGCCAAAAAAATTAAGGTTCCCTGCACGTTGCAGGATTCCTGCAACTATGTGCGCAACCACGGGCTCGGCAAAGCCACCCGTGAAATCATGGGCTATATTGCCGAAGATTTTCGCGAAATGTCGCCCCACGCCGACCACAACTTCTGCTGCGGCGGCGGCGGCGGCCTCAACGGCATCGGCCTCTACCGCAAGGAGCGCAACATCGGTCTGAAAAACAAGCTGGACCAGATCAGGGCCACTGGCGCGGAGCTGGTCATCACCCCTTGCCACAACTGTTGGGACGCCATCCGCGATATGATGGAAGTATATGAGGAGCACAACATCAAGTGGTCGTTCCTCAAGCCCCTACTGGTGGACATGATGGTGGTGCCGCCCCACATCAGGCACAATCCGCCTGAAGGCGAATAGACGAAGTCCAGTCCCGCGGCGTCCGCCCCACAAAGGCCGAGAGCGGTTTTAGCCGGGGCGGAAGCGGACACAGGGCAAAAAAGGAAGACGCGGCCGGGTTTCCCGTCCTTTTGCGGGCCGCGCTTTTCCCAATGCCGCAATATCGCCGGGCCGGGCGACGACGATCCCCGTGCCCGGCCCGGCGACGAAAGCGGATCAGTTCAGGAGGCCAGCGCAGCCTCCACGCTGCAGAGCAGATCCTCGCATGAACAGGATTTGCGCAGTACCGGAGCCTTGGTGCCGAGGCGCGGGCCCACATTGGTACAGACGATGGCGGGGATATGCCTGGTGCGGCTGTTTCGGCGCAAACGGCTGTACATAATGGTGCCGGACGTGCCCTCCAGATCCACATCAAAAATGATGCAGTCCGGGAGGTCTTGTTCCAAAAGGGCCAGGCACTGGTCGCAACTGCAGGCGGCGCTTACCCGATATTCATGCTGCAGGAGCGCCTGTGACAGCCTGCTTCGACTTGCGGCATCGCTGTCGACCAAGAGAATATGTTTTTGCATGCGGGCCTCCCGCCGGCGATTCCGGCGGCTTTCGGTTAGCTGTTTTTGCAGGGGGGCGCGAGGCGGAGTGCTGGGCCGCCCTGCCCTGCCGCACGGAACCAAGAGTCACCAGGGTAAGAGAATGCTGCAAAGAACGCGCGGCCTTGTCCCAGACGTCCAGAGCGGTTTTGCCCCGCGGTGCTTCGGGGGCAACGCCGGGCAGGGTTATGCCGCCTTCTACGGCGGCAATGATATCCGCCAGGGTAATGGCGTCGGGGCTGCGCGCCAGAATATGGCCGCCAGCTATGCCCCGAAGACTCTTCACTATTCCCTCGGCCTGCAACAAGCGCATAATTTTTTGCACAAATTTTTCCGAAATGCCGGTACAGGCCGCCAGCTCCGAAGCGGAAGCCGGGATGGCGTCACTTTGTTCAGAAAGGCACAACAGCAAGTGCAGGGCATGACAGGCCATAGTGGAAATGCGCATGATAATTCCTTGAATTTACTACTGTAATGTTATTGCTATCAATACTTGAGGTGTCTAATTTAGACTGTTTTACTCATCTTTACTTTATGGGCTGTGGGCCGTCAAGCCTTAGGGGCAACTTGCCGCCTTTTTCGGGACGGGCAAAACCCATGGAGTTGTGAATATTTTCTTAATTTCCGAAAATAAAAACTGGAGGGGATGCAAACCCGCCGTGTTTAAGCGTATACTGAGGCGTCATGACCGTTTGCCCGGCACAGCCGACCCCGTGATTACGGCAGAGCCGACCACCAGCTTTCAAAAAGCCCAATGGGGGGACAGATAGAATGAAACTCTCCGCAAAAACCCGCTATGCCGCCAGGATACTGCTGTACCTGGCCAAATACGGTATTGAGAGGCCCATTTCTTCCAGCAAGCTCGCCACACAAACGGGCATCAGCTCTCAATTTATCGAGCAGATTTTACGTCACGGGCATTACGGGCAGTATTCGAGGCGCGCGCGGGGGGCATGTGCTGTTGCGCAAGCCCGAAGACCTGACCTTCGGCTGCATAGTCAAGCTCATGGAGGGGGGTATTGAACTTTCCGGTTGTCTGGAAAAACCCGGCAACTGCGTGCGTTTTGACGGCTGCGAAGTACGTCGCGCCTGGGAAAATCTGCAGGCCACCCTGGACGGCGTTTTTGAATCCATCACTCTGCGCGACCTCATGCAGGACGACAGGATACTTTCCTCCGCCCCACCGTCGGGAGGCCCGCTTAGCTAGAGGGCGTTGCTCCGTTACAACGCCCTGGCGGTTGCGTAAACAGACGCCCGCCACCGCCGTCTGCCTGCGGTGAAGGCGCAAGCGGATCTGACGCAGGAGCTTGGCCCGTCACGACGAAGGAAATTACGGGCCAAGGCAGCAGCGCTGATTGCGGGCAAAAAGGCAGCAGCGCTAGCTGCGGATGAAGATAACGCCGGTATGTAGTTGCGGGGGTAAGCGTCGAAACAAGCGTATTTAAACTTGGAGAATACATCTTCCCAAAGGTATCTGCCCGGAAAAATGGCATTGTTAGTTGCCTGTTGGCAAATGCAGGAAAGGAATCCGCGGTGGCGCGTGATTGCGTAAATGAGCCGTGAGGAGAGCTGTGGCAGAGGTCATCTGCGCCGCCAGAGCGCTTCAAGGGGAAAAAATCCAGGGTGGGTTGTCGTTGCCCCGCAGGCGGGTAAAGGTCTTTAGCGTTTTCTGAGCCCGATCTGGCGCTGCTGCGGCTGTTGCCGCCCGTAACGTTTTTTTGCCGCAACGGGCTAACTTCCTTCGCGCAATGGGCTAATGCACTTTTGCCTTTTCTACGGCGGGCGTCCGTTTCACAGCACCCCGCACAAGGCTTGCCGGATAAACCCGCGTCAGCCGCGTCGCAAAAGCCGCCGCCAGGCGCGCGGCAAGGGCGCGTCCCTGTGCAGCAACAGCAGGGGCAGCAACGCGCCGATGGCCAGGCCGCTCATGATAAAAAAGGCCGTGAGCCCGTTAAAGACTATGCTCACCAGCAGATCCTGCCGTTGGACGCCGCTGGCGCCAAGAAACTGCAGAATGGCCAAAATGGCCTTGTAGGCGAACATGCCCGGCACCATGGGCAGCAAGGCAGGGAAAACGAACATCTCCGCCGGGGTGTGCCAACGGTTGGCGCAGGGAATGCTGATCAGACCAATGCAGGCGGCGGCGCACAAGGAGGCGCTGCTGATGCCCATGACCGTGGCGTGCAGCAGCAGCGTGCGACAGATGTGCCCCAGAGCGGCCAGCAGCCCCGCCACCAGGGCAATGCGCAGCGTGGGCCGAGAGATGGCGGCAAAGCCCACGGCGGCCACTGCGGCGAAAAAGCCGTCGCCCAAATAGTAGAGCAAGGAGCTCACAGTGAATCCACCCCCAGCAGCAGCATGGTCAGGGCAAGGCCCAGAGCGATGCAGACAATAAGCGTGCTGGCCTGAACCAGGCGGGACACAGCCATAAGTACATGTCCGTCCAGGATATCCATCATGGCGTTGATCAGGGGGATGCCAGGGATGAGAAAGAGCACGCTGGCGGCCATGGCCGTCTGCGGCGTTGCGCCCCAGCCGAAGATGAGCCCCGGCGAGGCCAGCAGCGAGGCAGCAAAGGCGCAGCAAAAAAAGGTAATCTTGACGTCCATGCCCCAGTGCAGCAGCTTCTGGCGCAGATAAAAGCCCGCCAGAGTGGCGCCGAAGACCAAGCCCATGGCCACGGCGTCACCATCGAAAAGCCGGCAGAAAGCGGCATTGGCGCAGGCCACCAGAAAACGCAGCAATACGGGGTTGAGGGCCGGCAGGGCCAGAATGGCGTCAAACCGCCGCCGGGCTTCGTCCAGGCTCAGATTTTCATCGCCGATATTCCAGCTCAAAGCGTTCAGTGCCGCTACCCGCTGAAAATTGGGAGCGCCGGACACAATGGCGCACACGGCGGTGTGGCGTTCCTGAGGAATGCCGTCCGCCGCCGGTTTGACCACAGAAATCATGAAATGCCGGGAGAGCATGGCCAGCTCCACGGCAAAGCCGTAAGCCTTGGCAATGCGTGTCGCATTGCGATCCACCCGGCTGGTCTGCGCGCCGGCAGCCAGCTGCGTGGAGCAAAAGCCCTGTAAAAATTCAATAAGCTCGCGGGCTGTGGGCAAGACGCAGGCCGACTGCGCCCCGGCCTGTCTGTCGCAGGGCCCGCGGGAAAGGCCGTCTTCTCCGACGGCCTCCCGGCGGGCAGCGTTGCCGTTAAACGCGAGGCCCATCCTACAGCTCACGTTCGTTATCCAGAAAAACCCAATGCAGCATGCGCTTGTGCACCCGCAAGCGATATTCTGCCTGCTGCACCAGCAAAGAGGCCTTGCCGGCAAGGATTTCGTCGGCCACGCCGATGGCCGACACGGGCGAGGCGCTCAACAGCAGCCGCACGTTGGGTTCGGCCAGGGACAAAAGCCCGGCGTCCACCCTCCAGCAGGCGCGTTCCTCGGCCGTGAGTCCACTGCGGCAACCGGCAAACACATAGTTGGCACCCTTGACGGCTTCTTTCGGGCTGTCCACAAAAGTGACGGATGAGCCCAGGCGCTCGACGGCCTCCTGCAGGGGGCGACGGTCCGCCTGGGTCGGCAGGGCCACACGCAGCCGGAACGGAAACCAGGCCGTGGCCTCCATCAGAGAATGCAACGTACCGTTGACGCAGCCGATCCAGGCGCAGTTTATGGTGTCCAGATAACGAGAACAGCGCAACATGCAGGAAATGTCCGCCAGGGTGTGGGCGGGGTGCGCGTCCGGGCTGCCGGCATTGATGACGGGAAAACGCGGTTCAGTGGATTTTGCGTCCCAGCCCCGCACGGGCAGGCCGTAGACGTACATGCAGTCCAGATAGTAGCCGAAAATGGGCAAAAGCTGCTCGCGGTAGTCGTCCATTTCGGCCCGCCAGATGCCGCGGTTGCCCTCGTAGACCACGGAGCCGCCCATCTGCCGCACGGCGGCGGAGACGCAAAGACGTTCAGGCAGGGAATGCTGGGCAAAAACCAGCAGAGCCACGCGCTGGGTCATGAAATCCGTCTGCAGTTTGGGATCCGGCATGCCCAGGGCCTGCTGCACCAGAAGCCAGCAGGCCGTTTCGCCCAAATCTTTGATGGTCAGGATGTGTCGCGCCATACGGCCTCCATAAGAGTGGACTCCACAGAACCGTCGGGCCGGCGCGCCTTGTGCGCCCGATCAACCCCAATCCCGCAGAGGATTTCAGATTATCAAGGCCCTTTCCCCCTGTCCAGTATTGCCGGGCTTGTGGTATAGGGGGCTTTTCCGCTACACTTGAGGTATCTGCACAGGGAGCGAACATGAAAGTTTTTCTTTTTGACCTGGACGGCACCCTCCTCAACAGCCTGGAAGACATTGCCCTGGCCTGCAATACCGTGCTGCGCCGGCACGGCCTGCCGGAGCACCCCTTGCCGGCCTATCGACAAATGGTGGGGCGGGGTTTTGACTACTTGGTGCGCAGTGCCCTGCCCGCCGCCACTTTGGACCGGACCTCGCCGGAGGCCTTGCGGGCCCTGGTGGACGAGGCCCGCGCCTGGTACGGCGGCCATATGTGCGAACACACCCGACCTTACGACGGCCTTGACGCGGCATTGCAAAGCCTTTGCGATCAAGGCCGCGTGCTGGCCGTACTTTCCAACAAACCCGACGAACTTACCAAGGATCTGGTACGCCGCTATTTCCCCGCCGTTCCCTTTGCCCTTGTGCGCGGCGCGCGGGATGACGCGCCCCTCAAGCCGGACCCCGCCGTTCCGCGCGCAATGCTCGCCGCTCTCAACGTCCCGGCTGCGGACGCCTGCTATGTGGGCGACAGCGATGTGGACGTTTTTACCGCCCACAACGCCGGCATGACGGCCGTGGGCGCGGGCTGGGGCTTTCGCGGCGCGGCCGAGCTTGAAGCCGCCGGCGCGGAACATGTGCTGGCGGCCCCCTGCCATCTGCCGGATCTGCCCTGATACGGAGCCCTCATGAAACGCCTGATCATTGAAATTGATGAAGACAAGTGCAACGGCTGCGGCCAGTGCGTGCTGGACTGCGCAGAAGGCGCTCTGGCCATTGTGGACGGCAAGGCCAAACTGGTGAGCGACGTGTTTTGCGACGGTCTTGGGGCCTGTCTGAACTGTCCCCAGGGCGCGCTCAAACTCACTGAGCGCGAGGCCGCCCCTTTTGACGAAGTCGCAGCCCTGGCGGCCAAGGACGGATCTGCCGCCACTGCTCCACAGCGGCCCCCTGCCGTTGCCCCGCACAGAGGCTGTCCCGGCGCGGCCGCGCGTACCTTGCGCCCTCTGGCCGCCCCCGTCGCCGATGCCCCCGCAGAGCTGACCGCCCGGCTGCCTTCCTGGCCCATCCAGTTGCGGCTGGTGCAGCCCAGCGCCCCCTTTTTGCGCGGCGCCCATGTGCTGCTGGCGGCCCACTGTGCAGGCTTTGCCCTGCCCGGCCTGCACCAGGACTGGCTTACCGGACGCATACCCATCATTGCCTGCCCCAAGCTGGAAGACAACGCTCTGCTGCAGGAGCGCCTCACGGCCCTGCTGGCCGCCGGGGTTCAGAGCCTTACGGTGCTGCGCATGAGCGTGCCCTGCTGCGGCGGACTGGAGCGGCTGGCCCGCAACGCTGCGGCAGGCCTGAACCTGCCCGTAAGCTGCGCCGTGGTGCGCCTGTGAGCAGCGCGGCCAATGCGCCAGAGGCCCCACAACAGGATTCCTGTAAAAGAATCCGTGTACACATGCCTTGACAAAACATAGTAAAGAGCTATGTTTTTGACGCGGGGCATTGGGGGACAAAGCCGCTGCCCCCCTACTGCCCAAAACATTGAGGAAAGAACGAGGAGACCATGCCCATCAAGATCCCGGCGGACCTGCCGGCCTGCGCAGCCCTGGAGGGCGAGAATATCTTTGTGATGACGGAAGACCGCGCCGTGCAGCAGGACATCCGCCCTCTGGAGATCGTCATCGTCAACCTCATGCCCACCAAAATCGCCACAGAAACGCAGCTGCTGCGGCTTTTGGGCAACAGCCCCCTGCAGGTCAACATCACCTTGCTGCGTACTGAGGCGCACCAGTCCAAAAACACGCCGGTCCGGCATCTGGAGCGGTTTTACAAGACCTTTTCTGAGATCCGCCACGGCACCTTTGACGGCATGATCGTCACTGGCGCGCCTGTGGAGCACTTGCCTTTTGAGGATGTGGACTACTGGCATGAGCTGCTTGAAATAATGCACTACGCCCAGCACCACGTCTACTCCACCCTGTACATCTGCTGGGCAGCCCAGGCGGCGCTCTACCATTTTTATAATATTCCCAAGCACGTGCTGCCTGCCAAGATTTCCGGCATTTTTGAACATCAGGTGCTGCAGCCGGCCTGCCGGCTGTTCCGGGGCTTTGACGACACCTTTCTGGCGCCCCACTCCCGTCATACCGAAGTGCGTGAAGAAGACACACGCAAGGAACCGTGTCTGCGCGTTCTGGCCCGTTCGGACGAAGCCGGGCTCGCCCTGCTGGAAAATGTGGACCACTCCCAGGTATTCATGACCGGGCATCTGGAATACGACCGGGGCACCCTGGACCAGGAATACCAGCGCGATCTGGAGCGTGGACTGAACCCCGCGACGCCGCAGCACTACTACCCCGGCGACGACCCGCAGGCCATGCCGACCATGCACTGGCGGGCCCACGCCCACCTTTTTTACAGCAACTGGCTCAACTATTATGTGTATCAGGAAACGCCCTTCAGCCTTACGGCCATTGCCAAAAAACGCCAGACCCAGGGCGCCTGACCGCAAAAGTGCGAGGAAAGCTATGCGATTTTCCACCAGAACCCGCTATGGATTACGCTTTTTGCTGCGTCTGGCCGCCCAGCCCCAAGGCAGTCTGCTGCAACTGGGGCAGGTAGCCAAAGAAGAAAACATTTCGTCCGGCTATCTGGAGCAGATCGTCCGCGCGCTCAGGCCCATGGGCATTTTACGGGCCGTGCGGGGGTCCGGCGGCGGTTACGCTCTGGCCAAGCCCCCACAGGACATCAATATGGAAGAGGTTTTTCAGCACCTGGAGGGCGAAATTTCTCCGGTCCGCTGCCTGACCAAAGGGCGCCACTGCCTGCGTGAAACCCGTTGCTCCACCAGGGGCTTCTGGAGTGAACTGGACGAGCACATCCGGGGCTTTTTGCGGCAGCGCAGCCTGCAGAACATCATCGATTCAGAGAAGCCTGTCGCTTCAGGAGGCAATTATGTGGAATTACACTGAGACCGTACACGACCACTTTCTCCATCCCCACAATGTGGGGCCCCTTAAAGACGCCAACGCCATCGGCGAGGTGGGCAGTCTGGCCTGCGGCGACGCCCTAAAACTCTATCTCAAGATCGACAAGGAAGGCGTCATCCGCGATGCCAGCTTTGAGACCTTTGGCTGCGCCAGTGCCATTGCCTCCAGCTCCGTGCTCACGGATATGGTCAAGGGCATGAGCGTGGAAGACGCCCTCAAGCTGACCAACAAGGATATCGTCAACGCCCTGGGCGGCCTGCCCCGGCAGAAGATGCACTGTTCCGTTATGGGCCAGGAAGCCCTGGAAGCCGCCATCCGCCAGTGGAAGGGCGAGCCCCCCATGCCCCACGCTCAGGAGGAAGGTAAGCTGGTCTGCAAATGCTTCGGCGTCACAGACGCCCAGATCATCCGCACCATCCGTGAAAACGGCCTCAAGACTGTGGAGGAAATCACCAACTACACCAAAGCCGGCGGCGCGTGTGGAGAGTGCCTGGACGAGATCGCCGAGATTCTCGCCACGGAACTCAAGCAAAAGCCCCTGGTGGAGCTTAAGCCCCGGCCACGCCTTACCAACGTGCAGCGCATGCAGAAGGTGCTGCAGACCATTGATGAAGAAATCCGGCCCCGCCTGAGCGTGGACGGCGGTGACATAGAGCTGGTGGACGTGGACGGCCCGCGGGTGGTGGTTTCCCTGCGTGGGCGCTGCTCCCAGTGCCGCGCCAGCGACGTCACCATCCGCGACCTGGTGCAAAAGGCCCTGCGCGAACACGTGGAGCCGGAAATCGTGGTGGAGGAGGCCTAACATGAAAACCATCTATCTGGACAACAACGCCACCACGGCCATCGCCCCGGAAGTGCGCGAGGCCATGTTGCCCTATCTGGGCGAGCTTTATGGCAACCCTTCCAGCATGCACACCTTCGGCGGCCAGGTGGCCGGCGCCGTGGATACGGCCCGCGCGCGTATGGCCGATCTGCTTGGCGCCAAGCCCGATGAAATCATCTTCACCTCCTGCGGGTCGGAAAGCGACAACGCCGCTATCTGGGCGGCCATCCAGACCCAGCCGGAAAAGCGCCATCTGGTTACCACCCGAGTGGAACACCCCGCCGTGCTCAACGTCATGCAGTACTGGGAACGTCAGGGCTACCACGTTACATACCTGAGCGTGGACGCCAAAGGCCGCCTGGACCTGGACGAATACGCAGCGGCCCTTACCCCGGATACGGCCCTCGTTTCCGTCATGTTCGCCAATAATGAGGTGGGCAATATCTACCCCGTGCAGCGGCTGGCGGAAATGGCCAAGGAACGCGGTCTGCTCTTCCACACCGACGCCGTGCAGGCTGTGGGCAAAACTCCCATAGACATGGCCCACCTGCCTGTGGATATGCTCTCCCTTTCCGGCCACAAGCTGCACGCGCCCAAAGGTATAGGCGTGCTCTACGTGCGCAAAGGCGTGCGCTTCCGTCCATTCCTGCGGGGCGGACATCAGGAAAACGGTCGCCGCGCCGGTACGGAAAACGTGCCCTACATAGTAGGTCTGGGCGTGGCCGCCCAACTGGCCGCTACGCACATGGAAGAAGAACGCGTAAGCGTGGCCCTTTTACGCGACAGGCTGGAGCAGGGTCTCCTTGCCGTCATCCCCGAATGCATGGTCAACGGCGATATAGCAAACCGCCTGCCCAATACCACCAACATCGCCTTCAAGAATGTGGAGGGCGAAGCCATCCTGCTTATGCTGGACAGGCTGGGCATCTGTGCCAGCTCTGGTTCTGCCTGCACTTCGGGCAGTCTGGAGCCTTCGCACGTGCTCCGGGCCATGGGCGTGCCCTTCAACTATGCCCACGGTTCGGTGCGGCTTTCCCTTTCGCGCTACACCACGCAGGACGAGGTGGACTTTGTGATCGCCCACTTCCCCGACGTCATCAAAACCCTGCGGGACATTTCTCCTTATAAGGACTGATTTCACCGCACCCCGGCAACAGCGGCGTTTGCATAAAGGCCCCTTCGGAGTAAAACCGGAGGGGCCTTTATGCAAACTGCCCGATGCAAGCAACTTGGTGGAAAGATTGCCGACATACGTGGCATAGGCCTTTTTAGAGCATTTAACACTTGAAATGCTCGCTTACGGCAGGCAAAAGCCTGCCTTCTCGCATTTTGTGGCAAGGATTTTCAAGAAAATCCTTGCAGAGCAATTAGCTCATTTCATTCGCTAACTGCTCTAGCTTCTGTGGAAGCGCACGCGCAGCTTCAGCCGTTGCGACGTCGGCGCCTGGCCCGTTATGACGCAGGAAATTACGGGCAAAGACAGCAAGCGCTAGTTATGGATGAGGACAACACCACTATTTATTTGCGCGATTAGGCGCCAGAACGAGCCTGCGGTGAACTTTAATAGATATTCTCTAAGGTAATCTGCTCCAGACGCCATGCTTGCTTCAGATACCAATTTGACGTATAAGAAATGCTGTGGATAAAGTCTCAACTCCGTGTCATAGAACATAACTATATTTTTATTTTCACAAAATTTGTGTATGCTATAGTTGCAAGTGTAACCTTGCGTTGCGCTACTGCTCCGCCACCGGGTTTGCGACCACAGGTCATCTCCGCGCAGACCCCGGCCTTTGCCGCGCCTCCGGCGCACAAGGATATGCCATGCCCGTTGCCGTGTTTTTGCTTTTTGCCGCGCCGTTTGTAGGGCTGAGCGCCCTGCTCCTTCCCCGTTCCTTTATTTTCGTGCCTCTTGTTCTGGCTGCCGTGCTCACCTGGGGCGGCCTGCTGCTCGTCTACCGCAGTTTGCTCACCCCCCTGCGGCGGTTGACGACCAGCGCGCGCGCTGCGGGCGACGCCCCTCTGAATGTTCAGGGGGCCTGCCCTCTTCTGCGGGAAGCCCTCACGGCCCTGCAGGAGCGCGAACACCACCGGCAAGAAGACTTTGCCCGGATGCTGCATGAGAAAGAAGAAAACTTTCAGGAAGCCGTGGAGTGGCACGAAAAATATTCGGTAGCCATCACGGGGCAGCGGATGGTCCGCGCCACCCTGGACAAAGTGGCGGACAAGCTGAAGAGCCTTGCCGCCCGCCTGCCGCAGGAGGCCGTACCGGAGGAGGACGCGCACACCCGCGCCTGTCGCGTCTTTGTGACGGAAGCCTTGGAGAACGCGCGGGGAGAGCTGGAATACTGCGCCAACTATCTGGATCAGATGAACGTTTTTTTGGGTGAAACGCCGACGGCGGGGGAAAAGGCCGAAACCGACGAACAGGATTTTTTTCAGTGGTCCGAAAGCTACACCACGGGCGTGCCCGTTATCGACGGCCAGCACAAGCTGTTGCTCTCCTACATCAATAAACTGGCCCGCAACGTCAGCCAGGGCAGCGACCCTGCCCTACTGCTGGAAATTTTGGACGCGCTGGCGGGCTATGCCTTCACCCATTTCAATACTGAGGAAATTTTCTTTGCCGCATCCGGCTACACTGAGGCCGGCAAGCATATCCGCAAGCACCGTGAATTTCGCCAGACTGTGGCTGAATTCCGTGAGGCTTTGGACGAAGGTAGGGCCCATATTGATATTAATCTATTGGAATTTTTGAAAGTTTGGCTCATAGAGCACATTCAGGGCATGGACACGGGCTATGCCCCATATGTGCGCAAACGCATGGATGAACATGCCTGACCGCCCAGCGATGCTTTCATGGCGGCAGCCCACCGCATGCACAAAAACCGGATGCGCTCCCCCTGCGCTACAGACCATCGGCGCAATTTCAAAATATCATTGCCCCGACCAGAGGATTGACCAGGACATCTTACGCGCGGCCCCAATTACAATTTTGAGGCCGCGCGTAAAAGAAAGCGGTTAATTTTCGTGCCAGCCCAAAAACATCCTGTAGGCCGGGTTGGCGGTTTCTTCCACATGGGGGTAGCCCATGCGCTCCACGCGGGCAAGAAAGTCCTCAAAGTCCGCCCGTTTTTCTTCAGGGGCCTCAAAGCCCACCAGCACGCGGCCAAAATCCGCGCCGTGGTAGCGGTACTGGAACAGGGTAATGCTGAAATCCACCCGCATGGCGTCCATAAAGTCCAGCAGCGCGCCGGGCCGTTCAGGGAAGGTAAAGCGCAGCAGGCGTTCGTGCAGCACCTGCGGGGCATTGCCGCCCACCAGGTGCCGCAGGTGCACCTTGGCCAGCTCATTGTCCGTAAGGTCCACGGCCTCAAAGCCCTGACCACGCAGTTCGCCAAGCACCTCGGCCACGTCTTCCCGCCCGTTGATCTTAATGCCCACCAGCACCCTGGCCCGCTCCGGGTCGGAATAGCGCGTGCAGAGTTCCGTGATGTTGCGGCTGCCGAAAGCGGCGCAAAGCTGTCGAAAGCTGCCCACGGCTTCGGGAATGTTGATGGCCAGCAAAGCCTCACGTTGCGCGCCGATTTCGGAGCGGTCCACCACATGGCTCAGGCGGTCGAAATTCATGTTGGCCCCGCTTACCACGGCCACCAGGGTGGCGTCGCGCAGGCCGCCGGCCTTGGCGTAGGCCCGCAGCCCAGCCAGAGAAAGCGCCCCGGCCGGTTCGGCCACCACGCGCGTATCTTCAAAAATATCCTTGATGGCGCCGCAAATGGCGTCCGTCTCCACGGTGATGATGTCGTCCAGCAGGTCGCGGCAGATGGCAAAGGTCTCTTCCCCCACCAGCTTCACGGCCACGCCGTCGGCAAACAGCCCCACTTCGGGCAGCTCCACTCTCTTGCCGGCCATGACCGAACGCCGCATGGCGTCAGAATCCACGGGCTCCACGCCGATGACGCGGATATCCGGCCGCAGGTTCTTGATGTAGGCCGCAATGCCTGCGGCCATGCCGCCGCCGCCAATGGGCACAAAGACCGCATGGATGGGCCCCGTGTGCTGGCGCAGAATCTCCATGGCAATGGTGCCCTGGCCCGCAATGACGTCCGGATCGTCAAAGGGCGGAATGTAAACGCAGCCCGTTTCCTGGATCAAGTCCAGCGTGTGCTGCCAGGCGTCGCTGAAGGATTCGCCCGAAAGCACCACCTGCCCGCCCAGACGCCGCACGGCCTCCACCTTGATGGCGGGCGTGGTCACGGGCATGACAATAGTGGCCTCGCAGCCCAGCCGCCGGGCCGCCAGGGCCACACCCTGGGCGTGGTTGCCGGCGGAGGCCGTAATCACCCCGCGCCGCAGCTCGTCCCGCGAAAGGTGGGCCATTTTGTTGTAGGCCCCCCGCAGCTTGAAAGAAAATACCGGCTGCAGGTCTTCGCGCTTGAGCAGCACTGTATTGCCCAAACGGCGCGAAAGGGTCACGGCCTCTTCCAGAGGCGTTTCCACCGCCACGTCATAAACGCGGCTCAATAAAATTTTGTGCAGATATTCGCTGTGCTTGTCCATGAAACGGTCCTTGCGGCTGTACGGCGCCGGTCAACAATCCGGAAGGCGGCTGCCCGGCAGCCGCCTCTGGCGCGCGTGAGTGTGACCTCAAGCTATATACCCCCCCGGCGCGGGGCTCAAGTGCCCAGAGTCCCGACACTTGCGCCGAGAGCTGTTTTGGGCAATACTTCCTTCCCGAATCTGTAAGGGGAGCCTGACCATGCAAAAAGTAAAAAAAGTCGTTCTTGCCTATTCCGGAGGTCTGGATACCTCCGTCATCCTCAAGTGGCTCATTGAAACCCACCACTGCGAAGTCATCGCTGTCACGGCCGACCTGGGCCAGCCCGAAGACCTCTCCGGCGTGGAGGCCAAGGCCCTCAAAACCGGCGCGTCCAAAGCCTATGTGCTGGACCTGCGCGAAGAAATGGCCAAAGATTTTGTCTTCCCCATGATGCGCGGCGCGGCCCGCTACGAAGGGCGCTACCTGCTCGGCACCTCCATTGCTCGTCCGCTCATCGCCAAGGCCCTGGTGGATGTGGCCCGCAAGGAAGGCGCGGACGCCGTGGCCCACGGCGCCACGGGCAAGGGCAACGACCAGGTCCGTTTTGAGCTGGCCGTCAGCGCCCTGGCCCCGGATATTCAGGTCATTGCTCCCTGGCGCGAATGGGAGCTCATGTCCCGCACGGCGCTCACCGCCTTTGCCGAAAAGCACGGCATCCCCATTTCCAGCGGGGCCAAACGCTACAGTATGGACGCCAACATGCTGCACACCAGCTTTGAAGGCAGTGAGCTGGAAAATCCCGGCAACGAACCGGACGCCTCCTGCCACGAACGCTGCGTGCCCGTAGAGCAGGCTCCGGATACGCCCGAAATTGTCAGTGTGGATTTTGAACGCGGCAACCCTGTGGCCGTTAACGGCGAACGACTCTCCCCGGCTGCGGTCATCCGCGTGCTGAGTGAAATGGCCGGTCGCAACGGCATCGGCCGCGACGACATGGTGGAAAACCGCTTTGTGGGCATGAAGTGCCGCGGCGTGTACGAAAACCCGGCGGGCACTCTGCTCTACAAGCTGCACCGCGACCTGGAAGGCATCTGCATGGACAGGGAGCTGCTGGGCATCCGCGATATGCTGGCCGTGCGCTACTCCCAGTGCGTGTACAACGGCTTTTGGTATTCGCCGGAGCGCGAAGCCATGCAGGTCTTTATGGACAAGGCGCAGGAAACGGTCACGGGCAGCGTGCGCGCCAAGCTCTACAAGGGCGGCGTCTGGCCCTTGGCCCGCACCTCCCCCCTTTCGCTCTTTTCCGAAGATCTGGCCACCTTTGAAGGCGGCGACTATGACCATAAGGACGCGGCGGGCTTCATCCGCCTCAACAGCCTGCGCCTGCGGCAGTTTGCCGCCGTGCAGCGTAAGCTGGGCGCATAGGCCGGGGGCGGCATGAGCACTAACCAGAGCTGGGGCGGACGCTTCTCCGAGGGACCGGCGGAAGCTGTGGCCCGCTATACAGATTCGCAGACCTTTGACCGCGCCCTCTACGCCCAGGATATCCGCGCCTCCCAAGCCCACGCCCGCATGCTGGGCCGCCAGGGCGTCATCACGCCCCAGGAGGCCCGCACCCTGGTGGAGGGCCTGGATAACGTACGCCGGGAGATTGAGGACGGCAGCTTTGTCTGGCGGCCGGAACTCGAAGACGTGCACATGAACATTGAGGCGCGGCTGACGGAACTTACCGGCGAGGTGGGCAAAAAACTGCACACCGGGCGCAGTCGTAACGATCAGGTGGGGCTGACGTTCCGCCTGTTTGTGGCGGAAAAGCTGCGCGGCTGGCAAGAGAGTGCCATGGCCCTCTGCAGTGTGCTGCTGGAAAGGGCCGCCGAGCAGCGCGCCGCCATTCTGCCCGGCTGCACCCATCTGCAGCCCGCGCAGCCCGTAAGCCTGGCCCACCACCTGCTGGCCTACGCCTGGATGTTCCGCCGCGATGTGGAACGCCTTGCCGATACCCTGGTCAGGGTGCGCGTGTCGCCCCTGGGCGCGGCTGCCCTGGCGGGCACCACCTATCCTCTGGACCCGGCCGGCGTGGCCGAGGAAGTGGGTTTTGCGGGCATCTACGGCAATTCCATGGACGCAGTTTCAGACCGGGACTTTGCCCTGGAGGCCCTCTTTGACGGCTCCCTGATCATGATGCACCTCTCACGCCTGTGTGAGGAAATCATCCTTTGGGCCAACCCGGCTTTCGGCTTTGTGCGCCTGCCCGACGCCTACGCCACGGGTTCGTCCATCATGCCGCAAAAAAAGAATCCCGACGTAGCCGAGCTTATGCGCGGCAAGACCGGGCGCGTCTACGGGGCGCTGCTAGGTCTGCTTACGGTCATGAAGGGCCTGCCCCTGGCCTACAACCGTGACATGCAGGAAGACAAAGAGGGCTTTCTGGATGCCGACCGCACGGTGAAGACCTCCCTGCGCATCATGACCGGTCTGCTGGAAGAGCTGGTCTTCCGGCCGGAGCGCATGCGCGAAGCCTGCAAGCTGGGCTTCCTCAACGCCACGGAGCTGGCCGACTATCTGGTGGGCAAAGGCCTGCCCTTCCGCGAAGCCCACCACGTTACGGGGCAGGCTGTGGCCGCCGCTGAAAAGGCGGGCAAAGGCCTGGAAGACTTGACCCTGCCGGAACTGCAGGCTCTGGAACCGCGCATTGAAAACAGCGTCTACAACGTTCTGGCCTATACGGCGGCCGTGCGGCGGCGGGAAACCCCCGGCGGCACCGGCCCCCATTCGGTCAGCCGTCAGCTGGAGCAATTGAAAGACTGGCTGCACCACTTTCCCCTGGAAACACGCTGACAGGCCATTATTGTGAAGCGTCGCGCGCTGCCCGAAAAACCGTCGTCAGGCAACCGCCGACGGCTAGCACGCAGACAGAGCATTCCGGCCCGGCCCGCGTTTCCTGTGACGGGCCGGGCCGGGCTTTCTGCTACAGAATGGCGGTCCGTACGGCGCAAGGCCGCGGCTCCGCAGTCGTCCGCCATGCAACACCCTGTAACCCTTGGGGCCGCCCCGACTAAACGCCATGCCGCACACCACGCAAAGCCGCAATTTTCCTGAACAGGACGCCGTTGCCCGCTGGCCCCGGTGGGTCGCTGCGGCGCGGCTGGACGACGCGCTGAGCGCGGCGGCCTACGAAGCTATTCCTGCTCCTTGCCGGGCCGCCGTCAAAACCGGCCTGGCCCTGGCCTGCGCCCATTTCGGCGAAGGCACGGAAAGCAGGGTCGAATCCGTACGCAACGCCCGGCTGGGCTTCTGGCGGCGGCGCATCAGCCACGCTGCGCCCTGGGCGGTTCTGGCTTTTACCCCGGACTACGCGGCGGCGGCCCGTCTGGCGGCGGCCTGCGTGCCCGCCCAGCTGGCTGGCGTGCCTTTGGTGGGAGCCGTCTGCGTGACGGACGCGCCGGAACAGTGCGCCCCACACCCGGCGGCCTTGGTCAGCCTGGAACTTTCCGGCGTGGAAGACGTCTTTGCTCTGGACCAGGCCGGGATCTGCCGTTTGCTGGAGGAATGCCAGCCCGGACCTGGCCGCCTTGTGCTCCTGCACCGTGGAGAGCTGGACGCCGTGGCCCGCGCGGCCGCCGCCTTGGGCCTGCCCTGCTGGCAGGAACGGCGCGACCCTCTGTTGGGCCTGCCGCAGCCCGACGCCTTTGATCTGGAACTGCTGGCCTTTGCCCAGGGATCGGCCCTGGAAGCCGCGCTGGAACCTGTGGACCGTCGGCCCCCCGACGCCCTGTACCTTTCTCCCGGCGCGGCCCGCAGCCACTGTCGGGAGCGGCGCGGCGGCCCCTTCCCCTGCAGCGGGGCCCCGGCCCTGACGCCCGGCTGTGAGGGTTTTTGGCTGCATCCTGGCCTTGATCCGGACTTTTTTCGCGTGCGCCGACAAGCCTTCGGCCTCCTGTAACCGCGCGGCGGCGCGCCCGGAGCTGTCATGTCCACCGCATCCTCTGCCATGACCCGAATCCGCAACATCGGCATTATTGCCCATATTGACGCGGGCAAAACCACACTCAGTGAGCGCATGCTGTTCTACAGCAGCAAAATTCACCGCATGGGCGAGGTGCACGACGGCGCGGCCACCATGGACTACCTGCCCGAAGAGCAGGAACGCGGCATTACCATCATGTCAGCCTGCACCACCTGCCATTGGCGGGAGGCCACCATCAATCTGGTGGATACCCCCGGCCATGTGGACTTTACCATTGAGGTGGAACGCGCCCTGCGCGTACTGGACGGTGCCGTGGGCGTGTTCTGCGCGGTTGGCGGCGTAGAGCCGCAGTCCGAAACGGTCTGGCGGCAGTCCGAGGCCTTTGGCGTGCCCAAGGTCGCTTTTGTCAACAAGATGGATCGGCCCGGCGCGGATTTTGCGGCCGTGCTGGCAGCCATGCGCACGCGCCTGGGGGCCAATGCCGTGGCCGTTGCCGCGCCCCTGGGTCAGGGCGAAGACTTCCGCGCCGTGCTGGACCTGGTGCGGCAGGAGACCCTGACCTTCGCTCCGCAGGACCAGGGCCGCAGCGTGCAACGCCTGCCCTTTACACCCGAAGAGGCGGCCCTGGCCGCGCCCTGGCGCGACGCCCTTCTGGAAAAGCTGGCCGAAGCGGACGAGGCGTTTTTGGAGCCCTATCTGGAAGGCGTTTACAGCCAGGGGGACATTTTGGCGGCTCTGCGCCGCGCCACCTTGGCCAGGACGCTCACGCCAGTGCTCTGCGGTTCGGCCCTGCGCAATATGGGCGTGCAGCCCGTGCTGGACGCCGTGTGCGACTTTTTGCCCTCTCCTCTGGACGTGCCCGCCCCCGTGGGCCGCGACGCAGCCGGACATGAAAGGCCCGTGCCGCCGGATCCGGATGCTCCGGCCGTGGCCCTGGTCTTTAAAGTGCTGCTGGAAAACGGCCGCAAACTGGCCTTTCTGCGCCTCTATGCCGGGCAGATCAAGGAAGGCGAAAGCCTGCGCAACGTCAACCGGGGCAAAGAAGACCGCCTGGGCCGCATTTATCGGCCCCACGCCGAACGGCGCGAACAGATCGCCGCGGCCTTTGCCGGCGAAATCGTGGCCGTGGTGGGGCTGCGTTCGGCCCATACGGGCGAAACGTACACAGGGCGCGGGCTGTGCCTTTCTCTGGAAAGCATCGAAGCCTACGCCCCGGTGCTTACCCGCGCTCTGGAGCCCCGCAACGCCGACGAAGGCAAAATTCTGGATGAGGCCCTGGCCCGCTACAGCGAAGAAGACCCCACCCTGCTGGTGCAGGCTGATGAAGAAAGCGGTGCACGCATGGTTTCCGGCATGGGCGAACTGCACCTGGATGTGCTGCTGGAGCGCATGCGGCGCGAATACGGCATCGGCCCCCGCGCGGGCAACCCGCAGGTAGTGCTGCGCGAAAGCGTGCGGGCCGCAGCCGATGCCGACGTGACCTTTGACCGCGAACTGGGCAAGGAGCGCCATCAAGGCCGGGTGGCCCTGCACGTGGCCCCCCGCCCGCGCGGCGCGGGCAACAGTGTGACGGTGGGCGACTTTCTGCCCGCCAAGGCCGAAGATGCCCGCAAAATTTTGCCCCCGGCCTTGCTGGATGCTGCTCTCGAAGGCGTGCGTGACGCCCTGCAAAGCGGAGAGTTGACCGGCTGCCCTGTGACGGACGTGGCTGTGACCGTGACCGGCGTTACCCGGCAGGAGGGCCTGACCACCGCCCCCGGCTGCCACATGGCTGCGGCGCAGGCCCTGCGCGAGGCCCTCGCGGCGGCCTCGCCTGTAGCGCTGGAACCCCTCATGCGCGTGGAGATCACCACGCCGGAAGATTTTCTGGGCGCTGCCATCAATCTGTTCACGAGTTGCGGCGGTAAGGTGGAGGAACTGGAAGACCACGGCGGGCGCAAACTTCTGCGCGGCACGGCCCCTTTGCGACGGCTTTTCGGCTTTTCCACTGCCCTGCGTTCCGCCACCCAGGGCCGGGCCGGGTTGGTGCTCAGCTTTGCCCGCTTTGACCTGCCCTGAGGCCCCCATGCGCCAACCACATCCTGCAGCGGCCCCCCGCGCCAAAAAAAGTCTTGGGCAACACTTCCTTAAAAATCCAGATATATGCGACCGTATCGCCGCCCTGCTGGAGGCGACGGCCCAGGACAACATTCTGGAAATAGGGCCGGGGCCCGGCGCTCTGACCCGATCCCTGGAGGCCCTGCCCCACGCCCGTTTGTTGCTGCTGGAAAAAGACCGTTACTGGGCCGGGGAGCGCCAGCGTGCAGCCCAACCGGGCACCCAGGCCGTGCTTACGGACGCGCTGCGCTTTGCCTGGGCGCGCATCACCCCGGCCTTTCCCTGGAAACTGGCGGGCAACCTGCCTTATAATGTGGCCTCTCCACTGATCTGGGATTGTCTTTCGCAGGCCACGGGCTGCACGCGCGCCGTGTTCATGGTACAGAAAGAAGTAGGGCTGCGCCTGGCCGCCGCCCCCGGCAACGGTCAGTACGGGGCGCTTTCGGTCTGGGTGCAGAGCTACGCTGCCCCGCGCCTGGAATTTACGCTGGGGCCAGGGGCCTTCAATCCACCGCCCAAGGTGGATTCGGCCGTGCTTTCCTTTACGCCGCTGTCCCTGGCCTCACGGCCGGAGCACCCGCAGCTGCTGGCCCGCCTGTTGCGGATATGCTTCCAGCAGCGGCGCAAACAGCTGGGCGGGATTATCCGGCGCAGCGGAGAGCAGTCCCTGGCCCAAGCCCTGCACGAGGCAGAAATCGACCCTGGCTTGCGCCCCGAAGCCCTTGGCGTGGGCCAATGGCAGCGTCTGAGTGCTTTATGGGCCGCACAGCTTGACAAGCAGGCTTAAAAAGTTTTGAGTATGGACATAAATACCCGCGGTGCGCGCCGGGGAGCCGTTGCGGGCCCCGCCCAAGGCGGCATGAATGCGCAATGTGGGAAGTTTTCAGGAGGATATGCTGATGACAAAGGCTGATCTGGTTGAAAAAATCGCCGCTAAGGCCAACCTTACCAAGGCTGCCGCCGAACGCGCCCTCAACGCTTTTCTGGCCTCGGTTGAAGACGCTCTTGTCAAAGACGCCAAGCTGACCCTCACGGGTTTCGGCACCTTTGCGGTGGAAACCCGCAAAGCCCGGCAGGGGCGCAATCCCCGTACCGGTGACACCCTGACTATCCCCGCCTGCAAGATTCTGAAGTTCCGTCCCGGGAAAATGCTCAAGGATTCCTTGAACTGATCCCGCGCCGTCGGTTCCTCGGCGGTCGTGTTCCATAGCGGCCAGCCAGGCCTGTGCCGTGTGTCCTGCGCCTCCCACGGGGCTGCAGCCCGGTTGCGGTGTTGCCATCAATCCAGAGTGCTGCCCCCCGCTCCTGCGGCTGACGATTTTTTGTGAAATACGCCTTGCCTTTTGCTTCCGGGCAGGCTATAAGCACCTTTCATATTTTGTGGGCGCTCCATGCGAGGCCCGCCGCCGAAGGGGGTGATTTCTTTGCCCGGAGTTTTTCTTAACGACGACGACTACAACTTCGATATTGCGCTGCGCCGCTTTAAGAAGCAGGTGGAAAAGGCCGGCATTCTTTCTGAAATGAAGAAGCGCCAGCACTACGAAAAGCCCAGCGTCATGCGCAAGAAGAAGAAGGCCGCCGCCCGGAAGCGGCTGATGAAAAAAATGCGCAAGATGAACATGGCCTAGCCTTCTGCGCGGGCCTTTGTGAGTTTGGCCGTGCGGGAGGCTTTCGAGCCTTCCGCACTTTCCGCGTTTTCACACTTTTACCCACCGCCTGCCATGACCACCCTCTTTGCTCAAATCGATCAAGACTATATCCGGGCGTATAAAGCCAAGGACAGCGTTCGCCTGAGCGTGTTGCGCCTGCTGAAAACCGCCGCCAAGAACCGGCTGGTAGAGCTGAAGCGCCCCGGCGGCGCTCTTACGGACGCCGAGATGCTGCAAGTCATCATCAAAGAGGGCAAACAGCGGCAGGATTCCATCGAACAGTACACCAAGGCCCAGCGTCCCGATCTGGCGGAAAAAGAAGCCGCCGAATGGGATATTCTTAAGGAATATCTGCCCCAGCCCTTGAGCGAGGACGAACTGCACGCCTTGGTGGACGCCACCATCGCCAAGGTTGGGGCCGCCTCTCCACGGGACATGGGGCGCGTCATGACGGCCATCATGGCCGAGTACGCGGGCCGTGTGGACGGCAAGATCCTTTCCGCAGCGGTCAAAGCGCGCCTGCAGGGCTGATCCTTGCGTCTTTTGCCGGTCTGACCCTGCGGATCAGCATTGCGGCGCACGTCGGCCGGGCACAGCGGCCTCGTTTGCGCTACGGCCAGGGCTCCCGCCAAAGAGCTCTCAGCGCCATTTTTTTGCGGCGGCCCTCCCTCAAGCGCGTTCCGCCGTTTTTCGCACAGTCGGATACGCGCTTTCACGGGCTTGCGCCCGTGCACCCCGGTCATTCTTTTTCGAGGCAGTCGCATGATCCATGCCCGCACGCTGCAGTCCCTTGAATTTTTTCGTATAACCGAACAACTGGCCACCCACTGCGTTTCCGATGTGGGCCGACAACGGGCCCTGCAGGTAGCTCCCCTGCCCACGGCAGAAGAGGTTACCTTGGCCGCGCGCCTGTATGAGGAAGCTGCGGTCTGGGCGGCTACGCCTTTGCCGGGCGGCGCCGTTTTCAGCTTTGGCGCGTTTCCCGACGTAAGCGGTCTGCTGCACGGCGTGGCTGCAGCTCACGCCCATCAGCCCGATGTGGACGCCTTCTGGGCCCTGCGCCAGATGCTGCGCCTGGCGCGTGACGCCCACGCCGCCATTGTCACGCCTGAAGCCCAGGAGCGCTGGCCCCATTTGCTGGCCCTGGCCCAAACCGCGCCCCTGCCCGTGCAGCTTACTGCCGCCTTGCTGCGCTGCGTTTCAGACGATGGCCTGCTGCGCGACGAAAGTTCGCCGGAGCTCTACCGTCTGCGCACGGAGTTGCGCCGCCTGCACCAGAACTGCATGCGCAGGGTCAAGGATTACGCCCTGCAGTACAACATGCTGGCCTATCTGCAGGACGAGTTCATGACCCTTTCTTCAGACCGCTATGTGCTGCCCCTCAAGGCCAACTTCAAGGGCCGCATGCAGGGCATCATCCACGACTGGTCCCAGACGGGGGAAACCTGCTATTTCGAGCCCATGTTCCTGGTGGAAATCAACAACCGTCTGCAGGAACTCAAGCGCGAAGAACGCGAAGAAGAACGCAAGGTGCTGACCTATCTGCGCGACCTGCTGACGGCCGAGCTGCCGGGCGCGCGCGCCGCCCAGGATCTGCTGGCCCAGCTGGATCTGCTGCAGGCCAAGCGTTTGCTGGCGCAGCGCCTTGAGGCCCGCAGCCTGCCCCTGGTTCCGGTGGAGGAAGGCATTCAGCTGCTGGAAGCCCGCCATCCTCTGCTGGCCCTGCGCCAGGCCGAAGTGAGGCAAAGCGGAGGAAAGGGGGGCGGCGGCAAGATCGGCGAGGCCGTACGGCCGTTGGATATTGTGCTGCGCCCGGGCGAGCGCGCCTTGGTCATCACTGGCGGCAACGCGGGCGGCAAGACCGTATGCCTCAAGACCCTGGGGCTTATTGCGGCCATGGCCCTGAGCGGTCTGCCCGTGCCTGTGGGCAAAGGCTCGCAACTGCCCTGGTTCAGCCGGGTAGACGCCTTTATCGGCGACGAACAAAGCCTTGCGGACAACGTTTCCACCTTCACGGCGCAGATTGAGCATCTGGCCAAAGCCTGGAAGCATCTGGACGCCAGTGGTCTGGTGCTGCTGGACGAATTCGGCGCGGGCACGGACCCGGCCCAGGGCGCGGCTCTGGCCCAGGCGGTACTTGACGAATTGCTGGACAAACATACCTTTGTTCTGGCAGCTACGCATTTTCCCGCGCTCAAAAGCTACGCCCTGACCCGCGAAGGGGCCAGGGCCGCGTCCATGCTGTTTGACCCGCAGAGCAAAAAGCCTTTGTTCAAGCTGGCCTACGACCAGGTGGGGGCCAGTCAGGCCCTGGATGTGGCGCGCGAACACGGCCTGGCGGACAGCATCATTCGCCGGGCTGAGCATTATTTGCTGCAGGACGGCCAGGACGCTACGGCCCTGCTGACCCGGCTCAACGCTCTGGCGGCAGAGCGCGAAGGCGAAATCGTTGCCCTGCGCGCCGAGCAGGAAAAAATCCGTGCGCGGGCCCGGCAGGACCACGAACGTCAGGAGCGGGAACGTGCCGTCCTGCACGACGCGGTGCGGGCCAAGGCCGGTGAGCTCATGCGCGCCTGGAAGGAAGGCCGTGCTACCCACAAGCAGGCTCTGAAGGAAATGTCCCGCCTGCGCGCCGAACTGGCCCGTCCCGCCGTGGAGGAACCCTCGGTGCTGCCCGTGCCACAGGCGTTCACGCCGGGGCAGCAGGTGCTGCACGCCGTGTTCAACAAGCGTGGTGTGGTTACCGATGTGGACACGCGCCGCCAGCGGGTACGCCTGGACCTCAACGGGGTGAGCCTGTGGGCCGCCATGAAGGATGTGCGTCTGCCCGACACGGCCCCGGCCCCCGCCCTGGACAGGCCCGCCGCAAACGTCAGCCGCACGCCGGTTTCCGGCGGTGAGCCCGCCTCCCTGAGCCTGGACGTGCGCGGGCAGCGGGCCGATGCGGCCCTGGCCGAGCTGGAGCGTTTTCTGGACAAGGCCCTGCTGGCGGGCTTTGCCGAGGTGGAAGTGGTGCACGGACGCGGCACGGGAGCATTGCGCCGTCAGGTGCACGAATTTTTGCGTGCGTTCCCGGCTGTGGCCGGGTTTGCCGTTGCGCCCGAAGACCGCGGAGGCGACGGCATGACCATTGTCCAACTGCGGTAATTCGCTGGTGAAGGCGGTGTGCCCGCCCTCGCAGTCGTCAGCGCGGGTTCAGGGCGCAACCGCGCCCGAACCCGCCGTCCCCAGGCCTCTCGATCACAGGCTGTTCAAACAACCCAGGTGGAACGTCGCCGTCATGCAAAGCAAAGACGCCATCCGCGCCATCAAAGAGCGCCTTAATATCGTGGACGTGGTGCGCCGCTATGTGGAGCTGAAGCGCAACGGTCCGCGCTGGATGGCCCCCTGCCCTTTTCATCAGGAAACCAAGCCTTCGTTTTCCGTCAACGAGGACCAGGGCCTGTTCTACTGTTTTGGCTGCCACGCTTCGGGCGACGTTTTCGATTTTTACGGCCGTATTAACGGACTGGACTTTAAAGAAACCCTTGAACAATTGGCGGCCGAGGCGGGCATTGCCCTGGAGCGCGGCCCGGCCGACCCGAAACGCCAGGGCGAAGAACGCCGCCGCCGTTCGGTGCGGCAGCAGATGCTGCGCATGTACGAGCTGGCGGCGGCGCATTTTGCCGCCGGGCTGCGCGCGCCTACGGCTGCGGACTGCCAGGCCTACGTGGCCCGGCGCGGCCTGAGCGCCGAGATTATGGAGCGTTTTGGCCTGGGCTGGGCCGCGCGCCAGTGGCAATCTCTGGCCGAGGTCCTGCGCCGCGCCGGTTTTGACGACCGCATGGCCGTGGAGGCCGGTCTGCTGGGCAGCTCGGACAGAGGGCGGGCCTACGACCGCTTCCGGGGCAGGCTCATCTTTCCCATCAAAAACCTCTCCAACCAAATCATCGCTTTCGGCGGGCGGATTATTGATGATGCGGACGAGGCCAAATACATCAACAGCGCCGACACGCCCCTGTACAAGAAAGGCGAGCACCTCTACGGCCTGGCTCAGGCCCGGCGGGGCATCGTCACCAAGGGCGAAGCCCTGCTCACCGAAGGCTACATGGACGTGCTGACCCTGCACCAGTTCGGCTACGACAATGCCGTGGGCGTCCTGGGCACGGCCCTCACGCCGGAGCAGATCAAGCGTCTTTCGGGTTTTACCTCGCGCATCACCTTGCTGTTTGACGGCGACCGCGCCGGGCGTAAGGCGGCCCTGCGCTCCTGCGAAATGCTCCTTACCAGGGGGCTTTCCTGCCAGGTGGTGCTGTTGCCCGAAAGCGAGGACATCGACAGCCTGCTGCGCGGCTCTGGCCCAGAGGCTTTTGAGCAACTGCGTGCCGCAGCCCCGGACGGGCTGCGCTTTTGCGTGGACGTGCTCAAAGCCCTGGCCCCGCGCGAAACCGTGGAGTGGGCCCGCAACTTCCTGCGCCAGGTGACCCTGCCGGAACTGCTCAGCCCCTACGTTTCGCGCCTGGCAGCCCAGCTGCAGCTTTCGGAAGCGGACCTGCGGGAAGGCCTCGCCCCTCCCCGACGCGACGGCGCAGCGCGGGAAGCCGCCGCCTCCGGGCCCAGCCGGCGCAGCATGCGCGACAGAGAAATTCTCATGTACGCCCTGCGCTATCCTCATCGCCTGACGGACCTGGCCGCTCTGGGCGCGGACCTGGCCCTGCAAAGTGCCCTGGGGCGGCAGTTGTGGGATAAAATCGAACGCCACGGGCCGGAGGACTTTGTCTACCAGCTGGACCAGAAGGAAAAACAATTCCTGTACCACTGTTGCGGGCCGGAGGCGGCCCCGCGCGACCAAGGCGACAGGGAGCTTGAAGCCCTGCGCCACTACATGAACGACTACTATGCCAAAGCCCAGCGCTCTTCCCTGACGGCGGCCCTGCAGGCCAATACCGGCACAGGTGACTTTGCGGCCGATTTGGCTTACCTTCGCGCACTTAAGGAAACTTTGGAGAAAGGCCATGAGCAATCTTAAAGATATCCAGCAAATACAGTCTCTTATTACCAAAGGCAAAGGTGCCGGCTTTCTGACTTTTGAAGAGGTCAACAAGGCCTTGCCCGTGGAAATGAACACGCCGGAATATTTTGAAGAAATAATCGGCATTTTTGAGCAGCTGGAAATCGCCATAGTGGATACGGAAAAAGACGGCAAAAAAATTTCCGCCGCCGCTGAAAACGACGAAGAAATAGCCGAAGGCTCTCTGGACCTTTCCGAAGATGAGGAATCCGCCGACTATTCCTCGCGCAGCACAGACCCCGTGCGCATGTACCTGCGTGAGATGGGGGCCGTACCCCTGCTGGACCGCGATGGCGAGGTGGTTATCGCCAAAAAAATCGAAATGGGCGAACAGGACGTGCTTTACGCCCTGGTAGAAGTGCCCGTGGCCGTTGAGGAACTCATCAACGTGGGCGAAGACCTGCGCCAAAATCGCATCAAACTCAAGGATGTGGTTAAAACTATTGAAGAAGATGACCCCAGTGAAGACGAGATGAACCAGCGCTCACGGGTCATCCTGCTGTTGGACGAAATCAAACAGACCTACAAAAAAAAGCGCAAGATCTACAAAAAACTGGACAGCTGCGCTTGTATGGACCGCCGCGTGACGGCCATCCAGAAGGAAATCATCGGCTACAAGGAAGAAATTGTCACCCGTCTGCGCGACATCAAGCTGGAAAAAACCCTCATTGACCGCATTATCGAGACGGTGGAAGACTACGTGCGCCAGATGCACAACTGCCAGCGCGACCTTTCAGCCTACATCCTTGCCACAGGCCGCACCCAGGCGGAAATCCAGGCCCTGTTTGACGGCCTGGACAACCGCGAGGTCAACCCCGTGGACGCCGCCCGCGAACTCAAGCTCAGCGTGGACGAGCTCTTTTCCTTCAAGGAAATGATCATTGGCAAAATTGAAATCCTCAAGCGCCTGCAGGAAAAATGCTGCCACAACGTGACAGACCTGGAGGAAGTGCTCTGGCGCATCAAACGCGGCAACAACGCCGCCATGCGCGCCAAGCAGGAGCTTATCCGCTCCAACCTGCGCCTGGTGGTTTCCATCGCCAAAAAATACACTAACCGGGGCCTGCAGTTTCTGGACCTTATCCAGGAGGGCAACATCGGCCTCATGAAGGCCGTGGACAAGTTTGAATACCAGCGCGGGTACAAATTCTCCACCTACGCCACCTGGTGGATCCGCCAGGCCATCACCCGCGCCATAGCGGACCAGGCTCGCACCATCCGCATTCCCGTGCACATGATCGAAACCATCAACAAGCTCATCCGTACCTCCCGCTACTTGGTGCAGGAGCTGGGCCGTGACCCCACGCCGGAAGAAATCGCCGAGCGCATGGAATATCCGGTGGAAAAGGTCAAAAAAGTGCTCAAAATCGCCAAGGAGCCCATTTCGCTGGAAACGCCCATCGGCGACGAAGAAGATTCCAGCCTAGGCGACTTCATTGAGGATAAAAAGGCCGTGGCCCCGGCCGAGGAAGTCATCAATACCAAACTGTCCGAACAGCTGGCCGCCGTGCTGGCCGACCTGACCCCCCGCGAGGAACAGGTGCTGCGCAAACGCTTCGGCATCGCTGAAAAGAGCGACCATACCCTGGAAGAAGTGGGCAAGCTCTTCAACGTGACCCGCGAACGCATTCGCCAGATTGAGGCCAAGGCCCTGCGCAAGCTGCGCCACCCGGTGCGCAGCCAGCCCCTGCGCTCCTATTATGAGAACTGAGGCCAAAGGAGCGCCCGCCGTGCCGTGCCTTTGCCCGCGCCGCGCCATCCTCTGCGACACAAATCCGCGTCGCCTTGCGGCCTGGACTGCGCTTCTGCTCTGGGCCTGCGCCCTGGTTCTGGCGGCCCCCTGCATTGCTGCGGACAAGCCCCTGCCAAAGCCGCAGGCCACGGTGGCCCGTTGCTTTGACGGCGATACCCTCAAGCTCACAGACCGGCGCGTGCTGCGCCTGGCGGGCCTGGACGCCCCAGAGCTGTACGCCTCAAAAGGCGGCAAGCCTCAGTACTACGCCAGGGAGGCCCGTGACAGGCTCACGGATCTGGTCCGGGGGCAAACAGTGACCCTGCTGGCGGCCGGCGTGAAGCACAAGGACCCCCACGGCCGCTGGCTGGCCGAAGTGCTGCTGGCCAACGGTCAGTCCCTTAACGAGATCCTGGTGCGCGAGGGGACGGCCTTTTTTTATCCCCACCGCGACCTGAGCCCACAGCTGCAGGAACGCCTGCACGCTGCGCAGCGGGAGGCCATTGCGCAAAAACGCGGCCTGTGGGCGCGGCTGTTGAGTCTGCCCGTGGCCCAGGCCACCTATCTGGGCAACAAGGAATCCCTGCGCTTCTTCCCCACGGACTGCGCCGCCGTGCAACATATCAAACCGCGTAACCGGGTCTATTTCGGCAACTTGATGGACGCGTTTATGGCGGGGTACGCCCCGGCGCGGGTCTGCCCTTTCTGGCCGCTTGTTCCATGAATGACATTATGAAAAATTCTATTGCTTCCACAACAACGGCCCCCGATCCCGCAGCGCTCCCGCAGCCTGCGACGCTGCCCGCGCCCGATGTGCTGCCCGATATGCTGCCCGATATGCTGGCTGACCAGCAGGCCCTGGTGGTCTTTTCCGGCGGACAGGATTCGGCCACCTGTCTGGCCTGGGCGCTCAGCCGCTTCGGCAGGGTGCAGACCCTGGGCTTTGACTACGGCCAGCGTCATGTCGTGGAGCTTTCCTGTCGACAGGCCTTGCGCGAGGGCCTGTCCGCCCTCAACCCGCAGTGGGCCGCGCGTCTGGGGCCGGACACGCTGCTCCGCCTGGATATCTTTCGCGACCTGGCCAATACGGCCCTCACGTCTGACGCCCCCATTGAGGAGCACGGCCCCGATGGCCTGCCCAACACCTTTGTGCCGGGGCGCAACCTCATCTTTATCCTGCACGCAGCGGCCTGGGCTTACTCCAGAGATATCCGCCACCTGGTGCTGGGCGTCTGCCAGAGCGACTACTCCGGCTATCCCGACTGCAGGGACGACAGCATCAAAGCCATGCAGGTGGCCGTCAATACGGGCATGGACACAGCCTATGTGCTGCACACGCCCCTCATGTGGCGCAGCAAAAAAGACGCCTGGACCCTAGCCGAACAGTTGGGCGGCGAACGGCTGGTGGATCTCATCGTGGAGCGCAGCCACACCTGCTATCTGGGCACGCGCGGCGAGCGTCACCCCTGGGGTTACGGCTGCGGCAGCTGCCCGGCCTGCCGGTTGCGCGCTGCGGGGTATACGAACTATGTGCGCGCCAAGGCCGGCACAGGGCCAGGGGCACAGGAAGGAACACCCGCAGCATGCGCAAAAAACGTCTGAGCGCCGCCCAGGGCACGCAAGCGGCCTGCATTCTTTTTGAACTCAACAGCCGCGCCCCGGCCATTCTGGGCATGGCCCGACAGGCCCTGCTGCCGGAAGAGTATCTGCGGGAACCGGGGGCTGCCCTGCTCTGTGACGAATGGCGGGCTTTTATCCACGCCGTGGTCACGGCCGGGCTCATGCAGCACGCCCCTAACAGTGTGCTGCTGGCCTACCTGCGCGAAACCGGCAATCTGCTGGCCCTGGACGTGCCCCAGGGCGACGTGCGGTTGGAAGATTTTGTGGACGGACCCTTTGCCCGCTACATGCCCCTGCTGGCGCAAGGCCGGCAGGCCCAGTGCCCGGAGCTGTTCTGCACCAGTCTGGCCGCGGCGCTGGCTGCCGCACGGGGTACGGCCCCGGCCCTGGACGACAGGGTGCAGGCCCGGCTGGCCGCCGTCATGGCCCTGGTCATCAGCGCCGTGTGGGACAAGCTGGAGCAGTATGAAATCCTGGCGGAGTAGCCGCAGGAACCGCAGCGACGTCAGAGAAGGGGAGCAGCCCGCTCCCCGCAATCAGTGCGGAACGCTTGCGGCTTTTGCCCCGGCGGCGGCAGCCTCCAGGCTTTCAAGATCGGGCTTGCCCAAAAGCCGAGCCAATACGCGGCAGCGCTCCACAGCCAAGTTGCGGCCCTGCTCCTGGGCCCGGGTCACGTCCTCCAGATAGCAGGCCAGGGTGACCGGCGAAAGCGTTTCCAGCTCGCAGCGCAAATAGCGCGCAAAACCGCCCCCGGCGTCCCGTTGGACCACATGGGGGCAGGCCGTGGCGGCCGCGTCCATAAAGGCGCTCTCGGCTGCGGTAATAACGTCGATGCGCGGATCCGCCTGCAGGGGCGGCAGACGCTCGTCCATCCGGGCATATTTTTCCACCATGAGGTTGCGTCCCGCGTCCGCCGCACGACGTAAATCTGCGGCATAGGCGGCCAGCGTGGCCGTACTCAGCACCGCCAGGGTCGTGCGCCGCATAAGCCGGAAGCCTTCGGGCCGCTGCTGGCAGACGGCCGGCCCGCCTTCGTTGGGCGTACTCAAAAACATGGCCAGCTCCCGTTCCACAATCTCATCCAGCAAGGCCGCATGCGCGGTATCGGGCTCTTGGCCCTCCGGGCCTGCCGCAGCGGGCGCAGCTTCCGTCGCGCCCAAGGCTTGGCGGCATACCTCCAGATTGTGCCGGTAGCCTTGCGCCTCTGGCCCATCCGCCCGGCCCAGACGACCATAGCAGTCCAGCGCCCGCGCCAGGGTATCGGCAGCTTCGGCCCATTGGCCGTCGCTGGCCAGGGCCACGCCAAGGTTGCCCAGGGAAAAAGCCGTGTCCTCATGGCATTCGCCCAGCAGGCGCTGCCGCAGGGCCAGGGCTTGCCGGTGCAGGTCAATGCCTTCCCGTGCGTCGCCATGCTCCTCGCGCAGCCGGGCCAGATTGTTCAGGCAGGTCCCCAGTTCCGGATTGGGAGGGGACTGGACGCTGAAAATATCCCGTGCCCGCGTGAGGCAAGCCTCGGCCCCGGCAAAATCCCGTTGCCGATAACAGGCTGCGGAAAGGTGCAGCAAGGCCGAAGCCAGCCGGGGCGAACGGGGTCCCTCGGCCGCTTCGCACAGCCGCACGGCCTCTTGTCCCAAAGCTGCGCTTTGCCGCAGGTCGCCTTGCTCCAGCAGCAGATGGGCCAGATTCTGGAGCGCGCCCAGGGCCTCGGGCGAAGCCGCGCCCCGGCTGCGACGCAGCAGGTCCACACTCTCCCGCAGGGCGGCTTCCGCCGCCTGTCCTGCGCCGCCGGCAAACAAGGCGCGCCCCAAGGCCTCCAGCACCCGACCGCGCACGGCTTCGTCGGGTGTAAGGCGCACCAGCAGGGCACGCAGGCGCTCAACGCTTTCTGCCGGGCGTCCTGCGCGCAAGGGGGCAAGGGCCGCGCTCAGAGCTGTAGACCACTCCTTACGCACTGCCGTCTCTTCTGCCATGTTCATGGTTTTTCTCCCCAACCTGCCGTCAGGCCTGTAAAAGATCCATGCGCCGCAGCTCTGCATCCGCCACATGGCGCAGAATGCGCGGCCCGTGCGCCCAGAGCCAGTCGCCCTGTGCGTCGCTGAGCCCTTGCCCCCGCAGCCAGGAGGCCGTCTGGGCGCAAAAATCCTCTACCGGGTTCAGGATGGCCGCCGGGTCCGGACCCCCCAACAGGGGCGTGGCGCTCACCCGCCGCAACAGGTCGGCCGCGGACGCACCCAGCACGGGCAGTGGGGCCGCCAGCCGAGCCGCCCATTTATAAAAGGGCATGTAGCGCCGGTTGCAGAGGTAGACCAGGGAAAGTGCCGCCTCGGCAAATCGGGCCAGGGTCAGCAGGGCCGCCGCGCCGTCGCCCCGCCGCAGGCAACGCGGCAGATTGTACTGCCCGGCCTGGGCCATAACCATACACCGGGCCGTAAGCTTTTTCAGCCGTACGTCTTCGGGATAATAGGCCAGCAGGGCCGCACGCCAAAAGCTGAACAGCCCGGCCTGGTCCTCGAAGACCGCGCCGTTGGTGCAGGCCGCCAATTGATATTCCGGAATGGTCAGCCATTGTAAATTGCCGGTGGGGGGCTGCTCCAGACCGGTAAAAAAAGCATAAAACCGTTCCAGCGCCAGGGGCCCCACCCTGCCCTGGCGCGCGTGCGGGGCAAGCCGACTGGCGTAGCCGCCGAACTCTTGGGGCAGCCGGGCCAGGGCCTTTTCCAGCTTCGGCAGGGCCGCCGCCAGTTCGGCCTGCGGCAGCCAGAGGCAGAATCCGGGGCCAAAGTCGTGGTCGCGGGAGAGGGCGTCGTCGCAGCCGAAGCATTCCGAGCCCTCCCCTGCCAATCCCACAGCGGCGCGGGCCATAATTTCGGGAATGTCCGCCATCAGCGATGGACGGCAGGCCGTATAGAAGTCGCGGGCCAGGTCCTGGCCAGATTTCGCAGCGCCGGGCACGACCGCTTCTGATGGAAGCCGCATGTTCATGCGTCCTGCCCCAGCCAGGTCCTCTGCGGCCCCGTGCTGTCGGCATGGGCCAGCGGCGCGCCGCGCCGCGCCGCCCGCACCAACACCTCCGTCACGAACAAGGCGTCGTTGTTGGTGGTCCAGTAGTCCGTAACGTAGCGCTCGCAGCAGCCAGAATCGAGCACATAGTTGTTGGCCTTGGCCCAGCGGGCGATTTTTCCGTAGGTTTCGCTTATGCTGTCGTGCGCGCCGATGTGGTAACAACTGAGCACGAGAAAGCCGCCCCAGGTGGTGGTCAGCGCGTCTTCGCAGGGAAAAACCGTCCGCTGCAAAATTTTTACCGGCTGCTCCTGGTGCTGCCTGCGGCGCTCCATGGAGGAAAACAGAATCATGACCGGGCCGGTGATATTGTTCTTTATGGATTCAACATAATTGGTGAAATCAATGTTGATGATGGAAGACTTGATGTCCTCACGGTAGTTCTGGTCGTGAAAGAGCACACTTTCGGGCTGCAGATATTTGACGGACACGGTCTGGATGTCGTTTTCCAGCACCATTTCCGCTTCGTGCAGCAGTTCCAGCCAGTCGTGCACCGAAGTGAGCCGCAGGTGCAGGATGCGCTCCTCATGGTGCAAGGCCTGTATTTTTTTCAGAAAAAGTTTGCGTAGGGCGCTCAGGCTGGTATTGCCGCCCACTTCAAAAGCGGTGCGTATTTCCGCCAGATGAAAACCCATCTGCTTGTAGTATTTGAGCGGCGGCACGGCCAGCAGGTCGTCGTGGGTATAGTAGCGGTAGTTGTTGCCCCCGTGGCGTTTGGAGGCGATAAGTCCAAGATCGTCATAAAACCGCAGGGCTTTTTTAGAAATCTTGGAAATGGAACTCATCTGGCTGATGGTATAGCCTTGCGTGTTGGTGGTCATAGCGACACCCCAATACTTTTCTTCGGGATTGGAAGGGTTTGCCCCGCGCGGAAAAGAAGGGAGGAGTGCGCAGAGCGGCAAGCGCCCGTGCCCCTGGGGCTCACGGGGGTGGGACGCTCCGGAGCGCTGCGCTCCGGAGCGTCCTGATCCTATCAGTTGGGAATATAGGCGTTGATGGTGGCGGCCCCGGCCTCGTGCGCCCGGAAGTACAGACGCAGCTCGCCGGCTTCATCCAGATCGAAGCGGGATTCCTCCAGCAGACCGTTAGCGGCGGCCGTCAGCAGAGCGGTCAGCATATCGGCCTTGTTGTATGCCCGAAAGGAGCCGTACTCAGCGGCCAGAGCGGCCAATACATCCTCTGGGCAGGCCTCTTCCACGGTTGTCATGTATTTAAGGATGGCAAAGTTCAGCGGCCTTTTCATACCCTATCCCTTCCTTTTGAAAAAATCTACCGGGTTTACCGCGATGGTAAAGATGCCCACCACCATGACCACCGCCGCCAGCCAGGCGATGGGGGCCAGGGCGTAGCCGTCGATGCCGAACCAGAGCCCCAGCACCAGCCAGCAGAAAAAGGGACCCCAGAAGGAAAAGGCTCCGTTGCAGGACATGCCCAAAGCCGTGCCGCACATGGCGTTGCCCTTGTACCAGAGCATAAAGGCGAAATACGCGCCAAAACCGGCTACCGCAAACCAGGGCATGGCCTGGGTGTCGGTAAAGGCCGTGCGCACCATGGTAAAGGCGTCGGCCCCGCCGAACATGGCAAAAAGCGGCACCAGCACCAACAGATTGGTCAGTCCAGACGTAACCTGACGGATGGTGATACCGATTTCCGGGTCCACCATGGAGGTGGCGTAACCGCCCACGCAGCCCTCAAGCCCCCAGCCAAAGGCGGCCAAAAAGCCAAACATCAGCCCAAGAAAAAGATTGGGGGGCGCGTTGTCGGCAAGCCCTGTGCTGCCGATCATGGCGCTGGCCGCAAAACAGATGAAAATGCCCAGCACCATGCGGGGGGTCAGGGGGCTGCTTGTACAGAAAACGGCTCAAAATGGCCCCGATGGCCGGACACAGCGCGCTGATGGGCACGATGATGGAACCGGCGCTCTGCAGCCCCAGCACGTAGCAGGTGCTGGCCAGGGGCCCCCCGATGACGGCGGCGCCAATAAGCACCGCGCCGGGCTTAGTGGTGATGCTGCGGGCAAAATCCCCCAACTTTCCCTTAAATCCAGCAATGAGCAACGCCCAGATGGCGCTGCAGGTATCTGTAGTGGCCGCCCCCAACGCGCCCAGCAAAAACATTTTGGCAAAATCGGAAAGCCCGGAATTTTCCCCATACCATACCGCCCATACGCCCATAGTCATGGCCAGGGTCATAAAGGCCGTATACACGCCGTAGGCCACGCCGGACATGGTGGCTACCGCCATACCCCGACGCCGGAACTGCCCGGCGAGTTTTCTTTTAGCCTCAAAAACCGTGGCGTTTGCACCAGCCGTGGCCGTGCTGCAGTGTACCGCTTGATCCATGGCACTCTCCTTGATGCAGGGATGATATCGCTACTTGTAGATAGTCTAAGGTTCCCCCGCGGAGGAAGGTCAATGCGGTGCGCAGTAAAAATATGGCCTTGCGGGAAAAAAATCGATCCTCCCCCTACATTCCCCGATCCCTGACATGACTTTCTATACAGCAACACAAAAGGCGATTGCGGCAAAATTGCAAAGAATTCAGTATACATTTTCTGATTGGTTGTTCAATCATAAATTTCCCTCCAGGGGTCCGACAACTTTTTTTTGAAAAAAAGATTCCAAACCCCTTGACCTTCCCCCACAGGGGAAAGGTTACAACGTAATCATGCTCTTCTCTCGTCCTTACGAAAGGAGTGCGCAACACAATAACAGCAGCGGAGCCGTTATGCAGTATAGAGGTGAAGAAGCTCTGGGCCTTATTGAAACATTGGGCATGGTTCCCGCTATCTATGGTGCGGACAGCATGCTCAAGGCCGCCGATGTGGAACTGGTCGGCTACGAAAACGTGGGCTCCACCCTAGTGACCATCATGGTCAAGGGCGACGTGGCGGCCGTGCGCGCCTCCGTGGCCGCCGGAGCCGCAGCAGCTGCCTCTGTGGGCAAGCTCACAGCGCAGAACGTCATGCCCCGCCCCGTGCGCGGCGTGGGCGGCATTGTCAGAGCCCACGCGCTGGACGCCGTGCCGGAAGACGACCCCGGCCTGCGCGCCCTGGGCATGATAGAAACCTTTGGCATTGTCTTTCTGATGGAAGGGGCCGATGCCATGATCAAGGCTGCGGACGTGGAGCTCATCGGCTACGAAAACGTGGCTTCAGGCTACTGCTCCGCCTTGACGCAAGGGGATGTGGCCGCCTGTGAAGCCGCAGTGGCGGCCGGCGTCAGCGCCGTGCACGCCATGGGCGCAGAGGTATACAGCCGCTGCGTCATCCCTACTCCCCACCCGCATCTTGTCAAGCTGGTCAGAAGGTACGTGCTGCCGTAAGGCCCGGCCGGAGGACTCATGATAGGCGACAAAGACCTCATTTCCATGCAGCAGGCCCGCATTTTGGCCGAAAATGCCGCCGCAGCGCAAAAAAAGCTGGCCGCCATGCCCCAGGAAGCCCTGGACGCCATGGTAGAAACCATGGCCGACGCAGTGGAAGCCCAGGCGCAGTCCCTGGCCGTCATGAGTCAGGAAGAGAGCGACTGCGGCGTATGGCAGGACAAGCTGGTTAAAATTTTGTTTGTCTGCCGCCGGGTGCGCCAAAGCCTGCGCGGCCTGCGCTGTGTGGGACCCCTGCGGGAGGATCCCGCCTCCGGCATTCAGGAAGTGGGGGTGCCGCTGGGCGTCATCGCGGCCCTCTGCCCGGTGACAAGCCCCATCTCCACCGCCATCTGCAACGCCCTTCTGGCCATAAAATCCGGCAACGCCATTGTTTTTTCTTTGCATCCGCGCGCGCTGGAAAGCATGCGCACGGCTCTGGACGTGCTCTGCGCCGCCGGGCGCGCGCAAGGCATGCCCGAAGGGGCCGTATCCTATATGGATATGGTGGCCAAAAGCGGCACGCAAGAGCTTATGCGCCACCCTGATGTGGCCCTGGTCTTGGTTACCGGCGTGCTGGGCATGTTCCCAACCGCGCGCGCCAGCGGCAAGCCCCTTATTTATGGCGGCACGGGCAACGGCCCGGCCTTTATCGAGCGTAGCGCCAGGCTGGAAACCGCCGTGGCGGACATCCTGGCCAGCAAGGCTTTTGACAACGGCCTGGCCCCTTCGGCCGAGCAGTGCGTCATTGTGGACGGCTGCGTGGAACCGCGGGTGCGCCGGGCCTTTCAGGACCGTGGCGGCTATTTCATGAGCCCTGAAGAAGCCGATGCCGTGATTGCCGTGCTCTTTCACGCCGACGGCCGTCGGCGGCGGCACATGGTGGGCCAGTCCGCCCAGGCTTTGGCGCAAAAAGCCGGCTTCGTTCCGCCTCAGGATACGCGCGTACTGCTGGCCCCGCGCCTTTACGTCGCCGGAGCCGACCCCTATACCCGCGAACTGCTTACGCCCGTGCTGGGCTACTATGTGGAGCCGGACTGGCGCCACGCCTGTGAAAAATGCCTGGAGCTGCTCTTGCAGGAGCGCCACGCCCAAACCCTGACCATCCACAGTCAGGACGCCGAAGTCATCCGCCAGTTCGCCCTCAAAAAGCCTGTGGCCCGGCTGCTGGTCAATACCGGGGCCGCCTTCGGCGGCATGGGCCTCACCACCAACCTCACCCCCGCCATGACGCAGGGCAGCGGCATCGCGGGTTACGGCATCACGTCGGACAATATTTCGCCCTACAACCTTATCTACCGCCGCACGGTGGGGTACGGCGTGCGCGGCCTGGACTGTCTGGCGGACTTTGCCGCGCCGCAAAGCGCAAATCCTGCGCCCCCCACGCAGGAAGACCCTCTGGAACTTTTGCGCGCCGTGTTGCGCCGCGCGCTGGAAACAGCGCCCGCGCCCCGCGGCCGTACACGCCCCTGACCCGCACCCATGGAGGATACAAGTGGACCTGCACGAATTTTCCCAAAAAATAGCGGAAGTCGCCAATAGCCTTTCCCCGGACGAACGCCGGCAACTGCGTGAGCTTTTTGCCCACACCGCCCCAACGGGCGCCATGGCCGCCGCGCACGCATCCGCTGCTGCGCTTGCCCCCGCAGCGGCGGGCACGGGCGTGCCCGAAGGGCCCACCCGCCGCCATGTGCTGCTGAAGGAAAACTACCTCAAACAACAGCCCAGCATCACCATCCACCGCGCCCGGGCCATTACCAAAATCGACAGAGAAAACCCCGGCATGCCGCGTATTCTGCTGCGCGCCAAGGCCTTCCGCTACTGCTGCGAAACAGCCCCCCTGGTCATTCAGGACCACGAGCTCATCGTGGGCGCGCCCAATGGCGCGCCGCGCGCCGGAGCTTTTTCGCCGGACATTTCCTGGCGCTGGCTCAGGGACGAGCTGGAAACCATTGCCAACCGCCCGCAAGACCCTTTTCACCTTGCGGAGGAAGATAAAAAAGTTCTGCTGGAAGAGATCTTCCCCTACTGGGAAGGAAAATCTGTGGACGAATACTGCGAGGCGCAGTACCGCGAAGCCGGTTTGTGGGAACTTTCGGGCGAATCCTTTGTTTCCGACTGCTCCTACCACGCCCTTAACGGCGGCGGCGACTCCAACCCCGGCTACGATGTCATCCTCATGAAAAAAGGCATGCTGGACATCCAGCGCGAGGCCCGCGAGCATCTGGCCCAGCTGGACTACGACAAGCCCGAAGACATCGACAAAATCTACTTCTACAAATCGGTCATCGAAACCACCGAAGGCGTCATGTGCTATGCCAAGCGCCTTTCGGAATACGCGGCCCAGCGCGCCGCCACTGAAAGCGACCCCGTACGCCGGGCCGAACTGGAAAAAATCGCCGCGGTCAACGCCCGCGTGCCCGCTCACGCCCCCACCACTTTCTGGGAGGCCATCCAGGCCGTGTGGACCGTGGAATCCCTGCTGGTGGTGGAAGAAAACCAGACCGGCATGTCCATCGGCCGCGTAGACCAGTACATGTACCCCTTCTTCAAGGCCGATCTGGAAGCAGGCCGCCTTACGCCCTACGAGGCCTTTGATCTGGCGGGCTGCATGCTCATCAAGATGTCGGAAATGATGTGGCTCACCAGCGAGGGCAGCTCCAAGTTCTTTGCCGGCTACCAGCCTTTTGTGAACATGTGCGTGGGCGGCGTTACCCGCGAAGGGCGCGACGCCACCAACGCACTGACCTACCTGCTCATGGACGCCGTGCGCCATGTGCGCATTTACCAACCTTCCCTGGCCACCCGCGTGCACAATACCTCGCCGCAGGAATACCTGAAAAAAATCGTTTCCGTCATCCGCTCCGGCATGGGCTTTCCCGCCGTGCACTTTGACGACACCCACATCAAAATGATGCTCGCCAAGGGCGTGGATATGGAAGACGCCCGCGACTACTGCCTTATGGGCTGCGTGGAGCCGCAAAAATCCGGTCGTCTTTATCAGTGGACCTCCACCGCCTACACCCAGTGGCCCATCTGCATTGAGCTGGTGCTCAACCGCGGCGTGCCCCTGTGGTACGGCAAGCAGGTCTGCCCGGACCTGGGCGATCCGAGTCAGTTTGACACCTTTGAAAAGTTTGACGCCGCCGTCAAGGAGCAGATCCGCTACATCACCAAATGGTCCAGCGTGGCCACGGTCATTTCCCAGCGCGTGCACCGCGACCTGGCCCCCAAGCCCCTTATGTCCATCATGTACGAGGGCTGCATGGAGCACGGACGCGACGTGGCCGCCGGCGGCGCCATGTACAACTTCGGCCCCGGCGTGGTCTGGAGCGGCCTTGCTACCTATACGGACTCCATGGCCGCCATCAAAAAGCTGGTCTACGACGACAAAAAATACACCCTGCAGCAGCTCAATGAGGCCCTCAAGGCCGACTTTGAAGGCTACGAAAGCCTGCGCGCCGACTGCCTGGCCGCCCCCAAATACGGCAATGACGACGACTATGCCGACAGCATAGCCGCCGACCTCATTGCCTTTACTGAAAGGGAGCACCGCCAGTACCACACGCTCTACTCCGTCCTCAGCCACGGCACCCTTTCCATCTCCAACAACACGCCCTTCGGGCAGATGCTGGGGGCCTCGGCCAACGGGCGCAAAGCCTGGCTGCCCCTCTCCGACGGCATCAGTCCCACTCAGGGCGCGGACTGCAAAGGGCCCACAGCCATCATCAAGAGCGTGTCCAAAATGTCCAATGACAACATGAACATCGGCATGGTGCACAACTTTAAGCTCCTGCCCGGCCTGCTGGACACGCCCGAAGGCGAACAGGGGCTCATCACCCTGCTCCGCTCCGCCAGCATCCTGGGTAACGGCGAAATGCAGTTCAACTACCTTGATAACAAAACCATGCTGGAGGCCCAGCAGCATCCCGGCGACTACCGTGACCTGGTAGTCCGCGTGGCGGGCTACAGCGCCTTCTTTGTGGAACTGTGCAAGGACGTGCAGGACGAAATCATCAGCAGAACCGTGCTCAAAAACCTCTAGCGGCAACCGGGGGCCGTCCCTTACGGCGGCCCCCGCCGCCCCAGAGCAGCAAGTACACACAGCACACACCCCCTTACGGCAGAGGAAACACAGTGATCGAGCGCAAGGCCAACGTATTCAACATCCAGAAGTACAATATGTACGACGGACCGGGCATCCGTACCCTGGTGTTTTTCAAGGGCTGCCCCCTGCGCTGCCTCTGGTGTTCCAATCCGGAGAGCCAGCACGGCCGCCATGAGGTTTTGTTCAAAAAAGACCTCTGCGTCCACTGCGGGGCCTGTGTGCCCGTCTGCCCCGTGGGCATTCACAGTATGGTCAATGCTCAAAGTACCCATATGGTGGACAGGAGCAAGGACTGCATCCGCTACGAAGCCTGCGTGCGCGCCTGTCCGCAGGCGGCCCTGGCCATTGCCGGAGAGCGGAAGAGCATCTCCGGCCTGCTGGAAGTGGTGGAGCAGGACTGGCTGTTCTATGAAAATTCCGGCGGCGGCCTCACCGTGGGCGGCGGCGAACCTATGCTGCAGCACGAAGCCCTGGCCAATCTGCTGCTGGCCTGCAAGCAGAAGGGTATCCACACAGCCATGGAAACCTCCGGCTACGCCAAACCGGAGGTAGTACGCCAACTGGCGGAAATCTGCGATCTGTTTCTCTTTGATGTCAAGCATATGGACGCCGACAAACACTACGCCCTCACGGGTGTGCGCAACGAACACATTTTGGCCAACCTGCAATGGCTGCTGGAAAACGGCTGCGCCGTCAACATCCGCATGCCCCTGCTCAAGGGCTATAATGACGAAAATGAAGAAATACACGCTGTTGGGCGTTTTCTGGCCTGCCATGCGGAACGAAAAAACCTCAAGGGCATTGATCTTTTGCCCTACCACCGCCTGGGTGTGAGCAAATACGCCCAGCTGGACCGGGACTACGCCATTGAAGGCAACCCGGCCCTGGACGATACGGATCTGGAACGCATCCAGAAAATTTTACTAAGCTACGGCCTCGCGGCCAGGGTTATCAAACACTGATGCCCGCCCACTGGAGGAAAATCATGCTGGCACTGGGACTTGTGGAAACAAAAGGGCTGGTGGGCGCCATAGAGGCGGCGGACGTCATGCTCAAGGCCGCCGACGTGCGCCTGCTGGAAAAATCACTGGCCTCAGGCGGGCTCGTCACCATCACCATCGCGGGCGAGGTAAGCGCCGTACAATCCTCCGTGGAGGCGGCGCGGGCCGCCGTGGACCGTCTGGACGGGGCCGTCCGCATTTCCTGCCACGTCATTCCCCGCCCGGACGGCGAACTGGAGCGCATCCTGCAGTTGCAGCCCCCCTGCGCCCAGGCCGCAACGGAAGAAGAATCGCCGGTTACGGCTGCCCCCGACGCTGCGGCAACCCCCGACGCTCCTGCCACAACAGACGCCGCTGCCGAAGCCGCCATACCCATGCCAGAAAACGCGGCAGCAACGCCGCCCCCCCCTATCCTCTTTGACCGGGAAAAGGCCAAAGCCATGAGCATGGGAGCCCTGCGCCGTCTGGCCACGGATTTGAAAACGGACCTGAGCAGCGCCCAGATAGCCGCCGCCAACAGGCAAACCCTGCTGAACGCCATTGAGCGCGCGACACGAAAGGAAAAGGAGTAATGAAAAATGGTTGATAAGGATCTGCTTTCCATTCAGGAGGCCCGCGCCCTGGTGCGCGCCGCGCGCAAAGCGCAGCCGGAGTTTGCGCGGCTCTCGCAGGAGCGCGTGGACCGCGTGGTCTGCGCCGTGGCCGAGGCCGCCGCATCCCAGGCCGAATCCCTGGCCCGCATGGCTGTGGATGAAACCGGCTTCGGCAAACCCGAAGACAAAAAAATCAAAAACCTGCTGGCCAGCGAAAAGGTCTGCGCCCGCATCAAGGATATGAAGACAGTGGGCGTGCTGCACGCCGACGCGGCCTCCAAGATAGTGGAAATTGCCGTGCCCGTGGGCGTTATCGCCGGTATCGTGCCTTCCACCAACCCTACCTCCACGGTCATTTACAAGTCGCTCATCGCGCTTAAGTCGGGCAACGCCATTGTCTTCACCCCGCACCCCAGCGCCAAAAAGTGCATTGCCCGTACCGTGGAGATCATCCAGGGCGCACTGCGCGCCTGCGATGTCGCGCCCGACCTGGTCAGCAGCATCAGCCTGCCTACCATTGAGGGCACCAATGAACTCATGAAGATTGCGGACCTTATTCTGGCCACCGGCGGCCCCGGCATGGTCAAGGCGGCCTACAGCTCCGGCACGCCGGCCCTGGGCGTGGGCGCTGGCAACGTGCCCGCCTACATTGAGCGCAGCGCCGACGTCAAAGACGCCGTTGCCAAGATCATGAGCAGCAAAACCTTTGACAACGGCACCATCTGCGCCTCGGAGCAGTCCATCGTCACTGATGCCTGCATCGCCGACCAGGTGCGCGCGGCCCTGCAGGAACAGGGCGGCTACTTCCTCACCGGAGAAGCGCTGACCAAGGTCAAAACCGTCATGGAACGCGGCAACGGCAGCATGAACCCGGCCATCGTGGGCCGCGACGCCGTGACCATCGCCGGCGTTGCCGGCATTGAGGTGCCGCCCGGCACCCGCCTGCTCATCTCGGATGAAAAGGGTATCGGCCCCAAGTACCCCTTCAGCAAGGAAAAGCTCACCGCACTGCTGGGCTTCTATGTGGTGGAGGACTGGCGCGAAGCCTGCGAAGTGTGCACCGCCCTGCTGCACAACGGCGGCGTGGGGCATTCCTTGTCCATCCACTCCCGCGATGAGGACGTGATCCGCGAATTCGGCCTGCGCAAGCCCGTTTCCCGCATGCTGGTCAATACGCCTTCCACCCAGGGGGCTGTGGGCATCTCCACCGGGCTCTTCCCCAGCTTTACTCTGGGCTGCGGGGCCGTGGGCGGCAGCGCCACGTCTGACAACGTAACGCCCCTGAACCTCATCAACGTGCGGCGGGTGGCCTACGACCTGCACACCCCCTGCGACTTCCGCGGCCAGCCCGCCTGCACCGCATCAAGCGCCTGCGGCGTTTCCTCCGTACCAGGCGCGGCAGCACGGCCATGCCCGCCCTCGGCCGCTTTGAGCAACTGTTGCGGCCATGCCGCCAACCACGATGCGGTCGTGGCCCCGCAAACCCCGGCCCCCGCCCCTGGCGGCAATCTGGACATTAACGCCATTACCGAACTGATTGTGGCCGAACTGAAAAAAGCCCTCTGATTCCGGCGCAATCCCCTACGCCGTTAACCACATATCTATCGCAACTGTAAAGGAGAAACCGCTATGACCACTTCTTCCAACGCCCTGGGCATGATCGAAACCCGTGGCCTGGTGGGCGCTGTTGAAGCCGCCGACGCCATGGTCAAGGCCGCCAACGTTACCCTTATCGGCCGCAGCCAGGTGGGCGCGGGCCTGGTCACCGTCATGGTCCGCGGCGACGTGGGCGCAGTCAAGGCCGCTACGGACGCCGGGGCCGCTGCCGCCAAAAAGGTGGGCGAACTGGTGAGCGTGCACGTCATCCCCCGTCCGCACAGCGAAGTGGAGATGATCCTGCCCCAGCGCGAAGCCTAACCCAATTATCAACCCGGTACCGGCGGCGGGGCGCCCCCGCCCCGCCAGCCGTAAACGGAAGCAACCATGACCGCACAGACCTGCACAGAACAGAATATCAAAGACCTTCTGGAACGCCTGGTGCGCGGCGTGCTCGCTGAAACGCGCGCAACCCCCGCCGCCGGCACGGCCCCCGGCCTCGCGCCCATGAACGCCGGGCCCATACCCGTGGAAATATCCGCCCGCCACGTGCATTTGAGCACTGCCGACGCCATCAACCTGTTTGGCGAGGCTCTGCGCCCCCACAAGCCTCTCTCTCAGCCGGGCCAGTTTCTGAGCACCCAACGCGTGCGTCTCATCGGCCCCAAGGGCGTCATGGACAACGTGGCCGTGCTGGGCCCGGTCAGGGACGTTTCACAGGTGGAAATCTCCAAAACCGACGCCCGCGCCCTGGGCATTAATCCGCCCGTACGCCAAAGCGGCGACACTGCGGGCTCCCCCGGCATCATCCTGGCCTCGGCCACGGGCATTGTGGGGCTGGAATCTGGCGTCATCGTGGCTTCGCGCCATATCCACATGCACACGGACGACGCCGCCCGCTTCGGCCTCAAAGATAAAGACATGGTGGACGTTCGCCTGGATACGGAACGCCCGGTTATCCTGGAAAACGTCCTGGTCCGGGTAAGCCCGGACTTCAAATTGGCCATGCATATTGATGCTGACGAAGGCAACAGCGCCGGTTGGAAGCCTGGCGCTACGGGCGTGGTTATCGCCCTGCACAGGAGCTGAGCATGGATTTTACCGCCGTCGACAAGCGCATTGCCGCCCTGGAGGCCACCCGTGCCAAACCGTGCAAGGTCAGTCCCACAGAGCCCCTTGCCGTGGGGTTGGACCTGGGCACGGCCTATATTGTGCTGGCCGTGGTGGACAGCCGACAACGGCCCGTGGCCTGCGCCGTGCAGAGCGCCCAGGTGGTGCGCGACGGCCTGGTGGTGGACTACGCCGGCGGTCTGCGCATGGTGCGCGCCCTCAGGGAACAGCTGGAAGACAGCCTGGGCCGCAAGCTGGGAAAAACGGCCATAGCCGTGCCCCCCGGCACCGGCGAACGTGACTGCGCTACCCACCGGCATGTGGCCGAGGGGGCCGGACTGGAGGTCACCGCCCTGCTGGATGAACCCACGGCCGCCAACAATGTGCTGGGCGTGCGCGACGGGGCCATTGTGGACATCGGCGGCGGCACTACCGGCATTGCCGTGCTGCGCGGCGGCCAAGTGACCTATGTGGCGGACGAACCCACGGGCGGCACGCACCTTTCCCTGGTGCTGGCCGGCAACTACGATGTGGACTTTGAGGCGGCCGAGGCCCTGAAAAAAGACCCTGCCCGCCAAAAGGAAATCCTGCCCGTGGTGCGGCCCGTCATTGAAAAGATGGGGGCCATTATCCAACGCCATGTGGCCGGACGCGGCGTACAGACCCTCTACCTGGTGGGCGGCACCTGCTGCCTGCCAGGCATGGAAACGGTCATCGCCAGATACACGGGCCTTACGGCCCGCAAGCCCGCCAATCCCTTTTTGGTTACGCCCCTGGGCATTGCCTTGGGTTGCGGCGCGTCCGCCTGAGCGGACAAAGCAAGGACTCTGAACCATGAACGCCCCAATGCAGGACATTGTCGCCGCCGTGGTAGGCCAGGTGCTGGAAGCTCTGGGCCGCCCTTCCCCCGCGGGCGAAGCCGGGCCTTTAGCGGCGCTGCTGCCCCCGGAAGACCTTCGTCTGGCAGCAGCCGTGCGTGAAAGGCTGCCCCAGGCGCGGGTGCGCTGCGACCCGGCCGGGCACGGCCCCCGACCAGACTTCTACGTCATCCCGGAACTGAGCTGTTCAGAAATGGTCGACCTGGCCCAGGGGCGGGCCTCCTGTCTGGCCCTGGCCAGGGTGCTGGATCTTCTTCTGGCGGGCAACGCCGTGCGCACCCTGGGCTTTGCTTACCGTGCGCACGAGGCCACGGCCCCTGAGGCCCTGTGGCGTCTGTATCAAGGCTATGAAGCTGCACTGGCCTCCTACGGGCTTACGGAGCTGCCCCCGGCGGCCCCGGAGGCCCTGCTCTCCCGCCGGGAGTTAGTGGCGGCCGCCCACGTGACCGAGGCCGTCCGTCAGGGCGCGCGCGTGCTGCGCGTTCCCCGCCGGGCCGTTGTTACGCCGCTGGCCCGTGAGGCGGCAGCGGAACAACATCTGACCATCTTGCAAAACCTGTAGGGGGCGCCATGCTGGTAGGCATTGTCGTCGGAAACGTCTGGGCCACGCGCAAGGAAGACGCCCTCAATGGGCTGAAGCTCATGGTGGTGCAGCGGCTGGACCTCGCCCACAACAAACTGGCCGAAAGTTTTGTGGCCGTAGACTGCGTGGGCGCGGGCACAGGCGAAAAAGTGCTCATCACCACGGGCAGCTCCGCCCGCAAGGCGCTGTTTAATGAAGAGGCTCCCGTGGACGCCGCCATTGTGGGCATTCTGGACCAGGAAGACATGATGGGCTGCAAGGCCCCGCGCAAGGAGTAGGCCGTGGACACGCTGGGCATAGTGGACAGCCGCAGCATAGCCGCGGGCACGGCCTTGGCCGACAGCATGCTCAAGGCCGCGGCCGTGACCCTGGTGCGAGCTTCAGTGGTCTGCGCCGGAAGGCTGCTCATTGTGGTGGAAGGCGATCGCGAAGCTGTGGAAACGGCCGTACGGACCGCGCGTGAAGCTGAAGCCTCCCTGGCGGGCAGCTACATTATCTCTCCCGTGGACCCGCAGGTGCAGGCGGCCCTGCGCCGTCGGCCCCAGCCCGCGGCCGGGCAGGCCCTGGGCGTGGTGGAATGCCGCAACGCGGCAGACGGCGTCATGGCGGCGGACGCTGCGGTCAAAAAGGCCCAGGTGGCCCTCATGCGGCTGGTGCTGGGCCAGGGCATAGGCGGCAAATCCTTTTTTGTGCTCACGGGCGACGTGGCCGCCGTGCGCGAGGCTGTGGACACGGCCACGGCAGAACTGGGCAAAAGCCTGCTGCGGGCAGTGGTCCTGCCGCGCCCGGAGCCGGAAGTAACCCAGGCCCTTGCGGGCGTGGCCAAACCTAACCCCGCCCCGGCGGGAGAATGAGGTGTGTATGAGCAAGACGCTGATAACCGTGGATAACCTTCAGGACTTTATTCACGACAACCGCCTGAATATGGATGCGGACAAAATCCTCACCGCCGGCGCACGGGACGAACTCACCCGACGCGGCGTCGACGTGGTCTACGACGCGGCTCCGGCTGGGACCTGCGCCGCTCACGCGGCCACTACTCCGGCGGATACGGATCTGCTGGTGGGTGTGGCCGCCATCATCAAACAGCACTACGGCATCACCGATCCGGAGGATCTTAAAAAGGTTACCCTGGAAACCGTGGCTGCCATCGGCAAGGGCCTGCACTAGAGCAGTTAGCGAATGAAATGAGCTAACTGCTCTGCAAGGATTTTCTTGAAAATCCTTGCCACGAAATGCGAGAAGGCAGGCTTTTGCCTGCCGTAAGCGAGCATTTCAAGTGTTAAATGCTCTAGAGCAGAGAACCGTTGAGAATATGTCTTCTCAAAGATTATGGCACGGTTGTTCCGGCGCCTACCTGCGCAAAAACATAGCGATGCTGTCTTCATCCGTAGTTTCCTGCGTCGCAACGGCTGCGGCTGCGCTTGCGCCTCCATTATGGGCGTCTGCTTACGCAACCGCCAGGACATTGCGACGTTGCAATGCTTGGCGCGCCCCTGACAACAACACTTTTGCAGCAATAAGGAGAATACAATGAGTACAATGACGGATGCCCTGGGCATGATTGAAACCAGAGGTCTGGTGGGCGCGGTGGAAGCCGCCGACGCCATGGTCAAGGCCGCCAACGTGACCCTCATCGGCAAGGAGCAAGTGGGCTCCGGTCTGGTAACGGTCATGGTGCGCGGCGATGTGGGGGCCGTGAAGGCCGCTACGGACGCGGGCGCGGCCGCCGCCTCCCGCGTGGGCGAGCTGGTGAGCGTGCACGTCATCCCCCGCCCGCACGAAGAAGTGGAAATGATCCTGCCCAAACGCCGCTAAAGCCTTTGCCATGAGCGGCAGGTCGTGGCCGGAGCCGGTTTGACCGGTTCCGGCGCGACGGCAAAACCCCGTCCGCGGCGACGCAACGCGTTTCTGAACACAAAAAAACCAATCCGGCTCCATCCCGGCCCGAATCCGCCCGGTTCGCGGCGGCCCCCAAGGCCTTCCGGAGGAAAGAGTGACCCAGTTTTACGGAAAGACAAAAATCTGCTACGGCCCCTATGCCCTGGAAATGCTGGAAACCTTCCCGGCCACGCAAGCCTTTGTAGTGACAGACCCTTTTATGGTCAAAAGCGGCTTTGCGGACCAGGCCATCAGCCACCTCAAGCGCAAGGGCGTAGGCCACACCCTTTTTTCCGGCGTGGAGCCAGACCCCACCCTGCAGGCCGTGGTGGCGGCCACCAAGCTCTTTCTGCAAAGCCGGGCCGACCTTATCCTGGCCCTGGGCGGCGGTTCGGCCATAGACATGGCCAAGGCCATTTCCTACTTCGGCCGCAAGGCGGACCAGAGCCGACAGACCTTGCTGGTGGCCATACCCACCACCAGCGGCACGGGTTCGGAAGTGACCTCCATAGCCGTCATCACGGACAAGGAGCAGGCGGTCAAAATCCCCCTCAACGACGAGTTGCTTATCCCCGATGTGGCCATTCTGGACGCGCGCTTCACCCGCACCGTGCCCCCGGCCGTCACGGCCTCCACCGGCATGGACGTGCTGACCCACGCTATAGAAGCCTACACCTCCCGTTACAGCAACGTCTTTACGGCCATCTATGCAGAACGGGCCATCCGCCACGTCTTCACCTACCTGCGCCGGGCTTACGTCCACGGCGACGACATGGTGGCGCGCGACAACATGCTCATTGCCTCCTGCATGGCCGGACTGGCCTTTACCAACAGCGGTCTGGGCATCACGCACAGTCTGGCCCACAGTCTGGGCGGGCTTTTTCACATTCCCCACGGCCTGGCCAATGCCGTGCTGCTGCCGCACGCTATTCTGTTTAACCGGTTCGACGCCGGCGTGAAGTACAAAGAAATTGCCGAAATGGCGGGCATTGCCGCCCCCACGGTGGAAGAAGGCACGCATAACCTCGTGGCCGCCGTGCGCGAACTCAACACCGCCCTGGGCATCCCGGCCCAGGTGCGCCAGCTCAAGGTGGATGCCGTCCAGTACCGTGCTCATCTGCCCTCCATGGCCGCCAACGCTCTGGAAGACATCTGCACCCAAAGCAACCCCCGCATGCCCTCGCTGGACGATCTGGCGGAACTGCTGCTGCGGGCCTGGTAAACGCCGCCGGGCCACAGGCGCGGCCCGCCGCCATAGGAAAACGGTTCGATAAAAGAGAGTGTATCATGGGAAATCAGATTGTGGAGGCCATCCGCCAGGCGGGTGTGGTGGGCGCCGGCGGCGCCGGGCTGCCCACGCACGTAAAGGCCGACGCCAGCGTCGGCACGGTTCTGGTCAATGGCGCCAGCTGCGAGCCCCTGCTCATGAGCGACCCTTACCTGCTGGAATGCCGCACCGAGGAACTGTTGCGCGGGCTGCGGGCCATGATGGATTGCACGGGCGCGCAACGGGGCGTGGTCTGCCTTAAAGGCAAGCACGCGGCGGCTTTGCGGCAAGTGCGTCAGGCCGTGGCCGACCGTCCGGACATGGACGTTTTTGAACTGGGCGATTTTTACCCCGCCGGCGACGAACAGGTCATGGTCTACGAAGTGCTGGGCGCTGTGGTGCCGGAGCGGGGCCTGCCCCTGCAGGTGGGCGCTGTGGTCAGCAATGTGGAAAGCCTCTGCAATGTGGCGCGCGCCCTGGAGGGCAAACCCGTGACCCACCGCTACCTTACCGTGGGCTGTGCAGTGGCCCGGCCCATGGTGCTGCGCGTGCCTGTGGGCACTTGCGTGGACGAGGTGCTGCGCTTTGCGGGCGGCCCCACCCTTACGGAGTATAAAGTAGTAGACGGCGGCCCCATGATGGGCCGGGTGCTGCCCCATACACAGCAGCCCGTGACCAAGACCACCAGCGGCCTGCTGGTGCTGCCTCCGGACCATACGGTGGTGGCCCGCAAAATCATGGACGAACGCACTGTGCGGCGGCTGACCAACACAGTCTGCTGTCAGTGCTCCCTGTGCACAGACCTCTGCCCGCGCAACCTGCTGGGGCACAGCCTGCATCCGCACAAGCTCATGCGCGTGTCCGCCGGGACGACGGCGACGGAAGTTCCTGTGGCCAAAGAGGCCCTGCTCTGTTCCGAGTGCGGCATCTGCGAAAAATTCGCCTGTCCGCTGGGCCTTTCCCCACGCGAGGTCAACGCTCAGCTCAAAAGAGAACTGGGCAAGGCCCGCATTGCTTGGCAATACGACGGACGCCCCCTGCACCCGTCACGCTTTCGGGAGGAGCGGCGCATCCCCACCAGCCGCCTGGTGCAGCGTCTGGGCCTGAGCGACTATGCGGCCCACCCGCCCTTTGTGGGCGATTATGTGCCCACGGAGGTGCGCATTCCCTTGCGCCAGCATATCGGCGCGCCCGCCGTGCCTGTAGTAACAGTGGGCCGGCAGGTGCACGTGGGCGATCTGCTGGGGGAAATCCCCGAAGGCGCCATGGGCGCACGCGTACACGCCAGCATCAGCGGCACAATACGTGCGGTGGAAAACGGCTTTATCACCATCAGGGCTTAAAGGGACAGCATCATGAGAGTACGCACTATCGGCTGTGTAGAACTGAACAGCATCGGGCTGGGCATGGAAACGGCAGACGCCATGGTCAAGGCGGCCCAGGTGGAACTGGTGCTGGCGCGCACCACCTGCCCCGGCAGGTACCTGATCATCATCACGGGCGACACCGGCGCGGTTACTGACTCCGTGGAAACCGGCCTGCGCCTGGGCGGCGACATGGTGGTGGACAGCTTCGTCATCCCCAATGTGCATGCGGACGTGGTCCCGGCCATGAACGGCACGGCCCTGCCCGGCCCCATCAACGCCCTGGGCGTTATTGAAACCTATACGGCGGCCTCCTGCGTGCTGGCTGCTGACGCCGCGGCCAAAGCCGGCGACGTGAGCCTGCTGGAGCTACGGCTTTCCGCCGGGCTGGGCGGCAAGGCCTTTGTGGTCATGACCGGCGAGGTCAGCGCCGTGCGCTCTTCCGTAGAGGCCGGGGCGGCCAACGCAGCTGCGGCAAATCCCGTAGTCAGCAAAATCGTCATCCCCTCCCCCAGCGAAGAACTGAAGCGGCAACTGCTCTAGCCCGGATGCCCCTATGGAAGACCACAAGCAGCGCATAATTCAGGAACATGTGCCGGGCCGTCAGGTTACCCTGGCCCACCTCATCGCCAGCCCCCAGCGGACGCTTTTCCACAATCTGGGGCTGGGCGACCGGCAGGCCTCGGCCATCGGCATTCTGACCATCACCCCCAGCGAAGGCGTAATTATCGCGGCGGACATCGCCACCAAGGCCGCCGCCGTGGAGGTGGGCTTTCTGGACCGCGTGGGCGGCTCCCTGCTTTTTACGGGCGACGTGGCCAGCGTAGAAGCCGCTCTGCGCGCCGTGCTGGACTACTTTGACGCCACCCTGCACTACGCCCTTACGGCCCTGACCCACTCCTGAGGCGGCTGCGCGCCGCAGGCCAGCGCACAAAGGCTATACAGGAAGACCGCACTGTGCAGACGCACCATCAGGCGTAAGCAATCAACATTATAAAAGCATACAAAAAGGGAAAGCCCGTGGGCTTTCCCTTTTTGCCTACTACCGCACCGGCCTCAGGCTAGCGCATTCCTGGTGTTTTTTGGGGCCTTGCCCGCCGCCTTGGGGGCGGGTCCGCTTTCCAGTTCCAGCCCGTCGTTGGAGCACGTCAGCCGGGCTTTGCCGCCCTTCTTCAGGTTGCCGAACAGCAGGGCGGAGGCCAGCCGGTCTTCCAGCTCCGTACGCAGCAGCCGCCGCAGGGGCCGCGCGCCCATGGCCGGGTCAAAACCCTTGCGGGCCAGCCAGCGCCGGGCCGCGTCGGTTACGGTCAATTCTACCCTGTGTTGCTCCAGGCTCTGGTGGATGTCACTCAAAAACTTGTCCACAATGCGCAGCATCATGGGTTCCGTCAGGCTGCCAAAGGGCACCAGAGCGTCCAGCCGGTTGCGGAACTCCGGGCTGAAGGTGTTTTCCACGGCCTTGAGCGCCTTGTGGGCCGCGTCCTGCGGCACGGAACCCGCAAAGCCCATACTGGGCCGGGACATTTCGAAGGCTCCGGCATTGGAGGTCATGATCAGCACCACGTGCGAAAAATCCGTCTTGCGTCCGGTGTTGTCCGTGAGCGTGGCGTAGTCCATAACTTGAAGCAATACATTAAAGATATCCGGATGAGCCTTTTCCATTTCATCCAGAAGCACCACAGAGTAAGGCGCCTTGCGCACGGCCTCGGTGAGCAGACCGCCCTGGTCAAAGCCCACATAGCCGGGAGGCGCGCCGATAAGCCGCGACACGGCGTGTTTTTCCATATACTCGCTCATGTCATAGCGCAGAAATTCCACGCCCATGAGCTTGGCCAGGCTGCGGGCCACTTCGGTCTTGCCCACGCCTGTGGGCCCGTAGAATAAAAAGGCCCCGGCCGGACGCTGCTCCTGCCCCAGGCCGGCGCGTGCCCGCAAAATGGCCCGCACGGTGACTTCAATGGCGGTTTCCTGGCCGAACACCAGCTGCTTGAGGTCCTTTTCCAGGTGGGCCAGGCGCGTGCGTTCCTTGCCGGAAACCGTGCGCACGGGCACGCCCGCCATGCGGGCCACCACGCGCTCCACATCGCCTACGCCCACCTGCGGGGTTTCTTCTCCGCGCGCCGGCCGCACGCCACGCCCCAGGCGCACGGCCGCGCCGCACTCGTCCAGCACGTCAATGGCCTTGTCCGGCAGCAGGCGGTCGCGCACGTGCCGGGCGGTCAGGTCCACCATAGCCTTAAGGGCCGCCGGGACATAACGCACCTTGTGGTAGTCCGCGTAGCGCTTTTCCAGCCCTTGCAGAATGCGCAGGCACTCTTCCGCACTGGGTTCGGTGAGGTCGATGCGCTGAAAACGCCGGGCCAGGGCGCGGTCTTTTTCAAAATGGTTGCGGAATTCCTCATAGGTGGTGGAGCCGATGCAGCGCAGTTCGCCTCCGGCCAGCACGGGCTTGAGCAGGTTGGAGGCGTCCAGGGAGCCGCCGGAGGTGGAACCCGCCCCCACAATAGTGTGAATTTCATCAATAAACAGGATGGAATCGGGCTGTTCCTTAAGCCGCTGCACCACGGCCTTGAGGCGGCCTTCAAAATCGCCGCGGTAGCGGGTGCCCGCCAGCAAGAGCCCCATGTCCAGGGCGTAAAGGTGGGTTTGGGCAAACATTTCGGGCACACGGCCCTCCACGATGCGCAAGGCCAGGCCCTCGGCCAGTGCGGTTTTGCCTACGCCGGGGTCGCCCACAAACAGCGGGTTGTTCTTGCGGCGACGGCAGAGCACCTCCACGGCGCGGTCCAGCTCCGCCTCCCGGCCCACCAGGGGGTCGATCTTGCCCTCCCGCGCCCGCTCGGTGAGGTCTACCGTATATTGGGCAAGCGGATCGGCGGCCTTGGCCTCCTTGCCGCCCTCGGCGCCGGCCTGCTCCACGCCGCGCGAACCGCCGCCCTCTTCCAGGCCGTGCGACACAAAGGTCAGCACGTCCAGGCGTTCTACCCCTTGCTTGCGCAGATAGAATAGGGCGTAGCTCTCGTCTTCGTCCATGATGGAAATGAGCAGATCGCCCAGTTCTACCGTGTCGCGTCCTGAGGAGCGGATATGCGCCAGCGCCCTGTCCAGTACGCGCTGTACGCCCTCGGTCTGGGAGACTTCATGGTTGCGCGTGAGGGGCACGGACTCCAGCTCCCGGCTGAAAAACTCCTCCAGCTGTTCGCGCAGCACCGGCACGCTGGCGCCGCTGCCCTCCAGAATGATGCGTCCCCGCATGTTGTTGGTAAGGGCAAAGAGCACGTGCTCCACGGTCAGCAGGTCGTGCCGACGGCGGTGGGCTTCCATGAGCGCGTCACGGATGACGCTTTGAACACTTTTACTCAGCATAGGCGTATCTCAATGGACTTTTTCCATAGTGCATTTGAGGGGATACCCCGCGGCCCTGGCCGTAGTGCGCACCCTGTGGACCTTGGTTTCCGCCACTTCCTGGGTGAACACACCGCACTGGCCCACACCCTGATGGTGCACAAGCAGCATGATGGCCGTAGCCTCTTCGGGGGTTTTATGAAAGATGTTGCGCAGTACGCTGACCACAAAATCCATGCTGGTATAGTCGTCGTTGTGCAGCAGCACCCGGTAGCGTTCCGGTTCCTTGATTTCCTGCTCCACCGCCACACGGCTCTGGCCGTCGCTACGGTTTGCGTCATTCCACGACATGGGAAGGCTCCGACACGGTGTTCTCGCCGCCGGGCGCGTCCGGCGCAGGGATATCCGCCGGAAGTCCCAGCTTTTGCCGCCACGCGGCCCGCTGCGCCGCGTCAAACACGAAAGAAAATTGCGGCGGCTGGTGGTGTTGCCGCAGCCATTCCTGGTGCAGCTCATGATAACTTTTGGTGCTTATTATGGCTTTGTCAAGAGCAAGGCGGCGCTGCACCGAATCAATATGCGCGGCCAGCCCCTCCAACTCCACCACATCTATGAAGGAAAGCGCATCCAACTCCACTTCCACATCTTCAAGCCGCCAGGGCTCGCGCACCTTTTCGTAGCGGGCCGTCACCGTGTAGCCCAGCCCGGCCAGAATGGCGTGCAGGGCTGGGCCGTCCTCTACCGTCGTTTCCAGCTCCTCGCGCACCTTATAGTAGCCGGACGCGGGCGCGGGCCGCTTGAGGGTGAGCACATGGCGGGTACGGTCCGGCCATTCCTGACTGCGCAAACGCAGCAGGCGGCCGCTTTCCAGCAGGGCGCGGTCGGGCGCGTCAAAGACCCAGTTGCTCTCAAAATGCGCGCCCAGGCAGTGCGCGCCGCTGTCCGCCAGGGTCTGACGCAAGGCTTGTAAATCCACATGCAGATATTTACGTTCCACTTCCAGGGGCATGGCCGACCTCACTTGCGGTGAAACAAACGCTGCTGCAGGGCCGCGATGGTGCCCACGCCTCCCTGCCCTGCGGCCGGATGCAAAATGGGCTCGAACCCCAGACGGCGGGCCTGCTTCAAGCGCAGATCCTGCGCCGCCACGGGCCGCACCTGGCCGTTCAGGTCCACCTCGCCCCACAGCACGCACTTTTCCGGCAGGGCCACGTCATAATACGACGAAAGCACAGCGGCCACCAGCGCCAGATCCAGCCCCGGCTCATTAAGTTTCATGCCGCCGCCCACCTTGGCATAAATGTCCACCTGACCGAAATTGAGCTTGAGGCGCTTTTCCAGCACGGCCAGCAGCAAATGCAGCCGCCCCACATCAAAACCCAGGGCGGCCCGCCGGGGAATGCTCAAAAAAGTGCGCGAAACCAGAGCCTGCACCTCCACGGCCAGGGGGCGCTGGCCGTCCACGGCCATAACTACCGCCGTGCCCGAAAGGCTCGCGTCGCGCTGGCCCAGAAAAAAGGTTGCGGGGTCGTCCACCACCTGCAGGCCACGGGCCGCCATGCGGAAGACCAGCAGCTCTTCGTTGGGGCCAAAGCGGTTCTTAAACACCCGCAGCAGACGGAACATCTGGCGGCGGTCGCCCTCCAGAGAAAGGACCGTATCCACCATATGCTCCAGCAGGCGCGGCCCGGCCAGCACGCCATCCTTGGTCACATGCCCCACCAGAATGAGCGTGCAGTCCGCGCGGCGGCAAAATTCCACCAAGGCCGTGGCCACGGCCCGCACCTGTGTGACGTTGCCGGGCAGGCCCTCGGCCTCCAGGCTGGTCAGGGTCTGGACGGAATCTACGATCAGCAAGGCGGGCGCGGCGGCCGTAGCCGCTTCCAGCACGTCTTCCACGCGAGAGGTGGCCAAGGCCAGCAGACGGGAGTCCAGCAAGCCCAGACGTTCGGCCCGGCCCCGAATCTGCGGCAAGGATTCCTCCCCGCTGGCATAGAGCGCTGTACGCCCCCCGGCCGCCACCATGCCCGCCACCTGCAGCAACAGGGTGGACTTGCCTATGCCCGGCTCCCCGCCCATGAGCAGTGCGGCTCCGGGCACCAAGCCCTTGCCCAGAATGCGGTCCAGCGGCGCAAGGCCGCTGCCGAAAGGCTCGTGCCCTTCGTCCGCCACGGCGTGCAGGGGTACGGCCCGACCGCCCGCGCCCACGACACCTGTTCGGTGCGGCGCCCTAACGGCGGTCTTGGGCTGGGTCACAGCTTCAAGGGTATTCCACTCGTGGCAACTGGGGCACTGCCCGCGCCACTGCGTGGTCTGTGCCCCGCAGGAGGAACAGCGGTACACTTCACGTATTTTTGCCATGCCTCAAGCCTACGGAAAAAGTCCGGAACTGGCAAGGCGGCGCGGGTCAGACGGCAAGTCTTGCCGTCCCCAGAGTACCTTTGTTGCCATATTTTTGACTTTCTCTAGAAAATCCGCTCCGCGCAAGAGTTTTCAGATTCTGGCACCCATCTTGCTTTATTCTGCGCCAATGGCTTGAGGCGGCATTTTTCGCCGCCCGCTTTCCCCATAGATGCGGGCGCGCGGCAACTGGGGCAGGCCAGTGAGAATTGTGCGGCAATAAACTGTCAAGGGGGCGTTTGTGACTACCAGCAGTCAAAACCAAGTTCGGAATATGCTCCATCTGCGCCACCCTGCTGCGGCATCCCCGGAGGACGGAGACGCCTTTGCTGCGCCGCCCCCCCTGGACCCGGCGGCCCGGCGTGCTCTGGACAGCCTTTCCCGCATCTATCCGCTGGTACTGCCTGCCCTGGAAGCCCGCCTCGATGCCCTGCAGGAAGATTTTTTGGCCCGGCTGACGCTCTTGATGCAGGCGCGCGGCCTTGCCCCGGAGGGGCGGTTGCGCCTTTCTGTAGCCGGGGGTAACGCCGTGCTGGTTGAAGGCGAAGAGGACGAGGCTGCCGGGCTTTACGCGCTGTTTGCGGAACATCAGGATTTGAGCGTGCATTTTCACGAAATGGCCCGCCTGGCCGTGCTGGCCCACGGTATGGAAGTGACTGCGCAGGCCTGTGCCGCTGCGGAAGAGAATGTGACCGCCCTGGCGGATAATGCCGCCCTGTTGGGGCGCTATCAAATGTGCCTTAAAGGATCGCTTTCACATTTTTATCTGCGTTGAGCCTTTCACGGGCTTACGCCACCCAATGCCCCCAAGAGCCCTTGCCAAATGGCGGCGAGAGGCTTATCTTCCAAAAGAACCCATTGGGGGGGCGCACTGGCTTCGACGGGGACGTAGAAACCGGAGCGGCAGGCCGAGGCGCCGCTGGCCTCGTAAAAAGCGGCAACAAAAGTAATTGCCAACAACGATTACGACTACGCTTACGCTGCCTAATAACAGCGAGGCAAAGACCGCCTAGGCGGTCACGTCGCGCGGGGCCACGCCTGATAACCCCGTGCGGCGACATTTATCAGGCTGGCAGAGACCGGTGCCCACCGGGGTCTTCTGCGAGGAGGTTACCGGCGGGATTGCCGTCCTGCGCCTGGTCGGGGGCCATCAGGACGGTGAAAGCCATACTCGACCTAAGCCTGTAGATGCTTCGTGTGGAATGTTCGCGGACGGGGGTTCGACTCCCCCCGCCTCCACCAACAGCTCAGTCCAACGATGGACAGAAAAGGCCAAAACACCTTGCAAATAAAGGGTTTTGGCCTTTCTCTTTGTCCGACAGAATCCGGCCCAAAGTGCCTTTGTACTCAATTGCCTTGATAAGAATTTGAGTAGAAATGAATTCCAGAAACTTCGGTAATCCTCCCATTTTTAGGAGCAGTTACAAGTAGAGCCTAAGACACCTGTGCGAGCTTCATGGCGGGTTTATTGCTCTGGAAACTGGCGGCTACCGTGCATAACGCGCAAAATCTGCACTCTATCAGCCAGTACGCGATAAATAAGTGCATATGGCGTGTCTTTGACGAGCCATTCTCTGGTGCTGGGTACTCTCCCCGGCTTGCCTGCACCCGGAAGCGTGGCGAGGTGGTGGGGTGCGCTGTAAATGCGCTTCACATAGTCCTCTACCGCGTCAAAAGCCAAGCCTTCGCCAAATAGATAGTCAGTTATGCCGCCCATGTCTTTCGCAGCGGCTTCAGTCCAGTGAATTATCAGTGGGCTACGGGGCGACATTGAAGCCCTTCGCCTTTAGCCGCGCTCCCATTTCTTCATGACTGATTACCCGGCCCGCGTCCGCATCATCTATTCCCTTTTGTACTCCGGCGAGATACCATGCCTCACGCTCAAGGTATTGGGCAATGGCTTCCTTGATTATCCAGGCGCGAGGCCTGTCCATCTGCTCGGCCATTGTATCCAGTTGGACGCGTATTTCCGGGTCGAGCCGGATTGTCGTTGTCGTTGGTTGCATACGTACTCCCTTGCATGTTCTTATGTATCCTTATGTATGCTTAGAGAATACATACTTCCAATTGACTTGGCAAGGTCCGAAATAAAAATGGGACTCGATTTCTCAAGTCCCTGCCTCCAATCTCATTTTTTTCCGCTCTTTTTCCGATCCTTCTTACTAGTCTCAATCACAGTAGTTTTAGGTCTTTTTTCAGCTTCTTTAACCGGGATGAATTTGCCTGAGCCTGCATCTCTGCCGATTTTCTGATCTGCCATTATCAACTCCTATATGAAGGTTATACATGTTAGAACGCGAATAACTGTCTAGAGAATATCAAGAATCGTTCGCGCATTTTCTCCCCCAAAAGACAGCAGATCTCTTTGACCGGGTGATCACGCCATCGAACTCAGGTCCGTATCACGCTACCAAATAGAAAAATTTTTCATTTGAGTACGAATTTGAGTAAGTAAATATGAATAAAAATTTTATTTCTTTTATTATAACCAGTTAATCATATTTTTAGGTGGACGCCGCCTCCACCAACCCCCAATTTCACCAAGGCTCACGGTGTCTCACAAAGACCCGTGAGCCTTTTTTCAAGGGCTACTGTCAGATCTAATCAAGACTACCCCAGGTAAAACAACTAGCTAACAAAGCGCTATTGGCTGTCCGGACAACCGGGACCGCCCCTGTCCGAATTATACGCTTGAAGTAACATCTTTTTAGTGTTACGTTGTTGTCATGATACTGAGCTATAAAGACGGCCGGGCGGAGGGTTTGTTCCAAGGGATGCATGTCGCTGGCCTGCCGCCGGACATCCAGCGCGTTGCCATGCGTAAGCTCAAAGTCCTGCACAACGCCGTTTCGCTGAACGACTTGCGTGTTCCTCCCGGAAACAGGTTGGAAATTCTCAAAGGAAACCGGGCCGGACAGCACAGCATCCGCATCAACAGCCAATGGCGGATATGCTTCGTCTGGAAAGACGGGAACGCCTACTCCGTTGAAATCGTCGACTATCACTAGGAGAACGCCATGACTGACCGCATGCTGCCCGTGCATCCGGGCGAAATTTTGAATGAAGAATTTTTGAAGCCCATGGGCATAAGCCAGACCCGCCTTGCGCTGGACACCGGCATGCCACAGAGCCGCATCCAGGGCATTATCGCCGAAAAGCGCGGCATCTCCGCCGACACGGCGGTGCGTCTGGCCGCTTACTTTGGCAACAGCGCGGAGTTCTGGCTCAACTGCCAGGTCTCTTATGAGCTGGACATGGTGGCCTATTCCGGCAAGCGCGATGAAATCCTGTCTCGTGTGCATCCTCATTCCGCTCGTGTTAATGTCCCGACTCTTCCATAACCTTGTTGCCCTGATAGCTGGTCACCCGCAGCGCAAGGCAGAGGTGGTCCCTTTTGGATAAAGAAAAGACGTCCTGCGGATCGACAACGCAAAAATGCAAAAGCCCCCATGCGCGCGGGCAGGAACCCGGGTACGCATGAGAGCTTTCTGGGAAAAAGACAAAAGCGCAGAGGCTCACCCAACTGGGCGAATTTCTGCGCTTTTGTGAAGAGTGGCGTCACCAACGGGATTTGAACCCGTCTTAGCGGCTTGAGAGGCCGCCGTCCTAACCGGATAGACGATGGTGACAGCGAGGTATGTGTTTACGGGCAGAAGTGGCGTTTGTCAAGCAATATGTGTCGCAAAAAGCAAAAATACGGGCATTGCCCTGTCAGCACCCCTGATGCTATGTTTTCTCCGCCAGATAAGGAGGGAGCACATGCGTCATTTTGGGAGGAGCTTTGCGGGCATCTATTGCGGTTCTGCCCCAGGTTTGGCCCGGCTGTCCGGGCTGTTGCTTGGGCTTTTGTGCCTGTTGCTGCTGCAGGCCTGCGGCGGACGTCAGGCCCACCAGCCGCACGAAGCCGGTTTGCCCTCCTGGATGGGCACGGTGGAGGACTTGCGCCGTTTTCCGCAGGATCTGAATGGCTACGCCGCCCGCGCCGGAAAGGACAAGGAACTGTTCTCCGCGGCGGAGCAAAGCGTCCAGGTAGCCCGCTTCATGCGCATCTATTTTGGCCCATGGGAAATGACCAAAACCTCGGTAAGCCGGCGCGACGCCGCCGCCATTTTCCACCGCGCGCGTGGATTTAAATACGACGACGTCCGCTGGACGCAGGAAGAGTGGGACGCCATAAGCCGCAACGCGGCCATGGGCGCTTTTCCGTCCCGCAGCACATGGGCCATCACCGTGCGTGCTACCGACCTGCGTGAAATGCCCACCAGCCAGACCCGCTTTGCCGAGCCCACGCCCGACCCGCGCGCCAATCCTTTTGATTATTTTCAGTATTCTCTCCTGCCCGTGGGTACGCCGCTGCTCATTGCCCATACCACCAGGGACGGACGCTGGCATTTTGTGGAGTGCCCCATCGCCGCTGGTTGGGTAGCTGCCGACGACGTGGCCGCCGTGGACGCCGCATTTGCGCACACCTATCGCGACGGCCCGTTTGCCGCCTTGGTGCGCGATCCGGTGCGCCTGGTTACAGCGGGGGGGACGACGGCTACGGCGGGCATCGGCGCGCTGCTGCCTCTGCGTAACGATAATCAGAATGGGCAAGACCATATGCGCGTACTGCTGCCCCAACGCGGGCCCGACGGCATGGCACGGACTGAGGCCGTTACCCTTGCGGCCGCGGACGCCGCCCCTTGGCCCTTGCCGCCCACGCCCGGCAACATCGCCCGGCTGGGCAATCGCATGATGGGGCAACACTACGGCTGGGGCGGCATGTTCGGCCTGCGCGACTGCTCTGCCATGACCCGCGACCTGTTGGCCCCTTTTGGCATCTGGCTGCCGCGCAATTCCGTGGCCCAGGCCCGCACCGGGTCTGTCCTGCCCCTGGAAGGCATGAGCACCGCGGAAAAAGAAGCCGCCATACTGCGTTACGGCGTCCCCTTTTTGAGTCTGGTGGGCATGCGCGGACACATTACCCTCTATGTGGGCAACTACCGTGGGCGGCCGGCCATTCTCCACGACGTCTGGGGCGTACGGGTGGTGCAGGACGGCGACGACGACGCCCGGCTGGTGCTGGGCCGGGTGGTGATCACGTCCATTACGCCCGGTGCGGAACTGCCGAATCTCTACCGCACCGTGACCTTTGCGGACAGGCTGCGCACCCTGTCCACTCCTGCGGATACCCTGCGGTGAACACGTTGCACATGTGCGTCCCGGCCGCAGCTGCGGGGCAACGCCTGGACCGGGTACTGGGGCAGGAACTGACCGGAATTTCTCGTGCGGCCCTGCAAAAGGCCATCAAAGCCGGGTACTGCCGGGTTGACGGCCTTACGCAAAACCAGCCGGACTGCCGCCTGCGCGAGGGGCAGGTGGTGGAACTTCAGACGCCGGAAGCAAGCTCGTCCCTGCGGGCTGAAGAGGGGCATCTGGAAATTCTCTGGCACGACGAACACCTGGCAGTGTGCAACAAACCCGCCGGGCTTACTGTGCACCCCTGCCCGTCCTGTCCGGAACATACCCTGGTGCAGCGCTTGCTGGCGCGTTTTCCGCAACTGGCCAAGCTGGAAGGGCTGCGGCCCGGCATTGTTCACCGTCTGGACAAGGACACCAGCGGCCTTCTGGCGGTGGCCCTGACTGAGGCCGACCGTCTGGCCCTGAGCGCCGCCTTTGCCGGCCGTGTAGTGCACAAGGAATACCTGGCTCTGGTGTGGGGCCGCCCTGCGGACGCGGGCGAATGCCGCAAACCGCTCGGCCGTCACCCCACGGCAAAAGTCAAACGCGCGGTGCTGCCTGAAGCGCGCGGCGGCAAACCCGCCCACACTGCCTGGAGGCGGCTTTGGAGCGCGCCGGACGGGCGCTGCTCTTTGCTGGCCGTCCGGATATTTACGGGCCGCACCCATCAAATCCGCGTTCATCTGGCCCATGTGGGACACCCCCTGCTGGGCGACCGGCTCTATGCCCCCAAGGACGTGCGGGCCCTGGCCCCACGCCAGATGCTGCACGCCTGGCGGTTGGAGCTGCCCCACCCTGTGGACGGCGCGCTTTTACGCTTCTCCTGCCCGCCGCCGGAAGATCTGTTGGAGACTGCCCTGGCGGCCACACGCCGGATGCGGCGTATGGTGATCACGGGCAGCCCCGGCAGCGGCAAATCCGCCCTCACGGAGAATATTGCCGCCACAGGCGTGCCTGCCATCAGCGCCGACGCTCTTGTGGCCCGACTGTACGCTCCAGACGGGGCCGCCGGCCCGTGGCTGGACCGTATGACCCCGGACGCAGGCATTCTCACAGCCCAAGGCGGGGTGGACAAGGCCGCCCTGCTGGCGGCCATGCGCGACAATCCCGGTTTGCGTCGAGAGGTGGAACAGCTGGTGCACGGCTTGGTGCGCGCGGCTGTGGAGGAATTTTGGAATGCCGCCGAGGCTGCGGGCCATGCCCTGGCCGTGGCCGAAGTGCCGCTGTATTTTGAAAGCGGCTGGCAGGACGTCTTTTCTCCCGCACCTCTGGTGGTAGGCGTACACTGCCCCAAAGAATTGCGCGACCGGCGCATCCGTGCGACGCGCGGCTGGGCTGACGACAAGCTGGCCGCGCTGGAGTCCTGGCAGTGGCCGGAGCCGCGCAAGCTGGCGGCTTGCGATCTGGTGGTGGACAATACGGGCGACAGGGAAACCCTGCGCACCACCGCCCAAAAACTGCTTCAGGATATAGCGGTTGCAACGCGCGCGGACGAAGCCGCACGCGCGCGGGAAATTGCTGCATTGTGGCAATGACCGCAGGTGACGCTTTACCGCAAGCAATGACGACATTTCGGATTTTTGTATTTTTTTCGGGGTGTTCTTGACAATTTTCTGCAAGAGGAGTTATAGCTCACACACTATACTAAATGATACCAACAAGTTCGAGTTGCCTCATGCCGGACAGTCCGCAGTTTACGGAATTTGCCTGTGCCAACCCTCTGGTGTTGGCTCTGGAAATCACCAGTGCCGCCCTGTTGCACGACAACAAGGATGACTTTCTGCGCAGCGCGTTGGCAGCGATTGGTGAAGCCCTGCACTGTGGTCAGGTCACTCTGACGGAACGACAGGACGGGCATTGGCATGTGCCCGCCACCTGGCAGAACCCCGTGCAGAATCCCCCCTTGCCGGATCCGGCGCTGGATGACCTTGCGCCGGTGCTGGAGGCTTTCGACAAGCGCAAAAGCCTGGTTGTGGAAAATGCCAACGACCTGCCCGAAGGCCCCCTTAAAAAACTTTTCACATTCCGGCAGGTGCTTTCAGCCTACTGTCTTCCTATTCTGCATGAAGGGGATCTCTACGGGGGCATATGCCTTTCCCGGCGTATTTCCCAAACGCCGTGGACGCTGGAAGAATCCAGCATTTGCCACCTTATGGGCAATATTCTGGCCATTTCCTTGATCCATTTTCGTCTTTACAACAAAATAAAACGCAAGCACCAGCAGCTGCGCGACATCCTCAATGCCTTTAGTGAGCCCATAAGCATTGTAGACATGGAAACGCACGAAGTCCTGTTCATGAACAGAAAGCAGCAAGAAAGCGCCAGGGAGCTTTCTGCCCGCAGCACCCTTTGTTACCGCCGCATTATGGGGCGTGAAAGCCCCTGCCCCTTCTGCACCAATGACATCATTGCCCGACAGGCGGGCCAGCCCTACCACTGGACCTATACCGACGAAAAAAGCCGCCGCTCCTTTTCCGTGATGGACAAGGCCATTCGCTGGGACAACAACAGGCTGGTCCGGCTTTCCATCGCCACAGACGTCACAGACCTTTTACACAATCAGCGCGAGCGAGAAAAGGCCGTGCTGGCTTCGCAGGCCAAGAGCGAATTTCTCGCCCACATGAGCCATGAAATCCGCACGCCCATGAACGGCATTATCGGCCTTACCCTGCTGGCTCTGCAGTCCAAACCCAACCCAGAACAACGCGACTATCTGCAAAAAATCCGGACTTCCGCCACCAGTCTGCTGAACATCATCAACGACATTCTGGACCTTTCCAAAATTGAAGCAAACAAAATGGAGCTGGACAGTGCCAACTACAGCCTTGACGAAGTGCTGGAATTCGCCCATACCTCCATCCGCTTTCCTCTGGAACAAAAAGGCCTGTCCTTTGACTGTCAGGTGGAGGCAGACGTACCGCACAAACTCTGGGGCGACGGGCTGCGGCTCAAACAGGTGCTGCTCAACCTGCTGAGTAATGCGGTTAAATTTACGGCCAGCGGCGGCGTACAGTTGCGCATCTGCCGCGAAAGCGACGCCAGCGACGAATTTCTGCACTTTTATGTGCAAGACACGGGCATGGGCATCAGCCAGGAATACCAACAGCACCTGTTTGAGCCCTACACCCAGGCCAGTTCCAACATCAGCCGCCGTTTCGGCGGCACGGGCCTGGGCCTGACCATCTGCAAGCGCATGGCGGAACTTATGGAAGGCAGCCTTTGGTGCGAAAGCGAGTTGGGCAAAGGTTCTATCTTTCACCTGCGCATTCCCTGCAGCCTGGCCCGCAATACCTACTGCCCGTCCGAGGAAGAGGATGCCCAGCCACTGCCGGACCTCCCCCCCAACAGCCGCATCCTGCTGGTAGAAGACAATGAAATCAATCAGGAAGTGGCGCGGGCTTTGCTGCAGCGGGCCGGTCTGCACTGCGATTTGGCTGAAAACGGCAGCGAAGCCGTGCGCATGGTGCGCACCACCCCGTATGATCTGGTGCTCATGGACGTCTATATGCCCGTCATGGACGGCCTGCACGCCACCAGAGAAATACGCCGATACCTCAGCCGCCATGCCCTAGGCAAGCACCTGCCCATTATCGCCATGACCGCCGTAACGTTGCCCGAAAACGTGGACGAAATGATCGCCGCCGGTATGGACGACCACATCGCCAAGCCGTTTAATCTGGCCGTGCTGCGCAAAAAACTCAGCCGCTGGCTGCAACCAGCTGTCCATAACCATGTCATCGCATCCCAAAATTCCCAAAACTAACGCCGCCCGCCTGCTGGAAAAATTGGCTATTGCCTACTCTCTGCACAGCGCGCCGGTGGACGAAGAGGATCTTTCCGCTGTTACCATGGCCCACAATCTGGGCGTGCCGCCCCAATGCGTTTTCAAAACGCTTGTGGCGCGTGGGGACAAAACCGGCGTGCTCATGGCCTGCATCCCGGCCAACGCCGAGCTGGACCTCAAAGCCCTGGCAGCGGCTTCCAGCAACAAGCATGTGGACATGGTGCCTCTTAAGGAAGTGCGCCCGCTTACCGGCTATGTGCGCGGCGGCTGTTCGCCCCTGGGCGGCAAAAAAGCCTGGCCTGTTTTTGTGGACGCCAGCGCCGCCCGGCAAGAGGCTATATTTGTCAGCGCCGGTCTGCGCGGCGTCCAACTGCGCCTTGCCCCGTCAGACCTGCTCCGTGCCGTGCACGGCGCGTTTGCCACGCTGGCCAAAGCCGCTCCCCCGTCCGTAGAAGCGTAATCCTGCATATTGCTACACTAACAAGCCGGCGTTTTTCCTTTACTTTTCTTCACAGCTCCGCACTCTTATTGACATCCGGAGCGCTTTGCGTACTCTAAAAAGAGTATGCAAAGCCACGCCCTCCGCTACTGCGGCGGTCGCTTGCCGTGTTTTCCAGGCAGGCCGGTCCTGCTCATTCTACCGGAGCTTCTATGAAAAACCGCAATCTGCTTCTGACTCTGGTTCTGGTCACTTTTTTGCTGCTGCTGGGGGGCTGGATGCTTTCCTTCTTCCGCACCAGTGTGGCTGTACGCCGGGCTCCGACGTCTCCCGCGCCGGCTGCCGCAGCATCCGCAGCGCCGACGGCGCAGCAGGCCCTGTTCAATCCTCCCCGGCCGGAGGACGCGCCGGAAAAAATCCGGCCCCAGGTTCTGCTGGGCTACAAAATCATGACCGAAACCCAGAAGTACGCCGGGCAGTACGTGGGCAACGGCCTTTCCTGTTCCAGCTGCCACTTTGACGGCGGCCGCAGCCTTGAGAGCATTCCGCTGGTGGGGTCTGGGGCCACCTATCCCCAGTACCGCAGCCGGCAGAAGTATACCACAGACCTGGCCCTGCGCGTGCAGGACTGCTTTGAGCGCAGCATGAACGGCAAGGCCCCGGCTCTGGACAGCCAGATCATGCAGTCCCTGCTGGTTTATCTACAGTGGATTTCCAAAGATATTCCCGTGTACGCCAAGCTGCCCTGGGCCCTGCCCCACAGCCTCGAAAACGCCCATCAGCCCGATGCGGCCGCAGGTGAGCGCGTGTACGCCGAAGTCTGCGCCCGCTGCCACGGCAGCGACGGGCAGGGCACGGATATTGCCCCGGCCCTCTGGGGCGACGGTTCCTATAACGACGGCGCCGGCATGCACCGGGTGCGCACCTTTGCCGTGTTCACCTGGAAATTCATGCCCAAGAGCGCGCCCTCGCTCAAGCAGGAAGAGGCTCTGGACGTGGCCGCCTTTGTCAATAGCCGTCCTCGGCCCAAGTTCGTCGCCAGTCACCCTGAAGTCATCGAGCGGGTCATCCCCCTGCCGAAAGGAAAATAGGCCATGGTCTTTCCCATCCTGCATATTCCCGGCCTGGGCGACGGCATGACCATAGCCCTGGACGCCGTGCTGCATGTGCTCATCAGTCACGGGATGGCCATAGGCTTCATGACCATGCTCGTCCTGTTCCAGACGCTGACCTGGCGCGGCAAGGGAGCCTTTTGGGCGCGCATCACCCGTCGCCTGCTGGGCACAGCCGTGGTCATTACCACTTCTGTAGGCGCGGTGACGGGCGTGGGCATCTGGTTCATCACCGGGGCTCTGGCTCCGGAAGGCATAGGCGCGCTCATCCACCTCTTTTTCTGGCCCTGGTTCATTGAGTGGATGGCCTTTACCTCCGAGGTCTGTCTTCTGCTCATTTACTACTACCTTTGGGACAAGCTGCAAGAAACCCGTCCCGGACTGCTGGCCGCCGTGGGCTGGAGCTATGTGGGCATGGCGGTCATTTCCGCCGTGCTCATTTCCGGCATTCTGGGTTTTATGCTCACGCCGGACGGCTGGCCCTGGGGACGCTCCTTTACCGATGCCTACTTCAACCCCACCTTTATTCCCCAGGTCTTTCTGCGCCTGGGCGCCGGCCTCTGCCTGGGGGCGCTGCTGCTCCTGGGCTGGACAGCCTGGCGGTTTGACGGCACGGCGGTGCAACGCGCAAAAGCGCTGCGCTGCACCGGGGGCGCGGCGCTGGGCGCGGCGTTGGTCACGGCCGTAAGCGCCTGGATCTACTTTGCCCGCATTCCGGATACGTATCTGACCCACTGGAAGTTTGCGGTGGCCACATCCTACCTTTCACAACTGCCGGACTTTCTGCCGCTGCTCAATACGGCAGCAGCGCTCTGCATTGTGCTGGCGGCTCTGGCGGGCCTGGGCCGCCGCCCACTGCTCAGCCGCGCGCTCTGCATCCCCGCCCTGCTCTGCTGCGTGACGCTGTTTATGGAATTTGAACGGGTACGCGAATTTGTGCGCGGGCCCTACCTGGTGCCCGGCTACATGTACGCCAACCAGATTCCCCTGACGGAAAATGAAGCCCTGCTGGCCGGCAATGCCCCCCTCCTGCCGCGCACCCGCTGGCTGAATACGGATGCCGGCCTCTCCCCCGGTGAAACCGCCGGTCGGGCCCTGTTTGCCGCCAACTGCGGCGTCTGTCATGCGGAAAGCGGTATCAACGGCATTGACCAACGCCTGACCGGGCGCAGTCTGGATGGGGTGGTGGCCATGGTAGGCATAACCCAGCGCCTGGCCCCCTACATGACGCCCTTTACCGGTTCGGAAGAGGAGCGCCTGCTTCTGGCGCAGTATATCTACGGCCTGGCCGCGGCCCACGACAAAGCCCGCCACACCGTGGGGGAGAAGTAGCCATGCCGCAGTGGAACGACCTCTTTCTGGCTTTGCCCGTTTCTGAAAACGTGCTGGACGCCCTGCTGTTCATCAGCTTCGGCCTGCATCTGCTGTTCGTGCTGCTTATGCTGGGTACGGCCATGCTGGGCCTGGCCCTGTTTCTGCACGCCCTGCTCCACAACAACACGGCGCAGCAACCCTGGAACAGCCATCTGGTGCACAGCCACCTGGGGCTCAAAAGCCTGGCCGTGGTGCTGGGCGTGGCCCCCTTGCTGGTGATGCAGGTTCGCTATTCTTATGCCTTTTTTACCACAACGGGGCTGTTTTCGTACAGCTGGCTGGCCATCATCCCTCTGCTGATTCTGGCCTTTCTGCTTATCGACGCCTTTGGGCACAAGCTCACTGGCAATGCCTTGCTGGCCTTTGTCTGCGGCATGCTGGGGGTAGGCGCGCTCATGACCGTGCCCGCCGTATTCACCGGCGCGCTGGCCCTTATGGAGCGTCCCCAGCTCTGGCCCGTCTTTGCTGCTGCGGGCTTTGGCCCACAAGCGCCGCCGGCCCTCCACTGGCTCTTGCGCTACCTGCATGTGCTGGGCGCGGCGCTGGTGCTGGGCGCGGCTTTCCACCTCTTTTTTTCCACCAAGGACCAGCCCCGCAAAGCCCTCATGCTGCGCCGCTGGCTGTGGTGGAGCCTGCTGGCCCAGCTGGTTCTGGGCCTGGGGCTGCTGCTCACTGTGCGGACGAGCTGGAACGGGCCGGTGCTGACCAGTCTGGCCGTGGGCGTGCTGGCGACTCTGGGCGTGCTGCTGGTGCTGCGGCGCACGGGACGACGTACGGCGCCGCCGGCGCTGTTGGCCTTGCTGCCTGTGGTTTTTGCGGCCATGCTCACAGGCCGGCAGCTTTTGCAGGATGCTGCCCTGGCCCCCATGCACGACACGGCCGTGGCCGCCCGAGAGGCCCGCGCGGCTGCACTGGCCCCCTTCAGCCAAAAGGCCCTGGAAAATTTTGCGCTCAAGCTGCGCACGGTCTATGACAATGGCGACACCATCTATGACGGGGCCTGCGCGCCCTGTCACGGACTCGACGGACGCGGCCAGGGCCCGGAAGCGCGCCACCTGCGCATTCCCGCCGCAGACCTGGCCGCCATCCGTGCGGACAGAGGCTACGCCTATGCGCTCATCCGCGATGGCGTGCCCGGTTCCGGTATGCCCTACTTCCGACTGTACGACCGTAAAAAACTGGAAGGCGTGCTGGATACGTTGGACAAACGTTACAGCATGCTGACAGACACGCCCCAGCCGCCGCACGACATCACGCCCCAGGCGCTTACGGTCTGGATCGACGTCTGCGCCGTGTGCCACGCGGCCAACGGTGCGGTGTCGGACTTCGGCAAAACCCTGCGCCCGGCCCCGCCGGACCTGCGCCGTCTGAGCGTGAGCCACCAGCGCGCCCTGCACGTCATTACCGAAGGCTACCCCGGCACGGTCATGCAGCCCTTCCGCCACCTGCCCGCACCCATATTGGACGACCTGGCCGTCATCAGCGGCCTGTTCCGGGTACAGCTGCCACAGGGCAAGCCTTGATCTCGGATTGTCGTTCCCGCATTGTCGTTAAGAAAACAAACGGAGGGGGCCTGCGCCAAAAAAGATAACTGCTTTTGCGGGCCACTACGCCCTGTTTGTTAGGACAGATTACCTTTGAGGATGCGTATTCTCAACGTTCAAGGCGCGCTCGTTACGACGCTTAACCGCGCAACTACAGAGCGCTGCTGTCTTTGCTCGTAACTTCCTTCGTCGCGACGGCCAAGTTCCTGCGTTGCAACGGCTGAAGCTGCGCTTGCGCCTCCGCGGGGGGCGGCTGCTTGCGCAACCGCCAGGGCATTTCAAAATTGAAATGCCCTGAGACGAGCCAGGCACACTTTGGGCACACGCTTTTTCTTGACGCCTTGCCGACGCTGCGCTATACGCTTGCTGCGGCAAGGCGCTGTACACAAGCGTACGCCTTCGTGCCGGGATGGTGGAATTGGTAGACGCAGCGGACTCAAAATCCGCCGGTGGCAACACCTTGCGAGTTCAAGTCTCGCTCCCGGTACCAAGTTAAATCAAGGGCTTGCTCAAGAGCAGGCCCTTTTTTTGTCTCAAATTTGTATACCATGTCATGCTGTGGTCGCGCTTTCAGGGGCTACACCAAAGACAGGGACAAAAGCGCTTTCTCAGAACCGCTATGCCTCTTTTCTTAAGGTAGCGACCCGGCAAGTCTGAAAAATCTTGTACAGGACGCAAAAACAGAACGGCCGCCGGTGGCCCCCGCAGCCGTTTTGAAAATATTTGGGGATCTTCTGCCGGAAGACAAAAGACGACGTTGTTTCAGGAAAGCAGAATATTCAGGTGGCGGTAGGCGCGGGCCGTGGCCACGCGGCCGCGCGGCGTGCGCTTGAGAAAGCCGCACTGGATGAGGTAGGGCTCGTAAATGTCCTCAAGGGTGCGCACTTCCTCGGAGCAGGCCACAGCCAGAGTTTTGATGCCCACCGGACCGCCGTCGTAGTGTTTAATCAGCACCTCCAGCAACCGCCGGTCCATCTGGTCCAGACCTTCCTGGTCTACGTCCATGCGGGTCAGGGCCGAGGCGGCTGCCTCCTTGGTCACCCGGCCGTCACCGTGCACCAGGGCAAAGTCGCGCACCCGGCGCAGCAGCCGGTTGGCAATACGCGGCGTGCCCCGCGCGCGGCGGCCGATCTCTCGCGCGCCCTCGCCGGTCATCTCCACACCCAGAATACGGGCCGTACGCCCCACCACGCGGGCCAGGTCGTCGGGGCTGTAGTACTGCAGCCGCGCCACAATGCCGAAGCGGTCACGCAAGGGGGAGGAAATAAGCCCCACTCTGGTGGTGGCCCCCACCAGAGTAAAAGGCTCCAGATCGATTTTGACCGTGCGGGCCGCTGGTCCCTGACCAATGACCAGATCCAGCTTGAAGTCCTCCATGGCCGGATAAAGCACTTCTTCCACAGCAATGGGCATGCGGTGGATTTCGTCCACAAAGAGGATGTCGTGTCGCCCCAGATTGGTGAGGATGGCGGCCAGGTCGCCGCTGCGCTCCAGCACTGGGCCGGAGGTGCAGACCAGGTTCACGCCCAGTTCTGCGGCCATGATCTGGGCCAGGGTCGTCTTGCCCAGACCGGGATTGCCGTAGAACAGAGTATGGTCCAGAGCCTTGCCCCGCCCGCGCGCGGCGTCCAGATAGACGCGCAAATTGGCCCGCAGCTCGTCCTGTCCGATAAATTCTTCCAGGCTGCGCGGGCGCACGCTTTCGTCTACGCCAGCGAGCCCTTCCCCGAGCGGCGGCCGCTCGTCGTAGTCTTCCGCCATCAAACCTTCCCCTTGGCCAGCGTCTTGAGCGCGGCCCGCAAGGCGCCGGTTACATCAAGGTCCGGCTCTTCCAGCAAGATTTTTTTCACCATGGGCGCGCACGCATCCTCGCTGTAGCCCAGATTGCCCAGGCCGTCGAGCACATCCCGAAAAACAGAACCGGGCCGGACCCCGCTGCCGACGAGCGCCGCCGCCTGAGGCGCGTCGTCCACCTTGAGCTTATATTTCAGTTCCAGAAAAATGTGCTCGGCCGTTTTTTTGCCGATGCCCGAAACGCGGGTCAGGGCCAGCACGTCGTCTTCCAGCACCAGACGCCGCAAATCGTCGGGCCGGAAAATGGACAGAATGCCCAGCGCCGTGCGCGCGCCCACCTTGGAAATGGACACCAGCACTTCAAAGGTCTGCCGCTCCTCAAAACTGGCAAAGCCGAACAGCTCCAGCGCGTCTTCCCGCACGGCCAGGCTGGTGTAAAAGGCCACGGCCTCTCCACGCCCCGGCAGGGAAGCCAGGGTATGGGCCGGCAGGCCCACGGCATAGCCCACGCCGCCCTGGGTGACCACCAGGGCGGTATTGCCCCAGACCTGCGCCAGACGTCCTTCCACATAGGCAATCACGGCTTCACCCTCCTATACCCACCATCTGTTTGCCGGCCACGGCGCACCCGGCCCGCCGGGCAGCCAGGATCTCCGCGCCCAGCGGCTTTTGCGCACAGGCCAGGCGCAGCACGCGCACCAGGTCCGCATCGTTGCAGCGAGGATGGCGCAACAGTCCGCGCAGGCGGTATTCCTTGTCGTCAAACAGGCAGGTGCGCACATGACCATCACTGGTGAGCCGCAAACGGTTACAGGATCCGCAGAACTGACAGGTCATGGCCGTGATGAAGCCCATGCGCCCCTTGCCGCCTTCCACCCGATACATGCGCGCCGGACCGGCCTCGGCCTCCTGGTCTTTTTCGGGCGTCAGGCGCAGGCGACGCTGGGCCTCTTCACGGATTTGGTCGGCGGGCCAGAAGGTTTCCGGGCCCCAAAGGGTGCCGTTGCCCATGGGCATGAACTCGATAAAACGCAGGTCCACGGGCAGGTGCCGCACGGCATGGGCAAAATCGTCCATCTGGCCGTCGTTGACGCCGCGCATGGCCACCACGTTGATCTTGACCCGTATTTCCGCCCGCAGCAGGGCGTCCAGCGAAGCCAGCACGGCGGGTAACAGATCCCGCCCGGTGACGCGGGCAAAGGTTTCGCGGTCAAAACTGTCCAGAGAAAGATTCACGGCGCGCACGCCTACCCGCCGCAGCAGGGGAATGTGCGGCTCCAGCAGCGTGCCGTTGGTAGTCAGGCGCAGGTCCAGCTGCGGGTACCGCTGGTGCAGCAGGGCCAGCAGGGTGTCGCAATCCTTGCGGGCAAAGGGTTCGCCCCCGGTGAGGCGCACCTTGCGCACGCCCAGGCCTGCCAGCACACCCACCAGACGAACCATTTCCTCATAGCGCAGCACCTTCGGGTGGGGAATGAAGGTCTGCCGGGCCTCACTGCGGCAGTAAACGCAGCGCAGGTTGCAGCGGTCCGTCACGGAAAGGCGCAGATAGTGCACCTCTCGCCCATACTGATCGCGCAACGGCCCGTCCGCCGCCCCCATGTTGCCAAGAGACGAAAATGGATTTACACCTGCGGACATGAAACACCTGCTCTTGGGGGCGGCCCTCACCGGCTGGATACTCCTGCCGCTGCCCGCCCTGGCCTGGGATGGCTTTGATGCCGATTCCGCCGACCTGGTGGAAGTCACACCCGACCGTGTCCCCTCACGGGGGGAAACAGTGGACGTGCGTTCTTACGATAGCGATACGACCGAAACCTGTCTGGTGGAGGCTGTCAGCCGCAATCCCCGCACAGTGGAGCTGGTGGTGCGCAACCCCCAGGGCAAAACCCGCACCTTGGTCATGGAAGGCCGCTGACCGCCGGCTACTGCCCTGCCCCCGGCTCATAGCCCGGCAAGAGGACGCTGGCGCTTTCAGCCTGGCCCTGCCCCTTGGGGCACTGGTCCTGCAGGTGGCAGATCTCACAGCCGCCCCTAAAAGGATAGTGGGTCACCACCGCGTAGCGCCGGGCAAGAGTCGCGGCCCCTTCCCGGTATTCCAGGCCCAGACCGGCCAAGGCTGCGCGCAAGGCCTCTGTGGGCCTGGGCGAGGGCGCACAGCCCGCGTTTTCCACTTCCGGCAGCAGCTCCTGTACGGCGGCCATGCACATGAACTGGGCGAGGTTGTTGACCATAAAGCCGTCAGAGGCGGACTTTTCCCAGGCCGCGTCCACCAGTTCCTCCACCTCTTCAGGCAGCCATACGGCCAGATAGGCGATCTTGCCCGTGCTGATTTCGCAAACCTTGAGCTTGGGCAGCCATTGGCCCCACAAATCCACCAGGCGCTGCAGCACTGCGCCACCCAGGCGGGTTTCGTGGCTCATGGTCATGAAGCCTTCCATGTCAAAATAGGGCCGCAGGGGATGTTCCTTGATCTGTGCCTCGCTCAACGTGCGCTCCTTGTGGTAAGGCGGTGACGCCGCCCGCCAAAAGGGCGGGCTCGTCCTGTATTGTAACCAGGGACAAAAGTCCGTCAAGGCCATGGGCCCGCGCGCCTTTACTTGGCAGGGGCACTTTTTTATCATATGCCTTCACAGGCAGCATCGCCATGACCCTATCAAAAGGAGCGCCCATGAACAATGCCAACGGCCACCCCGCTAAAATCCGCTACACCTATGCGGTGGACGCCGCGGCCCGGCTCCAGACCGCCCACGGCGTCTGGGGGGGCATCAACCCCCAGGGTGAAATTGAAATGAATTTTTATAATGAAAGCGACACGCTGCCCCCGTACTCGGAACAGCTCGTGGCCCCGGACGGCTCCATCGGGCACGAAATCATCCCCGGCGAAGAGGATTCCCGCGAGGTAACCCGCTTTGTGCACAGCCGGGTGCTGCTCAACTACCACACGGCCCGCGCCGTGCTGGAATGGTTGGAAGACCGCGTGGCCGCCCTGGAAGAAGAAGGCGCGCCCGGTATGTACGACGCCGACCTGGATATTGAACAGTAAGCCGCCGCCCCATGCAGGAAAGAACCTTTCATATCATCACGTTCGGCTGTCAGATGAACGTGCACGATTCTCAATGGCTGGGGGGGGCCTTGCGGGCGCGCGGCTTTGCCGAAGCGCCCCTGGAGGACGCCCAGGTGGTGGTGGTCAACACCTGCTCTGTGCGTGAAAAGCCTGAGCAAAAGGTCATGAGCGCCCTGGGGCGTATCCGGCAGGTCACGGGAGGCGATGCGCGCGTGCTGGTGGGGGTGGCCGGCTGTGTGGCGCAACAGCTGGGCACGGCGTTTTTTGAAAAAGAACCGCAGGTGCGCCTGGTGGCCGGCAGCGACGGCATAGGCGCGGCCCCGGCGGCAGTGGAACGCCTGTTGGAAGAACCGGACCTGCGCCTTTCTCTGCTGGATTTCACGGACAGCTATGTGGAGCGCGAAGCCGGCGCGCCCGGCCCGGCCAATCCTGTAGCCTATGTGAACATCATGCAGGGCTGCGACAACTTCTGCACCTACTGCATCGTGCCCTACACCCGTGGCCGTCAGAAATCCCGGGCCAGCGGCGCCATCCTGGACGACTGCCGCGCCGCCCTGGAAAACGGCGCGCGTGAGATCACCCTGCTGGGGCAGAATGTCAATGCCTTTGGCCGGGACAAACACGGCGACGGCACCAGCTTTGCCCGCCTGCTCGCCCTGGTGGCGGAGCTTCCCGGCCTGGAACGGCTGCGCTACGTCACGCCCCATCCTAAAGATATGGGGCCAGAAGACGTGGAAGCCTTTGCCGCCCTGCCCCAGCTCTGTCCACGGCTGCACCTGCCCCTGCAGTCCGGATCAGATGTGGTGCTCAGGCGCATGCACCGACGTTACGACAGTGCCGCCTACCTGGACCTGGTGGCCCGCCTGCGTGCGGCCCGTCCGGATCTGGCCCTTTCCACGGATCTGATCGTGGGCTTTCCCGGCGAAAGCGAGACGGACTTTGCCGCTACGCTGGAGATGGTGCGGGCCTGCGGCTTCATGTCCAGTTTTTCCTTTTGCTACTCGGACCGCCCCGGAGCGCGCGCCGCCCTGCTGCCGGACAAAATCCCCCCGGCCGTGGCCAGAGAACGCCTGCTGCGTCTGCAAGCCTTGCAGGATGACCTGGGCGCGCACTGGCTGCAGGCCCGCGTAGGCGCGAGCACAACGCTGCTGCTTGAAGGGCCGAGCCCCCGTGAAGGGGACGCGGCGGCTCCCAGTTGGCAGGGCCGCGACCCTCACGGCGCGCTCGTGCACGTGCCCCTGTCTGCCGGCCAGGACTACAGCGGCAAAATGGCACGGGTGCGCATTACAGAAGCAAAAAAACACAGCCTGATGGCCCAGGTGCAGGGGGCCCTATGGTAGAGATGCACGTGTTTGGCCTGACCCTCGACCCGGAAAGCAAATCGCCCATCGTGGTGCTGCGCGAACTGGACGGCGAAACCGTGCTGCCCGTCTGGGTGGGCGCGGTGGAGGCTATGGCCGTTTCTCTGGCGCTCAACAACGAAAACCTGCCCCGCCCCCTGACCCACGACCTCATGCTTCTGACCCTGCGCGCGCTTAAGGCCAAACTGCTGCGGGCAGAGATCAGCGATCTGCGCGAGGGCGTGTTCTACGCCATGCTCCTGCTGGAAAGCCGGGAAGGCCGGGTGCGCGTGGACTGCCGCCCCTCTGACGCCATCGCCTTGGCCGTGCGGGCCCAGGCGCCCATCATGGTGGCTGAAGACGTGCTGCGCCGCGCCGCCTCTTGGGAAGACCGGCGGCAAAGCCCGCACGTGGAAGCCCCCGTGCCCGACGCCGCCACAGACATGCTGCGCCAGGCGGGCGCGCGAAAGGATGCCGACCACCTGGGCGGACGCCTGCTGCGTGAAGGCAGTCTGCCGCCGGAAGAAGAAGCGGATGCAGAGCGCTTCAGTGAAATGCTGCGTTCGCTGGAGCCCGCCTCTCGCCGCAAAATGTAGTTTTTTGCCAGGGCTTCGCGCCGGGTCTTTGTCCTTCCCGTCATACCCCACCACGCTTTCCGCCAGACAGTCCGCTTTTGCCCTTCCACGTCATTTTGCATAACAATGCAAGAGTGCTGTATTTTACTTACGCATCATTGACCTTTACTCTTGAAAAAAAGTTGCGTATTTTTTACTTGTTCTTCGTCGCGCGCAGGTTGAGCACACCGTAAAAGTTATGGCGCACGACACCTCTTCCATGCCGGTCCTCGGCGTTTAGCACCCCATACGGTCGACGCGGCATCTATCCAATCAAGGAATCCCTTATGACACAACAGATTACCCGCAGAAAATTTCTGCAATCGGCCTGCATCACCATCAGCGCGCTGACGGTGAACATGAGCGGCCTCGAAAAAGCCCTGGCAGCGGCCTCTGGTTCGGGACCAATGGCCACCTGTGACGTGCTGATCATTGGATCGGGCGGCGCGGGGCTGCGCGCGGCCGTGGCCGCCATGAAAAAAAATCCCAAACTCAACGTGGTGGTGGTCACCAAATGCATGCCCTCGCGCAACGCCACCTGTATGGCCGAGGGCGGCATCAACGGCGTCACTGATTTCAGCAAAGGCGACTCGTACGAACTGCACTGCTATGATACCGTAAAGGGCGGCGACTACCTGGTGGACCAGACATCCACCCTCAAGTTCTGCCAGCAGGCCGGGCCCGCCATTCTGGAGCTGGATTACCTGGGCATGCCCTTCTCCCGCACGGAGGACGGCCGGGTCAAAGCGCGGCCCTTCGGCGGCGCTTCCAAGGTGCGCTGCAACTACTCGGCCGACAAGACCGGGCACATTGTGGCGCACGTCTGTCTGGACGAAGCCCTGACCCACGGCGTCAAGTTCCTCATGGACCATGAGCTGCTGGATATTGCAACGGCCGACGGCCGCTGCGAAGGGGCTGTGCTGCGCAATATCCGCACTGGTGAAATCTCGCCCGTGCGCGCCAAAGCCGTGGTGCTGGCCACGGGCGGCTACACCCGCATTTTCTGGAACCGCACCTCCACCCCCTACATCTCCACCGGCGACGGCGTGGCCGCGGCCCTGCGCGCAGGCGTGCCCTTCAAAGACCCGGAGATGATCCAGTTTCACCCCACGGGCGTGGTACACGGCGGCGTGCTCATTACCGAGGCCGCACGCGGCGAGGGGGGGTATCTGCTCAACAACAAGGGCGAGCGCTTTATGAAAAACTACGCGCCCGCCAAAATGGAGTTGGGCCCACGCGACATTGTGGCCCGCGCCATTGAAACCGAAATCCGCGAAGGCCGGGGCTTCGGCCACGGGCTCGAAGCCTATGTGCTGCTCGACCTTGTGCACCTGGGCAAGAAAAAGATCGTCAACGACCTGCCGCAGATCCGCCATGTGGGCAAACTGTTTGAAAATATCGACCTGGTGGAAAAACCCATGATCATCCGCCCCACGGCCCACTATTCCATGGGCGGTATTGATGTGGACAAATTCGATGATATGTCCACCACCCTGCCCGGCCTGTTCACGGCTGGCGAAGCCTCTTGCGTGTCCATACACGGGGCCAACCGTCTGGGCGGCAATTCGCTGGCCGATGCCGTGGTTACCGGCAAAATCGCCGGCGACGGCGCGGCTGCCTACGCCGGAACAACGGAATACAGCGCGGGCAAGCGCCTGGTTGATCTGGCCGGGCAGTGGAAAAGCCGCTTTGTGGGCGTGACCAAAGGCGGCGACGCCAGACAGATGTATGCCATTCGGGAAGAAATGGGCGCGCAGCTCTGGGACAATATGGGCATTTTCCGTACGCAGGCCAAACTCGCCGCCCTGGCCGGCACGCTGGACGACCTGCAGTCGCGTTACGACGCCCTGCGCATCCCCAATGCCAACCCCGTGTACAATTCCGTGTTCACTGAATACGTGGAACTGGGCAATATGCTGCAACTGGCCAGAGCCGCCTGTCTGGCCGCCACAGCACGCAGGGAATCCCGCGGGGCGCACACCCGAGAGGACTTCCCCAAACGCGACGACGCCAATTTCCTTAAACACAGCATGGTCACCATGGATGAAGGCGGCAGGCTGCACATGGGCTGGAAGGCTGTGGAGATCGCCAACTTCAAGCCTGAGGAGCGGAAATACTGATGGCTACGCTTATTATCAACCGCTTTGACGGCAAAAAAGGCTACGAGCAGACCTACACCCTTGCAGCCGCCGACGTGGCGGGCAAAACCCTGCTCAATACCCTGTTGTTCATCAAGCAAACCCAGGACCCCACGCTGAACTTCACGGCCTCCTGTCGTTGCGCCATCTGCGGCGCGTGCGGCGTGCGGGTCAACGGGCACGCAGTGCTGGCCTGCGACACCAAGATGGACGACCTTTTCAAAACTTATGGCACAGACAGTCTGCACATTGCGCCGCTGGCCAACTTCCGGGTGATTTCCGATCTGGTGGTGGACTGGGAGCCCGCTGTGGACAATCTGCGCAAAATCCACCCCGGCATGGCCGCCAAGGACCAGTTTTCCGCAAAGGAGGGCTGCCGTCAGACCCAGGCCGAATTCGACCGCATCAAAAAACAGTGGGACTGCATTATTTGCGGCTGCTGCGCTTCGGAATGCAATAAACTTACCGCTGACCGCAGCGACTATATGGAGCCCTTTGTCTTCACCCACGCCTGGCGCGTGGCCAATGACTCGCGCAGCAAAGACCCGCTGCTGCACGGCAAACCAGCCGTGGCGGGCGGCCTGTGGAACTGCGTACACTGCCAGGAATGCGCCAACCGCTGCCCCAAGGGCATCAGCCCCGCCGACGACATTGCCGGCCTGCGGGCCATGGTCATGGCCAAAGGCATGACCGACGGCGTAGGCCCGGCCCACGCCCAGTCCTTCTATACCGACCTGGTGGAGGATTCCGGCCGCCTGAATGAGGTGCGGCTGGCCCTGCGCACCGAAGGCGTCAGCACCATTGCCCGCGCGGGCATGGCCATCACCCTGCTGCGGCAGGGCAAGATGAACCCGCTGGAGGCTTTCGGCAGCGAAACCATTGAAGGGCATGACGCCCTGGTGAAGATGATTGAGGCGGCCCACACCGCCGCAAAGGAGTAGTCGTATGCAGACCGAATTCGCCTTTTTCCCCGGCTGCGTGCTGACTCAGGCCGCCAAGGAATCCAGAATGGCCCTTGAAGCCGTAGCCCCGGCTTTGGGTCTGAAGCTCAGGGAAATCCCCGGCTGGAGCTGCTGTGGCGCTTCCCAGGCTCAGGACGTGGATCACCTGGCAACGCTCGTGGCCAATGCCCGCAATCTGGCCCTGGCCGAACAGATGGGCCTGCCCGTGCTGACCTCGTGCAGCACCTGTCTGCTCATGCTGCGCCGCGCCAAACAAGAGCTGGACGACGGGCAGAAAGAACGCATCAATACCTTTCTGGCCAAAGGCAACATGACCTACAAGGGCACCAGCGAGGTAACCAGCCTGCTCTGGGAGCTGGCGCGGAACGCCGACGCCCTCAAGGCCAAAGTGACCAGGCCCCTCACCGGACTCAAAGTGGCCGCCTTCTATGGCTGCCACAGCCTGCGGCCCGAATCTGCCCTGGGCTTTGAAAGCTCGGTAAACCCCACGAGCTTTGAAACCATTGTGGCGGCGTTGGGCGCACGCACCGTGCCTTTTGCCAAAAGGCTGGACTGCTGCGGCTTCCACGCCGTGTACCCGGCAGAAAAATCCGTCATGCTCATGACCAGCGAAATCGTCAACAGCGCCGCCACCGGCGAAGCCTCCTGCATAGTCACTCCTTGCCCGCTCTGCCAGATGCAGCTGGACATCTATCAGGACAACGCGCAGGAGCAGCACAACTCCAAAGCCCGCCTCCCCGTGCTGCACCTTTCGCAACTGGTGGGTCTGGCCTTGGGGCTGCCTGCCAAGCAACTGGGCCTCGACTACAACGTCATCGACGCCACAAAACTTGGCTAACCTCTCTCCGTCCGCCCGGAGCCGCCATAAGGGCGGTTCCGGGCTTTTTCCACCCCACAAGGCCCGGCGTTGCCCCCTTCCCCCTCCGTCTTCCGTTGTTGTCCATAATTTCGTGATATTTCTACAATTATTCTAGATAATTGCCGGCACGTTGAATATTTTTGCAACCTATAAAGATTACAGACAATCACTGCCCTAAAGGCTTTGCGCGACCTGACCGATAACACTGTCAGGCCGCGCGGCAGCCAGCGCCGCGTCCCGACTGCCAAGCCCCATAGGTGCCCCATGTGTGACTACGGTCTGTTCAAAAAAATCGATGCTCTCCTCGCTGCCGGCCACACTACGGGAGCGCGGCGGCTGCTGCTGGAACTGCAGTCCCGCTGCCTGGCCCAGGACGACGAACTGGACCTGCTGCGCACCCGCCTGCAGACCCTGGAAGACACCGTGCAGATACAACGCGACCTGTATCAACGCCAGGGCCTCTACTGGCTGCGCAGTCAAGGGGTTTCACTGGGGCCCTTCTGCCCTCAGTGCCAGGAAAACGGCGGCGGGCTCATCCGCTTGTACCCCACGGGCACGGCCCTGTGCTGCCCTTACTGTCACGCCCTGTACCCCCGCCCCGGCTGTCAGGAGACGCCCGCCAATTCCGGGGCGTTGCGGCACGCCCGCATTCTGCCCTTCGGGCGCTGAAACGCCCGGTCCTGCCTTTGTCAAAGACGTTTTTCCGCCCTGCGCGCCAGGTCGGCGGGACAGTTTCATCCTTGCGCCGCACGGCCCTGACGGCTATGCTCCAGACAGGAACACCTATGGCATGACCAATTCTCCACCACTCCATATTCTGCTTCTGGCGGAAAGCGAGCCCAAGGCTGCTCTGGACAGACGCGCCCTGCGCGAGGCCGGAGCGGACCGGGTGGAATGCCGCACCTCCGGCGTAGAGGCCGCCCGTCTTCTGGCCCGGATCGTGCCTCCCCTGCCGGATTTTTTCCCACAGGCCGTCGTCTGCAGCCAGCGTCTAGCCGATATGGACGGCGAACAGTTCTGCGCCATGCTCCGCCTGCACCCCCTGCTCCTGGACCTGCCCGTGCTGCTCATTTTGCCCAGCGACAGCGAGGCGGAACAACTCAGAACCCTTGGCTGCGGGGCCAGCGCCCTGCTGGCCCGCCCCTATTCCGTACGCCTGCTCAAACAGCACCTGACCGCGCTGACCGCGGCCCGCACCGGCCAAGAAGAACTGGAACGGGCCAAAAAACTGACCGACACCCGCGCCTTTGATCGAGCCCTGGAAACCTATGCTCTGCTGCTCAAGCCCGTGCGCCGCCCCGAAGACTACTTCAGGGTAGGCATGAGCTGTCTGGAAAAACGGCAGTGGAATCATGCCATTGCCGCCTTTCAACGCGCCCTGCACGGCGCGCTGCTGGAGGGCAAGGCGCAGTTGGGCATGGCCGTGGCCTGGAAGGGCAAGGAGGATATGCTCCGCTATCGGGAATATCTGGGGCAGGCCGCGGCCACTTTTGTACGCGCCCGCCAGTGGCACCGGGCGCGGGAGGTCTATGCGCGGCTGCTGCGCTCGGACCCGTCGGCCAAAAATCCCTTCCTCGCCGAGGCCGTCCAGCTCATGCGTCAGGGCGCGTATGACCAGGCCGCCGAAGTGCTGGTGCAGGCCGCGCCCGTTACGCCCCGCGCGCACCTGAGCGCCAGGGTGGCGGACGTCTGCCTGTCCGCTACGGAACCGCAGGCCATGCTGCAGGGGCTGGAAGCAGGGCTGCAGCGCGCCTTGGGGCCGGAGGCCGGGCCCTTGGCGGACGACATCCGCGCCAGTCTGGAAGAATTGCGCCGCCAGGCTGAGGCCCATCGTCGTGAAGAACAGGCCGAACGCCAGTGGCGCGCGGCCCGCGCGGCCGCCGCAGAACGGAGGGCCGCCGCAACTGCGGAAAAAACGCAGGAAACGCCGCCCCGTACGGCCGCTGACGCCTCACCGGGGGCCGGCAGGGTGCGGCCTCCGATTCCCGGCGTCGGCCAGAAGACCCCGGTGGCGGCTCCCTGGGGCGCGATGCCATCTGCAGACACAGCGGACAAAACGTCCCCTGCCCCCCCACAATTGTTGCTGCCGCTGGAAACCGAGGCGGCTTCCGGCCAGGCATCCGGCCTGGGCGACCTCATCACGATCATGCAATATACCTGGCGGCTGGCCCGCGGCAAAAAATAGCTTTCAGGGCCGCGTTACCTCAAGGGGCAGCTTGGGCCCGCCTGGACCTGGCGCAGCTTGGCCGTACTGCCGGGTTCGCGCGGCCGCAAAGGGCGACAAAGCCGGTGAAGGCTGCGCAGATAGCCCTTGTGCTTATCCAGAAAAAAGGCCAGCGGACGGGAAAAATTACGCCCCAGCAATCCGTCCACCAGCATTTGACTGATTTCGCGCTCCCGGGTGAGCACCAATTGGGCCCGCACCAAGGCGCTGCGGTCGGCTTCGGGCATAGTGCGGATAATCTGCCGGAAGGCCTCCTGAGCGCGGGGCTGGTAAAACCAGAAGTACATGAGGTCCAGGGCGTGGACAATAAAGGCCTGCTCCAGCTCGCGTCCCAGGGCTCCACCTCGCCCCTTCAGTCCGCCGGGACGAGCCAGTTTGACCAGACCATCCTCGTCGGGAAAAAGCAATTCCAGACGTGTGTAGCAGTCAAACAGCCGGTGCAGCTTGCTTTTGTAGTCCCAGCGGCGCATGCGCAGGTTCACCTGACTGTCGGCGTAGCCCTCAATGAGGGCCGCCACCGTGTCCGACGCCATTTTGGAAATGACGGCCGCGCTGGGCACCAGATAAAGAGCGGGATCCGTCACCTCAAAAAACACGGCGCCCATGTACAGCACGCTGTTGTACAGCGATGATATGGGGATGGCCAACCCACTGCGGAAAAGATTGCCGATGGCGGCCTCCTTGGGAAAGCCGCGGAACACGTTGTGCGCGCAGATGTACACGCCGTTGACGATATTGATGACGGTAAAAACCAGCAGAGGGGCCTTCGCCGCGCTGAGCCCCAGATAGTCTTCCAGCAGCCAGACGCGCACCACCACTTCCAGCAAAAACACAGAAATGCCCGTGTACATGAGCGAATCGCACAAGCGGCTTACACTGACCTGGTCTTTCCAGTGGATCAGAGTGTCGCGCGTGGCCCCTTTGGCGGCCATGACCATCTGCACTACGTTGCGCACGCCGGTAATGCCGAACCAGAGGAAGGTGCCGCACCAGGCCAGGAACCACCAGTCCTGTGTGTACAAAAAAGAGAAAAAGGCCGGGCAAAAGCCCAACAGCACCTTGAGCCCGTTGCTGATGCGCCGGTTGAGGCAACTGAGGCCGGGGCAGGATTCGGGACCGGCCACGACGGTTTCCTGCAGACCGTTGCCCGTGCGGCGGTTCAGGCCGCCCAGGTTCATAACATTGCCTTGTGGGCAGACGCGGAAGCCCTCGCTGGCCGTCTTCCAGGCGCGGCGGCGCTCCATACCCAGGTGGCGGCAGCCCGGCAGCCAGCGCAGGCAGGCTTGCGCGCTCTGCCAGACCGTGGGATTGGACGGCCTGCGATAACGCACGCATTCCTCCACAGGCGAGCAGATGGGGATATCAGGCTGAAAACGTTCCCGCGCGCGAGCGCGCACGCTGCGCCGGGGCAAGGTTTCTTTGAGGGCAAAGCCCATGCCGTAGTAAGCAGCCCGGCTGGTTGAGTTGGTGCCCAGACGCGACCCCAGGGGCCTGTCCCGATAATGGGCCCAAAGTTTGGGCACGTTGAGCAGTATCTGCCGGAATTTGGCCGCCCGCACTTCGTCCTGATTGTCCATGCGCCGGGCCATGCGGCGGATAAGCTCTTTGACGCGCGGCCCCAACCCTGCGTTGAGGGCCTGCTGCAGTTCGCTGATTTCCTTGAGGTGGGCTTGCCGTCCCTCCATCCAACCCTTCATGTTGAAAATTTCCAGATGGCTGATGCAGCCCTGGCTGTCCCACAGCAGTTCCGCCACGTCTTCGGCCTTAAGATCCTGGGTGCCCAGCACCAGCCGGTAACCGGGGTTAAGGTCGGCCAGCTCCCGCGTCAGTTCTTGTACAGAAAGCTGCATGAGCGCGGGCAAATCCCTGGCCGTGGCGGGGTTGCTCAGGTCCGGCATTTCCGGATGCCGCAAAGGGGAAAGCCACTGTTCCAACACGTCCTCCACCCCAAAGGCGTCCAGGGCCTGGAGTTCGGCGCGCGCTTCTTCCGTGTTTAGGGCGGCCAGGTGCGCCGCGCGTTGGCGCAGCACGGGCAGCATATGCCGGTGCAGGGCCTCGGCCAGGTGCTGGGCCGAGGCCTGTCCACGCCCCACAAAGCGCAAAAAGGCCTCTGAGGTCAACTCCGGCACGGCAAAGCCCAACGTGGCCTCCAGCTGCGGACGCTGGCGCGCGTTCCACAGGGCCAGACTCTGCAGCACGCGCCGCCGCCGCCAGCGCAGCACTTCCCGGCCGCGCTGCATGATCTCCACCAGTTTGGGATTGTGCAGAAACTCCAGAAAATCCTCATTGGAACTGAAGCCGCGCGGTATCCAGAACAGACTGATGCAGCGGCCATAAAAGGGCACATGAAATTCCAGGCCGATGCGCACGGCAATGCCCGTAATTTCCGCCGCGCGCAAAATCTCGCGGGCGGCCTCAGGCTGCACCCAGTATTCGTAGGCCACGGTCAAGGAACGCAGGCCTTTGATCCAGGCGTCCATAATGAGGTGGGTGGGACTTTTGCGGCCGAGGGTATTGGCGTCGTAAACGTGGTCGTCAAAGGCCAGCTGGTTCCACTCCTCGGGCATTTCCGGCAGGTGGTAGCGGGCCAGCATCTGGCGCACGGCCCGGGGCGTGCCCTGCACGGTACGACGAAAGTCGTGGGCCAGCCGCAGCTGTTTGCCTTGGTTGCCGTGGGCGCGGACCATGTCCTTCATGATCTGCATAAGCACGCGTGCTGTATTACGGCGGAGGGTGGAATGGGCGCTGTTGAGCACCTCGTCATAGAGCGTCTGCAGGGCGCGCAGCCGACCCCTGGCTTGGGTCTGGCCTTCCCGCAGGTTGCGCAGCAGGTTAATGACAGCGTGGGCCATGCGGGAAACAGGCGAGGCCACCAGCTCCTTGATGCCATGGGGGTGCAGATCCGGCTCCACCAGGCTGGCGTCGGCCTGGCGGGCGTCTGTTTCCAGAATGCGATTAACCAGGGCCAGGATTTCCTTGTCCTGCCTGTCAAAAAAAATGCCGTGCCAGAGCGCGCCCGCCACGCCGCCTCCTTTGTCCGCCGCTGCGGCGCGGCGTGGGTTTTTATACTTTACACCTATCCCACCCCGCAGCCGGCGTCAAACGCATGACATAAGCTCTCAGATAAATTCGTCCATACGCCCGGCGCGCACCTTTTGCAGCAGCTTTTCGGCGGCGCCGCGCTCCTGTGCGGTCATATGATCCAGTTTGTCGACCAGCAGGCGTTCGCCCATCTCACGGGTGCGGGGTGTGGCAAAGTGCAGCAAAAATTCCTCAAACGAGGCTTCAGAATTGGGCCCGCATTGGCTTTTCATGCCGCACTCGCGCACCATGGACAAAAACTCCTGCCCCCGTCGGCCCAAACGCGGACAGGCCGCGCAGAAGGAAGGCAGGTGCCGGGCCTCCTCCAGAAGAAAACGCACCACTTCATCCACATGGCAGGCCTCGCCGATGGGAAAAGGCACCTTCTGCCCCGGCGCCAGAAACCAGCCGTCATAGGGATTGGCCACACTGCCCGTGAGCAGTTGCGAAGCCCCTACGCCGCAGCCGTCGCGCCAGAGGCCGGAAGGTTCCTTGGTGGTGAGCACCAGACCGGCATAGGGGATAGCCAGCCGGGCAATGGCCACGCAACGCAGATATTCCGCATCGCTTACGGGGTACGGAGCTTCCATCTGGCTGCCGGGGGCCGGGCGCATGCGGTGCAGGCTGACGGTGCGACAGGCCACGTCGTACACGCGCAAAAGATGTTCCTGGTGCAGCACCAGCCCCAGCAAATCGTAGCGCCAGGGCCCCAGCCCCAGCAGCAGGCCGCCGCCCACGTCGGGCACGCCCGCCTCCAGAGCCACGTCCGGCGCGTTGAGGCGGGCCACATAATTGCTCTTGGGGCCGGCCACATGTGCCGCCCGGTAACTGAGCTCGTGGTAGGTATCCTGATAAATGAGCACCGTACCCACAAAAGCGTCCAGCAGCACGGGGTACTGCTCCGCGTTCAAGGGCCCCACATTGACGTTGACGCTGTGGATCTCGCCTACGCCGTCAAACAGCGTGTACAGAATGCTGACCGCTTCGGCCAGGTATTCCACATCGGCATTGGGCAGTTGCCCGCTCACCAGAAACACCCGCTTGTGCCCTTGCCGCGCCAGCTTGAGGCCGGCCTCGCGGATCTCCGGCGAGGTCATGTATTTGCGCTCCACCGTGGTATTGCCCTTGCGGTTGGCGCAGTACAGACACTCGCTGCCGCAGTGGTTGGAAAGGTGCAGCGGGGCCGAGAGCACCATGCGGTCGCCGTAGACGCGCTGCTTCACGGCGTCGGCGGTGGCCATGATGCGGCGCAGGCCGGACGGATCCTCTACACGCATGAGGGCCGCAGTTTCGTCCACCGTCAGCGGCGTCAGGGAAAGGGACTTGTCCAGGATATCACGAAGTTCCGCCTTATCCGGAATGCGCGTACAGCTCAAAGCGGTATCAATAGCCTTGACATCCAGCCAGTGCGGCAACTTTTCCGTGGACATGATTGACCATCCTTGCAGCTGTTATGAGCAATATGGGTGTTTCACTGAAATTAACTTTCAAAAAACCCCAAAACATCTCTTTTTTGTCGGCACATAAAAGTTATTTATTTCACAGAGTACTGTCAAGGCTTTTCACCATAAGAAAATTGTTTTTAGTTGTTATACGTTAGCGCAATAAAAAAGCTGTCCCGACACGCCGGCGGCAAAGCCTCAGGCGTAACAAACTGCTTTTGTTCAGGAGGTCTGCGGGGCGCCATCCCACCCAAACCTTCGGCCGGTATTGGCCTTGCTTTTTGCAATGGTCCGCCGCCCTTGCGGCGCGGCTGTCTGGATTATATACACAGCCTGTCAGCGGCGGATTGTTGTCCGGGCAGGCAGCCTTGCGACAGCCACCACCCCCGCCTCACCTTCCAGCCCCAGAGTTTTCCATGCCCTCTTTTTTCTTACGCTTTTGTCGTTTGATGGCCTTTCTGCCAGCCCTGTTTTTCCTTCTTTTCCCTCTCCCGGCGGCGGCAAACGAGCCGCTACGCGTGGCTCTGGTGCTGGAGCATGCCGGTGGCGACGGCGGCTGGACCGACAGCCTGCTGGCCGGCCTGCGGCGGGCGGCGGAAACCCTGCCTGTGCAGGCTACGCCCCTTATTCCTCAACCGGGAGCCGATGCGGCAGCGCTGGAAGCGCTCTTTCGCCAGGCAGCGCAGGAGAATGACCTGGTGCTGGTGGCCTCTGACCGCCTGCACGAAATTTTGCGCAACAACGCCGCCAATTTCCGCCGGACCATGTTCGGTTGCATCGACGCGGGCATACGCGCGCCCAATATTATGAGCATCACCTTCGCGGACGAGCAGGCGGCCTTTCTGGCTGGAGCCGCCGCGGCCATGCTGACCACGGCCAAGGCGCTGCCCGGCATCAATGCGGATAAAACGCTCGGCTGGGTTTCCGGCGAGGATGTGCCCGCCCTGCGCTCGCTGTTTAACGGATTCAAGGAAGGCGCGCGCCTGGTGGACCCGGAAGTGCGGGTCATCCAGGCCGTGAGCGGCTCCTTTGCGGACGCCGCCGCTGGCGGCAAGGCCGCGCAAAGCCTGCTGGATCAAGGTGCGGACGTGCTGGTGCTGGCCGCGGGCCTGGGCAACGGCCCGGCTTTGGCTGCCGTGAAAGCACGCAATGCCTATATGGTGGGTATGGATGCGGACCAGCGGGCGCGCTTCCCCGGCCATGTGCTTACCTCCGTACTCAAGCACGGAGATGCAGCCGTCTATGACCTCATTGCCGCCGCCGCATCGGGGAAGTTTCAGGGCAAGAAAATTCTGGTGCGCGATCTGGCCAACGGTGGCGTGGATATTACGGATCCGGCCGTCTTCAGCGCGGCCGCCGGGACCGGTGCACCGCCGGATCTGCAGCGTCGGGTGCAGGAGCTGCGCGGCGAGGTGCTGCGCGGCGGCGTACGTCTGCCCTCCATGCGGGCACGCACGCTCTGCGATTGCCTGTAGGCCGCGGCGCGGGTCCGGCACATCTGGCCGGAAGCTATAAATAGGGGTCCGCGGTTTCCAGGTAGTTGGTCACATAGTCGGTTACGCCGTCTTCCAGCGGCGTGAAAGTCAGGGGGCAGTCCACCGCGTTCAGCCAGCTCATGTCCGCGCGGGTGTAGTTCTGGTACCGCCCGCTCAGCCCTGGGGGCATATCTACATATTCTAGACGGCAGGGGCTGCCCAGGGCCCGGAATACGGCGCGCCCCAGGTCGTTAAAGCTGCGGGCCGTGCCCGTGCCTACATTGCGGATGCCGCAGACGTCCCGCCGGTCCAGCAGCCAGGCCATAAATACCGCGCAATCCTTGACATAGACGAAATCCCGCTTCTGTTCGCCGTGGGCCAGACCAGGCACGTCGGATTTAAAAAGACAGAGCCGCCCTTCAGTGCGGATCTGGCGGTGGGCCTTGGCCACCACGCTCTGCATGGAGCCCTTATGGTATTCATTGGGGCCGTAGACGTTAAAAAATTTGAGACTGGCCACCTCGCTCTGCAAATGCTCCCGCAGCAGCCAGAGGTCAAACAGCTGTTTGGAATAGCCGTACATGTTCAAAGGCCGCAGGCCGGGCACCAAGCCCGCAGCGTCGCTGAAGCCCAGAGAGCCGTCTCCGTATGTGGCGGCAGAACTGGCATTGATGAAGCGTGCGCCTTTGTCCAGGGCGTAACGGCACAGATCGCGGCTGCAATGGAAGTTGTTTTCCATCAAAAAATCCGCGTTCCGCTCAATGGTGGAGGAACAGGCCCCCAGATGCGCCACGGCGCTGATTTTCCACGGCAGGGCGTCCCGACGCAGGAGGTCGTAAAAACGGTCGCGGTGCAGGTAATCCACATACTGCCGCTTAACCAGATTGCGCCATTTTTCGGTTTCGGCCAGATTATCCACCACCACGATTTCGTCCAGCCCCAGCCGGTTGAACTCCCAAAGCAGGGCGCTGCCGATAAAACCCGCGCCTCCGGTTATGACAAGCATGCAACACCTCCTTTGGCATGCTAGCCAGGATGCCCCTCTGACGCAAGCGTTCTTCCCTGCCTTTCCCTTCGTGACAGCTGGACAGGACCGGCCAAGTTTGCCAGTATGGAGGGCCTCACAACCAAGGGGAAACGTATGGAAGTGTGCATCGCCTATCTGCACGGCAAGCCCGTCATGCTGGAGTTGCGGGACGGCATCGTCTATTTGGACAACGCCCCCCAACCCATTAAAAATGTGAACGAGGATGAGCTGCGCGCCTTCAGTGCCGCAGTGCAGGCCATCCCGTACAGCACGGACCCCGGCTACGATGCCCTGGTCAACGCCAAAAGGGCCGCCTTTATTGTGGAACTGCTGGGCCGGGCTGTGGGGGAAGAGTGCGTTTCGCTGCTCACCCACATCCTGGACCATGTGCACTACGATGTGCTGGAATATCTTGGCGAAACCGGGGAAAACGATGCTTGAAATCCACGATCTGCATGTGAGCGTGGGCGACACGCCTGTCCTCAACGGCATCGACCTGCGCATTCCTCCGGGCGAAACGTTCATCCTGTTCGGCCCCAACGGTTCCGGCAAAACCACGCTGCTCATGACTATCATGGGCGTTTCGGGCTACACGGTGACCCAGGGCAGCATCGTTTACAAGGGCAAGGACATCACCTATGCCCCCATGTACGAACGGGCGCGCATGGGCATCGGCATGTCCTTTCAGCGGCCCCCCACCATCCACGGGCTGACCACCGGCCGCCTGACGGAGCTCTGCGCGCACGGTCGCAATCTGGATCTGCCCGATCTGGCCCGCAGGGTTCACTTTGACCGTTTTCTGGACCGGGACGTCAACGCCGGTTTTTCCGGCGGGGAAATCAAACGCTCCGAACTGCTGCAACTTATGGCCCAGCAGCCGGACCTGATCCTGTTTGACGAGCCGGAATCGGGCGTGGACCTGGAAAACATGGCCCTGGTGGGCAACACCGTGCGCTACCTTCTGGACGGCATGCCGGACCAGCCCGCCACCACCCTGCGCCAGCAGCACCAGTCCCGCTCCACCAGCGGGCTGATCATCACCCACACCGGCCACATTCTGAAATACGTCAACGCCCACCGGGGCCAGGTCATGTACCGCGGCCGGCTCTGCTGTGAGGCCAACCCGCGCGACATTCTGGACCACATCGCCCAGCACGGCTATCAGGAATGTCTGCGCTGTCTGTCCGGCGACACGTACGGTCGCATTGCGGAGGCTCCTCGTCCATGAGCACGCTCGATCTTTCCCGTTACGCCTTTGACGGCGGCGAAAATGCCGCCCCCATCGAAAACCTCTCCAGCCTGCCTGCCGAAGACCAGGACCGCCTGGTGCTGGCCGGCATCGACGTCAACGACCGCAGCGTGAGCGGGGCCTTTATGCAGCTCAACCACGCGGGCGTGCACTGCGAAACCCGCCAGGACGGGCTGGAACTTATGGACATCCGCGCCGCTCTGAAAAAATACGACGGCCTGCCCCGCTATTACTGGCAACTGCTGGATCCGGACAAGGACGCCTACACCCGCCTTACCCGTGAGCACTGCAACGGCGGCTACTTTGTCCGGGCGCGCAAAGGCGTCAAAGTGCAGCAGCCTGTGCAGTCCTGTATGTTCATTAAGGGGGACGGCGCGGGCCAGAGCATCCACAATATCGTCATTGTGGAAGAAGGCGCTGAAATGCACGTTCTGGGCGGCTGCGCCACGGCCCACAACGCCCACGAGGTGGCCCATCTGGGCATTACCGAATATTTTGTGGAAAAAGGCGGCAAGCTCACCTTTACCATGATCCACAACTGGAGCGAAACCGCCGCCGTGCGGCCCCGCTCCGCCGGGCGCGTGGAAACGGGCGGCGAATTTCAGAATAACTACATCCTGCTCAAGCCCGTGGGCGATTTGCAGATGTACCCCGGCATCCGGCTGGTGGGCGAAGGGGCCGTGGCCCGCTTCAACTCCGTCATCGTGGCTCCGGAGGGCTCCCATGTGGACAGCGGCAACCGCATCGACCTGGACGCCCCCCACACCAGGGGCGAAATCATCTCGCGCGTGGTGACCACGGGCGGTGAAGTGATCAACCGGGGCTTCATCGGAGCCAGCGCCGCCCCGGCCAAGGGGCATCTGGAGTGTAAGGGCCTTATCCTCGGCGGCGGACGCATGCACGCCATCCCGGAGCTGGACAGCAACCAGGACGGCGTGGAGCTCTCGCACGAAGCCGCCGTGGGCAAGATAGCCCAGGAGGAAATCGAATACCTCATGGCCCGCGGTCTGGACGAGGACGAAGCCGCCGCCACCATTGTGCGCGGCTTTCTCAACGTGGAGATTATGGGCCTGCCCGCCCCGCTCAAAAAGGCCATGGACGCACAGATTTCCCTGCTCCAGGCCCATAAGGGCATGTAGGGAAACCCGGGGATTGCCCCAAAGACTGGTTTGCGCTGTCCAGGCGGTGAGAGCCCCCTGGCACACGGGCATTGTCCTGCCAGAGGGGCCGTCTGGGCCGTCCAGATCAGGGGCCCACGGCGCACGGAGATTGCCCCTGAAATGGCAGAGGCGGCAAAACTCTCAGACCACAGGGGCCCTCGGCGCATGGAGATTGTCCCTGCGCGGTGTTGTAACGCCGTGCTGCGACGGCTGCCCCCTGTGAGCACACTCTGCGCCAGGGCGCCACGCGTTTGCAAAACCTTGCAGACCGGCAAAAGAGCCCTGGCGCGACACGACATCTGATATCGGACCGCTGCTGTGCGCCGACAAAACCTTGCAGCAAGAAAAAAACGGTCGCCCGCGCGGAGCAGGCCTCTACTTTAGGGCGAACCGGGCGGCGTCTTGACGGGGACTGTTTTTTGGAATATTTTACAGTGTTGGGCCTATAGCTCAGTTGGCAGAGCCTCCGGCTCATAACCGGCTTGTCCCAGGTTCGAGTCCTGGTGGGCCCACCAAGAACTGTTCCGTCAAAGTCCGTCAAAGTCCGCAAGACCTTGACGGACTTTGCTTTTATGGAGAAGCGCACTTCTTTTAGGTCCATCTAGGTTCGTTGACAGCCGCAACCTGTGGGGCAACTTTAAGGTCAACATCAAGTCACCCTGGAGATATTGCCCCCATGCCCCTCACCGATACCGCAATCCGCGCCATAAAACCGACCTCTAAGACCGCCAAATACTTTGACGGCGGAGGGCTGTACCTTGAGGTTGCCCCCAGCGGGGGCAAGTGGTGGCGGCTCAAATATCGCTTTCAGAGCAAGGAAAAAAGAATCTCCCTGGGAACCTACCCAACCATTGGGCTTAAGGAAGCCAGAGAGCGCAGGGAAGATACAAAAAAAATCCTAGCCCATGGCATTGCCAGAGGTGGTCCGGCCGTCCAGCGGAGAACGCTGCAGCCCGCGGCTCAGAACCCCGAATAGTCCAGCACATTGTTGAGAGGGGCGCTGTGGCTGTGGATTGCCCCGCCCTCAAATGTATGCCGGGTCAGACGCCAGGCGTCCAGGTCCAGCACATCCAGCTTGCCGCACTGCTGCGGACGCAGGCGGGCGCGTATGGCCACCAGTACTTCGTCCACGGGGAAGTAACAGCCTTCAAAGGAAATACGGGCCATATCGCCGTCCAGTTCCAGCACGGGCACGTCGTCTGTAGTGGGCATGGCCCCGGCGCAGGCCGCAGTCAGAGCCGCGTACTCTTCCGCATCAACAGGATAGATATGGCCGTAGACCTTGAGAAGGATATCCTGATTCATGGCTTGTCCGGAAGGGGTGCGGCCCCGTTGGTTGTGGAGGGGGGCGTTGTTGGTGCGGCTGGCGCCGCGGCGTCATCCTGCGCAGCCGGATCCGGCGGCTGTATCGGCTGACGGGCCGCGACTCCCTCGCCAGCGGCAGCGTCCCCATCGACTCCTGTCCTCGGCATGGCGCTTGCGGCCAGGCATTGGCCCTGCGTCCGGGCCGCGGCCAGCCCTCGGCAGTCGCCCAAGGCGCAGGCCGCCAGAAAATCCGCGCACATGCCTGCCGGATCGCGTCGCAACTGGCGCACTGCGCCGCGAGCTTGCAGGCGCTGAGCCCGCTCACGCCCCTGTGGGGCACGCCCGTGCCAGCCCGCGAGCGAAGCGCTTAAATCGTCCTCGGCCAGGGCCAGTTGCTGCAAGCGCCAATGGGCCAGAGCACGCACATAGCGGGCGCGGTTCAACTCCGGAGCCAGACGCAGAGCTGCGGTACAGGCTGTAATGCTCTGTTGCGGCAAATCGTGCTGCAAGCGGGCCTCAGCCAGCAAAAGCAGGATTGCGGCGCTCCGGGGCAATGCCGCAGCCGTACGTTCCAGATTCTGCAGGGCATCGGGCCGCGCGTACCAGTCTTCCGCACCCGGCTGCAGGGCCGACAAAGCTATGAAGACAGCTTCCAGTTGTTCGGTAAGGCGGTCTTTTATCTCCAGATCGGCGTCCGTCTGGGGCGACGCGGACGTGTCGGTGGGGGGAGACGCCGGCGCCCGATACCAAGCCCCGCCCCTGGCGGCCGGATCCGGTGCGCGCACGGCGGCGAGTAGATCCGCACCGTCCCGGAGCAAGCGTTGGCAGAGATCCAGAAACTCCGGACGACGCAGCATTGCGGCAATACGTGCATTTTCATCCGGACGGGGGGCAAGAGTCACTTCCACCCTTCCCGCTCCGGCCGGACGCAGCACTGGCGTATACAGCCCTACGGCCAAGGCGGCCCGTTCGTCTGCCGCAGGCAGGCCCAGGGCAACGTCGCTCCGTTGCCCCAGCCGAACCGCGGCGCGGTTCAGAGCCTCCAGATAGGCCGCAACTTCCGCGCAAGCCCGGTTCAGGCGGGGGTTAGCGCGGGGGTTAAAACCGGGACCGGCAGGGCAGGCCGCCGTTGTTGTCACCGCCTGCGGCGGAATAGGGTCCGGCGCAGCTGCAACGTCCGGCACGGCGCCCAACAGCAGGCCGCCGGCCACAAGGACCGGCGGCACTGCGGCCAGCCCTCTCGCAAGCGAGGGGAGCAAGCCAAAAGCACGGTGCGGGGCTCGCAAAGAATTATTTTTTGGTCTCAATGGTCTGCACTATTTTTCGGGCCATAGGCTTGACCAGATCGCGCAGGGTTTCCAGCATAAGGTTGTCTGCGGCGCTGCCCGAAGGCAGGCCCGTACGCGACTGAGAAGCGTTGAGAGACTCGCGTACAAGGCGGGCCTGACGGTTGGCCAGCACATAATTAACTCGCAGAGAGGTATTCATGTCCGTGCTGGAAGTTTCGGCAATCCAGGCCTCGTCCACCTGACCGGTGACCAGGTAATCGGGGTTGCCTTTACGGGCTTCGGTCACGCTCCCCGAATAGGAGATCTGCAGACCATTGCGGGCCAATTCGTCAGCCAGAGCCTTGCTGATCCACTGCGGCACGTTGTCGCCGGTCACAAAGGCGCTTTTGTCGCGCCGCTGGCCCAAGGTAGTCTGGTCCATACGCTTGTCTTCAAACATGACCACGGTCACACGCGGCGCGTTGGGCGTAGGCAGCACAGAACCGTCCAAAGGCGGCGGTGAAAGCAGCCGGACAGTGTTGCTGGGACCGCAGGCCGTGAGCAACAAGGCCAGCAGGGAACAAGACAGGGCAAAACGAAAAAGTTTCATGACGGCCTCGCGAATTTATAGAGATTCTCCAGATTACTCCGCTCTCTATATACGGAAATTGTGTTTCTGGCAAGGCTGACTGCCGGCACGGTCCCCCGCCCCTGCTCTTCGTCTTGCAGGCGGCGGCAGGCCGTGCTACAGCCTTGCGGTGCAGTGCGGCGCGCCCGCCATTGCGCCATGGCGCCTGCCGTCGGCGTTGCGGAAGGCATTCCCGCAAAATGGAAACGCGGGGCCGTGCGACAGAATTTTTTTCAGCCTGCGAGAGGAGCGGTTATGTTGGATCTCAAACTGCTGCAACGCCAGCCCGACTTGCTGGCCAAGGCCCTTGCCGACCGGCATTCCGGGCTGGATATCCAGGAATTTCTGGCTCTGGACGCCCGGCGGCGCAACCTGCTGACCCAGGTGGAAGGTCTAAAGCAGCAGCGCAACGCGGCCTCGGCCAAGGTGGCCGAACTGAAGCGCAAGGGCGAAGACGCGACAGATATTCTGGCCCAATCAGCCGCCCTGGCCGAGCACATCAAGGAACTGGACGCCGCAACCGCCCAGGCCAAAGCCGAGGTGGAAACCTGGCTTATGCGCGTACCCAACCTGCCGGACACCTCCGTGCCCGTGGGCAAGGACGAAACGGAAAACGTGGAGGTTGCCCGCTGGGGCACCCCGCCGGCCTTTGATTTCACGCCCCGTGAGCACGGCGAGCTGGGCGCGGCCCTGGATGGCCTTGACTTTGAACGCGCCGCCCGCCTGACGGGCAGTCGGTTTGTGGTCCTGCGCGGCTGGGCCGCCCGCCTGGAACGGGCGCTGGTCAACTTTTTCCTGGATCAGCACACTAAGAATGAGGGCTATATAGAAGTCTGCCCGCCCTATATGGTCAACCGCGCCACCATGACAGGCACGGGCCAGTTGCCCAAGTTTGAAGAAGATCTTTTTAAGCTGCGGGAATGGGACTATTACCTCATCCCCACCGCCGAAGTGCCGCTGACCAACCTGCACGCCGGCGAAGTGCTGGACGAAGCCGAGCTGCCGCGCGCCTATTGTGCGGCCACACCCTGTTTCCGCTCTGAAGCGGGCAGCGCGGGCAAGGATACGCGCGGCATCATCCGCATGCACCAGTTCACCAAGGTGGAAATGGTGCGCTTTGCCCATCCGGAGGACAGCTTTAACCAGCTGGAAACCATGCGCGGCCACGCCTGCCGTCTGCTGGAACTGCTGGAACTGCCCTACCGCGTCATTACCCTCTGCACCGGGGACATGGGCTTCAGCGCCGCCAAGACCTATGACGTGGAAGTCTGGCTGCCCACGCAAAACACCTACCGCGAGATATCTTCCTGCTCCAACTGCACGGATTTTCAGGCCCGCCGAGCCAATATCCGCTTCAAGCCCAAGGGCGGCAAGGCGGCTTACCTGCACACCCTCAACGGCTCCGGCCTGCCTACGGGCCGCACCATGGCCGCCCTGCTGGAAAACTGCCAGCAAAAGGACGGCAGCGTGCGCCTGCCCAAGGCTCTGGTTCCTTATATGGATGGTCAGGAATGTATTGAACCCGCCGGAGACAGCGCCCAGGGCAAAAAATAGCCGCGACCAGGCTGTTCCGCCCATAAAGACGCGGACTGCAATCAGGCTGCCCGACCTTCTGCCACGCGAATATGGAATACGCACTGAACTTCTTGTAAAAATTCCTTGACAGCCGCAAGGGCCATGGATATATTGCGCTTCTCAAACGGGTCGTTAACTCAGTAGGTAGAGTATCTGCCTTTTAAGCAGAGAGTCGCAGGTTCGATCCCCGCACGACCCACCAAATTTACTTCTCATAAAGCCCCGCAAAGCCTTAAAAGCCTTGCGGGGCTTAGCTTTTATGCCATTTCGACTTCTCACTAGTTCGGGTCTACACCAAAGACGGGGGCAAGCGCCACTTTCGCCTTGAACGCCGGGGCATGATTTTTTCTCTTGGGCATGGTTGATCTCCTCACTTCGGTCAGTAGCTATCATACCTGTCCGAATTTTGGGATCCGCCACTCCCCGCCTCATGCCGCCCCTGTCCCCAAAACTCCAGCGGCAACACAACGGCAGGCCGGCGCTTTGCCGAAACGCAGCCAGCCGCAGCCGTGCAGAACGTCAGGCTGTTTTTTGAGCCCGCAGACCAGCAAAAGCCAGGATGACGCCCAGAGCCACGCCCAGTAAAGCGGCAAAAAGCACCTGAAAATGCGCGGGCAGCATAAATGTGATGGTGTGCGCGGGTATCCAGAACAGGGGCACGGTCTTTTTGAGCACAAAACCCCACATGCTGTTCCAGTCCACGGCGCGCAGCAAGGCCGCCACGTCCGGCTTGCGGACGAGGCTCAAAAGGCTGCCGCCATTCTGGGTGATGTGAATATCCGTGAGCTTGTGACTGATCATCAGCAGTGGCGCGAACAGGATGTTCAGGCAGACGCTGATGCCGAAGGCCACCAGCAGTTTGGCCCCAAAGCCCGTGGCCCCGGCCGTGAGCAGGCCCATTTCCATGAGCAGCTTGGGAGTGCCGCCGCCGAAAATGGTAAAGGCGACCTTGCAGCCCATGCCCAGAAAGCCCCAAACCACGGCCTTGGGCAGCACGCCGAATCCCGGCCGGTTGTATTGCCCTGTGGTGATGCGCAAGGCAATGCACTCGCCCAAGGTGGCCAGCACGGCAAATTTGATAAAGCTCATGCCAAAAGGACAGGCCGCCGTCAGGGCGATAAAGCCGTCCATGGCCCCGGGAATGACCAGCATACCCAGGATAACCGCCACCCCGATGCCGCACAAAATCTTGTCCGTCAGCCGCATACATCCCTCCCTTTATGTACTTGTCCCCTGCCGCGCGCGGGCTATCCGACGCAGCGCCGGGTTTGGGGAGGATAACGGCATACTTGTTTAAGGTAAACCGTTTTTCACGGAATTAGGACGCTGCGGCGCGGCAAAGGCGGACCTGCACGTTCAGGGCGGTATGGTTTATGCTGCGGATTCAGATACAGCCGGGCATCTCGCAAACGCCCCTCAGCGCAGCCCGTATTGATATTTGACGTGCAGGACCACAGGGATATCCCCCTCACCGAGGATGGGAGGCCGCTTCACCGTACCGCTGGCGGCAAGAATGGCCCTGCGGGCCGCCGTATCCAGTATTTCTGATCCAGATGTCTGCCGCAGCGCAGGCGTGCTGAAGCTGCCGTCCGGGCGCACGGAAAAGGCAAATACGGCCACACCAATCAACCCCTGATCGCCCCCGTCCAGCCTGTGTGCGTGTACGGCGGCGTCAATATCTTCCAGATAGGCAAAAAAAGCCTGCCGCCTTTTGTCCGCCGTGTCGGCCCGTTCCGGAGGCGGCGGGGCCGACTCCATACTGATGCCCCCGCCCCCGCCCATGACGGCGACATCCGTACCTATGGCATCTATGCGAACCTCCACAGCGCCAGCGGACGGCTCCGCCCCGTGCCCGGCGGCCAGAAGGTGCAGGGCCCCCCAGTGGGCCATGCAGGAAAAGGCCAGTGCGGCGCAAAAGCGTTCGCCGCTGGTCATGGCCGTTCCGGCCGCTCCTTTCCGGATGTGGCTATAAGCAGTTTTTCCCCACCCTGCATCCGTACTTCATCCACCAAAAAAATCAGTCCTTCCACGGGCGCCTGGGGTTCGGCCACCAGCACCAGCCGACCGGGCCGACTGCGGAATCCGCGCACGATTTCGTGCAGCCTGTCCCGAACCTCTGGGCGCGGCAGGGGCTGCCCTTCGCAGAAAATGCCGCCGTCCGCCGCCAGGCGCAGCTCCACCACCCTGCCGGACAGGGCTTTGCTGCTGCGGGCCGGGGGCAGATCCACCTCCAGCCCCCGCACGGCAAAGGCCGCCGCCAGCACAAAAAAGATGAGCAGGATGAACAGCATGTCTATAAGCGGAATCAGGTCGTACTCATAGGAAGGTTCCAGGCGTTTGGAAAGACGCAGCATTCAACGCCTCCCCCCGCCGGAAACGGGGGCGCCCCGGCGGTGGCCGTCCCCGGTCGCAACGGCAGAAGGTACGTGGCCGGGCAGGTCGGAATCTGGAACACCTGAGCCGCCGGCAAGGCCGTCAGCCAGGCCATGAGCCGGGCCGTTGTTCACATCCCGCAGCAGAGCGGCATTGCCCGCCGCGTCCAGCATGGCGGCTACGCTCTTGAGCCGCCCATGAAAAAAGGCCAGGGAAAACTGAACAAAAATGGCGATGCTCAGGCCAGACGCCGTGTTCAGCAAAGCCTGCCAAATGCCGTCGGCCAGCATAGACAAATCCACGCCGCCGGCGGCGTGCGCAAGACGGGAAAAAATGGTAATCATACCACTGACTGTCCCCAGCAGGCCCATGAGGGGCGCCAGGCGGGCAATGGCTGCCAAGAGCCCCAGACGACGTTCCAATTGCTCCAGAATCTGTTCCCCGGCCAGCCTCAGGGCGGCGTCGCGCTGCAGGCACGCACCAGCCAGCAGCGCGGCAAATGGCCGCAGCAAAGGCACGCCCCCCATGCGCGCCGCCACAACGCCGAGATCGCCGGAGCCGGAAGCCTTCAGCATTTCCCGCCGCAAGGCGTCGTCCGGCAAGGGACAGGCGGCGTAGAGCAAAAAACGCTCCACAATGACGGCCAGCGCCAGGATGGAAACCACAAGCAGGGGCCACATCATCCAGCCCCCCAGAGTCATGATGTTCATTGTGGCCTCCTTGCGGCTTCCGTCTGTGCGCACTGTTCCTCGCGCACGCTCCCCAGCGCCGGATCAAGAGCAACGCCGATAAAGACCAGATAGCGTTCGGGCGCGTCATCGGGCGCAATTTCAAACTCCAGGCGTCCGGCAGCGTACTGCACCACGGCCGGGCGCGTGCCGCCGTCACCGCGCAGGTCCACAATCCCCTTGGCACGCCACAGACCAGACCCGGCCGCAGTCAGTAGAAGCCGCAGTTCCGTTTCGCTGACCGGTCCGGTCATGAGGCGGCAGCATGTGGTTATGCCTTCATCCATATGCCTGGCCACAGGCGCGGCACGCATCGGCCCCAACTGCGGGACGCGTGAAGGCGGACGACCCTGCGCATCCAGCCATGCGGCGTACAGAGCGTCCAGCCTGGCAAAGACAATATTGCCCTCCACGGCAGGCAAAATGACGGCCCGAGGATTGTGACGGCGCAGGTCGGCCAGTACGGTCGCAAGCCTTTCCTCCGATACGGCGTCGGCCTTGTTGGCAATGATAATGTCGGCCTGTGCAGCCTGGGCCAGACGGACGCCGTCCACCTGACTGTCCCAGGCCAGCGCATCGGCCACGGTAATCACCAGTCCGGGACGGACCAGATCGTCCAGCTCCGCAAGAGATGCCAACACATTGGCCGGGTTGGCCACGCCTGTGGTTTCCAGAATGATCTGCTCTGCCGGGGCCGCGTCCAGCAGACGTTGCAGGCCAGGGCGCAGGCTGTCCGCCAGAGTGCAGCATACACAGCCCGCGTCCAGCGCCTCCACGTGGGTTTCGCCCCTGGTCAGGGCCGCATCCAGGCCAATGCTGCCCAGCTCGTTCTGGATGACGGCGGCGAACTGTTCACGCCCGTTCAGATAATCAAGCCAGCGCCGCAAAAATGTGGTTTTGCCTGCGCCAAGAAAGCCGGTGAGCACATGCATAACCGGCAGGGCGCTTTCCTCTTCGCCCCGCGGCCGGTGCCGTCCGGGCAAACGGGAAAGCGCCCTGCCCTTTTCCGGCAGACTGGTCACCAGCTTTTCTTCACTTTTTTCGGCTTTGGCCGCCGACAAGGATATGTCCGACGCACCAAGGGCTGCACGCAGCGTAAGCCAGACTTCTTCCGCTGCAGAGGAGCCTGGTGCGGCAACACGGCAGCCCGCTGCGGGGGCAGCATGCCGCGCAACGCCGATCCGCAGCCGGGGCTCATCACCCAATAACACGCCAGCTGTGGACGCCAAAGCCGCAAAAGGACGCAGCAGCAGCCGAAAGGCGGGCACATCGTATTCCAGGCCGCCGGGGGGGACAATCCAGGCTGTTGTTCTTTTTGTGCCCGCGGGCGCGGCCACGCCTTCCGCAGATACACGCCGACAACGGGCCGGCGCGGCAAGCGTCAGGGCCAGACCGCTCCCGTCCAGAGCGGCAGTAAGGCCCACATGGCCCAGAAGAAAGGCGTCCAGGGCAGGCGCGTGCACAGAAAGTTCACGCACGGCATCTTCATAGTCAGGCCCCAGGGCCAGGGCCAAAGCCCGAAGCGGGAAAACATCCAGGAGGGGATCTTCGGCCTTTGGAAAAACATAAGCCGCAAATTCGCCGTGAAGGGCCTCGCCGTTGCTGTGTTCCTCACAAAACACAAGGCCATAGACATGCGGCGTGCCCGCCACACGACAAGTCCAGGCGGGCATCCCTCCGGCCGAGGCGCGCACGCCGCGCCAGCCAACGGCTCTGGCCCGACGACGCTCCAGGTGCACGCCGGTCAGCAGACAGTTCATGATGGTGGGGCTTTCCGGACCGTTTTCGGGGGTGAGCGGTCGGGGCAGCAAGGCGGCAAGATGCATGGCAAAACTCCCTTGGGCTGCAGGGGGCTGCGGCATACAGGCAAGTCCGGGGCGCAGCGGATATCCCCGCGCCCCGGACTTGCTGTCTGTTTAGGTAGGGAACTTGATCACGTCGCCGTTGCCGAGATAGTTGGTGGTCTTGGAACGGAATCGGGCCGTGCCCTTGACCACGGGATAGCCCGCATCCACGAATTTCTGCGCCGTGATGAGGCCCGTGCAGTGGTTGCAGCCCACCTTTTGCAGTTCCCACTTTTTGAGGCCGATGACCAGATCGTCGTACTTGGGATCCCAGTCATCAAAGGGCGATATATGCAGGCCGCCATAAAGCCCGTAGAACTGATCCTTCTCATAGGCTATGGTCTTGTAGGCCGTGTCGGCAAACAGGATGATGCCCTGATGGCAGCAGCCTGTAATGCTGACCAGACCCACATCCTTCACATTGCAGTACATGGACATTTCCCCAAACACCTTAAAGATGATGGGGCAGTCAAAATCGTACAGAGCTACGCCTTCCTGAAGTTTGAACAGACCCTTGGGCACTTCGGTCCACTTGCCCCGGTGCCCGCAATCTTTGAGATACTGCTTGCCGTTGGGGTAAAAGGTGTTGGGCGTATAAATATGGATATTTGGATTGTATTTGGTAACGGCGGGCAGGCCAAAATAGTGGTCCATGTGTTCATGGGTCTGGATCATGGCCGCAATTTCGTTATTGGCCAGCATGGTGTCGATACCTTCCCGCTTGTAGCAGGTATCCATCCACTGATAATTCCAGCCCGTATCAAACAGGTATTTTGTTACCTTGCCCTCCATGTCTTCAATTTCCACCAGGCAGGAAAACCCGCCGGCATTGTCGGCGTGCACGCTGTTTTCCTTGGCAATGTCCCAGGCTTCGTCAAGTTTGTGGGGCAAGAGGTGTCTGATCTTTTTCATGCCTTCCTCATAACTACCCTTGCCTATGCCCTTGCCGTTGCCAAAGGGGGCCCAGTTGAAAGTGTACTGGTCCACCAGCAGGCCGCCAGCCCCTGTGACGTCCTGCATAAAGATGCCGTTGTCGAACCAGCTTGTTTCCGAAATATTGGTTACTTTCACGGATTTGCACAGGCCGATTTCGGTCTGGCCGCGCTTGACGTCCTTGAGAAAGGCCCGGCGCATGGGCGAATAGGAATATACGCCCATAGCGCCTATGGCGCCTACGCCCACACCCAATGCCGCGCCTTTGATGAATTCACGTCTGTTCATGGAATCCCCCTATTGCACCAGGGTAAAGTGAGCGCTGCACCAGGGCAACACAGCCACAATGGCAAAATAGACCAGAACGCCGACAACAATGCCCACCAGCAAGCCGGGCGCCATTGCCGGGCTCCAGGCATTTCTGGCAATAAAGGCCTGCTCTTCGGCGTGGACTTCATCAGTGCTGCGGATTTCACGCTTCCAGCCCGGCCAGCCGTCCATGAACCACCAGTTGATCAACCAGATGTCTATCAGCCAGATTGTGGGGATCATGGGAAATTGCTGCGGGTGGGAGAAGCCCTTCTGGGTGCCGAGCACAAAGTGGGCATACTTGTAGTACAGGCAGTAGAGGGCAATGCCGCCCAGGGCCACCAGAACCGTGCGGACAAGCATATTGACGGGTGTGCTGAACTTATGGGGCCAGTTGCCGCAATAAAACTGCACAAACAAAGCCGGCACCAGAAAGAAAATGGCCGTTTCGCCCACATGCAGCCAGCGCCAGTCCGGAGCGGCGTCGCGCCGGTGCCCGCGGATGGCGTCGCCCCACACCAGCTCCTGCATATACCAGAAGAAGAAGCACAGGGCCACAGAGATGGCGATAATGCCGAAAAAGAGCGCGCAACGCCGCAGCCACGGCGTTTTGATGAGGCAGAAAGGGTAACGCTCCCAAATGCCTTCCATAAACCAGACCACTACCGTGCAGCACATGATCCAGGCCACATGGAAGTTGGCCGAAACCGTATGCGCGAAATTTTCCCAGTACGGCGGAGTGATGGCTGTGAAATACTGCCAGGGGTAATACAGAATGCCCATGTGGTTGTGCATGGTCATAAAATAGATGATCAGGCTGAGGCAAAAGGTGCCGAGCCAAATGCTGAAGCCTTTGACCGGTTGGCGTTCGTTCTGCCACGGGTGGCCTTCCAGCGCCACGATCCAGGCCGGGCTGATCCACGAGGCAATGACCGCGAACATCATGCAGGCCTGGGCCGCGTACTCCGTGGAGTAAAATTCAGTCAGGCCCGGCAGCTTCTGTAACTGGTGCGGATTAAAGTACGCAAAGGCAAAATTGCCCAGAATACCTTCAAAAAAGCCGTGGATCATCATAATCATGATGCCGACGGAAACCAGCGAAAGCACCAGCCCTTTCTGTAAGGGATGCGCATTACGGACCCATGCCCGTTTGAACGGCCAGAAATCAAAGATGTAGGCCATCCAGATCAGGATGATCAGCCACCAACGGCAATAGTTGTACCCCACATAGGGCGTGTAAAAACGCATGATGCCGCGCGGGTCCTGAAAAATCCACCAGGTAACGGCAAAAATGGAAAGTGTCACCACCATGTTGGCCAGTACCGGCCAAGGCCCCTGCCACCGCTTAACAAGTTTACGCTCTTCAAGATAAGGGATGTTAAGATCAGCCATTGCAGCCTCCTTGGGCTTGCGGGGTTTCCGTTGCCGCGGGCGCGCGCGTTCCGGCGCGCAAGGCTCGCGCAACGGCGTAAACCAATGCCTCTTTGCTCATACGGTCCACGGGCAGCCCCAGACGCAGCCCTTCCAGGCGCAACAGCGCCGGCGTAAAGTCCGGGGGCAACTGCGGCGTCCCCTCGTCGCCCACAGCCCATGCCGCAGCGGCATCGTCGGCACTGCCGGGGCAAGGCGGCCGCCAGTCCCCTCGTAAAAAAGCGCGCCGGTTCATCGGCTCTCCTCCCGATATTGCAAAAGACAGGAAACGTATGCCGTTACGGCGGCCACACTGGCCTGAGGGTCGGCGTGACGCAAACCATGCAGTGTGCGGGCCAGATGCTTGAAAAGCTCCTCCAGCCGGGCCTGGCTGCAACCTTCCAGCAGGCGGGTCAGGGTGCGTTCGTCGGGCAGGGTGCACGCTCCGGCCTGAGCCAGGCGGGCATTGGGTACGGCCTGCAGCAAGGTGGAAAAAAAATGCAGATGGTGCCGGGCCAGAAGCCGCATGTCCCCACTGTGCAGCGCCATGCCCACCGAAGGCAGCAGACGCTCAAGGGTCAGCATGACCGATGGCGCAAACGAGCCGGCCACAGCCGACAACAAAGGGGGCATGACAACGCTCATGGCCTGCAGGCTGTCGTCCGGGCCGGAGGTCTGCGGGGCACAGGGCAAGGTCCGCACAAAGGTGCCGCTGTTGCGCCGGGTTTCCAGAATGCCCCGGCCTACCAGAGTACGCAGGGCCGTACGCAATGTAGCCCTGCTGATGCCCAGTTCCTCGGCCAGACGCCGTTCGGCGGGCAGGCGCTCAAACAACGTCCAGCGGCCCTGCAGCAGGGCCTGTTCCAGAATACTTTCCGCTGTTGCCGGCGTGTGCATGGCGGCCTCCAGGCAAAACGTCCGTGACGCTGTCTGCCTCCATATTGCTCCACGTGAAAAAATTGGCAACAATTCCTTAATTTATTATTAGCATTCTATAACCATGATAATTTAATTAAGAAAAAATATATTCTTGGTATGACCAAAACTTTATTTTTAGCATATTGTCCTGCTGTATGCTGCAGAATGCCCGCTGTTTTGCCCTGATTATCTCCGTAAAAAAAATTGGTATGACCAATAATGAAAAAAAAGGCTTGCGCCGAACAAGGAATCCATTTTACTGGCTGGTCAGCGGCTTTCGCCGCAGCCCCGGCAAACAAGGAAGCAGTCATGCCGCGTTTTCACCAATGGCGCAAAGGCTTTCCCGGCCTGATGTGGAGCATCTGCCGGCGCGAGTCGCGCCTGAAACTTTTTACACAATGGAACGACGCCGGTTTTGACGCGCCGCAACTGCTCAAAAACGCCGCCTACCGCAAACAGATTGTTATGGAGCAGGACTATCCCCTGCTTATGGAATTTTGGGATATGATCCATGCGGCGCGACCGGCGGCAGCCATTTTCCGTCTTAAGACCGATGAGGGGCGCAGACCCCTGATGCTGCAAGGCTGGCCCGAACCAGAGCAGGATATTTACAGTGGCTTTTTAAAAGAAGCCTTTTTGCCCGGCGGCTACGAATCGGAGTGCTACAAGGCCCAACTGCGCATGCGGGTGGGCGATGCGGATTACCCTGTTTTCACGGTCGACAGTAAAAGCCGCCGGCTTGCCGACGCCAATGACGCGGCGCGGGCGCTGTTTATCGGCGAAGACCAGACCGGGCGACAACTGACCCTGGAGGATGTGGTGCCGGAAGAACAGCGCGCGCAGTTCTTCCGTGCGGCGGGCAAAGCGGTGGAGCACGACGCATGGGCCGGTAAGCTGCTGCTGGGCAATGGGGAGCGAGGGCTGTTTTCCGCCCATGCGCGACTGACCTTATGGGGCGGCCAGGACCTGCAGGTGGTACGGGCCGCGCTGATCAGCGTGGACCCCAGGCTGCAGCCCGTGGCGGACGACGGCCTGGCGGCCCTCCAACCGGGCGAATTGCGCCCGGCCCTGGAGGACCTGTACGCCACCTGCGGCCCGGAAGTGGACGGCCTTATGCTCTCACATATCCAGATGAACAGCGGACGGGTGGCCGTCTATGGGGTGGGAAAGGTCTTTGAAAGCCTGGAATGGGGCATGCAGCACGCCTATGAAGGCACCATTGCGCAGGATGTGGAACGCTTCGGCCTACATTCGCTCATGGTGGAAGACACGCTGGACAGCGTTAAATCCATTGACTGGGCCTTGTTCGCGCCGCAAGGCGTCCGTTCCTATTTCGCAAAACCGTTCTATTCGGAACACGGTCTGCGCGCCGTGCTGATCCTGACCAGCCGAAAAGCAAACGCCTTTGACGCCAGTGCGGAAACGGCCTATGCGGATGTGGTCAGGGCGTTCGGCGCGCTTGCCCGGCGCTGGCGGGAAAAGCCCTGAACCAGCCGCCGCCCGCGCATCAGCAGCGCTGCTGCCGCCGGCAGGCAACGGCAGCGCCGCCGATGCCCCAGTTTTCCATGGGCACCTCGTCAATGACCACCACAGTGGTGGCGGGGTTTTTGCCCAGCACGCGGACCAGCAGATCGGTCACGCCCTGAATGAGTTCCGCTTTCTGTTCCGTGGTGGGCGCTTCCGCGCCGCCCGTGACCTTGATGTTGACATAGGGCATAAGGCGTCTCCAAAGGACAGTTTTTCATCCGGGCTGTTGGGTGTGAGGTCAGCGACAGGGCAGCGGTCGGTCGGCCAGGCCGTCCATGTCCGCAGACAGCTTTTCCCTGAGGGCCGCGGCCCGGCCCGCGTCCAGCATGATCATGTCTACCTGCCGGGTGTGGATAAGCAGATAGCCCAGAAGGCGCGTCTTGCGCAGCACCGCTTCTGCCGCTTCGCCCTCGGCCACGGCAAAAAGCGAATCGTCCTTCACGTCCGCACGAAAGCCGCGCCCCTCCAGCAAATCCGCCAGCATGGCCGCGCGCAGCCGCCGCCGCTGGCTGTCCGCCGCCCCGCCCTTGAACTGGAAGCTGACAAAATTCTCATACCCATCCGGTCCGGCCTGACTTTCCACTGTGCAGAAATGGTAGCCGTACCGGGCCTGCAACAGCATATAGCCGCTGCCAATAATAAAAAAGTTGCGCTGCGACATGGCGTTGGGGGCCGTGCTTTCCAGGTCGGGATTCATGACGCTTTCCATCATGACGCTCATGAATCCCGAAGCGCTGGCGGCCGGCGGCCCGGCCCAGGGCACGGCGACCATGCCGTCCCAGAGGGCCAGCATGGGCAGGCTGGCGATCTGTTCAAGCTCCACTACCGGCCCGGTGACCGGCTCCGTAAAGCCGCCGCCCATGTCTACCAGCCAGTACTGCAGCTTGACCCCCACCCGCAGTTGCTTACCCATCTGGCCGGGCAGACCGGCATTGTCGCTAAACATGAGCTCCACAGATTTTTCGTGGCAGAAGCGCGTGATATCGTGCAGACTTCGGCAATACTCCGGCGCGAATTCCGGCGCTTCCGGGTCCAGCAGCCGCAGCGGCACCATCAGCCTGGCCAAAGCCGCCAGGCGCTGGTACACGGGGCTGCCCGCCATAAGGTTGGGTTTGGACGCCAGGGCGGGCACCAGCTGTGACTGCAGCCCGGCGAAAACCGCGTTGCGTCCGGCGTCCAGGGTCACTTCTCCGGCCTTTTCCAGCAGGCTGCAGGCCCCGGCAAGGCCGCACAGAGCGGGCACGCCATATTCCCGCGCCACCGAAGCCAGATGCCCGGCCATACCGCCGGTTTCACTGACAAGCCCGGCCGCGCGCGAAAGCAGGGGCGCCCAGCGCGGCAGGGCGCGTTCCACCACCAAGATGCCGCCCTTGGGAAAGGAGAGCATGTCCGCCTCTTTACGCGCAACCACGGCCTGGCCCAAGGCCACGCCGGGGCTCACGCCCACGCCGCCCCGCGCCAGGACCACAAGCCCTTCGGGCAGCGCCTCCTGAGCGGCGTCCGCCGCGGCCACGGCTTCCAGCCCGTGCAGGGGGCGGCTCTGCAGAACCGTCAAGCGGCCCGTTCGGGCATCAAGGGCCCACTCCACGTCCTGGGGTTCGGCATAATACTCTTCCAGCGCCAGGGCCATTTGGGCCAGCTCTGCGGCCTGGGCATCCGTAAGGCTGGACTTCCGGCCCGCCAGATCTTTGCGCAGCAGACGCGGCGGGTGCTCATGACTAAAAGCGAAGACGTCCGGCGTCACGGCCCCGTCCACCACGGCCTTGGCCAGGCCCGGCACGGCGTTGATCACCACGCGCTCCTCCCCTCTGGCGGCGGCCACAGGGTCGCGGCTGTAGACTACGCCGCCCGCGGCCGAAGGCACCATGGCCAGCACCCCCACACTCATGGGCGCGGCGTCGTCCGGAATGCCGTGCTGAAAACGGTAGCTCATGGCCGTGACGGCGTACTTGCTGGCCACAATCTCCTTCCAGACCTCACAGACTTCTTCGGGCGGCACGTTCAGTTCTGAACGGTACTGTCCGGCAAAGGTCACGCCCAGGGCGTCTTCGCCCACGGCGCTGCTGCGCAGGGCCAGAAGCAGCTCCCCTTCTGTCCGCGCCTGTATGACCGCCACCTGTTCTGTCATGGCTTTTTCCAGTTCCGGAGGCAGGGGCGCGGCCAGCACGGCTTGTTGCAGCGCGGCGGAGAGGCTGAACACCGCGTCCAGACTTTGCATATCTGTAGCCTGGATGCGGCGGCTGAGCTCCTCGCGCAGGCCGCTGTATTCCATAAAGCGGTAATACGCCGCTACGGTAACGGCAAAGCCGTCGGGCGCCGGCAGGCCCGCATGGGCCGCCACTTCGCCCAGATTGGCCATTTTGCCGCCCACCTGCGGCATATCTTCCAGCCGGACCAACGGCAGGGGCAACACCAGCGGCCCCTCTGGGTGCGGCGGCTCCTCCAGCAGGGCCTCCATCTGGGCGCGGATGCGCTCAAAGGCTTCCTGCAGAGGCAGGTAGGCATTGTCGGAAAGAGCGTTGAGCTCACGCACCATCTGGAACACCGCCGTGACGGCGCGGGTACAGACGGCCTGCACCGAGTCCATGCCAAAGGGGCGCGGACTAGCCAACCGCTCCTCCACTTCGCTCATGGCCTCAAGGGCGCTCTTGTTGGACGCAAGCAGCCGCCGGAAGCGCGCGCAGCGCTCTCTGAGGCGGGCTTTGAGCGCCTCCTCCCGGGCCTGGGCCTCCGGATCCGGCTCGGCAGAACCGCGGCCCAGCCAACGGCGCAGAGCATTGAGGACAGCCATCAGCTTGCAGCGGAGCGGACCGCTTCTTCCATCTTGATGATCAGCTCACTGATGGCCACGGGCTTGAGCATATAATCATACGCGCCCAGATCCAGCCCCTGTACGGCCACGCCCATGCAAGCGTGCCCCGTCAGCAGGATGACGGGCAGCCCGGGGGCTTTTTCCTTCACATGGCGCAGAGTTTCCAGCCCGTCCATGCCGGGCATGCGCACGTCCATGACCACCACCTGAAAGGCGGCGCCCCCCGGCTGAAGAGAGGCCTCCAAAAGGTCCAGGGCCGTTTTGCCGTCCGGGGCGGTGACTACCTCCATGCCGCGCCGGGTCAGGCGTTTGTGCATGAGATCCAGAAATTCCACTTCGTCGTCCACAAACAGTGCGCGCATGGGGCCTCCTTGCCACGTTTGCCGCTGTTGCCGTTTTTGTCGTCCGCCGTTTGGGGCGACCCCCCGCTTACAGCGTACCCGCGTCTTCGTTTTCGTCCTGGACGGGAGCTTCCACCGCGGCCTGGGGCGGTTCCGCCGGCAGGGTGACGATAAAAGTGCTGCCCTCGCCGGGGGTGCTGCGCACCTCAATGCGCCCGCCCAGTTTTTCCAGAATGGTAAAGCAGATGGCCAGGCCCAGGCCCGTGCCCTCCCCCACCTTTTTGGTCGTAAAGAAGGGGTCAAAAATCTGTTTCATGGTAGTCTGATCCATGCCGGGGCCGGTATCTGTAAAGAGCACCTGTACCCCGTCCTTATGGGGCCGGGTGTGGATGGTCAGGCTGCCGTCCTTGCCCATAGCGTCAATGGCGTTGTCGATGATATTGATGCAGACCTGCTCCAGCTGGGCCGGATCGGAAAGAATGACCGGCGTCTGACTGTCGTATTCTTTGACAATGGCGATATTGCGGCCCGTGGCCTCGGTTTTGAGCATGTCCACGGCCTGGTCCAGCAAGGAGTTAATAAGGATTTCCGTCCGACCTGGGTTCATGCGGCGGCCGAAACCGAGCATGCGTTGGGTAATACCCTTGGCCCGCTTGACATGTTGCTCAATCTTTTCCGTACTCTCTGAAATTTCTTTGTAATTTTTCATTTTTGCCGGGTCTTCGTCCTCCAGCAGGTCGCGGATCCAACCGGCGTTTTCCTGAATAAGCATAAGGGGATTGTTGACCTCGTGGGCCACGCCGGCGGCCATCTTGCCCAGGGCCGCCATCTTGCTGGACTGGAGCATGCGCGCGTCTATGTGGGCCTGGCGGTGGTCTGCGGCCTCCAGCGAGGCCACCATCCGCCTGGTGCAGAGCTCCGCCCCCACGCAGACCAGCGCCCCGCCCAAAAGCATAAAGAAGGTGATGAGAGCCCGCAGCTGCCGCAAGGGGCGCAGGCTTTCACGCACGTCGTCCAGCACCACCAGCACCCAGGGCATGGATTCCAGGGGCATCATGGCGCTGAGCATTTCCTGTCCGTCCGGCGTGGTGATGCGGCTGGTGACCACGCCAGCCCGGCCCGTCGGCGGCAGGGGCTGGTCAAAGCGGCTCATGATGCCGCCGTGGTAGCGGGAGGCGGTCTGCAGTACGCCCTTGGAATTGACAATGAAAGCGTCACTGTGCGGGCCGGAGTAGACGCGGCGCAGCAGGGCGTCGATGGCGTCCATGTCGATGGTGGCCCGCAGAATGAAGCTCCGCCCGCCCACATGGCGCAGTACGGCCACAATAAAGTGCGGCACATGGCGGTAGCCCAGAAACACGTCGCTCACATACACGCCCTTGCGCAGCACCTCCCCAAACCAGTCGGCTTCCATATAATTGGCTGCGCGCAGGTCAAAGGGCCCCACATAGGCCACATGTCTGCCGTCCATGCCGATGATGCCCACATCCACAAAGGAGCGGCTGTTGGACTGCATGACGCTGAAAATGGCGCTCAGGCGCGCGGGGTCGCTCAGTTCTTCATAGCTGTGGGTGAAGGCCAGCGTTTTGATCTGGGCCACACGCTCCACCATGAAGGTGTCCAGGGCGCGGTGCTTGCTGCTGATGACAGCCTCAATGCCCGCGCTGATCTTTTCATCATAAATAGCCCCCAGGCGGTCCAGGCAAAACAGCCCCAGCGCCACCAGAGGCGTGAGGGCCATGAGCAGCAGGGTCGCCAACAGGCGGCGATAGATGACTTTGTACCCGCGCAGGGGCGCGGCGGCCACCACAGACATCAGTTTCCCTCCCCGCCGTCGGGCGCGGCGGTCACGGACGCGGCCTTTTGCGCTGCGTCCCTGGCCGGTGATCCGCTAAGCGGTTCGCCCCGGTACAAGGCCCGGCAGTGCTGCAGCATTTCTTCCCGCCGGACAGCCACCTGGGCCGCGTCCTGCATGATCATGTCCAGCTGGCGGGTGTGGATGGTCATATAGCCGGCCACGGCCAGCAGACGCGCGCCTTCCTCCGGTTCAAAGCCCTTGAGGGTGGCGCTCACGGCGTCGTTATGCAGGGCCGGAGCCAGGCCGAATTCCCAAAGGATATCGGCCACAAAACGCACTCGCAGCATACGACGCTCAATATCCGCAGCGCCGCCGCGCAACTGAAAATTCAGATAGTTTTCGGAAACGCGCTCGGAAAGCCGCGCCTCTACCGAAACAAAATGAAAGCCAAAGCGCGAGTGCAGGCTGCAATAATCGCGCGAAACCAAAAAATAGTTCTTTTCAGTGAAATACGCCGTTTGCGAGGCCGGGTCCAGATGCGGATTGGCCGTGGCCTCAAACAGTACGGACAAAAAGCCTTTGCCATCCACGGGCGGTGGCCCCTGCCAGGGCCAGGCGTTCATGCCGCGCCACAGGGCCAGCATGGGGCGCGAGGCGATGTCCTCCACGTCGATGACCGGCCCCGGCGGCGTCACGCGAAAGCCGTCGCTCAGGTTTACCACCCAGAACTGTTTGGGCACCTTGTCCCGAAGCTGCTTGACCCGCTGCGGCGCGTAGGCCTTGGCCGCGCCCAGGCTGAACATGGCGCTCACGGCCCGCTCATGGCAATAACGCCCGATATCGTGGTAGGTGGCGCAGTTGGCGGCTTTGAAGTCCACACTGTCCACCTCCAGAGTCAGGGGCAGAATATGGCGCGAGGCGTTCTGCAGAATGCGGTACACAGGGCTGCCGGGCATATAGTCCTTCCCCGCCGGGGTGTTGGGCAGCACGGCTTCGCGGCGGTCCATGTAGACCGTGCGCAGGTCCGCGCAAAGGGTCACGGGCTGGCCGTTCTCCACCACTTCCGTGGCCCAGGCCATGCCAAACACGGCGGGCTTGCCAAACTCCCGCGCCAGCGAGGCCAGGCGCGACCCCTGAAAACCGCGCTCCACCACCAGCCCGGCCACACGGTCAATAAGCGCGCCCCACATGTAGTTGTCGTCCGGCAGCACCAGGATGCCGCCCGTGGGGAAACGCCGGGCGTCGTCCCAGCGACGCGCCACCCAGGCCGGGCCCCAGGTTCTGCCTGGATTGACCGTAAAGCCCCCTTCCAGCAATATGGCGTCGTCCAGCTCCGGCGGGGGCGCGGCTTCCTCCGGCAGCGCGGCCGGAGGGCGGACCATGGGACGGGTCATGAGCAGCCGCGCCTGCCCCGCCGGCGTGCGCACCCAGGTGACGGCCTGGGGCGCGCCCTCGGCTTCTTCCACCTCCAGGGCCAGACGGGCCGCCTGCAGCGCCGTGGCCTCGTCCAGCACAGGGCGCAACACCCGGTGCGGATGACGCTCCACCACGCGCTGCGGCGCGGCACGGGTTACCTGCGCCGTATCCACGGGCAAGGCAGAATATTCCAGATCCTGTGGCAGGCCCTCACAGGCGTAGACGTGGACGTAAGGGCTCTCCGGGCGCAAAGGCGCGGCGGACTGCACCAGCCCCCCCCAGCAGCCTGCCTCCACCGCCAGGCAGGTGACGCACAGCCCTGCCCCGCCCTCCGTAAGCCCGCGCGCCCGACGGTAGACCAGGGCCTGAGCGCGCTGTTTGCCGGCCAGAGTTTTGTGCACAGCCTCCAGAATGGCCGCGTCCGGCGCGTCCAGGGGCACGGGCGGTCCCCAGAGCACCATGCCGCAGCCTTCTTCCGTGGGGGCTTCGGGCGGCCAGACCCGGCCACGCAGCAACAGCCGCATGGACGCGGGATCGCAGCCCTGGCGCAGCCGCGCCACTTCCGTCAGAATCGCGTCGCTCAGTTCCTCCGGCAAGGGGGTGGCCTCCACCAACTGGCCCAGCTGGCGGGAAAGTTTGGCCAGATGCATGGGGGCAAGCCCCCCGGCAGCCTGGATGCGCCGGTTGATTTCGCTCTGCAGGTCGCCGTGCTGGAAAAAATGCCGACAGCCTGCGCCGGTGAGGACAAAGCCCTGCGGCACAGCCTCAGGAAAGCGCCCGCGCAAGGCCTCCAGCCGCAGTGTGGCCGGATCCACCTGGGCCTCGTGCAACGCCCCCTGCCCCTGGCCCAGGGGCAGGGTCAAGGGCCCCAGCAAACAGGATTCCGGCTCGTAGACCTCACAGGCCACCAGCTTCTGCAACTGGTCAAAGCGCTCATACAGCGCGGCGCAGGGGCCTGGGTCCAGCCGCTCCAGCTGCTGGATGCACTGAAAGACCTGGGTGGCCACCTTGGTGCACAGGGCGCGCACCCGGTAGAGGCCAAAAGGATGGTCGCAACAAAGGGTATATTCCACATCGGCCATTGTTTCCTGAAAGGTATTCCAGGCCGTAAGGAAAAGTTTGAAGGAATGGTGTCGCAAGGCAAAAAGCCGCTCGGCCTCGTCGGGCGAACGGACTTCGGACCGCTCCTGGCGTTTGGCGGAAGGCAGAAAAAAGCCCAGCAAACGGCTGAGGGACATGGCGGCTCCCCTGGCGCAGATGTGCCCGAATTGGTCCCGGACACGGCGTGCCGGGCCGGGTACGTCTTTGACGCTAGCACAGGCCGCCACGGCCTTCAAGCGCATGTGCCGAAAAGCGCAAGTTTTTTCGTCGCAGCCCCTTGGGGCCGTGCAGAGCCGCGACGCTTTGCGGGGAAGAACCCGTTTGAAAAAGGGGCTGCCGCGCCTCCTCCCCTGAAACTTTTATTCTTTGGATCAGGCTGCAACAGCAAACCGATGGCTGTAACAAAATTCTTTAATTATATAGTTTACTATATATTATCTGTACATAAAATTCAGTTAATTTATAAAAATTATTTACTATGTTCAGTAAACCCCACTCCGGCGCTGCACCGGACAGCCCTGTTGCGCTTACGCCTCCGCAACAGGCACAGGGGAGGCAGGCATATCGGCCAGAGCGCGCAGCAGGGCCATGCTCTGTTCCAGATTCTGAGGGTCGCCCACGTCTTGCTGAAGAAAGGCGTTGATGGCGGGCATCTTGACTATGGCGGCATCGATTTCCGGGTTGGAGCCCTTGGCGTAAGCGCCGATATTGACCATATCCTCCACCCGGCGGAAGGTGCTCATATGGCGGGTAACCACACGGCCCGCCTGCACATCCTGCCGCTGACAAATGTCCGAACGCAGACGGCTGATGGAGCGCAGCACGTCGATGGCGGGAAAGTGCCCCTGGTCGGCCAGGTCGCGGGTGAGCACAATATGGCCGTCCAGGATGGAACGCACGGCGTCGGCAATGGGTTCGGTAAAGTCGTCGCCGTCCACCAGCACGGTATAGATGCCGGTAATGGTGCCCGAAGCCGAACGCCCGGCCCGCTCCAGCAGCTTGGGCAGCTGGGCGAAAACCGAGGGGGTGTAGCCTTTGGTGGTGGGGGGTTCGCCCACGGCCAGTCCCACTTCGCGGGCGGCCATGGCGAAGCGGGTGACGGAATCCATCATCAGGAGCACGTCCATGCCCTTGTCGCGAAAGTATTCCGCCACGGCGGTGGCCGCATAGGCCGCGCGCATGCGCACCAGAGGAGACTGGTCGGAGGTGGCGATGACCAGCACGGACCGGGCCATGCCCGCGGGGCCCAGGTCGCGCTCCATAAACTCCACCACTTCGCGGCCGCGTTCGCCGATAAGGGCAATGACGTTAACGTCCGCGCGGGTGTAACGGGCCATCATGCCCATGAGGGTGGATTTGCCCACGCCGGACCCGGCCATGATGCCCACGCGCTGGCCCTTGCCCAAGGTGAGCAGGCTGTTCACCGAACGTACGCCCACGTCCAGAATGTCCGTGATGCGGGGGCGCTGCAGGGGGCTCGGCGGGTCGGTATAGATGGGGGCCAGCTCCGGCTGCCAGTTTTGGCGGGCCTCCGCCGCCCATGTGGGCGCAAACGGCCGCTGTTCTTCCATCTGGCGGGAGAAATCGGCCCGCGCGGCCTCCCCCACGGGCAGGGGCGAGGTGTATATTTCCGCGCTTACGGGCGGCCCGGCGTCCAGGGGCGTGCCAAAGGCGTCAAAAGCCCGGCCCAGCAAATCCGGCCCTACGGGAAAGACCGGAGGAAGGCTGGTGTTGCGGATGCGGCTGCCGGGGCGGATACCGCGCATGTCCCCATAGGGCATGAATAGCAGATTGCCGTCGCGAAAGCCCACCACCTCGGCCGCAATGCCGCTTTCTTCCCCGTCGTCAGGCAACATGTGGCAGACCGCGCCCAAGGGGGCGCGCAAGCCGCTGCCCTCGGCCACCAGGCCCACCACCTTGTTGACCTTGCCGTAAAGGCGCACGGGGTCGCCGGCGCGCAGCAGTTTGGCGCAGGCTTGCGGGTCCAGCTTCATGCCGCCCCCTCAGCGTTCATGGTCCGCACCGGGCAGAAAGCCGCCCTGAGTGAGCACGTTGCGGGCCGCATCGTCTTCTTCCAGCGGAAAAAGTTCTTCTTCCAGTTCGGCGAGGCTGGGTTCGGCCGCAACCGCTGCGGCCGGATGCGCTGAGGACGGTCCCGATTGCTGCGGCGCTGCTGCGGCGGAAGGCAACACACCTGAACCGGACGACGCGGCCAGACCGGAAGGCGTGACGGTTTCCGCCGGGGCCGACGGCGCAGCGGCGTCCGCTCCGGCGGAAACAGCAGCGCCGGCACCGTCCACAGAGGGCGCGGCAGCAGGGGCCGACGGCGCAGCGCCAACCGTTTCTGGCGCCAGAGGTTCGTCCAGAGGCGGCACACTTTGGGATTCTGCTGCTGCGGCAACGGAAGGGGACTCAGAAGGCACGGCGGATGCCGCCACAGTCGCCGTGTGAGGGGCCGGCGCGGAGGGGTCCGTGGCGGGGAGTTCTGCAGGCATAGTGCCGGATGCGGCAGGCGCGGACAAAGAGCTGTCTGCCGGGGGCGCAGCGGTCTGAGAAGTCGGTCCCGGCGCGACAGGGGGAATACCCTGTTCCAAAGAAGCCGTCGGGGCCGCAGGTTGCGACAAAGGCGCGTCGGGGGCGGAAAGTTCGCTGGCAGGTCCTTCCGGAGCTGCAGGCGCGGCCTCCGGCGCCACCGCGTGTAGGGTTGCTGCAGCAGGGGATTCTGCTCCCGCAGGGGCGTCCGGCACAGCTTCCGGCGCGGCCAGACGCGCCGCCTCCTGAGCCACAAGGTCACCCAGGGCGGCGGCTTCCGCAGCTTCTTCGGGGCGCTGGGGCAGGGTCAGGTGGGTCAGCACGCCCGCCACCATATCGCTGAAATAGGCCCGGCGACAATCCACGCTGCCGCTGCCGCTTTCCGCCACCAGATCGCCGGGTTCCAGGTTCGGGTCGCCCGTGACCACCCACTGACGCAGTTCGGGCGCACGCTCCCGCGCGGCCTGAAACAATCCGCCCACAGAGGCCTCGTCATCAGGGTGCACGCGCACGCTGATGCTGGTGCGATCTTCCAGCAGGTTGACGGCCTCCAGCACCAAACGGCGCAGAACGGCCTCATGCTCGCTGTGCAGCAGCCAGCCCGTGCCCGCCTCCACGGCGGCCAGGGTCAGAGCCGTCAGATCTTCGCGCCAGGAGGCGCAGAGGGCGTCCTGACGCTTTTCCAGACGGCGCAGCAGCGTGGCGAGGCTCTGGCCCAGCTCCTGCCGAAAGGCGGTCAGTTCTGCTCCGGCGGCGTCCATACCGGCCTGAAAGCCCTCGTCATGGGCGGCCTCGCGCAGGCGGGCCGCTTCTTCCCGCAGCTGTACGGCCGATTCGCGTTCCTGCCGCGCCGCTTCCTGGGCCGCACGGGCCTGGTCCCGCAGCTCTGTCGCCTCATGGGTCAGCGCCTTGGCGGCGGCCACGGCTTCGTCGCGGGCCTCGTCCAGCACCTTCTGACGCTCGGCATAGGCGGCCCCCAGAATTTCCCGCGCGCGCTCCTCGGCTCTGGCGCGCACCCGCGCCAGGTAGTCTTCCTCCTGCTGCTGCCGGCGGCGCTGGCGCAGGGCCGGTTCTTGCAGGGCATCGAGCTGGGCCTCGGAGGCTTCCCTCTCGCCCATGAAGACAGTGCCCCATTTTTTGCGCAGTTGGTCCGCGGCCATGACGACGTATCCAGGTTAGAAGTGAGCGGTGGGGCTACACAAAGACGTCGCCCGCACCGCGGCTGACGACAAGTTTGTTTTCTCCTTCCAGGCGGCGCACGATCTTGACGATATCCTGCTGTGCGCCCTCTACGTCCGAAAGTTTGGTGGGGCCCATAAATTCCAGCTCTTCGCGGATCATGTTGCCGGCACGCTCCGACATGTTTTTGAAGAACTTTTCCTTCAGTTCGTCGCTGGCGCCGCGCAGGGCCAGGGTCAGCTGTTCGTTGGGCACTTCCTTGAGCAGTTCGCGCATGCCGCGGTCGTCAATATTCTTGCAGTCCTCAAAGACAAACATGAGGTTGCGGATGTCTTCAGCCATCTGGGCGGAGTCTTCTTCAATTTCCGAAAGCACTTCCTCTTCGGTGGCACGGTCCACAGCGTTGAGGATTTCTGCCACGGACTGCACGCCGCCCACCTTTTTGCCTTCCTTGCCGCCCATGGCGATGAGCTGGCTGGTGAGCACCCTGTCCACTTCCATAAGCATATCCTCAGGCACGGCCTCCAGCCGGGCCAGACGCATAAGCACTTCGGCCCGCACGCCCGCAGGCAGGTTTGTCAACAAATTGGCGGCCTGGTCGGGGTTGAGGTGCCCAAGGATGAGGGCCAGGGTCTGGGGGTGTTCGTTGCGCAGGATCTGCGCCAGCAACCGGGGGCTGACCTGCTCCAGCTCGCGGAAAGGAGCCGGGCCCGTGTCCAGATTGAGGGAATCCAGAATATACTTGGTGGTTTCGGGGTCCACGTTCTTGACCAGCAGGCGCTTGAGGGTGTCGGAACCGCCGGCGATCATGTCCACGCCCTCTACCAGGGATTCGTGAAACTCGCGCAGCACTTCCTCAACGGTTTCGCGCGGCACGGGCTCCAGCTCTACAATGGCCTTGGAGATTTCGGCAATCTCTTGCCGGTCCATGCGCTTGAACACGTCGGCCGTAAACTTGTCGCCCATGGCGAGCAAGAGCACAGCAATGCGCTGTTTGCCGGTCAACTCCATGTCCCAACTCCTTCACCGGGGGCACGCCAAAGGCCCCGGACGCTCATTCCTTGTCCGTCATCCAGCGCCGCACCAAACGTACGGCCTGGTCCATATGCTGCTCTGTAATGCGAAAAAGCCGCATTTTCAGTTCCTCAATACGCTGGTTGCTCTCTTTCTGCGCCAGGCGCAGCGCCCGCAACTGCGTGAGCGAGGGGGCCGCGCCGCTGCTAGCGGCGGGCAGACGCGCCGTTTTTTGCTGTTTAGGCTGCTGCATCGTTTTTCATCCAGCCGCGCACCAAGGTCACCACCTGCTCCATATGGTTGTCGGAAAGGGTGAAGATGTGCGCCTTGAGGGCTTCAATATCTTTGTAAATAAGCTCGTCGTCGTCCTCTTCCTGCGGGGCTTCTTCGTCGGTCTTGGCTTTTTCTTCCAGGGCCTCGTAGAGCGCAAGCTGCTCTTCGGCGGCGGGCAGGCCTTCCAGCCCCTCCACCATTTCGCCGGCCTCCACCTTGGGCCGGATCAGCGCCAGCACCACGGGCCGCACAATAAGCATGAGGAAAAGGAAGGCCAGCAGCGCCTTAAGCAGGGGCTTGCCCAGACGTTCCGCATAGTCGGCCAGCATGTCGGCGAAATTGGGATCCTTGGGCGGTTCCGAATCCGCAAAGGGAGCGGAACTTACCTCCAGGGAGTCGCCGCGCCCCGTGTCCAGCCCCACGGCGTTGGATACGAGCTGCCGCACGCGCTCAACCTCTTCAGGCTTGCGCGGCACAAAAGTCCAGGCGCCGTTGCTCTTCTCATACGTCCCATCGAGCAGAACCGCAACCGTCAGGCGGCGCACGTCGCCCACATTGGCCACGATCTGCTGCTCTTCCTTGTTTATTTCGTAGTTGGTGGTGCGGGTTTCACGGCTGCCGTTCTGGTCGGACACGGAGCCCGTGATGCCGTCGCCGCGAAAGTTCACGTCCGGGGAGCCGGCCTCCAGGTTGGCACGGCCCTGCTGGGATTCCTCACTGCGCTGCTCGCTGCGCACCACGGTTTTTTCCGGGTCGAAGAGCTCACGCCGGATGGTCTTCTGGCTGAAATCCAGCTCGGCATTAACCTTGGCGATGACCCGGCCGGGGCCGAAGATGGGCTGGAGCATTTCTTCAATGCGGCGCTCCAGGTTGCGCTGCATCTGGTTGCGGTATTCCATCTGCGTGGTGCTCATGCCGGCCAGGCTGTCTTCCTCCGGCTGATAGAGCACCTTGCCGCCGTTGTCCGTAATGGAAAGGTGGCCTTTGTCCAGCCCTTCCACGGCCATAAGCATCATGTTGACGACAGCGTTGATTTCCTTCTGGTCCGGCTTGGCGCTGGGGCGCTTGAGCTTGAGCACCACCGAGGCTGAGGGCGATTGCCGCTCTTCCACAAACAGGCTGCGCCGGGGGATGACCAGGTGCACGCGCGCGCTTTCCACACTGGGAAACTCGCTGATGGTGCGGGCCAGCTCCCCTTGCAGGGCGCGGGTGTAGTTGACCTTCTGCACAAAGTCCGTCTGGCCCACCTTGATCTTGTCAAAAATCTCAAAGCCGATGCCTTGCCCCACCAGGCCGCCTTCGCCGGCGATCTTGATGCGCTGGTCGTACACGGCTTCCTTGGGCACCATGATGGTGCCGCCTTTGTCGGCAATTTTATAGGGAACTTTGTCGGCCTGCAGAGCCTTGAGCACCACGCCGGCGTCTTCGGGTCCCAGGTTGGAATAGAGCACGCGGTAGTCCGGCCGGCTCAGCCAGACCGAAAGGCCCAGGGCCCCGGCCATGAGGGCCGTTATGCCGCCCAAAAGGGCAAAACGCTGCCATGTCTGCAGGCGCGTCCAGAAATTTTTGAAGGAGGCCAGGAGTTGGGTAAGAAAAGCCGGCATGGTCCGCTCCTGCGCAGGGGTGCGCTAATTTTTCGACACCAAGGCGTGTCCGGCAATTATTAAGCAATCTTTGTGCCAAAATACGGCAATTTCCTAGAGCAGATCACCTTTAAGGCAACGCGCAGCAACCTTTATGCGCCAACACGCCAGGCCTTCTGAAAAATCCCGACAGGGCGGCCCTCGCCTCGCTGCTGGATCAGCTCGCAGCCGCACGCAAAAAAGGCGACGCCCACCGGAGGATGGCGGGGCCGCCTTACCGTGTGTGAAGAAGCATGAAAGATGGCGTCAGAACTGCATTTTGGAAAGTTCTTTGTACGCTTCCAGCACCTTGCCGCGCACGGCGGTGGTGAGCTTCATGGCCAGGCTGGATTTCTGCATGGTGATCATAAGCTCGTGCACATTCTGGTTGCGGCCCGAGGCAAAGTCCACAATAGCCTGATCTTTGGCCTGCTGCAGCTCATTGACGCGGTTGAGGGACTGTTTGGCCGTGTCTGTAAAGCTGTTGGCCGGAGCTGCGGGCGTGTGGGCTTGGGTGGGATAGGCGATGAAGTCGGCCTGCGCGCCGAAATTTTCCCCTTTGTCCACGGTGTCGCGCAAAAGGCTCTGGTCCAGAGTTTTGGCAAAAAGGGTTTCGCTGCTCACGGGCGCACCCTGCTGCAACGAACTCTGCACCTGGGTGAAATGCCGCAGGGCGTCGCTGTACGCCCGCATGCCCACTGTCTGGATGCTCATATGCTTTTCTCCGTCCGGCGCGGCGGCATACCGCGTTATTTGCCTATTTCCAGAGCCTTGACGTACATGCCCTTAAGCGCCTCCGCCGTGGTGACGTTGGCCTCATAGTTGCGTTGGGCGGTCATGAGGTTGGCCATCTCCTCCACCACGTTGATGTCCGGGTAGGACACATATCCCTGAGCGTCGGCATCCGGGTGCCCCGGTTCGTAGACGCGCTTGAGCGGGCGGTTGTCTACGGTCACGGCCATAACGCGCACGCCTTTGACCTCCCGGTCCAGAGCCGAACGCATATGGATGGAAAAGGGATCATCCACATCCGCGGTCTGCTGCAGCACGCTGCGCCGCCGGTAAGGGCCGCCCTGGGGCGTGCGGGTGGTTTTGGCGTTGGCCAGGTTCATGGAAATGGTATTGATGCGCGTGCGGTCCGCTGCAAGGCCCGAAGCGCTGATGTCGAATGCTGTAAGAAAATCCATGACTAACCTCCCTCAAGCGCGGCGTTACACCTGCTTGCCGTCCTGAATGACGGAGCTGATCCCTTCAAAAGACTTGGCCATGATCTGGGTCAACGCCGTGTATTGCAGCTGGTTTTTGGCGTGCCGGGCCATTTCTTTATCAATATTGACCCTGTCCTCGCCGTGGATGACGCGGGGCTTGAGCTCTTTGTCCCATTCCGGTCCAAAGGTATTGGGGTCAAAGGCCGTGGGCATGTGGGCCTTGCTGGTGAGGCTCAGTTTGCCTTCGGCATCCAGGCCCAGAGCCGCCTGCAGCTCTTTTTCAAAAGTCAGCTCGCGCGGCCTGTAGCGCGGGGTTTCCACGTTGGCGATGTTGCCGGCAATGATATTCTGCCGCTGCAACTGCATGTCCATGACCTTGCCCGTCAGATTTATGGGCATGGAAAACAGGGTCTTCATGGTTCCTCCCGCATCTTCCCGGTACATATTTCAAGTTATACTTGAATTTTTTACAAAACCCTCAGGCGCTGTCCCGCGTACACTACGGCAGGGCTGTCTGTGCCCGCAGGGTCTGCAAAGACGCTTGCCGCCAGTAAGCAAAGGATGTGCCTAAAATATTTTTTCATATAATAACAGTATATTATAGACAAATTTACAACCCAATCCGGGCTGAACGATTGTCGCCGTCAGGATGCTGACGGCCCGCCCCTTTGCAAACGGCGCTTCGTGCGCTACCCTTACGGCTGCAGCTCTTCTGCCAACCCAGGGTCGCCATGACGCACAATGCTCCGCTCTACCCCGTTTTTCTCGCTCTGGAGGGCCGCCATTGTCTGGTGGTGGGCCTGGGGCAGGTGGGCAGGCGCAAACTTGCGGGCCTGCTGGACTGCGGCCCGGCCTCGGTGCTGGTGCTGGATACGGCCCCGCCCGCGGCAGCCGCTGCCCCCCTGCTGCGCGACGCACGGGTGTGTTTTGCCCGGCGCGCCTGCACGGAAAAGGATGTGGCGGGCCGCGTTCTGGTTTTTGCCGCCACGAATAGTACCGCGGAAAACCGCCGCGTGGCCGCCTGGTGCCGTCGGGCAGGCGTGCTCTGCAACTGTGCCAGCGCGCCGGAGGAAGGCGGCTTTCAGGCACCCGCCGTGGCCCGCCGCCCCCCTCTGGGCGTAGCCCTTTCCACCGGCGGAGCCAGCCCGGCCCTGGCCCGACGCTGGCGGGGAGAGCTGGAAACCTGGCTGGTCCCGCGCGCGCGCATGGCCGTCCTTATGGGGCGGCTGCGACCTTTGATCCTTGCCCTGGGCGCGGAAACAGGGCAGAATACCCTATTATTCCGTAAGCTGGCGGAATCCCCTTTGCAGCAGTGGCTGGAGCGGAACGAAACGGAACGTTGCCGCCTTTGGCTGCAGGAAGCGCTGCCGCCGGCCCTGCACGCGCATCTAGCGGAGTTGTTGCATGATCTCCCCTGAAATTTCCACCGGCGTCACCCTGCTGCTCTATGGCCTGGCCAGTACGGCGGGCATTGCCGGCATGCTGGCGCGCAGCGCCCTCTGGCGGCGTACGGGCTGTTGGCTGGCCGTGGCCGGTTTTCTGTGCCAGACCGGCATGCTGGTTCTGGGTTTTCACCGGGCTTTGCCCGGCGGCCTGAGCCTGGGGGCCTATCTGCAGCTCATGGCCTGGTTTGTGGTGCTCTGCGGCATAGCGGCCTGGGGCAAGCTCAAGCAGGAAGTTCCCCTGGTTTTCGCCGCGCCGCTGGGGCTCATGCTTTTTGCCATGTCCGCCCCCTATCTGGGGGCCGTAGTGCCTGTGCCGCCTTCGCTCAAGGCGCCCTTCTACGCCCTGCACATCGGCGCGCTCTTTCTGAGTCTGGCCCTGCTGGCCCTGGCCTTTGCCGCCGGAGCGCTGTTCCTGTTTATGGAAGGCCGCATCAAGAGCAAGCAATCGGTCAAAGGCTTCTGGCAGGACATGCCCGCCCTGTCCATGCTGGACAGGATCAACGCCCTTACCGTGCTCACGGCCTTTCCACTCTACACGCTGGGCATTGTGGCGGGGCTTATCTGGGCCAAGCCCGTGTTCGGCGGCGTGGTGACCGGCGACCCTAAGGAGGTTGTCAGCATCGTCATCTGGGCGCTTTTGTCCGTGCTGTTCAACAACCGTATCACCAAGGGCTGGCGGGGCCGCAAACCGGCGCAGCTGGCGGTGTTCATCTTCATCCTCTGTCTTTTTTCCATTGTGGTGGTCAACACCTTTATGGAAACGCACCACGCCTTTATCCGGCGCTGACTGGGCTATAGCTATGGACTGCGACATCTTTCTTGTGGGCCTGAACCACCGCACGGCCGGTGTTGACGTGCGCGAACGCTTTGCCCTGGTCAACTGCTGCGACCCTGAGCACTGGGCCCTGCCCTGTACGGGCGCGGTGAGCGAAAGCGTGATACTCTCCACCTGTAACCGCGTGGAGCTGCTGGCGGCGGGCACGGGCGACGTGCCCGGCCAGATGCTGGAATGCTGGGCCGGCGCGCGCGGCGCCAGGGTGGAAGAGCTGGCCCCCTATGTCTATGTGCACAAGAATCTGGAGGCAGTGCGGCATTTGTTTTCCGTGGCTTCCAGCCTTGATTCCATGGTGCTGGGCGAGCCGCAGATTCTGGGGCAGCTCAAGACCGCCTACCGCAAAGCCGTGCAGAGCCACGCCACGGGCGTCATCCTCAACCGGCTGCTGCACAAGGCCTTTTCTGTGGCCAAACGCGTGCGCACCGAAACGGCCGTGGCCTCCAGCGCTGTATCCATCAGCTATGCCGCCGTGGAGCTTGCCAAACGCATCTTCGGCGACATGCACGGGCACAAGGCCCTGCTGGTGGGCGCGGGCGAAATGGCCGAGCTGGCCGCCATGCACCTGCTGCAGGCGGGCATTGACGAAATTCTGGTGGCCAACCGCACCCTGGTTCGCGGTCAGGAGCTGGCCCGCCAGTTTCAAGGCCGCGCTGTACCCTTTGACAGCATGGCCGAACACCTCACCAGCGTGGACATCATCATCACCTCCACGGGTTCGCAGGAGCCCATCATCCGCGCCCGCGACATCCGCGCCGTGCTCAAGGCCCGTAAAAACCGGCCCATGTTCTTCATTGACATTGCCGTGCCCCGCGATATCGACCCGGACGTCAACGGCCTCGACAACGTTTACCTCTACGATATCGACGACCTTAAAGAAGTAGTTGAAGAAAACCTGGCCTCCCGCCGAGACGAGGCCGCCAAAGCGGCGGAAATCGTCAATGAGGAAGTGCTGGCCTTCTCTCACTGGCTGTCTTCGCTGGACGTGCAGCCCACCATTGTGGCGCTTATCGAACGCAGCGAACGCATGGCGCAGGAAGAGCTGGCCAAGACGCTCAAACGCCTGGGCCCGGTGGATGAGGAAACCCGCGAGGCTCTGGAGGCCCTGGTAGGCTCCCTGGTGCGCAAGATGAACCACGACCCCATCATGTTTCTCAAAAACGGGGGCATGGCCCAGGAAGGCAACGGCCAGCGCATCAGCCTGACGCGCCGGGTCTTCGGTCTGGACAAAACAGACTGTAAGTACATGGAGGAACAGTGATGCGCTGGTACGCCGTGGACGATCTGACGGAAAAGGAAACCGCGCGTCTGCAATCCCTGCTTACGCAGATGGGCCTGGCTGCGGGCATGGACGGCCTGTACTGGCTGCCCCCGCCCGACGACCTGCTCTCCCCCCTGCAGCGGGAACACGCGGAAAGCTGCGGCCCCTACGTCATGGGCCTGGAACTGGAAGAAACGTCCCTGCGCCTGGAACTGCTGGTGCGGGCACGCGGACGGCTGCGCTGCGACTGCGTGCACTATGCCGGTCCGGCCCTGCGTGAGCACATGATCGCATGGCTGGAGCGCCTGCTCAATGATGCCGTCAGCGATGCCTGACCGCACTCCCCGCGCCCTTCCGAACCACGTTGCCGCGCCCGCCTCCCTAGGGCGAATGCTGCCGCCCAGGCGGCCTTCACGTCCGCAGCCGGGTCTGGCGCCCCAAGTATCACAACCTTGCCGTCCTCGCCCCTGACCGGAAACATGGCATGACGCCCCTGACCCTGCAGTCCCTGCCGCCCGTCGCCGCCCGCCTCTGCCTTGAGGTGGAGCGCTTCTGTCGCGGCGCGCTGGCCTTGCCGCGCGGGGTTTCTCTGGTACTGGGCCTTTCCGGCGGGGCGGATTCCACGGCCCTGGCCGTGGTGCTGCACGCCCTGGCCCCCCGACTGGACCTGCGTCTGCACGGCCTGAGCGTGGATCACGGCCTGCGCCCGGAAGCCGAAGCCGACGCCGCCCAGGCCCGGTATATGGCCCACAGTCTGGGCCTGCCTTGCCGCATCCGGCAGGCGGACGTGCGTGGGCTGGCCGCACGGGAAGGACGCGGACTGGAAGACGCGGCCCGCCGTCTGCGCTATGCCCTGCTGGAAGAAGAACGGCAGGCCTGCGGGGCGGATTTTATTGCCCTGGGGCACCACGCCGGAGATCTGAGCGAAGACGTGCTGCTGCGTCTGCTGCGGGGTGCGGGCTGGCCCGCCCTGGGCGGCATGCCCGCCCGCGACGACGCGCGCCGCCTGCTCCGCCCCCTGCTGCACACGGACCCCGCCGCCCTGCGCCAACTTTTGCGACTGTGCGGCCTGACCTGGCGCGAGGACGCCAGCAACCACGACACGCGCTTCCTCCGCAACCGCCTGCGGCATACGGTTTTGCCCCTGCTGCGGGCGGAAAACCCTTCCCTGGACCGCAGCCTGGGCAGCCTCTGGCAACTGGCGCAGCAGGACGCCGACTACTGGCGGCAGCAGACGGACGCGGCCCTGGCCAACTGCCCCTGGCAGGAAAGCAGCGCTGCGGCGGGCCGCCAGGTATACCTGCCCCCGGCTTTGCTGCAGCCGCTGCACCCAGCGGCGCGCCTGCGCCTGTATCTGCGGGCCGTACGCCGCCTGTGCGGAAGCGCAGACGCTGCGCCGGACGCCACGCCGGACGGCAGGGCGGCTGGAGCGCTTGCCGGCCTGACTGACGACGCGAAAGCCGACGGCTCCGCCCCTGCCCATCTGCACAGCGACGCGCTGCCCACTATGGGCCAAACCTTCGCCTCCACGCCACCCCACCCCCGAACAGCTGCGCAAACCGACGGACAGGCCAGAGCCCGTACCCTGCTGGCCCTGGATGCGGCCCTGATCCAGGGCCGAGGGCAGAGCCTCTTCCAGCTGCCCGGCGGCGTCAGCGCCCGCATAGTCAAGGGCGGCGTGCGCTTTTGCGCCCCGCCGCCCCCCGAAAAACCGCGCCAACGCTGAACCCTGGCCGCACAAGGCCAACTTACCCGCCATACGCGCAATTTTGTCCCGCAGTGTCCCTGCCGGGCGACTGCAGGCTTGCCAGAATTGCCACGGTGTGCTACGTTTTTAAAAAAAATAATACCAAGTTCATCGGCTATGCCGCAGCCCCTTCTGGACGTGCGGCCCGGCGAACACCCAAAGGAAGACGCATGGACAACACCCTGTTGGAGAAAGCCGTGGCCTTTCACGGGCACCTTTGCCCCGGTCTGGTCATTGGCCTGCGCGCCGTGGAAGCTGTACTGCAAGAGCCTGTTCTGGGCAAAGCGCCTTACGGCACACTGGTCTGCGTGACGGAAAACGACGCCTGCGGCGTAGACGCCATACAGTGCCTGCTGGGCTGCTCCGCAGGCAAAGGCAACCTGATCCTGCGCCCCGTGGCCAAACACGCCTACGCTTTTTTTGACCGCAACAGCGGCACTGCCCTGCGCCTCTGTCTGCAAAAGCAGAAAGACCCGGACCAGAACCGGGAACAATGGCAGCAAGCCCTGCTGACCCTGCCGCTGGAAGCGTTGTTCAGCCTCTCCGTACCCGCCTATGCCGTGCCGGAACCGCCCCGGCTGTTCCCCACCGTGGTCTGCGAGATCTGTGGCGAAGGCGCGGCCGAGCACGCCATCCGACTGGAAAACGGCAAAAAAGTCTGCCTGGACTGCCAGCAGACCTACGCCCGCCGCTGGTAGCGGCAAAAGCAAAAACCCTACCACACATGCCGCGCCGCCGGGGTTTGGCTAAGGCGCGTGCGGCCGGCTTCCACGCTTTTTTATGGCACGGTAGCACGTTTTAAAAAATATTCACTTGCAACCGCACACATCGCTCTACGGAGGCGTCATGAAAAAAACGCTCCTGCTCGGCTCCCTGCTGCTCTGCTCTCCGGCGTTCACGGCGCAAGCCGCGGACGACAACCTTATGCAGGACGTCTTTCTTCTGGATCCCGTTACGGTTACCGGCCAACTGGAAGAAGAAAAGTTGGATCGCACCACCGCCATTGTGGTAGAACGAAACCGCAGCAACAACGTGGCAGACTATCTGGTGCGCGATCCGGAAATCTCCTTCAAACGCAAGGCAGCCTTTGGCGACAGCAGCGACATCATTTCCATTCGCGGCATGGAATCCAAACGCATCATGCTCAATCTGGACGGCCGCAACATAGGCTCCACGGGCATGTCCGGCGGCAATTATATCGACTTCGGCACCATTCCGCTGGACAATATCGAACGCATTGAGGTCATCAAAGGCGGCAGCTCCGTAGAATACGGCAACAGCGCCCTGGGCGGCGTCATCAACGCCCGTACCCGCAAACCCACGGAAACCCCCTACCTGAGCGCTTACGCCACCATGGGCGGCTGGAACGACGTCTACGACTTCCACAACGTGCGTGGTTCCTATGCCCAGAAGTTTCGGGCTCTGGGGGTCAGCCTGGGCCTGAGCCACCAGCACGCCGACCCTTTTTTGCGCAACAACTATTATAATTCCTTTCACTTCAATCCCAAAGTCTACCTGGATCTGCCCTGGCGGGGCGCACTTGCCCTCGGGTACAGTTACAGCGAAACAGAACGCGGCCTTATCCGCAGCAATCGCGCGGACGGCAACCCCAGCAGCGACGCCGACCCCGACCGCCCCGGCTTCAGCAATACCATCAACGGCGACTACCCCCTGGCCAACGGCGAAAGTTTTGCCGGTGGGTCGCCCACGCCGTCCATGACCGTCATCGGCGACGACGCCCACTGGACCAAGTACCGTCACCTGCTGGACGCCACCTACCGACAGGAATTTCTGGAGACGGGCTTTTTTGAACTCCTGGCTTTCAAAAATTATGAAAACCGGCGCGAAAAAAACTATGCGGACGTGGCTGGCCGTATGCTGCTGGACACGGGCAAGATGCCGGCCGCCAAAAAATTTGATCCTTCCCTTACCAGAGACAGCGACCTGGTACTGGACCGTAATGTGGTGGTGGATACCTCCTACGGCTTCAAGGCCAAAACCGGCGGCACGGTCATGGGGCACCAATTGCTGGCGGGTTTTGAATACAAGCTGCTGCAGCCGGGCGACATCACGGTGGAATATGTGGACAAAAACTACAACAAAGCCGGGCCCAACAAGTTTACCGGGCAGATGGATTCCCAGTCCGCCGGGCGCGCCGCCCAGGTCTACGGGGCCTTTCTGGCCGACAAGTTCAACCTTACGGACGCCTTGACCGTGGACGTGGGCCTGCGCCTGGACAGCTTTGTCTACAGCCCCGAAGGCCGCAACCGCACCCTCAACCACACGGCCCTTTCGCCCAAGCTCATGCTTACCTACGCCTTTACCGAGAGCCAGTCCGCCTCCCTGGCCCTGTACCAGAACTACCGCACCCCCACCATTCCCGAACTGTACTGGAACTCGCAGGCTTCTTCCAGCGACCCCACGGTCAACGTGCCCTACCTGAAAGGCAAGGACATCAAGCCGGAAACGGCGCGCGGCGCGGACCTGGCCTACAAATACGCCTTTGAAAACAAAGGTTTTGTCAAACTTTCCGGATTTTATTATAATATAGAGGACTATATCGTGCACAAAGCCGTATATGTGGACCGGCCCCAGAGCTACCAGGCCTGGGCCGCCTATAATACGGACGCGGAAATCTACGGGGCCACCCTCAGCGGCAGCTACGCTCTGCGCGACGACCTGCAGGCCCGCGCGGCCGTCACCTGGCAGGACAGCCGCAAGCGCAACGACCCCGCCGACCCGGACGGCGTCATGGACAAGCTGGAATATGTGCCCAACTGGAAGGCCACCCTGGGTGCGGTGTGGAAAATAACGGACGAGCTCACCCTGGATACGGCGCTCACCTATGTGGGGCCACGCCAGTACTACGTCAACACGGCCAAACTGGACAAGGGCACCCTGCACGACTACGCCACCCTGGGCGCGAGCCTGAGCTACCGGCTGGACGAGCACCTCACCCTGGAAGCCTACGCGGATAACATCACCAACACGCAATACGCCGAGTCCTGGGGCTATCCGGCCCTGGGCTTCAACGCGGGGGTAAGCCTCAAATGGGAACTGTAATGGACAAAAAAGACGGCCGCACCTACTGGAACGCCAGGGCCCGCACCTTTCCCCGCTACGAGGAAGGCGACCAGACCTATGAAGCCGGCATGCTCCGCCGGGCCAGAGACCACGGCGTGGTCTTTGCCGACAAGGACGTGCTGGATGTGGGCGCGGGCAGCGGCATGTACACCCTGCGTCTGGCGCAGGAGGCGGCGCAGGTAACAGCCGTGGACATTTCGGACGAAATGCTCCGCCTGCTGCAAGAGGATGCGGCCGCCCACGGCCTCGCCAACATACGCACCGTGCGCTCAGACTGGGAGAATTTTACCCCTGACCGGCGCTATGAAGTGGTCTTTGCCTCCATGACCCCGGCCCTGGACAGCGAAGCCGGCAAAGAAAAACTGCTGGCCTGCGCTGCCGGTTGGGTAGTCTACATGGGTTTTCTGGACCGCATGGCTTCGGACCTCATGCAGGGCCTCTACGCGCACTATGGCATTACTCCGCGCGTGTTCAACAATGCCCAGATTATGGAGCAGTGGCTTACGACGCGCGGCATCCGCTGCACGGCCCTGCCCGTCAAGGGGCAATGGACGGTTTCCCGCAACCGGGAAGATACCCTGGACGTCTGCGTTACAACCCTGCAGCACTACGGCGTGGATCCGGACCGGAATTGTATCGCCGCCCACATGGCGGCCTTTCGCGACGCTTCCGGCGCGTATGTGGAGCGCACGGACTACACCATCGAGATGCTCCTGTGGCAAAATTCCTGAACGACCTTTGCCGCTGCTGCGCCCTGCTGCTGTGCTGTACGTTCCTGGCGGCAGGGCTGCTGGCCGCCGCAGCCCACGCCGCGCCGGAAGCGCCGGTTCAGACGGCCGCGCCGACACGCGTCCTCACGGACGCCTTGGGGCGCACGGTTCACCTGCCCCCGGCCAACCACATCCGCCGTCTGGTGGCCCTGGGCAGCAGCATGGCCTTCATCACCTACCTGAACGCCCAGGACCTGGTGGTGGGCGTGGAAGACTTTGATAAAAGCGACGACCTGGCCAAACCCTATGTGCTCCGCAACCGGGAGCGCTTCCGCGACCTGCCCGTGATAGGCAAGGCCGGGGCCGTGCGCCTGCCCGACTACGAACGCATTGTGGCTCTCAGGCCCGACGTGGTCTTTATCGTTTCCACCGACCCCGGCGAACCGGACCTTATCCAACGCAAACTACGGCGGCCTGTGGTGGCCGTAAGCCAGGGGCAGCCGCGTTTTGATCAGAAAATCTTCCTCCAGTCCATCCGCCTTACGGGGCAGGTGCTGGGCCGGGAGGACCGGGCCGCCCAACTCATCCAGGGCATCCACCATCTGGCCGAGCGCCTTGCCTACCGCCCCAGCCCGCAGGAGCGGCGCAAAGCCTATGTGGGCGGCCTTTCCTACAAGGGCAATCAGGATCTGCGCAGCACTGCGGGCCGCTTTCTGCCCCTGGAACTGGCCGGGCTGGACAACGTGGCGGACAGCGCGGGCCGGGCCGGGCATTTTTTTGTGAACAAGGAATTTCTGCTGGCCGCCAACCCGCCTTTGATCTTCATCGACGCCAACGGCCTGCCCCTCATCCGCGAGGGCCTGCGCACGGATCCGGGCTACTACCGCCGGCTCAAGGCTCTGAACCAAAGCCGCGTATGGCTGGTGCTGCCCCACACGGCCTACTTTAACAATCCGGAGATTCTCTACATCAACGCCTTTTTCATGGCCAAGGCCGCCTACCCGGAACACTACGCCACGATGAATCCGGAAGCCGAGGCCGACGCCATCTTCACGCTCTTCAACGGCGCGCCGCAGTACAAGGATTTTGTACGGTTGTGCGGACGCCCCGGCAGACTGCAACTCACGGAGGCTGGGCTTGAGTCCGCTCCTTAAGCCTGCCTGCGGCCCGCATTCCCCGGCGACGCAGACGCGCCCGCACCAGGCGGACGCGCCTCCTGCGTGTGGCCTCCGGCCCACGGGCCGGGCCGTTTTTCTGGCCTTGCTGGCCCTGGCCGCCCTGGTCCTGACCGCCACGGGCATGAAGTCCGGCGCCACGGACTGCGGCTGGCGCGATCTGGCCGCCGCCCTGTGGGATTCCACCGGCGACGCGGACCTGCGCTATTTTGTCCTCTATCTGCGCCTGCCCCGCGTGGCCGCTGCCCTGACCGTAGGCGCGTCCCTGGCTGTCACCGGCGTTGTCCTGCAAAACGTGCTCAACAACCCCCTGGCCTCTTCCTTCACCCTGGGACTCTCTCAGGGCGCGGCCTTTGGGGCCAGTTTTGTCATGATTGCCCTGGCCACGGCCGGTGGGCTGGCGGGCCTGAGTCTGGTGGCGTTGGGAGCCCTGGCCGGCGCGTTGGCCGCCGGGCTCTGCGTGCTGGCCTGCAGCCTGGTTCCCAGCATGACGGCCCAGGGGCTGATCCTGGCGGGCGTGGCCCTTTCCTCTTTTTTCGGCGCGGCCACCATGTCCCTGCAGTATTTTGCCTCGGATAGTCAGGTGGCGGCCACCGTGTTCTGGACCTTCGGCGACCTGAGCAAGGGCGGTTGGCGCGAGGCCGCCGTGGTAGCCGTAACCTTTGCGGGCGGCCTGGCCTTTGCCCTCGGCCGCAGCCTGGACTTTGACGTGCTGCGCTGGGGCGACGCCCAGGCAACGGCCTTGGGCGTAAACGTGCGACGGCTGCGCTTTGCTGCGCTGTTCACGGCGGCGCTTATGGCCGCCGTGGCCACTGCCTTTTACGGAGTAATCGGTTTTGTGGGCCTGGTGGCCCCGCACGCCGTACGGCTCCTCTTTCCCCACGCGGGGCACGCGTATCTGCTCTGCGCCGCGGCCCTGCTGGGCGGGGTCTTTCTGCTGGCCGCCGATCTTGTGGCCCAAAGTCTGCTCTACCCCGTACTGCTGCCCATTGGCATTATCTGCGCCTTTACGGGGACGCCGGTCTTTCTCTTCCTGCTGTTCCGGGGGGCGGCGCGCCATGCTGGACGTGTGTAATCTGAACGTAACAGGCCGCCACGGCCGCGTGCTGCTGCACGACGTGAGCTTCAGCCTGCCCCCCGGCATGCTGCTGGCCGTGGTGGGCCCCAACGGCGCGGGCAAAAGCACCCTCGGCAAAACCCTGGCCGGGCTCATCCGCCCCCACAGCGGGCGCATCCTCCTTGACAACCGCCCGCTCAACAGCCTGGACCGCAAAGCCCGCGCCCGGCAAGTGGCCTGGCTACCCCAGAGCGTCACCCCGGTGCCCTGCAGCGTTTTTGACGCCGTCCTCCTGGGGCGACGCCCCCACATGGCCTGGCTGCCCTCGGCCCAGGACCGCCGCTGCACCGCCGCCATGCTGCAGGAACTGCGCCTGGACCACCTCAGTGCGTCCTGCGTCACCGGCCTGAGCGGCGGCGAACTGCAAAAAACGCTCATTGCCCGCGCCCTGGTGCAAGAAGCGCCCGTGCTGGTCCTGGACGAACCCGTCAACCACCTGGACATCCGCAATCAGGTGGAAATCCTCCAGACCGTGCGCACGCTGACCCGCACCCGCCAGATGCGCAGTCTGGTAGTGCTGCACAACCTGAGCTTCGCCTTGCGTTACGCCGACGCCGTACTCTTGCTGCACCAGGGGCAAAGCCTCTTTCTTGGACCGCCGACAGACCTGCAGGCCCAGACCCTCAGCACCGCCTACGGCATCGCCGTGCGCCTCCAGGATGTGGACGGCATCCGTTACGCGCTGGTGTAACGCTGTTTTTGGGTGCATACAGCGCGTCTTCCAGACCCTGGACGTCGTAAAAACGACACCAGAGGATATACAAAAAAATCAGAGGGGCTGCACAACACCAATCCCGGCAGAAGCAGGCCACTGCGCCGCTGGGGCATAACCGCGCATGGCAAGCGGAAGCCCCCCCTTGCACAAGAAAAAATTTTCCCTGTGCAGGGTACGCCCGGCGCGGTGCTGTGAGAGAAAAGTTTTTTGATGAGGGATGGGGGCGTGGGGGCTGTTCCTCAAAAAGCGCTGCCGCCGAATACAGAGTCCCACAGGGAGGTTTTGGGAGGCACGGCGTCGGGATCCACCCAGGCCAGCACCTGGCGGCCCATATCCCAGGCCAGGGAGCGGGCGATGAAGCCCGCGGGGTCGCCAGGGTTGCGTTCTTTGATGGAGAAGAGATAAAAATCGTGTACTTGCCTGGCTTCCATGAGGCCGCCCTGGGCCATGGACCAGAGCAGGGTGCCGGTGCGGGCGTCGTAGATTTCCAGAGCCAGAGAAAGGGAGCTGGTGCCGCCGGAGCCGCCGTCCATGTAGTGGTTGATGTAGCCGCCCACGACCATTTCCGCCCCGCGTCGGCGGGCCAGGGCCATGGCGCGACTGGGTTCGTAAGGGCCGGCATCGGCAGCGTATTCCAGGGTCTGGAAGGCGTTGAGCGAAAGCCAGACTTGCCATATCTGACGAGAAAACATGGTGCTGAAGCTCACGGGGTCTGCGATCTGCTGCACCATACGCAGGGGCACGAACAGCGCTCGGGGTCGACGGTTGAGACTTTCACGTGGGGCCACATAGACTGCGGGCGGCTGACGGCGCACAAAGTTGTTGACCTGCACCTGGAAGGGCGTGCTGAAGTCGCCGGAGACCTTGAGTGTCCTGCGGCTGTCGTCCGGCGCGCTGCTGCAGCCCAGGACCGGAAGGACAAACAAAAGCGCCGCCAGCAGCAGCGGCCAGGGGCACACGCCTTTCCGCAGCGGGGGGTGGGGGGAGAGTGCGGCGGCCGGATTGGGGGCATTGCGGCAAATTGGGCACCGAGCGTTCATTGGCGTTTCTCCGTCATAAGCCGCGCCTGGCCCAGGGTGGCGAGCAAGTTGGCCCTGGTCGCACTCAGGCGCATGTGCAGATCCAGCCGCCGTTGCGGCGGCAAGCGCCGGAAGGGTCTGCCTGCAGCCGCGCGGGCCACGCGGCGCAGTTCCGCTTCCGAAAACAACGCGCCCCGTCCGGCCTCCTCGGCCCAGGCGGCCAATTCAAGAGCCTGGGCGGCAATGGCGGCCGGACTGATGGCCGCGCCATATTTTCGACGGATGCAAAATGCGCGCCACCAGCTGACAAACCACTGCCGCACACGGCCCATAACGTGCTCAGAATTGCGTGGCCTGCGCCATCTGCAGCAAAAGCGGGGCCAGCAAGAGCAAAATGGGCGCGAGGCCCATGAGGGTTTGCGGCCAGTTCAGACGCAGGGCCGCGCGGCAACCCACCAGAATGCAGGCAAAGCTCCAGATAAAGCCCACCACCGAGCCCAGCAGGGGCACCACGCAAAGCAGACCCGGCGCGGCGGCGTAGGCCATCACCTGAAAGACCAGAGAAAACTCCTGTCGCTTGCCTGTGACAAAACCGTAGGTAAACTGAATGAGCGCGCTGAGAATGTAGATTTGCGCCACAGACACGGCCAGTTTGAGCAGCACAGTCATGGGCAGACTCATCTGCGGCGAAAGCAGGAGAAGCATTTTTTCCAGCTGGGGATCAGAAGCGGCGCTGGGGGCCATAAGCGAGAGAAAGACCCCGGACCAGACCCGCTCTACAGTCACCTCTACGGCGCTGATGATCAGATAAAACACCAGGGCCCGCGTCTGAGCCTCGCCGGGACGAAGACTGCCGAAAAACCGCTGGCTGCCGAACATGACCCGCATGCAGGTATGGTAGAAGGCGGCCGGCCAGCCGTCCGGCTCCGGCGCGTCAATCCAGGGGTTGTCCGCACCCGCGTCCTGCCCGAAACCCGCTTCCGCAGTGCGGTTCGCGGCCCGGTCGGCAACGCTTTCTCTCGCGCGGCCGGCAGTGCGGTGCGCGCTCCGGGGCTCGCCTGCCTCTTGGCGACGCGGGGCTTCGTCCTTCGTCGCATTGCCGGTGGGGCTGTGCTCCGGGCTGTCTGCGGGGGCGGCAGCGGCGTCCTGTGGATGCGGTTCTGATGGAGCAAGGCGGCCCGGCACAATGGCGCCGGGGGGCAGGGGGTCGTCCCCGCCGCCCGCGTCGGCGTGCGGCGCCGTTGGCGGAGTCTGGGATTCTTCCGCCGCTGGGGAAAGCACCTCCAGCACGCCCGCGTCGGGCGCAAATCGGAACCGACAGGCGCACTGCGGGCAGGTGGCAATAACCGGACGGTGCGGCAGGCGGTCGTCGGGCAGGGAGCGGCTGAAGCCGCAACGCGGACAGGTTATGTTCACAAAATTCTCCTCAAAAAGCCGCCGGAGGCTCTCGCCACAGGGCGGGCCATCCGGCAGAAAGTTTCAGGCCATAGTAGCCGCAGCCCCCGGCGCTGGCAAGAGCCCGACGGCTTGACAAGCCGCCGGGCGGCCCGTACGGTATTGCTCCACAAGGGGAGTAACTGGGTTCCTGTAACCCGGACGGCATCAACAGCATGGCCCCCCCGGCCTGGTGCCGTCGTCGGTTTGGAGCATTCAGCCCGTGCAATGCTCCGGCATCCGCGCAAGCGGAAGCCCGCCATAAAGGCGCAGGCGCAAACCTGTTTGCGTGTCCTGCCGTGCCCATGGCGTTTTGCGGATAGTTGCGGCCACAGCGCCGCAAGGGCCGCAACCCTGACCGATGAGTGAGACCTTGGCAGCAATGCCAAGGTCTTTTTTTTATTTTTACCCGGAGAACACCATGACCATCCGTTCCTTGCGGCCTTACATCATCGCCGTGCTGCTAACCTTGCCCGGCGTGGGACTGCGTTTTATCGACCACACGGGCATGTCGCCCATTGTGGTGGCCCTGCTTTCCGGCATAGCCATTCTGGGGGCATCCTTCCTGCTCACCTGGGCCTGCGAAGTAGCCCAGATGGATATTCCGCAGGCCGTGGCCGTGGCCGTGGTGGCCTTTATTGCCGTGCTGCCGGAATACGCCGTGGACATGTACTTTACCTGGATGGCCGGGCAGCACCCCGAAAGCGCTTATTCCCACTACGCCATTGCCAATATGACCGGGGCCAACCGGCTGCTCATCGGCGTGGGCTGGTCGGCCATAGTGCTGCTCTTTGCCGGGCGCTTCCATAAAGGCGTGCACCTGCCCGACGACAAACGTACGGATGTGCTTTTTCTGGGCCTGGCCACCCTTTACGCTTTGTGCATTCCCCTTAAAGGTTCTCTGACCTGGGTGGACGGCCTTGTGCTGCTGGGCATCTATATCTGGTATATCTGCATCGTGGCCCGCCGCCCTGTGGAGGAGGAAGAGCCCGAAGGCCCGGCCGCAGTTTTGGCCCGTTTTGCCAAAAGAGTGCGCCTGCGCAGCGTCATCGCCATCTTCATTTTTGCGGCCCTGGTCATTTTGTGCAATGCTGAACCCTTCAGTGAAAATCTGGTGGCCAGCGGCAAACTGCTGGGCGTCAACGAATTTCTGCTGGTGCAGTGGCTCGCGCCCATCGCCTCGGAATCGCCGGAATTCATCATTGCCCTTATGTTCGCCTCGCGCGGCAACGCCGCCCTGGCCCTGGGCAGCCTGCTTTCGTCCAAACTCAATCAGTGGACCCTGCTGGTGGGCATGATCCCCGGCGTCTACGCCCTGTCTTCGGGCGGGCTTACTCCGCCCATCAACCTTGACACGCATCAGTTTCAAGAAATACTCTTGACAGCAGGGCAGTCCCTGTTTGCCGTGGCTCTGCTGGTGGATTTGCGGCTGCACGTGCGTGAGGCCTTCTGGCTGCTGGTTTTGTTTCTGGCGCAGCTGCTTTCGCCCCTGTACGACGCGCAGCTGGAAGCGCTGCTGGGTCTGCCCCACGATCCTCTGCGTCTGCACTTTTTCTATGCCAAGGTCTATATTGTCCTGGCCGTAGTGCTGCTGCTCAGAAACTGGCGCAAGGTGCGGGATCTGCGCTTGGGCTTTAAAGTTTAATGTGATAGCATATAACCTCGCGGCCCTCGGGCGGCGCGTCGCCAACCCGACCGCCGCCCCTGAAGCGCCGCCGGGATCAAGGTACTCTTCATGCCCCGTTTGCTGCTTTTGCTCCTGTGCGTCCTGTTGCTGGGCGAACGCGCCCAGGAAGCCGCGGCCTTGACCGACGTCGCCGCCAGGGAACCGGACCGGACAGTCCCGCCCGTCGGCGGCCTGCCGCCCTCTGTAGCACTGCTCGACGCCGGGGCAGGCGCTGATATTACTGCGCCGCCCGCCGAGGAAGAAACCCCGCAAGCCAGCGAGGCCGAGCGCAGCGCCGCCGCTGCGGCTATTTCCGGTTCGCGCCGGCCGGGCATCATTGAGCACTCTCTGGTTCGCGGCGCCACGGACGCGCCCGGCCTGCAGATCCACATCAATTATCCCTCGGTAGGCAGCAAGGAAATTGATGCGGACATCCGCCAGTGGGTCACCGGCCTGGCCGACGCCTTTGCCGCCAATGCCACGGCCTTCACCCTGCCCGGCGTGGAGGATCCCCTCCCCAGCGAGCTCTGGGGATCTTACGCCATTGCTGCCCCCTCGCCTGCGGGCCTGAGTCTGACCTTTGAAATCTGGACGTATACGGGCGGCGCGCACGGCAATCTGGATGTGCTCACCCTCAACTACAGCCTGCTCACGGGGCAGCGCCTGGGCCTGGTGGATTTGTTTGAAGATCCGGACGCGGCCTTGCAGATTATGTCTGCCTGGGCCTACAAAAAGCTCTCACAGCGTTTGGGCGGCATGCGGCAGGAGCAAACCCTGCGCACGGGCCTCACCCCCGTGCCGGAAAATTTCGCCAGCCTTACCCTGGTGCCCGAAGGCGTGCGCATGAACTTCCAGCCCTATCAGGTGGCTCCTTGGGCCGCCGGGGCGCAAAAGGTCACCATCCCTCTGGAAGAACTCCTGCCCGCGCGGCCCTTGCTGCGTCTTTGGGGCCGTTAGGCCGTGTGCGCCGCGCCTATCAATTCCGAACTGCAGCCGCCCGCCCCGAAGGCCGCTGGGACAACAGCAGCCCCACCTTCCGGCCCGCCCGCCCGCCAACGCGCGCCGGGACGTTCGCGCTGGTTTTTTGACCCCAAGGACCACAAGCTCATCAAGCTGGTCAACAGCTTTGTGGCGGCCAGGGCTCACGCCCGCGCCCTGCCGCAGCCCGAACCGGGCCTGCACCCCCACGGCATTATTGAAATGACCTCCGACCACGGCTTGCGCATGGCCAGAGCCGCTATTGTCCTGCTGGAAAGCCTGGAGGCCGGCGGGCCCAGCGAACGCCTTACCGCCCTGCGTCGTCTGCACGACGAGGTGCTTTACTCCGCCCAGTCGCCCTTGCAGAACAATACCGCGCGGGTGCTGGTGCAGATCATGAAAGACCTGGTGCGCGCCAGCCCGGACCCCGCCCGCCAGTTGCCCCTGGCCCACGATTTTCACCGCGCCGTAGAGGGCTCCCCGCGCATCGTGCGTGCCTTGCTGCGGCGCTACCATTTGCTGGAAATGCCCGAAGCCTGGAACCAGCACGCTTTTGACCACCATGTGCACGACGCCAACACCAAGGGCCGCAAAAGCCCTACGCACCTGGTTATGGACGCCTGGATCAAGGGCATCCGTTTTCTTACCGTGGTCTATTACAACACGGTGGACCCGGAGGCCGCTCGCGAACTGTTGCGGGCCGCGCGCATCATGGGCATCACGGTGCGCATCGGCATCGAATTCAGGGCCGCCTTCAAGGACAAGCTCATCGAATTCACCTGGTCGCCGCTCAATACGGAAACCTCCAAAACCTTTACGGAACTGATCCGGCGCAAAGACGTAGCCGCCGTGCTGACGGCCCACGCCCCGGTCAACGCCTGGATGCGCAGCCACGTGCTGTTGCTGCTGCGCGCCTGGAATCAGCGCCATGCCCCGGCCCTGGCCGCCCGCTGGGGGCTGGAAACGCCGCCGCCCCTGGACGAAGCCGCCTTTCTGGCCTATGTGGGGCAGCGCCAGCCCTCTTCTCTGCACCTGGCCGAATACATCTATCAGGAGTGGCGCCCCCTGCTGCAGGCAAAGCGCGCGGCAACCGCCGCCGCCCTGGCCGCGGCCACAGACCCCCACCAGCGGCAGCAACTGCAGGACCGCCTGGACCAGCTGGACAATCTGGTGCCCGACGGCCTGCGCGAAGACTGGCTCGGCCCGGAAACCAACCCTGGTATTGTCTTTCCCCTTCGGCCCCATCCGACCCTGCCGACCATCCTGCGCCAGACGCCCGAAGAACTGTTGGAAAGCCTCGTCCCCCTGCATCCCTGCCAGATGATTCTTAACCTCGCCGATCTGACGGCCCAGGACGTGCTGGAGCTGCTTTGGCGCTGTCAGGGGCGCATCACCCACCTGGAGCTCTTCAATCTGCGGGAATGGAACGAAGGCCAGCTGCGCCACGTGACGGCCATCAACACCCTGCAACGAGCCATCAACGAAGGCAGCACGCCCAGGCTCAAACACGTCATCCGCCGGATCGTTCATGACGAACCGGCCCAGTCCCCCCGGCAGGCCCTGTTCCAAACCATTCTTGGGCAACTGCCCCAACTGCGGGAGTGGTACGCCCTCGCTCCCCTGGGTTCGCGCATCGGCACGGATTCCACCAGCAGTTCCCACCATACGCACGGCATGGGGCTGGTCTTTGTGGAAACCCTTCCCCCCAAGGCCCGCGCCGTGCTGCAGCGGGAGCGCAATACCCAGCGCCTGACCTTGCCCGTGCACACGGACATCTACCGCTTTGTGCAACACCATGAGCCACCCCAGCCGCAACCCTGGTGGCAAAAGGCGCTGCGGCGGCTGCCGGGCTTGGGCAATCTGGGCTGCCAGAGCGTGCGGGGCTGGGGGCTGGAAAAAACAACCACCAGCGTGGGCCGCGACGGCAACCTGGTGACCCTGGGCGGCGTGGACAACCGGGGCATCAGCCGCGACGCCGCCGACGGCAACCTGTCGCAGGAAGAAGCCTGGACCCTGCCCCGCGCTTTGGCCTGCTGCAACAGCACGCTGGCCAATTTTTTGAAAATTCTGGCGGGCTTTCTGGCTGCGCAATGGGCCTTCTGGTATGTGGACGGCTGGTGGGTACTGACCTGGTTCGGCGCGCTGACTTGGTTTGCCATTACGGCCGTACGCAATGTGGCGCAGTCCGTGGTGGGCGGCGGGGCCTTTACCCGTTCGCTGCTCCTGCCATGGAAGCGCTTTGTAAGCTGGGGCCGCATGGCCGATTCTCTGCTCTACACCGGCCTTTCCGTGCCCCTGTTGGAGGTGGGGGTGCGGCTCTGGCTCTTGCAGGATCTTCTGGGCGTCACTGTGGCCACCAATCCTCTGGTCGTGTACACGGTCATCGCCTTGGTCAACAGCGCCTATATCTCCGGTCACAATCTTTTTCGCGGGCTGCCGCGCGAGGCCGTCATCGGCAACCTCTTTCGCAGCGCCCTGTCCATCCCCCTGTCCGTGCTGCTGGGGCAGGGACTGTTGGGCGTCTTCACACTCCTCGCGCTGCCCAACCCACTGGCACTACTGCAAAACTGCGCGGCTATCGTGGCCAAATGCGCTTCCGACATGGTGGCGGCCGTCATTGAAGGTTTTGCCGACCGCAACGTCTACCTGCGCCTGCGCCAATGCGATTACGACAGCAAACTGCGCCAGATATACGCCAACCTCACCAGGCAGGAACTGCTTTTCCCCCACCGTGACCTGGAACAGATGCTGGAACATCCCGAAAGCTACTGGCAACAGCTTTTCGCCAAAGACCCGGCCGTGGCGCGCGAAGCCGTGGCCCACCTGCTGGACATGCTCTACATGTGGTACTATCAGCCACGCGCGCGTCAGGTCTTCTGGCGCAAAATGCGCGCCGCGCCGCCCGAAGAACGGGGCATAGTGCTGGGCCTGCACGCCCTGCTGGGCCTGGAGCGCCAGGTGAGCACCCTTATCCTCAACGGTCTGCTGGAGCACGATTTTGCCCGCGCCCTGGCCTTTTACCTGCAGAACAACCGCAGCTACCTGCGCGATTTGCGCGCCGACGCCGCACAAAAATGCAACTGCCCCGACGCTTGTCATTTTTAATAATAATTCCCATGTCATATACAACATATTAATTTAATTTACCAAGCCTGTTTTTTCAAAAAAAATCTTAAAAAAATTGTTTCCTCCCCCCTTCTCAAGCCGTTTGCATGTCTTATCTGTATGCCGGTGCGGGGCCGTACCACGGCGCTCTTTCGCCACGGCCCATTACGCGCAATCAATATTTCCGGCCCGGCCGCTTCAGAGCGGTCTTCGCCGTGTCCCCACAAGGGACAAGAAAAACAATATTTCCGGGAGGATTTGACGTCATGAAGCTGAAACCCCTCAACGACCGAGTGCTGGTCAAGCGCCTTGAGTCCGAAGAAAAGACCGCCGGCGGCCTGTACATTCCTGATACGGCCAAAGAAAAGCCCTCCAAGGGCGAGGTTGTGGCTGCGGGCCCGGGCAAGGTTGGGGAAAAGGGCGAGCGCGTGGCTCTGGCCGTGAAGCCCGGCGATATGGTGCTGTTCAACAAATACGCCGGCACGGAAGTGAAGCTGGACGGCGTTGACCACCTGGTCATGCGCGAAGAAGACATCCTGGCCGTTATTGAGTAGCTCTCCCCTCAGCGTTTTTCATTTTCAGGAGGAAATATCCCCATGTCTGCTAAAGAAATTCTTTTTGACGTTAAAGCCCGTGAAAAGCTCGCCCGCGGCGTGGACAAACTTGCCGACGCCGTTAAGGTGACTCTGGGCCCCAAAGGCCGCAACGTGGCCATTGAGAAATCCTTCGGCGCGCCCGTCATCACCAAGGACGGCGTGACGGTAGCCAAAGAAATCGAGCTGAGCGACAAGTTTGAAAACATGGGCGCGCAGCTGGTCAAGGAAGTGGCTTCCAAGACCTCCGACGCCGCCGGCGACGGCACCACCACCGCCACCATTCTGGCCCAGGCCATCTATCATGAAGGCATTAAGCTGGTGGCTGCCGGCCGCAACCCCATGGCCGTGAAGCGCGGCATCGACAAGGGCGTTGAAGCCCTGATCGCCGAACTCGCCAACTTGGCCAAGCCCACCCGCGACCAGAAAGAAATCGCCCAGATCGGCACCATTTCCGCCAACTCTGACGCCACCATCGGCAACATCATTGCCGAGGCCATGGCCAAGGTGGGCAAGGAAGGCGTCATCACCGTTGAAGAAGCCAAGGGCCTGGAAACCACCATGGACGTGGTGGAAGGCATGCGCTTTGACCGCGGCTACCTCTCTCCCTATTTCGTGACCAACGCCGAAAAGATGGTCTGCGAGATGGACAACCCCTACATCCTGTGCACGGAAAAGAAAATCTCCAGCATGAAAGACATGCTGCCCGTGCTGGAACAGGTTGCCAAAGTTAATCGTCCGCTCATGATCATCGCCGAGGACGTGGAAGGCGAAGCCCTGGCCACCCTGGTGGTCAACAAGCTGCGCGGCGCCCTGCAGGTGGTGGCTGTTAAGGCCCCCGGCTTCGGCGACCGCCGTAAGGCCATGCTGCAGGATATCGCCATCCTTACCGGCGGCGAAGTGGCCTCCGAAGAAACCGGCTCCAAGCTGGAGAACATGACCCTGGCCCAGCTGGGCACCGCCAAACGCATTGTGGTGGACAAAGAAAACACCACCATTGTGGACGGCGCCGGCAAGAGCGAAGACATCAAGGCCCGCGTGAAGCAGATCCGCGCCCAGGTTGAAGAAAGCACCTCCGACTACGACCGCGAGAAGCTGCAGGAACGTCTGGCCAAGCTCGTGGGCGGCGTGGCCGTCGTCCATGTGGGCGCCGCTACCGAAGTGGAGATGAAAGAAAAGAAAGACCGCGTGGAAGACGCCCTTAACGCCACCCGCGCTGCGGTGGAGGAAGGCATCGTCCCCGGCGGCGGCACGGCCCTCATCCGCGTGGGCAAGGTGCTTGGCGACATCAAGCCCGCCGACGACGACGAACTGGCCGGCGTGAACATTGTGCGCCGCGCCATTGAAGAGCCCCTGCGCCAGATCGCCCACAATGCGGGCTTTGAAGGCTCCATCGTGGTGGAAAAAGTGCGTCAGGGCAAGGACGGCTTCGGCTTTAACGCCGCCACCGGCGAATACGAAGACCTCATCAAGGCCGGCGTCATCGACCCCAAAAAGGTTACCCGTACGGCCCTGCAGAACGCCGCTTCCGTGGCCTCCCTGCTGCTGACCACCGAGTGCGCCATTGCCGAAAAGCCCGAACCCAAGAAGGACGCCCCCATGCCCGGCGGCATGGGCGGCATGGGCGGTATGGACGGCATGTACTAGGCCTCCTCTTCCCTTTGCCCCTCTCCGGCGGGGTCTCTGCGCAAGCGGAGGCCCCGCTTTTTGTACGGATTCCCCCGCCCAGACGGGGATTTTTTTGCGCCGCAGGCCTGCCCCCCACCCGTACGCTTTCCATTTCACAGTTGAAAAAGACGACAAACTTTGGCATAGTTAAAAAGAACAGGAATTGCTATCATTGTCTTATCATCCACTGCAAAGGCATATGCCCAAGGAGGCTTCATGTCCGCCGTACGCACCATCAGCGCCAAGGACCTGCACGCCCTGGATCTACAGCAGATGCTCATCGTGGACGTGCGCACCCCTATGGAGTTCGCCGAAAAACGTCTGGCCCGGCCCACAGCCTTTGCTCCGGTAGCGGAGTTGAACCCACAGGACCTGGCCCTGCGCAGCGGCGTCCTCCAGGATACCCCCATCCTCACCCTTTGCGCCAGCGGTCGGCGCGCCCAGACCGCAGCCGCCAAATTTATGGAGGCCGGCTTTACAGACGTGCGCGTCATTGAAGGCGGCCTGGCGGCTTGCCAGGAAGCGGGCCTGCCCACCACCGGCCAAGGTCAGCCCAAAACAGCCGAAACCTCCCCGGCTCTGGACCGTCAGGTGCGCCTGGCGGCCGGCGCGCTCTCTCTGCTCTTCATCCTGTTGGGCATCTTTGTCCACGGCGTCTTTTTCTTGGGCGCGTTGTTTGTGGGCGCGGGGCAGGTCTTCTCCGGTCTGACCAACTGGTGCGGCCTGGCCATGCTGCTCATGCGCGCCCCCTGGAACAAAAAAACCGCCTGCGCATCGGGCTCTTGCGCCATCGGCGGCGGCAAAAGCCCCGGCGCCAGCTGCCAGTAACCGTTCCACCCCCAGGCCAAAGGAGTTTACCATGTCCGCGCCTCTCGTTCGTGGTTTTTTTGATCCCATTACCGCCACCTGGACCTATGTGGTCTGGTCCGCTGAAGATTCTCAGCACCGCTGCGCCGTCATCGACAGCGTGCTGGACTACGACCTGCCCTCCTGCCGCACGGCCACCACTTCCGCCGATGCGGTCATCGCCTTTGTGCGCGCCCAGGGCCTGACCGTGGAATGGATTCTCGAAACCCACATCCACGCCGACCACCTTACCGCCGCCAGCTACATCAAAGCGCAACTGGGAGGAAAAATCGCCATCAGCCGCCACATCCTGGACATCATCGCCACCTGGGTGCCCATTTTCCAGACCATGGACGACACCCCGGCCGATGGTTCCCAGTTTGACCACCTCTTCGCCAATGACGAAGAATTCAGCCTGGCCGGCATGCCCGCCAGGATCATCCACACCCCTGGGCACACCCCGGCAGACACCACCTACATTGTGGGCGACGCTGCCTTTGTGGGCGACACCATTTTTCTCCCCGATGTGGGTTCCGGCCGCTGCGACTTTCCCGGCGGCAGCGCCGAGGATTCCTACGAATCCTCCCGCAAGCTCTTTGCTCTGCCGGACAACTGCCGCATCTATGTGGGCCACGACTACCCGCCCGACGGCGCGCGCGGCCCCCAGTGCATGGCCACTGTGGCCGAACAGAAAGCCCACAACGTGCGCCTGCACATGGGCATAGACAAAACCGCCTTTGTCTCCCGCCGCCGGGCCGACGATACCGGCAAGGCTGTACCGCCGCTTATTTTGCCGTCTATCCAGGCCAATATGCGCACAGGCCAGTTCGGCGCGGCCGTCAACGGCATCCAGTACGTCAAACTGCCCGTGAACAAAGTGTAGAGAAAAACTTTTCGCCAGACCCGCTCCCAGCTGTTTTGCAGCGCTCGTAGCCAGAGCAGGATGGATAAAAGTTACGCGACCCCTTTTCCCGTGCCAAGGCAACGGCAGCCAAAAGCTCTCCCACCAGGACGCCTTCTGGGCGGCAAAAACCGTATGTGCCGCGTCCACAAACCCCAAAAAATATGATAACATATTGATATTAAAATGAGTTAACAAAAGAAAAGTCTTTCTGTATGATTCGGCATCAATCCCAGGAGGCACTATGAACCCTCTGTTTACCCCCATTTCCGTCGGCGGCCTCAATTTGGCCAACCGCATTGTTATCCCGCCCATGGACCAATATTCCGCCCAGGACGGACGCCCTATGCCCTGGCACAGTATGCACTACGGACATCTGGCGCTTTCCGGCGCGGGTTTGCTTATTGTGGAGGCCACGGCGGTGGAACCCGCCGGGCGCATTTCGCCCTACGACCTTGGTCTTTGGGACGAAACGCAAGAGGCGGCACACAAAACCATGCTGCAGTTTATCCGCCAGTGCGGCAGCCGCACGCCCATTGCCGTGCAATTGGGTCATTCTGGCCGCAAAGGGGCCACGGGCCGCCCCTGGGAAGGCGGCGGGCCGCTTGCCCCGGACCAGGGCGGCTGGGAAATATGTGCTCCCTCGGCCCTGCCCTACGCCCCCGGCCACCAGACCCCCACGGCCCTCAGCGCCGCCGACCTGGAACGGCTCACAGCCTCCTTTGCCCAATCGGCCCAACGCGCCGCGCAGGCGGGCTACGACGCCATTGAACTGCACGCGGCCCACGGCTATCTGATGCACCAGTTTCTTTCTCCCCTGAGCAACCAGCGTACGGACGTCTACGGCGGCAGCCTGGAAAACCGTATGCGCTTCCCCCTGGCCGTGCTGGCGGCCGTGCGCGCCGCCGTGCCGCAACTGCCCGTGGGCGTGCGCGTTTCCGGCACAGACTTTGCCGCCGGCGGCTGGGATGTGGAGGAATGCGCCGTGTTTGCCCAGGCCGTGGCCCAGGGCGGTGCGGCCTATATCCATGTTTCGGGCGGCGGGCTCACGCCGGACCAGCGCATCGCGCTCGCCCCCGGCTATCAGGTGGGACTGGCCGCCCGCATCAAGGCTGCCGTGCCCGGCCTGCCGGTCATAGCCGTGGGCCTCATCACCGAAGCAGAACTGGCCTCCAGCATTGTGGGCACAGGTCAGGCGGACATGGTGGGCATTGGCCGGGCCATGCTCTATGACCCGCGCTGGCCCTGGCACGCCGCCGCTGCCCTGGGCCTGACCATCCCCGGCGCACCGCGTCCCTACCTGCGCTCCAAGCCGCACAATGTGAAGGAATTGTTTGCCGACTAGCGTTGTTGCCGTAAAACAGACGCCTCTCAAGGCCAGGCCGAACGCCCGCCCGCCTTCGGGCATGCTTGCGTACGCCACGCAGGGGCGTCTGCAATGCCCCTGAAGCCCGCCCCTGGGCTTTCAAACGCATCCCCTGTGAGCGCCCTGCAAGCGCAGACCTGTCCGTTCGTGTAACTGATGCACACGCAAAAACGGCTTGCCTTCATGAAGGCAAGCCGTTTTTGCGCCCGGCGGAGTGTTCCGCAGGGATTGTACGATGGCAAAACCGCCCTTTACCCCTTGGACCCGCGCTTGGAAGCCTTGAGGGGATTCACCTTCTTGGCGGACACAGTCTCACTTTTGATGCGGTGCTGATTGGCGTTCAAAAGCTCCTCCGGGTCAAGCCCCAAAGCGACCAGACGCGCCTTGACGCCTTTGCGGTCAGAGCTGTAGCGGTTGCGGTCCGCCATAACGCTCCCCACATAGGTGGCTGTCGTCATGTACAGGCCGGCCTTGTCAATGGCCAGCATGTAAGTTGCGCCGTTTTCCTCAACAGGCTGGATGATCATGTCCTCTGTGGTACCGAAACGGTTGTCCATGCGGCTTCTCCTTACAAAGATCTGCGGGAGCTGTCGGCTCCTGCGATTGTCCATCTTATATGAAAAAGAATTTCATTTCAAATGGCCCGATTTTCTTACCGAAAGAAGTCGTAACCTGGATACCGTCCGCACCGCCTGAACGGAAAAAGTTTTTTGAGAATGGAAGGTGTGAGGGGAAGGGAACTTTTATTCACAAAAGTTCCCTTCCCCTCCACAAAGCATTTCTATCCCGCCCCAACAAAAAATTTCTTTCTTCAGGCCTGCGGCGCGCGCAGTTCCGGCGCGGGGCGGCTGCAGCGCAGGCGACGCCAGACGCGGGTGCAGAGCATGCGCAGAGGAATATAGAGGATAAGAAACCAGAAAACCATGCCCGGTTTGTTGCCGAAGAGGGGCAGGGAGAAAGGCAGAACGGGGCTGGTCTCGCCAAAACGCAGCTGCATCCAGGCCAGGATGAGGGGCACAGGCCAGAGGGATGCCACAAACAGCGCGCCGCTCAAGGAGAAGTAGTAGCCGAAGGCTTCGTGGCCCTGACGGTTGACGACTTTGAAAGTTTCCTTGCTGCCGCCCTGCAGGGCGGTTTCGCCCAGGGCGTTGTAGTGCTGCATGTCGTTCTGATATTTTTCCAGGCGTTTTCCGTGCAGGCGCAGGGCCAGATTCAGTGTACAGACCCCCATCACCGCGGCCAGCAGGGCCAAAGCTGCCGTGCCCAGCAAATAGGCCGCCACAGGTTCATCCACCAGGCGATAAGGGAGGATAAAAAAAACGTCGAGCCAGATGAGCAGTGCTTTCATGGAGATTCCGACCTGCAAAATCAGGGCGGCGAGCAACCGCAATGGTGTTCGCCCGCCGCCCTTGATCCTGACGCCTTTGCCAATGTCGGCCCAAGGCGGTGAAAAGCCTGTTGCGCGCTGCGGCGCGTCAGTGGTTAGCCGAAGATGCGGTAGTTGAAGAAGCCGCGCAACACATAGTCAATGCCCACATAAAGGGCCAGAAGAATGAAGATGCGCTTCAGCCAGAGGTCGGAGAAGAAGCGGGAGGTGTAGGGACCCACAATGGACCCCACGGCCACGCCAGCCAGTTCTATGCCCACCAGTTGCCAGTCCACCATGACGCCGTGGAGCATCAGGGTGGTAATGCCGGTAATCATGCTCACCAGCACGGCCAGGGCGGAGGTGCCGGCGGCCAGATACATGGGCAGCTGAGTCACGCTGGTGATAAAGGGTACCAGCAGAAAACCGCCGCCCACGCCGAGAAAGGCGGCGATGCTGGCGATGACCAGACCGCCCAGGAAGGGAAGCAGCGGGTTAAACGCAAATTCCACGCCACAGAAGGTAAACTGGCAGGTGGTCGGCGTGAATTTGATGATCTGCACGCCCGTGGGGGCCGTGCCGCCATCGGTTTTTTTGCTTTTGACCGCGGCTTCAAAAGCCTTGGCGGCTTCTTTGGCCTTACTTTTGGAGCGCTGCCCGGCGGGGGACGTTTCCCAGGTCAGGTAGAGGCCAAGCATAAGCACGAAAACGCCGAAATAGCCCTGATAGGACGAGAAATTCAGCTTGCCGGCCGTGAGCGTGGCGGAACCGAAAGCGCCGATGATGGATCCGAGACCCAGGGCAATGCCCAGGGGCAACACCAGGCGCTTCATACGGTAGTAGGTAAAGGTGCTGATGACGGAAGAAAGCCCCACCAGCATCTGGTTGGAGGCGCGTACAGAGTCCGTAACCGTGGCGTTGAGCGGCGCGTTCACCAGCTTGCCGTCGGCATTCATGATTTTGGGGAAAGACTTGGCGTAGGCGCCAAGGCCGTAAACGCTCATGTGCCCCACAGCAGCCATAACACCACCAAAGGCGCCCACAGTGGAGAAGATCCAGCCCACCCACAGGGCCCAGCCAAAGGCCAGCAAGGTGCTCACATGCGGTCCGCCGGGAATGCCCAGATAGCCGGGCGCGGCGTTGGCGTCAATACTGCCGGGCGCGGCGGCCAGCTGCTTGGCAATGGCGGCGCTGATGCCGTCGTTGCCCGCGGCAAAGGCCTGCCCTGCCATGACGAGCAGGAACAGGGTGGTGATGCCCAGAACGAATCTCTTGCGGTTCATAAGATACGACCTCCTCGGGTTACTGTGCTATGGCGCGGGGTGCGGGCCACGCGGCTCCGGTCCCTGGGTTGCGCCTGCGGGTTGTCCCGCTCCGCCCCTGTACCGCGCGCTGCTGCCGTTGGGCGCGGTGGCGACGGGCCTGACGACGCCGCTTTGGTTGCCTTGCTATGCGGCTTGCCTTTGCGCTGTAAATCTTCTGCGCCGTGCGGCTGCTGCCCTGCCTAGTGCGGTTGTGCAGCGTCCACGCCGGAAAAGTGCAGACAACTCATGGCGCAGGTAGCCACACAGGCCGGTTCCAGGCCTTGGTCAATGCGGTCTTTGCACAGATCGCACTTTTCCACTTTGCCGGTCCGGGGATTCCATACGGGGATGTGCCACGGGCAGGCCGCAATGCAGGCTTTGCAGCCATCGCAGAGGTCGGCCTCCAGGTAGACAAGCCCATCGGCACGCGCACGCATGGCTCCTGTGGGGCAGGCGGGCACGCACTTGGGTTTTTTGCAGTGAAAACAGGCAAGATAAGTAAACTCCACGGCATGGGGCCGCTGCTTTTTGTGCAGCGCCTCCCGAATCTGACAAAAGGGGCTGACGATCTGATCTCCGTGAATGCTGCGGCACTGCACTTCACAGGCTTTGCAGCCTATACACTCCGCATGTATATGTGTGATGCCGACTTTATTCATGCATCTCCTCCAGCTATGAAAAAAATCTGAAAAATCTAAACCTTTTCCAGGGTGACAAAATGTTCTTGCAGGGAGAGCCCGCCACCGGCTTCGTCTTCCATGGCTAGTCCTCCGCGTAGACAAATGCTGTCGGAAACGCCCTTGTGAAACGCCCGACTTTCACAAGGCAATTTATGGCCAAAGCCGTGCACCACAAACAGGGCCTCCGGATGGATGAGATCCGTAATTTTAAGGCCCACCTCGCCCATGCTGACGCCCGTGGCGTCCAGAACGCGCACCCGGTCACCCGGCACAAGCCCGGCGGCCCTGGCCCGTTCCGTATGTATCCAGGCGGTATTTTCCGGCATCTGCTCCAGCAGCAGGGGGTTGTTGACGGTGTGCCCCTGGGTGTGCACAGCGGCCCGGCCAAAGGTAATGCGAAAAGCGCCGGGCGGCGGCGGCGTGGGGGCCGTATAGGGCTGCAGCATGTTCAGGCCGGCCTTGGCCCCGTAGCCCGTGCTGGCCAGCTCAATCTTGCCGGATGCTGTGGGGAGCTTTAAGGTTTCAAGGTCGGCGTAAAGAGGTTCCTTGGTCAGGGAAACAAAGCCCTTGGCGTCAAAATCCGCGATTTTCAGCCCGGTGCCCCGCAGCTGGTAGCTCCAGACGTCTTCCACGCGGGCAAAATGCAGCGCGTCCAGCCCCAGCCTTTGGGCAAGCCCGCCGATAATCTGCCAGTCGGCCTTACTGTTGAACTTGGGGCGCACGGCCTGCCGCCGCACAAAAAACTGGGGTTTCAGGCCCTTTTTGCCCGCGATGATGCTGTCTCTGGCCAGATAGGTGGAAAGGGGCAGCACCACGTCGGCAAACCAGGCTGTGTCGGACCAGGAAAAGGTCACGCTGACCAGCAGGTCCAGACCAGAAAAGAGCTTGCGCATGGCGTCCGGGTCAGGGAAGCCCTGCAGGGGGTCGTGCCGCCAGGCAAAATAAATTTTGACGGGCGGGGTGCCTTCAGGATTGTTGATGGCCCGGAAGGCCCGGTGCAGCATGCCCTTGCCAGTGTCAAAGGCCTTGTTGTCCCGCCCCAGGCCATCGGCCCTGGGGCTCTGGGGGGCAGTGTACAGATCCGTAAATTTTTTGAGGTCCGGCTTGCCGCAGTCCTTGGGGGTACGGCCGGGCAGAATGCCGCCTGGCGTGGCAAAGCCGCCCAACAGGGCGGTAATCACCAGAGCGGTGCGGCTCACCTGAAAAGAATCGCTGTAGCGCGAGGTCATCCAGCCGGGATGCCAGATAACGTGCGGGGCTGCTTCCGCCAGCATATGGGCCAGATTTTCGATGGCCTGGGCCTCCACGCCGCATTCATTGGCGGCCCAGGCAGCCGTGTAGGGGGCGACAAAGGCGCGCAACTCCTCAAAACCGGTAGTATGGGCGGCCACATAATTCTTATCATAGAGGCCCTGGGCAATGAGGGTGTTGATGATTGCCAGATTGAAGGCGTAGTCGCTGCCGGGCCGGATGACAAAGACGTTATCGGCCTTGGAGGCCGTGACAGTATGCCGGATATCTATGACGGAAAGTTTGCAGCCGCCGCGCAGGGCCCGCATCACGGTGCGCGCCTCGCCCACATTGAGAGCTTCAAAAATGTTGCGGGTCTGCAGCACAATATGTTTGCAATTGGCGTAGTCGTAGACCATCATGCCCCGCCCGTAGCCAAACACGGCCTTGCAGGCGTGGTGCGTATTAAGGTCGCAGGAAGGGCTGTGCGTGCACACGTTGGGCGAACCCAGCCCGCGCATAAAGGCGCGGTACAGGTCGGTAAAGGGGCCTTCACGGTCTGACCAGAGGACAGTTTCTTTGCCGTACTTTTCCTGAGCTGCGGCCACCTTGCGGGCCACATAGTCAAAAACCTCGTCCCAGGAGACCTCGCGCCACTTCCCCTCGCCGCGCTCCCCAGCGCGGATCAGCGGGCCGTGGGGCCGTTCTGCATCCTCTTCCAGGGCCTTGCCGGCAACGCCGCGCGCGCACAAGGCCCCTTTGAGGGGGCTTTGCTTGTTCCCATAGATCATGGCTATGGTATTGTTGCGTTCTTCCACAGTAATGGGACAGCGCACGCTGCACATGCCGCAGACACTGTGAATTTGATGATTCACTTCCATGCCGACCTCTCGCAATGCTTGCTCCAGACCATCTCAAGGCCGCTCCCCTGCCCGGCACTCCCCCAGCGCCGCATGGTCTGAAATTTTTCACAAGATAGAGCGTCGTTATATGCCGACGTACAAAGGACAATGAAAGCCCCCCAAAGTCGGCAACATTGCTAAGGCATTAATAGTATCAATTTTTTCTAACAAAAACCAGCCCCCTGCCGGACTTTTCTTTACTTTTTTTACTTTATCGATGTCGTATATTTTACATAACAAATTGTTATTAAACATTTTATATTTTTTTTACTCCAAAAAGCACCCGCAGAGAGAACCACGCCCCTGCGCGGCATTGTCCGCCCTCTTGTCATAGGTATTGAAAAAGTCTAGATTATGGCCTCCGGCATACCCATACGGCTTTGCCGCAGGCCCGGCACATGCGGCCCGACAGAATCACCGCGCCCCGCGCCGCGGCAACCGCCTATCCGGCACAACCCGAGGCTTGCCATGGACGTTGTACGTTATATCCACGCGGCGGACCTGCATCTGGACACGCCCTTTCTCGGCCTTGCCCGCGAAACGGCCCAGGGCGAACATCTGGCCCGCCTTCTGCGCGAGGCCACCTTCACCGCCCTGGAGCGACTGTTTCGCCTCTGTGAAACGGAAAAACCCCACTTCCTCGTCCTGGCCGGCGACATCTATAATGAAGAGAACCACAGCGTCAAAGCCCAACTGGCCCTGCGCGACGGCTGCCGCCGTCTGGAAGCCGTGGGCGTGCGCGTGTTTCTGGCGCACGGCAACCATGACCCCCTCAACTCGCAGCTCACAACGCTTACCTGGCCGGACAACGTCACCGTGTTCGGGCCGGAGGTGGAAAGCCGCACGGTGGAGCAGGACGGCCGCCCACTGGCGGTGGTCCACGGCATAAGCCACGCCCGTCTGCGCGAAAACCGCAATCTGGCCCGTCTCTTCCGCCGGGATGCAGAAAAGGGCTGCTTTCAGCTGGGGGTACTCCACTGCACACTCGAAGGACAGGCCAAGGCGGACCGCTACGCGCCCTGCTCCCTGGAAGACCTCAAGGCCGCCGGGCTGGACGCCTGGGCCCTCGGCCATGTGCACGAAGGTCAGATCCTGTCCCAGACTCCCTTTGTAGCTTACAGCGGCAGTGCCCAGGGTCTGCACATCAACGAACCCGGCCCGCGCGGCTGCCTGCGGGTAAGCGCCCGCCCCACGCCGGAGGGCGGATACGTTTGCCAGGCCGAACCGGTACGCCTGGGGCCCGTGCAGTGGGCCCTTGTAGAGGCTGACCTGGACGGCGTAGAGCAGCTGGATGTGGTCGAAACGCGCCTTGCCGCCGCCCTGGAAGCGGCGGCCGAAGCCACGCCCCCCGGTTGCGAAGCCCTTATTGCCCGGCTGCGGCTGTGCGGCCGCACAGGGTTGGATACGCTGTTGCGCGACCCAACCCATCAGACCGACCTCATTGAACGCCTGGAAGCCCTGCAAACAGCCACCCCCGGCGTCTGGATCAAGGATATGCAGGCGTCCACCAGCCCTCTGCTGGATATGGAAGCCGCCCTGGCCCGCGAAGATCTGCTGGGAGAGGTGCTGCGGCTGGCCCAGAATCTGGAGGACCAACCGGAAGCTCTCGCCGCCCTGGCGGATACGGCCCTGGCCCCCCTGTACGGGCATGGCCAACTGCGCAAACTGCTCTCCCCGGTGGATGCCGCCAACCGGCGCGCCCTGCTGGAAGAAGCCCGACGCCTGTGCACCGACCTGCTGGAGGCGCGCTGATGTATATACAGTCCTTTCACATAGATGGATTCGGCATTTTTGCCGACATCGGCGTGGAAAAACTCTCTCCCGGCCTGAATATCTTTCTGGGCGAGAACGAGGCCGGCAAATCCACCTGCCTGGAATTCCTACGCACAACCCTCACGGGCTACCCCTCACCCCACAGCAATGAAGGCAAGGCCCTGCCCGGCCCTCTGCGGGGCGGCAGGGCCGGCGGCAGCCTTACTCTCAATGCCCGGGGAACCGGCCTGCTGCGTCTCACAAGGCGCCCCGGCGCGGGCGGCCTGACCCTGCTGGACAACGCGGGCCATCCGCTGGAGGCCGATGTTCTGCAGCGCCTGCTGGCCGGCGTGGATCGGGAGGTCTACCGCAAGGTCTTCGGCTTCAGCCTTACGGAACTGGAAGATCTCAAAAGCCTCACGGGCGAAGGCGTGCGCAACGCCCTCTACGGCGCCAGCTTTGGCCCCGGCCTGCGCTCGCCGGCCGAGGCGCTGAAAGCTCTTGAAACCCGGCAAGCAGCCCTGTTCAAACCCGGCGGCAGCGTGCCACAGCTCAACAAAGCCCTGCGCCAGCTCACAGACCTGCGCAAAAAAATGGCTGAACTGGAGCAAGAAAGTGCGGGCTACGACGCCCTGGCCGCAGAACTGGCCGCCAGCCGGGAACATCTGCGCCAGACCCGCCACCGCCGCACGGCTCTGGAAGCGGAACGCCGCCAGCTGGAGCGTCGCCGCAACGTCTGGCTGCAGTGGAACGAATGGCGCATGGCCGGCACGCAGCTGGAGCGCCTGGAGCCGGAAGGCGCGGCCTTTCCCGAAGACGGCCGGGCCCGACTGGCCCGCGCCCAGGAGGCAGGGGAAAGCTGCCGCCGCCAACTAGCTGCGGAAGAAGAAAAATTGCGTCTGCTGCGAGAACGGCGGGACGCCGTGACGCTGGACCCGCCCCTGCTGGCCGCCCTGCCCGCCCTACGCCGCCTGACGGAGCGCAAAAGCGGCTTCCGCCAGGCCGAAGGCGCGCTGGCCGCCCAGGAAACCGCCTGCCGACGGGCGGAAGAAAATCTTCAACGCGAGCTCGCCCGGCTGGGCCCGGATTGGACCTGCGAACGTATCCGCGCCACGGACCGCTCCCTGTTCGCCCGTGAAGATCTGGAAAAACAGGCCAGGGAAATGGACGCCGCCATGTCCGCCCACCAGGCCGCCGTAGGCACCCTGCACCAGTGCAATCAGGAAACGGCCGCAGCGGAACGCGAGGCCGCCACGGCAGCGCAGGCGCTGGAATTGCTGCCCACCCCGACGGCGGTCGTGGACGACCAGACCCGCGACGATCTGCGCCAGGCGCTTGCCCGCCATGAAGAGGCCTCCCGCCAGCGCCCGGGGCGTCTGGCTGCGGTACAGGAAGCCCGCACAACCTTTGCCCGCGCCTATGCCCCGTTACGGCTTGGCGGCGCGACTGCGGATGAAAAGGACGAGCAGGAAGCCGGGCGCATTCTGGACAACCTGCTGGCCCGTCAGGACGAGGCTCTGCAACTGGCCGCGGCAGTCCAGACGCAGCTGGCCCAGGCCGAAACCGCCGCCCAGGACGTGCGCCGGAGCGAAGACGATGTTGCGGACGTCAGAAACCGCATGGAGCGGCTGCGTGAAGAACAACGCGCCCTCAACGGTCCGGCCCGCGAGGTGCTGGAGAGCCAGACCACAGCCCTGCGCCAGTTGCGCGCTCTTTCCTCCACGCTCGCCACAGAGCATGAACGCCTGGCCGAGCTGGAAGGTCGCCTTATCAGCGAAACGCCCGCCCGCGGCATCAAAAACCTGCCCCTGCTGCTTCTGGGCGCCGCGTTGTTCCTGGCTGGAGCCGGCACGCTCCTGGCCGCCTGGCGGCTGGGCGTCACCAGCCTGCCTCTGACCCAAGGGCTTGAGATGCCGGTCAATCTCTGGTCAGGGTATCTGATCCTGTTCTGCGGCGTGGGCTTTCTGGCGGCGGGCCTGCCCCACGATGGGCCGGAACGCCGCCGCCGCAAGAACGAATTCGCCCACCTGCAGAGCCGCCGCGACGCCTGCGCCGCCCATGTGGCCGAGCTGAAGGAACAGGCCCGGCAACTCTGCGCCACGGCGGACGTGCCCGACCTGGATATGGTCACCCTGGAAGCCACGGAAGTGCGGCTGGAACGGGAAAGGGAACTCTGCTTCCGAGAAGAGCGCGCCCGCAAGGATATGGAAACGCTCCGGCAGGCCCTGGACCAGGCCCGCGCGGAACTGGCCCACCTGCAGACCGTCCATGCGGCGGCCGAGGCGCAGGTGCAGCAGGTGCGCCGCCGCTGGCACGAGTTTTTACTGGCCCTGCATGTGGGCGCCGTGCCCGCCCCTGAAGGCGCAGCCGCCTTTTTCGCCAAGGTGGAGGCGGCCCGCCTGGCTCTTGGCGGGGTGGCCGCCGCCCGAACAGAACTGGAAGCGCTGGAAGCGGATATGTGCGCACAGGAAACACGCTTGCGCACCGTGCCCGCCGTGGCGGATCTTTTGCCGGAGCCGGCGGACGCGGCAGCCCTGACCCGCGCCGTACGCCAGGTGCTGGACGCCTGCCGCGATGCTGAAGCCGCGCGGGAGCAGCGCATCAAGGCCGAAGCCGCCTTGCACAATGCCCAGAGCGAATGTCGGCGCGCCACAGACCGCCAAAACCGGGCCGCCGCCGCGCAGCAGCAGGCTGAAGAACGCCTGGCCGCCGCCCGGCAAACCTGGACCGCCAGCCTGGAGGGACTGGGGCTGGGCGCGGACCTCAATCCGGAAACCGTGCGCCAGGCTTTTGCCTCCATGGACACCTGCCTGGCCGCCGCTGCCGAACTGGAGCGCGCCCAAACGGTCCTGGCCCAGAGCCGGGCAGAACTGTCCGCCCTGCGCGAACCGCTGGAAAGTCTGCTTCATGAACTGCAGCGCCAACCGGAACGCGACGCCGACGGCACGCCCCGTTGGCTGGAAAGTCTGGACGCCGCCCTGACCGCAGCGGAAAACGCCGCCGCAGCGCAGGCCCAGCACGACGTTCTGGAACGCCGCGCCGTGGAGCAGGCGGATAGCGTAGCTGCGGCCACAGCCGCCCTGGAAGCCGCCGACCTGGCCCGGCAGAGCCTGCTGGCCCTGGCAGGCGCACAGGATGCGGAACACTTTTTGCGCCTGGCGGCCCTGCATGAAGAACGCACGGCCCTGCGCCAGCGTCGGCAATACCTGGAAGACGCCCTGAGCCAGGCTGCCGACGGCGCGCCGCTGGAAGATTTTCTGGCCGGCTTCGAGGCGGCAGATCAGGAGAGTCAGGAACGGCGCTGCGCCGCCATTGACGAAGAACTGCCCGCGCTGGTGGAGCGGGAGGATGCTTTGGTCAAAAAGACAGGGGAACTGGCGAACCGCGCGGAAGCTCTCTCCCGTGCGGACGCGCTCTCCCGCTTGCGGCAGCAGGAGGCCTCTCTGCTGGAAAGCATGGAGCGCCTGGCCGCAGGTTGGAGTCGCGCCGCCCTGGCCCGAGCCTTGCTGGAATCGGCCAAACGCGCCTTTGAACAGGAGCGCCAGCCCGAAGTCATCCGCCTGGCCTCCCAGATCTTCTGCCGTATCACGGGCCGCCGCTGGCGGGGCATCAGCGCATCACTGGAGGACGCCAGCCTGCGCATCCTGCCTGCCGAAGGAGAAGCCGCCGGGCCGGAAACCCTCAGTCGCGGCGCACGGGAGCAGGCCTACCTGGCCTTGCGCCTGGCCTACATTAAAAACCATGCGGTCCATGCCACGCCCCTGCCTGTGATCATGGACGAAGTGCTGGTCAACTTCGACCCCCAGCGCGCCGAACGCACAGCCAGAGCCTTTGTAGACCTCACGGGCGGCGACCCCGAAGCGGCCCACCAACTGCTCTACTTCACCTGCCAGCCGCACACCGTGGACCTGCTGCGCAAGGCCGACCCCGGCGCGGCGCTCTTGCTGGTGGAAGACGGCCGCATCCGCCCGGCCTGATCTGTCTGCAGACTCTTCGGCGTCCGCAGGCGTAAAAAAACGTTGCCCCCACGCGGTTGCAACGTTTTTTTACGCCTGCGGCGCGGTTGACGCGCGCCTTCCGACCATACTCCGCCGTGTACAAGACAAAGGCGCACGGCAGGGCGTCGCATTACTCCAGACCGCACAACTGCGCGTAAAGCTCGTCGGGCAGGGTAATGCCGCCGGCGGCCAAGGCGGCCTCCCGCCGTTGGATACGCCTGTCGCCAGGCAGGCGCGCGCCAGGCTGCTCCGTAATGGCCCGCAGCAAGCTCTCCAGCCGGTCCGCAAAATCCGCACCCGCCAGGCTGCCGGGGTCTATGGCTATAAAGCTCTGGCCCAGACGCGGCGCGGGCCCTTCGGGCGTAAACAGGGAAGAAGCCTCCATGGCCAGGGCTGCACCGGGCAACAGCCCGGCCAGAATTTCCACCATCAGGGCCAGGGCGTAGCCCTTGGGCCCGCCGAAGGGCAGCAAAGCACCGGCAAAGGCTTTAGCTGCGTCCCGCGTGGGTTTTCCTTCGGCGTCCACTGCCGCGCCTTCAGGGATGAGCTCACCTTTTTTGGCGGCCTGCAAGACCTTGCCCCTGGCCAGCAACCCCATGGAAAGATCAATGACCAGCGGCCGCGCGGCCTTGCGCGGGCAGGCCAGGGCCAGAGGGTTGGTGCCGAAAACTCCTTTGCAGCCGCCGTAGGGCGCCAGAGAGGCCGGGCTGTTGGCGAAACCAAGGGCCAGCAGCCCTTGGGCCGCCAGGTCGGCCACGGGAAAGCCCAGCACACCGGCGTGGTGCGAATTGCATACACCCATCAGGGCTATGCCCTGTTCGCGCGCAGCGGCGGCAAGCTCCGGCAGGCCCTCGGCAAAAGCTCTGAAGGCGAAGCCGCAACGGGCGTCCACCCGCACCACGCCGGGCTTGGGACGGGTTACGGCGGGCTCGGCATGGCCGTCCACCTTGCCCGTATCTGTCTGGCCCACGTAATAGGGAATACGTGAAAAACCGTGGGAGGGAATGCCCTCCATTTCTGCCCGCAGCAGGGATTCTACCGTGGGAGCGGCATTTTTTTCACTGACCTTGTGCCGGGTAAGAAGGCGTACGCCCAGTCGGCGGGCGTCGCCCAAAGAGATGTCTGGCATGGCTGCGTTCCGTTGGTTGCTGTTCGTATGCTTTTATCAAAGGCCCCGCGGAGCGGCGTGCGCCCCGACCTGTAACAGCGCAAATACCTTGCGCTTACGCCTTCGTACCCCTTCAGATTGGCAAATCCACGCCTGGAGGTCGAGTAAAAAATCACCGACCTCCGCCGTCTTGCGCATTTGCCCGCCGCCACCTATAGTTTTCATAGCACCAGACGAGGAAACCATGCCCCCTATTGTCGTCATCGCTCCTGAAAGCGCCAGCTACCAAATAACCCAAAGGGTTGCCGTTGAACTGGGCCTGCAGGACAAAATCCGTCTGCACCTCACTGGCCTCAGCCGTTCGCTGCACGTAGCCCGTCAAGCTGAAGAGCAAGGGGCGCAGGTTATTGTGGTGCGCGGCTGGTCCGCCAATCAGATCATTGAAGCGGGCATTAAGGTTCCTGTGGTGTTTTTGCCCATCAGCATGCGCGACCTGGTCTATGTCCTGAACCAGGCGGCGGCCAAATCGCCCAAGAAGCATCCACGCCTGGGCTTTGTAGCTTACCCGCAGCTGCACAAGGAGCTGGCCGCCATCAGCACCCTGCTGCGCCCGGATCTGCGCATCTACCCCAGCGGCGGCCAACCCGAAGAGATGCGTGCGGCCATCGCCCAGGCTGCCGAAGACGGCGTGGACGTGGTCATAGGCGGCGAAACCTCTGTCAATATTGCCGAAAGCCTGGGCCTGTGCAGCCAGCTGCTGATCTGCGGCGAGACCTCCGTCCGTCAGGCCCTGCTGGAGGCCCAGCGTATTGTCTACGCCCGTGAGCTGGAGCAGGCCCAAAGCCTCAAATTCAAAACGGTCATTGACCATTCCCACGACGGCATCGTTTCTTTGGACGCCGCGGGGCGTGTGCTTCTGGTCAACCCCGTGGCCCGGCGCATGCTCCGTCTCAAAAACGACATCACCCATTATGCCTTCAAAAGTATCCTGGACCTGCCCCACCTGGATCGTTGCCTGCTGCTCGGGGCCAGCGTGGAAGACGAAATGGTGGCGGTGGAAGGCCGCAAACTGCTGTTCTCGGCCATTCCCATTCATGTGGCTGGCTTCGTGCACGGCGCTGTCATCACCTTTCAGGAACCCCGTGCCATTGCCGCCAAAGAGAGCAAAATCCGCCATGAAGACGCCGCCATGACGGCCCAGCACACCTTTGGGGATATTCTGGGCGCATCGCCAGACATCCTGGCGGCCATAGCCAGGGCGCGCAGATTCGCCACAGCGCGACAGCCCGTGCTGATTCAAGGTGAAACGGGCACCGGCAAAGAACTTTTTGCCCAGTCCATCCACAACGCCAGCCCCCGCAGTCAGGAGGCCTTTGTGGCCGTCAACTGCGGCGCTCTGCCGCAGTCGCTTCTGGAATCGGAGCTCTTCGGCTATGCGGACGGCGCCTTTACCGGCGCCAGCCGCAAGGGCAAACCCGGCCTTTTTGAAATGGCGCACATGGGCACCCTGTTTCTGGACGAAATCGGCGAAATGGACCTCCGGGCCCAGCAACGCCTGTTGCGCGTACTGGAAACCCAATGTGTGCTGCGCATCAGCGGCACCCGCAACATTCGGGTAGACGTGCGGGTCATTGCCGCCACCAATGCCGACCTGTGGGAACGGGTCCGCAAGGGACGCTTCCGCGCAGACCTGTTCTACCGCCTTTCCGTACTGGTGCTTTCCCTGCCGCCTTTGCGCCAACGCCCCGGCGACATAGAGCTGCTGGCCCGCCACTTCTTCGATCAGGACAACGAAAGTCCGCCCCTGGATGAAAAGGCCCTGGCGGTGCTGCGCGCCCACCCCTGGGCCGGGAACGTGCGCGAATTGCGCTATTTTATCCAAAGGCTGCGCATAACCAGCCCGGCCCGGCTGGACGCACAGGCCCTCAAGGCCGAGCTTCTCCCTTCCTTCCATCCACAGGCCGCGCCCTGCCCGCAGCAAGCCCCTCCCCTCTCCGTCCCGGAAGAAACCGACGAGCGTACGCGCATCCGCGCAGCACTCGCCGCCTGCCACGGCCACCAGAGCAATGCAGCCAGGCTGCTGCACATCAGCCGCAGCACCTTGTTCCGCAAAATGCGCAAGCTGGGGCTTCGCTGAACCCTCTCTTTTCTGTGTCATTCATGACACAATTTGCATCATAATGTTGCATATTGTTGCACGATGCTATCATATATGTAGCATAGCATTAAGTTGATACCACAACCTTTCCACCATCCTGCCGAAAGCCTTACTTTATTTAAAAATATTTGCCGCTTGGCACAAAGATTGCTCATCTCCTCCCAAGGAACCGAGGCGCGCAAAACATAAAGCTCGCCCGCTTGGCTTCTGAACCAGCCGCATTTGCGGCGCAACACCCAAATGGGGATTCCTGATGGTCTACATCAACCGCCAATGGTGCAAGGGCTGCGGCATCTGCGTGGCCTTCTGCCCCAAAAAGGCGCTCTCTCTGGATGACGCGGGCAAGGCCTGTCACAATCCGGAGCTGTGCGTGGAGTGTGGCATGTGCGAACAATACTGTCCCGATCTGGCCGTGACGGTGGAAAAGACCGCCAAGGCCGGTAAAGCCGGCAACGGCAAGGAGGCCGCATGAGCGAGGGTGAAATCCGTTTCGTGCAGGGCAACGAGGCCTGTGTGCGCGGCGCTCTGTACGCCGGGGTGCGTTTTTTTGCGGGCTATCCCATTACTCCGTCCACCGAGGTGGCCGAACATCTGGCGGAGCAGCTGCCCCGTGTGGGCGGCAAATTTGTGCAGATGGAAGACGAAATTGCCTCCATGTGCGCGGTCTGCGGCGCTTCTCTGGCCGGTTCCAAGGCCATGACCGCCACCAGCGGGCCGGGCTTTTCCCTCAAGCAGGAGGCCATCGGCTATGCGGTCATGGCCGAGATTCCCTGCGTGGTGGTCAATGTGCAGCGCGGCGGCCCTTCCACGGGCCTGCCCACCAAGGTGGCCCAAGGCGACGTGAACCAGGCCCGCTGGGGCACCCACGGCGACCACGCCATCATCGTGCTCACGGCTTCCACCATTCAGGACGTTTTCAGCATCACGGTAGAGGCCTTCAACCTGGCCGAAACCTACCGCACGCCGGTCATTCTGCTCTTTGACGAGGTGGTGGGCCACATGCGTGAAAAGCTCTTTGTGCCGCCGGCGGGCGAGTTGCCCGTGGTGGAGCGCCTGCACACGGACGTGGCCGCCGGGGTCAACTACCACCCCTACCTGCCGCGCGAAGACGGCCGCCTGCCCATGTCAGACTTCGGCGGCGTGCACCGCTACAACGTTACCGGCCTGTTCCACGATATCTGGGGCTTCCCCACAGAAAACCCCGAACAGGTCAGCAAACTGCTCTACCATCTGGTGGACAAGATTGAAAACCGCGCCCACCTGCTGGCCCGCTGGAAAGAATTTTACCTGGAGGACGCGGAGCACATCATCATTTCCTACGGCTCTTCAGCGCGCAGCGCCCGGCATCTGGTGGAAACCCGCCGCTCCAAGGGCGACCGCATCGGCCTGCTGGAGCTGCAGACCATCTGGCCCTTCCCGGCCCAGCTGGTGCGGGAAAAGACCGCCAAGGCCCGCAACATTTTTGTAGTGGAGATGAACATGGGGCAGATCACCACCCAGGTAAAACAGGTGGTACAGCGGCCGGACCGCGTGTTCCTGGTCAACCGCATGGACGGCATCATGGTCACGCCCACAGACATAGGCAAAGTCATGCGGGTTATCGAAGGAAGGGGGTTCTGAGATGAGCGTGCAGAATATCCGAGAGCGGTTCTTCCCCCACATCTGGTGTCCGGGCTGCGGTCACGGCACCATTCTCAACAACCTGCTGCACACGGTGCAGGAGCTGAACATCGACCCCTCCAACATGTGCATGGTTTCGGGCATTGGCTGTTCAGCGCGCATTTCGGGCTATGTGGACTTTCACAGCATGCACACCATGCACGGCCGGGCCCTAGCCTGCGCCACGGGCATCAAGATGACCAGGCCCGAACTCAACGTGGTGGTGCCCATGGGCGACGGCGACGCCATGGCCATTGGCGGCAACCACTTTATCCACGCCTGTCGCCGCAATATCGACATGGTGGCCATTATTATGAACAACCGCATCTACGGCATGACCGGCGGGCAGTATTCGCCCCTTTCCGGTGAGGGCATCCTGGCCACCACCGCGCCCTACCACAGTATTGACCACGCCTTTGACACGGTGAAGCTGGCCGCAGGCGCGGGGGCCTCCTTTGTGGCCCGCACCACCACCTTCCACGTCAAAGAGATTGTCAGCCTGCTTAAAAAAGCCTTTGCGCACAAGGGCTTTTCCGTGGTGGAAATCCTCACCCAGTGCCCCACCTACTTCGGGCGCAAAAACAAAATGGGCGGGGCCGTGCAGATGCTGGAATGGTACCGAGACAATACCGCGCCCCTGGGCTCCAAAAAACTGGAGGAGAACCCGCACCTCATCCCCCGCGGCGTGTTTGTGGACGAAGAACGCCCCGAATACTGCGAGGAATACGCCAAAATCATCGCCAAGGCCCACAAGGAGTAGCCCCATGGAAAGATACCGTTTTCTTCTCTCCGGCTCCGGGGGCCAGGGCATCATCACCATGGCCATTCTGCTGGCTGAAGCCGCAGCCCTCTACGAAGGTCTGGTGGCTGTGCAGTCCCAGTCCTACGGGCCGGAAGCCCGCGGCGGGGCCACCCGCTCGGACGTGATCATCGCGGACAGCGAAATCTTCTTCCCCAAGGTCAATCAGCCCAACGTGCTGGTGGCCCTCACGGACGAATCCGCCACCAAATACCTGCCGCTCATCCGCCCCGGCGGCATGTGCCTTTATGACAGCGATCTGGTCCATCCCTCGGCCCGCATTGACGCCCGCCGCGTGGGTCTGCCCCTGTTCCACGCCGTGAAGGAAACCTTCAACGGCAAAACCCAGGCTTTCAACATCTGCGTACTGGGGGCCCTGGCGGCCCTGACCAAGGCCGTGCGTCTGGAATCCCTGGAAAAAGCCCTGGCCGACCGCTTTGCCCCGGCCTTCCACGAAAGCAACAAAAAAGCCCTGCACCTGGGTGCGGACATGGCCCGCGAGGCCGCGCCTTCGGCCTAGAGCAGTTTACGAATGAAATGAGTTAATTGCTCTGCAAGGATTTTCTTGAAAATCCTTGCCACGAAATGCAAGAAGGCAGGCTTTTGCCTGCCGTAAGCGAGCATTTCAAGTGTTAAATACTCTAGCGGCACAGGCGCAAAGGGGTACAAGGGCACGCCCCCTGAAACCCCTTCCCGATGTTTTCCCCCTCCCCCGGCCAGGGGATGCCCTGGGCGTTCCCTGAATGAAGAAAACGTTTTGGGGGTGGGAACGCGGGGGGAGGAGGCCTTTTTCAACAGGGCCCCCCCCTTCCGCAAGAAAGGACGTCCCCAACACCAACACATAAAAGGTTTCTCCATGAATATTCACGAATACCAGGCAAAGGGCCTGCTGGCCCAGTTTGGCGTGCCCGTGCCCACGGGAGCGCTGGCGGCCACGCCGACCGAAGCCCGCGCGGCCGCCGGCGCCCTGCCCGGCCCGGTCTGGGTGGTCAAGGCGCAGATCCACGCCGGCGGCCGTGGCAAGGGCGGCGGCGTGCAGGTCTGCAAAAGTCTGGACGCGGTGGAGGCCGCTGCCCGACACATTCTGGGCATGCAGCTGGTGACGCACCAGACCGGCCCAGAAGGCAAAAAGGTCCATAAGGTCTGGGTAGAACAGGGCACGGACATTGCCCGTGAGCTGTACCTGGCCGTAGTGCTGGACCGGGGCGCACAGCGCCTGACGGTCATGGCCTCGCCCGACGGCGGCATGGACATTGAAGAGGTGGCCGCGCGCACGCCAGAGCGCATCTTTACCGCCAGACTGGACGGCGGCCACCATATCTGGCCCTTCCAGGCGCGGCAACTGCTCTTTGGCTGCGGGCTCACGCCGGAGCAGGTCAACCAGGGCGCGGCCCTGGTGCAGAACCTGGTGCGCCTGGCCGTAGAAAAAGACGCTGTGCTGGTGGAAATCAATCCGCTGGCCGTGACCGCAGCCGGAAACGTGGTGGCCCTGGACGCCAAGATGGACTTTGACGAAAGCGCCCTCAAACGCCATCCGGACGTGGCCGCCCTGGACGACCCCGAGGAGAGCGACCCCCTGGAGCGCAAGGCGCGGGAACTGGGCGTAAACTACGTGCGCCTGTCCGGCTATGTGGGCACCATGGTCAACGGCGCCGGCCTGGCCATGGCCACCATGGACGCCATCAAGCAGGCCGGAGCTGAGCCCGCCAATTTTCTGGATGCGGGCGGCGGGGCCAACGAACAGATGGTGGCCGCAGGCTTTGAGGTCATGCTTTCCGACCCGCACGTGCGGGGCATACTTATCAATATTTTCGGTGGCATCCTGCGCTGCGACATTGTGGCTCAGGGCGTGGTCAACGCGGCCCGCAAGGTGGACCTGCACCTGCCGTTGGTGGTGCGCCTGGAAGGCACCAACGTGGAGGAAGGCCGCCGCATCCTCAGGGAAAGCGGCTTAAACTTTGCAACGGCGGCCTCCATGAGCGAGGCGGCGCACAAAATTGCGGCCCTCACCGCCGGAAGCGATACGGCCCAAACCGCCGGAGGTACGGCATGAGCATTCTGGTCGACAAAAATACCCGCGTACTGGTGCAGGGCCTTACGGGACGCGAGGGCCGCTTCCATACAGAGCAGATGCAGGCCTACGGCACCACGGTGGTGGCGGGCTGCACGCCGGGCAAGGGCGGGCAAACCGTCCTGGGCGTGCCCGTGTTCAACACCGTGGCCAAGGCCGTGCGGGAAACAGGCGCGGACGTAAGCGTGGTTTTCGTGCCCGCAAGCGTGGCGGCGGACGCCGTGTGCGAAGCGGCGGACGCGGGCGTGCGCCTGGTTATCTGCATTACGGAGCACATCCCCGTGCTGGACATGGTACGGGTCAAGGCCCGGCTCAAGGACACGGGCACGCAGCTGGTGGGCCCCAACTGCCCCGGCGTCATCACGCCCGGCCAGTGCAAAATCGGCATCCAGCCCGGCTATATCCACAAACCCGGCTCTGTGGGCGTCATCAGCCGTTCCGGCACCCTGACCTATGAGGCCGTGCACCAGCTCACGGCCCAGGGCCTGGGGCAAAGCACCTGCGTGGGCATTGGCGGTGACCCGGTGCCGGGCCTGTACTTTACGGACCTGCTCAAAATGTTTCGGGATGACCCGGAAACCGAAGCCGTCTGCCTGATCGGCGAAATCGGCGGCGACGGAGAAGAAAAAGCCGCCGCCTACATCCGCAAAAGCGCCTATCCCAAGCCCGTGTTCGGCTTTATTGCCGGGCTTACGGCCCCCAAGGGCAAGCGCATGGGCCATGCCGGGGCCATCATCAGCGGCGGTAAAGGCCGCGGCGAAGACAAAATCGCCGCCCTTTCGTCCGCCGGCGTCACCATCATCCACGAACTGGGCCTCCTGGGCGAAACCGTGGCCAAAAAATTACGGGCATAAGGACGCAGGACAATCATACATACCTCATACCCTCCTGACCGCGTGCGGGGGGAAATCATGCCACCCCCCGCACGCCCCGCAGCCGCCCATGGCCGCACTGCCGGAAAGGCAAAGGAAAGGATTCTCCCGACCTCAGGCAGTGTCTGTCACATACAGGCCGCCGACTGCGGGGAAAAGGCTGGGACTTCCAGCACGGACGCCGCGCGGCAAAAGACCCGGGCCGCACGGCGGCGCGGCGCAGACCGGGGAACAAGGAGCCTCTGTGAAAACAAAACAGCTTATATCTCTGATTGCAGCTGTAGCGGCCATGTTGTGGATAGCCTTTCTGTCTCCGGAAATGGAAGGCCTGAGTCCCAAAGGCAAGGCTGCTCTCGGCGTGGGCGTTTTTGCTATCATCGTCTGGGTGACCCAGGCGCTGGACGATGCGCAGAGCGGCTTCTGCATTGTGGCCTTTCTCGTCCTGCTGGGGGCCGCCAAGATAGGTCAGGCGCTGTCCGGCTACGCCAGCACGGGCGTCTGGATCGTGGCCTTGGGGCTGGTCATGGCGGCGGGCATGGAGGTGAGCGGCCTTTCACGGCGCATGGCCCTCAACATGGTGAGCTTGGCCGGGGCTTCTCCCGTCAAAATGTACTGGGCAGTGGCCTTGATAACCCTGGTCATGACGTTTTTCATCCCCTCATTGGGGGCCAAAACGCTTCTGCTCATGCCCATCATCGCGCAGATGGGCCGCGCCTTCGGCGCAGAACAGGGCAAAAGCAATATGGTCAAAGGGCTTATCTTTGTGGTGACCATTACCGGCACCATGTACTGCATTGGCATCATGACCTCGCACGCGGCCAACCCCATTACTGCCAGCCTGCTGGAGAAAGCCACGGGGCAGGCCGTCACCTGGGGGCAGTGGTTTAAAATCGGCGCGCCGCCGGCCTTTGTCTGTGGCCTGCTGGCCGTGCCCATTCTGCTCTGGATGTGGCCGCCGGAGATCAAGGACATCAGCGCCGGCCAGGCCTTTGTGCGCAAGGAGCTGGAATCCCTTGGCCCCATGTCCTTTATTGAAAAGTACACCATGACGGTTTTTCTTCTGACGCTGGCCCTGTGGGCCACAGACACCTTCCACCACATCAACCCCACCCTGGTGGCCATGCTTTCGGTGCTGGCCATGATAGCCCCCGGCCGCCAGCAGATCATGACCTGGAAACAGGCGGAAAAAAAGGTCCCCTGGAACATCTTTATCGTTTACGGCGCCGGCCTTTCCATGGGCGCGGTGCTGGTCTCCTCCGGGGCGGCGGCCTGGATGGCCAATACGTTTTTTAGCCCCCTGGCCGGATTTGAAATCAAGACGCAGGTGGTCATCCTGATCTGGATCATGCTGGTCCTGCAGTGTCTTTTCACGGGCGCGGGCCCCAAGACCACGGCCCTCACGCCGGTGGTCATCGCCTATGCCTCCACCCAAGGCATCGATCCCACGCCCTTTGTGTTGCTGGTGGGCATGAATATGCTGCACCAGTACCTGCTGCCCGTGTCCAACCTGCCCAATATCATCGGCCTGGCCACGGAAGAAATAACCCCGCGCGAACTCATCAAGACAGGCGCAGTCATGAGCCTGTTCGGCGCCATCTTCATGAGCCTTATGGTCTATACGTACTGGACCTGGATCGGCATGTTCAAATAACGCTCTCGTCGTGGGCGGCCCCTGCCGCCCGCGACGGGACGGAACTGACGCCCTCTCCGGCAGTTTTTGGGGCGTTACGCTCTGTACCCTTCCGCCAGCGCGACAAGGCACAGCCCGACGCACAACGTTTTGTGACACAAGCCAAAGGAGAACTTCCGTGAGTAACAACAGCCCCTGGTATTCTTTCATGGAAAAACGCCACCTTTATGCCCTCATAGGTGGGCTCGGCGCCTGGACGATGGACGCCATGGACATGCTTTTATATGTCATGTCGCTGACGACAATTATGAAAGAATTTCAAATCAGCATGGCCATAGCCGGCATGCTAGCTTCTGTAACGTTGCTCTCCTCTGCCTTTGGCGGCGTTCTCTTTGGCATTGTAGCCGACAAAATCGGGCGAAAAAAATCGCTGTTAATCGCCATTGCCATTTATACCACCTGTACCGGTTTGAGCGCCCTGGCCCGCTCCGTGCCGGAGCTGGTTCTCTACCGCACCATCCTGGGCCTGGGCATGGGCGGCGCCTGGGCTGCGGGCGCGCTGCTGGTCAACGAAACATGGCCCTCGGAACACCGGGGCAAGGCTTCGGGTTTCATGCAGGCAGGCTGGGCCCTTGGGTACATGCTGGCGGCGGTGCTTTCCGGCATAATCCTGTCCGATCACGGCTGGCGCATGTTATTCCTTGTAGGCATCATCCCTTCTTCCATCATTCTTATTTTCATCTTTTTTGCCTGTGAAGAGCCTCAGGTCTGGCTGAACTATCGGGAGAAGCAGCGCCTTACGCCGGTCGCCAAGACTGAAAAAGCCAACTTTTTTAACATATTCAAGGGTCCCCTGCGCCGCCTGACGCTCATCGGTGTGCTGTTTACCTCCTTCCTGCAACTGGCCTACTGGGGTCTGTTCACCTGGCTGCCGGGCTTTTTGTCCACGCCTGTGGCCAACGGCGGCGCGGGCATGGACATTGTGAAGACCTCCGGCTGGATCTTTGCCATGCAGCTGGGCGCGCTTGCAGGATATTCCGCCTTTGGCTTTCTTGCGGACAAATGGGGCCGCAGAACGGCCTTCATCTTTTTTCTGGCCATTGCCGCCGTGTTGGTGCCCATTTACGGCAGCCTGCGCAACCCTGCATGGCTTTTTATCCTTGGCCCCTGCATCGGCTTTTTCGGCTCAGGCTATTTCAGCGGCTTTGGCGTGCTGCTGTCGGAGCTTTTTCCCACTCGCCTGCGCGGCGCTGGGCTGGGCTTTGTCTATAACACCGGACGCGGCGTCAGCGCCCTCGCCCCCATCATTATCGGCAGTCTGGCCACGCACTTCGGCATTGGCACGTCCCTCTTCATCACGTCATTGTTCTACCTTTGCGGCATAGGCATCATCTTTTTACTGCCGGAAACCAAGGGACAGGAGCTGCAAGAATGACGGACGCCACACTGCTGCACGGCGCATGCGACCTGCACATCCATTTTGGGCCCGACACCACGCCGCGCAAGATGAATGCTCTTGAAACCGCCCAGGCGGCGGCCGCCGCCGATATGCGGGCCATCCTGCTCAAATGCCACCAGAGCCCCACCTACGGGGTGGCCGCCTGTGCGGACAACGCCGTAAACGGCGTGAAGGTGTTTGGTGGGCTGGTCCTCAATGCTGCCGTGGGCGGCGTCAACCCCACGGCAGTGACGGCGGCCTGCGCCATGGGCGCAAAACAGATCTGGATGCCCACCATCTCCGCAGTCCAGCACCTGCGCCATTTTGAGGGCGCGCTGGACCGTGCCGTGCCTATTTTTAACGGCGGAAAGCCTGTGCCGCATCTTGAGGAAGTGTTGGAACTTATTGCCCAGGCAGATATTATCCTTGGCACCGGCCATCTGAGCCCGGCCGAAATCGTGCGGCTTGTGGGTATAGCCCAGGCCTGCGGCGTAAAAAAGATTCTGGTGACCCATCCGGAATTTGAATGCGTGGACATGCCCACGGACATGCAAAAAAAGCTGGCCGCCAAGGGGGTCTTTTTTGAACGCTGCTTCTATGCCAGCAATTCCCGCCAGCATCTGCCCGTAGAAGCCGTTGCCGCGCAGATTCTGGCTGTCGGCCATGAAAGCACCGTGATTTCGTCGGACATGGGGCAACCGGAAAATCCCGCGCCCGCAGTGGCTCTGGCGAACTTTCTGCATCGGCTGGCCGGCTGCGGTCTGTCCCATGACCAGCTGCGGCACATGGTCTGCGACGCCCCGGCCGCACTGCTAGGCCTGCAGCCGTGTCCCTCCGGCACTGAGGAGGCCCGGCCATGAGCGTGCATGTGCTGTATGAAGGGCTGCCCGCCAAATTTGAGCACGACTATCTTTCATGGCCAAGCTGTGCCTGCGTGCGCAGCGGCGGCATCAACATTCTTTTTGACACGGGTTTTGCCACGCAACGGCAGCGGCTGCCGCAAAGGCTGCGCGAGACGGTCGGCCTTGCGCCCCAAGACATCCACCTGGTGGTGCTGAGTCACCTGCACTACGACCACGCCTACAATTTTGATCTGTTCCCCCATGCGCGCATTGTGGCGCACAACCGGGAGATTGACCACGCCCTGCACGGCGCTTCGGACGAATTCGCTTATCAGGACTTTCTGACGCGGGCCATTGCGGACAGCGGCCGCCTGGAAGGGGTGGAAGAAGGCTACAGCCCGGCACCTGGCGTCAGCGTCCTGTTTGTGCCGGGGCATACGCCGGGCTGCCTCGCCCTGCTTCTGGAAGAAGCCGACGCGCCGCCCACAGTGCTGGCCGGCGATGCGGTAAAAAATCTGGCGGAACTGGCCACCGGGCGCATGCCCATGGTCACGCTGCCGGAAGCGGCCGCCGCTTCCATACGCAAAATCCGCCGACAGGCGGCCGTGGTCGTGCCCGGTCACGACCGCATTCTGCACGTCTTTCCCGACAGGATTGAGGCTGCCGAGGGCTCTCCGCTGAACCTTGTCTACGCTGCCGGCTGCGTGCCGCCGGGGAGTTCCGATCGTGTGGCCCTGAACCTGCCCGCAAGCGCGCTGCCAATTGTTCCGTAAGCCATACAGCTGAAAAATGTTTATATTTTCGCAACATACTGGAGGACATCATGTCAGAGGAATATAAAACCTCCCTCACGGACGAGCACAAAAATTTTCTGCAAGGTTTGTTCAAGGATGGCGCGTCTTTTGATCCGGAGGTACTGCGCGTCTACGCATCTGACGCCAGCCTGCGCGTGGGCACGGTGCTGGCCATGGTGCGGCCGGAAAATGCGGACCAACTTTGCGCCTTCATGCGCTGGGCCGATGCGGAGCGTGTGGCCGTCCACCCGCGCGGGCGCGGCACCAGTCTTTCCGGGGGCTGCGTGCCCACGGTGCCCGGCATTGTGGTTTCCATGCTGGGCATGGACCGCATTCTGGAGATCTCCAAAGAAGACTTTGTGGCTGTAGTGGAGCCCGGCGTCAACACCGCTCTGCTCCAAGCAGAGTGCGAGAAGCTGGGCATGTTTTATCCGCCGGACCCCGCCAGCGGCAAGGCCACCAGCGTGGGCGGCAACGTGATTACCTGCGCGGGCGGCCTGCGCGCCGTCAAGTACGGTGTTACCCGCGACTACGTGCTAGGGCTGGAGGCCGTGCTGCCCGGCGGCAAGCTGGTCAGGTTCGGCGGCCGCTCACACAAGGACGTCATTGGCCTGGACCTGGGACGCCTGTTTGTGGGCAGCGAAGGCAGCCTGGGCATTGTGACCAAGCTCACCCTCAAGCTCATCCCCAAACCCGAAGCCTCGGCCTCCGTGCTGGTGGGCTATCCCTCGCTGGACGCGGCGCTGGCCTCCATGGGCAAGGTCTTTGCGGCGGGCATTCTGCCCTGCGCCGTGGAATTTATGAACGAAACCGTGCTGGAAATCCTGACCAAAACGGGTGAAGTGCCCTGGCCGGACACGGTCAAATCCCTGCTGCTTTTTCAGGTGGACGGCAGCCGCGACACCGTGCCCCTGGAAAACGCCCGGCTTTCCAAACAGCTGGACGACGCCCTCTGGCGCATGGAAGGCGTGGGCAAAGAAGAGGAGGACAGACTCTGGGCCTACCGCCGCAGGGTTTCGGCAGCCTCCTATGTGCTGGGGCCGGACCGCATCGGCGGCGACATGGCCGTACCGCGCGGCTCCATCCTCAAGGCCGTACGCCGCTTTGAGGAAATAGCCGCCGCCAACGGCAAACGCCTTATCGGCTTCGGCCACGCGGGCGACGGCAACATCCACGCGAATCTGCACTACGACGCCTCAGACCCGGACGACGCCCGCCGCACCCAGAAAACCCACCACGAGCTCGACGACGCCGCTCTGGAATTTGGCGGCAGCCTTTCCGGCGAACACGGCGGCGGCTGCCTCAAGGATGTGGGCAAACAGCTGGGTCAGGAGGAACACGCCCTGATGCGCGCCGTGCGACGGGTCTTTGATCCTCACGGCATCCTCAATCCCGGCAAGGGGTATTAAGATGAAACGCGGTTGCACACAGTGCGGTGAATGCCTCAACGTCTGTCCGGTCTATGCCCTGTTCAAGCGCGAAGAATACGCCCCCAAGGGCAAACGTCTGCTTATGGAACCCCTGGACGCCGAATACGGCGACGCCGCCACGGCCCAGCTCTCCTGGGAGCGCGTCCGCCAGCTGGCCCGGCTCTGCGCCGGTTGCGGACGCTGTCAGCGCGTCTGCGCGCGCAAGCTCTCCACCAGTGAGCTGCTGGCCGACGCGCGGGCCAGAAATCCCCATTGGACGCAGAACCTCTGGGAGATATGGATCCGCCGGGCCGGGCCCCTCTGGCCCCTGGCCGGAAAAATCGCCATGCTCGCGCCCGACGCGGCCGTGCCTGAAGGGCTGCGTTCCTCTCTGGCCACAGCCCGTGCCTTGGTGGATCTGCCCGCCATTAAGCCCTGGCTCATCCTGACGCCGACACAAAAAAAACCGGGCACGCCCGTGGTCTTGTTCAGCGGCTGTACCGCCGTCAACGCCCGTCCGCGCTGGATCGCCAAGGCGCGGGAGCTGCTCGCCACCTGGGGCTACCAGGTGCTGGACAGCTCCGGCTTTACCTGTTGCGGCGGCACCCTGCACCACGCGGGACGCTACAAGGCCCAGGACGAGGTGCGCCAAAAAAATATCCAGGTCTGGCGCGACCTCGGCCGCCCCCTGGTGGCGAGCTTCTGCGCCTCGTGCAAACACAGTCTGGACGAATACGCCGCGGTGCTGCCCGAAGACGAAGCCGCCCAATGGAAGGAAAAATGCCGGGGTCTGTCGGCCCTGCTAGAGCAGCCCCGCCTGCACGCCACAGCGGATGCGCCAACCGCGGTGGCCTACCACCAGCCCTGCCACTGGGGCACAGCCGACCCGGACCTGCCCTTGCTCCAACAGGGCCTGCCGGAGCTGAAAAAAGGCGCGGGCCTGTGCTGCGGCATGGGCGGCATTCTGAAAATGAGCAATCCGGATCTTTCCATGGACATGGCCCGCAAATGCCTGGAGGGCTTTGCTCCTGAGGCCCGTCACGTCATCACCGGCTGCAGCGGCTGCGTCATGCAGCTTTCTTCCGTGGCCACCGCAAAAAATAAGGAGGTACGCCACTGGCTGGATATCGTTGCCGTGGAAGCCGGAGCCTGACCGAGCCCGCGACAATGAAAAAAAATACACGCTAACCCCGCCTTCTGGGCGGATGAGGGGGCGCCTTAATGGCAAATAAATTTGAAGAATACGGTAAAAAATACGGCACTGTGGTCGCCGTGCTGGTGGCGCTGCTGGTGTGGTGTCTGCCCACACCGGAAGGCATGAACCTGACCCAGCACAAGCTGCTGAGCATCTTTTCCGGCGCGGTCATCCTCTGGGTAACACTGAGCGTATCCGTGGCCACCAGCAGCTTCATCATCGTTTCCCTGCTCTACTTCTGGGTGGGCAACGCCGAGGGCGCTCTCAAGGGCGGTTCGCTGGTCCACAATGCGGGCTTCGCCCTTTCCGGCTTCGCCTCCCCGGCCCTGTGGATGCTTATCACCGGCTTCATCATTTCCATTGCCATGACGGAAACGGGCATGGCACGCCGGGTGGCCCTGCACCTTATGCGCATGTTCGGCAAAACGCCGGGCGGGGCCATTCTCGCGCCCATGATCGCCAACCTGCTGGTGGCGCCCCTGACCCCCTCCAACACCGCCCGCACCGCCGCCATGCTGCCCATTGTTGAGGGCGTGGCCCAGGCCTACCGCGTGGAGCCCGGCAAAAGCAATTTCGGCAAAGCCCTGTTCCTCGCCAATACCTTTGCCTCCAACATTACGGCGGGCGGCTTTCTCACGGCCACCATCCCCAACCCCATTGCCATCGGCATGATTGTGGCCGCCCTGGGCACGGCCGCGTCCGTGACCTCCTGGGGCTTCTGGGCGCTGGCCGCCCTACCCACCACGCTCATCGTGCTCATCGGCAGCCAGTACGTGGTGCGCTGGCTCTTCCCGCCCGAAATGAAAACCATCCCCGGCGGGCTGGAATATGTGGAAACCGAACTGCGCGCCATGGGGCCCACCAGCCCGCGCGAAAAAAAGGCCCTGCTCTTCTTCAGCCTGGCGCTCATCCTCTGGGCCTCGGATATGTGGCACCACTTCAATTCCACCATGGTGGCCTTTGTGGTCAGCACGCTCATCCTGCTGCCCAAGGTGGGCGTGCTTTCCTGGAAGGAAGCGCAAAAATCCATCCCGTGGGAGCTGTTCGTCTACTTCGGCGGCGTCATTACCCTGAGCAACGTACTGACCAAGACCAAAGCCTTTGAGTGGGTCATCAAGTCCGGCATCACGGGCCTGGGCCTGACCCATGTGGACATGATGCCTCTGATGATCGGCCTTATGGGTTTTACCATCTTCAGCCACATCATCTGGTCCACCACCACGGCCATGGCCGGCGTCATGATCCCCATTTACATCGGTCTGGCGCAGAGCTTCGGCTTTCCCGTGGCCGGCTTTGTGCTGCCCCAGGCCATCCTCATGGGCTACGCCCTGTTCCTGCCCTTCAACACTATGGGCAACATCATCATGTTCGGCGCAGGCTATTACACGGTAAGCGACCAGCTCAAGGCCGCCTTTGCCGTGGGCCTATTTGCCTGGGCGGCCTGGGCGCTCACCGCTGTGGCCTGGTTTCCCATTATCGGCCTGTACTGACAAGGAGACAAAGCAAAAATGAGTACAACGCGCAAACCCTTACCGCCCATGGCCCGCGTGCGCCAGAGCTTCACGCGCCCCAGGGTGGACGACCCCGTTGCCGCAATGACTGCCCAGATGCGTCGCCTTGCGCCGCGCATCCAGGCCGGCGCTACAGTGGGCATTACCGCCGGCAGCCGCGGCATCCAGAACATCTGCCCCATGCTGGCAGCCGCCATCGCCGTGGTGCGCGAGTGCGGCGCAACCCCCGTGCTGCTGGCCGCCATGGGCAGCCACGGCGGCGGCACGGCCCAGGGGCAGAAAGAGGTTCTCGACAGTCTGGGAATTACCGAACAAAACATGGGCGTCAAGGTTATTACCTGCGACACCTGCCGCAGCATCGGCCAGACTCCGGACGGGCTCGTGGCCTATATGCTGGATTCGGCCTTTTCCGTGGACGCCATCATCCCTATAAACCGCGTCAAGACCCACACCTCCTTCAAGGGCTGTGTGGAAAGCGGCATGTGCAAAAAACTGGTGGTGGGTCTGGGCGGCCCTGGCGGGGCCGGGCAGTTTCACAGCCTGGGGCAATCCCAGTTGCCGCGCCTGCTGGTAGATGTGGCCAAGATCATTCTGAAAAAGATGCCCGTCATCGGCGGCGTGGCCATTGTGGAAAATGCCTATGAAGAAACAGCGCTTATTGAAGCCCTGCCCGCTGAGGCCATGATTGAGCGGGAAGTGGAGCTGCTTGCCTGGTCCAAGACCCTCATGCCCGCCCTGCCCGTGGACAGCCTGCACGGCCTGGTGGTGGAAGAAATGGGCAAAAACTTCAGCGGCACGGGGGTAGACACCAACATTATCGGCCGCCTGCGCATTACCGGCGAAGCCGAACCGGCAAGCCCGAAGATCCGTTACGTTTCCGTGCTGGACCTCACGGAGGAATCCCACGGCAACGCCACGGGCATAGGCTTGGTGGATTTCACTACCCAGAAGCTGGTGGACAAGGTGGACCGTAAGGCCACCTACCTCAACAACCTCACCACCACCTTTGTGACCCGGGCCTTTCTGCCCACGTGGTATGACACGGAGCAGGAAGCCCTGGAAACCATGATGTTCTGCCTGCGGAGCATTCCAGAGAATCAGTTGCGTCTGGTGCGGGTGCCCAACACCCTCTACCTCACAGAATTCTTTGCCACCGAGGCCGTACTGCGCGAACTTACGGATACAGAACGTTTTAGCCTGGTGCACGAGCCGCGCCCGGTACGCTTTGACGCCCAGGGAGAATTGCTGGACCGCATCGGCAGACCCCACCAGGATTGATGCCCATCCATTGACATATGCAATATAAATCGGCGTCACGTCGCACGAAGGAATGCCCGTGCGGCGTGACGCCGGTTGTGCTTTGCAAAAGCCTTGTGGGCTTAGCCCCGTTTCATATCAGCGACAAGATCGCTCAGACGGCGGGCCTGGGCCGCCAGTTCGGCCACAGCCTTGGCCGCTTCGTCCATGGCGGTGGCAGTTTGCCCGGACATGTCGTTGACCTGGACTATGGACTGGTTAATCTCCTCGCTGGCGGCGGATTGCTGCTCGCTGGCCGTGGCAATGGCGCTGACCTGGTCCGCCGCGCCGCCTACGCTCTCCACAATCTGGTGCAGGGCCGCGCCGGAATCCTGCGCATATCTGGTGGCTTTTTCCACCGCGCCCAGAGCTGAATCCATGGCCTCCACGCTCTGGGCCGTGCTTTCCTGAATGGCCTTGATGGCGTTGCCCACATCATTGGTGGAGGCCATGGTCTTTTCGGCCAATTTGCGCACTTCGTCGGCCACCACGGCAAAGCCGCGCCCCGCCTCACCGGCGCGGGCCGCCTCAATGGCCGCATTGAGGGCCAGCAGATTGGTCTGGTCCGCTATATCCGAAATGACGCCCATAATCTTGCTGATGGACAGGGCGTGCTCGTTAAGTTTGCCCATGTCGTCCTTAAGGGCCAGAGAAACGGAATGTACTTCGCCAATGCTCTCCAGAGCGCCGCGCACGATTTCGGCTCCATTGGTGGCGCTGACACGGGTGTTTTCCGCAGCGCCGGAGGCATCAGCGGCATTTTTGGCCACTTCCTGCACGGTAGCGTTCATTTCGTTCATGGCTGTAGCGGCTTCGCCCAGGCGTTGCGCCGAGGCGGAGGCCCCCCGGTTGACCTGCTCCACCTGGGCCGCCAGCTGACTGGATGCACTGGAAATAACGCTGACCACCTCTTCCAGTTGGCCGGCGGCGGCAAGCATGCCTTCCTGCTTGGCGCTTTCGGCCTGTCGGGCCGCTTCTTCGGCCCTGGCCGTGGCCTGTCTGGCTTCTTCCCCGGCCTGCTCCGCCGCCTGGGTCTTGGCTGCGCTTTCGTCCAGCAATTGTTTGATGTTGCCCACCATGTGGCCCATGGCCTGCCCCAGCACGCTGAATTCGTCCCCGCGACGCCGGGCCGTATCCAGCAGGGCATTTTCCTTGGCGTCCAACTCCAGACGGCCCCCGGCCACGGCTTCGGCCAAGGAGGAAATGCCGCCCAAAAGCCGCACGATGCCCCGCACGACCCAAAAAATAATAAAGCCCACCAGCAACGCGCAGCCCAGAGTCAGCAATGCGCTGTTGCCCAGCATATCGCGCACGGGGCTGAAAATTTCTTCCCGGTCAAACTCCACGCACAAAACCCAGCCTTCCACGGGCATGGTTTTGTAATAAAGGCCCTTTTCCTCCCCTTGCGCGTTGACAAAACGGGTACGGCCCTGCCCCTGCCGCAACAGTTCCTGCACATGGGGGCTGGCGCTTTCGTCCTTGCCCATGCGCTTGATGTCGGAGTGCAGCACCATATGGCCTTTGAGATCATAGGCATAGACCTGCCCTTTGCTGCCCACCTTGATCAAATTGGTGGTGCCGGCAGCCAAGTCGGCGTTGGCAATGCCCGCCATCACAATGGCCGCCACCCTGCCGTCGCGCTTGATGGGAAAAGCCACTACCGTGGCCGTCTTGCCCGTAGCAGCGCTGATGATGCCTTCAACACAGGACTCACCCTGCCGTGCCTTGGCATAGTAGCTCCGGTCGGCAAAGCTGGTGCCGACAAATTTTTTGCTGGCCTGGGTCGCGCCTTTGAGATGGTGCCCCAGCACTGTGCCATCCGGAGCCAGCAACCCGGCAAAATAAACGCTGCGGTTGTTGTCCGTAAAGGAGCGCAGGGCCTGATCCGTGCGCTGGGCCAGCCTGCCCTGCAAAAGATCCGGATCGTCGCCGCGCTCATAGGCGTCGATGTAATCGCTGATACGCTGATTTTCTGAAAGCGTCTTCAGCGATTCCGTAAGCCCCAGGAAGACGCCGTTCAGACCAATGCTCTGACTTTCCAGCAGGGCGGTCATATCCGTACGGATCTGCCCGCGCAGGGCTTGCTCCGCCATTTTGTAGCTTACCCCCGCCACCAGAAGCAGCCCGGCAATGGCCGGCAGCAGTATTCCCAACAATATTTTTTTCAACAAACCGATTTTCACGCCCTTCTCTCCCCTTAAAATATACACGATTTCCGGTCGGCAGACGTACTCCCGCGAATCCTTTTTGACAAGGGACACCCCCCTCTCAACATGCCGCAGATGCTGGCAATCAGGCTACACCACTCGCCCCCTCGTACCTTTTCGTAATATCGTAAAATTTCTTTAGTACCATACACATCACGAAATTCGACAGTACAAAATAGTTTTGCGTAAAATGTCTGAGACTGAACTCAAAATTTTTACTGTGTTTTTACAGAATGTTATATGAAACAGCTTTTTTCAACATTAAAGTTATTTTTTACAAAATTGTTTTAATTGCGCGCACAAATAATAAAAATATTGTTATATTTAGGCAAGTTATAATTACGGCACACTTTCTGCACAAAGCGTGAACAGCGCACAGGCGCGCAACGTTAAACCACGAGGAACCAACATGCGACAGGTAGCTATTTACGGCAAGGGCGGCATCGGCAAGTCCACCACCACACAAAACCTTAACGCCGGCTTGGCCGAGATGGGCAAGAACATCATGATCGTGGGCTGCGACCCCAAGGCCGACTCCACCCGTCTTATCCTGGGCGGCCTGGCCCAGCAGAGCGTGCTGGACACCCTGCGTGAGGAAGGCGAGGACATCGACCTTGATCTGGTTCTGAAGGAAGGCTTCAAGGGCATCCGCTGTGTGGAATCAGGCGGGCCCGAACCCGGCGTGGGCTGCGCCGGGCGCGGCATCATTACCTCCATCGGCCTGCTGGAGCGCCTGGGCGCGTACACCGACGATCTGGACTACGTTTTCTACGACGTCCTCGGCGACGTGGTCTGCGGTGGTTTTGCCATGCCCATCCGCGAAGGCAAAGCCCAGGAAATCTACATCGTGGCCTCAGGCGAGATGATGGCCCTCTACGCGGCCAACAACATCTGCAAGGGCATCAAAAAGTACGCCAACACCGGCGGCGTGCGCCTGGGCGGCATCATCTGCAACAGCCGCAACGTGGACGGCGAGGCCGACCTTGTCTCCGCCGTGGCCAAGGAGATCGGCACGCAGATGATCCACTTTGTCCCGCGCGACAACATGGTCCAGCGCGCGGAAATCAACAAGCAGACCGTCATCCAGTTCGACCCCTCCTGCACGCAGGCCGGTCAGTACCGCACCCTGGCCCAGAAGATAGACGGCAACGATATGTTTGTGGTGCCCAAGCCCCTCTCCCAGGAACGCCTGGAAGAGCTGCTTATGGAACACGGTCTGCTGGAAGCCTAACACCCCCAAGCCATTACGGAGAACCCCCATGCAAATGATCCGCACCATCATCCGCCCCGAAAAAACCACAGAAGTGCTTTCCGAGCTGCTGGCCGCGGGCTTCCCCGCCGTGACCAAGCTCGATGTGGTGGGCCGGGGCAAACAAAAGGGCATCATGGTCGGCGACATTCAGTATGACGAAATCCCCAAGCAGATGCTCATGCTGGTGGTCAGCGACGAGGATAAGGACGACGCCGTCCGCGTGATTCTGCGCACTGCCAAAACCGGCGACGGGCACTACGGCGACGGCCGCATCTTTGTGGCCCCCGTAAACGAATCCTGGACCATCAGCAGCGGCAAGTCCGGGCTTTAGGAGGCCGTCATGCAGGAAATAGTAGCAATGGTCCGCGCCAATATGGTGGCCCCCACCAAGGAGGCCCTGGCCAAGGCGGGCTGCCCCTCCTTCACGTGCATGAAGTGCCTGGGCCGGGGCAAAAAGGGCATGGACCCCGCGACCCTGCGCATGGTCATGGAAAGCGGCGAACTGCCCCGAACCCCCGACGGCGAAGCCCTTACAGAAGTGGGCCGCCTTATCCCCAAGCGCCTGTTCAACATCTGCGTGCCCGACGACAAAGCGGCAGCCGTGGTGCAGGCCATCATCGCCGCCAACAGCACGGGCCATCCCGGCGACGGAAAGATCTTCGTCATGCCGGTGGGGGAATCCTATGTGGTCCGCACCGGTGAGCGCACCGACGCATAAGGAAGGTAACGAGTATGACAATGGACGCCAACGCCGTAGTGCTGGAGCGCTACAACGCCAAAGTTTTCAAAAACCGCAAGGAGCATATGCTCCGGGTTGATCCCGCGGCGGAACAGCAAATCATCGCCAACACCCGCGCCATTCCCGGCATCATGACCAACCGCGGCTGCTGTTACGCGGGCTGCAAAGGCGTGGTGCTGGGCCCCATCAAGGATATGGTTCTCATCACCCACGGCCCCGTGGGCTGCGGCTTCTACAGCTGGGGCACCCGTCGCAACAAAGCCAAGGCCGAAGGGGACGACCCCAACTTCATCCAGTACTGCTTCACTACCGACCTGCAGGAGCCGGACATCGTCTTCGGCGGCACCAAGAAGCTCAAGAAAGCCATTGATGAAGTCATGGAGCTTATGCACCCCAAGACCATCATGATTGCCGCCACCTGCCCCGTGGGCCTCATCGGCGACGACATCCAGGCCGTAGCCGCCGAAGCGGAAAAGGAATACGGCATCCGCTGCGTGGCCTACAGCTGTGAAGGCTATAAAGGCGTGAGCCAGTCCGCCGGCCACCATATCGCCAACAACGGCCTGATGAAAAAAGTCATCGGCACCGGCAGCTACGAACCGGCCACCAAGTACACCGTCAACATTCTTGGCGAATACAACATCGGCGGCGACGGCTGGGAACAGGAACGCGTCCTCAGGAAGATCGGCTATGAAGTGGTCTCCATCTTCACCGGCGATGGTTCGGTGGAGCGCATCGCCAGTTCCCACAAGGCCAACCTCAACCTGGTCCAGTGCCACCGCTCCATCAACTACATCGCCGAAATGATGAAAACCAAGTACGGCGTGGACTGGCTTAAGGTCAACTTCATCGGCCTTGAAGGCACCATTGAAAGCCTGCGGCACATGGCCGCCTACTTCGGCGACCCGGCCCTTATCCAGCGCACGGAAGAAGTCATCGCCGAAGAACTGGCCGAAATCCAGGACCAGATGGCCGCCTACAAAGCCCGCCTCAATGGCAAGACCGCCGCGCTCTTTGTGGGCGGCAGCCGCTCGCACCATTACCAGGGCCTGCTCAAGGAACTGGGCGTAAGCACCGTGCTGGCGGGCTACGAATTCGGCCACCGCGACGACTACGAAGGCCGCGAAATCCTCCCCAATATCAAGGAAGACGCGGACAGTAAAAACATCGAACACCTGGAAGTGAGCAAAGACGAACAAAAATACCATGCCTTCCTCACCCAGGAGCAGTACGACAAGCTGGCCGCAACCATCCCGCTGGAAAAGTACGATGGCATGATCCGCGATATGGCCGCCGGATCCTATGTGGTGGACGACCTGAACATGTACGAGGCCGATAAGTTTGTGGAAGTGCTCAAGCCGGACATCTTCTTCTCCGGCATTAAGGATAAATACGCCCTGCAAAAGGCCGGAACCCTTTCCCGCCAGCTGCACTGCTATGACTACAGCGGGCCCTATGCGGGCTTCAAGGGCGCCGTGCAGTTCGGCCACGACGTCTGCATGGGCTACTTCACCCCCGCGTGGCACATGGTCACCCCGCCCTGGAAGACCCGCGCCACCCTGCAAGGCTCTGTGGGAGAAAAGTAATGCTTGACCTCACCCCCAAAACCCATCTGAACCGCACCGGCATCCTCATCAACCCGTGCAAGACCTGTCAGCCCGTGGGCGCGCTTTTTGCGGCCTTGGGCGTGCACAACTGCATGCCTTACAGCCACGGTTCCCAGGGCTGCGTTTCCTACCACCGCACCTACCTCACCAGACACTTTAAAGAACCGGCCATAGCCTGCACCAGCTCCTTCACCGAAGGCGCCTGCGTGTTCGGCGGCGGCCCCAACATCCGGCAGGGCGTCAAAAACGCCTTTGACGTCTACAACCCGGACATCATCGCCGTGCACACCACCTGCCTTTCCGAAACCATCGGCGACGACCTCAATACCTATATTGAGGAGATGGACATCCCCGACGGCAAATATGTGGTGCACTGCAACACGCCAAGCTATGTGGGCTCACACATCACGGGCTTCGGCAACATGATGGCGGGATTTATCAAATACCTGGCCGCCAAAGGCACGGCCACGCAAAACGTGGCTGTGTTCCCCGGCTTCGTCAACCCCGGCGACGTGCGCGAATACAAGCACCTGCTCCGGCACATGAAGCTCAAGAGCATCATGTTTCCAGATTGCAGCAACGTCATGGACGCGCCCATGACCGGCAAGTACCAGATGTACCCCGAAGGCGGCACCACCATTGAGGAGATCAAAGCTCTGGGCTCCTGCCGCAAGGTGCTGGCCCTGGGGCGCCTCACCAGCGACGAACCCGCCGCCCAGCTCAAGCGCAAGTGTGCTGTGGACTACGACCTGCTGCCGCTGCCCATCGGCCTGGCCGATACAGACACCTTCATCATGGCCCTGGCCAACCTCAACGGTGGGGAGGTGGACGCCGCCCTGGAAGAAGAACGCGGCCGTCTGCTGGATCTCATGCTGGACGCCAACCCCTACTACTACGGCAAAAAAGTGGCCGTGTACGGCGACCCGGATACGGTGCTGGGCCTGGCCCGCTTCTGCCTGGAACTGGGCATGACGCCCAGCTACGTCCTCACGGGCACGCCCGGCGAGGCTTTTGTCAAGCTCGCCACGGCCCTGTTCAAGGAATACGGCAAGGAAGAAGAATGCAAAGCCTTTGCCGCCAAAGACCTTGTTGACCTGCACCAGCACATCAAAAATGCGCCGGTGGACCTCTTGCTGGGCAATTCGCACGGCAAACAGATAGCCAAGGCCGAGGGCATTCCGCTGGTGCGGGCGGGCTTTCCCATTCTGGACAGGTACGGCCACCCCTCCCTGCCCCTGGTGGGCTACCGGGGGGCCTTTCTGCTGGCCACCCGCATTGCCGACGCGCTCATGGACGAATACGACCGCGTCTGCGCCGACGAAGACATGGATCTGGTTATGTAAGGCCGCAAGGCCGCACGCCATACGGCACACAAACAAGGGCCGGGGGATACTCCCCCGCCCTCCCCAAGGGGGTTGTCATGAGCATGGAAATTCTGGAAGAACGCCGCACCTCCATACAGGAAAAAGGCCGCAGTTGCTGCAGCGGCGACGGCCTGCGCTGCGATACGGCCAGCGTGGCCGGGGCCGTAAGCCAGCGGGCCTGCGTCTACTGCGGCGCGCGCGTGGTGCTCAACCCCATTACGGACGCCTTTCACATCGTGCACGGACCCATTGGCTGCGCCAGCTACACCTGGGATATCCGGGGCAGCCTCACCAGTGGTTCGGAATTGTATCGCAACAGCTTTTCCACAGACCTGCAGGAAAAAGACATTGTCTTCGGCGGCGCGGAAAAACTCACCCGCGCCATCGACGAAGCCGTGGATCACTACAAGCCCAGGCTGATCTTTGTCTACGCCACCTGCATTGTGGGCGTCATCGGCGACGATGTGGAGGCCGTGTGCCGCCGGGCCGAGGAGCGGCACGGCATCCGTGTCATTGCGGTCAAAGCGTCGGGCTTTTCCGGCACCAAATCCACGGGCTACCGCATGGCCTGCAACGCCCTCATACAGCTCATGCAACCCCATGCAGACCAGCCCCGCGCCAAGGGCGTGAACATCCTGGGCGATTACAACCTGGCCGGCGAAATGTGGATCATCAAAAACTACCTCAAAGAAATGGGCATCCCCGTGGTGGCCACCATGACCGGCGACGCCTCGTATGCGGCCCTTACCCGCGCCCCGGCGGCCCAGCTCAACATTGTGCAGTGCGCGGGCTCCATGATGTACCTGGCCCGTCGCATGGAGGATGAAATGGGCGTGCCCTGGATGCGCGCCAGCTTCTTCGGCGTGGAAGACACCTCCACCGCCTTGCGGCAGGTGGCGGAACGCCTGGGCGACACTACAGCCAAAGCCAAAGCTGAAGCCATAATCAGGAAACGCGCGGCCAGGGCTACAGATTTTCTGGAGCGGTACAAACCCCACTTCGTCGGGAAAAAAGCCGCCATCTTTGTGGGCGGCGGCTTCAAGGCCATTTCCCTCATCCGGCAGTTCAATGAAATGGGCATCGAAACCGTGGTGGTAGGCACCCAGACGGGCAAGCCCGAAGACTACGAAGTCATTGAAAGCCTGGTCAACCCCGGCACGGTCATCCTGGACGACGCCAACCCCGCGGAGCTGGAAACCTTTATGCGCGAAAAAGGCGCGGACATCCTGGTGGGCGGCGTCAAGGAAAGGCCCCTGGCCTACAAGCTGGGCATGGCCTTCTGCGACCACAACCACGAACGCAAACACGCCCTGGGCGGCTTTGAAGGAGTGGAAAACTTCACCCGTGAAGTGAACCTTTCCCTCAACAGCCCGGTCTGGCGCTTCACTCGCGGCCGCAACAGCTATGCGGCCACAGCCGCCCGACAGGCAGCACAGGTGCGCCAGGCCCTGGCAGCCGGGATCTGAGCAACCGCAGCACAAAACAAAAGGATTTTTGAGCCCGCCTGGGGCGCCCCGCCCCCGAAGGAGAAGACACATGAGCGCTAATCTCGTCAACCTCAATACCAATCCCTGCAAAATGTGCATGCCCCTGGGCGCGGCCAGCGCCTTTTACGGCATCCGCAAAGGCATGACCATTCTGCACGGTTCGCAGGGCTGCAGCACCTACATCAGACGCCACATGGCCACGCACTATAACGAACCCGTGGACATCGCCTCCTCCTCCCTCACAGAAGAAGGCACGGTCTTCGGCGGCGCCAAAAACCTGCTCGCCGGTCTGGGCAACCTCATCAAACTCTACAACCCCGAAGTCATCGGCGTGGCCACCACCTGCCTGGCCGAAACCATCGGCGAAGACGTGCCCGCCATCATCAGGGAATTCAAGGAAAGCCACCCGGAAGTCACGGCCCACATCATCCCCGTGGCCTCACCGGGCTACGGCGGATCGCAGTACGAAGGCTTTTTCCGTGCGCTGCACGCCATTGTGCGCCACGCGCCCATGAACCCCGCGCCCAACAGCTGCGTCAACATTATCACCGGGCACCTTTCCGCCGCGGACACCCGCGCCCTCAAGGCCCTGCTGGATGCCGGCGGCCTGGACTACATCCTCTTGCCCGACCTCTCCCAGAATCTGGACGGCGGCCACGAAGAAACCTACAACCGCCTGCCCCAGCACGGCACGCCCTTTCCCCGCATCAGCCTCATGGCCGGGGCGCGCATAACCCTGGAGCTGGCCCCCCTCTGCCCGGAGGAATATTCCCCCGGCGCGTATTTGCGCGAAACCTACGGCGTCCCCCTCCTGCGCCTCAATCTGCCCATAGGCCTGGAAGATACGGACGCCTTTGCGGCCACCCTGGAAGCCCTGGGCGCAACCCTGCCCGCTTCTCTGGCCGAGGAACGCGCCCGCTATCTGGACGCCATGATCGATGCGCACAAATACAATGCCCAGTGCCGCGCCGTCCTCTTCGGCGAGCCGGACGCCGTGCTGGGCATGACGCGGGCCTGCTGTGAGCACGGGGCCGTGCCCGTGGTCGCCGCCACGGGCAGCCGCTGCCCCGGCCTGGATGCGGCCCTGCGCCCGGCCATGACCGCCGCGGCCGAAACCCAGTTCATCGCAGGCTTCGACATCCTGGACTTCGCGGACTTTACGGCTATTGAAAACGCCCTGCTGGCGCGCAAGGCCAACCTCATGCTGGGCAACTCCGACGGACGCCGCATTGAGGAGCGCCGCCATATCCCCTTGCTGCGCTACGGCTTCCCCATCCACGACCAGGTGGGCGGCCAGCGCACCCGCCTACTGCTCTACGACGGTTCTCTGAGCCTCATGGAAGCCACGGCCAACGCCATGCTGCGCCAGACCGAAAGCGCCTTCCGGCAGGAACTCTACAACAAATACTACAAAGATACGCCCGCCGGCCTGGACGCCCGCCGCATTGCTCCCGTCAGTCATGCCGACCGGCCCGCGACAGCCGCACCGGCTGCAGACCTCCAGGACGGCGCCGCATCCAGCGCCGCATCCAACGCCGCACGCACCAAAACACACCCCTGCTTTACCTGCGGGGCCTGTTCCAGCGCGGCCCGGCTGCACTTGCCCATAGCCCCGCGCTGCAACCTGAGCTGCAACTACTGCCTGCGCAAGTACGACTGTCCCAACGAAAGCCGCCCAGGCGTCACTACCGCCGTACTCACTCCGGAGCAGGCCCTGGAACGCTTTCTCCAGGTCAAACGCGACATGCCCAACCTTACCGTGGTGGGCATTGCCGGGCCCGGTGACTCCCTGGCCAACCCCGAAGCCACCTTCCGCACCCTGGAACTGATCCGCAGGGAAGACCCGGAGATCACCTTCTGCATGTCCACCAACGGCCTGGCTCTGCCCGAATTTGTGGAAGACATGCGCCGCGTGGGCGTGAGCCACGCCACGGTTACCATCAATGCCGTGGACCCGGCCATTGGCGCGCAGATCTACCGCTATGCGGAATACCGGGGCGGGCGCTACACAGGCGAAACCGCCGCCGCCCTGCTGCTGGCCAACCAGATGGCCGGGCTGCGTGCCCTGACCCGCGCGGGCATTGTCTGCAAAGTCAACACTGTCATGCTTAAAGGCATCAACGACGCCCATATCCCACGAGTGGTGGAAACCGTGCGCGACCTGGGCGCAGAGCTGACCAACATCATGCAGCTCATCCCAGTCAAGGGCAGCGTGTTTGAAAATCTGCCCCTGGTCAGCAACAAGGAACTCATGGACCTGCGCAAAAGCTGCGAACCAACCCTACGCCAGATGTACCACTGCAAACAGTGCCGCGCCGACGCCGTGGGCCTTCTGGGCGACGACCGCTCCATAGACTACCGCCCGCCGGCAGCGGCGCAGCCGACACAGGAAGCTCCGGCCACCCCGGTGGCGCGAGGCATCCGCATTGCCGTGGCCTCCAAAACGGGCGCTACGGTGGACCAGCACTTTGGCCAGACCGACCAGTTCTACATCTATGAAAGCGACGGCGCCGCCGCCCGTTACCTGGAAACCCGCAGCGTATCCCGCTACTGCCACGGCATGGACAACTGCGGATCCGGCAAAACCGGACGCATGGACGGCATTCTGGCCGCCGTGGAGGACTGCAAAGGCGTGCTGGCCCTGCGCATCGGCCAGAGCCCCCTGGAAAAGCTGCAACAAAAAGGCATCCGCGTGTTTACCCTGTACGAAACTGTGGACAAGGCCGTGAACGAGGCTGCCAAGGCGCTCTGCGGCTGAGGCCGACCTTGTCCCCCCCGGCCCGGAGGGCAGCACGCCTTCCGGCCGGGCCTTTTCCCGGCACTGACCGGCACTGCTGGAGGCCGCCATGCCGTATCTGGTCGATAGTACGCTTACCCTGTTCCGGGCCTCTCCCCCGCCCGGCCTGGCTATCCACGGCAACAACCGCACAGGAGACGCCTTTGCCCTCTGGGCCGGAGAATGGCTGGATTTGCTCCACAGCATGGGCTTTGTGGTGGAGGTGCCCGCAGACCTGCGCCACGCCGCCCCTCACGGACCGCGTGCCCGTAAGGCCGGAGCGGCGCCACACAGTATGTACGCCCGGCTGGGGGGCTGCTGCGACGCTCTGCGCGACGCCCCGGCCTTTCTGGCGCGCTACGCACCGCTCAGAGAACGCGTCGAATTCTGCCCCGACGACACCACGGGCTGCGCCACGGCCCTGGCCGTGCTCTGGCTCGCCCACGGCGGCATGCGCGTGGCGGGCGCCATTGGCGGCAGCGCCGTACACGGTCCAGCCGCCGGTCCAGCCCTGGAGGAGGTGGCCCTGTGTCTGGCCGCCCAAGGGCGGGATACGGGCCTTACCCGCCTGGACCTGCTGCCCGAGGCCGCCAAGCTGCTGCGCCGGGCCGGTCTGCCCCTTTCACGCCACAAGCCCGTGCTGGGCGCGGATATCTTTACTGTGGAATCGGGCATCCATGTGGACGGCATCGCCAAGGCCCCGCATTTGTACGAACCCTTCAAGCCGGAAACCGTGGGCCTTGCCCGCCGCGTGGTCATGGGCCGCCATTCGGGCCTGGGGGCCGTGCGCCTCAAGGCCCGCCAACTGGGCCTTGCCCTGCCCGAAGCGGCGGCGCGCCCGGTGCTGGAGGCCGTCCAGGCTCTGGCCCTACAACGTCAGGGCAGCCTGAACGACGCCCAGTTTGCAGCTTTGTGCCGTGCCCATCTTCCCCCCGCCATTGCCAAACCCCGGACGCCGTCGGGCGCATCAGCGGAGGCGGACCATGCCTGAAATCATTCTGGTGGATACCACCCTGCGCGACGGCGAACAGGCCCCCGGCTTTGCCTTCGCCCCCCAACTCAAAATTCGTCTGGCCCGCCTTCTGGACGCGGCGGGCGTGGGGCAGATAGAAGCCGGCGTTCCGGCCATGGGCACCACAGAACGGGATGTGGTGCGCGGCGTGCGCGCGGCCTGCGCCCAGGCCCGCGTTTCCGCCTGGAACCGCCTGCGGGAGGCGGACATCCGCCACTCCCTGGACTGCGCCCCGCACATCATCCACCTGTGCTGCCCCATTTCGGACCGACAAATCAAAGAAAAGCTCAAGTCCACCCGGCCGCTGGTGCTGGACCTGCTGCGCCGCTGCGTGGCACTGGCCGCCAGTCGGGGCGCGGAAGTGACCGTGGGGTTTGAGGACGCCTCCCACGCCACACCGGACCAGTTGCGTCAGGCGGCCCTGACCGCACGACAGGCCGGCGTGCGGCGCGTGCGCTGCAGCGACACCGTGGGGGCCTATACGCCGGACCAGGTCTGGCGCGCTGTGCGCGTACTGCGTGAGGCGGGGCTGGATGTGGAAATCCACGCCCATAACGATCTGGGCATGGCCGTAGCCAATTCCCTCATGGCTGCCAGCGCGGGCGCGGCTTACGTAAACACAACCCTCTGGGGCATAGGAGAACGGGCCGGCAACTGTGGACTGGCCGCCTTTACCCATGCCGTGGCCCGGCTTGGAGGCGCGGCCTGCGCCGTGGCCCCCCAGGCCGCACGAAATCTGGAGCAGGAAGCCGCCGCCCTGCTGCCGCCCCACGCTTTGGACGCCTGGGGGTTCGGGCCGCGTCGGCCCTTCAGTCATTAGAGCAGTTAGCGAATGAAATGAGCTAACTGATCTGCAAGGATTTTCTTGAAAATCCTTGCCACGAAATGCGAGAAGGCAGGCTTTTGCCTGCTGTAAGCGAGCATTTCAAGTGTTAAATGCTCTGGAGCAGATTACCTTTGAGAATATGGATTATCAAAATTTGAGACGCACTCGTTCCGGCGCTTAACCGCGCAAAGACATTGCGCTTACACCTGTGTAGCGGGCGTTTGTTCTCGCAGTCGCCAGACCACAACGCCATTGCCCCGACGGAACTGTATGTTTGTTGTGCAAAAGGAGAACGCCATGCGCTGTAGTCATATTGCCGTCATGCAAACCGCTGATGCGGCCCTGGCTGGGGTGGAAACCTGCGCCGCCATCGTGCTCTGGACCCGCGCTGCCGCAGGTCGGGACTGGACACAGGGCCCCCCCCTGCCATTCTCTCTGGCAGGCTGCGACAGCATGGCCGCCCTGCGCGAGCGGCTGCGGCAACTGGCGGGACGGCTGCCCCAGGGCGCAGCCCTGGTGGCCACGGGCATTTCCGGTCTGGCCTACAATGAATTGAGCCGCCTTGGCTTCTGCCTCTGCGAACTCGCCGCCTTTACCCCCGCTGTACTGGAGCCTCTGGCAGCGGAAATAGAAGCCAAAGCGCAGGAGGACGCCCCCGTGCCCACAGGGCCGGTAGCTACAGCAACGCCCGGCGTCTACCGCATCAACCTCATGGAAGTCATGGCCGCGCATCCGGAAATCTCGTCCAAAAAGGCCCTGCAGCCCTTTCTGGCTTCCACGCCCTTTGTGGAGCTGGACCTCATCTGTGGGCACATGCCGCCCTGGCTGGAAGAACATATGCGCCAACACCGGCTCACCTGCGCGCGCAGCCATCTGCCTGACGGAAACCTGCGGGCGCGTATCACCCACACCCTCTGCAATGAAACTCCGCAGAACTCTTAAAGGAGGCACGTCATGTCCACGTTTGACGTCCAGTCCACGGTGCTGACTCCCTACGGCGCGGTCCGCCACGTCCACATCCTCACCCGCTGGCCCGACGGCACGCCGCGCGACTGCCGCTGCCTGGGCCCGGACACCGTGGCCACCCCACAGGGCTGGCTGCCGCCTCTCTACACCACGGACGATGTGCGCCGCACCAGCGACAGGAGCTTCAGCCTCTACCCCAACGGCATGTGGCGCAGTCTGGAGCTGCAAAGCCAGTGCCCCGTGCCCACGCCCATGGGCGAACTGCCTGTGGAATGGCTGGCCTGGCACCCCAACGGCACGCTTAAGCGCGTCTTGCTGCGCAAGGGGAAGACCAGCGGCTACTGGACCGAGCAGGACGAAGGACGGCTGGCCCACGTCTGCGCCCTGGACTTGCCTGCAGGGCCCTTGCGGGCCAGGGTGCAGGGCCTGCGCTTCTATCCCTCCGGGCGTTGCGCAAGCGTCACCTTCTGGCCCGGCGAACGCCTTACCCTGCCTACAGTGTTGGGGCCCCTGCCCGTGCGCAACGGCTGCGCCTTTTACGAAAGCGGCGCACTGCGCAGCTGTGAACCGGCCCGCCCCCTGCCCGTGGTTACACCGGCCGGGCTCATCACGGCTTTTGACCCCACAGCGACGGCCATCTGCGGCGACGTCAACTCTCTGCGTCTCACCGAACCGGGCACGGTCTGCGGACTTACCACCACCGCCCGCCTGCGCTGGACCGATGCTCAGGGCCCGCACACCCTGACCCCGCGCCTGGAACTGGACCAACTCACCATGCGCCGCACTGTGGTTGTGCCCCTACGTCTGACCTTTACCCCGGACGGTCTGACGCATATGGACGACGGCCGCAGCCTGCGCACCGCGCCCACTGCGACGCTCACAGCCACGGCCTTCACCCCTCTGCCGGATTTGCGCCCGCAGTGCTCGGCCGCCCCGTGCTGACCCCATGTTGACCGCACAAACCGGCGCGAAACGCCGCCATAAACGGCTCCGGCGGCGCAGAGGGCAGGGCCCCCGGCGCACCCCGTTTTTGTCCGTTGGGCGCCTACAATGAAAATGGTTTCACTTTTAAATTGCCCTGGTATCTGCGCACGCAGACGCCCGCCACACAGGTGCAGCAAGGCCTTTGCATGAGAAACGCCGGAATAAATTGCGCTTACGCCTCCACGGCGGGCAGCTGCGTACGCAACCGCCAGGGCAGTTCAACGTTGAACTGCCCAAGAACTATGGGAAAACGCCGCCACAGTTCTTCCAGAGTCATAGAAGTCAATATTTTGGTGTCATTGATCAAGATTTTCCGTCAGTCCTTCCAGCCAACGGGCCGTGCGGGCGGTCTGCTCCAGGTACCAAAGCGAGGCCATCAAAGGAGAAAGGCTGCCCCCTTCCGGCGCATACATGGCTACGGAGCCGTTCTGCCGCAAACTTTCCCAGGCTTCAAGCGCCTTGCCAAGGGCTGCGGCCCGCTCCTGCGGCAAAGCCTGCATCAGGCGTTGGCGCAGAATGGCGACGTACCGCTCCAATCGGGTCTGCTCCGTTTCCATGCAGGTCTGCATTGCTGTGGTTACGCCCGCGGCATCGTCCATACAGCTCTGGTAGGCCGGGCTGAAAAGAGAATCCTGTCCGCGCTGGGCCTCCGGGCCGGATTCCTCCGCTGCGGGCGGCGGGGCCGCAACGGCGGGTGCGGCGGGCGTGTTCCCCACCTCAGGGGCCGCGCCCGCAACGATAGCGGACGGAGAAGCCTGGTCGGCCTGGGGCGGCCCAACTCTTTGCGCAGCAGCGTCTTCCAAAGCGGCCTGCACGGGCGATCTTTCCGCCACGGCCGACGCGGCCACCGCATACAGCAACAGCAGCGCCACCACGGGCAACGTCCTGACTACCAAGGGACCACGCGACAAAGACATGGGAAAACTCCTTGCAAAAAGCAGCCTGTTCCCCGAATACAGCATTCCAATAATACAGCGTACCTTTGTGAACAGGCGCTCGCAATGTCTATACTGGCACGTCCGCACCGGCGTTGCAATACGCCAATGCGTTGCCCTTATTTCTGCGCTGCGGGTATCTGTCCACGCAGCTATCAAAACAATTTTACAGATATATTACTCTATATTATATAAAAAAATAAAATCTGCAAAACAAAATTTGTCAAAAGAAAAATCTAGTAACTGTGGTCCAGGCAACACTACTAGCGGTATTCACGTCCGGACCAGAGCACCCGGCCAATGACGCGGAACTGGTCCGCACAGTCGCCGCGCAGATCAAGGCTCACTGGCGGGTAGGCAGGGTTGACGCTGTGCAGCACGATTTTGCCCGGCAGCTTGTCGATCCGCTTGATGTAAATGGCGTCTTCAAAGCCCACTGCGTAAAGGCGGCCGGGGCTGATTTCCGTCTGACCACGGTCCAGCAGCACCAGGTCGTTATCAAAAATTTCCGGCACCATGCTGTCGCCGGAAACCCGCATAAGCACCATACGCCGTGGGTTGCCCTTGCGCCGCAGAAAATCGCCGCGAAAGGCATAGCCCCCTTCACTGTGCGCGCTCACCTCAAGGCTGCCGGTTCCGGCCGAAAGCCGCGCTTCAGCCAAAGGCACGATGATCAGCTCACTTTCGCAATCCACCTGCGTGCTGGGCAGCTCCCCTTCCGCCGCTTCTGGCAGGCGCATAGGGCCACGCCCAAAAAACAGCCAATGGGCATTGACGCCGGTAGAGGCGGCGCAGGTCTGCACCCAGGCCGGGGGCACTTCACCGCGCTTTCGCGCGCCGCTGACGGACTGGGGCGTAATGCCCAAAGCACGCGCCAGTTCGGCATCGGTCTGCGCGCCAAGCGCCTGCATAAGACGCTGCAATGTAGCATTGCACTGAAAAGAAACAGTATGAGACATATGCGGTCCTCCGTCAGGAGGGAACCCGACAGGGCGCCGGACAGGGAGCGGCACCCGCAAACCGTCAGGCGCCCACAGACGCGCCGCGCGAAATTTGCACGGGTTGAACAGCTTTTATTGATATTTAGCCAACCTCACCAGAAAAAGCAAGAAAAAACTTATCTAACTAAAGAAAATAAACTTTTTATGAATGACAGAAAGAAAAAACTTATGGCTTGCCAGAGAGATTTTTTTGCCGTAGGCTTGTTTTTCGAAAGGGATATGTGAGCTATCCGCGTGGTGCTGCCAGAGAACAAAGGCCTTTGCAATGGTCTTCAGCGCAGACTGTATTTTATATAAGGTAAATTCATCAGGATTATACAATACTGTTACATAAAAATTACAAACAATTTAAAACAATAAAAATTGTTTATAATTTTTTAAACGTATATTTTCTGCGCACAGCACAATTTTTTTATTAACTAACACAATATGCCCCCAAACGACGCAAGGGACAGCGTGTTCCTCCTGTTGTCGTGCATTACGGCATCCGTGGACAATATCGCGGCATGCAAACATTGGTATTGGCGATTACTGCAATGGTGCATACACTGTTTTATGGAAGTTCGGTAAATACCGAGGAGGCGGCGCTGTACTGGTGAGGTCAACGCTGACGGCTCCAGTACGTTCGTTTTGACGGCCTTTTTGGCTGTGCTTCCATATACTCGCTCCATCTGGGGCTACACCCGCGACATTTATGCCACGGCGAAGGAGAGTATATGGCAAAAATTTCCATCCAAAATCTTTCAAAAGTCTTCGGTCCTCACCCGGAGCACGCTCTGAAGCTGGCGCTGCAGGGCGCATCCCGCGCGGATATTTTGCGGCAGACCAAGTCCACCCTGGCCCTGCGCGACATCACCCTCGATATTTCTCCCTCAGAGCTGCTGGTGGTCATGGGACTTTCCGGCAGCGGCAAATCAACCCTGCTGCGCTGCCTCAATGGCCTGATCATGCCCAGCGCCGGCAAAGTGCTGGTGGACGATCAGGACATTACCGCCATGAGCGCCCGCAACCTGCGGCGCATGCGGCAGCGCTGCTTCGGCATGGTCTTTCAGAATTTTGCCTTGCTGCCCCACCGCACGGTGCTGCACAATGTGGCCTTTGGGCTTGAAGTTATGGGCGTGCCGGAGGCGGAACGGCTGCGTAAAAGCGCAGCCGCCCTGGAACGTGTGGGCCTGGCCCAGTGGCACAACGCCTACCCGGCGGAACTTTCCGGCGGCATGAAGCAGCGTGTGGGGCTTGCCCGCGCCCTGGCCCTGGAGCCGGAAGTACTGCTTATGGACGAAGCCTTCAGCGCGCTGGACCCGCTTATCCGTCAAGAAATGCAGGACGAACTGCTTGCCCTGCAGGAAGATATCCGCAAGACCATCGTCTTCATCACCCACGACCTTAACGAGGCCTTCAAGCTGGGCGACCGTATTGTGTTGCTGCAGGACGGCGCAGTGGTGCAGGTGGGCACGGCAGAGGACATTCTCAAGTCTCCGGCCAACGACTATGTGGCCCGCTTTGTGGCCTCGGCGGACGCCTCGCAGGTGCTTACCGCGGCCAGCGTCATGAAGCGCTCGGAAGCCTGCGCCGTGCTGGGTCTGGACGGACCGCGTTCCGCGTTGCGTAAAATGCGCGTCCACTCCCTGGCTTCGCTCTTTGTGCTGGACAGGCATCGCCGCTTTGTGGGCATACTGCACGCCGTCGAGGCCGAGCGTCTGGTGAGTGAAGGCCGTTCCGATCTGGAGGCCATCACCCACAAGGACATTGCCACTGTGCGGCCGGACGCTCCCGTCAGCGAACTCTTGCCCCTCATGGCCGATCTGCCCCATGCCCTGGCCGTGGTGGACGAAAACCGCCGTCTGCAGGGCGTTATCGTGCGGGGACTTTTGCTGGGCGCGCTGGTGGAACACCGCGACACGGGGGGAACTCTCGATGCTGCCTAGAATCCCGCTGGCCGAAACCATTGACAGCCTGGTGGAGGAACTGGTCGTTCTTTTTTCCGGCTTTACCCGCGCCGGCTCCGCCGTCATGCTCTCTCTGCTGGATCATTTTGAACACGCGCTGCTGCTGCCGCCGCCCTGGCTGTTCATTGTAGCGCTGGCCGCCTTGGGCTGGTGGGCCACCAGGCGACCGGGGTTGCCGGTATTTGTGTTGCTGGGCTTCGGGCTGCTCTGGAACCTGGGCCTCTGGGCCCCCACCATCAGCACCCTGGCCCTGGTGCTGGCGGCCACCCTGCTCTCCGTACTGCTGGGCGTGCCCTGCGGCATCCTTACGGCCATGAGCCCCTGGGTCCGCCGGGTGGTCATGCCCGTGCTGGACGTCATGCAGACCATGCCCGCCTTTGTCTATCTTATCCCGGCCATTCCCTTTTTCGGCATCGGCAAGGTCAGCGCCGTAGTGGCCACGGTCATTTTTTCCGTACCGCCGGCCATCCGGCTGACCTGCCTGGGCATCCAGCAGGTGCCCCACGATTTGGTGGAATGCGCCGAAGCCTTTGGGGCCACCCGCCTGCAGCGCCTGTGCAAGCTGGAGCTGCCCTTGGCCATGCCCACTATTGTGGCCGGCGTAAACCAGACCATCATGCTGGCCCTTTCCATGGCCGTCATCGCGGCCATGATCGGCGCGCGCGGCCTGGGCGGCGAAGTATGGAAAGCCATCCAGCGCCTGCAGGTGGGCAGCGGCTTTGAGGCCGGCCTCGGCATTGTTATTGTCGCCATCACCCTGGACCGCCTGTTCCGCGCCCTGGCCCGCAAAAGCGCAGGCCGCACCCGCTAGCCCCGACGTCTCCGCCGCCTGGGCCACAACGGGGAGACGTCCCCCCGTCAACCGTTCCTTAAGGAGGACACCATGAACAAAGCAATTCTCTGCGCCGCGCTGGCGCTCCTGTTCTGCTGGGCCTTGCCCGTACAGGCCAAGGAAAACAAAACCCTTAAAATAGTTTATGTGGAATGGGACTGCGCCACGGCTTCCAGCAACCTGGCCAAGGCCGTACTGGAAGACCGCCTGGGCTACAAGGTAGAACTTTTGCCCGTTACTCAGCCCATTCTTTGGACCAGCTTGGCCAGCGGCGACGCTGACGCCATGGTCACGGCCTGGCTGCCCGACACCCACAAAGAGATGTACGCCAAAGTCAAAAACCAGGTGGAAATGCTGGGCAAGCTCACGGGCGGCGCGCGCCTGGGCCTGGCTGTACCGGACTACGTGCCCCTTAAATCAGTGGAGGAACTGAGCGCCAACGCCGCCAAGTTCAAAAACCGCATCATAGGCATCGACCCCGGCGCGGGCATCATGCAACTGACGGAAAAACTGCTCAAGGATTACAACATCAAAAATATGGAATTGGTGGAAGGCAGCGGCACCATCATGACCTCCAGCCTGGCGGACGCCATCCGCAACAAGGAATGGATCGTGGTCACGGCATGGTCGCCGCACTGGATGTTCGGTCGCTGGCAGCTCCACTACCTGGACGATCCCAAAGCCAGCCTGGGCAGGGAAGAGGGCATTTATAAAGTGGGTCGTAAGGGTCTGAAAAAGGACCATCCCGCAGCCTGGGCCTTCCTGACCCACTTCAGCTACACGGGCGCAGACCAGTTGCAGCAGCTTATGGCCTGGAACCAGGAAAAAGGCACGGATCCGCTGCAAAACGCCCGCCGCTTTATGAAAGCGTACCCGGAGCAGGTAAATTCCTGGCTGGAGCAGGGAAAATAGGGATTGAGCGCTCCGGCGCGCCCCACGGCCGCCGCTGACGCAAAATGGCCCGAACTGCAACGGTTCGGGCCATTTTTTTAAGGACGCGCGGCGCGCCGCGCCATAAAATGGACGTCAGGCCTGGCCCGTGCGCAGCTGCTCTTCAAAGTAGGCGATGGTTTTCTTCAGGCCGTCCTGCAGCGTCACGCGAGGCTCCCAGCCCAGTTTTTCCCGCGCCAGCGAGATATCGGGCCGGCGCTGTCTGGGGTCGTCGCCGGGCAGGGGCTCGCACACAATGGCGGAGCGGCTGCCGGTCATATCCACCACCATTTCGGCCAGTTGGCGGATCGTAAATTCGCCGGGGTTGCCCATGTTCATGGGCCCCACAAAATCGGCGGGCGAAGCCATAAAACGCAGCATGCATTCGATCAGGTCGTCCACATAGCAGAAAGAACGCGTCTGGCTGCCATCGCCATAAATGGTGATGGGTTTGTTCTGCAGGGCCTGAATAATAAAATTAGAAACCACCCGGCCGTCATTGGGGTGCATCTTGGGCCCGTAGGTATTAAAGATGCGCCCCACCTTGATGGGCAGCCCTCCCTGCCGCCAGTAGGCAAAGAAAAGCGCCTCGGCGCAGCGTTTACCTTCATCGTAGCAGGAGCGGATGCCGTTGGGGTTCACATGGCCCCAATAGCTCTCCGGCTGGGGGTGCACGTCCGGGTCGCCGTAAACCTCACTGGTGGAAGCCTGATAAATGGGTGCACGCAGGCGTTTGGCCAGACCCAGCATATTGATGGCCCCGTGCACGCAGGTTTTGATGGTCTGCACCGGGTCATGCTGATAGTGGATGGGCGAGGCCGGGCAGGCCAAATTATAGATTTGGTCCACTTCCACATAGAGGGGAAAGGTCACGTCGTGGCGGATGAGTTCAAAACGGCGGTTGTCCAGAAACTCTTCCACATTGGCGCGAGCGCTGGAAAAAAAATTGTCCACGCAGAGCACTTCGTGCCCCGCCTCCAGCAGTCGCCCGCAGAGATGCGAACCCAAAAAACCGGAACCGCCGGTGACCAGAACCCGTTTGCGCAGATGCATGCTACCCCCGAAGACAGATGATTGCGGCCGCCGAAACCGGCTTTGCCTGGCGTGTCGGCTGAAAAAACAAACAGTACGGCGAAAAACTGCCGCCGCCGGAGCGCTGCCCCGACAAACGCCCGCGTGGGCGTCACTGTGGCTTAGCCGTTTCGGCCTTCAGCGTCAAACGGCCTTTTGCCGACGCATACCAACGAGGGCAGCGTACACCTTTAGACCGGCAAGAACAATAAGGAGCGCAGGCCGCAGGGCATCCGCGCCATTGCGTTGGCACGCACGCAGCAAAAATCCGCCTCTGACGCCATAAGCGCAAAAAGGCTGTTTTTGTCAAGCGGGGCGACACGCGCCGCCTGCCCCGCCAGCACTTCCGGCCATCGTGTTTCCGGGGCATCTGCTCCGGCCCAAGGCGTCCGCCTGCCCCGCCACCTGCGCACCCTGCCTACCAGCGGTCGTGATGGACCTTGGCGGGATCGAAGCGGTCCGCTTCCTTGAAGGGCTGCGCAGGGTGCCCCACCACCACCAGGCCCAGGATATTAATATCCTCCGGCACCTGCAAAAGTTCACGGATAGGGCGCACACGATCCTCAATGGGGTGCATGCCGCACCAGACCGTGCCCAGATTCCTGCCGCGCGCGGCCAGCAGAATATTTTCCAGGGCTGCGGCGCAATCTTGCTGCCAGAAGCCCGCCTCCTTAGCCTCGGCCGGATTGGCGCAGACCAGGATGACCACCGGGGCCTCGGCAGCCATTTTGGCATAGGGGTGACGCTGGGCAATGCCTTGGCGCAGAGCCTGATCGCGCACCACCACAAAGTGCCAGGAACGGGAATTGTGCGAGCTGGGCGCACACATGGCCGCCTTGAGCAGGGTGTTGACATCGTCCTCGCTCACGGGATCCGGCGTGAATTTGCGGATGCTGCGCCGAGTAAAAATGGCTTCCAACACGTCCATGATGTCTCCTCCTTGAAGCAGATTACCCTTGAGAATATTGTATATTCTCAACGTTTACGGCACGCGCGTTCCGGCGCTTAACCGCGCCAATAAATAGCGCTTGCGCCTCCACGGCGGGCGGCGGCTTACGCCAGCCGCCAAGGCATTGCCGCGTTGCAATGCCCAAGAGCAGATTACCTTTGAGAACAAGCATTCCCAAAGTCTGGTGCAACGCCCTCTCAGGCGCATCACCGCCGGCAGATTGCACGGGGCAGGTTGCAAGCGCGCTTTTGCGGCGGGCAATCGCTTTGCGCAGCAGCCGGAACACTGCAGGGATGCATGCAGCAATCCGCCTGAAGACAGCGCCGCAAAAGGGTTGTGCCCTCTTACAGCGCTGTTTTTAGAGCATGTAACACTTGAAATGTTCGCTTACGACAGGCAACAGCCTGCCTGCACACATATTTTTCTAAGACATATCCCAGTTGGGGTGCATAGTCCAGATGCCGCAAGGGCAGATGCCGGCACAGATGCCGCAGCCAATGCAGCGTTGCGGATCAGAAACATACTCAAACCCGCCGTCTTCGGTCTCCTTACGGTCAATGGCTTTTTCCGGGCAGGACTTGAGGCACATTTTGCAATCGCGGCAAGTGCCGCAGCTGACGCAGCGGGCATATTCCTCCTGCGGGCTGGGCAGATCGCTGTCATGACATTTGGCAAAATAGGCCGTGTGCAGTCTGGTGGTGGGCACCAGCGGTTTTTTCTCCGGCGTATAGGTCTCGCCCTTGAGCCATGCGGCGGCGGCAAAGGCCGCGTTACGCCCCGAACCGATGGCGTGCACCAGCAGGCCGGGCTTGATGACGTCGCCCACGGCAAACACGCCGTCCATGATGCTCTGGTCGGGCTTGGGCTTGAGCCACTGGCGGAACTTCTCCAGGCCATCGGGCAGGTAGGAGAGGTCCGGCGCTTCGCCGATGGTGATGATGACCATCTGCCCGGGGATGAGCCGACCATCCTGCACGATAATGCCTTTATCGGTGATTTCCCTGGTCTGCACGGGCCAGATCAGCTTGCCGCCCAGGTCTTCAATATGCTTGATTTCATGGGCAAAGGCCGCAGGCTGCTGCACGTCGATACAGGTCACATGCTTGGCGCCCATGGCGTAGGCCCCGGCGGCCGCGTCCATACCCGCATTGCCGCAGCCGATGACAATGACCTCGTCCGGCACGGCAGGCTTTTCGCCCTTGTTCACGGCTTTGAGGAAGTCGATGCCGGGCACGATTTTTTCTTTGCCAGGCCAGTCGAAAATGCGCGGCTCGTGCCCACCCGTGGCCACAATCAGGGCATCGTGGCTCTGGCGCAGCTCAGCGAATTTGGCGGCGTCCACCTTGCAGTTGGTAACAAAGCGCACGCCCATATCCTCAATGCGCTTGAGCTCCTTGCGCAGCAAATCGTGGTTCAGACGGGCGCGGGGGATGACCTGCTCCAGCTTGCCGCCCATGACGCTGTCGGCCTCGTACACGGTCACGTCGTGGCCCATGCGGGCCAGCTGCCAGGCTGCTGTGAGGCCGCCCACCCCGCCGCCGATGACGCCCACATGTTTGCCCGTGCGTTTGGCGGGTTTGGGCACCCGGATATCGGCCGAGCAGGACCCCAGCTTGCCGATCTGCACGGGGCTGTCTAGCAGCCCTCGCGTGCAGTCCTGCATGCAGGGATTGGGGCAGACGCTGCCGCAGACCGAGCCGGGAAAGGGCGTATAGTCCAGCACCAGACGGTAGGCTTCGTCCACCCTGCCCTCGCGCAGCAGGTTGAGCCGCCGCTGCGTGGGGATGGAGGCCGGGCAATTGAATTCGCAGGGGGCCGCGTAGTGGGCGTTCTCCCAGATAGGCACGCGCAGGCGGTAATCGCCGTGGGCCACCAAGCCGTTGACCTTAAAGTCGTCCGGAGCCACATCGCTGAAGATGCCCTCCGCAATCCATTCTCTGGCGCGGAAGTCGCTCAGAGAGGGCTTATCAGCCAGATGGCTGCGCACGTCAAAGGAAAGGGGCACAATCTTTTGCCATTGCGCCCAGTTGCGCAGCCCGTCCAGCAGCTCCGGCCGACCTACGGCCGCCAGAAAGTCCTTGAGCCCCTGAGCCAGCCAGGCCTGATCGTCCGCCTCCAGCGCGGCAACCCGCACGTCGGCGGGCAGGCCGCCCACAGGGCCGTGCACATAGACTTCGCCGCCCACCATGCCCACACAGGGGCGTTCGCCCAGCACGGAAGGCAAATCCGCACAGTCACAACCGCAGACTACGGCCTTGCCGCCGCCCATGAATTCAAAGGAGAAGCTGCCCACATTTTTGAGCACCCAAAGCTCCGGGGGCTCGTACATGGGGTCGTGCTTCATGAGCGAACCCGTGCGGGTGCCCGCCCTGCCGCCAATATAGACCACGCCGGCCGCGGCGCAGTGGGCTGCGGTGTCGCCCGCATCCCCGCGCACCACAATACGGCCGCCCGCGTTGAGCCAGCCCACATCGGCCGGGGCCGATCCTTCCACCAGCACTTCCGTGTTTTCCAGACACATGGAACCCACGCGCTGACCGGGATTGCGTACGGTGAAGGTCAGCTTTTTGCCTTCCGCATTCCAGAGGGGGCCGCCGATATCGTGCTGCCCCGAGGCTTCAATATGAAAGTCCGTCTCACCGGCGGCCACTGCAGCTTCAATGGCCAGCAGCAGGTCCTGGGTGGACATGCGTTCGTGTTCGTGCACCGTGCTTACGCGCAGCATGTTCCGCTCCTCGGCGTTTCTACTCTTGTCAACCGGGACAAGGGGTCAGCAGGCATACTGGATGCCCAGTTTGTCAGCCACGGCCTTGTCCGTGGAAACCAGGGCGTCGGAACGCCCCACCGGCAGGGAGCTGTTGCCCACGGGGGCCAGCAGCTTGCGCAGTTCGTCGTCAAAGGCCAGCATATAGTCCACCACGTTCTGCGCGCCCCGGTCCACGTCCAGCCGTTTGACCAGACGGGGATCCTGCGTGCAGATGCCCGTGGGACATTTGCCCGTGTTGCAGGCGTTGCAGCGGCCGTGCTCGTTGCCCACGCAGCCCAGAAGCTGAATGAGGATCTTGCCCATAATGACGCCGTTGGCGCCCAGGCAGATCATCTTGAAGGCGTCCGCCGCGGCATTGCCGGTCATGCCGATGCCGCCGCCGGCCCAGAGGGGAATCTGGCCTTGCAACCCCTGCGCCACGGCCGCCTGGTAGCAGTCGCGCAGTTTGGAAACGATGGGGTGGCCCGTGTGCTCCAGCGAAACCTCGTTGGCCGCGCCCGTGCCGCCCTGGATGCCGTCGATAAAGAACCCGCCGCAGATTTTGTAGGGATCGCGCAGCAGGTTGTTGTATACGGAAACGGACGTGGCCGAGGCGGCGCACTTGATGGCCACGGGCACGCGGAAGCCGAAAGCGGCGTTGAGCGAAAGGTGCATTTTCTGCACCGATTCTTCAATGGAATAGAGGCCCTGGTGGTTCGGCGGCGAATGCAGGGTAGCCTTGGGTACGCCACGGATGGCCTGGATGTGCGGGGCCACCTTGGCCGCAGGCAAAAGGCCGCCGTCGCCGGGCTTGGCCCCCTGCCCTATTTTGATCAGCACGCCCGCGGGGTCAGTCTTCATGCGGGGCATGGCCTTGATGATGCGGTTCCAGCCAAAGTGGCCGGAAGCGATCTGCAGGATCATGTACTTGAGCTGTTCAGACTCCAGCAGTTTGATGGGCATGCCGCCCTCGCCGGAGCACATGCGCACGGGCATGCCGCATTTTTCGTTGAGGTAGGCCGCAGCCAGGGCCAGGGCCTCCCAGGCGCGGGTGGAAAGCGCGCCGATGCTCATATCGCTGAAAATGGCCGGATAAATCCAGTGCACTGGCGGGGTGCGCCCGTTGAGCACCAGGTTGTCGCCGTCCACAGTGAGCGGCAGCTCCTGCGCCAGCATGACGCGGCCCAGGGGCGAACGGATGTCAAAGGTGTGGCGCTCTGAATCCAGAGCCGGGTCGGTCATCTGGCTGATGCGGCCCACCACGATGGCGTCCAGGGTGCGGGGCGGGTTCAGATTGGTGCGTCCGCCGCGCTTGATGGGGCCGTGGTGCCGGGCCAACAGGGGGAAGCGGGTGTCCGGATTGCGCACCGGGCGGATAGCCCGGTTAGGGCAGATTTTTTCGCACATGCCGCAGCCCACGCAGGCTTGAGCCACACTGTGCTGCTGCTGAATGACGGGCCGGGCCATGTGCTCCTGACTGGGGTCGGGAAAAGCCTTGCGCGAAAGGGTCACACTGCGGCGCATCATGTCCACTTCAAGGGCGTTGAACGTACAGGCCGCCACACAAGAACCGCACATGGTGCACAATTCCGGGCGGTATTCGATCTTCCAGCGCAGATCGTTAACGCTCACGTCCTGGGTTCTTACTGTTTCCATCTCTGCACCGCCAGGTCGTTGTCGATGACCACCATTTCCCGCTCGTTGGGGTAGATATCGCCGGCGATGTCGCGTTGCGGCATAATGGCGTTGAGCCCACAGACTTCGGAGGTGATGGCCACCATGTTGTCGTCACAGCCCACCACAACAGGCCGCAATTTTTTGGAATCGCAGCAGGTTATCATTTTCCCGTCGGGCAAAAGCCCGATGATGGTGTTGGGCCCGTTGATCTCCAGGTGGGCCAGGGATTCACGGATAAGGCCCAGCACCTGCCGGTCTTCACGCTGCTCCGCCTCCACAAAGGGCAGGGGCGTGATGACGTGCTTGTAGTATTTGATGGGCCAGCGCAGCTCGTGCAGCACATAGTGCAGGGTGTAGAGAAAATTCTGCGAGTCGGACTCAAAGCCCACATAGCCCCGGTGCAGGGACTTCTGGAATTCTTTGTTCTTGGTGAAAAAGGTGTTTTCGCCATTGGCGCAGAGGGTGTAGCCCTGCAAAAAGAAGGGATGAGCCGCATAGCGCACAATATCATAGTTGGTGTTCTGGCGGCACTGGGTGACGATGTTGCGGGCCGTGAGGCGATCCGTATCGTCCCAGAGACGGAAGTACGTGGCAATGTCCGCCGGGTCGCCGATTTCCTTGAGGGTCAGCACGTCCGGCCAGAAGGAGTAGACAAAGCCGTTGCCGTCTTTTTCCAGCAGGGCGCGCAGGGCCAGGCGCGTGTCCAGCAGCAGGTCTTCACGCGCCTCGCGGCTCTCGTCCCGGAAACTTTCGGGGTAGTCGTAATTGCGGAAGACATAGCGCGGCATGGCCTTGATGCGCAGGCCGGGACGTTTGTCCACCTCCGGCACCCACTGGGCCACCTGCACAAAGCCGTGCTTTTCCATGTAGTCGTCCACAAGCTGCACGCCCTTGGCCGTACAGGCCAGGGAAAGCAGGGGCTTGTCCTTGTAATGCCCAAACACGCCCTCCAGGTCCTGCATGACCATAGCAAAGCCCGAATTGTCGTGCCCTTCCTGCTGCGGCAGCATAAGATTGAGCGCCAGGGCCGGGGGCACGGGCGTTCTGCTTTTGATGGAGCCGATTCTGCACATAGCGTAACCTCTGGAAGATGCGTCGCGGTCCAGCCTTTTGCATAAAGGCGGCCGAGGCGCTGGTATGCCCATTGTGGACGCGCGGTCCGCCGACGACAAAAGTGGCGGAACCACGCCCAAACGCGCGGAAAGCCGCTGACAGTCGCCCTACGACCGCAACCGGAGGGGTGTGTGCAACGAATGCGGCTGCGCAAACAGCCGCGTACTGGCGAAGTGTGCGGTCCGGCGTCCCGCAAAGACGGAGGCCCGCAGCACTGCGATGCCGTCATTCAGCCCTGGCGGAGGCTGCACTCTGGCAGAGGGGGGAAGGCAATATTGCTACAAACAAAAACGATGGGCAAGAAATAAATGCAGGTTTTTCCCGGTGCGGCCGAACCGGGCGGCGGCGCATTCTGTTAGCAGGCGGGCCGCTGCAGGCCGTGGCTTGCAGCGGCCCTGCCCGCCGGAGAAAACTGCTGTCGTTTTTCTTACCGCAACGCTTCCATCCGCCGGATGGCCTCCGCCGTGTCTTCGGCGGAGCCGAAGGCCGTGAGCCGCACATAGCCTTCGCCCGTGAGCCCGAAGCCCGCGCCCGGTGTGCAGACCAGAGCCGAGCTTTCCAGCAGATGGTCGAAAAAGCCCCAGGAGGTGCTGCCCTGCGGCACTTCTACCCAAATATACGGGGCATTCACCCCGCCGTAGACGGCAAGGCCCAGGGCGTTCACGGCGCTGCGCAACTGGGCGGCGTTGCGCTGGTAGCCGCCGATGACGCCCATGATCTGCGCCCGGCCTTCGGGGCTGTAGGTGGCGGCCGCGGCCCGCTGCACAATGTAAGGGCAGCCGTTGTACTTGGTGCACTGGCGGCGGTTCCACAGGCCGTTCAGCGCCACGGCGCCGCCCTGACCGTCGCGCAGTTTGAGGGCCTTGGGCACCACGGTATAAGCGCAACGCAGGCCCGTAAACCCGGCGGTTTTGGAAAAGCTGCGAAACTCCACGGCCACTTCCTGCGCGCCTTCCAGCTCATAAATGCTGTGGGGCACGTCCGCCTCGGTGATAAAGGCCTCGTAGGCCGAATCGTAGAGGATCACGCAGCCCTCGCGCCGGGCGTAGTCCACCCAGCCCTGCAGGGCCTGGCGAGAGAGCACCGTACCCGTGGGATTGTTGGGGTAGCACAGGTAGATGATGTCCGGCCGGGTTTTGGGAAAGTCCGGCACAAAGTCGTTTTCCTTGAGGCAGGGCAGATAGACCAGACGGTTCCACTGCTTGCCGGCCATTATGCCGGCCCGGCCCGCCATGACGTTGGAATCCACATACACGGGGTAGACCGGGTCCGTCACGGCCACCACACTCTCGGCCGCAAACAGCTCCTGAAAGTTGCCCACGTCGGACTTGGCCCCGTCGCTGACAAAAATTTCGTCCGGGCTCAGGTTCACGCCGCGCGCCTTGTAGTCATATTCCGCAATAACCTCGCGCAAAAAGGCGTAGCCCTGTTCCGGACCGTACCCGCGAAAAAGGGCCGCGTCGCCCATTTCGTCCACAGCCTTGTGCAGGGCTTCGATGACGGCGGGGACCAGCGGACGGGTCACGTCGCCTATGCCCAGGCTGATGACGCGGCGGTCGGGGTTGGCGTCCTTGAACGCGGCCACCTTGCGGGCGATGTCAGAGAAAAGATAGTTGCTCTGGAGCTTGAGAAAATTACCGTTGACCGTAGTTTGCATGGGCTGCATCCTTAATGGCTTCATGGTGACGGGAGCGGCGCGTAAAAGGCCCGCCCCCGTGTGCGGGCCGGGCGAGAGCGCGACTGACGACAGTGCAATTACAGAGGATATGTGCCGGAAAAGACGGTTTCGGCCCCCCCCGTCATGTAGACGTGGTTGGAACTCTCGTCCCAGTGCACCTTAAGGACGCCGCCCCGGAGCCGCACTTCCACCTGGCGGCCGGTGCGGCCGTTGAGCACACAAGCCACCGCCACGGCACAGGCCCCGGTGCCGCAGGCCAGGGTTTCGCCCGCCCCGCGCTCCCAGACCCGCATACGCACAGCCGTGGAAGAAAGCACTTCCACAAACTCCGTATTGGTACGCTGTGGAAAAAGCGGATGGTGCTCAAACTGCGGCCCCAGTTCCGGCAGATTGAGGGCGTCAATGCCCTCCAGAAAAACCACGGCGTGCGGATTGCCCATGGACACGGCCGTGACCGCGTAGGTTGCCCCCCCCACTGCCACGGGGCGAGCCACAAAACGCTGGCTGCCGTCGGGCTGCTCGTCCAGCACGGGGATGAGGGCCGGATTGAGCTCAGGTTCGCCCATGTCCACGGTGGCTCCGCACACTTCGCCGCCCTCTGACAGCAGCCGCACCACCTTTTCACCAGCGCGGGTTTCTACCCGGATGACGTCCTTGCTCAGGATGCCGTGGTCGTGCACATACTTGCCCACACAGCGGATGGCGTTGCCGCACATTTCCGCTTCCGTGCCGTCGGCATTAAACATACGCATGCGCACGTCCGCCGTGCCGGAAGGCAGAATGAGCACCAGGCCGTCTGATCCCACGCCGAAATGCCGGTCGCTGATGCGCCGGGCAAGCTCGCCGGGGTTTTCCACCCGGTCCTCAAAGCCGTTGATATAGACATAATCGTTGCCAATGCCCTGCATCTTGGTAAAACGCACTGCAGCGGTCATAAAAACTCCTTTGCGGACAAAAAAACGCACAGGACACAGCGTCTTGTAGGCAATTCCACAATGTACAGGGTACGCTCCATTGCGGCAAAAGTAAACCCGCGCGCCCGCCTAGAGAAGGCCGGGGCCGCGCTGTTGCGCTTTTTTGCCTGCGCTTCCCGCCCAAGGCTGCAGCCACGGCGCCCCCTCTGCCCTGCGCGCCTTGCACACGACACAACCCGCGCCGTCAGGCAGACAGTGACGGGCAGCTTTGCCGCTGCGCATCCGGTCCGCAACGCCGTGCGCAGACTGAGCCCCTTGCGGGGCGGCGTCGCTGCTAAACAAGCTGAGTAAATAATTATTTATATATTTTAGCTAATTTTACATACGGCATCCTGATGCACTCCACAATGCGCCGCACAGGCATGCCCTGTGGTGCGCTTTATCCGCCGGGAAACGTCAGCACAGAAAAAATTTTTCCAGACCACAAAAAAAATTTTTCACAGCAAATCTATCTGATTTTTTTAAATAAAATTGATTTAATCAAGATTAAAAGTTACAATTCAATCATCCTGACATCTTTGCATTTTTTCCAAATTTGGCTATCACGAGTGTTCCGCACGCCGCTTGACTTTGCCGCTTACTGTGATCAATTCCCGACTAAAGCGGTCATATTAAAGTCACGGATAAAGCAGCGCCCAAGGCGCGTGGCAGCGCCGGCAACAATCCGGTGCAGCCCGCGTTGTAAACCCAGATCAGCGGCATCACGACCCACGGGAGAAAACTCATGAGCATTGTGTTCTACGTCCTGGGCTACCTGGCGGTAGTCGGCTTCTTCTGCATGGCCTATATCAAGATCCGGGCCTACCTGGCGTCCAGCCCCCTGCATGTGCGCTGGGAGCTGTACCCCGTGCCCCATGAAGGCGTTAAAACCGTTTACGGCGGCAGCTTCATGGAAGAAAAAGACTGGTGGACAAAGCCCCGCCACGTGGCCCACCTGGGCGACGTCAAGGCCCTGCTGACCGAAGTGCTTTTTCTGCACGCCACCTTTGAGCACAACATCAAACTCTGGGTGCGCACCTACCCCTTCCATGTGGGCATGTATATGCTCATGGGCGGCACCATCATTGTGCTCTGCGCCGCCGTCGCCCAGATCTGCGGCCTGGCCCCCCAGGGCGGGCTGATGATCTTTGTGGGCAACGTCATCAACGCCATGGTGCTGGTGGGTTCCGTCTGTATCATCACGGGCGGTCTTGCCCTGGTGCAGCGCCGGCGCAGCGACCCTGGCCTGCGCCGCTACAGCACCCCGGAGCACTACTTCAACCTTTTGATTTTTGTGCTCTTCGGCGCGCTGGGTCTGGCCGCCTGGGCCACCGCTCCCTCCTACTTCGAGCTGGCGCGCGGCTTTATCTACAATCTGCTCACCGCCAACTTTGTGCTGCCCCAGAACAGCCTGTTTGTGCTGCACCTGCTGGTGGGCTTTTTCCTGCTGATCTGGATCCCCATGACCCACATGGGCCATGTCTTCATGAAATATTTCACCTACCACGACATCCGCTGGGGTGACGAGCCCACCACCTACAGCGCCAAGAATCAGGAAAAAATCAGCGAAGCCCTGCAGTACAAGGTCACCTGGGCCGCCAGCCACATTGCCGGCGACGGCGCGCCCAAATCCTGGGTGGACGTGGCTACCACCAACCCCGCAGCCCCTGAAAAGAAAGACTAGGGAGTCCCACATGAAAGACAACCTGCAATTGACCGACGTTTCCACCGCCGAAGGGCAGATGGTCAGCATTGACCTCAAAGACATCCCGGAGCTGCCCGTGGACATGGCCACCATGCCCTGGAAGCCCTTTACCGAAGAGCAGAAGGCCGAGACCGCCTGTATTCTCGACGACGTCTGTGTGCTGAACATCCCCAAACCCAAGAGCAAGGAAGAAGAGGAGGAACTGGTCAACAAGTTTCTCACCGGCCTGCGCAAACTTTTCAGCAAGGAAAACAACTGGACCTTCCTGCCCATGCTGGAAACCAGCATGGACTACTGCGCCCAGTGCAACTCCTGCTCTGAGGCCTGTCATCTTTATGAGATGTCGGGCAAAAACGAAATGTACCGGCCCAACTTCCGCTCCGAGATCTTTCGCCGCATTTACAAGCAGTATGTGAAGAAGGAGCCCCTGGCCAAGTGGCGCTACGGCGACATGCACCTCAACTGGAAGACCGTGGCGCGCCTGGGCGAGCTGGCCTACCGCTGCAACCTCTGCCGCCGTTGTGCCCAGACCTGCCCCATCGGCGTGGACAACGGCCTGCTGGCCCGCGAAATCCGCAAGCTGTTCAGCCAGGAGATGGGCATCTACCCCAAGGAACTGCACGAAAAAGGCACCATGAACCAGATGAAGTGCGGTTCCTCCACGGGCATGACGCCTGAGGTGGTCAAAGACAACGTGGAGTTCATTGACGAAGACTACACAGAGATCACCGGCGTGGGCATCCACACGCCCTTCGACGTCAAGGGCGCGGACATCATGCTGCTGCACAATGCCGGCGAGATCATGGCCTGGCCCGAAAACATCGCCGCCTTCTCCCTCATCTTTCAGGAGGCCGGCCTTTCCTGGACGCTTTCCAGCCACGCCATGGCCTATGATGGCGTGAACTACGGCGTGTTTTACGACGACGCCCAGACCGCCCGCATCGCCCTGCAGCACATGATGGCCGCCAAGGAACTGGGCGTGAAAAAGATTGTCATCGGCGAATGCGGCCACGCCCACAAGGCCCTCACCGTCATTGCCGACCGCGTCATCCCCTTTGAATACCAGGTGCCGCGCGAAAGCTGCTACGTAACCCTGCGCGACATCGTCATGAGCGGCCGCCTCAAGCTGGACCCGGCCCGCAATGACTTTCCCGTGACCCTGCACGACCCCTGCAACATCGTGCGCCTCATGGGCATTGTGGAGCCGCAGCGCGAAATCCTGCGCAAAATTGCGCCCCAGTTCCGTGAAATGCCCTGCCACGGCGTCGATAACTACTGCTGCGGCGGCGGCTCCGGCTTTGCTATCATGACCCGCAACAACATTGAGCAATGGCGCGGCAACATCTCCGGCCGCAAAAAGATGTGGCAGATCAGCGAAGCCTTCAAAGACTGCCTGGGACCGGAAACAAAAAAGTACATCTGCGCCCCCTGCTCCAACTGCAAGGGCCAGATCCGCGAAATTCTGGAGCACAACGACCTGTACACCAAAAACAACTTCGCCTACGGCGGCCTGGTGGAGCTCATCGTCAACGCCATGACCAACGTGAACCCCGGCTACATCAAGTTTGAAGGCGCCGAGGAAGAAGCCGAAGCCTAGAGCAGTTAGCGAATGAAATGAGCTAACTGCTCTGCAAGGATTTTCTTGAAAATCCTTGCCACAAAATGCGAGAAGGCAGGTTTTGCCTGCCGTAAGCGAGCATTTCAAGTGTTAAATGCTCTAGCAGAACAAATAAAGGATCGGGACGCCCCAAGACGGCCCTGATCAGACACGGCAAAGGCCCATCCCGGAATTTCCGGAATGGGCCTTTGCCTTTGTACAGGGGGGGCAGCCCCCACACGTTCACGGTTGCGCACGCGGCGCAAAACGCCCAGGCCTGCAGCCGGCGGAAACCTTCACGCCAACAGACCGCCGGGCGGCGTTTACCTGTCTTGCGGCGCGCCCTGCTCCACGGCAAAGTCCAGGCCTTCCGGCCCTTCCGTAACCACATAGCGCAGGGTTTCGCGCACGCTGTTGTCCGGGTTGAAGGTCAGCACCACGGGGCTGCGCCCGGCAATCTCGTGCGGGCCGTTCACAAACTCCACGGCGCTGATGATGACCTCATCCCCTTCCTCACAGGCGCGTGCGGCGGCCCCGTTGAGCACGCAGCAGCGTGAACCCGGCTCACCGTAAATGACGTAGGTGGAAAGGCGCTGTCCGTTGTTTTTGTTCCATATATTAACGAACTCCAAGGGGTAGATGCCGGCCGCACGGCAATGCTCCGGGTCCAAGGTCACGGATCCGTGATAGTTGAGCGCACACCCCGTGACCCGGATGCCGTGCAGTTTGGCCCGCAAAATTTGCAGCATAGTGATTCTCGCTTGAGCAAAAAGAAAAAGCGTGCCCCTGCGGACAAAGCCTCCCGGCCCTCCACAGCGCGACAACGCAGACATGTGGTCCCCAAAGGACTGTTAATGGAAAAAAGGCCGAAAACGGAACTAATACGCCTTGATGTACTCGTCAAGGTTTTCAGCCGAGCAGTTGCGGCTGACCCAGAAGGCCGAGGCCCAGACCATAAGCGCCGTGGCCTGGGTATCGTCCAGACCCTTGAGTTTGGCCTCCAGGCTGGACTTGCTGGCCCCGTGGCGCAAATGCACGCCGTTGAGCTCGCAGGCGTCGTCCACCCGCAGCATCAGATAAGAAAGGCGCGTGTGGTCGGGCATGAGCTTCATGTCCTTGTGGGCTTCCACAATAGTCTTCAACTCCGCCGCGCTGAACATGTGCTTGATGTTGGCGATGGCCCGAAAAAACGTATCCACGGCCCAAGGCAGAATAAATTCCGCCCCGGCGCTCTTGGTGCGAAAATAGTCCTTGAGCCAGCGTTCCTGTTCATCATTAATGCGTGCGGCAACCTGCGGCATGGGGCCCCCAATCCGGCGCTGCGGGCCTGCGGCAATGGGTGCCGCGGGCCTTACGCGCGCTCTTTTTCCTTGCGCTACACCAGCTTGAATAAAAATTCAAGATAAAATCTAGACTTTACACCCAAAATATTTTCCGTCATTTCCCCGCAGGCTGTCAAGCCGTATTCCTGAAACGGACACGGCCTCAAAAATATTCTTTATAAAATAAAGATATTATCAAAAAAATTATCCAGCACCACAGTGCTGCCCCCTGCCGAGGGGCTGTTCTGCACACCACGCCTGACGCCACGCCAGCGCGTGGCACGCGCTGGCCCTTGCGTCCCGGCGAGCCGGGGAGTACAGAACAGCGACCATGTCCCAAGCGTCAGCCACTTCCCCCGCCGCTCTTTCACGTCACGCCGCTCTGGTCCGCATGCACGCGGCCACGGTGCTCTTCGGCGTTTCCGGCATTTTGGGCAAACTGTGCCAAAGCTCCGCACCGGTGCTGGTCTGCGGTCGGGCCCTCTTTGCCGTGGCGGCTCTGGGCCTGCTCTGTCTTTCGCGACACGAAGCGCCCTGGCGCGGTCTGAACCGCCGCGACCTCACGGGCCTCGCCCTGAGCGGCGCGCTGCTCACCGTACACTTTGTGACCTTCTTCCAGGCCATCAAGCTGGGCGGCGTGGCCGTGGGCACCCTGGGCTTTGCCTGCTTTCCCGCCTTCACCACCCTCTTCGAAGCCCTGGCCTACCGCGAACGCCCCACCGCTGCCGAACTTTGGGGCCTGGCCGCCGTGAGCCTAGGGCTTATCTGCCTGACCCCCGCTTTTTCTCTGAACAGCTCCGCCACCCACGGCCTGCTCTGGGCGGTGCTCTCCGGCGCGGTCTACGCCCTGGTGGCCATAGCCAACCGGCGCACGGCCGCCGCCATATCCGGCATGCGGACCTGCTGGTGGCAAAACGTGGTCATCCTCGCCTGCCTTTTGCCCTTCACGGCCCACGCCCTGCCCGCCGTACCGTTCCTGGACTGGCTGTGGATAGCCTGCCTGGGCCTTTTTTGCACAGCCCTCGCTTACAGCCTCTACGTGGGCAGCCTCACGGCCCTCAAGGCCCGCCAAGCCGCCACCATCATCACCTTGGAGCCCGTCTATGCCATCCTCATGGCCTGGCTGCTCTTCGGCGACGCCCCTGGCCCCCGCACCCTCTTCGGCGGCGCACTCATCCTGGGTGCGGTCCTCTACGGCAACAAGCGGTAAGGGGGGAAAAAGGAAGACGGCCTAAAACATATCCGGCATGCCGTAGAGCCTGCCGGGCTTTTTGTCCGCCAGCCAGGCGGCGGCGCGCAAAGCCCCCTGCGCAAAAGTTTCGCGCGAATGGGCATGGTGGCTTACTTCAATGCGTTCACCAGGCCCCATGAAGTACACGGTGTGCACGCCCACCACGTCCCCGCCGCGCACGGCCTGGATGCCGATCTGCGCCTTGGGCCGCGCCCCGATAATGCCGTCCCGCGAGGAGCAACGCACATCCTCCAGCTTCCAGCCGCGCGCCTGGGCCAGGCCTTCGCCCAGGGTCAGCGCCGTGCCGCTGGGGCTGTCCTTCTTGCGATTGTGGTGCAGCTCCACAATTTCAATGTCATAGGGTTCGCCCAGAGCGCGGGCCAGCTCCGGCAGTACCTTGCGCAGCACATTGACGCCGATGCTCATGTTGGAAGACCAGAAAATGGGCGCGCGTTGGGCCAGGGCTTCCAGTTCCGCCCTTTCCGCATCGCTGAATCCCGTGGTGCCGATGACCAGGGCGCTGCCCGCGGCGGCCACGGCCTTGGCCGAATTGAGGCTCACCACCGGCGCGGTAAAATCGATGACCACAGCCCCCGGCGCCTGGGGCAGCAGGGCCGCCAGAGTGTCCGCCACCGGGCAGGCCGCGCCCGCGAGTTTGCCCAGGTGTTCCTTGCTGTCCACCATGCCCGCCAGGCTGTAGCCCGGTTCCGTGGCGGCCAGATGGCTGATGGTCCGGCCCATGCGGCCGTTGGCCCCTACGACGATGATTGCCGTGCTCATGGCGTCTCCTCTCTATTATTCCGGCGCGACGCCGGATTGGTGCAACAAGTCCTTAAATGCCGCTTCATCCAAAACGGCCACACCCAGGTCGCGCGCCTTGTCCAGCTTGCTTCCCGGTTTGTCGCCTACCACCAGATAGTCCAGTTTTTTGCTCACGCTGTTGACGGCAATGGCTCCCGCGGCCTCGGCCAGTTTTTGCGCCTTGTCGCGGGGCATGTCCAGTGAGCCGGTAAACAACACGCGCTTGTCCGCAAGCGGCCCGGAAGGCCGCGCCGCAGCGGCAGCGTCGCCCTCCCCGCTCTGTGGCCAGAGGCCCAGGGTCTTGAGGCGGGCCAAGGTTTCCCGGTTAGCCGGGCTGTCAAAAAAATTGCGGATGGAGGAAGCCACCTCCGGCCCCACGTCGGGCAGGGCCTGCAAGGTTGCGGCCGAAGCGTTTTCCAGCGCGTCCAGATCGCAAAAATGCCCGGCCAGGGTGCGCGCCGTCTGCTCGCCCACATGGCGGATGCCCAGGGCGCTGATCAGTCGCCGCAGATCAGCCGTATGCCGAGCCGCATCCAGGGCGTCCACAAACTTCTGCGCCAGCACCTCGCCCATGCGCTCAAAGCCCAGCAATTCCTGCGCGGTCAGCGTAAAAAGATCGGCCGGGGACTGCACCCGTCCGCTGGTCACCAGCTGTTCTATCCACTTCTGCCCCACGCCCTGCACGTCCAGCCCGGCCTTGGACACAAAGTGCGTGATGGCCCGTAGGCGGATGGCCGGGCAGGTCAGATTTTCGCAACGCCAGGCGGCTTCGCCCTCTTCCCGGTATACGGGCTGCCCGCAGGCCGGGCAGGTACGGGGAAAGACAAAGGGCACAGCCCCGGCGGGCCGTTTTTCCAGCACAGGGCCCACCACTTCGGGGATGACGTCGCCGGCGCGCTGCACCATGACCGTATCCCCCACCCGGACGTCGCGGGCGCGGATTTCGTCCTCATTGTGCAGAGTGGCGCGGGAAACCAGCGCTCCGCCCACGGCCACGGGCTCAAGCACGGCCACGGGCGTGAGCGCGCCCGTGCGCCCTACCTGCACTTCAATGGTTTTGAGCAGGGTCTGCGCCTGCATGGCCGGAAACTTGAAGGCTACGGCAAAGCGCGGCGCGCGGGCCGTATAGCCCAGGGCCGCCTGCGCCTCCAGGTCGTCCAGCTTAGCCACGGCCCCGTCGATCTGCATAAGAAAGTCGGGCCGTTCCTGGCGCACCCAGGCCACATAGTCGTCCACTTCTTCCAGGCTGCGACAGAGCCGCCCCTGGGGCGGCGTCAGGAAGCCGTAGTCCGCAAGCCGGGCCATAAGCCCGGACTGCAGCCGACAGGGCGTGGCCGGGGGCCACTGCGCCTCGCCCAGACTGTAGGCCAGGAAACGCAGCGGACGCGCCTCTGTGACGGAAAGGTCCAGCTGACGCAGGGTTCCAGCGGCGGCGTTGCGCGGGTTGGCAAAAGGCTTCTGCCCCAGCGCCTCCTGCCGGTCGTTGAGGGCGGCAAAATCCTGTTTGTACATGACCACTTCGCCGCGCACTTCCAGCCGGGCGGGAAAGGGGCCCTCTCCACGCAGCCGCAGGGGCACGGTGCGGATGGTGCGCACGGCTGCCGTGACCACCTCGCCCGTGAAGCCGTCCCCGCGGGTAAGCGCTTCGCACAGCACGCCATTTTCATAGATAATTTCCAGAGCCAGACCGTCCAGCTTGGGATCGCACCAGAAGGCCAGGGGCAGTGGCCCGTTAAGGTCCGCATCCCAGGCGCGGCGCATACGCTCCACAAATTCCCGCCATTCCGCGGAGGAAAACACGTTGTCCAGGCCGTACATGCGGCGGCTGTGGGCCTTTTTGTCCAGGCCGCCCAAAAGGCCGCCACCCACGCGCAGGGTGGGCGAATCCGGGGCACGCAGCTCCGGCCAGCGCCCTTCCAGGGCCGTCAGCTCACGGAACAGGGCGTCGTAGGCGTCATCGCTGATTTCTGGCGCGTCCAGCGTATGGTAGAGGTAGTTGTGGCGCTCCAGCTCTGCGGCGAGCCAATGGGCGCGTTCGCGCTCGGCCGCGCTGGGACCGGAAAACGGCAGACTATGCTGCCGCGGCGTGGACGGGGACTGTGAAGCCATGCGGAAACCTTCCTGAGACGAGTGCTGACGGCGCTGCGTCAGTGTGTGATTTTTGAGAAGCGACCCTGTGCCGCCTATTCCGGCAGGGCAATGAGCCGGGTGCGCAACTGGCGGATGCGGTCGCGCAGCTCTGCCGCGCGTTCAAATTCCAGGTCGCGGGCGGCCTGACGCATCTCTTTTTCCAGCTTGACCACCAGGGCAGCCGTATCCTCGGCTGTAAGCGGCGTTGCGCTTTCCTGCGCCTTGCCGCGCCCTTTGCCGCGTCCGCGTCCACGGCCCGCGCCGTCTTCCACATACAGGCTGTCCAGCGGAGATTCAAGGCCCTTGCGCGTGCTCACCGGGGTGATCTGATGTTCCGTATTGTAGGCGGCCTGGATGGCGCGGCGGCGGGCGGTTTCCCCCATGGCGGCGCGCATGGAATCCGTTTCCTTGTCCGCATAGAGAATGACCTTGCCTTGTACATTGCGCACGGCCCGGCCAAAGGTCTGGATAAGCGAGCCTGTGGAGCGCAGAAAACCCTCCTTGTCCGCATCCAGGATGCAGACCAGGGCGACTTCCGGAATATCCAGGCCCTCGCGCAGCAGGTTGATGCCCACCAGCACGTCAAATTCGCCCAGGCGCAGGGCCCGGATGATCTGCATGCGCTCCAGAGTGTCGATATCCGAATGCAGATAGCGGGCCTTGACGCCCATGTTGCAGCAGTATTCCGTAAGGTCTTCGGCCATGCGCTTGGTGAGCGTGGTTACCAGCACCCGCTCACCGTTTTCCACGCGCGCCTTGCATTCGCCCAACAGGTCGTCCATCTGCCCTTTGGTAGGACGCACGTCCACCTCCGGGTCCACCAGGCCCGTGGGACGGATGATTTGCTCCGCCACAATGCCCTGAGCCTGGTCCAGCTCGTACTTGCCGGGCGTGGCCGAAACGTAGACCACCTGATTGAGCAGGGCCGTGAACTCGTCAAAACGCAGGGGACGGTTGTCCAGAGCCGAGGGCAGACGGAAGCCAAAGTCCACCAGGGTCTGCTTGCGGGAGCGATCCCCCTTGTACATGCCCCCCACCTGGGGAATGGTAATGTGGGATTCATCCACAAACAATATAAAATCGTTGGGAAAATAGTTGAGCAGACAGGAAGGCGGCTCCCCGGCCTTACGGCCGTCCAGATGGCGCGAATAGTTTTCTATGCCGTTGCAGTAGCCGAGTTCCTCAATCATTTCCAGGTCAAGCTGGGTGCGCTGCTCCAGGCGCTGGGCTTCCACCAGTTTGCCGTGCTCCTGAAACCAAGCCAGACGCGCGGCCAGTTCGTCGCGGATGTCGTCCGCCGTGCGCTTGAGGTTGTCCTGAGCCGAAACATAGTGACTGGCGGGATAGAGCACGGTTTTGCCCACTTCGGCCAGCACCTCGCCCGTAAGAGGGTCAATCTCGCGCATGCTGTCGATATCGTCGCCAAAAAATTCCAACCGCAGAGCGCGCTCGTGGTGGTAAGCCGGGATGACCTCCAGGGCGTCGCCGCGTACACGAAAGGTGCCGCGGTGGAAGTCGTAATCGTTGCGCTCGTAGTGCACTTCCACCAGTCTGGCCATGAGGGCGTCCATGGGAAAGCGCTGGCCCACCTCCACGGGAATGACCATCTTGGCGTAGTATTCTGGCGAGCCCAGGCCGTAAATGCAGGAAACAGAGGCCACAATGACCACGTCCCGTCGGGTCAGCAGAGCATGGGTGGCGGCGTGGCGCAGCTTGTCTATATTGTCGTTGATGGAGGAGTCTTTTTCAATATAGGTGTCCGAGGCGGGCACATAGGCTTCCGGCTGGTAGTAGTCGTAATAGCTGACGAAATACTCCACGGCATTGCGCGGGAACAGGGCGCGGAACTCGCCGTAAAGCTGCGCGGCCAGGGTCTTGTTGGGGGCCAGCACCAGGGCCGGACGGTTGCAGCGGGCAATGACGTTGGCCATGGTAAAGGTCTTGCCGGAGCCCGTGACGCCCAGCAGCACCTGCGCGGGCACGCCGGCTTCCAGGTTGGCGGTCAGGGCGTCAATGGCCGTGGGCTGGTCGCCTGTGGGGGTATAGGCCGTTTCCAGGCTGAACGGCGGAGAGGAAAGTGTGTCCATGACGTGTATTCTGCCTGTTGCAGGCTTGTTTGACGGCGAAAACCGTGGGCTGCGCGCCACTGCGGCGACTGCGGACGCCTGTGGCCTGGGCGCGCATACGGGCTTGTCCGCGTCTGCGGCACGACGGCGTCCTGATTATCGCTGCGCAAGTGCATTGTACAAAGAGCAGCCGCTCCAAACCACCGGGCCGCGCGTCGGCGCGGACAATCAGCGCGACACGGGGCCGCCCTGTTCCGGCGATTCGGGCAGCCAGACGCCGGCTGCGGCGTCAAAGACATAGGACGTACGCCAGGGCGCCCAGGGCATTGCGGCGGTGTCGGGCGCTGCTGCGGACAGGGCCGAAAACGAAGGGGCCGCCTCTCGGCGCTCTCCCAGAGCTTCCCGCAGCCGGGCCACAAACCTGCGGCGCGGCAGCAGCACGCCGCCCATGCCCATAATATGGGGCGTTTCCTGCTGACAGTCCAGCAGTATGGCCCCGCGCTGCCGCAAAAGAGCCACCAGACCAGCCAGGGCCGCGCGCGAGGCTTCGGCTTCGGTGTGAAACATGGATTCGCCAAAAAAAGCCCGGCCCAGAGCCACGCCGTAAAGGCCGCCCGCCAGCGCGCCGTCCCGCCAGGCTTCAACGGAGTGGGCATAGCCCAGGGCGTGCAGGCGCTCATAGGCCGCAATCATCTCCGGGATGATCCAGGTTCCGGGCGCGGCGGCGCGCGGTGCGGCGCAGGATCGGATGACCCGTCCAAAAGCCCGGTCCAGGGTAAGGGCAAACGGCCTGCGGCGCAGGGTCCGGGCGCTGCGCCGGGGCAGATGAAAGGCCTCCAGCGGCAGCACGCAACGCGGATCTGGCGACCACCAGAGCACGGGCAGGCCCTCTTCATACCAGGGGAAGATGCCCCGGCTGTAGGCCGCCAGCAGGCGTTCGGGCCGCAGGTCACCCCCCAGGCACAGGAAACCGTCCGGATGGGCCGTCTCCAGGGGCGGGAACTGTGCGGCCAGCGCCGCCACCGCGCCGTAACGCATCAAAGGACCACCCCTGGGGCCGCCCAAAAACCGGCCGACGGTGGAACAGGCAACAGGACGCTCATGCCTTTGTGTACCCACTTCGGGAGGACACTTCAAGCACGCGCGCGCCTGGAACAGATTACCGTTGAGAATATGCATTCTCAACAGTGAAGACACGCTCGTTCTGGCGCTTAAACGCGCAAATAAATTGCGCTTGCGCCTACACGGCGGGCGGCTGCTTACGCAACCGCCAGGGCATTTCATCTTTGAAATGCCCTGGAACAGATTACCGTTGAGAATATGTATTCTCAACGGTGAAGACACGCTCGTTCTGGCGCTTAACCGCGCAAATAAATTGCGCTTGCGCAGTGCCGGAGTGGGCGTCTTACTTGCTCTGGGACGCGGACGGGGCACTTGGCGCGGGGGGCTGGGCCGGATTCTGCGCAGAGGTCTGGCCGGAAGCAGCGCCCGATGCCGCTCCGGAGTCGGCCGTGCCCGCAGCGGGACTTGTCGGCGCATTGCCGGGCATAAAGCTCTGCAGATCGCGCGAAACGGCAAAGGTGCGCAGCTCGGCCGCGGCGGCCTGGGCAAAGGGAGAATCCTTATAATCGCGCACAATGGCTTCCAGCAGCATCTGCGCCCTGGTGGCATCGCCCAGTTTACGGTACAGACGCGCCTCACGGAAGCGCAGGCCGGGGTATTCCGGCGAATTCTGCGGCACAAAAGCGTTATAGCGCGCCAGCCACTGCAGCGCCTCAGGCACGCGGTTGCCCACTTCACAGATGTCCATGAGGGCCAGCATAGCGTCCTTGATGCGCTGGGGGTCGGCCTTGTCCGAACGTTCGTCGTGCAGCCGGGTGAACAGCTCCACCACCTTCCTGTTCAGCTGGTAGGCAGCGGCGATATCCTTGCGCTGTTCGGCGTCGCGCGCCAGAAAATAGGTGGCGTAGGCCCGCTGGTACAGGGGGATGTCGGGCTTGTCCGCCAGTTTGTGCCACATGGCCAGGGCCGGACCGTTGAGGTTGAGATTCTGGGCTGAAAGAGCCATGGCGTAGTCCAGCTGGTTGCGCAATTGGGGGCGCAACGGCCAGGTGGAAACCAGCCTGCCCAGATCCAGAATCTTGTCCCACGCGCCGGCCTGCAGATAGCGGTTAAAAAAGGTCACAAAAGCGCCTTCACCGTACTGCGGGTTCATGGGGGAGGCCAAGAAGGGGCTGAGCATCTCCAGAGCGCGTTTTTCCTCGCCCCGCTCCAGCAGGCCCTGGGCCAGGGCGTAGCGCAGGCGCGGATCCGGCTGGCCGTAGCGTTCGCGCACCAGCGGGAAGCCGTTCCAGAGGATCAGGATGCGGCCGTAGTTGCCTTCGGCCAGAGCATTGGCCAGTTCCTTCTGAAACGCCATCCAGATGAGGTCACGGGCCTGGGGCACGCAGGAGTTTTCCGGATAGGCGTCAATAAAGTCCGCAGCCTTGCCCATGGCTTCAGTATAGTGCCCATTCCAGTACTGCCACATGGCTTCTTTGAGCCGGGCCAGCACCGCCTGCGGAGCCTCGCCGCCCGCTGACGCCAATTCACTGTAGAACTTGGGCATATTTTTGTCAGCGGCACGCGCAAACACCTGGCTCATGGCCGCATAGCTGATGGGCGCATCGTAAATGCCGCCTTCCGCCAGACGCAGACGCGCCACCCAGGCGGCAAGCGTGCCGGGGAACAGATCCCGCGTGCGCGTATAAACAAAATCCGCAGCCTTGTCCGCGCCCAGACGGGAATACATGTCGCCCATTTTAAGCAGCAGGGCATCCGTCCCCTTAGCCTTGGGCACCAGGTTGTGGTACAGCCAATACATGGGCAAGGCCGCTTCGGGATGCCCCAGCGCCTCGTTGTTACGGGCCTGCAGCAGCAAAAAGTCGGGCTGGTCTATATAGTGACGGGGCCAGCGCTTGCTGATGAAGTCCAGAATAAGCTGTGCCTTGTCATATTTTTGTTGCTGATGCAGGGCTGTGGCCAACCCCACGGAGGCCTCCATGAGTGCGGAAGATTCCGGATACTTGTCCAATACCAGCGCAAAGGATTGCTCTGCCGCCGCATTGCGGCCCTTGGCCATCTGCGCCTGCCCCAGGGCCGTAAAACCCTGCGCCACGCCGGGATAATCGGGATACCGGCGATACAGAGCCGCCAGATAGCCACCGGCGTCCACCAGATTGCCTACATTGACGTTAGCCAGCCCCAGACGCAGCAGGGCGTCGGGCACGCGCGGCGAACGCAGGTTGGCGTGCATGGCCTCGCTGGTGGCGGACACAATGGGCTCAAAGCCCGCCAGGGGATCGTTGACGTAACGGGCCCAAAGGCAGTCACTGATGTGGTAGAGGGTCGCCTCCCGCTGCTCCGGCGTCAGGTTGGGCAAGTTGCGGATCTGCTCCAACTGGGGCAAGGCCTCATCATACTTGCGCTCCTGCAGCAGGCGCTCAGCTTCGGCCAGCATTTTGGCCGGATCTGCCGGTTTGGGCACGGGATTGCCCTGCTCGTCCACATAGACGACCGGACGCGGCGCTTCTGTAGTCGCCGCTTCCTCTTTTTCCGGTGTTTTTTCGGGTAGGCCAAGCACCTTACCGCTCACCTTGCCGGAAACTTCCGGGCTCCCGGCAGTGGCCGGCGGCGGGGCCGCAGCCTGTGAGGATGCCGAGGCCGACGGCGATGGCTGCACAGGCGCAACCGCGCCAGGGGCGGCCGGGGACGGCGCGCCGGGCGCCGCGGCTTTGGCCGACGGCCTTATTCCTGGGGCTGTCGGCTGCTCCGGACCCGATCTGGAAGCACGTTCAGGGGGCGTGCCCTGGGGAGCAGTTTGCGGGGAGGCCCCCTTGGGCGACGGCGCAGCTACGGCCGCAGGGGGTTGCGCCGCAGGATCTGGAGAAGGCCTGTCCCCCTCTGCCGGCGTGCCGGACGGAGGCGTTGCACTGGCGGGGCCGGGCCCAGCGCCCCTGGTGGTGGAGAGGAACTTCTCCGGAGGCCAGTTTTCCGGCCCGCCGGGATTGACGGGGCTGCGCAGGCTCTGGCGGCCTCCGGGCATTTCCGGCGCGGTCTGGGCTGCGGACACATCGCGCAGAAAGGCCGGCCCCACGCAACGGGAAGGCAGGCCAACGCCCGTTAAGGTCAGGGCCAGACCCACCGACAGCAGTCCACGCCGCAAGAGGCCCCGCCCGCGACGGCGCGGTCTGGCCGTGTCTTTTGCGATGCGTGTCTGTAGCCGGTCTGCGGCGGCTGCCGTATTCTGATTCACCTGTTCCCGCCGAACATAAAAATTTTGCCGCCCATGCGGGCGCGCTGCATTATGCAAAAAAAGTGCCTAGGCCTGCCGTTTTTTCAGCTTCTCAATAAGGGTAGTGCGTTTGATGCCCAAAAGCTCGGCGGCCTGATTTTTGACGCCCTGGGCCGAACCAAGAGCCTCATCAATAAGGCGACCTTCCACCGCGTCCAGAAAGTCTTTCAGATTCAGCCCCTGGTCGCTCAGCACGGCCAGGTCCGGCCAGACAAAGGCCCCTGTGCCCGCAGGTGTCGGCGCGCCCGTCCGCACGTCGCGGGAGACGGCCGGAACGGCGGGACTTGCGGACGGGGCCGCTTCCTCAACCGGTTCCGGCAGTGCGGCGATGTCGCCCACCTGGTCCAGAATTTTGCGCGGCAGATCGTCCGGAAAGACGGTATCCCCGTCCACCAGGATGCTCAACCGCTCCATGAAGTTTTCCAGTTCCCGCACATTGCCGGGCCAGGCGTAGGCCACCAGTACGCGCCGGGCGTCCGGGGACAGCCCCAGGGGCGGCCGTCCTTTTTTGGCGCAGAAATGGTTGAGAAAATGCCGGGCCAGCAAGAGCACATCGCCGCCGCGCTCCCGCAGCGGGGGCAGGTGCAGGGGGATGACGTTGAGACGGTAGTAGAGGTCTTCACGAAAGCGCCCGGCCGCTACTTCGGCTTCCAGATCGCGGTTGGTGGCCGCCACAATGCGCACGTCCACTTTTTTGCTGCCCGTGCCGCCCACCCGCTCGATTTCCTTTTCCTGCAGCACCCGCAGAATCTTTACCTGCAGGCTCAGATCCATCTCGCCTATTTCGTCCAGAAAAACCGTGCCGCCGTCGCCCATTTCAAACCGGCCGGGCCGGGAACGAATGGCGTGGGTAAAGGCCCCCTTCTCATGGCCGAAAAGCTCGCTTTCCAGCAGATCCTTGGGAATGGCCCCGCAGTTGATGGGCACAAAGGGCTTTTCCGCCCTTTGGCTGTTGGCGTGCAGGGCGCGGACCAGCAACTCCTTGCCAGTTCCGGATTCTCCGGTTACAAGCACGGTGCTGTCCGTAGGGGCCACCTTGCCCAGCACTTTGAAGACCTCGGCCAAGGTGGTGCTTTGCCCGATAATGCCGCTGGTGTTCACATCCATGAATAACGTCTCCACCTGAAGGCTTTCTTTTGTGTCAATACACTGACACGGACCGGATTGCCAGTAAAAAAGCACCCGCACGAGCCCACGCCGCCATGACCTCTGCCGTCCCCACCCCCCAACCAGCGCTTTTACCGCCCTGCCCGCTGGACGCGGTACGCTCAAAGGTGGACAGCGCCTTGGCCCTGGGCCGCAGCCTAGTCCTGCAGGCCGAGCCCGGTGCGGGCAAAAGCACTCGCCTGCCCCTCTGGCTGCTGGCCGCCCCTTGGCTGCGGCAGCACGACAAGCAAGGCCGCATCCTGCTGCTGGAGCCCCGCCGTGTGGCCGCCCGTGCCCTGGCCCGCTACTTGGCCCGCGCCCTGGACGAAGACGTGGGCCGCACCGTGGGCCTGCGCATGCGGGACGAAACCCGCGTCAGCCACGCCACCAAGCTGGAGGTGCTCACCGAGGGGGTGCTTACCCGCCTGCTGCAGGCGGACCCGCAACTTACCGACACGGCCTGCGTGATTTTTGACGAATTTCATGAGCGTTCCCTCACCTCGGACACGGGCCTGGCCCTGTGCCTGGAAAGCCAAGCAGCCCTGCGCCCGGACCTGCGCCTGGTGGTCATGTCCGCCACGCTGGACGCCGCGCCCGTGGCCGCGTTGCTGGGCAACTGCCCGGTGGTGACCTGCCCCGGCCGCGCCTATCCTGTAGACATCCGCTATCTGCCCCCCAGGCCCGAAACCACAAGATCTCCCGGCGGAGCGCCCCTCTTGTGGCGGCACATGGCCGCAGTCATTGGCGAACTTTGCCGCACAGAGCCGGGCGGCCTGCTGGCCTTTCTGCCCGGCGCGGGCGAAATCCGACAAGTGGCGGCCCTGCTGGAAGGCCGCCTGCCGCCCCATACAGATCTCTACCCGCTCTACGGGAACCTCTCTCCCCAGGCGCAGGACGCGGCCCTGGCCCCGTCCCCGCCGGGACGCCGCAAGGTGGTGCTGGCCACGGCCATTGCTGAAACCTCGTTGACTATTGACGGCGTGCGCATGGTGGTGGACTGCGGCCTGGCCCGGCTGGCCCGGTTTGATCCGGCCAGCGGCCTGACCCGCCTGGTGACGGAGCGGGTCTCTCTGGCCGGAGCAGTGCAGCGCGCCGGACGCGCCGGACGTACGGAACCGGGCCTGTGCTGCCGCCTGTGGCGCCATGCCGAGGACCACGGCCTGCGCCCGACCGCCCGGCCGGAAATTCTGGAGGCAGACCTCTGCGGCCTGACCCTGCAACTGGCCGTCTGGGGGGCGGAGCCCACGGCCCTGCCCTGGCTTGACCCGCCTCCTGCCGCCGCTTTGACCGCGGCCCGCCAGACCCTGCAACGCCTGGGCGCGCTGGACCCCAGGGGCCGCGCCACGGCTCTGGGGCGGCGCATGGCCGCCCTGCCGCTGGACCCGCGTCCGGCTCGGATGCTTCTGGGCGCACAGGACCAAGGGCACGGCCCCCTGGCTTGTTGTCTGGCTGCCCTGCTGGCGGAACGCGACCCTCTGGCCCGCGCAGAGGCCCCCCAGCGCGCCGCCGGCTCCATCATGCGAGAAAATAGCGCCGACCTGGGCAAACGCCTGGACTGGCTGTGCCGACCTGCCCGGGCAGGCCGGCAGGACCGGTCACCCCTTTCAGACGGTATGGGGCATGGGGGCGGCGCACAGGCCCGCCTGCGCCGCCAGGCCCTGCGCCTGGCGGGACTGCTGCGCCTAAAAGAAGATATCTTTGCCGTCGCTGCAGCGGACCACAAACACGCCGGCCCAGTGCTGGCCCAAGGCTGGCCAGAACTGACGGCCCAGCGGCAAACCAGGGACGGCGCGCCGGATGCGGTCGGCGGAGCCCGGCCCGGCGTCACCTATCTCATGCGCTGCGGCCGCGCAGCGCGTCTGCCCGCTGCGGACAGTCTGAGCCGCAGCCCTTTTCTGGCCATAGCCGTGGCGGACGGGGCCTCCCCGCACTGTCGCATCCGTCTGGCCGCGCCTCTGGAAGCCGGAGACCTGACCGCCCTGTTCAACGAGGAGATGGTGACGGAAGAGCACGTGGCCGTCAGCCCCAGCGGGCAGGTTACGGCCCGGCGGCAAACCCGGCTGGACGCCCTGCTGCTGGAGGACGTCCCCTTGACGCGCCCTGCTTCGGAACTGTGCGCGGCCGCCCTCTGCGATTATGTGCGCCACCGTGGCCTCAATGCGCTGCCCTGGGGCGCTGCGGCCCGCCAATGGCGCGCGCGGGTGGCCCTGCTGCGCGACCTGGAAGGCGAGCCCTGGCCAGACCTGAGCGACGCCGCGCTGCTGACAGGCCTGGAAACCTGGCTGACCCCGGCGCTGGCCGGCTGTACCGCCCTGACGGACCTGAATGCCGAGGCCCTGAGCACGGCTCTGCACAGCCTTTTGCCCGGACAGCTTGGACGGCGTCTGGCACAGGCGGCCCCCACCCACTGGCAGGTGCCGTCAGGCGCGTTACGGCCCATTGTTTACGGCGATGACGGCGGCCCCTGGCTGGCCGCCAAACTGCAGGAATTTTTCGGCTGCGTCCAAACCCCAGCCATTGCCGATGGCCGCGTGCCCCTGACCCTGCACCTCAACTCGCCAGCGGGGCGACCCCTGCAGATAACCCGCGACCTGCCCCACTTCTGGCGGCACGGCTACCCTGCCGTGCGGGCCGAAATGCGTGGGCGCTACCCCCGCCACCCCTGGCCCGAAGACCCCACAACAGCCCCGGCCACCGCCCTCAGCGCCAAACGCATGGCCGCTCGCACGGCCAAAAAGGGCTGAAAAAGTCCCGCGCCTGCCCCGCCCCCACAGGCCGTCCGCCTTGACACGCGGCCCAAGACCCTCTACACAAATCCCGTCGCGCTCATAGCTCAGTTGGATAGAGCGACAGCCTCCTAAGCTGTAGGCCGCAAGTTCGATTCTTGCTGGGCGCACCAATATATTTCAAAGGGATACACGGTTTTTCCGTGCATCCCTTTTTTGATTTGGTGGCCGCCTGATGACCAATCTGCGCAAAAATTTTGGAGAAGCAAGCGGGCGCGCTGGTCGGCCTCATATGTGGCGTCACATAACATAAGAATGTACGTCATGCAAAAGCAGAACGTGCAAACCCACACGACGGAAGACCAGCACAGAAAGGCTTTGAGAAAAAGATTGCCAGTTTTGTATGCCTAGCATACAATTTTGATCATCACGGTATGGAGAGTGGTTGTGAACGCCGAGAACGAAAAAATAGCCCACCTATTTCTGGAACTGATCGAAACCGTAACCACGCTGGCCAGGCGGCCCGTGGTTTTTGGAAAAGACATTTTTTACCGGCGCGAGCTGCATAGCATCGCCCTTATCGGCCAATCGGAAGGGATTACCAGCGCAGAGCTGGCAAAATTTTTTGGCATTACGCGAGGGGTAACCCACAAAATTTTAGTGCAGCTTGAAAAGAAAGGGTTTATCCGCAAGACAAAACAGCCGGATAACAACAGAGACATAGCGCTGTACCTGACCGAATCCGGCCAGAAGGTCTTTGCCTTGCATGAGCGCTACCATCAAGAACTTTCACGCGAATTCTACAGTTTTTTGGCAACCAAGAAGCCTTCTGTACGCCGCGAATACATAGATTTTTTGCAGCATGCCCTCAATATGGCCAAAGAACATCTGTAATCAGGAGCGCAAAATGATTATTAAAACTCTTGTGGAAAATACGGCCCTCAATGACACCTTCAGGGCCAATCACGGTCTTTCTTTTTATATAGAAACGCAACAGCACAAAATACTTTTTGATGTGGGTAAAAATGAAAATATAGTATATAATGCAAAGCAATTGGATGTCCACCTGGACCAGGTTGATACCGTTGTCATATCGCATGCGCATCTTGACCATGGCGGCGCTTTGGATATTTTTTTGGAAAATAATTCTACGGCCACAATTTACCTGCAAAAAAGTGCTTTTGAAAAATATTATGCTGTAACCGGCAATACAAAACAGGAAATAGGGCTGAATCGGGCATTAAAAACGCATCCACAGGTCAGACTTGTGGACGGATTTATACGCCTTGATGCAGAACTTTCCCTGTTCAGCAAAATCCTGGGGCGAAAGCTGACGTCACCGCTCAACGCCTGCCTCTGCAAACAAACGCAGCAAGAAATCGTCCCTGACGACTTTGAGCACGAACAGTGCCTTGTGGTGGAATCAGAAGGGAAAAAGCTCCTTTTTGGCGGTTGCGCCCACAACGGCATCGTCAATATTCTGGAACGGGGAGAAGACATCTGCAAGACGCAATTTGATTTTGTATTTTCGGGATTCCATTTGTTTGACCCCATTACAAAGACGCCGGAGAGCCCGGAACTGGTTGCCGCCATCGCCCAAGAACTGCTGCGCCGCAAAACGGTCTTTTATACCGGGCATTGCACAGGCCAGGAGGTTTTTGCCAGACTGAAAAAACTGATGGGTAAAAAAATTGAATACGCTTCCGCCGGTTCTCAGATATTCGTCTGAAGTCCGTCACGCAAACGGAGTGGCAGGCGTGCGCAAAGGCACGCCTGCCACCGCCAAGCGTTCGGCTGCGCGGCGCGCCGAGGAGTGCAGCATGACGGCGCAACCGGCCTCGCAGCGGCGGCTGCAATGGCGTCTTCAGGCCTTGCTGGTATGATTTTTGGCGTAGGATGCAGGAAAGAGCCGCGCGAGCGGCCAGATCTGAGGGGAAAAAATCTGCCTTACGCGGAGATTCGTTTAGCCTTTTCCGTAATAAGGTCGTCCAGGCACATTTTACATAGGGATTGCAGTGAAATTCCCTGACGCTGGGCCTCCTGGTTCAGTGCTTCCACCATCCAGATGGGAAGTTCAAGATCAATGCACATGGGGCTGTTGGGCTTGACGGCATGCGCCATATTGGCAAAAGGCATAACGCTTCCGCCATTATCAAAATATTCCTCAAAATTATTATTGGCAGCATTTTTCATATATCTGTACCTCGTCTTTTCTGGCCAAACGCACTGAAATCAGGTGGGTGCATCCACTGTGAAGCGAAATCAATGCGGTCCAATATCTCTCATTAAGCATTCTTATGCACGCATAAATATGTTTCTCACAATTGGTTAGCGGAAATACCAAAAGGTTTTTGTCCTGCCACCAATCTTTAGCCTCTTCAAAATTTACGCCCCGCAAATCCTTACTCAATTGTGATTCTTGTTCACATAATTCTTTTTTCATCTTCATTATCTACACACATTCTGCGGAACATGCAATAAAATTTTATTTTTTTACCTGCGTGGCAGGGTATCCCTCCACGCCGTTCCGGCGGCGGTTCGCCACAGCCCGACCGCGTCGCTCCGCTGGGCCGCTCTTTTGTGCAACCCCCTGCCCCGGCCTACTGCGGAAGCAGAGCGCCCAGCGACCCCCGCAACGTGGAACAACAAAACGCCCATGGGAGCCATGGGCGTTTTGTTGTCAAAAGCCGGCACAGACGCCGTGTAAAAGCGCCGCGCCGCCAAAGGCGAATACGGCACAACGCGCTAGAACTGATAGACAAACGTCACGCTGGCGTTCCAGGCGTCGGCCGTGCGGTCGTTTTCACCATTCATACAGCTGTTTCCCCACACGGAATCGGATTTGTCCAGAAACAGAGCGTCGTAGTACAGACTGCTGTAAATGGTAAAATTCTCATACATTTTGTACTTGTTGCTCAAGCCCACTTCCAGCAGCCCGTCGTTGCGGGTCAGGTACAGGCCTTCGCGTCCGGCATAGCCAGCGTTGTCGTTGGGGGCCATCCAGCTGCCCGTGGCGCTGTGCAGTTTTTTGAGCACGCCGGGGTCGTTGGTGCCGCCGATATAATTAACGCGCAAAGTGTGGCTGAGGTTCTCCACAAAACTCATGTCCTTCAGCCGCGCGCCCACACCCCAGGTGCCGGCCATGGATTTGCCCAGCAGGCTGTCACGCCCCATGATAGGGTCGCCGTGGAAGGCAAATTCCGAGAAGCCATTGGGATTGTTGGGGTGGATGCTGGGCATGCGCTCCGAACCGCTGCCCAGGTCGTCGTCATCGCCGGAGGTATACCAGCCATAAATGCCGGGCACGCTCCACTCCAGCTTGTACTCAAGCAGCAGCGAGGCCAGCCAGCCGGAACGATTCAAAGAAGAATTATCGTACTGCACGGAACCGTACACCGCGTCCCACGAAATCCTGAAAGGCTCAAAAGCCGTAACTTGGCCGGGCAAACCCACCCAGACGGCATTACCGTATTCGCTGAGTCTGCGGTCGGCATGCGCCCCTCCCTTGGGCGGCAGCAGGGGCAAGAGCCCTGCCCGCAGCCCTGAACCAGCGGCATAACTGTTGTAACGGCTTATCTGGGCTTCGTTGACATTGTCATAGTTGATGGCCGGACCAATGCCGGCATACAGGCCCCACGGCGTCAGGCTGAGCCCGTCGAAGGTCAGCGGCACGGTCAGGCCCACGGCGTCCAGGTTGTCCATGTAGCCTGGGTTGCGGTTGGTGGCACTGGTGGAATTGTCGTTGAGAACGCGCACCCAAAAAGCCGTCAACCCCACATTTTCCGTAACTGCGTAGGAAGCCGTAATGCCCGCCGCATCGTCAGCCAGTACCTGGCTGTTGTTGATAAAGTCGGGCAGTTGGATGGGCTGAATACCCATGCGCACCTTGAGGTCCGCCTGCGGCAGCATCCAGTCCAGATACGCGCCCTTAATTTTTACCCAGTCGCCGTCCGCGCCCAGAGCCCCGCCGCTGGCATTGGAACCCCAGTACTGCCCCATGCCGCGGTTATAACCGCCCAATTCGATCTGTACGGTGCCGGAAAGACGCTCGGACGCCGCCGCGTCCAACTGCAGACGCACCTGCTGGGCCGCTTCAAATTCGTCTTCGGTACTGCTGAAGCCCGTCCGCTTGCCGCCGGACGTAAAATTGCCGTTCTGTCCATAGTTAAAATTGTATGCCCAACGGCCTTTGGCAGTAAAATCAATAGCGCTGGAGCCAACCGGCAGCGCACACAACATCCCGGCAGCCAGCAGCAGCACAACAACCCTTTTCATCCCGCCTCCTTCAATTTGGTTGCCTTTCCTGAACACACTGCCGCAGCAGCGCATTGTCATCCCGGATTCAGATTATACAGGGGGGTTGTTATTACTATGCCTATTCATGATTTTTTTCCAGCGCATTTTTACGACCGAACAGCCACACCGGCAGCTGTGCGTCCCGTCAGGATGCCCGCTCCACCCAGGGGATGCGCCGGCACAGGGCTCCCAGCACGCAGCGCGTCCAAAGGCTGCCACTGACGAAATGCATCACTGCGATTTTGTTTACATTACCTGAAACAATTCTCCCTATTTATTACAATCCCGTGTCATCGTTTTATTTTTATATTAATGACGATAAGTTACATCCGAATACCGTCTGACAATGCCGTTGTATATCTGCGCTGCCCAGTGGCCTGGGCGTACGGATTTGCCTGTTTTACGGCCAGGCGGTGGGGCGACCCGCCCCTTTTACACCTGACCGTGGCGTGACGCGGGTCGCAGACACAACCCATACTAAGGAAGGAGGCGAGGGATGAGGAAACTGGCGACACTTCTGCTGGCGGCGGCCATGCTGCTGGGGACGGCGGGACAGAGCCTGGCGGTGGACTTTCAGATCAAAGGACGCTGGCAATTTGCCTTTGACTACATCAACGGCGGCAACTTTATGGGGAAAGACCGCGCCGGAAACCACACCATCGGGCAGCAATGGGCCGCCATGCGGCAGCAACGCGACGCATTTGAAGCCATTCAGCGCATGCATGTGCAACTGCACGCCATCGCCTCGGAAAATCTTTCGGGCACAGTGTTTTTTGAAATCGGCGAACAGCGCTGGGGCATGGATTCCCAGGGCGGCGCACTGGGCGCGGACGGCACAGTGGTCAAGGTCAAGCAGTCGTATATCGACTGGAAGGTTCCGCACACGCCTCTCAAACTGCGCATGGGCCTGCAGGGCGTCAAACTGCCGGGCTACGCCATTGACAGTCCGGTATTTCAGGACGATGTGGCCGGCATTACCGCTTCATGGAAATTTAACCCGCATGTGAGCGTAACGGGCGTGTGGATGCGGCCCTATAACGACAACTGGACCGGCAACAACAAACGCCCGGCCAACTACATGGACAACTTTGATCTGTTTGTGTTGAGCCTGCCCGTAACCTTTGAAGGGCTTAAAATCACGCCTTGGGGCATGGCCGGAGGCATGGGGCCCAACTCCGTCTACAAAAACAACATGGTCGTCAACCGGCCCGGCGGCAGTAAAGCCTTTACCCTGGCCAACCACAACAGCCAGCAGGGCATTGACGGGCTGCAGATCCGCGACGGCCTGTACCCGGCGGCCTTCAGCAGCCGACGGCCCCAATCCACTCTCTGGAGCAGTGAATACAGCACCATGGCCTGGGGCGGCCTTACCGGCCAGTGGACCCTGTTCGACCCCTTCCGGCTGACCTGGGACTTTACCTACGGCAGCGTGGACCACGGACGGGAATACCTCAACCGCCAGGGCTGGTACGGCATGCTGGTGGCCGAATACGCCACGGACTGGGGCCTGCCCGGCCTCTACGGCTGGTACTTCAGCGGCGACGACGCCAATCCCGACAACGGTTCGGAGCGCCTGCCCTACGTAGTCACGTCCAACAACCTGACCAACTCCCTGTCCACTTTCGGTTACCGGGGCAACCCCATCATGGGCGGCGGCAAGGGCATTCTGGGCACCAACCCATCGGGCACCTGGGGCGTGGGCGCGCGCGTCAAGGACGTTCCTTCGCTGGAAAACCTCACCCACACCCTGCGCGTCAACTACTTCGGCGGCACCAACAACACAAAGATGGCCTCTTACATCACGGGCCGCCAGGGACGCGACAACGACGGCCGCCAGATCTACCGCAACAATACGGACTTCAACTCCTTCGGCACCTACCTCACCACTTCCGACACGGGCATTGAAGTCAACCTGGACAGCAAATACAAGGCCACCGAGAACCTGACTTTTGTGGGCGAATTGGGCTACATCCACCTCTGGCTGGACAAAGACGTCTGGGGCCAATACCAGAACATTGCCGGCACCAGCCTGAACATGAAGGACGCCTGGAAAGCCTCGCTGAACGTTATCTACGCTTTCTAGGGCAGATCACCTTTGAGAATCTGTATTCTCAACGTTTACGGCACGTTCGTTTCGGCGCATAACCGCACAAATACATAGCTGAAGCTACGCTTGCGCCTCCACGGCGGCGTCTGTTTATAAACCGCCAGGGCATTTCAAGTATGGAATGTTCTGGCGGCTTTTGGCCGTTTTTCCGACGGCATCCGTGCGTGCGTCGACCTTGCCCCTGCCCTCTTTCCGTCCTGCGAGGGGGTCTCTCCTTCAGGCCAGCCCCGCTGCCGCCCGCCAAGCGGCAAAGGCAGCCTGGGCGCGGGCCGCGTAAAGGGCCTTGCGGTCTTTTTTACGGGCGCGTTCGTCCAGGGGGGGCATGAGGCCGAAGTGCACGTTGGAGGGCTGAAAGCGTTTGGCGGGCGTGCGCAGATGCCCCAGCAGCGCGCCCAGGGCGCATTCCGGCGGCGGCGTGGGCAGGTCCCGGCCGTAGGCGCGGGCTTCCAGTAGCATGCCCAGCCAAAGGCCGCAGGCAGCGGACTCCACATAGCCTTCCACGCCGGTGATCTGCCCGGCAAGATAAACGCCGGGCGCGGCGCGCAGCTCCAGGTCCGGGGTCAGGGCCGTGGGCGCATTGACGTAGGTATTCCGGTGCATGCTGCCGTAACGGGCAAATTCCGCCTGTTCCAGGCCGGGCACCAGGCGGAAGATGCGGGCCTGCTCAGATTGCACCAGTTTTGTCTGACAACCCACCAGGTTGCAGGCTTCGCCATTGGCTTTTTCGGCCCGCAGCTGGAGTATGGCCCAGGGGCGGCGGCCCGTGCGCGGGTCCACAAAGCCCACGGGCTTGAGCGGCCCAAAGGTCAGGGTGCGGTCGCCGCGCTGGGCCAGGGCTTCAATGGGCATACAGCCTTCAAAGTGCCGCTCCGACTCGAAGGCGTGGGCCTGTACCGTACGCGCCTCCAGCAGGGCAGTATAAAAGGCTGTGTATTCCTCGCGGCTCATGGGGCAGTTCAGGTAATCCCCTTCGCCGGGGGCGTCCCCCTGTTCCTGGCCGTAGCGCGAAGCGCGAAAGACCACGCTCATGTCCAGCGAATGGGTCCAGACAATGGGCGCAATGGCGTCGTAAAAGTAGCAGTGCTCCGCACCCACCGCCGCAGCCAGGGAAGCGGAAAGCTCTTCGGAGGCCAGGGGCCCGGCAGCGATGACCACGGTCCCTTCCGGAGTGCGGAACGGAGCCAGCACGGGGTCGTCCAGGCCGCACACATTGCGTTCCACCCGGCGGATGCGCGGCTGGGACGCCACCAGGGCCGTGAGCATGGCGGCAAAGGCTTCACGGTCCACGGCCAGGGCTTTGCCCGCGGGCACGCGACAGGCGTCGGCGGCGGCCATAAAACGGCTGCCCAGGGCGCGCAGCTCGGCCTTGAGCATCCCCACGCCCGAACTGCTTTCGTCCGAGCGCAGGGAATTGGAGCAGACCAGTTCGGCCAGGTTGTCGCTGATATGCGCCGGAGAGCGCCGCCCCGGCTTCTGCTCAAAAAGGGTGACGGCCAAGCCGGCTTCGGCCAGATGCAGGGCGCATTCACACCCGGCCAGACCGCCGCCTACCACGGCTATGGATTGCAAAGGCATAGGGAACTCCAGCCGGTTTGCGGAAAAAACATTGTCGGGAAAAAAGACATGATGAAACTCAGGCAGGCAGCTTGCCCAACTTTGACGCAGGGAGCAAGCCCCATGTGGCGCAATGCGCCGCAGCCTTGTGGCAGGCATAAAAAAAGCGGCCCGGCAAGACTTGCCCGAAACCGCTTGTAAAGCCTGCGCAGACCGCGCCGCAGCAGCAATGCCGCTGCGCGCCGCCGTGCGGCCCAGCCCCCGCCGAAGCGCGGCGCAAAACTTGCGGCCGGGCCCCTGGGAGAAAAAACGGGCTAGTTGATCCAGCCGCTCAGGGCGTCCACAATCTTACGGGCCTGCTCAGCGCTGGAAATGGTGAACTTGGACTGCTGCCGGTACTCGCCGCCGGACTTTTTGTAGCGCCGGATGACGAACATGTCCGGGCCGAAGGCGTTTTTCTCCGGCTGCCAGACCTGATAACGGAACAGGATGGTGGTCCAGAGCCCCTTGCTCAGAACGACCTTGTCCAGTTCATTGACTATGGTCTGGCCGTTTTCCTCAAATTGTACTGTAAGGTCGTCAATGCTTTCGTTCAAAATTTCCTCTCTTGCATCCCTTGGGCCGCAAAGCCCCATTCCTTTGCCGCTCTACGACACAGCGGCAAAACCTCAGGCACGGGTCGCGGTCCGCGCGGCCTGAAGCCGCGTCGGCGCCTGCGGGTCATCCGGCATAGTTGGCCAGCAGCCCCTTGATGTTTTCCGGCAATTGGGGGGTAGAAACCTCCATCTCCGCCGGGCCGGGGCCATAATTGTTGCCCAGAATCTGGCCGGAAGCCGTCATGGCCATGAGGTTTTCAGCCATGGTCAATTCCCTTCCGCTGGCCATCTTGTTGCCCAGGATGCGCAGGACGTTTTCACTGCTTTTTACGGGGCTCACGACAGTGAATTCCATGGAGCTCCTCCCTGTTTGCCGTAAAATAGCCTGTTCGGGCGTATGGCGCAAGGGGCCGGCGCTACGGCCGCCGCTCCCCGAAAAAGGCGCGCAAGATTGCGGCGCAGGTTTCTCCCCGCACGCCGCCCATATGCCAGACCCGGTGGTTGGCTTCAGGCGCGTCCAGGTACTCGACGCGGGAAATGACGGCCCCGGCGCGCGGATCTGCCGCGCCGTAAACAACCCCCGCCAACCGGGCGTGCACACAGGCCGCCGCGCACATGGCGCAGGGCTCCAGGGTGACAGCCAGCACGCAGCCGCCCAGACGGTAATTGCCCAGGGCCGCGCCCGCCTGGCGCAGCGCCAGAATCTCCGCGTGGGCCGTGGGGTCGTTGCGCCGGACCACGCCATTGCCGGCGCACGCCAGCAGGCGGCCGTCCGCCGCCGCCAGCACTGCGCCCACAGGCACCTCACCGGCTGCGGCAGCGCGGCGGGCCTCCTCCAGGGCCAGGTCCATGAGCCCTTCCCAGGTCCAGCCCGGCGGCGGCGGCGTGCGCGGACCAGCCGGAGCAAAAACCCGCGCCGCCCTCAAAGGATCACAATCTTGCACAGGTGGCTGACCACTTCTTCCGGCGTATCACAGACAGTAATGAGCTTGTCGATTTCCGCTTCCTTGATAAAGCCCCGACCCGCCATGCTCTTACGCAGCCACTCCAGCAGGCCGCTCCAGAAGCTGGAATCGTAGAGCACAATGGGAAAAGCGCGGGTGCGGCCCGTCTGCGCCAGCACAAAAGCCTCGGAAAGCTCGTCGATGGTGCCCATGCCCCCAGGCATGACCACATAGGCCATGGCGTATTTGACGAACATGAATTTGCGGATGAAAAAATAGCGGAAGTTGCAGCGCGTCTTTACATACTGGTTGCAGCCCTGCTCGTGGGGCAGCTGAATGTGCAGGCCTACAGATTCGCCCCCCGCGTCGAACGCCCCCTTGTTGGCCGCCTCCATTACGCCGGGGCCGCCGCCGGAAATGATGCCGAAGCCCGCTTGCACCAGCAACCGGGCTATTTTCTCAGCATCCTGATATTCCTGCATATCCTGGGTGCAGCGGGCGGAGCCGAACAGCGAAATGCAGTTGACCTTCAAGGCATTGAGTGTATCCAGGGCCTCCACCATCTCGGCCATGATGCGGAAGGTACGCCAGGATTCGGTGGTAACGGAAGCAAGATCGTCCACAATATTCTGTTGCAGTTCCGGCATAGCGGCTCCTTCATATGAACGGGGCGGCCCAAGGCCGCATCCCGAATTTGAACGCACAGTATAAATGGGGGAGCCGCCAAAGGCAACGGGGCTTGCTTGACGCTGCGCGTCCCTTGCGGCTATGGAAAAGCCTTCTCCCCACTCCGGCATCCGGATGCGGGGGAGGCCCGCCTTGGGGCGACAACTTGCGGAGGCCAGCATGAAAGTTCAATTTCTGGGCGCGGCGCAGACCGTGACCGGTTCCTGTTATATGATCGAAGCCAACGGCAAGCGCTTTTGCGTGGACTGCGGCATGCACCAGGGCAATAAGGCGATTGAAGCCCGCAACCGGGACACCAAGCCCTACCGGCCCCAAGACATCGATTTCATCCTTGTCACGCATGCCCACATCGACCACTCCGGCCTGCTGCCCAAGATGGTGCGCGAGGGCTACGCCAAGCCCATCTACTGCACCCGCGCCACGGGCGAACTGTTGGAGCTCATGCTGGAAGACAGCGCTCATATTCAGGAAATGGAAGCGCAGAGCGAAGCCAGAAAGTATCTGCGGCGCGGCCTGACCAACCCGCCCGCCGCCCTCTACGCCACCGAGGACGCACAAAAAGCCGCCCGCTTCTTTCAGCCCGTGGACTACCACAAGACCTTTGAGCCCGCACCGGGCATCCGCGTCACTTACTACGACGCCGGGCACATCCTGGGTTCGGGCAGCCTGCGTCTGGAGGCCGACGAAAACGGACGCACCACCAGTATGATCTTTTCGGGCGACATCGGGCGGCCCCAGTCCCTTATCGTGCGCAACCCGGAAGAGCCCCCGCAGGCGGACTACGTCTTCATGGAATCCACCTACGGCGACCGCGACCACAAAGATGAGGCCCTGAGCGATGCGGAACTGGCCGAAGCCATTGCCTACAGCTACGGCAAGGGCGAGAAGGTCATTATCCCGGCCTTTGCGGTAGAGCGCACCCAGGAGGTGCTCTACTGCCTGCATGTGCTCAATAAGCAGGGCAAGCTGCCGGCGGACATGCCCGTCTTTGTGGACAGCCCTCTGGCTATCCGCGCCACCGAAGTTTTTGAACGCCACCGCGAGCTTTTTGACGACAACGCCCAAAAGATGCTCAACAACGGCGATAATCCCTTTGCCCTGCCCAACCTGCACTACACCCTTTCCGCCAGCGAGTCGCAGGCCATCAACGTCTACAAGGGCCCGGCCATCGTCATTTCAGCCAGCGGCATGTGCAACGCGGGCCGCGTGCGCCACCACCTGCGCCACAATATCTGGCGGCCCGGGGCCAGCATCGTCTTTGTGGGCTACCAGGCTGCGGGCACCCCCGGTCGGCAGCTTGTGGAAAAAGCAAAAAAAATTACCCTGTTCGGCGAAGACGTGGACGTGGCCGCGCGCATTTTCACCATCAACGGCTTTTCCGCCCACGCAGGGCAGAGCCAGCTGCTGGACTGGCTGGCCCCCTTGGTGACCGGCCACTGCGCCAAGGTGGTGCTGACCCACGGCGAAATCAAGGCCCAGACCATCCTGGCCGGGCTCATGGAGCAGAAATTCGGCGTGCGGCCCCTCATCGCCGCTTATCTGGAGGAAATGGTCCTGGAGGGCTGCGACGTGGCCACCACCGTAAGCCACGAAACGCAGGCCCACCCCAGGGTGGACTGGAACTTCCTTACCAGCGAAGTGGAACGCAAGTGGGGCCTGTTCAAAGGGCGGCTTGCAGACGTGGAAGGCCGCCCCTGGCTGGAGCAGACCGACCTGCAGGACGCCGTGGAAAAGCTGGACTACGCCCTTACCCGCCTGCTTTCACGGATGTAGCCCGCCATGCGCATTATTGCAGGACGCCTGGGCGGACGTTTGCTCAAAACCGTGGAAGGCGAAGGCTACCGTCCGGCCATGGGCAGAACGCGGGAAGCGCTGTTTTCCATGCTGGCGGCGCGGGGCCTGAACTGGTCCACAGCGCGGATATTGGACCTTTTTGCCGGCAGCGGCAGCCTGGCCTTCGAGGCCGTGAGCCGGGGCGCGCCGCACGCCTTACTGGTGGAAAGCGCCCCCCAGGCCGTGCGCTGCCTTACAGCCAATACGGCGGCCCTGGGCCTGCAGGACCAGGTACGCCTGCTGGCCGAAGACGTACTGCGCGTGCTCAAGCGCCCGCCGGACGCGCCCTATGACCTGGTGTTCATGGACCCGCCCTACCGCAAACGCCTGGCAGACCCGGCCCTGCGTCTGCTTGTCCAGCGCGGCTGGCTTGCGCCCGGGGCCTTTGTGACCGCCGAAGTGGAAAAAGAAGCCCGACTTTCCCCACCGCCGGAGCTGCGCCCGGAGGTGGACCGACTGCTGGGCCAAACCCGTATCCGCATCTGGACCATGCCATGAAAACAGCCCTCTATCCCGGCACCTTCGACCCTTTGACCAACGGGCACCTGAGCCTTATCCGCCGCGGCTGCGAAGTTTTTGACCACCTCATCGTGGCCGTGGCCGACAACACGCCCAAAAAACCCCTGTTCAGCCATGAAGAGCGGGTAAGCATGGCCTGCGAGGCCCTCAAGGATATGCCCAACGTGACGGTAGAGCCCTTTTCCGGGCTGACGGTGGAATACGCCGCCCAACGCGGGGCCTGCGCCCTGCTGCGCGGGCTGCGCGCCGTTTCGGATTTTGAGTACGAATTCCAGCTGGCGCTCATGAACCGCCGATTGCAGCGCCACATCCAGACCATCTTTCTCATGACCGACTACCAGTGGCTGTTCATCAGCTCCACCATCGTCAAGGCGGCGGCCAGCCACGGGGCGGATATCAAGGGCCTGGTGCCGGAAAACGTCCGTCAGGCCCTGCTGCAAAAATACCAGCAGGGAGAGGTCCGCCAGGGCACCCCCTGCCTGGCCCCGCCCTACGGCGGCTTTCGCGTGCTCTGATGCCCGGCAGCGCTCCCCCCTGCGTCCTTCCGCTGCCGGTCATCTGCCTGGCCGGGCCCACGGGTTCCGGCAAAACCGCGGCAGCCCTGGCCCTGGCCACAGCCCTCAACGGCGAGGTGGTCAACGCCGACTCGCGCCAGGTTTACGCCGACTTCCCCTGCATCACGGCCCAGCCCACGGCAGCGGAGCAGGCCCACTGCCCCCACCATCTTTACGGCTTTCTTCCCACAGAACAAAAAATCAGCGCCGGAAGATGGGCGGCAGCGGCCAGCCGCACCATTGCGGCGATTTTAGAACGCGGCCGCACGCCCCTGGTGGTGGGCGGCACCGGGCTCTATTTCCAGGCCCTGCTACGCGGCATGGCCCGCATCCCGCCCGTGGATCCCGCCCTTACGGCCAACCTTACAGCCCGCCTGGAAGCGGAAGGCGCGCCCGCCCTGCACGCAGAACTGGCCGCCCAGGACCCGGGCTACGCCGCACGCATCCACCCCAACGACCGCCAACGCATTGTCCGCGCGCTGGAAGTGCGCCTGGCCACGGGCCGCCCCTTCAGCTGGTGGCACGCCCATGCCGCCGAAGCGCCTCTGTGCCAAGGCCCGCTGCTGGTGCTGGACGCCCCCTTAGCATGGCTGGAACCGCGCCTGGCCCGCCGTATGGACCTCATGCTGGAGCAAGGAGCTCTGGACGAAGCCCGCGCCGCCCTGCAAAACTGCAGTAATCCCGCCGCCCCCGGCTGGACGGGCATAGGCTGCGCCGAGGCCCTGGCCCATCTGCAGGGCCGCTGTACCCTCACCCAGTGCCGGGAACTCTGGCTGCGCAACACGCGGGCCTACGCCAAACGGCAGCGCACCTGGTTCCGCGCCCGCAGCGAGGCCGTCTTTCTGCCGCCGGACAATGGGGCGGCTATAACCGCCGAGGCCGCACGCAGTTGGGAAAAACTGCACAAGGGCACTCCATAATACTCCCCGCAGAATCTTTCCCCCATGGCGCGGAAAAACCACCTTTTTCCCGGCCCGTTGCATAACCACACCGGGCAACACCCGCTATTTTAAGAAAATTTTCTCAATCATCTTGTTTTTCCAAGCATAAGAAACCGTTCCAACAGGCTGAACGCCTTGACGGATTGTCGGCTGTGGAGTACCGTTCGGATATCTGCGTGTCGCCCCCGCAGGGATCGTCGGGGCCGGAGGAAGCCCGCTACGCCATGCGCAACGGGCCTTGGGGAAATGTCTGAATGCAAAAGGACAAGCACATGAGGAACGGCACAACACTGCTACTGCTGGCGGCTCTGGCCCTGGCGGGCGCGGCGTGTCTCTCGGGTACCGGGGCTGGAACGGCGGTGGCCGCCACCCTGGAACCCACTGACAGCGGCGCGCCTTCGGCCAAGGTCATGTTCCCGGTCAGCGAGAAGCCCAATCCCAAGGGCTCGGCCATGAAACCTGTGGTCTTCAACCATCTCATCCATGAAAAAAAGGTTGAAAACTGCGAAACCTGCCATCACACGGGAGACCCCGTCGCCTGTACCACCTGCCACACGGTGGAGGGCAAGGCCGAAGGCAATTTCATTACGCTTGACCGCGCCATGCACGCCACCAACATCGCCAAGCGCGCCAAGGGCAACACGCCCGTGAGCTGCGTAAGCTGTCACGAACAGCAGACCAAAGAACGGCGTGAATGCGCGGGCTGCCACAAAATCGTGACCCCCAGCCGCAGCCAGGCTTGGTGCGCCACCTGCCACAACGTGACGCCTTCCATGACGCCCGCCGACCTGCAGCAAGGCATTGCCGACAAGCTGCCGCCCGAACGCAATGAGGAACTGGCCGCGGAGACCGTGCTCTCCCACAAGCCCGTCAAAAACCTCGCGCCCACGGACGCCCCCTACAAGGTCACCATCGACGCCATCGCCGAAACTTATGAGCCCGCCGTGTTCTCCCATCGTCGGCACCTTTCCTCGCTCATGGAACGCATCAAGGACGACAAGCTGGCCCAGGCCTTCCATAACCAGCCGGAAATCCTCTGCTCCACCTGCCATCACAGAAGCCCGCTTTCGGCCACGCCGCCCAAGTGCGCCAGCTGCCACACCAAGGATATCGACCCGGCGCATCCGCAGCGTCCCAGCCTCAAGGCCGCCTACCACCTTCAGTGCATGGGCTGCCACCAGGGTATGAATGTGGGACGCCCGAGAAACACCGACTGCACCACCTGCCACAAGGCGCGCCCGTAGCGCGCCCCAGAGCACGGAGAATCGCATATGAATCGCAGAAAATTCCTGACTTTTATGGGAAGCGCGGGTGTGGTCTCGGCCCTGAGCACGGCCAAGGTGGCCGAAGCCGGGGTGCACACCTTCCCCTACTATGCAGACAGCTACGGCGTGCTGCACGATACCACGCGCTGCATCGGCTGCCGCCGTTGTGAAGAGGCCTGCAACAAGGTCAACCACCTGCCCAAGCCCAAAACGCCCTTTACCGACGTTTCCGTCACGGCCACGCGCCGCCGTACCTCGGCCTACGAGTGGACGGTGGTAAACAAATACGAAGTCGACGGCAAACCTGTATTCCGTAAATTGCAGTGCTTCCACTGCAACGATCCGGCCTGCGCATCGGCCTGCTTTGCCAAATGCTTTACAAAACTGCCCGACGGCACCGTATCCTACAATGGCAGTCAGTGCGTGGGTTGCCGCTACTGCATGGTCGCCTGTCCCTTCTATGTGCCGGGCTTCCAATATGATGAAGCCTTTGACCCCTTGGTGCAGAAGTGCACCTTCTGCGAGCCGCGTCTCAAGGAAGGCAAGCTGCCCGGCTGTGTGGAAGCCTGCCCCATGGACGCCCTGACCTTCGGCCGCCGCAGCGACCTGCTCAAGATTGCCCGCGCGCGCATTGCCGAAAATCCCGAACGCTACACCAACTACGTCTACGGCGAAGCGGACGCCGGCGGCACCGCCTGGATGGTGCTGGCCCCGGCCGCGCCCAAGGCTGTTCCGGCCGCTGCGGACAAAGACGCCCCCGCCAAGGACGCGCACGCCCCGGACACATGGAAGCAGCTGGGTCTGGATACCCACCTGGGCACCCAGCCCATGGGCGAGCTGACCTACGGCGCACTGGGCACCGTGCCCATGATTGTCGCCTTCTGGCCCGTGCTCTTCGGTGGGGCTTACGCCATCACCAAGCGCCGCGAGTCCATCTACAAAGCGGAGCAGGAAAAGCACGCCAAGGAGGCCCGCGAAGACGTGGCCGCCGCTGTGGACGCCGCCGTACGCAAGATTGAGGAAACCCAGGGACCGGGCGCCGCCGATACGGCCCGCCGCGCCATGACCGAGGCCCTCAAGGCCCGTGAAGTGGCCGGCAGCCAGGAACACGGGGAGGATAAGTAAATGGCTGAGCACAGCATCGTTATTCCCACCAGGGACAAGCTGTTCAATTTGGGCGAATTTTTCCGGCCCACACCCGGCAACATCATCACTGCCATCATTCTGGCTGTAGGGCTGACCATCACCATCATCCGCTTCACCATGGGCATTGGCTCGGTCACCAATCTGAGCGACAACCAACCCTGGGGCATGTGGATCGGCTTTGATCTGCTCTGCGGCGTGTGTCTGGCCGCCGGCGGCTACTTTACCACCGTGGCCTGCTACATTATGGGGGTCAACTACCACTCGGCCATCCGGCCGGCCGTGACCACGGCCTTCCTGGGCTACGCCTTTGTGGTCATAGCCCTGCTGTACGACCTGGGCCACCCGCTGCGGCTGCCCTTCATGTTCTTCTTCCCCGGCACCACGTCTGTGCTGTTTGAAGTGGGCCTGTGCGTGGCCACCTACCTCACGGTACTCTTTGTGGAGTTTTCCGTGGCACCCATGGAATGGCTGGCCTCCCGCTTCCCCTGGCTGGTCAAATGGCGCAAGGTCGTCATCAAGATGACCATTCCGCTGACCATCTTTGGCGTGACCCTGTCCACCCTGCACCAGTCTTCGCTGGGTTCGCTCTACCTTATCGCTCCCGGCAAGCTGTATCCCCTGTGGTACTCGCCCTTCATGCCCATGTTCTTCTTTGTGAGCTCCATGGCCGCAGGCGCGTCCATGGTCATCTTTGAAGGCATGTTTGCCCACAAAGGCGTGCACCAGTATATGGACAAGACCCATCTGCGCGAGGCGGACCAGGTGGTCTTCAGCTTTGCGCGGGCCGCGTCGTTCATTCTCTTCGCCTACTTCATGCTCAAGCTCATTGATATGCTGGTGCAGGCCAACATCCCCTATCTCTTCACTGGCTACGGCGCATGGTGGATGGTGGAGATGCTGGGCTTTGTGCTGCTGCCCGCCCTGCTCTACGCCAAGGGCGCTCGGGAACGCCGCCTGGGCCTCTGCCGCTTTGCCGCCGCCAATACCGTGATCGGCATTGTGCTCAACCGCTTCAACGTGAGCATGATCGCCTTCAACTACGCCCTGCCGTCGTCGGAGCGCTATTTCCCCAGCATCTGGGAAATCTGCATCTCCATATTTGTGGTGACCATGATCGTGACGGTGTACCGCTTCATCGTCTACCATATGCCCGTGCTCTACGAACACCCCGACTTCAGGGATGCGCACTAGAACACAAGAGGAGATTGCCATGGAATTCCATACTTTTTATCAATACTTCCTCTACACCAAGAGCTGGGCTTATGTGATGATGTTCATTGTGCTGCCGCTCTATGTGTGGTACTGGAACTTCATCCTCTTCCCTGACAAGAAGAGCAAAAAGCACGACTGATCCACAACTGTACAAAGGGGGGCCGCAAGCCCCCCTTTTTTTGCCCCCCCACACCTTGCCGTCGGGCCGGGGAATGCGTATCCTGTAAGGAATCCGCATTGAGGAGGTCTGAAGACCGTCATGTGTCTCGCCATACCCGCCAGAATCGAAGAACTGCAGGAAAACGGCATGGCCCGCGTACGCGTGGGCGAAAGCCAGACCTTTCTGACCACTTCCGTCATGCTTTTGCCGGAACCGCCTTCTGTGGGGGACTATGTTATTGTCCACGCAGGTTTTGCCCTGCACACTATGACCCCCCAGGAAGCCCAGGAGAGCCTCTCCGCCCTGCGCGAACTGGCCCAGGCTATGGAGGGCACGCCGGCTCCGTTTTAAGGCTTACGCCGCAAACCTCTTGCCTGCAGCCGTAAAAGCACGCCTGCTGCTCGGTTGCGCCGCTGTGCGCACCGCAGCCAGGCGTAGTTTTTGACATAATACGGCCCCATATGCTTCCGCCGCTTTGGCGGCAGGATTATGCCGCTGCCACGCGTTGCGGCCGTTCCACGCCGGTGGCGCGGCCTTTTTTCAGCAAGGGCCCTGCGGCCGCAGGGCAGTCTTGACTTTGGGGCGCTCTTTGCCCACACTAGGATGGTTTTTTTCTTTATGTTATTTATCCATGTGGATGATTTTGTGGCGTTTTTACCGCCGGAGCCAGAATGAGCGATTATAAAAAGACCCTGCACCTGCCCAAGACCAGCTTCCCCATGAAGGCCGATTTGGCCCGGAAAGAACCGGACGCCATCAAACGCTGGGACGCCATCAACGCTGCGGAACTTATGGCCGCCGCTTCCGGCTCCAAGGGCGGCTATGTACTGCACGACGGCCCGCCCTACGCCAACGGCCACCTCCATATGGGCCACGCCCTGAACAAAATCCTCAAGGATATCATTGTCAAATCCCGCAATATGGCGGGCTACGCCTCGCGTTACGTGCCGGGCTGGGACTGCCACGGCCTGCCCATTGAGCACAAGGTGGAACAGGAACTGAAAGAAAAAAAGAAATCCCTGCCTGCCCATGTGGTGCGGCGGCTCTGCCGCGAATACGCCGCCAAGTGGATCGACATCCAGCGCAAAGAATTTAAACGGCTGGGCGTACTGGGCCTGTGGGAAGATCCCTATATGAGCATGAAGCCCGCCTACGAGGCGGCCACCGCACGGGAACTGGCCCGTTTTGTGGCCAAGGGCGGCGTCATGCGCGCCAAAAAGCCCATTTACTGGTGCTGCTCCTGTCACACGGCCCTGGCTGAAGCCGAGGTGGAATACGCCGACCACACCTCGCCCTCCATCTATGTGCGCTTCGCCCTGCCCGACGACGCTTTGCGCAACTTTTTCCCCCAGGCTGACCCGGCCCGCGCCTTTGTGGTCATCTGGACCACCACCCCCTGGACCCTGCCGGACAATATGGCCGTGTGCCTGCATCCGGAGTTTGAATATGTGCTGGTGCAGGCCGGGGACGCACAGTACCTGCTGGCTGCCGAACTGCTGGCAGACTGCGCCGCGCGCTTCGGCTGGGCGAACCCCGCCGTGCTGGGCCGGGCCACAGGTGCGGAGCTCGCGGGCCTTAAGGCCCGCCACCCCTTTTACGACCGGGAATCGCCCCTGGTGCTGGGCAAACACGTTACCCTGGACGCGGGCACGGGCTGCGTGCACACCGCGCCGGGCCACGGCCGCGAAGACTACGAGGTGGGCCTGGCTTACGGGCTGGACATCCTCTCCCCCCTGGACGACGCCGGGCGGTTTTTGCCCACAGTGCCCTTCTTTGCCGGGCTCAATGTTTTTGAGGCCAACCCCAACGTTATGGAAAAGCTGGAAGAAGTTGGAGCGCTGCTGCACAAGGGGCGTATCAAACACTCGTACCCGCACTGCTGGCGCTGCAAGGAACCGGTCATCTTCCGCGCCACTACCCAGTGGTTCATCAGCATGGAAAAAAATGACCTGCGCGCCCGCGCCCTCAAGGCTATTGACGAGCAGGTGCGCTGGATTCCGGCCTGGGGCCGGGAGCGCATCCACAACATGGTGGCATTGCGCCCGGACTGGTGCATCTCGCGCCAGCGTCAGTGGGGCGTGCCCATTCTGGCCTTGCTCTGTGAAGACTGCGGGGAAGCCTGGAACGACCCCCAGTGGATGGAAGGCCTCTGCGACCGCTTCGCCGCCCACCCCACGGGCTGCGATTACTGGTATGAGGCGGATATCAAGGATATTGTACCCCAGGGCCTGACCTGCCCGCACTGCGGCGGCAGCCACTGGAAACGTGAAACCGACATCCTGGACGTCTGGTTCGATTCGGGAACCAGCTTTGCCGCCGTACTGGAACAGCGTCCGGAGCTTGCCTTCCCGGCGGACCTGTACCTGGAAGGTTCCGACCAGCACCGGGGCTGGTTTCACAGTTCCCTTTTAGTCAGCGAGGGCAACCGGGGCTGCCCGCCCTACCGCAGCGTGCTCACCCACGGCTATGTGGTAGACGGCGAAGGGCACAAGATGTCCAAATCCGTGGGAAATATCATTGCGCCGCAAGAGCTCACCGAAAAATACGGCGCAGAAATCGTCCGCCTCTGGGCCTCCTCGGTGGACTACCGCGAGGATATCCGCCTTTCCGATGAAATCGTGGGGCGGCTGGTGGACGCCTACCGCCGCATCCGCAACACCTGCCGGTTTATCCTGGGCAACCTCCACGACCTGACCCGCGAGGATCTGCTGCCCGTGGCGGGCCTGCTGCCCCTGGACCGCTTTGCTCTGGACACGGCCGCCCGCACCCACCAGCGGGTGCAGCAGGCCTATATGGATTTCGACTTCCACAAGGTCTACCACTGCCTGCACAACTACTGCGTCACCGACCTTTCCGCCGTCTATCTGGACATTCTCAAGGACCGCCTCTACGCCTCGTCCCGGACCGGAGTGGAACGCCGCTCGGCCCAGACGGCTCTCTGGCACATCCTGCGCCTGCTGCTGCGCGATATGGCCCCGGTACTCTCTTTTACGGCGGAGGAAATACTCAGCCATCTTCCCGAAGGGCTGCGCGTGCCGCAGGCCACGGTCTTTGCCCTGCCGCCGCTGGACGATCTCGACCCCTTTCTGCTGCCGGACGGCGTTCGCGATGACTGGAACGTGCTGCTGGCCGTGCGCGGCGCGGTAACCCGCGCCATTGAGCCCCTGCGCCGCGACGGCGTGGTGGGGCACGCCCTGGACACGCGGGTGACCCTTTATGTAGCCGACGAACTGCGCCAGCGCCTGGAAGGCCTGGATACGGACCTGCGGGCCGTGTGCATCGTCTCCCAGCTGGCCCTGCAGCCGCTGGCCGCCGCGCCCCAGGGCGCTTACAGCGACCCGGAGGTGTCCGGCCTGAGCATTGAGGTCGGCAAAGCCCAGGGGGCCAAGTGTGAGCGCTGCTGGATATACAGTACGGAGCTGGGCCGCAATGCGGAGCACCCCGCCCTCTGCCCGCGCTGCACGGCCGTAGTCTGCGCTCAGGACAACAGCCGGAGCTGATATGGCGCGTCGCTATGCTCTGCTGGGCTCTGTGGCCGCCCTGGTCCTATTTCTGGACCAGTTGAGCAAATGGGCCGTCATGCGCCTGATACCGGAACACCGCCCGGTCACGGTGATTGCGGGGTTATTTGATCTGGTCAACATCCGTAACCGGGGCGCGGCCTTCGGCTTTTTGAACCGCTCGGACATGGAATGGCAGTTCTGGCTGTTTTTGGCCGCCACCATCGTGGCGGTGGGGGCCATCCTGCTGGTGGCCCGCAGCGAAGAAAACGGCCCTTGCCTGCTGACCGGCCTGGGCTGCATCATGGGGGGCGCGCTGGGCAACCTGGTGGACAGGGTGCGGTTTCGCGCGGTAGTGGACTTTCTGGACATTTATTGGAAAGATTGGCACTGGCCCGCATTTAATGTGGCGGATGCCGCCATATTTGTGGGGGTAGCCCTGACCTGCCTGGTGCTTTGGCGCAAGCCGCCAACACAAAAGTAATGGCGGCACGCCTTATGTCGGCTTACTGCACGCCGCTTTGCCGTGTGCAGTATTAAGCATTGCGGGACAAAAACGCGCTTCTTGTGGGCGGGACGGAGCAGCGCAAAAATTGGTCCCGGGGACGCCCGCCGCAAAAGAGCGCATGACGCAGGCCTGGGCGGCAAAGTGTCGGCGGGCGGGCCCTTCCGCAGGGGCAATACGCTTCTGTCCCGGCGCACCGCGCGCGGCAGCCGCATCCCGAGGAGGTTGTATGATTTTTCACTGGTGGCATGTGCTGATCTTGATGGTGCCCATGATCCCTTCACTGTGGAGCATTCTGCACATCTGGGGGCATGAGTTCGCCAGCCCCCAACAGCGCGTGCTGTGGCTGTTGCTGGTAGTATTTGTTCCGGTCCTCGGCGGCATCATTTATATTTTTACCGGTCGCAAAAAAGCTCTGGGCGAGGTGCAGTCCTGAACCGCACCGCTGCGGCGCGCCACAACCCCAACGTCTTTGAAGATGAGGAAGATATATGCGCACATTCCGTTCCCTGTATATTCTGACCCTGACCTGCGCAGCCTTGCCGCTGAGTGGCTGCATGGGCAGCAGCAGCGGCAGCGGCAGCCTGAGCCTGGAACAACAGGTGCAGCAGCACGACGTGCAGCTGCGGCAGATGCAGCCCGCCCAGGCCGACGCCTGGAATCAGCTGCAGGCCATGCGCCAAGAGCTGAACACGCTGAAAGGACAAATGGACGACCTGCATAACGTGGGCGGCGCGCGCGTCCTGGTGGAACGCGTCAAAACCCATGACGAAGCCCTGCGCCAGGTGGAGCGCAGCATGGCCCTGAACCTGAACCTGGGCGATCCCATGACCGCCGCTTCCGGCGGCGCTGCGGCCGCGCCCGCAGTGCAGGCCGCGCCGCAAGCCCAGCCCGCCTACGGGCAAACCCCAGCCTATGGACAGACGCCCGCCTATGGTCAGAGCCCCACGTACGGCCAACCCACATACGGCCAGGCGGCCGCTGCCGGCGCTGCGGCCGGCGCTGCTGCCGGCGTTGCGGCGACTGGTCCGGCTGCGGCTGGTCCGGCCCAGGCGCCCAGCGCCAGCACCTGGGGCCAGCCTTCACCCCAGCCGCAGACGCAGGTGCAGGCTCCGCAAAAGGATATTTCGCTGGCCCTCTTTGACGCGGGCGTCAATGCCTTCAACTCCCGCAAATACGAAGAGGCCCAACGTTCTTTTTCCGACTTTCTCAAGAACTATAAAGACCACAGCCAGGCCCCGGAAGCTCAGTACTACCTGGCGGAGTGCTACTTCCAGCGCAACCAGTTTGCCGACGCGGCCCTGGCCTACGATACCGTCATCAAAAAGTACCCCAAGTCGTCCAGCGCGCCCGGCGCTTACTTGAAGCAGGGCATCAGCTTCAGCAAGCTCAATCAGGGGGCGGCGGCCAAGGCCCGCATGCAGGAACTGATCAAAAAATACCCCAGCTCACCCGAAGCCGCACGAGCCAAAACCTTTCTCAAGACCAACAAGTGAGGCCTGGCGGCCCTGGGTGTGACAAGCGCACGGGGCCGCCGCCAAGTTTTACCACAACCGCGCCACGCGCAAAGGGCAGGGTATGAGCAAAAAGGCTGACGAACCCGCCGTGTACAAAGAGCTGACTGCGGACATGCGCCAAGGTCTCAGAGAAATTTACCGCCAGATCTACACCGCGTCCAAAGACCAGCCCCTGCCCGGCCCTGCCACGGACGCGCTGTTTCACGAAGCCTCGGACCAACTGAACGAAGTGCTTAAGGCCACAGAAACAGCCACCATGAGCATCATGGAAATTGTAGAGCGCCATCTGGACCTGCAGGCCCAAAACGCCGAAATGCTGGCCGCCGTGCGCCAGGGCGCGGCCACGCCTTCACAGGTGTGCAGGCTGGAAGACAACAACAACCGGCTGGGCGACGATTTAACCACCCTGCTTACCACCCTGAGCTTTCAGGACATCACCGGCCAGCGCATCAAACGCGTGGTGGACGCTCTGAACCAGATCGAAAATACCGTGGTGGAGCTGTACATTTCTTCCGGCCTCATGCTGGAAGGCGCGGAAACCAACCCCCACAAAACCGCTGCCGAGCTGCGGGACGAGGCCGACAAAGCGTTGGAGACTTTCCAGCAGCGCCGTCAGGAGGCCCTCAAAGGCCCGGATAAAAACGGGGTTTCCCAGTCTGCCATCGACGCTATGCTCGCCCAGCTGGGGATGTAGCCGCACTTTTCAGGAAGACGGTGGTTTCCCCACCATTACCCTGTTTTGCTCTGCGCGTTGCGATTCTTTTTCTGCCTGCATGCTGCAGACAGGCAATAGTTTCTGAAAGCTGTACAATAAGTTCAGAATTACCTGCAGCACTTCGCTGCGGACATCCTGCGGCAGCCGCAGCAGAACATCTTCAATAACAGATATCTTTGCCGCTACTTCCTCGTTTTTACAGACAAACAATTCCGAAACTGTACACCCCAGGACTTCAGCAATAAGCTCCAACCGCTGAAATCTTGGGGCTACCACTCCTTTCTCTATTCTAGAGCAGTTAGCGAATGAAATGAGCTAACTGCTCTGCAAGGATTTTCTTGAAAATCCTTGCCACAAAATGCGAGAAGGCAGGCTTTTGCCTGCCGTAAGCGAGCATTTCAAGTGTTAAATGCTCTAGAAAAAGAATCATTGCCAACGCCAAGCCGCTCTGCAAGTTCGGCCTGGGTCATGCCTTTACTGCGGCGAAGCTGGCTAATATTGCTGCCCACAAAAGCAGCCAAATTTTTAACCTTTCGTGTAGTCACCAGGGGGTACTCAGCGGCCTGGCAGGAACCCACAACAACGCCGCATCAGCATTGTTCCCCATCTGTGCCAAGCAGGGGCCCCCGCCCAGGCGAGTACAGCGGCCGCCGACGCTCTGCTGCGGCGCGGTTACGCCCCCCGCCAGAAAAACAGTAGGGCCAGACCGCCCAGAGAAGCCATGAGCACCAGATAGGCCTGTCGGGTCCGTAACGAGAGCACCGCACCCAGCAGAGCCGCCGCGTAAAGCACCGGCCAGGTCACCAGTGAAAGGCGGGGCCAATGCCCCCCTGCTGTAAGGACCGCCAGAATCAGGTAGAGCGTACAGAACCACAGGGCGTAAAAGCCCCATTGCCAGATGGCGCGGCGCAGGGCGGCCCCCAGAACAGCCCTGGCAGGGGATATGCCGCGGCCACCCGCGCACCAGGATTCAAGAGACGGGGCAAGGATGTTCTGCGCCGCCCGCTGCCGCAACTCAAGCCAGGTTGCCGCGTACGCCGCCAGCATGGAGAGAAACAGCGGCAGCAGGGCTGCGCCCGCCTGGGTCAGGCCAAAGTGACGGCACAGAGGAAAGGCCAGCAGAAAGCTCAGCCCGCCGTAGGGCGGCACCACGCCGCCCAGCTCCAGCGTGTCCAGCCAGAGCAGTTCAAAAATAATGCCCAACGGCAGGGCCAGGGCCCAATCTCCCGTACACCAGCTCGTGAGCAGGGCCAGGCACAAGGGCCTGTCCACCAGGCCCGCTATGCAGGTAAAGCGGGCCGCCCCGGCCAGGGCAAAAAAAAAGCGTAGGGCGTCCCCACCGTAAGCAGCGTCGCCACTGCGGACGGATCAGAAAAGCTGCTCATGGGGGCCTCGCACAGTCTCCGAAGGTACAGACCGAAAGTCGAACTGCACCAAGTGCTGCCGCAGGACGCGCAAATCTTCCCTGTCCTGCAGCGACAAGGCTACATTGGGTAGAATCTGCAATTTTTCCGGACCATAGTGCAGGTTGCCCATATTGAGCACCTCCATGACGATTCCGGCGTCACAGGCGCGACGCGCGTCCTGGCAGGTGGCAAAGAGCACAAAACTCTCCTCGCCGCAGCTATTGAGGGTAGCTGCCAACTCCCTGACTGGAATAAAATGGACCGCCACCCGCTGGGGTACGGCCAGGGCCACGATCTGCTGCCGCAAAAAATCCGTGGCCAGTTCGTCGTTGGCCACCACCAGATGCCGCGCCCCCGTATAGGGCAGCCACGCCTCAATAACCTGTCCGTGCACCAGCCGGTTGTCCACCCGAAACCACATACTAACCGGCATTCTTGTCACGAGGTTTGTTGCGCAGCATGCTGCCCGCCACCACAATGCCCTTGGCCCCGGCTTCACCGGCCAGCTGGGCCAGTTCTTCCAGCTCCTTGTCCCGTGACGTAAAGACCTTGAGGAGCATGGGCAAGTTCACCCCCGTGACCACCTCCACCTTGTGGGTGGCCAACAGTGAAAGGGCCAGATTGGTAGGCGTGCCGCCAAACATATCCGTAAGCACAATGACGCCGGCACCCTTGTCCAGGCGCTGGGCTGCGTCGTCCAGACGGCGCACGGTTTCGGACACTTCGTGGGCCACGTCCACACTAATGGAGCAACAGTCGCTCTGCGGCCCCAGAATAAATTCCGCCGTGCGGAGCATGGCCGAACCGTAGTCGGCATGGGAAACCACAATAACGCCGACCCGACCGCCGGCGTCCTGCTCGCCGTTTTCGACGTTTGCAGTATTTTCGTCCGTCATGACAAACCTCGCAGGGCTGAGCGTGCCAGCTTTTTCAACCAAGTTCAAGATGCCGGTGCTCAAGAGAGGCCGGATAGTCCGCCTGCCGGAGCGCCTGCCACAGGGCCTCGGCCATGGCCACAGAGCGATGGCGGCCGCCGGTGCAACCCACGGCAATGGTCACCCTGTAACGCCCTTCTGTTTCCATGAGCGGCAACATGAAAAACAGCAGGTCCAACAACTTGGCGCGAAATTCCCGCGCCTGGGGCGTGGCAAAAACGTAGTCGGCCACGGGCTTGTCCCGGCCGCAGAGGGGGCGCAGATTTTCCAGAAAATAGGGATTGGGCAAAAAGCGCAGGTCAAAAACCAAATCCGCCTCACGCGGTACGCCGTACTTGAAGCCGAAGGAAATGACATTGACCCGGATGGCCCGCAGTCTGCCCCGGCTGCTGCCCCAGCGCTTCTGAATGGCTCTGCGCAGGTCATGGATGGAAAACCGCGTAGTATCCACCACCAGATCGGCCAGCTCCCGCAAAGGACGCAGCTTGTCGCGCTCCGCCTTGAGGGCCGCCTCCAGGCCCATGCCCTCCCGCTCCAGGGGGTGGGGCCGCCTGGTGGTGGCGTACCGGCGCATAAGCTCCTGCGTCGAGGCCTCCAGAAACAGCAAGGTGGGGCGAATGCTCTGCGCGGCCAGGGCCTCCAGCGAGGCGTTCAGGTCGTCCAGAAAAGTGCTTTGCCGCAGGTCCATGCCCAGCGCAATGCCCTGAAAATGGCTCATTGAAGGGCGGGACATCATGGCCGCCATTTCCGGCGCCAGGCTGGCGGGCAGGCCGTCCACCACAAAGTGCCCCATGTCTTCAAACACTTTCAGCGCGGTGCTCTTGCCCGCACCGGAAAGCCCCGTAACCACGCAGACCCGCACCGGCGCAGAGGCCGGCGCACTTGTGGATGTGGAGGCGGCAGCCGCCGCTACGGTTTTGCTCATAACGCCCTCTCGCGGCAAGGCCGGTTCGTCCACGGCCGCCCCGATCTCTCGCCTGCCGCTGCAGGGAAACCCGCCGTATGCAGCCGCGTGGGGCCGCTCCAACCGAGCGGCCCCTGCAAAAGGCTTACTTCGGACGGAGGAAAGCCCCGCCCAGGAAGCACTTGCGCCTATAATACGGGATCAATCAACGCATACCCGCTGGCGCGCGTACGATAAACCACATTGATACGGCTGTTCTCCGCATTAAAAAAGACCAGAAAATCACTACCGATGGAATCCAGCTGCATGAGCGCCTCATCCAGATGCAGGGGTTTTGTGGCCAGCCGGTCCGTACCCTCCACAGGCTGCGGGGCCTCGCCTTCGGCGTCCACGGTATAGGTAAACACGTCCACTTCGGCGTTGCGGGCCTTGCGGCGCTGCTCCTTGACCCGTGAAACCTGACGCTTGATCTGGGCTTCCACCTTGTCCGTCACCAGGTCAATGGCGGCGTACATGTCCGAAGTCTGTTCTGAAGCATTAATGTGCAGGCCCTCGCCGGTGACGGTAACCTCGCAGCGATGGCGGAATTTGTCCACGGTCAGCACCACGGCCACGTCCAGACCGGCGGATTTGCCAAAAAACCGCCCCAGCTTTTCCATGCGGCGGCGAGCGTATTTTTTCAGATGGTCGGAGGCGTCGAAGTTTTTGAAGGCGAAGGAGATGTTCATGAAGTCCTCCTGGTGTGGGGCGCCGGGGCGCTTAAGGCCGGACCAGACAGGGGCCTAAAAGTGCTCCTTGCGCCGTGATGAAGAAGGAATATCGAGAGCGGTGCGGTATTTGGCCACCGTGCGTCGGGCGATGTTGACCTTGAGGCGCTCTTTGAGCATTTCGCCGATGCGTTCGTCGCTCAAGGGCGCGTGGGGGTCTTCATCCGCAATAAATTTTTTAATCAGCGCCTTGACGCTTTCAGAGCCCACCTGGCTGCCGTCGTCCAGTTCCAGCCCGCTGTTGAAGAAAAATTTCAGTTCAAAAATGCCGTGGGGCGTAGCCACATATTTGTTGGTGGTGATGCGGCTTACCGTGGACTCGTGCATGCCGATATCGTCGGCAATGTCCTTGAGGATGAGCGGGGCCAGCCTGGTGACGCCCTCTTCAAAAAAAGGCCGCTGGTGACGCACAATGCTCTCCATCACTTTATACAGGGTCCGTTGGCGCTGGTAAAGGCTTTTAATCAGCCAGGAAGCGGAGCGGATTTTTTCGGAACAGTATTCCTTTTCCTTCTCCGAAGCGGCGGTCAGATCCATCCCGCTCATGGCCGAAAGCTGCAGCTGCGGCAAACCATCCTCATTGAGCAGGATCACAAACTCATCGCCCACTTTGTAGACAAAAACGTCCGGGCTCACATAGGTGGGCTCGCCCCCGCCAAAGCTGGCGCCGGGCAGCGGGTCCAGGCTCTGGATGATGTCCAGATACTCCCGCAGGCCTTCCATATCCAGCTTGAACTTGCGCAGCAGGGGCTTGTAACGTTTTGCCTCCAGATCTTCCAGGTGGGATGTAACCAACTCCACAAGGATGGGGTCGCGGTCATAGTGCAGATTGCGGATCTGCACCAGCAGACACTCCCGCGCGTCCCGGGCGGCCACGCCCACAGGGTCAAAATGCTGCACCTTTTCAAGAACGGCGCGCACCTCGTCGGGCGCGGCGTGGGCCATCTCCGCCACTTCCTCCACGCTGGCCTGCAAATAGCCCGATGAAGAAAGGTTGCCGATGATCACCTCGCCAATGGCCTTCTGTGCGTCGGTCAACTGCGAAAGCCGGAGCTGCCAGAGCAGGTGGCCTTCCAAGGTGGGCTTGGCGGCGTAGCGGGCCTCCAAGGGCGAAATTTCTTCGGCGGCCTCGTACTCGCGGGACTGCGACAGGCGGGGGGTACTGGCAAATTCACCCAGATAATCTTCCCAGTCGGCGTCCTTGGCCAGCTCACGGTCATAGACCTCTTCGGCCACGGGTTCGCGCCCGTCTTCGGCCACGGTTTCCGGCCCGGCCTCTTCGCCGCCGGATTCCTCCAGAAACGGGTTTTCCACCAGCTCCTGCTGGACCGTTTCCAGAAGTTCCAGACGAGAGAGCTGCAACAATTTGATGGCCTGCTGCAGTTGCGGGGTCATCACCAATTGTTGTGCCAGCTTTAGTTGCTGCCGAAGTTCCAGTGCCATGTGTCCCTTCCGCCCTCAAGCGACGAGAAAACTACCTGATTTTTGTTTACAAGGAATGTGCCACAGCTATAAAAATTATGCAATAGCCAGCAGTTGTGCGGGCGCAATGGACCGCCCCCGCGATTTGGTGGCCCAGTCGCCGCCAAGGGACGCTGCACGTCACAGCCCAAGCCGCCCTTTGGCGCCAAAAAAGCCGTTCCGCGAAAGGCGCGACGCCGCGCGGCCCTTCACGGAACGGCCCTGTACAAGCCGGGCGCAAAGGCCGAAGCTCAGCTCCTGCCGTGTCCCTTGGCGTATTTTTTGGCCGCGCCGATAAACTCGCGGAACAAAGGGTGCGCGTTCATGGGCCGGGATTTGAATTCCGGATGGAACTGGCAGCCCAGAAACCAGGGATGGTCCGGCAGCTCAATGATTTCCACCAGTGAGTCGTCCGGAGCCGTACCGCTGAAGACCATGCCCTTCTGGCCGAACATCTCGCGAAAAGCGTTGTTGAACTCGTAGCGGTGGCGGTGGCGCTCCTCCACCAGGTCTTTTTTGTAGGCATCGTGCGCCTTGGTGCCGGGCAGCAGCTTGCAGGGGTACGCGCCCAGGCGCATGGTGCCGCCCTTGTCGCTGCCGGCGTCGCGCCGCTCCACGTTCTTGGTACGGAAGTCGTACCATTCCGTCATGAGGTAAATGACCTTGTGGTCGGAAAGAGGGTTAAATTCCTCGGAATTGGCATCTTCCAACCCGGCCACGTGCCGGGCAAATTCAATGACGGCGCACTGCATGCCAAGGCAAATGCCGAAGAAAGGCACGCCCTTTTCCCGCGCGTAGCGGATGGCCGCAATTTTGCCCTCCACCCCCCGGTAGCCGAAACCTCCGGGCACCAAGATGCCGTCACAGCCCTCAAAGTGCCCGGCGGCATTGGCCTCGGTCACATTTTCTGAATTGACGTAGCGCAGCTCCACATCCACCCGGTTGGCCACCCCGCCGTGGATGAGCGCCTCGTGCAGGCTCTTGTAGGCTTCCTTCAGATCCACATACTTGCCCACAATGGCAATGGTTACCTGGCCTTTGGGATTGGCGCAATCGCTGACCAGCTTTTCCCAGGCTTCCAGGTGGGCATTGCGCGCGGGCAGGCGCAGCATGATGGCCACTTTCTGGTCAAAGCCCTCCTCATAAAACTTGAGGGGCACTTCATAAATGTTGTTTACGTCCACCGAAGAGAACACGGCGTCCTGGTCCACATTGCAGAACAGGGCGATCTTGCGGCGCAGCTCTTCGGGGATGCTCTGCTCGCAGCGGCAGAGGATGATGTCCGGCTGAATGCCGATGGAGAGCAGCTCTTTGACGCTGTGCTGGGTGGGCTTGGTCTTGTGCTCACCCGCCGTGCGCAGGTAGGGCACCAAGGTGAGGTGGATGTTCAGGCAATTGTCGCGGCCCAGCTCCGAACGCAGCTGGCGGATGGCCTCCAGAAAAGGCAGGCCTTCAATGTCGCCCACGGTGCCGCCGATTTCGATGATGGCCACGTCTGGCGCGTCATCGCCTTCAGCCAGCGAAAGCACCACGCTCTTAATCTCATCGGTGATGTGGGGAATCACCTGCACCGTGGCGCCCAGATAGTCGCCGTGGCGCTCTTTGGCAATGACGTGGTTGTAAATGGCCCCGGAGGTGGTGTTGTTCTTGCGGGACATGGGCACGTTGAGGTAGCGCTCATAGTGGCCCAGGTCCAGGTCGGTTTCGGCGCCGTCGTCGGTGACAAAGACTTCGCCGTGCTGAAAAGGGTTCATTGTGCCGGGGTCCACGTTAATGTACGGGTCCAGCTTCTGGATGGTGACCGTCAGCCCGCGCGTCTGCAGCAACGCGCCCAGGGAAGCGGCCGCCAGGCCTTTGCCCAGTGACGAAAGCACACCGCCCGTCACAAAAATATACTTTGTTTTCATGGCCTCTCAACCTTGATTGTGGCGTGCCAAGGCACATCCCCAAGCACATCTTCGTCTACATACACCAAGACGATTTTTTTTGCCAGCATTGACTATCCAAAGCAAGGTACGTAGTGTGGTATTCCCCATGCAGACGGGCATCCCGTACGGGGCCCCCTCCCGCGCTTGCGGCGGGCCGGCCGCGCCGGGCCCCGCTGCCGTATGCCGTCGCCGGCAGGGGTCGGCAGGCGGCGCTGTTTGTCAAGGAGGCTTTCCCCGCATGGGCACGGTCAATACGCTGGTCATCACCGGCTACGGCACCAATTCGCATCTGGAAACCGCCCACACCGCCCGCCTGGCCGGAGCCGACCGGGCCGACGTGGTGCACTTTTCCGACCTGGTGGCCGCCAAGGTCCACTTGGACGACTATCACTTCCTTATTTTTCCCGGTGGCTTTCTGGACGGCGACGATTTGGGCGCGGCCCAGACCGCCGTTATGCGCTGGCGCTACCTTGAAGACGCTGCGGGCGTGCCCCTGCGGGAGCAACTGGACCGCTTTCTTGAGGCCGGCAAGCTGGTGCTGGGCATCTGCAACGGCTTTCAGCTGCTGGTCAAGCTGGGCGTGCTGCCCGCCCTGGACGGCCACCGCTTCGAACGCCAGGTCTCGCTGGGACACAACGACTCCGCCCGCTTTGAAGACCGCTGGGTGCGCCTTGCGCCCAACGCCCAAAGCCCCTGCGTGTTCACCAAAGGCCTGCCCCCCCTGGCCATGCCCGTGCGCCACGGCGAGGGCAAGCTGGTGCCCCGCGACGCGGATTGCCTGAGCCGCCTGCAGAAAGAAAACCTTATCGCCCTGCAGTACGCCGACCCAAAGACAGGCCTGCCCACCCAGGAATATCCTTATAACCCCAATGGATCGGCCCTGGCCATCGCCGGCCTCACGGATCCCACCGGCCGCGTGCTGGGCCTTATGCCCCACCCTGAGGCATTTCACCATGTCACCAACCACCCGGGCTGGACCAGGGGTGAGTTGGACCCGCCGGGCACGCTGCTTTTCGTCAATGCTGTGCGCTATCTGCGTGAGCTGTAAGTTTTGCGCCGCGTTGCGGGCCATGAGCCTGGCCTTGGTCGGCAACGCGGCTTGACAATACCCGGCTCTCTCTCTATCCTTCCTCGATTAAGAGCATGCGGGTCGGGAACAGCTCCCCACCTGTTTACAGAGGTGTGTCATTCCATTGCCGCAAGCGTCGCACAACGTTTTCTTGCCGCCGCACCAAGGGCACTTTTGTAGCACAGAGCGCGAAAGTGCCTTTTTTATTCCCGGTGAAATACATGCAACTGATTGAAATTATTGACGCCATAGAAAAAATTGCGCCTCTGGGGCAGGCTGCGTCCTGGGATCTTTCCGGCCTGCAGGTGGCGGCCCGCCGCACAGAAGTGCGCAGTCTGGCCGTGTGCCTGGACCCCACGCCGGCCTCCTTGGCCGCCGCCCTAGCTCAAGGGGCGGAGATGGTCCTCAGCCACCATCCCCTGACCCTCAAGCCCACCCTGCCCAATTGCTGCAACAACTACCACGAGGCCCTGCGCCTGCTGCTGAGCGCGGATGTGCCCCTCTACGCCGCGCACACGTCGCTGGACGTCAACCCCCACGGACCGGCGGGCTGGCTGGCGCGGGAGCTGGAACTCAACAACCTTTGCGTGCTGGAACCCGCAGCCCCGGCCCAGGGGACGGAGCTGCCCCCCGGCTACGGCCTGGCGGGCGACCTGCCCCAGGCCTGTTCCGTGGCTGATCTGGCCGCACGCCTGGCGCGGCGGCTGGACCTGAGCACGGCCGTCTGCTGCGGCCCGCAGGCGACCCACGTGCGCCGGGTGGCTTACTGCACCGGTTCGGGCGCCTCTCTGATGGACGCGGCGGCCCAGGCCGACGCACAGTTGTATATTACCGGCGACATCAAGTATCACGCGGCTCTCGAAGCCGCCGTCTGCCTTCTGGACGTGGGGCACCATAGCCTGGAAGAAGAAATGATGCGCCACATGAGCCTGTTGCTGCAACAGACCTTGACGGGCGTGGCCGTACACTTTGTGCCGTCGCGATCGCCCTTCCGCCCTGTTGTTTTTTCCTGATCCGCGAGGAGGACCTCTTCCATGAGCAGTGCCGTCTATTTTGAACAAATCCGTCAACTTGTTGAACTGCAAAAAGTTGACGACGCCATCCACGAAGTCCGGCAGGAGCTGGACCGCGCCCCCGGCGATCTGGAAGCCCTGGAACAGCGCTTTGCCGCGGTGGAAACCCAACGCAATTATGTGCTGGACAAGCTGACCCACCTGCAGGAGCAGCAGAAGCGTCTTTCGCTCGAAATCGACGATGACGCGGCCCGCATCAAAAAAAGCAAAAACAAGCTCACCCTGGTGGGCAATACCCGCGAATATCACGCCGTACTGCGCGAAATGGACAGCATGGAAAAGGTCAATCGCTCCCGCGAAGAAGAAAAAATGACCTTGCTGGATGAAGTCCAAAGCCAGAACGACGCCCTAGCCGAACTGGACGTAACTTATAACGCCCTCAAGGCCGAACTGGAAGACAAACGCAGCAATCTGGACGCCCGGCTGCAAAAAGCCCAGGCCAGTCTGGTGCAGTTGGACGCCAAACGCGCCAATGTGGGCACGGCCATCCCCCACCCGGTTTTTCTGCGCTACGAATTCATCCGTGAGCGGCTGGATCACCCGGTCATCGTGGCTGTGCGGGAAGGCGTCTGCACGGGCTGCCACATCGCCGTGCCGCCGCAGACCTTCATCGAGCTGCAGCGCGGCCAGCAGATATTGAGCTGCCCCAACTGCCAGCGCCTGATTTTCTGGTGCGAACATTTTCAGGATGCGGAGCAGCCCCAGTGCGCACCGCAGGCCCCGGCCAACGACCAGGCCTGAGGCCGCTTGCCCGGCACACCGGCCTGCGTGGGAACCGGAGCCGACACAACGGCTGGTTATTGCCCCGCAGGCGCAGCAGCCACTTGAGGCAAGCGGGTTTACGCTGCCGCCGGAGCGCCAGAGCCGCCTAGCTTTGAGAATATGTATTCCCAAAGGTTACGGCACGCTTGTCCCGACGCTCAAGCGCGCAAAGACCTGCGCGTGCGCCTCCACGGCGGGCGTTTGCTTATGCAACCGCCAGGGCAGGGCAACGTTGCAATGCCCTGAACTGCAGCCGTACGGTTTTGCTGTGGTCTGCACGCAAGACCGCAACACAAAGTAACGGGAGTGGGACAGACCGTCGCCGCGGGCCGCGTGCCCGGGGAGGAAAGTCCGGGCTCCACAGGGCAGGACGCTGGGTAACACCCAGGAGGGGCGACCCTCGGACAGCGCCACAGAAAGCAAACCGCCCCGCCGCGTGCGGGGTAAGGGTGAAACGGTGGGGCAAGAGCCCACCAGATGCCGCGGTGACGCGGCATGCTCGGCATACCCCGTCTGGAGCAAGACCAAATAGGGAAGGCGGCCGGCCCGGCCCATGCCTTCCGGGTAGGTTGCTGGAGGGCGCAGGCAACTGCGCTCCTAGAGGAATGACGGTCACGCGCGCTTGCCGCGTGGACAGAACCCGGCTTATCGTCCCACTCCCGTTGTTTTTATACTGTGAGCACGCCCATGCCCCAACCTGTTTTCACGTCCGACGCCGAAGATGCTCCCTGGGCCCTGGTGCTGGCCGCCGGGCACGGCAGTCGCATGGCGGCCGCCACAGGCGGCGAAGCCAAACAGTTTTTGCCCTGGCGCGGCCTGCCCCTCTACTGGCACGCAGCCCAGGCCATGAGCCGCAGCGGCCTGACGGCCGGTCTGGTCTTTGTTTTTCCGCCCCAGCGCCGCGCGGCGGAAGAAGAGCGCCTGCGCGCCCTGTGCCGCAGCCACGACCTCGGCTTGCCCTGGGTCTGCGCCGACGGCGGCGAAACCCGGCAGGATTCCGTACGCCAGGGTTTGGCCGCCCTGCCCGCGCGCACGCGCTGGGTGCTGGTGCACGATGCGGCCCGCCCCTTTGTGAGCCCGGCCCTGGTGCAGCGCGTCTGTGCGGCCTTGCGGGAAGGCGCAGTGGGCGTAGTGCCCGCTCTGCCCGTCACCGATACCATTAAAACCGTGGCGGAAGGCAAGGTGCTTGCCACCCTGCCCCGGCACAGCCTGGCGGCCGTGCAGACCCCGCAGGGCTTTTGCTGCGCGACCCTGCGCCGCGCCCATGCGGCGGCTCTGGCCGCCCCCGGCGGCCCGGCCACGGACGACGCAGCCCTGCTGGAAGCCCTGGGCGAGGAGGTGCGCGTAGTGCCAGGCGAAACCGTCAATGTCAAACTGACCCATCCCCAAGACCTGGATTTGCTGCGCCCTGCCACCCCCATACCGCGCTTCTGCACCGGCATGGGCTATGATGTGCACCGCTACGGCTCTGGCCGCCCCCTGCGCCTGGGCGGCGTGCCCATAGAAGGCGGCTTTGAGGTAGTAGCCCACTCGGACGGCGACGTGCTGCTGCACGCCCTGGCCGACGCCCTGCTGGGCTGCGCCGCGTTGGGCGACATTGGCCGGCATTTTCCCGACAGCGACCCCACTCTGGAGGGCGTTTCTTCCGCCCTGCTGCTGGACAGGGTGCTGACTATGGTACGCGAGGCGGGCGTCACGCCCTGCCACGCGGACCTGACCATTGTGGCCCAAAAACCGCGCATGGCTCCCCACGGCGCGGCTATCCGCAAAAACGTGGCCCGGCTGCTGGGCCTGCCCCAGAGCTGCGTCAATGTTAAGGCCACCACCGAAGAAGGCCTGGGCTTTACCGGCCGGCTTGAGGGCATCAAGGCCTATGCCGTGGTCAGCGCACAGGCCGCGCCCCTGGACGCTGCGGAACATTCCTCCCCCCTGAACCCCACTGCCGAACGGTTATGAGCACAGAACTTACCCGCCCCTGGTTTGACCACTATGATGCCTTTGTGCCCCACACCGCCAGCGTGTGGAACAAACCCCTCTACGCCATGCTGGACGAAGCGGCGGAAAAATACCCCAACCGCTACGCGCTCATTTTTCAGAACACGCGCATTACCTACAAAAAACTGCGGGAGCGGGCCGAACTTTTTGCCGGCGCACTGCGGCGCATGGGCGTGCGCTCCGGACAGCGGGTGGCCATCATGCTGCCCAACCTGCCGCAGACCATGATCGCCTTCTGGGGCGTCATCAAGGCCGGGGCCGTGGTGGTCATGACCAACCCCCTGTATATGGAAAAGGAAATCGTGGCCAACATGCAGGATTCCGGCGCGGAGCACATGATCCTGCTGGATATGCTCTGGCCGCGCATAGACGCTCTGCGGGACCGCCTGCCTTTGCGCAACTTTATTGTCACCAGTGCGGCGGATTCTCTGTCCTTTCCTCTCAACTGGCTGTACAAGCTGAAAAAGCGTCGCAGCAACAAAGCCCCCATCCCCTACGACAACAAAAACGTTTTTGCCTGGCAGAGCTTCTGCAAAGGGGCGCGACGCTATGCGGCGCCCATTGCCGACCCCCAGCGCGACCCCATCATGCTGCAGTACACCGGGGGCACTACCGGCCTGCCCAAGGGCGTCGTGCTCACCCACGCCAACCTGGGCACTAACTGCCGCCAGGTGCTGAACATTATCAATGTCCGCCCCGAAACGCACCACACCTTCATTTCTTTGCTGCCCTTCTTTCACGTCTACGGCCTGACCACGGGGCTGATCATCCCCATGGCCCTGGCCTCCACCACCCTGCCCTTGCCGCGCTATGTGCCGCAGGACGTGCTGCGCCTTATTGACAAGCGCAAGCCCACCATCTTTCCCGGCGCGCCCTCGGTCTACATTTCCTTGCTGCAGCAGAAAAAGCTGAACAAATTCGACCTGGGCAGCATCCAGATATGCGTTTCCGGATCCGCGCCCCTACCGCGCGAAATCTTCCGCCGCTTTCAGGAAGCCACAGGCGCGGCCATTCTGGAAGGCTACGGCCTTACCGAAGCCTCGCCCATCACCCACATCAACCCTCTGGGCAAACAGGGGCAGCGGGCCAATTCCATCGGCATGCCCGTGCCAGGCACGGACGCCCGCATTGTGGACATGGAGGGCGGCTCCCTGACCCTGCCCCCCGGCAAGATGGGCGAACTGGTGGTGCAGGGGCCGCAGGTCATGCACGGCTACTGGCGGCGGCCCGACGAAACGGCCAGCGCCTTGCGCAACGGCTGGCTCTACACTGGCGATTTGGCCAGCATGGATGAAGACGGCTACTTTTACATCCTGGATCGCAAAAAAGATATGGTCCTGGTGGGCGGCTACAACGTCTACCCCCGCGAGGTGGACGAAGTGCTGCTGGAACACCCCAAGGTGCTGGAAGCCGTGAGCGTGGGCATCGGCGACGACCTGCGCGGCGAAGTGCTCAAAGCCTATGTGGTGCCCCGTCAGGGCGAAACCCTGACCAAGGCGGACATCATTGCCTGGTGTCGGCAAAAGCTGGCCAACTACAAGGTGCCGCGCCTGGTGGAATTTCGTGAAAGTCTGCCCAAGACCATTGTGGGCAAGGTGCTGCGCCGCGCCCTGCGGGAAGAGGAAGAACAGAAGCGCGCCCAACGCAAGAAACGTCGTCATGACGCGGACGCAGCGCAACCTGCTGGAACAACAGAAGAACCGCTGGGACACGCTTGAACGCAGGGACACGCCCTGGACGCCTTTGCTACAGCGTGCGCCTTTCCCGGCGGCATGGTTGACGAATCTCGCCGCGTCGGCGTAGTGTATGACAGTTGCGATAAAAAGCCCCGGCCGGTGGTCCGTCTTTGGGGGCGATCCCGGGTCGGCTGCGAGGCCGGCGTCCAGCCTTGCGATCTTGTTTGCAACGGTTTTGTTCACGGCAGGCGGGTTATTCGGAAGTACGCGGCCGTGCCGTCCCCTACCCGGCCAGCGCGTTACTCTGTGGATGTACCTTGACGGAGGCCCCCCCATGTTTTCCCTTCAGGCGGAATCCCACAACAAGGTCACCGTACTGCGCCTTGCAGGCGACATGGTTCTGCCCGATGTGCCTGACCTAAGCCGGCAACTGGACGCCTATATCCTGGCCCCGGGCATTCGGCAGGTGGTGCTGGACCTGAGCGAGGTGAACAAACTGGACGCCTCCGGTCTGGGCGTCCTGGTGAGCGCCAGCACCAAGGGCCGCAGTCAGGGCAGACGCCTGGTGTTGCTGACGCCTGCGCCCCATGTGACCGATCTTTTACGCAAATCCGAAATTGAGGGATTTTTCCCCACCTTCTACAGCGAAGAGGAACTCAAAGGCTACATCCCCGACACAGCGGAATAGCCGGCCACGGCTGTCCCGGCAGAGCGCCCTGTGACGGTGCTCCAGCGGAAGGTGCACGGTGCAATACTATTTGCAACACTACTTCAATCCCGATTTCGACCACCTCAACCTCAAGCCGGGAGAGGCTGGCGGTTCGTCCGACGTCTACAGCCTGGGCTACGTGCAGAACGTCATCAATGGGCAGGTACTGGCCCGCCTGGTGCCGTTGGAGGCCGTCGGCACAAAAACGGATCTGCGTTTTATTCTGGAATCTCCGGTTTTTCCCGCCGGGGCCAACACCAGAGTAGACCCCGAACACCCCGAATACCTGCTGGCCGCCGCCAATGGCTATGTTTTTTATCTCCACGGAAAGATCACGGTCAAAAAACTGCTCAACGTGCGCCAAGACGTGAGCTTTCAGACCGGCAACATCTTTTTTGTAGGCGACATGGCCGTGCACGGCTCCGTACGCGCGGGCTTTTCCGTCCAGGGCAACAACGTGCGCATCATGGGCATGGTGGAGGGCGGCGTGGTCCGCGCCCGGCGCAACCTGCTTATTGAAGGGGGCGTGCGCGGCGGCGCGGGAAGGCACAGCAAGGTGGACGCCGGCGGCAAACTGCTGACCCCATTTATGGAACGCGTGGACGCCCGCGCCCGTGACAGCATGGTGGTGGACAAAACCTGCCTCTACTGCACCGTGTACGCGGGCAGCAACCTGGTGGTGCGCGAACTGGCCTACGGCGGCGTCATCAACGCCTACGGCAGCGTGTATGTGGGCCGGCAGCTGGGCAACAAGGCTGCCATCCCCACCCAGGTTTTTCTGGGCTACGACCCCGTGAGCATCCGCCAGCTGGAAAAGCTGGACAAAATCCTCAAAGACCTTTCCCAGGCCGTGCTGCACCTCAATGCTGTGGCCGGACATCTACCGCCGGAAACCAACGAAATCACGCGCAAACTCCAGGTCCAGCGCCGGCAGTATGACGATCTGCTCAAAAAGCGTGAACAACTCTGGAGCCGACTGACTCAGGACGAGCAGGCCATGCAGGGCTGCCGGCTGCTGGTGCCGGGCACGATCTATCCGGGGGTGGAAATTTCCATTGGGCGTACCTTTATGGAAGTGGAACGCCTGCAACAGAATGTGCTCTTTCGCCTGGACAAGGACGATATTGTGGTGGAGCCCCTGCCCGTTGCCCTCCGGAGCAAGCGCCCATGACCCCAGGCGCAGCGCCCCGCTTCCGCCCCTTGCCCGGAACGGTAAGGGGCATGTCCTTTGATGTGGAAGCTCTTCTGCCCGACGGCCGTACGCTGCGTATGCTGGGGGCGGGCGGCCCGGAGCGCGAAACTGCAGCCGTGCGCGCCGCCCTGAACAGACTTTCGCCGCCTGCGGCCCCACAGAGCCCCGACACGGCCGCCGCACGCTTCGACCCGATGGCCGTCGGCCCGGCCCCGGCCCTGTCCGCAACGCTGCCCGTGCTTCTGGGCTGCGGCTTGGGGCACGCCCTGCGCCTGCTGCTGGCCCGCACCACGGGCCCGCTGGCGGTAGTGGAAAAAGAACGGGCTCTGCAAGACTGCAGCGGCGCGCTGGCCGCCCTCAGCCCGCAAGAGCGCGCCCGCATTGTTCTGGTTGCCGATCCGGAGGCGGAATCTGCCCTGGCCGCCCTGACCCGCTGGCAGGCGGAACACGGCGGCCGCCGTCTGTTGCCTGTGGCCCTGCCGTTTTATCAGCGTCTGGACGCGGCCTACTACGGCTTTTTGCGCCAAAAGCTCGAGGCCAGCGCCCGCTTTGACTTCTGGAGCCGCGCCGTGGAACCGCGCTTTACCAGCGCCCGCCCCCGCCTTTTACTGCTCACCAGCCGCTACTTTCTTATGGGCGAAATCGAAGCCGCCTGCCGCCAGCTGAACCTGGAATACCGGCTTCTCACCGTAGGCGACGGCGATGTGGCCCAGGCAGATTTTGTGCGCCGCCTGCTGCGGGCCGTACTGGAATTCCGCCCCGACTGCTGCCTGACGCTCAACCACATGGGCGTGGACGTGGAGGGCGTGCTCATGGACCTGCTGGCCCGGCTGCAACTGCCCCTGGCCTCCTGGTTTGTGGACAATCCCCACCTGATTATCCACCTCTACACGCGCTGCGTGAGCCCCTGGACAGCCCTGTTCACCTGGGACAGCGACAATATCCCCAGCCTGCACGCCGCGGGCTTCGAACATGTCTTCTATCTGCCCCTGGGCACGGACCCGGAACGCTTTTGCCCCGGCAAAGAACGTGACGCCCCGGCGGCCTGGCGCGCGGCAATCTCCTTTGTGGGCAATTCCATGCTCTACAAGGTGGGCGGAAGGCTCAAAAACGGCCGATTTCCCCGCGCCTTGCTGCTGCCCTTCAAAACCGTGGCGCGGGCCTTTATGGAAAGCGAACTGCGTTCGGTGCCCGCTCTGCTGGAGCGGGACTTTCCCGATGTACACGCCCGCTACCTGGCCCTGCCGGACAATGAAGCCAGGCTGGCCTATGAGACGGCCGTCACCTGGCAGGCCACCCGCCTCTACCGCAATGGCTGCGTGCGCCGCCTGCTGCCCTTTCACCCGCTCCTTGTGGGCGACGCGGGCTGGAAGACGGAATTCCGCCACGAATCCGCGCAGCCCCGTTATCTGCCCGCCCTGAGCTACTATACGGAGCTGCCCGCCTTTTACGGCTGTTCAGACCTCAACTTTAACTGCACCAGCAAGCAGATGAAAGGGGCCGTGAACCAGCGTATTTTTGACATCCCCGCCGCCGGCGGTTTTGTGCTTACCGACTGGCGTCCGCAGATGGAACGCCTGTTTGAACCGGACGAAATGGCCGTCTACCATGAGCCGGAAGAAATAGCGGATCTGACCCGCCACTTCCTCTCCCATCCGGACCAGCGTCGCGCCCTGGTCACGGCCGGACGGCGGCGGGTGCTGGCCTGCCACACCTGGCGGCATCGTCTGCAAACCCTGCTCCACCAGATGCGCGCGGTTTACGGCGTAAAAAGCGTTCAGGACGCTACACCAGCGCCCCCCCCCGGACCCATGACGTGAACGCGGACCCCATCCTCATCTTTCAGCTCCACCGCATGGGGGATCTGCTGCTCACCTTTCCCCTGCTGCTGCGCCTGCAACGACTGTGGCCGGAGCGCCCCCTCTGGGTGGTGGCCGAACCGCAGTTTTTTATGCCCCTCACGGCCATAGCGCCGGAGGTGGTTTTTTTCCCTCCGTCCCACTGCGCGACCCTGGCCCGTGCCCGCTATAAGGCCGCCTTCAATCTCTGCAGCGCACCCGCAGCAGCCCAGTGCATGGCAACCCTGCGGGCGGAGCGCAAGCTCGGCCCCGTGGCCGGCCGCAAGGGCTTGCATGTGCGCGGCTTCTGGCAGCTGTACCGGACAGCGCTAACCCAAAACAACCACAACAACGCCTTCCACTGGGCGGACCTGCATTTGCTGGACCTTGCCCCCACTCCAGATCTGCGCGCCGTGCCCCACGCGCCGTTGCGCCGCGCCGCGCCGGGGCGCGGCGTGTGGGCCTGGTGCTGGGCGCCAGCACCCCGGCCAAACGGCCCGACGCGGATTTCTGGGCACGGCTGGCGCGACGGCTGGCTTCGGCCGGCGCCCCCCTCTGCTGCTGGGCGGCCCGGCCGAGGCCGCGCTGGGGGCAACAGTGGCCCGCAAGGCCGGTCTGCCCCAGGCCAACACCTGCGGTCGGCTGGACCTGGGCCAACTGGCGGCCCTGATGCGCACCCTGGACCTCTGCGTCACACCGGATACGGGCCCCATGCATTTGGCAGACTATCTGGGCGTGCCCGTGCTCAACCTTTCCATGGGCCCCGTGCACGCGCGGGAAACGGGCCCCACCGCTCCCGGCCAGTGGGTGCTGCGCGCGGGCATGAGCTGTGTGGGCTGCTGGCAGTGCGGACGCGGCCGCCTGTACTGCAAAGGGGCTTTCAGCCCGGCGGCCGTGGCGGACACGGTGCTGGCCCTGCTGCAGACCCCCTGCCTCGGCCTGCCTGCCGCCCTGCCGTCCAGGCCTGGCCTGCGCCTCTGGCGCACGGGCCGCGACGTCCTGGGCCTGCACAGCCTCTCCGCCGTGGGCAGCACTTCACCTTCCTGTCGTCCCGTACTGGAAGACTTCTGGCAGGCGGTTTTTCTGTACATCTACCAGCCCGCTCTGGCACCCTTGCTGCAAACTCGCCTGACGGCCCTGCACACGCGCTTCCCCGCACTGCAGACGCGTCTTGGGGCAGCTTTGGCGCAGGTCTGCGCCCACTGCGCCGCAGCCCTCAGAAATGACGCCCGCAGCCTGCCCCCAGGTTTCTGGAACTCCCAGCCGCCCCTGGCCCGCCTGGGCAGCGGCTTTTTGCACCTCTATCTGCAAAACGCCAGCTACAGCCGCCGCGCCTGGCGCACGGCCCTGGAACGCCTGGCCGACCTCGCATCCAGGCTGGGCTGAAGTACGGCGGCAAGACTTGCCCATTACTCCCACAGTATATTTTTATCTTATTAAAATATAATTATAATTTTTTTTGGAACACTCCTTGAATCGTACCGGTGCGCAAGGAGAGGACCATGCAGATTCTGCCCATCGCCACCGACGCCGCCGCCGCTACCGACGCCCTCTGGAGCGCCCAGAGCGCTGCCCGGAGCGCCGATGGCTTCGCCGAATATCTTCAGACCATGCACACAGCCATGGACAACGCGGAAAACGGCGAAAGCGTCTCCGCTGATGCGGCCTTGGCCCAGGAGAATACCGCCGCTGTCGCCACCACCGGCACCGCCGCCACAACGCAGGTGCAGAGCCCCTACACCCGCACCACTTCCAACGGCGTCACCTATACGCTGGAGGAAGTCTGCTTTACCAAACAGGAGCTCCAGAACCTACGCCAGCAACTGGCCAAGGCAGGCGTTTCAGATGAAGGCCTGGAACGCCTGGACGCCCTGGCCGATCAGCCCGACGGCGCAAGCCTGGCCATGGTGCTGGCCAGCCTCAAAACCGGCGGCAGCACGCCGCAGTTGAGCGACGACGAAAAGTCCGCCATTACTTCTCTGCTGAAAAAAATCGATCCCACCGGCGTGCTGGACGACAACGCCCAGGCCCTCATGCTGCAGGGCAACGGCGCGGAAGCCCTGGCGCTTATTCAGAACTTTGTCGCCAGGCTGGACCAAAGCACCGGCATTACGGTAACGCAGACCGAGGCCCTGGCCCTGGGCAAAGGGCTGGGGCTTTCCACTTCGGCTCTGCTGGGACTGCAGAACCAGTTCGGCACCGCCACGGAACTGCTTTCCACGCCTGCCCAGCTGAGCAATCTGCTGGCCCCGGCCACGGACTATTTTACCGCCGCCAAGACTGCGCAAAAAACCCTGGACGCAGCCCTCAAGGATACCCTGCAGCCCATGCTGGCCAAGGCCCGCGCCCGCACGGAAAAAGAAAAACAGGCTTACGCCCTGCAGAACAAAAAAGCCCAGCAGAGCAAAGCCGTCATTGACGACACCGTACAGCAAAAAAGCCGGCAGGTGCTGGAGCAAACGGTGACGAAAACCGGAACAGCCGACGCCAACACGGCTGCGGGGCAGTCTACAGCACAGCAGGCCACAGCGCGGCAAACCGGGCAGCCTTCGGATCAGACGAATGCCGCGCGTCAAAGCGCCGATGCTGGCGCTGCATCCCTGCAGCAGCAGACCAGGTCCGTGCAGAGCAGCGCACTGCAGGGCGGGGAACAGACAAATACGGGCAAAAAGGATCAGCCTGCAACCGACGATAACGCAGGCAAAGAGGATAACACAGGCAAAAAGGACGCCTGGAGTGACCTGCTGCAGACCGTTGCCGTCAAGACCGCCCCCGCCACAAGCACGGCGCGCGCCGACGCCCAGGCGCCCCTTTACGCCGCGCAGAACCTTGCCGGTGAAACGCCCGCCGCCGTCGCCAATGCCGCCGCAACGCCGCCACAACTGGCGCGCCAGGTGGCGGGACAGGTGGAGAGCGGCTTGCTTGCATCCATGCAGAACGGCGGCACCCGCCTGGACCTGCAGCTGCACCCGCAGGAGCTGGGGGCCATTACCTTGAGCCTCACCGTGCGCAATGGCGAGGTTACCGCCCTGATCCGTCCTGAAAAAAGCGAAACTGCCGACATGGTCAACCGCCAGGTGGAGCATATCCGCCTTAACCTGGAGCAACAAGGCCTCAAGGTAGACAAGGTGGAAGTGCGGCTGGATTCAAACCAGCAGGACGCTTCTGCCTGGCAAGACCTGCAGCAGCACAATTCCTGGCAGGAAGAAGATGCCCGCCGGGAAGAGCTTGCCCGTCTGAAAAACTTGGCAACATTTCGTAATAACAACAAAAATGATACATCTGCAACATTGGAACAGCCTGTGCATTCTTTGGGCGGAGCGGCAGGATATGCCGCCGGAACTCTTAATGTGGTGGCCTGAACGGTTGGGAGAACACCATGTCCAGCATAACGCAATCCATTACTCAGACCAATAACGAGTTCAGCCAGGCCCTGAGCAGTCAGACCAGCGGCTCCAGCCTGGACAAGGATTCCTTCATGCTCCTGCTGGTCACCCAGTTCAAGTATCAGGATCCGCTCAATCCCATGGAAGATAAGGAGTTCATCTCCCAGATGGCCCAGTTCTCCAGCCTTGAGCAGCTCATGAACCTGAACGACAGCATGGAAGGGCTGACCACCGCCACCAACAACCAGCAGATGATCAACGCCACTTCCTACATCGGCAAAAACGTCACCGTGTCGGGCAATGCCATAGGCAAGGTTACGGACGCCGAAACCAAGACGGCCACCATCACCCGCTTCCGCTATGCGCCGTCAGACGCCGTGGCCAGCGGCACCATCACTGTGCGCGACAGCGACAACAAGGCCGTTTATACCCAGACCCTGGGCACGCTGAGCTCCGGCACCACATATGAATTCAACTGGAACGGCCAGACCAGCTCCGGCGCCACGGCCCCGGACGGCGTGTACACGGTGAGCCTCTCTCTGCTCAACAGCTCGGGCGAAGCCGTACTTTCCGATCAGGTGGTAGACGCCACAGTCACGGGCGTGGTTACGGACAACGGCACCGTGTACCTGGGCCTGGAGGGCGGCCAGCTCATGGCCCTTTCCGACGTGCGTCAGGTTATGTTGCCCAGCACTACCAGCACGGATACCGACACAAGCACAGATTCGAAGGCCAGCAGCGGCAGTTAACGGCAAAACTCCGGCCAGGCGGCCGCGCCCCAGGCGCGCCCCGGCCAACACAAATATCCCCCTATCCCCAAGCAGACACGGAGGAAGTTATGGGTCTTTCAGCCAGCATGTGGGCCAGCGTTTCAGGCCTGCTTTCCCACGGACAGAAGATGAACGTGGTGGGCAACAATATCGCCAACGTGAGCACCATCGGCTTCAAAAGCCAACGCATGGACTTCAACGACTATCTGTACCGCAGCACCGGCACGGCCAGCGGCACTTCGCAGATCGGCGCGGGCGCCAGCGTTTACGCCATTCTGGGCGACTATTCCACCGGTTCCTTTGAAAGCACCAACTCGGTGACGGATCTCGCCATTGACGGCAACGGATTTTTTCAGGTGCGCAAGACCAACAGCAAAGAAAAATACTACACCCGCGCGGGCGACTTCTATTTCAACAATGACCGCGAACTGCAGAACCCTGAAGGCTATCTGCTGCAGGGTTGGAAGGTGAACAACGAAAAAAAGCTCACCTTCAACAGCGGCTCCACCAACCTGGGCACGGCCAGCAGCAGCGAATCCGCCTATGTGGGTTCCGGCACGCCCACAGACATCGTGCTGGACAGCTGGAACATCCTGCCCCAGCAAACCACCAACGTCACCTTTACCATGGGCCTGACCAACGACGGCACGGGCGACCGCACCACCAGTGAAACCAGCCCCATGACGGCCCTGTTTGACCTCTGGAACGGCGCCAGCGAACCGCCCCTGGCGGACACGGCCTACGCCACCCAGTCCAGCATCGACGTGTATGACGAAGGCGGCGCCACCCATACCCTTACCGTCTATTACGACCAGGTGGACACCAGCAAGACGGACTCCAACGGCAACACCCTGTACAGCATTGAGGGGCTGCCCGCGGGCTACAGCATGTATGAATACCTGGTAACCGTTCCGCCCTCTGAAGATCGGCGCAGCTATGGCGGCCAGGACTACGACCCCGCCACCAACACCTGGGGCACAGAACCCACGTCGTTTTACGACGACCCCGTCAAGGGCACCAATAAAAATGCCGGCGTACTGATGAGCGGCGTCATGATTTTTGACGCCAGCGGTCAGCTGGTCAACCAAACGGCCTACAGCTATGGGGCCACGGAAACGCCCGATGCCAACGACCAGGTGAGCGTGGACCCCTCGGACAAAAAGTCCTGGCAGCCCACCAAGACCTCCAGCAACGGCGTGCCCGTGTTCACAGCCAACTTTTCCGGCCAGCCCCTGGCCAACAGCGTGAGCGAAACCATGCGCACCAGCGCCGGCGGCACGCCCGTGAGTCAGGCCCAGGACTATATCATAGAGCTGGATTTCGGCCTCAAAAACCTGAGCAACCCGGCCTGGAACAACCCCACGGCCACCACGGTCAAGACAGACAGCTCCGGCAACCCTATCGGCACCTGGCCCTCTGCCCCTGCCACAGAAGTCAGCATGGGGATGGACAAATACGGCTACTACCAGGAAGTGGGCGACGAAAAGCTGTATGGGCAGGATTCCGGTAGCCACGACGTCTATGCCGACAGCACCGGCTATTATTACTATGACGGCACAAATAAAATCTACGGAACGACCAGTGCCGGGACAGAGGTCATGTATGACGGCGCTTACTACATCGACGACAGCGGTACAAAGTGCTACAACACCACAGTAGTTTCAGGCGCAGAAACGCCCGCCTACCAGAACAGCTACGGCTGGTATTATAAGGCCGGATCAGACGACGTCTACGGTACGGCAAACGGCTTCAACGTGCTGCACGACTCTACGGGGTACTACTACACTGACGGTTCCGGCACGCGCCAGGATGTGACCAGCAGCGAATTTACCGCCATCACCACCACGGCCGTGAAGCCCGAAAGCCCCACTGCCCCTCTGGACAGCACGCGCCTGCAGGCCGTCACATCCTCTGAAAAGAACAGCCTGGCCAGCCTGACCACTATATCCAAGTCCACGGGTTCAAGTTCGGGCATCCCCCAGTTCAAGAACGTCATCAGTTACGGTTCAACTGTGCCTACCATGGCCACCGTGGAGCGGCAGGAATACGCCAGCGCGGCCAATACCACATCCTACACCGTGCAATCCAGCAGCCAGGACGGTTACGCCTCCGGCACGCTGAGCAATGTGGATATTGACGAAGCCGGCGTGGTCTACGGCATCTATTCCAATGGCAAGACCATTCCGCTCTATCAGATAGCTCTCTACGACTTCCAGTGCACCCAGGGTCTCTACCGCGAAGGCGGCAACCTCTTTTCCGCCACCCAGGATTCGGGCGAGCCCCGCGTGGGCGTGGCCGGGGATAACGGCTTCGGGGCCACCAAGGCCTACAACATTGAGCAGTCCAACGTGGACATGACCACTGAGTTTGTGCAGATGATTGCCACCCAGCGCGGCTTCCAGGCCAACTCTAAGGGCATAACCACCGTGGACACCATGCTGGAAACCGTCATCGGCATGAAGCGGTAGGCATGCAGGAATAAGAGCACAAGGCCGGGGGCTGGGGTTTACCCCTTCCCCCACGGCGTTGGGGATAGCGCCGCGCCTTTTCCCTCCGTGGAGCGCCGGTTCCGGAATCATCCGGGACCGGCGTTTTTTGTTGTAAAAACCACCAGCGCCCCAGCCCCGCGGCGTCAAAAAAGCCCGCAGCACACCTGGAAAATTTTTCCTCGTGCACAAAATAGATATTCAATGCAGTGTTATTATTAAGTATTTTTTTTTGGCACATGGATTGCATTTCGGTGGGCAGCATAACCCACCAGGAGGTGTCCCATGTCTTTGGTCATTAACCACAATATGATGGCCGCCAACACGGCCAGAAATCTGAACAGTCACTATGCGGCACTGAGCAAATCCACCCAGCGGCTTTCCACCGGCCTGCGGGTCAACTCTGCGGCGGACGACGCCGCCGGCCTGGCCATCCGCGAACTGCAGCGGGCCGACATCGCCACCCTGCAGCAGGGCGCGCGCAACGCCAACGACGCCATTTCCATGATCCAGACCGCCGACGGCGCTCTGAGCGTCATTGACGAAAAACTGACCCGCATGAAGGAACTGGCGGAACAGGCGGCCACCGGCACCTACGATTCCACCCAACGCCTCATGATCGATTCCGAATACCAGGCCATGGCTTCGGAAATTACCCGTATCGCCAACGCTACGGACTTTAACGGCATCCACCTGCTCGACGGCACCCTTTCCGACGACACCCACGATGGGTCGGGCATCACCGCCACGGGCAAGATGAAGATCCACTTCGGCACGGGCAATGATTCCGCCGAGGACTACTACTACATCAAAATCGGCAACAGCACGGCTTCGGCCCTGGGCGTGGGCAACAGCGCAGACCCCAACACTTCCATGGCCTTTACCGTGTCCACCCAGCAGGCTGCCCAAAGCGCTCTGGTGGGTATTACCAACGCCATTGTTTCCAAGGACAATATCCGCGCACACCTGGGCGCCATGCAGAACAGGCTGGAGAACACCATCACCAACCTGAACACCCAGGCCGAAAATCTGCAGGCCGCCGAATCGCGTATTTCGGACGTGGACGTGGCCACGGAAATGACGGAATTTGTGCGCAACCAGATCCTGAGCCAGTCGGCCGTGGCCATGCTTTCTCAGGCCAATTCGCTGCCTCAGATGGCCATGCAGCTCATCGGCGGTTAACCCCCGAAAGCGCATAGCGGCAGAGGCAGACCAAAGACGGGAGGTCCGGGGGCATCTGCCCCCGGACCGGTCCAGAAGACCGTCGCTGTGCCGCTCTCGCCCCCCAATAGGCGGCGCGCTCAGTCCTGGTCTTTTAATTGCAAAGCCGCAAGCGCCGTACGCGCTGCGGTCTGTTCCGCTTTTTTGCAGCTGCTGCCCGTGGCCCGAAACTCGCGCCCGTCCGGCAGACGCAAACCCACTTCAAATGTTTTGGCGTGTTCCGGCCCCTTGCTCCCCAGCCGGGTGTACAGTGGGGCCTGGCCGAAACGCTGCTGCGAGGCTTCCTGCAGCCGCGTTTTATAGTCCTTGACCACCGTGGCCTGCGGCGCTTCCGGCCAGCACTGGGCAAACAGACGCCCCACCGCCGCCTTGGCCGCAACCTCGCCGCCGTCTTCATAAATGGCGGCCAGCACTGCCTCCAGCGCGTCGCTCAGCACGGCATCGCGCTCACGCCCGCCCTGACTTTCCTCGCCCCGACCCAGTTTGATGCACTGGTCCAGCCCTAGGGCTCGCGCCCTCTCGGCCAGGCTTGTGGTGCTCACCAGCCTGGCGCGCAGCCGGGTCAGCTGTCCCTCCCGCGCGTCGGGAAACCGTCGGTACAGCTCCCACGAAACGCACAGTTCCAGCACCGCGTCGCCAAGAAATTCCTGCCGTTCGTTGTGTTCCGGCCCCGCCCCGTACTCGTTGGCCCAGGAACTGTGGGTCAAAGCCCTCTCCAGCAGCTCCGGACGCGCAAATACGTGCCCCAGCAAAGTGCGGGGGTCAGGGGTGGGGACGGCCTCTGCTTGCGTCTTGTTCATGCCCGTACTGTAGCCATTTCGCGCCGCTTGGCAACAGAAAATGCCTTGACATGCGCCACGCCAGCGCCTACCTATGGCCCATCAACCCTGTAGGAGAAAGGCATGGCTTATGACATCCGCTTGATGAAACTGGTGACCGGCGAACTGGTCATCGGCAAATACGACGCCGCCAAAGACAGCCTCACTGAAGTGGCGGCCATTCAGAGCATTCCCACCCAGCAGGGCGTGCAGATGATGATGTTGCCCTATGGCTATCCCTTTGAGCCGGACTTTACCGGCGTTCTTGAGGGAAAAAATTTCCTCTACCGCTACGCCAACACCCCCAAGGAACTGCAGGACAAATATATCGAAGCCTGCACCAACCTCACCGTGGCCGGGGGCCTGGGCAAGCTGCAGTTCGGTTCAGAGCCCTTTGCCGGCGGCGGCGCGGGCGGCGGCCTCATCAAATAATTTCCGCCGGGCTTTCCCGGCCTGTGCGCCCTTTACGCCAAAAACCTGTTGGGGACATTTTACCGTTGAGAATTGGCTTTCTCAGCGGTAAAATGTTTTGGCGTCATACTGGCTCACCAAAGAATCCTGGCCGCTGCGCGACAGACGCGCCGCACCGCCAAAAAATTCTCCCACCGCATTTTGCGCTATTTTCGGGCGGCCCTGCGCCGCCCTTTTTGTACCCCTAACCAAGGAACGACATGCGCGAGCTGCTGCCCCTGCTGCCACGCCCCAGCCGCTACGCGGGCATTGAAGACAACGTTTGCCGCAAAGATCCCACCCGCGTCCGTCTGCGCGTAGCCCTGGCTTTTCCCGATACCTACGAGGTGGGCATGTCCTACCTGGGCCAGAAGATCCTCTACGGCGTGGTCAACGCCCGGCCCCAATGGTGGGCTGAAAGGGTTATGGCTCCGGAGCGTGAAGCCGCGCAGGTGCTGCGCGAGCACAACGCCCCCCTGGCCACCCTGGAGTCGGATACCCCCCTTGTCCGCACGCATGCCCTCTGTTTTTCCATCACCCACGAGCTGTGCTATACCAACGTGCTCTATATGCTGGACCTGGCGGGTATTCCCCTGCGTAGCGCGGACCGGCCAGAAAGTCTGGACGCCTGTCCGCTGGTGATGGCCGGCGGCGGGGCCCTGCTCAGCGCCGAGCCCCTGACCCCATTTGTGGATTTGATGGTTCTGGGCGACGGCGAAGAAAGCCTGCCGGACGTGCTGGAACTGCTGGAAAAAGCCCGCGACCGGGGCTGGACCCGAAAGGAACTGCTCCACGCGGCACGGCGCATCCCCGGCGTGTACGTGCCATCTCTGTTCACGCCCGTGTCGGCCGCGCCCGGCGCGCCTTTGCGCCCCCTTGTGGCGGATTATGCCCGCCCGGCACGGCGCATTGTGGCAGACATCAATAAGGCCGCCTATCCCGTGCGCCAAGTGGTGCCCGTGGGGGCCGTGCACAACCGGCTCTCGCTGGAAATCGCCCGCGGCTGCACGCGCGGATGCCGCTTCTGCCACGCCGGCGTGGTCTATCGCCCTGTGCGAGAGCGCTCCCTGGAAAATATTCACAGCCTGTTGCGCCGCTGCCTGGACGAAACAGGCTTTGACGAAATTTCCTTCCTCTCTCTGAGCACCGGAGACTATTCCGCCCTGAAGACCCTGAGCCTGAGCGTGCTGGACCGCTGCGCCGAAGAACAGATCAGCCTTTCCCTGCCTTCGCTGCGGGTGGGCTCCATCGACGACGCCATCATGGAACGCATGGCCGAGCTGCGCCGCACAGGCTGCACTCTGGCCCCAGAGGCCGGCAGCCAGCGCCTGCGCGACGTCATCAACAAGGGCGTAAGCGAAGAAGGCCTGCTGCTGCACGTGCAAAAACTGCTGGAACATGGCTGGCGGCAGGTGAAGCTCTACTTCATGATCGGCCTGCCCACGGAAACGGACGCGGACCTCACGGCCATTGCCGACCTCTGCCGCAAGGTGCGCGACGCCGCCGGCCCCGGCGGCCCCCGCCTGCAGGTAACCGCCGCCCTCTCCCCCTTTGTGCCCAAGCCCTTCACCCCTTTCCAGTGGGTAGCGCAGAGCAGTCAGGACGAAATCCGCCGCCGGGTAAACCTGGTTCGCGACGCCTTCCGCGGGCTGAAGTGCCTCAAACTGCGCTGGCACGAACCCGCCATGAGCCACCTGGAGGGCATCCTTTCCCGCGCGGACAGGCGCATGGCCGACGTGGTGGAGCTGGCCTACCGCAAAGGGGCCGTGTTCTGCAGTTGGGCCGAAGGCTTTGACCTGAACCCCTGGCTGGAAGCCCTGGAAGCCTGCGGCCTCAGGGCCGAGGATTATACCGGCCCGCGCGAGCCCGGCGCGCCCCTGCCCTGGAGCCATTTGGAAGCCGGAGTTTCCGAAGACTTTCTGCTGCGTGAATACCGCCGCGCCCTGGACGGCAAAATCACCGACGATTGCCGCTACGGGGCCTGCCGTCAGTGCGGGGCCTGCGACACCAGGGCCGGTTCTTCCCGTCTGCCCCACACGCCCACACCGGAAACGGCGTACCCCACGGACGCGGACGGCATGCAGGCCGCACCGGCAACGGCAACCGCAGACGCGCCCCCCGCACGCCAGGCGGACAGTCCCTTCGGCGCGCCGGCCTGGCCCGACGCCGCCCGGCACTGCAACCGCCTGGTCTTTGCCCAGCGCGACCAGGCGGCCCATCAGCCCCGACGCGACGATACCGGCCGCATTGTCTGTCGCGTTCAGGGCAACCGGCCCCCCGGCGTGGCGCCGGAGCTGACCGTCAAGGCGGCTCAGTACCGCGTCTGGCACAGCAGGGTCGCCGGCAGCGCCTGGCTGAGTCAGCTGGAGCTGCAGGCCGTGCTGGACCGGGCACTCCGCCGGGCGCGCCTGCCCCTGGCCTTTTCCCAGGGCTTCCACCCCATGCCGCTGGTGTCCTTTGGCCGCGCCCTGCCCGTGGGCGTGGAAAGCGCAGCGGAATGGTTTGCCCTGACCCTGCACCAGAACCTGCCGCCCGAAGCCGTGGCCGCCCAGCTGGCCCCGCACCTGCCGCTGGGCATGGAAGTGACCGCTGTGGAACGCACTACCAAACAGGCGCGCACAGAACAGGCCGTGGCCGAGGCTTTTTGCTGCCGCCTGCCCACAGCAGCGGAAAACCGCGAGGTCGCCCACTGCTTTGCCGCCTTTGCCGCTCTGGATTCCTGCCCCCGCAGCCGTGAAACCAAAAAGGGACCGCGCACCACAGACCTGCGCCCCCTGCTGGCGCGCTGGGATGTGGCGAAAGGCGACGGTGCCGTGACATTTGTGGCCGACTGGGGTAGTGCATATCTGTCGCCTTTAAAATTGTGTTTGGCCATTCTGGAGCCTCTGGGGGAAGAAACTTCCCTGCAGCCCCGGCTGCATCTGTGCAAGACCGCGCAAATCTTTGCCGACGGGCAGACCCGTCCGTGAGGAGCCCATGTCCCGTACGCCGACCTGGTTCTTTTTTGGAGATTCGCTCACTTTGGGAGTGAACGACGACCAGATGCCCGGCGGCTGGGTCAGCCGGCTGGCCGTACTGGGGCGTGAAGTCGGTCTGTACGGCATCCCCCGCGCCACCTTCTATAATCTGGGCGCACGGCGGCAAGGCACGGCGGACGTGGCGCGCCGCTGGCGGACAGAAATGGAGGCCCGGCGCATCCCCGGCATGGAACCGCGCCTGGTGTTCTGTGTGGGGGTAGTGGATATGGCCGCGCCCGGAGGCGGCACGCCACGCAACCAGGATGCAGTCCTGGCGGACCTGCGCCCTATGCTGACGGCAGCCCAGGCCTTGGCCCCCACCTTGGTGGTCAGCCCGCCGCCGGTGGCCGACGCGGACACGCGGCAACGTCTGGCCGCCCTGAATGCGGGCCAGAAAAAAATCTGCGCCGACCTGGGCCTGCCCTTTGCGGAGGCATACAGCGCTCTGGCCGCCGACAAAACCTATCTGCAAGACCTGAGCGACGGCCTGCACCCCGGCCCCCAAGGCTGCGCGCTTATGGCAAAAACCCTTTTGGCGCAACCCTGCGTACGCCGTTTTTTCAGCTTATCAGGAGCATGATCATGGGATCCTGTATGCCCTTTCCCGACGAAAAGCCCTTTGCCGAACGCGTCAAAAACCTGGCTGAGGACGAACTGCTGGAAATCTGGGAAGAAACCCAGCAGATTGAGTGTATGATCAGCGCGGAACTGCACACGGAAATCACCATTGCCCCGGACTATGAGCGCCTGATTGTGGAAGAGCTGCGTCTGCGTTCCTCCCGCCGCGCCAAGGGCGGCCACGCCTCGGCGCTGCGCTCCGTAAGGCTGTAATTCGCAGGACGCTGGTTTTTGCGCTATTGCTTTTTGCGCTGTTTTTCCCGGGGGATGCCGCCCGTAAAATATGCCGTGAAAGACGCGCGGCCGCGGCGTTTGTGCGCCCAGCCGGGCACAGGCGGCTGTAATAAGGCAATTTCACTTTGAAATTGCCCTGGCGACTGCATGAGCAGATGCCTGCCGTGGGGCGCAAGCGTAGCTTCAGCTGTTACGGCGCAGGAGCTTCCCGTTACGACGAAGGAAGTTACAGGCCAAGACAGCAGCACCAGTTACGGATGCAGACAGTACCGCTGGGTATTTGCGCGGACAAGCGCCGGAACGAGCCTGTTCAACTTTGAGGATACATATTCTTAAAGGTAATATGCTTACACTCTAGAGCAGTTAGCGAATGAAATGAGCTAACTGCTCTGCAAGGATTTTCTTGAAAATCCTTGCCACGAAATGCGAGAAGGCAGGCTTTTGCCTGCCGTAAGCGAGCATTTCAAGTGTTAAATGCTCTAGCAAAAAAAACAGGCTGTCGCGTAAAACAACAGTGCCGGTGGAACGCGCGTTCCACCGGCACTGTTCGGTATGGGGCAGGAGCCTGCCCGACGGAGCAATGCCCTTCCGGAATCGGTCCGGCAGTTGCGTGAGCAGGTTCCGCCGCCAAAGCGCTTGCGGGCCTTGGCCTCTCGCAAGGCAACCGGCTTTAAACGGCGCTCAACATGTCCATGTCTTCGCTGGAAAGCAGCTTGTCCAGATCCAGCATGATCAGCAGACGGTCCTGCAGTTTGCCCACGCCGCTGATGTAGTCCGAGTCCACCCCGGCCACCACCGGCGGCGGCGGTTCCACCGTGCTTGCCGGAATGCGCAGCACCTCCGACACGGCGTCCACCACAAAACCCACAATAATGTTGTTGATTTCGATCACGATGATGCGCGTGTTCTTGTCGTGGGCCTTGGGGGCAAGGCCGAAACGCCGCCGCAGATCGATGATCGGAATGACCTTGCCGCGCAGGTTGATGACGCCTTCCACAAATTCCGGAGCCCGGGGCACCTTGGTGATCTCCATAGTGCGGATGATTTCCTGCACTTTCAGGATATTCACCCCGAACTCTTCCTCGCCGATGCTGAAGGTCACCAGCTGCAGAAGTTCGTCTTCCTGTTTTTTCTGGTTCAGATCCATATCCGCTCCCTTGTCAGAACGCCAAGCCACGCACAACCGTGCCGCTGCGGCGGGCAGGCCGCGGCGCGGGCCCTCGTGGCACACACTGGTTTGTATCGGCCTGACCGTAAAAAACCATAGGCCTCAAGACCATAAAAAAATCAGCTCCCGTCAAAAGCCCGCTGTAAAGCCGACTCCAGAGCCCGCACGCCGTACACGTCACGCAGCACCAGGGGACGCGACGCACCCGCCCCGGCCGGGAAAAGCGCGGTGAGCGGGATGCTCTTGCTGCCTAAAGCCTCCAGCAGGCGCACAGCATAGGCGTCGGCGCGGGTCAGGTCCACACGCACCAGTTCCAGCCCGTAACGGGCCTGCAGGCCACGCATACGCTCGTCAGTAAGCACTGTGGCTTCCATAAATTTGCAGTTGGGGCACCAGTCCGCCGTAAATTCCAGCAACAACGGTTTTTGCCCCAGCGAGGCGCTGAAAACTTCCGGGCTGAACGTCCGCCACTGGGGCAAAGGCGCCACGGGCCGCAAAACCAGCACCATGGCCGTAGCCAGCAAAAGCCCGCCCAGGCCGCCTACCAGCCGCCGCCGCAGGGGCGGCGCGTCCACACCGCAAAACTGCCCCCACAGCCAGGCACAAAGCGCCACCACCAGCAGCATGCTCAGTACCTGCATGTGCCGCTCCACCGGCAGAATGGAAAGCAGATAGAGCGCTGTGCCCAGCAGCAAAAAGCCCACCATGCGCTCAAAAATACGCATCCACATGCCGGGCTTGGGCAAAATGCGGGCCAGGTTCGGCCAGATGCTGAACAAAACATAGGGCAAGGCCATCCCCAGCCCCACGGACCAGAACACAACAACAACCACGATAAGCGGCTGGGTAAAGGCCCAGCCCAGCACGCCCCCCAGCAGAGGCCCGCTGCAGGGCGTGGCCAGAAAGGTGGAAACCAGCCCGCTGGCGTAAGCCTGCAGACAGGGATTTTTGCTCTGTGCGCCCGCCTTGAGGTCGATGACCGGCAGGGTGAACACCCCCAGCATGGAAAGCCCCATAAGAAAAACCAGCAGCAGCATAACCATGAGCACGGCTTGATTCTGATACAGCTGCCCCCACATAAGATCCGCCAGGCCCAGAACCAGGGCCAGGGCGCTGAACAAGGTCATAACCCCGGCCGCAAAGCAGATATTGTGCTGCCGAAAGCGCCGCAGGCCCTCCTTGCCGCCGCCGCCCATAAGCAGCAGCCCACTGACCTTAAAGGTCAGTACGGGCAGCACGCAGGGCATGATATTGAGCAAAAGCCCGGCCAGCATGCCAAACAGCAAGGCCTTGCCCAGACCGGAAATTTCCAGACTGGCGTCCAGATAGCGCGGCGTGAGGCTCAGGTCAAAGCCGTCGGGCGGCGGCAGGGCGGCCTGCGGCGCTGTGAGGACGTCGCCAGGGGGCAGACCGACAGTCGTGCCGGGAGCAGGGGCACGGACAGCGCCCGGCGGTATTGCCGCACCGTCCTCCTGCGCCGTCTCTTCACCTGTGGCCTGGGCCGGCGGCTGCGCGCTTACCCGCCGCCACTGACCGGCCCAGGGTTGCGCCTCCAGTGGGGGCGGGTCCGCAGGCAGAGCGCCCTGCAGGGTTTCGTCCACGGGCTGACACTGACGCGGAGAGCATAAAAGCAGGCTCAGCGCGCCCGTATACGGTTTGCCCGCCGCTGCCGCGGGCACGCGCGCAAAGAGGAGGGTTTCCCCCTCATATACGGAAACCGTCACCGAAGGGTCGTAATAGTCGCGCTGCACGGCCCCCGTCGGATACCAGACCGGCGCGGCCGGCCCGCCCGCAGGCTCCAGGGTCAGCACCGTGGGCCTTCCCGCGTCGCCCGGCTCATGGCTATAGGCGTGGAAGCCTTCAGGAATGTGCAGCCGCAGGGCCAACACCAGGTTCTGGCCGTCGCGGGCCACCTCCAGCTGGCGCCCCAGCCTGGCGGCATCAGCCGCGCCCGGCCGCCCAAGCCCGCACAAAAGCAGCAGCGCCAAAACGCCCAGACATGCCGCCCACAGCCGTGCTTCAGGCCGGGAAAAAACGCCCGATTCTGCGGGAAGGCCCTGCTCTTGTTTCACTAAATCACACCGTTTTGACAAATTTTTTTCCTTTTCTCTTGACAGAGACGGCCCATGCGGGTAAACCCCTTTTCACGTTGCACGGGTCATTAGCTCAATTGGTAGAGCAGCTGACTCTTAATCAGTTGGTTCGGGGTTCGAGTCCCTGATGGCCCACCAAAGAAAAGCAAGGACTTAGAGTAAAATCTAAGTCCTTTTTTTATTTTATTTCTCTGAGAAGGGCTCATTCCGAATACTCCTGCACTGCCTTTGGGCTTCCCGCCGCTCTGTGACGCCACGGTTCACCAGGTGCGGCCCAGGCCAGCATGACCAAGCGTATTAACAATAAAATCGCACTATTGGCCATGACAACCGATAGCCAGCTTGCATACATCCCCGCCATAACCATCAGCTAGGCCACTTTTATCATGCCGGGCAGCGCAGCGTCAAAGTGGATATCCACGGTTTACGGAGTACCTCAACGACAGGGGCAAGCGCTTTCTCCGGACCGCTCTGCCCCTTTTTGACGACAGGCCCGGTCTGCGCTCCAAACGGTTTGCGCCCTCCCGTGCAGGCGGAACAGCCTCCGCCCGGCGGGCCACTTGCATTCGCCCTTGCCTTGGCCTACACTTGCTTAATTAAATGCAGGAAGGATCCCCATGCTTCGCAGTATGACCGGGTTTGGCCGCTGTGTGGTGGAAAGCCCCCTTTTCACCCAGCAGTGGGAAGTAAAAAGCGTCAACAGCCGCCACCTGGACCTCAAATGGCGTCTGCCCCCCGCTCTGCGCAGCCTGGAGGCGCGGCTGGAAAAGGTCGTGCGGCGTTATGCCTCGCGCGGCCGGGTGGACATCAGCCTTATGCTCCAGTACGCCCCGGGCGGCGCGCCGGCCACGCGCTTTGACGCGCCCCAGGCCGCGGCCATGCTGGACGGCCTGCAGGCCCTGGCCCTGGCCCGCGGGGACGACTTTACCCCGGACTACAACCTGCTGCTGGGCATCAGCGCCCTGTGGGGCGACAACGGCGAAGAACTGGACGAAGACACCGCCGCCGCCCTGGAAGAAGGCCTGTCTCTGGCCCTGGAAGACTGGAACGAAGCCCGCGCCGCCGAAGGCCGTGCCCTGGCCACGGACATGCATTCCCGCATTCTGCGCATGGAGGAATGGACCGGCCTTATCGCCGAACGCGCGCCGGCCATCCGCGACGAACGAACCGTCCAGCTGCGCGATCGCCTGGCCGAGGCCCTGGGCCAGAATGGTCAGGAGCTGGACGAAGGCCGCTTTCTGCAGGAAATCGTCACCCTGGCCGACCGACTGGACGTGAGCGAAGAGCTCACTCGCCTCAGCACACACCTGGCCCGGCTGCACGATTTGCTCCAGTCCGGGGGCGACGCCGGGCGACGGCTGGACTTCACCCTGCAGGAATGCTTTCGCGAAATCAACACCTGCGGCAACAAACTGCCCGACGTGCAGCTTTCCCGCCTGGTGGTGGACTTTAAGAACGAACTGGAAAAATGCCGCGAACAGGTCCAGAATCTGGAATAATCCATGCCCCGTGACAGACTTATCAACATCGGCTTCGGCAACTATGTGCTGGCGGGCCGGGTGGTGGGCATTGTCAGCCCCGCCTCCTCGCCCATGAAACGCCTGCGCGAGGACGCCAGGGCCGAAGGGCGGCTCATCGACGCCACCCAGGGGCGCAAAACCCGCTCCATTCTGGTAACGGATTCCAACCACGTAATCCTCTCCTCCATTCAGCCGGAGACCATCAGTCAACGTTTTGCGCAAGAGGAAGAAACCCGATGACCCGCCAAGGCATCGCCCTGGTTCTGAGCGCCCCTTCCGGCGCAGGCAAGACCACCCTGGTCAAGCGTCTGCAGCAGGAATTTCCCGGCTTTGCCTACTCCGTTTCCTGCACCACCAGGCCCCCCCGTGCGGGTGAGGTGGACGGCAAGGACTACCACTTTTTGCAGCGCGCGGAATTTGAACGCCGCCGCGCCGCAAAGCAGTTTGCCGAGTGGGCCGAAGTGCACGGCAATCTTTATGGCACGCCGCTGGATCCGGTAAAGCAGACTCTGCGGCAAGGCACGGATCTGCTTTTCGATATCGACGTGCAGGGCGCCGCCCAACTCAAGCTCAGCCTCGCCGAGGCCGTCTTTGTCTTCATCCTGCCGCCCGGTCTGGACGAGTTGGAACGCCGCCTGCGCGGACGGGGGCTGGACGATGAGGCGAGCATTCAGCGCCGTTTGGCCAATGCCCGGCAGGAAATGGCCGCGTCCCGCTGGTACGACGCTCTGGTGGTTAACGACGACCTGGATCAAGCCTACGACCAGCTGCGGGCCGTGTACCTCGCGGCCACCTTGGCCCCGGCGCGCAACCCCGGCCTGGTGGACGCCCTGCTGACCCGCTGAAACCGTATGTTTGAGGAAAATATGCCCTCGACCCGCGCCCTCCCCTGCCCCCAACTGGTGGCGGCCCTGGACCTGCCCGACAAAGACCGTGCCCTCTCCCTGGCCCGGAGCTTGCGCGGCATCGTGCCCTGGTGCAAGGTGGGCATGGAGCTGTTTACCCTGGCTGGCCCAGCCCTGCTGGAAGCCCTGCGCGGCCTGGACTTCAAGGTTTTTCTGGACCTGAAATTCTATGACATTCCCCACACGGTGGCACAGGCCGTCAAGGCTGCCGCTGCCGGCGGCGCAGATCTGCTCACCCTGCACTGCCAGGGGGGGGAACGCATGTGCCGCGCGGCGCGCGAGGCCGCTGCGGGCCTGCCCAACGGCGGGCCGCTGCTCTTCGGCGTCACGGTGCTTACCAGTTTTGCCCAGGACGAAATGCCGGGCATTGCCGCCACTCCCAGGGCATTCGCCCTCTCCCTGGCCCAGGGCGCAGCGGCCTGGGGCCTGGACGGCGTGGTCTGCTCCGGCCACGAGGCCCCGGAGATCAAACAACGCTGTCCGGACCTGCGCTGCCTCTGCCCCGGCATCCGCCCGACGGGCGCTGCCGCCGACGACCAACGCCGGGTCATGACGCCGGCCATGGCCGTGGCTGCCGGGGCGGACTACCTGGTGGTCGGCAGGCCCATTCTTACCGCGCCGGACCCGGTTCAGACTGCGCAAGACATGGCAGACGCCATCCGCCTGGCCGCCACGGATTTTACCGGGCAACAGCCTTCCGGTCCGGGCGGCGCACCGGCATAAGGCCCCTGGCCGCAACCGCGCTCCGGACGTACATTGCACGCCTTCCGGCCAGCCTTTTCTGGCCGGAATTCGGCAGACGAGGAAATCATGGCCGCATCCGATCCCACATCCGCTCCCAAGCCCGCCGCCACGGCCCCCGCGCCCGGCGCCGCCCCTGCCGCCAACGGCAAAACGCAGGTGCGCGGCGTGTTTTCCACCCAAGAGGTGCGCAAGGTGGGCACCGGCACCACCACCCGCAAAACCGTGCAAAAAAATTTCTGGTTTGTGGAGCAGCAGGGCAACGTCATCCAGTGCCAACCCCTCAACCCCAACTATGTGCCCAGCGGCCCCAAGCGCACAATCACCCTGGACGAACTGCTCAGCAAATTCGCCCCGGAACCGGAATTTTATCTCAATTCCGTGTTTCCAAAAATGATGGAACTGCAGCGCAGCGTGGAAAACGGCGACAGCCACCGCGAAAAAGGCGATACCTTCACTGCGGAATACGCATACGACCACGCCCTTACAATCGACGAAGAAAATGTGCGGGCCAACTTCGGCATCGGCCTCACCTACCTGGAACGCGGCGACACAGCCCGCGCCCAGGATATTTTCGAGCGCCTGGTTAAGCTGGATGGGGCCTTTGAGCCTGAGCACAAACACCTCTTCAACGAATTCGGCATCAACCTGCGCAAAAACCACATGCTGGAGCAGTCCCTGGCCTACTACCGCCGCGCCCTGGAGCTGACCCAAAACGACGAAAATCTCTACATGAATATGGCCCGCGTGCAGCTGGAAGCCAAAGATCTGCAAAGCTGCATCGACAACCTGCTGCACGCCCTACGCCTAGCCCCCCGCCACGAACCCTCACTCAAATTCCTGGCCTGGCTCATCCAGAAGCAACTAGTGCCCGCCGAACGGGTGGACGATGTGCGCGCGGCCCTCCAGGCCGCCAGCAAAGCCGCCGCACCGGCCGCCGCAGCCGCGCAAGCCGCTCCCGCTGCCGCGCCTCTGCCTTCACCGAGAGGCGGAACGCCATCGTGAAAATCTGGCACAAACGGCAAGCGCCCGCGGGGCAGCCCCCTGCGCCGCCCCCGGCCTGGGCCGAAGAATTGGGCATTTCCCTCCCCCTTCTGGAACTGCTCTGGCGACGGGGCTTTACCTGCAAAGAGAACATAGACGCCTTCCTCTCCGCCCGCCTGGGATCCCTTACCCCGCCCTCGCGCTGGCCGCAGATTCCCGAAGCCGCCGACCTCCTGGCCCGCGAGCTGCTGGCCGGCAAATCCCTGGCTGTCTGGGGCGACTACGATGTGGACGGCATCACAGCCACAACCCTGGTGCTGGACGTGCTGGAAGGCCACGGCATCCATGCCCACTGGCACATCCCGGACCGCCGCAGCGAAGGCTACGGCCTCAACGTGCCCCAGATGGAAGCTCTGGCCGCCCAGGGCTGCGGCCTGCTGCTCACCGTGGATTGCGGCATTGCCGACGTGGCCGCCGTGGCCCGCGCCCGCGAACTGGGTATGACCGTGGTGGTTTCAGACCACCATCTGCCCGGTCCGGACCTGCCCCCGGCCCAGGCCCTCTGCAACCCCCGCCTCTGCGCAGAGGCGGACTTGCCCTGCCCCCACCTGGCCGGCGTGGGCGTGGCCTTTTATCTTATGGGCGCGCTCAACGCAGCCCTGGCCCCGCACACGGGCCGCCGCCATCGCATGGACAACGTGCTGGACCTGGTGGCCTTGGGCACACTGGCGGACGTTATGCCCCTTAAGGGCGAAAACCGCATTCTGGTGCGCGGCGGGCTTGCCCACATGGCCGCTACGGCCCGGCCTGGCCTGGCTGCCCTCAAGGCCGTGAGCAAACTGGACCCCGCCGCCGCCCTGAGCAGCGGACAGGCCGTCTTTCGCCTGGCGCCGCGCATCAACGCCGCTGGCCGCATGGGCCAGGGGGCCCTTGCCCTGCGCCTGCTGCGGGAAAAAGACCACGCCCAGGCCGCCGCCCTGGCCCAGGAGCTGGACGCCCTCAACACCAGCCGCCGCGAAGAAGAAGAACGCATCCACCTTGCCGCCCGCGCCCAGGCCCTGGACCTGCTGGGCCGCGAACCCCGCGCCGGTCTGGTGCTCTACGGCAAGGACTGGCACCCCGGCGTGGTGGGCATTGTGGCCTCCCGCATGGTGGAAGAATTCTACCGCCCCACTGTCATCCTCTGCGATGACGGCGGCGGCGTCAAAGGCTCCGGCCGCTCGGTGCGGGAATTTGACCTCCACGCGGGTCTGGCCCGCACGGCCCATTGCCTGCTGGGCTTCGGCGGTCACCGTCTGGCCGCCGGCGTGCGCCTCACCCCTGGAAAAATCGCCGAATTCCGCGCCGCTTTTGAAGCCGTGTGCGCGGATATCCTCGGCCCTACCCCCCTCATCCCCAGCCTCACCCTGGAAGGCGAACTGGGCTTCGACCAAGCCAGCAACCGCAACTTTCTCAAAGAGCTGGAACTGCTGCGCCCCTTTGGCCCCGGCAATGCCGAACCCGTCTTCGCCTCCCCGCCTTTGCTGGTGCGCGACCGCGCCCCCCTGGGCCGCAACCCGGAACACGCCCGCTTGCGCCTCCAGGACGAAAACTGCGGCGTCACCCTCAGCGCCAAAGCCTGGGGTCTGGGCAAAGACCTCACCCCCGCCCTGGTGGGCCGCCGCATCCGCGTGGCCTATACCCCCAGGCTGGATACCTACAACGGCGTCGCCTCCGTAGACGTAGGCATCAAAGACTGGCAGCCCGTTTAGGGGAAAATTTTGTGGGGGGAAGGGAACTTTTGTGAACAAAAGTTCCCTTCCCCCCACACCCCCCATCCTTCAAAAAACTTCTTTCCCTCAGGGAACGCGCCGGACGTACCCTGGCAGAAAGAAAAATTTTTCGCGGGGAGCTACGCAAAAAGCAGCGGGCACACGTCTGAACGGCACGGCTGCCCCGTGTGCCGGGCTTCAGGCGTCTTCGGCGTCGCGCACTACTTCGAGGATGGCGGGCAGAGAGCGGATGGCTTCGATGAGCTGGTAGAGTTGTGTGGCGTCGCGCACTTCCACAGTAAAGCGCAGTTTGGCCCGGCCGTCCACCAGGTTATCCATGTTCAGGCCGGTGATATTGACGCCGTTTTTAGCCATGGTCTGCGCCACGGTGGCCAGCACGCCCTGTTCGTTTTTGGCAATGATGAAGATGCCGGCCTCGTAGGGTTTTTCTTCCATGCCGTCCCAGTGGACGGAAATGAGACGTTCCGGCTCCATATTGGCCACATTGGGGCAGTCGGCCCGGTGCACGCTGATGCCCAGCCCCCGGCTGATGTAGCCGATGATGGGGTCGCCGGGCACGGGGTTGCAGCACTTGGCAAAGCGCATAAGCACGCCGTCCACGCCGGAGATGCCCACGCCCTCGGTTTTGCGGGCGGCGGCCTCCTTGCTTTCCTTGACCGAAGGCGGCGCGGGTTCGGCCGCGGCAGCCGCCTCTGGGTGGAGCACGGCATAGAGGCGGTTGAGCACCTTACGCGGCGTCAGGTGGGCGTACCCCACGGCAGCCACCAGGTCGTCCACGCTGTCAAAATTCATCTCCTGGGCCACCAGGGCCAGCTGCCCTTCCTTGGCGGTCTTGCCCACGTTAATGCTGACCTTGCGGCCTTCCTTTTCCAGCAGGTCGCGGCCCAGGGTTACGGCATGGCTGCGTTCTTCGGTGCGCAGATAGCGCTGGATGCGGCTGCGCGCCCGCGCTGTCTTGACTATCTTGAGCCAGTCCCGGTTGGGATTGCGCGACGGGTCTGTGACGATCTCCACCACGTCGCCGTTTTTGAGCTCCGTGCCCAGGGGCATGAGCCGCCCATTGATCTTGGCCCCGGCGCAGTGCTGGCCCACGTTGGTATGGATCATGAAAGCGAAGTCCAGCGGTGTGGCCCCTTCGGGCAGTTCCTTCACGTCGCCGGCGGGCGTGTAGACGTAAACCTCGTCCTTGAAGAGATCCATCTTCAGGGAGTGCATAAACTCGCGGGAGTCGCTCTCTTCACTCTGGCGCTCAAAAATTTCGCGCAGCCAGGCAAACTGCTCCAGATCTTTGCTGTTGACGCGGCCTTTTTCTTTATACAGCCAGTGGGCGGCCACGCCGTGTTCGGCCTGACGGTGCATATCTTCAGTCCGAATCTGGATTTCAATACGTTCTCCGTCGGGGCCAATGACCGTGGTGTGCAGGCTCTGGTAGCCATTGGCTTTGGGCATGGAGATATAGTCTTTGAAGCGTCCGTGCACGGGCCGCCACTGAGAATGCACCAGCCCCAGCACGGCGTAACAGTCCCTGATGTCCTTGACCAACACGCGAAAAGCCATAATGTCGTGCATTTCGTCCAGGGTCAGCGATTGGGACTGCATTTTTTTGTAAATGCTGTACTTGTGCTTGATGCGGCCGTAGACCTGCCCAATGATATCGTTGGCGGCCAGTAGATCCTTGATCAGGGCCACCACCTTTTCAATAATCTGCTTTTCCACCACCTGGTGTTTGTCCAGCCAGTGGTCGATCTGGTTGTAGATGTCCGGCCGCAGGTATTTGAAGCTCAGATCCTCCAGATTGCGCTTCATGATATACAGGCCCAGCCGGTTGGCCAGCGGGGCGTAAATATCCATGGTCTCCTGGGCGATGCGCTTTTGCTTGTAGGCTTTTTGAAAGTCCAGGGTGCGCATGTTGTGCAGCCGGTCAGCCAGCTTGACCATAAGCACGCGCATGTCGTGGCTCATGGCCAGAATCATCTTGCGGATGTTTTCCGCCTGGGCTTCTTCTTTGTTTTCAAAAGAAATTTTGCTGATCTTGGTAACGCCGTCAACAATGTCGGCTACTTCTTCGCCGAAATTTTCTTCAATCTCCTCAAGGGTGGCTTTGGTGTCCTCCACCGTATCGTGCAGCAGACCAGCGACAACGGTGGGTTCGTCAAAGCCCATTTCGGCCAGGGTATCGGCCACGGCCAAGGGGTGGGAGAGGTAGGGCTCACCCGAAAGGCGGGTCTGACCCGCGTGGGCTGTGGCGGCAAACACATAGGCCTTCTGGATAAGCTCCAGATCGGCGTCGTTGTTGTTGGCCGCCACTTTGTCGAGAATTTCCTGGATACGGATCATGCATAGCCCCATTGCGGACAAAAATGCCGCTGAGAGGCGGCCTTGCATAAACTATGTGCCGACTTGCGCGGCCTTGTCAATGAGGGACAAGGCCGCGCGGGCGGCTCAGGGCTCAAGGGCGCTGCGCTGCAGAGACTTGGGCACCCACCATTGTTCAAAATTATACATGATGCCCGCCAGGGCCGGTTCTATGCCTTGAAAGCGGCGCTGCACCACGGGCAGGGCGTAAGGAACAAAAAGAAAGCAGTAGGGCTGATCCCGGTCCAGAATTTCCTGAATGCGCCAGTAGAGCCGGGCGCGCTGGTCCTGGTCCGGCAGGGAGCGCGCCTCTTCCAGCAGTGTGTCCACCTCCGGATTGCGGTAGTGGGTAAAGTTGAGGCCCCCCTCCACAGCCTGGGAGGAATGCCAGACCTGATAGATGTCCGGGTCCTGCGGGATGGTCCAGCCCAGCAGTACGGCGTCAAAGCGGCCTTTGTTGACAAATTCACGGATAAAGGCGGCCCACTCCACCGTACGGATGCGCACGTCCACGCCTATGGCCCGCAATTGGGACTGAATGACCGTGGCCGTGAGGATACGCTGTTCGTTGCCCTGGTTGGTAAGGATGGTAAAGGCCAGGGGTTTGCCGTCCCGGTCCAGAATGCCATCGTGGTCGTGGTCGACAAAGCCGGCCTGAGCCAGCAGAGCGCGGGCGGCGGCCAAATCCTGCCGCAGGGGCTTGAGCGTGGGGTGGCTGGCCCAGGTGCCGGGCTTAAAAGGGCCGAAAGCCGGAATGCCCTGCCCCAGCAGCACGCCCTTGATCAGGGCGTCCCTGTCCAGAGCCAGAGAAATGGCCCGCCGCACGCGCACATCTTTGAAAAAGGGGTGCTCCAGGTTAAAGCCCAGAAAAACATACATGGAGGCCAGATAGCGGTATTTGCGAAATTCTCGCTCCCAGACCGGGCCGGAGGTCTGCCGTAGATACTGCAGGGGCGAAAGGTCCATGACGTCCAGCCGCCCGGCCCGCGTTTCCATAAACATGGTGGCCGTGTCGGGGATAATACGGTAGACTATCTTATCAATGTGCGGTCGCCCCATAAAATAGGTCGGCGAAGCGGTCAGCACCATGCGGCTGCCCGATTCCCACGACGTGAGTCGGTACGGGCCCGCGCCCAGAGGCTTGCGGGCAAAATCCGTGGTGCGGATGTTCTGCCCCTCCAGAATATGTTTGGGCAGGATGGGGTTCATCCAGGTAGCTACGGCCCGGGCAAAAAACTGATCGTACGTGACCTCGAAGGTATAGCGGTCGATAATGCGCAGATCCTTGATGCGCAAAAAATCCTCGGCATAGGGGCTGCCCGTAGCCGGGTCCGCCGCCAGCTTGCAGGTAAAGGCCACGTCCGCGGTGGTCAGTTCCTTGCCGTCCTCCCAGAGGATGCCCTTGCGCAGGGTAAAACGCAGACGCTTGCCGCCGTCCTCCAGGCTCCAGCTCTGGGCGGCCCAGGGTTCAGGCTGCAGATTTTTGTCGTAGCGCAGGGGCGCCACGTAGAGCAGGTCGGCAATTTCATGCGAAGGCGCATCGGCCGTAAGATAAGGGATGAGGTTGGAAGCCTCCCCAATGGTGCCGAACAAAATGCGCCCGCCGTCCACAGGCGCGGCGGCGGCTTCCCCATGCGCGGCGGCAACTGCGGCCGACGCGCACCACAAAGCTGCGGCGCAGACCAGGGCCACCAAGGCCACGTGCAGCGCGGTCAGCGCCTTGATTGAGCGCTCAAAAAATATTTTTTCCATCTGCCAGACACTTCATATTGCTTTTGCCCCCCCACCTGTGCTATTTGTCGCAAACGTCATAACATCGCCCCGCAGCTGTCGTTCCGGACGCGAATTCAGGGGCTTTTTTGAGGAACGCATGAGCCGATCAGAACAGAGCGTCGTTCGCGAAATGTGCCAGACTTTCCTGCACGACAGCGTGCCGGAGTACATCCGCGACGCGGCCTACTATATCCTCTCCGAGGGAGAGGTGCAAAAAATAAATATCCAGGAAGGCGAGACCTGGGACGTGCAGGGCGTCATCCAGGGCGGCGACCTGCAGGTCTATACGCCCAGCCTGAGCTTTACCATCACCGACCGCAGCACGCGCCACCAGTGCAACTGCTCCGACGCTTTCACGGGCATCTGCCGCCATGTGGCGGCCCTGGCTCTGCGCCTGGTGGAAGAACTGCGCAAGGAACAGGGCGACCCGGAAGACACCCCGCCCCCCAGCACGGACTGGAAGCAGAGCTTCCGCAACTTTTTTTCCACGGACATGGAGCCGGAACCCGGCCGCCACTATCTCATCTTCCGTTTCGAACCGGAACAGGGGCGGCTGCTGGTTTCCTTTTTCCGGGGGAGGCAGAACAAATCCGGCCTGTCCAGCGTGCACAACGAAATCACGCTGGAGCAGATCATCCAGAACCCTGAATGGTGCGAATTCTCTCCCCAGCTGCCGCACGTGGCCCGGCAGATCGGCCAGCACCTCGACTACTACGGCCACCGGGTGGAAATCCCCCAGGGGCTGACCTCCTGGTTTTTCTGGTCTGTGCGCAAGGAATATTACCTGCTCTGGAAAGACACGGACATGCCCTGCCGGATAGAGAGCACGCCCTTTTCCCTCAAGCTCAGGCCCATTCTGGACGACTCGGGCTTTCACTTTGACGTGCTGCTCAAGCGGGAGGGTCGCCCGCCCCTGCCCATCCGGGCCGGCCGCATCACGGGCAACGAACGCGGCAGCAGCCAGCCTGAAAGCTCTGCCCCCGAAGACGCGCCCATCACCTTTCACGGGCAGATGCCCCTGTGGGTCTGCTACCAGCACAATTTCTATCCGGTGCAAACGGGCCTCTACCCTTCCCTGGTGCGCAACCTGATCTATGAACGCCCCGTAGTGCCCCACGAAGAAATTTCGGAATTTCTGGACCGGGTCTGGACCCGCCTGCCCGCCTCGGAGCTCTATGAGCCGCAGCAGTTCCTCAAGCTCATGGAGCCGGTCTTCCAGCCCGCCACCTACAACCCCAAGCTCTTTCTGGATGAAGAAGGCAGCCTGCTGACCCTGGAAATCGACAACGTCTATGAAACCCGCCACGGCGAATTCACCCTCAACGGGCCCAACCCTGACTTCCAGACCGGCAGTTACGGCTATGAAGGACAGACTTTTCTGGTCCGCCGCCACCAGGAAGAAGAAGCCCAGCTCATGAGCGAACTGACGGGCATGGGCTTCCAGGCCCGCTCCAGCAAACTCTGGTTTCTGGAACCGGAAGAGGCCATTGCCTTTTTGCTGGATTCCTACCCCAAGCTGGTGGAAAACTACCGCGTCTATGGTGAAAAGGCCCTCTCGCGCTACAAGGTGCGCACGGCCATGTCCAACATCACGGCCCAGGTCACCAGCAATGAGAAGGAAAAGTGGTTTTCGCTGGATATTACCGTGGACTACGAAGGCCAGTCCCTGCCGCTGGAAAAAATCTGGAAGGCCTGGACGCGCGGCAAGCGCTATGTGCAGCTGAAGGACGGCTCCTACACCAGCCTGCCCGAAACCTGGCTGGAAAAGCTGGCCCACAAGCTCACGGCCCTGGGCCTGGACCCCAGCAAGCCGCCGCAGCAGAAGTTCAAACAATTCGAGGCCCCGGTGCTGGACAGCCTGCTGGAAGATCTGCCCGGCGCGGCCACGGACTCCTTCTGGAACAACCTGCGCGAAAAAATCCGCTCCTTCCGCGAGGTGCGGCCCATTGCCCCGCCCAAGGGCCTCAACGCCGATTTGCGCGCCTACCAGGCGCAGGGGCTTTCTTACCTCAACTTTCTGTCGGAATACGGCTTCGGCGGCATTCTGGCCGACGAAATGGGCCTGGGCAAAACCGTACAGACCCTGGCTTTTATCCAGTACATGGCGGAACGCCGGTACGAGGGCCCCAACCTTATTGTAGTGCCCACATCCGTGCTGCCCAACTGGGAACGGGAAGCGGAAAAGTTTGTGCCCGGACTCAAGCGCCTGACCATTTACGGCACCAGGCGCGAGGGCATGTTCAAACACATTGCAGGCTCGGATCTGATCATCACCACCTACGCCCTGTTGCGGCGCGACCTGGAGGAGATGGAAAAATACGAGTTCAACACCGTTATTCTGGATGAAGCCCAGAACATCAAAAACCCCAATACCATCACGGCTCGTGCCGTGCGCCGCATCAACGCCCGCATGCGCCTTTGCCTTTCGGGCACGCCCATTGAGAACAACCTCTTTGAGCTCTGGTCCCTGTTTGAATTCCTTATGCCCGGCTTTCTTGGTTCGCAGCATGCCTTCCAGCGCGGCATCGTCAAGCCCATCAAAGACGGCGACGCCGAAACCCTGGACTACCTGCGCACCCGCGTGCGGCCCTTCATCCTGCGCCGCACCAAGGCCGAGGTGGCCAAAGACCTGCCGCCCAAGGTGGAAAGCGTCACCTGCTGCGCCCTGGAGGACGCCCAGGCCGAACTCTACGCCGCCCTGGCCCGCAAACTGCGCGCCCAGGTGCTGGCCGACGTGGACGAAAAAGGCCTGGCCAAAAGCCAGATGTCCATCCTGGACGCCCTGCTTAAGCTGCGCCAGATCTGCTGCCACCCGCGCCTGCTCAAACTGGACCTGCCCGGTTTTTCCAATAACCTGCCTTCCGGCAAATTCGACGCCTTCAAAGACATGGTCATGGAAATCGTGGAGGGCGGGCACAAGGTGCTGGTCTTCTCGCAGTTTGTGCAGATGCTGCATATCATCCGGCAGTGGCTGGAATTCTCGCAGGTGCCCTTCTGCTATCTGGACGGAGCCAGCAAGGACCGCTTTGACCAGGTGGATCGCTTCAACAACAGCCCGGACATTCCCATCTTCCTCATTTCGCTCAAGGCGGGCGGCACAGGCCTTAACCTCACATCGGCGGACTACGTCATCCACTACGACCCGTGGTGGAATCCGGCGGTGGAAAGCCAGGCCACAGACCGCACCCACCGCATCGGCCAGACCCGGCAGGTCTTTTCCTACAAGCTCATCTGCCAGAACACGGTGGAGGAAAAAATCCTCAAGCTGCAGGAGGCCAAACGCGGCGTGGCCGAAGCCATCATCCCCGGTCAGGACGCCTGGAAGTCCCTCACTCGCGAGGATCTGGAAATGCTCTTCGAGGTGTAAGGCCGAACTAGAGCAGATTCCCTTTGAGGATAGATATTCTCAAAGGTTATGGCACGCTCGTTCCGGCGCGTACGCAACCGCTAGGGCATTGCAACGTTGACATACCCTGGCCTGCCCCGCACCGGCAGGCAATGCGGCCGGGCGCGCGGTCAGAGCAGTTAGCGAATGAAATGAGCTAACTGCTCTGCAAGGATTTTCTTGAAAATCCTTGCCACGAAATGCGAGAAGGTAGGCTTTTGCCTGCCGTAAGCGAGCATTTCAAGTGTTAAATGCTCCAGAAGGACACCTGGAGAGCCGCCTGACGGGCGGTTTTGCCCCCTGTCCAAAAGTCTGCGGCCGGGAATGCTTTTCCCCGGCAGCGGACTTTGCCCCGCTATGGGAGGCCGTTGCCGCGGCGGGACAGACAAAAACCCGGAGCATCGGGGCGGGCCGCCATTCCGCGCTTGCCCCCAGGGGCAACCTGCGCTACTACACGGGCATGAACACGCCCCACCCCACCTTTGTGCCTCCCGCCGCCACGGCCGCCTTGGACGTGAACGTGGCCTTTGTGTCTCCCGCCGCACGGGCTCTGTATTTGGCCGACCCTGAGGCCGGCCTTGCCCCGGCCACAGCCCAGGCCGTTGGCCTGGATCTGCGCGCCTGCCTTACGGCCGACGAGGCCGTGGTGCGGCCCGGCGCACGGCTGGCAGTGCCCACGGGGCTGAGCGTGCAGCCGCACTGCGCGGACGTGGCGGGCTTTATCTATTCCCGCAGCGGTCTGGGCGCGCGCGACGGCCTCACCGTGGCGCAGGGCGTGGGCGTGGTGGACCCGGACTATACCGGAGAAATCCTGGTCTACCTCCTGAACACGTCGGAAAACCCCCTGCGCATTAAACGCGGCGACCGCGTAGCCCAGCTCATTTTTCAGCCCATAACGCGCCCCTGCTGGCGCGAAGTCCCGTCCCTGGCCGCTACGGCCCGGGGCGCGGGCGGATTCGGACACACGGGCCGCTGATCCGCCCCCTTGCCGCGCCGTTTTTCTTTGGCTGCGGCCTTTTACCAACCCTTTGCCGTCCTTCAAAAAGGAGCACCGCCATGTCACAAGCCTTTGCCGCCGTCAAAGCCGCAGAAGAGCAATTGCTCTGCCGTTCGTACAGCCGTTATCCCCTGGCTGTGGTCCGAGGCAAAGGCGCGCGACTTTGGGACGTGGACGGCAAGGAATACATCGACCTGCTGGCCGGCATTGCAGTGACGGCCCTTGGCCACTGCAACGACGAAATCTGCGCCGCGCTGGAACAGCAGGCCCGCAAACTCTGGCACGTGAGCAACCTCTTTTATCAGGAGGAACAGCTGGATCTGGCCCGCCGCCTGCTTTCCACCAGCCACCACGGCAAGGCCTTTTTCTGCAATTCCGGGGCCGAGGCTAACGAAGCCTGCATCAAGCTGGCCCGCCGCTACATGCGCACGGTCAAAAAACGGGACGCCTACACCATTATTTCACTGGGTGGTTGTTTTCACGGGCGCACCCTGGGCACCCTGGCGGCCACGGGGCGCGAGAGTCTGAGTGAGGGCTTTACCCCTCTGCCAGAAGGCTTTGTGCAGGTGCCCACGGGCGATCTGGCGGCTCTGGAGGCCGCCGTCACCCCGGCCACCGCAGCCGTGCTGGTGGAGGTAGTGCAGGGCGAAGGCGGCATCGTGCCCCTGCCCGCAGCCTATCTGCGCTGGGTAGAGGCCCTCTGCCGCCGCCACGACATCCTTTTTCTCTGCGACGAAGTGCAGGCCGGCATGTGCCGCACGGGCAAGTTCTGGGCTTTCCAGAACTTCGGGCTCACCCCGGACGCCATCAGCATAGCCAAGTCCCTGGCCAACGGTCTGCCCATGGGGGCCATGCTGGCCACGGACGAAATGGCCAAAGGCTTCGGCCCCGGCAGCCACGCCACCACCTTCGGCGGCGGCGCCCTGACCTCCGCCGTGGCGGCCAAAGTGGTGGAGATCATGCAACGCGACCATCTGGCAGACCGGGCCGCCGCGCTGGGCGGACGCCTGCTGGAGACACTCCGGGGGTTGCAGGCCGCCCTGCCGGACAAAATTCGCGAAGTGCGCGGACTGGGCCTGATGATCGGCGTGGAGCTGGCCGTGCCCGCTCAGGCCGTGTGGGAGGAACTGCTGCGCCGGGGCATCATCTGCAACCTGAGCCACGGCACCACCTTGCGCCTCCTGCCCCCTCTGACCATTGACGAGGCCGATCTGGACGTTTTCACCGCCACCCTGGAAGCCATTTTGCGCAGCTGACCAACCACACAGCATTTTTGCGGCATACTCATATTCCCGCAGCCGGAAGCCTCGGCTTTTGGCTGCGGGAATATGTCATGCGCCATCCATCTTCACGCCGCCTCCCCCTCACATACAAAACGGCTTCCCCGCAGTCCGCACAAACCGCGCATGTCCGCACCACGCGGTTTATGGCATGCCCGTGCAGCAAGGCTGCGGCCTCTGTTTTCTTCTCCAGAGCATTGCAACGTTGACAATAGACATTCTCAAAAATTTGCTATGTTAGCCCATGTGGTTACCAGCGCAACTACAGAGCGCTGCTGTCTTTGCCCGTAACTTCCTCCGTCATACCGGGCCAAGCTCCTGCGTCGCAACGACTGAAGCTGCGTTTATACCTGCGTAGCGGGCGGCTGCGTGGACAAGGGCAGCGCCCCAGACGCGCCACAACGAATAGCAGGACGCGGTTGCCTCTAACCGTAACCGGCGTTGCAGCCCTGGCTTGCAGCATCCCCCACCAAGTCGAAATACCGCAGCAATGATTTATTAATAACTATCAGTTAATCAAAAAATATTGATACCTGGCTGCCTGCAGCATTGCCACGACTATTGCAAACAGCAACAGCTTGTGGACAGTGCGACACACCCTCAAGCACGGCTCTTCCCACAATTGGGCACCAAAGCTCCCATTTTGGGTTTACAAGCCCTTTTTTACATTTTTTAGGCCTAAAATCCATTTCCTGAAGGGGACGAACACTTCCCTTTGGTTGACAAAAATAGTAATCTGTAGCGACCTTACAATCGGATGTACGCATGTCCAAGCCTGTTACCACTATAGCCGCTGCGCTCTTGTTGCCGGCACTGTTTATGGTGTTGTTTTTTTTTGTGCACGACTACGCCAACGAAACTACCGGCAATCTTAACCAGGGTATAGTCACCAGGCTGCAGGAAATACATCAGCGCCACGCCAAGAGCTTCGTCAGGGCTATTGCCGAACAACTTACGGCCTTCAAAGGCGTGGCCGCCGTACTGAACGACAAATCCATGGAAGAAGCAGACCGCGTGCTGGTCTCCTTGGGCCCCGTACTGCGCGCCCAGGGGGTGCGGCGCTTCAGCCTTGTAGACCTGGACGGCCAAGGAACGGACCTGGACGGCGCAAGGGTGGACCACAGCCGCACGCCGGCTTTTTTGCGGGCCAAAGCGGGCGACGTCGGCTTCAGCGTGCGTGAAGACAAGCCGCAGAACCGATGTCTAATCATGGCCGTGCCCGTGCGCCGCAATGGTATTGTCGCGGCAGTGCTTATGGGCGGCGCCAAGCCGGAAAGGCTGGAACAGCGGCTGGAATCGCTGGCCTTCGGCAGCAGCATCTATACCCTTGTGCTGGACAGCAAGGCACGATCGTTATTCTGGACGCCCCCACCGGACAAACGCATGGAAGACCTGCTGCCTTTGTTTGCCCAACAGGGGCTGCCGCCATCGCTGCGCGATTTTTTGCAGCAGCGCTTTACCAAGGGCCGCCGCAATGAGGTGGTGCATTTTGAAGATGCCGCTTCCGGCAGCGGGCTGTACCTATGTAACAGTCCGCTGCCGGAAACGGGCTGGCAGGTGGTTTCTCTGCTGCCGCAGAAAGTGGAAACTGCCCTTGTAGCCCGGCAAAACGCCATCACCACCACACTTGTCTGGCGCATCATTCTGGTGGGAGCGCTGCTGGCCTTGGGGCTGCTTTTCCTGGCGCGACGGACACTGCACAAAATGCGCCTGCAGCAGGAAGATTATCGCTCCATTATCTCCAGTATTTCCGGTGGGGTCATCAAGTTCGCCGGGCTGCACGGGCCCTTCCTTTTTCTCAGCCCCAATTCTTTACGGTTACTCGGCTACGGCAAAGAAGAATTCCTGCGCCTGTTCGGCAACGACTTTTCCGCCACCATCTACGAACACGACAGGGATATGGCCCTGCGCACGATGGAACAACAGCTGGAAAGCGGACTGCACATTGACGTGGAATACCGCATACGTTCCAAGAGCGGCGCGCTCATCTGGATATGCCACAAAGGCTCACCGGTCAGTGTGGACCACGGCGCCCCCTACATCCAGAGCATTATTTTTGACATTACCCACAACAGAGAAGCCGCCCAGGCCAAGCGCATTTCAGACGAGCGCTACCATTTTATTCTGGAGCAGCACGACATCATCATTTTTGAACAAAATCTGGAAACAGGGCATTTTTCCTGCTCCGCCCAATGGCTGCAGACCTTCGGCCGCGTATTCAACATTCTGGAACCCGATCCCCGGCACACCCTTATTCCTGTGCACAAAAACGACCGGACACGCCTGGCTGTTTTCCAGAATGCGGTACGCCAGGAAGCGCACCACGTCAAAACATCACTGGAGCTGCGTCTGCACGACGCTGCAGGGCACCTTCGCTGGTACCGCATTGAGGCCTCAAACCTGACCAACGCCCAGGGAAAGCCCATTTATATTTTTGGCATCATTACAGATATTGACCAGCAAAAGGCCTTGGAGCTGCAGCTCCGCTCCCAGGCCAATCGGGACAGCGCCACGGGCATGCGCAATAAAATGGCCACGGAACAGGCCGCCGCGCGGGTGCTGGATATGCTCAACAGACATGCAGAAGTCCCCGACGATGCCCAAGGCTACGCCATGTTTATGATCGATTTTGACAACTTTAAAAGCATTAACGACAGACTGGGGCACGCGGCCGGCGACAGAGCCATTCTTGAGATGGCCCAGATCATCAGCAAAAATTTTCGCAATACGGATATTGCCGGCCGCGTAGGCGGGGACGAATTTCTGGTATTCTGCACGGCAAAAATGCACAAAGAACAGATCCGCCAGCGCGCCCGGCAGCTGGTCAGCCAGCTGCACACCCAGTGCCGCGCCTCCGAAGACAGCCTCTCGCTTACCGCCAGCCTGGGGGTGGCCTGCTACCCGCAGGACGGCAAAGACTTTGCCACCCTGTTCAACCATGCGGATATGGCCACCTATGAAGCCAAACGTCAAGGCCGGAACCGCTGTGTCTTTTTTGACGAGTTAGGCGTCGGTGATGCGACGAGTCCGGCGGCGGTGCGCGCTGCGACAACAAAAAACGCCGACGATGCCGTGCCTCTCCTGGAAGACTGACCCAAGCGCGGACGTGTGATGCCCCACGGCGAGCGGGCCTTGCCTGCGCCAAGGCGGCGGTCATGGCGGACAGGCCCCCACGCCACTGATTGCATGCCGCAAAGCGCGTCCCACCCACGTTTGCCATAAGCAAAGCGCCCCGCAGACCTGATCAACAGGCCCATGGGGCGCTTCGTTACACTGCGCTGCCGCCGACGCGGATTGCTCTAAAAGGGCACATCGTCCATATTGGACGCCTCCGAAGGGAAGGCCGGGCCCAAATCCTCTTCCTGCTGGCGGGGTGGTTGGGCCTGTGGCCTGCCGCCCTGATTGCTGCGCGGCGCGCCTTCCTGTCCGCCGCGCGGGCCTGCGGGTTGCGCGTTGCGCGGGCTGCCGCGGTGCTGCGCCGGTGCGCCGTAGTCGTCCTCATACCCGCCCTGGCCGCCGCCGCGCGGGCCGTCGCCCTTGCGGTCCAGAAACTGCACCCGCTGGGCCTTGATTTCCGTGGTGTAGCGGTCCTGCCCCTGCTGGTCCTGCCATTTGCGGGTCTGCAGGCTGCCTTCCACATAGACCAGACTGCCCTTGCTGAGGTAGGTGGCGCAATTTTCAGCCTGCCGCTGAAACACGGAAACGCGGTGCCATTCAGTACGTTCCACTTTGTTGCCGTCGCGGTCCACATAAGATTCGTCCGTGGCCACATTGAGCGAGGCCACAGGAGAGCCGCTCTGGGTGTAGCGCAGCTCCGGATCGCGGCCCAGTCGCCCGATAATCATGACTTTGTTCAGCATGGAGTCTTCTCCGTTGGGGCATTGTGCCTTTGCGAAAGTTTTTTTGTTGCGGTTTTGCCGCCCGTGCCGCAGGCGCGGGCACGCGGCAAAGGGGGCGTGTTATGGCGAGGGCTAGCGCAACCCGGAATCAGGCCACAAAGGCCCGTTCCAGGTCATCCAGCACGTCTTCCAGCTTATCGCTCAAGACATTGGCCTCGCGCGGCTGCCAGTCGGCCAGGGCGGCTTCCAGCGCAGCCTTGATGCGGGCCGCCTCATGGATGCCGGGGCCCAGAGCCGCACGTCGGGCCTGGGACCAGGGCAGAAACTGCAGGCCCTCGTCCAGGGCCCGCACCATCTCCAGCACGCCGTGGTTTTCGTGTTTGATGGGAACGCTGAAGGCCAGTTCGCTCAATTGCGGCCAGAGCTGCTCCAGCAGGTCTTCATTCCAGGTCACGGCTGTGACGCGTATCTGCAGGGCTTTGCCCATAAACGCCCTCCTCAAAAGCATGGCTTGTGGGCCGCGCCCCAAAAAACAGCCTACGGCGCAGGCTAGTCCGTTTCCGTCCACTCCGTGCGCACACGCATAACCACCTCCTGAATGGCGGCCAGCTGGTCCTTGGGGCAGACGCCGATGAGCGGCGCGCCCGCGTCCATATTTTCATTGTATTTGAAGTAGACGGCATAGATGACGCCGTCCGGCCCCGCATAGTTGAGGGGAACCTCCCGTTTCATGCGCGACATGATCAGGATTTCCATGCCGTCGCGCACCGCTACAGACTGCGCGTCGGCGGCGCGGATTTTTTTGTCCACCTCAGGGGTAAAGTAGTACTTGGCCCGCTCCGGCGCAAGAAAGAGGTGCAGCGCTTTTTGCAGAATAATGTGCTCCACCTCGGCGCGGGTAAGTTTGTGACGCAACACGGCCAGGGGCGTGCCCGCCTCCACAAACGTGCCTTCCAGATCTGTATAAATATGGCTTACTTCCCCTTTTTCAGGGGCGCAGATGGGTTTGGGGTTACGTTCGCGCTCCAGCGTGGCCACAAGGGAGCCGGGTTTTTCCTTCCAGAGGCCTTGCGGGCCCAGGGCCATGTCCCCCTGGTGCAGTCCGGCGAAGGTCACGCGCCCCGTATGCGGGGTGCTGATGACGATTTCGCGGTAGGGCGCGGCCTTGATTTCGTCCAGCAGTGCGGAGATATTGATCATAACGTCCTAACGATAATACAGGTTCCGCCCGCCGATGGTGAGCAGGGCCTGCTTGAGGTTGGCGCGAATCTGCCGTCGGTCCCAGATGCCCTGGATGTGCCCGCGTGAGAGGGCCCGATAGGACCGGTGGTATTTGGGCGGCACGTCCATGCCCGTGGTTTCCTTGATGACGCCCGGCCCGGCAAAGCCGATGTTGGACGAGCGCACGGCGAACTGGTAGGGCGAGCAGCCAAGAAAACTGGCCACGGGCCCGGCAAAGGAATTGGTGTCGTAGAGCACCATGTACAGGCCGCCGGATTCAATATAACGACGCACGGCCACGGTGCAGCGCGGCATCTGAATGACGCCGTGGGTGCCCTCCTGAATGCGGATGCCGGCGGTGCCGTGCACATAGGCCAGGAAAGGATAGCGCTTTTTGGCGGCGCGCTGGGCGGCCTCCACAAACTTGTAGCCTTCGGCCGCGCCCACGGAGCCGCCCCGGAAGGTGCCCATAAGCATGGCCACCACCATTTTTATGTTGTCAATGCGGGCCTCAAAGGTCATGCAGCCGCTTTTGGCCCCGGTCTTCTTCTGGGCGGCGGCGATGCGCGCGCCAAAGTCCGGGAAGTCCAGCGGGTTGCCCGCCTCGATCTCGCTGTTGAACTCAAAGACCGAGCCCAGGTCAAAGACGTTTTTCACGTACCATTCCGGTTCCATGGGGAAATGGTAACCGCAGTGGCTGCACACCCCGGCAAATTCGGCAAAAAGGTCCGGTCCCCAGAGGTCCAGGCAGCCGTACGAGGCGCTGTTGGGGCAGGTGACGGCACGATCGATTTTGTAGCGCGGCGAAATGTAATTCCACTTGCTGCGGCGGCCGTCGTCGGACCAGGTGGAAAGAGCCGTGAGCTCCTTGGCCTTGCTTTCGGTACGGGCGCTGGGCAGCTTGTGGGTAAGTTTGTGCCAGGGGGCCAGCAGCCGCCCCTTAAAGACCTCCCACTCATTGCCCATTTCTTCCACAAAGGTGCGGATCTGCCGCTGGTGCTTGCGGTAAAAATCGTACTTGAAGCTGATCCAGGGTTTGGAAACCCAATCCCAGGTGGCGGCGGCCATCTTGGTGAGAAAGGGACGACGGTCGCGCGCAGCCTGACGCGAAAGGCGCAGAAACTTCTGCTGCCGCTTTTCGCGCAGGCGGTCCTTGGCCGCAGAGGAAAGCCCCCAGCGGGTGTACATGTCGTCCAGGTTGGCTTCGGGCCGCCGCACGCGGGCCAGAGCCAGACGCTTGAGCACGGGCATTTTGCGCGTGGAAATGACCACTTCGTCCGTGGCTCGCAGCACTTCCTGCCGCAGCTGGCGAAAAAAATCAAAATGCCAGGGCCGCGCCCCCAGGGGGGGCTCCTGCACAATGCGGTCAATGTAGCCGAATTTCAGGTTGTCCTGGGCGGTGATTTTGAGGTGATCGGCGCAGTGCTCAATGAGCTCCGGCGTGGCGCGCTGCCCGGCCTTGAGGCGGCCCTCAATGGCGGCGGCCCCTTCGGGCGAGATGACCGAATAGTAGCCGTGCGAAAGCATCAGCCGCTTGTCCGCCAGGCCAATGGCCTCGGCCCCGCCGGAACCGCCCTCGGAAATGACCGTAATGACCGGCACCCGCAGCCCTGCCATGCTGTAAATGTTGCGGGCGATCTGCTGGGCCGCGCCGGGATAGTCCTCAATGGGAAAAGAGCCGGGCGTAAAAATGTAGGTGTGGATGGGGATGCCCTCGGTTTCGGCCACGCGCATATACTGCTGGGCCTTGGCGTTGCCCCAGGGCTTTACCGAACCGCCGTTGCGGAACTCCGCGCCGTGGCCCTTTTCCTGACCGATAACCATAACCGACTGGGTATAGGTCTTCTTGCCCCGGCGGCGGGTAATCACCGCGCGGGCAATGAGCATGCTGGGGTCCAGGCTGTGTTCGTCCTGGCCGCCCACCTCGGTAAAGTTGTCGTAGACGTTTTCAAGAATGTCGCGCAGGCAGACGCGCTGGGGGTGGCGCACAATGCGCACCCGATCCATGGGGGTAATGCTCGCTTCCAGGCGGCGTTCCACATAGCCAAAGAGGTCTTCCACCGTGGCCAGCTCGGCAAAGGGGTCCTCCAGCTGGCCGGCGCGGGCGCGGGCCTCAAAAGCCGCGAGTTTTTCTTCCAGCAGCTGGGCATTGTCCCTGTGCTTGCCGACAAAGATGTCTGCCAGATACGTGAGTCTGTCACGCAGATTCTGAATATGCTTTTCTATCGTATTGTCCATAATGGGTACGGCCAGCTAGACTGTTTTTTTGAAATGGGCGAAAGGCTCGCATGCGCGCCGCTGTCGCCGGGCAAAAACCGCATACCGCACGTTAAAAACGCAGGATGCGTTCCGTATTGGCCGTCAGAAAGCCCACGTTGGACCTGAGGGCCTCGCCCGCGTTGTTGTGCCCTTCCAGGCGCAGGTCGCGCAAAAATTCCAGGCCGCGCGCCCTGGCTTCCTCCAGGTTTTTACCCCAGATGATAGCCAAGGCCAGGTTGGGGTCAAACTCAGTGGGGATTTCATAAGGCTCGGTGCCGGGCACATGGGTCAGCACCGTCAGCCAGGGCTGGTCACGCCAGGCAAAGCGTTCAATGCGCCCCACCCAGGGGGTGAAGCTGTTGTCCGGGTCTTCGGCGATAAGGCGGTATTCTATGCCCACGCCTTCAAACTCTATGTCCGCCTGGGCATAGCCCAGGGGCTGGCCCAGGCCGATGCGGATCTGCTCGGCGATAAGGTCTACGTCGCCCTGACCGCGCACCTTGGAAATGCGGGCGGAAACGCCGTTTTCCACCTGGATGCGGGTGTTCACCTCCATGAGGAAGGGGTCGCCCTGCCGGGTCACGATCCATTCCCAGGTGCCCACGTTGTCGTAGCCTACCTTGCGGGCCATGGTCAGGGAGTAGTCTACAATGTCGTGCAGTACCTTGGCCGCGTCAAAGGTGTACTCCAGAGTTTCAGGCGCAAAGCCGGGGGCCACCTCAATGCGTTTCTGCCGCCCCGTGGACTGAATGGAACAGTTGCGCGTGCCGAAATGCACCGGGTTTGTTCCGCTGCGGTCAGAAACCACCTGCACTTCCAGGTGATTAAAATCGGTGATGCGCTGCTCGATAAGCACGCCCTCGTCCTTGAACTGGCGCAGGGCGTAGCTGCGCACGCGCCGGAACACAGAGCGGAACTGGTCCGGGTCGTACACTTCCTCAATGCCCATGCCGCCGCCGCCCGCCGAAGCCTTAACCAACACCAGAGGCCGCTTAATGCCCTGCTGGGCCTGGAACTCGAAAATATCTTTGGCGATGTGCTCGGCTTCCATCTCATCGTAGATGGGCCTGTCTGAACCCGGCACCGTGGGCACGCCCAGGCTGCGGGCCAGGCGTTTGGTGTTGATTTTATCGCCCAGCTCACGGATGATTTTCCACGAGGGGCCGATGAAAATCATTTTGCGGTCACGCTTGGTCACGCGCCGGGCAAAGCGGAAGTCTTCGGCAAAAAAGCCGTACCCGGGATGCACGGCGGTGCAGCCCGCATCGTCGGCCACGGCCATAAGCTCATTGGCGTCGTGGTAGGAAGCGACGCGGTAGAGGCTTTTTTCGCCCCCGCTCTCACGGGCCAGGCGCACATGGCCGGAGGCCATATCCTCCGTTGTGTACACGGCGGCAAAAGGCAGGCCCAGCTTGCCGCAGGCCCGCATGATGCGCATGGCTATCTCACCCCGGTTAGCCACCAGGACTTTGTGGTTTTGCAAGGCAGTGCCTTCCTGAACGGTATCCAAGCCGTATCTCCTGTAAAAAATCCGCGCCGGGCGGCGCTCAGTGGCGGTTGTTCCGGCCGGCGCAGTGCCGCCGACCCCGGGCGCATACGCCCTCGGCCCTTGTGGGACGGGGCCGTGCGGGCTATACATACGCTGCAGCTGCTCAATATAGCCGCTTTCGACAGGAAAATCCACAGGCGCGGGTCGGGCTCCGCGCAAAATTCGCGCAGCCCCGAACGCGCGCCACGGGTACATGCCCAAGGAAGGATAATGTTATGCAAAATCCGCAGGAAGTCCAGAGCGTGGCCGCAGAGCTGGCCCGACGCATGGCCGCTGGCCGCCGCAGCCTCGCCACAACCTCTGCAAAGGAGACTCCCGTGGGCGTCATTCTGGGCACGGGGCTTTCCGGCCTGGCGGAAAAGATGAACGACCCCATTGCCGTTCCCTATGCCGAGCTGCCGGGCTTTCCCGCATCCAGCGTGGCCTCGCACGCCGGGGCCTTTGTGTGCGGACGCTTTCCCGCACGCTGTGGCGAAGACGACGGCCAGGGCCGCACGGCCCTCATCCAGCAGGGCCGCTGCCACCTTTATGAAGGCCGCAACCCGGCCGAGGTCTGTATGGGCGTGCGGGTTATGGCCGCCATGGGCGTGCGCACGCTCATTGTCACCAACGCCGCCGGGGCCCTCAACCCCAATTTTGACGTGGGCTCCATCATGTGCATGAGCGACATGATCAACCACACCGGGGCCACTCCTCTGGCCGGGCCCAACTGCGCGGATTGGGGGCCGCGCTTTCCCGACATGAGCGAACCCTTTGACCCCGACCTGCGTGCCCTGGCCCTGGAAACGGCCTGTAAGATGGGCTTGCGCCTGGAGCGCGGCGTATACATTGGCGTGCACGGCCCGGAAATGGAAACCCCCGCGGAAACGCGCCTCTACCGCCAGTGGGGGGCGGACGCCGTGGGCATGAGCACCGTGCTGGAGGTCATTGCCGCCCGACATCTGGGCATGCGGGTGCTGGGGCTTTCCTGTCTGACCAATAAAAATCGTCCCGACTGTATGACCCCGACGCCGTTGGAAGAAGTCATCGCTGTGGCGCAGACCACGGGCAAGCAGCTGGGCCGGCTTATCCGCGCCCTGATGACAAAACTCTGAAAAATGCGTACAAGCGCCCCCTACACATTTTTGCAGAGATAATAGAGGCACCTTTTCATGCAGCACAACGAACATCTTCGTAACGTGGCTATCATCGCCCACGTAGACCATGGCAAGACCACTCTGGTGGACGCGCTGTTCAAGCAGGCCGGCGTGTTCCGCGCTGACCAGCAGGTGGACGAGCGCGTCATGGACAACATGGATCTGGAGCGCGAGCGCGGCATCACCATTGCCGCCAAAAACTGCGCCGTCACCTGGCGCGGCGTAAAAATCAACATTATCGACACGCCCGGCCACGCCGACTTCGGCGGCGAGGTGGAGCGCTCCCTCTCCATGGCCACCGGGGCCATTCTGCTGGTGGACTCTTCTGAGGGGCCCCTGCCCCAGACCCGCTTTGTGCTGCGCAAAACCTTGGAAGCCGGGCTGCCCGTGGTGGTGGTCATTAACAAAATCGACCGCAAAGACGCTCGCCCTCAGGAAGTGCTCAACGAAATTTATGACCTTTTCATCGACCTGGACGCCAGCGAAGATCAGCTGGAGTTCCCCGTGCTCTACGCCATCGGGCGCAAGGGCGTGGCCATGAATGCCCTGGACGACGAACAAAAAGACCTTACCCCCCTGTTTGAGGCCATCCTCAGCCATATTCCCGGACCGGTGCACGACCCGGACCAGCCCTTCCAGATGCTGGTGGCGGATCTGGACTATTCCGACTACCTGGGCCGCCTGGCCGTGGGCCGCATCATGCACGGCACCGTGCACGCCAAAGACACCTTGGCCTGCATTGGCGAAGGCGGCCAGGCCCGCCCCCTGCGCGCCACCAAAATTCAGGTCTACGACGGCCTGCAGCTGGCGGAGGTGGAACAAGCCACCCCCGGCGACATCGTGGTTATGGCCGGCATTGAGGACGTGACCATCGGCGACACCATCTGCACCCGAGAGAACCCCCGCGCCCTGCCACGCATCCGCGTGGACGAGCCCACCGTGGCCATGCGCTTTGGCATCAACACCTCTCCTCTGGCCGGACGCGAAGGCAAAATCGTGCAGAGCCGCGCCATCCATGACCGGCTTATCAAGGAAACCCTGCGCAACGTGGCCATCCGCGTGGAAGACACGGCGGACAAGGACGCCTTTCTGGTCAAGGGCCGGGGCGAATTTCAGATGGCCATCCTTATCGAAACCATGCGCCGCGAAGGTTTTGAACTCTCCGTGGGGCGGCCGCAGGTTATTCTGAAAAAGGACGAAACCGGCGCTGTCATTGAGCCGGTAGAACGCCTCTATGTGGACTGCGACGAAACCTTTATGGGCGTGGTGACGGACAAGCTGGCCCAGCGCAAAGGCCGCCTGCTCAACTGCGTCAACAACGGCACGGGCCGGGTGCGGCTGGAATTTTCCGTACCGTCGCGCGGGCTTATTGGCTACCGCGACGAATTTCTTACGGACACCAAGGGCACCGGCATCATGAACTCTTACCTGGAAGGCTACGACCGTTGGCGCGGCGATTTCCCCTCCCGCTACACGGGCTCCATCGTGGCGGACAGACCCGGCAGCGCCGTGGCTTACGCCCTGTTCAACCTTGAACCGCGCGGCGTGCTCTTTGTGGAGCCCGGCGACCCGGTCTACGAGGGCATGATCGTGGGCGAACACAACCGTGAAAACGATATCGACGTCAACGCCACCAAAGAAAAGAAACTCACCAACCTGCGCGCAGCGGGCAAGGACGAAAACGTCATCCTTACTCCGGTGAAAAAAATGACCCTGGAGCACGCCCTGCACTTTGTGCGTGAAGACGAGCTGGTGGAAGTGACCCCGCAGTCCCTCCGTTTGCGCAAACTGGAGCTTTCCGCCCAGAAGCGCTACCAGATGGCCGGCAAAAAAGCCAAGAGCTAGCGCGTGACGTTGAAATTGAGCTGGCGGCTGCGCGCGCCGATATCCGCCATAAAGGCGTAAGCGCGGCTTGGCCCGTTATGACGAAGGAAGCTACGGGCAAAGACAGCAGCACCGGGCAGTTGCGCTGTCCACAGCCGGACTGGGCCGCTTGAAATTTTGAGAACAGAAATTCTCAAAAATAACCTGTTCTGAGCCCGGCCCGGCGGTTCTTCCCAAAGACGCTTGGGGAAAGCGGTTGCCCGTGCAGGATGAGCCGGTTTTCATAGTGTACCTCGCGAGGGCGTGCGGCAACAACGCGCGCCCTCGTATTTTGTGCCGTTGTACGGAGGCTTTCATCCCCATGAACCGGATTGCCGCCATTTTTCCCACTGCCGACGCTGTAACGCTGGGGCCGCTGGCCGCCCTGTTTGCCGACAATCCGCGCCTTCCCGTGCAGATGCTGGCCTTCTGCGCGGTCTTTCTTTACTTTTTTCTGTTCTGGCGAAAGCTGGGGCCCGCCCCGGCCAAGGGCGCCATCACCCCCCGCTCCTGCCCGCCTGTTGCCGGGCAGCTCTGCCGCGAAACGTCTGCGGACGCCTCCCCCCTTTCCCCCCTGGCTGTGGATTATCTGCGCAACGCCACCCGCATCAGCGGCCGTGGCCTGGCCGCCGCCTTTCTGGACCTGACCCTCAAGGGCCTGTGCGCCGTCCACAGGGCCGACACAGGCGGCTACGTTCTGGAACCGCGCCCCTTGCCGGAACGGACAGCGCAGGCTCTGGCCGACGAAGAACGCGCGGTCTACGACGCCCTGATCCGCCAGGCCGACGACGGCAGATTGGTCCTGCGCCCCTGCCAGGCTGGCCTGCGCGCCATAGCGGCCGCAGCACGTCACTGCCTGCAGCGTCGCTTTCCCGCCGCCTGGAGGCTCCAGACGCGGGCGGCGGTGGCGGGCTGGTTTGTGCTCTTGCCGCCGGCGCTCGTCGTCAGCGTGCTGGAGACGGATCTTGTGGGCCTGACGGCCGCGGCTGGGCTGCCGCCGGAAACCACGCCAGCCGCCGTCTGCGGCCTGTTCTGCACGGTCCTGGCCACGTCCCTGGCGATGGCTCCCAGGGGGACGGCCTGGCGTTGCCTCATCGGGCTGACGGCGGGCGGACTGCTCTGCGGCGGCCTGTGGGCGCTCCATGTGCAGGGATTTTTGCCCAGCGTGCAGTGGGTACTGCCCGCGCTTACGCTGCTTACGGCCCTGATCTTCACGGCCGCCCTCAAAACGCCCAGCCAGGCCGCGCGAACAGCCCTGGACGGCATTGAAGGCCTTGCCCTGTATCTCCGCGACGCCGGAAGCCCGGATAGGGAACGCACCGACCATACGGCCGGACTGGAGCCCCCGTCCGCCGCCTTCCGCCGCCTGCTGCCCTATGCCCTGGCCCTGGGGCTGGAAAAAGCCTGGTGTGACCGCTGTGCCGCCCCGCGGGACGTCGCCGCGCTGCAAGACGTGGCCGTGGACGCGGACCTGACCCGACGCGGCTGGGGACACTTTTTGCGCAGCTTCAGACAGGCAGTGGACGCGGCCATGGCCTCTCCCAGGCCCGCATCCCGGAAAAGTCTCCCCGGCCTTGCGGACAGCGACGCCTGACCAGCGTGGGCAGCGGCGCGTAATCCCTTTGCGCCACGGTATGTTAAGATAGCCGCACCCAAAAACAACCTGGATTTCGATAATACTATTTTAAAATTCAGCTAGAGCAGTTTACGAATGAAATGAGTTAATTGCTCTGCAAGGATTTTCTTGAAAATCCTTGCCACAAAATGCGAGAAGGCAGGCTTTTGCCTGCCGTAAGCGAGCATTTCAAGTGTTAAATACTCTAATTAAGACCTGGATTTTCCAACCCAATATAGTAATAAAATTTAGCCCGTGCCGTATGGAATTCCATCAAGGCCTGACTGGCGTCCGTTTCAGCCTGGGTCAGTTTCAATTGGGCGTCCAGCAGTTCTGTAATGGTGCCGGTGTTGGTCATATAGCGTTTGTTGGCCATGCCGTAACTCTCACGCGCGGCATCCACACCGATGCGGGTGGTAGCGATAAGCTCCTTGGCGGCCTGGATGTCCAGCAACGAGCGGATAACTTCGGTGCGTGCGGCGGACATGGCGTCCTCATAATCTTTTTGCAGTGACTGGGCTTTTTTGCGCTGGGCCAAGGTATCAAATGTGGTGCCGCCGCCGGAGAAAAATTCCCAAGAAAAGTTCAGGCCCGCAGACCAGTAATGCCGGTTGTAGTCGCCATAGCTGGCGTTGTCGTAGTCTTTGCTGACGCTCATATCCTCATAGGTGGCGTCCACGCGGGGCAAAAAACCGCCCATAGAGATATGCATGTCCTTATAGGCCACATCTACGGATTTTTGGGCCACGACCAAGTCCGGACGTTTGCGCAAGGCCGTGTCTATGGCGCGCTCTTCCGTATAGCCCACGGTGGAGGCAAAGTTTTTCAGGTCGCCTGCATAGCTTACGGGCGTGTCAGGGGGGAAGCCCAGATACTTGTTCAGCTGCACTTCAGAGTTGCGGATATCATTGCGCACGCGGATAATCTGCTGCTGCGCGCGGGAAAGCTCCACTTTATTCTGCAGCACATTGACATAGGGGGCCATGCCAACTTTGACAAAGGCTTCAGCGGCGTCCAGTTGTTTCTGGATGCGAGATAGGGCCTCCTTGGCGCTTTTCAGGTCTTCGCGCTGTTTCAGCAATTGTAAAAACTGCAACTGTACATTGCAGCCCAGTTCCAGGCGAGCTTGCATATGCCGGGCCTTTTCCACCTGGACGGAAAGGCTCGATTTTTCCAGATTGTTCAGGTGGGCAAAACCGGCAAACAGGGAAAGCGAGGCCCGAAAGCCCTTGTTCCAGTTGTAGCTGGAAAAGTCGCTGCTGCCGTAGTTGATCTGCTCCGGACTGATGTTTTCAATGCGGTTGGTGCCCGCCACCAGAGAAAGACGGGGCCAGAAATAGCTTTGCGCCACGCCCACGTTCATTTTGGCCTGTTCCAGAATAAGCTGCTTGGCCTCCACGCCGGGGTTGGCTTCCATAGCGTGGTCCACAGCCTGTTTCAAAGTAAAGGTGAGCGCATCGGCCTGGGCGGCGGTGCTCCACAGCCAGACGAAACAGAACAGCAGGGCGGCGTATCGCATATGCATGGCGGTTCCTTTTATAGCGTGGGTGCAAGAGAGTTGTGGCCGCTTATGGCGGATAAGACGCGCCCGGCAGACGCGGTGATCTGTCGGCAGCGCCCGCAACGGCCCGTTACAAAGGACGCCCCGGCGACCTGTTCACAGCAGACGCGGCGACCTGTGCGCTGCGGCGGGCCCTTGCTCCGGGGCCCTCAGCGGCGGCCGCCCGCGCGTTCCAGCTGCAGGCTGCGGCCGGCGGCCCGCAGCAGCAGCGCGCCGCCGGCCCGCGTCCAGGCTGCTTCGCCGCCAAAAAAGTCCAGCAGGGCTCCCGCGCCGCCATCCCTGGCGTTGCGGGCCTCGGCCTCGGCCACGCGGAACAGCAGCTTCTGCCCCGGCAGTTCCTGATAGGCGGCCGTCAGCCGCACGCCCGGCCCGGTAATTTCCACCGTGCCCCTGCCCTGGCCCGCGGGGTGAAAAAAACAGGCCGTAGCGGGCACGCCCGGCAGGGGCGGGGCCAGCCACACGCCCTTGCCCGCCACATCGACAAAGCGCTCTTCCGCCGGGGCGGCGGCGGAAGGGCCGCGCTCCGTGGCGCTGCGCAGGCGCTCCACGCGCAGGCCGCGCTTCAGTGGGCTTACCTCGGCCTCTACAAAAACGGGGGCGCTTTTGTTCAGGGCGTCCAGATCCTTGCCCGTTACCGGGGCAAAGGCCACGCCAGAGGCGCTGTCCGTCAGCACGGCCTGCCCGTTTCGAAATTCCAGGTTGCCCATAATGATAAACGGCGCGGGCGTATGGGGCTTTTTACGCAGGGTCAGACTTTGGGGCGGCAGGCCGGGCCTGCCCACAGATGTACCGTACAGGCTACCCCCGCCGCCTACGTTAAAGCACAGGGCCAAGCCGTGGTTGTTGCTCAGTTGCAGCAGCGCGCCGCCGGACGTTTGCGCCCAACGGCCCGTAAGGCACAGGGGGGGGCCGTTATCACCCTTGGGGCGGGTCTGGGTAAGGACGAAAAACTGGTTTTCCAGCAGGCGCAGCCGAACTTCCACCCCATGCCCCAGGCTGGCCGCATACAGGCTGCCGGGGGCAAGCACGGCATAGCTGGCCTGGGCGGTGGGGCTTTCTGCCCTGACGGCGGCGTCCGCCGGAGCAACGCCCGCCCACAGCCGTATTGCGTAGGCCCAGGCATCCGAGACAGGGCCCGACACCATGCTCTGCACGGGGCAAGGCGCGGGGGCCAGGCTCAGGGCCGCCCCCAGGCACACTGCGGTCAGCCGCCTGCCCACGCTTACTCCCTCAGAGCCCTGTCCCAGCTTTTGAGCAGGGGGTCGAGCATATACTGCAGCACCGTTTGCTGCTTAGTGGTAATAAAGACAGTGGCGGGCATGCCTGGGGTAAGGTAGGCATTTTCCTCCTTCAGGCTTTTGGGGTCCACCTCCACATAACACAGGTAGTAGGGCATAGTGCCGGAGGCCGTGCGGTCTTCCAGGCGGTCTGCCGAGATGTAGGTGACCTTGGCGCGGATGTGGGGCACCAGGCGCGCGTCAAAGGCGTCCAACTGCACCAGGGCGTCCTGCCCCAGAAAAACTTCGGTAATTTTGTTGACCGGCACGTGGGTTTCCACCACCAGGGGGTTGGCGTCGGGCACGATATCCATAAGGGGCTCGCCCGCGCGCACCACGCCACCCTTGGAATGCACCTTAAGGTCCACTACCCGGCCGGCCACGGGGGCGACCACCTTCAGACGTTTTTTAATATCTTTGAGGGGGCGGATGCGTTCTTCAGTCTGGATAATGTCGTTCTGCAGCTTGCCGCCTTCGCTGGTGGCTTGTTCCACAAAGCGATTTTTGGCGTCTTCGATGCGCAGGCGCAATTCCATGGAGCGCTGTTTGGCTTCAGCCACGGCCTGTTTTTTGCTGCCTAGACTGCCCTGGTGGGTGGCCAGCTCACGTTCCAGCTCCAGGATCTGAGATTTTTCCAGGTAGCGTTCACGAAAAAGCTGACGTTTGGCCTGCAGTTCTTCCTGCAGGGTAGCGATAATTTTGCCCTCGGCCGTGATTTGGTCTTCATAGCCGCCTATTTGGGCGACAATCTGAGCAATCTGGGCTTCCAGCAAGAATATTTGCCCGCGCAGGGCCTCCGTGCGGGCGACAAAGATTTTTTGTTCGCTGTCCAGCACGTCGGGGCACTGGGCCTGTTGAGCGCGGTCTATCAAGTCTTGAGGCCAGGCGAATTCGTTCCGCAGATTTTTTTCGACCGTGCTGCGATACAGGGCTGCCTGCTGGGCCACAAGCTGTTTCTGCAACATGCTGGCGGAGGCGTCCACCTGCACAGATTCCAGCACAATCAGCGCTTGACCTTCAGCCACGTTGTCGCCTTCGCGCACCAAGATGGCATCCACAATGCCGCCTTCCAGGTGCTGGACAGTTTTGCGCTCACTTTCCACCTTAATTTTGCCGGGGGCCACCACTGCGCCGCTGATGTGCCCAAAGGCGGCCCACAGGCCCAGCACGCCGAAAAACAGGCCCACTATCAGCAGGCCCTGACGAATGATATGGTTAGGCGATTCTATGTTTTCGTCATTCTCTTTGCTAAGGACACTGGCAATAGGGCGGATGGCGGTGGTTTCGATCACTGACAGGGCTTTATGTACAAGTTTATGCATGGCCAGCCTCCGTAACGATGACGGGGGCGTCGTCTTCCCCTGTTGCTTGTTGCTGCGCTTGCCGTTCCAGTTCTTCCTGCCGCAGTTTTGCCTGGCGAGCCGCCTGTTCGCGGCGCATTTCCTCCATTTTGCGCAGCACGGCGTCGCGGCCGCCGCAGAGCGCTATCTGGCCTTCCTGCATGACGGCAATATTGTCCACGGCGGCAAGGATATTGGGCTTGTGGGTGACGATAATGACGGTAGAGCCCAGGCTCTTGAGATTTTGGATGGCCCGCACCAGGCAGGCTTCGCCTTCTTCGTCCAGGTTCGAATTGGGCTCATCCAGGACGACGATTTTGGGGTCGCCGTAAAGGGCGCGGGCCAGGCCTATGCGCTGGCGCTGTCCGCCGGAAAGGGCAGCCCCGTGGTCGCCTATCTGCGTGTCATAGCCTTTGGGCAGGGCCAGCACCATGTGGTGCACGCCGGCCATTTGTGCGGCGCGGATAACTTTTTGCGAATCCACCTCGCCCATGCGGGCGATGTTTTCAGCCACAGATCCGGCAAACAGCTCCACATCCTGGGGCAGATACCCGATATGGGGGCCGAGCTTTTCCGAATCCCAAGAACGGATGTCCGCGCGGTCGATGCGGGCCTTACCCGCATCGGGCGTCCAGATATTAAGCAACAACTTGCACAGAGTGGATTTGCCCGCCGCGCTGGGGCCGATAATGGCCAAGGACTGGCCCGCGGGCAGGCGGAAGGAAACATTACGGATGATGGGCCGCCCGCCGGCAGCAAAAAAAAGATTTTCAGCCGCCAGTTCTCCCTTGGGGGCGGGCAGATCCATGGAGGGCAGGTCTGGCGGGGCGGCAAGCATGCGGTCCAGGCGTTTGTAGGCGGCCCAGGCTTCCAGCGATTGCCGGTAGGTGGCCATGGCCTGATCTATGGGGGCCAGGGCGCGGCCCATAATAATGGAAGCGGCGATCATAATGCCGGCGGTGGATTCGTGCATAACCGTAAGGTACGCGCCCACGGCATAGATGGTCACCTGCAGGCCCACGCGCAGGGCTTTGCTTACGGCATGCACCAAGCCTGCGGCACGGCTGGCGTAGGTTTGCAGGCGTATGGTCACGTCGTTGAGCTTGCGCCAGCGGGTGCTGATGTTGCCCACCATGCCCATAGAACGCACAATGCTGGCGTTGCGCATGGCCGCGCCGGTAAAGCTGCCGGCGTGGGCGTTGATCTGGTTGGCGGCTTCCAGACGTTTGCGGGTCAGGCGTTCCGTCACTGCGCCAAGAATGAACACCAGCGCACCGCCAGCCACGGCCACCACGCCCAGCGAGGTGTGCAGAATAAAGATGAACAGAAAATAGACGGGCATCCAGGGCAGGTCAAAAAAGGCAAAAACCGCATTACCCCCCAGAAAGTTGCGCAAAAGCTGCACATCACGCAAAGAGCCTTTGGCCTCCTGCCGTATGCCGCCCGCCGGGGCGGCCGCATCCAGCAGATTGCGGCGCAGCACCGTTTCGCCCAGCAGGTGATCAAACTCGATGCCCGCGCGCACCAAAAGCCGCGAGCGTATCCATTCCAGCAGGGCCATAACCACCAGACAGATGACTGCCGCCACGGTGATGACCGCCAAAGTGGAAAGGTTAAAGCTGGTCAGCACCTTGTCATACACCTGCAGCATGTAGATGGAAAACGTCAACTGCAGGATATTGATGAAAAAGCTGAAAAAAAAGGCGTAACCAAAAAACTGCCGACACGCGCGCAAAAATTTTTGCATAAACGTCTTCCCGGTTGGGCGCGCCGCCGGAAACGCCCCGCGCCTTCCCTCAGGCGCGGGCACCGGGCAGGCCGCAAATATGTCGCCCCATATACTACCGGACTTGTGGATTGTCCATAGCACAGCGCACAAACAGGAAGAGGTCGACGAGCCTGAAGCTCTCGACCTAAAAAAGCTGCGAACAATGCACAATCAGTATACGCCCATTGCAGGGGCACGGCGGCCACAACGACAGAGGGATGTGTGTGACCATCAAAAGCAGCAAACCGGGAAGACGTTTTTTATTGTTCCGTAGACCTCCACTGCACCAAAAGCAGCAACAAAACATCTTTGAGTTCAGCTAAGTACATATTATACATAAAAATAATATATACATACTTTTCTAATCTTCTTGTCGCGTTTGGGTACACTTTACAGAAACAAAAATGCTGCTAAGATATGTGGAGAAAAGTTGATAAAAATGCTGTTAATAGAATGATTGATAAATAGCCATTGTGCAAATTGCAGAAAACTTAAAATCAATTTTGTATCATTGGCTATAGATACATATGAATGTAAACGGGATTTATAAGCATGAATATAGGATATATACGGGTCAGCACGCTTGATCAGCACATGGACAGACAATTGGAAGGAGTACTGCTGGATAGAATATATAAGGATGCTATAAGCGGTAAAGACATAAATAGACCTGAACTCCAGAGATGTCTTGCAGAACTCAAAGAAGGTGATACACTGCATGTACACAGTATAGATAGACTTACTAGGAATCTAAGCGATTTATTACATTTATTGGAAGAGATGTCTGAAAAAAATATTTCAGTAGTTTTCCATAAGGAAAAGCTCGTTTTTTCGCATGAGGCATCGCCATTTCAAAAATTACACCTACAAATTATTGGCGCTGTTGCGGAATTTGAAAGAGCATTTATTCGTGAACGACAACGGGAAGGCATTGCCATTGCCAAGGCAAAGGGTAAATATAAAGGGCGTAAAGCCTCGCTCAGCGACAAACAATTGAAAGAGATTGTGCAGCGCCTGACGCATAAGGAGCGGGTGTCGCACCTGGCTCACGAATACGGAATTTCGCGGCAGACTATATATAGAAGTCTGCGCAATCGCGTGCCAGAGTGGACAAATTCTGGCGGTCAGAACGACAAACAGTAACGTGGCAGCTGAAAGCAACGCTCTTCAGGCGATAGCGAGGGCGGAAGTTTTATCCGCTGTTCCTATTGAAAGATATTGACAATGGCGAAGCAACCGGGCTATCACATACCTGTCGTTTCTTGGTGTCACGCTGGGGTGTACTCTATCGCAACGTGGGTCCAAGACCAACGGCTGGGTGAACCTGTCGGGCGGGCGCTCCTTGCCATACGGAGAAGGACGTCGGCGGGCTGGTCCGTAGGGCTAATGGCAGCGGCACAACGCGTTGCTACTGCGAGTTCAGACCCGCCAGCCCGACAGGTAGACTTGCGTGGCGCAGCGGATGTGGGCGGAAAATCCGACAAAAACGCCTCGCAAGTGGTGGCGACTCCGGGGTCATGGGAAGGAAGGTGTTTACTGTCCACCGGCCCTTGAGAAGTTGGCTTTGAGGATGTCCCAAGAGTGCATGCCGACTTGCGGCAATGCGACAACAGCGTGCTGCGGCATGCCCAAATTTTTATCCTGCGGAGGATACAATGGCTGATCCGAAATGGTTTGATGAAGACGCTTATCTTGCCAACAAGCTGGTGCAACTCCAGACTATTGAACCCGAAAAGGGCTGAACGCCTGACCTGCTGCAGGCGGAGCTGGCCAAATACAGCGCCACGCCCTACCAGCACTTTGTGGCCCAGGGCAACAGCGAAAATATCAGCCCCAACAGCTACTTCAACGTGGCGGAGTACCTCAAGGCCAAGGCCGACCAGATGAACGCCATGAACGATGGGCAAGGTTATGAGGGCAAAACGGACTGGACCGAAGCCGCCGTGCAGGCCGAGATGGCCAAATACGGCGTAAGCGCGTGGGACCACTACAACCAGGTGGGCCAGTACGAGGGCGTAAACCCCTCCAACGCTCTGGATACCAGCGCTTATTTTGAAGACAAGGCCGAGCTGCTCAACGCGGCCAAGTGGGAAGGCCGCACCGACTGGACCGCCGCCGACATCCAAGCCATTTTCAAGGCCGCCGGTTGCAGCCCCCTCACCGACCCCGACCAGAACCTTGCCAGCATCCCCGCCGTGCCGGCGGAAGAGCAGGTGAGCACCAACTACAACCCCTATACGCCTTCCACCCCCGGCACCCCCGGCGAAACCTATGAGCTGACCACCGCGGTGGATACCATCACCGGCACGGTCAATGACGACACCTTCAACGGTGTGGCCTCCAGCCTGACCAAGGAAGCCACCCTCAACGCCGGCGACCAGCTCGACGGCGCGGCCGGCAACGACACGCTGAACGTGACCATGAACAGCAACTTCACCGGCTTTACCGGCGACGGCAAGCTGGTCAATGTGGAAAGCGTCAACCTGACCAACGCGGGCACCCTGGCCCGCACCTTTAACGCCGCCAACATCAGCGGCGTGGAAACCTACACCCTTAATGCAGAAACCGCCGCCATCAACCTGTCCAATCTGGCTGCCGCCGGCATTACCGTCAATGTAAAGGACCAGGCTTCCGGCGCCACCACCATTGGCTTTACCACCGATGCGGTGAAAGGCACGAGCGACGCCCTGACTCTGGGCCTGAAAGACGTGGGCACCGTTGGGGAAGGCAGCGCCGCCGACAAATATGTTACGCCCACGGTAACCGGCATTGAAAACCTGACGGTCAAGGCCACGGGCCAAAACCTTGTGGATCTTTCCGGCGTGGCCGATGCCAAGTCCATTACGGTAACCGGCGCGGGCACGCTGGACGTGAATGCTGTGGGCAGCAAGGTCACCAGCTTTGACGCCTCTGCCGCCACCGGCGCTGTGGAAGCCGACCTCGACAGTTCCGCCGCTCTCACCGCCGTCAAGGGCGGCGCGGGCGACGACGCTTTTGCGGTCGCCAAACTGGCCGCCAACGCCACCCTGGAAGGCGGCGCGGGTGACGACACCCTGGTGCTGAAAAACATGTCCGGCACGCTGCAGCCCACCATGTCCGGTTTTGAAACCGTGCAGATTAACGGCACTAACGGCGACACCCTGACCCTTTCCGCCAAAAACGTGCAGGACCTCACCGGCCTGGAACTGACTGGCGTGAGCACTGTCACCCTGGCCAACCTGGACGCCACGGACTTTACCGTCACCGGTCTGGGCACCGGCGACGCCACCACCACCAAGGCCACCCTTACCCTCGCCTCTGCCGTCAACAACCTGACCATCAATACGGAAGCCGATGAGGACAAGGTCGAGGCCAAAACCGCTGAAGCCGTTACACTGAACGTCACCGCCTCTGCCGAAGCCGCTTCTGCCACCATCAACGTGGGCGAGTACACCGCTACCAGCGGCACGCTTACCCTCAGCAAGCTCAGCGGCGACCTGCAGGTGAATGTGGCTTCCGGCCTTGACAAAGACGGGAAAGAAACGACCAAATTTGACGGCACGGTGAGCGCCGATACTGCCACGTCCCTGACCGTGGACGCGGACGGCACGCTGGGTGATACTACTACTACTGCTGCTGCCGCCTTCAACGTGGCCAAGGCTAGTTCCGTAACTGTGGACGCCGCCAACGGCGGAGCTGCCAAGATTCGGGCCGCTGCAGCCAAGGACGTGAACATCACCGCCGGCGCGGCTATGGACTTGGCAGGCAGCGACTTCGCCAAGGCGGAAACCGTGACCCTGACCCAGAACGCTGGCGCGCTGATCGGCGACGTTGCCTTTAACGCCATCAACACCCTGACCGTTTCCGGCGAGGGCACGGCGGAAGGCAAAGCATCTGCCATCACCGTGGATCAACTCGGCAGCGACGCCCACGGCTATGACATCAACGTCACGGCCACCGGCCTGGCGGGCGGCTTCACCTTCGGCGCAGTCAAAGCCGGCGAAGGCGACGTGACCCTGGACCTGACCGAGGTTACCGGCAATGTGAATAATACCACCACTGTGGGCGGCAACAACATCACCGTCAACGCCGCGCAGTTGGGCACCACCAAGCTGGGTGATATCACCGCCACGGGCGATGTGACTATTGACGGCATGGGCATCCGTGGCGGCTCAGCTGCGATTGATGCTCTTCACCTTGGCGACATCTCCATTGCAAAGGATCACAGCGCCACCATCAGCTTCGACGGCAGCAGCGATGTGACGATCGGCAAGATCACCGGCACCGGCACCGGCACCGGCACCTCCGTCACCCTGGACGCCAGCGGCTACCTTGGGGCGATCAGCGGCTCCCACAACGACGCTGTTGACGCCACCATCGGCGCCATCACAGCCGAAACCGTGACCATCAAGGGCTCGGAAATCGCGGCCAACAACTTCACCACAAGCGCCATCACGGCGGACAACCTGACCTTCACCGGCGGATTGGGCAAGGATACGGTGGACCTGACGGGCCTGACGGATGCTACCGGCACCACCACCACCATGAACTTGTCCATCGACACTGGCGTTGGCAATGATGATGATGTGACCATTACGGCCACGGGTGCTACCCACATGACCGGCACCATCGCCAATGCCGAGACGGTCACCATCATAGCCGCCACCGATGCGGCTCTTGACATGACCGGCCTGACCATTACAGGCAACGCTGTCGCCAATACCAACATCACCGGCAGCTCTAAGGTTGATACTCTGGTGGCGGCTGTTGGCGGCGGCACCATCGAGGGCAAAGCGGGCGACGACAACATCACCCTGGGCGCTGGTGTGGATAAGGTAAAAGTGGGGCCTGAAACCGCTAATGGTGTGGATATCATCCAAAGCTTTACGTCTGGAACGGACAAATTGGAATTCTCTGGCACTAATGGGGCTGCAATCTTCACTCAGGCTGCAGTTAACGTAAGCACCGCAACAACTCTTGACGCAGCTAAGAATCTTGCTGCTGCTGGTGATGGTGGAACTGCCTCTATCATTACGTGGTTCCAGTTTGAGGGCAATACATATGTAGTTGCAGACTCGACTAATGGTAGCACCTATACGGAGGCCACCGATGCCACGGTAAAATTGGTCGGCCTGATTGACCTTTCAAGCTGCACGGCTGCTGACTTCACCGCCTAACCCTTAACCTGACCAAACCTCCAAAGGTATGCGGCCCGCCGTGCAAGCAGCGGCGGGCCGCATAGGGCCTTAACCGCCCCGCCCGGCTCTGGGGCCTGCGTTTTTCAGGGCGGGCGGTCTTTTTTGCCATCTGGGGAAGGCTTACACGCCTGCAACAGACCAGTATTCCTCCTCTTTTTAGCAGCACAGCGCCGTATAGCAACGCGCGGAGCAACACTGATAACCACGCCATTTTTTTTGAGAGAGAGGCTATGGCTGATCCTGCCTGGTTTGCTGCGGACGTCTGCCTCGCCAACAAGCTGGCGCAGCTCCAGGCGATTGAGCCCGAAAAAGGCTGAACGCCCGAACTGCCGCACTCCGTCCGGCCTGACCTCGCCGCCGCGCAGCCCCACAGTACAAGGATTTTTCAATGCCCGATTCGCAATCCGCCTCCGCTTCCGACGATTTCTCGGCTTTGTTCACCGCAACGGGATACCTGCTGCCCCCTCGGCGGCTAGCGCACAGCCACTGGATGAGCCATGTGCCCTTTGCCTTCTGGCTTATGGAGGCCCTGCGGCCGCGCCTGCTGGTAGAGCTGGGCACCTACACGGGCGTTTCGTTCGGCGCTTTTTGTCAGCAGGTAGACCGCCTGGGCCTGGAAACCAACTGCTACGCCGTGGATACCTGGCAGGGCGACGACAACATGGGCCACTACGGCGATGCCGTGTTCAACGACATCACCGCCTATCTGCAGCGCACCTACCCTTCCTTTGCCTACTGCGTGCGCGCGCCCTTTGACGATGCGCTGGAGCTGTTCCAGGACGGCAGTGTGGATTTGATCCATATTGACGGATACCACAGCCGCGAAGCCATGCTGCACGATTTTGAAGCATGGTTGCCCAAGGTTTCTCCCGGCGGCGTCATCCTCATGCACGATATCAATGCACGCATCCCAGGCTACGGCGGGGTGCGCGCCTGGGAGGAAATCGCCGGACGCTTCCCCTGCTTTGCTTTTGCCCACGGCTACGGCCTGGGCGTAGTGCTGCCGGGCAAAAACCCGCCGCAACGCCTGCGCCTGCTGGTGGAAGGGGGCAGGGACGAAGCCAGGGCGGCCTATGTGCGCGGGCATTTCAGCCGCCTGGGCGCGCTGTATGAAAACATTCTGGAACGCCAACGCGCCCTGGAGGCTGCCCAGGAAAGCCTGAAAAAAAGTGAAATGCACCTTGTGGCTGCGCTGCAAGACCAGGAGAAACTGCGGATGGATCACACTATCGCCATACGCAGCTACAGTGAAAGCAAATCTTGGAAACTGACCAGACCGCTGCGAGCGATTGCAAATTACTTCAGACAACTGATAAAATAACTTCCATAGAGAATTTCCGCCTTAAAATTACTATGACGATTGTGTGAGTAAAGGTCAACTACGCAGGTGTAAGCGCAATTTATTTGCGCTGTTAAACACAGAAGTGAGTGTAGTAAAATTATTGAGAATCTATATTCTCAAAGTTAACAGCCATAGAGCAGTTAACAAATGAAATGAGTTCACTGCTCTGCAAGGATTTTCTTGAAAATCCTTGCCACGAAATGCGAGAAGGCAGGCTTTTGCCTGCCGTAAGCGAGCATTTCAAGTGTTAAACGCTCTAGTGGGAAGGCCGTAATGCTTGTTTTTACCTCCTGCACCTGCAATTACATCCCCAAGGCGCGCGTTCTGGCCGCCTCGCTCAAATCCTTTCATCCCGATTGGGAGTTTTGTCTTCTGCTGGGGGAAGCCCCACCCGAAGGTTTTGACCTGGAGCGAGAACCCTTTGACCGCCTACTGACCTTTGACCAACTGCCCATTCCCGAATACCGCGCATGGCTGTTCCGCCACCGGGTTGTGGAAATCTGCACAGCAGCCAAAGGTCCGGCTATGGACTACTTTATTTCCGTGGAAAGGCAGGACAAAGTCATGTACCTGGACCCGGACATCATGGTGCTGCACTCTCTTGCCCCCCTTGAAACAGCCCTGGACCAGCACGACATATTGCTGACCCCCCACCAGCTTGCCCCGCAGCAAACACCGCGGGCCGTCATTGATAATGAAATCTGCTCGCTGAAACACGGCGTCTACAACCTGGGCTTTGCGGCCGTGGCCAATCGGGGCCAAGGTCCGGCCTTTTGCCGCTGGTGGCGCGACAGGCTCTATGACTATTGCTATGACGATATCCCCAACGGCATTTTTACGGACCAGCGCTGGTGTGACCTGGCCCCGGCCTTTTTTCCCCGCCTGCATATCGTCCGCGACCCAGGCTGCAACGCGGCTTCCTGGAACCTGACGGATAGGACCATCACCCGCCGCGCGGACGGCGTTTTTATGGCCAACGATACGCCGCTGCGCTTTTACCACTTTACCGGCTACGACTCCGGCGCGGGCAAAACCATGACGTCCATCTATGGCGCGGACATGCCGGCCATTACGGAACTGTGGGATCTCTACGCCCAACGCCTGGAGGCCAGCGGACACGCGGCGATGAAGGATCTGCGTTGGCAAGGCATGTTTTTCAGCGATGGAACGCCCATTACGGATGCCATGCGGCTGTATTACCGCAACAATATCTCCATACAGGAACGCTTCCCCGATCCGTTCCAAGCAGGTTGTCGGGACGAATGCTATCTGACTTTTTACAAAAAAACTTTTTCAGGGCGACCACAGGCTTTTTTTTATAAAAATATCCACCGCATTTCCAAGGGCTGTGCGCTCACAAAAATCTATGTGCGCACCCACGGCGGCTTACGCCGGGCCGGGCCCCAGGCCATAGCCAAACTGTACGCCGCCTTCAGGGCCCACGGGCTCAAGGGCATTATCCATAAGATTTGCATCTTTAACAACAAAGTAGAGGAAAGACAGGCCGTGGCGCTGCCCTGCTTGGCCGATATCAGCAAGGGTGATCCCACGCGCCGCGCCGCCTTGCGTCGTCCACTGGCGGCAGCCTTCAATGGCCGTAAGGCCGTTTGCATCATTGACCACATGTACGGCGGCGGCGCGAACAGCTACAGGCAAAAACGCATCGCAGAGCTGCGCGCCGATGGTTACAGCGTGCTGCTGCTTACCTGGGATTTTTATCAACGCCGTTGTGTAGCCACAGCCTACCCCACTCCAGCCGCGCGGGCAGGCTATCCCCTTGAATTTCAAACGAACAATCTTGAGGATATCCTGGCCTGTGACTTTCTGCGCTTTGATAAAATCATCCTTAATGAACTTGTGCTGTGGTCACGCGCTGTGGACGGCTTGCAGCAAAATAGTTTCATCGCCCTGCCGGAGCTGCTGGAGTGCATTTGTCGCCTGGCCGCAAGGGATAACGCCGCCCTGGAAGTGCTCATTCACGATTTTTACGCCATCTGTCCCTCTTATTGCCTGCTGGATGCGGCCGGGCGCTATTGCGGCGTTTCGGCAGATGCGACCCGTTGCGCGGCCTGCCTGCATAGATCCGAGTTCGATATCCCGGCCAACTTTGACATAACCCAATGGCGCGCGGCTTGGGCGCGCTGCCTGGAAACGGCATCGACCGTGCGCGTGTTTTCCCAATCATCGCTGGATATTCTTTGTAAAATCTACCCCATTACGCCCGACAAGGTTGCACTTACGCCGCACGCGCCCCTGACACTGTGGCGTGGAGGCTACGCCGTGCCGCAGCATGCGCCCATGCGCGTCGCCGTGGTGGGCGAAATAGGCCGGCACAAAGGCGCGAACATCGTTGCCCAACTGGCGGGGATGCTTCGGGCAGACCAGTCGCTCGTCGTTATCGGTTCTCTTGAAGATACCGTCCTGCCCTTAAAAAACGTGACAGTACATGGGCCCTACCGTAGAGAAGAGCTGCCTCAGCTGTTCAAAAAATATGGCGTCACCGTAGGCCTTGTTCCCTCCGTCTGGCCGGAAACATTCTGCTATGTGGTGCAGGAGTGCATGCAGCTGGGCCTGCCTCTGGTGGCCTTTAACCTAGGGGCCCAGGGCGAACGTGTGGGGAAATGGGAACACGGCCTACTGGCGGATGAAATCTCTGCCGCCGGAGCCTACAAGGCGTTGTTGGCCCTGGACGCCCGACGCATGGTGGCCCGCCACCCCGAACCCATGCAGGAGGCAGGGACGGCATGACGGCGCTGCAAGCCCTGAATCCTTTCCTTTTGCTTGCCGTCGCCCGCCGTCATTGCGCTCTGCTCTGCCAGCTTACCCAGCGGCAAATGGCCGCGCGCTATCGCGGCTCTACTCTCGGCTACCTGTGGATGCTTTCGCACCCTCTGCTGATGCTGACCATTTATACTTTTGTATTCGGCGTCGTATTCAAGTCCCGCTGGGGAACAGACCCCAACGACAGCACCGGCGATTTTGCGGTGGTTATGTTTTGCGGCATGGCCGTTTTTAATATTTTTTCAGAAACCGTAAACGGTTGTACTCAATGCGTCATCACCAACGCAAATTTAGTAAAAAAAGTTATTTTTCCGTTGGAAATCTTGCCGCTGGCGCAGCTCTTGTCCACCACGGTTCTCAGCCTGTCCTGGTTCGTCTTGCTGCTGGCTGGCGCGCTGGCGCTGGGGATGCGGCTTACCTGGACCATATTGCTGTTCCCCGCGCTATTGCTGCCGCTTATGCTGTTTTCGCTTGGTTTGGGCTACTTTGTCGCCGCCACCACAGTTTACCTGCGTGATATGCCCCACTTTACGGCCATTGCCACACAGGTGCTTTTTTTTATGACGCCCATTTTCTACCGCATAGATATGGTGCCGGAACGCCTGCGTTTTATCCTGCTGTGTAATCCTCTGACCCCCATGGTAGACCAAATCCGGGCGGTGTTGCTTTTCGGTCGCCCACCCGACTGGCAAACCTGCGCCCTGCTTTGGCTGGTTTCGTGGTTTGTCTGTCACCTGGGCTTGCTCTGGTTTTTAAAAACAAAAAAAGGCTTTGCCGATGTGCTCTGATACCCCTGCCATCCGCATTGACCATATTTCCAAATATTTTGAAATCTACGCCAAGCCGCGGCACAGGCTGTTGCAAATGCTCTGCCGAGGACGACGCAAATTTTTTAAGGAATATTGGGCGCTGCGCGACGTAAGTTTTACGGTCTCTCCAGGCGAATGCGTGGGCATTGTGGGCCGCAACGGAGCCGGCAAAAGCACGCTGCTGCAGATTATTGCAGGTACCCTGACCCCGACCTCCGGCAGCGTATGCGTTGCCGGCCGCATGGCAGCCCTGCTGGAATTGGGCAGTGGCTTTAATCCTGAATTTACCGGGCGGGAAAACGTCTTGCTCAATGCCGCCATACTTGGCCTGACCAAACAGGAAATCGCCGCACGCTTTGACGACATCGTCGCTTTTGCCGACATTGGCGATTTTATTGAACAACCTGTTAAAATGTATTCCAGCGGCATGACCTTGCGCCTGGCTTTTGCAGTCATCGCCCATGTGGACGCTGATGTTCTGATTATCGACGAGGCCCTAGCCGTGGGCGACGCTTTTTTTACGCAAAAATGCATGCGTTTTCTGCGCAGCTTTATGCAGGAGAAAACTGTCATTTTCGTCAGCCACGACGCCAACGCCGTCTGCAGCCTCTGTACCCGCGCCATCTTTCTGCAAAATGGCGGCATTGCCCTGGACGGCTCGCCTGGCGACGTTACACGGAAATACCTTGAAGAAATATATGAAGAACGGCAGGGGGAAGTGCACCGGATCCCGCAAAAAGCAGCCCATATGGGCGCAAGTTTCTCCGACCTGGAATACCGGGATATGCGCGCAGACCTGTTCAATGCCAGCAACCTGCGCAACGACATAGAAGTATTTCGCTTTAACCCAGCCTCCCCGGCCTTTGGCACGGGTGGCGCAGCCATAAACCAAGTCTGGCTGGCGGACGCACAGAACCGCCCCCTGCACTGGGTCGTGGGGGGAGAGCGCGTTCGGCTGCATGTGGCCTGCACAGCCCGGCAACCAATCGAAAAACCAATAGTTGGATTCCTGGTCTGCAACAAATTTGGCCAGCAGCTTTTTGGCGACAATACCTATCTGGCCTGCCAAAATACGCCCGTATCCCTGCAAACCGGAGAATCTTTCCACGCTGCATTTGCCTTCCGCATGCCCATTCTGGCTCCAGCAGAATACTGCGTGACCGTAGCCGTGGCTGAAGGTACACCACAAGATCACGTACAGCACCAATGGATGCACGAGGCGCTTATTTTCGTTTCTCGCTCCTCAAGCTGTGCTAGCGGGCTGGTAGGAATCCCCATGCTGGAAATAACCCTACGCAAAGGGGGCGACCACAAAAATGCTAACGCAACCTGCTCGTGCGATTAAGCGCTGTGGTAAGCATCTTATTCCGTTTTTTGAAAATGTAGAACCTCAAAGGGATGCTAGTCTGGACTGGATAAGAGCCGCAGCAGCTTTTTTTGTTGTCCTTATTCATGTGTGTTCAAAGCAGTTTTACACATTCACCGCAAGTTGGAATATCTGTATTCTTTATGAATCATCAGCACGCATGTCTGTAGCTCTATTTGCTATAATTACTGGATATCTACTACTTAACAACAAAAATGAATATCCATATATTTTTTTACGCCGCAGGCTGACAAAAATTCTTATTCCCTTCTTTATTGTCATGTTCATATATTACATGCAATCTGATGATACAGCATCTATTTTTTTAGTAAAACTGCTACGTAATGAAGTCGATTTTCATTTATGGTATGTGTATGTAATTTCTGGAATATATTTCTTTATTCCATTTTTAAATTCTTTATTCCTAACTACAGAAAATAAATATATAAAAAATTATTTTATAATGTTATGGTTCTCTGGAAGTATTATTTTTCAGTTCTATATCGCACTATCTGGAAAAAATAACGATCCATTTGGCATTTTTAACTTTTTTTGTTTTACTGGTTATGTTGTGTTTGGTGGTGCATTACGCAATGAATCATTACAACAAAAACTCAGCAAAAACAGCTTAGTATATCTATGCGGATATTTTGCATCCAGCCTGCTGATTTGTGCCTTAACAAAAATCTATTCAAAATATTTGGGAAAACCGTCAGAGCTTTTCTTTGAGCACTTTTCGATATTTGTATTTGTACAATCTATGATGTTTTTTTTATTTATAAAAAGTTCACAACCTAAAACAAATCCTTACATTGTGGTCCTTTCCAAACTTTCATACAATATATATTTAATACACGTACTTATTCTCAATTTTATCTACAAAAATATGGCGATAGAAAACTACCAACTCATAGCAATACCAGCTATAACACTACTCGTTTATATTTTGTCTGCTATCGTTTCAATTCCACTTTACCAAGCTGGAATCCTTATTACCCGTTTTCTTCCCTGGACACGATAACGCTACGGTATATGTCATAATTCGGCCTTACCTCTCCCTAAAAAAATTTCTAGAGCATTTAACACGTAAAGTGTTCGCTTAAGGCAAAAAAACTCCTGCCTACTCGCATTTTATGGCAAAAATTTTCAGAAAAATCCTTGCAGAGCAGTTAACTCATTTCATTTGTAAACGGTTTTAGTCAGTGGGGAGTGTCTTGCACACGCCACGCAGCACGCGGGCCTTGCAGACGAGTTCAGGCCGGTATTCAAAGTGCATAAGGTCGTACTCGTGCCATTTGCCGCCCCAGATAAAGCCCGCGTCCTCAAAGGCCGCCACAATGGCCGAGGGGTAGCCCTTCTGCAGGGGATGGGGCCGCAGGGGGCTCCAGCGCCAGTAGGTGGCTATGCCGGGGCTGATGTCCAGGGCAATGCCGAAGGCGTGCGGGCTCAGACGGCTGGTGCCGGCAATGCGCCGCCAGGTGAAGCCGCCGTCCATCTTGAGCAGGGGGCGCAGGGCGGGCGTTTGCCGCACCGCCAGGGCAAGGCGCGCGTCCACGTCCCGCAGGGCCCTGGCCGCAGGCGCGGCCAGTTGCAGCCCTTGCCCCAGAAAACGCGCGGCCTGCAGCCCGGCGCGCACGGCCGCTTGATTTTCGCCGTACAACGCGCGCAAGAGAGCGTAGGAACGCCGCCGCCCCGGCGAGACGCCCAGGGGCGTTTCCGGCCTGTCCGGCTCCAACGGGTAGGGCTCGGCCATACTGCTGCGCACGTCCACATCCCAAAGGGCGTCGGCGTCGGGATCCGCCAGCGCCAGCCCCAAAGCGGCCGCGTCGGCCGCCAGAGGCGCGGCGTAAAGCACGCGCCGGCCGTCCTTCAGCAGCAGCCAGCGGCCCTCCGCGTCGTCGGCAAAGCCTTTTATCTGCGGATACGCCATACGCAGACAGTAAAGGTCCAGACGGGCCACGGCCGCGTCGTCCAGCTGATCCAGGACGGCGGCCTCCTCGGAGCGGGCGGCAGCCGCATCCTCCAGGGGTGCGGCCCGCGTAACCTGCGGCAGCGCCCCACACAGCACCAACACGATGAAGAAAAAATAACGCGCCATGCGGACAAGCCTACGCGCCGCCGCCTTGTCAAGGCAAGCGCTTTTGCGTACACCTGCGCCATGTCCCCCTGGAAATTCTTTCTTGTCACCTTCGGCTGCAAGGTCAACCAATACGAAACCGAAGCCCTGCGCGAGGCTTGGCAGCGCCTGGGCGGCGAGGAATGCGACGACCCGGCCCAGGCTGCGGTAATCTGCGTCAACAGTTGCGCCATCACCGCCAAAGGCGAGCGAGACGCCCGCAACGCCGTCTACCGCCTGCGGCGCACGGCCCCACAGGCGCGTCTGATCCTCACGGGTTGCGCCGCGCGCCTGTTCGCGGACTATAAGCCCCGCCCCGGCGCTTTCTGGGCCGCACCGGACCTGCTGCTGCCGCAGGAACACAAAAGCCTGCTCCTGCAGGGCCCCTGGCCCGCCCCTGACGCGCCCGCTGCGACGGCCCTTTTCCCCGACAAGCCGGGCGGCAGGCCCCCCGCCGCAGTTCCGCACGCAACTCCGGACGCCGCCTTTCCGCCCTTCAGCATTGCGCGCTTCAAGCGTGCCCGCCCCGTGCTCAAGGTGCAGGACGGCTGCGCCCACCGCTGTACCTACTGCATCGTGCCCTTGACCCGCGGCCGCCCGCGCAGCCGCCCTGTGGCGGACATTGTGGCCGAAGCCCACCGCCTGCTGGCGGCCGGACACGCGGAAATCATGCTTTCGGGCATTAACCTGGCCCAGTACGGGCGTGATGCGGCTACCGGGGACTTTTGGAGTTTGCTGACCACCCTGGACGCTGCCCTGGCCCCGGAGTATGCGGGGCGGGCGCGCCTGCGCATCAGTTCTCTGGAGCCGGGCCAGCTGGACCAACGCGGGCTGGACGCCCTGTGCTCCTGCCGTCTGCTCTGCCCGCAGTTGCACATTTCGCTGCAGCACGCCAGCCAAAGCGTGCTCAAACGCATGGGGCGCGGCCATTACACCGCCGCCATGCTGTCCCACGCCGTGGAGGCGCTGGCCCGGCACTGGCCGCGCATGGGCCTGGGGGCGGACATCATTGCGGGCTTTCCCGGTGAAACGGAAGCGGACGTGCGCCTGCTGGAAGATTTTTTGACGGCCCTGCCCCTCACCTATGCCCACATCTTTCCCTATTCACGACGGCCGGGTACGGCGGCAGACCGCTTTGCCGACCAGCTGCCCCACAAGGAAAAGCTGGAACGCGCCGCACGCCTGCGCGCTCTGGCGGCCCGCAAACAGCAGGCTTTTCTGCAAGCCCAGCTGACCCTGCCCCGCATGCTTCTGGCCCCGGACGCCCGCCAAAGCGGCCCGCCCGCCGGGCAAAAAGGCGGTCTGATCCACGGCGTCAACGAATACTACGCCGCCTGCCGCCTGCGCCCAGCACCGGCAACCGCCACAGCACAAGAAAAAAGCCACGATACCAACGGGCTTTTGCCCGTCCGCCCCGTGGCTGTGCTGGAAAAAGAACTGTTGGTGGAAGTGCTGCCTGCGGGCTCCGCGTCCTGACGCGCCCGCATATTACAACAGTTCACGGCCCCCAGAGTCTGACGTCAAAGTGCGCGGCAATCCCTCAAGGATTGCCGCGCACTTCCGCCCATATGGCAGCGTTTACTTCTAAAGGCCTGCACGCCCCCACGGACGCCGCGCCTGACCGCGGCCCGGAGCACGGCCCTAAGCGGTTCGCAGACATTCCCGCAGAGAAGAAACGCCGCAGGAATGCACCATCTGCAAGGGGATATTGCGCGACTTGGCCACCTGCACAGCTTTGCGCTTGGCCTCGTGGGAAATTTTGTTGGTAAAGACAATGAGCGCATCCGGGTTGCCGATCTTGTCCACAAAATTTCGCTCGTTGCGGGTGATGAACTTGAGGGAATGCCCACCCTGCTCCGCCGCCGCCATATAGTCTTTTTTCAGTCGGTCCATACCGCCGATGAGGGTAACGCACATTTTGTCCTCCTGCCTGGCCGTCGTCTACGACGCCCCTTGCTGTTTTGACGTTGTCGTTGCCCTTTGTATAATTGAAATTGAATTTCAAAGTCAAGCAAAATTTCCGATTATTTTCCTATCATCCATATTTTTTTGCCCCAGCTCCCGCGGCGGCTCAAGGTCATGCCCAGGACTTGGCGAAACGCGCCCCCCACGATATGCTGCCCCGGTTCCCTGCGCGCCCCCTTGGACGCGCGTTTCACCACCTACTGCAAGAGGAAGCCATGCTCCGTTCCGGCCTTTTGCTCTTTGCCCTGGTGTTTTGCCTTGTTGGCGCGGCCCAGGCCAAAGAGTACCAGTTTACCTTCGTCACCATGGACATTCCCGATTCCTGCCACTTTATGCCGCGTGAAGGGGCCATTTTTGTCCAGGACGACAACAACCACTTTTTTACCCTGGATATCAAACCCGTGGACGCCGCCACGGATCCGGCAGCCTACGCCGCCACGCTGGCCGCCAATCAGAACGGCGGCGCTGTACGCGCTGCAGACGGGGCCTGGAGTTTCAACGTCACGGGGCGTTCCGTTCCCTATGCCGTTACCGTCCTGGCCGACGCCGACCATATGATTACCATGTATACGGATATGCGGCGCGCCCAGTGGCCTGAAGACCTCAAAACGGCCCTGAACTCGGCCAAGGGCAAAGACCCGGCCGTGGACGCGCTGCTGCGTAGGATTATAGCCGTGCATTAGAGCAGGTTATTTTTGCGAATTGGTATTCTCAACGGTCACGGCACGCTCGTGCCAACGCTTAAGCGTGCAAATAAATTGCGCTTGCGCCTCCACGGCGGACGGCTGCTTACGCAAGCATCAGGGCATTGCAAAATTGTAATGCCCTGAAAGGCTGATGGCCACTAAAGGGACAAGACCAACCCCTTCCTCGTTGCTTCCGGCCGGGGCGCGGCTTCGCATTACCTGAAAAAAGTTTTTTGAAGGATGGGGGGCGTGGGGGGAAGGGAACTTTTGTCCACAAAAGTTCCCTTCCCCCCACAATATCTTCCCTACCACCGGCGCAGGCGAAAAGCGCGCAGCAGCAAAATGCAGGCTGCACCGCCAAGGGCGCACTGCCAGGGGGGCAAATGGACCTGACGGACCAGGACCAGACTGACGGCAGCCCCCAGGGCGGCTGCGGTGGCGTAGAGGTCTTCCTCCAGAGCCAGAGCGGTATTCCCCTGAAGGATATCGCGCACGAGGCTGCCGGCGAGGCCCACGCCAAGGCCCAGGATCAAAGCGCCTGTGGCTTCCAGGCCCAGGGCAGCGCTTTCGGCGGCGGCCAGGCCGGTAGCCAGGGCCAGACCAAAGGCGTCTGCCAGAAAAAAAAACCGCCCGGAGCGGCAAGAGCGCGCCGCCGGCAGGCCAAGCAGGCCGCCCGCCAGGGTTGCAGCAAGGCAGGCGGGCTGGTCCAGGGCCAGGAGGGGCATACCCAGGAGGGCGTCGCGCAGCAAGGGCGGGGCCAACCCGGCCAGGCAGGCCAGGGCCAATGCGCCGCCCGCGCGGGCGCCCCCCGTGCGCGCCAGGCAGGATGCGGCGGCGGCCAGCATAAAGCCGGCCGCCAAATCAAGGAAAAGCAGCGGGCCAAAGCCCGTAGCGCTTAAGGTCACTTGGCAAGCTCCACGGCCCTGCGCTCTCGGATAACCGTGACCCGAATCTGGCCGGGGTAGGTCAGGTTCTTTTCGATCTTGGCCGCAATATCTTTACAGAGCAGATAGGTGGCGTCGTCGTCCACCTGGTCGGAATTGACCATGACGCGGATTTCGCGCCCAGCCTGAATGGCGTAGGCCTTGCTTACGCCGGAGAAGCTGGTGGCGATGCCCTCCAGGTCTTCCAGACGCTTGACGTAGTTTTCCAGCAGTTCCTTGCGGGCGCCGGGGCGAGCGCCGGAAATGGAATCGGCGGCCTGCACCAGCACGGCCAGGGCGGTAGAGGGGCGCTGGTCTTCGTGGTGTGCGGCAATGGCGTGGACGATCTCCTGACTTTCATTGTACTTTTTGGCCAAGTCTGCGCCAATGAGGGCGTGGGGGCCTTCCACTTCGTGGTCCACGGCTTTGCCGATATCGTGCAACAGGCCAGCGCGTTTGGCTTTTTTCACGTCCATGCCCAGCTCGGCAGCCATCATGCCGCAGAGGGCGGAAACCTCAAGGGAATGCTGCAGGACGTTCTGGGTGAAGGAGGTGCGGTAGCGCAGCTGTCCCAGCAGTCGGACCAGCTCCGGGTGGATGCCGTGCACGCCGGCGTCAAAGGTAGCCTGTTCGCCCACTTCACGCACCTGGGCGTCCAGCTCCTGTTCGCATTTCTGGACAACGTCCTCAATGCGGGCAGGGTGGATGCGGCCGTCCTGGATGAGCCGTTCCAGGGCCATCTTGGCCACCTGGCGGCGCAGGGGGCTGTAGGCGGAAAGGATGACGGTCTCCGGCGTGTCGTCAATGATCAGGTCCACGCCGGTGGCAGCCTCCAGGGCGCGGATATTGCGGCCCTCACGGCCGATAATGCGGCCCTTCATGTCCTCGCTGGGCAGGGTCACGGCGGTGACGGTCTGCTCGTTGACATAGTCGCCGGCGTAGCGCTGAATGACGTTGCAGAGGATTTCCTTGGCTTTCCGATCGGCTGTTTCGTGCGCTTCCATTTCGATCTGGCGGATCATGCGCGCTGATTCGTGCCGGGTTTTGGCCTCAATCTCCTGAAAAAGTTTGGCCTTGGCCTCTTCGGCCGTGAAGCCGGCAATCTGGGCCAGGCGCTGTTCCTGCTCCTCAATGCGGGTCTGCAAAAAGGTTTCGGATTCGACAAGCTGGCGTTCCTTGCGGGCCAGGTCTTTTTCGGAGGCCAAGAGGTCCTGCTCCCTGGCGGTGGCTTTTTCCAGCTTTTCTTCCAGGCGATTGCCCATTTCCTCCAGTTTACGTTCGCGGGCCTTGAGCTCGCGTTCCCGCTCCTTGAATTCGTTTTCCAGCTCACGCTTCTGGTTGAAAAGATCGTTCTGCCCCTGAACGAGGATTTCTTTTTTCTGCGCCTGAGCCTCCTTGCGGGCCTCGGTCACTATGCGCTTGGCCAGTTCGTCGGCATCGCCCAGGCGTTTTGCTGTGGCGCGTCGGTCCACGACCACGCCCAGCGCAACGCCGCACACGGCTGCCGCCGCCAGCGCAAGAATCAACAATGGGTCCATGAATCCAGCCTCTCTTTTATCAAGACGGGACCGACCAGGGGTCGGCCCGGAGAACACCGGCAACCGACTGGCGTCGGAAGCCGTAGCAATAGCGCCCCAAGGGGCTGCTGCCCTGGCTGGATGCGCCGCCGAACGCGGCATAAGGATGGCGTTGCACAGAAAAAGCGTTCCGGCCGGAGCCGGAACACCACAACAACCGGGAAAGATTGACGCTTCCCCAGAGCGCCGTGTCATGCTTGCGGTACAGAAACCTGGATACCCAGGTCGGGCGCCTGTGTGCCCCTCTCAGGCTTCCCGGTCGCGCCGGGCGTGCACACAAGAGACAGTGACGGCTCCCTTTAACAATACTTGTCAGGTTAGCACCGAGGCATAAATCACGCACACCCCAGGGAAACGCCGGGAGTCACGCGGACTCCTCTATCTTTGAAAGCAGGCCGTGCACCCCGTGGCGCAACGCGGCGAGCTCCTTCTGCGATTGCAACAAATCATCCGCCAGCCCAAGGGCCAAAAAGGTCAGCAGAATATCCTTGGTCTGCCCTTTAGAGAACCTCTGCTCCTGGTCAGCATACCGTTCTTCCAACAGCCGGACAGCTTCCCGCACGCGTTTCATGTCCGCGCCGGGCTTGAAGTCGACGCTCAACCCGAGAACGGAGAGGTTGATGGCATCCTGATTCACAGAGACCTACTCGACGCTGTCGTGCTCCTGAATATCGTGCAGCAGGGCGTCGATGCGGCCCAGGGCCGCCTTACGCGTCTGCTCCTCTTTTTCAAGAGCTTCCAGCAGTCTCAGGTTTTCCTCTTCCAATGCGGCCTTGTCCGCCCCCATAGCGGCAGACTCCGTGCGCAGACGCGCATTTTCCGTCTTGAGGCGGTCGAGCCTGTCCAAAAGTGCCGCGACTTGCTTTTCGAGCTGTTCCAGAAGTTCCATGGGTCCAATCTAGCACCGAGGCAGGCCCTTGGCAAGAAAGGAGATGCCCCAAGGTCATAAAAAACCCCGGAGCGTGCCGGGGATTTTTTACAGGCGGTGCAACCTTTACCGCGCAGCTTGCGGCGCGATGCCGCGAGAGCCGCACTAGAGCATTTAACACTTGAAATGCTCGCTTACGGCAGGCAAAAGCCTGCCTTCTCGCATTTCGTGGCAAGGATTTTCAAGAAAATCCTTGCAGAGCAGTTAGCTCATTTCATTCGCTAACTGCTCTAGCCTTTGCGGGGCAGGTTTTTTTGTCGTCCCCTGGCTATGGCCAGCTCGCCCGCGGGCACATCTTTGGTGATGACTGAACCCGCCCCCACCAGGGCGCCTTCGCCCACGCTGACGGGCGCCACCAGGGCCGTATTGCTGCCGATAAAGGCGCGCTCGCCAATGAAGGTCTGGTATTTGTGCTTGCCGTCGTAGTTGCAGGTAATAGTGCCTGCGCCGATATTGCTGCCCGCACCGATGGCCGCATCACCCAGATAGGTGAGGTGGTTGGCCTTGGCCCCCCTGCCCAGGCGGGTTTTTTTCAGCTCCACAAAGTTGCCCACATGGGAGGCTTCTTCCAGCACCGCGCCGGGCCGCAGGCGGGCAAAGGGCCCCACCAGCGCGCCGGGCCCCACCACAGCCCCTTCCAGATGCGAAAAAGACCGCACTTCGGCCCCGGCGGCCAGCTCGCAATCCCGGATTAGGCAGTGCGAAGCCACACTGGCCCCGCGGGCCACGCGGCTCACGCCATAGATTTCGCACGGGCCGGTGAGCTCCGCGCCCGGCTCCACCAGCGCCCTGGGGCCCACCCGCACGGCGTCAGGGGCGTGCAGCATGACCCCGGCGTCCAGCAGCCCTTCCACTATTCTGGTCCGCAGAGTCTCTTCCATCTGCGCCAGCTCCCGCGGCGCATTGACGCCCAACAGGGCCGCGTCCCGCCCGCAGCGCACGCCGCGCACCCGGTACTTGCGGGCCACGGCCAGGGCCACCAGGTCTGTGATGTAGTACTCGCCGCTTTTGTTTTTGTTGCCCACCTGGGGCAGCAGTTGCGCCGCGGCGGCCAGATCGCACAGGTACATGCCGGCGTTGACCTCGTTACTTGCGGGGCCCAGCAGGGCGGGGTCGTAATCCTTGGCTTCCACAATGGCGGTCACGGCGTCGTCCCGCCGCACCACCCGCCCGTAAGCGCCGGGATTGTCCACCTCAATGGTGGCGAAGGCCAGGTCTGCGCCCATGCCCTCGGCCAGGAACTGGCGCACCAGACTTTCAGAAAGCAAGGGCACATCGCCGTTGACCACCAGCACTTGGCTGCAGCCCGCTTCTGTCAGCGCGGGCAAGGCCTGCAGCAGGGCGTGGCCCGTGCCCAGCTGTTCCTTCTGCAGCACGAAGCGCGCCTGGGGAAAGGCGGCCTGCACCAGATCGGCCCGGTGCCCGGCCACAATCCAGACGTCCTCGCCAAAAACGGGGCGCAGGGCCTCCAGCACGCAAGCCAGCATGGGCTCGCCCAGAAGGGTTTGCAGCACTTTGGGCTTGTCGGAATGCATGCGGGTGCCCTTGCCCGCCGCCAGAATCAACGCCGCAGTCTTCGGCATGGTTTGCTCCTTGAAAAATAACGGACTGCGCGTCCGCTACTTCTTCCAATCAAAGGTAAAGACCTGCTCCACATCGGGGTGCAGGCTGTGGTGCACGGGGCAGGTCTGAACCACGCGCGCAAGCACGGTCTTGTCCTTGGCGCTGAAGGGCCGATCCGGCATATGAAAGACCACTTCCACCCGCCCCAGACGCGCGGGCGAGCCTTCGTGCATGACGGCGTTCACGTCCGTTTCCATACCCGTCACGTCCAGGTTGTGGTGGGCGGCGTAGCCCGCTATCACCGTGGAAGCGCAGCAGCCCAGGGAGGCCACACAAAGATCCACGGGCGAGAAGCTGTCTTCCTGGCCGCCGTGATCCTTGGTGGGCGTCACTTCCAGTCGTGCGCCGCTGCCGGGGTGCACGCATTCCATACGCATATTGCCAAGGTACTTGATTCTGGCGTTGCTCATGGGAACCTCCATAAAAACACGCGGTGCGACCGCGCGGCAAAAGGGCGCAAAGACGGGCCGTCCCCGTCAGCGTTGCCAGTGGAAGGTAAAGACCTGCTCCACGTCCGGGTGCAGGGTCAAGTGCACGGGGCAGGTCTGGGTGCAGCGTTCCATAATGGTCTTTTCCTTCTGGGAATAGTCCCTGTCGGGCATGTCAAAGACCACTTCCACCTTGCCGATGCGGCGCGGGTCTGCACTCATGGTCTTGGTGATGTTCATGGTTGTGCCAGTAATGTCCACGCCGTGGCTTTGGGCATAAATGCCGATGATGGTCATGGCGCAGGCCCCAAGAGCTGTGGCGCAGAGGTCCGTGGGCGAAAAGGACGCGCCCTTGCCCTGATTGTCCGTGGGGGCGTCGGTGATGATTCTGGTGCCGCTCTGGTTGTGGACGCATTCCACACGCAGATCCCCCAGATACGTGGCGCTGACGGTTGCCATAACAATTCCTCCATCAGTAGATGAAACCATGCTGCGCCGGGACGGCCGGAGCAAAGCCTCAGCCGAAGGCGCTGTGCTCCCGCAGGATATTACAGGCTATGGCCAGCAAGGTCAGCCCGCCCAGCAGTTCGGCCCAGGCGTTGAGCGAACAGATATTGGCCAGAGTCTTGCCCAGAAATACGCCGCAGGCCGTAACCAATGCACAGACCAGGCCGATGCAGAACGCCGGACCCCAGACCGGAGTGCCCAGAATGGCAAAGGAAAGACCCACGGCCAGGGCGTCCACACTGGTGGCCACGCTCAGCAACAGCAAATTGCGCCCGGCCGCCGGGTCCACAGCGGGGCGCGCACAGGCCGCACGCCCCCGCCAGGCGGCAGAGCCGGAAAACACCATCTTGCCGCCGATCCAGGCCAGCAGGGCAAAGGCTATCCAGTGGTCCCAGGCCTCCATGTAGCCCCGCACGGAAAGGCCCAGACCCCAGCCCAGCACCGGCATGGCAAACTGAAAAAAACCAAAGGCCCCTGAAAGCCGCAAATATTGCCCAGCACTGGGCGCGCGCAGCGCACAGCCCGAAGCCACAGCCACGGCAAAGGCGTCCATGGAAAGGGCCAGGGCCAACCCAAGAATGGCGAGGACAGACATAACGCTCCTTCTTCCGACCCATGGCCCGCAACGGGCCGCAAGCCATGAGTATAAGTCAGGAAGGAACACCCCGCAAGAGCGTGGCCCACGGCCTTGCCGACCCGCATCTGTACGGACTGGTTCCGCGACGTTCAGACTTGTCCGGCTCTGGCCGGGCGCACGGACGCTGCAGATTTGGCCGCACATGGCAGCCTGCAAGGGTCGGGCGGCTGCGGTCGCGCCTGCACCACGGGGTGGCCGGTCCTATTGGAAACACCCAACGCGGAAGCACTGCGGGCATGGCCGCACGGCCCCCGCCCTTGCGGCCAAAGCCGCTACAAGATACAAGAGCGGCCATGCACACGTTTTCCACCTGGTTTCTCTATTGGCAGTGGCTGTTAAGCATCCTTTCCCTGGGGGCGGCGGCCGCTGCGGGCCTGCCCGGCATCCTGATCCTGACCCTGCTGGCCGGGCGGCGCGGCAACGCCCGTCTCTGCGCCTTCGGGGCCGGGCGCATGGCCCGGCTGGCCTTCCGCCTGGCCCCCCTGGGCATCGTCTGCACGCTGGGCGAGCACCTGGGCCTGCTGGTGCAACTGCGCGGCCCGGCCGGGCTTACGGGCCTTTACCCCTTGCACCCGGTCATGCTGCCCGCCACCACTGCCGTGCTGGCCTGGCTGGCGGGCATGGTCTGCCTGTTTTTTTATCTGAAGGCAGACGCCGCAGCCCCCCTGCCCGCCCTGCCGCCGGTGGACCAGCGTCGCGCCAAGGGCAAAAAAATCGCCCCGGACCCGGCCCTGAGCCAATGGGAAGAACCGGAATTTCGCAGCCGCCTGTGTCTGGCTCTGGCGGCGCTGATCTGCTTTTTTACCGCCCTGACCCTGCCGCGCTGGCCCTTTGCCGGGCTGCCGCAAGGTATGGAACTGAGCACGGCGGCTCAGGCCGTGTTTTCCACATCCCTCCACGACCTGTTCGCCGCTCTGGGCCCGGCGGGCGCGGCGGCCCTGCTGGTTCTGACCCGGCTGCGCAAGGGGCCGGAAGGCACGCCCCTTGAAACGGATGCCTTACGCAAGGCCGGGCGCTGGTGCGCCCTGTGGGCCTTTCTCGGCTACATTCCTCGCTGTCTGGACCGCTGGGGCCTGTTTGTGGGCATTTCTCTGCGGCCCGGCCCCTTGCCCCCGGACGTGGCGGCGGAGGCTCTGGGCCTGACGCCCCTGACCCTGGCCATTGCCTGCTGGATTCTGATTTTCGCGCTGCGCGCGCCGCGCCGCATTCTCTGGCTCAACTTCCTGGCCATCTTTTTTCTGCTGGTACGCCAGAGCCTGCCCTTTGTGCTGCGTCTGGCGCAGTAGGCCGCACCCGCCCCAGCGGCGGAACAGTTCGTCAATTTTTACCCGCAGCAATCGCCCCGGCCGCCGCAAGCGCCGGGGCGTTCCGTTTTTTTTCTTTTCTGGCTCGCTCTTTGCATACAAATCTGCCAAGGGCCGTCAGGTCCGCGCACGACAGCCGCGTCGCCCTACGGCGCGGGGCTGCCAACCAAGGAGCAAGACTATGCAGGCGGGCATGTACAGCGGGCTGTTCGGCGCGCTGACCACCGAACACCGGATGAATTTCATCGCCAATAATTTGGCGAACGTGAACACGCGCGGCTACAAGCGCGACACCCTGGCCTTCAAGGATACCATGGTCACCTACGCCCATGACGAAATCCGTGAGCCCATTCTCAACCTGCGCTCCAAGCCCCTGTTCCCGGAGCCGCACAATGCCGCCAGAGCGCGCATAGCCGTAGCGCGCACGGACTTCTCGCAGGGGTCCATGCAGTTTACCGGCAACGCGCTGGACGTGGCCATCAACGGCGAAAACGCCTTTTTCCGCGTGACCACGCCCAACGGGGCCTTTCTTACCCGCAACGGAGCCTTCTCGCTCAATGCCGACGGCGTGCTCATGACGCCGCAGGGCTATACGGTGCAGGGGCTGGGCGGCGGCAACATCGTCATCCCGCCCGGCACGCGCAACATTCAGATCAGCGGCGACGGGCAAGTGCTGGCCGACGGCGCGCTGGTGGACCAGCTGGCCCTGGTCAATGTGGACAACCTGCAGAATCTGGAAAAACAGGGCGACAACCTCTACCGGCCCCGGCAGAATGTGCAGGTGGCCGAAGGCAACGCCTACCTGGACGGCGCGCGTCTGGAACAGGGGTTTACCGAGGCGGCCAACGTGGAGGTGGTTTCGGAAATGGTCAACATGATCGAAGTGCAGCGGCAGTTTGAGGCCTATCAAAAAGTCATGCAGACCTCCGACAGCCTGGACCGCAACGCCACGGAAAAGGTCGGCCGCCGCCAGGGCTAACCCCGACGCGCCGCACAGCAAGGAGCTTCTCTTATGATGCGTTCTCTCTGGACAGGCGCCACCGGCATGGTGGCCCAACAGCTCAACATAGACGTCATTTCCAACAACCTGGCCAACGTGAACACCACGGGCTTCAAGAAAAGCCGCGCTGAATTCGAAGACCTTATGTACCAGACCATGCGCATGGCCGGGTCCATCACTGAAGGCGACAACCGTCTGCCCGTAGGCATTCAGGTGGGCCTGGGCACCCGCCCCACGGCTGTGCACAAATTCTTTACCCAGGGCGACTTTCAGAATACGGGCAACGCCCTGGATGTCGCCATTGAAGGCGACGGCTTCTTTCAGGTGGATGTGAACGGCGAGCTCATGTACACTAGGGCGGGTTCCTTCAAGCTCAACCAGGACGGCACCGTGGTCACGGCCAACGGCTATATCCTCCAGCCGGAATTTGCCGTGCCCGCCGAAACCAAGACCGTCTCCATCTCCTCTTCCGGACACATTGCGGCTCTGGACGCCCAGGGGCAGGAACTGGCCGGGGCCGAAATACCCCTCTATACCTTTATCAACCCTGCCGGGCTGGACGCGCGCGGCCGCAACCTCTTTACCCCCACCGAGGCTTCCGGCGACGCCGTGGAAGGCGTGCCCGGCACGGACAACGTGGGCACCCTGGCTCAGGGCTTTCTGGAAATGTCCAACGTGGAAGTGGTGGACGAAATGGTCAACATGATCGTGGGCCAGCGCGCCTATGAGGTCAATTCCAAATCCATCCAGACCTCTGACTCCATGCTGGGCATCGCGGTGCAGCTCAAGCGCAGCTAAGGCGGATGCGGACTATGTGGCGCGCCCTGCTATCCCTTTACGGCAGACCGGTTTTCGGCACGGCCCCGACGCCTGCAACCGCACGGCTCCACAGCTTCGGACGCCGCGCCCTGCCCCTCCTGCTGGCGGCAACCCTGCTGCTCTCTGTGTCGGCGCGGCCGTCCCTGGCCGGCCCCATGGGCGGCGTGCCGCAGGCCGTATGGCAGGACAACGACCGCGACCATCGGCGCTCCCCCAGCCAGATCAAACACCAGCTGGGCCAACAAGACAACGTGGCGCGCATCGCCCTGCCCCCCGACGCCCAAAAGGTACGCGCCGCCAGGACCGGGACTCTGCTGGCCAATGGCCAGACGCCCCTGGCGGCCGATGGCCAGGTCAGCATCCTTGAACAGGACGACTGGCGGCTTAAAATCCTGCCCGCCGCCGTGGTCCACGCCGACACGGTGCTGCTGGGCGAAATAGCCGTGCCCCTGGGCCGCATGGACCAATCCCTCTGGGAGCAGCTGCGCGCCAAGCCGCTGTGGCCCGCTCCCACGCAGGAGGGCAAACCCCTGCAGGTCAACCGTTCACGACTTTCCTACGCCCTGCGCCAGGCCCTGGGGCCGGAGGTGGCCGGCCGCTGCATTTTGCCCACATCGCTGTCCATCCAGCGCGGCGGTCTGGTCTTTCAGGAAGATGATCTGCGGGCCTACGTCGTCAAAAGCCTGACGCCGCAGCTGGCCGCCATGCCCGGCGAAGCCGAGCTGAACGAATTTCGCCTGCCTGACTATATTTTTCTGGCCCACAGCCGACAGCGCGTACAGCTGGAGCCGGGCCGCCTTTCACCGGGGCGCGTTTCTCTGCGTTTTGCCGTGGAAGAAGCCGACGGCACGGTGCTGCGCCGCCTGGCGGGCACGGCCAACCTGACCCTCTGGGTCACGGTGCCTGCCGCCGTTCAGGCCATGAACAAGGGCGACGCCCTCACGGCCCAGTCCGTCACTTTTCTCAAGGTCAATGCCAGTCAGCTGCGTTCCGTGCCCTGGGACGGGCGCGGCGGCCCCTGGCAGCTCACGCGCGGGCTCAGCGCGGGCGAACCCATACTGCAAAGCGACCTGGCCAGCCAGCTTATGGTACGGCGCGGCGACGTGGTCAACCTGATCTACGCGCGCGGCAACCTGCGCATCACTACCCAGGCCCAGGCCCTGAACGACGGCGAACCGGGAGCCACTATTCCGGTGCGGAATTTGCAAACCAAAAAGCAGGTCTATGCCATAGTGCGCGACGGCAGCACCGTGGAAATACACTAGCGCGCGTCCTTTGCCGGATGCCGCGCCCTGCCCAACAGGAGAAGGCCATGCAGGCACGTTACACCATCCCCCTTCTGGCGCTGACCTTTATGCTGTGCGCCGCCTGCGGCGGCAGCCCTCACCGGCGGCCCGCCCTGCACCCCCCGGCGGCCCCGCCCCAGGAATACCGGCAGGAAACCAACGCCGCGGACAACCCCGGCTCCATCTTTGCCGCCAGCGAACAGGACACGCTCTTTTCCGACAGTCGCGCCCGCCGCGTGGGCGACCTGGTGGTGGTCAAACTGGTGGAAAGCACCAAAGCCCAGAACAAGGCTGAAACCACGGCAGACAAGGACAGCAGCAACGACTACCAGGTGAGCGCCATGTTCGGCAAAAGCAAGGTGGGCTTCCTTCCCTTCACCGGCATCGGCCCCCAGAGCACCGTGGGCCTGCCCGTGCTGAACACCGGCTCCAAAAGCGACCTCACCGGCACCGGCAAGACCAAACGCGAAAACTACGTGACCACCGCCCTGGCCACTCGCGTCATTCGCGTGCTGCCCGGCGGACTGATGGAAATTGAAGGCGCGCGCGAAATCCGCGTCAATGAAGAAACCGAATATATGGTGGTGCGCGGCATGATCCGCAGCAAGGACGTGAGTGCCGACAACAGCGTGCTCTCCACCCAGATCGCCGACGCCAGCATTGAATACTACGGCAAGGGCGTGCTCTCGGACAAGCAGAAGCCCGGCTGGTTCACCAGACTCATGGACAATATCTGGCCATTTTAAGATGGGGTAAAAAACGGCTGCCGGGGAGGGGGAAACGTAAACGTTCCTCCTCCCCGGCCTGCAGAAAACTGCCATCCTCACCGGGGGCAGCCCCCTGCTCTTTCAGACGCTGCGCTGCTAGAGCATTTAACACTTGAAATGCTCGATGACGGCAGGCAAAAGCCTGCCTGCTCGCATTTCGTGGCAAGGATTTTTCAGGAAAATCCTTGCAGAGAAGTTAACTCATTTCATTCGTTAGCTGCTCTAGATGCTGATCTTTGCGCCCAGCAGTTTGACAAAAGCGGCAATCCAGGCCGGATGCGCGGGCCAGGCCGGGGCCGTCACCAGGTTGCCGTCCACGGTGGCGCTGGTGAGGGTTTCGTTAAAATCGCACCAGGTAGCGCCCGCGTCCACCACATCGGGCTTCACTGCGGGATAGGCCGTGCACTGGCGGTTGCGCAGCACCCCGGCGGAAACCAGAATCTGCGGGCCGTGGCACACGGCGGCAATGGGTTTTTTGGCGTCGTTGAACTCCCGCACGATTTCCAGCAGGCGGGCATTGAGGCGCAGATATTCCGGCGCGCGTCCGCCGGGGATGACCAGGCCGGCGTAGTCCGCCACCTTCACCTGATCAAAGTCGGCGTTGATGGCGAAGTTGTGGCCGCGTTTTTCGGAATAGGTCTGGTCACCCTCAAAATCGTGGATGGCCGTGCGCACCGTATCGCCAGGCTTTTTGCCCGGGCAGACGGCGTGGACTTCATAGCCCAGCATCTGCAGCATCTGGAAAGGAACCATCACCTCGTAGTCTTCCACATAGTCGCCGGCCAGTACCAGAATTTTTTTCATTGTGTCCTCCATCAGGCTCCCAGGGAGCGGTTGGCGCGCTTGCCTTGCGCGCATACATACTTATATAGGGCTGGGAAGCCCTTGGGCAAGTGCCTTGCCGAGGGTGGTCCGTGCCGTTTTTGCGCCATTTTTCCAACAGGAGGCAGTGTTCATGCCCATGTATGATTTTGTCTGCACCGCGTGCGGGCACACCTTTGAAGACCTGGTCAGCGGCGAGGCCACGCCGCCCTGCCCCCGTTGCGGGGCCGCCACAGAGCGCCAGGTAAGTGCGCCGAGCCCCCTCAAAACCGGGGCCTTTCCCTTCAAGCCGGGCCCGGTGCGGCCCATGGGCCAGGGACGGCCGCCGAGCTGCGCCTCCGGAGGCTGCGGCACGGGCGGCTTTTCCTGAAACAACGGCTAATCCGCGGCATTTTCCCGGCTGGCGGCGGCGCGCAGGAGACGCGCGCCCAGCACGCCCGGCGCCAGCACACGCCGCAGCGCGGGCGAGGTTCGTTCCGCGCCGTTCAGAAGCAGGGGCGCGCTGTTATAGGCGCGCTCCAGTTCTTTTTCCAGGGCTTCGCGCAGCTGCCTGAATGAGGCTTCCACCTCCGGGTAGGCATTGTCTGCCCGCCAGGGCAACAACAGCGTATGGGTCCAGGAATGGCCCTTGTGCGACGGGGCCTCCAGAGTATGGAAGGCCGTGGGCCTGTAGCCTGCCGCGCGCTCCAGCATGTCGGGATAGCAGTAGTCCTGCCGTCCTTCTTCCGGCTGCGGGATGCTGGAAAGAACGGACACCGTGGGCAGGGCCAGGGCTTTTTCGTGTTCTTCCAGCTCCACACTGTAGTGGAGGACGGGGCGCAGGTTGCCGCGCTTTTTTGTTATTTTCCACTCAATACGCATATCCTTCCTCTCTTCCTCTATTCAGGAAACGCCAAAACATTCCGGCTTTGCAACGCCGACGGAAGCCGGCATTTCTCCCCACTGTCCCGGACCAGCCTGTAGGAAAAAACCGCATCCCCATTCAAGACGCGCCCGGCGCATCACATGCGAAAAAAATTTTTTGAAGGATGGGGGGGAAGGAACTTTTTCTCCTTACCCCCTTTCCTCCCCTGCCTGCGGCAGGAACAGCAGGCTGCCGAAGGGCGGCGGTTCCGCTGCGGCGTCGCTGCAGACCCAGAGTACAGGATAGGGCGGCGGCGACGGAAAACGGTTGCACTGCAGGTCTGTGAACCAGATCAGGCAGGCGGGGGCCAGGCCTTCCTGCTCCAGGCGGGCGGGCACAGGGCGGTAGTCCGTGCCGCCGCCGCCCACGGGCGTAAGGGGTGCGTCCCTGTCCATGCGGGTGCGCAGTTCCGGGCCGTGCACCTGGCTGTCGTGAAAAAGTATGGCCAGGGTGGTATCGTAAGCGTCCAGCACGCCGGCGAGTTCGGCCATAAAGTACGCCAGCGTGGCCGCGTCCACGGAGCCGGAACAATCTACGGCCAAGGCTGCCAAGGGCAGGCGCGCCTCCCGCCGCGAGGGCAGGTAGATATCCTGAAACAGGTAGCGCCGGTTGGGGGTGGTCCAGGTGTAGTCGCTGTGCGCGCACTGTTCCAGAAAGCGCTGCAGCAGGGCCCGCCAGTGCAGATGCGGTCGGGCGTGGTCGGTGAAGTGCCGTTTAAGGCCAGCGGGCAAATCGCCCATGTGCCGCGCCCGCCGCAGCGCCTGGTGCAGAGCGGCCTGGGCCTCACGCTCCGCATCTTTAAAAGCCGGGCTTTCCTCCTGCCCCGCACCGGGGTGATCGCGCACTTCGCCCGTAAAACCGCTCTGGCCGCCATTTTTTGGGCTGTTTTCTTCTTTTTTGGGTTTGGGGCGCGCCCCAGCGCGCGTCTGCTGGTCGCCCGTTCCGGGCGTGGAACTGGGGGGCCGGGTGGGCGCATGCCGCATCTGGGCGGACGGGCGCAAAGGCACGCTCGCTCCGTCCGACGCGCCGCCGCCGGAGGCCCCTGTGCCGCCGGGACCGCCGGCCCGCGCCCGACCCCCAGGTCCACGCCCGGAGCCGGGTCTTCCCGCAGACCGGCCAGCTCGGCGTAAATTTCTTCGGCGGCCATTGCCGCATAGGCCGCGTCATGGAAAAACCCCTGGGGCAGACTGAAACCCGCCTCCAGCAAAATCTGGTTCACTGCCAGGTCGCAGGCCCGGTTCCAAAGATCTTTGTCCCTGTCCTGACGGCGCAGATGGTGATTGAAGGCCAGGTGGAGCACTTCGTGGGCCTGGGCCCCCACCAGGGCAGCTTCCGGAATGGTGGCGGCAAAGGCCGGGTTGTAGGCCAGGGTAAGACCGTCCGTCCACAGGTCGCGGCAGGTCGTATCTTCCCGCAGGCGCAGACGCAGGGCCAGCACGCCAAAAAAAGGATGGTCCAGCACCAGGGCGGATCGGGCCCGGCGCATGGCCCGTTCGGCCCGAAGGCTCAGGCTTTGCTGTGCGGCACACAGGACGGACACGCGCCTGCCCCTACATGAGCACGGCGGCGTTCTGTTCCGCCCAGCGGGCAAAAGCCGGCGATTCCACCAGAGCAGCGTCCCGCTCCACGGCGTCGCGCATGAGCAGTACGCCGAACTCGGCAGGCAGACGCGCGGCATAGGTGGCCAGGGCCTCCATAGTGTCCTGGTCCGCATGCAGGCTCAAGGCCTCACAAGTGGCGTAGAGGGCGGCGGGCTCTTCGGGCACCGGGACGCCTTCCGGAGCTTCCAGAATTTCTTCCACCGTGGGCAGCTCACGCCAGACAGCCAGAAAACCGCTGAACTCCGCCGCGCAGCCCGCGCCCACCGCGCCTTCAAGCAATGCCGCCTCCACATCCCGTGCGGGGGCGGCGTCCAAAATGCGCGAAACAAATTCCCAGGAGCGGGGCGAGGCAAAGGCCCGCTCCCCGCGCGCAGGGTCGAAGTCGTGCAGCAACTGCGGACGGAAGCGCAAAAACGCGCAGACTTCCTGACGGATGCCCGCCCCCTGCGCCCAGCCGAGCCAGTCCTCCAGGTCGGGCGTAAAATCCAGGTGCACCATGCGGTTGGCCAGGGCCGAGGGCATGCGGTAGGCCACGGCCCTGTCCCCCTCCCGGTTGCCGGCGGCCACAATGCTCCAGCCATCGGGCAGGCGGTATTCGCCTATGGCCCTGTCCAGCACCAGCTGGTAGCAGGCGGCCTGCACCAGGGGCGGCGCGGCGTTAAGCTCATCCAAAAAGACAATGCCCCGCTCAGGGTCAGCCGGGCCGGGCAAAAAGGCCGGCGGGCACCAGACAGACCGCCCGTCGGCGCTGATGCGCGGCAGGCCCCGCAGGTCCACGGGATCCAGCAGCACGGCGCGGATATCCCGCAGGGCCAGGCCGTTCTGCCGGGCCACCTGGGCCACCACCTGGCTTTTGCCCACGCCGGGCGGCCCCCACAAGAAGGCCGGTTGGCGGATGGCAAGGAGTGAACGCAGGGCGGAAACGATTTGCGAAGGGGTCATGCCGGCTCCAGAAATGGCGTATTTCCAAGGTCATGGACTGCCCAAAGACGGGAAGCCCTTGCACGCGTCAACAGCGACACAGACCACATCGCTGAAAAAACACGCACTAACGTGCACAGCATGATAAAAATGAAAGTGAATGTCAATATCTTTAAAAAGTCAGCCGCCGCCACCGGCGCGGCCGTCACTACACACGGTCACAGTAGACATTTTCCAAAAAGTGCTCCATGGCGTCATCAGCCTGACTGATATATTCCTGCAGCGCAAAGCGCGCCTGACAGGCCGGGCAATGCATGTAGACTTCATGGCAGGTGCGGGCAATGTGCAGATGGGCCCCGCAGCGGGGGCAGACAAGGCTGGTTTCCGCATCACGGGCGGCAAAAAGAGCCATGGAACTTCCTTGGGTGACAGGGTGAAGAGAAACCTGGGGCGCAGGCAAAGGCCCGCGCCCCGCATTCATAAACGCAACAGTACGGCTGCTCTGCCGCCAACGCTCTGCCAGGCCCTGCCGGCAGGCGTTCACCGCCCGCCGGAGCCTGCCCGATTGCCCTGCCTCAGCCGCGGCGGCCGATGCAGAAATAGGCAAAACCGTGTTCCGCCATGGAGGAAGGCGAGTACAGGTTGCGTCCGTCAAAGAGCAGGGGCGCGCTGAGCAACCCTCTGACCTTCTCAAAATCGGGATTGCGGAACTGGTTCCACTCCGTAACCACCAGCAGGGCCTGCGCGCCCCGGCACACCTCATATTGGTCTGTGCCCACTTCCACCAGGGGGTTGTCCTTAAAAATGGCGCGGGCGTTGTCAGCGGCAACCGGGTCGAAGGCGCGGACGCGCATGCCCGCAGCGGTCAACTCATTAATGATGCTGATGGCGGCGGCTTCGCGCATGTCGTCGGTATTGGCTTTGAAGGCCAGGCCCCACAGGGCCAGCGTCTTGCCCTGCACGCCGCCCTGAGGCGCAAAATATTCCATGATGCGCGTGGCCATGTGCTTTTTCTGCCGGGCGTTGACGTCTTCCACGGCATTGAGCAGTTTGGGCTCCACACCGGCTTTTTCAGCAGTGTGGATAAGCGCCTTCACGTCCTTGGGGAAGCAGGAGCCGCCGTAGCCCACGCCGGGGTAGATAAACTGGTAGCCGATACGCGAATCCGAACCGATGCCCGTGCGCACGTCCCGCACGTCCGCGCCCACTTTTTCGCAGATGGTGGCGATTTCGTTGATGAACGAAATTTTGGTGGCCAGCATGCAGTTGGCGGCGTACTTGGTCATTTCCGCGCTGCGCACCCCCATGACGATGATTTTATCCCTGGTGCGGGCAAAGGGGGCGTAGAGCTCGCGCATGAGGGCCGCGGCGCGGGGAGAATCCGTGCCCAGTACCACTCGGTCGGGCTTCATAAAGTCGGAAATGGCGTCGCCTTCCTTAAGAAATTCGGGGTTGGAGACCACGTCCACCCGCAGGTCTTTGCCGCGCGCGGCCAGTTCCCCGGCGAGAATGGCGCGCACTTCGTCTGCCGTGCCCACCGGCACGGTAGATTTATCCACCACGACCAGATCCTTCTGCATGTGGCGGCCGATCTCCCGCGCCACTTCGCGCACGTAGCTCAGGTCGCAGGAGCCGTCGGCCTGCGGGGGCGTGCCCACGCAGATAAAGGCGCAGTCCGCGTCAGCAATGCCATCTTCCAGCCTGGTGGTGAAGGTCAGCCGCCCGTCGGTCCGGCTGCGCTGCACCAGCGGCTCCAGCCCCGGCTCGAAGATGTGCACGAAACCGGCGTTGAGTTTTTCCACCACGGCCGGGTTCACGTCCACGCAGGTGACGGTATTGCCCATTTCCGCAAAGCAGGCGGCGCTGACAAGGCCCACGTAGCCGGTGCCGATGATACACAGTTTCATAAAAGTTTTTCTCCATCCTTTCCCGGCCGTCGTCCCTTGACGACAGTGCCGTGAACGGTTCAGAATAGTGGCATGAAAAAATCTGCATACGGCATTTCTTCCCCCGAATCAAGGCGGCGCGCCGCCCTGGGCGCGCGCCGGGGGTCGTTGTGATCGTGGGCCTGGGGGTGGATCTGGCCGATCTGGACCGCATCCGCAATATCTACGCGCGCTTCGGCCGCCGCTTTGCGGAAAAAATCCTCAGCCCGGAGGAACTGCACCGCCTGCCCCACGCGCCGGCAGCTTATCTGGCCGGCCGCTTCGCCGCCAAGGAAGCGGCGGTCAAGGCGCTGGGCACGGGCTTCAGCCAGGGCATCGGACCCCGCCAGATTGAGATCTGCAATACGCCAGAAGGCAAACCCCAACTGCGCTTCCTGGACTGCGCGGCCCGCCGCGCGCAAGCCCTGGGCGTACGCCGCCGCCATGTTTCCCTGAGCCATGACCGAGGCGCGGCAGTAGCCTTGGTGGTACTGGAGGATTGACCATGACGCCATCCGCCTTTGCGCTCCTGCCTCCTCTGCCCTCGCCCGACGAAGTGCGCGCCTGGGACCGGGGCGCGGTCGATCTGGGCCTTGCCGGGGACATTCTGATGGAAAACGCCGCCCGCGCGGCTTTTGACGTGCTGCGCGCCTCTGCGCCGCGCCTGGCGGGCATAAAAGTCTGGCTGCTCATGGGCGGCGGCAACAACGGCGGCGACGCCGCCTGTCTGGCCCGCCACCTGCTGGACGCCGGGGCCGACCCCCTGGTGCTGCACACCCATCCCCTGCGTTCTTATAAAGGGGAGTGCGGCCGTCACATGCGCGTGGCGCGGGCAGCGGGCGTGCCCTTCCGCCCCTTGCGGCAAGGACGGCGCTCCGGCCCGGCCGCAGCGGGTTTGCCGTCGGCCTCACCGCCGCTCCGCCTGCCGGAAGGCCAACCCCACATCCTGGTGGATGGTCTGCTGGGCACGGGCTTTCACGGTCCCCTGCGACCGGACATGCTGGCGTTGATCCGCGCTGTCAACGCCCTGCAGGCCGCCTTTGTGCTGGCCCTGGACATCCCCTCCGGCCTGGACGGACGCACGGGCGCGCCGCAGCCTGAAGCGGTACGGGCCACGGCCACCGTCAGCTTTGCCGCAGGCAAGCCGGGTCTAGCCTCGCCGCAGGCGCGAGCCTGGACAGGGCCGGTGCACGTCCGCCCCATCGGCATCCCCGCCGTGGTGCAAAGGGCGGCCCCTTGCTCCACCTACCTGCTGGACGGCCGCTGCCTGGCCCCCCTGGCGGCCCTGCCGGTCAACGGCTTCAAAAACGCCTTTGGTCATGTGCTGGTAACGGGCGGCGCGCCCGGCTACGGTGGAGCGGCCCACTTGGCGGCGCGGGCGGCCCTGCGCGCCGGGGCCGGACTGGTCACGGCCGCGGCTCCGGACGCCGCCCTGACGGATATCAAAAACGGCTGGGCCGAAATCATGACCCTGGCCCTTCCCGGCCCGCACGGCTGCTGGCCGGACGCCCCGCCCCCGGCCCTGGTTGCGCTGGCGGCCCGTTGCACCGCCTTGGTGGCTGGCCCCGGCCTGGGACGAAGCCCGGACGCCGCAGCCTTTCTGGGCGCGCTCCTGCGCCTGCCCGATCGGCCCCCACAGTGCTGGACGCGGACGCTCTGGCCCTTATGGCCGCGCAGCCCGAACTGCTCAATCTGGTGCGCAAGGACGACGTGCTTACCCCCACCCCGGCGAAGCCGGACTGCTGCTGGGCCGCCCCGCCGCCGCCGTGCAGGCCGACCGCTGGGCCGCCCTGCGCGAACTTTGCGCCCGCTGCCGGGGCGTGGTGGTGCTCAAAGGCGCGGGCACGCTTGTGGGCCAGGCGGGCGCGCCCGTGCTGCTTTGCCCTTACGACGTGCCCCAACTGGCCGCAGGCGGCTCCGGCGACGTGCTGGCGGGCTGCCTGGGCGGCCTGCTGGCGGCCCACGCCACGGACGCAAAGGATGCCGCTCCCCTGCGCCCGGCCCAACTCACAGCGGGCCAGGCCGTGGCCCTGCACGCCCTGGCCGGCCGTCAGGCCGCGCACACCTGGCCTCTGCGCGGCAATGTGGCCTCCGCCACAGCGGACCTGCTGCCGCAGGCCCTGGCCCGTTGGGCCGCGCCGAAAAACCTCACGCCTGAATACGCGCCTGAATACGCGCCAGGATACGCGCCAGGATACGCGCCTGAAACCGACGACGGCATTCAGACTTGCCCCCGCGCATCTGCACCGGGCAGCCCGGAGGATCTGCTGGCATGGCCGTGGTGACCCTGCATTCGCTGGCGGATACGCGCCGCCTGGGCCGTCTGCTGGCGGCGGGCCTGCGGGAGCTGGGTCCGGTGGCCCTGCTGCTGCGCGGCCCTCTGGGCAGCGGCAAGACGACCCTTACCGCAGCCTTGACGGCCGCCCTGCCCGGCGGCGATCTGGCCGAAGTGGGCAGCCCCTCCTTCACCATCTGCAACTACTACCCCACCACGCCGCCCGTGCTGCACGCTGATCTCTACCGCAGCCCCGGCAGCCCCCCAGAAGAGCTTGAGGAAGCCTTGGACGACGGCCGCAGCCAGGTCATTCTGGAATGGGCAGAATACCTGCCGCCGCAGCTTTTACCTGAAGAATATCTGGACATATCGGTTGATGCGTGCGAGAAAGGGCGTCTGCTGACGTTGACGGCCCACGGCCCCAGGGCCGAAGCCCTGTTGCGTCAGACGTGCGGCCAATGGCCGGGCGGGGAAGCCTGAACAACCCTTGCGGCGCTTGGCGCGGCAAGGGTTTCCGCGACTGTACGGATGGCTGCAGGACTTGCACCCGCCCCTTTGGAACACTTGCGGACATATGGATGACGGACATGAAAATTCTGGTCCAGAAATTCGGCGGCACTTCCGTGGCCAACCTGGAATGTATGCGCCAGGTGCAGACAAAAGTGCTGGAGGGCCTTGCCCAGGGGTACAAGGTCATTGCCGTGCTTTCCGCCAGAGCCGGGGACACCAACAAGCTGCTCTCCCTGGCCGAGGAATGGTCGCCTACGCCGGACAGGGCGGCCTGTGACGTACTGGTCTCCACGGGCGAGCAGGTTTCCATCAGCCTGTTCACCATGCTGCTCAAGGACGCGGGCATCCGCGCCCGCTCACTGCTGGGTTGGCAGATTCCCATCACCACGGACAACGACTTCGGCCGGGCGCGCATCCGCTCCATTGACAGCAAGGCCCTGCGCGTTCAGCTGGAAAACTATGATGTGCTCGTGGTGGCCGGGTTTCAAGGCTGCACCGAGGACGGCCGCATCACCACGCTGGGGCGCGGCGGCTCCGACACCTCGGCCGTGGCCCTGGCCGCCGCCCTGGGCTCGGCGGAATGCCACATCTTTACAGATGTTGACGGCGTGTACACCACAGACCCCAACATCTGCTCCACCGCGCGCAAAATGGACCGCGTGGCGTATGAAGAAATGCTGGAAATGTCCAGCATGGGGGCCAAGGTGCTGCACATTCGTTCCGTGGAATTTGCCAAAAAATACAAAGTGCCTGTGCGTGTGCGCTCCACCTTCAGCAGCGACCCCGGCACCCTCGTCACCCAGGAGGATTCCAGCATGGAAGCCGTACTTGTTTCCGGCATCGCCTACGACAGAGACCAGGCCCGCGTGACCCTGCGCGACCTGCCCGATGTGCCCGGCACGGCTGCCGCCGTGTTCGGCCCCCTTTCCGAAAAGGGCGTCCTGGTGGACATGATCGTGCAGAACACCAGCCTGGACGGCCACACGGACATCACCTTCACCATCTCGCGCAAAGACCTGCCCCAGACTCTGCGCATCATGGACGAAGTCGCCAAAAAAACCGGGGCTTCGGAAGTGCTGCACGACGTGAGCGTGGCCAAGGTTTCGGCCATCGGCGTGGGCATGCGCAACCATTCCGGCGTGGCGGCACGGGCTTTTGCCGCCCTGACCCAGGAAGGCATCAATATCCTGATGATCAGCACCTCTGAAATCAAAATCACCCTGCTCATTCAGGAAAAATATCTGGAACTGGCCGTGCGCATTCTGCACGACACCTTCGGCCTGGACTGGGATATCGGCTAGAGCAGTTAGCGAATAAAATGAGCTAACTGCTCTGCAAGAATTTTCTTGAAAATCCTTGCCACGAAATGCGAGAAGGCAGGCTTTTGCCTGCCGTAAGCGCGCATTTCAAGTGTTAAATGCTCTAGAGAATATTATCTTTGAGGATATGTATTCTCGAAGTTTACAGTACGCTCGTTTCGGCGCTTAACCGCGCAAATAACTTGCGTTTGCGCCTCCACGGCGAGCGGCGGCTTCCGCAACCGTCAGGGCATTGCAACATTGCAATGCCCTGACAATTTTATTGACTTTTTTTTATCCACAAGGGATTCTGCCCTGAATTGCATACTGCCGCTTTGAGGCAGGATCCGCACTGCTTGCCCCTGGCATTTTTGCCTGTGCGGGTCTTTATGGCGCGGTGCAGAAGTCGGCCTTATGTCGCGGGAACAGCCTGCGGGTCGGCCCCACACCGCGTGACGAAGCAATCGCACGAGGGTACGCCATGCCTGCTTGTAAAATTCCCATTACAGCGCTGCAGCCGGGCATGTACGTTGTCGATACGGGCCTGCCCTGGACCAAAGCGCCGCTGCTCTATGCTGAGGAAGGCCCCATCGCCTCGCGGAACGAGGTGGAGCGCATTATAGCGCAGGGCTTCAGCGAAGTGTTCCACGACCCCGAACGCTTCCGCCCGCTGCCTGCGGACGCGGCCGAAATAGCACCCTCGCCCGCCACCTGGGGCCGCCGGACGCCGTTTGAGGAAGAACTGGTTCAGGCCCGCAAGGCCTACGCCTCCTCCCTTGAGCATGTCAAAAAATTTATGCAGTCACCAGCCGCGCCCATAGACGTGGCTGCCTCCCAACCATACGTTGAAGCCATTATCGGCAGCCTGGACCGCAATGTGGACGCCCTCATTTCGCTTTCCAAGCTGCGCACTACCGACGAATACACCTTCACCCACAGCGTCAATGTCACCATCTTCGCCGTGGCCTACGCCCGCTTTCTGGGACTGGCCGACGATTTGGTGCAGTCCATGGGAGTGGCTGGTCTGTTCCACGACCTGGGCAAGGCCCTCATCCCGCAGGAAATCCTCAACGCTCCCCGCCGCCTGACCCCCGGAGAAATGGAAATCATGCAGTCTCATGTGCTGCGCGGTTATGAAAAGCTCTCCCGGCTGGACGGCATCACGCCGGAATCGCTGCAGGGCGTGCTGCAGCACCATGAAAAGCACAACGGCACAGGCTACCCATACCGTTTGGCCGGCAAGCATATCTCTGAATACGGACGCATTCTTTCCCTCAGTGACGTCTACGACGCGCTGACATCGTTTCGCGTCTACAAAAGCGCCGTTCCTCCCCACCAGGCCCTGGCCATCATGTACACCATGCGCAATAAATCCTGGGCGCCGGGCACGGTGGAGCACTTCATCAAATTTATGGGCATTTTCCCCGTGGGCTCGCCCGTAGAACTGGCTGACGGCCGCATCGGGGTAGTCTGCCGCACCAACACCAGCTTCCCTACCCGGCCCCAGGTCGTGCTGGCCCTGGACAATCAGGGCCGCCCCCTCCCTCCCAAAACCCTGGATCTGTCCAAAACCCGCGACCTCGAAGTAGCCCGCGCCCTTCCCGTTCAGGACTGCGCCGCTCTGGACGTGGCCACCCTGCTGCAGCTGGCAAAGCCTCTTGACTAAACGCGCAGCGCGACCCGCCTGACTTGCTGGCGCGCCGACGCCCCACCCCCTTGCCAGTAGCAACGTTTTCTGTTAGCAAAGCACGTTATTCTTCTACGGCAGCCAGCCGTAGAACTCCCAACCTTACCGCGCTTTCATCCATGAACACGGGAGCACACGATCGTGCCCCAACTTCTGCGTAACGCCGTAGTGAAAGGATGATGTTCATGCCAATAGTAAAAATATCCATTAGTAATTTGCAGCCAGGCATGTACGTGGTGGATGTGGGCATTCCCTGGACCAAGGCGCCCCTGCTTTATGCCACGCCGGGGTACATCACCTCGCAGGAGGAAATCCAGCGCATTGCAAACCAAGGTTACAGAATGATCTACCATGATACGGACCGTTTTCGCCCTATGGTGGGGGGCGCTCTGGATCGCCTGACAACGCCCGACTCCGTCTGGGGGCACCGTGTGCCCCTGGAGGAAGAGCTGCACCGCGCCCACGACGTCTACACGGCCTCGCTGGAACACGTAAAACAGTTCATGCACAGTGCCACCAATGCGCCCCTGGACGTGACGGCCACGCAGCCATTGGTGGAATCCATCATCAGCAGCCTGGACCGCAACCTGGACGCCCTTATTTTTCTCGCAAAGTTGCGCCTTTCAGACGAATATACTTTCGGGCACAGCGTCAATGTCAGCATTTTTGCCACGGCCTACGCCCGCTTTCGTGGCCTGGATGCCCACGACCTGTATGCCGTGGGCATGGCTGGGCTGCTTCACGACTACGGCAAAGCCCTGGTGCCCGCGGCTATCCTCAACGCGCCCCGAGCCCTCAAGCCCTGGGAAATGGAAATCATGCATTCACACGTGCTGCGCGGCTACGAAAGGCTCAAAGCAGACAAGGCCATTGCGCCCGAAGTACTGCTCGGCGTGCTGCAGCACCACGAAAAATTCAACGGCACGGGCTATCCCTATGGCCTGGCGGGCAACGACATCAGCCTGTACGGGCGCGTCCTTTCACTCAGCGACGTGTACGACGCCCTGACCTCCTGGCGCGTGTACAAAAGGCCCCTTTCGCCCCATCAGGTGCTGGCCATCATGTACCAGATGCGCGGCCAGGCCTGGACACCACAGGATGTGGACCTGTTCGTCAAGTTCATGGGCATCTACCCTGTAGGCTCAGCGGTGGAGCTTTCCAACGGCCAGCGCGGCGTGGTCTGCGCTTCCAATCAGCAGTCGCCGGCCAAACCACAGGTTAAACTGGCCCTGGACCCCACAGGCCGCCCCCTGCAGCCCACCAGCATAGTGGACCTGACCCAGGCCAACGGACTGGAAATCACCCGCCCGCTCTCCCGCGAAGAAAGCGCCCCTCTGGATGTTCCCGGCCTGCTGGGCCTGCCCCTGAAGCGCTACGGTCAGGCCTGACCGCTGCCCGACCGCGCCCCGGCGCTGCCTCCGCAAAAAAGACAGCCCGAAGGATTCCCCCCAGGCCGTCAAAACAGCTTTTGTCGCCGTCCCCTTTGCTTTTCAGGGCGTTTCAACTTTAAAACGCCCTGGCAATTGCGTGAGCTGCCGTCCGCCGGGGAGGCGCAAGCACAGCTTCAGCCGTTGCAACGCAGGAGCTTAGCCCATTACGATGAAAAAAGTTACGGGTAAAGACGGCAGCGCTATGCATTTGCGTGCGTAAGCGCCGGAACGAGCGTGCCGTACCTTTGCGAATACATATTCGCAAAGGTACTCTGCCCTGGAATATCATGCGGCCTTCCGCCCCTGACGGCGGCACTTCAGCCTGTAGCCCAGCCAGACAAAGCCTATCCACAGGGGGGCCAGCAGTACGGAAATGCCCTCGCCGATGTAGACCAGCACGGCCAGCACCAGCACCATAAAGGCCAGGCAGAGGTAATTGGCGAAAGGATGCCAGAAAGCCTTGAAGACCAGGGCCTCGCCCGCCCGCTCTTTGGCCGCGCGGAACTTGAGGTGGGTCAGACTGATCATGGCCCAATTGATGACCAGCGCCGCCACCACCAGGCCCATAAGCACGCCCAGAGCGCTTTTGGGCATAAAGTAGTTGAGCAGCACGCAGACCAGCGTGGCCCCGGAAGACACCAGCAGGGCATACACGGGCACGCCCCGCGCGCTCACCTCGCCCAAGGCCTTGGGGGCATTGCCCTGCAGGGAAAGGCCGTAAAGCATGCGGCTGTTACAGTATACGCAGCTGTTATAGACTGAGAGCGCCGCCGTCAGCACCACAAAATTGAGCACCCCGGCGGCGGAAGGAATGCCGATGAGGTCAAAAATCTGCACAAAGGGGCTGGCGATCATGGCCTCGGCCCAGTGGCTCTTGTCCACGGGCGCGCCCAGCATGTTCCAAGGGTGCAGGCTCAAGAGCACGGCCAGCGCACCGATGTAAAAAAGAAGAATGCGGTAAATGAGCTGATTGATTGCCTTGGGGATGGTCTTGCGCGGGTTGTCCGTTTCGGCGGCGGCAATGCCCACCAGTTCCAACCCGCCAAAGGAAAAGGCCACCACAGCCAAAGAAGTGACCACCCCTGCCCAGCCATTGGGGAAAAAGCCGCCGTGGGTCCACAGATTGCTCAGGCCCGCTTCGGGCCCGGCCTGACCGCTGGCCAGCAAAAAACAGCCCAGGGCGATCATCAGCACAATGGCCACCACCTTAATGACCGCAAACCAAAACTCCATTTCGCCAAAAAAGCCCACCTGGGCCAGATTGATGGCATTGATGCACAAGAAGAAAAAAGCCGTGGTCTGCCACGGCTCCACCTGGGGAAACCAGTACTGCACATATACGGCCACGGCTGTCAGTTCCGACATGCCCACCAGCACATACAAAATCCAGTAGTTCCAGCCGGAAAGCAGCCCCGGAAAGTCGCCCCAGTATTTGTGGGCCAGATTGCTGAACGAGCCGGCCACAGGCTCCTGCGCCATCATTTCACCCAGTTGACGCATAATCAGAAAGGCGATGAAGCCGCCCACGGCGTAGCTCAGCAGTACGGCGGGGCCAGCCATCTGGATGGTACCCGCCGAACCGAGAAACAGGCCCGTGCCGATGGCCCCGCCCAGGGCGATGAGTTGGATATGTCTGTTTTTTAACGCACGCTTGAGATGGGGGGTGTCTGTTTTCATGAAAAATTGGGGTTGTGGCGCGTCCGAAGGCGGCCGTTACTTGTCACCGCCCGCCGCCGCAGGGGCGGGCGCGTCCTGCACGTCCACAATGCGCACGCCAAACTCGGCCACGCCTTCGGGCGGCGCATAAAACAAGACCATAAACGGCACTTCGCCCCCGTGGGGCACGTTGCTGTTGTTGGTGAGAATTTCCACCTTGTTGGTAAGAAAAGCCTCCATCTCCTTTTCACTCAGCACCTGCAGCTGAAAGAGCGAAAGCTGCGCCCCGGCTATCTGCCGTTTCACCGAAAGGGGTTTCTTGTCCTTGTCATAGATGGCGGCCTCCACTGTAACCAATTCCTTGGGCTGCGGAAATTCGTTAACCACCCGGCCCTCAATAACAAAGACCTTGCCTACCTTGTCGTTATCCACATAATACTGGCGCACGTTGCGCATGGTGAGCAGTTCCACCTTTTGGGCGATTTCCTGCTCCGTGGGCGGCGGGGTTCGTTGAGCGGCCCCGCGCGTCTGGTACCAATAGCCGCCCGCGCCCGCGCAGACCAGTGCCAGCAGCAGTAACAAGACCCACTTGCCGCCCACGCGGCGGCGCTTCATGGGCATATCCGGCAACGGCCCCTGAGCCGGATTGTCGGCCTGGGGCGTATAGGGAAACACCGTCGAGCAGACCGAGCAGCGCAGCTTGACGCCCGGCTTGGCAAGCTGGTCCGGCAACTTGAAACGGCTGGCGCAGTGGGGGCACTTCACTTCCATTTTTTTCTCCCGTCTTCCGCCGACGCCGGGGCCGGCGGCCTGCTGTAAGCGGGGCGCGGCCAAAGGACGGCCCCGCAACGAAGGCTACAACGTAACCTCGTAAACGCCGGGCAGCATGCGGTAGTGCTCGGCATAATCCAGGCCGTAGCCAACAATAAAGCCTTCTTTGAGCTTAAACCCGGCAAAGTCCACCTTTACGTCCACCTCTCGCCGTTCGCCCTTGTCCACCAAGGCGGCCAGGCGCACGCTGCGCGGCCGACGCGCGGCAAACTGACCCAGCAAAAACTGCATGCTGTAGCCGCTGTCCACGATATCTTCTACAATCAGCACATGCTTGCCGGCAATGTCAATCTCCACATCCTTGCTGAAGATGACGTGCTTGGAGCTGGACGCCTTTTTGCCATAGCTGGACAGGCGCACAAAATCCAGTTCCATCTTTTCATTATGCAAGGCGCGTACCAGGTCACTGAAAAAAATGAAGCCCCCCTTGAGCACGCACACGGCCACCAGGGGTTCCTGCCCGTACAGGGCGTCGATTTCCGCCGCCAGTTCGCGCACGCGCACGGCGATCATTTCCTGGCTGAACACGGATTTCAAAGCCTTGACGGGGGTCAGGGCGGCCTCTTCAGACATGGTTTCCTCCTTGCACACCGGCCACGGGGGCCGTCAGATTCAAAAAAACAGCAGTTTCATCGCAATCCGGGTACTTGGCGCAGTGCACGCAGTCGGCCCAGATTTTTTGCGGCAGCACGCTCTTGTCCACAACGGCGAAGCCCAGGCGTGCAAAAAAGGCTTCCTGATAGGTCAGGGCAAAGACTCTGGTTATGCCCAGAGTCGGGCCTTCTTCCAGACAAGCCCGGACCAGCAGCCGCCCCACGCCCTGACGGCGCAGGTCGTCCTGCACCACCAAAGAACAGATTTCGGCCAGATCTTCCCATACCGGAGCCAGAGCGCAGCAGCCTACCGTACGGCCTGCCGCATCTGCGGCCACCATAAAGTTACGCACATGCCCGTAAAGGTGGATGAGCGCGCGCGGCAGCAGCAGGCCCTGACGCGCACTGGCCAGCAGCAGGCCGTGCATGGCCGGCACGTCTTCCATGCGGGCCTTGCGCACGGTAAATGCGCTCATTGGGCGCTCAGCAGCTTTTTGAAAACCATCTCCATAATCTCACCGTCGGCCACCCCCGGCTCGGAAAGCACCAACTGACCGTCTTTGCTGTAAAAAGCATTGTGGGGGATGCTACTTACCTGGAAGGCGCGGGTAATATCCCGCCCGGCCATGTACACAGGGTAGTCCATGCCCATGCTGCGCACAAAGGGCGGCACCACCTCAGGCTTTTCGTCCACGGAAAGGCTGATGATGACCACGTCCTTACCTTCGTATTTTTTGTGCATTTTGACCAGTTCGGGAATTTCCATCCGGCAGGGCGGGCACCAGGTGGCAAAAAAATTGAGCATGACCACCTTGCCCTTGTTTTTGGCCAACAGGTCCGTGAGCCCGCTCAGATTGAGCTTGGGCACAGCGTCCGCCGCGGCGGCCAGGGCCGAGCAGGGCAGAAGCAGACAAAGCAGGAGGGGCAGAAGGACTTTTTTCATACCGCACCGCAGGTCAAACCTGATTGCTGAAGGTGACGCCGCCCAAAAGCCTGCAGTACAACTGCAGAGCAAGGACGGAAAATCGGGATTACAAAAACTGACGGGCGGCCCGCACAGCCCCCACGGCATCAGGGCTGTAGGCGTCCGCGCCGATGGCGTCCGCAAAGGCCTGCGTCACCGCGGCCCCGCCCACCATCACCTTGATGGGCAGGTTGCGATCCCGCACCAGTTTTACGGTATCTTCCATGCGCACCATGGTGGTCGTCATCAAGGCCGACAGACCGATGATACGCGCGTTGTGCTTCAGGGCGCAAGCCACGATGTCCTCAGCGGGCACGTCCTTGCCCGCGTCCACCACCTCAAAGCCGTGGTTGCCCAGAAGCAGAGAAACAATATTCTTGCCGATGTCGTGAATATCGCCCTCCACCGTGGCCATGACCACCACAGGACGCTTTTCCGGGCCGCGACCGGCCTCCAGCAGGGGCTTCAGACGGACAAAGGCCGTCTGCATGGTCTCAGCGGCACGGATGAGCTGGGGCAGAAAATATTCCCGCCGCTCATAGCGCGCGCCCACTTCGGTGATGGCCGGGATAAGCGTATCCTGCACCAGGCTGAAAGGGTCCGCTCCGGCGGCCAGCTCAGCCTCCAGCAGGGTCACGACGTTTTCCTTGTCGCCATTGAGCACGGCCTCGGACAGGGTGCGGGCCGCGCCCGCCCCGTCCGCGCGCAGGGTCACTGCCCCGCTGTCTGCCTTCCATGCGGCGTAGCCGCCGATAAAGGACGCGGCGTGGGGGTCGTGCTCCCCCAGCACCTTGAGGGCGTCCACGGCCTCGCGTACTCGTCGGGCCGAAGGGTTGGCTATGCAGGAAGTCAGCCCTGCCCCGGCCGCGTAGCAGAGGAAGGTGGCGTTGAGCAGCTCCCGCGCGGGCAGACCAAAAGAAAGATTGGAAAGCCCCAACGTGGTGGGCAACCCCTGCGCTGTGCACCAGCGCACCATCTCCAAGCACTGGCGAGCTCCGTCCGGACTGGAGGAAACAGCCAATGCCAGTATGTCCACCATCATGAGCCGACGCGAAATGCCCAGCCCCTCGGCCCGGACCAGCAGGCTTTCCACCGTGCGGATGCGCTCGGCGGCCTTTTTGGGCAGGCGCGCGCCCTCAATGGGCAGCAAAATGAACGGCGCGCCGAAATCCCGGCAAAGCGGGCCCAGCACTTCCATGCGCCCGGCCTCGCCGCTGATGGAATTAACCAGAAACGAACCCGGGCAGTACGGCAGAGCGTTGGCAATGGCCTGGGCATTGGGCGAGTCCAGCGAAAGGGGCAGGGTCAGCCGCGCCGTAAGCTGCTGCACCAGCTCCGGCAAAAGAACCGTTTCATCCACCAGCGGCGCGCCCACGTTCACGTCCAGCACGCCCGCCCCGGCCCGCACCTGGGCGTCGGCCAGGTCCATGGCCGTGGCAAAGACCCCGTTCTGCAGGTCCTGGGTCAGGGCTTTTTTGCCCGTGGGATTGATGCGCTCGCCGATGATGACAATGGGCTCCCCGGCCCCCACCCGCACCAGCTGCGAACGGCTGGTCAGGCAGATGCCCGGCCGGGGTACGGCGGCGGCGTCCACGCGCTCTGTTCCGCGCAGGGTCTGGGCCAGAGCGGCGATGTGCGCGGGCGTGGTGCCGCAGCAGCCGCCCAGCACGGCGGCCCCCATACCGGCAAAGGGCGCGGTTTCACGCGCAAAATCCTCCGGACCCAGGGGAAAGACCGTTGTTGTGCCGCGCAGCTCCGGCAGACCGGCGTTGGGTTCGACCATGACCGGGCAGGTGCAGGCCCCCAGCAGATCCGCCACCACGGGGCGCATCTGCTCCGGCCCCAGGCTGCAGTTGGTGCCCACCACGTCCACGCCCATGTTTTGCATGGTTTCCGCAAAGATGGCGGGGCTGGAGCCGGTCAGGCTGACGCCCTGTTCAAAGGTCATAGAAACCATGACCGGCAGCCGACAGACCCGCCGGGCGGCGGCCACGGCCAGCCGGGCCTCGGCTAGGTCAAACTGGGTTTCCACAAAAATAAGGTCCGCCCCACCGGCCGCCAGCCCCTCTATCTGCCGGGCAAAGGCCTCCAGCAGCTCGGCCGGTTCTACCGCGCCCAGGGGCTTGGCAAACTGGCCCGTGGGGCCCACGTTGCCCGCCACAAAAACCGGCGCGCCGTCAGGACGGGGGCTTGCGGCCGCCGCCGCGCGGGCCACCTCGGCCATGCGCTTGTTAAAACGGAAGACGTCGAGACTTCGCGGCAGCTTATAGGCGCTGGCCCCAAAGGTACAGGTAGTGATGATGTCCGCGCCGGCCTCCAGGTAGGCGCGGTGAATGTTCTGGAGAATCTGGGGATTCTCCATGCAAAATTCCTCGGGGCTCACGCCGGCGGGCAGGCCGGAAGCCTGGAGCATGGTGCCCATGGCGCCGTCCAGCAGAAGGGGCCGCCCAAGGCCCGAGGGAGGAAAAAACGTCATGACCGCCTCATCAGAATCGGTTGCCGGAAGGGGCTGCGGGGGGCTTTGCTTTCCGCCCGCAATGCCTGTATGCTGTCTTTTCAGCTTTGCCGCCGCGCGGCAGGCCCTGTAGTACTGAAAAACGGAACAAAGAACAAATCTGAAATTCCGGCCCCTGACCCTCGCGCCCGGCAGGCCGCGATGGCCCAATATGGACAGCATGAAAAAAAATAGCAAGACAGCCGCTCCGGTCCCCACCGGAAACCCCGCGCCACAGCCACGGGACGCCGCCGTCCGGCCCGATGCGCACGCCGCGTCGGTAGAAATTCTGCCTCCCCCTCACCCCGAAAAAAAACGCCGCCGGACGCGGGGCCCTGCCCCGACCGCCGCCAAGGGGACCCCGGAAGCCGCCGCCAAAGGCCCCGTGCTGGACGTGGACGACCTGGACGAACACGACGACGACCTGGACGCCGCGCCCGACGGGCTGCCGGCAGAACTGCCCGAAGATCCGGACGACGCCCCGGCTGACGCCGCATCCGAGGGCGACGCCCCTGCGCCCCTGGCCCTGGAGGAGGAACCGGCCGACGACCTGCCGGCCCCGGCCACCACACACCTGCCCGCCGTGGGCCCGCGCGACAGCCTGCGTCTCTACCTGCGTGAAATCAGCCGCTTTCCCATGCTCAAGCCGGACGAGGAGCACGAACTGGCCCTGCGCGTGCGCGACCACAACGACCCGGACGCGGCCTTTCGCCTGGTTTCCTCCCACCTGCGCCTGGTGGTGCGCATCGCCATGGATTTTCAGCGCCGCTGGATGCAGAACGTCCTGGATCTGGTGCAGGAAGGCAATGTGGGCCTCATGCGCGCGGTCAACAAGTTTGATCCGGACAAGGGCATCAAATTTTCCTATTATGCCTCTTTCTGGATCAAGGCCTACATTCTCAAATTCATCATGGACAACTGGCGCATGGTCAAAATCGGCACCACCCAGGTGCAGCGCAAGTTGTTCTATAACCTGAACCGGGAACGGCAAAAGCTGATCATGCAGGGCTTTGACCCGGACGCGGCCATGCTTTCGGAACGCCTGGGCGTGAGCCCGGAACAAATTGAAGAAATGGACCAGCGCCTGGCCGGCAACGACGTCTCCCTCAACGCCCAGGTGGGTGAAGAAAGCGGCGGGGCCACGCGCATGGACTTTCTGCCCGCCCTGGGCCCCGGCATAGAAGACAGCCTGGCCTCGGACGAAATTGCAGGCCTGCTGCGTTCCCGGCTCAAGACCATCATCCCCAAACTGAATGAAAAAGAGCTCTACATCCTTAACAACCGCCTGCTCACGGACGAACCCGTCACCTTGCGCGAGATAGGCGAACGGTATAACGTCACGCGCGAGCGCGTCCGTCAGCTGGAGACACGGCTGCTGGAAAAAATCCGCCAGCACCTGGCCGGGGACATCAAGGATTTTTCAGACGCATGGATACAATCCTGAATGAAACGTAAGCACCTTGCCCTGCTCTGCGCCCTGGTTCTGGTAACCCTGGCGCCCTTCTCCCTTCTGGGCTGCGGCGGCTGCGCCGGTTCCCGCCACGAAGGGGAAGGCGCAAAAGACCAGACCACCGCGACGGACACCGCCGCGCCCGCCGCGTCGCACGTAAAGGCGGCCCAGGCCCGCGCTCCTGAAGCCCTCTCGCCCGACGCCCTGGACACCTACGCCTTTCTCGTCTACGCCCACGGCCTCAACAATGAAGACGAAAGCGCCCTGGCCGCGGCCGCGCCCCTCATGTCTCGCGCCCGCATGCCCGCCGGCATCTGGCTGGAAGGCGGCGTCTGGCTGGTCAGCCGCAAATCCCCCGTGGCCGTGCCCTATCTGGATGCGGCTCTGCTCACCTGGCCGGAGGACATGTCCCTCAACCTGCTGCACGCCGAAGCCCTAGCCGATCAGGGGCAGGCCGCACGGGGCGTGGCCCTCATGCGGGCCTACCTCAAAAAACACCCCAAATCCCTGGACGCGCGTCTGGAGCTGGCCTTGCTGCTGGTCAAGGACAAACAGTTCACCGAGGCCGGAGAGCTGCTCGACGCCATCCCCGAACAGCAGCGCACCCCCCTGGTGGACTACTACCACGCCCGCGCTCTGCTGGGCATGGACCGCCCGGATGCGGCCGTCCCCTACTTGCAGAAGGCCGTCAAAAAAGCCCCGGACTTTGTGGAGGCCCTGGCGGAGCTGGCCTTTGTCTACGAGCAGCGCGGCAACCTCCCGGCGGCCCGCGCAGCGTATGAAAAGCTGCTCAAGCTGGATTTCTCGCCCCAGGATGTGCTCCTGCGGCTCATCCACATTTCTCTGCGCCTGAACCAGCCCGAACGGGCCCTCAAATACATGCGCCAGGGGCCGGACACGCCGCCCTTCAGGCTCACCGTGGCCAGCATGCTGATGGATTCGCGCCACTACCTGCAGGCCGAGCGCCTCCTCAAGCAGCTGGCGGCCCAAGGCAACGCGCCCGACGAAGTCTATCTGCTGCTGGCGGACCTCACCTACGCCCAACGCCGCGAACTGGACGTGGCTCTGGCCTGGCTTGACCATATCCCGGCCAAGAGCAAAGCCGCCGGACGCGCCACCCTGCTGCGCGCCCAACTGCAGGCCGAAGCGGGCCAGAACGAAGCCGCCCTGGCCACCGTGCGCGCACGCCGCAAAACAGCGGACGCCCCTGAGCTCTGCGACGCCGAAATCCGCCTGCTGGCCCGGCTCAAACGCATGCCCGAAGCCCTTCTCGCCGCCAAAACCGGGGCGGCCCTCTGGCCCGACCAGGCGGAGCTGGCTTTTCTGCTGGGTTCCGTACTGGACGAATCGGGCGACAAAAAGGCCGCCATGGAAATCATGGAAAAGGTCATCGCCCTGCAGCCCGACAATTTCCAGGCCCTCAACTATGTGGGCTATACCCTGGCGGAACAGGGCCGCGACCTGGACAGGGCCCTGCAGCTGTTGGGGCGGGCCGACGAGCTTTCTCCGAATCAGTCCTATATTATCGATTCCCTAGCCTGGGCCCTGTTCAAATCCGGCAGGCTGGAGGAAGCCTTGACCCAGATCCGCCGCGCCGTCAAACTGGGTGAACGGATAGACCCCTCCATCTGGGAGCATTACGGCGATATTGCCGCGCGTCTGGGCCTCAAGGACGAAGCCCGCACCGCATACAGTAAAGCTCTGGAACTCAAACCCGCCAATGCCGAAGCCCTCCGGCAGCGCCTTTCACAGCTATGAAACACATCAACCTCCCCCTGCTCTGCACGTTGGTTCTGCTCTGCGCCTGCGCCCGCCAACCAGCTATGGAAACGCCCTCGCCAGAGGCCCGCGCCCACCTGGAACAAACCTGGCAGCGCTACGCGGCCGCCGACGCCGCCGTGGCTCCTGCCCCCTACCGCCTGCAGCTCAGCCTGCGCTTCGGCACAGAAGGCGATACCCGCCGGGTCACGGCCCTGTTCTGGGGCAACGGCCAGCGCAAACTGCGCATGGACGTTATGGCCGGCGTGGGCGCCACGGTGGCCAACATTCTTGAAGACGGCCAGCATTTTCTGGTTTTTGCGCCCAACGAACACAAAGCCTATTTCCATCAGGGGGCCAACAAGCCCCTGTTGCAGGTAGGCGTGCCCGTACCCTTCAATCTGGACCATCTGGCAGACCTGCTCAACGGCCGTTACGCCCAGGTCTTCGGTCGCGACTACGCAGAGGCCGCCGTCCAGGCCGACGGCCTGGCCCGGTACACGCTGGAGGGAAAACCCGGCGGCAGCCTGACCCTCAGCGCACAGGGCCTGCCCGTGGCCTGGAGTGAAAACGCCCACGGCGCGAAAGGCTGGAGCATGGAAATCCTCTATACGGATGACGCCAGCCCCCTGCCCCGCCGCCTGAATCTGACCCACAGCAACGGCAAGCGCGCCATTGTACTGGTCAAGGAAAGGGAAAAGCCGGCCCAGGCCTTCACCGAGGCCCAGCTTTCTTTGCCGCTGCCCGAAGACGTGCCCTTGCTGCCCCTTTCACAATTCAAGCAACGTTAACGCGCCGCCGCCCGCCCGGCGGCCCTGTGCAGGAGACAGGCCCCATGCGCACCATTCATCTGGCTTCGGATCACGCCGGTTTTGCCCTCAAGGGCCTGCTGGCTAGGCATCTGGAATCTCGCGGCTACGCCGTGCAAGACCACGGCACCCACTCCACGGAAAGCTGCGACTATCCCGTACTGGCCCACGCTCTGGCCGCCGCCGTGGAAGCGGAACCCGAAGGCCTGGGCGTGCTCATCTGCGGCACGGGCATCGGCGTTTCCATCACGGCCAACCGCCACCCCGGCATCCGCGCCGCACTCTGTGCCACAGAGCTGCAGGCCCGCCTTGCCCGTGAGCACAACAACGCCAACGTGCTCTGCCTGGGCGCGCGCATTATCGGCGACGAACTGGCCCGCGCCATTACCGACGCCTTTCTGGACGGCCATTTTGCCGGGGGCCGACACCAACGCCGTCTGGACCGCATCAACCTGCCCGCCTGAGCCAGGTTAAAGCCTTAAAGGACAGCCATGCAGATCTACAACTCTTTGGGTCGAAAAAAAGAACCTTTTGTGCCGGTGCGCCCCGGCAAGGTGCAGATGTACGTCTGCGGCATCACGGCCTACGACTACTGCCACATCGGCCACGCCCGCTCCGCCCTGGTCTTTGACGTGCTGGCCCGCCATCTGCGCCACCTGGGGCTCAAGGTGCTGTTTGTACGCAACTTCACCGATGTGGACGACAAAATTATCAACCGTGCCCAAAAAGAACAGCGCGACTGGCGCGAAGTGGCCCAGACCTATATTGACGCCTTTCACGAAGATATGGACCGCCTGGGCGTGCAGCGCGCCGATGCGGAACCCCGCGCCACGGACTACATCCCCCAGATCGTCGAACTCTGCGGCAAACTGGTGCAAGAGGGCGCGGCCTATGCCACGCCTTCGGGCGACGTCTACTTCCGGGTGCGGGCCTACCCCGCCTATGGCAGACTCTCCGGCCGCAGTCTGGATGAGCTGCTCTCCGGCGCACGGGTGACCCCCGGCGAAGAAAAAGAAGATCCTCTGGACTTTGCCGTGTGGAAGGCCGCCAAGCCCGGCGAACCTTCCTGGGAAAGCCCCTGGGGCAGGGGTCGGCCCGGCTGGCATGTGGAGTGTTCGGCCATGAGCGCCCCCTACCTGCCCTTGGACATCCACGGCGGCGGCCAGGATCTGGTCTTTCCCCACCACGAAAACGAAATTGCCCAGTCCGAGGCAGCCTGCCACTGCGAACTGGCTCGCTACTGGGTGCACAACGGCTTTGTGCAGATCAACGCCGAAAAAATGTCCAAATCCCTGGGCAACTTCAAAACCATTCGGGATATTCTGGAAAGCTATCTGCCGGAAACCCTGCGCTTTTTCCTCCTGGGCAAGCACTACCGCAGCCCCGTGGACTTCAGCGCCGAAGGCATGGACGAGGCCGAAAGGGCCCAGCACCGCGTCTACAGTGCACTGCTGGCGGCCCGCCGCGCCCTGACCCGCGCCAAATGGAAAAAAACGCCCCTGCCCCCGGCTCTGCTGGAGGAATGGCGGCCCCTGGCCGCTACCTTTGAGGCCGCCCTCAACGATGACCTCAACACGGCGCAGGCCCTGGGTCAGATCTTTTCCCAGGTCCGGATCATCAACCGTCTGCTGGAAGACTCCGGGCTGCGCGCCGGCGAGGAAGCCCGCGCCCTGCTGCAGGAATTTCTGGGCAACGCCCGTGACTGGGACGCCCAACTGGGCCTGTTTGGCCAGGAACCGGAAACCTTTCTCCACGACCTGCGCACCCTGCGCGCCCGTCGGCGCGGCATTGACCTGGCGCAAGTGGAGGCCCTGTTGGAAGAGCGCCGTGCGGCCCGCGCCGCCAAAGACTTTGATCGCTCGGACGCCCTGCGCCAAAACCTGCAGGAGCTGGGCGTGAGCGTGCGCGACACCCCTGAAGGCCAGGTCTGGGATCTGGAATAGCGCGCTCGACGTCCGGCAGAATGGGGCGTTTGGGGGACACATCCCTGAGAGTTTCCCTTCCTTTGGGAGACCGCCCCGCGGTGGGATGCAACACGTGTACGCCGCTGCAAGGGGCCGCGCTTCAGGAAGCGGGACGCAGGCGCAATGCCCGACGGCAGGGTACAGGCCGACCGCTGGGCCGACTGCCCGGCCGCAGGTCGTGCCGGTCTCGAACGGTTCCCGAAAAATAACGCCGTTGCGGCGGTCCCGTGGGGACGGGTCTTGCTTTGGTGAATGCCCGCCCCTGCGGCGGCCTCCCCGGCATGGAGGTATCGCCCGTGTTCCAGCATGAGGCCTTGCGCCGTCGTACCGCGCTGCTGATTCTGCTGGCCTTTGCGCTGACCTTGTGCACGCCCGGGCCCGCCGCAGCCTTCTTTTTCGGCGGCGTGGGCATCAAGGACGAAAAGGAGATGGGCCGCAAATTCGACACCATGCTGCGCGCCAGTCTGGCTGTGGTGGACGACCCGGAGGTGAGCCTCTACGTCAACAAGGTGGTGACCAGGCTGACGGCCCCCATGCCGCCCCAGCCCTACACCTTCAAAGCAACGGTCATCCTGCACAACTCGCTTAACGCTTTTGCCGTGCCCGGCGGCTACGTCTACGTCTTTACCGGCCTGCTCATGAATCTGGACAGCGAGGAACAGCTGGCCGGAGTGCTGGCCCACGAACTGGCCCACGTGACCCAGCGGCATGTGGCCTCCCGTCTGGAGCGCGCCCAGTTCCTCACTCTGGGCAGCCTGCTGCTGGCCGTAGCGGGCATAGCTGTGGGCGGTCAGGGCGGCGGGGCGCTGGCCGTGGGAGCCATGGGCGCGGGGCAGTCCGCCATGCTCAACTACAGCCGTATGGACGAAAACGAAGCCGACCACATTGGCTTGCAGTACCTGGTGGCCGCGGGCTACCCGCCCACGGGCATGGTGGGCGGTTTCAAAATCCTGCGCCAGAAAAGCTGGATGAGCGGCACCAACGTGCCCGCCTACCTTTCCACCCACCCGGCCATCGGCGACCGCATCAACGGCTTGCAGGCCCGCATCCAGACCATGCCCAAGGCCGTGCTGGACAGAAAGCAGGACAACCGCCAGTTTCTACGGGTCAAAACCCTGCTCTGGGGGCGTTACGGCGACCCGCAGGCCGCCCTGCAGCGCTTTGCGGGCAAGGACGCCCTTTCGCGCATGGGCGCGGGCATGGTGCTGGCCCGGCAAAACCGGGTCAATGAGGCCAGCGCGGCCTTTGACCAGGCCCTGGCCGCCGCCCCCAACGACCCCTTGGTGCTGCGCGAGGCTGGAGCCTTTCACTACCGCAAAGGCGACATGGACCTGGCCGGAGACCTGCTGCGCAAGGCTCTGCGCCAGGATCCGCGCGACTATATGGCCGCCTTTTTCTACGCCCGCATGCTGGACGAAACGGGCCGCGCCCGCGAGGCCGCGCCCTACTACCGGGACGTGCTGCGCGCCGTGCCCGACGACCCAGAAGTACACGAGGCCTTCAGTCGTTCTCTGGGCAAAACGGGCGATACGGCCAATGCTTATATTCACCTGGCCTACAGCGCCATCTATGCCCACAACCGCAAAATGGCCGAACGCTACATGGCGCAGGCCCGCGCACGGGCCGGCAAGGGCGGCGATGCCCGAGCCCTGCAGCGCCTGGAAAATGTCTACAAAGAACGCAAGGAGCTATGGGAATCAAATTGATGGACACGCACGCAACTACCATTCTGGCCGTTCGGACCAACGGGCAAACGGCTCTGGCCGGGGATGGCCAGGTGACCCTGGGCCAAAATATGATCATGAAGCACGGCGCGCAGAAGGTGCGCCGCCTGGACAACGGCCGGATCCTGGCGGGCTTTGCCGGGGCCACGGCCGACGCTTTTACCCTGTTTGAACTTTTTGAAGCCAAGCTCAAGGAACTGCGCGGCCACATGGTGCGCGCCGCCGTGGAGATGACCAAGGACTGGCGCAAGGACAAATACCTGCGCAAACTGGAGGCCATGCTCCTACTGGCGGATAAAGAGCACATTTTGCTGCTCTCCGGCACGGGCGACGTCATTGAGCCGGACGACAACGTGGCGGCTATCGGCAGCGGCGGCCCTTACGCCCTGGCCGCGGCCCGCGCCCTGACCCGGCACAGCACCATGGACGCCGAAACCGTGGCCCGCGAATCCCTGCGTATAGCTTCAGAAATCTGCGTCTACACCAACGACCATATCACCATAGAGGTACTGTAACCGGCCTGTGCCGGAAAGGTGGCGTCATGAATACTCTGGTGGCCGGCTGCAAAATCAATCTCGGCCTGCGCATCACCGGGCGGCGGCCTGACGGATACCATGAGCTGGATTCGCTTTTCTGTCCGCTGCCGCGGCCCTGTGACCGCCTGCGCCTGCGCATCACGGAAGGAAGCGGCCTGCGCGTCCTTTGCGATACGCCGGACCTGAACCCGGAGGACAATACCCTCACCAGAGCCTACGCGGCCTTTGCCGCGGCCACGGGAGCGGGGCCGGAGGCCCTGCCGGCACTGGAAATCACTCTGCGCAAGGGCATTCCCGTGGGGTCGGGCCTGGGCGGCGGCAGCAGCGATGCCGCGGCCCTTCTACGCTGGCTCAATGCCCACGCGCCGCAGCCCCTGGAGCACTCGGCACTGACAAAGGCAGGCCTGCAGGTGGGGGCGGACGTGCCCTTTTTTCTGCAGCCGGGGCCGCAGCTCAAAGCCTGCCGGGTGCGCGGCGTGGGCGAGCAGCTGGAACCGGCCGGAAAACACCTGGCCGGCCTGCGCCTGGTGCTGGTCTGCCCGGCGCACAGTGTGAGCACGGCCCAGGCCTATGCGGATTTTGACGCTGCCCGCACTGACGGGACCGCGGCCGGGCCTGCGGGGCAAAATAACTTGACAAAGGCCGAAGCCGGGGCTAATGGAACGTTTCTCTCCGAGGCGCAGCCTGTGGTGGATCTGCACAACGACCTGGAGGCCGTTGTGTTTGCCCGCCACCCGCAGCTGGCGGCCATTAAGGCCCAATTGCTGCGCCTGGGCGCCTTTGCGGCGGGCATGAGCGGCAGCGGCTCGTCCATTTTGGGACTCTTTCACCTGGAAGCCCTGATGGAAGCGCGCGCCGCAGCGGCTGTGCTGCAGGAGGAGGGCTGGCGCGTCTACGCGCTTACGCTGTGAAATACTGGGATGTAGCCAAGTGGTAAGGCAACGGGTTTTGGCTCCGTCATTCGAAGGTTCGAACCCTTCCATCCCAGCCACAGCCCCACGTCCGGCGCTGGACGCGGCTTTGGGCCGCTCTGGCGGCCGTGTCCAACCGTAAATGCCCCTTGGGCGCGCAAGGCGGGACAGGTTCATGTTCAGCGATCTCAAGATCGTTACCGGGTCATCCAATCCGGATCTGGCCAAGGCCATCTGCAACCACCTGGGCTGTCAGCTGACGCCCACCTTGGCTACCACTTTCAGTGACGGCGAGTTGCGGATTGAAATCGGCGACAACGTGCGCGGCGACGACGTTTTTGTGGTGCAGCCCACCTGTCCGCCCACGGTAAACCGCAACCTGGTGCAGCTCTGCCTGATGCTGGACGCCCTCAAGCGGGCCAGCGCGGGCCGCATCACGGCCGTGATTCCCTATTACGGCTACGCCCGGCAGGACCGCAAGGTCAGCCCGCGCGCGCCCATCAGCGCCAAGATGGTGGCAGATTTCATCAGCGTTTCCGGGGCGGAACGGGTGGTCACCATTGATCTGCACGCCGGACAGATTCAGGGCTATTTCGACTGCCCGGTGGACAATCTGTTTGCCGTGCCCGTCATGCTGGACGCCCTGCGCCAGATGCACGAAGACAACGTGGTTATTGTTTCGCCCGACGCCGGCGGCGTGGAGCGCGCCCGTGCCTACGCCAAGCGGCTCAACGCGCCCCTGGCCATTGTGGACAAGCGCCGCGACAAGCCCAATCAGGCCCAGGCCATGCACGTCATCGGCGAAGTTGAGGGCCGGGTGGCCATTGTGGTGGACGACATGATCGATACCGCCGGCACGCTCTGCGCCGGGGCCGACGTGCTGCTCAAAAACGGCGCCACCAAGATTGTGGCCTGCGCCACCCACCCGGTGCTCTCCGGCCCGGCCATTGAGCGCATCAACAGCACCGGGGCTCTTTCACAGGTTTTTGTCACGGATACCATCCCCCTGGGCGACAAGCTGGAACGCTGCCCCAAACTGCAGGTTATTTCCGTGGCCGCCCTGCTGGGCAAAACCATCCACAACATCCATACCGGCTCCTCGGTAAGCGTGTTGTTTGTGTAGCCTGCGCCAGGACATTTTGTCAGTACCGAACTTTTTCCGCACGTTTCAGGCGGCGGCAAGCCAAGGAGTGGACCATGAGCATTGAAAAAACACTGTCTGTGCAGAAGCGCGAGGGTTGCGGCAAGGGCCCTGCCGGCCGTCTGCGCGCCCAGAAGCTGATTCCGGGCGTGTTCTACACCGCCAAGGGCGAAAACGTGGCCGTACAGGCCCCGGCCCTGCCCCTGGAAAAACTGTTTGAAGAAGTGGGCCGTACTACGGTCTTTAATCTGGAAATCGACGACAACGGCCAGAAAAACGTGCACCCCGTCATGTTCTGGCAGGTGCAGTCCCATCCCTACAAGAAGGCCTTCACCCATGTGGATTTCTACGGCGTGGACCTGAATAAGACCGTCACCGTGGAAGTGCCCCTGGAAATCGTGGGGGTTTCCCGCGGCGTGAAGCTGGGCGGCATTCTGGAAATCTACCGCGAAGTGATCCCCTTGCAGAGCAAGCCGCTGAACATGCCCAAAAAAATCGTGGTGGACGTGAGCGAAATGGATATCAACGACACGGTTAATGTGGCGGACCTCAAACTGCCCGAAGGCGTGGCCGCCGTGTTTGATCAGAACTTTGCCGTGGTGAGCGTGCTGGCCAAGGCCAAGGACGACGCCGCGGCCGACGAAGCCGAAGCGGAAGCCTAAACGCGCCAGGCACAGCGTAAAAACGCGCGGAAGGGCCTGGTTTTCTGGGGCTTCCGCGCGTTTTTGCGTCTGCCGACGCCACGATGCCATGCCGCCGTTTGCTGTTGACACCCACAGACTGGGGCAGGGGCGCCGGGCCTGCAGCCTGGAATACTGGCCCAACCCCGGCGCAGGCGTGGTGCTGTTTTACCCCGGCACCATGCTCTCCCCATTGCAGTACCGCCCCCTGCTCCTGGCCCTGCGCCGGGCGGGGCTGGCTGTGGCTGCCCTGCATTATACGGGGCACGGGGTTAACCCGCACCGTGTGGGCTTCACCTTCAACGACCTGCTGGGCAACGCATTTACGGCTGAAGCCTGGCTGCGGGGACAGGGGCACACGGCCTTGGCCGCATGCGGCCACAGCCAGGGGGGCATCCTCTGCCTGGCGCACGCGGCGGCCAGCGCCCATCTGACGGCCGCCTTGCCTGTGAGCGCCATATTGCCCCAGCAGTCGGAAGCCATCAGCATTACCCACTTTGCCGCCTTTGCGCAGCAACGGGAAGGCTTGGTGCGCCTGATCGCCGGGGCCGCGCGCCTGATGCCGCGTCTTCCCCTGCCCGTACAGGCCTATCTTTCCGCCAGGCGCATTACGGCTAACGCCTTTGGGGTGCGCACCAGCCGCCGCAAAGTGCGCTACAGCTATCCCCTGGCCTTTCTGGCCAGTCTGTTTCAGGCCAGGGTGCCGCCACGGCCGCGCTGCCCGGTCTGCCTGTTTGCCGCGCCGGACGACGCCCTGTTTACCCCCGCGCTGACAAACAGTGTGTTTGCCCTGCTGGAAGCGCCGACCAAAAAGCTGGTCTGGCTGCCCGGCGGTGGGCACCTGGCCGCCATGCAGCCCAAAACCTGCACCTTTCTGGCCCGGCACGCGGCGGCCTTTTGCGCCGGCCAAGGGCTTCCCCTGCGCCTGAGCGCCGGGGAAGAAATGCTGGCAGAAGCCGCATGGCCAAGGTAAAACGGGCCCGGAGGGCAGCATAGGAAGCAGCGCGCCGCCCTCGCACGAACACGCCCCGGAACGGCGTGCCCGGCGCAGGCCGTCTGCCCTTTTTCCGCTGTTTTTTTTGCAGCGTTGCAGCAAGGATACACTCATGGACTATGAAGGACTGCTGGCGGGCCTTGGCAACCCCGGCCAACGCTACGTCGGCACCCGTCACAACTTTGGCTTTGCCCTAGCGGACGCCCTGCTGGACAAGGCCCGGCAGGATGGTCAGGCGGAGGCCCTCAACGGCGGCAAGTTTTCCTGCGAACTGTGGCGGGCGCGCCTGCCGCAACTGGGGGGCTGGTGGCTGGTGGCCAAGCCCCAGACCTTCATGAACTGCAGTGGTCAGAGCGTACAGCCTCTGCTGGCCTGGCACCGCCTGCCGCCGGAAGTGCTGGTGGTGGCCCACGATGAGCTGGACATTCCGGCGGGCCAGCTGCGCTTCAAGCGCGGCGGCGGCAATGCCGGGCACAACGGCCTCAAATCCATCACAGAACAGCTGGGCACGCCGGATTTCTATCGCCTGCGCCTGGGCATCGGTCGTCCTCCGCACCAGGGCGAAGTCACCAACTGGGTGCTGGGCCGCCCCGATGCGGCCGACGCCGCGCGCATGAGCACAGCCCTGCCCCTGGCCCTGGATGTGCTTTGCGCCTTTGCAGCCAAGGGGCTGGAGGCGGCCACGCGCCTGGCCCGCCAGGCCGGGACGTAACCTGCACAATGGCCGGAGAGACTGATGGACAACAGGTGCAACGCTGCGGCTGCATTCCGGCGCTTACCCGCGCCAATAACCTGCCTTTGCGCCTCCACGGCGGACGTCTGCTGACACAATCGTCAGGGTATTGCGACGTTGCCATGTCCTGCGGGAGACCGGGCGCACCATGCGCGCCGCGCCGCAAGCCCGATGCAGCTTCCCTTGCAGGTCCCTTTTACCCTCTCCTGCTGAAAGATTCGGGGTTTGGGGCTGGACTCTTCGCTGCGTTTGCGCTAGGCTCTCTGAAGAGTTGCTATCAGACTCGCCTTTTTCTCTATAACCATTCGCGACTTTCAGCCGCACATGCGCCCGAAATTCGGGCTGGGCGTGCCGTATGGTACGCACGGTGGCATCATGTTCACTTCCGACGATCTCGTGGTATACCCGGCCCAGGGTGTGGGCAAAATAGAACGCGTAGACAGCCAGGTTATCGGTGGTGTGGCCTGCGAGTTCTATATTGTACGCATTCAGGCCAACAACGTCACGCTGATGGTCCCCGTGAACAACGCCGCCCATGTGGGCCTGCGTAAGCTCACGCCGCCGGACCGCGCGCAGGAGATCCTGGACGCCCTGCGCGCCCAGACGGAAAAGACCGTTTACACCGGGCAGAACTGGAACCGCCGCTTCCGCGAATATTCCGAACGCCTCAAAAGCCCGGAGCTGGCTGTGGTGGCTGGGGTGCTGCGCGAGCTGCTGCTCATCGGCCGCGGCAAGGAGCTTTCGTTCGGCGAACGCCGCCTGCAGGAACAGGCCATGAGCTTGGTGACCGGCGAGCTGGCCCAGGTGCTGGGGCTTGACGAAGACGCCATTCGCGATGAGCTGCTGGAAATCTACGCCCCGCCGGCCCCGCCGGCTCTGCCGGAGGCGGCTTCGCACTGACCGACGCCTGCCGGATGAAGTTTTTTTTCGGGCTGCGCCATATTTTTCCTTGCCATATGGCAAAAGATGGGCTAATCGCATTTTCGCACCTCTTTTCAGTTCCCTATCTTATCCGCTTACGCACTGCAGTGCCTATGCACTGTATGTGGCATACATTTCCTAAACGATCGGATTGTTATGCGCAAAAAGAAAACGTCTTCCACACTGTTGTCCGACAGCGCCCTCAGTTTGACGGATCTCAAAACCCGCAGCATGCAGGAGCTCATGGACCTGGCCGAGCAGTACGAAATTGAAAACGCCAGTTCCATGCGCAAGCAGGAACTTATCTTCGCCCTGCTTTCTACCTGTGCCTCGCAGAACGGCACCATTTACGGCGACGGCGTGCTGGAAATTCTGCCCGACGGCTTTGGCTTTTTGCGCTCGCCGCTGTGCAGTTATATGCCCGGTCCGGACGACATCTATGTTTCGCCCTCACAGATCCGCCGGTTTTCTTTGCGCAAAGGCGACATTGTTTCGGGGCAGATCCGCCCGCCCAAGGAGGGCGAACGCTACTTCGCGCTGCTCAAGGTCACGGAAATCGGCTTTGAACCCCCGGAACACGCCAAAAATCTTGTCCTTTTTGACAACCTCACCCCCATCTATCCCGACCACCAGCTCGTCATGGAAAATGGCGAGAAAAACCTTTCCAACCGCGTCATCGACCTCATGGCCCCCATTGGACGTGGTCAACGCGGGCTCATCGTGGCCCCGCCGCGCACGGGCAAGACCATTTTGCTGCAATCTCTGGCCAATGCCATCAACGCCAACAGCCCTGAAGTCTACCTCATCGTGCTGCTCATTGACGAGCGCCCGGAAGAGGTGACGGATATGGAACGCACCGTGCAGAAGGCCGAGGTCATCAGCTCCACCTTTGACGAACCGCCGCAGCGCCACGTTCAGGTCTGTGAAATGGTGCTGGAAAAGGCCAAACGCCTGGTAGAACGCAAGCGCGATGTGGTCATTCTGCTGGATTCCATCACCCGTCTAGGCCGGGCTTACAACGCAGTCACGCCCTCGTCCGGCCGCGTGCTTTCCGGCGGCCTGGACGCCAACGCCCTGCAGCGCCCCAAACGCTTTTTCGGCGCAGCCCGCAATATTGAAGAAGGCGGCAGCCTGACCATCATCGCCACCGCCCTTATCGACACGGGTTCGCGCATGGACGAAGTGATCTTTGAGGAATTCAAGGGCACGGGCAATATGGAAATCTATCTGGACCGCCACCTTTCAGAAAAGCGCGTCTTCCCGGCCATTGACATCAACCGCACGGGCACCCGCAAGGAAGACCTGCTCCTGCCCGACGACGTACTCAACCGGGTCTGGATTCTGCGCAAGATTCTGGCCCCCATGTCGCCCATCGACAGCATGGAATTTCTGCTGGACAAAATGCGTGGCACCAAGTCCAACAAGGACTTTCTCAACGCCATGGGCAAATAGCCGGAGCGCAGCTCCGGGCGACAGGGCCTTTTGCGGCGCGCTTTACCGCCGCCGCAGCACGGTTGACCTCAAAGCCCGTGCGGCTTATGGTAGCAATCCGTCAGGCTGCCTGCAGCCCAACATCCAACGGAGGCTTGCCGCATGTTCGGCATTGGCATGCAAGAATTGTTGCTCATTCTGGTGGTCGTGCTGTTGATCTTCGGCGCCAACAAACTGCCGGAAATCGGCGGCGGGCTGGGTCGGGCCATCCGCAACTTCCGCCGTGCCTCGTCGGAGCCGGACGAAATCGACATCACCCCCAAGGACAAAAAAACGTCCAGTAACAACGACGACAACACCAGCCACAAAGCCTGATCACACAGTGTTGCAAAGGATCGCCCCATGATGACCGAACAGCTTTCCGTATTTTTGGAAAACAGGGCGGGACGCCTTGCCGAAGTTACGCACGCACTGGCGGAAGCGGGGGTCAACATCCGCGCGCTTTCCCTGGCAGACACCTCGGATTTCGGCATCCTGCGCATGATTGTCTGCGACCACGAAAAAGCCCAGGCCGTGCTCAAGGCCAAGGGCTTTACTCTGGGCCGCACCAGCGTGGTGGCCGTGGAAGTGCCGGATACGCCGGGCGGCCTGGATTCCGTCCTGCAGCTGGTTTCCACCCACGGCATTAATGTGGAATACATGTACGCTTTTGTGCACCGCGCAGCTGAAAGCGCCGTCATGATCTTCCGCTTTGACAATGTGGAACAGGCCATCACCGTGCTGCAAGCCAACAACTTTACCATCTTGCCCGCCGCGCAGCTCTGCGCTCAGTAACGGCCCGGCACAGCATTTCCCGGGCAGTTAGCTCAGTTGGTGGAGCACCGCCCTTACAAGGCGGGGGCCGGGGGTTCGAGCCCCTCACTGCCCACCAAATAAATCAAGGGGTTATCCTTAATTAGGGTAACCCCTTATTGTTTGCACACATCATCTTGCACACCTTTTGTACGTTTTGGGCTGAACTCCGTGCCAGGGAACAACCTGTGGTGGTTTCGCACGGCCTTTGACTACGCCATCGGCTACGCCATGTTTGAAAGCCTGCGGCCGGGGTTCTTTACCCGCACCCGCAGGCGCGTGGAGCGGGAGAACAACCAGACCTTCTGGATGCGTCCGTTAGGGGTAAGGTGAGGGGACTGCCCGGCGCGCCGACGCAGGGTGCAAAAAAGGCCGGGGCAACCCGGCCTTCACGTTTATTGCTGCGCTACTTTATTGCTGCGCGACGGCCTGCTTTACCGTGTCGGCAATAAAGGCGTTCAAAGATTTGCCCTCTGCCGCAGCTGCGATGCTGGCCCGGTGGTATACTTCGGGGTCAAGACGCAGGGCAAAGTTCCCCCGGCTCTGTTTTTGTGGCTCAACGCCATGCTTGGCGCACTCGTCAAGAAAGACGCGCAAGGATTTAGCACCCTCATGGCGCAGGCCGGCGAGGTCAGTTGCATAAAAATCCGCGCCACCGCTCAGGCCCACAAATTCACCGCGAAACATCTCTATCTCCGGGTCATAGGCAATAACAGCCTTATAGCCTTCAAAGTTCATTACGTTCTTCATGGTTCTACTCCGTGTGCTTCCAGCCAGCGCATGATGCTGGCAACCGCCCCTTTGTCTGTAGTTGGCGCAGGGTGTGGGCGGTGAAAAACTTTGATCTCGCCGAACAAAAACACGCTTACCCTTGAGCCTTCTCTCTCGCTAATTTCTGCCCCAAGCGCAATAAACAGCGCTTCAATGTCTGCCCACCGGATGCCGTTGGGAACTTGGCCGTGCAAAAATTTGCGCGGGGGGTGGCTGCATGTTTGCCCTTCATGTAGATATGATATTGTTTAATGATATCATGTCAAAGTGATTTATCAGACGGGTTGCCCCTTGCCCCACCCTTGCCTGCCGCTCGTACGCGGTTTTCAGTTCCCGGCAGTTTCTTTCATTCCCCACCCCAAACAAGCGTGGGGTTTCCCCCTTTGGCCGCACAGTCCGCCAGGTAGGCGTTAACCGACACTCTTACGCAAGACTGCGCTCCTACAGACAACTTTTATATTTTGATTATTTTTATCATGATTTATTATATATAATTTAATGACCATTGACAGAAAATCAAAATTGGATTTATCTTTCATTTAAATCCAGCAATACTATTGCGGGAACAACCGGCATATGCAACATACTGCAGTGCAATCGTTGTTAAATTATCTATTATTATCAGACTAAATTAGTACAATCAGGATAGAATACGTCAACTATATATTATTCAGCATCCTGCAACGGCGCCTCAACACAAAGGCGTCTTGCTGCGCGGCTGCCACAACACATGGAAGAAGGAATGGGAAACAACGCCGCTTCTGTCAAAGTTTTTTTGCGACACGCCATGGAAGGTCGCCTGCGTCTGCGCGTAACCCCGCCCTCGCAGGCGCAGAAGGTGGGAGAAGTATGCAGGTCCTTGGCTGGGGTGCAGTCTGTGCGCGTCAACCCTGCCTGCGCCGCCGTAGTGTTGACCTACCAGCCTGCGCAGACCAGTGCCGAAGCCATTTTGCAGGCCCTTGCCGCACCGCGGCAGCCGGATAGTCGGGCCCCGGCTCCGCGCGCGAGCTGTTGCGCCTGCGCTGCGCCCCAGCCTGCGGGAACAGGTGTGCGCGGACAGTTGGTGCGATTTCTTACGCTTACCGGCGTCATGGCCTATGTCTTTGTGCGTAAGGTGCTGCTGAAAACCGCCGTGGCCGAAACCGCCCTGTCCCCTCTGGGCGTCATTTCTCTGCTGGCCGCCGTGCCGGTTGTGCGCCAATCGTTGCGCCACATGCGGGAAAAGCGTTTTACACTGGAAGGCTTCCTGGCGGCTGGCTGCGCCGCGGCCACGTTTTCCGGTCAGGCCCTCACCGCCCTGGAAATCCTGTGGATCCAAAGCGGCGCAGAAACCCTCAAAGCCTGGGTTTCGGAACGCTCCCGCAAGTCCATTTCCGCCATTCTGGACCTCACCGCCAAAAACACCTTTATTCTGGCGGGAGATGTGGAAGTGGAAGTGCCCGTCACCGCCGTCAAACCGCGCGACATCGTGGTGCTGCATACGGGGGAAAAGATTTCCGTGGACGGCTGCGTGGTCTCCGGCGAAGCGCTGCTGGACGATTCGCCCATTACGGGCCGGGCGGAAGCGGCCCATGTGCATGAGGGCGACAAGGTCTTTGCGGGCGCCTACGTGCGCCAGGGCATCATTCATGTGCGCGCCCAGTGCGTAGGCGACCGGACCTACCTGGCCCGCATCATGCGCCAGGTGGAAGACTCGCTGGACACCAAAGCCCCCATAGAATCCGTGGCCGACGGCCTGGCCCGCTCCATGGTGCGCCTGGGTCTGGCCGCCACCGGCCTTACCCTGCTGATCACCGGCAGCGCATGGCGGGCTTTTACGGTCATGCTCGTCATGGCCTGCCCCTGCGCCACGGTGCTTTCGGCCCAGACGGCCGTTTCCGCTGCCATTGCCGCCGCCGCCAAAAGGGGCATTCTCATCAAGGGCGGACGCTATCTTGAAGACGTGGGCAAGGCGGACACAGTCTGCTTTGACAAAACCGGCACGCTCACCAGTAACCAGCCCCGCATTGAACGCATTCTCAATTTTTCCGCTCATGACGAAACGGAGCTGCTGCGCTGGGCCTACTCGGCAGAGATGCACAACCACCACCCTTTGGCCCTGGCCATCCGCAACGCGGCCGTGGCCCGGGAAATCGACCCTATCTCTCACGCCGTGTGCGAATTCACCCTGGGCAAAGGCGTGCGCGCTGTGATCAACGGGAACGAAATCCGGCTAGGGAACAAAAAATATTTTGCCGAAAACGGCATCAACACCGATGTACGCACCGGGGAAGTGGCCGGGCTCATTGAACGCGGGCTGACCGTCATCTTTCTGGCAAAGAATACAGAGCTCCTGGCTGCCCTGGCTTTTTCCAACGAGCTGCGGCCCGACGCCGCCGCCACAGTGGCCGCACTTACGGCCGGCGGCGTGAGCACTCTGGCGCTGGTTACCGGCGATACGGAAAAAACCGCCCGCGACCTCTGCCGCGTTCTCGGCATCGACCAGTGCTACCACTCCATTCTGCCCGAACAGAAGGGCGAAATCGTCACCCGTCTACAACGCGACGGGCACAAAGTCATTATGGTGGGCGACGGCATCAACGACGCCCTGGCCCTGGCCGAAGCCGACATCGGCATTGCCATGAGCGCCAGCGGCGCCGATGTGGCTATTGAAGCGGCAGACATAGCGCTGGTGCGGGACGATCTGGCCGACATCATCTACGTGCGCCGCCTGAGTCGCCAGGCCCTCAGCATAGCCCGGCAAAACTTCTGGATAGCCACATCCACCAATCTGGGCGGGGCCCTGGCGGGGGCGCTGGGCGTGCTCTCTCCCGTGGCTGCGGGGCTCATCCATATTGTCCACACCCTGGGCGTGCTGGCCAATTCCTCACGCCTGCTGCTGCTCCACCCCGCACCTGCGGCGTCTGTGCCCGCCGCAACGACCGCCCCCACAGCAAAGGAATCAGCCAAAGCATGACTCTGCAAGAAATTCTCGCTATCCGCGCCCTGATTACAGTGGCGCACCATGTTCCAGGCCGCGTGCGCCTGCGGCTGGACCCACAGGTACGCTCCCTGCCGGCCGCCGCCGAACTGGGCAACCTGCGCGCCAATGAGCACGGTATCCTGGCCACACGCCTGAACCCCCTGGCGCGCTCTCTGGTCATTGAATACGACAGCGCAAAAATTTCTCCAGCCCTTCTGGAAGAATTTTTGGCCGGCACGGACGACGCCCGCGTTGCCGCGCTGGCCGAGCAATTCGCCAAAATTTTTGGCGTAACACCTCAATCATAGAGGAGAAATCGGAATGGAAAGCCCCACGTATCAGGAAGGCTATGCCCAAACCCCGGCTACGGGCGGCCCCCAGGGCGCAGCGCGGCAGGAAACGGCAGGCCGGTCCGAACAGGCGGCCACGCCGCAGCAGGGCGAACCGCAACACCAGCCCCAGGCGGCGGATTCCATCGGCCAGGGTTTTGCAACAGCCCCCAAGGGCGCGCCACAACCTGCGGCCGAAGGCGGCTGCAGCGCGCACCCTTCCTCTGTTGCGGACGCGCCTCAGGGCGGCCCCGCGCAAGGCTATGCAGCTCCTCAGGGCTACGGCGTTCCTTACGGCAATGCTGCATCTCCGCAAGAGTTTGCCGCGCCCCAGGGCTATAGCGCACCGCAGGGATATGCCGCGCCCCAGGGCTACGGCGTTCCCCAAGGCTATGCGGCCCCTCAGGGCTATGCAGCACCTCAGGGCTATGCAGCACCTCAGGGTTCTGCGGCCCCACAAGGGCCCGCCACGCCCCACAGCCATCCTGAAGGCCCGGCAGAGCACGCGCCCTCCGAGCACAAATGCACTTGCGGCCACCACTCTGCCGCGCCCGAAGCGCCGCAAGGGGCCAACCCCGCCATGCCCTACGGCCCGCAGCCCGGTCCCAATCCCGGCATGGCCTTTGGTCCGCAGCCCGGCATGTTTCCCGGCGCACCGCAGGGCGCTCCCCAATTTGCCGGCATGCCCTATGCTCCCCAGCCCGGCTATGCTCCCGGCATGCCTTACGGGCCCAATCCCGGCATGCCCTATGGCCCACAGCCCGGTATGCCTTACGGGCCGCAATTCCAGCCGACCGGCCCCGCGCCGCAGCCCGAACACGAAGGCTGCAGCGGGCACAGCGGGCCTGCCGCCGCCCCCTTCGGCTTCCCCGGTTTCGGCGCTCCCGCCTTTGCGGCCATGGCCGGACAGTACGGCGAAGACCCACAGCATTTGCAGAACCAGTACGGGCAAATGCTGCACATGTGCACCGAACTCATGCAGGGCAAGGCCGATCCTTCAAAAATCCTTTCTTTTCTCACGGCAAGCGGCACGCACTTCTGGAAAGGCGCTCTGGTGGGCGCGTTATTGACCTTTGTGCTGACCAACAGCTCTGTCAAATCCGCCTTGGGCGAAACTTTTTCCGCCATTTTCGGCGGCGACAAGCCCGATTCCGCGGCCTGAACGGCCCGCGCCAATCCTTAACCGGAAAGGAACAACTATGTATCCCTCCTATCAGTACAATCAGCAATATCCCCTGCAGCAAAGACTGACCAACCTCCCGGTGGGGGCCATCGCCACCATGGGCATGGTGGGCGCCATGTTGGGCGGCGTCGTGACTGCAGCCCGCGATATGCGGGCCCTCAAAGCCGGAGAAAAAACCCGGGGCGAAGTCGCGGGCACGGTGGTTAAAGAAGCCGTAGGCACAGGCCTGGCCACCGCCGTGGGCACGGCCGCGGCCGGCGCATTTTTCCGCAGCGGTCCGCTGGCCTTGGCCACCATGGCCGCTGTGGGCATAGGCACAAAATATCTTTACGACGGGCTGACCAATGCTGCCTGCGAGGCAAAAGCCCCCGCCCCGGCGTCAACCAAGCCCGCCGCCAAAAAAGCCTGAACAGGAAAACGTCATGTCTACATTTACGCAGTATCCCAACTATCCCTATGCGACAGGCAGCGGGCAGTACGCACAGACCGCCCCTACCGGCTACCCCACGCCACAAGCCTACGCGCCCGTTCCACAGACCTCCTGGACACAAGGCTGGCTGGCCTTCAACGACCCCGGCTACATCAAGGGGCTGCTGCTTGGCGCGGCCGCCACCTACCTGCTGACCAACCCCAAGGTGCAGCGCGCTGTAGTCAAGGGCGCAGTGGCCCTGTGGTCCTCGGTGCAGGGCAGCGTTGAAGAGGTAAAGGAGCAGATTGAGGACATCAAGGCCGAGATGAGCATGAAAGCCGATGCCAATACCAAATAACGACGCCGTAGCTCTGCGCCGCAGACAGGCCAAGCTGGGCATGACGCTCTCGCTTGGCGCTCTGGTGGCCAGCGGCATTCTCTCACGCCTGAACGGCCCGTGGCAGCAGGGGGCCAGGGCGCTGCACGTCTGCTCCGGCGCGGCGCTCATCGGCTTTTCCTACTGGCATGTGACGCTGTACCAAAACAACGCCCACATGAAAGGACGCAAGGCATGAAGCAAGCCCGGGCTTTTCCAGAGCCGGGGGCACGGGTGGGCCACTTTCGGGTGGCCCACACCCTGCCCCGGAGAGTGCGGCTGAAGTCGCCCCTGCTGGCCGACCCCGCCTTTGACGCCGTCTACTTTCAGGCGCTGCTGGAATCGCTGGGCGGCGTGGCCGAAGCGCGCGTCAACGCCGCCGGGCGCAGCCTGGTGGTCGCGTACGATGGTCAACCGGCCACATGGGAAAAAATCGCCTTCAACCTCAAACACATGCCTGAGGAGGCCTTCCCCGCGGACCACGACGCCGAGCAGACGGTGAGCGGTGCAGCGGTGACGGCCAAAGCCCTGCTCACGCTCGTTTCCCGGGCCCTGCCCCCCCCTGCCACGGCAGCCCTGGGCTGGGGCATGGCCGTCGGGGACATCATCAAAGGCATAGAAAGTCTTATTTCCCGCGGCCTTACTGTGGAGACCCTTGACGCTGCGGCCATAAGCCTGGCCCTGCTGCGGGGCAACTACTTCACTGCCGGCACCATCACCACCATGCTGGCCCTGGGGCAGTATCTGGAAGGCCAGAGCGAACAACGCTCTACCGCACTTTTGAAAGGCCTGATGCGTCCCGGCGGCGACAGCGTCTGGGTAGTGCGCGACGGAGTGGAACAGCAACTGCCCGTGGAAAAAGTGCAGCTGGGGGACAAGGCCGTCTGCGGCGCGGGCGAACTCATCCCCATCGACGGCGTGGTAGCCGAGGGCGAAGCCTCCGTAAACCAGAGCTCCATTTCCGGAGAATCCGTGCCCGTACACATCCGCCCCGGCGATCCGGTCATTTCCGGTTCGATCATTGAAGAAGGACGGCTCATCATCACGGTGGAACGGGTAGGGGCAGAAACCTCCATGGCGCGCATCGGCCGCTTTATCGACCAGTCGCTGCGCGGCAAATCCAAAACTCAGACCAAGAGCGCCGCCCTGGCCGACAAGCTGGTGCCCATAACCCTGGGCCTCAGCGGCCTCATGCTGCTGGTCACCCATGACGTAAGGCGCGCCACCTCAGTACTGACCGTAGACTTTTCCTGCGCGGTCAAGCTGGCCAGTCCCGTGGCCGTGCGCTCCGGCATGTACGCTGCGGGCAAGGCCGGCGTGCTGCTTAAAGGCGCGGCGGCGCTGGACGCCTTGTACGACGTGGATACCGTCGTCTTTGACAAAACAGGCACCCTGACCACAGGCGTCATCGCCGTCACCGACATTTTGCCCCAGAAAGGTTATGACGCGGCAGAAGTGCTGGCCCTTGCCGCCGGCGCGGAAGAGCATTACGACCACCCCGTGGCCAGGGCCGTGGTGCGCGAAGCCCAAAACCGTCGCATAGCCCTGCCGCCCATCAGCCGGGTGGACTTTATCGTGGCCCACGGCGTGGCGGCCTCCATTGGCGGCAAACATGTGCTGGTGGGCAGCCACCATTTTGTGGCCGAGGACGAAGGCGTGGCCTGCGCCCAAGTGGAAGCGGCCGCCGCCAAACTGCGCCGACAGGGCAAATCCTTGCTCTATGTGGCCAGGGAGGGCCTGCTGGTGGGGCTCATAGCCCTGCGCGACGAAGCGCGTCCAGAGGCCGCAGCGGCGCTCACGGCGCTTAAGGCTTCGGGCGTCAGCCGCATTGTGGTGCTCACGGGCGACCATAAGGATACGGGGCTGGCCCTGCGCCGCCAGTTGCCCCAAATCGACGAGCTGCACAGCGAGCTGAAGCCCGAAGACAAAGCCGCGGTCATTGCCCGGCTGAAGCAAGAGGGGCGCGTCCTGGCCTTTGTGGGCGACGGCGTAAACGACGCCCCCGCGCTGGTCACCGCCCATGTGGGCGTATGCATGCCCAAGGGGGCGGACCTGGCCCGCGAGGCGGCGCAGGTGCTGTTGTTGCAGGAAGACCTGCACACGCTGGTCGTGGCGCGCGAGGCGGCTGTCCGCACCATCAGAATCATCCGGCAGACTTTCGGGGCCACCATTGGCTGCAACTCGCTGATCATGCTCATGGCCACCGCCGGCATGCCGCCCGTGGTCACCGCGCTCTTGCACAACGCCTCGACCATCGGCATTCTGGGCTATGCGGCCATGGCAGCCTCCCGCCCCCTGGACATCAAAGAATCCGCCAAAGAAGCCGTCGCTGTTCCCAGTAAGGAGAAACTATGCTGACAACGCTTGCCGCCGCTCCTGTGGGCATGCCGCTGGTTATTGAGCGCATTGTGGGGCCGGAGTTTGCGGCCCGCCTGCAGCGCCTGGGCCTTTATGAAGGCGTGTCTCTGACGCGCCTGGACGACAGTGTGGCCGTGGGCCCCGCAAAAATTCGCGGCCCGCACGGGGAAGTGACCCTGGGCGGCGGCATGGCGGCACGGGTCGTCATCCACCTGGACAACGACCGCCGCCAGCCTCTGCTGGAGTGCAGCCCTGGCGACAGCGGCCATGTGGAGGGCATTACCGGTCACCGTGGAGTTGAAGAAACCCTGGCTACCCTGGGCATCAAGGAGGATGACCGCATCACCTTTTTGCGGCGGCTGCCCCCCATGCTGTACAAGACCGTGGTGGATGACACGACCACCATTCAGATCAACGAGGGCCTGGCTGCAAAAATCTTTGGCGATACGCCCTTGGGCCCGGCCCAGTTCTGCTCTGTGGGCGTGGGCGAGGAGTTTACCGTGCGCAAGATTCTGGGGGGCGCGCACGCCGGCGAGAGCCTGGAGCTTTCGGGCGTTCGTGTGGGCAGCAGGCTGAACCTGGTGCAGGTCTCCGCTGCGCAGGTCATGAGCTTTGCGCACCACACGCCTGTGGTCTGTTCCACGCGGGACGGGCTGCGCCTGTACTTTCACGCCAAGGACGCCGAGGGCATCCACGTTTCCGCGTGAAGCCCCTGCAACGGCCTCCAGCGAGGAAGCCGATCCCCTTGCGGCATGCCCGGTCCAATAACCGGGGGCTTACCCCACGGCCGCCACGGAATCTTCATGCGGCCTTTGTCGCAACACTGCCAGGCAGACGGCACAGACTGCTGCTGCGTCCGCTAACGCTCCGGATTTTTGCAAACGCCGCCAAGCCCAGGCCGCGCTTTCCTTCCGCATGCTACCGTACAGGTCTGACGCCCCAAACGCCATCCCGTTTAAGGCATTTCAACGGTGCAGTGCCCCAGGCTGCCGCCTGCCCAAACCACGGCGGCACCTGTTCGCCGGGAGCGCATTGACAGATTACAATCATTGTTCAATACTGGATAAATAAATCTTTCTGACCGTCAGTTACCCCCGGTAGCACCACGCCTGCATGTCGGTCAGGAGAAAACTGTTTTCCCCTTCACGGCGGCAGCCCCGCTACGTTTGCAGACCACTTGCCGGGCCTGCGGCGTTTTTTTGCGGACAGGGGCGGCCCACCGCAACTGCACGGAGACGCACGGTGCGTAAACAGCTTGCCAAATCCTGTCTTGCCGAGGATGAGAACAAAGCGCTCCCTAAATCCCCAGACACCAGAACCATCGCCACACGCAACAATCTTATCGAAAGCGGGCTGGCCCTGCTCCAGGAAGAAGGCGGCTACGGCCTCACCAGCCGGAAGATAGCGCAGCATGCAGGTGTGAACCACACGCTCATCAACTACCATTTTAACAGCCTTTCCGGCTTGCTCGACGCCATTTTTGAGCACTGCATCCAAAAACTGCACCAGAACATCATGCCCTTTCTGGACGCCTACATCACAGAACTGGACCAAACGCCCGACGATCGCCTGGCAAATTTTATCCAGGGGCAGGTGCCCGCTCTGTTGCGGGTTTTTTCTGCAAAGGACAACAAACCTCTCCTTAATCTTCTTTCCAGCCCGCAGGCGCGGTATCTCGGCACTTACGCCATGCTTCAGGAGGCCGTCCTGCTGCCGCTGCACAGGGCCATGAGCAAGCTGGCCGCACGAGCCACAAGGCAACCGCCGGAGTCCTTGGAAGTAGGCGTGCTTGGGCATCTTGCCCTCACGCAGGTCATGGCTTTTTTTCGCGGTGGCTATCCCGTATGCCGCCACATGAACTGGCGCGGCATTCCCGACGACGCTCAGGCCACCATTGACGGCATGGTGGCAGACAGCATCTGCCGCATCTTTCATTTGTCCGTCTGAGGTCGCGGCGGGCAGACCCCTCTGCCCATGCGTTTTCTATGCAACTGCCGTCTGTGCCAATGGCAGGTTGCCCTTGCGCCGTCGCGCAAAAAAAGATATGAATTGACAGCAGGTTCGACCTGTTTTTCCAAAGCAAAGGCGCGCGGATCGCGTCGCTGCCGCTTGGCCTGCAGAAACGTCACACTCTCCACCCTGTCACACCAATCGAAAGTTCTATGCACGACAACTGCCCTCCTTCCTGTAAAAAATGGGGACAGTGCGGGGACAGCAATACCGCTGCACCGCGCTGCCGCTACAGGAGGCAAATATGCGTTACAAATGGCGGCAATTGGATGAGGGCATCCGCGTTCGTGAGCACCCCACACGCAGACATGGCATCAAACCGGACGCGTATTTTGTAATCCGCTATCAAATCGACGGCAAACGGCAGGAAGAAGCTCTGGGCTGGGCCTCCCAGGGCATGACTCTGGCTAAAGCCCGTCTGGAACTGGCCAGGCTTAAGGAATCTGCGCGGACGGGGCGCGGCGAAACCTCTTTGCGCGCCCGGCGCAAAGCGGCTATGCAGGCACGTGAAGAGGCGGAAAAAGCGCAAAAACTGGCCGCCAACGCCACTGTCACTTTTGCAGAATTTTGGTGCAGCACCTACTGGCCAGGTGTGCAGCACATGAAGACTCCGGCCTCCCTGCAAACAGAAGCGGGCCTGTTCAACAACTGGATTTGCCCCATTCTCGGTGAAGTTCCCCTGCAGAGTCTTGTGCCCGGCCAAGCTGAGGCTGTAGCGCGCAACATGCTCAAACACGGCAGGGCCCCGCGCACAGCCCAATACGCGCTGGCAATCATCTCACAAGTCTGGAACACGGCTTACGGGCACGGCATCCTTTCAGGAGAAAACCCCGTACGCCGCACCAAAAAACCCAAGCTCGACAACAGACGCATGCGTTTTCTTACCCCGCAGGAAGCCAGGTTGTTGCTCTCCGCCATAAAAAAGCGCTCACAGTCTTTATATGACAGTTGCCTGCTGTCGCTTTTTTGCGGCCTGCGCGCCGGAGAAATCCATGCGCTACGCTGGGCCGACATTAACCTGACCACCGGCGAAATCTCGGTACGGGATCCTAAAAACGGCTACAACCGCCACGTCTACATGACGGCAGAGATTCAGCAACTGTTGCGCCGCCGATATGCCGGCCAGGGCAGAGGCGAATTGCTCCTGCCCGGCCGTAACGGCAAAATGCGCAGTAAAGTTTCAGACCTTTTTGCACGCTGCGTGAACGAGTTGGGCCTGAATGACGGCATTGACGACCGGCGCCTTAAAGTGGTCTTCCACACCCTGCGCCATACTTTTGCCAGTTGGCATGTGGAACGCGGCACCCCCCTCTTCCAGGTGGGTACCCTTATGGGGCACCGTACAGTGCAAATGACCCAGCGCTACAGCCACCTTTCGCCAGACTCTGCCCGTAAGGCAGCCATGACTCTGGAAGGAGTGCTTACAGCCTGACGCAACGCATTTTAATTTTGAGATTATACATTCACAAAACTTTTACCCCTCCTCAATCCGGCGCTTAACAGCGCAAATAAATTGCGCTTATGCCTATGGGGCAGACGTCTGCCTACGCAACTACGGGGTATTCCAAAGGGAAATTGCCCTCATATAACGGCGCGATCCGCTGCTGCAAAAGCCCCTGTCCGCATGCATGACAGGGGCTTTTTTGTCTGCCCGCAGCGGCATGGCAAGCTGACCGCATGGGAACAAAAAATAAGGCCCATCATCTTGCCCCGGCAACTGGGGACAGCGCGGGGACAAAATATCCCATAGCCAACGTGCCCGTGCAGCTGTGCCCAATATGCCGCTACCCTTTTCAGCATATTGATATAGAATATATATCATCCTCTGATGAGCAATCTGAAGCCTATAGCGCAGCTCTGGACAAATATAATGACGCAGTGGCCGCTTTAAACGCCGCAAAAGCCAAAAGCGACAGCCTCGCAGAAGTTGCGCAAAAGCTGGCCAACAGCCAGGATGCGGAAGGCCATGACGTCATCATTATAGACGATGCTGTGTTGTCGCAGGGCGCTGACGTGCAGTACTCATACACGGCGGACGGGAATACCTACACCCGCACCGTACACGTCAATGTGGACGAAGGCAGCTCCTACCGGCTGGAAAGCTCCACCAAAGGCTCCCTTTACCAGGCCACAGGCGACGACGTCTACAAAATCACCGGCTCCGCCAGCAACGGCGACGAAACCGTCTCCATCAACGGCGCGCTCTTAAAGGGCTCAAAAATCGACCTGGCCGCCGGGGAAAATACGCTGGAGGTGGGCGGAGCGTCCGTGGCTGTGGGGGCAACGGGTTCCACCATCCTGAGCGGCAAGAATGCCTCGTCCATATCCTTGACTGGCGATACGGGGATTTCTGCCACCAAAGTGACCATGGGCGCGGACAGCGACACACTGAACATCACATCCACAAACAGCGACATGGTGGTTACAGAACCCCTTTCTCCCTATCCGTCTTCGGGCACATACCAAGGCACCAGCTACGCTGTTTCCGGCGGCACCATCAATGTGGGCAACGGCGATAACAGTGTCGTGATCAATACGCAGACCGGTATCGGTATGACCGGCAATGCCAAACTTATTGCCGGAACGGGCAATGATTCCATTGAAGTGGCCGCGCTGGCCCGCTACGGCTGGGCGGTTTATGGCGGCTCCATTGCGGCTGGCGAAGGCAACAACACCATCACGCTTGGAGGTCTGGTGGGCCTGGGCCGCAGCACCAACGCCAGCGGCAGGGTTACCGCCAAGGCTTCTCTGACTACCGGAAAAGGCAACGACAGTATTAGCATCCGCACTAGCGGCGGTGATGGCCTGACGAGTCAGATGGGCGTGGGCATGTATTATTCCAGTATCAAGGACACCGGCGGAGCCAACACCGTCACCATCAATTATGATGGCGGCAGCGGCGCCGTCAGCATGCACAACAGCACCATCAGCCTCGGCGCGGGGAATGATGAAGTTACCATGTCGTCCGTGTATTCCGGCAATCTCTACGGATTTATACAAACAACACTATATGGTAAATCCATATTGGATACTGGTGCTGGTGACGACAAAGTTACCCTGAAGGGCAATGTGACGGGCACCAATAAAAAAAATATGAGCGCCGTCAACCTTGGGGCAGGACAAAATATTTTGAATGTTGAGGGTAACCTTGCCTACGCAACCATTGCTGGGGGCGCGGGCAAGGATATCGTGAGCATCATCGGCGAAAACGGCGGCACGTATGGTGTTGACGGCACAGCAACCCTCCAGCCCGCCCAAATATCCTACGCTACCATCAACCTGGGCGCGGGCGACAACGAACTGGCCATCGGCGATGTGGCGGGCGAGCAAAACGGCGCGGGCAGCGAAATTACCTATTCATCTGTGACGCTTGGCGCGGGGAATGATACGGCCCAAATCATCGGGCACCTGGATTCCTCTACCATCAAAGATGCCGGCGGCAACAACGCCATAACGCTTTCCAGCACCACGGCCGAAGGCATCATCCTTACCAACAGCAGCGTCACCTTGGGGTCCGGCCATGACACGTTACAAATTCTTGCATCCGGCACGGACGGCAAGGCTATCTTCGGCAGCTCCGGCGTTAGCACCGGGGCAGGGGATGACCTAGTTGAGATAGCCGGCGACGTGCATTCGCAAGTTGCCAAAGCTGTAAACATCAACCTGGGCGCCGGCAATAATACCCTGACTATTGATGGCGATGTAGGTTTTATGACCTACCTTGTTGATAGAGACAACTACACGTGGGCATCTCCCACCACCAACAACTATGTGACCATCACAGGCGGCGCGCAGTCGGACGACATTGCCGTCACCGGCACCATCAGCGGGGCCACGGTAAACGCCGGGGCGGGCAATGACAGTGTGACCATCGGCAAGACCCTGGGCGACAAGGCGATTCTGGCCGGCGGCAAAGGCAAGGACACCTTGAACGTGGCGGGCATTGCCACCGAAGTCATGACGGACCAGTACCTGCTCGACACAAGCTCAACTACACTGGTTGGTTCATCCGGCAAGATATCGGGATTCGAGGTCTTGGATGTGGGCAGTAATGACGGCTTGAGCACATTGCTGACCATCACTGGCAACCTGCCCACACTGCTGAGTGTGGATACCGCCGTCAAATACACGGTCACCACAACAGATGGAACGAACAAAACTTACAATGAAAAATCTCTGATCATCACCGGTGATGAAGAAGATTCCTACCGCCTTGGCGCGGACTGGACGGTGCTCGGCGTCACCACTGTGGGCGGCGTGGAGTACACGGTCTTGCAGCATTCGGGAGGTAAGGCTCGCGTTCTGGTGGATAACGCCATGGCCATAAGGGAAACTACCAGCTACACCACTAATGGCGACATAGCCGATAACGCAAACCTTGTCGACGTCGCCATCTCGCTGACGGAAGCCTTTGAAAAAACATTCGGCTCCCTTGAATGGTCCACGCTGGATCTCGGAGATGACAACGATTCCGTAACCGTCACCGGCCGGACAGGAGTGGCCATCATCAATACCGGCGCGGGGGCCGACAGCCTGAATCTTTCCGGCGCAACGGAATCTTCCACTGTCAGCATGGGCGCAGGCAACAACAGCCTGACCGTAGCGTCGGCAAGCGCATCATCCTTTGACTTGGGGGATGGGGCCGACACGGTGCGCATTGCTGCCGCCAGCGACAGCATATTTGATCTTGGCGGTGGCGCGGATACGCTGACCGTGGCTGACGCCGCATCCAGCACCTTCAATCTTGGCGCCGGCAATGACGGCACAACACTTGGGGGCGGCACTGACCTCACGATTAACATGGGTACAGGGCAGGACACCCTTGCCATCAACGGCCCCGTGAGTGGCGTCACCGTGACCACCCAAAGCGGCGACAACTCTCTGAGCATTGCGGGCTGGGCCTACACCGAGCTTACGGCACAGGCCGGAGAGGTTTATGAAACTACCGGGCCCACAGGGTATCCCTATACATCCCACACAATAACCGTAACACCCACGGAGTACATGCCTACTAACGGCGTGGCAAAGAGCGTTTCCGCCACCCTCGGATCCGGTAATGACACGCTGCGTATCGGAGACAACGCCACTGCCGCCATGCTGGCGGGCGGCTACTTTGATGTGGGTGATGGCGAAAATGTGGTGGATGTGCATCTGCGGAAAGCCTACTACGCCAAAAACAACAATTACCACTCCCAAACCTCCAATGGGGGTTCAACCAATACTTATACAGATACGACGTACGAAGCCCCCGTTATTGCCCTGGCCGGCAACCTGGGCGAAGCGACCATTAGCATTGTTGAAGACCCTGCCCTGGTGGCGGCCAGACAGTCTTATTTGCATCTCCAAATCGGCTCCGCCCTCTCTGATGGAATGACGAAGCTCGGGGCATCTACGATCGACATGGGCGCTGGGGTCAATACGCTGTCCATCTACGGCGCCACACAGCTTTCAGACACAACATTTAAATTTGCCGATACATCCACCAATCTGATCAATGTCGGCGGCGATTCTATAAGTATGGCCGATACCGGCATTTATCTCGACGACGTTACCTTCGATCTTGGCGCTTCCGCCACACAGGGCACTGTTTTCACCAATCGATTCGATGCCTGGGGCATGCAGGGCATGGACAACAAGCTGACAGTTCTCGGCATAGGAGCGGGCAATATTACCCTGGCCGACCGCCTGGAAGGCGTTACTGAGGAGGACGACGTCCCTCTGGGCAATGATACTCTGACCCTGGCATTGGGAAAAGTGGCTGATTTACGAGGGCTGGGCATCAATCTGGGCTCCGGTGACGACAGCCTGACCATAACCACCAATGTCGTGGAAAAAATCGCCAACCTGACCATCAACGCGGGCGATGGAGAAGATTCCATCTACATCGACACGCGCACTACCTCGGCGATTGTGAGGATCAGCGATGCGACCGCCGGACACACCACGGTTCTACTGGGCAACGACAGCGATACACTCAACCTGACGGCCACCAGCGGCACCTTTATCAATACGGTGTATGACCTGGGCGAGGGCGACAATTCGCTTTCTCTTAGCAACAAGACGGGAAAGGCGCTGGATAATGTCACCCTGAAAGTTGGTTCAGGAACAAACAAGGTTTCTGTGGGCAGCGGTTACACTGACGATGTCCTGACCATAGACGGAAATATTACGGGAGGTGGTAGTACCATAAGTCTCGCCGCTGGTAACGACAGCCTTACCCTGAAGAATGGAACTTACAGCTCTTCGCTTACCATCAATATGGGTGATGGCGCTGATACGCTTACGCTTGCGGGCAATAACGCCATCACCACGACATCCACCGGCAAGGCCGCTGTTCTTACCGGCGGGGCGGGCACGGACGTGCTGCAGGCGGCTGGCCTGCTGGCTGACGTCGGCGACAGCGAGCGCATGCTGGCTCTAGGCAAGGACTATACCTTTGCCAAGACAACCGGCTTTGAAATACTTGATATCGGCCAGCTGGAAGGCACGGACAAGTCCGTCCTGCTCATTTCAGGCGAAAGTGCCATCAACCTCGGCGCTGAAGTACGCCTTACCTACACTGTTACCTTCGAAAACGGCGATAAAACGGATCCCTATACAGAGGCTGTGCTGCGCATCACCGGCAATGAAGGAGACATGTTCAAACTGTCGGACGGCTGGAGCGTGGTGGGCACCACCACCGTGAGCGGCGTGGCATACTCCGTTGTGCAGCGGGAAGTTACCGCCGCTGACGACACAAAAACCACCACGCGCATTCTGGTGGACAATAAATTGAATTATATGCCCGATACGGCCATCAGCAGTGCGGATGGGGTTACCGCCGGTGCGGGATTCAGCCATGTGGCAATCACACTTGAGGAGGCGCTGAACCGCTCCATAACCTCGCTCGGGTGGAGCTCAATGGTTCTGGACGACGACAGCGACAATATCCTGACCATAACCGGCACACTGAAAACCTCCTCCCTTGCCTCCGGAGCCGGCAAGGACAGTATCAACGTGCAAGCCATGGCGGAATCCACCGTCTCCCTCGGCCATGGGCAGAACTCCGTCACCGCCAACACGGTCAGCAATACAGCCATCACCATTGGCAAGGACGCGGACGTTTTGTCTCTGGGTGCTGTCGACGGTTCCACCGTGGTTATGGGCGACGGCAACAACGTGTTTGAAGCCGCAAGCCTCACGTCTTCCACCGTCACTGCCGGGGCTGACGACGATGCGGTGACGCTTGGCAGCATGACCGACTCCAGCCTTTCTTTGGGCCAGGGCAACAACACGCTGACTGTGAGCGATACGACAACCTCGGCCAAATTGTCTGGGGGGGCCTACAATGACAGCGTTACTCTGCACGATATTGCCGTATCCACCGTCAACATGGGGGCCGGAACCAACGAACTGAAGGTTACCGGAGAAGTGACCGGGGGCAATATCGTTGGCGGAACCGGTAACGATAATATGATATTTGAAGGAAATGTTGGCGACTCCACGCTTGCGCTCAATGCCGGAGACAACAACACCCTGAGCGTTGAGGGCACAATCAGCAATACAAAAGTTACCGCAACAGGCGGGGCAAATACGCTGACATTGGCGGACGTAACAACTTCCAGCTTTAGCCTGACCGGCGGCGACAATACGCTGACTGTATCCGGCCTGATGGAGGGTGGCTCCATAGCGATGGCAAGCGGTAATGACAGCATCAGCCTGCAGCAAGCCAAAGGCGTGAGCATTGACATCAGCGCAGGCGGCGCGGACACACTGCGCATAGCGCAAATACAGGGTTCTACGACTATCGCCATGAAGGACAATGCCGTAACCGCGGGAGATGCCCAACTGGATGTGACGGGCAGCGCCGGAAACGACACCCTGACCCTGACGGGCCGGTTCTCGTCCGGCGCCGCCAGCACGGTATCCATGCAGGGCGGCAATGATGTGCTGGTGCTGAGCGGCACATCCATTACCTCGCGATTCGGCGCAAACATGGGCGAAGGAGATGATACGATCAAACTGACCGGCGAACTTGCCGGACTGAACGCCCTGCATGTTGACGGCGGCGCAGGCTCGGACGTCATCATGGCAGAAGGACTGCTCAACCAGCTCACCACCGGAACAGCAGTGAACAATTGGGGGCTGACCCTGGATTCCGGCCTCCTGCCCACTACGGTGACAGGATTTGAAGTGCTGAATATCGCCAGCGCCGACGGCGGCAGCGTGCTGCTGACCATCGCGGGCGACGCGCCCGCCACATTGGGCGGCACGGCCGTCAGCTACAGCGTGGGCGGGGCTGATTACACCGAAGCCGCCCTGGTCCTCACCGGCGCGGCGGGCGACAGTTTCAAACTCGGCGAGGGCTGGTCCGTGCTCGGCGAAACTACTGTGGATGGCAAAGGCTATACCGTAGTGCAGAAAGGTTCTGCACGTCTGTTGATAGACAGCGTGCTTACGCAGACAACGTCCGACACCAGCACCGCCGATTCTGTCATAGTTTCCGGCGCGGATCTGACGCATACCCATGTGACGCTGACCCAGGCTGTGACCGCCGCCGCCAAGCTGTCCTCACTTTCGTGGACAACCCTTGACCTTGCGGCTGCAGACAACACACTGCATGTATCCGGGGCGGTCAAGGCCTCAACCGTCACTGGCGGCGGCAACGACTCCATCAATCTGTTGGGCGCTGTTTCCGGCAGCGATATATCTCTCGGCAACGGCAACAGCACACTCACCACCGGAGCCATGTTCGGCCATACGGCAGTCGAGGCCGGGGGCGGCGCTGACGTGCTGTCTTTGGGTACGGTAACATCCTCCACGGTCAACCTGGGCGACGGGGCCAACACACTCACCACGGGCGACGTTGCCTACGGCACATTGTTGGCGGGCGCGGGCAGCAACACCATTACCCTGGGCACGGCGGCATCCAACTCCGCCGTGGGCATGCGCGATTCCTCTCTTGTGGCCGGGGATGGCGGCAATAACGTCACCGTCAAAGGGCTCACGAGCTATTCGACCATGCAATTCGGCTCCGGCAACGATACGGTGAGCCTAGTCGCCAATCTGGCGGCCCACAGGCATGACTATAACGTCATTGATCTCGGTGAAGGCGACAATAGCCTCAGCGTGACTGGTACCTACAGGTACGGATCAATCAACATCGGTGACGGGAAAAATACGGTCAATGGCGTGTCGCTCTTCAGTTCTAAAATGATCTTGGGCGATGGCGGAAACATTGTAAACGCTACAACGGTTCAAATGTCCACCGTATCCCTCGGCCTGGGGCAAGACGTGGTGACCGTCTCGCAACTGACCGGCAGCGCAGCGACCCGTTCGGCGTTCGATCTTGGTGGGGGCAATGACAATTTCGTTGTCAGCACTTCGGCCGCCAACAGCGACATCCGGATGGGAGCGGGAGACGACACGGTCAGCTTCGGCACTTCCGCCAAGGCCGTCACCTCCATCAGCAACGTGGCTGTGGATCTCGGCGACGGGACCAACAAGCTGTCCGTGTATGCCGGAACATCCACAGCGGCCAACAACCTCACCGTTTCCGGCGCGGTCAGCATCGACAGCGCCATGACCTTCGGAACCGGGGCGGACAAGCTGACGTTCGATAATGCCACCCTGACTTCAGGAATGACGGTCAACCTGGGCGCGGGGGCCGACACCCTTACCCTGGCCGGCAGCACCACGGGACAGGGCAGCTTCGACGGCGGCGCGGGCATTGACGTGCTGAACCTGGACGGCATGGGTGCAACCATCACCTTTGGCGACCTCTTCGGTACAGACGAACTGAAGCTCATGTCTTTTGAAAGCATTGACCTTACGGGTGACACGGCCAATATCCTGACGCTCACGCTGGACGACGTGAAAGCCCTGAACAGTGAGACGCTGGCAGAAAAACTGACGTATTCCGCCGGTGCAGACGAACACGAAATCGCTAAAGACAGCTTTGTATCGTACCTCACCGGCAATGCGAACGACAGCATCAATCTTGCCGACAGCTGGTCGGACATGGGCTCGCTGACCATTGGCGACATCTCCTACAAAGGCTACCAGGGCACAGGAGCGGATGCGAACCGCTATCTGCTGGTGCAGTCAGATGTAAACGTGGCGTAAGATCAATGAAAATGGCAGGGCTCGCACCACTATTCCGGCGCGGGCCCTGCTTTTGGTGCATAAAGGGTTTGAATTCGGAGCAGGACCATGTGGCTGTTACTCAAGCGACTGTTGCAACATCAGGGCGGGACCATCGCCATTATGGGGGCTTTGCTGCTGGCCCCTGTCATCACCATGCTAACCATAAGCGTGGAGGTGACCCGTTATCTTACAAAACAGACCAGGCTGGTGCAGGCGCAGACCAGCGCCGCATATGCCATTGCCAAAGAAGGCCGCACGGCCACAACGGCCCAGCACGACAGCCTGATGAACGCCTATATCCTGACCAATCTTTCCGCCGTGCGGGATAGCGGGGACAAAATCACCAACAAGTGCACGATGGTAACCCAAGACAGCAACCGCATCATTTCACGGTTTGAACCAAAATCCATTTTTGACAGAATATTGGACGTCACCCTGCCCGTGGCTTTAACAGAATCGCAAGTAGTGGCAGAACGTGCCTTCAAACCGTTGGAACTTATCATTGTCATTGATGGGTCGTCTTCCGTCAGCGCCATTTTGCCAGAGCTCAAAGAGGGCGCGGCCAGAATTATTGACGATGTCATGGGGGTCAGCGACAACAACACGTATATCAGTCTGATAGCATACTCTGGCTATGTAAATATCGGCTGGGAATATAAAGATGTGCTGATCACCCCAGAGTCGCGCAGACCATGGACGGCCAGCCAAAGGGCCCTGACCGCACAATATGGCTTTGACGACCTGCTGGACCCCCAAGGGCCGGAAGGCAAACGGGAAGGGGCCTGCGTGCTGCGCCCCATGCTGTTACCCTCCAAAGGGACCACGCAGGGGCTTATTAAAAAATATGTGGATCTTATTGAAACTCCACCAACAAATCCAGAAGAAGGCTTTACCCTGCTGATGAACGATCGGCGGCCTGTGCCTCTGGAAGAATCCAATTCGGCCACCGACCAGACTACGTATTTCCTTCAGTTCGGCTTCGGCGCGCCGAATGCCACAACGGTTGACCGCGACAGCCCTTTCTACCTTGATAACGGCGATGTACGCGATGTGGCCACCATTGGTTTTGCCCAGGATAAAAAAACACCCTATGCTTGGGCCGATGAAGCTCGCAACCCTTCAAAATTCCACTACTGGGGCAAAACTCACAATGCCCGCAAAAAGCTCGGTCTGCCGGGCGGATCGCCCAACTGGGGGGAACTGGTGGCCGAGGACAAGGTCATCCATGTGCCTTGGAATTGCTCCACCATGCCCATGCTCATCGCCTCGCAAGACAAAGACGAAATTCTTGACCGCTTGGACACCTTGCGCAGCGGTTGGATGACGGGCACAGACGAGGGCATAGCCTGGGCCATGCGGGCGCTTTCTCCTAACTGGCGGCGTATCTGGAATCGTGGGGCCTACCCGGCGGACTATAATGACGGCGTGACCACCAAGCGTATCATGCTTCTTGGCGGCTCTATGACCCAGGGGTATTTTACCGAGAGCCGCAATGCCGTCTCAGAAATGTGCAAACGGCTTAAAGAAAATGGCGTTGAAATATATATTCTTGTGGATAAAAGTGAAAGTCCTAATGCCCAGAGCGAAAAAATTTACAAAGAATGCGCTGAAGAAAACTATACCCTGGCCCCTTCCAGCAGCGCCCTTCCGGAGTATATGGAAATGCTGGGTCGCCGGGCGCAGATTGCCCGGCTCACAAACTAGAAAGCCGGCAAATAAACGCCAGCTGCCCGCACCGGACGGACAGGCACGGGCAGCTTACGGCGTAATGCGATACGGTGCTGCCCTTAAGGCACAACCAGCGCCATAACCAGACCAACCCTCCTGACGCGCCAGAAGCGCACAAAAATCTGCGCCTTGCCCCGTTCCGGGCCCTGCCCCGGCGCATGGGCCACAGGCATAGCCCCCTAGCCTTAATTGCTCAAACTCACCACACTGGTGCGCGCGGCGATCTTTTCCATCATTTCGGGAAAAGCCTGGGCGCTGGGGGCCAGCACATAGTTTTCCTCCGCACACTTGCGGTAGATGCGCTGGCTTTGGATATTGGGGTTTTCGCTTTGATCCACAAGGATGTAGAGCTCAATGCCGTTTTCTTTGATGCGGCTGCACATTTCTGAAACGGCGTTGCGCCCCTCCTCATAATAGCCCGCCGTCATGGAGCCGCCGATAAGCAGAATACGCTTGGTGGTCACGCCGTCGTGATAGTCCGCCGGATAACTGCCCCTGTCCCATATGTCGCGCCAGTTGGGCGAGAGGATGCGCATGGCCCAAGCTATGCCTTCGTCCGTACCTGTAGTCCACATATCCTTGAGCATATCTATGCGCTCCAGTATCTCCTGTTTGTCCTGCGAGGCCACCAGCATGGGCATGGTGGTGCAGTCCCAGGGCACATGGATGTAGAGCTGGACGCCGTTTTTTTTCATTTCCTGCCAGCCGGCCAAGCCGCCGGGTTTGCCCATTTTCTTGTTGGCGGAGTGCGTCGGGCCCCAATAATAGAATTTATCGGGGCGCTGGTCTTCATCAACTTCAATATATTCCGGTGGAACGCTGGCAACGTCAGTAATTTTCCCGTTTTTTACATAAAAGGGACGAGCGCTATCTACATGGGTCGCGCTGGGCGCACCCAAGCCTTGCATAAAGAACAAATGTGTCAGTTCCGTGGCCCGTTGGCGAGTGCCATCATCGGGGCCTTCCAACGGTACAGGCCTGCCGTCGCCCATGAGCAGGGTAAAGCCTTGGTCTGGAGAGGCCGGCGGCACTTCTATGTCGTCTACATAAGACTTTATGATGGCCCCGTTGGCCCGCTCCGGCAGATATTTGGGGCGCAGTACGCAGGCTCCCTGGCGCACCCCCTCAGGGCCGTTGGGCGATAGCAGGTCGTTGTCCAGCCCCAGCTCCAGCAGGGCCATGCGCTGTTCCTTATAATAAATTTTGCGTGATTCCGGAGTAATAAGTTTATCTTTGTATTCCCATCCAATATTCACATAGTTGGAATAAGCCACAAGGCTGATGTAGGTATTCTCTTTTGTGACGCTAAAGACTTCGTCTACCACTCTTGCCGCGCCTTCGCGCAATTGCGGCAAGATAGCGCTGACGGAAGAAGATCCGTCAATGATGATGACAAGCTCCATGGGTTTGAACTTGCGCAGGGCAGTGACCTGTGTTTCTTTAAATGTATGTGGTAATGCTACATCAAATAATTTTTTAAATACAGATTTTGGAGTGTATGACGCTAAAATGCGTTCTGTACGTACATCCACAGACACGCGCTTCAGGGTGATCTTGTCTTCACTTTCGTTTATTGCAGCAATATTTGCATTTATGTATCCATTTAAAAGTTTATCTTTGTCTGCAGCGTCTGTACCTTCACCTTCCTTGGCTATGGCATAGGCGGCGGAAGTCATGGCCTGCAGCAGACGGGTCTGCTTGGTGACGGAGTCCGTCAACTGAATGCCTATAGCCATCATGGTGATCACCGGGGCCAGCAACAGCCCCCCCATGATGGCAATGGCGCCGCGGGTGTCGCCAAGTATTGTAAACCATTTTCTCATAACCAAACCCCATAACGACGGTGCGAACGGCAGGGCAGCCATTTCCCGTGCGAGAAACCAATGGCTCAACTTCGCGTCTTCGGCCAGTTACGGCGCACAAGGGCATGCCACGGCGGAAAGTTCGCCATGGCATGCCCTGCGCCGTTTCGGTATTATACGGTCATTTGCTTCACTTTGACGTAGAGTGTGGGATCCTGGTTGGAAACGTACACATCGTGCGTTGTGGTGCCGTACTGATTGCTGTAAGAACCGACTGCGGTCCAGTCGTCGGCGGCCATAAACACGCGATCAAGGTTGAAGGAGCCCTCCACAGTTACAAGAGTATCCGTGGCGCTGATGGCCGCCTCCAGGCCGCTGGCGTCAAAGTAGGTTACCTCCTCGCCAACTTCGTCGGCATTGAGCAATTGCACGTCCTCGTAGGTCAGGGTAAGCCTGCCGGCCGTGGTGGGATCGTAATAGCTGCCGTTGCCGGATCCTTCCTGAACGCCCGTGAGAGTTATTACCTCAAAGCTGCTCACGCTGATGTCGCCCAGAACATCCTTGAGGGTGATGTCACCGCCGTGCTGCGAAATATCCAGCGTATCCACGCGTTGCGTATTGCCCTGGAAAATCGCCGTTCCGGTTTCTCCTCCCGCGGAGCCTTCGACCGTGATGTTGTCGCCCAGAACCAACCTGCCCGACTTGCCGCCCGATATGCCGTCGGCAGCGCCGAAATTGACGGTAAAGCCGTCAAATAACGTCACATCGTCAAGTGTTATGGCATTGTAGCCGGAATCCTGGCTGGTATTGCCGAAACTGATCTCGCTGCCCTCGGAAACGGTGCCCTTGAGGGTGAAATAGTTGGTCTGCCAACTTTCTGCATAGATTTTCAGTAAGTTGGTGCCGCCGCCGAGGTCTATTTCCGTATGACCGACGATGGATGTGCCGCTGCCCTTGGTGCCAAGGGTGACGGTATCGTCCGCATCGGTCAGCGAGATCTTGTAGCGTTCGGTCTGGTAGTAAGAAGTGCCGCCCGTGTGATTCGCACCGACCCCACCTCCGATTTCGACAGCAGCCGCGCCGTCGCCCTCCTCAAGGAGAATGTCGCCGATGTAGGAGCCTTCTATGGTGACGTTCTGCACTCCCAGGATGTCCGCGCTGGTGGTAAACGAACTTCCCGTGGCGACAAGCGTGTTGACGCCGCCTCCAAGATCAATGGTGCCGCCGGTATAGCGCGCGCCCAGTTCGACAGTGTCATTTCCGGAGCCTGCGGTGATATTTCCGCCGAATTGCCCATCGGCGACCAGACTGTTGTTTCCGTCTCCCATATCGACGGTGGCGTAACTGTAGCCCGTGGTCGCAAAATGCAGGCTGTCGTCGCCGGACCCGCTGTAAATGAAGCTGCTGGTGACGTCGCTGTTAATTGAGAGGCTATTGTGCCCGTCGCCCAGAGAGATGGTGGAGTTTGCCACCGTTCCCGTAACGTTCAGGTCGTCGTCGCCCGCACCCACCGTGACGCTTGAAAAGTCAAGCAACCCGATGGTGCTTGTGCTGGGGAGGCCCGTAGTGGCCACTATGGACGAATAACGCACATCCCCTATTGCGCCGGCAAGCACGTCATTCAGCGTAATGCTCTTGCCGTAGATGTTTTCTCCTTCCGCAATGGAGGTTCCGCCGTCCTCCGTTTCAAACTGGCTGAAAGTGGCCGTATCAAGCAGCACCCGGGAATCCACGCCCGCAGTATTGGTTACCTGCAGGACGTACCAGGTTCTGCGGCTGACGGTTGTGGTGCCGATCAGCGACCAGTTGGAATCCATAATGAAGGAATCCCCTTCCTTGCCTACGACGCGCGGCGCGTTGTCATTGAAGTTCGCCGTGCCGCCTCCGGCAAGGGTGACCGTATAGGCGAAGCTGTCAGAGCCATACGACTGCACGGCATACGCGTCGGTGAACCTGAGGAGAAACCGGTCGCTTTCCGAAGCGCGCCCCTCGGAAAGATCGAAGAACTCTATCTCCGACCCGAGTGAGCTGGCCAGGCTGAGAGCTTTTGTACTTCCCATGCCATCAATATAGGAACCCATGCCGCCGAGGCCGATGAGCCAGTCCGTCCCCGCTCCGCCATTGCAGTAGCTGCCTATGTTGCCCCTGCCGTTTACATTAATGGTGTCGTTGCCTTCTCCCATATAAATCTGCGGAGCTCTGGTTCCTGTTCCTGTGGTGACCGAAATGGAGTCGTTGCCGGCTCCCATGCTTATCTTTGATGAGCCGCTGCCTGTGGAATATTCAATGGTGTCATTGCCGTTGCCCAGATTGATGGAGCCGCTGACGCCATTGATGATGTTCAGTCTGTGATTGAAGTTGTCCGTACCCTGCATATTCAGGGTGCTGGAATTGCTGCCTTCAAATTCTATGGTGACGTTGTCGAAGTAGAGGGTACTGTCTGGATCCGTCACCATCGCGTTGGTGCTGTCCTTAACCATGCCCATGGTGATGGAGTTGGTGGACTGTGCCTCAAACTTCAGACTGCTGTTGTTCAGTTCGGTCACGCCCAGGACGGAGAGCGTATTCTGCCCGGCCGTGAAGGTGATGTCCGTATCCTTAAAGTAGGATACTTCCTCTTTGTTTGTGGAGCCGAGCTGCATGTTCATGAAGGCTTTTTGTCCTGCCGGGATATCCGACGGGGTAACCATCTGAATGTTGCCGGAAGACACGTTGCCGGCAATGGCTACGGTAAGGTCCGTGTTGCTGGCGGCAACCACCTTCTGCAGATACATATTGACCACATTGCCACTGGCGTCGTTATTGACATTGCCGCTGTTGTCAAACACCGGACGGCCAACATTGATGTAGGCATCATTCAAAATGGCCGCGACATCTTCGCTGCCCACATTCAGGGTGTCACGCCCCGAGCCCATGTAAACGTTGAGCCCCTGCTGCAGCTTGCCGCCGTCAATGGTCAATTCGGTGCTGCCTGCAGTGTTGGAGATATACAGGTCTTCCGTATCTCCGGTAACATGCACGCTATCCGCCCCTCCCGCGCTGCCGCCAAGCTCGATTTTGGCGTTTTCCACATCCCCCAGGGTAACATTGTCCTTGTCTTGCCCCAAGGTAACCGTAATATTCTCACCGGCAGACAACGCAAGCGTGTTCTCGCCTGCGCCCAGATTAAGGGTGGAATTTGCCAGAGCTGCAATAGTTACGCTGTCAGCTCCCGCACCGCTGGAGATTGTAAGGCTGGTTCCGGAGGTGCTGACCGCAAGCTCATTGTTGCCGGAACCCAGCTCAATGCTCGTGCCTTTGGCGGATTGCAACCGCAGCGTGTCATTGCCGCCCCCCATATTGATGGAGGAAAACTCCGTCTTGCCGTCAGCTCCGGCCGCCTCTCCCTCCGCCACAGTGAGTGAGTCCGCTCCATCGCCCAGCGTGAGCGTGGTGGATTTAAGGCTGCCCAATGCTCTGTTCAGCAAAGCCTGGTCAAGGCTGATATCGTAGAATTCGCAAGCCTGCCCGTCGACCAAGGAGGACAAGTTCTCGTCCGAAATTCTGGACATTTCGTTGTACGCAACGTCCTGGCTGATCAAAACATATCTTTTAGCCGTGCCGCCGGACCATTCCAGAATATTGTATTGCCCGCCGTTCCAGATCGTTGTGCCAATAGTGCTCCAGCCCAGGCCCAGCATGTAGGAATCCTGCGTGGAGCCATTGATGACCAGCGAGGCGCTGTATGTCTTGCCGCCGCTGGATACTTTGACGGCAGCCTCGCCCTTGAGCATGGCGGTAACGTCATCGCCGGTGATCACAAGGCGCGTGCCTGCGCCGTCTTCTCGGCTGATATCCAGCACTTCAAAGCCGGAAAGGGTTTGCGCATCGCCGGTGATCGTGCCCTTGTCGCCGCGCAGGGTGTACATGGTTTCGTCCACCTGCATGCCGAGGCCGGAGATGTTCAGGGTATCCGTGCCCTTGCCGCCTTTGAGGTCTGTCATGGCGCCGAGTTTCTGACCAATAGAAACACTGTCGTTGCCCGCACCGGCATCAATGCTGGCTCCCATAATGCTGCCGGTGATGCTGATGGTGTCCGACTGCGCGCCACCGACAATGGTGACCACGCCGCTCTTGGTGGGGCTTTCTATCCATACGCTGTTTCTGGGGTCGTAGTAGCGCGAAAAGCCCACATCGCCGTCAATGGTCAATTCGTTGTTGCCCGCGCCCAGGTTGATTGAGGTTTTGTTTTCAATTTTCTGCGCCAGAACATCGCCCTTGATGGTCACCGTGTCATTGCCGGCACCCACATTTATGGCCGAACTGCCAAAGATGGCGATGCCGTCCGCATTATAGGAATTGTCGATAGTGACCGCATCGTGTCCAGACCCTGTGGTGATGCTGCTGTAGTACAGGGAAATGGCGTCCTCATAATTGCTGGTGACGGCGATGCTGGCATCGCCGGCACTGTCCTTGATGCTGGAGAATGACAGCTCACCCGTGATGTCGATAACGTCCTTGCCCTTTCCGGCCGTAATAGTAACTTCGTCCATAATGGCGGTAGCGTTCAATGTGTTGTTGCCGTCACCAAATGCTATTGTTGTATATGATATCTCACTGTGTGTCAGGTTTCCAAAAACCATCTCAGTACTACCATAACTTTTTGTTTTATAATTAGGATCTTTTTCTATTTTTATAGAATCGTTTCCTCCTCCAGCAAGCAATGACATATACATTGCATTGCTCTCCATATATAGCGTATTGTTCCCATGTCCGAGATTTACAGTGCTTACATTGCGTGAATCAAGCCCCTCAATAGCTCCTGTGAGATGCACGGAATCGTCGCCAGCCCCTACGTTTAGCAATGATTTTCCATACAGGGCATAGGAAGGAGTGGAGCCCCATGGTATGGAATAGTATTTGGCAAAAATATCAACAAAATCATTGCCTGCACCAAGCGTGACCGAGCTGTTGTACATGGCAATGGCCGCACCACCTGTGGCATTGATGCCAAAAGTGTTGTTGCCGCCCGCATCCGTGTACACAGCATTGCTCATGCCCACGCTGTTGCCCCTGCCGCCATTGCCATAAATATTGGCATTTACCGGATCCGCAGCGTTGATGTAGACACTATCATTGCCCGTGCCAGTTTTCAGCGAGGCCTGGGCCGTTACTTTGCCAGCGCTGTTCGTTTCGCTGTACATGCCATACTTGGCCTGAATGTGCACAACGTTGTCACCGTTTCCGGCATTGACAGATGCGCCGGAAAGGCCGGTGCTATGGCCTGTTAAGTCTGACCCCGAATTAATGGGTACCTGGTCGCCCAGGATGGAGATGGTGTCGTTGCCGGAGCCCGTTATCACCTGCGACTTGCTGGCCATGGCCGTGCCCTTGAGTACGGAAACCACAACTTCATTGTTGCCGTTGCCGGCATTGATGACGCTGCCCGCCCCCAAGGCCGTCTGGCTTCCGTAGGTGGCGGTACTTGTGCCCAGGGGGTGACGTTCTGCTTGGCCAGAGACTTCATCTCTACCCATGGAATACACGCCGATAACGTCATCGCCGTTTCCCGTGGTGATTTTGGTTGCATCAACGCCGTTTTTTGCAGTGAGCGAGATGGTGGAGGCATCGTTGCCGCCTATGATGGTGACCCCTATGGCGGCGTATCCGGAATATTCCTTTCCGGCGGTTTCGGTGCTGGCGACGAGGGTGTTGTTGCCCGCGCCGAGTTTGATGCTGGACCACTTGATGAGGGCATCGTCATCGTCAAGGCCTTCGGCCTGGATGGTGACGGTATCGTTGCCGCCGTTGAGGGTCATGGCGGCATTGGTCAGGCCCTGGGCGGTGATGTCGTTAACGCCCTTGGCCGTGATGGTGGCTGTGGTGGCGGTTTTTTTGTCGCCTTCGCCGATGATGCCCACCTCCAGCGTATTTTCCCCGGCGGCCAGGTCGATTTTTGAGCCCTTTAAGAGCGCGCCGTTGATGGAGACGGTTTCGTCGCCGTTGCTGGCGGAGCCGGTGATTTTGTAGACGTCGTCGCCTGTGGCCTGGTAAAGGGAGCCTTTGGTGGAGCTTTCCAGCCGGTAGGAGCTGCCTTCGTCCACATTGACGTGCACGGTGCGGGTGTAGGTATTCCCGTCCGCCGTGTATGCGTACTGCACGTCAGCGCCCTTTGCCAGCACAGCATCGTCTATAATGATGACGTCATTGCCTTCCGCATCCTGGCTGTTGGCCAGCTTTTGCGCAACTTCTGCGAGGCTGTCGCTTTTGGCTTTTGCGGCGTTTAAAGCGGCCACTGCGTCATTATATTTGTCCAATGCTGCGCTATATGCTTCAGATTGCTCATCAGTTATTTTGGACAAAGCCTGTTGCGCAGCGGTTACGGCCTTCTGCAGGGCGCTCTTATTGGCAACAAGCTTGGCCGCCGCCGTGGCTTCGGCCTGGGCGGCCTTGAGGGCGGCCTGATAGCTGGTTTTGGAGTAAACATTGTCATTGAGGGTCGCGGTCAGGGTGCCGTCGGCATTGGCAGTCACAGTGGCGTAGGACTCATCTCCTCCGGCAGTAAATTTTTTCGTATCCTTATTATAGACAAGAGTTGCAGCCTGAATGTCGCCCCCCGTCACGCTGACATTATCCGTAATATCCTGCTTTGTGAGCCCGTCCACAGCCAGCACGTCCAGTGCATACGTCAGGCTTTCGTTGTCGGCGGAACGCAGGGTAAGGTTGGCGTCGGCCACATTGTAGGCGAGTTTGAGGCCGCTTTTTACCAGCATAACCTGCGGAGCAGCCTTCAACCGCTGCTGGCCGTCGCTGTCGACGGAGGTTGTGGCAATGATGTTATAGGTTGTGCCGCTGACCTTGACCGTGCCGACCTGGCTCCAGCCGCTCTCAAAATATACGGTGTCGGAAGTATCACCGTGAACGCGCAGGATGTTGGCGTCAGCCGTCTGCAACAGGGCGGACAGGCTGTTTGTACCCTCGCCGTCCACAAACTTTTTGTTCAGGCTGACCTTGAGCCCGCTCAGGTCGTCCATGACGACCTTGCTCCGCGCCGTCTGCACGTCGGCAGTGCGCACATACAGGCCGCCAGCGGATTTGTCCGTAAGGTCAATGGCCTCAAAGCCCTTGATGCTCCCTTCCCCGTAGATGTCGCTCAGGGTCAGGGCGGCCCGCTGACTTACATTGAGCAAGTCCATGTTTTTTTTCGGGCTGGCGTCGTCCGAGCCGCCGTCAATCACAGCGCCGGTCCCCAGGGCTTCGGCAATGTAGAGGGTATCGTTGCCCGCGCCCAGAGAAATGGTGGAAGCCGTGTCCACCTTGCCCACAGTGACCTTGTTGCCTCCAGCGCCCAGGGTCAATCGCGAGTTGTCTCCCAAGTTGTTGATGGTGACCGTGTCTTTACCGAGGCCAAGGGTAACGGTGGAAGTTGTCACCGTGTCCAGGGCAAGGCTGTCGTTGCCGTCGCCCGTGTTGATGATGGCCTGCTGCACCGTGCCGCCGATGCTGATCTTGTCCGCGCCTTTGCCGGTGGTAAGCACGGCGTTGTCGCTCAGGCCGCCGCTGACGGCGATGACGTTGTTGCCCGCCCCGGCATCAAGGCTGCCCCCGCTCACAACACCGTCAATAGTGATCTTGTCCGCGCCCGCGCCGGTGGTGATGGCAGTATTGCTGACCGCGCCGACCACGGTAAGGCTGTTGCTTCCTTCGCCCAGATTGATGACGGATTCCTCACCTGCCGTGCCCTGCACTGCGCCCGTAAGGGTCACCTTGTCCGCGCCTTTGCCGGCAACAATGGCCGCGCCTTCCCCCAGGGCAGCAGTAGTGGCGTTGATGTCCACCACGTTGTTGCCGTCGCCCAGGTCCACCAGAGCGTTGGTCACGCCGATCGCCACCCCGCTGATAGACACTTTGTCCCCGCCCGATCCGCCAAGGACCATAGCGGCCCCAGCCTCGCCTGTGCCGCCCTTGATGCCGGCAGTGCCGCTCTTGGTGCTGTCGCCGACAACGGTAAACACATTGTTTCCATCGCCCAGATCAATATAGGCGGCCTCGCCCACGCCGATCTGATCAGCGGCATCCAGAGAAACCGTCACCTTGTCCGTGCCCTTGCCGAAGTTCAGCCCCTGCTTGGTGATAACGCCACCGCTGGAGGCGGCCTTTTGCGTAAAGACCATGCTGTGCGTGCCGTTGCCGAAATCAATGTCCTGCTGGGTCTGTATGGTGTCCTTGTCGTCTCGCGTGAAAGCAGCCATAAAAACTCCCCTTATACAATGATGGTGTATTTGCGCGTTACTCGGGTCAGACCCGGGAAAAACCGGCGGAGGCATGCCGTGCCGACAAACGTCCGCCTTTGCCACAACAGGACAACCGCGCGGCGCGGGCCGCCAAACTGTCGGCCCCGACGCGTCCCTGCGGGCGGGCAAGCGGCGCGGCGCGTTGCAGAACAAGCCTGTATGGGTCGCGGGACCAGACTCGTGGGAGGGCACGAATCCGGCCCCGCAGGCCCAGCGTGCGGCAAGGGCGGCCTATGGCCGTCTGCCCCTGCAGCGCCCCCGCCCCCAGCGGATGTTCACTGTGAAAGCATTGCGCAACGATGAGGCAAAATCGTCTTGCAAGGCTTTCAGATCGCGGACTCTGTGCAAAATCCGCGAGGAGCGGCGCAGCATGGGGCATGCTGGCCGTCTCCGGGGCGTTCCGCGTGGCGCTGAAATTGTAAATAAATTTGCATTCCATTTTTATAAAAGTTTTATCTTGCTCTAGCCTGAACATGAATCCCTCCGCACGGTCCCCAAGGCCGTTACTGCCGCCGCGCACAGGGCGCGGATGTGTTCTTTCCGCCACGGGGCGGCCGACGCCGGGCTGCTGTTGCAGGCGCGCCGGAAAAACGTTGTCGCTCTGCCGCGCCGGGTTGCACGCAGCGGCGCAGACGCTAGAGCATTTAACACTTGAAATGCTCGCTTACGGCAGGCAAAAGCCTGCCTTCTCGCATTTCGTGGCAAGGATTTTCAAGAAAATCCTTGCAGAGCAGTTAGCTCATTTCATTCGCTAACCGCTCTAAAACCCCGGCCCGCACATGGCTTGGGCCAGTTTTTTGCGCTTGTTTTCATAAACCTGGTGCAGCAAGGCCACATGCCGCGTCAGGCAGTTTTCCAGTTCATAGGTATCCACAACGGTCTGCCGGGCGTTGCGGCGCAGCGGGGCAAAGCTCTCCGGTCGGCTCAGGGCCGCATCCATCAGATCTACCAGGCCTTGACGGTCAAAAAAGTCCAGCAGCAGGCCGTTTTTGCCGTCCTGAATCACCTCTTCCACCGGCGGCGTGCGGGAGGCCGCCACCAGGCAGCCGCAGGCCATGGCCTCCAGTACGGACCACGAAAGCACAAAGGGATAGGTGAGATAGACGTGCACAGAAGAAATGCGGAACAGGGCGCGCAAGTGCGGGTAGGCGATCCGCCCCAGAAAATGGATTTTTGAAAAATCCAGCCGTGCCCCCACTTCTTTGAGGTATCTGGCCTTGTAGGTTTCCCCTTCGGGCAAGGCCGGACTGTAACTTGTGCCGTCGGCCCCCACGATGAGGATGTGGGCGTCGGGGTGCCGCTGCTGGATTTCGGGCAGGGCCCGCAAAAACACATGGATCCCCCGGTAGGGCTCCAGATTGCGGCCTATGTAGGTAATGACCTTGTCCGTCCGCCGCAGCACCAGAGGCGGACCTGCGGGAACGCCCTGCCCTGCCCCGCCCGTGGGCGGCACCTCAGGCACGGCCGGTTGGTCATCAACGGCCGACGCGCCGCTGCAGCTCAGCACCCGGCTTTCGCCAGGGGTGGACAAAGGCTGCAGGGTCAGTGCAGCGCTGTCGTCCGGAGCCATGTAGGCGCAGTTGATGCCGTCGTGGATAACGGTCATGTCCTGCTGCATAAAATGGGGATAGCGCAGGGCCTGCCAGTACATGGGGCTCACAAAGGCGTCGGCCGTGGCCAGCGAGATGAGCTGGGCCGAATTGCGGATGCGCACGCTGAAGCTGAAGTCCAGCGTGTAGGTGAACTCCGGATCAAACTGCAGGTCGGCCTGCCCGGCATGAAAATAGTATTCGCAAAACATCAGGACGGCTGCCCTGGGGAACACGTCACGCACAAACAGGGCTTCGCCCCAGCCGGGGTGGGCGCAGACCACGTCGGGGATAAAGCCTTTTTCGCGGATCTCCAGCAGCACGCGGGCCACGGCCTGGCCGCGCCGCACGGCGGCCTCTGTAGACTGCAGATAGTGGTGCGTTTCCGGCCCGGCCCCCTGCGGCGTCTGGTAGGCCAAAGTGGTGACGCCGGGAAGCGTGCCCCGCTGCACGATGTTGCTCTCCTCCCCTATGCAGACCACGGTATTGCCCGCCCGCGCGCCCATGTAGGACGCCAGGTGCACATACTGGCCGGGGAAATTCTGGTGGATGAAAAGTATGTTCATTAGAGGTGCGCCCCACCTATCTTTTACGTAATACTACAAAATTGCTGTAATAAGATTTGGGAAATGTCAGGTCCATAAGGCCTGATCGGTCTTTGGGCTTGTAGCAGCCCTCCACCCGCACCAGCATGGCCTTGGAGGCGTTGTCTTCCGTGGTCAGATTGCCGTTGGGCCAGATCATCTTTGTGAGATCCGGAACCGTGCCCTTCCGGTCGCAAGAAATGCCGCGCTTGACGCTGAAGGATATGACCCGGGATTCGTCCAGATCTTCTGGATCCACATTGACCAGGGCAGTATCCAGAAAATCAATCTGCACGCCCACCGAACCGTCGTTTTCCTCTCCCATCATTTCTTCCAGCATCTCTTTGACCTCGTTGGCCTGCTGGACGATGGCCGGGGCCACCTCCACGTCCTTGTCCACATTGACGTTGGCGAGTATCTCGGCCAGCGTGGCCGTGGCGCGGTGCAGCCTGGTTTCAATGCGAAAATGGTAGGCCGCCTCTGCGCCAAACCACATGACCAAGAAGAAAATGGGGAGCATAAAACCCAATTCTATGGCTATGCTGCCGGCCTCGTGACGCAATAATGCCCGCATGCGACGCTCCGTCAGTAGTCCAGGGCCTTGGCCGAGTCTTCATTTTGATAATAGTAGTAAATGGTACGGGTTATCTGCCAGGGGTCGGGCAAAAAATCTTTAAAGATGCTCAAGTTCGCCTCCAGCTTCAACCGCACCACCCGGGAGGCTCCCACCGCGCCGGTAGTGCCGCCCCCGCGCGCCAGCAGGGCAAAATCCTCTGCATTGCGCGCCGTAACCTTGACGTCGTCAGGATCAAAAAACATGTAGTTTCTGTCCTTGAGAACGCTCCTGACAATGCTCTGGAAGCCCTGGCCGTACTGCAAACGACTCTGGTAAGCGATATCAGAAACGCAACGCTCCAGCAGCATGGAGGCCATCTGCACCCGAAACACCTCCACGCTCATAAGAAACACGGCAATGAACACCGCTACGCACAGGGCGAATTCCACGGCGATAACGCCGCGCTTATCCCGCCACAGGCGCGTCATGACCTGACGCCTCCGATAATCTTGTCGATCTCAGCGGCGGGCACATGGCCTTCCAGCAGGCTGCGCGCCCCTTGACGGTCATTGCTTTTGACCATGGCCGCAGCGGCCAGCAACCGCGCCTGCGGCAGGAGCTTCACCTCCACAATGGGCATAAGCGCGGTGACGGCATCGCTGTACTTTTTACTGGCATAAAATGATCTGCCCAGATTATAGCGCACGCCGGGCTCGTCTTTTTCCGCCAGCAGGTCGGTGTAAATGCCCTGCGCATCGTTGTGCTTGCCCGCAATATCCAGGCAAATGGCCTGCAGCTTGAGCACCTCGCGCATAACGGCCGGGGAGGGCTTGGTATCCACGGCGTTTTTGAGCGCCTCGCCGGTTTCGGAAATCTTTTCCATAGCCAGCAAGGCCCGGCCCCTTTCCAGCCAGGACTCGGCCGAGGGCGGCCCGGAGAGGGCCTCCAGCAGGGTCAAGGCCTGTTTGGGACGCCCCTTGCGCGTCTGCAGCCTGGCGGCCACAATGCGGGCCTCATCGTTCTTGGGGCGGGTCTGCAGCTCTTTCAGGGCCGTGTTCAGCGCCACATCCACGGAGCCGCTGGCCTCGGCGGCCTTGATGATGCGCAGGTTGGACTCCCAGGAATTGTCCAGCTGCGCCAGGTTGGCGTCAGCCCTCTGGGTTGAGTGGCTGGACGCGCAGCCGGTCATGAGCAGAGCCAGAACAAGACAATACACAATGCGCATAGCCGCCTCCTAAAAAACGCGGATCAGGTTAATGGCCGCCGGCGCCGCGATCAGCGCCACCAGGGGAAAAAGCACCAGAACAATCAACGGAATGCCGACACGGGCGGCAATATTGCCGGCCTTTTCCTCCAGGCTGGACATCTGCTCGGCGCGGCTTTCGGCCGCGATGCCGCGCAGGGCTTCCACAATGGGCGTGCCGTACTGCAGGGACTGGGTGAGCGTGCCGGCCAGCTTTTCCAGCTCACGCACGCCGCACCGTTTTTCCAGCCGCTTCAGCGCTTCATTCCGGTTGATCACCAGCATTTCCGAGCGGGTGGTGCCGAGCTCCTGGGCGATCTCCGGCGCGCGGGCGACAATGTTGGTGGCCACGCGGCCAAAAGATTCTTCCAGGCTGACGCCGGACTCCACGCAGATGGTCAGCAGGTCGATGGCCTGCGGCACGCTCTGGCTGATTTTGGCGCGCCGTTTTTTGACCTGATTGGCCAGCCACCAATCCGGCAGACGGGCCGCCACAAATATGGTCACCAGATATTTGAGCAAGGCAAAGGGGCGGGCCAGCAGATGCGTTATCTGAATTTCAAAAAAGAAATACCCGGCCGCCACGGTCAGCAGCACCAGCAACAGCTTGCCCGCCAAAAAAGCGTCCAAAGCCCAGTTGGTGCGCAACCCCGCCCAGACAAGTTTTTCGCTCAGGGCGGCCCGTTCTTTTCTGCCCGCCAGGGGAACGGCCAAAGCCTTAAGCCAGATCTGCCATTCCGTGTTCTTTTTTTTCTCCTGCGCAGCGCCTTCCGTCTGCCGAAGCAGGCGGTGCAGCACGCGGGCGCGGCGCATGCGCCGCGCGGCCACGCCATACAGCAACACGGCCGCCACAGGGAGCACAAAAAGAAGGATGTGGTGCAAACGCATAGCTAATCCGACAAGCGGGACATGCGCCGGATAATCAGGATGCCCGCAGCCATACTCAGCGTGCAGTACCCAATAACGATGCGTCCCAGAGGATCGTTGATAAGAAACTGCAGTTGCTGCGGGTTAAGCAGCGCCTGCAGACCGATGATGAACAGGGGCAGAAAAGACAGCACCCTGGCGGCCGCGCGCGATTCCGCCGTAAGAGCCTTGAGCTTGCGGGCAACCACTCGCCGTTCGCTCAGAGTTCTGCTTAAGGAAAGGAGCATGGGGGTGATCTGACTGCCGGTTTCGCGGTGCAGCACAAGCACGGCGCAAAAATAGTCCACGTCCGGCAAATCCAGCCCTGCGGCAAAGGCGTCCAGGGCCTCCTTGAAGGAAACGCCTATCTCCATCTGCTGCACCAGGTGCTGAAAGCGGTGGGCCATTTCACCCTCAAAGATGGCCCCGATGGAAGCCAGGGCCCGCTCCAGCGGGACGCCTGCCTGAACCGCGCGGGTGAGGCTGTCCACGGCCTCAGGGAAGCGCTCCGCGAACTCCGCCCGAAAGCGCCGCAGACGGTACCGACGAACCAGAAACCAGGCCGCCGGGCAAACGATGCAGAGCAGCAGCACCAGACTCCAGACCGGCAGATTAAAGAAAAAGGCCACGGCCAGAGAAACAACCACGCCTGCGGCGGCAATGCGCACCTCTGGTTTGGACAGCTCCTGCCAGGGGATACGACTTGTGCCGGCCTCCGCCTTCTGGGCAGGACGCAGAAAATCCAGCCGCGCGTAGAGCGCGTTTTTTTTGCGCTGCCGGCTCATGCGCAGAAAAAACAACACCAGCGTCAGCACCAGCAGAATGAGCAGCAGTTCAGTAAGCGTCACGGCCGATCACCTCCTGATAGGCTTCGTACACTTCAGAGGCCATCATTTTGCGGTCATAGTCCGGCTGGTAGTCTGTGCGCACAAATTCTCCGCCGCCCTCGGCCTTACGCCGGAACGCAAAGATGTGTCGGCAGGCCACATCGTCCGGCCCTTCAGCCACCACTTCGGAAATGTGCGTAACGCGCCGCATGCCCGTAATGTCGCGCTCTACCTGCACCAGCAGATCCAACGCGCTGGAAAGCTGACGCCGCACCAGGGCGGAGGTCATGGCGTGCGCGCCCATATTGAGCATGTTCTCCAGCCGCAGCAGGGCATCCTCTGGCGTGTTGGCGTGCACGGTGGACAAGGAACCGTCGTGACCCGTGTTCATGGCCTGAAGCATGTCAAAGGCTTCGGCGCCACGCACTTCGCCCAGCAGAATGCGGTCGGGCCGCATGCGCAGGGCGTTGCGCAAAAGGTCGCGCTGGGTCACCTCGCCCTTGCCTTCAATGCTGGGCGGGCGCGTTTCCAACCGGATGACAAAGGGCTGGTCCAGGCGCAGTTCCGCCGCGTCCTCAATGGTGATGATGCGCTCGGAGCGCGAAATGTGCTGCGAAAGGGCATTGAGCATGGTGGTCTTGCCCGACCCCGTGCCGCCGGAAACCAGAATGTTCAGCCGCGCTTTGGCCGCAAGGTGCAGAAAATCCGCCATACGCCGGGACATGCAGCCCTTTTCCACATACGAATCCAGGGTCATGACCGTACGGGAAAATTTACGGATGGAAATGTAGATGCCGTCCAGGGCCAGGGGCGGCCCCACGATGTTCACGCGGCTGCCGTCGGCCAGGCGGGCGTCCACCATGGGCGAAGATTCGTCTATGCGCCTGCCCACGGCGCTGGCAATGCGCTGGGCCAGGTTGAGCAGGTGGTTGTGGTCGCGAAACTTGTGCTTGGTGAGCTCCAGCTTGCCCGCGCGCTCCACCAGCACCTGATCCGTGCCGTTGACCAGCACGTCGTTGACCTGCGGGTCGTCCATGCAAGGCTGAATGGGCCCCAGCCGCACCATATCGTCCACGATCTCACGAGTCAGCGCACGCTGTTCGTAGCCATTAAGAAACAGCCGCATTTCCGCTACGGCCTCAGCCACAATTTTACCCACGGTGCGCTCCAGCACGCGGGGGTCCATTTTGAGCGCACTTTCGGCGTCCACCTGCTCGATAATATAGGTGCGGATACGCTGGTGCGTTTCATCAGAAATCTTGTTCTGCCTGCTCATACTCATTTAAAGAGCCTCCGCAGCCAACTGCAGTGATGACACTGCACGCCAAGAATATCATTTGTTATGGACGAAAAAATTTTATGCATACAGTGAGAAGGCTGATTAAAGCGAACATTCTTCAACTGATCTTCGCCAAAAGTCTTTTGGTATGGGATGGTAAAATGTATTTTACGTCCAGTAAGATCTTCAAAAGACTCCGCCGGCACCGGCGGATTGGGCGACGGCGTATTGTAGACCAGGATCAGCCGCGCGCCGGGATTATGCTCTCCCAGCCACTGCACCACGTCGGGCACGGCCCGGGCCGACGGCAAGGCTCCCCCCAGCACCAGCAGCACAATATCCGCCTGCTTGAGCACCAGGGGCTTCAGCGCGCCCGACCCGCCGTTGACCCGCCAGACCTGGTAGCGGTAGCGGTTGCCCAGAAGCTCGATAAGGGCCTCCACATTGGCGGATTTGATGGAGCGCTGCACGTCTATGCCGTCATAACCGTCCAGCAGGGCAAGGTCCTCCACGGGGCGCTGGATGATCTGATCTACCAGCACGCTGTCTATTTCCTCAGCTTCGTCCAGCAGAAGACCCAGGTTTCCGGGCAAATCGCTGCCCACGGCGCTGCCCGCCGTGGGGGAAAGGGTATTGGAGTCCACCAGCGCCGTGCTGCGGCCGTGCTCCAGCGCAAACATCTGGGCCAGCCCAGCCGCCACCGTACCCGCCCCGGCGCCGCCGTGCGTGCCGAACACGGCGACCATGCGGCCCAGGCGCAAGGGGCAGGCCGCAGCGTCCAGGTTAAGCAGCGTCCGCATGGCCTGCAGCAATTCGTCCACGGGCAGGGGCTGCGCAAAATATTCATCCGCGCCGGCGGCCAAAGCCTGCCGATAGAATCCGAGGTCATTGGCGCTGCCGATGGCCACGATCTTCATCTGGGCGGGGCAGCGCTCCCGCAGCTCGCGCAGCAGCGCCAGGGGCGAACCCTGGCGGGAAACATCGAGCACCACGGCGCAATGACCCGCCAGATTGGCCGGCGTCAGGTGCTTGAGAAAATCTGTCTTTGCCCCCACATCCAGACAAAACCCCACGGGGATGCAGCCTGCCTCAAGGCCGGGCCGAATCTGGGCAAAAGCCGTTTCGCCCGACAACAGCAGCGCCGTTTTGAGCCCTTCTTCCTGAAACATCTGCGCGGCGTCTTCGCCCCGCCCTTCAAACGCGTTGCTCATTGCTTCCCCTATTGTCCTGATGTGCCGACTTCAACAGACTGGTCCGAAAGCCCCCGCACCTTGCCGCCCTGGTAGCGGTCTACAGCGCCCACCGCCGCCACAGGGTTGGGGTCGCTGAGGCTTTCAGGAACATCAAGCTGGCGTTTTTCCACATACTGCCGGCCCAGGTTGGCCTCCATGGCCCGCCCGAATTCCGGGTCCACGGCATTGCGGTTAAACCAGTAAGGGTCCCAAAAAGACTCCCGCACCCGGGCCTGCACCAGACGCTGCACGGTAAAGGTCACGCCCAGGTAGTCGCCCGTGGAAGGCGTCAGCACAATGCGTTGTGGGACAACCTGCAAAGCCGTGAGGGTGGCGCGCACCCGCTCCGGGCTGCGCGGGTCCGCATCGGGCCCGGCGGCAATAACGGCCGAAATATCGCCACTGCGGAGGGCCTTGATTGTTTCGGCCAAAACCCGCCGCTGGGTATCCTCCGGCATGCCGGTCAACACGCAGGGCACATCTTCCCTGATCCAGACCATCTGATTCTGCGGCACGGAAGTGCGCCTGGCGCAGCCCGCCGCCATAAGCAGGCAGAGAAGCACTAAAGATATTTTTTTCACCGTATCCTCCCGAATCCTCTGTCCTTACGCGGGCGGCCCCGCCCGCCATTAAACAACGCCAACCCCCCAGATTGCCTAATAATAGATGAAATCCGCGGGACGCAGCGAGCCCGCGCTGACCCTGGGGTTTTGCCCCAGGAACATGCGGTTGAAAAAATTGGGCACGTCAATATTGGCGTTGGGGATGTCCAGAGCCGCGTCCGACGGTTCGGAGATATAGGCCGTGGCAATGATAACCAGCTCGGTCTCGCCACGTTTGAAGGCCTTGGAGCGGGCCAGGGCGCCGATAATGGGAATATCGCCCAGCAAAGGAATTTTGCTGACCTCATTGGTGATGGAGTTCTGCAGCAGGCCGCCGATGGCCACGCTCTGGCCCGAAGCCAGTTCCACTGTGGTTTCGGCCCTGCGGGTGGTGAACCCTGGCACCACCGCCCCCTGAATAACCACGCCGTTGGCGGTGGAAGGCTCGCTCACTTCCGGCCGCAGGCGCAGGCTGATGCGGTTGGGCGAAAGGATGGTGGGCGTAACCCCCAGCAGCACGCCAAATTCCTTGAAGTCCACTCCAGTGCCGCCATCGCCGTCAGAGGTAGGAAAGGGTATCTCGCCGCCGGCCAGGAAATTGGCCGTTTCGCCGGACATAACGGAAAGGTTGGGCTCCGCCAGGATGGAAACAAGGTTTTCCAGGGCCAAGGCGTCGATAAGCACGCCCAGATCCACAGGCATCCCCCCGGTTGAGCCCGTAATGCCCGTGCTGGTGGCAAAGGTCACGCCGGAACTGACAGCGCTGCCGGAAAGCCCCACCAGCAGCTTTTCGCCACCAAGAAAAGCCTCCCGCCCGAACTGCCATTTGACCCCCAACTGCTCGGAAAGGGTCCGGCTCACTTCGGCCACACGTACCCTGATGGTGACCTGGGTAGGCATGGTTATCGTAAGACGGTTGATAATCTTGGCGTTGCGCGTGGAAAGAGTGCCGGATCCGGTGCCCGCGCCCGAAGGCGTGGTGTCTCCGTCCCCTTCCTTATTGGAGGATTCCGCCGTATTGGCGGCGTTGCCGGTGGCCGCGGCCGGCACACGCACAAAAGAATCCAGCATGGCGATGACCTGGGCGGCGGTTTCAGCACTGGGCACTTTGCCGCTGACGGCCACGCCGTCGTACACTGGGGTGAGTTTCAGATTCAGAGAGGGAAATTCCCGCCGCAGCGCCGCGTGCATAAGGCTGGTGTCGTACGCCACCGTGACGTTGGCGCTGTAAATGGGGTCGTCGCTTTCCCCAAGGGCAAATACGGTAGTCTGACCCGGCATGCGCCCAAAAACCAGCACCCGCCGTTCGCCCGCCACCTGAAAGCTGGCCACTTCCGGGTCCGCCACAAAAACGGTCTTGGCCGCTTCAGGCAGGGAAATGAGCACCCCCTTGCTCACGGCGACGGACACGGTGGTTGTGGGGGACTGCACACGCCCCGCGCTCTGCGCCTCGACGCCAAAAATAATGGTCGTCAACAGCGCGGCCATAAGAGTTAACACTCGCATGAAGCATCCTTTACGGAAAAAAAGATTGACGTTCTGCGGCGCCCCTGCCGACGCCGCCCGGATTCAGACGCCAACCGCTGCCGCTGCGGCGGCAACAGCATATTTTTACGGGGTTATTTGGTGGAGGACTTGTTGACCTCTGTGCCGTAAATGGTCACCACGTTGGCCCCGGGACCGGCAATTTTTACAATGTCGTCGGCCTTGGTGATCCGCGCGGACACTCTCCGCGAGGCCACGCCGTTCTCCAGGCTTCTGAGGCTCAGCGAAAGTTCGCCCAGCTTACGCGCCACAGTAACAAGCTCCACTTCAAGGGGAGAAACCTCAAGCGTCACCGTGCCCCGCGAAATATCCTGGCTGCCGCCTTTGACGATTTTGTCCTTCTCGTCCGCAGCGCTCACGGCCCGCGGGTCCACATCCCGATTGACGGCAATAACGCGCACGTCCGTAAGCAGGGTCTTGGCCGAAGGCAGGCCCTTGAGACCGCCGCCGGTTTCCAGCTTGCCGGAAAGGATCACGTCTACCTGGTTGCCGGGGCGGATAAGTCCGGCCCCGCCGGTCACGTCGTCCACCCTGATGGTGATGGCCCTTTTGTCCGGCCGCAGCACAGCGGCGAGAAAGGCGGATTCTCCAGGCTTGATATAGTCGTGGACGGACAGGAAGCTGTCGCGGGAAACACTGCTGCGCAAAACTGCCCCGGCCAGGTCGGAGAGATTGAGGCTGCCCTTGGGCGTGTACGCCGCCGCAGCCTCTGCCGACAGGGCCGGGGATGCGGGCCGCCACTCCAGATCCTTGGCTTCCAGAAAATCGCCCACGCTCAGGTCACGCACCACCGCCAGATAGTGGCGCACCTGCTTGGGCCCTTCTGAAGTCATAAACCCGAAGGAGCGGCCCATGGACAGAAGCAGCGCCATAAGGGCCACAGCTCCCACAGAATACACTATGAATTTCATTTTTATTTTCACTTAAAAATCCCCACAGGTCTTTCCGAACGGCTTCAGACCATGGTCAGGCCGCAAAATTCAAGCAATGCGGCCCCGGCTATGGCCACTCCGTAAGGCAGATATCTGGAGGTGCGCCTGGTGCACAGTCGGCAGACCAGATAGGCGACGGCCAGCAGGCCCCCCAGAACGCTCATGACAATCAAAAACGACCACAGTCTGCCGGGCAGCAGCAACATGCAGGCCGTGGCGAGCTTGACGTCCCCACCCCCCAAAGCCTTGCCGTAGAACAGCAGGCATCCGGGCAGAAAAACCGCCAATGCCTCTTTAATCCCCAGCACCGCAAAGGAGCCCTGGGTGGCGGCGTGTGCGGCGGCAATCCCCAACAAAACCAAAATGCAGGCATTGGGGATACGATAACGCAGCGCGTCGCTGACCGCTGCCCAGACCACGGCAGCAGAGGCCACCGCCGCCAGATACCAGGGCATTATTTTGATTCCGCCTGCGGCAGCTGATTAAGAATGTTTTGAAAAACAGAACTGAGCGTCTGTGAAAATGTGCCGTCCGAAGCCACCAGCGAACCGATCAACACGGCCACGCCCGCGGCAAGGATGCCGTATTCAATGGCCGTAACGCCGCGCTGGTCCTGTTTCAACAATTTGCCGAACGTCAGAACATACTGTACCAATTGCATAGTTGCCTCCACTCTGCAGTTATATGTTACAGGGGTTGCGCCTCCCGCCGGCAAACATCCGGCGGGAGGCCTTTGGGCTTAATCCGCAGCCGGCTCTGCAGCGTGAGCCTTGCGGATCATGGCGGTGAAACACTCCCTGGCGGCGGCAAGATCCGCCGCGTCGGGATGCTTTGTCGCTTCAGCGATGGTGGCGGCGCGTTCGGGCGTCATGGGGTGAATGGTATCGCCTTTGGCGCGCATGGTTTCCATCATTTGCAGAACCTTGGGATCAATCTTGCCCATGCACAAAAATTCGCACAGTACGCTATTGCCGGGCACGCGGGCGCGTGCATCGGCCATAATGTCGCGACCATGCCCGGATTCCGGTCGGGCACCCATAGTGCCGAAAAGCCCCAGCAGCAGATTTTTTCCGGCCACCCGCTCCATGTACTTCTGCATGGCGCTGTCCACGCCGCCCTTGTCGGCCCAGAAACCCAGCGCAATAAAGTCAAAATCTTCCGGCGCAGGCGCCTCAGCCACAGGGTATATGCCCGTACCCTGAGGCAGGGCCTGCAAAACGGCTTCGGCGACCATCCGGGTATTGCCCGTACGGCTGGAATAGACCACAGCGCAACGCATATCTTTCATAACATCCCCTTCCAGAGCTGATAAACTTTGTTGATGTAATTAACCGGCACTACTGCGCGAAACTCTCGCGCATGTTCATGAACGATGCTTTGATGGCCGGGATAATCTCCCTTTTGCCGTCCCGCCCAAGATAGACAGCGCAGATCATCTCGCCTTTGACGTCAAAAAACTGCACAGAGTGGCTTTCTTTGTTGAAGAAAGGCTTGGACACAAACCATACTTTTTCCACCCTGTCCGCAAAAATATGTCCGCTCAGGGCATTTTCTCCATGCGCCAGATTAAACATGCCGTGGCCGAAGGTTCCCTTGGGCAGCCTGCTCTCCACCTCCACCACACAACCGTTATTGACCGCCAGGAAGGTGCACTTTTCCCATTGGGTCATGGCCTCCCAAATGGCCGCAAAATCTTCCTTGCGCCCCTGCACCCGCATATCTTCGGGCAGGGCGGCCACCAGGTCGCCTTCGGGCCGACCCAGCTCCACCGCCAGGGTCATAAGCATAACACTGGGGTTTTCCGCCACTTTTTGGCGCACTTTCTGCACAAAATCCGACATAACGTCTCCTTTGCGGCCTTGCACCCAAAACCTGTTTGCCGCAATTGCCGTGTATGGTCTGCACAGGAGGGCATCCCGCAGTTTCCAGGACGCCACGCATCCCGCTGTTCCAATGAACGCTTTAATTTTATATTGGAGTTATGCGTTGCTTTGCGTGCCGGCCTTGCCCGTCAGCGGCACGATGCAGTCACAAATTTCGCCCATAAATTCAAGGTCATGGGTAATGACGACCACGGCCGTTCCGGCCTTGGCGGCCCGGCGCAGATCCTCGCCCATGCGGTGCATGTTTTCCCCGTCAAGCCCACTGGTGGGTTCGTCAAGAAAAACCACGCCCGGCTGACGGATCATGGCCGCGGCCACGCTCAGCCGCTGTTTTTCACCCCCGGAAAGGGACTGGGGATGTCGCTCCGCCAGCGCGGCCAGACCATAGGCTTCCAAAAATCCCTCCACGCGGGCAGAGGATTCGTCCTGGGGCAGGCCCGCAAGGGCGTCCGTCAGTTCCGCGCGCACGCTGTCCATGCGCAGCTGGTGGTCAGCGTTCTGCAGCACCAGCCCCACCTGCCGGGCGCGCCCACGTTCTGGCAGATTCTGTCCCCGCCAGGCAAAGGACGCCCCCTTGCATTTGAGCAAACCGGCGGACAGCCTGGCCAGGGTGGTTTTGCCGCAGCCGTTGGGCCCGGCCAAGACCGTGATGCCCCCACCGGGAAAGGTGAGGTCCAGCCCGTCGAACAGCGTCGGCTTTTTCCCAAAGGCGAATGAAAGATCATGGATAGTAAAAGACGCAACGGCCTCCGCGGTTTCTGCTCCGGGCAAATCCTGCCGGGGGTCGTGCCAGATGGCGGAGCGCAGACCGTGACGCGCCCGCAAGGCGGCGTCGTCCAGCAGATCAAAATCTCCTTCGGCCACAATGCGCCCGCCGTCCATGACGAGCACATGGTCGGCCAGATCCCGCAGCCAGGAAAAACGGTGGTCCGCCACAAAAAGGGCCAGTCCCATATCCTTGAGCCGCCGCAGTGTGTCCGCCAGCTCCAGCGTAGACTGCGGATCCAGGTTGGCGGAAGGCTCGTCCAACACCAGAGCCTTGGGATGCGCGGCCAGCAGACCGGCCAAGGCCACCTTCTGCTTCTGCCCCTCGGAAAGTTTGAGGACAGATTGGGCAGCCAGATTCTCCAGGCCAAGTTCCTTCAGGGCATTGCGCACGGCCGTGACGCATACGGAGCTCTCCACCCCCCGGCACTCCAGCGAAACGGCCGCCTCGTCCTCCACCGTAAGGGCAAAAAACTGGGTCTCGGGGTTCTGAAACAGCGTGCCCACCAGGGCGCTGATTTCCGTCAGGGACCGTTCGCGCGTGTCGTGCCCGTCGATGAGCGCCCGACCTGTAAGAAAGCCGTGGTAATACTGAGGTGCAAGGCCGTTCAGCAGTCGAACAAGAGTAGACTTGCCGCAGCCGCTGCGCCCCGTGCAAAGCACCAGCTGGCCCGGCCGCACCGCAAGATTGACATCCGCAACAGCCGGCGTGGCGGCCTGCGGGTAGGTGTAGGAAACCGAATCCAGACGCAGCATGCGCCATCCCCTAGTAAATGCTTGTGGAGCCGCCATAAACGGACTGAAGGGCCACAGCCAGCACAAGGCTGGCCGCGCCTACGCCAAAGGTCACCATATCCACCCGGCCAAAGGGCGTTCGCGGCCGGGAAACGCGTTTTTTGCCGCCCACGCCCTTGAGCTCGGCCGCCACGGCCAGATCGTCCGCCGAACGTAACAGGCGGAAGGTCAGGGGCACCAGGAAGCCGCGCCACAGAGCGGCCGCGCGGGTCCATAGGCCTTGCCGACCCAAAGGGCTGCGCAGGCGGAAAGCGTCGCGCACCTGCACGCAGTCGTCCAGGAAGGTGGGCAAAAAGCGCACGGCCACAGTAAGGGGCACATGGATCCAGGCCATGCGTCCAAAAGCCTGCAGCTCGTGCATCAGATCCTGGATGCGGGACGAAAAAGCCAGCACCAGCAAGGCATTGAGCGATATCAGCATGCGCATGTACGGCACGGCAAAGCGCCCGGCTTCCCAGGTGATGAGCTGCGGCATACTGAGCGAAGCCAGCCAGGTAAATCCAAGCGAAACAAGGCACATGAACGCAAAAAAGACATAGGCCCGCAGCAGCCCGGCCAAGCTCAAGGCCGTAAGCGCGTACACGGTGCTCACCCCGCAAAGCAGGGCCAACGCCAGAGGGTTGCTGAGCACGATGGCCGCCAGCGAAGCTGTCAGACAAATCAGAAGTTTGGACCGGATGTTCATGTGGCCGGCCAGGGTGTCGGCCGGACTGTCGCTAAGAAAGAAGAGACGCATGACGCAATTCCTTGACCAGTTTTACGCCGCCGGCCAGACCGGCAAAGGAGCCCAGCGCCCCCACGGACACGAAAATCAGTGGCACCAGCAGCAGGCCGGGCTGCTCCCGATAGTAAAACCAGGCCACCAGAACACTCACAGCCTTACCGCCCAATTCCAGAAAAAGCACGCCCGCCAGAAGATTTCTGGTTCTGCCGTAGCCGCCCAGGACATAGATCAGCAGCTCAGCCAGCAGGCAGGTAACCAAAGCGCCCGGCGTGTGCAAAATGCCCTGCCCCATAAGCAGCAGCGAAATGAGGCTGGACACCAGTACGGCCATGGTGAGGGTCCAGGGCTTGGCCACCTTGTGCGCCAAAACCAGCATGAGGGCCGTGTAGACAAAATTTTTCAGCGCCAGGGAAAATGGGTTCATGCCGCCGCCCACGAGGGCGATGATAAGCACAGCAGCCTTGGACACCGCCGCAAAAATGCCGATAAAGACAAGATCGCGCACGGTAAACCGGGGCCGAAGCCCCTGAGGAAGCCAGGATGCAGCATTTTCGGCCATGACTATGCGGCCCCGCAAAGGGTGGAAACCAGCCCCTGGCTGAGGTTGACCTGCCAGAACTGCCCAGCCAGGGTCAGATCTACCCGGCGGCGCACGCCGGCTTCTGTGGCGACGCAGGCTTCCCGCAGCAGGCCCGCGTCCTTCCAGTTGTCCAGCAAAGGTTCAATGGCGGCCAGATCCTTGTCGTCCACATGGTCGGCCAGGGCCGTCACGTCCAGATACCCCATTTCCATCTGACCGATGATAAGCTGCATGGCTGTGGCATTGCGCGGCGGAGCGACCAGCAGTGACGTGGCGGCAAAGGGATCATCCGCCTGCATGACGGCGTTCATGTACTGCTGCGGCGCCCTGTTGCTGTAGTAGAAATAGCCGTTGAGCATACCGCCGGCACCGCAACCGAAAGCCAGGCAGTTTTCCCGCTGCTTGGACAAACGATTGTACATATTTCTTTCTTTTTCAGTTTTACCCCAATGACAGAGAGAAAGTCGCTTGTGCCCCCCGGCCTGCATGAAATCCGTGCCCAGACGGTAGAAGGCCCCCTGCTCGTGCAGCTGCGCCACAGGCGCGGCGCTGCCGTCCTTGACGGCCTTGGCCAGCGCGCTGCCGGGAAAGACCATAAGCTGATACAAGTCCACACCATCCAGAGGCAAAGAACTGAACAGCTCCAGATCGGCCTGCCAGGCTTCAAGCGTCTGGCCAGGCAATCCGTAGATAAGGTCCACTACAATGGAGGCGTCGCCCAGGGCGGCCAGCTGTTCCAGCGTGGCGCAGACGTGGTCCTGCGTGTCCAAACGACCAATGGAGCGCCGCAAATCCGTCTGGAAGCTCTGAACACCAATGGAAAACCTGTTGGCCCCGGCCTCAATGCAAGCGGCGGCCTTTTCAGCCGTAAGGCTGTGAATGCGCCCTTCAATGGTAATTTCGCAGTCTTCAGCCAAGGGATAGTACTGACGAATGGTGGATAACAGGTCGCACAAGGTTGCGGCAGGAAGTTCTGTGGGCGTGCCGCCCCCGAAATAGACGGCCTCAATGGCCGACCCTTGCGCGCCCGCCGTGGCGGCAACACTCAGAAGATGCTTTTTTAATGCCCGCACATAGGCCTCCCCTGCGGCTTCGGTGTATTTTCCGCCAAAAAATCCACAATATGTACACCTACTTACACAGTAAGGGAAATGCACGTAAAGCACCGCACGTTCCGTGCGCGGCGCGGAAAAAATCTCGCTCATCCGGACGGGAATGCGCCCTTCCTCCACAGGCTCGCCCACCATGCCCGCATGCACGGTGACTTTCTCCGCAAAGGCGTGGGCCAGGGGATCCTCCCCGATGCGAGCCTGCCAGGCCGCCTGCGGCGCCGCGCCGGCCTGGCGCAGGGTTTTCATCAGATCGGCAATGGAAACGCCGTGAGGATGGTGGGCGCGCCCACCCCCATGCCCTGCCGGCAAGTCGGGCTTTTTATCTTTTCCGGAAAGCATGTTCATATGCCAGCGAACAAGGTTCGCCACGCTCGCGTCAGAGATGGAGGCCGAGGTTTCCTCAAGCCCGTTGCCCAATTCTTTGAAAGACATTCCCCTCGTGCTCCTTTTTTTACGCCGGCTGCGGCTTGTTTTTGGGTCAGACCGGCAAATTCCTCGCGGCCATAATTCATGATCAATATAAATAGAATTTCAATTTACTATTTTTTCTTTGCTCCGCCGCCGCACATCATGCTGTTACGCATGACGGTCCGGTCTGCCATAGCGTCCAGCCTGGACGTATTTTTATTCTATCGGGGGAGAGATCTGCGCGCCCATGCAGATTGCGTTGCGGTTAGCGTGCGTTAATATATTTATAGATAAAATATTTTATATATTTTTTACATAAAAATGAAAGTCGTTTTTGTTTTCGTGCAAAAGATTTTATCCAAATGGTAAAAAATGTCAACCACCCTTGTCCAGCCCAGACATTTCTTTGACAAAAAAATTTCATAACATATTTAATTTAAAAATTTTTATTTTCTTAGCTGTGCCACGGACACGCACGTTAAGGTGCTGCAGGGCACCCACAGGCCGTCATTGTTCCCCCCACAGAAGGGCGTCTGACGTGGAGAATAGGACGCAGGAGCCAAGGCCATGCAAAAACAGCCTTGTGCTACAATAAAAAAGGAAGGAGAAAAAAGGGAAGAGGCCGCAGCCAGCAACGCCGCGGCAGCAATGCAAAAAAGCTAAGATGTGGGGTTTGGGAAGGAAACTGTTGTTCTGCCTCAGCCCTGCGACCGTAAAATTTACGGGCGAAGACAGCAGCGTTCAACCGCCCCTTCCGCGCATACAGCTTCCCGCCTACCCCAGCACTTCTTCGGCCAGCCAGCGACGGAAGAAGGCCAGGCCTGCGGTGCGGGCGGCCGCGCCCAGGCTTTGGGCGTCCCCCCGGATGGTACGGGGGTCCAGCCCGGCGGCGGCCAGTTCGCAGCAGTGGCCGATGAGCCATGTTTCCATCATGGCCGGGTCCATTTCCGCATGAAACTGTAGGGCCAGTTGCCCCTTCCCGGGCCGGAAGGCCTGGTGCGGCGTGAGCCGACTGGAGGCCAGCAGGGCGCTGCCCCGGGGCAGGTCAAAAGTATCGCCGTGCCAGTGCAGCACCGGCGCGCCCGCCAGTTCAGCCAGGGGCCCGCTCATGCCCGCCGGGGTCAGGTCCACGCCGCCCCAGCCTATTTCTTTGGCCGGGCCGGGGTACACGGCCGCGCCCAGGGCTGCGGCCATAAGCTGCGCGCCCAGGCAGACGCCCAGCAGGGGGCGGCCCGAAGCCAGACGCGCCTCCACCAAGGCCTGTTCTGCGCCCAGGAAGGGGTAGCGGTCCTTTTCATTCACGCCTATGGGACCGCCCAGCACCACGGCCAGGTCCGCCTCGTGCCAGATTTCCGGGCCAAGGGGCACCACCCCGGCCTGCACATAGCTTATGGCGTAGCCCGCCTGTTCCAGCGGGGCCACAAAAGCGCCCAGAGATTCAAAAGCCACATGCTGCACCGCCACACACCGCTTCATAAGCGTCTCCACAGAAGATGAAAGGGTTGGGGAGCCAGCAACAAAAAGCCGCTCCGCGCTGTCACGGGGGGGAAGGAGGAACGGGCCAGCGCGCAAGCGCCGACGCCGTTATTTTTTTATAAACCGGACGCCCCACAAGCGCAATGTCCGACGTATGCCTGTTTTTTCTATTGCTACCTTTTTATTTTTTGTGTTATCAAGCAAGCAACGTTTGCGGCTGCGCAACCCGGGATGCCTGCCGTCACCTTCAACCTCAGGATGCCCCCATGTGGAAAAACTGTTGTGCCGCGCTCGCCCTGCTGCTCTGCATGAGCGCCCAGGCCGAGGCCCATTTTGGCATGGTCATTCCCTCGACGCCCACGGTTTCCGCCAAAAAAGACGCTGATCTCAAACTGGATATCGCCTTTGCCCATCCTATGGAGCTGCAGGGCATGGATATGGCCGTGCCCAAAGCCTTTACCGTCACGCACGACGGCAAGACCGAAGACCTCAAGGCCACCCTCAAGCCCGCCGCCATCATGGGCCACAAGGCCTGGCAGGCCGCCTACAAAATCGCCCGCCCCGGCGTGTACCAGTTTGCCGTGGAGCCCACCCCCTACTTTGAGCCGGCGGAAGACACCTATATCGTTCACTACACCAAGACCGTGGTGGCCGCCTTCGGCGAAGAGGAAGGCTGGGCCGAACCCTTGGGCCTCAAGACCGAAATAGTGTCCCTGACCCGCCCCTTTGCCAACTACGCGGGCAACGTTTTTCGCGGCCAAGTGCTGCTGGACGGCAAGCCTGTGCCCGGCGCGGAAGTGGAAGTGGAATACTACAACAAGGACAAGAAATACGCGGCCCCCAATGAGCTGTATGTGACCCAGGTGGTCAGGGCCGACCAGAACGGCGTGTTCGCCTACGGCGTACCCTGGGCCGGCTGGTGGGGCTTTGCCGCCCTGAATACGGCCAAGGAAACGCTGGACTACAAAGGCACGGCCAAACCCATTGAACTGGGCGCGGTGCTCTGGACCAACTTTGCCGCACCGGTCCGCAAGTAATACCTCCCCGGACAGACGGCCGACCGGCGGCGGGATATCCCCGGTCGGCCGTCTGTGCAAAAGGCGCAACCATGCACATTGCCGAAGGTGTCCTTTCCCCCGCCGTGCTGCTCACGGGCTATGCCCTTACCGCGGCGGGCACGGCCGTGGGCCTGCGGCGGCTGGACTACGACCGTCTCATGACCGTGGCCATCCTGGCGGCGGCGTTTTTTGTGGGTTCGCTTATCCATGTGCCCATTGGCCCTTCCAGCGCCCACCTCATTCTCAACGGGCTTCTGGGGGTCATCCTGGGCTGGGCGGCCATCCCCGCCATTCTGGCGGGCCTTGCCCTGCAGGCCCTGCTCTTCCAGTTCGGCGGCTTCACCGTGCTGGGCGTAAACACCGCCACCATGGGCTTTGCCGCCGTGCTTTCTTGGTACATGTTTCGCGGTCTGTGCCGGATCATGCCCTCGGCTGGAGGCCGCCGCGCAGCGGCCTTCTGCTGTGGCGCGCTGGGCGTGCTGGCGGCGGCCCTGTTCACAGCCCTGGCCCTGAGCGCCAGCGACGAAGGCTTTGCCGCCGCCGCCAGGCTGCTTTTTCTGGCTCACCTGCCCATCATGCTGGTAGAGGGGCTGATCACCATGTTCACCGTGGATTTTATCGCCAAAGTCCGGCCAGAGCTGCTGCGTCTGGCTGTCTGAGGGTCTGCATACGTCTGGAGAATGCACCATGTCCCTGTTCCGTGCGCCGATTTTTTCTTTTCTTCCTGCCGTTTTTTCCGCCGCCGTGCTGTCTGGCGCGCTGTGCCTGTTGCTGCTGTTTCCGCCCCCCGGTATGGCCCACAGGGTCAATGTCTTTGCCTGGACGGAAGGCGGGCAGGTGGCTGTAGAATGCGGTTTCAGCGGCGGCAGCAACGTGCGCCACGGGCTGATCACCGTTTTTGACGCCGCCACCGGCGCAAAACTGCTGGAAGGCCGCACCGACGAGCAGGGAAATTTCCGTTTTGACGCGCCGCCGCAAGGTCGGCAACACGGCCTGCGCATCCGCGTCAACGCCGGGGAGGGGCACCAGAACGAGTGGGTTCTGGACGCCGCCGAACTGGCCGCCACAGCGCAACCCACGGCATCGGAGGCGGCGGCTTCTGCCCCAAGCCCCGCCTCCGCCGTAACTGCCGCAACCCAAGCCCCCTCTGCGCCGTCGGCTGCCGATTCCGCTTCCCCCGCGCCCGTGGCCGACGGCGCTTCCGCTCCCCTTTCGCCCGAGACTGTCCGGCAGATCGTGGACACGGCCCTGGAGCAAAAGCTGGCCCCCCTGCGCCGGGACCTGGCCCAGCTGCGGACCCAGGGCCCCCGGCTTACGGAAATAGTGGGGGGCATAGGCTGGCTGGTGGGCCTGGCCGGTCTGGGGCTTTACTTCAAAGGCCGCCGGGGGTAATGGCGGGAAGGTGTTTGACCAGCCCTTTGTCCGCCCCTCGCTCCTGCAGGGCGTAGACCCACGGGTGCGTCTGGCCTGCGCCGGACTGTTTGCCGTGTGTCTTGCGCCGCTGCAGACCCTCACGGCCTGCGCTCTGGGCCTGGCCCTGGGCTGCGTTCTTCTGGCGGCTGCCCGGCCGCCGCTCCTGCCCCTGGCGCATCGTCTGGGCGCGGTCAACATCTTCATCCTGTTTTTATGGTGTGTAACGCCCCTGACCATGCCCGGCCCGGTTCTGGCGCAGTGGGGTTTTTTCAGCGTTACGGCTCCGGGCGTGCGTCTGGCCCTGTTGGTGACGGTCAAATCCAACGCCATTGTCTGCGCCTTTCTGGCGCTGGCAGCCAGCATGGACGCGCCCACGGCCGGGCACGCCCTGGAACGTCTGGGCTGTCCGCCCAAGCTGGTCTTTCTGTTCCTGTTCACGGCCCGCTATATTCATGTGCTGGCGCAGGAGTGGCACACGCTGCTGGTGGCGGCACGGCTGCGCGGTTTTCGCCCCCGCAGCGACCTGCGCACTTACCGCACGCTGGCTTCCCTGCTGGGACTTTTGCTGGTACGCAGCTACGATCGCGCCCTGCGGGTACGGGAGGCCATGGTGCTGCGGGGCTTTACCGGGCATTTTCGCTCGATTGCGGCATTCCGGGCCCGCCCTGTGGACGCGCTTTTTGCCCTGGGGGTTCTGGCCGCCCTGACGGCCATTTTGTATATGGAACATCTGGGGAGGACGCATGCCTGAAACGCAGGAAACGACGCAGGCTATCTTCTGCCTGGAGGACGTACATTACGCCTACGGGCAGGGAGAAGAAGCGCGGCGCGTGCTGTGCGGGGTGGACTTTGCCCTTCGGCCGGGGCAGCATGTGGGGCTGTACGGCCCCAATGGCAGCGGCAAGACGACGTTCTTTCGCTGCATCACCGGTCTGGCCCGGCCGCAACGGGGCGAAGTGCGTTTTCACGGACGCGCGCTGCACAACGAAAAAGATTTTTACGTCCTGCGCTGCGCCGTGGGTTTTGTCCTGCAGCACGCCGAGGATCAGCTTTTTTTCCCCACCGTGTTGGAAGACGTGGCCTTTGGCCCGCTGAACCTGGGGCTTACGCCCGAAGCCGCCCGCGCCAGGGCTCTGGAAACGCTGGAACGCCTGGGGCTCGCGGGCTTTGAACAACGCCTGACCCACCGCCTTTCAGGCGGCGAAAAAAAACTGGTTTCCCTGGCTACAGTGCTGGCCATGAAGCCCGAAGCCCTGCTTTTGGACGAACCCACCAACGGGCTGGACAATGCAGCCCGCGAACGCATCATTCAAATCCTACAAACACTGGACACGGCGCGGATCACCATTTCGCACGACTGGGACTTTCTGGAGCGCACCTCTTCCCAATACCTTACCATTGATAACGGCCGCCTGGACACCTGTGCCCCCTCCCTGGCCCACGCCCATCTGCACGCCCACCCTCTGGGCAACCGGCCCCACGATCACGGCTAGCATTTTCCCCCAAGGCGGTTTATTGTCAACCGCAGCTCTTGTATTCGCCCAATTTTCAGACCGTCAGCCCACGGCTCCCGCCCGCGCCCATCGGCCGGTACAGGGGCCCGGGCCGGCGTTATGCGGCTGGAGGCCAACGCATGCCAGACCAGTCTTGCCCGACGCAATGCCTTATCCAGATGGATTCTCCAGACCCCATCTGGGAATGGCATGTCCCTTCCGACAGCTTGTTTCTCAGCGCCGGCGCCCTGTGCAAACTGCAACTGGAAGGCGATCCTCCCCGCAGCATGCAGGAATTTCTGACCCACTGCCCCCTGGAACGCCTGGTGCGCGTGTTGCAGGTGCTGGAAAACGTGCTCTGCGGCCTCAGCGGCCCGCACATGGAGTGCATCTTTCCCATGCATGACAAACTGGTGCGCGGTCAGTTGCTGGTCGTGGCCCGCGACAGCGCCGGCCGCGCCACCCGCGTGGTGGGCAGCACCTGCATCATGGCGGGCACGCAGGTGGATTGCCAGCGCCAGCAGATCATGGCCGCGCCGCACCCCAAGGAGGTGCTGGAATCCAACCCCCCGCACGACTCCGGGCGTCTGCTCATGGCCCTCAACGCCACCGGCGACGGCCTTTGGGACTGGGACACGCTCACCAACGAGGTTTACTACAGCCCCGCCTATCTGAATATGCTGGGCTACAGCCCCGGTGAATTCGCCCCTACGCTGGACTCCTGGAGCGAAAGAATCCACCCCGACGACCACGACGACGTGATGTTGCCGCAGTTGCGCATGGTGACTTCGCCCGACGCAGGCGACACCTTTACCTACACCTACCGCATGCGGCGCAGGGATGGCCGCTGGGCCTGGATACTCTCACGCGGGTACGTGACCCACCGCGACGCCTTTGGCCGGGCCACCCGCATCATCGGCCTGCATACAGACATCAGCGCCGCGCAGGGCGACAGAGCCAAACTGGAGGATATGGTCCGCAACGACGCCCTCACCGGCCTGCGCAGCCGCACCTTTTACGGCATGGAGGCGGACAGGCTGGAGCAGCAGGGCCTCCGGCCCGTGAGCATCATCGTCACCGACGTCAACGGCCTTAAGATAGTCAACGACTATCTGGGCCACCCCCAGGGCAACGCCCTGCTCTGCCGTGCGGCCCTTTTTTTGCGCACGAACCTCTCCCCCTCCTACTGTGTGGCCCGCATGAGCGGAGACGAGTTCGCGGTCCTCATGCCCCACTGCTCGCCGAAAGAAGCCGAAAGCATCGTGCACGATCTGCGCAAACGGCAGGAAGCCTTCAACGCCGCCACCCCCGACGAGGTGCCCACCCTGTTGTCCATCGGCTGTGCCGGCACGGACAGCCAGGACGTGAACATCCATCAGACTCTGGCCAACGCCGACCGAGCCATGTTGCGGCACAAGTTCGCCACCCGCTCGGAGATGCACCTGCGGATCAAAAAATGGATCGAAAACCATCAGGACGTGACGGTCAGTCTGGACGACAGTCGTTATAACTGATCCGACGCCAAACCCTTCTCCCGACTCCGGTCCGGAACAGCCTGGGGCGGATTGTGGCCGTCGGCCCTTGACGTGGCCTGTTCTTTGGGCCAGACTGCAGCCATGCAATCGGAAGACAATCCTCCGCCTACACCCTTGTCCCGCTTTCCGGCAGCGGCCCGCCCCCACCCAGGGGACGCCCCGGCCTCCGAGCGGGAACCCTTTGCGGCCCCCCAGGGCAACGCCCGGCTCCCCCCCCTTGCGGCGGCGGCATCCATGCCTGTGGCGGACGACGCATTCCCCCCCGTCAGCGAGCCCGAAAGCGGTCAGAAGCTGCTCCAGTTTCTGCAGCGCCGCCTGGGACTGCCCCAGTCCATGCTGCACCGCTGGGTGCGCACAGGACAAGTGCGCGTCAATGGCGCCCGCTGCAAACCTTTTACCCGCGTCAACACGGGCGACAGTGTACGCCTGCCGCCGTTTGCCCTGAAAATGGCCGCGGCCGAAGCCGCGCCCGATGCCCCCGACTGCGCTCCGGAAGGCAACCTGCCCCCTCTGTTGGGCACATCGGGCTACTGGTGGGTCTTCAACAAGCCCGCAGGGCTCCCCACCCACCCCGGCAGCGGCCATGAAGACAGCCTGGCCACGCGCCTGGCCAGACATTTTGCCGCCGCCCCCTTCCGCCCCACACCTGCGCATCGGCTGGACAAAGACACCTCCGGCGCGCTGCTGGTGGCGGCCTCCTACGAAGCCCTGGTTGAAGCCCAGGAAGCCCTGCGCAGTGGCGGGCTGGTCAAGGAATATGTGGCGTGGGTGCGAGGGCATTGGCCCCATGCGGAAACCCGCCTGCTGCGTCATTATCTGCGCAAGGAAGGTCGGCTGGGGCAGGAAAAGATGCACACGGCGGCCCCCGACGCGCACGGCGCGCGCGAAGCCCTCTGCCTGGCCCGGCCCCTGCGCATCGGGCAGGAAGAAAGCCTGGTGCAGGTACGCCTGCTTACGGGCCGCACCCATCAGATCCGGGCGCAACTGGCCGCACTGGATCACCCCGTGCTGGGCGACGGCAAATACGGTCCGGCAGCGGAACGCAGCCGCCCGCTCTTGCTGCACGCCTTGCGGCTGGTCCTGCCCGACGGCCGCGCCTTTGCCTGCCTGCCCCCCTGGACAGGGCCGCACGCTCTGACCCAGATGCCCGATCCCTTGCCGTACGGCCCGGCGGGGGCCTCCGAAGGGCCCTTTCCTCCGGACAAAAATCGTGCTATAAATCCGCCCTTGCAGTAACGCCCCCTACCCGGTCCCGCTCCGGGCGGCGGCCCCGCCCGCGGCTGCCGCGCGTGGGACGCCCCGTCCCGATCACGCGGTTCCAAGGATACATCATGGCCGACACCCTGCCCCGCATCGTTCTGGTGGGCCGCCCCAACGTGGGCAAATCCACCCTCTTCAACCGTCTCATCCGCAGCAACCGCGCCATTACCCACGACCGGCCGGGCATCACCCGCGACCGCATGGAAGGCCTGGTGCGCCGCAATGGCCTGCCCGCCTTTGGTATTGTGGACACGGGCGGCATCACCCTGGACGCCCACGCCGCCGTGGTGGAGGGCCCCGAAGGCATTCGCGGTTTTGAGCGCCACATTCTGGCCCAGACGGAGGAAGCCCTGACCACGGCGGCGGCCGTGGCCTTTGTGGTGGACGGCCGGGACGGACTGCTGCCCCTGGACGAACACCTGGCCGCGCATGTGCGGCGCAAGGGGCTGCCTACATTGTGCGTGGTCAACAAAGTGGACGGCGCGGAACGCGAGGACGAGTACCTGGCCGAATTTCATGTACTGGGTTTTCCGCTGCTTTCCGTTTCTGCTGAGCACGGGCACAATATTAACGCTCTGGCGGCGGCCCTGGCCGGCCTGCTGCCCGAAGAAGCCGCGCAAAACGCCGCGCCGCCGGAGCCCCCGACCCTGCGGCTGGCCCTGCTGGGCCGCCCCAATGCGGGCAAATCCTCTCTGGTTAATGCCCTGGCCGGGACGGAACGCATGATCGTTTCCGATGTGGCGGGCACCACCAGGGACAGCGTGGATGTGCGCCTGACCCGCGACGGCCTGGACTACGTCTTTGTGGATACAGCCGGCGTGCGCCGCCGCACCAAGATCACCGACAGTGTGGAACGCTACTCCGTCAACGCCGCCATCAAGTCCGGCAGCAAGGCCCATGTGACCCTGCTCACCCTGGACGCCACCGAGGGCGTCAGCCAGCAGGACAAGCGGCTCATGGACATGCTCAATACCCGCAAAATTCCCTTCATGGTGGTCATCAACAAGTGCGATCTGGTGCCGCGCGCCTCGCTGGAACAGCTCAAAAAAAATGTGGGTCAGGCTCTTTCCTTCTGCCCGCATGTGCCCCTGCTCACGGTTTCCGCCCTTAAGGGCCTGGGCCTGGGCAAAATCCTGCCCCTGGCCCGCAAAATCCATGAAGAATGCTCCGTGCGCATCCCCACCGGCCAGATCAACCGGGCCATGGAAGCCGTGCTCACCCGCCACCAGCCCCCGGTGGTCAAACGCGTGCGGGCCAAGTTCTTCTACCTCACCCAGGCGGAAACAGAGCCGCCCACCTTTGTCTTTTTTGTCAGCGACGCCGAACGCGTGCCCGAAAGTTACGTGCGCTACCTGGAACGCAGCCTGCGGCAGATGTTCGGCATCACCCACGCGCCCATGCGTCTGCACCTGCGCTCCAGCCACAAAAAAGGCGGCGATAAAGGCCAGCGCGGCGCAGCCAAAGCATGAGCCGCATTGACAGCACGCCAGCAATGGGGCAATAGAAAAGCCTTCATCCCGTTGCGCGCGTGCGCACACCTCTATTTCCCGTGGGAGGGGCATAATGAACAAAGCTGTGACCTGGCTTGCGACAATGGCCTTTTGCGTGGCAACCGCCGCGCCCGCCCTGGCGGCGGAGGACTCTATCAAAATCGGCGTGCAGGGCGCTCATTCCGGCGACCTGGCCTCCTACGGCGTGCCCAGCCTCAACGCGGTGAAAATCGTGATTGACAAGGCCAACGCCAAGGGCGGCGTACTTGGGCGCAAAATTGAGGTCATCTCTCAGGACGACCAGTGCAAGCCCGAAATGGCCACCAACGCGGCCACCAAACTGATTTCCGACAAGGCCGTAGCCGTGGTCGGGCCCATCTGCTCCGGCCCCACCAAAGCCTCTTTGCCCTTGTTCCAGCAGGCCGGAATTATTGCTATTTCCCCCACAGCCACCACGCCAGGCCTGACCGAGGACGGCAAGAACCCGCTCTTTTTCCGCACCGTGGCCAACGACAACGCCCAGGCCAAGCTCACCAGCGACTTTGTCCTCAACAAGCTCAAGGCCAAATCTGTGGCCTATCTGCACGACAACGGCGATTACGGCAAGGGCTTTGCCGACAACAACCGCGCCATTCTGGAAAAAGCCGGCGTGAAGACCGTGCTGTTTGAAGCCGTGACCCCCGACGCCGTGGACTTTTCGGCCGTGGTGCGCAAACTGCGCCGCGCCAAGCCCGACATCCTGGTCTTCGGCGGCTACCAGCCCGTGGCCTCCAAGCTCATCCAGCAGATGCGCCGCGACCACCTCAAGGTGCCGCTTATCGGCCCCGACGGCGTAAAGGACGAAACCTTCCTCAAAATGACCGGCAAGGACAGCGAAGGCACCTACGCCTCCTACCCCAAGGACACCAGCGCCCTGCCCCAGTACAAGGAAGCCCGCGAGGCCCACATCAAGGCCTTCGGCAGCGAACCCGGTTTCGGCTACTACAATGCCTACGCCGCCACCCAGTGCCTGCTGGCCGCCATTGAAAAGGCCGGCAGCACGGATACGGCCAAGCTCAAGGAAGTGCTGCGCAACAACCTCGTGGACACGCCTCTGGGCAAGATCAACTTTAACGCCCAGGGCGACGCCGCCGGCATGGGCCTTTCCATCTACCAGGTGCAGGGCGGCAAGTTTGTGGAACTCGACCACAGCATTACGCTGAACTAACCTGCGGCCGTCTTGCGGGAGGGCGAGGGGCTGCTGCGCGCCCTCCCGCATATCCGCCCCCTGCTTCCCCCGCGATCAGGCTGTCGCGGTTTGGTGGGCAAGGGGTCAGCAGACGCCCGTCATGGGCACAAGAACCGGCGTGCGGCCCGGCGGGCCGGTCCGCAACGCGCGCAGGACGGCATGGACATCCAATTTTTCATAGAGCTTTTTTTCGGCGGCCTCACCCGGGGCAGCATCTATGCCCTTATCGCTCTGGGCTATACTCTGGTCTACGGCATCATCGGGCTCATCAACTTTGCCCACGGCGAGATTTACATGCTGGGGGCCTTCACGGCCCTGCTGGTAGCCGGGGTACTGGGGGTCTACGGCTTTCCCGCGGCCGGCATTCTGGTGGTGGCGGCCCTGGCGGCCATGGTCTGGTGTGCGGCCTATGGCTACACACTGGAAAAGGTGGCTTACAAGCCCCTGCGCACCGCGCCACGCCTTTCGCCGCTTATCTCGGCCATCGGCATGTCCATCTTTTTGCAGAACTATGTGCTGCTGGCCCAGACCTCGGATTTCGTGCCTTTTCCCAACCTTCTGCCCGAAATGGATTTTCTGGAACACATCGGCTACGTCATGGGCCCCAGCGACTTTCTGATTCTGCTGGTCAGCACCATCGCCATGGTCAGCCTTTCGCTGTTCATCCGCTACACCCGCATGGGCAAGGCCATGCGCGCCACCTCGCAGAACCGTAAAATGGCTCTGCTGCTGGGCATTAACGCCGACCGCATTATTTCGCTTACCTTTATTGTGGGCTCGTCTTTGGCAGCCCTGGGCGGCGTACTCATCGCCTCACACATGGGGCAGGTCAACTTCGGCATCGGTTTTCTGGCCGGGCTCAAGGCCTTTACCGCGGCCGTGCTGGGGGGCATCGGCTCCATTCCCGGCGCCATGCTGGGGGGCCTGGTGCTGGGCCTGGCCGAGAGCTTCACTACCGGATACTTTTCGGGCAACTATGAGGACATCCTGGCCTTCGGCATCCTGATCCTCATCCTCATTTTCCGGCCCGAGGGCATTCTGGGCAAAGCCACCGTGCAGAAGGTCTAGCCATGCATCGCATCCGTAAAGCCGCCATTGCCGCAGTCTGGTTTATGCTGTTGACCCTGCCGGTGCTGGGCATCAAGCTCAACACCGTGGACCGCACCGTCAGCTGGCGTTTCGACCGCATCCTTATTCTGGGCGTGGCCATCTTCGGCCTGGCCCTGATCTGGGACTGGTGTTTCACCCGCAAGGCCCGCGGACTGCCCCTGCTCTCCCTGCCGCACACGGGCGGCCTTCCTGCCCGTCTGGCCCTGCTGCGTGAGCGGCCCCGCGTGCTGGCGGCGGCGCTGGGTGCGCTTTTGGGCGTCATGGTCATCATGCCCTGGATCAGCTCCTTCTACCAGACCAACATCATGATCTCGGCTCTGCTCTACGTGATGCTGGCCCTGGGCCTGAACATCGTGGTAGGCTTGGCCGGCCAGCTGGTGCTGGGCTATGTGGCTTTTTACGCCGTGGGGGCTTACACCTACGGCCTGCTTAACCAGTTTTTCGGCCTGGGTTTCTGGACCTGCCTGCCCGTGGGCGGGGTCATGGCCGTCCTGTTCGGCTTGGCGCTGGGCTTTCCCGTACTGCGCTTGCGCGGCGACTATCTGGCCATCGTAACCCTGGGCTTTGGCGAAATCGTGCGCCTGACCCTGCAGAACTGGACCTCCGTCACCGGCGGGCCGCGCGGCATCGGCGACATCCCCCGGCCCAGCCTGTTCGGCATAGCGATGGACATCAGCGCCAGCACTACCTATGTGTACTATCTGGTGCTGGCCGCCGTCATCGTAACCATCGTGGTCATCAGCCGGCTGAAGAACTCCCGCGTGGGGCTGGCCCTGCAGGCCCTGCGCGAGGATGAAATTGCCTGCGAGGCCATGGGCATAGACATCACCCGCGTTAAGCTCTCGGCCTTTGCCCTGGGCTCCTGCTGGGCGGGCTTTGCAGGGGTCATCTTCGCGGCCAAAACCACCTACATCAATCCCTCCAGCTTTACCTTCATGGAATCGGCCATGATCCTTTCCATGGTAGTGCTGGGCGGCATGGGCTCCATTACCGGCGTGGTCATCGCGGCCCTCATCCTCATTCTGGTGCCGGAATACCTGCGGGCCTTTTCCGAATACCGCATGTTGCTCTTCGGCCTGACCATGGTGATCATGATGCTCTTCCGTCCGCAGGGGCTCATCAGCGGCGAACGGCGGCGATACCACATCAGCGCCCCGCACGGCGAAGGCAAAGGAGAACGCTCGTGACCCCCGTGCTGGAAGTACAGGATCTGACCCAGGATTTCGGCGGCCTGCGCGCCCTCAACGAAGTTTCCCTGACGGTCGAGGAAAGGGAAATTGTGGCCCTGATCGGCCCCAACGGTGCGGGCAAGACCACATTTTTCAACTGCGTCACGGGCATCTACACCCCCACCGAGGGCAAGGTGCACCTCTATGACGCGCAAGGGCAACAGCATTTGCTCAACGGCGTAAAGCCGCACAAAATCACGATGATGGGCATGGCCCGCACGTTTCAGAATATCCGCCTGTTCGGCGAAATGACCGTGCTGGAAAATGTTATGATTGGCCGCCACTGCCGCACCAGCACGGGCGTTTGGGGCGCGCTGGTCCGCGACAGCCGCTCCCGCAGGGAAGAGCAAGCGAGCATTGACCAGAGCTATGCCCTGCTCCAACTGGTACAACTGGAAGAATTCTGGAACGAAGCCGCCCACAACCTGCCCTACGGCGCACAACGCCGCCTGGAAATCGCCCGCGCTCTGGCCACGGAACCCCGCATGCTCTTGCTGGACGAACCCGCCGCCGGTATGAACCCTCAGGAAACCAACGAACTCAAAGACCTGGTCCTCTCCATCCGTGACGCCAAAAAAATCTCCATTTTGCTCATTGAGCACGATATGAGCATGGTCATGTCTCTTTCCGACCGCATCTATGTCATGGAATACGGTTCCTGCATCGCCACGGGCACCCCGGCGGAAATCCGCGCCAACCCCCGCGTCATCAAGGCTTACCTGGGAGAAAGCGATGCTTGAGCTCAGCCATGTGGATACCTACTACGGCAATATCCAGGCCCTGCGCGATATTTCTCTCACCGTAGAGGAAGGCGACATCGCCACGCTCATCGGGGCCAACGGCGCCGGCAAATCCACCACGCTTATGACCATTTGCGGCATCAACCGGGCCCGCCAGGGCGAAATACTCTGGTACGGCAAGCCCATCCACACCCTGCCGCCGCACGAAATAGTGGCTTTGGGCATCTCGCAGGTGCCCGAAGGCCGCCTGATCTTTCCCGACCTGAGCGTGAGCGAAAATCTGGACCTGGGCGCTTTTCTGCGCAAAGACGCCGCCGCTATAAAGCAGGACCAGGACTACGTCTTCAGCCTCTTCCCCATCCTGGCCGAACGCCGCCGCCAGCTGGGCGGCACGCTTTCCGGCGGGGAACAGCAGATGCTCGCCATCAGCCGCGCCCTCATGGCCCGTCCCAAACTGCTCTTGCTGGACGAACCTTCGCTGGGCCTCGCCCCCATCATCATCCAGCAGATCTTTGACATCATCCGCAAGGTCAATGCCGACGGCACCACTGTTTTTCTAGTGGAACAAAACGCCAACCAGGCCCTGCGCATCGCCACCCGCGGCTATGTCATGGAAAACGGCCGCATCGTCATGCACGACACGGCCGCCAATCTTCTTAAAAGCGAACAGGTCCGCAAAGCCTACCTGGGCGTTTAGCCGCAAACACTTTGCGGGGCGAGGAGTTTTTTCAAAAAAACTTCCCGCCCCGCAACGCTTTCTTTCTCAAGAACGCTTTCTTTCTCAAGAATATTGTACTGTTGGTACGTTACACTATCAACGTTGGTACTGCGCCCACTCCGGCATGCAGAACAATTTCATTTTGAAATTACTCCGGCGGCTGCGTAAGCAGGCGCCCGCCAGCCGGTGTCGGCACAATATATTTGTGCTGGTAACCACCGAAGTGAACGTAGTAAAATCTTTGAGAATGTCTATTCTCAAAGGTGAAATGCTCTAAAAGGAGTAGTTCAATTCCGCAAAATAGGCTTTGGGGTGCGCACAGGCCGGGCAGACTTCGGGGGCGTGCTCGCCTTCCACCAGACAGCCGCAGTTAAGGCAGCGCCAGACTGTAGGCTTGTTACGCACGAACATGCGGCCTTCCTTGATATCATTGGCCAGGCTCAGGAAGCGCTTTTCATGGTAGGCTTCGGCCACGGCAATGTGCCGCATGACAGCGGCCACTTCGGCAAAGCCTTCCTTTTCGGCGGTGGCGGCAAAGGAGGGGTACATGGTGGTGTGCTCATAGTTCTCGCCGCCGGCAGCCGCGCGCAGATTGGCTTCGCTGGCGCCGATGACGCCTGCGGGATACCCGGCCTGGATCTCTACCTCGCCGCCTTCAAGAAACTTGAACAGACGCTTGGCATGTTCCTTTTCCTGCAAGGCTGTTTCCTGAAAAATTTCCTGCACCAGCACATAGCCGTCTTTTTTGGCCTGACCGGCAAAAAAATCATAGCGGTTGCGGGCCTGGGATTCGCCGGCAAAGGCCGTAAGAATGTTCTTCTCGGTCTGGCTGCCTTTCAAGGATTTCATCGCTGCCTCTCTTTGCACAAAAAGTGCAGGGTTGAGGATTAATTGCAAGAGTATACACCGCGCCAAAAAGGGGATAGCCGCCGCCATCCCCTCCAAGGTTTGAAATAAGTACGTTAGGAATGCCTGTCAAGGCATCAGCTTTGGGCCGCCGCCAGCTGGGCCTCCAGGGCAGCCAGCTGGGCCTGCAGAACATTCATCTTGCTCTCCACGGCCTGGTCCGCGCCCGCGCCGGCCTGATTGGCCAGACTGGTCAGCTGACTTTTGATGGATTCTATCTGTTTTTTGATGCTTTCCACCGTATCGCTGCTCGAAGAAGACCCGCCGGAGCCGCTTGCGGCGGCACTGCCGGCGCTGCCGGAACTTTCTTCAGACGCAGAGCTGTCCGCATCTTCGCTTTCGCTTTTTGTGGAGGTCGTGGACGTAGTGCCCGAATCGTACTTGTGGATGCTCTCCGAAAAGAGTTTGCGGGCTTCGTCGGAAATATCCACGGTGTCGCCGGAAGCCGTGTCGCCGGCTGTGCTGCTGCTTGAACTGCCCGTGCCGTTAATGCCGAAAATTTCCTCAATACTGGTGACGCCACTGCTGCCGCTGATGCTGCCAATGCTCATAAGGCTCTCCTTGTGCGTTTACCATCGCCGTCTGCCCCGCAGACAACGCCCGTCCGCCCGTATGCCCGCCGGGAAAAATTTTCGCGCCCGCGCGCGCCCTATTCCAGGCTCCGCACAAAAAGCAAAAATTATGCCGCAAGCCATATAGCTCGGCCCAAAGCCGGCAAACCGCCGCCAGTCAACCTTTACAGCCTCAGCCCCCTGTGGCAGCATGGCCCGCATGGCTGCAAAATTTGCCGCTCCCTCCCCGCCAGCGAGCGTCCCTTTTCTGCTGGCCGACGGCACCCTGCTGACCGCCACAGTGCGGACCTCGGCCCGCGCCCGGCGCACGCGCCTCTCGCTCAGCCCCGGTGGCGCGCTGACCCTGACCGTGCCGCAAGGCCTGTCCCTGCAGCTGATTGAGATGAGCCTGCCCCAATTTTTGCCTTGGCTGGAACGCGCCTGGACGAACCACCACGCCCGTACGGCGGAACCGGCCTTGCCCGCGGCCGTCAGCCTGCCGCCTCTGGACACGCACTGCGGCGTGGTCCACGACGGCAACATGGCCGCCGGACGTGCGGCGGCCATGGCCGCAAACGCACGGCCCCTGCTGCTGCAGACCTCGGCAGGACGCGTCCTGCTGGTGGAAACGCCCGGCTTGCTGCGGCTCTATGGTGCCACAGCGGCAGAACCCTGCGCCCTGGCCCTGCAGCACTGGTGCCGTAAACAGGCTGAAGCCTTCCTGCCCACCTGCGTGGCAAACCTGGCCCAACGCGGCGGCTTCGCCCTTGAAAGAACCCGCGTGCGCGACCAGCGCAGCCGCTGGGGCAGCTGCACCAGGCAACCCGCCTCGGACGGCACGCCTGCCGCCCGCATCAGCCTCAACTGGCGCGCCCTGCTCCTGCCCACGCCCCTTTTGGAACACCTCTGCTGGCACGAACTCTGCCACCTGCGCCACATGAACCACTCCCCGGCCTACCGCGCTGAACTGGCGCGCTACTCCCCCCGCTGGCCGGAACAGGAAAAAGCCCTCAACCTGGCCTGGCGCAGCCTGCCCCGCTGGGCTCTGCACAGGGAAGGCTGACGGTTTTTGCGGGAAGGAGGAGAAGGTCGGACGGGGTGGACAGCGGTGCCGCCCAAGGCACGAAGCCGTGTGGCGCCCCCTCTGCCGTAATCAGAAAAAAAACTCACGCCTGCAAGGCTTTTGCGTCAGGGCTGCAGCTCGCGCATGGCGTTGGCCCGGCCCGCCACTACCAGCGTATCGCCCCGGTGCAGCACGGTCACCGCCGGAGGCACAAACATAAAGGAGTACTCCCCCACGGGGCGGATACCCAGCACCATGACGTTGAAGCGCTGCATGAGGTTAAGGTCAATCAGGGTCTTGCCATCCCACTGGTCCACACGCAGTTCCTGAATGGCTATGCCGCCGTATTTGGGGATAAGGTCCAGCATGCCGGGGTAGGTAAGCTGGTGGGCGGCCATGACGGCGGCTTCCATTTCCGGCACCAGGGCGCGGTTCACACGCAGGCGCTGCAAAATCTTTTTGTGCTCTTCATTGGAAGCCTTGACCCATATCTTGGGGCCGCCCAGCTCCTGCACATTGAGGGTGATGCTCAAGGACTGCTCCACGCTCTGCCCCACGCTGATGACCACCCAGTCCAGATCCTGCACATGCAGGGAGCGCAGCACGGCAATATTGGTGGCGTCCGCCTTGTAGACCGAATCCAGCGCCTCTTCGGCACGCTGCACCGGGCCTTCGGCCTGGTCTATGCCCACCACGGTATGCCCCAACGAAACCAGGGTGGTGGCCATGCGCAGCCCAAACTTACCCAGGCCGATGACGCCTATTTCCAATTTTTTTTCCGCCATGTTTTCTCTCCCGCTTTGGTCCTTCCCACTGCGCAAGGCCGGGGCGGCTACCCGATGGGCAGCTCGGTTTCCGCCACCGCATAGGCTTTGCGCGGCTGCAGACTCTGCACAGCCATGAGCAGACTGAGCAGACCCACACGCCCCGCAAACATGTTGACCATAATAATGCCTTTGCCCCACGGGCTGAGCTGGGGCGTGAGGTCCAGTGAAAGCCCCACCGTACCCAAGGCGGACACGGACTCGAACAAAATGCCCAGCAGGGAGGGCCCGCCCGGCTGCGCGCCGCCCAGAATGCCGTGTTCCGTCATGCTCAGCAAAAAGGTGGTCAGGCCGATGAGCAGAGAATAGACGAAGAACAGGGTCAGCGCCCTGGTGACGTTATCCGTAGGCACGCCCCGCCCTTCCAGCACAATCTGCCGGTCGCCGCGAAACTGCGCCGCCACATAGCCCGTGAGCACCCGAAAGGCCACCACCTTGATGCCCCCGGCGCAGGAACCGGGCCCCCCACCCACAAACATGAGGGCCATAAGCACCAGCAAAGAAGCCTCACTCAGCGTTGTGGTGTCCACCAGATTAAAGCCCGCCGTGCGCGCCGCTACGGACTGGAACAGGGCCGTGCTGGCCAGGGTCGCGCCTTCGCCCAGGTCGGCTTCATTGCCCACGCGCAGATGCTCGATGCCGTAGATGAACGCCGCGCCGAAAATCACCAGAAACAAGGTAGTCTTGAGCACCAACCGGCTGAAGCGGCTGAAACGCCGCACCGGCGCGCCCAGCCTGCCGCCCGTACACAAGCCCAGCCCCTCGCGCAGCACGCCGAAGCCGATGCCGCCCAGAAGAACGCTGCCGCAGATGATCAGGATAACCACCCAATCCTGCCGAAAGCTCATAAGATTGTTGGAATTAAGCGAAAAACCGGCGTTGCAGAAGGCCGAAACCGCGTGAAACACCGCGCTGAAGGGATAAAAGGCCACGGGGTCGTGCCAGTAGAGCAGCAGGGCCGCCACGGCTTCAATGCCCAGCACCAGGCCGAGCACCTGAAACAAAAAAGCCCGCAGACTGAAATCACCGCCCAGCAGGGCCTGACTCACGGCCTCTCGGCTGGAAAAAGGCACGGCCTTGCGCCAGAGCAGAAAAATAATGCTCGTATAGGTCATGACGCCCAGCCCCCCCAATTGCACGAGGGCCAGCAGCACAATCTTGCCCAGGGGGCTCAGCACCGCGCCCACGTCCACGGGGGAAAGCCCGGTGACGCATACGGCCGAGGTGGATAAAAAGGCAGCGTCCACCAGCGTCAGATTCTGACCTGAACGGCAGCTGGCCGGCAGGTGCAGCAGCAGCGCGCCAAGCGCGATGACCAGCAAAAAAGAATATACCGGCCAGGTGAAGGGGCTGAACAGACGGTTGCGGCGCATGCCCCCATGTATGCCACGGCGGGCGCGATTGCAAGCCGGGGTCTTTACAAGCGGACGCAACGGGGCTATGTTGTACTTCGAGCTAGGGGAGCCGCAAGCCGCCCGTACCGGGCCCTGCGGCTGAGAGTGGGCCAACCCAGACCCTATGAACCTGACGCAGTTCGCACTGCCGGAGGGAAGCCGCGGCCACAATGCTGTCATCCGCTGCTTGTGGCTTTTTTAGCGCCCTGCGTCGCAACCCGCGAGGCACTCATGTCCCAGCAACTCCTTTCCCAGAACGCCGCCCTGCGCGGGCTGCTCGACCGGCACCTTGCCGGTCTGTCCAGCCAGGAGCAGCTTGCCCCCGAAACCGTCACCAGCGCCCTGGAAGCGGGTGCCATGGTGCTTTTGGGCAATCCCGCCCACGGCGGCCTTGATCCCATTTTGGTGGGGCAGCCCGCCAGCGTCAAGGTCAACGCCAATATCGGCACCTCCCCCCTGTGCAACTGCCCCCACACTGAAGAGCGCAAAATCAAGGCCGCTCTGGAGGCCGGAGCCCACACGGTCATGGATCTTTCCATCGCCGGAGATCTGGACGCCCTGCGCACGGGCATGCTGGCCGCCTGCCCCCGCCCCCTGGGCACCGTGCCCCTGTATGCCGTGGGCCAGCGCATCCTGGATGCGGACAAAGACATCGCCAGCATGGACCCGGACCAGCTGTTTGACGAAATTGCCAAACAGGCGCGTCAGGGTGTGGACTTCATGACCGTGCACTGCGGTCTTTCCCGACGCGGAGCGGAAATGGCCGTCAAGGACAAGCGTGCCCTTGGCATTGTTTCCCGCGGCGGCTCCATGCTGGCCCGCTGGATGCTGGAAAACGACCGCGAAAACCCCTTGCTGGAAGACTTTGACCGCCTGCTGGAAATCTGCCGCCCCTACAACGTCACCCTCTCTCTGGGTGACGGTCTGCGCCCCGGTGCGGGCGTGGACGCGGGCGACGCGGCCCAGTGGGAGGAAGTGATCAACCTGGGGCAGCTGGCCCGCTACGCTCTGGAGCGCGGCGTGCAGTGCATGATCGAAGGCCCCGGCCATGTACCGCTCAATCAGGTGCGCACCCAGATTCAGGGCATCAAACGCCTTACCCACAACGCCCCGCTCTATGTGCTGGGGCCCTTGTGCTGCGACAGCGCCCCCGGCTACGACCACATTGCCGGCGCCATCGGCGGCGCTCTGGCCGTGGAGGCGGGCGTGGACTTCCTCTGCTACCTCACCCCGGCGGAACACCTGACCCTGCCCGACGAGGCCGACGTGCGCGCCGGGGTCATGGCCTCCCGCGTGGCCGCGCAGGTGGGCGAAGTGGCCCTGGGCCGTCCGCAGGCCGTGGCCCGCGAGGCCGCCATGAACCAGGCCCGTCGCGCCCTGGACTGGGACGGCATGGCCAAGGCCGCCCTGGACCCCAGCACGCTGGCCAAACGCCGGGAAGCCCACAAAGATGAAGAAGTCTGCGCCATGTGCGGCAAATTCTGCGCCGTGAAAATGCTGCAAGGCAAATAAAGGCACTCCGGCAGGACCGCCCTGACGCGCGGCCTGCCATGACGACAGGGGCCCGCATTAGCGCATTTAACACTTGAAATGCTCGCTTACGGCAGGCAAAAGCCTGCCTTCTCGCATTTCGTGGCAAGGCTTTTCAAGAAAATCCTTGCAGAGCCGTTAGCGCATTTCATTCGCTAACGGCCCTAGCCCCACGGCAAAAGCCCCCGTTCCCGCCTTACGCGGGGCCGGGGGCTTTCTGCAGCAAAACCGCGCCGTTGACGCCGTGGGCGCAAAAAAGGCTGTTTTTGTTCAAGTGGGGCGACCAAGGGGCATTTCCACCCTTCCACCGCGCTTGCCCGTGCTTCAGACCGGCTGCGGCGAAAGCCTGCACCCCAGGGCTCTCCAGCCGGAACGCGCCGACACGCAGCTCTACAGCTTGGTCACGCCCTGATTGTCGGCCCGGTTGTCCGGGGTGGGCGCGGGTGTGTCTGGCGCAGGCGCATCCTGATCAGGCGCTCCCTGCCCAGGCGTCCGGGGCGCGGCCGGGGCCTGCTGCGGCCCGGCTTCCGGTTGCGGCGCCGTCTGCGCGGCATATTCCCTGGCCGTACCTTCCAGCATGGCCTGCCCCACCACCAACCAGCGGTCGCCCTTTTTACGCAAGGCCAACCAACTGGTCATGCCCGCAGGAGTGGTCACCTTGGCCACAGCGGCGTCCTGCCCAAGCTCCGTGACCTGCGCCTTGCGCAGACTTTCCGGTACCCAGGGGCAGTCCGGGGTCGCCGCCGCACGGCACTGGGCCGCCAGTTCGCCCGTACTCACGCCACGGGTGTACTGTTTGTTGAGGCGGGCTTCCATATCAAGAACGCTGCCCAGCAGGGAATCCATGCCGCCCAGGCCCAGCATGCGGCCCATGGAATCCAGGGTGCTCAGGGCCTGATCGTTGCGGGTCATATTTTTGACCTGATTGGCGGCAAAGGTCTTCAAATCCATCTGGGCAAGAAAGGCAGTACTGTCGTTTTTGTTCAGGGCGTCGGCCTGGGCGTCCAGGACCTTCTGCGGGCCGGAGGTGGTGCAGCCCACAACGACACCCGCCAGCAACAAGGGCATGAGGGAATGGAGCAGAGCTTTCTTCATAGGGGGGTTCTCCTGCGCGCAGAAAACCGCTGGGGTGCGCGCCATAACAGTATAGCCCACGGCCCGCCCAGTACCTGGGGACATCCGGCCAGGGCGGACGAAAAGGAATGCGCCACGTCGATGACGCGGGCTGCAGTAGGCTGCAAAGCCTGCGGCCCCGGCTCAGGAACGCGGGTCGACCAGAGCGTATGCGCGCTGTTCGCGCCGCCGCACCAGACAGAAAACCAGCAGCGCGCCCACCAGTTTGCTCAGGCTCATGATGACGACGGACCAAGGCGTGGCCAGACCGATAAGCCCCAGAAACACGATGCTGTCCAGAGGCGCGCTGACCAGGCTGGAAATGAGGATGCGCTGCGAAAAAGGCCGGTTGGTAAAGGTGTACAGGGCCCAGTCGCCCAGTTCGCCCACGGCAAAGGCTGCGGCGCTGGCCACGGCCAGTTGCGGAGTGGCCATATACCAGCTCACCACGCACCCCACCAGCATGGCCCAAAGCACCTTGTGCCCCACGCGACGCTGGGCGTAATCGCGCACCACAAAGATGAAGCCCACCACCAGAGACATGGGCGGCCACATTTCGCCGTTGGGCAGCGCGATAAGCGGTGTGACGGCAAAGCCCCAGTTCACGCCCACAATAAGGGCCATATAGGTAAACAGCGTAAACATAAAGGCAGAGTAAGCGCCGCCCGCTTCGGCGTCAAGACCGCCGCTTGACCCCGGCGCGCGGATGTGGGACAGAAAGGCTGTTTTGACACTGTTTCCACAAGGCCCGCAAAGCGGGCGCAAGGCCGGCCCCGCCGGCCGGGAGAAGGCATGACGGACCAGCACCACCGTTGCGGCCGGGTCGCCCTCATGGGGCCGCCCAATGCGGGCAAATCCACCCTGCTCAACGCCCTTCTGGGGCAAAAGGTGACCATTGTCACCCCCAAACCGCAGACCACGCGCAACCAGATTGTGGGCATCCTCACGGACCCGGGTTCGCAAATCATTTTTATGGATACGCCGGGCCTCACCCAGATGCGTGGCCGCCTGAGCAAGACCATGCTCCAGGCCGTCTGGCAGAGCCTGAGCCAGGCGGACGTGATCATGCCCGTGCTGGACGCGCACCTCTATATCCGCCATCCGGAATTTCTGGAGCGCGACCTGGCCCCCGTGGCCCAGGCGCTTGCCAGCGACACGCGCCCCATGATCGTGGTGGTCAACAAGGTGGACCTGTTTGCGGACAAAAGCCGCATGCTGCCCCTGCTCACCCAGCTGCACGAAATGTGGCCCGGATCGGAAATCTTTCCTGCTTCAGCGCTGTTGCGCGACGGCCTGCCTGAACTGGCCGCCCTGGTGCGCTCCCGCCTGCCCGAAGCCCCGGCGGAATTTCCCGAAGACCAGATTTCCACGGCGCCTCTGCGCTTCATGGCGGCGGAGATCATCCGCGAAAAACTCTTCCTGCACCTGCGGCAGGAGGTGCCCTACACCGTGGCCGTGGATGTGGAGAACTGGGAAGAAGACCAGGAACGCGGGCAGACGCTTATTCAGGCCACCATCTATGTGGCCCGCCCCATGCACAAGGCCATGGTCATCGGCCGGGCCGGCGCGGGCATCAAAGAAATCGGCACCGAAGCCCGCAAGGACATTGTGGAACTGCTGGGCGGCAAGGTGCACCTGGACCTGTGGGTCAAGGTGCGCGAGCACTGGACTGAAGACGTGGCCTTTTTGCGCGACATGGGCCTCATGGCGGAATAAAGGCATGGACGACGCACTGCTGCGACGCTACCAAAACCTGCAGGAACGGCTGCAGGCCGCCTGCGACCGGGCCGGACGCCCCCGCGCCGAGGTGACTCTGGTGGCCGTATCCAAGCTGCATCCGGCAGCGGACATCGCTGCTCTGGCCCACGTTGGTCAGGTGGACTTTGGCGAGAATTACGTCCAGGAGGCTCTGCAGAAGCAGGCCGATCTGGCGGCGAACCCGGCCTGCGGGCACGTCCGCTGGCACATGATCGGCCATGTGCAGCACCGCAAGGCGGCGCAGGTGGCCGGAGCCTTTCACCTGCTGCACAGCCTAGATTCCCGCCGTCTGGCCGAAGCGCTGGAACGGCGGCTGGCGGAGCAGAACCGGCGTCAGCCCGTGCTCATTGAAGTTAATTTGGCCGCCGAGGCGCAAAAATCTGGCCTGGGGGCTGAGGATTTGCCCGCTCTGGCCGATTATGTCTGTGAAAGCTGCCCGCATCTGGACCTGCAGGGGCTCATGTGCCTGCCCCCGGTGTTTGACGCGGGCGACGCGGCCCGGCCCTATTTTGCCCGCCTGCGCGGCCTGCGCGACGCCCTGCGTACACGCTTGGGCCTGCCCCTGCCCGAACTTTCCATGGGCATGAGCGGCGACTTTGCCGGGGCCGTGGCCGAGGGGGCAACGTTAGTACGCATCGGCACGGATATTTTCGGGCCGCGTCCCGCCAAAGCCTGACAGGGCAAATGACCGGCGGGGCCAGCCCGGGGCAGACGGAAACGTTCTGGAGTACGCTATGGCGGCCAAGGAAAAGGAAGCGCCGGCCCTGCCCGAGGGGCAGGCCGAAAATCCCAAGAAGCGTTCGCGCCTCAAGCGCATTATCATTATTGCGGCCATTCTGCTCATGACCCTGAGCGGGGCCGGCCTGGGCGCATACTGGTGGCTCTACCTGCGCACGCCCGCAGCGGGCGAGGCCGCGCCGGAAGACCCGGCCGCCACGGCCCCGGCCAGCGCCCAGAACAAGGCGCAGCCCAACGCGTCGGCCGGCCACGGCGCAACGCCCGCAGGCCAAGCGGGCCAGGCTGGTCAAGGCAACGGCCAGGGCGGCCCTGAAGGCGCGCGCATAGAACGGCAGAGCGACCTGCCCCGCAGCGCCGGGCTGGTGCTGCCCCTGCCGGCCATTACCGTCAATCTGGCCGACCCCGCCGGACGGCGCTACCTCAAGCTGGGCATGGAAGTGGAGGTCAACGCCGACGTCTCCAAAGAGCTGCAGGGCAACAGCGCACGGGTGCGCGACGCCGTGATCATGCTTCTGGCGGGCAAGACGTACGCGGACGTGGCCTCGCCGGAGGGCAAGGTGCTGCTCAAGGCCGAGGTGGCGGCGCGGCTGAACCAGATTTTGGGCGCGCAGCGGGTTATCCGCGTATACTTTACCGATTTTGTTGTGGAATAACGCCGGAGCACAACTCCGGCCGCAGCGTTTGTCCGGCTTTTCAACCCGGATGGACGGCGTGAGGTAGACACATGGCGCAGGACGATCAGGAAGCTCTGGCCGCCCAATGGGCGGCGGAACTGGAAAAGGAAGCGCAGGGCGGCGATGCGGCCCCGGCGGCCGCACAGCCTGCAGCCGCACAGCCTGTCGGCGGACCAGGCGCGGCCGGGCAAACTGCGGCTGCACCGACGGGCGACGCCAAGCAGGACGAAGAGGCCCTGGCCGCCCAGTGGGCTGAAGCCCTGGCCAAGGATGAAGAGGGCAAGGAATCCGCCCCCAAGGACAACGCCGGTCTGGCCGGGCACGCCACGGACGCCCATTTTCAGGACATGACGGAAATGGCCCGCCAACCCGGCGACAATAAGCTCAAACGCGAGCTGGACTTTATTCTGGACATTCCCCTGGACGTTTCAGCGGAACTGGGGCGCACCCGCCTGCTCATCAATGAGCTGCTGCAGCTGGGGCAGGGCTCGGTGGTGGAGCTCAACAAACTGGCGGGCGAACCGCTGGAAGTCTACGTCAACGGCAAGCTGGTAGCGCGCGGCGAGGCCGTGGTCATTAACGAGAAATTCGGCGTGCGCCTGACGGACATCATCAGCCCCATTGAGAGGGTCAAACAGCTTGGCTAGCCCTGCGCCCCTGCTTCTGGCCGCTGTGGGCCTTGCCGACGCCGGGGGCCAGGCCGCCGCGGGTTCGGGCGCGGCTGCAGGGCAGGCCGCTGGCCCAGCGGCGGGGCAGGCCGCAGGTCAGGCCGCAATGCTGGGGCAAAGCGCCTTTACCTGGGGCGGCTACGCCCAGGCCATAGGCATACTCTTTTTGCTGCTGGGCGTGCTCTGGCTGGCCGTCTGGCTGGCCCGGCGCTTTGGCAAGTTCAATTTTCTGCCGCGTCCGGGCGCGCTGCCGCGCGGCGCGCTGGTCATGGAGGCCCAACTGCCTTTGGGACCGCGCAAAGGGCTTATGGTGGTACGCTTCTTGAATAAAAGGTTGCTGCTGGGCGTTACCGACCAGCGGATTACCCTTTTGAGCGAGGAAGAGGCGCACCATGAGCCACCGGAAAACCCTTTTCAACAGGTTATGGATAAAGCCCGTCGCGACGTTGACGGCGGCTAGTCTGCCCCTGCTGTTCCTGCCCGCCCTGGCCTTGGCCGCGCAGGATATTTCTTTGCCCGCACTGCAGCTGACCCTTTCGGGCGGGGCCCAATCTCCTGAAAAAGTCTCGGTCCTGCTGGAAATTCTCTTCCTGCTCACCGTGCTTTCCGTGGCCCCGGCCATCATGCTCACGGTCACGAGCTTCACCCGCATCATCATTGTCTTCAGCTTTCTGCGTCAGGCCATGGGCGTGCAGCAGCTGCCGCCCACCCAGATTCTGGCCAGCCTTGCCATTTTTATGACAGTGGTCATCATGTTCCCCGTGGGCAAGGAAATCAACGACCAGGCCCTGCAGCCCTACCTCAACGAACAAATCGACTACAAGGTGGCCCTGGACCGCGCCCAGGCTCCCTTACGCACCTTCATGTTCAAGCATACCCGCGAGAAAGACCTTTCAGTCTTCTACGCCATCAGCAACATGGAAGCGCCGCGCAATAAGGAAGAAGTCCCCACCATGCTGCTGGCCGCCGCCTACGTCATCAGCGAACTGAAAACCGCCTTCACCATCGGCTTTCTCATCTACATTCCCTTTCTGGTGCTGGACATGGTCATCTCCAGCGTGCTGCTGGCCATGGGCATGATGATGCTGCCGCCCATGATGGTTTCCATGCCCTTCAAGCTGCTGCTCTTTGTCATGGTGGACGGCTGGAATCTGCTGGTGGGCTCCCTGGTCAACAGCTTTCTGTTATAATCCGCAACGCGCGCCGCCCGGCGCGGGGAGATCTCGCCCATGACCCCCGATTTCGTCATCGGCTTCGGCCGCCAAGCCATTGAACTCTGCCTTATGATGGCCCTGCCCATGCTGGCCGTGGGCCTGGGCGTGGGCGTGGTGGTCAGCGTCATTCAGGCCGCTACCCAGATTCAGGAAATGACCCTGACCTTCATCCCCAAAATCGTCTGCATGTTTCTGGCCCTGCTCCTGGCCCTGCCCTGGCTCATGGAACGCATGATTACATTCACCAGGGATGTTATCATTAATATTCCCATATATATACGCTAAAAATATACCGTCTTTGCCGCCCGTCCCTCACCAGGGCTGCGGGCACTCCTTGCGGCGCGGCGCGGCCTGGCTTACTATGTCCGCAGGCGTTTCTTCCGGACTTTTCAGGAAAGAAAATGCCCCACGGAGATACCCATGCAACGCCAGGTCCGCTGCCCGCACTGCGGCAAAGCCTATGCCGCCTACCGCAACCCCACGCCCACCACGGATGTGATCATCTACACGCCGGAGCGCGGCGTAGTCGTCATCCGCCGGGCCAATCCGCCCCTGGGCTACGCCCTGCCAGGCGGCTTTATCGAAGAGGGCGAATCCGCCGAAGCCGCCGCCCTGCGCGAAGCGCAGGAAGAAACCGGCCTTGTGGTGGAGCTTACCGGCCTGCTGGGCGTCTATTCCCGGCCCGATCGCGACCCCCGACAGCACACCCTCAGCGTGGTCTTTACGGGCCGCCCCCTCCACCCCGAAGCCCTCCGCGCCGGCGACGACGCGGCCCAGGCCGCCTTCTATCCTCTTGAGGCCCTGCCCACGCCCCTGGCCTTTGACCATGCGGATATCCTGACGGACTTTTGCCTGGTGCTCGCCGGAAAACGCACCCTGGCCGGGCTGCAGCCCCCTGTGCCTCTGAACGCCGCGCCCGGCGGGGAGGTCTGATGGCCGGCTGGCGCAATCTGCGGGAATGCCTCACGGATCTGGAGGCCCACGGTCAGCTGGTGCGCGTGGACGCGCCCGTGGACCCCTATCTGGAACTGGCCGCCATTCAGCGCCGGGCCTTCCGGGCCAAGGCCCCGGCCCTGCTCTTTACCCGCGTGAACGGCACGTCCTTTCCCGTACTCACCAATCTGTTCGGCACGCGGGAACGCCTCTACCACATTTTTCGCCACAGCCTGCCTGCGGCGCGCGCCGTGCTGCGGGCCGCCGCCGACCCCGCCGCCGTGGCCCGCCGTCCATGGAAATTCCTTACGGCCCTGCCGGGGCTGCCGCGCCTTTTGCCGCACGTGCAGCGGGCCGGCGCACAGCGGGCCAAAGCCGCGCCCGTGCTGGAATGCCGCTGCACACTGCGCGACCTGCCACAAATCACGGCCTGGCCCGGCGATGGCGGCCCCTTCATCACCCTGCCCCTGGTCTACAGCGAAGACCCGGACCGCCCCGGCCCCGACGCCGCCAACCTGGGCATGTACCGCGTGCAGATGGCGGGCAATGCCTATGCGCCGGACGAAGTGGGCCTGCACTACCAGATCCACCGGGGCTTGGGCGTGCACCATGCCCACGCCCTGGCGCAAGGCCGCGCCCTGCCCGTGCACGTCTATGTGGGCGGTCCCCCCGGCCTCACCGTGGCGGCGGTCATGCCCCTGCCGGAAGGGCTTTCGGAGCTGCGCTTTGCCGGCCTGCTGGACGGACGACGCTGCGCCCTTGCGCGCATGCCGGACCTGCCCCTGCCCGTGCTTGCCCAGGCGGATTTCTGCCTCAGCGGGCACATCCTGCCCGACCTCAAACCTGAAGGGCCCTTCGGCGACCATGTGGGCTACTACAGCCTGACCCACGACTTTCCCGTACTGCGGGTAGAGGCCGTATACCACCGCAAGGACGCGGTCTGGCCCTGCACGGCCGTGGGCCGCCCGCCGCAGGAGGATACGGTCTTCGGCGATTTTATCCACGAGCTCACCGGACCGCTGGTGCCGCGCGTGTTCCACGGGGTACGCGAGGTGCACGCCGTGGACGCCGCCGGGGTGCATCCCCTTTTGCTGGCCCTGGGCAGTGAGCGCTATACGCCGTATGAAGCAATCCGTCGCCCACGCGAACTGCTCACCGCCGCTCTGCACTTACTGGGGACCACCCAGACCGCCCTGGCCAAGTACGTGCTCCTGGCCGCGCACGAAGACGCCCCCGGCCTTTCGGCCCACGACGTGCCGGCTTTTTTGCGTCATGTGCTGGAGCGCACAGACTTTGCCCGCGACCTGCACTACATCACCCGCAGCACAGGCGACACCTTGGACTACACGGGCGTGGACCTGCACGAGGGCTCCAAACTCATCTGGGCGGCGGCCGGTCCGGCCCGGCGGCGGCTGGGCACGGAGCTGAGCGGCCCGGCGGCGGACCTGCCCGCCCTGCCCGCGGGCTTCGGCCCCGTGCGTATGGCCGGGCCCGGCATGCTGGCGCTGGGCGGCCCGCGCCATACGCTGGAACGCAACTGCCCGGACCCGTGCATGGAGGCCCTGACGCGCGCGCTGGAGGCCTGGCCCGGGCGCGAGGCCTTTCCGCTGCTGGTGGTGGCGGACGACGCGGACTTCTGCGCCGCCCACCTGGACAATTTTTTGTGGGTGACCTTCACCCGCTCAGACCCGGCCACAGACGTGTATGGCGTCAAAGCCGCCATACAGGCCAAGCACTGGTCCTGTGAAGCACCCCTCCTGGTGGACGCCCGCCAAAAGCCCTTCCACGCCCCCCCCCTGGAAGAGGATCCGGCCGTTGTCCGCAGGGTGGAAGCCCTGGCCGCCCCCGGCGGCCCCTTGCACAACCTTCTTTAATATGGGGGAATCTGCGCCATGAAAATCGCTCTTTTACAGTGCAACAGCGTCACCGGCGACGTGGCCGGCAACACGGAACGCATCCTTGAAGCCGCCCGCCAGGCGGCCACCGCCGGGGCCGAGCTCTGCGTCACGCCGGAACTGGCCCTCTGCGGCGTGGCTCCGGGGCACTACCTCTGCGCCGAAGATTTTGCGGGCGGTTGTCGGCGGGCTCTGGACCGCCTGGCCGCAGCCCTGGCCCAGGGGCCGGCCCTGCTGGTGGGCGCGCCCGTGCCCAGCGTGTACGCCTCCGGTCTCTTGTCCAACGCGGCCGTGCTGGTGCACAAGGGCGGCTGGCAGGTGGTTTCGCGCAAGGTCTACCAAAACCAGGGGCAAAACCAGGGGCAGGCCCCCGGCGCGGCGCAATACCAGGACGAGGACGCCCGCTATTTCGACCGGGGCATTTCCTGCGGCATCGTGACCCTGGGCGGCTGGCGGCTGGGCGTGGTGCTTTGCGAAGACGCCCTCAGCGAAGAAAACGCCTTCTGGAAAACCCGCTACGCCAGTGGGCACAATCCGCTGATGGAGCTGGTGCAGCGGGGTGTGGACGCCATCGTTCACATGGCGGCCTCAACCTTCTGCGTGGGCGCGCAGGAAGCGGGCGAACACATGCTCTCCCATGTGGCGGCCCGGCACCATGTACACTTGTTTTCCGTCAACCTGGTGGGCGGCAACGACAGCCGGGTTTACAACGGCCAAAGCCTGGGGTTTGACCCCACAGGCCAACTGTTGGCGCGGGGCAAAGCCTTTGCCGAAGACGTGCTGGTGGTGGACACCGCGTCCAACCAGAACGGCGGCAAAACGCCCGAACCCCTCTGCGCCTGCGAGGAAGAAGCCTGCTGGCGCGCTCTGGTGCTGGGCACCGGCGACTTTGTACGCAAGTGCGGGCTGGAAAAGGCCATTGTGGCCATTTCCGGCGGCATGGATTCGGCCCTGGTCTGCAGTGTGGCCGTAGAGGCCCTGGGCGCAAAAAATGTCACGGGTGTGCTCTTGCCCTCCCCCCACAGCAGCGAGGGCAGCGTCAAGGATGCCGCCGCACTGGCGGCCAACCTGGGCATACGCACCGTAACCATGCCCATCGGCCCCCTCATGGAGGCCTTTGCCGTGGCCCTCAAGCCTGGTCTGGACCTGTTCCCCCAGCTGCCCGGCGACGTTACCTTTGAAAATGTCCAGGCCCGCATCCGGGGCACGCTCATCACTTCGCTGGCCAACCGCGCCCAGGCCCTGGTGCTCAATACAGGCAACAAAAGCGAGGGGGCTATGGGCTACTGCACCCTCTATGGCGATTCCGTGGGCGCGCTGGCCGTCATCGGCGACCTGACCAAAACCCAGGTCTATGCCGTAGGCCGCTGGTACAACGCCCACCGGGGCCAGGAAATCATCCCCGAAGACATCTTTACCAAAGCCCCCTCAGCGGAACTGCGCCCCGGCCAGAAAGATTCGGACAGCCTCCTGCCCTATGAGGAGCTGGACCCTATTCTGGAAGACCTGCTGCTGCCTTCTGCGCCGGGCACGGCAAGGCTTGCGCCCCAACGCCTGGAAGTGCGGCGCAAGCTCTTTGCCGCCGAGTTCAAGCGGCGGCAGGAACCCCTGGCCCTGCACCTGAGCCGCGTGCCCTTCGGCGCGGCCTGGCAGACGCCCGTGGCCGGCCGTTACCGCCTGCCCGAAGCCTGATGCCTTACTACTGTAACCACCTTGCCGCGCGGGCGCGCAGGATTCCCCTTGAAGCCCGCCCCGCGCTGGGGTAAGAGCTAAGTGTTTTGTAACGACAGTTGCCTTGGAGGACAGCATGGCGGAAGCACCGGAAAAAAATCTGGCCCTGGACATTGTACGCATCACCGAGGCGGCGGCCCTGGCATCGGCCCGCTGGCTCGGCAGGGGAGACAAAGAAGCCGGCGACGGCGCCGCCGTGGATGCCATGCGGGTGAGCTTTGCCACCCTCAACATTGACGGCCTGGTGATCATCGGCGAGGGCGAAAAAGACCACGCCCCCATGCTTTTTAACGGCGAAAAGGTGGGCAAAGGCACTGGCCCCTGCCTGGACGTGGCCGTGGACCCCGTGGAAGGCACCAATCTGCTGGCCTACGGACGGCCCAACGCCATTTCCGTAGTGGGCGTGGCCCCGCACGGCAGCATGTTCAACCCCGGCCCCAGCTATTACATGCAGAAGCTGGTGGTGCCCCGCGAAGCCCGCGACGTGGTGGACCTGGACGCCCCGGTGAAAGAAAATCTCAACCGCGTGGCCAAAGCCCTGGACAAGAGCGTACAGGATCTGGTGGTTTTTGTGCTGGACAAACCCCGGCACAAAAAGCTCATTAACGACATCCGCGCCGCCGGAGCGCGCATTCAGCTGCAAACCGACGGTGATGTGGCCGGGGCGCTTATGGCCGTGGACCCGCGCTCTGAAGTGGACATCATGATGGGCACGGGCGGTACGCCCGAAGGCGTGCTTTCTGCCTGCGCCATCAAGGGCATGGGCGGCCAGTTGCTGGCCCGGCTCGACCCTCAGTCCTATGTGGAAAAAGAGGCCATTACCGAGGCCGGCATTGACGTGCGTGAAGTACTCACCGTGCACGACCTGATCCGCAGCGACGACTGTTTCTTTGCCGCCACGGGCATTTCCGGCGGCGATTTTCTGCGCGGCGTGCGCTACAGCCCCCGCCACGCCGTGACCCATTCGCTGGTTCTGCGCGGCAAAACCGGTACCCTGCGGTATGTGGAATCCTACCACAACCTGGACCGGCTCACCAAATTCAGCGCGGTGCGGTACTGAATGAATAATAACGCTCTGTTCCGCCCCGGATTGGGGATCGCGGTAGGGGTCTGGCTGGCGCTCTGCGGCCTGCCTCTGCCGCCCTGCAGCGCCGTGCCGGAGGCTCAGGCCGCCGCACCGGCCAAAAAAAGCGCACCGCAGAAGGCCGCCCTTTCCGTCTATGAAAAACAGCCGCCGGTAACGGAAAAAGAACTGCTGCGTTTTCTGGACGTGCTGCCTCAGTTCCGCGCCTGGGCGCGGGCCGGCAATGAAGAGGCCCACCCTATCCTGCGCAACAACAAGGCGGATTTTCTTTACTCCCCCCAGGCAGCCGCCTGGGTGCAACAGCGCAATTGGGATCCCGTGCGCTTTTTCTGCGTCATGGGGCGCATGGCCGCGGCTCTGGCCATTGTGGAGGAAGGCAACGAAATGGGCGCACGCTCTCGTGATATGCCCGACGTGACCGATGACGAACTGGCCCTGGCACGCAAACATCTGGGCAGTATTCTCAAGGCCGGCAGCAGCGTGCCGCCCATCAGCCGCTAGAGCAGATTCCCTTTGAGAGTAGGCCTTTTCAAAGTCTGCGGCACGCTCGTTCCGGCGCTTAACCGCGTAGCGGCACAGCGGTGCTGTCTTTGCTCGCACTTCCTTTCGTCGTAACGGGCTGAGCTCCCGCGTCGCAACGGCTGCAGCTGCGCCTGCACCTCCGCAGCGGGCAGCTGCATACGCAGCCGCCAGGGCATTGCAACGTTGCAATGCCCTGGCAAAAAAGCCCTATGCCGTCAGGCCCAGATCCCGCAGCAGGTTATCCACCGCCATATGCCCCATGGCGGCGGTTGCTCCGGCAGTGGAAGCCGCGCAGTGCGAACCCATGACAAGATTGTCCAGCCCGTACCATGCAGGGTCGGCCGGGGGTTCCTGGGCAAAAACGTCCAGGCCCGCGCCATAGATGCGGTTTTCCCGCAGGGCGTCCAGCAGAGCCGCTTCGTCCACCAGTCCGCCGCGCGCGGTGTTCACCAGGATGGCCGTGGGTTTCATGCTCGCCAGGCGCGCGGCATTGATGCAGTTGCGCGTGGCGTCGGTAAGGGCTGTGTGCAGGGTGATGCAGTCCGCCTCACGGCAAATGCGGTCCAAGTCCGCGCGCTCCACGCCGTTTTCGGCGGCCCAGGCCGCATCCCAGACAATGTCGTGGGCCAGAATCTTCATGGCAAAACCACGGGCGCGGCGCACCACGCAGCGGCCCACGGCCCCCAGACCGACAATGCCCAGGGTCTTGCCGTAGAGGTCCAGGCTGGTGATCTTGCTCCAGTCCTTCCGGCGGCAACGGCGGTCAATGAGGGCCGCACGCCGGGCCGCCATGAGCATGAGGGTCAGGGCGTAGTCGGCCACGGCTTCGCTGTTGGCCCCCACCGTGCGCGAAACGGCGATGCCGCGCGTTTTGCAGTATTCCAAATCAATATTATCCAGGCCCACGCCGTACTTGGCCACGGCGCGCAACTGGGGTGCGACGGTCAGCACCGAAGCGTCCAGCGGGTCCACGCCCAAAATGACGCCCTGGCAGTCGGCCAGTCTGACGCGCATCTGTTCGGCAGAAAGAATGCCGCCCGTGTCGTTGCGCAGCACGGTCAGCCCGGCATCACGCAGGCGGTCAAAAAGTTCGGGATTGGTTTTGCCGAAGGACCGGGGGGTCACAAGAACGTTCACAGGGTATACTCCTTCTGGAATGGTCGCGCCGGGACAGGCGTCGGCCGCGCGCTGCAGCAACCGCCTGTTGTGTTGCGCCAAAAATAGCGGATACGCCAACGCGCCGCCAGCCTTTTATGAAAGGCCGCCCACGCCGGTTCAGGCTTATCCTGCGGCGCTGCTTTGTCAACAGCCGGGCCCTTGCGGCTCTGGCCCGGCCCGTGTACAAAGAAAGAAAAACAGGATTTTTCTTATGAACGAAAAAACCGCCATTACCGCCACCTCCATGCCCCTGTTGGACAGTCTGGTGGAACGGCTCTGCCACCCGGATTCCCTGGACGCCGTATGGCACCGCCCGGCGCAAGGCGCAGCCATGCCTTCCCTCAAGGATCTGGCGGAAATTCTGGAGCGTCTGCGCGCCGCCATCTTCCCCGGCTATTTCGGCCCGGCCAACGTACAGCGCGAATCCATGCGCTACCACCTGGCCGCCAACCTGGACAGCATCTACCGCCAATTAAGTGAACAGGTGGTGCGCGGATTTTGCTTTGGCTGCGCCGGGCAAACCACCCCTTGCACCTCCTGCGAAACCGACGGCCGGGACGCGGCTCTGACTTTTATGGACCGCCTGCCGGAGATTCGCCGCCTGCTGGCAGGCGACGCCAAGGCCGCCTACGAAGGCGACCCCGCCGCCACCAGCCCCGGCGAAACCATCTTCTGCTACCCTTCGCTGCGGGCCATGTTCCATCACCGCATCGCCCATGAGCTGTACAAACTCCAAGTACCGCTCATCCCGCGCATGATTTCGGAAATGGCCCACGCCAGCACGGGCATAGACATCAACCCCGGAGCAGCCGTTGGCGAGGAATTTTTTATCGACCACGGCACCGGCGTGGTTATCGGCGAAACCGCCGTCATCGGGCATAACTGCCGCCTGTACCAGGGCGTGACCCTGGGGGCCTTGTCCTTCCCCAAAAATGCCGACGGCACATTGACCAAGGGCATTCCCCGCCATCCCATTTTGCAGGACAACGTCACTGTTTACGCCGGGGCCACCATTCTGGGCCGGGTGACCATAGGCGCTGGCGCAGTCATCGGCGGCAACGTCTGGGTGACCCAGGACGTGCCTGCAGGCGGACGGGTAACCCAGGACCCCCCCCGTGACTGAAGGCCGTGCCCAATGGCAAAGCGGCGGGTGTAAGGCCCGGCCCTCCGGCTGGCGGAACCGCACAGGGGCCCGCCCCAACGGCAGGATCGGCGCGGGCCTGTGCGGCGGTGGTCTGGTTCTGCTGCTGGCGGCGACCCTGGCGCTCGCGGGCTGCGGCCAGAACGCGCGGGTGCAGGCCAAAGGCCAGAGCGTGACCAGCATTGGCGTGGGCAGCCGTTAAGGCAATTCCGTGCGGCAAAGGCGTAATCAGACGCCCTTGAAATACACACTCAGAATCAAAATATCCCGCAACGGCAAACCCACAGAAACCATTTGCGAAGCAAAAATCCAACGCCCGACATGGTTCAATCCGTGTCGGGCGTTGGATTTTTGTGAACAGAAAAATCAGTTAAACCAGCCGGGGGCAAATTCCTCGCGCGGGTCGTCCTTGTCCTTGGGGGGAGTTTTTGTCAACGGCGCCGTGTTGATGGAAAGCTGCGGCAAGAGCTTGCCGGTGAGCGCGCACATGCGGTAAGCGCCCACCAGAATATTGCCGTGGGCGGTTTCGGCCTGGGTTGCGGAGTTGTAAAGTTCGCTTTCGGCGTCCAGCACGTCCAGGATGCTGCGCCGGCCGATCTGAAACTGCTCTGCATAGGCCGTGCGCGTGTACTGGTTGTATTCTATCGCCTTGGAATAATGTTTGAACTGTTCCTGCGCAGCCTGGTAGTTGGTCCAGGTGCTTTCCATGTCCAGCTTAAGTTCGTCCATAAAGTTGTACATGGTCTGGCGGGTCTGGCGCACGCGGGCCACGGCGGCGCTGCGTTCAGCCATGTCCGCCCCGCTGTTGAAGATGTTCCAGCGCACCACGCCCATTACGTCAAAACTGTAGACCCAGCGGTCGGAAGCGCCGCCCCGGTCCGTGTAGTTGGGGCCGGCCTCCAGGTTGAGCGTGGGGTACATGGCCGCATCGGCCAGCTCACGCTCACCGCGCGCTGCGCGAATATCCTGCAGGTAGGCGGCCAGTTTGGGGTTGTTCTGCTCGGCCTGGGCAATGGCGTCCTTGGGGCCGGAATAGAGCTCCGGCGGCAAGGACACAGGCTGCAGCCTGCCCATGGCCGGCAGCCCCGTAAGCCGTGTATAGGTTTCCTCTGCCACCAGCAGGGCGGCCTTAGCCTCGGAAAGGTTGGAGAGGGCCCGTTGCAGACGGGACTGGGCCTGGGTCACGTCGGCCGCGGTATCCGCCCCCAGACTGGCGCGGTCCTGGGCCTGACCCACCAAGGTCTTGTGCCGGGCCACATTGCGCTCGGAGAGCGCCAGGATGTTGCGGCGGCGCAAAAGGTCGATGTGGGCGATGATGCCGTCCAGCGAAAGGGACGTGGCTGTGTCGAAAACACGGTGTTTGACCGATTCCAGCGTAGCACGGGCAGAACGCACGCGCGAACGGGTGGCAAAACCGTCCCAGATGGGCTGCACCAGCTGCGCGCTTACGTCCACCAGGCCCCACATTTGCGAATCAAGATCTTCGCTGCGGGTGGTGGAGTCGCTCAGCACGCTGCTGCCGGCACGGCCGGTCACGTCAACCCGGGGGCCGAAGCCCGCCTTGGCGCGATCCAGCTCATGCTCCAGCACCTACCGGTTTTCCTGCATGCCGCGCAGGTTTCGGTGCGTACGCAACACGCCATAGACGGTATCTGTAACACTAAAAGGTTGTCCCGCAGGGGGCGGCGGCGGATATGCGGACTCGGCGCCACGGGCACCAGCAGGGAATAAAAACATCAAGCCAAGAAAAAAAACAAACAGGTGTTTCACGGTTCAGACTCCTGACAGGGGAAGCGTACCGCACAGCGCCTTCCCGCCTTGGGCCGCGTGCCGGCATGAGGCCCACATTCCGCCAATATTCATCAGGGAACGACACGCATATCTTTTAGATGATAATCATTCTTCGCATAAAAGGCAATTTCTTTTATGGAGAATTGTCTGTCAGACACAAAAAAGAAGAACTAACAAACTGTCAGGACTAATTTTTCTAGAAAAAGCCTCTCCGTACAGGCTCTGCACGCAGTAATATCTTATATATTATATTATATATTTACAGTACAGGCACAAACGCCTGCGGACAGCGAAGGCCGCCGCAAACGGCGCTATGCCCCCTGCGCTGGCCCCCGGCCCTGCAGCAGCTCCAACATGTCCGCCGCCAGATTGCCGCTGCACAGGCCGGTCATTTCTCGCAGGCGCAGTTGGTTGCCGTGTTCCACAAAGGCATCCGGCAAGCCCACGCGCTTGATGCGCTGCCCGCGCAGCAGCCGGGCGTCGTTCCAGAACTCCAGCACGGCAGAACTGAACCCTCCGGCCAGCACGCCCTCTTCCACCAGCAAAATACGGTCGAATTCCTGAGCGATCCTGGTCAGCTGCTCTTCCGGCAGGGGCTTGAGCCACACGGGGTCAAAGACCAGCGGCCGCACCCCGCAAGCCTGCTCCACCCTGGCGGCAGCCTCCAAAGCGGGGTGCGCGCGGCTGCCCGCCGCAATGACGGCCAGGCCCTCCCCCTCCTGCAGCACCTCGCCCCGGCCGGGGGTGAGCAGACGTGGTTCGCCCGCCAGTGCAACCCCATAGCCCGCGCCGCGCGGGTAACGCAGCGCGCAGGGACCGCCCAGGTCCAGGGCGGTGCGCAGGGCGTGACGTAGCATATCCTCATCGCGCGGGGCCAACAGGCGCATATTGGGAATATGCCGCAGGTAGGCTATGTCAAAAGCCCCGTGGTGGGTAGCGCCGTCCTCGCCTACCAGCCCGGCGCGGTCCAGACAGAAGGTGACGGGCAGATCCTGGATGCAGACGTCGTGCACCACCTGGTCGTAGCCGCGCTGCAAAAAAGTAGAGTAGACGGCCAGCACAGGCTTGAAGCCCTGACTGGCCAGGCCGGCGGCGAAGGTGACGGCGTGCTGCTCACAGATGCCCACGTCCACGAAACGATCGGGGAAGCGCTCCCGAAAGCTGTCCGTGCCCGTGCCTTCGGGCATGGCCGCCGTAATGGCGATGATTTTGTCGTCGCGTTCGGCCAGATCCACCAGGGTTTTGCCGAACACGGTGGTAAACGAAGGCACCGTGCCCTTGCTGGGCAAGGGTTTGCCCGTCTCCGGCGTAAACAGGCCCACGCCGTGGTAGAGGGTGGGGTTCTGCTCCGCCGGGGCATAGCCCTTGCCTTTTTGGGTGCGCACGTGCAGCAGCACCGGGCCGTCCTCAATGGCGGCGGCCATTTGCAGGTGACGGCGCAGAGCTGTGATGTCGTGCCCGTCCACCGGGCCGATGTAGGTGAAGCGCAAGGCCTCAAACAGCATGCCCGGCGTGAAGAAAGACTTGAAGCTCCACTCCCCGCGCTGTGCGTACACGGCCAGTTTCTGCCCGATGCGCGGGATGGAGCGCAAAAATTTGAGCACTTCACGGCGGGTCTGGCGCACCCAGCGGCGCGAGAGCGTGCGGCTCAAAAACAGCGAAAGCGCCCCCACATTGGGCGAAATGGACATTTCATTGTCGTTGAGCACCACAATGAGCCGCCGCCCCATGTGCCCGGCCAGATTAAGCCCCTCCAGCGCCTCGCCCGCCGTGAGCGAACCGTCGCCGATGACCGCCAGCACATGATGCCTGAGCCCGGCCAGATCCCGCGCCAAAGCCATGCCCAGGGCTGCGGAAATGGATGTGGAAGAATGCCCCACGCCAAAGTGGTCATACGGACTTTCCGAAGGCCGGGGAAAACCGGAAATGCCCCCCAAGGTGCGCAGAGTGTGGAATTGTCTGGCCCGACCCGTCAACAGCTTGTGGGCGTAGGCCTGATGCCCCACGTCCCAGACCAGCTTATCCTCGTCCAGATTAAAGGTGGCCAGAAGGGCCAAGGTCAGCTCCACCACGCCCAGAGAAGGCGCAAGGTGCCCACCTGTGTGCGAAACCACGTCAATGATGCGTTCCCGCACCTCCCCAGCCAGGCGGGTCAGCTCCGTATCGTCCAGGCCATACACCTGCGCCGGGGAAGCGATGTCGTCCAGATGCAGCTCGTCAGCCATATCAGGCCGCCCTCTGCATCATATAGTGGACAAGTGCACGCAAAAAGTCCGCTTCCGCCCCGTCCAGTCCCTGCAGAGCCGCCTGGGCCTTCTCCACCTGCCGCCAGCCCAGCTCCCGGCTCTTTTCCAGCCCCACCAGGCGCGGATAGGTCATCTTGCCGTGGGCCGCATCGCTGCCCACGGGTTTGCCCAAGGTAGCCGTATCCGAAGTTTCGTCCAGGATGTCGTCCGCAATCTGGAAGGCCACGCCAAAGGCAGCGCCGTAAGCCGCCACGGCTTCCCGCACCGCATCCGACGCACCGGCCAGCAGCGCGCCGCACACGCAGGCCCCGCGCAACAAAGCCCCGGTCTTGAGGGCGTGCACCTGACGCAGCTGCTCCAGCCCGATCTGCGGCCCGCCTGTATAGACCATATCCCACTCCTGACCACCCACCATACCGGACGACCCGGCCGACAAGGCCATCTCGCGCACAGCCGCCAGCACTCTTTCCGCGGGCAAGGGCGCGCGGCCCATGAGCAGAAAGGCGTCGGTGAGCAAGCCGTCCCCGGCCAGAATGGCCGTGGCCACATCAAAAGCCTTGTGGTTGGAAGGCCGCCCCCGACGCAGATCGTCGTCATCCATGCCCGGCAGATCGTCGTGGATGAGCGAGTAGGTGTGGATCATCTCAATGGCGACGGCAAAGGGCAACACACGTTCCGCCGCAAGCCCGCAAAGGGCTGCCGTGCTCAGGCAGAGCACGGGCCTGAGCCGCTTGCCCTCGGCCAGCAGACTGTAGCGCATGGCCTCCTTAAGCCGGGGCTGCACCTCCCTGTCATCCAGACAGGTCGCCAGAAAGTTTTCCACCAGACGCGCACGCGCACGCAGCACATCCTTCATGCTCTCCACAGTCAGCATCATTCGCTCTCCCCGGCGTCAGCCGCTCCCGCAGCGCCGCCGCCTTCCGTGCCGCCGGCGGCCCCAAAAGGCACGGCCTGACCGTCCTGCCACAGCTCCAGCTCGTGCCGGGCCTTTTCCAGCCGCTCCCGGCAAAACCGGGAACAGGCCATGCCCTCACGGTACAGAGCCATGCCTTGCTCCAAGGGCAGATCGTCCGACTCCAAAGCCGTGACTATCTCCTGCAGTCGGGCCATCTTTTTTTCAAAACTCTGTTCCTGATCGTCGCTCATGAACCACCGCCGGAAGGTTTTTTCTTTTTTCCGCAGGGTACACCTCAGGCGTACCCTGAACGGAGCAGGGGGAATCACCCCCAGGGGCGCTTTCCTGTCTGAAAAATTTGTACACCAGTTGCCCGCGGTTGTACAAACGCGCCGTGCGGCCTACTCCCCTCCGCGCCGCACCTGGCGCACTTCGGCCTCCAGGCTGCCGTCGGCCAGGCCCACGCTCACAGCCGCACCCGGCTGCACGCCCGCCACAGAGCGCAGCAAAGCCCCGTCCGGCCCGCGCACCAAGGCGTAGCCCCGGCGCAACGGAGCCTGTGGGTCCACGCCGCCAAGCTCCAGATCCAGCCGCTCCAGCCGACGTTCCGCAGCGGTGAGGCGCTCACGCCAGAGGCCGGTAGTCATCGCCGTCAGCCGCGCACGCTCCCGCCCCCATCCCTGCAGCAAACGGGGCAGGCTTTCCCGCAGCCGCGCTTGCAGAAACGTCAGCCGCGCTGCAGGGCCGTCCAACCGCCCCACCCGGCCAACGGTGCGCAGGCCCTGTTCCAGCCGCGCCAGGCGCAAAAATTTTCCTTCCTGCCAGCGCTGCCCGGCCCGACACAGGCCCGCGTCCAGCCCAGCCAGCCGCTCCTGCAGGCGGGCCTGCCGTCGCTGAGGCGCAAACCAGCGCAAGCCCTGCGCGCAACGCGCCAGCGCTTCTTCCCGGCAGCGCAGTTGCCGCCCCCAGGTCGTGGACAGACCTTCGGCCGTCAGGTCCAGCCGCTGCGCCAATTCAGTACGCAAGGGCCAGAGCAATTGCGCCGCGTGGGAGGGCGTGGACGCGCGCAGGTCCGCCGTCAGGTCCGCCAGGGTCACGTCCACCTCGTGCCCAATGCCCGCCAGCACCGGCAGCCGGGAGTGGAATACGGCCTCCGCCACGCTCTCTTCATTGAAGGCCCACAAATCTTCCAACGAACCGCCGCCGCGGACAAGCACAATGACCTGCGCCCAGCCCTGCGCATTGGCTTCTTCCAGCGCGCGCACCAGAGAAGGCGCGGCCTCCGCCCCCTGCACCAGGGCCGGGAACAGGCGTACCCGCGCCCCACTGCCCCGGTTGGCCGCCAACTGCCAGAAATCGTGCACCGCCGCGCCCGTGGGCGAGGTGATCAGGGCCACGCGCTGCGGATCCCAGGGCAGCCCGCGCTTGCGCTCCGCCGCAAAATAGCCCAAAGCCGCCAGCTTGCGCTTGCGCTCCTCAAAAGCCTGGGCCAGAAGCCCTTCTCCGGCGGGCTGGGCCAGCTCCACCGCAAGCTGATACTGCCCGCGCGGCGCGTACACGCTGATGCGCCCGGCGCAGAGCACGTCCAGCCCGTTGCGCAAAAGGTCCACGGGGGCAGGCCGGGGTGCGTCAAAAACCTCGCCCGTGAGCGGATCAAATGCCTGCCCGCCCCGCCCCTGCCGCTGCCGGAACCACACGCACTGCAGCTGCGCGTCCTGATCTTTGAGGCTAAAATAGACATGTCCGGAACCGGGCCGCGTAAGGTTGGTCACCTCGCCCCGCACCCAGACAAAAGGAAAGCGCCCCTCCAGGCTCCTGCGCAGCTCTTCCGTCAGCTCGCGCACGCTCAGAATGACGTCGGACATGGGCTCTCCGTGGAAGAGTAGTGTGGCAAGGCAAGGCCTTCCCGATTGGCCGCATGGGTCCGGATAGGTCCAGCCCCGATGAGGTCCAGGCTGGCCCAGGCGGGTCCGGGCTGGCCCGCATCTGCGCAGACCGGGGGCGAATACGTGGAATACACGTGCGGCGTTCCGTTGCGCCGGCGGGATAGAACGCCGGGCAAGGGGGCCTCCGCACGGAGGCCCCCAAACGTTACATTACAGCAGGGCCTTCCAGCCGGCGCGGACCTCATCGGCCCAGGCCCGGAAGGCTGCAGCCAGGCCTTCCAGAGGCAGTTCGCCCTTCTGCCCTGTGCGGCGGTCCTTGCATTCCAGCACGCCACGCGCCAGGCCCTTGCCGCCCACCACCAACTGCAGCGGAAAACCCAGCAAATCTGCGTCCTTAAACTTGACTCCGGGGCGTTCTTCCCGGTCGTCCAGCAGCACGTCCACCCCCATATCGCCCAGCATGGCGTAGACTTCTTCAACCTTGGCGCTCACGGCCGCGTCGCGCGGATCCAGGTTGAGCAGCATGCAGTCAAAGGGGCTGATGGCCGGCGGGAAGACAATGCCGTGCTCGTCATGGTTCTGCTCAATGGCCGCGGCGGCCACGCGGGAAATGCCGATGCCGTAGCAGCCCATGATCATGACTTTTTCCTTGCCGTTTTCGTCAAGAAAAACCGCGTGCATGGGTTCGCTGTACTTGTAGCCCAGCATAAAAATGTGGCCCACTTCAATGCCCTTGGTCAGCTCCAGGCGGCCGCCGCAACGGGGGCAGGGGTCCGCCCCGGTGATGGCGCGCAGGTCGGCCCAGGCCGTGACCGTGGCGTCGCGGTTCAGGTCCACATGACGCAGGTGCGCGTCGCCAGTGTTGGCTCCGGTCACATAATCCGTGCCGCCTTGCAGCTCGTTGTCAGCATAGACAGGCACATTCAGGCCCACGGGCCCGGCAAAGCCCAGGGGCGCACGGCTGGCGGCCTCCACTGCGGCAGCGTCGGCCAAGGCTACGTCCTGCGCCTTGAGCAGATTTTTAAGTTTGATGTCGTTGACCTGTCGGTCGCCACGCACCAGCACGGCCACGGTCTGCCCATCGGCCTTGAAGAGCATGGTCTTGACCACCTGCGCGGCGGGCACGCCCAGCAGGGCGGCCACGTCCTCGGCACTGTGCGCGCCGGGGGTGGGCACCTGCTCCGCCGGGGGGCAGACGGCCGTTGCGGGCGCGCCCTTCCAGAGCACCTCGGCCCGCTCCACATTGGCGGCATAATCGCAGTCATGGCAGAAGGCAATGGTGTCTTCGCCCGTATCCGCCAGGACCATAAACTCGTGCGAAAAATTGCCGCCAATGGAGCCGGAATCGGCCTCCACCGCGCGAAAGCGCAGACCCAGGCGTTGGAACAGGCGGGTGTAGGCCCCGTGCATGGCCCGGTAGCTTGCCTCCGCGCCCGCGTCTGTGGCGTCAAAAGAATAGCCGTCCTTCATGATGAACTCGCGCCCGCGCATGAGACCGAAGCGGGGGCGGATTTCATCACGAAACTTGGTCTGGATCTGATACAGACGCACGGGCAGCTGCCGGTAGGAGCGCACTTCGCCGCGCACCAGGTCCGTGATCACTTCCTCATGGGTGGGGCCCAGGCAGTAGTCGCGGTTGTTGCGGTCCTTAAAGCGCAAAAGTTCCTTGCCGTAGTGCTCCCAGCGGCCCGTTTCCTTCCAGAGGTCGGCGGGCTGGACCATGGGCATAAGCAGCTCCTGGTAGTCCGCAGCGTTGACTTCCTCGCGCACAATACGCGAAATTTTTTCCATGACGCGCAGGCCCAGGGGCAGATAGGTATACAGGCCCGAAGTGAGCCGCCGCACCATACCCGCGCGCAGCAGCAGCTTGTGGCTGACCACCTCCGCATCGGCCGGGCTTTCCTTGAGGGTGGGGATGTAGCAGGCACTGAAGCGCATTAGTGTGATTCCTTTTCGTTGAGCAGTGATTGCAGTTCTTCCATAAAAGCCGCCAGCAGGGCTTCCTGCCCCTTGACCGAGCGGATGACCTCGCCCTTGCGAAAAATGACGCCCTTGTCCCGTCCGCCGGCCAAGCCCAAGTCCGCTTCGCGGGCTTCGCCCGGTCCGTTGACCACGCAGCCCATGACCGCCACCTTGATGTCCGCTGTGGACGTGGCCAGACGGTCTTCCACGGCGTGGGCCAGGGCAAAAAGGTCAATTTCCGTGCGCCCGCAGGTGGGACAGGAAATGATTTCCGGCCCGCGGGAGCGCAGACCCAGGGCGCGCAGAATCTCCCAAGCCACGCCCACCTCCTCCACCGGGTCGGCGGTGAGCGAAACGCGCAGGGTGTCGCCTATGCCTTCGTGCAGCAGAATGCCCAGCCCCACAGCGGACTTGACCGTACCGCGCATGAGCCCCCCGGCCTCGGTGACGCCGATATGCAGCGGGTAATCGCAGGCCTGGGCCAGCAGACGGTAAGCGGCTATGGTATCCAGCACCGAAGAGGACTTGAGGGAAATCTTGGTATCATAAAAGCCGCGCGCCTCCAGCATGCGCACATGGCTGAGGGCGCTTTCCACCAGGGCCTGCGGCCGGGGGCCGCCGTATTTTTGCAGCAGGCCTTTTTCTACCGAGCCGGAATTGACCCCCACCCGGATGACCGCGCCGTGGGCCTTGGCCGCGTCCACCACACGGTCCACGTGTTCCCTGGGGCCGATGTTGCCGGGATTAATGCGCAGGCCTTCCAGCCCGGCCTCCAGCGCGGCCACAGCCAGCCGATAGTCAAAATGGATATCCGCAATAAGCGGCAGGGGCGTGCCCGCGCGGATGGCGGGCAAGGCCGCCACGGCGGCCATGTCCGGCACGGCCAGTCGCACGGCCTCGCAGCCGCGCGCGGCCAGACGGGCGATCTGCGCCAGGGTGGCCGCCGCGTCCCTGGTGTCGGTATTGGTCATGCTCTGCACCATCACGGGGGCGTCCCCTCCGATGGTCAGCCCGCCCAAGCGAAGGGCGCGGGTCTTACGTCTGCCCATGCTTCCCCCTGCGCCCGTCGGGGCGCTTTTTGCAAACGTATACTTTATGCCATTTCGCCCCGCAAGCCAAGTCCGCACCTGGAACACGTCTTGCAAGGTTCAGGGCACGGCCCCACAAGCAGGCGGATTTTTCCCCCGCTCAAGTTTTCGGCCGCGCCGCCGATAAGAGGAAAAGAACCCTTTTGAGGTGAATATGACGCATCCCTTCCTCCGCTGTTGCCTCTGCCGCTGTTGCCTCTGCTGCGCTCTGCTGCTTCTGCTGCCTGCCTGCGGCAGGCACGGGCCTTCCGCGCTGGACCCCGGCTATACGGATGCTGTGGAGATCAAGCTCAAAGCCCGCGAACTGGCAGATCAGATGCTCGCCACCATGCCCAATGACGCCCTGCAGGGCGTGGTGGCCATGCCCACGGCCTTTGTGGACCAGAACAACACCGCGCGCAGTTCCGCCTTGGGGCGTCTGCTGGCGGAATCGCTGTTCTACGAATTTAACCAGCGCGGCTTTCCCGCGCGGGAATACCGCCTGAACGGGGCCATATCCGTACAGGGCGGGCGAGAAGACCTTGCCCTGGCTGCGGACCAGATGGTCAGCACTGTGGGGCAGAAGTGGGCCGCCCTGGTGGTGGGCACCTACCATGTGGACAAAGACGCCACCTTTGTGAACGCCCGTCTGGTGCGGGCCAGCGATGGCCTGGTGCTGCGCACGGGCCAGCTTGTGCTGGTCAACACGGCCATTGTGGCCCGTCTGAGCCAGCCCGACGCCCCCAGAGTCAGGCCCGTAAGCGTGGCGCAGGCCGCCGCGCCGCGCAGACCCGCAAGCCTGTACACGCCCATGCAGTCCGTGAGCAGCGGCGTGGTGCCCATCCGACAGGGGCGATGAGGGAAAAACCATGCTGCGAACACTGCCGGTTCTTTGCTGCCTTGCCGTACTGTTTGCCGTCGCGTCCCCGGCGCGGGCAGACAGTCTCTCTGCCTATGGGGAACAGAGCGAACAAAACGCGGCGGCCCGCCAGGCCGCCAAAGACCATGCCGACTATTTGGCAAAAGCCAACAAATACAGCCTGCAATACCTGCAGGAGGCCCGCGAATTTCGCGTCGACGGCCGCTATGAGCTGGCCCGGCAGCGTTATTTGCAGGCTCTTTCCATCTGCGCCGACGACGCCACGGCGCAGATCATCCGCCGCGAACTGGAAGGCGTGGATCTTTTGCTGCGCACCATGCGCTGAGGTCGTGTCATGTACCGTTGGATTATTACCCTGCTCATGCTGGCGGCCCTGCTCTTTCCGCTTACTGCGGCCGCCGGAACCGTGCCCCGCGCGGCGGACAGCATCGCCAAGCAGATGGACGAGCAACTCATGATGCGCTACGCCGGGGACGACCCCGGCATGACCAGTAAGGAACGCAAATCCTTGGCCCGCGCCCGCATCATGATCTTGGGCACCACGCCCGCCAATATCAACAATCTGGAAGAATCCTCGCCATTGGCCCGGCAGATGACCGAAGAAGTGGCGCGCTGGCTCGTCAACGCGGGGTACCGCTTTCAGGAAATCCGCCGGGGCAGCGTCATTCGCTTTGACAAACAGCGCGGCGAGTTCTACCTCACCCGCGATGTGCGCAAGCTGGCCGCCGCCAGCGGCACGGGTCAGGCGGTGCTGGCCGGCACCTATGTGGTCAGCCGTGAGCAGGTGCGCTTCAGCCTGCGTCTTATCCATACTACCAGCGGCGAAGTGCTGGCCATGGGCACGGCCACCGTGCCCATTACCGACGACATGCGCAACCTGCTGCGCGACCGGGGCCCCGGCGCAGGGGACGGCCTCACCCCCACTGTGCGCACCAGGCTGCAGTAGACGCCTGTCCGCACAGAAGGCGAAAAACAGGACGTGCGTAACGGCAACCGCTGCCGCTGACGCCGTCGGCGCAAAAAAGGCTGTTTTTGCTCAAGCGGTGCGATCATGCGTCGTCCTCTGCCCCGAACCGCCCCGTGCCATCCCCTCCCGGCGGATACGACAGACCTGTGCCGCTGCGCATCCCGCACGCACACTCCCGCGCCGCAGCCGCGCCTTGCCCTGGGCCGCGCTTGCGGCTATAACAGGCCCGCTTCGGCAAACTACACCGGCGCGGGCCGCGTGCCCCCGCACCGCAAGGAGACAGCATGTCGCTCAGCATCGGAATCGTTGGGCTGCCCAACGTGGGCAAATCCACCCTGTTCAACGCCCTGACCAAGGCGCAGAACGCCCAGGCCGCCAACTACCCTTTCTGCACCATTGAACCCAACAAGGCCACAGTGGCCGTGCCGGACGCGCGGGTGGACGCCCTCACCGCCAAGGCCCGCCCGCGTAAGACTATCTATGCCAGCGTGGACTTTATCGACATTGCTGGTCTGGTGCGCGGGGCCAGCAAGGGCGAAGGCCTGGGCAACCAGTTTCTGGGCAATATCCGCGAATGCGCGGCCATTGTGGAAGTGGTGCGCTGCTTTGAGGACGAAAACGTCACACACGTGGATGGCAGCGTAAGCCCCTTGCGCGATGTGGAAACCATTGAGCTGGAGCTGCTTTTGGCCGACGTGCAGAGCACGGAAAAACGCCTGGAAAAACTGCAGAAGATGGCCAAAGGCAGCAAAGAGGCCAAGGCGGCCGCCGAGCATATGCAGGTGCTGCTTGCCCACCTTAATGCGGGCAAGTCTGCGCGGGATTTCGCCCTGCCTGAACACGAGGCTTTTCTTGCGGCCTGGCGGGAATTGGGCCTGCTCACGGCCAAGCCCGTCATTTACTGCGCCAATGTGGACGAAGGGGCCGCCGCCGAGGGCAATGCCCTGGCCCGGCAGGTAGAGGACCTGGCCCGGACGCGCGGCGCGGGCTTTGCCCGCATCTGCGCCCGGCTGGAAGAGGAACTGCAGGGCCTGGACCCGGCGGAGCAGGCCGAAATGCTGGCCTCCTACGGTATTGAAGAAAGCGGCCTCGCCCGCATTATCCACACGGGCTATGCCACCCTGGGGCTGTGCAGTTATTTTACCGCCGGGCCGGACGAAGTGCGGGCCTGGACCATCCACAAAGGCTGGAAGGCTCCGCAGGCCGCGGGCGTCATCCACACGGATTTTGAGCGGGGCTTCATCCGGGCCGAAGTCATTGCTTACGACGACTATATGAGCCACGAAAGTGAGGCCGCCTGCCGCGCCGACGGCGTACTGCGCGTGGAAGGCAAGGACTATGTGGTGCAGGACGGCGACGTCATGCACTTCCTGTTCAATGTTTAGCGCACGTACCCTTTAGAGCATTTAACACTTGAAATGCTCGCTTACGGCAGGCGAAAGCCTGCCTTCTCGCATTTCGTGGCAAGGATTTTCAAGAAAATCCTTGCAGAGCAGTTAGCTTATTTCATTCGCTAACTGCTTTAGAAAGGGGCTTGGCAGAGGGCGCGCAGGATAAAATCTCCGGCTGGCAACCGCCGCTGCAGCAAGGGGGGCTTTCGCCCCCCTTTTTGCATCCAGGCCCACGCTCCCGCCTTAGGCCCGCTTCATCTTTTCAATCAATTCCACCAGGCTGCGGGCTTGCTCACGCAGAGCGTCCAGCTCCTGGTTCACGGCCCGCATATCTGCGCTGGTGCTGGCGGCGATCTGATTCACGTCCGCGATGGAGCGGTTGATTTCTTCACTGGCCGACGACTGCTCTTCACTGGCCGTGGCAATGGCGCGCACTTCGTCGGCGGTCTGTTCCACCATGCCCACGATTTCGCCCAAAGCCTCGCCGGACTTGTTGGAAAAGTCCGTGGCTTCAGCAATATTTTTGACGGATTCGTCCACCTGGCCGATGCTTCGGCCGGTGCTTTCCTGAATGGCGTGGATGGCGTTGCCCACGTCCGTGGTAGAGGCCATGGTCTTTTCGGCCAGTTTGCGCACCTCGTCGGCCACCACGGCAAAGCCGCGTCCGGCGTCGCCGGCGCGGGCCGCCTCAATGGCCGCGTTGAGGGCCAGCAGATTGGTCTGGTCTGCAATATCTGAAATCACGCCCATGATCTGATTGATGGCCCTGGCATGCTCGTCCAGATCAGTCATGCCCTCCTTGAGGGCCAGGGATTGCCGCTGCACTTCCTGAATGCTGGACACGGCCTTGGAAACCACTGTGGCGCCGGTTTCGGCCTTGTTTCTGGCCGCGTTGGAAATATCCGCCGCGCCGCCGGCATTCTTGGCCACCTCCAGCACGGTGGAGTTCATTTCTTCCATAGCCGTGGCGGTTTCGGACAAACGCCCTGCGGCGTGGTCCAAGGCCCTGGCGGTATTTTCCACCTTGGTGGCCATATCGTTGATGGAAGCGTTGAGCTGCTCCACCACCCCTTCTATCTGGTCGGCGGCGCTGATCATGCCCTCGCGCTGGGCGCTTTCGGCCCTGGCTTGAGCCGTGCGGGCCTCGGCCATGGCCTGCTCGGCCTCTGTTCCTTTCCGGCGGGCCGCCTCAGCCTGCGCAGCGGCCTCAGCCACCAGTTTGCGCAGATTTGCCTCCATGCTGCGCAGCGAATCGGCCAGCAAGCCCATATCGTCGCGGCTGTGCACGTCCAGGTGCAAATCGCCCTTACCCTCGGCCACGTCTTGGGCATAACGGGTAATTTTGGCCACAGGCGCGCCTACCATCCGCCCCAGCACGACAGAAATAGCCAACTGCAGCACCAGCAGGGCACAGCCCACCATGATGGCCTTCTGGATGGCGGTTTTTTCCAGACTGCGCAGCACGTCAATGGGCATGCCCACAAACCACATGCCCACAGTCTTGCCGTCGGCGGCCTTGACCGGCCAGTAGGCGGAATTGTACGGCACGCCCAGAATGGAGTTGTGGGCATAGACGGTTTCGCCCCGCTCCAGCACGGCCTTGACAATGTCTTTGGATTCCAGCCTGGTGCCGATGACGCGCTTGCCGTCCCGCACAATGGTGGTCATGACGCGGGTATCGCCTTTAAAAATGGTCACATGAGAGCCGGTGACCTTGCCGAGCCAGTCCATATAGGCCGGCCCCACCAGCGAAACGCCGATGGAAATGCTGCCCACCAGACGGCCTTCGTACATGACCGGCTGGCTGGCCCGGATAGTGAAGGGCACTACAGTGCCCGCAACTACGGCCACGGCCGGCTCACCCTTAAGGGCTTTAGCCACGGTTTCCTGTTTGAGCACGCTGTCGCCGTATTTGGTGGCATGGCCGCGGGCCACCACCACTCCCTCGGCGTCGGTGATGGTCATAAAGTCCGATTTGGCCTTCTTCATGGCGGTCTGGCCCAGGCGGTAGGCCGTTTCATGATCTTTTTCCGCAATGGCGCGGGCCAGGCTGTCCTCGTCGGCCATGAGCGCGGCGCTCTGGGCAAAACGCTGAGCCGTGCTCTCGTTGGACATGTGCACCACCTGGCACATGCGCTGGATGCCCTTGTCGAGTTCGTTCTCAATGGGCGTTTTCATGAAATAGATAGAAACAAACAACACCACGCCGCAACAGGTGATCAGCGCGCCGAATAGCGAGCCCACATACTTGTGCATGAGCGTCCAACGCATGGGTTTACTCCTTGACTGTGCACGCAATAAACCGGCCGGTTTCAGGCCACGTCCCGGCCACGTACGCACGCGACTTTCCGGTAGCCCTTCGTACGCCGGAGGGGGGGCAGAACTCCGCCTGTCTGTTTCGGCCTGCCGTTCCGGCGCTACAGCACCCATGCTGCGGCAAGCCTTATCGTTCTTTTTTATTTTGTATTCGGCAAAACATTGGAAAGGAATAGGGCTCAGGACAAACTTTTCTCCTCATAACATATAAAAATAAATACTATTTTTAGTATAATATATTAATATTAAGTCAACATTACTTGACGCTTGTGCCCGCCGGGCCCAAGACCGCCACCAGTTTTTGTCCTGAGCGTACAATGTGATTTTTTTCTTTTTTTACGCCATTACAGCCGATAATGCAAAGGCTTTCGGGCGGCTGGCCCACGCTGCGCAGCGCAATACGCCACAGCGCAAAATCAAAAGACGGCCGGCCCCCACTGCGGAGGGCCGGCCGTCCATATGTCCGGGCCAGCAGTCTTAGAGCATTTAACACTTGAAATGCTCGCTTACGGCAGGCAAAAGCCTGCCTTCTCGCATTTCGTGGCAAGGATTTTCAAGAAAATCCTTGCAGAGCAGTTAGCTTATTTCATTCGCTAACTGCTCTAGCCCATGTCTTCGGTCAGCACCATATGCCGCGCGGCGGCCGTTTCATCCAACCGACGCACAGGCAGGCCTTCCGGCGCGCGCGCCAGGCTTTCGGGGTCGCGTCGGCCCTGGGCCACGATATCTTCCAGGGCGGCCACATAGGCGTCCAGAGTCTGTTTGCTTTCCGTTTCCGTAGGCTCGGCCATAAGGCATTCGTGCACAATGAGCGGGAAATAAATGGTGGGCGCGTGGATGCCGCGCTCCAGCAAGGCCTTGGCTATGTCCAGAGCACGCAGCCCCTGTGGGGCCGAGGCCACGAACTCGTGGGCGCAGAAGCGGTCTTTGTAGGGCTCATCCAGCACATCTTCCAGCTTCTTTTTCAAGTAGTTGGCGTTGAGCACCGCATATTCGGCCGCGCGGGTCAGGCCCTCTCCTCCCAGACGCAGCATATAGGCCAGGGCTTTGACCACCACGCCGAAGCTGCCGTAAAACGGCCCCATATACCCCATGGACTGGGGCAGGTTGTAGTCCAGGAACAGGCTGCCGTCCTCACGCGCCGCCACACGGGGCGCAGGCAGGAAGGGCAGCAGGCGCTCGCTCACGCCCACGGGGCCAGCGCCGGGGCCGCCGCCGCCGTGGGGCGTGGCAAAGGTTTTGTGCACGTTGAGGTGCACCACGTCAAAACCCGCGTCTCCCACGCGCATCTTGCCCAGAATGGCGTTCATATTGGCGCCGTCGTAATACAGCAGGGCATCCACCCCGTGCAGCAGCTCCACAATGCGGGGCAGATGGGTTTCCATAAGGCCCAAGGTGTTGGGGCAGGTCATCATGATGCCCGCCAGATCTTCGCCGTGTTCGGCTACAGCGGCGGCCACGGCCTCCGGATCCACCATGCCGTCGCGCGAAACCAGATTGACAGCTTCAAATCCCGCCAGGGCGGCCGAAGCCGGATTGGTGCCGTGGGCCGCATCAGGGATGAGCATTTTTTTACGGTTGCGGCCCTTGGCCTTGTGGTAGGCAGCAATAAGTTTCACGCCCGTAAACTCGCCGTTGGCTCCGGCCATGGGCTGGAAGGTGAAGGCGCGCATACCCGTCACCTCGCAAAGCAGGGCCTCGGCCTCGTAGAGGCACTGCAGCGCGCCCTGCACGCAGGCGGCCCCCCGGCCGGACTGGGCCAGCAGGGGGTGCAGGCGGCTGAAGCCCGGCAAGGCGGCCACATATTCCGTAAACTTGGGATTGTACTTCATGGTGCAGGAGCCAAGGGGATAAAAGTTGGCGTCCACACTGTAGTTGCGCTGCGAAAGCTCGGTAAAGTGGCGCACCACGTCCAGCTCCGAGCACTGGGGCAGCCGGGGCGGACGCGCGCGCAACAAGGCGGGGGGCAGCATGTCCGCCGCCCTGGGGGCGTCGCTTTCCTGGCGGCAGGCGCAGCGCCCGGGCACGGATTTGGCAAAAATAGTGTTCACAGCAGACCTCCCACGGCTTCGGCAAGCATGCCGATCTGCGCGCGGCTGTTCTGCTCGGTGCAGGCTAACAGCAGCACGTTTTCCATCTGGGGATAATACCGGCCCACGGCATAGCCCGGCACGCAGCCGTGGGCGGTGAGGGCCTCTACCACCCGGACGGCAGGCACGGGCAGGCGCAAGGCAACTTCTGTGCCGTAGGGCGCGTCGTTGAGCAGTTCCACGCCCTTGAGGGACGTAAGACGTTCCACGGCGTAGCGGGTGAGGGCCATATTATGTTCGGCCAGGCGGGTAAGCCCTTCCGGGCCCAGCAGACTCATGTGGATGAGCGCGCGCAGGGCGCAGAGGGCCTGGTTGGAGCAGATGTTGGACGTGGCCTTGGCCCGGCGGATGTGCTGTTCCCGCGCCTGGAGGGTGAGCACATAGCCCGTTTTGCCGTCCACGTCCGTAGTGCGGCCCACAATACGGCCGGGGAACTGACGGATATGCTCCTTGCGGCAGGCCATAAGCCCCAGATAGGGGCCGCCGAAGGCAAGGGGCAGACCCAGGCTCTGGCCCTCGGCCACGGCCACGTCCGCGCCCATTTCGCCGGGGGTTTTAAGCACGGCCTGCATGACCGGATACACGGAAATGATGCCAAAGGCCTTATGCGCGCGCGCCGCGGCAAAGACCTCGGTAAAATCCGTCACCGCACCGAAAAAGTTGGGGTTCTGCACCAGCACGGCGGCGGTCTGATCGTCGATGGCGGCCTTGAGGGCCTCCACGCGGCTCACGCCCCGCTCCTGACGCACGGTTCTGAGCTCCACGTCCAGGCTGGAAATATAGGTGGCCAGCATGACCCGCCAGATGGGGTTCACGGCTTCGTCCACCACCAGTACGCGGCGTTTGGTGCTGCGCACGGCCATCATGGCCGCCTCGAACAGCGCGGATCCGCCGTCATAGACCGAAGCGTTGGCGCAGTCCATGTCCATCAGCCGGCTTACGGCCGTCTGGAACTCAAAAATGGCCTGCAGCGTGCCCTGGGAACATTCGGCCTGGTAAGGGGTGTAGGCGGTGTAGAACTCGCTGCGCCCGGCCAGGGCGTCCACAGCCTTGGGGATGTCGTGGGCGTAGTAGCCCGCACCCAGAAAGGACGTGAGGTCCGTACGGTTGCGGGCGGCGAGATCCTCAAAATAGGCGCACACGGCGGCCTCACTCCGCCCCTTGGGCAGATCGAACCGGCGGGGACGCATGCTGGCCGGGATGTCGGCAAACAGGTCGTCCAGCGCGCGCACGCCCACCACATCGAGCATTTCCCGCAGCTCTTCAGGCGTGTGGGGGATATACGGCATGGTTGCTCCTTGCGCAAACGGCGCGGCGCAACAGAAAGCCGTTGCGCCGCAGCATATGGGTGACAAAACTTTTTGCGGGGGAGAAACGTGGGGAGGAAACGTCCCTCCCCCGCACTCCTCCCCCGAAACGGTTGCCGTTGGTGCACAACGCCGCAGAAAACCGCAGGGGAAAACCTGAGTCCTTGCGGACGCGCCGTCGCCACAAAGGGGGCATTGGGGCTGCAGCCTCTGAACCGACGGGGGCGGCAAAAACGCTAGTGGGCCACGGAAGCGCAGTACGCCTCATAGGCCGCCGCATCCATGAGCCCGCCGGGCTTGTGGTCCAGCCTGACCCGCAGTAACCAACCCTGGCCGTAGGGATCGCTGTTGCACAGCTCCGGATTGTTTTCCAGAGCCGCGTTAACGGCCGTTACCGTGCCGGAAACAGGCGAAATAAGGTCGCTGGCGGCCTTGACCGATTCCACGGTGCCGAATTCCTTGTCCTCGCCCAGGGCGTCGCCCACGGCGGGCAGTTCCACATAAGTAATGTCGCCCAAAGATTCCTGAGCGAAAAAGGTGATGCCCACAACGGCCTCGTCGCCTTCCAGGCGGGCCCATTCGTGGCTTTGGCTGTACAGAAGATCTGTGGGATTGCTGGCCATGTTCTGCTCCTCAAAAAAAACTGAAGTTCACGTGCCGCCGTTGCGGCGGGTTTACGCCAATTTCTGCCTGGCCGTGCCGGCCTTGTAGAAGGGGATATCCGCCTTCACGGCAGGCAGTGCCGTTTTTGCGGCATGGACCACAAAATGTTCGGCCCCCACGTGGGACGCGTCCACCCAGGCCAGGGCAATGCCGTGACCCAGCGATGGGGCGAAAGAGCCGCTGGTCACCTGGCCCACGGGCGTGCCGTCGGGCAGGGTCAGGGCGTCGCCGTGCCTGGCGGCGCGGCGGCCTTCAAGGCTCAACGGGGTGAGCACCTGGCGCACGGTCTGCGCGCCGAGCTTGCCCACATAGTCGGCCGCGCTGGTAAGCATGCGCCCCATGCCCGCTTCCGCCGGGGTATGCTCCGCGTCCAGGTCGTGCCCGTACAGGGGCAGACCGGCCTCCAGGCGCAGGGTGTCGCGCGCGCCCAGGCCAACGGGTTTGACCCGCGCGTCGGTCAGCAGATGCTCCCAGAACTCCACGGCTCTGGCGGCAGGCAGGTACAATTCGTAGCCCAGCTCGCCCGTGTAGCCTGTGCGGCTCACCAACAGGGGCTCGCCCTGCCACTGGGTTTTGCGGAAGGCAAAATAGCCAAGATCATGAAATTTTTCGCCCAGGGCCTGCTCCAGCACAGCCAGAGATTCCGGCCCCTGCAGGTCTACTTTGGCCGTGTCTGCAGAAACGTCGGTAAGCCGCACGCTCTGGGGCAGGCGGGCGCGCAGAGTGGCAAAATCGCCCGCGGCGCAGGCGGCATTGACCACAGCCATGAAGGAATCCGGCCCAAAGCGGTAGATGATGCCGTCGTCCAACACGCCGCCCGCTTCGTTAAGGATAAAGCCATAGCGACATTTGCCCGGAGCGAGCGTCTGCAGGTTGTGGCTGACGGCCTGGGGCAGGGCCTGGTCCGCACCGGCCCCTTCCACCAGAAATTCGCCCATATGGCAGATGTCAAACAGTCCGGCGTGTTGGCGGGTGTGCTGGTGCTCAGCCAGAATGCCCTCGTACTGGATGGGCATAAGCCAGCCTGCAAAAGGGGCCATTTTGGCTCCGTGCGCCTCGTGCCAGGCGGTGAGCGGCGTGCGCAGTTCCGACATGGGAGCTCCTTGAAGTTGCATTGAACCGAAAGCCGCGCGGTCTCTCCGGCGGCAGCGGCATGTTAGCACCCTGGCCGCCGGGGCACAAGACGCCGTCACCAAAAAAGGGGCCGGGCCAGGGCTGGCACGGACCGCAAAGGGCAGACTCTCTGCCCATTACACAGCGCTTTCTTTGCGGATATGTTCCCGCCGCGTCAAGCCGTTAGAGCATTTAACACTTGAAATGCTCGCTTACGGCAGGCAAAAGCCTGCCTTCTCGCATTTCGTGGCAAGGATTTTCAAGAAAATCCTTGCAGAGCAGTTAGCTCATTTCATTCGCTAACTGCTCTAGCCCTGCCGGACGCCAGGTCCGGATTTTTTTGCAGACGGCCCCACTGCCTGCCGCGCCTGCCGCACCACCGGGGTTCAGTCCGCCACCGGCCGCAAAGCGCGTGCGCCGCCGTGCACGTCAATATGATGCAGCATGACGCCCAGCACGCCTTCGATATCCAGGTGGGACGTATCCACCACCAGCGCATCCTGGGCCGGGCGCAGGGGGGCCACGGCGCGGTTGCGGTCCATGGCGTCGCGGCGGCGGATCTGGTCCGTAAGGCTGTGCAGATCCGCGCTCTGTCCCCGATTTTCCAGGTCACGCAGACGACGCACCGCGCGCACCTCCGGGTCTGCATCCAAAAAAAATTTGAAACGCGCGTCGGGAAAAACCACCGTACCCATGTCGCGGCCTTCGGCCACCAGGGGAGCGCGCTCGCCCATACGCCGCTGGATAGCGCGCAGGGCCTCGCGCACCACGGGCACGGTGGCGATGCGCGCGGCCAGCATGCCCACGACCTCGGTGCGCACCTCGCCCCGCACAGGCACATCATTGCAGAACAGGGTGGAGCCCCGCCCGGCCCCGCTCAGACGAAAGGCGTACTGCCCGCAACGGGCGCGCAGTTCCTCCTCGGGCAGAGTTTCCGCGCCCGGCCCCAGCTTGAGGGCCAGACACCGGAACATGGCGCCCGTGTCCAGATAGGCCAGCCCCAGGCTTTCGGCCATACGCCGGGCGAGCGTGGTTTTGCCCACGCCGGCGGGACCGTCCAGAGTCACTATGGGAAGGAAAACGCTCATGCCGCGCCTCCCCGGCCGTGGGTCGCCGTCAAGACGTCGTCCAGGGCATTAAGGAAAACGCGGTTTTCCCGCGCATCGCCCACGCTTACGCGCAGCAGATCGGGCAGACCGTAGCTGGTCAGGGGGCGGATGATGACGCCGCGGCGCAGCAGTTCCTCAAAGCAGACCGCCGCAGCGGGCGCGCCTTCGGGCAGGCGGAACATAAGGAAGTTGGCCGCGCTGGACCACACGGTACAGCCCAGAGCCGTGAGCCCCACAGTGAGCGTGTCCCGCCCGGTGTGCACAGCTTCCTGGGTGGCGGCGTAAAAGGCGCTGTCCTCCAGAGCGGCCAGGGCGGCCTCTTCGGCCAGGATATTGACAGAAAAAGGCAGACGCGCGCGCCAGAGATAGTCCGCCAGCTCGCGCGGCAGCACGCCGTACCCCAGGCGCAGGCCCGCCAGACCGTACTGTTTGGAAAAAGTCCGCATAAAGGCCGCGTTTTCCGGCAGTTCGCCGCTTTCAAGCAGCGAAGCCCCGGCCGGGTCCGGCGCAAAATCCATATAGGCTTCATCCACCACCAGCAGGCATTGGGGGGCGCGGGCCGCCAGCTCGCGGGCCAGGCGGGCCACATCCGCGCGGGGGGGACAATAGCCTGAGGGATTGTCGGGCGTAGTCACAAACATAAGCCGGGTGTGCTGGTCCACCAGGTTGAGCATGCCGTCAAAATCGAAGGAAAAATCCTCGCGCAGGGGCTGGCGGCGCGCCTCCACCCCGCAGATCTGCCCCTGGATGGGATAAATGCTGAAGCAGGGCCGGCAGCAGACCAGATTATCCCGCCCGGGCACGGCCAGTACCCGGATGAGCAGGTCCAGTATTTCGTCCGAACCGTTGCCCACCACTATTTGCGCGGGGTCCACCTGATGGCGGCGGCCCAAGGCGGCGGCCAGGCGCGGGTTGCCGCCCTGAGGATAGCGGAAGGCCCCCTCCGCGTGACGGCGGACGGCCGCCACGGCCAGGGGCGGCGTGCCCAGGGGATTTTCGTTGCTGGCCAGCTTAATGACCTGGGCAAGACCGTATTTTTCCTGAATTTCTGCAATGGAAAGGCCGGGCACATAGGGCTTGAGCCCGGCAATTTCCGCCCGGACGCTGCTGGGGGTCATGGAAACTCCAGTTTGGCTGAACAAAGGCAGGCCCCCGGCGGGCGGGGGCCTGAACAAAAACGGACGTCTGCTCAGGCAGCCGTCAGAGCAACTTCAAAGTGAAGCTGCCCTAGTCCTCAAGATCCGTAGGCCGCACAGTCAGCACGGGCATGTCGGCGTTCTTGACCACCTTTTCAGCCACGGATCCGAACAGGATGCGGTCAATGCCTTTGCGGCCGTGGGTGCCCATAACTATCAGATCTACCTCTTCTTCCTTGGCTCGGCTGAGAATTTCCTCGGCGGCGTAGCCAATAAGCACCTGGCCCTTGGCCTCCACGCCCGAAAAATTTTCGGCGACAAAAGATTCCATGGACTTTTCCGCGCCGGTGACAATTTCGCCCACAAAGTTCTCAATAGTGTTGGGCGGCACATGAAAGCCCACATACTGGCTCAAGGAAGGCGCGGTATACACCACCAGCACACTGGCGCCCAGTTTTTGGGCCAGCAGAAAAGCGTATTCGGCCACGTCCTTGCTGTGGTCAGAAAGGTCTACGGCGCACAGTATCTTCTTGATTTCCTTCATGGCAAACTCCTGTTCTCGGAACGCAGAGAGGTTTTTCACAAGGTCGGGACGACGCGGTTCGCCCCGCCTCTACAGCACGAACCGCCGCTCACGGATTTTTGCCTTTACCTGGAGTAAATCGTAGGGGTTTTTACAGCGATATACAAGTCTTTTCCATAGAATGGCGGCGGAAGGGAAAAATTTTCCCCTTAGGGGCAAGCCGATGTTGCAAAACCGGGGGCTTATGTCTAGACTTATTTCTGGCAAAGTTTTTGCATTTGCCTGCCCATACGGCAATGCCAACCCCTGGAGGCGTCATGAAGATTCAGAACGAACAACTGGAAGCCCTGCTGCGACAGCAAGAGCTTGCCGCCAGGGCCGCCGCTGGACAGAAAAGCGACGGCAACGCCTTTGCCGCCGCCCTGGCCGAACAGCTGAGCCCGACAGAAGACACGGCCGCCGCGTCTGCTCAGGTGGGGCAGACAGCCCAGGCCTCTCAGGCCGCGCTGATCAGCCAGATGTTGCTGGCCGAAGCGCCCGACGCCCAGGCCGCCACCGCAGCCGCAACTGCCTCCCCCGAACTGCCAGGCCTGGAGAACGCCGTATCCCAGGCCGCCGGCACGCTGGATATGTGGGACACCTATGTGCAGACCCTGGGCGCCGGAGATCAAGGCTCTCTGAAGCAGGCCTACGAGCTGCTGCAGGGCATTGACGGGCAGGTCGCCGCGCTGAAGGACAGCACTACGACCCTGCGCGGGCAGAGCTCTGGCTTCGACTCCCTGCTCAACGAACTGGAAGTGCTCACCACCACCGAGAAAATCAAGTTCAACCGTGGGGACTATCTGATCTGAGCTGCGACCGCCCTTTTCAAGCGGCATCCCGCAAACGGGCCATCGGCAATGCCGACGGCCCGTTTGTTTTGCGCACACAGGGGTTGCCCCACGCCGCAAAAACTCTACACCTAGAAAGATTACTTTTGCGAATATATGTTGCCCAACGTTTACGGACACCCGTTCCGACGCTGACCCGCGCAAATGAATTGCGCTTGCGCCTCAGCGGCGGGCGCCTGCTTTCGCAACCGCCAGGCATTACAACGTTGCGATGCCCTAAAAAGCTGCGGCCCCGACGCCGGGGAGCGTCGAGGCCGCAGGGGTTGAGGTTGGCGTGTTCAGGAGGGGTTTGTGTCCATATGGCCGGACAAGGGGGGAAGTTTCTCAGGGCCGGACCTGCAGGGGCATTGCATCCGGCCCGTGGCGACGTCGGCGGGGATCAGCGCTCGTCGCTGTCAGGGCCATAGCCGGGGCCCATCATGCCGCCGTAGCCGCCGTAGCCCATATGACCGTAGCCGTGCGAGCCGTAGCCCATGTGACCACGCGGGCCGTAGCCGGGGCCCATCATGCCGCCACGCGGGCCATAGCCGCCGCAAGGGCCAAAACCGCGGCCCATCATGCCCATGCCGCCCATGTAGGGGATGCCCTTATCCTGCATCTGCTTGCGCATGTCGGCATCGGCGGCGTAAAGTTTGTTGCTGATGTCGGTCAGCTCCTTGCGGACGGACTGCACCTTGGCGTCATCGTCCTTGGCGCCCGCCGCGTACAGCGCCTCCAGTTCAGACTGTTTGGCCCACTGCATCTGCATGAGGGGCTGCATCTTCTGACCATACTGCTGGCCCAACTCCTGCATAGCTGTCATCTGTTCTACCGTAAGGCCGCCGGGGCCACCCATATAATGGGGCCGGGCCGCCGCCATGCCGGCAAAAGCCAGCGTGGCCGCCAGGGCCAGAGAAAGCGTCACTATGCTCATCCGAGTCTTTTTCATGGTCGTATATCCTTTGTGTTTTTGCGGCCGAGGCCGCGCATCATAAAAAAACGTTTCCTCACCGGCGGGAGCCTGGGCCCCCTGGCGGGGGGGCCTGCACGGCGGGCGGGGTCCAATACCCGTCACACCCGCCGTACCGACCCGGCCCCGGTGCTCCGTGGCAGCCGCTCAATAAGGCCGCTGCCAGGGCCAGCAATCCCAACAACACTGTGCCGCGCATTCCCATAGTTTCTCCGCTGGTCCGCGTGCCGTGTGGGGTTAGAGCACTTTTTTGAGGTTTTCAAACTCCTCCAGGCTTATTTCGCCTGAAGCCAGCCGGCGCTTGAGGATTTCCAGCGAATCGCGCCGGTCGCCGTGATTTTGCCGGCGGGAATTCACCAAGCCGTAGATGAGCCATCCCGCCAGGACCAGCAGCAGGAGCATGCCCAGCATGCCCGGCCAGCCGCCTCCGCCCATAAATCCATCTGAAAAGCACCCGAACATATATTAATCCTTGCAGCGGCAGTTTGCGTCGTCAGCCACGGCCCTTTGCCGTGTCCGACCGCTGTGCGCCGCCGTTGCCAGACATACAGCAAGGGGCGTGCCAATAGCCAAAATATTAGCACAACATATTTAAATAAAAAGATAAAACTACAACAGCAGGACATGGGCGCAGCACAAACAGAATCCTGGGTGTTGTCCTAATTTTACCCACATTCGGGCTACGCTATCCAAAATTTTCCAAACATCTTGCCATGTGCGTAAAAAATACCTATTGCAAGGAGAGCCTGCGGCGCCATGCCCCGTGCGCTGCCATTCTTACACGCCCCGGCCGTGAAGCCGCGGCCGAGGACATACCATGCGAGCGATGTTGTCTTCTCCCCGCTTTTTGCGGCTACGCGGCCTGTCCCCGTGGATGCTGCTGGGCATGGCCCTGATTCTGGGCGCCGCCGTAACAGTGCTTTCCGTCCGCAGCAGCCAGCGGGAACGCGCGGCCATGATCCACAATATGGTGGACAGGGCCGAGGCCCTGATCTGGGCACTGGAGGCGGGCGGGCGCTCCGGCTTCTGCCGCCCTGCCGATAATTTTCGCAGCCTGGAGCCCCTGCTCATGGAAACGGCCAAACAGCCGGGCATCGTGTTTATGGCCGTGGCCGGCAACGGCGGCCTTATGCTGGCCCACAACGACGCGGCAACCCTCACGCCGGAACAGGCCGCCGGAGTCCTGCCGCCGCCGGAAGAAGTGGGCGACCGCCCGGCCTGGCGCGTGCGTCAGTGGGGAGATCGCAAAATTTTTGAAGTCTACCGGCTGTTTGCCCCTCTGCAGCCCGAACACGCCACACATCCGGGCAACGGCATGGGCCGGGGCATGGGGCATATGCGCGGCCGCAGCATGGGGCCAGGGCTCGGCCTGGAACCGGGCCGCAACCCCGATGCGCAGAACGCCCCGGCAATCCCGCAAGAGCGCGGCGTCTGGCCGCCCCCGCCGCCAGGAAGCATCCTTTTGCCGCAGGTGCGGCGCACGCTTGGCCTGGCCATGGTCGGGCTGGATATGCGCCCGTTTGAGGCAACCCTGGCCGCCGACCGCCGCAACACGCTGGTCAGTGCCGCTCTGGTGGCAGCGCTGGCGTTGGCCGCCGTGGTTTCCCTGTTCTGGGCCCACAACTATCGCCGTTCGCGACGCCTGCTGCGCGACCAGCGGGCCATGGCCGCGGAAGTGGTAGCCAACCTGCCCTTGGGGCTTATCACCAGCGATCCCGCCGGTGGCGTCGCCCTCATTAACGCCACGGCTCTGGACATGCTGGGCCTTGTGCGCGATCAGGCCGTGGGCGCGCCCCTGCGCGGCCTGCCAGGTCTGGACTGGAACGCCTTGGCCCATGAGCTGACCAAAAAAGGGAAAATCCCCGACCGCGAAGCCCGCCTGCATCTGCCGGGGCGCGATCCCACCGCCGTTAGCCTGAGTGCGGCCGCCGTGCGCAACGAAACAGGGGTCTTCCTGGGACATGTCTTTGCCGTGCGCGACATCACTGAAGTCAAACGCCTGCGGGCCGAGGCCCAACGCCACGACCGGTTGGCCGCCCTGGGCAACCTGGCCGCAGGCGTGGCCCACGAAATCCGCAACCCGCTGAGCACCATCAAGGGCGTGGCCGTATATCTGGCTCGCCGACTTACGCCTGGAGGACGGGAGGAAGAAGCCGCCCGGCGCATGGTGGACGAAGTGGACCGGCTGGACCGGGTCGTTTCCGAACTGCTGCAGTTTGCCCGGCCTGCAGCCATGCCCCGCAGCGACGGAGACGTACGCGCGGTGATCCGGCACGCTTTGCGCCTGGCAGAAGCGGATCTGCAGGCCAAGAGCATACGCGTGACAGAGGATCTGCCGCCGGACTTCCCCAACGTGCCTATCCACGCCGAGCGCCTGACCCAGGCCCTGCTCAACCTCTTTCTTAATGCAGCCCAGGCCATGAGCTCTGGCGGCACGCTGCGAGTCTGCCTTACGCCCCTGCCGGGCAATGCGTTGTATCGCATCACGGTCACAGACACAGGGCCGGGCATTGCCGAGGCGGCCCTGTCTTCCATCTTCACGCCCTACTTCACCACTAGGCCTTCGGGCACGGGGCTGGGGCTTTCCATTGCGCTGCAGATTGTAGAAGGCCTGGGGGGTCGGCTGCATGCGGCCAATGTGGGCGGCACGCCCGGCCAAGGCGCGGAATTTACCCTCATTCTGCCTCTGCGTCCGAACACTGACGCCAACGATGCGAATATGGAAGATGCAGACGCGAACCGGAGCGCACCCCCGGTAGCCACGCCCCACGAACCGCCGGAAAAGGAACAGTCATGAACGCCAAAACATCCATCCAGCTGCTGGTGGTGGACGACGACCGCAACCACCGCGAGATGCTCCAGGCGCTACTGGAAGAATGGGGCTACGCCCCCACAGGCCTGGACAACGGCGAGGCCGCCGTGGCCCTCTGCCGCGAACGGCCCTTTGATCTTATCCTGATGGATGTGCGCATGGGCGGCATGAATGGCGTGGAGGCCACCAGGGCCATCAAGGCCTATAATCCGGCCATTCCCATTCTGATCATGACGGCCTACTCTGATGTGGCCGGGGCGGTAGAGGCCCTCAAGGCCGGGGCCTATGACTACCTGACCAAACCTCTGGCCTTTGACGTGCTTAAGCTGGCCCTGCAGCGGGCCTTGGACCACGCCACGCTCAAGGACGAAGTGCGCAGCCTGCGCCACGAACTGGCCTCAGCTTTCGACGCCCGGCAGATCATCGGGCAAAGCCCGGCTATGCGCCAGGTGCTGGATCTGGCTGCGGCCATCGCCCCTTCCGAGGCCACGGTGCTTATTACCGGCGAATCGGGCACGGGCAAGGAAGTGATGGCCCGGCTTATCCACACCAACAGCGCCCGCCGCAACGGTCCCTATGTGGCCGTCAACTGCGCGGCTCTGACGGAAACGCTGCTGGAATCGGAACTTTTCGGTCACGAAAAAGGCGCGTTTACCGGTGCGGAAAAACGCCGCGAAGGCCGTTTCATGACCGCCCACAAGGGCACCATTTTTCTGGACGAGATTGGCGAAATTCCCCTTTCCATGCAGGTCAAGCTGCTGCGCGTCATTCAGGAGCGGGAAATCCAGCGTGTGGGCGGCGACCAGCCCCTCAAGGTGGACGTGCGCATTCTGGCCGCCACCAACAAAGACCTGGCTCACGAAGTGGCCGAAGGGCGCTTTCGCCAGGACCTCTACTACCGCCTCAATGTGGTGGCCCTGACCTTGCCGCCCCTGCGCGATCGCCGGGAAGACATCCCTCTGCTGGCCATGCACTTTCTGAAACTTTTTGCGCAGCGCAACGGCAAAACCGTCAAAGGGTTCACCCCCACGGCCATGGACCGACTGCTCAAGCACAGTTGGCCCGGCAATGTGCGCGAACTGGAAAACGCTGTGGAGCGTGCCGTAGTGCTGCTGGTGGGCGACTATGTCAGTGAAAGAGAGTTACCGCCCACGCTCATCGCTGCCGAAGACCCCACCCGCACTGCGACCCGGCCGGACTTCGCCCACATGACGCTGGAAGAAATTGAACGCCTGGCCGTGCAGGACACCCTGGAGCAGGTGGGCGGCAACAAAAGCGAAGCTGCCCGCCGCCTGGGCATCAACCGTAAAACGCTGCTGGCCAAACTCGGCAAATAGGATGATGACGAAAACCGCCCAATGCAGAGGCGCGAGGCATTGGAGGACTATTTGGCGACGGCCTGCTCTTCTGCACGGTGCTTGCCGCCCCGGCATCTTTGCATGTGTCGCTCGCAAGTCCCACGCCAGCGCCTTGAGGCCCAGCCCGTGCATAACCATTTGGCGGCTACACAATGGGGACCACCTCTAACACTACCCATTGCCGGGTGGCGGCTTACGGGTAAGGACAGCCGGTCAGTGCGCGGGCAGCGCACAAACGCAACGAGAACAGCGCACAAAAACAATGAGAACAGCGCGCAAAAACAAACGCCCCTCGCGCTGTTGAGCGGCGAGGGGCGTTTGTGAGCAATCTTTGGCGACGGCCTACTTTCCCACATGACGTTATGCAGTATCATCGGCGATGGAGAGCTTAACTACCGAGTTCGGAATGGGTTCGGGTGTACCCTCTCCTCCATGGTCACCAAAGAAATTTGTCAAAAATATAATTGACAGGGAAGGAAGGAAGTTGATTTCAAACAAGCCGCACGGGCTATTAGTACTGGTCAGCTCCACGCCTCGCGGCGCTTCCACCTCCAGCCTATCGACGAGGTAGTCTACCTCGGCCCTTCAGGGATTGCTCCAGGGAGAACTTATCTTAAGGCAGGCTTCCCGCTTAGATGCTTTCAGCGGTTATCCCTTCCGCACATAGCTACCCTGCTGTGCCGTTGGCACGACAACAGGTCCACCAGGGGTGCGTCCATCCCGGTCCTCTCGTACTAGGGACAGGCCCTTTCAATTCTCCAGCGCCCACAGAAGATAGGGACCAAACTGTCTCACGACGTTTTAAACCCAGCTCGCGTACCACTTTAAACGGCGAACAGCCGTACCCTTGGGACCTGCTTCAGCCCCAGGATGTGATGAGCCGACATCGAGGTGCCAAACCGCATCGTCGATGTGAACTCTTGGATGCGATCAGCCTGTTATCCCCGGCGTACCTTTTATCCAATGAGCGATGGCCCTTCCATACGGGACCACCGGATCACTAACACCTACTTTCGTACCTGCTCGAGATGTCTCTCTTGCAGTCAAGCTCCCTTTTGCGTTTGCACTCGACGGCTGGTTTCCAATCAGCCTGAGGGAACCTTTGCATGCCTCCGTTACTCTTTAGGAGGCGACCGCCCCAGTCAAACTACCCACCAGACACTGTTCCCTCACCGGATCACGGTGGAGGGTTAGGGACCTGAAAAAACAAGGGTGGTATTTCAACAATGACTCCCCCCATACTAGCGTACAGGGTTCACAGTCTCCCACCTATCCTACACATGCTGGTCCAAATCCCAATGTCAAGCTATAGTAAAGGTGCACAGGGTCTTTCCGTCTTTCTGCGGGTACACGGCATTTTCACCGCGACTTCAATTTCACCGAGTCTCTGGCCGAGACAGTGTGGAGATCGTTACGCCATTCGTGCAGGTCGGAACTTACCCGACAAGGAATTTCGCTACCTTAGGACCGTTATAGTTACGGCCGCCGTTTACCGGGGCTTCAATTCGGAGCTTCGCTTGCGCTGACCCCTCCTTTTAACCTTCCGGCACCGGGCAGGCGTCAGTCCGTATACGTCGTCTTTACGACTTGGCACAGACCTATGTTTTTAGTAAACAGTCGCCACCACCATTTCTCTGCGGCTCCCTCGGGCTGGTTAAGTGAATCAACTTTACCCAAAAGAGCACCCCTTCTTCCGAAGGTACGGGGTTATTTTGCCGAGTTCCTTGGCCAGAGTTCTCTCGAGCGCCTTGGATTATTCATCCCACCCACCTGAGTTGGTTTGCAGTACGGTTTGCGTATCCTATACTTAGGAGCTTTTCTAGGCAGTAGAGGCTCAACGGCTTCAGGCCTTGCGGCCACGGACTCGCGTCTCAGCGTAGAGCAGCACGGATTTGCCTGTGCTGCACGCCTACCTGCTTGCACCGGGTATACCAACACCCGGACCGTTTACCTTCCTGCGTCCCTCCATCGCGCGGACACACAAGTACGAGAATATTAACTCGTTTCC
>NZ_OX346397.1:0-157500 GCF_902498985.2 Desulfovibrio diazotrophicus | reverse complement strand
GGCGGGGCGACCGTGGCCGCCATAGCCTTGGGGCAACTGCCCGAAGCCGTGGGCGTCATGCTCTTCTACCGGGTGGGCGAATTTGTGCAGGAACGCGCCGCCGGGCGGTCCCGCCGTTCGGTACGGGCGCTGCTGGCGGCGCGTCCCAGTGTGGCCCACGAACTGCTGGACGGCGGAACCACCCGCGACGTAGCCCCGGACGTGCTGGGGCCCGGCAGCCACATTCTGGTGCGTCCTGGTGAAAAAATCCCCCTGGACGGCGAGGTGCTGGAAGGCCGCTCCCAGGTGGACACCTCTCCGCTCACGGGCGAATCCGTGCCGCAGCAGGTGGCGCCGGGCGGTCGGGTGCTGGCGGGCACCATCAACCTCAACAGCGCGCTGCGGGTAGAAGTGACTGCGCCCTTTGCGGAATCCTCCATTGCCCGCATTCTGGAAATGGTGGAAAACGCCGTGGCCCGCAAGGCCCCCACAGAACGCTTCATCACCCGCATGGCCCGCTGGTACACGCCGGCCGTCACGGGGCTTGCCCTGTTGGTGGCCGTGCTGCCGCCCCTGCTGGGCCTGGGCACATTCTCACAGTGGCTTTACCGCGCCCTGGTGCTGCTGGTCATTTCCTGCCCCTGCGCCCTGCTCATTTCCATTCCTTTGGGCTATTTCGGCGGCATCGGGGCCGCCTCCCGGCGGGGCATTCTCATCAAGGGCGGTGCGGTGCTGGACAACCTGCGCGACATGCGCGTGGCCGCCCTGGACAAGACCGGCACGCTGACGGAAGGCGTGTTTGAGGTCAACGCCGTGCTGCCCGCCGCTGGCGTGGACAAAAATGAACTGCTGCGCGTGGCCGCCCTGGCCGAAAGCCGCTCCAACCACCCCATTGCCCGCTCTGTGCTGCGCGCGGCGCAGCAGGCGGACAGCGCCCCCGACGAGGCCGCCGTAACCGCCATGACGGAAGTGCCCGGCAAGGGCGTGCAGGTGACCACCGCCAACGGCGACACCTTGCTGGCGGGCAACGCAGCCCTGCTGCAAAGCCACAATATTGCACCCCAGCCCGTGGACCTGCCCGGCAGCGTGGTGCAGGTGGCCCGCAATGGCCGCCTGCTGGGTGCACTGGTGGTTTCGGACCGACTCAAACCCCAGGCCGCCGAAGCCGTGGAAGGCCTGCGCCGCCTGGGCGTACGCACCATTGCCATGCTCACCGGCGACCGGGAGGAACAGGCCCGCCCCGTGGCCGCCCGCCTCAAACTGGACGTGCTCAAGGCCGGTCTGCTGCCCGAAACCAAGGCCAGCGCCCTGCAGGCGCTGGGGCCGGTCAAACATACCCTGTTTGTGGGCGACGGCATCAACGACGCCCCGGTGCTGGCCACGGCCGGCGTAGGTGTGGCCATGGGCGGCCTGGGCGCGGAAGCGGCCATTGAAACCGCCGACGTGGTCATTCTGGACGACAACCCCGCCCGTTTGCCTGAGCTGTTGCGCATTGCCCGCCGCACCCGCACCATTGTCTGGCAGAACATTGTCATGGCTCTGGGCATCAAGGGGCTGTTCATGGCCCTGGGCATTGTGGGCCTTTCCGGCCTATGGGAAGCCGTGTTCGCCGACGTGGGCGTGGCCCTTATGGCCGTGCTTAACGCCGCCCGCGCCGGAAGAATCGACGCTTGAGGCGCAAACCCCGCCGCGCCTCTTGCCCTCGCCAGGACGACACAGCCGCAGCCGGGGAAGGGCTCGCGGGGTCAAAGGCTTGGCGGCCCTGGCCGGACATCCCGAACTGGTTGGCCGGAAAGATGCTCAGACAATCTGAATCGGCACGCACAAGACGCGGCCGATAAAAACAAAGCCCTCCCGGCCGGTTCGAAAACGGCCGGGAGAGCTTTGTTTTTTTGCAGTACGAGCGTTGGGACAAGGTTACCGTGTAACCGCCTTTGGGGCTGCACGCCCAGACGCTTTTGGCAAGGAGTACGTGCGCGGGGCAGTTGCGCGGCACCGCACCGAAGTGGGCGCCGTACTTGTTGCACGCCTCCGCTCAAGGGCAGGCAGCCTTATTGGGAAGACGGATGCAGACGCTCCCTGTATTGAGCAGGTTTCCGGCAAGTCTCGATAATTGCTGCACAACCTTGGGGATTCTCCCAACTTGGCGGACATGGCGGCGCCAAGCGGCGTTACCCATTTACGGCCTTGCCCACAGAACGGACACTGGTGTTCAGCTGCCGCAACTGGGCCTGATTGGAAGACGCGCTGAAATTCTTATAGAAATATGCGGGGGCTGCCTGCAAAAGGCCCCGCCAGGCGGGGCCTCCATACAAAAACCGCCGCTTCCGAAGAAGCGGCGGTATAAGCGCGCGGGAAGGGAACGCGCGCGGTGTGGGCGCTACACAGACTTAGAAGGTATAGGCGAAGACCAACTGGGCTTTCCAGGCGTCTTCCTTGGAGAAGCTGCCGTTGCCCTGGCCGTTGTTATAGCCGTTCTTCTTCCAGGTATCCTGGTCCACCATATTGACCACGTAGCCCAGTTCCAGGTTGGCTTCCAGGTTTTCGTAGATCTGCCACTGGTTGACCAGGTTGAATTCCAGCAGGCCGTCGTTGGTGGTCAGGTAGGGGCCGTCGCCGCCGATGCCGTTGCCGCTCCAGGCCGAGGCGCTGTCCATGTACTTGACCATGGAAGGCGCGTTGGTGCCGCCCCAGTAGGCCACGCGGAAGGTGTGCTTGAGGTTTTCCACAAAGCTCATGTCGGCCAGCTGACCGCCGATGCCCCAGGTGCCGGCGTAGCTCATGCTCCAGTCGCAGACGTCGCCGGGGCCCGCGCCCCAGGCCAGGTTGCCGTCGCCCACAAAGGAGGTGAAGTTGCCCGCGCCCGCAATGGAGGGCATGCGCTCGGAGCCGTTCTTGACGTTGCCGTCGTCGCCGCTGGCGTACCAGCCGAAGATGCCGGGGGTGGCCCAGTCCATCTTGTATTCGATCAAGGCCTTGGCCAGCCAGCCCTGACGCTCGGTGCTGCCGCGCACGATGTCGTTGCCATTGAGCCGCTTGACGATATCGTACCGCCCCATGGCTTCGGCATAGCCGTAGTTGATATCGAATTCAATGTTCAGCGGATCAAACATGGTGATAGCCACAGGCAGGCCCACCCAGAACAGCGAGCCGTACTGCTTGCCGGTGGTGGAAGCCGTAAGCGGCGTGCTGCCCGCGTAGTTGAAGCCGGGGGTCAGACCGGACAGGGTCAGGCCCAGGTTGCCATCGCTGGTTTCCCAGGGTTCATTGTCATTGACTTCTTCGAGGCCGCGCAGGGAGTTCTTGCCGCGCATGCCGTACATGGCCCAGGGGGTCACTTCCACGCCGTCAAAGGACAGTGGCACGGAGAGCATGAAGAGATCGATATTGTCAAGATAGTTGGATTTTTCCGTGCTCTTCTTTCCATTTTCATCAAAATAGTCTTCGCCGAAGTTGTCGTTGACCGGGCGGGACCACATGGCAGTAAGGCCCACGTTGTCGTTGAACTTGTAGTTGACCACCAGAGCAGCGGAGTCGCAGTCCATAATAGCCGAACCGCCGGCGGCGTTGGGCACGGCAGTGGCCTGCAGGCCCATGCGCACGCGCGCGTCGGTATTGGGGATCAGCCAGTCAATGTAGGCGTTTTTCACCTTCACCACTTTGCCGTCCGCGCCCAGGGCGCCGCCATCTTCAGACTTGCCCCAGGCCTGGTCGCCCAGTTCAAAAAAGACCGTGCCCGAAAGCGCTTCGGAGGCCACGGCGTCCAACTGCAGGCGCACCCGCTGGGACGCGCCAAAGTCGTCTTCCGTATTGCTCTTGGTCTTTTGAGAGTCGTTGGGGCCCCTGGTGTTTTTGGTCAGACTAGTATTGGCCACGCCAAAGCCCACCAGCCATTCGCCCTGGGCCTTGAAGTCAATGGCCTTGGCCCCCCCGGCCGCGCCCACCAACAGGCCGGCGGCCAGCATGGCTACCATGCAGGCTTTCTTGAAGCGTTGCAGTGCGTTCCTTTCTTTCTGATGCATACTCTTGTTCCTCCGGTATGGGTTTTACGGCCGCTACGGATAATCCGCCCCAACAGCCGTGGTGATTGCGTAATATCTCTTATTTTTTTTGCTGCAAAAAAGGAACTCGCCGCCAGCGGCGGGGGACTAATGCTCCCGCGCCTGGGCGTGATCGTGCTTGTGGTGGCCGCACTTGCAATGGGCGCAGTTGCCCTTGCAGACATGGCTGCGTTTCTGTTCAATGAGCACCCGGTTGCCGTTGACGGCCAGGTCAAAGCCGGTTTTACCCTTAAAAACGATCTGCTCCGTGCTCAGGCCGCCCAACAGCAGGGAATTCTTCAGGGCGTCCACAGCCCTGGGATGCGGTCGGGAAACCCGGCGCACATCAATAAAAATACGTTTGCAGGCGTGCTGGTTGCCGTACAGAAGAGCGATGACAGCGTCCGCCTGGGGCGGGCCGAAGGGGTCTTGAAGGCTGATGTGCAGATTGTCGTGGCTGAAGCGGTGGGTGACCTGAAAATCCGGCGTGCCGTGCTCTTCCATACTGTGCCTCCACTAAAATTTGCGAATGAGGCATAGTGGCACAGCACACGGATTGTGTCAACAGAATTGAAATTACTTTTCAAAATCGACATTTATCTATGTGGAATAATTTAAAAAAAATGTTCAATTTTTTGTATCAAACGGTTTCCTCATATTTTTATGACGCCTGTGAGACAAACGACGGCAGAGCAATGTTATTTTTGAAAAAAACTCTGCCTGCAATGACCGGGGTTGTGGAATAAAATATAATTATTCAATATAGTTAATTACAATTATATAAATTTTTAAAATACCCCTTGGCAAAGCTGCGCTGCCGCACCGAGACTCGTTGCACGGCCACACGCGTGCGAACCGCAGAACACAAACCTGCAGCCTCTGAATATGTAATGAAGAGCGTATCCAGGAAGGACGCCACGAAAAAATAGCTGCAAAAAGGAACGAGCCGGGGAAACCTTGAAAAAGGGGAGCGGACGACATTGCCGCCCGCTCCCCGGTCGTCCAAGCAGATTACCTTTGAGAATGCGTGTTCGCAAAGTTTACGGCACGCTTGTTCCGACGCCTCCCCGCGCAACTACAGAGTGGTGCTGTCTTCAGCTGTAGCCAGCGCTGCTGTTTTGTTCGTAACGAGAGCTGGGCCTTTGTCCGTAACTTCCTTCGTCGTAACGGGTCAAGCTCCTGCGCTGCAACGGCTGAAGCTACGCTTGCGCCTCTCTATGGCGGGCGGCTGCTGACGCAACAGCCAGAGCATTGCAACGTTGCAATGCCCTATACAGCCACAGCCCGATGGTCGCGTCCGGCAGAACGCCAGGCCACGATGTCCTCCACACTGCACAGGGGCATGCCGTGGGCCCGGGCAAAAGCCGCCACCTGCGGCAAGCGTGCCATGCTGCCGTCGTCGTTGGTCAGTTCACAAAGCACGCCGCAGGGCTCCAGCCCGGCCAGGCGCATGAGGTCCACGGTGGCCTCGGTATGCCCCCGCCGCTCCAGTACCCCACCGGGACGGGCCAGCAAGGGGAAGACGTGCCCCGGCCGCCGCAGATCCTCCGGACGGGCCTGTGGCCCTGCGGCGGCCCGCACGGTGGCCACCCTGTCCGCAGCGGAAACGCCCGTAGTCACCCCGGTGGCCGCTTCAATACTGATGGTAAAAGCCGTCTGCTGGGTGTTGGTGTTGTGCGCGGTCATGAGCGGCAGGTCCAGCCGACGGGCGTGTTCCGCCGTAAGTGGCAGGCAGACAATGCCGCTGCAGTGACGGATAAGCATGGCCATCTGCGGCACACTGATCTGGCTGGCCGAAAAAATGAGGTCGCCCTCGTTTTCCCGGTCCGCATCATCCACAACCAGCACGCCGCCGCCGTCGCGCAGGGAGGCAAGGGCTCGTTGCAGCCGCTCGGCGGCATTGCCAAAGGAATCCAAAGTTAACGGGGACTGATGCATAACCATTCTCCGAAGCCGGCGTTCGTGCCGGGAGAGGGTGCACCAGGGCGTGGACGGGCCGCAACGCAACAACGCCGGAAAAATCCGCGCAGGCCGTGCGTGGCGGCAAAAAGCCGTTCTCTTCCATCCGGACTGTTACCGTCGGCTTCGGATTCGCACCGAATCTGCTGACCCCGGTCACGGGCGCTCGCGGGCTGACGGCCGGACTGGCGTCCGCCGCATCACCGCCGGTGGGGACTTGCACCCCGCCCTGAGAAACACGCCTACCCTACCCCTCTCCCCTCGTCCTGACAAGGATGCCGGACGACATTTTCGCGCAGCGAAAAATGGAAGGTACCTGCCCGATCAGCCAGGAAACTGTAAGAGAGGTGGTCCCCATTGTTCGGACAGCAAATAGCGCTTTGTTAGCTAGTTTTACCCTTATCAGGCTGCCTTTAAAAGTCCTTGTTCATGAAAACGTTCCGGGGGGACTCCACCCAGGCTGCTGTGCGGCCGGAAACGGTTGTAAAAGTCAATCCACCTTCCAATACCCACACGGGCCTCCGAGCCGGTCTCAAAAGCGTTCAGGTACACGCACTCATATTTCAGCGAGCGCCAGAGGCGTTCGATGAAGACATTGTCCAGCCAGCGGCCCCGGCCGTCCATGGAGATTGACCCTCCCCCCGAAAAGTATGCCATTGAAAAGTTCGTGTTCCTGATATAGGAGCACAAGGATGAAACGCAGCAGATTTACCGAAGAGCAGATTATTGGGATATTGCGGCAAGCCGAGGCAGGAGTGCGCGTTGTCGATTTGTGCCGACAGAACGGCATCTCGGACGCGACATTTTATAAATGGCGCAGCAAATTCGGTGGGATGCAAGTCTCTGATGCCAAACGACTACGGCAATTGGAGGATGAAAACGCTCGGTTGAAGAGGATTGTCGGCGAACAGGCTCTTGATATTGTCGTCCTGAAGGATGTGCTCTCAAAAAACTTCTGAAGCCCGCAGCTTGCAGAGAAGCCGTGCAGTACGTTCTGAGGGAGCACGGCTATTCCGAGCGGCGGGCTTGCCGAGTCGTCCAGTTCAACCGCGGCTCCGCTAGGCGGCCGCCATCCAAGGACCGCGATCTGCTTTTGCGCACTCGCTTGCGGGAACTGGCGGAAGAGCGACGGCGTTTCGGTTCTCCCCGGTTGCATGAACTGTTGCGCCGCGAAGGCTTGGTGCAGAACCATAAACGGACAGAAAGAATTTACCGGGAGGAGGGGCTTTCTCTGCGTACACGGAAACGGACGAAGCGCCCGAGCCATACCCGGGTCGAGCAAGTGGGCCTACAGGCCCGGATGAACAGTGGGCGATGGATTTTGTAAGCGATGCCCTTATGCATGGACGCCGCATCCGGATTTTGACGATTGCGGATCTGTGGGATCGCTCAAGCCCGGCACTTGAGGTAGATATGTCACTACCTGGCTTGCGTGTTGTGCGAGTGTTGGAAAGATTACGCCTTCAAGGGAGAAAGCCACAGCGGATAAAAGTTGATAATGGCCCGGAATTTAGTGGTAAGGCACTGGATGCCTGGGCATTTGAGCATGGCGTGGAGATAGAGTTTACTCGTCCGGGGAAACCCACGGATAACGGGCATATTGAAAGCTTCAACGGGAAATTCCGTGATGAATGCTTGAATCAGTATGTGTTTTCATCCGTACATGATGCCCGTCAAACAGTTGAAGCCTGGAGACAGGACTATAACCAGCGGCGCCCGCACAGCTCCTTGGGCTGGCTGACGCCAGAAGAATTTTGCCGACAGAACAGAACCCATAACCCAACAGGAACCACTAACTTACAAGTGGTATACGCAATGGGGTAAGGTCAGCTCTTCTGAATTCCTTTGGTAATCCCCTGAACCTATCGAATTCTGAAAGCTGTACGAAACTTGAGGGTGTTGATACAGGTAGTTCTTTATAAATCGTTTGAGTATCTGCGGAAAACTAGTATGATCGCGTCACTCTTTCACTTTGTCAGTCGTAGTTTTAGGGTGAAATTGACGTGAAAGCCTAATGGTGCTGGAATTTGATCTGCCTTGGATGCAACAGCGAAGCGCGTAGTGCAAAAAGTTAAAGTTTTTTCGCTGGTGAGGTTTTGCGAAAAAATTCTGGACACTCTACGACTGGCTCTACGTGGTAATTGGGAAATTGGTTTGTTTAGAATGACTACCTAATGAATTCATTTAGTTATTGCTCTATTGCTATCAAAGTTTCATAACACATATCTACCGTGGGGGAGATGTGGAAATTTATAATTTGTTAAGAGAGCTTGCAAACTATGCTGCTCAGCTTACACAAAGTCAGTACTTTACATTTATATATTGCCTCGGCACTTTTATATTTTTTATCATTCTATTGTTCTGCATAGCTCGAGAAAAAAGATGCATTGTGCTGGCCTGTAAGGAAGCGACGCAAGCTGTAAAGATTGAACTGCAAAATGACGATGTGTTGCCCTCTGCAGTGCTTGAGTCTCAAAATGAAACTGGGTTGCCTAATGAAGAAAAACGGCGCAACGAGATAGTTTTTAAATATAATTTTTTTAGTATCAACGATGCAATTTGTCAGAATACTATTTTCAAGCATCACTGGTCTGAATTTACGGAATCACTGGTTCATAGCAGTGACAATACCACCCCTGTGCGGAACTCACATTCCGCAGCGTTTTTCTTCAATGAAGACACCATAATTCTTCCCCACTATAGTGCAGCAACCTATACCGCTACCCCTAACTACCTCACTGGGTTCGGTATTTTGGGAACATTTCTCGGCCTTGCCGGTGGTATTTACCTAGCAAGTGCGGGGTTGAGCGGCGGATTTGACGCAGATAACACGGAGAAATTACGCACGGCGCTCAATCAGCTTCTATCCGGCGCAGGCCTCGCTTTTATGACATCCATCGTGGGGCTTGCATGTTCGTTAATCTTTGCATTCTGCGAAAAACGCACCGTACGCGCGTTGCAAAAACACCTTGGCGACTTTGTTAACGCTCTTGATGAGCGTGTACATCTGATTACTTCCGAAGATATGAGTAGGCAACAGCTTGCCTTACAGGAAGAGCAACGCGATCTAATGCAGGTTTTCGTAGATCATGTTGGACAAAATATTAGTGAAGCAATAAATGGAATGTTTTCCAAAGAGATGCAGCCATTAATGGAAAAAATGGTTAGTGAGCTTTGTTCACTCCGTTCTGACAGGGCAACAGAGTCACAAGAAGTTATTTCTAACCTGACCAAAGAATTGGCAGACAAAATTCGGTTCTTCCGGGTTTTCCGTGGGTAACCCCTGTCAGGAACTGGCCGGGTAGAGGTTTAGACCGCCACAGAAGAAGTAGATGGCTGTCTTGAAATGCTCCCGGTTCCTATAACCGCAAGCCTTCCTCTTGATGGCCATGATCTTGCTGTTGAGGCCCTCGGCCACGCCGTTGGTGATCCTGTGGCGGCAGAAGGTCAGGATGTTCTCAAGATGTCTCTGAATCAGTCCGCCCACTTTGCGCATTGGGGCAAGATCTGACCTGTTCACCCAGACCAGCCATCGCTTCACAAAACGTCTGGCCCATCCCGTGCTCAGGTACTTCCAGACGTCGTTCAGGCTTTCCTTCATGGCCCAGGCCTTGGCCACCTTGAGGTTCGCTGTCTTCAAGGCCTCCAGGGCTGGCCGGTGTTTGTCCGGCAGATTCTCCTCCCGGTATAGCCAGAGGAATTTCGTGCCCTTGAGTCGATGGTCATCCTGACTTGTGAGTTCGCGGTGCTCTTGCTTGCGTACCCGGTCCACAGCCTCGCCTACGTGTTTCATGACGTGGAACCGATCGTGAACGATTTTCCCCGCCGCGTCCGGCACATGTTTGAGCGTAGCTTTAAAATAGGGCTCCCACATGTCCATGGCCACGGCCTTGATCCGCTCCAACTGCGCCTTGGTGAACTGAAGGTAGTACCCCTCAAGGCTTTCGGCCTTACGCTCGTCGGCCACATACTCCACCGTGCTGCCGATCAGATCACAAACCACGGTCACATAGTCGTGCCCCTTGCGGAATGCCTTCTCGTCAACGCCAAGATACCGCGAGGGATTCGATTGCTTGCGCTCCCGGCCCCGGCGCACCGCCCTTTCCATGACACCCCATGCTTCGTCCCAGGTGATGCGCAGGATGCGCCGCGCTCCTGTTACGGTGGCGCACTCGGTCAGCACGTCGATGATCAATCGCTCCATCAATATGGTGAAACGTGCCTTGGACTCGGCCCAAGGCACGTTGACCTGAAGGACGCCATGCTCGGGGCAGTCCACTCGGGGAATCCGAGCATGCAGGAACGTCTTGAACTGGCACGTGTCCAGATGGCGCCAGACACGAGGCTCGGCATGGTCGCGGCAAGCCAGCTCTCGACCACAAGTAGGGCAAAACCAGCGAACACCAGGACCATGCTCCACGCGGATGTCTACCCGACCTTCCGCCGTGTCCAGTTCAACAGCCTCAACAAACCAGGGCTCGGTCAGCCCGAGAATCCGAAAATATAGGTCCGTATCCTTCATTGGTGCCCTCCGGGAAGGACATTAGCAGATCAGCTACCCACGGAAAACCCGGAAGAGCCTATTCTTCTAGATGACCGGTTGCGGGTAATCAATGAGGAGCCTCATGAACTTGATGAGGATTTTTTGGCTAAAATAGAACGCAATAATCGTCGTAATGCTATAAAAAGTCTCATGTCTAACTATGTTGAATGGGCCGCAATAGCTGCGGGGGAAGACGATGCCTTGATAAAAAAGGTCTGTGCGATGATCGGCTCCCTTCCTGAAGACAGAGAAGAACTCAGAGGAATTGCGCTGAGGGCAATTGAACACTTAGCCGTATCCGTAGCTGGCGTAAACGCAATGCTACCTCATTTATATTCCGGTTTGGTGGGGGCTTCAACTCTTGTCCGAGCTTCTGCAGCGACTGCATTGGGAGAAATTAGTTCACAAGGGCACAAGAATATTCCACCATTAGTATATGAGGCTTTTTCAATATTACTTTTTGATCAATATGTTATAGTTCATAAATCTGCAGTACGCGCGTTGCGGCGATTTAACCTGCCTCAAGAATATCGCCCACGTGCAGCCAAAGTATTATTTGATATTTTCTTATACTACAGCGAAAAATGTAGTGATGAACAATTTATTGTTGATTGTGCTGACGTCCTGGCGAGTTTTCTTGATACACTTGAATGTGATTTAGACATAATGAAAAAAATAATAATAAAAAATATTTTAAAAATTGACCCTATTTATCTTCATAATGGACTTAACTTTTTATCACATTGGCTTGATAGTTGTGATGATTTAGCAGATTTAGTGCTTCACATGCTGCCATATATTATAACTCTCAATAACCATGACAATGAGAGTTGGAATCTCCTCCAAAAACTATCAGATTCTTCTGTTGTAGACAGGCAAGAACGTTTTGTTGAGTTTGGCATCTCAACACTCAAAGTTGCCCCTTGGGTCGCATACGAGATTGTTGAGCGCCTGAGTTTTGCAGGAGCTACAGAGGGAGCTTTGAAATTAGCAGGTGCTTGTGTTACTCAAATACCAGATACTGAACTTAAACGAAAACTACGTACCAAAGGGCGCTCTATCGAGATAGCAGTTGAGTTTGAAGCGGCAGTTAAGTCTGACAATGAATCTCTTGTCGTAGATTTCTCCATACAATGGGAAAAGAATTTTACCGAGCGAACAAGGCAAATAGCAGAGTCAAATGAAAGAAATTTTCGAAAAAATTTTCCCTTTGCGCCTTAAAGCAATAGAGCTCCTGCGCTGCTCAAGTGGTGCAATTGACATAGACGCCATAGGGGAATGTGCAGAACGAGTGCGAGAGGCCTCAAGTCTGTTAGGTCGCGCGCCTGCCGCGAAATTGTGGAACATTTTCGCTGAGGCTATTAGTTGCATTAGCTTCCTTGAAGATTGGAGGCGAGCAATTCTTGCAGGCGAAACTGATTCAGACCGCTTATTGCGAGCTGCTCGTGCTAGATTACAGATCGTCTCCGAAATTGCTGGTAATACAGTATTTGAACAAACGGTCCTTTCGATACTTCAGCCCGTAAACAGCGAGCTACAATTAGCGGAAGTTATCACTATTCGGCGAGCCCTAGCTAAAGTACCAATGCCCGTGCCCATCTATGCAGATCCAATCCCCGAGCCTCCAGAATGGGCTAAGCACAACATCCAAAGCAAACAAAAATTCCCGCAAGGTATTGCTGTAGCTTTCTTAGAATTTTCTATCAACGGACGACCTGCCGAACGAGTACATTGGCTTCCTTCGCATCAAACTAATGATCTTGAAATACTTATTCGTATTTCTAGGTGGCCAGAACATGCCACTGTTGTCCGCCTTAGCCCTGTATCGATTGAACCACCAAGCACATTCGAGCTTCCAGTATTTGAGTTTGAAAAACCGAGCGGAGATCCACCGTATTTGCTTAGACGTCTTGGACGCATGGTTCTCCATGCACCACAGAGTTTTCATGCGCGTCCATATGAGTTTATGTACACAGCTGAATGCTATCCGCCACAAAGCGAACAGCCTGTCGCAGTAGCAGGGCAACGTACGTTACGGCTAGACGGTAGTGATACCCGTCAAAATCCTATTACCGGTTATCCTGCTGTGGATTTAAAAATTTTGAGCATTAGAGAGCAAATGCGCCAAGAACCAGATCTTCCTAGTAATGATATTGCTGATGCCTTAACTTTACTTGCGTCAATCGGGAATTTAATGGGACAAGCAGTTCAGGATTCCCGTTATCCGGAGCCTATTTTGGAGGAAGAGTTCCAACGCGATATTAGGCAATTTCTTCGCCAATCTCCCACAATAGCTGTTGAACTCGAAGAACAGGCTCATGCGGCTGGTGGCCGAACGGATCTATCATTCAGAGGGATTCGTATTGAGCTAAAGTCTGAACGCTCGAACTGTCTTTTACCTGAGGACTGCAAGCAATATACTGAGCAAGCTGCCACATATGGAGTGGGAACTAATCGTCGTTTAGCATTTTTATGTATTCTAGACTGTAGCCACAAAAAAAATCCTCCATTTCCGATAGAAGACGGCCTTTTTATTGTCAAAGTTCAGACAGCAACAGCCCCAATTTATGTGATTACTTGCCTTATTCAAGGAGGGATCCCGAAACCAAGTTCTTTTTCGCGATAACACGTAATATATCAGTGGAATATATAGTTCTTACACCAAGGGGCCATAACTTATATGTTGAAATGCCCTGCATATAAAATCCGTAAACGAGGTTTAATTTGAATTTTACTATTCTTGATAGGAACGACAGAGAACCAACAGGTGCAAGAAATGCCGTTCATCTTCGTATTGACCGATGGAATGATTATCATTTTGTAACGATGTTCTACATAAACGTGTACGATGAAGCGGGAGAAAAGCACGATATAGGCCAAGTAAAAATAGGATTTCGTGGGCAAACCACTGCTGAAAAAACTTACTCAACTTTGCCTTCCAACTTTCAAGAGTTGCCCAACGGATATTTCTCCGTAGGTCAAGACGTTAGTTATTATAAAGCAATATACGAGCTACCTGTTGATTTTCGGGAGGCGTTGCTGACCGGACTAAAAGATATAGTCTTCATTCCAAGCTTAATAGATGGTATCAGTAATGAGCTAGTTTTTAACACCTCGCTTTTGCGAAGCTTAAGCCTTTCTTCCATTAATGGGCAATTCTCAGGCGTATTGCAAGTGACCTTACCCCATTGCGTATACCACTTGTAAGTTAGTGGTTCCTGTTGGGTTATGGGTTCTGTTCTGTCGGCAAAATTCTTCTGGCGTCAGCCAGCCCAAGGAGCTGTGCGGGCGCCGCTGGTTATAGTCCTGTCTCCAGGCTTCAACTGTTTGACGGGCATCATGTACGGATGAAAACACATACTGATTCAAGCATTCATCACGGAATTTCCCGTTGAAGCTTTCAATATGCCTGTTATCCGTGGGTTTCCCCGGACGAGTAAACTCTATCTCCACGCCATGCTCAAATGCCCAGGCATCCAGTGCCTTACCACTAAATTTCGGGCCATTATCAACTTTTATCCGCTGTGGCTTTCTCCCTTGAAGGCGTAATCTTTCCAACACTCGCACAACACGCAAGCCAGGCAGTGACATATCTACCTCAAGTGCCGGGCTTGAGCGATCCCACAGATCCGCAATCGTCAAAATCCGGATGCGGCGTCCATTCATAAGGGCATCGCTTACAAAATCCATCGCCCACTGTTCATCCGGGCCTGTAGGGCCCACTTGCTCGACCCGGGTATGGCTCGGGCGCTTCGTCCGTTTCCGTGTACGCAGAGAAAGCCCCTCCTCCCGGTAAATTCTTTCTGTCCGTTTATGGTTCTGCACCAAGCCTTCGCGGCGCAACAGTGCATGCAACCGGGGAGAACCGAAACGCCGTCGCTCTTCCGCCAGTTCCCGCAAGCGAGTGCGCAAAAGCAGATCGCGGTCCTTGGATGGCGGCCGCCTAGCGGAGCCGCGGTTGAACTGGACGACTCGGCAAGCCCGCCGCTCGGAATAGCCGTGCTCCCTCAGAACGTACTGCACGGCTTCTCTGCAAGCTGCGGGCTTCAGAAGTTTTTTGAGAGCACATCCTTCAGGACGACAATATCAAGAGCCTGTTCGCCGACAATCCTCTTCAACCGAGCGTTTTCATCCTCCAATTGCCGTAGTCGTTTGGCATCAGAGACTTGCATCCCACCGAATTTGCTGCGCCATTTATAAAATGTCGCGTCCGAGATGCCGTTCTGTCGGCACAAATCGACAACGCGCACTCCTGCCTCGGCTTGCCGCAATATCCCAATAATCTGCTCTTCGGTAAATCTGCTGCGTTTCATCCTTGTGCTCCTATGTCAGGAACACGAACTTTTCAATGGCATACTTTTCGGGGGGAGGGTCAATTTGGCCCGGCGTAGGGTCTTTGATGTGGTTAAGGGGCGCAGCGCCGCCGATATGCGCGATTTTTTGCAGTCGCTGCAAGGCCGTCATAAGGTAAAAATGGTCTGTATTGATATGAATTCTGCGTATCGCCGACTAGTGCGGGAATGGTTTCCCAATGCGCGCATTGTTGCGGACAGGTTTCATGTTATCAGGCTGGTGAATCAGCACTTTTCAGAGCTATGCAAAGAAATTGATGAAAAACATCTTGCTCATGGGCGCGGCGGCATGATGCGTATTTTACTGACCCGCAGAGATCGATTAACAGACGCCCAAAAAGAGCGACTACGAACATACTTTGCCGCCAGACCAGACATTGAATCGCTGTACGAGTTTTTGCATGAAACCGCGGATTTATTGCGTGTCCGGGCGCAAAACGTCGATTCCTGCCGCAGATATGTGGCTGAATTATTGAATAAAATTGATCAACTTCGAAAAACACCCTTCGCGCCGTTGCGCACCCTGGGCAAGACGTTACATAATTGGCGGGAAGAAGTGGCCAGAATGTTCCGTTTTACTCGGAATAACGGCATTACAGAAGGTTTCCATCGAAAAATGAAGTTGATTCAACGGCGAGCGTATGGCTTCCGCAACTTCGAAAATTACCGCCTGCGGGTGCGCGTATTGTGCTGCTGAAATGGATGGGGAATTGTTCAGAAACCTGTCGGAAAAACTGCCCGTTGAAGGGGCTTGCCCCCGTCTTTGGTGTAGAGCCGCTTGCCCCCGTCTTTGGTGTAGACCCGCTAAAAAAGCAGAAAGTCCGCCTGGCTATTGGCCTTGCGGACTTTTTGAACTTCTTTGGAAGTCTTTATGGTGCCGAGGGCGGGACTCGAACCCGCACGAGAATTCTCACTACCCCCTCAAGATAGCGTGTCTACCAGTTCCACCACCTCGGCGCAGACAAGGCTTCTATCGCATAGTGCTGGTAATGGCAAGTGTTTTTTCCATCTTGGCGGGCTTGCGCTCCAAAGCCGTTGCGGCTACTCTTTCAAGCCCGATGGAGTGAGGCATGGACGAAACCGTACAAAAATTTCTGCGTAACGCGGGCCCGGTGCTCTGCGTGGACATCGGCAGCGGCACACAAGATGCCCTGCTGGCCCGGCCCGGCCTGGAAGGCGAGAACTGGCCGCGTTTTGTGCTGCCTGCGCCGGCCCGTCTGACGGCCCAGCGCATCCGCGAGCTCACGCTTCTGCGGCGCAACATCTGGCTTTACGGCGGCAACATGGGCGGGGGATTCACCCAGGCCATCAAGGAGCACCTGGCCGCCGGCCTGGCGGTCTTTTCCACGGCTCCGGCCACCCGCGGCATCCACGACAGCGAAGATGTGGTGCGCGCCTTGGGCGTGACCATCAGCGCCAACTGCCCGGAAAACTGCGTTCCCGTATTCCTGACCGACTACGCTCCGGACTTCTGGGCCGGCATACTGCGCTTAGCGAGCTTGCCGCAACCGCATCTGGTGCTGGCCGCCGCACAGGATCACGGTTTTCACGTCTACAACAACCGGCAGGGCCGCATGCGCGGCTGGAGCGACCTTCTGACCGCCTCCGCAGACCCGACCAGCTGGATCCATGCTGCGCCGCCGCCTTCGCTGACCCGCATGCAGGCCCTGCACGAGAAGACCGGCGGCCCCGTGGCCGACACGGGCACCAGCGCCTTGCTGGGGGCCTTGTGCGACCCGGCCGTGCTGGAACGCAGTTTCCGCCAGGGTCTGACCATTGTCAACGTGGGCAACGGCCACACCGTGGCGGCCCTGCTCTATCAGGGCAAGGTACGCGGCATCTACGAGCACCATACGGGCATGCGCACGCGGGAGCAGCTTCTGGAAGACCTGGAGCAGTTTCGCAAGCACTGGCTGCCTGCCGAAGCGGTGCAGGCCAGCGGCGGGCACGGCACGGCCTTCGGGCCCGCTTGTGAAGAGGCCGGCGGCTACGCGCCCACCTTTATTACAGGCCCCAAACGCGCCCTGCTGGAGGGCTGCGGCACATTTCTGGCTCCGCACGGCGACATGATGCTGGCGGGCTGTTTCGGACTGCTTTGGGGCTGGGCGCACCGGCAGGCGAAGTAAAACGCGCCACTTCAGGGGGAAAGTATGGACGTTTTTGATGAAGCGGAACTGTGGAGCCGCGAACACATTGAAGAAACCCAGCTGTTGCGCCTGCGCAACACGGTAGCGCAGACCCGCAAGTGTGCTTTTTACCGCCAGCGGCTGGACGAAGCTGGCGTGGGCCCCGAATCGCTGCGCACCCTGGACGATCTGCGGCGCATACCCTTTACCACCAAGAACGACCTGCGCTCCCAGTACCCCACGGGGCTGCTCTGCGTGCCGCAATCCGAGGTGGTGCGCATGCACTGCTCCAGCGGCACCACAGGTTCACCCGTGGCCATCTGCCACACGCAGAACGACATCAACGCCTGGGCGGACCTCATGGCCCGCTGTATGTACATGGTGGGCGTGCGTCGGGACGACGTATTCCAGAATATGTCCGGCTACGGCCTGTTCACGGGCGGACTGGGCATCCACTTCGGGGCCGAGCGCCTGGGCTGCATGACCATCCCGGCCGGGGCGGGCAACTCCCGCCGTCAGATTAAGCTGGCCAAGGATTTTAACACCACGGTGGCCCACATCCTGCCCTCCTACGCCCTGATCCTGGGTGAACATCTGCGTGAAATGGGGAAAGACCCGCGCCAATTCCCCCTGCGCATCGCCATGGTGGGCGCAGAGCCCTATACCGAGGAATACCGCCGCCGCATCGAAAATCTTTTCGATATGAAAGTTTACAACTCTTATGGCCTGTCAGAAATGAACGGCCCGGGCGTGGGCTTCGAGTGCCTGGAACAAAATGGCCTGCACATCTGGGAGGACGCCTACATCCCCGAAATTGTGGACCCGGAGACGGGCGCAGCCCTGCCCGATGGCGAGGTGGGCGAGCTGGTCATGACCTGTCTGTGCCGTCAGGGCATGCCCATTCTGCGCTACCGTACCCGCGACCTGACCCGCTTTTTGCCGGGCTTCTGCGCCTGTGGCCGCAAGCACCGCCGCATTGACCGTATTCTGGGCCGGGCGGACGACATGTTCATCATCAAGGGGGTGAACATCTACCCCTTGCAGGTGGAGCAAGTCATCATGACCTTCCCGGAGGTGGGGCAGAGCTACCTTATTATTCTGGAAAACGACGGCATCGGCGACGTCATGCGGGTGCAGGTAGAGATCCGGGACGAATATTTTGTGGAGGATATGCGCGTGCTCCACAACCTGCAAAAGGCCATTACCGCGCGCCTGCGCGACGAAATACTGGTGACGCCCAAGGTGGAGCTGGTGGAAAGCAACAGCCTGCCGCGCAGCGAGGGCAAGGCCGTGCGCCTCAAGGATCTGCGCGAGCAAAAATAACGCCCGTTTCCGTGGCGCAACCGGCCCCACAGGTGGTTTATGGATTTCTTGCCTTTTCCTTTGGCATCAGTCCTGGCGGGCGCGTTTGTCACGCTGCTCGGCTTTGTGCTGCTGCTCAACATCTTTGGCCTGCCGGCCAACTGGCTGCTGCTGGGGCTGGTAGCCCTGTGGAAGCTGATCCACCCTGCGGCCCAGTCCATGGACGTCTGGTTCTGGGTGCTCATGGTGGGCATTGCCCTGGCCGGAGAGGCTCTTGAAATGGGCCTGCAGATCGTTAAGGCCCGGCGCTACGGCTCCAGCTCTTCGGGTACCTTTGCGGGCATGATCGGGGCCATCGCCGGGGCTATTTTGCTGGCGCCCCTGTTTTTCGGCCTGGGGGCGCTTATCGGCGCGCTGGCCGGGGCCTGGACGGGCTGCTTTCTTATGGAACTCGTCCGCGGCCGCCCCTTGGGCGAGGCCCTGGACGCGGCCTTCGGGGCCATGATGGGCCGTTTTCTGGGCACTGTTTGCAAGTGCGGGGCCGGCGGGGCCATGCTGGCTCTGGCGGCCAATCACATCTGGCCCCAGCCCCCTGCCCTGCTGCTGGAACCGGCTGAAGGCGCCACCCAGGTGCTGGCGGCCTTTCACTTTTTGTGCTGAGGCGCATGATGCTGCTGCAAGGTCTGGACGTAGTCCTGGTCAAGACCCGCTTTCCCGAGAACATCGGCATGGCGGCGCGGGCCTGCGTCAACATGGGTTGTTCCTCCCTGCGCCTGGTGGATCCCGAACGCTGGGACAAAGAGAAGGCCATCCCCCTGGCCACACCTAAAGGCATCCCCCTGCTGGACAGCCTGAGCGTTCACCCCTCTGTGCAAGAGGCGGTGGCCCCCTGCGCACTGGTGCTGGGCACTACCGCCCGGGTGGGCGGCTGGCGCAGGGCCCTGCTTTCGCCGCCGCAGGCCGGCAGACTGGTTGCGGCGTCCCTGGCGCGCGGCGAGCGCGTTGCCCTGGTCTTCGGCCCCGAAGACCGCGGCCTGAACAATGCAGAAATCTCCCACTGCCAGCAACTGGTCACCATCCCCACCGATCCGGCGGCCCGCTCCCTCAATCTGGCCCAGGCTGTACTGCTGCTGACCTACGAATGCGCCAACGCCGTGCGGGCCCTGCGCCACGCGGGGGGCGCCGCCCCCTCTCCCGCAAGCGAAGACGCCACGGCTGCCGCGCCGGATGCCGCTCTCGCGTCCCCGCAAAGCCGGCCTCCAGACCCCGTGCCCGGCGGCCGGGCGGCCACAGCCGCCGAACAGGAGCGCCTCATGGCTGCACTCAAGGATATGCTTCTGCGCCTGGACTATCTGCACGGGGACAATCCGGACTACTTCCTGCTGCCCTGGCGCCGGCTGTTCAGTCGGGCCGGGCTGCGGCGGCACGAATACGACGCCCTCATGGGACTCTGCCGTCAGGTCCGCGCCAAGCTGGGCTGATCCCGGCATTTCCGCGCACGGCAATGCTTCCTTCCACTCCAGTTTTTTGTCCGTCTGCAAGCGGTTTCTGCGTTTGCGCCCATAACACAGATTCATGTTGAGAATATGTATTCTCAATGGTTAGGCACGCTCATTTCAGCGCTTACCCGTGCAACTACATAGCGTTGCTGTCTGTATCCGTAACTAGCGCTGCTGTCTTAGCCCGTAAACTTTTCGCCGTAACGGGGCAACCCCTGCTTCGCAATGGCTACAGCTGCGCTTGCGCCTCCACGGCGAGCGTCTTGCTTACGCAATCGCCAGGACATTGCAAAATTGCAAGGCCATGGCCACAAATGTGAAATAAATCTTTTATTGCGAACTGACGCCAAATCCGCTTTTGGCTTTTGACAGCAGTTATAACGTTCGCTATACGTCCCCTTAACTTTTTATATCTCTGGTCGATATAGGTTAAAAGGCTACTAAAAGCGTCTGACGGCTCCTTGGCAGGGGGGCGGTCAGGCAAGCACGTATGCGCGGCTATTCCCGCACCGCCGGTTGCGTCAGGCCTGAGGCTATGCGCCTCTGGACAGGGAACCATGCGCAACGCCGGGTTATACCCGACGCTGGCGATGCCGTCCGCGCAGCCTGACGGCCCTTATGTGGCATACGACACCATGACGTGGAGGAGAACTTGTCATGCGCCTTACGCTTACGCACAAGTATGTAGGTTCATTGTTTATTGCCTTGATCGTCTGCTGCGCCGTAGTGTTGGTCGTTGCCATTTATCATATGAAAAAACCTTTTGACGCCGAACTGGTGGACGGCATGGCCCGCAGCCAGCAGGTGGTGGACGCCGCCATCACCGCTACGTCGGGGCGCTTCCTGCACAGCGGCGACCTTATTGCGCGCAATCCGGATTTTGCCGCCGCCGTGGCCGCCAAGGACCACGCGGCCGTGTATGCCCTGGCGCAGGAGCTCATGCGCGCCGCGGGCTCGGACTTCATGTCCGTGACCGATGCCCAAGGCACAGTCATTGCCCGCGGGCACGCCGCCAAATTCGGCGACAATATCGCCAAGCAGGGCACCGTGGCCAAGGCCATGCGCGGCGAAGCGGCAGCAGCTGTGGTTACCGGCCCCATCAACCCCTTCATGCTCCGCGCCTCCTGCCCCATACGACGCGAGGGGGTCGTGGTGGGCACGGTTTCTGTGGGCGTGCAGCTCACCACTCCGGCTTTTCTGGATGACCTCAAGCGCCTTGCCGGGGTGGACGTGACCATCTTCAAGGGCGACACGCGGGTCATGACCACCATCCTGCGCGACAATAAAAGGATTATCGGCACCAAACTGGACGCTCCGGCCGTGGTGCAAGCCGTGCTGGAGCGCGGCGAAGTGAGCGTGGTGCGCAACGTTATTTCAGGCGTGCGCTATCAATCGGCCTATTGGCCCGTGCGGACCGCGGACGGCAAAATTCTGGGCATGTGGTTTGTGGGCAACCCCATTGAAGATCTGGCAAAACTGGAGCACGCCGGCATCCGCGCCGCCGTGCTTACCGCGCTGGGGCTGCTGACCGTGCTGCTGGTTCTGGCTGTGCTTGTGGGGCTGCGCATCAGCGCGCCCGTGACCAAAATCACGCGCTATGCCCTGGCCGTGGCCGGCGGTGACGCCTCGGCCCGGCTGGGCGTGCGCAGCAACGACGATATGGGGCAACTGGCCGACGCCCTGCGCCAGATGGAAACCAACCTGCGCAAACTGGTGAAGGAGGCGCACGCCAAAACCCAAGAAGCCCGCAGCATGAGCGAAGAGGCCCGGCAAGCTGTGGAAGAAGCCCACAAGGCGCAAAAAGAGGCCGAAAAAGCCCGGCGCGAAGGCATTGTCAGCGCGGCTGAACGCATGGGCGGCGTGGTGAACAAACTCAATGCCGCCGCCGAAGATATTGCCGACCAGGTGGACAACACGCACACGGCCTTGAGCCAGGCCCTCAAGCGCCTGGCGGAAACCGCCACGGGCATGGGGCAAATGAACACCAGCGTGCTGGACGTGGCCCAAAACGCCGGGGGCGCGGCGGATATTTCCAACACGGCCCGGCAGGAAGCCGAGGCTGGGGCCCAGGTGGTGGCCCAGGCTGTTGCCGGCATTGAGGAAGTGCAGCGCCAGTCCCTGAAGCTGCGTGAAGGCATGGCCCAACTGGCCGAGCACACCCAGGCCATCACCAGAATTATGAATGTCATTGCGGATATAGCGGACCAGACCAATCTGCTGGCCCTCAATGCGGCCATTGAAGCGGCCAGGGCCGGCGACGCCGGACGCGGCTTTGCCGTGGTGGCTGACGAAGTGCGCAAACTGGCGGAAAAGACCATGGCCTCCACTGCGGACGTGGCCCAGGCGGTTACGGCCATCCAGCAGAGCGCGGAAACCAGCGTGTCCTTGGTGGACGCCACCGTGAAAACCATTGACGCGGCCACGGGCTTTGCCGATAAGTCTGGTGAAGCGCTGACCAAAATCGTGGGCATGGTGGATCAGACCGCCGACGAAGTGCGGGCCATCGCCTCGGCCAGCGAGGAGCAGTCCGCCGCCAGTGCGGCCATCAACAAGTCCCTGGAGGACGTGAACTTTATTGCCAAGTCCACGGCGGATTCCATGGAAGTGGCCGCCCGCGAAATGGCCTTGCTGCGCACCCAGGCGCAGGACATGGCCAAGCTGGTGGAAGAACTGAAGCGGGGGTAGGGGCAGGGGCACAGCTACAGCCACACGTGCGCTATCACAGGCTCAATCAATATCTTTTTGAGAGTGTTGAAAGAATAGAGCCGTTGCCACCCTATGGTTCTGGAGTTATAAGAATGGACGCCCCAACATGAGTACCGGGGACATAACTCCTACCACAAAGTTAGTGCGACTGTCAGAGGCTATACTTATAGCTGCACAGAAAAACTAGTAATTACCGCGCCAATAAATTTACTCCGCGACGCACAGCCCCCAAAGCAACGGCATGCCGAAGCCTTTGTCAAAATATTCAATCAAAATACGTTTCTTGAATTGTCGGCCAGCTGCGGAAACCGTGATGGCGTTGCGGCATGGCTAGATTGAATATAATAATGAAAAGGTCCCAGATAAGGCTCTGCGAATGCTTTCACCGCGTGAGTCCATCCGTCATTGCAAGACTGGGAGTATCTAGTTTAGCAGAGGATAACTCCATCAATCGCATTCAAACAGAAAATCTCCGACGCTGGATAAGCGAGAATAATACGGCATAGGTGTATTTTTATTCACCGCACAAAGCAGGAAAGTATTTTAAATTTATATTACAGAATAAATTACAATTATAAAATTGTTAATTTATAGATACTGAGGAATAAAAAATGCATTCTAAGTGGAATAGTACTATTAAAAAATACGATGTTATATCATTTGATATTTTTGATACAGCAATTTTACGACTTTTTTTCAAACCATATGATATTTTTAATGTTATAGAAAATTATTTATCAATAGAAAATTTTGCAAAGATACGATACCAATCTTCACAAAAAGCAAGATCCCAAAAAAATGGATCTTCTTGTGAAGAAATAACTCTTAATGAAATATATAACGAATTTAAGATAATAAATAATCTTAAAAATATAAATAAAATAATTGAGGTAGAAAAAGAAATAGAAATATTATGCTCAGTTCGAAACAGCGAAATATATAATTTATATAGCGCTGCAGTCAATCTTGGGAAGACAATTATTTTCACTTCAGATATATATATTGACAAGGAAACTATAGAAAAAATCCTCCATAATGCAGGATACATAAAATATAATCATATATTTATTTCTAGTGAAGTAGGCAAAACAAAAGCAAGCGGTGGATTATATGCGCACATATTACAAAAACTTTCCATCACAGCAGACAAAATATTACACATAGGCGACAATGATATTTCTGACATACAAAACTCAAATAAATACAATATAAAAGCTATAAAATATACACCTGCACAAAAAAGACTCACACCACAACCACAGCTCGACAGATGGTACAAGGCAATAGCAGCAATTCATAATAAAAGTAACATTGCAAGCATGTTACTTGGCGCATTATATACAATGACGATAAATTCAAATGCGACTAAAGCAGAAGAAAACAAATGGTATTGGATTGGAGCACAACTCACATCACCTATTTTATTAACTTTTTGCCTTTGGCTAGAAGATGAATGTAGAAACAAAAAAATAAAGCATCTGTTTTTTCAGGCTAGAGATGGCCTACTTATTAAAAAAACATTTGATCAAATTCAGACATCAAATATAAAAACGACATACATGCTATCTTCGCGCTGCCTATGGCAAAAAGCCCTACAAAAAGATCCCGCGGATACCATGCTAAAATATCTTTATCATATAAATTTTTTTGAAAAAAATTCTGCTATAGTTGATGTCGGGCGACATGGGACACTGCAGCGCATGATTCAAAATTTTATTACTACGCACAAAATAAAACATGATGTAATTGGCTACTACATTGATATAAGAGTAGATCAAACTAACAGTCCGTCAAAAATGAAAGGGTTTTTTACAAATCCCCCCCACGACATTCAACCTTTCTTAAATATGCTGGATTTCCTTCTTATGGCCGATCACCCGCTTATTACAGGCATAGAGTGTTGCGAAAGAGGATTTTCGCCAACTTTCCTTAAAAATGATACCACCCATACAAATTTGCAGAACATTGCAAGAGAGATGCATAGAGGCGTCAACGCCTGCATCAGCATATTAGAACCTATCTTAAAAAGGCTTAAAATAAGAACTGAACGCAACTTTGCAAATTATTTAGCGCATATATTTTCAACCATAGAAAATGACGAATATAAAAAGCTATCTTCTATCCAATTTAAAAGTGGTATTCATGACGAGACACAAGAGAATCCTGTGGAATTGTTTCAACTTAAGCCCGCTATTAACATGGAAGAGACAGATAATGCAGTTACAACCAAACGACAGGAAGAACATACTGCTATCAATGAATATAGTGCCTTCTTAAAGCTACTTACAGAAGCTCTAAAAGGAAAATGGAACCTCTTCTCTTACGCAGATCAATTTGAAGCAATTGTTTTTATAGGAGACAACAAAAACAGCACATACAAACATATATCAGCATCACTAAAAACTAAGCCTTTTTATTACATCCCCAGTGACAGTTCCTCTCTGGCAAATAGCCTTGAGGCAGTATCAAAATACTACCTAAGAGGGACGGCATCCAATAAAGTTCTTTTCATCCTGTTTGACAAAAATTCGCTCAACATATCAAGATATATACACAAACTCGGATTTGACTACATTTTTGATTTGTTCTTTATATCGTCATACCCAGAGCACTTTTCACTCGATAACATAAAAAACAGCCTGCCCAACATCCTCGCTGCGTCAAAAATATTTGATGATGATATTTCAAGGACTACATTTTTTGGCACATTGGCCTATAGGATTACATGCAACCCATTGTATATACGCACGTCTAACTATCAAGAATATTTTCATCCTCTGTGCTTACCAGAAAAAAAGGATTGCATCTTTGATGCTGGGGCCTACGATGGTGATACGTTAAAAAAATTCTTAAACTATGTCGGTGGGAATTGTGTTATAATCTCTTTTGAACCTGACCACAAAAACTTCAAAAAACTGCAAAATTGTATAAATAAAATTAGCAATTTTAATGGCAAAGCAATTAATATCGGCCTATGGGACGCAGATAAGACCGTAAATTTTGTCGCTAATGGCGAGGTTAACGCATCTATTGAAGGAGTCCGCCTACATGCACCGGGGAATACTACAATCCGAGTCATGTCTATTGATTCTTTCTGTACAAAATACTTCCTCAAACCTTCCTTTATCAAGCTAGATATAGAGGGCGCAGAGCAAGGCGCTATCCGAGGGGGAAAAACTACCTTAGAGAAAATAAAACCAAAACTCGCTGTATGCGTATACCACAATTATGACGACTTATGGGAGATCCCCATCTTGATAAAAAAATACAACAATAACTATCGACTATCACTAGGGCACCACAGCGCTCTTTTCCCACATTGGGATACTGTGCTCTACGCCTATTGATATTTCGCGGTGCGTAGGCCAGCATCCCATTTTAATAGACAACTGTTACCATGGCATAAAAAACTTACCTGAGGCTTTCTCAAAAAATAATTAGACAACGTTCCCGGAAATCTCGCCACCACCTCCCATAGGTGCGACCGTCAACATTGTTTCCTCATGCGTTAAAAAATAAAACAGGTCATTGCACCGCGGTGTTCCATTTCCTGGCAAAAGACTAACCACCGGAATATTCAGCTGAAACAGTGTATAAGGCAGACTAATCTGGTCTCTTTTGCTATAGGACTCAAGCTCTGCCCACCACAAGGCAAACAAACTCCGTGCCAGTTCATGGACTGGGTTCACCAACATAAGATTGGTTTCATATAATCCGAAATGCTCAGGCATACCTTGCGCCCGGTAGAAGGCAACCTGACTACAAATAATTTTAGGCTCATCCTTTTGGGTCGCAATGCAGGCTACAGCCTCATCGTATATGCAATCCCGAACCGGATGAGGTATGGTATATAAAGGCAAGGTGCCATCGTGCATCGTTAACAATGAAGAAAAATCCCCGGCAATAGCGATATTCGCGTCCATCCATAATACCCAACGCGCATCGGGAAAAAGCTCCGGCAAATGCAGCTTGGCCCAGCGGGCCCGGCGCGTGGGATCGGCATTAGCATAAGGAATGGGGCGCATTTCCCATATTCCGTAAGATTCCATAGGGGTATCTGTATAGCACACATAGCGCCAGCCGTCGTTCAAATAAGCCGGGGGCAAGAGGCGCTCGTAGTTCCCCGCAACAGAGGTGCAGACCACCACATCACCGGGCGGCGCAGCGCGAAACCTGGCCAGCCGTTCCGGCGTAAGGCCGCTGTAGTCTATATGGCTGCAGCAGGGCTTGCGTCCCTCTTGACGCCCGCACTGCAGATAATGAATCAGGGGGTCCATCCCACTGGCGCGGACATCCGGATACAAAAGCAAGTATTCCTCCGGAGAAAAATCCTTCGGAACACCTTCAGCCTCTAACCGTAAGATGCCACCCGCAGCCTCCGATCCCACGGCGTCGGTCTGCAACGCCCAGCCCTGCCGCGTGGCCGCAAGATCCCTGCTGAAGGGCGTAAGCCGCCCTTTCCAGCGTGCCGCAAAGGCGGCAGTGTCCACCCAGTCGTCGCAACGGCGCGCCTTCTTGTCATCCAGCAGCACAAACGCAGCAAACGGCCACCAGACGGTGCGCAATCCCTGCCCATCAAGGCGCAGACAGTAGTCCGGCACAGCCGCATCGGGCACAGCCGCGTCAAAGCCGCCCGCCCCCGCCAAGGTTTCCGCACGGGTAAACAGGCACAGGCCGTCCAGGGCGTCTACGGTTCGGGCCATCATATTCCAGTTGAACCAGCCGGGCGTATGGCGGGGCATGCCCGACAACACCGGGGCCAATGTGCCGCTGGCGTCCGTGAGGTAGCCGCAGTGCAGACTCGTTTCATTACGGCGCAGCAGCTTGCCGCCCACAGCGCCCACGCCCGCACGGCACAGGCAGGCCACCAGTTCCTCCAGCCAGCCCGGCGTCACCGGCGCCACGCCGCCGGATAGAAAGCCCAGCACCTGCCCCTGCGCCTTTTGCGCGCCCCATTGCAGGCATTGCGCCTGGGAAAAATTTTTCGGATGCAGAACCAAATGGATATTTTTCTGGCCCTCAGTCAGCCGCCGCGCCTTGACAAGCTGGCGTTGCGGAACGGCTTCGCTGCACACAACAAGTATTTCATATTTGCCGTAGGCGGTATTCTCCTGCAAGGCGGCAAGCTGGGCCTGCAACGGGGCAAGATCCTCTCCCATATGGCAGATCAGACTTACCAGGGGCCGCTTGTGGGGCAGCGGATGCCTGACCCGCAAAAACTGAGAACCCTCCAACACCTCCACCACGGCTGCAGAACCAGCTGCGTCCAGATAGTCCTGCAGCGCCCGCCGCGCACTCTCCACCGCCTCGCTTTTAACGCCCACATCCGTAGCCGTGCTGCCCGCATGGGCGCGCCAGTGGTAGAGCACATGGGGAATATGGATGAGGCGCGCGGCGTCCGCCCCCGCCACATAACGCAAAAGCAGATCATAATCCTGTGAACCGCGGACCCCCTCACGGAAACCACCCAGTTGGCGTATCTTGTCCGTGCGGTACACGCCGAGATGACTCACGAAATTCTGGCCGCAGAGCAGTTCCCAATCCCACTTGTCGTTTTTAAGATAGGGATAAAACAGAGAGCCATCCTCGCGGATTTTATCCTCATCAGAAAAAAACAACAGGCCGTCGGGGTAATCCTGTATGGCTGCGGCCACCTGACGCAGGGCGTCCGGGGTCAGCAGATCGTCCTGATCCAGCAGTACGGTCCAGGGATGACGCGCCATCTCCAGTGCCGTATTGGTGGCGGCGGCGATATGGCCGTTTTTCTCCCGCCTGGTATAGCGGATTCTGCCGTCTCCGGCGGCATAGTCGACCAGAATGGCGGCCACATGGGGGTCGGTGGAGGCGTCGTCCGCGACGCACAGCTCCCAGTGCGGGTAGTCCTGGGCCAAAACAGATTCCAGCGCGGCAACAAAATGCTCTGCCTTGGGATTGTAGACCGGCATGAGAACAGAAAAACGCACAGGCGGCTCCCCAGCCTCCACGGACTGCGGCGCGGCTGCGGCACGACCCGGCAGGTCCGCCAACTCCCGCCACAAGGTATAGGTCCAGTCCTCGTGGGGCATGAGTGGGATGTCCATCTCAGCCGCCATACGCCGCAGCGCCGCAAGGCAAGGCAGATAGCGTTCCGTCCGGAAGGACTCCGCCCCGGCAAGCCATGCGGCATACTGCTCAGCCAGAGGGGCCAGGCCGAGGTGTGCGCACCACGCGCGCATTTCTTCTGCTTTTTTAAGATATTGATCAAAGGGTTTACAAAAGGAAATCCCACGATGCAGCGCCTCTGCGGCAGCCTGAGCGTCATGCGCGGCGCGGGCAGAAGCGCAGAGCCGCATGGCCCCTTCCGGCGAAGGGTATAACTTGAACCATGTAAATTCCAGCGCCGCACGGATGGACGCATTCTCCTCCTTTTGGGTCAGGGCACTCCAGCCTTTTTCCCAAAAAGGATTGTGCAACAACAGATCTTTGAGAACCGCTGCCGGGGCCTTGTCCGCGACCCTGTCCAGACGCGCGCGCTGATCGGGCGGCAAAAAAATCTGCAACGTCTGCCACGGCCCAATATGCGGCCGCAGCCCATCATCTTTCACATGTTGGTGCCAGTCCGGAACAAGCAGCTGCAGGCCGTGTTCCATCAGATAGGCGGAATTTTCTTCCTCGTGGCTGTGTCTGCCGGGGGTCTGGCTGGTGTGGTGAATGACCCTGGCTTCGGGGTTGACGGTCATGCGATAGCCCTGGTGACTGAGCCGGGCGCAGAGGTCCACGTCCTCGAATCCATTGATGTAGTGCTCGTCAAACAGGCCCACTTCCATGAATACCGACCGCCGCATAACCATGCAGGCGGCGGTGATGACCTGAAAAAACCGCCGTTTTTGCGCCAAAGGGCTCTCCGCCGGAATGCCCTCGTAAAGATGACCAACGCTCATAAAAGGAGAAATGCGTACCCCCAGATGCTGCACCGTATACCCGAAAGGTTCACTTTTCGGATACAGCAGCAAGGGGCCGGTAGCGGCAATGTCCGGCCATGCGGCAAAATCGTCCAGCAGAGGCTGATACCAGCCGGGCAGCGGCTCCGTATCATTATTGAGAAAAATGAGAAATTCCCCGGCCGCCATCCTGGCCCCCAGGTTGGAGGCCGGGCCGAAGTTCAAATTGGTTGCGGAGCGGTGGTAGCGAAAGGCCTCCCCAAACAGCGTGCGGCCAAGAACGGGGCAGGCCTGAGGCGTCACATCCGTGGAGCCGTTGTCCACTATAATGACTTCCACGTCCCGGTCTTTGATAGTGGCCGCCAGGGCCTTGAGGCAGGCGCGCGTCAGGTTCCACTGATTAAACACCGGGATAATGATGGAGGATTCAACCGCAGACATCCGCCCCCCTGAGTCACGGCACAGCGCGTCATTATTGTTTTTTAGAGGTACACCAATAAATTCCACACCGCAAACACTCGCCAGGGGCACACGCCCACCCGCACCAAGGGCGGCCGTGCCGTCCACCCGGCAGGGCAAAGATATGCAAGCATTGTGCCTGACTGTCGGCCGCTTCAGGGCCTACCGCGCGAGGGACGCCTCCCTAGAGTATTTAACACTTGAAATGCTCGCTTACGGCAGGCAAAAGCCTGCCTTCTCGCATTTCGTGGCAAGGATTTTCAAGAAAATCCTTGCAGAGCAATTAACTCATTTCATTCGTAAACTGCTCTAACGAAATTTCTTCTTGAAATATTGCGGGCACCGACGCCTTATGGTATATTTTTTAAAGAATAGAATAGGGTAACTTCATTGTGCTGCCAACCTTTTACTTCCCGCAGACAGGCCACGCCGCCAGGGGCCGCGCCATGCCGGGCAAACCAGCCCACCACCAACCGCTACAGGGGGTCTTACCATGATTGTCGGCGTTACCAAGGAAATCAAGGCGGATGAATACCGCGTGGGGCTTACGCCCGCGGGCGTCAAAACTCTGACTGACCGCGGACATACCGTGCTGGTGGAAGCCGGCGCGGGCCTGGGCAGCCGTATTGACGATGCAGCCTATGCGGCCGCCGGCGGGCGCATCCTGCCCGTGGCGGCGGTCTGGGAACAGGCCGACATGATCGTCAAAGTCAAGGAGCCGCTGGAGTGCGAATACCGGTACTTCAAGCCCGGCCTGTTGCTGTTCACCTACCTGCACCTGGCGGCGGACAAAGCCCTCACCGAGGCCCTGCTGCAGTCCAAAGTCGTGGGGCTGGCCTACGAAACCGTGCAGCCCGAAGACCACAGCCTGCCCCTGCTGGCCCCCATGTCCGAAGTGGCCGGGCGCATGTCCGTACAGGTGGGCGCCTACCTGCTCACCAAACAGGCCGGCGGCGCTGGCATGCTCATGGGCGGCGTGGCTGGGGTGCAGCGCGCCCGGGTGGTCATCGTGGGCGGCGGCACCGTGGGTACCGAGGCGGTCAAAATGGCTATGGGCCTGGGCGCGGATGTGACCGTCCTGGACAGCAACCTCAACCGCCTGCGTTACCTGAGCGACATTTTTTCCGCCCGCGTGCAGACCCTGGCCTCCAACGTCTACAATATCGCCGATGCCGTGCGGGAGGCGGACCTGGTCATCGGCTCCGTGCTCATTCCTGGGGCCATGGCGCCCAAACTGGTCACCGAGGCCATGATCAAAACCATGCGCAAGGGCAGCGTAGTGGTGGACGTGGCCATTGATCAGGGCGGATCCTTTGAAACCACGGCGGGCAAGCCCACCACCCACCACCAGCCCACCTTTGAGAAGCACGGCGTCATCCACTACGCCGTGGCCAATATTCCCGGCGCGGTGCCCATCACCTCCACCCACGCCCTGACCAACGCCACCCTGCCCTATGCCGTGGCCCTGGCCGACAAAGGCTGGAAGACCGCCTGCAAAGAAAATATCGCTCTGCAACGCGGCCTCAACACCGTGGACGGCCAGTGCACCTTTGCCGGCGTGGCCGAAGCCCTGGGCCTGAACTACACACCCGCCACGCAATTTCTGGCATAAATCAGGGAGTCTTCACCAACCAGGGGCTTTCCCCCCAAGCCCCTGTGACGTGCCGCCCGCCTGCGCCGCACCCAGCGCCAGACGAATCCGCGCCCGCAGGGCGGCCTGCTCCACCGCGTCCGGATCGCGGGGTCGCGGGGCGGCAATCTCCCAACACTGGGTAAGCCCCCGGCCTTCCTCCATAAGATGGACCGTATCGGCCAGCAGACAGGCCTCACCCACGTCGTGGGTTACCAGCATAACGGTCAGACCCGCGTCTGCCTGCAACCGGGCCAGCAATATCTGCATGCGCAAACGGGTAATGGCGTCCAGGGCGGCAAAGGGTTCGTCCAGAAACAACAGCTTGGGCCGCAGGGCCAGGGCACGGGCCAAGGCCGCGCGCTGCCGCATGCCGCCCGAAAGAACGGAAGGCAAGGCCGCGCCCCACGCGCCCAAGCCCACCTGCTCCAGCACCGTCGCCACCCGCCGGCGGCAATCCTGCCGCGAAAATCCGGCCTGCCGCAGCCCCAAGGCCACGTTTTCCGCCACGCTCAGCCAGGGAAACAGGGCATCGTCCTGAAAGGCCATAACCCGCTCCGGGCCGGGCTTCGCGCAGGGCGCGCCTGTCAAAAAAATCTCCCCCGCATCCGGCGGCAGAAACCCCGCCAGAATATGCAGCAGCGTGCTTTTGCCGCAGCCGCTGGCTCCCACCAGGGCCGTGACGCTCCCCTGCCGCAGGCTCAGATCCACGCCCGGCAGCACCACGCGCCCGGCAAAGGCCTTACGCACGCCTACGCAGGCAAAGTACGGCCTCATCGGCGCAGCCCCGGCAGGCGCCCCAGCAGATGCAGGAGCAACGCGTCGCAGACCGCCCCCAGCACGGCTATGCACAAGATGCCGCACAGCAGGATGTCCACCCGCCCGTTCATGCGGGCGTCCATGATCAGCGCGCCCAGGCCGTCCGGCACGCCGGTAAGCTCACCCAGCACCAAATAGGCGAAGCTCATGCCCAGGGCCACCCGCAGCCCTGCGCAAAGCTGCGGCATGGACCAGGGCAGCACCACCCGCAGAAACAGCGCCGCGCGTCCCAAGCCCAGCATACGGCCCACATGCAGCAGATTGGGCGGCGTGGACGCCGCCGCGGCCGCCGCGCTGAAGTAGACGGGGAAAAAACCCGCCAGAGCGATGAGGGTCACCGTTGTTTTGAAGCCCACGCCCAGCCAGATCAGGGCCAAGGGCAGCCAACTGATGCCGGGCACGGCCTTGACGCCGTTGATGACCGGGGCCAGCAGCCGGGCCACGGTGGGGCTGCGGCCCGACCACAGGCCCAGCACCGCGCCGGGAACCGCGGCCAGAGCATATCCGGCGGCCACCCGGCCCAGACTGGCCGCCGCGTCGGGCCAGAACCGGCCGGCCTGCGGATCGTCGCCCACGCCGAGCACATAGACCGCCAGGGTACGGGCCACCTGCCGGGGCGGGGGCAACAGCCAATCCGGGGCCGCCCCGTGCTCCGTGGCCGCAAACCAGCCCAGCAGGAGCAGACAGGGCAGGCACCAGGGCAGCAGACGGTCGCGCCAGGCTCTATTCATGAACCAGGGGTTGGCCCGTTCGCAGGGCGTCCACAAACCGGCGGTCCACCAGCCGGCTGTAGTCCGGCTCCGCAGCAATGACGCCCAAGGCCTTCATGCGCGCGCCCAGGGCAGCCAGACGCCGCAGAAAAGCGTCGTCCATATCCCAGGCCAGTTCCATATTGGGAGCGGAAGCCTCCAGCAGGGCGCGATCCACGCGAAAAAGCGCGGCGGCCGTATCCAGCCAGAGTTTTTTGTCCGCCATAAAGGCCTCTGTGGCGGCCTTGTGCGCGGCCACCATGCGCATGGCCCGCTGCGGATGCTCTCTGATAAAATCCTCGCGCATGAGCATGCCGCTGTTGATGGTCCCGATGCTGTCGTCATAATAGGGATAGGCCAGAATGCGCCCGTAGCCCTGAGCCACGGCCTGGGTAGGGAAGGGCTCACCAGAAAGAAAGGCGTCAATGTCGCCCTTGGCCAGGGCTGTGCCCATATCGAAAAAGTCGATACGCATCAGGCGCACGTCCTTGTTCGGATTAAGCCCCTGGCGCTGCAGAACTTCGCGCAACAGAATCTCGTGCATGGTGCCGGGCACATAGGCAATGCGCTTGCCCTTGAGCTGCGCCGGGCTGCGGATGGGGCCGTTCTTGGCCACCACAAGCGCCGAACACTTGTTACCCAGGGCCGCCACCAGGCGCACGGGCTCGCCGCGCGACGCCGCCTGGATAGCCAGGGCCAGGGTAGTGCCCGTCATGTCCAGACTGCCGGAAAGCAGCGCCGCCTTCTGGTCCGCCGGGTTGGTAAAAGGCCGCACCTCCACGCGCGGGACCGGAGCAGGGGCATACCGCTCATAAACAAAAGGCTGGATGGTCTGCGCCGTCTTCCAGGTGCCTACCCGCCAAACCTCCTGCGCCGGGGCGACAGCAGCCCAAAGCAGGACCGCCAACGTCGCCAGCATCCCCAAAAACGCCGCGGCCCCGCCGCATCCCCTGCCGTTTCCGTAACCCAAAACCATAGTCGCCTCCGCAGGCATTGCTGTGTTGCACCGGGACATCCGCCGCCATCAATCTCCGCCCAAAGCGTAGCCCGCCTCCAGCAGCAGGGAGAGGGCGTCCTCCACGCCAAAGGCGCGCCAGTCCGTGTCGCTTTCGGCCACATCGCGGGGCACTGCCCCGGTTTCCACCACCAGCACGTTAGCTCCCCAGTTCAGCGCCTGCAGTGTGGGCGGGTGCACGCAGATATCCGGCGTCCGCACGCCGCCGGCCAGCCGCGTCACAGCGGCTATCTGCGCCAGACGCTGTGGGGACAACTCCGCGTCAGGCCCCGTGCCGGCCCTGTCCCCGCAAGGGGTGCCGGGCACATTGACCCGCGCCATGACGCCGCACAAGCGCGCCTCATAGCGCAGGGCCGTAAGCAGCACAGCCACAAGCTCTTTGTTGCCGTGTTCCGGTCCCACAGGTTCCACCAGATGGGCCAGGTCCAGGCTGGACCCGCGCACCGTGCCCAGGGTGTCCAGGCGCGTTGCCGTCTTGAATCCCGTAGTTTCCCCTTCGCCCAGACGCAGGGTGTGGTAAACCGCGTTAACCCCGGCCGCAGCCAGGGCCCTGGCGTCGGCAGCCTCCAGCTCACCGGTATTGACCACAACCCGGTAGCTGCCGGGAACCTCGCGCCGCAGGCGGCGCACCAAATCGAGCAGCTTTTCCAGCGAATAAAATTCCGTGGTGCGCAGGGTCACCCAATAGGCTCCCTGGGCCACAAAACGGCGTGCCGTTTCCACGATGCGCGGGGCGGACCATTCCTGCGGCGCCCGCACCAGTCCCCACTTTTCGCCGAAAGAACAAAAACCGCAGTTCATGGGACAAGGGCGGCAATCCACGCCGATGGCGCTCCAGACGCGACCATGGTTTTTCGCCGTCTGGCGGGCCATATCCCGTGCCCGGCGTCCCAGAAAGGCGGCTTCGGCCGAATCGGCGGGAACTTCCAGCAAAGCCTCCAGATCCGCCGCAACGGGGATGCGGCCTGCCAGCGCCTCCCGCGCCACGCGCTCCACCAACTGGGTAAAGGCCCGATCCATATGGTTGGCCTCGCGGACCAGCATAAGCGTTGCGTCCAGGGTACGGCGATAGTCTTCCAAGGTCGTCTCCCACTGCGCCAGGCACGCCCTTCCGCGTTCCGTCAGGGCGTAACGGCGACGGCCCGTAGTAAGTCCCGCTTCTTCCGCCGCAGTCAGCAGCCCTCTGGCCTCCATGCTTTTGAGCAGACGGTATACGCCGGTCTGGTCCGGAACCGCGCCCTCCCACAAGGGCAATGCCCGCAACCCCTGCAGCAGCGCGTAGCCGTGCTGTGCGCCATGGGCCAGCAGGCCCATAATCACGGGCTGCACAAAACGTTGCAGCGTACCACCCGCACAGGCGCATCCCGCAAAATCCAGTTCTTCCATGACAGTGCCTCAATAGTAGATTAACTCTAATCTTAAGGCAGCGTAGTCCGCGTTGGGCTCGCGGTCAAGCCCTGACGCACATGACGGCTGAAAGTTCCTTGCGTTCCGCCGCAACCTGGCCGCCCGGCAGCGGCCGCCGCAACAGCCTGCGGGCCCGCGGATCGGCGGCAACGCCGACCCGCCAGGGCAGGAAAGCGGCCCTTGACAGCAGTGCGCATTCGGCTATATTTCTCCATTCCCGAATCCGCCGGTGTGACGGCGGCGGGCGGCGGGCCTTTTTGCCGGACCGGTCCTGGTCCGAAACGGGCGCATGCCGACAATTTTTGGCGGTCCGCCGCCGACAGATCAGATACCATAGAGCGCTGCGGCGCATGGAGGTTTTGTCATGACCCCTCTGGAAAACGCCACCAAGACCGCCGAGGGTGTGGTGGTCAACGGCTTTGTTCTTTCCCCTGTGGTGGAGCAGTGCAACGGCTGTGAGCGGATGCGCGAGTTTGACGGTGAGCAGTTCTGCTCCAGTTATCCCGCGCCTGCCCGCAAATGGGCTGTAGGCCGTTGCAACTTTGCCACGCACGCCAAGGCGCAGGCTAACGCCGCCGCCAAAGTGAACCCGCTCAAGGCCTCCAAGCGCGCCGCCAAAGGCCGCTAGAGCAGCTTGCCTTTGGGAATGCCTTTCTCAAAGGCAGGCAAGACGCCCCTTTCCGATGCTTTGCCGCCCAGGCGCCCTGCGTTTGCGGTGAGGAAGGAGGGGCATCCGCTTATGCAGCCGCCAGATTTTTGCGGGCCGTTGCGGCGGCTTCCGGGCACAAACCGGTCCCCGATACTGTTTCGGGACGACACGGTTGCAGCTTGGGCCGCCCTGCGGCCCTTTATGTTTTTGTCTGTTGACAGGGGCACGCCATGCTTAAAAACCTGGATATGCTGCTGCGCGGCCTGGCCGGCCGTGAAAATCGGGTGGCGGAGCTGCAGTCCGTGCTTACCGCCTGCCAGGCTCTGGGACCGGACAACGGCGGTCCTGGCGAGCTGGAAAAAATCCGCTGCATTACTGATTGGCTCAAGGCCTGCAGCGTCACAGACCTCACCCGTCTGGACGCCCCGGACCCTCGCGTGCCTGAGGGGCTGCGCCCCAACCTGGTGGCGCGCATGCCGGGCAAAGGCCGCCGCACCCTCTGGCTGTTCGGCCATACGGATGTAGTGCCCCCCGGAGATCTGACCGCCTGGAGCGGCGACCCCTGGCAGGTACGCCGTGAAGGCGACTGGCTCTACGGACGCGGCGTGGAGGACAACCAGCAGGCCATTGTGAGCATGCTGCTGCTCGCTGAAGAACTGGCGGCCCACGGGCTCACGCCGGAACTGAACCTGGGCATGGTCTTCATGGCCGATGAAGAAACAGGCAACACTTACGGCCTGCGCCGCATTCTCACGGCCGCGCCGGAGCTGTTCAGCCCGGACGACCTCTATATCGTGCCCGATGCCGGTTCCCCGGTCGGCGACGCCATAGAAGTGGCCGAGAAGGGCCAGTTGTGGCTGCGGGTACGCACCACGGGCGCGCAGTGCCACGCCTCAGCCCCGCAGCAGGGCCGCAACGCCTTTCTGGCCGGGGCGGATATGGTTCTGGCCGCCCACAACGGCCTGCGCGCGGCCTTTGCCGACGCCAACCCGTTGTTTATACCGCCTTTTTCCACCTTCGTGCCCAGCAAGCACGAGCCCAATGTGCCCAATATCAATACTGTGCCGGGCAGCGACGTCTTTTATCTGGACTGCCGCCTGCTGCCCCAGGTAGACCCCGAGGCCGTGCTGGCCAGGCTGCAGGCCACGGCTGCGGAGGTAGGCGCGCGCCACCGGGTGCGGATTGAAGTGGAGACGGTGCAGTGGCAGCCGGCCACGGCCGCCCCGGTGGTCAGCCCGGTGGTCACGGCCCTGCGCGCGGCCGTGGCCCGCATCTATGGAGTGGAAGCCCGCCCCGTGGGCATCGGCGGCGGCACCGTGGCCGCCCTGCTGCGCGAACGCGGCCTGCCCGCCGTGGTCTGGAGCTGCATTGCCAACACCTGCCATCAGCCCAACGAACGCTCCTCCATCACCGCAACTCTCAAGGACGCCCAGGTGTTTGCCCACATCCTTATGAACGCCGCCCATGTCTGATTCTTTTTTTGACTGCATTGTGACGGGCGGCGGCCATGCCGGCTGCGAGGCCGCTGTGGCCCTGGCCCGTCTGGGGCACAACGTGCTGCTCATCACCGGCAATCTGGACCGCCTGGGTTATCTTTCCTGCAACCCGGCCATCGGCGGCCTGGCCAAGGGCCACATGGTACGCGAAATCGACGCCCTGGGGGGCATGATGGGCCTCTGGGCCGATGCCGCGGGCATCCAGTTCCGCGTGCTGAACATGAGCAAGGGCCCGGCCGTGCGCGCCACCCGCGCTCAAATAGACCGCGAGGCTTACCAGCGCGTCCTCAAGAAGACGCTCTACCACACGCCGGGCCTGCGCCTCTGGCAGGACCAGGTCACGGCCGTGACTACGGACGACGCCGGGGTTACGGGCGTGAGCACGGCCCAGGGGCTTTGCTTTACCGCCCGCCAGGTGCTTCTGACCACAGGCACCTTCCTGGACGGACGCCTGCACATGGGGCTCACCCATCTGCCGGGCGGCCGCCTGGGCGACGCGCCTGCCCTGGGCCTTTCAGAAAGCCTGCGCAGCCTGGGGCTTGCCCTGGGGCGCCTTAAAACAGGCACCACGCCGCGCCTGCTGGGCACCTCCATTGATTTTTCCCGCCTGGAGGAGCAAAAGGGCGACGATCCGCCCCGCGGCTTCAGCTTCCGCGGCCCCGGCCCCCGGTTGCCGCAGGTTTCCTGCCACATCACCTGGACCAACGCCCGCGCGCACGAGATCATCCGCAGCGGTTTTGACCGTTCACCCATGTTCACGGGCGTCATCAAGGGCACGGGGGCGCGCTACTGCCCGTCCATTGAGGATAAGGTGGCCCGCTTTCCCCAGCGCGAGCGGCACCAGATCTTTCTGGAGCCCGAAGGCCTGGAAAGCGCCGAGGTCTACGCCAACGGCATCCCCACCAGCCTGCCCCTGGACGTGCAGATCGCCATGCTCCACGCCATCCCCGGCCTGGAAAAGGCCGTCATGCTGCGTCCCGGCTACGCCATCGAATACGACTACGCCGACCCCGTGCAGCTGCAATCCACCCTGGAAACCAAGGCCGTGCCCGGCCTCTGGCTGGCGGGGCAGATCAACGGCACCTCAGGTTATGAAGAAGCGGCAGCCCAGGGCCTCTGGGCAGCACTGAACATGTCCTGCCGCCTGCGCGGCCTGCCGCCCTTCACGCCGGGGCGGGACACAGCCTATATGGCCGTGCTGGTGGACGACCTGGTTACCCTGGGCACTCGCGAACCCTACCGCATGTTTACCTCCCGCGCGGAGCACCGCCTGCTCCTGCGCGAAGACAACGCCGACGCCCGCCTCACGCCCCTGGGCCGCGAACTGGGCCTGGTGGACGACGCCCACTGGGAGCTGTTTTGCCGCAAACAGGACGCCGCCGCCCGGCTGCGCGGACACCTTGAGGAAACGCGCCTGCCTGCCGATATGCAGTATAAGACGGCCGCGCTGCCCGCCGGACGCAGCCTGGCGGAGGCCCTGCGTCGGCCGGACCTGGACCTGGCGGCCCTGGCGGAGCTTTTGCAGCACGCCGCGCCTGAACTTGGCGTGGCCTTGGCCACGGCGCTGGGCCAGGCAGGAGAAGACGTCCGCCGCGGCGTGCAGACCGAGATCAAATATGCGGGGTACCTCACGCGCCAGCGCGAACTGGTGGCGCGCACGGCCCGACTGGAGGCGACGGCCTTGCCGTCTGAACTGGATTATGCCAAAATCGCCGGGCTATCCCATGAAGTCGTAGAGAAGCTCAGCCGGGTGCGTCCGCGCAACCTGGGGCAGGCCGGCCGCATTTCCGGCGTAACCCCGGCCGCGGTGGCCTGTCTGGAAGTGCACCTGCACAAGCTGGGCCTGCTGCGCCAGGAAAAACGCCCCTGCCGCGTGGGCACGCCCGGCCTCTGACCCGCCCGCAGGCCCGTGCCCGCCAGGTTGCCGTGCACGGGAAAGCGAAACCAGCGCGTCCTTGCAAGACCCCTTGCGCGCACTTTTTGAGGCCGGTACGCCGGCGTGCTCCTGGTGGTTGCTATGACAGGCAAAGAACTGATTTTCGTTTTTGCGGCGCTTATGCTGGCCTTGATACTGCTGCTGCTGCGCCTGCGCGGCAACGTCAGCCGCCAGCGACAGGAGGCCAAACGCAGGGCCGTGGTGGGCCGCATGCTGGATCTGGCCCAGACGCAGAACGAAATTTTTGAAATCAACGTGCTGGACGGTCAGGCCCACAAAGGCCTGGCCGGCCTGCTGCAGCGCATCAGCGACGGGCAGCTCGTCCTGGACGTTTTTTCTTACGCCCCGCACGGGCTCACAGGCCTTTCCGCAGAAATATACTTTCGCGCCACCCTGCCCGAAGGCTCCACATTTTACAAATTTCACACCACTATTCTGAATGTGGATCCCGGCCGGTCGCGTTCTCTGCTGACGGTGACCGCCCCGCTGGATCTGGACGTGGGGCAGAAGCGCACCTTCATCCGCGTGCAGCCGCCCAGCCGATCCATCCGGGTGCTGGCCTTCTGGAAGCTGGGGCTTGCGCAGCCGCTGCCCGCCCAGACTTCTGAAATCGGCAAACCCTTCACCTACGCCAAGCGCGGCATGAAAGACGCTCCCCTGTGCATTGAAGACATTTCGGGCACGGGCCTGGCCCTGCGCTTTCCCATGCCGGATCCGGAGAACAGACCGGTTGACCTGGACAAAGGTTCCCGGATACTCTGTCTTGTCATTTTCGAGGCCGGTCGGGAGGAACGCGTCATCACCTTCTGGTGCGCCTGCGAAGTGGTCCACACCCGCGAGATCAAAATGGACAAGCCCGCCCTCATTTTGGGCGTGCGGTTTACCAATTGGGCCATCCTGGAGCCGGGCGGCACGGAGATCAGCTGGTTCCACTGTTCGCCCACCCACGGGGTCTTGCCTATCACCCAGTGGGTCATGTATCTGGATATGGTACAGCGCAAACTGCTCTGAGAGCATGGGGGCGCTCCCGCTGACCCCTGACAAGGAGGCATATTTTGGACGGCGGCACGGAAGGTCACAGTACCATCTGGTCGCGCCTGAGCAAACTGTTCGGGCACGATGATGAAGAATCCCTGGAAAAAGCCATTCTCGAAGCCAGAGCCGAAGGCGAGGTGGAACCGGACGAGGAATCCATGCTCCTCGGCATCCTGCGCTTCAACGATCTGCAGGTGCAGGACACCATGACCCCCCGCACCGACATCGACTGCGTGCCGGACGATATGCCTTTGCCCGATGTGGCGCGCATCATCGTCCGCTCCGGGCATTCCCGCATACCCGTATACCATGAAACCCGCGACAACATCGTGGGTATCGTCCACGCCAAGGACGTGCTCCACAGCCTGCTGGACGCGCACAACCAAAACGCGCAGGCGGCAGACCCGCCCGCGGCCGCAGTCATGCGCGAACCCTTCTTTGTACCGGAAACCAAATCCATCCGTACCCTGCTGCAGGAATTCCGCGCCCGCAAGCAGCACATTGCCATCGCACTGGACGAGTACGGCGGCACCTCCGGCCTGATCACCATCGAAGACGTGCTGGAAGAAATCGTGGGCGACATTGAAGACGAACACGACGCCCCCCGCCAGGAGGACATCCGGCCCCTGGGCGACGGGGCTTATGAGCTTACGGGCCGCGCCCTGCTTGAAGATCTGGAGGACATGGGCATAAACCTGGACTCGGACGAGGTGGACACCGTCGGCGGCTACCTGAGCATGGAAGCCGGGCATGTGCCCGCCCCGGGCGAAAGTTTTACCCTGGACGGCTGGACCTTCACCGTGCTGGAGGCGGACAAAAAGCTCATCCTCCGCCTGCGCATGGAACCCGCAAGCAAAGACGAAGCTGCCCCGCCCCCGGCCCTGCCCGCATGACCCGCGCTCCGCTCTCCCTCTCCGCCGGGGCCGTGGCCCTGGCGGGGGCCTGCGCCCTTTGGCTGGGTTTTCCCAACGACCTGGCATCCCTGCCGCCCCTGGTTCTGCTCTGGCCCGTGGCCCTGGCCTGGTTGGGCGTCAACGCCCCCGACCGGGGCGCAGCCCTGCGCCGGGGCTGGCTCTGTCACCTGGCCGGCGGCACGGCGGCCCTCTATTGGCTGACCCTGCCCGTCCACAACGTGGGCGGCCTGCCCTGGGCCCTGGCAGTGCCCTGCGCCCTGTTCATTGCCGCCTGCCTGGCTCTGGCCGGCAGCCTTTTTGCCCTGGCGGCCCACGAGCTGCGCCGCCGTCCTCCCTGGCTTTGGGCCGTGGTTCTGGGCCTGTGCTGGTTTGTGCTGGAAGACGTCTTTGCCCGCGTGCTGGGCTTCCCCTGGCTGAGCCTTTCCGGCGCTCTGGCCCCCTGGCCCCTGCTGGTGCAGGGAGCGGACGTACTGGGCGCGTACGGACTGGCCGGGGTCTGGGTCGGCGCGGCCCTGCTCTGCGCCGCAACCGCCTGCCGCCCCCCGGCACAAGCCGCCCCCCCGCGCGGCGGCCGCCATGCCGTTTTGGCAGGCTTTGCCTTGACGGCCCTGCTCCTGAGCTACGGAGCCCTGCGCCTGACGGCCACGCCCCTGACCGCCGATCCCAGCGGGCCGGACAGCCTGGACGTGCTCTTTGTGGAAGGCAATGTAGATCAAAACCAAAAATGGCTGCCGGCCATGCAGCGCCAGACTGTAGAACTCTACCTGGGCCTCACTTACGGGGCCCTGGCCCTCCGGCCAGAGGCCCGGCCCCTGGTGGTCTGGCCAGAAACGGCCCTGCCCTTCTTTTTTGAGAACAATCCCCTCCTGGCCCCCAAGGTGCGAGAGCTGGCCGCGCGCAGCCAAACTCCCCTGCTGCTGGGCGCGCCGGGCATGGAACGCCGACCCGGCGTCAGAGAACCGGATATTTACAACCGCGCCTTTCTCCTGGGGCCCGACGGAAGAACCCTCGCCCACTACGACAAGGAACACCTGGTCCCCTTCGGCGAATACCTGCCTTCCTGGCTCAACTGGAAGTTTCTGGAAGCCCTGCTGCAGGGCGTGGGCGTTTACACCGAAGGCACGACCACCGCGCCCCTGCACTACCGCAACCTTGCCCTGGGCATGCTCATCTGTTATGAAGGCATATTCCCCTGGCTGGCGCAAGACCGCGCGGCACAAGGCGCCAACATTCTGGTGGACATCAGCAATGACGGCTGGTTCGGCGCTACTCCGGCCGCACGGCAGCACCTCTACCTTACGGCGCTGCGCGCCCTGGAGCAGAACCGCTGGCTGTTGCGCGGCACCAACACGGGCATTTCCGCCGTGGTGGATCCGCGCGGCCGCCTGACCCTGCGCGGCGGGCAGTTCCGCGCCCAGGCCCTCTGGGCCCGCGCCGGGCTGCAAACCGCGCCCAGCCCCTACCATCGCCTGGCCCCCTGGCTTTTGCCCGGCGGTCTGCTGCTGCTGGCGGGTCTGTGGCTCTGGGGGCCCGGCAGAGACGCCCGGACAGCGAGGCGGCGTACGCCCGGCGCTGCAGCATAGCATTTTTGAGAATAAATATTCTCAAAAATTTTGCTACGCTCACGCCGGCGCCTGACAGCCAAATGCGTTGCGCCCACACCTGCGCGGCATACGTCTGCTCGTGCCGTCGCCAGAACAATTTCAAAATGAAATTACGCTAAAAATTATTGATAATATTTCTTTATAGCAATATATTCAGCCCCGTGCGCTGACCCGATCAGGCCTTGCCAGGCCACAGGGCACGGACGTTTTTCAGGCGCGTTTCTGCGCCCCACCCTCAACCCCCACACCGCCATGCTCCAACTCAGTGATCTTCGCGCCGCCTGTCAGCCCCTCAGCCAACGCTTTACCGCCCTCTGGGGGCGTCTTTGACCTGGCCGGCAGTGAACAACGCCTGCAGGAAATCGAACAAAGCCTTTCCAGGCCCGGCGCGTGGGACAAACCCGAAGCCCTGACGCCCCTGCTGCAGGAAAAACGCCGCCTGGAGGATGAGGTGGAACGCCTTGGCAAGCTCAAAACCTGCCACGACGACATGATTGAATGGCTGGCCCTGGCAGCGGAAGGCGAAGACCCGGAAGCCCTGGAATCCTTGGACCAGCAACGCGCCGAGCTGGCCCGCCTGCTGGACGAAACCGAACTGGTCATGCTGCTTTCCGGCGAGGAAGACAGCCAGGACGCCATTCTGGAAATACATCCCGGAGCGGGCGGTACGGAATCGCAGGACTGGGCCGAAATGCTCCTGCGCATGTACACCCGCTGGGCTGCACGCCGCCACTATACGGTGGAGGAGCTGGACTTTTTGCCCGGCGACGAGGCGGGCATCAAAAGCGTTACTCTGCGCGTCGCCGGGCCGCACGCTTTCGGCTTTCTCAAAAGCGAACGGGGCATCCACCGCCTGATTCGCATTTCGCCCTTTGATTCCTCGGGCCGACGGCATACATCCTTTGCTTCGGTGGACGTAATCCCCGACGCGGGCGACGACATCCAGCTGGATATCAAAGAAGCGGACATCCGCGTGGACATTTTTCGCTCCAGCGGCCCCGGCGGCCAGAGCGTCAACACCACCAGCTCTGCCGTGCGGGTCACCCACCTGCCCACGGGCATCTCGGCCCAGTGCCAGAACGAAAAATCCCAGCACCATAACCGCGAAACGGCCATGCGCGTGCTGCGCGCCCGTCTCTACAACCTGGAGCTGCAAAAACGCGAGGCCCAGCGCCAGGCCCAGTACGCCGGCAAGGACGCCATCGCCTTCGGCAGCCAGATCCGCACGTACACACTTCAGCCCTACCGTCTGGTCAAGGACCACCGCACCGGCACGGAAATGGGCGATGTGGAGGCTGTTCTTGACGGCCAGATCGACCGTTTTCAACACGACTACCTGTTGTACCGACATGAGCAAGAACGCTGACCCCCCCTTCTGCCCTCGGCCGACCCCAGTGCCCCGCACATGGCCAACGCCGACCAGCGGGCCGCATTGACGGCCGCCCTGCTGCGGGAGGTGGACCCGGACCTGTGGCAAGAATTCTGCCGCCGTCACCCGGAAAGCATCCGCCCGCTTTTATCCGCGCCTCTTGCCGAAACGGCTGCGGCCCTGCCGCCCATAACGGAGCAGCCGGAAGGCCCCCTGGCCCTCATGCTCACTGCAGAACATTTTGCGCATCAGATCAGCCGCGAAATCCTGCTCCTGGCCCGCACGGGCGGGGAACTCTCCCTGCTCTGCGCCGCCGTTTGCGGCTCCGACGCCGCAAGCGACGGCAGCCTTATGGGCGCAACTCTGGCCGAGGCCCTGGCCGAAAGCCTGCGCGCCTGCCAGGAAAGCTGCGACAGCCTGGGCTGCACCGGGCCGGGGCGTTTTGCCCTGCTTTTGCCCGGCGTGGGGCGTCTGCGCGCCCGCCTGCTGGCGGAACAAGTGCGTCAGCACTTTGCCCGGCGGGCCGCAACATTACTGCGCCGCGCCGAAGACGGCCCCCCGCGCCACTGCGCCGTGGGCGTCACCTATGCGGCCCAGGGTCGCCGACTGAGCGCCCGAACCCTGATCCAGCAGGCCGATGCCGCGCTGCACGCGGCCCAAACCTCCCCGGAGGGCATCACCTTGGCGGATGACCCGCTCGAACGGGACTCGCTGGTGCAGGCCCATGAAAAACGCTTTCTCTTTTTTGGGAGCTGATATGGCAACAACAACACTGAGCGTGTCCCTTCTCAGCGGCAAAGGCGGCGTGGGCAAAACCAACGTGGCGCTCAATCTGGCCTGCGCCCTGCATGAGCAGGGCTTCAAAATTCTGCTTATAGATTGCGATCTGGGCCTGGCCAACCTGGATGTGCTGCTGGGCATTACCCCTGAAGGCAACCTGCAGACCGCGCTGCTGGGCGAAAGCAAAATCGCCGATGTGCTCTGCCCCGTCGCGCCCCAGGGTTTCGACGTGCTGCCCGCCGCCTCAGGCGTGCCGGAACTCACCGACCTGCAGCCCGACGCCCGCGACCTGCTCTTTTCCCGCCTGGAACCCGTGCTGCACAACTACGACTATGTGCTCATGGACCAAGGCGCGGGCATCTCCCAGACCGTGCAGACCTTTGCGGCCCTGGCCGCCGTACGTCTGGTCGTCATCACGCCGGAACCAACCTCTCTCACCGACAGCTACGCCCTGATCAAGGTGCTCAACCTCCACTACGGCGTGCGCGACTTTCTCGTCATCGTCAATCAGGCAACTTCCGCCACTGAAGCCAAAAACGCCTTTTCCAAGCTGCACGGCGCCTGCCGCCACTTTCTGCACCTGGAGCCCGTGCTCCTTGGCCATGTACGCGCGGACAAAAACGTGCCAGAGGCCGTCTGCCGCCAACAGCCCCTTATGCGCATGGCCCCGGGCTGCCCCGCAGCCCAGGATATCCAGGCCCTGGCCGCCCGCCTGCAACGCCTGCGCCTGAGCATGCTGGACTGGCTCGCCCCCCGGCAGGTGCTGCAGCCTTTGCCGGCCGCCACGCTTCAAGACTGACCCGCCCCGCCCCGCGCTCGGCGCACCGCAATACCGCGATTGCCGCACTATTCACGACACGCCGTAACTCCGGCGGCGCAGTCGTTTCTTTTAGCAAAACCGGCGAAAAATTTTTCGCAGAAGGTTTACCTTGCGGCATAAAAACGGTAGGAAGAAATTACCAGTAAATGCCCGGCCTTGTCGCCCTGGCGGGCTAACCGGCAAAGCCACGGAGGCACGATGAACAAAAGCGAACTGATCAAAGCCTTGGCCGATGAAACCAACCTCCCTTCCGATGATGCGTCGCTGGTGGTCAACACCTTTTTCAACACCATGAAAAAATCCCTGCTGGCCGGAGAAAGGATCGAAATCCGCGGCTTCGGCAGCTTTAAAATCAAGGAGTACCAAGGCTACGCAGGCCGCAATCCCAAAACGGGCGAAAGCGTGACGGTGGCCTCCAAACGCCTGCCGTTCTTCCGCGCCGGGAAGGAATTGAAGGAATTCATCAACCAATAACGCCTATTGCGCCAAAAAGCTCACGGTTCCGGCCTTGCCGCCGACTGTCGGCCCCGCGTTGGTCGACAGTCGGCGACGCCGCTATGGCGCGAGCGCGGACAGGAGTCAGCCATGTTATTTTCCGGTGCCTTGACCGCTCTGGTCACCCCATTCCGCAACAACAGCCTGGACGAAGCCACCTACCGGGCCTTCATAGAACACCAGATTAATGCGGGCATCCATGGCTTGGTGCCCTGCGGCACTACCGGCGAATCCGCCACCCTCAGCCATGAGGAACACGAACGGGTCATCGAAATCTGCATTGATCAGGCCAAGGGCCGCGTGCCCGTGCTGGCCGGGGCCGGCTCCAACAACACCACCGAAGCCATCCGCCTGGCCCGCTTCGCCAAAAAAGCCGGGGCCGACGGGGCGCTGCTTATCACCCCCTACTATAACAAGCCCACCCAGGAAGGCCTTTACCAGCACTACAAGGCCATTGCCAAAGCCGTGGATCTGCCTCTGGTGCCCTACAACGTGCCCGGACGCACCGGCTGCAATCTGCTGCCCCCCACCCTGGCCCGTCTGGCCCACGACTTTTCCAACATCGTGGGCGTCAAGGAAGCCACCGGCGACATGTCCCAGGCCAGCCGCATCCTTGAAAGCTGCCCCGAAGGCTTCTGCGTGCTCTCCGGCGACGACTTCACCGCCCTGCCCCTTATGGCCCTGGGCGGCAAGGGCGTCATCTCCGTCACTTCCAACGTGGCGCCCGACCGCATGGCCGCCATGTGCAACGCCTTCAACCAGGGCGACCTGGCCGGTGCGGCCCGCCTGCACCACGAACTCTTCCCCTTGCACGAGGCCATGTTCCTGGAAAGCAACCCCATCCCGGCTAAAACCGCTCTGGCCCTGATGGGACGGATGGAAGCCGAACTGCGCCTGCCCCTCTGCCCCATGGGCGACAACGCCAAACACCGCCTCCTCGAAGTTCTGCGCCAGCAAAAACTGCTCTAGATCAGATAACCTTTGAGAGTATGCATTTTCAAAGGTTACGGCACGCTCGCTCCGGCGCTCCATCGCGCAACTAAATTGCGCTTGCGCCTCCACAGCGAGCGGCTGCTTACGCAACCGCCAGGGCATTTCAAAATTGCAATGCCCTGAGGCAGCAGGACCGCGAATTTTTTTGTAGGGAGGGGAACTGTTGTGAACAAAAGTTCCCTTCCCCACATCCCCATCCTTCAAAAAACTTTTCTCCCGTGCCAGATTCCGCCGGGCGCCCCCTGACCGAAAGCAGACCAAGCGCAAAGCGGCGCGTCCTCTTGAGCAACTGTACTTTTACTCAAAAGGACGCGCCGCTGTTCTGCGGTTCACGGCCCGGTGGAATTGGTGTGCTGTGGGCGACCCGCGCGTGCATAGGTCCAGGGCCAGGGGTCCAGAGGCATGGCCGCCGGGCGCGTTCCCCCTTAGAGCAGTTAGCGAATGAAATGAGCTAACTGCTCTGCAAGGATTTTCTTGAAAATCCTTGCCACAAAATGCGAGAAGGCAGGCTTTTGCCTGCCGTAAGCGAGCATTTCAAGTGTTAAATGCTCTAGAAGCCCGTTTCCAGGGGCGGCCAAACCAGCCAATCGCCGTCGCGGGGGGCGCGGGGGACGGCAGCGGGGGCGATAAAGACCCGCCGGTCCTGCACGCGCACCCGGCCTTGGGCCAGCCATTGCACGGCTTGGGGGTAAATGCGGTGCTCCATGACATGGATGCGCTGCATGAGCGTTGCGACGTCTTCACCGGCCTCCACGGGCACGGCGGCCTGGATGAGCACCGGGCCGCTGTCCACCTTTTCTTCCACAAAATGGACCGTGCAGCCGGAGAGTTTGACGCCGTAAGCCACGGCGTCGGCTCCGCCGTGCACGCCGGGAAAGCTGGGCAGCAGGGCTGGGTGAATATTGAGCACCCGCCCGGCAAAGGCTTCCAGAAAGTAAGGGGTGAGCAGACGCATATAGCCCGCCAGCACCACCAGCTCTACGCCGTCGTCCTGCAGGGTCGCCGCCATGCTGCGATCAAAGCTCTCGCGGTCGGGGAAGCTGGTGTGGTCCAGGGTCAGGCAGGGCACGCCGACCCTGGCCGCGCGCTCAATGACTTTTGCGCCGGGCCGGTTGCAGACGACGCGCCGGATGTTCACGTCCAGAACCCCGGCGGCGGCCTTGTCGAACATGGCCTGGGCGTTAGTGCCGCTGCCGGAGGCCAGGATAGCGATATTCAGGGGCATGCTGTCCTCAGGCGCGGGCGGACCGCGCAAAATGGGTTTGCAGGGCCGCCACCAGAGCCGGAATGGTATACTCTTCCGGCTGGATGCGGCAGGCGAGACCGTGCGCGGCCAGGGTCCGGGCCGTGACCGGGCCGATGGCCGCCAGCTGCACTTCAGGATGGGCCTTAAGCGTGGCCGCCGGAATGAGCGCCAGGAAATTTTCCACCGTGGAGGAAGAACCAAAGGTAACGCAGTCCAGATGGCCTTCTTCCAGGCAACGCAGCACGGCCTCCCGGTTATGGTCGGCGGGCACGGTCACATAGGCGGGCAGCACGTCCACCACGGCCCCGGCCTTACGCAGCTCTTCGGGCAGCACCTCGCGGGCCTTGGCCGCACGGGGCAGCAAAAAGCGCTTGCCCGCCACTGCGCCGCCTTCGCGGGCCAACAGCCCCTCCAGCACGCCTTCGGCCACATAGCGTTGCGGCACAAAATCCGGTGCAATGCCCCGGCCGCGCAGAGCCTCGGCCGTAGCCGGGCCAATGGCCGCCACCCGGCAGCCGCCCAGGGCGCGGCTGTCTTTGCCGACCACTGCCAAGCGTTGCCAGAAGTGACGCACCCCATTCACCGAAGTGAAGATAATCCAGTGATATTCCGCAAGGTTGGCCAGCGCTGCGTCCAGGGCGGCGTAGTCCTCCAGCGGGCGGATTTCTATGGTGGGGCACTGGATGACCTCGGCCCCCAGGCTTGTGAGGCTTTGGGCCAGACCGCTGGCCTGTTCCCGCGCACGGGTCACCACAATGCGGCGGCCGAACAGGGGGCGGTTTTCAAACCAGTTGAGCGTGCCGCGCAGGCCCGCCACCTTGCCCACCACAATGACCGAAGGGTTGGTGAAGGCCGCCGCAGCAGCCGCCTGGGGAAGCTCGGCCAGCGGCGCCGCAAGGCTGCGCTGGGCGGGCGTGGTGCCGCGGTAGACCAAGGCCGCCGGGGTGGCTGGGTCCATGCCCGCCGCCAGCAGGTTGCGCACAATATCCGGCAAATTCTTCATGCCCATGACAAAAACCAGCGTGGCGGCGCTGGCCGCCAAGGCGGCCCAGTTGTGCACCGATCCGGGCTTGTCCGGATTTTCGTGCCCTGTGATGATGGTTACAGAGGAAGCGAAGTCACGGTGCGTCAGGGGAATGCCCGCGTAGGCCGGAGCCGCCACCGTGCTGCTAATGCCGGGCACTTCCTCAAACGGCACGCCTGCGGCCACAAGCTCTTCGGCCTCTTCGCCGCCGCGCCCGAAAATATAGGGGTCACCGCCCTTGAGCCGGGCCACCACCTTGCCCTCGCGGGCCTTGGCCACCAGCAGGGCGTTGATCTGATCCTGGGGCAGGGCGTGGTTGCCCGCCACCTTGCCCACATAAATTTTTTCCGCGTCTGGCCGGACGTGGTCCAGCAGAGCCTCGTTGGCCAGGGCGTCGTAGACCACCACGTCGGCCCCGGCCAGGGCGTCGCGCCCTTTGAGGGTCAGCAGGCCCGCGTCGCCGGGGCCGGCCCCGATAAGATAGACCTTCATTGCACGCCCCCCCTGGCCAGTTCCAGCAAGGTGCGCGCGCCAAAGGCCGTGGGGCCTTCGGGGCAGAGGGGCGTAGTTTTGGCGGCCCAGTCCACGCCGGCAATGTCCAGGTGCGCCCAGCGTACGCCCTCCTGCACAAAATGCCGCAGGAACAGCGCAGCGTTGATAGCCCCGCCCTCGCGCGGGCCGATGTGGCAGATGTCCGCCACCTGGCTTTTCAGCTGCTCGGCATAAGGCTGCCAGAGGGGCAGGGGCCAGAAGTCTTCGCCACACGCCCCGCCCGCCGCGCGGATGCGCTCGGCAAGATCCGCGTCGTCGCAGAACAGCCCGGCCAGGCCCGTGCCCAGGGCCACGGCGCAGGCCCCGGTGAGGGTGGCAATATCCACCACGGCCGCCGGGGTCCAGGTTTTCTGGGCGTAGGCCAGAGCGTCGCAGAGGGCCAGACGGCCTTCGGCGTCGGTGTTCTGGATTTCCACTGTATCGCCATTGGCGGCGCGCACCACGTCGCCGGGGCGCACGGCTCCGCCGTCGGGCATATTCTCCGCGCAGGTCAGCAGGCCGATCACGCGACGGGGCGCGCCTTCCCGCGCCAGGGCCGTGACCGTGGCCAGCACTGTGGCCGCACCGGTCATGTCGCTCTTCATCTGGTACATGTGAGCGGCAGGCTTAAGGCTGATGCCGCCGGAATCAAAAGTGATGCCCTTGCCCACCAGAATAAGGGGCTTGTCCTGCTCGTGCCCCTTGGGCGCATGCTCCACCACCACCAGACGCGGCGGACGGCGCGACCCCTGGCCCACGGCCAGCAGGCAGCCCATGCCTTCGCGCTCCAGAGCCTCCTCGTCCAGCACGCTGCAGACAAAGCCCGCGTCCCGCGACAGTTCCTGAGCCTTTTCGGCCAGGGCCTGGGGGTAGAGCAGATTGGAAGGCGTAGTGGCCAAATCCCTGGCCAGACGCACGGCCGCAGCCGCATTCTCACCCCGGCGGGCCGCCGCCTGAAAGCCGTCCGGCACTTCCTCGCCGTCAAAGCCCAGGGCCAGCCATTGGGGATCGGCGGGTTCTTCCGCGTCGGGCTTTTTCAGAGCCGTAAAGCGGTACAGGGCCAGTTGGGCCGCGCACACGCATTCTTCCACCAGGCGCTCCCGGCCGCCAGGCAAACCGGCCAGGGCCGATTCCGGCAGCAGCAGCGAGGCATAGCCCTGCCGCCGACAAAACTGCACAGCGGCCGCCAGGGCCTTGCGCACGCCGCCAAGATCCAGTTTTTCGCGCGGGCCCAGGCCCACGGCCAACGCGCGGGGCACGGGCAGATCCTTGTGGCCGTGCAGCAGGGCCAGTTCGCCCTTTTTGCCCTTAACATCCCGCAGGGCCGGGGCAATGACCAGCCAGGGCGCTGCCCGGTCGATCTGGGGGCACTGCTCCAGCACGGCTTCCCCCTCGCACACGGGCGCCAGCAGGACTTCCGCCTTCCACTGATCGGGTCCCAGATTCTGAAAACGTATCTCCATGAGGTTCTCTCCTTGGCAACTCTTTGACGCCGCCTCGCGTGCGGCGCGGCCCGACGCCCGCTTGCGCCCTGTGCCGGACTGCGAATATACTGTGCGTCGGCCTTTTTGCCAAGGGCGACGCCGCCGGACCTTTGGGCAGGCCACAAGGCCCTTGTCTGAGCACGCTTCTTGCATATTTTCAGCAAAGGCCTTTTGCCGCCCCATGATCAGGAACTTGCCATGCTCGTCTATATCCATGTGCCCTTTTGCCGTACCCGCTGCCGTTACTGCGCCTTTCACTCCAACCCTCTGGGGCGCGGCGTGGCCGCCACCGCCTCCCCGGCCGTGCGGGACTATGTGGACACCCTGCTTATGGAGCTGGCCCTCTGGGGGGACCGCCTGGGCGGCAGCCCGGTAGAAACCGTTTTTTTCGGCGGGGGCACCCCCAGCCTGCTGCCGCCGCGCATTATCGGCATCGTACTCGACCGTCTGTCCAAATATTTCAAACTGGCCCCCAAGGCCGAAGTGACCCTGGAAGCCAACCCCGAATCCCTGCGCGGCGGACACGTGGCGGCCCAGTTTCTGGATGCCGGGGTCAATCGCCTGTCCATCGGCCTGCAGAGCATGGACGAAGCCCAACTGCGCATGCTGGGCCGGGCGCACAAGGCCGCCGACAGCCTGCACGCCGTGTTTCTGGCGCGCGAAGCGGGCTGCACCAATATCAACGTGGACCTCATGTGGGGGCTGCCGGACCAGAGCGTGCGCCAATGGCTGCAGACCCTTAAAGACGTCTTCCGCATGACGCCGGACCATATTTCGGCCTACGGCCTGACCCTGGAGCCGGGCACAGCCCTGGAAGCTGACGTGGAAGAAGGCCGCCTGAACCTGCCCCCCGAACGGGACCAGAACATCATGTTCATGGAAGGCGCGGCCCTGCTGGAACAGCACGGCTACCTGCACTATGAAATTTCCAATTTCGCCCGCATGGGCTTCCAGTGCCGCCACAATCTGGGCTATTGGGAAGGGGCCGACTACCTGGGCATGGGCCCCTCAGCCACCTCCACCATCCAGAACCGCCGCTGGACCAACCCCGCGGGGCAAAACGCCTGGAACACCCGCGTGCGCCAGGGCAGCCTGGACGCGGAAGCCGAAATCCTCAGCCCGCAAACCCGCGTGCTGGAGCTGCTCATGCTCCGCCTGCGCACGGCCCGCGGCCTGCGCACCAAGGACTACCGCGACCTCACGGGCCGCGACTTCACCCGCGACCACCAGAAACTTGTCCGGGCCCTGCACGAAAACGGCCTCATCCGCCTGCGCGACGGCTACCTGCGCCTGACCCGCAAGGGCATGGTCGTTTCCAACGCCATCCTCACCAACCTCTTTGCCCGCACCAGCGAAGTGCTCAATGCCCCCCTGCCCCAGGGCTCGCCTTCCGCGGCCACTCCGGCCCCGGGCGCGCCCGCCTCTCCCGAGCCGGAACCGGACATCCGCCCCGTGCGCTGGCCCAGCGCCTAGGGCGTTTACCTCTTGAAATATCATATAATTTTCTATAAGTTGTTTATGCGCATAGCAAACCCTGCGATTCGTAAAATAGCGGTTGAGGCATACCTGTCTGGCAAAGCAACCCAGCAACAACTTGCTGATATATTGGGATTCCATAAGACTGCTATTGTCCGATGGGTTCGCGAATACAAAAAAGATGGAAGGCTTGAGCCACAAATTCGAGGCCACATTCTTAAAACTTTTTCCCCTGAGAAAAGGGAACGGCTTGCCGCCCTGGTCAAAGATAAGCCAGACCTCACGCTGAAGGAGATCAGAGAGGAGAGGTACTCCCCATCAGATTTTTGACTCCCTGTCTTCTAAGCCGCCTGCGCGGCGGATAACGCTGGACTTGTGCTGTCTCTGAAGCCGGTGACCTTCTAAGCCGCCTGCGCGGCGGATAACAGTGTCCCCCGCGTTGGGGGTTTGAGTTTTCGGCTTCTAAGCCGCCTGCGCGGCGGATAACGGCGACAATACTATTTTTGCGCTGCCGCGCAACTTCTAAGCCGCCTGCGCGGCGGATAACAGCTTGGCTCTATTCTTCGCACATTCTCATGGCTTCTAAGCCGCCTGCGCGGCGGATAACTAAAAAAATACATATTTTTGTTGACACATAGGCTTCTAAGCCGCCTGCGCGGCGGATAACGCAAAAGAAGTTTAACAAGAAGGCTCTAGAATCTTCTAAGCCGCCTGCGCGGCGGATAACTTGGTATGACATCGCTACGAGCCAGCCTGTTTCTTCTAAGCCGCCTGCGCGGCGGATAACAAAAACATGGTGCTGGAGGAGACCCCGCCGCACTTCTAAGCCGCCTGCGCGGCGGATAACCGCTGGTGCATCGACATGAGCGGCATTTTCAACTTCTAAGCCGCCTGCGCGGCGGATAACAAAGAGGTGGCCGCTTATCCGCTACCCCGGCCCTTCTAAGCCGCCTGCGCGGCGGATAACATAAATCGCGGGCTGTAACGACCACGAGCAAACTTCTAAGCCGCCTGCGCGGCGGATAACAACCCCCGCCTGGCGAGGCTAGTTCGCATGCTCTTCTAAGCCGCCTGCGCGGCGGATAACCACAAGATAGCTACGTCTATCCGCGACGGCATCTTCTAAGCCGCCTGCGCGGCGGATAACGTCGCGAGGAGAGCGCAGAGCCTGGCGGATCACTTCTAAGCCGCCTGCGCGGCGGATAACTTTGGCTGGCTCGAAGCAATACTGGGTATTGGCTTCTAAGCCGCCTGCGCGGCGGATAACGGCTTGAAATTTCCGACGCCCTCTTTTTGGTTGCTTCTAAGCCGCCTGCGCGGCGGATAACCATTTCAGTATATCGTGCGCCCTTTTTGGGTACTTCTAAGCCGCCTGCGCGGCGGATAACCGCAATGTCATCATCAACTTGACTGAGACTCACTTCTAAGCCGCCTGCGCGGCGGATAACTGGGGGGCAGACTTGTCTTTCGGGCTTATCGACTTCTAAGCCGCCTGCGCGGCGGATAACGGGTATGGGTCGCAGGGTGGCTAGCAGGTGTGCTTCTAAGCCGCCTGCGCGGCGGATAACTGCGCGCCCATGCTGCGCTGACCCTCGTGGTACTTCTAAGCCGCCTGCGCGGCGGATAACCGCTGGTGCATCGACATGAGCGGCATTTTCAACTTCTAAGCCGCCTGCGCGGCGGATAACGGGATATCCCCGTCGTGCGGCGTGTCCAGTAGCTTCTAAGCCGCCTGCGCGGCGGATAACTGGCGTCACCGTTGCACACCAGCCAGTCAATACTTCTAAGCCGCCTGCGCGGCGGATAACCACGCAGGGACGCACCAGAAACGGTCTCTGGCCTTCTAAGCCGCCTGCGCGGCGGATAACAATTTCCGGCAAAACCCCGGCCTTGCGGGCAACTTCTAAGCCGCCTGCGCGGCGGATAACGTACAAAGCCGCGGCCCTCTTGGCCGCAAGGACTTCTAAGCCGCCTGCGCGGCGGATAACGACAAGGCGGGCATATCTGCGTGGAGCAAGGTCTTCTAAGCCGCCTGCGCGGCGGATAACGAGGGGTGCGGCGACAAGGTAGCCTCGCACACCTTCTAAGCCGCCTGCGCGGCGGATAACGCTGTATCACCGCAGGAGATATTTATGTCAGACTTCTAAGCCGCCTGCGCGGCGGATAACCTGTCATGGTGCCCAAGAGGGGCTCCCAATCTCTTCTAAGCCGCCTGCGCGGCGGATAACGGCAACATCTGGTGGATGTATGCGGCGCGCACCTTCTAAGCCGCCTGCGCGGCGGATAACCAAGATGTTTCCGCCCCCTGGCGGCGTGTAGCCTTCTAAGCCGCCTGCGCGGCGGATAACAGAGCGCGGAGTACAGAGAGCGAGGGGGTGCGCTTCTAAGCCGCCTGCGCGGCGGATAACGTGCAGGGCGCAAGCCGTCAGCCCCCAAAACGCTTCTAAGCCGCCTGCGCGGCGGATAACTTGTCCGTACAAGCCAAGCCGGGAATTTTCCCCTTCTAAGCCGCCTGCGCGGCGGATAACGGCAAGAGTAGCGTCTTGTCTTGCGCGTAGGCCTTCTAAGCCGCCTGCGCGGCGGATAACTGCCAAAAGAAAAGACTTGACATTCATAAGCTCTTCTAAGCCGCCTGCGCGGCGGATAACTGCCAAAAGAAAAGACTTGACATTCATAAGCTCTTCTAAGCCGCCTGCGCGGCGGATAACACCAAGGGCCCCGGCTGGGCCTGGCGCTTCTCCTTCTAAGCCGCCTGCGCGGCGGATAACCGTACAAGATAGACAGACGCGGAGCAGTTGTCCTTCTAAGCCGCCTGCGCGGCGGATAACCCCTCGGTTTTTGACAATATTCCCCCGCATTTCTTCTAAGCCGCCTGCGCGGCGGATAACGCGTAGCGTGCCCCACAGTTGCCGCGTGTGGGCTTCTAAGCCGCCTGCGCGGCGGATAACATATGTACCGGAGGCATATCGGGACCCGGTTGCTTCTAAGCCGCCTGCGCGGCGGATAACGCCTCGCTATACTTGGCACCTGGAGTGACGTGCTTCTAAGCCGCCTGCGCGGCGGATAACTACGGCCGCTCTCCGGCTATGGATGTCTTGCCCTTCTAAGCCGCCTGCGCGGCGGATAACCCACGGCCCCTGTTCTCCAGCAACCCCCGCCTCTTCTAAGCCGCCTGCGCGGCGGATAACATCGAGTACCAGGCCATCGAGGCACGCCGTCACTTCTAAGCCGCCTGCGCGGCGGATAACAAAACCTTGGACAAACCCCGCTGGGGGCAGACCTTCTAAGCCGCCTGCGCGGCGGATAACGTCACCCCGACCGCACATCCGCCGGGCGCACTCTTCTAAGCCGCCTGCGCGGCGGATAACCGAGCGCCGCCGGGCTCTCAAAAGAGGGGAAACTTCTAAGCCGCCTGCGCGGCGGATAACGGGCGAGGCCCTTGGCGTGGGGCAATTTGAGCGCTTCTAAGCCGCCTGCGCGGCGGATAACTGCGCGCCCATGCTGCGCTGACCCTCGTGGTACTTCTAAGCCGCCTGCGCGGCGGATAACGGGCGGCAGCTTAGCATCCGGCCAGTAAGTAACTTCTAAGCCGCCTGCGCGGCGGATAACGCGGTGATACAGCCTGCGAGGTTTTCGATAGCCTTCTAAGCCGCCTGCGCGGCGGATAACCGTTATGCTAAGCGCAAAAGAGGGTGTGCGATCTTCTAAGCCGCCTGCGCGGCGGATAACGCATCTGTATGTGCTATGCGTCTTCTCAAACACTTCTAAGCCGCCTGCGCGGCGGATAACTTCCGGCACGTACCCTTCATACTGCTCGACGGCTTCTAAGCCGCCTGCGCGGCGGATAACATGTGCGATGCGTATCGACGGGCGCATCAACTCTTCTAAGCCGCCTGCGCGGCGGATAACGATTTGGTCGCCATCTTCGTTTCTTTGGACGGCTTCTAAGCCGCCTGCGCGGCGGATAACATTTTCATTTTCTGCTCCTTTCCCCCGCGATGCTTCTAAGCCGCCTGCGCGGCGGATAACATAGCGGCTTCCTTGCCTTTGATTTCCAACAGCTTCTAAGCCGCCTGCGCGGCGGATAACAGGTAGGCCAGCAAGGCCGGGCGGATCAGGTACTTCTAAGCCGCCTGCGCGGCGGATAACTTTGAGCACGAATTTCAAAACTTCACGCGAGCCTTCTAAGCCGCCTGCGCGGCGGATAACGTGCTTCTCCGTCACCTTGTCAAGCCCTTTAGCTTCTAAGCCGCCTGCGCGGCGGATAACTTGCAAGGATGACCGGGCTTGCATATCAGACGCTTCTAAGCCGCCTGCGCGGCGGATAACTCCCTTATGGTACTTGCTTTGCCCTTTATCATCTTCTAAGCCGCCTGCGCGGCGGATAACCGCAACCTCTGGTGCAACCGCTGGATCTCGCTCTTCTAAGCCGCCTGCGCGGCGGATAACAGGTAGGCTAGGTGGATCAGGTAGGCCAGCAACTTCTAAGCCGCCTGCGCGGCGGATAACACTTGCCAATGCAAGCACCCCATAATCGTTAACTTCTAAGCCGCCTGCGCGGCGGATAACACGAGGAGCTTCCGCGCCGCCAAGCGCGGTGCCTTCTAAGCCGCCTGCGCGGCGGATAACGTGGAACACCCCAAACTTATGGCGGGGTCGTGCTTCTAAGCCGCCTGCGCGGCGGATAACGCCGAGATGGTGCTGGCCGCAGAAAATAAATTCTTCTAAGCCGCCTGCGCGGCGGATAACTGCCTAAAAGTTCTCGCGTTCCTTGCGCCAACGCTTCTAAGCCGCCTGCGCGGCGGATAACTTGTAAAGTTAGGCATTTTTTTTCTCCTTTTTCTTCTAAGCCGCCTGCGCGGCGGATAACCCATCTTAACAAAACGGGGCAAAGCCCCGAAACTTCTAAGCCGCCTGCGCGGCGGATAACCCTGAGCACACAATGTCGTTGTGCGCCGCAACCTTCTAAGCCGCCTGCGCGGCGGATAACAAAGCCTTCAGCTTCAAGATATTTTTTGGCAACTTCTAAGCCGCCTGCGCGGCGGATAACTCAAGTTTAGCTTGCTTCAGTACCCCCAGTTACTTCTAAGCCGCCTGCGCGGCGGATAACATCTTTCCCGCCGACCTCAGACAACGCAGTCACTTCTAAGCCGCCTGCGCGGCGGATAACTTTGGCGTAGTGCTCGGACCAGATCACCCAGCCTTCTAAGCCGCCTGCGCGGCGGATAACAACTTAGGGTGCTTTTCTCTAGCGGTTTTAATCTTCTAAGCCGCCTGCGCGGCGGATAACCGCGGTGGGGTTCCCTTTGGCCTGCTTAACGACTTCTAAGCCGCCTGCGCGGCGGATAACTGGCCTGCCTGCCTGATCTGTCCAGCCTTGCTCTTCTAAGCCGCCTGCGCGGCGGATAACTTCGCCGTCGATAATGCCTAAAACGGTATATTCTTCTAAGCCGCCTGCGCGGCGGATAACCCTTGTTATTTTCCCCAGCGGCAGCCCCTCGGCTTCTAAGCCGCCTGCGCGGCGGATAACGCTGAGCGCGTCAAACTCCTGCGTGTCTTCGCCTTCTAAGCCGCCTGCGCGGCGGATAACGGTGAGCATTAACGCTGCTGACCGTTCACACACTTCTAAGCCGCCTGCGCGGCGGATAACGTTTTTCGAGCGTCAAAGTGCAGCACGTTTCCCTTCTAAGCCGCCTGCGCGGCGGATAACGCAAGGCTAGGTGGATCAGGTAGGCAAGGCTACTTCTAAGCCGCCTGCGCGGCGGATAACTCCTCGGGGCATCCGTCGCTCTTTCTGACGCTCTTCTAAGCCGCCTGCGCGGCGGATAACGGTATTTGCTCCTTTTGAGTTTTAGCTTTACACTTCTAAGCCGCCTGCGCGGCGGATAACACACTCAAGCTAAAGCCCTAACTAGGGATACACTTCTAAGCCGCCTGCGCGGCGGATAACGTCGTCGGATATGGTGATTTTCTGCGGCATCTCTTCTAAGCCGCCTGCGCGGCGGATAACATTTGACTATTCGTGATCTGGAAAAGTTCGCACTTCTAAGCCGCCTGCGCGGCGGATAACGGTTTTCGACAATGTAGTTCACGGCCTCGTCACTTCTAAGCCGCCTGCGCGGCGGATAACAAGACAAAAGACACCCCCCACCCCCGCAAGCGCTTCTAAGCCGCCTGCGCGGCGGATAACGGCTCCACGGCGGACGCGGTGTACGGGGTGATCTTCTAAGCCGCCTGCGCGGCGGATAACGGATTGGGAAGAAGAAACCCACGTCATTATCACTTCTAAGCCGCCTGCGCGGCGGATAACGCATTCAACCCGTCGGCACGCGGCGAGGATTGCTTCTAAGCCGCCTGCGCGGCGGATAACGGCCAACGGGCGCTTTGTGGTCATGGCAGGTTCTTCTAAGCCGCCTGCGCGGCGGATAACTTTCAGGCGCAAGCCAGCGGCCCTGACGACATCTTCTAAGCCGCCTGCGCGGCGGATAACGGAAACAAGCCTTTTGATAAGCAGCCCATTATCTTCTAAGCCGCCTGCGCGGCGGATAACGGCTCCACGGCGGACGCGGTGTACGGGGTGATCTTCTAAGCCGCCTGCGCGGCGGATAACCAATAAGGTCAGAATTAAATCTTACATTAAACCTTCTAAGCCGCCTGCGCGGCGGATAACTCAGGGCTTGCTTGTCCCTTGCGTTCCGAGCTCTTCTAAGCCGCCTGCGCGGCGGATAACACAAAGCTCGGAAGGGCAAAGGAGTATATCATCTTCTAAGCCGCCTGCGCGGCGGATAACTCCCTTGCAGTACTGGCCCTGCCTTTTGTCATCTTCTAAGCCGCCTGCGCGGCGGATAACAAAGAAAACGTAACTTTTCTTCATGTGTCAGGCTTCTAAGCCGCCTGCGCGGCGGATAACAGCTAACTAGGGGGCTTGAGCCGAGCTAACTACTTCTAAGCCGCCTGCGCGGCGGATAACTTTCGATGCCTTCAACGATGAAGTGCAAAAGTCTTCTAAGCCGCCTGCGCGGCGGATAACTTTCGATGCCTTCAACGATGAAGTGCAAAAGTCTTCTAAGCCGCCTGCGCGGCGGATAACATCTCTTTGTATTTGGCAAGCTGCCAGCCAGCCTTCTAAGCCGCCTGCGCGGCGGATAACCGGAAACTGCACCGATGGCCGCGGGGGTGATACTTCTAAGCCGCCTGCGCGGCGGATAACTTGACCAGCTTTTCACCTCGCCGGACTTCTTCCTTCTAAGCCGCCTGCGCGGCGGATAACACTCGCGTGGAAAAACCTGTGGGGTAACTGGACTTCTAAGCCGCCTGCGCGGCGGATAACGCGATACGGCCCCACGGCGGACGATGTGTACGCTTCTAAGCCGCCTGCGCGGCGGATAACGGCAAGCACTGTCGCCGCGTCCCGTTCCTGCTCTTCTAAGCCGCCTGCGCGGCGGATAACTAGATCGCGGCAAGGAAAAATCCCCGCAATTGGCATAGATGCAGGCTCTTTCGCCTCCGGAACTTCAAATTCCTGCACTACGCACAACTACCTTGCATCAATCATCTTTCTCACACAGCTTTTGGAGGAAGCCAAAAAGGTAGTCCAGCACCTCAGCTTGCTGGCAGCGTTCAATAAGCGCTTCGCGAAACTCCTTCTGCGACTTTTTGGCAGCAACGCTGACAAAAGCCGTCGGCATGACAAGGGCATCTTTGATGACATCCGCAAGATCAAAAACCAACGCCCCCCGACGGGTTTTGCCGTGCAGCAGGGGCAGAGAAAAACTTATGCCGAGCCCACACAGAGCCACAGAAGCATAGCCGTAAGCAATATAGTTGCCATGGTCCAGAAAGCCATTGCACACGTCGGCCTGGGTGGCGCGGCTGTTTTTACCCTCCTCTCGACTAAAAGAAAATTTGAATGCTTTGGACAGCAGGGCATAAAGGCCCTTGGCCCAACGGGCCTCGGCCAGCAGCAGTTCCTGGGTGGACGCGGCCTTATCCACCGCCGCCAGCAGGGTATCTCGCAAGGCCAGGGGAAAGGCCACGCCAGCGGCCTGCAGTCCGGCCTCCCTTTGCCATTGGCGTTCCGCATACCGTGCACGCTCGTACAGCAGCAGGCGGCCCAGCCGCAGCCGCGCCGCGTCGTCCAGCCAAAGGCGCATCCATTGCTGCATATATTCCGTGGGGCGGTACTCGCTTTGCGGCGCCAGAAAGGCCATATCCAGGGCACTGAACAGGGGCGAACCGCCGGAGCCGCAAAAGCCCACCATAACATTAGCCCCAGCCAACCGCCGCGCTGCGGCGTCCGTAATGGACGAGCCCTTTCCCAGAAGAATAAAGGCCGTATTCCGTTCAGGAAGATTAAAGAAACGCTCCAGTTCCCCCTCGTCCTGCGTCGCAAAAACAAGCCGGTCATCCATCTGCAGCACACGCACGTGCTCCAGATAAAAGACATTGGCGCGTTTGGAGAGCATGACCGGCCTTGGATTCCGGCGCGATTTTTCCTTCATGGCATTTTTTCTCCTCTGCGGCCGCCGGGCCACTCCCATGCCGCAGCTGGGGACAGCCCGGCGAGCAGACCTAACGCCGAGCAGGACCTGTCCGTCCCCTCAAAGGACCTCCCGGCAAAAAGGCTTTTCCGCAAGGCAAAGACATTGCCTAGTTGCGCCGCGCGGCAGGGCCATCAGGGCATGTCCGGCACGCAAAAGAGGTTGTGTGCGCTGCACAGGCCATAACTGTTGGGCAGGCATTCGCCCTGCGGCGGCCCTCCCGACTCGCGCCAAACGGCTAGGCTAAAACGCTGCGCCGTGGTTGTGCTGGTAAGGATAAAGTAGTCCATACGCTCCTCCGCCATGGCGGCCATGCGACGTTGCCGCAACTGCCCATGCTCCGCGCCGGCTTTGCGGTCGCTGCGCAGGCTGGGCACCCGATAGCGCCGAAAGGCCGCCCACGGCCCGGCATAATCGGCGGGCACGGCCAAGGGATAACGCAAATGGGCATAATCGCGCAGCCAGGCCGAACGGGACAACGCCTCTGCCAGGCGGTCCAGGTCTGCCCTCCCGCTGGCAAAAACGCGCAACGTGCCCCCACCGGATTTGCGTACGGCTTCCTGCCCGGCGGGGATGGACAGGGCATAGGTATGTGGTTGCGCGGCAAACAGGGGATGCAGGGCGGCCAGCATGCGCCCCCGCAACAGGGGGGCGCTCAGACCCGTGGTTTCGCCCGCGCCTACGGCCTCCAGATCGAAATAGACCAGTGGCTTCATAGCTAGGCGCTCTCAGAAAAAACGCCGCCGCGAATAATGCAGGCCAGCAAAAACATGCCTTCGGGCGTATCCGGGTCCATCTCATCCACCCGGAGCATATACCCGAAGCCTGAATGTTTTTTTTCGTTCCGGAAAAACTCCTGGGCGTCCAGGCTGGCGCCGTTGGGCTCCACGGGGAGGGGCAGTCCTCGTTCCGCAAAGGCGGGGTACCAGGTGTCTATGGTGCGCAGGGCATTGCCCACCTTCTGGTCGCGCAGGGCCGCCTGCCCCAGCTCCTGCACGCTGTGTCTGTCCTGATTTTTTGGGGGTTCGCCCACGCAGTACAGGGGCCGCGCAAAGCCGGTGGCCTTGTTTTCCAGATAATTTTGCGAGGGAAAAACCTCCAAAGCGCCGCGCAGGCCAAAGTCCACGTCCGCCTCCACCCGCAGCACGGCGTCGCCTTCACCCTTCAGACCGGCAAGAATGCGCCGGGCCACAGCCTTTTCGTCATCCGTGCAATTGTCAAAGTCGCGCAGCGGCACGTTCAGAGCGTCAAAACGCACGTCCAGGCCGGTTTTGTCCCGCACGCGCACGTCCACCTGTGCCGCCACGGCCCGGTTGCGCCACAAAAAACGGCCGTTGGCCAGATTGCGCGCATAGCGCTGGGCCAGTTCCTCCAGACCGGCGCAGGCCTTGCCACGCGCGATAAAATCCTGCAGCGCGGCGCGAAAGTCCCGCAGGTCGTCCAGATTGTCTTCCTTGCTCGGCGCGCAGGCAAAGAGCGCCCCTGCCATATCCAGAAAGCGCGTCTCAAACCACACCCGCAGCCTGACGGCCTGAGGGTCCAGCTTGGCGGAATCCGTGGTCTGGATATTGGAAACTTCCGGACGGGTCGCGCTTTTGGCGCTGGAGTCCTCTTTCTTGCCAAATTTGTTAATGTTTTGCGTTCCGCGTATGCCATGACGGATCACGGGCAGCGGTGTGGTGGAGCCGCCTTCAAACACATTGAGGAACAGGGCGTCCGTGACCAGAAGGCAACGTTGGAAAGAAAGCACACCAGGCAGCTTTTTGAACATCTTGGCCATGATAATTTCCTTTTTTGCTAAGAGTGATCGGGGTCCTGCCAGATTCTGAACACGTCGGGCGCAACCCACTGCGGCCGCCACAGCGTCCGCGCAGCCGCGTCCTCTTCCAAACAGCGGCGCAAAGGCACATACTGCACCAGCCCCACCAGCGGTTCCGCAAAAGCGTGGTCATACCCTTCCCGCGCGCCGGCGCGTTGCTCAAAGGGGGTAATGGCCGCATAACCTAGGCAGGCGGCGGCCAACCAGCCGGTCTTGGCCGCAGAGGAAGGCTTGCGGCCCAAAACCTCCACAAAGGTTGCGGCGCGCTGGTCAGCGGCTACCCCAGCCAGCAAATCCTGCCGGTCCCGCACCACATAGCCCGGACCCACCCGCCGCAGGGCCTCTTCTAGGTCGTCCGTCAGTATGGGGGCGCGCAGGCCCGTGATGATGCCGCCGGCCAGCCGCCGACGACGGACCATGCCCGACACGCCCTCTGTGGCGGCCAGATCACGAACACCCACCACCAGTGACGCCTCTAGATGAGCGCAGGCCACGGGCTGCAGGGCCAGCGCATGCTTGTTCTTAGAAGAATAATCAGTGCCGGAAGGGCCGAACGTCAGGGCCGCTCCGCGCCGCAGTTGTGGATTGAAATTCCCATAAAAGTACTGGCCCAGCGGTGAAAGACTGTGCAGGACAAAGGCCAAGGAAAGCACGTCGTCCGCCATATCCACATCGCGGCCCAGAGCGTGGGCCAGGAACCAGGCCGGCAGCACAGGCGGCCCCCCCATGAGAAAGGCGGCGTTGTAAATGTTCGCCCCCTGCACCCGCAGATGGGGAAGAACCAGGTAGTTGATCATCGGAACACCCCCTCCATAATGCCTTCCAGCCCTGAGCGGGCTGCCCCGTCAAGCCGCAGCAGGCTCAGCCCCGTGCGCGCATTGGCCGCCAGCATGCGGGCCACAGTGAGCTCAGCCATTTTCCGTGGCCACTGTGCGCACAAGGGGCGCAGATTGGGATCCAACAGTCCCCGCAATACCGTAGGACGCACCTTGGGAGAAACCAGGGCGTAGACCTCAGGGTCGGTCTGCGGGATCAGTTCTTCCTGCGGCAGCAGATGGGCAAAGGTGATGAGCGTCTCCCTGGCCTCGGCCGCCAGGTCCAGCACGGCCCTGGCAATGCGGGCCACAAGGCGCTCTTCCTCCTGTCGCGTTTCCATAGTGATGCGGCCCAGTCCCTCGGACACGAGCAAGGCCTGCTCCCGAAAGGCCGCATAGTCCCGCACGGCCTGATGGAAGCCCCCCGGCGCGTGCACGTCCAGATCCACGCCTTTGTGGTAGAGGGCAAAGGCCGCCCGCACGGAGCCGCAAAAGCCGGGCGCCCCCACCATGAGCGGACGCTGCATGGAGCGCACCAGGCAGCCCACATTCTGCGGGTTGGCCCCACCGATGCCGAACTGCGCCTGCCGCAAGCGGCGCAACGGCCCTTCCGGGTCGGCCTTGGCGGCTGCGTTGTGGCAGGTCACCAGCCCTGTTTCCGGCGCAAAAAACAGGGCGCACAGGCTGCCGGAGGTAATGGGCGTCATGCTCACATATCCGTCCGCCGCGTCCGCCTTGGGAATGAGCACCTGACGCAGGCGGTGGTCCACTCGCTTCGTGCCCGTGCTGTAGGCTGAAGAACGGGCCTCGCGGATGCCCTCCTTGACCGCCGCCTTCTCCTCGGGGCCTGCGGCTGCGGCTTCGGGGGCATCGGCCAGAATCAAATTGATCTGCTTCATGATTCCCGCTACTGCCGCGCCGCCCTCCGCGTAGTCCAGGGGAAAGGTAAAACCGCCGCCCAGCAAGGTGCGCAAAGAAATATAGGGCAGGTCCAAAGCCGCTTCCGGCTCCAGGCGAATGCCCACAAGTGCGGCATTGGAATTGACCGTCTTGGCGTTGAAATGCACCAGACGCCCGGTTTCTTCCCGATATTTTTCCGGCGTAAACGTTTTCCAGGTGTTGCTCATGGCGCTCCTTTCCGATCGCGCGGTCACCGCTCCTGCGGGTTTCTCCAGATACCGAATCCCCCATCATAGACCAAAACTTCCGTGCCCATGCCGGCGGCAAGCTCCACCTGCATGCCCACTTCAGGGCTTATGCCAGCCGCGCGGCACAGGGCGTCCATTTCTTCCGGGGCAAGGGCCAGCCATGCATTGGGCAGGGCTGGCGTCATGCGCATTTCGCGCTCGTTTTCCACCCAGCCCGCAGCGTCCTCACTCACGTCCCAGCGATAAACCCGGGCAACGTCGTCCTCCCAACGCAACAGCCAGTGCTGCTGCAGGCGGCGTTCACGCAGCCTGGTGCCCGCATACGGCGTTGCGGACATGCGAAAGGCGTCCACGGGCGTGCGGTTGAACAGGCCCGCCCCATCTTCGCCCTGACCAAAAAAACGTCCCACATCCCGCTGCACGGCCTTGTCGTCCGCACGGGCAAAGACCGACCCGCCGCCCAGACGCAGCCCGGCATGTACTGTCAGACTGCCGTTCTCCCACGGCAGCAGCTGGGCCAGATCGTGCCCCCTGTAGTCAGCATACAAATTTTTTGTTTCATACCCAGGGTGCACAAAGGCCGGGGAGCCAGGGCGCCCCTTGCCGCAGTTTTCGCAATGGCGCAGATTGTATTGCAGTATAGCAATATTATATGTGCCTTCAAGCCTCAAAAACCGGTGCCGGTTGACGCGCCCGGCGGCCTGCACCAATGACTGCGCGCTGGAAGGCTCCAGCACGGCCCAGTCAAAATCGTGGTCCCGGCCCACTTCCTCCACAGGCGTGGCCACCACAATAAAGGGCACGTCCGGCCCGGCGGCGCGAGCCACGATTTCCTGTATTTCCACATCGGCACGAATATGTGCATCGCCGTTTTTGCGCCGCAGCAACTGGTCCAGACGGCGTTCTTTGTGAAACCGGCTGATGCGCCAGTCTCCGGCGTGATAGCAGGCAATGCGGGCCCCTGGCAGGGCCTGGGCCAGCGCACGCGCCACGACCACGGCCCCGCGGATATGGGCCATGCGCACCAGCCCGAAAGAAGTCCGCCGCCCGGGAGAAAATTCCCAGGCATTGGCCGCGTGCAGCCTTTGCACGGCCTGCAGCACCGCCGCCTGAAAGCCCTGGGAGCTCGGCTCCACGGCCTGCAAAAAAGCCCGACGCAGAGGTGGGGCCTGCCGCAGCCCGGCGGTCAGACGCGCCAGGTGCGCCGCGTACTGCCGCACAAAATCCTCGTGCCCGGCGGGCAGTTCCTCCGGCCCCAGGCTGTCGTCCACGACAATGACGCCCCCGTCGCCCACGGCCTTGTCCCACGTGTCGACCAGCGCGCCGCGCAGTTGCAGACCGGAAATCCAGGCCGCATGCACGGCCTCGGCCGTGGGCTGAGCCAGCGTGGCCGAAGAACAAATCACGTTGCGCCCAAAAAAGGCGCACAACTGCACCAGGCGCAGCACCGCCACCAGCGCGCCGGACTCATAGCCATCTATTTCATCCAGAATAAGGTCTGAGGTCAGCAGACGCAGCAGGGCCTTGACGTGGTGGCCCTGCCGATCCGGATCCCCCGCTGCTGCCAGAAAATCGATGGTCGAAACCAGCAACGGTGCGCCTACTACGGCCCGTTCCTTGGGGGTGCGCCAAAAAGGCTCCATCCATGCAGGCAGGGGGCCCGTTTCTCCGTGACAAACCAGGGGCGCTTCCGTGTCGCCGCCATATTCGTCCCGCATGCCGTCCGCGTTCCGTTCCCAGTTAAACAGCTTTTGGGTCACGTCGTCGCCGATGACGGTGGCTGTGTCTTCCGGCAAAATGCCGCAATCCTTGCGCAGGGCCTCGCCCGTCTGCAGGGTCAGGCTGCGCAAGTTGAGGGCTACGGCGCAACGCGGCGCGGCCTCGCGCGCCAACAGGCAGGCGGCTCGCAGATTCATGCGGGTTTTGCCGCTGCCCGTGCCCGCCATGTTAAAAACCAAACAAGGTTCCTGAGGATGCGCCTCGCGCCACCGTTCCAGAGCTGCAGCGGCCCGGTTCTGCCAGCGGAAGCGGGGAGCAGCGTCGGCGGGGGCCAGCACCGCCTCCAGGGAAGCTGTCTGCAGCCCTTCCAGGGCGCTGTCCCCGCCGAAGGCCAGCCGTCCCATACGCCAAGCTGCCGTGGCGGCTGTGCGGGCCACAGCCTCCAGATGCCAGAGCAGGGGCTGGTTGCAGCGCCGTTGCCCGTTAACAAAAGACGTATTGGCGGCGCAGACGTCTGCTCCCGGCGGCGTGGGGCAGACCTGAGCGGAGACTGTGTGGTCCGCAAAAATCAAAGCGGGCCTGGCCAGCGTCAGGCAGGCCCACCAAAAGAGCGTAGGGTCCGCGCCCGCGCGTGCGGCGGCCATATCCTGCAGCCTGGCCCGCAGCCCGCGAAGCCGCTCCAGCAAGGCATCCGGCGCGCCGGCATGGGGCTGCGTGTACTCCGGCGGAAGCCCCCCTTCTGTCCGCACATGGGAACCTTTGACGGAAGGAAGGCCCACATGGCAAAAAGACCGTCCCGGCCCGGAGGCGTCCCCGAACAGGCGGTGGTGACTGGCCACAAGATATTCCAGGGCCTCCTGGGCATTGCCCGGCCCCGGTTTGCTTTTGACGCCCTGCAGGCGTTGCAGCAATACAGATGAGCCGCCGTCGGCAAGACTCTGCCAGGCCGCGTTCCAGTCCAGCCCCTGATCCAGAGCGTGGAGCAGACAGACGGAAAGCCACTCGTGGCGCGCGCAGTCGCGCTGCTGCTGCGAGGTGCGCAGCTTGTGCTGAAAATGGCGGGTGGCCTTGCCCAAGTCGTGCGCCAGACCAGCGGCCTGGGCCAGCAGGCACACGCAGCGCAGCCAAGGCGGCGTATCTGCCCCTCCCGACCGCAGCCGGGATACGGCCACGGGAACGCGGCCGTCCGCCGCAAATCTGCCCCGCGCGCCCACAATCCAAACCAGCCGCATGCCCCGGGCGGCCTCGTTTTGGTAGCAGGCCACGGCCGTCTGGCGCGTGGCTGCGCGACGCAGCACAGTGTGGAGCTCAGCCAGCCCTTCCATGGTCATGGGCGCAACCCAAGTGCGCCGCCCTATCCTGACGGCGTAGCTGTCCAGAACGGCCCGCGTTCTGCGCAGGGCGCGCTTTTCGCATTCCGAAACAAAAATAACGTGCATGGCTTCCCCACAAGACGCAACCATCTACGGCCACACATGCAGCGCGGAACCTTTGCGAAGAATGCTACAGCCTATCAGCCTAAAAGTACAGAAAAAGGAATAAGTACGACAACCCTGCGACATTCACGCCGGCCCGGGGCCGCCGGAAGGATGCGTGTACGACGGCTGGGATGCCCTTACAGCACTTCGTAAATGCGGGCAAAGACGTTGTCGTAGACCAGCTTGAAGTAGGGAGAAAAGCGCGGATTGTGGGCGTCGCCCAGAAGCAACTGGACCATGAGGGAATTGTAGAGGCGCGCGTCCATGGCCAATTTTTCGCCGGTGACGCGATTAAACAGAAAGTTGATGTTGCGGCGGCCGGCAAGGAAGGCGTCCTGTTCTTCCCGCGTGGCTTTGGGGTGCGCGGCGAACCACTCCTGCACATAGTCCCGGCGGCTTACGCCCGTTTCCTCAAATACACTGATGGAAGCGGGGTAGATGGCGCTGGTGCTGCCCTCCAGGCGCACTTCGCCGCTGTCGAGCTTGTAAGCCAGAGCCTGGGGCACGATGGAAAGCGCCCCGCCCTCGCCGCTGCGGGTGACAAAATTCCAGCTGCCAAAATTGCTGATCCAGAAGCCCAGACGCAGCATCTCAAAGCTGACCACCAGAAAGACCCGACCCTGAGCCGCAATGAGGGGCGTTTCCGGCGAACGCAGCGTGTCCATAAGGGCCTGCGCCTCCTGGCCGTCCATATCCTCAAAAACCTTGCCGGGCTCATTGCCGTGCTGCGCCGTGTAGCGGATAAGCTGCCGGGCAAAGCGCGGGTTGTCCGTGGCAAAGACCGCCGCGGGCAGATAGAGGGAAGGCCCGGCGTGCTCCGCGCCGTCGGCAATGGTGGGCCGCCGGGCAAAGTGGTGGGCCGCGTAGCCCCAGTCCCACCAGAGCCAGAGCATGGAATCTTCCGGCGTCATGGTGCGGACGCGGGTCAGGGCGTCGGCGTGCCGTCGATTGATCATGGGCCCTTGCGACATAGCGGGAATCATGTCCACAAAAGGCGCCACCAGCAGGGCCAGCACTACGCCGGAGGTCAGAAGACCGGCCACGCTGCCGCGCAGTCCGGCCCGCAGCAGACGCTGCCACAGCCAGAACAGAGGCAGGGTCAGCCCCACAGCCACCACGGGCGCGCCAAACATAACCATGCGTCCGCCCAGCTTGGTGCTCAGCAGGGCCAGGGCCGCCAAGGGCAGTAAGAACAGTGCTCCCGGCCGCCGGGCCACCACCAGAACAAAGCCCAGCAGGCCGACTACGGCAGCCTCCATCCAAGGGTGAAAGTAGGGCAGCAGACCGCTCAGGCTCAGATCCTGCACCTCGATGATGGACTGCGCCACCGAGGGGTAGACCAGCATCGCGCCCTCGCCCGTGCTCTTTGCGTCGCCCGCGTGTTTGAGGTAGGCGTTGGCCTGATTGGCGATGGTTGTAAGGATGTCCCCCTGCAGCGCCAGGCCAATCACGCCCAACCAGAGCAGAACCAGCACCCAAGGACGGCAGAACAGCCGCCGCAGCCGGTAGCCCGGCCGCGTGCCGGCGGTGAGCAGCAGCAGACTGAAGACCAGCCCCGCGGGACCGGCCAAAGTAGGCAAGGCGTAAGCCAAGCTACCCAGCAGCAGCAGAGCGCGCCGCCCGCGCGGGGCCATGACCAAGCTCATGAAGGCCAGCAGGCCCACGTTGTAGCGGATCAGGTAGGGAAAAACCGAATGCCACTCCTGCGTCCACCACGAAACCACGCCGGAGCAGCCCAGCAAAACCACCCACTGCCAGCGCAAGGGGTTGCCCAAGTGCTCCTCGCGCGTGAGGGCGGCGGCCAAGGGCGGCACAGGCCCCTGGCGCCGGAACAGCCGCCGCAGGCTCAGCTGGCCGGCCCCCAGAGCCAGGCGGCGCAGTACCATGCGCGGCAGCAGCATATAGCGCATGGCCCAGCTGGCCGGGGCCAGGGTCATAAGCAAGGGGAAAAAGAGGGTCACCAGATCTGTATCATAGTAGCCCAGCATGGTGCGGGCCAGAAAGCCCGGCGCAAGGGTGGTGAGCACGCCGGCCGCCACGCCCGCTTCCAGACTGCCCAGGGCCCAGACCCAGGCAAAGACGATAACCGCCACCAGACTGGACAGCACCGGAGGGAACCAGAAGCCCACGGCCGCCGGATAGGTGTGCAGCAGGTCGGCCAGGGCCTTGAGCATGACGGCCATGGGGTGGCCTACGGCCCTGCCGAAGCCCTCGGCCCCGGCCACCCAGTGGTAGGCGTCGTGCGTGGCCAGCAGCCACTCTTCACCCAGTCGGTATTCGGGGTTCTGCCAGCAGGGCCATTCCAGCATGCGCAGCCCAAAGGCCAGAGCCAAGGTCACCAGCCCCCAGAACAGGCCCCGGAGCCAGAAGCGCGGCAGCGAAGCCGTGGGCGGCGGCACCGCCGCCACTTCAGGGCGTTGGACATCCGGACGTGCGGCGAGGGGTTCGCCGCAAGGCGTCGGGGGTACGGGGGGCTGTGCCGATTGCGCCGCAGAATCCATATCGCAGGTTCCCGTGCCGGTCAGGCGGGCTTGTCCGGGCTGAGCGCCCAGAACCAGCGACCGTCGCCCGCTGCCGCGTAAGACTGCCGGTCCACGCAGCGCCAGGGCGCGGGCAGCCGGTCGGGCACGGGCTCCAGCGCCAGGCAGACCAGCACGCCGTGCGGCCGCAGCCGGTCGCGCACCAGGTCCAGCAATTCCCGCCAGGGCATAAAGGCCCGGCTGACAATGCAGTCTGCCGGGCAGCACTGGCCCTGAAAAAAGTGTTCCACCGTACCGCGAAAAACGTGTGTGGCGGACATATCCAGCCGCGCCAGGGCGTTGGAAAGAAATATGGCGCGCTTTTCGCGCACTTCCACCATATAATACCCTCCGTCAGGCCAGACCAGCCGCAGGGGCAAGCCCGGCAGGCCCGCGCCCGCGCCCAGATCCCAGGTCAGCGGGGCCGCGGGCAGCGGCAGCCGCCGCAAAAACGGCCCCAGGTGCAGGCTGTCCACCACCAGACGGGTAAAAATATCCCTCCAGGCGTGCGGCCCCACCAGATTCATAACCCTATTCCAGCGGGTCAGCAATTCCAGATAGACCGCCAGGGGCTCCACCGCCGCCTTGGGCAGTTCCACGCCCGCGTCCTCCGCCAGACGGGCCAGGGCTGCCCTGTCCACCGATTCCTGCTGCATGATTGCATGTCCTTATTGTATGCTCCGGCGCTGCAGCCGGTCTTTACCCATATCCTTGGCGGACGGGACTTGCAAGCCCTGCGCCGATAACGTAAAAAAAAGGGCTTGCGCGCCAGCCGCGCACACAGGGAGGATTTTGCATGAACCAGCCCATTCTGCTTTTTCCCGGCCAAGGGGCGCAACTGCCCGGTATGGGACGCGACTTGGCCGACGCCGACGCCGAGGCCATGGACCTTTGGAAACAGGCCGAACGCTGCAGCGGGCTGCCCCTGCGCGAGATATACTGGGAAGGCGACGAAGCCGCCATGAGCGACACGCGCGCCCTGCAGCCCGCCCTCACCGTGGTGGGGCTGAACCTCTGGCGCGCCGTGGCCGGTCGCGTGCACCCCTGCGGGGCCGCGGGGCACAGCCTGGGCGAATACAGCGCCCTGGCCGCCGCCGATGTGCTCAGCCCCCAAAGCGTGCTGGAAATCACCGCCCTGCGCGGCCGCCTCATGGCCGAGGCCGATCCTCAGGGGCTGGGCGGCATGGCCGCCATCCTCAAGCTGGAACAGCCGCAGGTGGAAGCCCTGGTGGAAGAAAGCCTGGCCGAAACCGCGGGCCCTCTGCGCATCGCCAACTACAATACCCCCGCGCAGTTTGTGGTCAGCGGGGCCAAAGCCGCCGTGACCCTGGCCTGCAGCAAGGCCAAAGAACACAAGGGGCGCGGCCTGGAGCTCAAGGTCAGCGGGGCCTTTCACAGTCCCCTGCTGGCCGAGGCCAATAAAGAGCTGGCCATACAGCTGCGCAAGGCCGTGTGGCGCAAGCCCCGCTTCCCGGTGTACAGCAACGTCACGGGCAAGGCCGTGCGGGACGGCGAAAGCGCGCGGGAAACCCTGCTGCAGCAGATGACCTCTCCTGTGCTCTGGATCGACGTCGTGCGTCATCAGTACGCCGACGGCGCGCGCCGCTGGCTGGAGCTGGGCCCCAAGGCCCTGCTGGGCAAGATGGTGGCCCCCTGCCTGAGCGGCCTGGCCGAGCCAGCCCAGTTGCAGATCGACCTGGTCAGCGACGGCGAAAGCGCCGCCGCCCTGGAAAACTGACCCATTACGCGGCGGCCCTGCCCCGCATTGTCAAAACACAGCACAAGGACACCCATTTTTATGCGCGCCACAGAAACCCTGCGCACGGCCCTCAAGGCCATTGTTGAAGAAGAAGGCCTGCCCTGGCCCACCAAAACCGTCATTGAGCCCCCGCGCGAGGCCAGACACGGCGACCTTTCCACCAACCTGGCCCTGCTCCTGGCCAAGGAGGCCAAGGCCAATCCGCGCGATCTGGCCCGGAATCTGGCCGAAAAACTGCTGGCGCGCTGCCCGGACGTGGCCGCCGCCGAAGCCGCCGGACCGGGTTTCTGCAACGTGACTTTCAGCCCGGCATACTGGCACGGAGTGGTGCGCGCCGTGGAGGCCGAAGGCGCGGCCTACGGCGAAAGCGCGGCGGGCGGCGGGCGCAAGGTGCTGCTGGAGTACGTTTCGGCCAATCCCACGGGGCCGCTGCACGTGGGGCACGGGCGCGGGGCCGCCGTGGGCGACAGCCTGGCCCGGCTCCTGCGCAGGGCGGGCTACCACGTGGATACGGAATATTATATCAACGACGCTGGCCGCCAGATGCGCCTGCTGGGCCTTTCGGTCTGGCTGCGGGCACAGGAGCTGGCGGGCCGCCCCGTCACCTGGCCGGAAGAGTATTACAAGGGCGACTACATCATCGACATCGCCCGTGAGATGCTCGCCGCCGACCCCGGCCTGGTGGACCTGCCTGACGCACAGGGTCAGGACGTGTGCTATGAAAAAGCCATGACGGACATCCTCAACGGCATCAAGGCCGATTTGCGGGAGTTCCGGGTGGAACACCAGCGCTGGTTCTCTGAAAAGACTCTGGTGGAAGGCGGGGCCGTGGCCGCGGCTTTTGACGCCCTAACCAAGGCGGGCTATACCTACGAAAAGGACGGAGCCTTCTGGTTCGCCACCCAGAAGCTGGGGGACGACAAGGACCGGGTGCTGCGCAAGTCCGACGGCAGCCTCACCTACTTCGCCTCGGACATCGCCTACCATCACGACAAGTATGCCCGCGGCTATCAGTGGTGCATTGACGTCTGGGGCGCGGACCACCACGGCTACGTGCCGCGCATGCGCGCCGCCGTCACCGCCATGGGACGGCCGCAGGAAGATTTTGACGTGGTGCTCATCCAGCTGGTCAACCTGCTGCGCGACGGCAAGCCCGTGAGCATGTCCACGCGCGCGGGCACCTTTGAAACTCTGGCGGACGTGCTCAAGGAAGTAGGCGTGGACGCGGCGCGCTTCATGTTCCTTTCGCGCAAGAGCGACAGCCCTCTGGATTTCGACCTGGAGCTGGTCAAACAACGCAGCCTGGACAACCCCGTGTACTATGTGCAGTACGCCCATGCCCGCATCAGCGCCGTGCTGCGCCGCGCTGCGGAACGGGGCGTGCGCCTGCCCGACGCCGTGACGGCTGCGGACCTGACCCCGCTGGACACGCCCGAAGATCTGGCCCTGCTGCGCAAAGCCGCCGGGTTTGAAGACATGCTCACGGCGGCGGCCCGCAACTTGGGCGTGCACCATGTGAGCCACTACCTTACGGAACTGGCCGGTCTGCTGCACAGCTACTACGCCAGACACCAGGTGCTGCTGCCCGACGATGCCCCCCGCAGCATGGCCCGCCTGGCCCTGCTGCGCGCCGTGGCCCAGGTGCTGCGCAACGGCCTGGACGTGTTGGGCGTAAGCGCGCCGGAAAGCATGTAGCCCCCATACGGGCACGCCCCTTGGGCGCGCGGTCTGCCGCTGTCGCGACATAGAACGGCCAATGCCGGAAGCGACACAGCCTTGCCCGCAGGGCACGGCCTCTGCCGCACGCCAAAAAAATCGCCCGGCGGGCTTATTACGCCGAGATTGCCAACGGCCCCCACACCGGGGGCCACAGCACAACCTTTGATTACAGGAGTCGCATGGCCGGTCCAGTACGTAAACCCAGGGTCCGCTCCGCGGGCGGCGCGCCGGAAAAGGAGCGTCGCTTCGCCCTGCGCCTGTCCCTGCCCGTGGCGGGCCTGCTGGCCGCCGTGCTGGTGGTGGCCGTGGGCTGGTCCTTCTTTATGGGCTATATGGTGGGGCGCGGACAAAACCCCGAACAGCGCGTGGAGCAGCTTACCGGCCTGGGCGGCGCGCCGGCCGCGCCGGCGGCGGAAAAGACGCCGGCACGCCCCTTGGCGGACACTCCTTTAAGGGATGCGGCCCAAACGGATACGGCCTCCAAGGCGACGCCGGACGCCGCCCCAGATCCGGAGCAGGCGACCGCTGCAGGCCCGAAACAAGATACGGCTGCTGCTCGGCCGGCGGCCCCCAGCGGCCCGACGACGCCCCCCAAGGCGGATGCCGGCAAAAGCAAAGGCCCCGCAGCCCCACAGCCCCCCGCCAAAAACGCCTACCCTTTTGCCAGGCCCAGCGGCGGCGGTCTGGCGGCCTGGGGCATCAAGCCCGGCCAGGAGGCCCCCGCGCAGACGGACACGGCGGCCCCCGCCGTTACAGGCGCTGTCCCGGCCAAAAGCGCACCTGCCGCCCAGGGCCAGTCCCGCCCGCAGACGGCGCAGCCTCTTTACGATTTTGTGTTCCAGGCGGCAGCCTTCAATAATGCGGGCGATGCGGACAAACTGCGCTCGCGTTTGGAAGGCCGGGGCCTGCGTACAGGCCTGCAAACGCGCGGCAAACTGCGGCTGGTGCTGGTCAACCTGCGCGGCACGGACCTGGACGCCGCCAACCTGCGGGAAGAACTCCAGCGCATGCACCTGGGCGCGCCGCTGCTCAAGTCCAAAAAGGCCGTTGCGGGCAAAAGCCGCAAATCCGGCCGCTGATCGAGGTAAACCATGACGGCACTTTCCCCCACCGCCCCCTTGCGCGCCCTGGGCCGCGCCAGCCTGCACGGTCTGCAGGCTCTTGGCGGCACGGCTCTGTTTCTGCTGGAAGGTATTGCCCAGATCTTTTCCGGCAGCAAAATTCTGCCGCGCACCCTGCAGCAGATCTACGTTATCGGCTCAAAATCTCTGTTTCTCATTTTGCTCATCGGCATTTTCTGCGGCATGGTGCTGGGGCTACAGGGCTACTACACCCTGGTGCAGTTCGGCTCTGTGGCCATGCTGGGCTCCGCCGTATCTCTGACCCTCATCCGTGAACTGGGGCCCGTGCTCACGGCCATCATGCTCACCGGGCGGGCAGGCTCCTCCATGGCGGCGGAAATCGGCGTCATGCGCATCACGGACCAGATCGACGCCCTGGACGTCATGGACATCAATTCCATGGGGTATCTGGTCAGCCCGCGGCTGCTGGCCTCGCTTATCTCCTTCCCGCTGCTCACAGCCATATTTGACGTCATCGGCATTTTGGGCGGCTACCTCACGGGCGTGCTCATGCTGGGCATCAACGAGGGCACCTACTTCTACCGCATGGCCTTTTCCGTCACGGCTACAGACGTCAGCGGCGGTTTTGTCAAGTCTGTGGTCTTCGGCCTGCTGGTGGCCACCATCTGCTGCCGCCAGGGCTACTATGCCAACCGGCGGCGCGACAGCATGGGGCCGGAAGCCGTAGGCAACGCCACCACCTCGGCGGTAGTCATTTCCTGCGTACTCATTCTGGCGGCAGACTACGTCATCACCTCCTTTTTGCTCTGAGGCGCGCGTGCAGCCCGTAACGCTCAGCGGCCCAGTAACGGTCATCGGCATAGACCCCGGCTCTCAGCGCACGGGCTGGGGCGTGGTCAACGAAGTTTCCGGCGTTCTGCGACTGGTGGATTGCGGCGTGGTGCGCACTGCGGCGGCGGGCAGCGAATTTTGCGACCGGCTGGCTAAAATTTACCGGGATCTGGACGGCATTCTTGCCCGTCTGCGCCCTCAGGAGGCCGCCATTGAGCAGGTTTTTACGGCCAAAAACGCGGCCAGCGCCCTGAAGCTGGGCCAGGCCAGAGGCGTGGCCGTGGCGGCCTGCGCGGCACACGGGCTGCCCATCCGCGACTACGAACCCACATTGGTCAAAAAATCCCTGGTGGGCACGGGCCGGGCCGAAAAAGAACAGGTGGCCTTTATGGTCCGGCGGCTGCTCAACGTCAAAGAAGCCGACAGCCCCTGGGCTCTGGACACCTCCGACGCCCTGGCCGTGGCCCTGTGCCATCTGACCATGCGCCGTTTTGCCGCCCGTGTGGCACTGAGCAAAAAAGCGGAGAAAGCCCCCCTGTAACAAAGGTCTGGGCCCACGCCCGGCAAAAGGCCTGGACCCGGCAACCATACGGGCCCCCGCCCCCGGCAGGAAGGTATGGCCGAAATATGCCCCGCCCTGCGGCAAAGGGAAGGCAAAAAATTTCCACAAGGGAAAAGGTCCCGACGCGCCGATCTGCGAAAAACGACCCACGTCAAATTAATGGTGATACGGCACCTTGCGTAAGATGCACTCGGCGCGGTAGAGTTGCTCCAGCAAAACCACCCTGGCCAGTTCATGGGGCAGGGTCAGATCCGACAGGCGGAGTATGCGGCAGGCTCGATCGCGTACCGTGGGGTCCAGCCCCCAAGCTCCGCCCACCAGAAAACAGGGGCGTCCCCGCGCTTCTGTATCCATACGACGCAACAGTTCCGCCCATTGGGGCGAGGTCAGCCGTTCCCCCCGCTCGTCCAGCACCAGCGGGAGGTCCTGGGGTTCTAGGGCCTCCAGCAGACGGCGCCCCTCCTGAGCATTTCGCTGCTCCGGCGGCAGGTCGCCGGAACCGTCGCGCACCTCAGTGCAGTCCAGACGTCGCCAACGGGCAATACGCGCCGTATAATGGGCAGCGGCGTCCTTCCAGAAATTTGTCTTGACCCTGCCCACAAAGACACAGCGTAAAGGCTTTCCCGACATGGCTTCCCAACACGGTTATGTAGATTCCGACGTAACGGCGTCGGCCCTCTGCCTGCGCAACGGCGGCATTCTCATATATCCCACAGAAACGTTTTTCGCTTTGGGCTGCATGGCCGATCAGGCCGCGGCCGTGGACATGCTCTACCAGATCAAAGGACGCCCCGTCCACAAACCCTTGCCCCTGCTGGCCGCCGACACCACCCAGGTGGACCGCGTGGCCCTGCTCACGGCCATGCCCATAGGGCTTGAGCAATTCTGGCCCGGCCCTCTTACCGTGCTGCTGCCCGCCCGTCCCGGCCTGCCCGCGTCCCTGGTTAACCCCGACGGACAGGTGGCCGTGCGGGTGACCCCGCACACATTGGCGGCCACCCTGGCTCTGGAGGCCGGTGGAGCGCTCACAGCCACCAGCGCCAACCTCAGTGGCGGCAAGCCCGCGCAACGCGCCAAAGACCTGGACCCCCGCCTGCTGGCCGCCCTAGGCGGACTGGCCCTCCATGGCCGTGCGGGGCGGCTGCTGCGCGGCGGCCCGTCCCCGGAAGGCACGCTGCCTTCCACCGTGGTGGCGCCCTTGGGGCCTGACCAAGGCCGTGCCTTGCGCCTGATCCGCCCCGGCCGGATCAGCATGGCTGCGCTTGCCGCTGCGGGGTTTACCGTGCTGACGGACGACTGAGCCGCCATACGGCTGTGCGCGCCAGGCGCAACCCGCCAACGGCGGCACCCGAAGCCACCTTGGACCGCCGAGCTTGCGAGGCGGGGCTGATGTCGTAATGGTTGGAAAAAATAAGATTTTTTTGATGCCGACAAGAAAGCGGAGAATTTTTGCGCGCAGCGGACTCAAGTCCGTGAGCAGCAAAAATCCTCCGCTGACGCCGTCGGCGCAAAAAAGGCTGTTTTTGCTCAAGCGGTACGACAAACTCCACTGCGCCCGCTCCCCCGCCGGGTCCGGCAGGCCCTTCCCGCGCGGGTATTTCCGCCGCACGCCCTGGCCTTTACGCCTTCCTGATTTTTTCAGAAACAAATTGCCCAGCCCTTGGGCATCAGCCCCCTAAGCCTTCCCACCATATGTTTTCGTGGGCTTTTCTTTCCAAAAGCACATCATCATCCCGAATCCATTGAGCGAAGCCACCTTGGACCGCCGAGCTTGCGAGGCGGGGCTGATGTCGTAATGGTTGGAAAAAATAAGATTTTTTTGATGCCGACAAGAAAGCGGAGAATTTTTGCGCGCAGCGGACTCAAGTCCGTGAGCAGCAAAAATCCTCCGCTGACGCCGTCGGCGCAAAAAAGGCTGTTTTTGCTCAAGCGGTACGACAAACTCCGCTGCGCCCGCTCCCCCGCCGGGTCCGGCAGGCCCTTCCCGCGCGGGTATTTCCGCCACACGCCCTGGCCGTGCCGCAAAGCCGGGCCAGCAACGCCCTACAGGTTCTCCACCACCTTCGCGCCCATCGCAACGCAGCCCAAGCAGGTCTTGCCCGGCTCCATGATGTCGCCGGTGCGGAAACCCTGGGCCAGGGCGGCGCGCACGGCCGCCTCCACGGTGTCGGCTTCGTCGCCCAGGCCAAGGCCCAGGCGCAGGAGCATGGCGGCAGAAAGGATGGTCGCCAGGGGGTTGGCCTTGTCCTGCCCGGCGATATCCGGGGCGGAACCGTGGATAGGCTCAAACAGGCCCGGCCCGGAGGCCCCCAAGGAAGCCGAAGGCAGCATGCCCAGAGAACCGGTGATGACCGAAGCCTCGTCCGAAAGAATATCGCCAAAAATATTGCCGGTAAGGATGACGTCAAACTGGGAAGGATCGCGCACCAGCTGCATGGCGGCATTATCCACATACATGTGGGTCAATTCCACATCGGCGTAGTCGCGGTGCACTTCCATAACCACTTCGCGCCACAGGCGGGAGGTTTCGAGCACATTGCTCTTCTCCACAGAGCAGACCTTGCGGCGACGCTTACGGGCCGTTTCAAAGCCCACCCAGGCAATGCGGCGGATTTCTTCTTCCGTGTAGATCATGGTGTTGAATCCCGTGCGCAGGCCGTCGCGCGTTTCCAGACCGCGCGGCTCGCCAAAGTAGACGTCGCCGGTGAGCTCGCGCACCACCACCAGGTCCAGCCCCTTGGCCGCGATATCCGAGCGGAGCAGGCAGGCCCCGGCCAGTTCGGGCAGCAGCAGGGCCGGGCGCAGGTTAGCGAACAGCCCCAGGGCCTTACGGATGCCCAGCAAGCCCTTTTCCGGCCGCTTTTCCGGCGCAAGCCCGTCCCACTTGGGGCCGCCCACGGCGGCCAGAAACACGGCGTCGGCTTCCTGGCAGGCGCGCACCGTGGCGTCGGGCAAGGGCCCGCCCGTGGCGTCAATGGCCGCGCCGCCGATCTGAGCTGTCACAAAGCTGAATTGGTGGTTGTACTTTTGGGCCACGGCCTCCAGCACCTTGACGCCCTGGGCCAGAATTTCCGGACCGATGCCGTCCCCCGGCAACAGGCAGATGGTTTTGTTCATGTGCGTCTCCCTTACTGTTCCTGGGCCTGCCGGGCCAGACGTTCCTTCACATAGCCCACCAGGCCGCCCTTGGAAAGAATATCAGACATGGATTTGGGCAGGGGCGGGCAGATAATTTCCGCGCCATTGGTCAGGTCGCGGATACGCCCTGTGGCGGCGTCGATTTCCAGGCTGTCGCCGTCGTTGATCTTGTCCACCTCGTCGCCCACTTCCAGCAGCAGCAGCCCCATATTGAAGGCGTTGCGGTAGAAGATGCGGGCAAAACTGTGCCCCACCACCACGGGCATGCCCGCGCCCAGGATGGCAATAGGAGCGTGCTCCCGCGAGGAACCACAGCCAAAGTTGCGGCCGGCCACCAGAATATCGCCGGGGGCCACACGCTTGACCCAGTCCGGTTCCAGGCCGGCCATACAGTTTGCGCCCAACTTCCGGGCGTCGGTGGTGACCAGAAAGCGCGCCGGAATGATGGCGTCCGTATCAATATGTTCGCCCACTTTGTGGGCAGTGCCTTTGTATTGCATTGTCAAACCCTTATGGCAGTTGGTCAGTCACGGGTGGCCCTTACAGCTGGTCCGGCCCAGCCACGTGTCCGGCCACGGCCGAAGCCGCCGCCACCACGGGGCTGGCCAAATAAACCTCGGAGCTGAGGCTGCCCATACGGCCCTTGAAGTTGCGGTTGGTGGTGGCCACGGCGCGCTCGCCGTCGCCCAGAATGCCCATGTGGCCACCCAGGCAAGGCCCGCAGGTGCTGGGCCCCACAATACAGCCGGCGTCCATAAAGGTTTCGATAAGGCCTTCCTTCAGGCACTGCCGCCAGACGCTGGGGGTGGAGGGCAGCACGATGCAGCGCACGCTTTTATCTACCTTACGCCCGCGCAGCACAGCGGCAGCGTCGCGCATATCGCCGATGCGGCCGTTGGTGCAGGAGCCGATGACCACCTGCTGGATGGGCGTGCGCCGCACTTCGGACACGGGCCGCACATTGGAAGGCAAATGCGGACAGGCTACCACCGGTTCTTTGCCCGTGACATTGATGTCCACTTCCCTTTCATAAAGAGCGCCGGGGTCGGCGGCCAAATCATCGGTGACGCCGGGGCGCTTGTGCTCGGCGCAGAAGGCGCGGGTTTTCACGTCCACGGCAAAAAGCCCCACCTTGGCCCCGGCCTCAATGGCCATGTTGGCCATGCACAGGCGGCCTTCCACCGAAAGGTTGTCCACCACCGGCCCGGCGAATTCCAAAGCCTTATACAGGGCGCCGTCCACGCCGATGGCGCCGATGAGCATAAGCATGAGGTCTTTACCGCGCAGCCATTTGGGCATGGAACCCGTAATGGTGACACGGATGGTGGGCGGCACCTTGAGCCAGGTTTCGCCCAGGGCCATGCCCGCGGCGATATCCGTGGAGCCCATGCCCGTGGCAAAAGCCCCGATGCCGCCATAGGTGCAGGTGTGGCTGTCCGCGCCGATGACCAGGTCGCCGGGGCCCACCAGGCCCTGTTCGGGCAGCAAGGTGTGCTCCACGCCACAGTCGCCGCCCTCGTAGTAGTGGGTGAGGTTCTGCTCTTGGGCAAACTTGCGGCTTATGAGCACCTGGTTGGCGGAATCAATATCCTTCTGCGGGGTGAAGTGGTCCATGACCAGGATAACACGATCCCTGTTGAAGACCCGCTCCGCGCCCATGCCGTGGAAGGACTTGATGGCCAGGGGCCCGGTGATGTCATTGGCCAGCACTGCGGATACGCGGCACTGGACGATCTGGCCGTCCTGCTCCACCGGCGTATCGGTGTGGGCTTGCAGAATTTTTTGTGCAAGCGTTTGGGGCATAGAAAACTCCTTTCAGCCTGTGAGAAGGCCATGTCGACGCATGGCGGTATGCGCGGCGCCGGGACGAACGCGCGTCCGTCCCGGCGCCGTGTTGTGTATTATATCGGCCAAAAGCCGGATCAATCATGCTGGCAGTGCAGCCGCGGTCCTTCCTGCTCTTTTTTGAAGAGGTGGTTAAGGGCGTTCACATAGGCTCTGGCGCTGGCCACAAAAATATCCGGGTGCGTGCCGCGCCCCACGGCGCTTACCTCGCCGTCGCGCAGCCGTACGGTCACTTCGCCCTGGGCGTCGGTGCCGCCGGTAATGGCGTTGATGGCGTACTGCTCCAGCGTAGGTTCGCGCCCCACCAGGTCGGCAATGACATTGAACAACGCGTCCACCGGGCCCACGCCAAAGCCAGCGCCGCTACGCTCAAGGCCATCCACATCCATAAGCACGGCGGCCGTGGGCGGCACGCCGCCCGCATCAGAACTCTGCACGCTCACATGGCGCAGGCGGAAGCGGTCCGGCATGCGGTAGATTTCTTCCTGCACCAGGGCCATAAGGTCGTCGTCGTGCAGGGTCTTTTTGCGGTCGGCCAGTTTTTTCACGGCCTCGAAAACCACATTAATCTGGGTATCGTCCAAGGTGTAGCCCATGCTCTCAAACTTGCTGCGCACGGCGTTGCGGCCCGAATGCTTGCCGATGACCAGGCTGCTTTCAGTGCGTCCCACGGACTGCGGCGTCATAATCTCGTAGGTTTCGCGGTTTTTGAGCATGCCGTCCTGGTGAATGCCCGATTCGTGCGCAAAGGCGTTGGCCCCCACAATGGCCTTGTTGTTGGGGATAGGCTGGCCGATGGTCATGGAAAGCAGCCGGCAGGAGGGATAGAGCTGCTCTGTGACGATCTTGTGGGTCAGGCCGAAGTGGTCATGCCGCACGTGCAGGTTCATGACCACTTCTTCCAGCGAGGCATTGCCCGCGCGTTCGCCAATGCCGCAAAGGGTCACCTCGGCCTGGCGCACGCCGACCTTGAAAGCGGCCAGGGTGTTGGCCACGGCCAGGCCCAGGTCGTTGTGGCAGTGCACGCTGAAGATGGCCTTATCGCTATTGGGCGTATTTTTGATGACGTAGTCAAGAAGGGCGGCGTATTCTTCCGGCTCGGCATAGCCCACGGTGTCGGGCAGATTGATGGTGGTGGCCCCGGCATTGATGACCGCCTCCACCACCCGGCAGACAAAGTCCCCTTCCGAGCGGGAAAAATCTTCGCAGGAGAATTCCACATTGTCCGTATGGACGGCGCAGCGTTTGACGCCTTCCACGGCCATGCGCAGCACATCTTCAGGCTCTTTGCGCAACTTGTAGCGCATGTGCAGGGGCGAGGTGGACAAAAAAACGTGGATGCGTGGATGCCGGGCCACCTTGACGGCCTCCCAGCAACGGTCGATATCGTTGGGTACGCAACGCGCCAGCCCCGCCACCTGAATATCCCCGGCCTGAGCCGCGATGCGCTGCACCGAGGCAAAATCGCCGGGGCTGGAGGCGGGAAAACCCGCTTCCATCACGTCCACGCCCAGAACTTCAAGCTGGTGGGCAAGACGCAATTTTTCCTGCAGATTCATGGTGGCGCCGGGAGACTGCTCCCCGTCGCGCAGGGTGGTATCGAAAAAATACACGCGGTTGTTCATGGCGTTCTCCTCTGGTTGCACAAGGGATGGATATATCGTGCATAACGGCCGCCGTAAAGGGCGGCTGACCAGGGAGCGTCCGCCCCGGCGGGCGGCGAACCGTTACGCAACCTCAATCGCTTTGAGGCGATAGGGCGCGTAGTAGCTGACGGTTGCGGCGGGGCAGAATGACCATGGTGTAGACCAGGCCGCCGGCGATGTAGGCGGCGCTGAGCACAAAGCCCATGGTGCGCGGCGCAGAGATGACGGTACCCAGCACCAGCAGAAAGCCCAGCATGGCGCGGATGGGGTGCAGGCGCAGGAAGTCGTATTCCTTGAAAGAAAAGTAGCGCGTCCTGCTGACCATCAACACGCCCACGCCCACGCCCAGCACCAGGGCCATGTACGGCAAAGCGGGACGGATTCCGTCAGGGAACAAGGCGGCAAAGAAGACGAAGGTCACCAGGGTGCAGCCTGCGGCAGGGATGGGCAAGCCAATGAAAAAGCGTTTGCCCACAGCGGCGGTGCTGATGTTGAAGCGCGCCAGGCGCAGGGCTCCGCAAGCGGCATAAATAAAGGCGGCGGCCACGCCCACCCGGCCCAGCGCCGCAAGCTGCCAGTGCCAGAGCAGCATGGCCGGGGCCAGACCAAAGGCCACCAGATCGGAAAGGGAATCGTACTGCACGCCGAATTCGCTGGCCGTGTTGGTGAGCCGGGCCACCTTGCCGTCCAGCCCGTCCATAACGGCGGAAAGCAGGATGGCAAAGCAGGCCGCCTCAAAACGGCCCTGGCCGGACCAGACCATGGACAGAAAGCCCAGAAACATGCTCAGGGTGGTGATCATGTTGGGCAGGAGGTAGACTCCCTTGCGGGGTTTTCTGCGTTCCACGGCCATAAAAACATCCATAACGTATCAAACGTGAAGAACGCGCCAGAGGGCGCTCAGCGCGGACGGGCCAGTACGCTCTGGCCGGCCAGCACGGTTTCGCCCACACGCGCTGCCGCAACATAGCCTTCGGGCAAATAAAGGTCAACACGCGAGCCAAAGCGGATCATGCCATAGCGTTCGCCCCGGTCCAGAGTATCGCCCTCCTCCACCCGGCAGACGATGCGGCGGGCTACCAGCCCGGCGATCTGCACCATGCTCCAGAGGTCGCCGTTGGCGTCGCGCAGGCTGTAGGCGCAGCGTTCGTTGTCCGTGGAGGCCTTGTCAAAGGAGGCATTGAGAAACTTGCCGGGCAGGTACAAAATGCCCTGCACCGTGCAGGCGACCGGGGCGCGGTTCACGTGCACGTTAAAGACATTCATGAAAATGCTCACGCACTGGCGCGCTTCTCCGCTGAAGGGGTCCGGCCGCGTTTCCACACGGATGACCCTGCCGTCGGCGGGGCTCACGGCCAGGCCGGGCCCCGTGGGCGTCACCCTTTCCGGGTCGCGGAAAAAATGGACGCTGAACCAGCACAAGGCCAAAAAAATCAGAGCCGCCGGCCACCAATCCAAACAAGCGAAAACCAGGGCCGCCAGGGCGGTAAGGCCAATGCAGGGCCAACCTTCGGGGGTAATGCCGCAACGGGCTGGACGCATGAAAATCCTCCTGTGGTGGGAGCGCCGGGAAAATCCGTACGGGTAAGATTAGTCCTTTACGGGGGGCTTTGGCAAGCCGCCCCTTGCCGGACGCCGCGCCCAGGGCTATAGTACGGGTCATGAACAAGCCGCTTTGCCGCCTGCGCGTCCTGGCGCTGAGCCTGACCCTGCCGGGTCTGCTCTGGGCCTGCGGCCCCAAGGATGTGGGCACGGGCACCTCTGCGGAGGCCACGGGCACGTCTCCGGGCGTGAGCGTGGAAGATGGGCTGCGCTACCCGGTTTACGGTTCCGACAACACACAGCGTATGCTGTATTGGCAGAACCGTCCCGACGTCATGGCCGCCACGCAGGATTGGCGTGCGCGGCAATTCCGCCGTATGCAGGGGCTGGACGAGGCCGCAAGCCCTGAAGACCCGGTCTACAGGGCCGTGCCGAAACAACGCAGCCCCTTCAGGCAATAAATATGGACCCCGTCACCCACGCAGCCAGCGGCGCCGTGGCCATGCTGGCCCTGCCCCACCGTCCCGCTACCCGCTGGGCCGTGCCCCTGGCCGCCCTGGCCGCCGCTGCGCCGGATGTGGACGTACTGCTGGCGCACACGCCCCTGCAGTTTCTGCTGCTGCACCGGGGCCTGACCCATTCGCTTTTTTTTGCGCCCGTGCTGGGCCTGGCGCTGACCCTGCTGGCCCGACCCCTGTGGAAAACAGCTACCCCCGGTCACTGGCGGCCGGCCCCGGTCTGGCTGTTCATGACCTGCATGGTGCTGCTGCACATCTGGCTGGACTGCATCACCACCTACGGCACCATGATTTTTGTGCCTTTTTCCCATTTGCGGGTACGGCTCAACGCCGTGTTCATCATCGACCTGCTGCTCACCCTGCCCCTGCTGCTGGCTCTCTGGCGCTGGCGCGACCGCTGGTGGCGCATGCTTCTGGCCCTGGTCTGGCTGTTTGTCTATCCGCTGGCCGGGCTTTCGCTCAACTCCTGGCACACGGCACAGGTAGAAGACCTCCTGGCCGCCCAGGGCAAAACGGTGCGCCAGGTTACGGTGCTGCCCGACGCCTTTGCCCCCTTCTTCTGGCGCGTACTTTATGAAGAAGAAAGCCCGCAGGGCATGCTGGTGCATCTGCGGGGGCTGGACGCCTTGGGGCGCTTCAGGACTGCGGAAAGCGTCAGTCCGGCGGCCTCGCCGCGTCTGCTGGACGCTCTGGCGCGGCAATCCGTGGCGGCCAGGGCCTTTTTTGATTTTGCCATCCTGCCGGTGGTGCGGCCCGTGCCCCCGGCGGAGCTGCCCACCTCGCCGGAAGCCGTCGGCATCGCGCCGGTGCGCCTGATGATCTACGACCTGCGCTTTGGCAGCAGCCTGGGGTGGGTGCGCGAAATCATGAACCACCGGCCCAATGCGGACATTCCCTTCAAATATCTGGCCGAGGTGGACTGTGTGCGGCAGGCGGCCCTGAGCGCGGACGCGGAGATGTGCGCGGCCCCCCACCTGCTGCGGGAACGCCTGCGTTTTTCTGACAGTCGGCAAGATTCGCTCTGGCGCGCGCCCCGGCGCCCCGGACCCGCGCCCTGGCCGCTCTGGCTGGTGGGGCTGTACTGACCCCCGCCTTGCGCGGCAGCCCCACATGGGGTATGCCGCCCCATAACGTCGTTTTTTGACGGCATCGCATCTTGCCTCCGGAGGCCGCTATGGACACATCTTTTTCGCATCTGGACAGCCAAGGCAACCTGAGCATGGTGGACGTGGGGCACAAACCCCCCACGGAGCGCGTGGCCGTGGCCGAGGCCGTGGTGGAGCTGGCTCCGGCTACCATGCGGCTGCTGCGTCAGGCGGCACTGCCCAAGGGCGACGTGCTCACCTGCGCCAAGGTGGGCGGCATCATGGCCGCCAAACGTGTGGGCGAGCTCATCCCCCTCTGCCATCCCCTCAATCTCACTTACGCCGACGTGCGTTTTGAAATCACGGACGAGCCGCCGCGGGTGCGCATTGAAACCGAAACCCGCACCGTGGGGCCCACCGGGGTGGAAATGGAAGCCCTGGTGGCTGCGCAGACGGCCGCGGCCGTCATCTACGACATGTGCAAGGCCGTGCAGCGCGACATCGTCATCAGCCGGGTGCGCCTGCTGCACAAAAGCGGCGGCCGCAGCGGCCGCTATGACGCGCCGGAGCTGCCGTGATCGCCCCCATCCTGGACCCCGTGGCCCTGAACCTGGGGCATCTGCAGGTGCGCTGGTACGGCCTCATGTATCTGGCGGGCTTTGCCCTGGGCTGGATTCTGGGCCGCCGCCGCGCCGCAAAGCCCGGGTCCGGCTGGACCGCCGCCGATGTGGACGACCTGCTCACCTGCGTCATGGTGGGCATTATTCTGGGCGGCCGTCTGGGTTATGTGCTGTTTTACGATCTGCCCGTATACCTTGACGACCCGCTGGAAATTCTGCGCATCTGGAACGGGGGCATGTCCTTTCACGGCGGCCTGCTGGGCGTACTGGGAGCCTTCTGGTACTACGCGCGTTCACGCGGGCGCAGCTTTCTGGAAGTCTCGGACTTTATTGCGCCGCTCATTCCGCAAGGACTTTTTTTCGGCAGGCTGGGCAATTTCGTCAACGGCGAACTCTGGGGCAAAGTCAGCGACGTGCCCTGGGCCATGATCTTCCCCGGCGGGGGGCCCCTGCCCCGGCATCCTTCGCAGCTGTACGAGGCTGCCCTGGAAGGCCTGGTGTTGGGCGTGGTCCTCTGGATTTTTTCGGCCAAACCCCGCAAGGAAGGGGCGGTTTCCGGCCTGTTCGCCCTGGGCTACGCCGTATTCCGCTTTGGTGTGGAATTTGTGCGCGTGCCCGACGTGCAGCTGGGCTACCTGGCCTTTGACTGGCTGACCATGGGGCAGGCGCTCTGCGTGCCGCTGTTCCTGGCGGGCCTGTGGCTGCTCTGCCGTAAGGTCGCACCCGTGCCGCCCGCGCCTGTCGCTTTCCATAAAAAGAACAGCAAAAAGCGCCGGTAGAATATCCTGCCGACAGGATGAGGGCGGCCGCCCAAGACTGCATTTACCGGTGGCGGGGGCGGCCGTTCTCTTTGCAAGGGAGGCAGGTGCGCAGCTTGAAGGTAATCCCGCTGCGCGCCGACGTTCCGAAAGGCCGCGCCGCCGGAACACCCCTGCGTTGCGCAGGCATAGGCGCAACGGCAGGCGCAACGTCCCTACCCGTGCGCAATCGGCTTATTGCGCAGTGGCGCCTTTACCGGCGGCGGGCGACCCGTGCCCGCCGGTTGACAGCCCCCCGCTTTTTTGGGAAACTGACGGGCGTTTATCCATTTCAATCAAGGAGGCCATATGGCTAAGGAAGGGGCTATTGAAGTTGACGGCGTGGTGCAGGAAGCGCTGCCCAACGCCATGTTCCGCGTGCAGCTGGAAAACGGTTATGAAGTGCTGGCCCATATTTCCGGCAAAATGCGTAAATTTTACATCCGCATCCTGCCCGGCGACCGTGTGAAGGTGGAGCTTTCGCCCTACGACCTCACGCGCGGACGCATCACGTACCGTATGAAGTAGCGGCCGCCCCCGTTCTCGGGGTCCACAGGCCGCAACGTCGCGCCTATCCCAAAGCCGTCCGGGCCAGCAGGCTTACACCAGGCCCAGCCAGCGCAGCAGGGCCACGCAAACCAGGGCCCACAGGCCCGCCAGCACATCGTCAATCATCACGCCGAAGCCGGCGGGCAGCCAGGTTTCCGAAGCCCGCACGGGCCAGGGCTTGAGGATATCAAACAGACGAAAAAAGGCGAAGGCCGCCAGCACCAGCCCGAAGCCCGGCCGGGCAAAGGGCAACAAAACCAGCCACACCCCTACCAGTTCGTCAATGACCACCTCGCCGGGGTCCCGGCGTTCCAGAATTTGTTCGGCTCTGGTGGCGGCAAGCCCGCCCAGCACAAACAGCGCCAGCAAGACCAGCACGCGCCACACCGGCCCCAGCGGCAAAAAGAGATAGGGCGCCAGCAGGCAGGCCAGGGCCGTGCCCCAGGTGCCTGGGGCCTTGGGGTCAAGACCGGCCACGCCCAAGCGGCAGAAACACAGCACGGCGGCATCTGAAAAACGCATGAAAGCTCCTTTGGTCAGGCTGTGCAGATGGCTGCAGCCTACCATCCCTGCCCTCGCCCCGCAATGCGCGACGTGCTGCGTGCGGGGCGTCTTCTTCACGCCGCTGCGCCGCCGCGCTTCCACAGGAGGGCGCGGCGGCACAGCGGTTGGTGCACAGTTAGAGCGACGTAGGGCATTTCAACGTTGAAATGCCCCGGCGGTTGCGGGAGCAGACGCCCGCCGTGGAGGCGCCAACGCAGCCTCAGTCGTTGCGACGCAGGGGCTTCCCGTTATGGCAAAAGAGCTTGGCAGTGACGACGCAGGAAGTTCGGACAACGACAGCAACGCCCCTGGCTGTGGATGCAGACAGCAGCTCTATTTATTCGCACACTTACGCGCCGAAACAAGCGGACTGTAACCTTTGAGAATATATATTCAAAATAATCAATCTGCTCTAGATGTAGTGTTCTGACAGGCCCGTCATTCTCCCCAAAATCGGGAAAGCTGAAGTTATCAGACAACAGCAAACCAATTGGCGGCGCGTAACGCATTCCACGCCGCAAAGCGCACAGCTCCGGCACAGTCCGGCGGAGAAAGGCTTGTAAGGACGGGCCGTCCAGGATATACAAAGCTCCCGCGGACGGACCACACGGCTACGGTACGCCGCCAGTGCCCGGATGGTGGAACGGTAGACACAAGGGACTTAAAATCCCTAGTCCGAAAGGGCGTGCGGGTTCAAATCCCGCTCCGGGTACCAAGCAATATCAAGGAAATTCCCGGATTCGTCAAAATGACGAATCCGGGAATTTGACTTTTTGAAGACTGGGGAGGGGCGGGAGGAAGGAAACTTTTGTTCAGCTTCAGCCGTTGCACCGAAGGAAGCCACGGATGAAGACAGCGCTGATCAAAGGTCTCCTTTCCCCCCACAAAGTCCCTTCCCCAAACGCCCCTCTACGGCTGCAGGAGCAGGTCGTAGCGGTTGGGGGGGGTAAGGTAGATGCGGGCTGCGGTCTGGACCTGTTCGGGGCTGAGCTTGGCGGCCTTGTCAATAAGGGTCAGATCAAAACCCTGGGGGCGGCCCAGCACGGCGTCTGTGGCGGATTCGCCGGCGCGCGCGCCCAGGCTTTGCCGGTCACGGTAGTATTCGCCGCGCAGGCGGTTGACCGCGGCGCGCAGCAGTTCTTCGGGCAGGGCTTTGGCCTGCACCTGGGCGATAATCCTGGCAAAGCCCTGGCGGGCCTGTTCCACCTTGTCCGGCGTGGTGCCAATATAAAAGGCCATCATGCCGGCCAGCGGCATGGCGCGGTAGAAGGCCGTGACCGTATAGCCCAGGCCCTCCACGTCCCGCATCTGGCTGAACAGCAGGCCGCTCTGGCCGGAAAGCACAGCCTGGAGCAGGAGCAGGGCCGGGGCGTCCGGGTGGTCCGGCGGCACGGCGCGAAAGACCTCCAGCACATGAGCCTGGTTACGGCCGGGCAGATGCAGGTCCAGCTTTTTATCCGTACCCCAGACGGGCAGCGACACGCTGAGGGCTTTGCCCTGGGGCACGGGCAAGCTGCGGGCAAAGGTCAGCACGGCTTCGCGATCAAAGTCGCCCGCCACGGCCAGCACCCAGGGCTGCCGCAGTTGCTGTTCCCAGAAGCTGCGCACATCCTTGGGGGTGAAGCGGGCCAGAGATTCCGGCGTGCCCAGCGGGTCCAGGCCGTAGGGCTGACCGTTGGGATAGAGGAAGGGATTCAAGCGGGAGAACAGCAGCCCCGTAGGCCTGTCCGCGCGTTGGCGCAGGTCGGAAAGCATGTCGCTGACTTCGCGACGCACTTCCTGCTCCTCAAAACGCGGTTTGGTCAACAGGTCTTGCAGCAGGGCAAAGTAGTCCGCATTAAAACGCGCCGGGCCGGTGAGGGATACGGTAAAGGTCTGCAACCCGGCGCTGGCGTCCAGAGAGGCAGCGCGCTGGGCCAACCAGCGTTCCACGCCCTGGGCGTCCAGGTCGGCGCAGCCGTCCGTCAGGGTTCGGGCGGTCAGACCGGCCAGCCCCTGGTTCTCAGCCGCAAGCAGCGCGTTGCCGCCGGGGAAGGAGAGTTGCACTGCGGCATAGGGTACAGTGGCATCGGGCAGCAAAATGAGCGTACGGCCCCCGCCCAGGTCAAAGGTTTCGGCCTTGGCGGCATCGGCGGCCTGCGGCGCGGGCCCTTTGGGCGCGGCCGGGGCGGGCCAGTTGGCGCGCAGAATGGCTTCCAGGTCGGGCAACTGGGCTTTTTCCGGCGCCAGCACGCGCACACGCAGGGCCTGAGGCTGCAGCCAGCGGCTCAGGGCTGTACGCAGGCGGTTCTGGTCCACGCTGCCCAGGGCCGCGCGCATATTGGCTTCCGCCTGTGCGCCGCCCAGATCAAACTGCACGCTTCCAGTCCAGGCCGCCAGGCCGCTGAGGGTTTCGGACGAGCGGTCCATGCCGTCTTCCAGGTTGAACACGGCCCGGCGCACGCTTTCATCGCTGAAGTCTTTGGCGGCGAGGCTTGCCAGGTCTTTGGTCAGGACCTGCCAGAAGGGCTCGAGCTTGTCCGCGTCCATCTGGGCCGAGAGGTAGAGCAGGCCCGCGCGGGCCAGGCTCATATTGCCCATGCCGATGCTGTCCACCAGCTGTTGTTCATACTTGTATTTGCGGTAGAACAGGGAGGTGCCGTCGCCGCCCAGCAGATAGCTCAGCACGTCCAGATCGGTGGAGCGCACGTCGCTCAGGGCAGGCGCGGGAAAAGCCAGCCCCAGATAGACCTTGCTCCAGGGGCCGCGGATGACTTCCACCTGTGGCCCGCCGGGGGCCGCACTCAGGTCCACCGGGGCCGGGGCCGCCTGGTCGCCGCTGTTGGTCAGCCCGCCGAAGAGCTGACGGGCGTGCTCCAGCACAGCCTGGGGGTCCACATCGCCGGCCACCAGCAGCAGCATGTTGCGCGGCTGATACCAGCGGCGCACATAGGCCCGCAGGTCGTCGGCCGTGACGGCGCGCACCGTATCCTTATAACCGATGACGGGCCGTCCGTAGACGGTATTGTGCAGGGTGGAAGTCTGGAGGCTTTCAAACAGGCGGCTCATGGGCTGGTCCTGGTCGCGCTCCAGCTCGGAGATGACCACTTTCTTTTCGGACTCCAGCTCCTTGGGGTCCAGAGAAGCCTGAAAGGCCATTTCCTTGACCACGTCCATGCCAGTGCGCCAGTGGGCGGCGGGCATATCCGTAATGAACCAGGTTTTGTCAAAACTTGTGGCCGCGTTGAGGTAGCCGCCCAGGGCTTCCACATCCTTGGCTACCTGCCCTTTGGGCCGGTGCTCCGTGCCCTTGAAGACCATATGCTCCAGCAAGTGGCTGATGCCGGCCTGGGCCGCCGTTTCATTGGCGGAACCCGTACGCACATAAAGGCGCGTGGCCGCCAGGGGGAAGCGGGTATCTTTGACAATGCAGACCGTCAGCCCGTTAGGCAGCCGGGTAAGCAGCATGTCCTTGCCCGGTGCGGCCTGAGCGGCAGACGCGGACGTCGCCAGCAACAGAAAAAACAGTGTTAATAAAAAACCGTGGCGTGCCATAATCGCTCCACAATAAAGGTTTCTTCATGTCGCAAAGGGAAACGCCCTTGGAAAATGCAAAGGCGCGCCCCTTGTGAGGGACGCGCCGACTATAGCAGGCGGACCGGACGGGAGCAACGCCTAGCCGCCCAGGTAAGCCTCTTTAACCTTTGGATTTTCAAGCATTTCTTTACCAGGACCAGCTAAAACCACCCGGCCCACTTCCAGAATGTAGGCGTAGTGCGCCACAGAAAGGGCCGCGTAAGCGTTCTGCTCCACCAGCAGGACGGTCTTGCCCTCCTGGTTGATGCGCTGGATGATGGCAAAAATTTCGCGCACCAAAAGCGGCGCCAGTCCCAGGGAGGGCTCGTCCAGCATGAGCAGGTCCGGGCGGCTCATGAGGGCACGGCCCACGGCCAGCATTTGCTGTTCGCCGCCGGAAAGGGTGCCGCCCTTCTGCCAGTTGCGTTCTTTGAGGCGGGGAAACAGGGTGTAGACCCAGTCCAGATCTTCAGCAATGGCCGAAGAGTCCGAACGGGAATACGCGCCCAGAAGAAGATTTTCCTCCACGCTCAAATGCGGAAGGATGCGGCGTCCTTCGGGCGAAAGGGAAATGCCCTTGCGGACCATGTCTTCGGGCTTGAGCCCCCGCAAGGACACGGGCGGTTCGCCCTCGTGCCGGGTGAGCAGAATGTCGCCGCCGATATGCTTGTTCAGCCCTGCGATGGAGCGGATAATGCTGCTCTTGCCCGCGCCGTTGGCCCCGATAAGGGTCACGATGCTGCCGCGCGGGATGTCCAGGCTCACGCCCTGCACAGCCTGAATGCCGCCGTAGCGCACCTGCAGGTCTTTGATTTCAAGGATGTTGCCCATATGCTGCCCCTATTTGCCGCCCGCGGGCGCGTCCTCGCCCAGATAGGCGCGGATGACCACGGGGTTGCTGCGCACGGCATCGGGGCCGCCCTCGGCGATCAACGCGCCGTATTCCATAACCCAGATATACTGGCACACGCCCATGACCACCTTCATATCGTGCTCAATGAGCAAGATGGTGAGGCCGAACTCGTCTCGGATATGCCCGATAAAATGCATAAGTTCCAGGCTTTCCTGCGGGTTCATGCCCGCGGCTGGTTCGTCCAGCAAAAGCAGACGTGGTTCCGTAGCCAGGGCCCGGGCAATTTCCAGCCGCCGCTGTGCCCCGTAGGGCAGGCTGCCGGCCTGGTCGTTCAGATTTTCGCTCAGGCCCACCCGATCGGCCAGTTGGCGGCTTTTTTCCGCAATGGCCGCTTCTTCCTTGTAAAAGGCGGGCAGGCCCAGGGGGGCCATCCACCAGGGGCAGTGCCGCCGCACGTGGCAGCCCACCATAATATTTTCCAGCACGCTCATCTGCTGCGAAAGGCGGATGTTCTGAAAGGTGCGGGCAAGGCCCAGACGGCAGATATCGTTGGGATGCAGGCCCTTGATGCTTTGGCCACTAAACAGCACCTCCCCTTCCTGCGGGGTGTAAAAGCCGCTGAGCACATTGAAGGCCGTGGTTTTGCCCGCGCCGTTGGGGCCGATGATGCCGGCAATGGCCCCCTGGGGCAGAGCCAGGGTCAGGTCGCTCACGGCGGTGACGCCGCCAAAGCGCATAGTCACGTTTTTGGCCAGCAGCAGCGCCCCCTTGTAGTCCGGGGGGGTGGGTGCGGTGTAGGCGCTCATGCCTTGCCCCTCCTCAAAAGAGCATTCAGCCCCTTCCAGGTCAGCTCCCTGGTGCCCATGATGCCCTCGCGCCGATAAAGGATGATGCCCAGCAGAACCAGAGAAAACACCACCATGCGCATGCCGGGGATGCCGGGCAGCTCAATAAAGCCCAGGTCCATGGGTTCTTCAATGGCGCGCAGCCATTCCAGCAGAATAGTGATGACCCCCGCGCCCAGCAGGCTGCCCGTCAGGGAGCCCAGGCCGCCCGCCACCACAAACATGAGGACGTTGAAGGTCAGCAAAAAATTGAACATCTTGGGGTCGATGGTGGAAAGGTGGCTGCCCAGCAGGGCCCCGCCCACGCCGGCAAAAAACGCGCCTACGCAGAAGGAGAGCACCTTGTAGCGAAAAACGTTGATGCCCATGACCCTGGCGGCTATTTCGTTATCCCGGATGCAGCGCATCACGTTGCCGTAATTGCTGAAGACGAGCCGCGCCAGCACAATGAGCGTAAAGAGCATCCAGACATAGCAGGAAAGCAGCGAGGCATGGCCCGGTATGCCCTTGATGCCCAGAGAGCCGTTGGTGATGCCCGTGGCGTTAACGATAAGCACGCGGATAATCTCGGCAAAGCCCAGTGTGGCGATGCCCAGATAGTCGTCGCCCAGGCGCAGCACGGGCACGGCGATGATGAAGGCAAAGATCGCCGCCACCAGCCCGCCGGCCAGCACCGAAACCCAGAAGGGGGTCATGAGCTCCGAAAAAGGCCAGATGATGGGCTCCAGAATCCACATCATTTCTTTTTGTTCCGGCGACAGAATGCAGAGGGCCGAAACATAGGCGCCGATGGCGATAAAGCCCGCGTGCCCCAAAGAAAACAGGCCGGTAAAGCCGTAGATGAGGTTAAGCGAGAGCGCCAGGATGGCGTTGATGAAGATGAGCTTGGCAATATAAATCTGGTAATCGCCGAGAAAGCTCTCCGCCTGCCAGAGGACACAGGCCCCGGCCAGCATGAGGGCGATGCTCAGAAATGTGCTGGTGTTGAGGCGCATCAGATCTTCTCCTCCAGCCGCTCGCCCAGGAGGCCCGTGGGCTTGAACAGCAGCACGAGCACCAGCAGCACAAAGGCGAAGGCGTCGCGGTAGCCCGAAAGTTCCGGCATAAAGGCCACGGTCATGATTTCCACAAAGCCCAGGGCCACGCCGCCGATGACCGCGCCCTGAATGGAGCCGATGCCCCCGAACACAGCGGCAATAAAGGCCTTCAGGCCCGGCATGATGCCCATGTAAGGGTGCACCTGGGGGTAGCGCAGGGCCCACATGATGCCCGAGGCCGCAGCCAGGGCCGAACCGATGCAGAAGGTCAGGGCAATGATGTTGTCCACCCGCACGCCCAGAAGGCGCGTGGTTTCAATATCCTTGGAGATAGCGCGCATGGCCAGGCCCGGTTTGGTCCGGTAGACCACATAAAGCAGAATGGCCACCAGCACGATGGTCATGCTCGGCACAAAGGCCGTGAGCGGCAAAATGCGCACGCCGCCCACCTGCCATTCCGCAACCAGCCATTCCGGTTGCAGCACGGGGCGGGGCTGTCCGGTAAAGACCACTACGGCCAGACTTTCAATAAAAAAGGATACCGCAATGGCGCTGATCAGCGCCGAAATGCGCGGAGCGTCGCGCAGGGGGCGGTAGGCCACCCGCTCGATGATGACGCCGAGAAGGCTCGCGCCCGCCACGGAAACCACCGCCGCCACGCCCCAGGGCCAGCCGAAGGCAAAAGTGCCGAAGAAAACGAAGTAGGCCCCCACCATCAGGATATCGCCGTGGGCAAAGTTGATGAGCCGCAGGATGCCGTAGACCATGGTGTAGCCGATGGCGATCAGGGCATAGAGCGACCCCAGGGTGAGGGCGTTAAAACAGTGCTGTAAAAACATGTCAAGGCTCATGAGCCACCTCGGCGCGGCCCGCAAAGCGGGTGGACGCAAAGCGTCCCCCGCCGCCGGACTGTGCGGCAGATAGGGAAAAAACGCCCCGCGGCGATTGCCGCCGCGGGGCCGGAAAGGGGGCGATTTATTTGGGCGTCACTTCGCCCACATACACGCGCTTGCCGTCCTTGTATTCAATGATGCCCACAGGCATTTCAGCATCGTGGGTTTTGTTGATGGTCAGCGAGCCCAGAGCGGTGGGCAGGTTCTTGGTTTCCGCCAGGGCCTTGGCTATGGCTTCGGGCTTGGCGGAGTTGGCGCGCTTGATGGCGTCAAGGATCAGGAAGTAGGTATTGTAGCCCAGGGCGCCGTTGACGTTGGTTTCCTTTTCAGGATAGACGGCCTTCCAGGCTTCGGTAAAACGCTTGGCTTCGGCGCTCATATTGGGCATTTGCGGGTCGTAGGGGAAGGTGGTGTGCAAAAAGCCTTCCGCGGCCTTGCCGCCCAGCTTGAGGGTATCGGGATTGTCCATGGCGTCCGCGCCCATAAGGCGGAACTTGGCGCCCAGCTCGCGGGCCTGCTTCATGATGATGGCGCCTTCGGCAAAGTAGGCGGGCATGAACACGATGTCAGGCTTTTTAGAAATAAGTTCGGTAAGTTGGGCAGTGAAGTCCTGGTCACCGGAACTGTATTTGAGGTTGGCCACCACTTCGCCGCCCAGCTTTTTGAAGGAACGGGTAAAGAAGCTGGAAAGGCCCACGGCATAGTCGTTGGTCATGTCCATGAGCACAGCGGCCTTTTTGAGGCCCAGATTTTCATAGGCATAGGTGGCCGCGGCCGCGCCCTGGTAAGGGTCAATGAAGCAAGCGCGGAAGTAGTATTTTTTGCCCTGGGTTACCAGAGGGTTGGTGCAGGAAGTACCCACGCCGGGAACCTTGGCCTTTTCGGCCACTTCAGCGCCGGCCATAGCCAGGGAGGAACCGTAGGTGCCGATAAGGGCCACCACTTTGTCGCGTTCCACCAGGCGCTTCACGGCATTGGCGGCTTCAACCTTGTCGGACTTGTTGTCCACCACCACCAAATCCACGGGGCGGCCCAGCACGGTGGGCATTTCCTTGTGCGCCAGGCGCACGCCTTCCAGTTCCAGCTGACCGCCAAAAGCGTTCTGCCCGGTCAGGGGGAGGTATACGCCGATTTTGACAGGACCAGCCTCGGCGGCCAGGGTCTGGCCTGCAACGCCAAGGGAAAGCGCCAGCCCGGCCAGCGCCACAAGCAGTTTACCCAATTTCATCCTTCTCCCTCCAGTCATTGAGGTTCTTGGCGGCCTCAAAGTAAGGCCAACCGCTGGCGACACTCTACGCCAGATACAGGGGGACCGCAATTGTTCCGCCCCGTTGCCGCCACAAAATCTCCGTCGTCGCAGCGTGGGGGTACCGTGCCCCCAGGCCCGCGCCTCCGCCCCCGGAGACGTCTGCGGGCCGCTGCGTGACGGCTGACGTAAAAAACTCAGCCCGCCGTAGCCAGGTAGCGGGCAAACAAGCGCAGACCTGGGCGCGAAAAGCGCTCCCACTCCGAAGTCAGCGCCAGCCCCGGCACCAGAGCCCGCACCACGGGCAAATCCAGGTCCGCGCGGGTCAGATCCACGTACAGAGGCCGCCGCCCCTGGGCCTCCAGCACGCTTTCCAAAAGCCGCAGCTCCGCCGCCGGCGAGGGCAGGCTCAGGTCCGGCAGATCTTCCAGATCGCGCACAGGCAGACCAGCCAAGCCCGGCCCCGAAGGCCGCGGCGGCGCGCTGCGCACCGGCGAATAGGGCCAGGGCGTTTCCGTCAACGCAGCCAGGGCCGCGCGCGGACCGCACAAATGGGCTCCGGTGGCGCGCACCACAGCCCCGTCCGGCCCCAGCACAAAACTTTGGTACACGGGCAGCCCCAGTTCCGTGGTCAGATCCTGGAACTGCACCCGGACGCCGCAGGCTGCATAATCGTCCAACAGGGCCTGCAGTCGGGGGTCGCGGCTGCGCAGGCAAAAGCAGCGCGTGCGGCTGTAGGGGGTCACGGCCTCGGCGTCGCGTTCGGCAATTTCCGTCAGCGCGGCCACCTTGGCCTCCTCCGGGGTGTTGCCCGAAGCCAGCCCCGTGGACCCGCCGGCCACAAACAAGGCCGGTTCGTCCAGATTGCAGAACAAAAACACGGCCTGGGCCGGCACCAGCACCGTCGCGCCGCCGCTGTCATGCGCGGACAGCCAGTGCAGGGGAAAATCCGTGTACGGCGCTTCCAAAGGCAGGCTGTTGGGGTCCAGAGCCTCCCGCCCCTGGGCGCGCAATTCCGAAAGCCGCGCCCGCACCAGGGGCAAAGCGTTTTTGCGCTGGGCAATGCGCCCCACCACCGGTCCGCCGCAGTCGTCGGCCGCCGCGCCGCCCTCCTCCACGCTCACATAGGCGCTGGCCCGCTCCACAATCTCCATGGCGCAGGAGGCCCTGGCCGCCGCCAGCGAAAGCCCGCGCCCGTAAGCTGTGGCCGCGCCCCGCAGGGTATGCCGCACGGCCCCGTTGCGCACGGCCACATCCACCCGCCAGCCGCGCAGCAGGGCAATGGGCGCCAGCGAAGCCTCGTGGCGCATTTCCCGCCCTTCCACCAGACCGGCCTCCATCAGGGCGTCCTGAGCGCGCAAAAACGTTTCCTGGGCCGGGGGCCGCTGCCAGGCCGGACCGGAATTGGCCGCCAGCAGGGCGTGTTGACGGCGCAGCTCCCCGGCCTGGGCGGCCATGGCCTCAAGAGCGGCGCGTACGCGCGCTTCCGCAAACAGGGACGGCACATCGGCCTCCCCCCAGCGGGGCAAGGGGTGGTGCTCGCAGATATTGGCGCGGAACAGAGCGCTCCAGGCCGCAGACGCGGCAAAATCGGGTTGCGCGGCCGCGCGCAGATACACGGCCGGGGTGGCCGCCAAAGCCGCCGCCCGCGCCGTGGGCGTCAGGGCCGCGTCCAGATCTTCCAGCCCCGGCAACAGCAGGGCGCACTCCCGCAGCAGCGCGGCCAGAGCCGGACGCGGGCAAGTTCCGTCGGTCGCGTCAGCGCAGCGAGCGGCCAACTGACGCAGTTCCGCCGGGCGGTTCTTACCCAGCAGACGCAACAGATGCAGATGGAGAAAATCGTCGTAAGGCGCGGCTTCCAGGCGGTCCAGAGCCGCATCAAAAGAAAGGGAGGCGGGAGGCAGGCAGGAAAAATAGCCCGTGGTGGCCTGGGTACGCTCGTGGGCGTAGGCGTAATCCAGGGGGGGCAGGTCGGCAAAAGAATCTGGGGTGCTGCGGTTCATCAGACTGTACCCTTGCGGCTTGCGCATGACGCGCGCTACAGGGGCTCCACATCCCCCAAAAACGGAAGGCCGTGCGCGGCATGTTCCGCAGCCGCGGCTGCCGGGGATTCCGGAACGCGGCACAAAAAAAGACGGACCTTGCGGGCCCGCCCTGACACGTCTCGGTCGTCAACCGGAATCCGCTCAAACTGTGCGCCGGGAACCGGGCTCTGCGCCCGAAACGCCGCTTGACAGCACTGCCGCCCATCGGGCTTTGCGTAACAAAAAACGCAGCTCGGCCCCAAAACGGACATGGCCCAGGACAACTTCAACCGACAAGCCCATCGCCGGGCCGCGACAGCACCGTGGCCAAAACAGGGGGCCGCGCCGCCCGCTCCCTTGAGCGCAACGGCGCGGCCCCCGACCATATTAACGTTTGGAGTACTGGTACCGGGCGCGGGCGGCGCGCAGACCGTACTTTTTACGCTCTTTCTTGCGGGCGTCGCGGGTGAGGAAGCCGGCCTTCTTGAGCAAGGGGCGCAGGGCCGGGTCTACCGCCAGCAGGGCGCGGGAAATGCCGTGGCGCACAGCCTCGGCCTGACCGCTCACGCCGCCGCCGGCCACGTTGACGCGCACATCCAGCTTTTCGGCCAGCTTGGCGAGCACCAAGGGCTGACGGATAATCATCTGGAGGGTCTTGCGCGGGAAGTATTCTTCAAACGTGCGGCCATTGACCACAATGGCGCCGGAACCGGCGTAAACGCGGGTACGGGCCGTGGCGGTCTTGCGGCGGCCGGTGCCGTATTCAAATTTTTCGCTCATGGCGTTCTCCGTCCTTAACTAGTGCGCGAGAGTCAGCGGCTGCGGATTCTGGGCCGTATGCGGATGCTCGGCCCCGGCATAGATCTTGAGCTTTTTCAGCATGGCGCGACCCAGACGGTTTTTGGGCAGCATGCCGCGCACGGCGGACATGAGCGCCCGGTCAGGGTGCTGGGCCAGCACGTCGCCGAGCACGCTGGTCTTGAGACCGCCCACCCAGCCGGAATGCCGGTAGTATTTTTTGTCCTGCAGTTTATTGCCGGTGACCTTGATTTTCTCGCAGTTGACCACCACGATGAAATCCCCGTTGTCCATATGCGGGGCGAACTCGGGCTTGTGCTTGCCGCGCAGGCGGTGGGCGATCTGGCTGGCCAGACGACCGAGCACCTGATCCTGAGCGTCCACCACAAACCACTGGCGGTTAATGTCCTTGGGGGTGGGGCTGAACGTTTTCATGGGAATGACTCCTCACTCTGCAAATATCGGCGGCCGTCAGGCAGCTTGGCGTTTCAAACCCGCGATGCGCCGCCCAACGGGGGATGACGACAGTATCGCAGCAAAGGTAGCTTCAATACAGCAAAACGCGCCGGCCTGTCAAGCGCCGGGGGCGCTTTGGCGCACTGCACAGGTCGCGGGCCTGGTGCAGACCCGGCCTGAATCCGGTTTTGGGACGAACGCCACGCGCGTCCGTCCGGCCGAAACGGCTGTGAAGCCCTTGAGGTTTACACCATGAGCCCCTATACTGCCAACTGTTTTTTGTAGGCACACCGGGAGGCCCCATGCCCGTCATCCGCAAGAGTCTGCTGGAACTCATTTTTTCCGGCGCGTACTTGCTGCGCTGGAACGATAAGCTGCGCCCCGTGGAACTGCTTGAGATCGACAAGCAGGCCCACAAAATGCTGCTTGCCTGCGTGCTCTGGCACGAATACACCCGTGAGGCCGACACGGCCCGGCGCGTGGCCCTGGCGACAGAAATTGTTGAAGGCGGTCTTTTCGACTATTTCTACCGGGCCATCATTACGGACATCAAGCCGCCCATCTTTTACAAAATCAAGGCCAACCCCCGCCAGTTCCGCGCGCTCACGCAGCACGTTCTGGAGCGGCTCGCCCCGGCGCTGGCCCCCCTCGGCCCTTTCTGGAAGCGCATGCGCGCATGGCATTTGCACCCCGATGAAGAAAGCCCGGCACGACGCATCCTTACTGCTGCCCACCTCTATGCCTCACAGTGGGAATTTCGCCTTATTGAACCATTCAACACGCCCTTTGACGAAGAAATGGACGACATCGGCCAGTCCTTCCACGACAGGCTGGCGGCCTTTGCCGACCTGCCCAGCCTTATTGCTATGCGCACGCCCCGCACGGCCCTGGCACGGCTGGCCAACCTCTGCGGGCAGTTGCGCTTTCAGATCCGCTGGACGCAGGCCCCGCGCATTCCCTCCACCTCGGTGCTGGGACACATGTTCATTGTGGCCTGTCTGGCCTACTTTTTCAGCCTCACGGTCAAGGCCTGCCCGGCCCGCGCCGACAATAACTTTTTTTGCGGCCTGTTTCACGACCTGCCCGAAGTGCTCACCCGCGACATTATCTCGCCGGTCAAGCAATCCATCGCCAGCCTGCCCAAGATGATCAAAGAATACGAAGAAACGGAACTGGAACGCCGCCTGTTCGCCCCTCTGCGGGAAGAAGGCTTTACGGACCTGGTGGCACGCATCTCCTACTTTCTGGGCCTGGAGGTGGGTTCGGAATTTCAGGAATGCGTCCGTCGCCAGGGTCGCGTCCGGACGCTGGACGGCTTTGACGCCCTGCAGCGCGAGGGCAATACGGACGACCTGGACCCCAAGGACGGCCGCCTGCTCAAAGATTGCGACAACCTGGCCGCCTTTCTGGAGGCCCACAGCTCCATCCGCAACGGGGTTTCCTCGCCGCACCTGCTGGAAGCGCGCGTGCGCCTGCTTACTCGCCTGCGCGAAAGCCCCCTCGCCTGCCTCAACCTGGACGCCCTGCTGGCGGACTTTGACTGACCATGAAACGTCTTCCCGCCCCACCAGCCGCACTGCCGGCCCTGCTGCTGGCCTTCTGCACGCTGTTCACGCCTCTGGCGGCACAGGCCCTGACCATTGCCAAGGGCGTGCCCTTTTACGCCCGCGACATGGAATACTACTACCGTGAGCAGCGGGCCGAAACCCTGCCCGGCATTTTGCGCACCTTTGACGCCCAGGGCGTGCTGGCCGACAGCCGCAAACAACTGGCCCTGGCCGCCTTTCTGGCCGAAGTGCTGCGCCGCGACCCTTCGGCCAGACCGCGCCTGCTGCCGCCCGCGCCCAGCCTGAGCCGCGACGGACGCCGCACCCTGGCCTGGGCTGCGCACCTGGCCCAACTGCCCGACGCTGACGCTCTGATCCAAAGCCTGCTGCAGCCCGACGACGCCCTGCTGCTCCGGCAGATCACTGCCAGCCCGGCCCCCTTGCTGCGCTGGAATCTCTATGCGGAAAAAACCGTGCTCCAGATGTACTGGACCGCCTACCTGGCCTCGGGCGACGCGGCCTATCTGGACCCTATCATCGCGGCGGCCCTGCGCTACGCCCGGCTCAACGCCGCAGGGCTGCAGAACGATCCGGACTTTTCCGTCAGCGCCGCCGCCGCGGCTTCCCTCTACGACATGGCCCCCCGGCATCCTGAGGTCGACGCCCGCGTGGCGCAGGCCCTGAACAGTCAATCCGGCCCGGAGGCCGCAACCCTGCGCACCATTCTGCGCCGCTGAGTGCATACCGCCATGACCAACCAGACCACCAACTACGGCGTGCTGTTCGACCACGGCCGCCACGCCCGCATCGGCCTGCCCGAAGCCGTTTTCTGCCAGGGCAAACCACGCGAGGCCGTGCTGGATCTGCTGCGCGACCGCGCCGCCGACCCCGCCCCCGTGCTGTTTACCCGGCTCGCCGCCGACGTTTTTGCCGCAGCGCCGGAAGACATCCGCGCCTGCTACAGGTATCATCCTCTGTCCCGCACGGCCTTTACCCGGCCCCTGCCCCCCAAAGCCCACGGCCGCGTAGCCCTGGTTTCCGCAGGCACGGCCGACGGCTCCGTGCTCTGGGAGGCCGCGCGCACCCTGGAGTATCTGGGCATAACCCACCAGGTCATAGAGGATAACGGCGTGGCCGGGCTCTGGCGCATCACTGCCAGCCTGCCGGACCTGGCCGCCGCCGACGCGGTCATCGTGGTTGCCGGTCTGGACGCGGCCCTGGCCTCGGTGGTAGGAGGCCTTACGCCGCGCCCCATCTTTGCGGTGCCCACTTCCGTGGGGTACGGCATGGCCCGTCAAGGGCATACGGCCCTGGCCGCCATGCTGGTAAGCTGCGCCCCAGGCGTGGGCGTCATGAATATTGACAATGGCTACGGCGCGGCCTGCGCCGCCGCAAGAATCATCAATCTTCTCAATGAAAAGGAAACCCCATGCCCCGGCAAACCCTGACGCCGCCCCACAGCGCGCCCAGCCACAATCCTGCGCCGCACTGCCACTCCGCCCCCTGCGCACATCTGGCGCCAGATACGCATCCGGCCCCCGACGCGCCTGCGCAACATCCCGCCAGCCTTACAGTCCTTACCGTACGGCCCGCTTCGGGCCTTTCCGGCGACATGCTGCTCAGCGGTCTGGCCGCCCTGCTGGACCTGGACGCCCCGGCCTTGGACGCCCTGACGGACGAACTGCGCCTGCCAGCCTTGCACGGCGTTTTGCGGCTGGAAGCGCGCCAGGTTAACGGCATCGCCGGTGTAGGCTGCCACATTGACCTGCCCCACGAGCACAGCCACCGCAGCCTGGCCGACATTCTGGCCCTGCTGGACGTCAGCGCCCTGCCCGCCGACGCCGCCACCCTGGCCAGGGAGGCCTTCACTGTTCTGGCTGCCGCCGAGGGCGCAGTGCACGGCAAAAGTCCGGAGCAGGTGACCTTTCACGAAGTGGGCGCACTGGACAGCATTCTGGACATCTGCCTCGCCTGCCGTCTGTTCACCCAGCTGGCCCCCCACCGCTTTGTCTGCAGCCCCCTGCCCCTGGCCGACGGCCTGGTCCGTTGCGCCCACGGCTGCCTGCCCACCCCGGCCCCGGCCGTGCTGCACATGCTGGAAGGCGTAGCCGTGCAGGGCTTTGCCGGGCAGGGCGAAACCGTCACCCCCACCGCCCTCTGCCTGCTCAAGGCCTTCAAGGCCGATTTCGGGCCCTGGCCTGCCATGACTGTGCGCAAAACCCGCATCAGCTACGGCGACAAAGTTTTTCCCCACGTGCCCAACGGCGCGCTCTGGGCCCTGGGCACGGCGCAATAAACGGACCAGGACACGGCCGCCCCCCCCGAGTCAGGAGGCGCGCCCCCGGTACCCCCTTTCTATTTACTATAGATACAGGTATGTCATGGATGCCGATCCCACCAAAGCCGCTGCCTTGCCCCACCGCCTGCGGAAAGTTTTCCGCAGTCTGCCCGCCTGCGCCATAGCCTTTTCCGGTGGGCTGGACAGTCGCTTTCTCTGCCACGCCGCCCTGCTCTGCGGCAGCCGCGTCCTGGCCCTGCACGCCCAGGGGCCGCACATTGCCGCGCAGGAAAGTGCGGAAGCGCAGGACTGGGCCCGTCGTCGCGGTCTGCCCCTGCGGCTTGTGCACTACAGCCCCCTGCCTCTGGCGGAGGTGGCCGCCAACAGCCGCGAGCGCTGCTACGCCTGCAAGCGCGGCCTCATGGCCGCCCTGCGGGCGACCCTGGCCCTCACGGGACAAGACGCGCCCTGCACGCTCTGCGACGGCACCAACGCCGACGACATGCGGGCCTTTCGCCCCGGACTGCGAGCCCTCAAAGAAGCCGGCGTGCGCTCCCCCCTGGCCGAGGCCGGGCTGACCAAGGACGACATCCGCCGTCTGGCCCGCCAGACCGGCCTGGACCGGCCGGACCAGCGCGCCCGGCCCTGCCTGCTGACCCGCCTGGCCTACGGCTTCGAACCGACCGAAGACCTGCTGCGCCGCCTGGACGCCGCCGAAGCCGCCCTGGACGCCCTGCCCGCCCCGGCGGATGCGTCGGCCGCCGCCGACGCAGAACAAGGAGCCGCCCTGGGCGACTTTCGCCTGCGCGTCACGCCCGAACCGCTGCTCCAGGCCCAGCGCCTGCCCCCGGAACTGCGCCCGCAGGTGGAGGCCATCCTCGCCGCGCACGGCTTTGCCCCCTGCACCATCCGTCTGGATCAGGACATAAGCGGTTTTTACGACACGAAAAAGATTGTCTGAAGCCGTACGCTCCGGACTGAGCACGGGCGAAGACAACGCTGCCGTAACCGTGGTTACGCGTCCGAAGGGGCGCCCCTGGGGTGCGGGTTCACTTGGCAAAGGAATATGGTCAAAACTTTCTGCGGCTGGGGCTCAGCCCATAAGCGTCACCACGCCGGCGGCCAGCACGCGGCCTGCGGGGTCGTACACAGCGGCCACCTGGCCGGGAGCAGAGGGGAAAAGCGGTTCCGCCAGCGAAATGTGCAGGCCGCCGTCCGCAGCAACGCGCACCTGGGCCGAGGCAGGGCGCTGCCGGTAACGCAAGCGCACCAAAACCGCCTCCGGCCAGAACTCCGGAGGCAGCAGCAGGTTGGCCCGCGCCGTGCGGCACCAACGCATGCCCAGCAGGTGGCGGGGGCCCACCACCAGGGCGTTGGCGGCCCTGTCCTTGCGCAATACGTAGAGAGGTTCGCTGTAGGCAATGCCCAGGCCCTTGCGCTGGCCCTCGGTATAGCGCCAGAGGCCACGGTGCCGCCCGATTTCGCGCAGGCCGCCCTGGGCGTCGGCCAGCAGCACCGGGCCGGGTTCGGGCGCGTCCAGCCCGGCCGCGCGCCAGCGGCTTTCCAGAAAAGGCCTGTAGGCCTCGTTGCCAGCCCCTTTCTCCGGTGTGGGCACAAAGCAGATATCCTGACTTTCACCCGGCAGGGGCACTGTAAGCCCGGCTGCCGCCACCAGGGCGCGGGTGGTCGTTTTGTCCTGTCCGGCCAAAGGGAACTGCGCGCGGGCCAGGCGTTGCCGCGGCACCAGGCTCAAAAAATAACTCTGGTCCTTGGCGGCGTCCTGCGCCGTGGCCAGAAGCGGCAGCTCCGATCTGTCCGGGCCGGGAACCAGCCGGGCGTAGTGGCCTGTGGCCAGGCGGTCTGCACCCAGGGCCAGGGCCGCATCCAGCAGCGCGCCGAACTTAATGGCGCGGTTGCAACGGGCGCAGGGGTTGGGCGTGCGCCCGGCGGCATAGGCGGCGGCAAAGGGCATGAGCACCTCGCGCGCAAAGGCCTGGCGCAAATCAACCACATGCAGGGGCACGTCCAGGGCGGCACAGGCCCGGTACAGCCCCAGAGGCGCGTCTTCCGGCCCCTCGGGCAGAAAACGCCCGTGCAGGGCCAGCACCTTGTGCCCCGCGCGACGCAGCAAGAGCAGGGCGCACAGGCTGTCCACCCCGCCGCTCACGGCTACAGCCACGGTTTGCATTGTTTTTGCCGGATGCGCGTACATACTCTCACCAAAGGATCCCAATGCGGGGAAGGGCGTTACGCTAGAGCAGTTAACGAATGAAATGAGCTAACTGCTCTGCAAGGATTTTCTTGAAAATCCTTGCCACGAAATGCGAGAAGGCAGGCTTTTGCCTGCCGTAAGCGAGCACTTCAAGTGTTACATGCTCTAAAAGCAGGGGAATCCGGGGCATGCCGTCAGCCTCTCCCCCAGCCCGGTTGGGCGGCGCAGGGCTCTCCGCAACCGCACCCGTTGTGCCGTGCCAACTGCCGGAGAAGAAGACCTTCGGAATACGGCAATCCATCAGTTTTTTATATTGCTCCGGAAGCGCACGGCTGCAGCATACAGAAACCGTCTCCCTCTCTGCACCAGGGCGGGGCCTGCCCTGAGCGTCGCCTGAAACAAGAAAAGGTTTTTGAAGAAGGGAGGGCGTGGGGGGAAGGAAACTTTTGTTCACCAAAGTTCCCTTCCCCCCACAAAATCCCTTTACTCTTCCCCTACAAAATCTGGTTCAAAAACTGACGCAGGCGGGGGTGACGGGGGTGGGTGAAGAGGGTCTCCGGCTTGCCCATTTCCACAATCTGGCCCTGATCCATAAAAATAAGACGATCGGCCACGGTGCGGGCGAAGCCCATTTCGTGGGTGACGCAGATCATGGTCATGCCTTCTTCGGCCAGTTTGACCATAACGTCCAGCACTTCGCCCACCATTTCTGGGTCCAGAGCGGAAGTGGGTTCGTCAAAGAGCATGATGGCGGGCTGCATGGCCAGGGCGCGGGCAATGGCCACGCGCTGCTGCTGGCCGCCGGAGAGCATGGCGGGATAGACGTTGGCTTTATCGCTGATGCCCACTTTTTTGAGCAGGTTCAAAGCGCGGGCGTCGGCGTCCTCGCGGGAGAGTTTGCGCAGGATGATGGGCGCCAGGGTAAGGTTTTCCAGCACAGTTTTATGGGGAAAAAGATTAAACTGCTGAAAGACCATGCCCAGATTCTGGCGCATTTCGTTGATATTGTTCGCGTCGCTCTGGATGTCCTTGCCCTGGACCATGATGCTGCCCTGGTCGATCTCTTCCAGGCGGTTGATGGAACGCAGCAGCGTGGACTTGCCGGAACCTGAGGGGCCGATGATGACCACGCGCTCGCCGGGGGCGATATCCAGGCTCACGTCCTGCAGGGCCGACAGTGCGCCGAAGTATTTCCAGACGTGGTCAATGAAAATGATGGGGGCTGCCGCGTCCGCTGCGGGGGTTGTGGCCGCAGGGGCGACGCCCTGGGGGGTGGCGTTACTTTCCGTCATAGTAGTTCAGCCTGGATTCCATGATGCTCACGGCTTTGGAGAGCACCAGAGTAATGATGAGGTAGAGCAGGGCCACCATAGTGTAGGTTTCAAAATACAGGTAGGTGGTGCCCACAAAGCTGCGGGCGCGCTGCATGATGTCCGGCACGGCCATGATGGAAACCAGGGAGGTATCCTTGAGCATGGCGATGCATTCGTTGCCCACGGGCGGCAAAATGGTGCGCATGGCCTGGGGCAGCACCACATGGCGCATGGTCTGGTAGCGGTTGAAGCCCAGGGAGCGGGCGGCCTCGCTCTGGCCTTTGTTGATGGCCGTGATGCCGGCGCGGAAGACCTCGCCCATGTAGGCCCCATAACAAAAACTGATGGCCACCACTGCGGAGGTGATGCCGCTTACCTGCACAAAACGCGACATGGCATAGTAGATGTAAAAAATCTGCACCAGCAGGGGAATGCCGCGAATAACCTCCACATAGGTGGAAGCCACGAGGTTGATGAGACGGTTGTCCGAAATGCGGCCAAGCCCGGTGAGCAGGCCCAGGGGCACGGCACAGCAGATGGAGAGCAGCGTGATTTTAAAGGTGATCAGCACGCCGTCCGGCAGGTAGAGCAGGATGCGCAGGTAGGGTTCCGGCCAGAGCAGACACAGGCTGCCAAGGGTGATCAGCGCGCCGGCCAGGGCCAGGGACCAGGCGTTGATAAGCCGCCATTCGCGCGGATCGGGGATGGAGGCCCCGTCCGTAACCATAATAATGTTGCCCTTGCTGCCGTCTTTTTTATCCTGCATATCGGTCTCTTATAGGCAATGGGATGGCGGACGTCCGGGAGACCCCGGACGTCCGCAGGGAGCTGTTGCAACGGAGCGGCGGACTAGCGGTCCACGCCCATCCATTTGTCCAGCAGGCGGGCTTCTTCGCCCGATGCCCGCACAGCCTTGATGCCCTTGTTGAGCTTGTCCACCAGGTCCTTGCGGCCTTTGCGCACGGTAAAACCGTAGTATTCCTTTTCGGCCGTTTTGAAGGAGAGGTTGAGCTTGCCGGCGGTGTCCGGCTTTTTGTTGGCGTAATAGAGGGCCACGGGGTCGTCGCAGATGACGGCGTCCAGGCGACCGCCCAGCATGTCCTGAATGGCCAGGCCCACGTCGTCGTATTCCTTGAGGTCTACGGCCACGCCGGATTTACGGATGACGAAGACGCCGGTGGTGCCGATCTGGCCGCCCACCTTCTTGCCTTTGAGGTCGGCCAGGCTCTTGATGCTCTTGCCTGCGGGCAGCACCACGGCCTGGGCCACTTCATAGTAAGGGTCGGAAAAATCGAACTGCTTTTTGCGTTCTTCAGTAATGGTGGTGGCCGCCGCCACGATGTCGTACTGGCCTGTGGCCACGCCGCCGAAGATGCCGTCCCAGGCGATGTTGCGCACGTCCACGGTAAAGCCCGCGGCCTTGGCCACGGCCTTGATGTAGTCTACGTCAAAACCCGTGGGCTGTTTGTTTTCGTCCAGCAGTTCCATGGGGGGCCAGGTGCAGTCGGTGGCAACCACATAGTGTTCGGCGGCGCGGGCGGGCGCGCAGAGCAGCAGCAGCGCCAGCAGGGCCAGGGTCAAATGACGGCTCATGCGATCTCCTTACAAAGGCTTGCGGGGCGTCCGGCGTGCAGGGCCGGACGCCCCGCGTCCGTTAGTTGGTTGTGCCCATCCACTTTTGGACAAGCTTTTTGTCCAGACCAGAGGCTTTAACAGCCTGAATGCCCTTGTTGAGCTTTTCCAGCAGGTCTTTGCGGCCCTTGCGCACGGTAAAGCCGTAGTATTCCTTCTCGGCGGCCTTGAAGGATATGTTCAGCTTGCCGGCGGTGTCGGCCTTTTTATTCACATAGTACATGGCCACGGGGTCGTCGCAGATGACGGCGTCAATGCGGCCGCCCAGCAGATCCTGAATGGCCAGGCCCACGTCGTCGTATTCCTTGATTTCCGCGCCCACCTTGGCGTTGCGCATAACGAAGATGCCGGTGGTGGCGATCTGACCGCCCACCTTCTTGCCCTTGAGGTCGGCCAGGCTCTTGATGCTCTTGCCCGCGGGCAGCACCACGGCCTGGACCACTTCATAATAAGGGTCGGAAAAATCGAACTGCTTTTTGCGTTCTTCGGTGATGGTCACGGACGAGGCCACGATGTCGTACTGGCCCGTGGCCACGCCGCCGAAGATGCCGTCCCAGGCGATGTTGCGCACTTCCACCTCAAAACCGGCGGCCTTGGCGGCGGCGCGGATGTAGTCGGTGGAGAAGCCTTCGGGCTTTTTGTCGGCGCTCAGCATTTCCATGGGGGGCCAGGTGCAGTCGCTGGCCACAATGTACTTGTCGGCGGCCAGGGCCTGACCGCAGCACAGGGTCAGCGCCAGCAGAGCGAGAGTGATTCGGCGAAACATGGAACCTCCTTGACAATGGGGTTGGTGGGTTCAATGGCCGGGGCGGGCCAACCGCGCCCGAAACCGCACGCGCGGGCATGCTGCCGGGCGGCGGCGCAAACCGTGCGCAAAGCTCTCCTGCTGGCGCCTGTGGGGGACGCCGTCGCCTCTGGCGTGGCCCGCAATGGCCCGTAACAGCGACGGCCCGTCCTGCGGAACCGGGGGTTTTTGCCAACGCGGCTGCGTCAGGCCGCCGCGCTGGCCACTCCGGCACGGCCCCCGCAGGCGGGCAACCAACCAGAAAAGAACGTGGTTCTATGTAGCTTCGGGCGCGGGTCGCGTCAAGGGCAACCCCCACCCAAACCCATTACTACCAACGGTTGCCGGGGGCGGGGTCCGTATCGTCCTCAGCGCCTTCCGGCCCGTCCGCTCCCCCTTCCTCCACGTCCGTCACGGACGGATGCGACGGGGAGGGCAACGGGCGCTGCTGGGGTTCGTTTTCTGCATCGTCCGGCCGCTCATCACGCAGGGCCTGCTGCAGAAACCAGTCTTCACGGATGCGCCAGGAGGCCGCCGCCGTATAGGCCGGCGAAGAATAGCCCACAGAAAGCACCAGGGTGCGGCGGGCGTGCTCCTGCAAACGGATGAGCAGGGGCGTGAAATCGGCGTCGCCGGAAAGAATGATGAATTCGTCAAAATGGGTGGTATGCGAGAGGTCGTCCATACAATCCATGACCAGGTGGATGTCCGTGCTGGTCTTGCCGCGCGAGGTCAGCGGCGGACAGTCCACCACCTGAAAAGCGCTGCGGATGAAGGGATTGCGGAATTCCTGATAGCGTTGCGGATTGAGGTAGCACATGCGTTTGAGAATGCGCCTGCGCACCCCCTCGCCGTACAGAATGCGCAGGGCGTGGTTCTCGATCCAGCGCACCCAGCGGTAGGGGGCGGATCCAAAAGACCGGGCGGCTTCTGGGTCAATTTCAAGAAACCTGGTATAAATGTTGTCAAAATCCACATACAGTGCGCTGAGCACTTCATCAAAACCAGTAAAACGTGCCATAGTATCCTCTACAAAATAAAAGTCGAAGCCAAGAAAAGAAGTATATTTTCTGTGCCGCGTCAAGGCAAGATTTTTGCGGGGCCCAGCCTTCTTTTCAATTGTGCCCCAACTTGATACGGTGCCTTCCGCACGGAAGCGCCACCGTACGGCGCAAAAGACGGGCCACCTTCATGAAAACTGCGCCGGGAGCGTGTATGGAAGCAACAGAACACAACGGTAGTCCAGCGGGTCGCCTTGCAGCGGCCCGGACCGCCCTGGCCCAGGGCGCGCAGCGCCTGTGCAGCCTGACGGCCTCGGTCTGGCGCGACCCTTCTGGTCAGGCTCCGTGGATCTGCCTGTTCTGGTCCTTCTGGTTTTCTCTGGCCACCTTTCCCATGGGCTACGGCCTGCGTGAGGTCACGCCCCTGGTCTGCCTGGTCTTTCTTCTCCTTTACTACCGCCGCGCCTGGCGGCAAAGCGTGCTCTGCCGCCTGCCCGTGCGTCCGCTGTTTTACTGCCTGGGCGGCATGATCCTCATAGGCGTGTTTTTTTCCGAAGACGTGTGGACTTCCCTGCTCCACGCGGGCACGGGCATCAACAAAGGCTTTATCCTGCCCTTTATCGCCATGGAATGCGTGCGGGACGAAAAAGATCTGCGCCGTCTGGTCTGGGCCTGCGTGCTGGCCTGCTTCTGGCAGGGTCTGGACGGCCTGTGGCAGGCCTGCACGGGCTACGACTTCATCATGGGCTATCAGCCCAACGCCGGGCGGCTCACGGGCAGCCTGGGCGACTACACCGTGGGCAACTACATTGCCCTGGCCCTGGTGCCGGCCTGCGCCCTCTGGTTTCTGCTGCGCCGGGCTCTCCCGCCTGCGGCTGCGGTTTTTTTGTGGGCGGCATCGCTCTGGCCGGCTTTTTTTCTGCTGGTGGGCGCGGCCAGCCGCAGCGGGGCCCTGGCCCTGGCGGCCGCCGTGGCCCTCTGGTTTGTGCTGGCCTGGCCCGACGGTCGCCGCCTCAAGCCCGCCCTCTGCGCCCTGACCCTGCTGCTGGCCGTGCTGGCCCTGCAAGGCCGGGCTCAGGTGGACGCCGTGGTGGAAGATGGCCGCTGGAGTCTCTGGGAACTGGGCTGGCGCGTCTTTATGCAGCACCCCTGGCTGGGCAACGGCGCGGGCACTTATAATGAAGCCTTCCGCGCTCTGGGCCTCGCTCCGGAAAAAGACCTCATCACCATCAGCCATCCTCACAACCTGTATCTGGATATCCTCTACGCTCACGGCCTGGTGGGCTTTGCCCTGGGCATGACCGCCCTGCTGGGCTTTCTGTGGTGGGGCTATGCGCGCATCCGCCCGCGGCTGGCCGCGGAACGGGCCGCCGGCTACGGCAGCGTCTACTGGCGGCTGACGGCCTGGTTCTGGCTGGGCTATGCCGCCTGGTTCGCCAACGGCCTTTTCGGCCACGATTTTTACCGCATCTGGTGGCTGGCTCTGGCCATGAGCCATCTGGGCGTCATGTTGGGGGCCGTGTGCAACGGGCCGGAACCGGCCTGCCCGGCGCGCGCCGGACACGGCGCCGCACAGGCTCCCGCCCCGGCGGGGACGCAGGGTTAGGCCTCGTCCTCGTCAAACTCGTTCGGGGCGGGCGGCAAGGGGGCGTTGCGCTCTGCGGCGCGGGCGCGCAGCAGCTCCAGGGCGGCGTCCCTGGTCAGGATGCGCCCCTGACAGCGCGGATTTTGCAGACGGTTTTCCGGGCAGTAGCCCAGCTGCACGCAGCTGGGGCCCGCCCCCACAAACAAATCGGGCGCGGCCTTGCGGCAGAGCCGCAGCATCTGCCAGGCCAGATGGCGGATCTCGTGCTGGGCGTTGCGGCAACAGCGGATAGCGAACCAGTCCAGCAGGGCGTGCGCGTTCATGCCGATGATGGCCTTAAATTCCGTGGCCTGGGGCTTCAGATAACGCAGATCTTCTTCGGGCAGACCGGCGTCCAGTCCGGCCTCGTACCACTGGCGGGATAAATCGGCCAGATCACGCCCGCTGAGGGACGTTTCGCGCCCGTCCGGCAAGGTGACCCGCGCCGCAAAGTCCGCCACCCGGCGGGGATATACCACGCTGTAACTGCGCTTGCCGCCCAGCTCCGCCCGGCCGGATTTGATGAGGTAGGAGGCCAGCCGCTTGCGCACCAGCTGCACTTCGGTGACGCGCGAGTAGCCCTCCACGCCAAAAAGAAAAAAATCGAATTCCAACGCGGCGCGGTGGCCGGACTCCAGAATGTTCTGCACAATCTTGCGGGAATAGGGCGAGGCCGCAATATCGTCCATACTGCGCTCGCTGCGCACAAAACGGGCCGCTATGTCCGTGTAGATTTTGCCGCCGCCCGCCAGCAGCCTGACCTTGCCCTTGCCCGTATACTTTTCTTCCAGCATAGCTTCCGTCACCCGCGCCGCAGCGCTGTTGTTCCGTATGTGGTGCCGCGCGGCGTCCGCCCGCGGGGAAGGCGCAGTATAGGCCAAAGCCCTCTGGGCGGCAAGGCGTGCGCCCGCTGCAGGGGCATGCGCCTTGACAGCCGCTTGCCCCCCCGCCAGAATATTTTGTTACGGCGAAGGGGCGGCAAGGCAGGGTCTGTCGGCCGCCTGCCCGCGCACGCCGTCCCTCCACGGCGTGCTACGGCGACGGGGTGCGGGGCCCGTTGCGCCCAAACCTCAACGGAATCTGGAAACGAAATCTGAAGCAGTAAGGAGCAGGCATGAGCGATCAATCCACTTCCGGCGACAAACCGGACAGCAAGGGCTTTTTCGGCGCATACGGCGGCCAGTATGTGCCGGAGCCGGTCAAGGCGCGGCTGGACGAACTGAACCGCGCCATGGAGGCCGCCCAGGCCGACCCGGCTTTTCAGCGCGAGCTGGACTACCTGAACGAACACTATACGGGCCGCCCCAGCCCCGTGTTCCACTGCGCCAACCTGAGCCGCGATCTCAAGGGCGCGCAGATCTGGCTCAAACGTGAAGACCTGAACCACCTGGGCGCGCACAAAATCAACAACACGCTGGGCCAGTGCCTGCTGGCCCGGCGCATGGGCAAAAAACGGGTTATCGCCGAAACGGGCGCGGGCCAGCACGGCGTGGCCACGGCGGCCACGGCGGCCCTTATGGGGCTGGAGTGCACCATCTGCATGGGCGAGGTGGATATGGAGCGCCAGCACCTCAACGTGGTGCGCATGCAAATGCTGGGCGCGCGGGTGGTGGCGGCCAAGAGCGGGCAACGCACCCTCAAAGAGGCCGTGGACGAAGCGCTTGAGCTCTGGGTCAGCGACCCCGACATGTTCTATGTGCTGGGCTCCGCTGTGGGGCCGCACCCTTACCCTTATATAGTGCGCGAATTCCAGTCGGTTATCGGCCGGGAGGCCCGCGCCCAGATGCTGCGCGAAACGGGCCACCTGCCCACGGCCTGCCTGGCCTGCGTGGGCGGCGGATCCAACGCCATCGGGCTGTTTGCGGGCTTTTTGCAGGACGCGGCAGTGCAGCTCATCGGCGTGGAACCCGGCGGGCGCGGCACAGGCTACGGCCAGCACGCGGCCTCCCTCTGCCTGGGCGAACCCGGCGTGCTGCATGGCTTCAATTCCTATATGATCAAGGACGCCAAGGGCGAGGCCGGCGAGGTCTACTCCATTTCCGCCGGGCTGGACTACCCCTCGGTGGGACCGGAGCACGCCCGGCTCAAGGACGCGGGCCGCGCCAGCTATGTGAGCGTTACGGATCAGGAAGCCCTGGACGCCTTTTACACCCTTTCACGCCACGAGGGCATCATCCCGGCGCTGGAGTCCTCCCACGCCTTGGCTCAGGCCCTCAAAATGGCCCCCACCCTGCCGCCGGAGGCCATCCTGCTGGTCAACCTTTCCGGCCGGGGCGACAAGGACGTGGCCCAGGTGGCGGCCCTGGGCCGGGAAACGCCCCCGGCATAACGGCAAAGCTCCCCACCCAGGCGCGGTCTGCGGCCGGTTTTACCTTCCATGACCGCTGCAGGCCGCGTCACAAAAATGACACGGAAAAATTTTTATACCGTCGCATTCGCAAGCGCTAACGGGCCAATGACGGGCAAATGACGGGCAAATGCGGCAAAATTTTTCTATCATGGGCCCTTCGTCGTCCCTGTCTCCAAAAAAACTTTCTCTCTAGAAAGTATTTAATATAACGATTTTACGGATAAAAATACCAGGAGGAACCAAAAGGACCGCGAAGGGTAAAAATTTTTGCACGATTCCGCTTGCAAAGTGCACGGGCCTTGCATATATTCTCAACGAAGCGGGAAACCGCTCCACAGGCGTTTACAGTGAAACCATCGTCCCATGCGGGGCAAAAGAAAGGAAGGTTAACCATGAAAAAGATCGCTACTCTTCTGTTGGCGGCCGGCCTTGTGTTCGGCGCTGCCACGGGCGCCAGCGCCATCGACTTCAAGGCGAAGGGCCAGTGGATCATGAGCTTTGACTACGGCCAGAACGGCGGCTTCACCGGCGGCAACGGCCAGACCGGCTTCAATGGTGTCAAGAACAACCGCTATGGCAACGAAGACGAGTTCGAAGCCAAGCAGCGCGTGCGCCTGCAGTTGGACGCCGTGGCCTCCGAGGCCCTGTCCGGCACCGTGTTCTTTGAAATCGGCGACCAGACCTGGGGCAAAAACAGCCAGGGTGGCGCGCTGGGCGCTGACGGGCAGGTCGTGGAAGTAAAGAACGCCTACATCGACTGGATGGTGCCCCAGACCGACCTGAAGGTGCGCATGGGCATTCAGGGCGTGGCCCTGCCCAGCTTCACCACCAATGCCAGCAGCGTGCTGAACGACGACGTGGCCGCTGTGGTGGCCTCCTACCAGTTCAACGAAAACGTTGGCCTGACCGCCCTGTGGGCGCGCCCCTACAATGACAACTCCAACGACTGGACTGACAGCAGGGGCAAGAACTACTACGGCAACTACATGGACAACGTGGACCTCTTTGCCCTGCTGGTGCCCCTGTCCTTTGACGGCGTAAAAGTGACCCCCTGGGCCATGTACGGCGCCATCGGCCCCAACGCCTTCCGTAAAGACGATAACTGGCTCAGCGACACCGGCAGCAAGGATCTTGGCAACGCCTACCGTAACATGGCGTCCGGCATGCTGCCCGTGGGCGGCTCCCTGCATAAGGACGGCACCAGCGCCTCCAAACGCCTGTACGAATACGGCAATGCCGTCTGGGCGGGCCTGACCGGCGACGTGACCATGTTTGATCCCTTCCGCATCGCGTGGGATGTCAACTACGGCTCCGTGACCTATGACGACAGCCGCCTGAACCGCTCCGGCTGGTTGGCTTCGCTGCTCTTTGAATACAAGATGGATTGGGGTATTCCCGGCCTGTACGGCTGGTACGCCTCCGGCGACGACAACAACCCGGCCAACGGTTCCGAGCGCATGCCTACCCTGCACGCCAACGGCAACAACGAGTTCTCCAACTTTGCCTTCAACGGCAACCCCTATATCGCTCGTGAAGCCGTCCTCAGCGACACTATGGTGGGCACTTGGGGCATTGGCGCGCGCGTCAAGGACGTGAGCTTTGTGGAGAACCTGAAGCACACCCTGCGCTTGAACGTCATGGGCGGCACCAACAGCACCTCTATGGCCAAGCGTTACCTGCGCAGCGACGCCAGCTCCCGCGCCAACATCTATGACGGCGCCAATGCCTACGGCATCGGCATGGATCCCCTGTACCTGACCACCAACGATACCGCCATGGAAGTGGGCCTGACCAACAGCTATAAGATGTACGAAAACTTCACGGTGTACCTGGACGCCGCGTACATCGCCACATGGCTGGACCAGTCCGACTCCGTGTGGGGCAAGAGCAAGATGAACGGCAAGAGCGATCAGGTGCGTGACCCCTGGAACGTGAACCTGAGCTTCGTGTACGCCTTCTAAGAGAACACGCGCTTAACAGAGCCTTCAAGGGGGAAGCCGCAAGGCTTCCCCCTTTGCGTACCCGACCTTCCCCCAGACCCACCGCCTATGCAGAAGCCCGACCCCGCCAGCATCCCCACGGCCCCCGGCGTATACCTTTACAAGGACACGCGCGGCCGCGTCATCTATGTGGGCAAAGCCCGCGTACTGCGGCGGCGGGTGCTCTCCTACTTCCGCTCCGAAGGGCTGCCCGCCAAAACGCGGGCCATGCTTTCCCACGCCGCCAGCCTGGACTACCTCACCACCACCACGGAAAAAGAGGCCCTGCTGCTGGAAGCGAGCCTGATCAAAAAGCACCGTCCCCACTACAATATCGTGCTGCGCGACGACAAGCAGTACGTGCTGTTTCGCTGCAACCCGCGCCACCCCTTTCCCCGCCTGGAGATCGTGCGCCAGGCCCGGCGGGACGGCGCGCGCTACTTCGGCCCCTTCACTTCGGCCCTGGCCGCGCGCGAAACCTGGAAGCTGCTGCACCGGGCCTTTGCCCTGCGCCGCTGCACGGACAGGGCCATGAAAAACCGCGTGCGCCCCTGCCTCTACCACTTCATGGGCCAGTGTCCGGCCCCCTGCATGGGTCTGGTCACGCCACAGGAATACAACGTCAACGTGCGCCAGGTCTGCGATCTGCTGGAAGGGCGCTCGGCGGAACTGCTGCACCATTTGCGCACGGGCATGGAAGCCGCCGCCGAGGCGTTGGAATTTGAACGCGCCGCGCTGCTGCGCGACCAGATCCGCGCCGTGGAGCGCACTGTGGAACGTCAGGCCGCAGTGCTGCCCGGCGGCGGCGATATGGACGCCCTGGGCCTGGCCCCCGGCGAACGCGGTCTGGCGCTGGCCCTGGTTTTTGTGCGCAACGGCGCCGTGACCGACGGCCGGGCCTTCTACTGGCCGGGCCTGAGCTTTGAGGATGCCCCGGAGCTGCTCTGGTCCTTCCTGGCCCAGTACTACAGCCAGGTTACCCCGCCGCCGCGCGTGCTGCTGCCCTGGCTGCCGCCGGATCTGGAAACGGACCCAGCCCTTGACGCGGCCCCGCCCACCGACGCGGAGCACGTTTCCGCTGCAGACCAAGCCGCCCGCAGCGCCCCCGACGCGCCGCCGTCCGGCCCCGGCAGCAGGGCTGACGCCCCCCCGGCGGCTCCGTCCGCCCCACCCGCTTCCGCTATTTTTCCCACTGTTGTCTCTGCCGCAGCGGCCACCGCGGCAGCTTCGCCCGAAGCCCTGCCCCGGCCCGCCCTTGGCGAACGCGAACTGCTGGAGCAGACTCTCGGCGACCGCCGCAACGGCCCCGTGCGGCTGGTGGCCCCACAAAACGCCGATGACAACCGCCTGGTGGACCTAGCCCAGGGCAATGCGCGCGAAGAAGCCCACCGCCAGGAACGCGGCGGCGCGCAGGATATTCTTACCCGTCTGGGTGCGGCCCTGCACCTGCCCGGCCCGCCCCACCGCCTGGAATGCGTGGACGTGTCCCACACCGGCGGCAAGCAGACCCGCGTGGGCCTGGTGGTGTTTGAGGGCGGCCGCCCCGAACGCGGCCAATACCGCAACTACGCCATGCCGGACAGCGGCGACGACTACGCCACCCTGCACGCCTGGGTGTCCCGCCGCCTGGAAAGCGGACCGCCCTGGCCCGATCTGCTGCTTATCGACGGCGGCCGCGGCCAGCTCCACACGGTGCAACGCGCCCTGCGCGAGGCCGGACACGAAGCCCTCTTTCCCCTGGCGGCCATTGCCAAGGCCCGCGACGAGGCCGGCCACGCCGACCGCCGTGCCGGCAATGTGGCCGACCGCATCTTTACCCCCGACCGCGTCAACCCTCTGCCCCTGCGCGAAGGCAGCCCGGAACTCCTCTTCCTGCAAAACGTGCGCGATACGGCCCACCGCTTTGTCATCGGCCGCCACCGCCGCGCCCGGCGCGGCGCGGCCCTCTCCGGAGAACTCATGCGCCTGCCCGGCATCGGCCCCGCCACCGCCCGCCTGCTCTGGGACCATTTCGGCAGCGTAGAGGCCATGCGCGCCGCCTCCCTGGAAGACCTGCGCCGCCTGCCCGGCATCGGCCCCGCCAAAGCCGCTTTGCTCCTGCAAAAGCTGGCGGCATTGCAATAGATTGGGGGGAAACGTTTTGTGGGGGGAAGGGAACTTTTGTGAACAAAAGTTCCCTTCCCCCCACACCCCCCATCCTTCAAAAAACGTTATTTCCTCACAGAACCGCGCGGGGCGTACCCTGGCCGAAAAAAAGGCTGGCCGTTTTTGCCATTGCGGCCAGCGTTGCCGCGCTCCCCATCAAATGCAGACCGGCCGCAGCGCTCCGCCAGGTTTTCTCCGGGAGTTGCGCGCGGCATACAGGGTTGCGCCGAACATGGCCGGGTTGACGCCCTAGAGTAGTTAGCGAATGAAATGAGCTAACTGCTCTGCAAGGATTTTCTTGAAAATCCTTGCCACGAAATGCGAAAAGGCAGGCTTTTGCCTGCCGTAATCGAGCATTTCAAGTGTTAAATGCTCTATTCGCCGAGATATATCTCCAGCAGTCCTTCGGGCGGATCAATAGTCACGGCAGGGATGTGGGGGCTCAGCTGCAGAATGTATTCGGGTCGGGCGGGAAAGAGCACTTCGCGGTCATCGTCGGTGCGGATGGACCAGACTTCCTGACCGGCGGGAAACTCCACATGATCCAGGCGGCCCAGACGGCCGCCGTCAGGCAGAAACACGGCGCAGCCCAGCAGGTCGTGCAGATAGACTTCGTCCGGGTCTGGGGGGGGCAAATCTTCGCGCCGCACCAGAAGTGCCGCACCACGCAGAGCCTCGGCCGCAGTACGGTTGTCCACGCCTTCCAGAACGAGCAAAGGCCGTCCCTTGTGGCTGCGCACGGCCAGAGGGCGCACGCGCCGGGGCGGAGCTGCGCCCTGCCGCAGCCAGAGGGGGGTATGCAAAAGCAAGGGGGAGTCCGCATGCCAGTCGATGCAGAGCTCCCCTTTGATGCCGTGGGGCCGCGCAAGCGTGCCCATTTCAATCCAGGATGCGGCCATAGATGGTCTTATTCCAGAATTTCCAGCACCGTCCGCTTCTTGCACTTGGTGGAGGCCGCGCTCAGGATAGTGCGCATGGCGCGGGCCGTGCGTCCCTGTTTGCCGATAACCTTGCCCAGGTCTTCCTTGGCCACCTTCAGTTCCAGCACCGTGGTCTGCTCTCCTTCCACTTCGTTGACCTGCACCTCTTCGGGATGGTCCACCAGGGACCGGGCGATGTATTGGATGAGCTCTTTCATGGGGTTTCCTCCCAAAGGGGCCTGGGCCTGAAGGGCCGGGCAGCCGCAGCGCGCCTGGCCGGACAAAATGGCGTCTGTCGCCGGGGCGCTGCCGCGCCACAAGACCTGCGCCGCAAGGAATGCGGCGTAACGCGAAGCGGCGTCAATGCAGCCGAAAAGCAAGGCTCTCAGCTGCACAAACCTTTGAAACGCGCGGCGTTTCAGGGCGCTCCGCGCTTAAGGCCGGTGCAATCAGGCCATGTATTTTTTGATGAGGGCGCGCACGGTGTCCGTGGGTTCCGCGCCCCGGGCCAGCCATTCCTTGATCTGGTCCGCTTCCAGCTTCACGTCCACGGGGTTGGTCATGGGGTTGTAGTAGCCAAGAAAAGCCAAAGGACGGCCATCACGGCGGGTTTCGTCCGTGGCGGCCACAACCCGGTAAAAGGGGTGCTTCTTGCTGCCGAGGCGGGTCAATTTCAACTTTACAGCCATTGCGTCAAACTCCCTTGCTGGTAGTATGTTAGCGTTGCGTCCGGGAAAGGGCAAGGGCGAAATGGCCCGGCGCATACAGGATGTCTGCCGCTCGCGGCGGCGCCCTTGCCGTGGAAAACTGCGTCTATTTCTTTTTGCGCTTGGGGCGTTCTTTTTTCTTGCGCTTTTTTGCGGACTTGCCAGAGCCGGAGCGCCCGGCGGACAGGCCTTCCATACCGGGCATACCCGGCATGCCGCCCATGCCCGGCATCCCCATGCCGGAGGGCATGCCGCCCATGCCCGCGGGCAGATTCAGGCCCGGAGGCATGCCGCGCATGCGGGGCATACGTGGCATGGCGGCCTTTTTGCCGCCCTTGCCGCCGCCCAGCATACCCTGCATCATCTTGCGCATCTGCTCAAACTGGCGCACCAGCTGGTTGACCTGGGCCACCGTGACGCCCGCGCCCTTGGCGATGCGCGCCCTGCGGCTGCCGTTGAGCAGATCGGGGTTGCGGCGCTCGGCCATGGTCATGGAGCTGATAATGGCCTCAGTGCGGGCCAGCTCTTTTTCCGGCACGGCCCCGCCCGCCTGGGCCAGCTTTTCGCGCAGGCCGCCTAAACCGGGAATGAGCTTGAGGATGCTGTCCAGCGAACCCAGTTTTTTGATGCGGCGCATCTGGGTGCGGAAATCTTCCAGATCAAAGCTGGCCTTTTGCATTTTGCGGGCCAGCTCTCCAGCTTCCTCGGCGTTGATGGCGCCCTGCGCTTTTTCCACCAGGGTGAGCACGTCGCCCATGCCCAGAATGCGCCCGGCGATGCGGTCGGGGTGGAAAACTTCCATCTCCGAGAGCTTTTCGCCCATGCCCACAAACTTGACCGGCGCGCCCGTCACCGCGCGGATGGAAAGGGCCGCGCCGCCGCGCGCGTCGCCGTCCATCTTGGTCAGCACCACGCCGGTGACGCCCAGCCGATCATTAAAACTCTGGGCCACGGTCACGGCGTCCTGACCGGTCATGGCATCGGCCACAAACAAAATTTCCTGCGGCTCCACCGCCGCCTTGATGGCCGCCAGCTCCTGCATCAGGGGCTCGTCCACGTGCAGGCGGCCCGCCGTATCCAGCAGCACTACGGTGGCCTGCTGCTCCCGCGCGGCCGCCACGGCCTGCCTGGCGATGTCCACGGGGTTCATATCCGTGGTGGAGGGGTAGCAGGGCATATCCAGCTGCCTGGCCAGCACGGTAAGCTGGTCAATGGCCGCCGGACGGTAAACGTCCGCCGGGACCAGATAGGGGCGCATTTTCTGCTTGCGCAGCAGATTGGCGATCTTGCCCGCCGAAGTGGTCTTGCCCGAACCCTGCAGGCCCACCAGCATGATCACGGCGGGCTCCCGCCCCTGCAGCTGCAGACCGGCGGTTTCGCCACCCAGCAGAGCCACCAGCGCATCGTGGACAATCTTGACCACCTGCTGCGCCGGGCTCACGCCTTTGAGCACTTCCTGGCCCAGGCATTTTTCGCGCACGTTTTCCACAAAGTCTTTGACGACCTTGAAGTTGACGTCCGCCTCCAGGAGGGCCAGCCGCACCTCGCGCAGGCCGGCCTGCACGTTTTCTTCGGTCAGCCGCCCCTGCCCGCGAAAGTCGCGGAACACCCCGGAAAGTCTGTCGGAAAGGCTCTCAAACATAGTTACCTCTGCGCCGCGCCCCCAGAGGGGCGAAGTGGTGATTCATAGGCTGTTTGCGCGCCCGCGTCAAGTACGACCGCCACAGTTCGCGTCCGGAGTCTGCCGCGCGGGCTCGCGCCGCAGTGGCGCGCCTTGCGCTGCTCCGGTTTGCAGGGCGCCGCTGCCCGGCGTGGGGCGGCTTTGCGCGCGGCTTTGCCACATTGACATACGCCCCGCAAGGGGATACCCTATCTGTCTATATTTTGATTAGTTATTACAGACCATTACGAGGCAGTCATGTTCACCAATCGCGGCAAGGCCCTGACCTTTGACGATATTTTGCTCATCCCCGGCTTTTCGGACATTACCCCGGACGCCGTGGACATCACCACATGGCTCACGCCATCCATCCCCCTGCGCATTCCCCTGCTTTCCGCCGCCATGGATACCGTCACCGAGGCGGCCATGGCCATTTCCATGGCGCGCATGGGCGGCATCGGCATCATCCATAAGAATATGCCCGTGTCCCGCCAGCGGCTGGAGGTGGAAAAAGTCAAGAAGAGCGAAAGCGGCATGATCCTCGACCCTGTGACCATCTCACCCAACAACACGGTGCAGGAAGCCCTGGACCTCATGTCGGACTTTCGCGTTTCCGGCCTGCCGGTGGTGGAGGGCGACCGCCTGGTGGGCATCCTTACCAACCGCGACGTACGCTTTGTGGAGGACGCCCAGGCCGTACGCGTGGCCGAGGTCATGACCAGCGAAAATCTGGTCACCGTGCCCATGGGCACCTCGCTGGAGGAATCCAAACGCCACCTGCACGAGCACCGCATCGAAAAACTCCTGGTAGTGGACGAAGGCGGCCGCCTGCGCGGCCTCATCACCATGAAGGACATTGACAAGGTGCAAAAATACCCCAATGCCTGCAAGGACGACAAGGGACGTCTGCGTGTGGGCGCGGCCATCGGCATCGGGCGGGACTGCGAGGCCCGCGCCGAACAGCTGCTGGAGGGCGGGGCCGACGTGCTCGTGCTGGATTCGGCCCACGGGCATTCGGTCAATGTGCTCAAGGCCATCCGGCAGGTCAAAAGCGCCTTCCCCACCTGCCAGCTGGTGGCCGGCAACGTGGCCACCTATGAAGGCGCCAAGGCCGTGCTGGAAGCCGGAGCGGACACCGTGAAGGTGGGCATCGGCCCCGGCTCCATCTGCACCACCCGCATTGTGGCCGGCGTGGGCGTGCCGCAGGTGACGGCCGTGATGGACGCCAGCCGCGCCGCGCGTGAAATGGGCCGCTGCTGCATTGCCGACGGCGGCATCAAATTTTCCGGCGACATTGTCAAGGCTCTGGTGGTGGGGGCGCATTCGGTGATGATCGGCTCGCTCTTTGCCGGTACGGAAGAAAGCCCCGGTGAAACCATCCTTTATCAGGGCCGCACCTACAAGATTTATCGCGGCATGGGCTCCATTGACGCCATGAAGGAAGGCAGCTCCGACCGCTACTTCCAGGAAAAGAGCAAAAAACTTGTGCCCGAAGGCATTGTGGGCCGCGTTCCTTACCGTGGCCCGGTCATGGAGGCCATCTACCAGCTCATGGGCGGCCTGCGTTCGGGCATGGGCTATGTGGGCGCGCACAACCTGCAGGAACTGCACGAAAATACCACCTTCTGCGAAATCTCCCCGGCCGGTCTGCGTGAAAGCCACGTCCACGACGTGGTCATCACCAAAGAGGCCCCCAACTACCGCATCGAAAACTAGGCCCGCGCCCCCTCCTGGCTGCAGCGAGGGGGCCGCGCAACCTTTTGCCGCTTTTCAGGGACGCAAACCATGCCCAGCAAGGTCATCATCATCGACTACGGCTCTCAGGTCACCCAGCTCATTGCCCGGCGCGTGCGCGAGGCGGGGGTGTATTCCGAAATCCACTCCTGCGTCACCAGCGCCGCGCAGGTGGCGGCCATGCGGCCCCAGGCCGTGATTCTTTCGGGCGGGCCAGCCAGCGTGGGCGAAGCAGACGCCCCGGCCCTGGACCCCGGTTTTCTGGATCTGGGCGTGCCCGTGCTGGGCATCTGCTACGGCATGCAGTTGCTGGCCAGGCATCTGGGCGGCGAGCTGGCCCAATCCCTGACCCGCGAATACGGCCCAGCCGAGCTCACCCTCACGGCCCCCTGCCCCCTGTGGGAAGGCGTGGCCTCCCCCACCAGGGTCTGGATGAGCCACGGCGACCGCGTGCTCACCCCGCCGCCGGGTTTTGCCGTCACCGGGCGCACCCCCACCCTGGACGTGGCCGCCATGGCCGATACGCAGCGCCGCATCTACGCCGTGCAATTCCATCCTGAAGTACACCACAGTGTGGACGGCGAACGCATGCTCCAGAACTTCCTGTTCAAGGTGGCGGGCATCACGCCGGACTGGACCATGTCCTCCTTTGTGACGCGTTGCGTGGCCGACATGGCCGCCCAGGTGGGCGACCGCCATGTGGTCTGCGCCCTTTCGGGCGGCATCGATTCTACGGTGGTGGCCGTGCTGCTGCACCGGGCCATCGGCAAACGCCTGCACTGCATCTTTGTGGATAACGGCCTGCTGCGCGAAGGCGAAGGTCAGGAAGTGGTGGACTGCCTCACTGAGCATTTCGACCTCAACCTCACTTTTGTACAGGCGCAGGAGCGCTTCCTCTCCCGTCTCAAGGGCGTGGACGACCCGGAGCAGAAGCGCAAAATCATCGGTCATACCTTTATTGAAATTTTTGATGAAGAGGCCAACAAACTGCCGCAAGTGGATTTTCTGGCCCAAGGCACGCTCTATCCCGACGTGATCGAGTCCGTCTCCCACAAGGGCCCCAGCGCGGTGATCAAAAGCCATCACAATGTGGGCGGCCTGCCCGACACCATGCAGCTCAAGCTCATCGAGCCCCTGCGCGAACTCTTTAAGGACGAAGTGCGCAAGGTGGCCGTGGAGCTGGGCTTGCCCGAAAGCGTGGTCTGGCGGCACCCCTTCCCCGGTCCGGGTCTGGCCATCCGTGTACTGGGCGAAGTGAGCCCGGAACGGCTGCACACCCTCCGTCAGGCGGACAAAATCGTGCAAGAGGAGCTGCGCGCCTCCGGCTGGTACCGCAAGGTCTGGCAGGGCTTTGCCGTGCTGCTGCCCCTGCGCACCGTGGGCGTCATGGGCGACGGCCGCACCTACGAGCACGTCATTGCCCTGCGCGTGGTGGACAGCGTGGACGCCATGACCGCAGACTGGGCCCGCCTGCCCCCAGAACTCATCGGGCGCATTTCCGGGCGCATCATCAATGAAGTCAAGGGCGTCAACCGCGTGGTCTACGACGTGTCCTCCAAGCCGCCCAGCACCATCGAATGGGAGTAAACCCATGTTCGGCATCGGCAGCACGGAACTACTGGTCATCCTGGTGGTGGCCCTCATTGTGCTCGGCCCCAAAAGCCTGGCCAATGTCTCGCGCACCCTGGGCAAGGCTATGGGCGAATTTCGCCGCGTTTCCACAGACTTTCAACGCACGCTCAACGCCGAGGCTGCGGCCGAGGAAGAGCAGCGACGGGTAAAAACCGCCAAGTCCCCCACCGCCACAGACGAAGCCGCCCCCGCCCCCCAACAGGCGGAAGGCGCGGCAAAGGCAAAACCGGCTGCAGCGGCGGCAGCGTCTGATGCCCCCGCAGAAGGAACAACTGCGGCGGAGACCGCAACCATTGACGTGACCCCTGCCCCGCCCGCACCGGCCGCGGCAGGCGCGCCCGAAACTGCCGGCGCGCCCACGCCCCCGCCGGGCAGCCCCCTGGCCGCCGCCCTGGCCAAGACCAGCGCTGCAGCCCAGGCAGCTACGTGCGGCAACGCTTCCGAAGCGCGCAAGGGAAGCGCCGACACTGGGAACGCCGGGGCCATGGACACGGTCAACGCGCCGGGCGGCCAGCCGCAAAACGGCGACGGCGGCAAGGTATGAGCGAAAGGCAGCCTTCTCCTCCCACAGTCGCGGACGCAACGGCTTCCGTAAGCGTTGCCGCCGAGGACGGCGCTGTGCAAGAAACGTCGGCAGTGGGCGCGACGACGGCCCCTCAGGCCGTTGCGCCCGCCACCACACCCGAACCGACGGCAGCAACGCCGGAAGCGGGCATACAGCCAGCAGCGCAAACGGCAGACCAGGCCCCCAGCGCCCCGCGCTTTGTCATCCCGGACTTTGTGGCCGCGGCCGCCGCCGCTACGCCTCCCACCGCAGACGCGGCGACGAACGCCGCACCGCAGGGCGCCCCCGAACCGCCGAACATGGCTCAGGAGGCCGCACCCAAAACGGACGCCGCCGGTTCCGGGCAAGCGATTGCGACCACGCCCAACGCGCCCCTATCTGACGCGCCTATTTCTGACGCGGCTGGCTCTGACCCGGCCGGGGCCGACGACGCTTTTGCCGCCGCTCTGGCCGTGCCCCAATGGCAGCCGGACGCGGCCGCCGCAGAGCCGACCTCTCCGGCCACTGAGGCGGCGGGCACGCCGCCCCCGCCCATTGACGCGCCGCCCCCGGCCCAGCTGTCGGACGACAGCGGCCTGCCTGCACCGCAGGAAGGCGAAAAAAACAGCGCGCCCGAAGACACGCCCATGAGCCTCATGGACCATCTGGGCGAACTGCGCGTGCGGCTGGTGCGCTGCTGCATTGCCGTGGGCCTGGGCTTTCTGGCCTGCTGGGCCGTGGTGGACCCCATTTTCAACGCCTTGGTCGATCCTTTGCTGGCCGTGCTGCCCAAGGGCTCGCACGCCATCTACACCACCCTGCCCGAAGGCTTTTTTACCCGCATGTACATTGCCTTTGTGGCGGGCGTGTTTGTTTCCAGCCCGGTCATCTTCTATCAGGTCTGGTCCTTTATCGCCCCCGGCCTGTATGATGAGGAAAAACGCTACATCATCCCCGTGGCCGTGATCTCTGCCCTGTTCTTTGTCTGCGGCGGGGCCTTCTGCTACTTCATGGTCTTCCCCTATGCCTTCAGCTTCTTTGTGAGCTTTGCCACAGAAGAAATCGTGGCCATGCCCAAGGTCAGCGATTACCTGAGTTTTGTGCTCAAGCTCATCCTGGCCTTCGGCCTCATTTTCGAGATGCCCCTGTTTGCCCTGTTCCTTGCGCGCATGGGGCTCATCACCGCCGCCATGATGCGCAAGGTGCGGCGCTACGCCATTCTCGGCATCTTTATCGTGGCGGCCATCCTGACGCCGCCGGACGTGGTTTCGCAGCTGCTTATGGCCTGCCCCATGTTGATTCTTTATGAGATCAGCATTGGCGTGGCGGCCTTGTTCGGCCGCGACCGCAACAAAAAGGACAAGGCTGAAAAACCCGACGCAGCCGCCGCAAAAGACACGCCCAAAGACGACCAGCCCAAGCCGGAGGAAGGCCCCGCAGCTGCGGACAAGCCCGCCGCAGGCCCCACGGAGGACGCATGAACCAGCCCCAGCGCGTGGCCGAGCAGGCCCGAACCAGCGCCGAAACGGCCATCAACCTGCGCCTCAACCTGGACGGCACGGGCAAGACCCAGGTGAATACGGGCTTCGGCCTGCTGGACCACATGCTCACGCTCACGGCCTTCTGGGCGGGTATGGATCTGCGCCTGGACTGCAAGGGCGACCTGCAAGTGGACGCGCACCACACGGCCGAAGATGTGGGCCTGACCCTGGGAAAAGCCCTGCTGGAGGCCCTGGGCGACCGGGTCGGCATTGCTCGCGTGGGCTACGGCCGCGTGCCCATGGACGAAGCCCTGGCCGAAGTGACCGTAGACCTTTCCGGCCGCCCCTGGCTGGAGTGGCGCGGCGGCGAACTGCTCCCCCCCGTGCTGGCCGGGGAAGAAAAAGACCTTTGGCGCGAATATTACAAAGCCCTGGCCAGCGCCGCCCGCTGCAACCTGCATGTGGAATTTCGCTACGGCCAGAACGGCCACCATTTGCTGGAGTCCGTCGCCAAGGGTCTGGGCCTTGCCCTGGCCCAGGCCGTACGGCAACACGGCACAACTGTCCGAAGCACCAAGGGAGGTCTTGACTGATGCCCGCCCACACCCGTTCCCTATCTATTCTGGCCCTTTGCCTGGTCCTGGCGCTCTGCGCCTGCAGCCGCCGTCCGCGCAGCACGGCCGAGGTACCCCGTTCTCTTCCGGCGGCCTTTGCCGTCAGCGTGGCGCCCTTTACGCAGCCCCGCAACGCCAGCCAGCTCATTGCGGGACGCATCCCTGAAAACCAGGGGCGCATCACCCCCGAAGACATGGAGGCCCTCAACCTGCAGTTGCGCCACATCCTCACGGCCGAGAGCAAACGGCAGTATACTTTTATTACCGAACAGGAGCTGCCGGCAGACGCCACCGCGTTTCACAGTTCTGAACAGCCCCAGGGCCTGCCCCGCTGGATAGCCTACGGCAAAAAAAAGGGCGCGCACTATCTGCTGGTGCCGCAAGTGCTGGACTGGCACCAGCGTGAGGGCTCCAAGGCCGGGGTGACCAACGCCGCGCATGTGCGGGTGGAATTTTTCCTCCTGCGGGTGGACGAGGGCGAGGTGGCCTCCCGCTCCGTATACGACGAGCAGCAGGTAGGCCTGGCGGACAACCTGCTGAATATGGGCACGTTTATTAAACGTCGGGGCCAATGGGTCACGGCCGAGCAACTGGCCGCAGAAGGCATGCGCAAGGCTGTGAAGGATATGGGTTTATGATCATTTTCCCCGCTGTGGACATTCAGAACGGCAAGGCCGTGCGCCTGCGGCGCGGCCGCGCCGACGACAGCACGGTTTTTGCCGAAGACCCCGCGGAAGCGGCCCGCTCCTGGCAGGAACGCGGCGCGCGCTGGCTGCATGTGGTGGACCTGGACGGCGCTTTTGACGGCGCGGCCAAAAGCCGCGCAGTGGTGGCCCGCATCTGCGCGGCCCTGACCATTCCCGTGCAGCTGGGCGGCGGCATCCGCGATCTGGAAACGGCCCGCGCCTACCTGGATGCGGGCGTAACCCGCTGCATCATCGGCACCCTGGCCCTGGAAAAGCCGGAAACTTTTGCCGCGCTCTGCCGCGCCTTTCCCGGTCGGGTGGGCGTTTCACTGGACGCGGAAGGCGGTCGGCTCAAAAGCCGGGGCTGGGTGGCGGACACGGGCCTCAGCGTGGACGACGTGCTGCCCCGCCTGCAGGACGACGGCGCGGCCTTCATCATCTATACGGATATCGACCGCGACGGCATGCAGAGCGGCGTAAACCTGCCCGCCCTGGAACACCTGGCCCGCGCTGCGCGCGTGCCGGTCATTGCCGCCGGAGGCGTGGCCACCCTGGCAGACGTGCAGCGCCTCTACCCCCTGGTGGGCAGCACCAGCCTGGTAGGGGCCGTGAGCGGCAGAGCCCTCTACGAAGGAACGCTCCACCTTGAAGAGGCCAATGCCTGGATTGCCGCGCAGGGGCAGTAAGGCCTTACAGCGTTGCAAGGCCTGGCGGCTACGGATGCAGACGCCCGCCGTGGAGGTGCAAGCGCAGTTTCAGCCGTTGCAACGCAAGCGCCTGGCCCGTTACGAGGAAGGAAGTTACGGGCAAAGACAGCACCACTATGTAGTTGCACGGGTAAGATCCGGAACAAACGTGCCGTAGCCGTTGAGAATATATGTTCTCAAAGGTACTCTGCTCTAGCGGCGCACCACCGGCGCACACGAAAGGGACGCTGGGGGCTTGCCAGATTTATCAAGAATTGTTATTGATAAATCACAAAGCCTGTGGCGCAACGGCCCAGGGGATCTTTGCACCAAGGAGGTCGCTTATGCCCCAGCTCAAGGATTTCGCCCTCTATGACATCGACTGGAACCTGACTCCGGAACACGCCGTGACCATGTATCTGGAGTGGGGCAACAACGACTGGCATTCGGAATATCCGCCCGTGCGTTCCAAGGACGACGTTTCCCATTATTTTGTGGTGGACAGCTGGCAGAACCCGCCCGTAGTACGTCTGGTGCGCCGCAATTCTGAACAGGCCGAAGATCTGATTACTGTCCCTTTGCCGGAAGAACTGCTGGCGGACTTTCACCAGGCCCACGGCAACTGGCGCGGTATAAGCGCGCCTACGCCCACCGTCAAGGCATGGCTCAAACACGAGCTGGGCCAGGAATAAACCTTTCAAGGGCAAAGGCCCGCCCTTTGCTCCCCATACGGCTCTTCCTTCGGGAAGGTTTCTCAAAGGAAAGCAGGCTGTCTGCCGCCTCGCGCGCAAGTGCGCCCTGCGCCAAGCGGTTTTACGCACGATCTCGCTGCTTTTTCATCTCTCGCGCAGCCAGGGCCGAGCGTTCACGCTCGGCCTTTTCCGCTTCAGCGCGGCGCTGGCGTTTGATCTTTTCCAGCCGGGCGCGCTGGGCCTGCTCACGCTGTTCCCGCGCCTGCTCCAGGAGCTTTTCCCGCTTGCGGTCAAAGGTCAGGGTAGTGCGCAGGGCGGCCAGCCCCAAGGCCACGACACTGACGATAAGGATGAGCACCTTCTGGATGGACCACTGGTCTGCGCCCAGGATCTGCTTAAGCCAGCCCAGACGCAGGGCGTCGCCCCAAAAAACCACCACGGGCACACCGATAAAGCAAAGCAGCAGCCCCACGGCCTCCACCCAGATGAAGGTGCGGGCCATGGTCAGGCCGAACAGGGTACCGTCGCGCACCATGCGCAGGTTTTGCAGACGCTTGCGCAGCTCACGCAAGAGTTCCGCCAGGCGGGGGGCTTCGGCCTGCACCTGCTTGAAGGACGCAGCCTCGCGAAAGTTGCAGGCAAAGGCCCGGTTGATAATACCGGCGGCCTCGTTGAATTCCCGGCTGAAGTCGCGCAGAGCCGTGGGGAAGGGAAACCATGAGGCTTCGTCGCGGATTTCCTGCAGGATGTCCAGATAGTATTTGTAGCGGTTGCGCAGGTCTTCCACCTGTTGCGCAATAGCTGCGTCCAGTTCGCTTTCCAGGGTGGGACGGTCCGCCACCACCTTGAGAAAAGCCATGTAGTTGCTGACGTTGGAAAGCGCCTCCAGGTTGCCCAGGCGTTCGCCCATCTGCAGCTGTACGGGGTGGTCGGCGGGGAACCAGGCCTCCAGCCGCGCGCGCAGCTCGTTGATGCAGACGCGCTCGGCCTCGGCCTTTTTGCGGGCTTCTTCCCACAGCTCGTAGAGGGCAGAAAGAATGAGCAGGCGGCCCCGCTCCAGGGCCGGGTCGATGAGCACGCGGTTAAAGTAGGTCGGGTCTTCGCGCACCAGTTTGACAATCTGGTCCAGAACCGGCTCGGCAAAGCCCATTTTGACCTTGCAGACCATCCCCCTATACCTGACCTCGCGCCACTGGGGCATGACCCGCCAGACCTGGGTGTACTGCTCAATAGCAGAGCCGAACTGCCCCTGTTCCTCAGCCAGCCGGGCCTGTAAAAACTCATTCCAGGCCTGCAGGGCCGGTGAAGGGGTCAGGGAGGCCGCCTCCCGGAAGGAGCCCAGAGCGCGCTCAAGCTCACCCCGTTCCACCTGAGTGAACGCCAGCACCATGCGCAGGCGCGGGTCGCGCTGGTGGCGGGCAATGGTCTGCGTGATCCTTTTTTCCAGGTCAGCCAGTTCATCGGGCCCGGCTCCGGCCAGAGCGTCCAAAAGGACCCAGGCCGGGCTGTCGTCCCTGGCCGGATTTTCTCCTTCCGTATCTGGGTCGTGACTGCGGTACAGCCAGCGCCGGGGCACGTTGCGCAACTGGCAGGCGCCGTTAAGGTCCAGCACGGCCGCCAGCACTGTGGCCGCCGGGCCGCCCCCGGCCAGCAGGGCGGGGTAGGCCGCCACGCCTTGTTCCGCCAGGGCCAGTTCTGTCTGCCGAAAGCCTTCGTTAATCGACTCCAGATCCATCCCGGCCAGGTCGTCCCAAACCTGTGCCCGGCTGGGGGGGCAGGCTCTGGTGGGGCACTGTTCGGCTGTATGGCTGTGCACGCCGCAGTAAAAGCAGCCCACGCCGTTGCCGGCCGTGAGCTGGCCAGGCATGAGCAGGGGGATGGAACGGCCGCTCAAGCTGTTTTCATCCAGCAGCACGTTGCACCAGTTGTCCACGGACATCTGTTCGCCCGTGTAGCGCAGATCCTGCACCGTAAAGCCCTCGCCCAGCAAATAGGCATTGCGGTAGCTCAGGTAGGGAAAATCGGGCATGAGTTTATCCCACTGCAGGCCGATTTTCTTGGGCAATTCACTGTTAAAATTGAGGTTATTGCGGTCTGCCAGCACGCAGACGCAGGGCCAGTGGGCCCCTTCGCCGTGTTCCTTGTCGAAGCTGTGCAGGTAATCGCGCATAAAGGTGCGCAGCATGAGCAGATTTTCCAGTGCCAGCATGACAAAGGTTTCATGGACGATAAACTTGATTTTGAGCTGCTGCAGCAGGGCTTCCACCCTTTTAAACATGGCGCTCCAGCCGGCCTGAAAAGCCTTATCCAGCGGGCTGCCCAAAGGGTGCAGAATGGCAAACCAGGACTGGGTGGAGGCGTAGGGCATGCGCACATCCACAACCATGCCGGACCAATCCGCAGCGGCCATGCCCTGGCGGGCGGCGTGACGCTCAAAACTGATGCCGGGCATGGTGCCCCTGCCCTCACGGCTCTTGGGGTGCACCCAGACATCCAGCTGGTCTGTGACCAGCATTTCCTGATTCTGCAGGGCAGCGTCCAGCAAGACAGTGGCTTCGCGCCGCCGCCCCATCTGCAGCCGGCCCGGCATAAGCTCCACGCCCACCGCAAGCTCATTAAAATTGCCCCAGACCTGAAGACGCGCCAGGGCCAGAAACACGTCATCCGTAAAAAAGAACCAAAGGGACTGTTCCGCTGCCTCGCCCACCTGCATGCCGCCGTAGTTGAGCAGGGTCTGCCCCACGGCCGGGGCCAGCGTCCCCTGCCAGCAGACCCACAGCACATGCCCCGTGGCGCTCATGCGCACTTCCCGGCACTCCGGCAGGCGGGCCAATAATTGCGATAACTGCGCCATGCACAATATCCTTTGAAAACCGACTGAAAAGGACTACCATCAGCGACCGTAACCAAGCTGCCGACACGGTCGGCCCGTGCCGCCAGCCCCAATGCAAGAGGTAGCCATGGATATTAATAAAACGCTGCAGGAACTCAAAGCCCGCCCCGGCTTCGCCGAACACGTGGGCATGACCCTGGTGCACAACGGCGTAGTGCGCGCCTGGTCGCGCAAGGACCATAGCCCCGTAAGCCAGGTGCGCGTCACCCCGGACAGGGCCAAAATGTCCGCCATCTGCAGGGAGATGGAACAACGCCCCGGCATATTTGCCATTCTGGCCGAAAGCGCCGAGGGGTTGCTCCGCCCTGGGGACGACCTGCTTTTTCTGGTGGTGGCCGGCGACATCCGCGAGCATGTCAAAGCCACCTTTGCCGAGCTGCTGGACCGCATCAAGGCCGAAGCCGTCCTCAAGCAGGAATACGGCCAGGACTGACGGACGGCTTGCCCGCCCTGCCCAAGACTTTGGCCCCTTGTTGGTCTTATCGGCCGACAGGCGCGGAACTTGACGGCGCTTCCAGCAGCGCGCGGGCGTAGTCCGCGCCGTTGAAGGGGCGCAGGTCTTCCAGCTTTTCGCCCAGGCCCACATAGGTAATGGGCAAATGGTGCTGCATGGCCACGGCAATGGCCACGCCGCCCTTGGCCGTGCCGTCCAGCTTGGTGAGGATAAGCTCATCCACCCCGGCGGCTTCCTTGAAAAGTTTGACCTGCGAAAGGGCGTTCTGCCCTGTAGTGGCGTCGATGACCAGAATGCTGCGGTGCGGCGCGCCGGGGTGCTTTTTGCCCAGCACCTGGCGGATTTTGGCGAGCTCTTCCATGAGGTTGACCTTGGTCTGCAAGCGGCCCGCCGTATCCACAAACAGCACGTCCACCCCTTCCTTCACGGCGCGTTCCACAGCCTCATAGGCTACGGCCGCCGGGTCCGAACCCGCCTGCCGCGCGTAAAACAGCGCGCCCACGCGCTCGGCCCAGACCTGCAGCTGTTCTATGGCCGCCGCGCGGAAGGTGTCTGCCGCGGCGATCATGACCTTTTTGCCCTGCATGCGTTCCCGATGGGCCAGCTTGGCGATGGTGGTGGTCTTGCCCACGCCGTTGACGCCGATCATGAGTACCACTTCGGGCGGATTGACGGCCGCAATGCGCCGGGGCGCGCGAAAAATGTCCTCCAGCTCGGCCTTGAGCAGCTCGCGCACGCCCTCGGATTGGGTGATCTTTTCCTTACGGGCGCGCTCTTTGAGGCGCTCCACCAGCTCCAGCGCCGGTTCATAGCCCAGGTCGGCCATGATGAAGAGCTCTTCCAGCTCTTCCCAGAAGGCTTCGTCCAGCTCGCCGTGCCCGGCAAACAGCGTGTCCAGGCCGCGGGCCAGCTGTTCCCGCGTGCGGCTGAGGCCTTCGCTGATCTTCACAAACAGACGGTTGCGCTCGTCCTCCTCGTCCTCCAGGTCCAGGGCCAGAGCCAGACGGTACTGCAGCTCGGAGCGGAATTCCTCCACCAGCCGGTAGTCCATGCGGGCAAGCCAGCCCTCAAAATCCCGCACAAAGGCCTGGGCCTCGGCCTCCGGGGCGTCCAGGGCGCGCAGCAGAAAAAGCAGCCGTTGCCGGAGGGCCTCGCCAGTTTCTTCCACGCCTTCCAGCACAATGCCCAGCCAGACCGAAAGACGCGGCTCGGCCTCGCGTAGGCGCAGGGTCAGGGCCGTCTCCTGCGCGGCGACGGCGGGCGACGCGGACGACGCCACCGCCTCTGTAGCCGATGCGGATTCCGGCGCAGTTTCGGAAGCGCCGCCCTGCGGGGCGACCGCAGGCGCTGCCGGGGCCGATGCGACGGGCCCGCTCCCTTCCGGCGCAACTGTTCCGGGCGCGGCTTCTCCGGGCTCACCGCCGAATATCTTCTTGATGGCGCTGAAAAATCCCATACCACTCTCTCCTATACATGTGCACAGGGGCGGTGTGCCGCCCCGACGTCTGCATTGCTGTGTCTGCGCCCCGGCGGGCGTCCGCGTAGGCGGCCGCCGAAGCCTTGCAAAAATGCGGCGCTCTAAACGGTCTGTTCCGAAGACGGGCCTTGCGGCGCGCCGTCCAGGGTCCGCAGCACATCTTCCAGGGCGTGCAGGCAGTCTTCCACGGCCAGAGCCGTAGTGGGGCAATCCGGATCGTTGAGGGCGGCCTGCATGGCGCGGGCCGCCGCGGCCAGGCGCTCCGCGCCCACGGCCGGGGCCGCCTTTTCCAGTACCTGCCCCAAGCGGCAGAGGGCCGCCGCGTCCCCGTCCTCATACAGACGGCCGAGCAGGAAGGGCGCATGGGCAAAGGTCTGACCAAACAGCCCCGCCGTCACCCGCCAGGCTTCGGGCCGACGCAGCGCAAAGGCCCGCCCCAGAGCCGGGCTGACCACGGCCCCGGCGCTCAAAGCATCGTCTTTCACCCGGCCCGACACGCCATCCGCCGGAGCTTCGCCCCAGGGCACACCTTCGGCGTCCGCCCCCGTGCCCGCCGAACCCGGCTTTGCAGCAGAAGGTTTTGCAGCCCCGAATGCCGCACCGGCAACGGCCTCCAGCCCCTCTGCGGGACCGTCCGCACGGCCGCCCCGCCGGGTCAGACCGCGCAGACGGTCCAGGTCGCCCCACTGCCAGAGCAGCAGGCCCAGCACGCCCGTGGCCAACAGGGCCGAAAGCGCAAAGCGCCAGACCTCCCGCCGGGCCTTGCGGGCCAGATCTTCATCGCTCACGCGGGGGGAAAGATAAACCTCCACGGAGCCCACCACCCGGCCTTCCATTTTAAGGGGGTTCATGCCCTGCACGCTGTCTTCGGTGATCTCATCGTCCCAGGGCACGGGTTCCCACTGGTAGTTGCGGCGCTGGCCCTCCAGCATGCCTCGTTTGGTCTGCACCTTGATGGCGTAGATGGATTCGTCCTCCATGGCAGCCATGACAATGGTGCGGGCCGTAAGTTCGTCCAGTTCCCAGGCGGGCAGGGAAAGCAGGGCCGCCAGCTGAGCCGCCATGCGGCCCGCATCGCCGCTCAGGCGGTTGGCGGTCTCTTCCTTGTCGGCATTGATGTTCCAGACGCCCAGCAGCAAAAACAGCAGCAGACTTGCCGCCCAGAGGAGCAAAGCCAGCCGACGTCGTCTGACGGAAAAAATGTGGCGCATAACACTCACCGACGGGGGGCGGTCCCCCGCGTTTCTCTGACGGAATCCAGCACTCCCCGACCGCGCAGATGCGCGGCCAGGGCCAGCATATCCCCATCCCGCAACAGCAGCAGACCCATGACCCAGGCAACCGCGCCGCCAGACACGGCCACGGCCAGACCAGACCCCGGAGGCCAACCCTCCGTCAACAGCACCAGCCCCCGCGCCGCCAGCCCCGTAACCAGGGCGGCCAGCCCGTGCCGCAGCACCGCCGCCCAGCCGGGCAGACAGGCGGACACGGCGACGGCCCCCGCGTTTGCCGCCCCGGCGCGGCCCAGGGCCACGGCCAGGGCGCGCAGCAGAAAGCCCGTCTGCAGCCACAATCCCACGCCGGCGGCCAGCGGCGGCACAAATGCGAGGGGCAGCAGCCCGGCCCCACGACTATGTACCAGCGCGGCCCCCACCGCAAGGGTGGACGCCACGGCGGCCAGGGCGCTCAGCGCCGTGCGCCGCTCCTGGCCCAGAGCGTTGCAGGCCGCCAGCAGGGAACGGTTGCAGGCAAGAGCCGGCAGCGCGGGCAAAAAACCGGCCAGCATCAACCAGGCGGTCTGTGCAGCCTGGGCGTCAAACGCGCCATGACAAAACAAAGCCCGCACCAGGGGCGCGCCCACGGCCCAGAGGCCCGCAACAGCGGGCAGACTGAGCAGCAAGGTCAGGCGCAGGGCCGTGCGCAGGGCTGCGGCAAAATCCGCCTGGCGGCCCTGCGCGGCCAGGCGGCTCAGGGCGGGCAGACTGGCCGTGCCCAGGCACGCGCCCACCAGGCCCAGGGGCACTTCCAGCAGACGTTCAGCATAATAGAGACCGGCCACCAGACCCGCTCCCAGGCCGGAGGCCAAAGCCGCCGCCGCCAGCAGGCAGAACTGCGGCGCGCAGGCCCCCAGCAGGCCCGCGGGCGTGCCCGCCAGACAGCGCCAGGCAGCGGCCCCTGCCGCAGATACGGGGGCAGGTGCGGGCGCAGACCTTGCCGCTGCCGCAACGACAGTCTCGGACAAGGCGGCAGCGGCGCCCCCCAGAGACGCCCCTGTAGGCCCCGGTCGGCGCAAGGCGCGGCGCGCGCCCCACCACAGCAGGGCCCACTGGGCCAAGCCCGCGCAGCTCATGCCCAGGGTCAGGGCCGGGGCCGGAGGGCACAGCCCCAAAGCCGCCGCCCCGGCAAAGGCCAGGGCCACGACATTGAACAGCACAGGCGAAAGCCCCGGCAGCCGGAACAGGCCCAGACTGTGCAGCAGGGCCGTGCCCAGGGCCGCCATGCAGGCCGCCAGCCCATAGGGCAGACAGAGGCGCAGCAAAAAGACCGCCAGTTCCCGCTCCGGCCCGGCAAAGCCCGGAGCCAGTCCTGTCGCCAGCCAGGGCGCGGCCGCCACGGCCAGAAGAAGCAGCAGAGCCAGCGCTGCTCCCAGGCGCACAGCCAGGGCGCGGCCCACCTGCGCAAGGTAACTGCGACCCGCCGCCGTATCTGGACGACAATGGCGCACCAGAGCCGCGGTGAGGCTCATGGACAGGGAGCCTTCCCCCAGCAGGCGGCGCAGGGCGTGCGGCAGGCGCAGGGCGGCGGCCAGAGCGTCCGCCGTGGGGCCGCTGCCCACCAGCCAGGCCATGCACATATCCCGCAGCAGCCCCAGCAGACGCGAAGCCAGGGCATAGCCGCCCAGCCGGGCCGCTGTGCGGGCCAACTGCGCCGCCGGAGCTTCAGGGGCCGTCGGCGCGTGGGGCTTTTCTGTCACTGGCCGCACGGTGGTCGTCCTTTACAGGGTTGCGGGGACACATGAGCGGGCACAGGGCATACCGCACGGCCGTACACAGAGGCCGCACCCTTGGCGAGGGGGAAGAATCCGCAGGTCACGGCAAGGTCGGACGTGCGGTTTTTGTGGTCCCCCTGCACGCAGGGTGCGGTTTACGGCCGGTGCGGGTCGGGCTCAGACTTCCAGGCGGCCACGGCCGCGCGCACCAAGCGCTCGCGTTCTTCCGGCAGTTCTTTAAAATCCTCGGCAAAAACATGGATGCGGGTACCGCCGCGCGGGGCGAACAAGCCCTTGACCCGGCACCAGCAGGGGGCCATGAGAGCGCGCAGATCCTCCAGCACCGTGTTGGTGATGGTTTCCATAAAGGACTGGTGGTTGCGGAAGGCGAACATATAGAGCTTGAAGCTCTTGGACTCCACGCAGCGCTGGTCCGGGATGTATTCCACCGTGATGATCCCGCTGTCGGGCTGGCCGGTCACAGGGCAAAGGGAGGTGAACTCCGGAAACGTAAAACTGATGACGTAAGGACGCTGGGGAAAACAATTGGGAAAGGATTCCAGCAGAGCAACGCTGGGGCCTCCTTCCGGGGCGTGCAGGCGACCGGAACCGAGCACCTTGAGGTTCCCGGTCTGGTCCTGGCTGCGACTGGTCATGGGCGAACTCCTTGTCTGGTCGCGCCGTTGGGCACGGCGCTTCCCCACCCTTGTAACCTATCGCGCTTGCGGCTACAATGAGGGAATGCCTCCGTCCGCGCGCGCCCCCCGGCGCGCGCCAGCCCAGTGGAGAACACGCATGAATATCCGACTGCACATCCAGGCCTGCACGCAGGGCCGATGTCTGCCCCTGCTGCCGGCCCCCACCCAGGGCGCGGGCTGCACCGGCGGCCACGGCCTGCTGGCTCCGGAACCCTGGGCCCTGCCCCGGCTGGACGTGGGCACAAACCTGTGCGGGGCCTGCGGCACGGCTCTTTTCAAGGTGACGGGCCGGGCCTGGCTGCCGCCGGTTGCCGCCGAAAGCCTCCACGCCGTCAATGCCTTTCTGCTCACGGCCTTGGTCGACCTTCCCGAAGGTCCGCTGGAGCTCACCCCCCGCAAAGAGGGCCTGAGCCTCGCCTGGGTCACGCTTTCAGACCGGGGCGCGCGCGGCCAACGCACAGATCTGAGCGGGCCGGCCATTGCCGTCGCCGTGGGCGCAGCCCTGCCCCTTTGCCACTGCCAGGGCTTTTTACTGCCGGACGAACCGCAGGAACTGCGCGCCCTGCTCACGGACCTGGCCCTGAACCAGGGCTATGACCTCATCTGCACCACCGGGGGCACAGGGCTTTCGCCGCGCGACACTACCCCGCAGGTCACGGCGGCCCTGCTGGACATGCCCTTGCCGGGCTTTACCCAGGCCATGCTGGCCGCCAGCCTGGCCAAGACGCCCCACGCGGTCATTTCACGCGCGGCGGCGGGCGCGCTGGGGCGCAGCATTGTCATCAACCTGCCGGGCAGCCGTAAGGCCGTGGTTGAAAACCTGGCCGCCGTGCTGCCCGCCCTGCCCCACGCCCTGGCCAAGCTGCAGGGCGATGCCGCCGACTGCGGCGGATAGCGCAGCGCCACTGTGGCGCTGTTCTGACGGCTGCACAGGCAACCGCCGCCACAAAGGCGTAAGCGCTGGAAGGGGCGTTATGAGAATTTCAGAATGCGCCTTTGCAAAAATACACTGCGTCAGTGCGGTCCCGCCGCACGCCGATACATTTTCCGGAACCCCTGGGGGCGCGCCGCGCCCCGCTTTGTCACCCGCAAGGAGAACTTCGCATGCGTTTTCTGCCGCCTTCCGGCTTTGCCCTGTCCACCCCCTTCGGCCAGTTCGGCGATATCTGCCGCATGGTCAAGATAGAGCATTCCGTCTTCGCCTTGCCCTACGCCTGGGCCGGAGCCTTTCTGGCGGCCGGGGGGCTGCCCTCCGGCCGCGCCCTGATTTTTCTGACCATTGCCATGATAGCGGCGCGCTCCTTTGCCATGGCCTTCAACCGCCTGGCGGACCTGCCCTTTGACCGCGACAACCCCCGCACCTGCGACCGCCCCCTGGTCACCGGCGTCATCAGCGCCAAACAGACCTGGGCCTTCTGCGCCCTCATGGCCCTGATTTTCATTGCCTGCTGCGCGGCGCTGAACACGGTCTGTCTGTGGCTCTCCGTGCCCGCCCTGCTCTTTGCCGCGGCCTACAGCCTGCTCAAGCGCTTTACGCCTTTTTGTCACTTCTGGCTGGGGGCCACCCTGGGGCTGGCCCCCCTGGCGGGCTGGCTGTCCGTGAACCCCGACAGCCTGGGTCTGCCCGCGGCGCTGCTCTTTTTTGCCGTTACCTTCTGGGTGGCCGCCTTTGACATCTATTATGCTTTTCAGGATCTGGAGTTCGACCAGGCCTTTGAGCTCCACTCCGTGCCCGCTGACTACGGCCCGGACGCGGCCCTGCTGCTGGCGGCGTTTTCCCACTCCATGACGGCCATTTTTCTGCTGCTCACAGGCTACGCCGCCGGTCTCGCCTGGCCCTGGTACGTCCTTTGGGGCGGCATCGTCGTCCTGCTCTTTGTGGAGCACCGGCTCATGCGGCCCCAGGACCTGCGCTATGTAAACACGGCCTTTTTTACCCTCAACGGCGTCATTTCGCCTGTGGTGCTGGCGGGCGTACTGCTGGGGATTTATATGTAACATCCCGCTCCGGGAAGGAGACCTGATGGATCAGGCCCTGCGCACCTGCCCCCTGTTCCATGGCATGACACCGGAAGAAGCCCGCCGCTGCCTGGCCTGCAGCGGCGCCGCAGTCTCCTCCCACGCCAAAGGCAGCCTTATCTTCGCCGAAACAGACCCCCCGGCAAGGCTCTATGTGCTGCTGGATGGCGCGGTGAGCGTCTGCCGCGAATCCGCCCAGGGACGGCGGGCGGTCATGGCCCACATCGACCAGCCGGGCGACCTCTTCGGCGAGGTCTACGTCTTTCTGGACCAAGCGGCCTACGGCTGCAGCGTGCTGGCCGAAAGCCAGACCCGCGTGCTGGGCATCCCCGGCCGGTTTTTCTACGCCACCTGCGAAAAGGGCTGCACAGTGCACGCCCGCATGATCCGCAACATGCTCGGCATTTTCGCCCACAAGGCCCTTTTTCTCACCAGGCGGGTGGCTCTGCTTTCTTCCGGCAGCCTGCGCCGCAAACTGGCCGGCCTGCTGCTGGAGCACCTGCACCCCGACGGCAGCCTGGCCTTAGGCATGAACCGCGAACAGATGGCCGATTTCCTGGGCGTGACCCGCCCCTCCCTCTCGCGCGAACTGGCCGCCATGCGTGACGAGGGCCTGCTGGACCTGCACGGCAGGCGCGTGCGCGTGCCTGACACGGCCGCCCTGCGCCGTATTTGCGAGTATCCTAACGAAATGTAATGCTCTTTTGTCTGGGGGCGGGGGACTGTTACGGACAAAAGTTCCCCGTTCTCATCCCCCCCACCCTTCAAAAACCTTCCGGCACCCTGGGCGCGCGCAGAGCGTGCCCCGCAGGCAAAAGGCGGCCTCGCGCCGACTTTTCGCGACGCGGCACAGACTTTTTTCACGCCGGCATAACCTTTTTCACATTTTTTCCTGCCCCGTAACAAATGTTACGGAACCCTGGCCCCACCCCTGCTACAAAAGAATCGTCAGGCAAAAGCCTCGCACCCTGAAACGGCAAGGAGGGCCCCCATGCAACACTTCTTCAAAAATCTCGACTACGCCACCCCGCTGCCTCTGGCGGCGCAGGTAGATTGCCGCCCCGGCCAGATCGCCAGCAAGACCCTGGTGCAGAACCCGGCCGTGGGGCTGACCCTGTTCGCCTTTGACGCGGGCGAAGAAATCAGCAGCCACACCTCCACGGGCGATGCGCTTGTGCAGGTGCTGGAAGGCGCGCTGGAAGTGACCATAGCGGGCACGACGCAGCCCGTGCGCGCGGGCGAGGTCATCGTCATGCCCGCAGGCCAGCCCCACGCCGTGCGCGCCGTGGAGCGCAGCGCCATGCTGCTGACTGTTGTTTTCGCCCCCCAGGCCGGGGAATAGCCCAAACCTGAAACGACCGCCCGCCGCCCCCCGGCGGGCACGCAACCTCCGCAGCGCGGAGCGCAAGAGGACAATGCTATGAGCAACGCCATGTTCTGCTACCAGTGTCAGGAAACCGTTGGCAACAAGGGCTGCACCCAGATGGGCGTGTGCGGCAAAAAGCCCCGTACCGCCGCCCTGCAGGACGCCCTGATATACGCCACCAAAGGGCTGGGCGAGGTAACCACCAGGCTGCGCGCCCAGGGCGCCGCCGTGGACCACGACATTGACCGCCTGGTGACTGGCAACCTCTTTGCCACCATCACCAACGCCAACTTTGACGATGCTATTCTGGCCCGGCGCGTGCGCGAAACCTGTGCCGCCACCAAAAAGCTGCGGACGGGCCTGCCCGACGCCGCGGGCCTGACCGACGCCGCCCTGTGGGAAGCCGGCGATGACGAAGCCATTCTGGCCAGAGCCGCCACCGTGGGCGTGCTGGCCACCCCGGACGACGACGTACGCTCCCTGCGCTGGCTCATCACTTACGGCCTCAAGGGCATGGCCGCCTACGCCAAGCACGCGGACGTGCTGGGCCGCCACGACAAGGGCCTGGACGCCTTCATGCAGAAGACTCTGGCCCAAACCCTGGACAACAGCCTCAGCGTGCCCGAACTGGTCAATCTGACGCTGGAGACGGGCAAGGCCGGCGTTACGGCCATGGCCCTGCTGGACGCGGCCAATACCGGGGCTTACGGCCATCCGGAAATCACCACGGTGGACCTTGGCGTGGGCAACCGGCCCGGCATCCTCATCTCCGGCCACGACCTGCGCGACCTGGAAATGCTGCTGGAGCAGACCGAGGGCACGGGCGTGGACGTTTACACCCACGGCGAGATGCTGCCCGCCCACTACTATCCGGCCTTCAAGAAATACAGCCACTTCAAGGGCAACTACGGCAATGCCTGGTGGCGGCAGAAGGAAGAGTTTGAGAGCTTCAACGGCCCCGTGCTGCTGACCACCAACTGTCTGGTGCCGCCCAAGGAAAGCTATAAGGACCGCATCTACACCACGGACATCGTGGGCTTTCCCGGCTGCAAGCACATTCCCGGCGAAGTGGGCGAACGCAAGGACTTTTCCGCCCTCATCGCCCACGCCAAAACCTGCCCGCCGCCCACGGAAATCGAAACGGGCTCCATTGTGGGCGGCTTTGCCCACAATCAGGTGCTGGCCCTGGCGGACAAGGTGGTAGAAGCCGTCAAGTCCGGCGCCATCAAGAAGTTTGTGGTCATGGCGGGCTGCGACGGCCGGGCCAAGTCCCGTTCCTACTACACGGAGTTCGCCGAAGCCCTGCCCAAGGACACGGTGATCCTCACGGCGGGCTGCGCCAAATACCGCTACAACAAGCTCAACCTGGGCGACATCGGCGGCATCCCCCGCGTGCTGGACGCCGGGCAGTGCAACGACTCCTATTCCCTGGCCGTCATCGCCCTGAAACTCAAGGAAGTCTTCGGCCTGGACGACGTCAACGACCTGCCCATCGTCTACAACATCGCCTGGTACGAGCAGAAGGCCGTCATTGTGCTGCTGGCCCTGCTGGCCCTGGGCGTGAAAAACATCCACCTGGGCCCCACCCTGCCCGCCTTCCTCTCGCCCAACGTGGCCAAGGTGCTGGTGGAGCAGTTCAACATCGCGGGCATCACCACCCCGCAGGACGACCTCAAGGCCTTTTTCGGCTAGGGCTTTTCCACGGCGCCATTGCTTTGAACTGAAAACAACGCCGCTCAGGGCAGGGGCAGAATGCGCGCCCCTGTCCCGAGCGGCGTAAACCGTACTTCCACCTCATGGCGGTCCGGGAAACACCGGTCCACTATGGTGGTAGCCAGATCCACATCGTCCTCGACCAGCAGTACCTGCGGCATCTGCGCCCCCTGGAACAAATCAACTTTGCGAATATCTATTCTCAAAATTTACGACACGCTTGTTCCGGCGCTTAACAACGCAAATAACTTGTACTTACGCAGCCGCCAGGGCCTTGCAACGTTGCAAGGCCCTACTGTTGTGCCGGGCGCAGGGGCGTGTAGCGTCCGCCCATGGCCTTGTACACGTCGTTTTCCTGCGTCAGCCTGTTGTAGCGGGCTTCCAGCGCGGCCAGAGCCGAGCTGTTGGCCGTGGCCAGGGCCTCCAGATAGTCCTTGAGGGCCGCCCGGCCCACGGCATGCCGCGCCTGATAATAGGCCGCTATGTGCACGTCGCGCTGGTGCACAGTCTGCAGCTGGACCAGGGCTTCGCCGTCCAGACGGTAGGCGGCGTAGGCCGCGTCCACCTCGTTGAGGGCCGTGGTCAGACTCTGGATCAGCTGCAGCTTGGCACTTTCAAATTCACTCTGCGAAACTTTGAGGTTCCACCAAAGCGTGTTCCAGTCCAGAAAGGGCAGGCTCAGGCGCACCAGCCCGCTCAGCAGAGGGGTGTCAAGCACCGCGCCGGAACTGCCGGCCGTGGCCTCCAGGCTGCCTCCCACGCTGAACCTGGGGTACCAGGCGGCCCGGTCCGCCGCCACGGTCTTGAAAGTGGACTGCACACGGGATTCGGCCGCGCGAATGTCCGGCCGTGCGGCCAGGGCGGCAATGGGCACGTCCAGATTTACCGGCGCTCCCACAAGGGCCAGAATATCCAGGCCGTCGGGCAGCGGCGGGTCTTCGCCTGGGCGCAGGTTGCAGAGATCGCGCAGGGTCTGCAGGGCCTGGGCGCGCTGGACGCGCAGGGTCGTGAGGCTATGGCGCGCCGTCAGCAGCGCCTGGTCAGCCTCCAGCGGCTCCACTACTGCCGCCTTGCCTTGGGCGTAGCGTTGCCGGGCTATGTCCAGAATACGCGCATAGGCCGCAATATTGCCCTCCACCAGTCGCATGGCCTGATCCAGGTAGGCGATTTCCCACCAGCTTCCCACCACGCTGTTGATCAGGGCCAGACGCGCGGCGGCCAGGTCTTCCAGCGTGGCCCGGTATTCCCAGGAGGCGGCGTCGTGGGCGGCGGCCAGGCGTTGCCAGAGGTCCAGTTCGTAATTCAGAGAGCCCTGGACCGCCCAGCTTTCGTACATGTCCCGCTCCCCGCCCGCGTCATGCTCACCCAGATTGCGGGTGGAGGTTGCGCTCCCCTCAGCGGACAGGGCGGGGATAAGGTCACTCAGGCGCAGCCGCGCCGCGTAGCGGGCCTTTTGGGCCGTAAGGGCGCTCTTGGCCAGGTCCACATTGCGCTCCAGGGCCAGGTCCACGGCCTTGTCCAGCGCCTGGTTGCCATAGGCGCGCCACCAGGCCGTATCCAGGCCATAGCGGGCGGCCACATCCGTCTCCGCGGCCACGGCCCTGGTGAGGTCGGCGCTGTCGTACCGCGCGCCGGCGCAGCCTCCCAGCACAAGGCCCACCAGGGCAAAGGCCGCCAGCGCCCGGCGGCCGGAAGAAAAAATCCGCATATTCATTCCCTGGCCAGCGCTTCGATGGGGTTGAGCCGGGCGGCGTTACGAGCAGGCACAAAGCCGAACACCGTGCCGATGAGTGAAGAGCAGACCACGGAAAGAATAATGGAATCGGGCGCAATGCGCAGCGGAAAGGTCGTGGACAGCAGGTCCGCGAGGCCGCTCACGGCCACGGCCAGCAGAATGCCCGCCAGGCTGCCCGCCAGACAGAGGAACACGGCCTCCATCAAAAACTGCTCCATAATGTGCCCCCGCCGGGCTCCCACGGCCATGCGCAAGCCGATTTCGCGGGTACGCTCGGTGACGGAAACCAGCATGATGTTCATAACGCCTATGCCTCCCACCACCAGCGCGATGAGCGCTATGCCTGTGACCAGCAGGGTCATGGTGCCCGTGGCGCTCTCCACCGTCTTTTTGATGGTGTCGGTATTGAAGGTGAAAAAGTCCTTGCTGCCGTGCCGCGCCGTAAGCAGGCGGACGATGTTCTGCTCGGCCAGCAAGGGCGGCACGTCGTCCGCCACCTTGACTGTGATGGAAGAAATGCTGTGCGTGCCCGTTACCCGGTACATGACCGTGGTATACGGGGCCCAGAGGTTGAGGGTATCCGAAGGGCCGAAGCCCATATCCTTTTTTTTCACCACGCCCGCAACCCGCAGGGGGCGCTTGTTGAACAGCACCACCTGCCCTACGGCATCGCCGTGGGGAAAAAGTTTTTTGCGCGTATTGTCGTCAATAACCACGCAGGAGGCGTTGGCCCGTACGTCCGCCGCATCAAAGAACCGTCCCGCGGCCAGCTCCAGCCCCTTGACGTCAAAATAGCTCGCCCCCACGCCGTTGAGCTGGGCGGTAACGGAAACATTGCGCCAGGTCAGCACGCCGCTGGCGGCGGCATTGGGCGTACTGCTTGTCAGATAGGTCTGCCGGGCCAGCACGGCAGCGTCCGCCGCCGTGAGGGTGGTTACCTTGGCGGCGTGCCGGTCGCCAAAATCTTTGCCAGGGAAAATATCGATGGTATCGGTGCCCATGGCGCTGATGTCGGCCACGATTTTTTCCTGCGAGCCCCGGCCCAGGGCCATGACGCAGACCACAGCCGCAATGCCGATGATGATGCCCAGCATGGTCAGGCAGGAACGCAGCTTGTGCGCCCAGATGGCCTGCACGGACATGCGCGCGGCCTCGCGCAGCCGCTCCAGCCGACCCCAGGACGGCGCAAGGCCGGTCTGCGGCGGCGGCGCGGCCGTGACCAGGGGCCCACGGCGTTCGTCCGCCACCAGGCGGCCGTCGCTGATGCGGATGACCCTGGCGGCGCGGGCCGCCACCGTGGGGTCGTGGGTGACCACAATGATCGTATGCCCCTTACGGTTAAGGGCCTCCAGAGTATCCATAACCTGCGCGCCGCTGGCGGAATCCAGCGCGCCTGTAGGCTCGTCCGCCAGGATGATTTCCCCGCCGTTCATCAGGGCGCGGGCAATGCTCACGCGCTGCTGCTGCCCGCCGGAAAGCTCCACAGGCAGGCTGCGCAGCCGGTCCGCCAGCCCCAGAGCGCCGAGCAGGGCGGCGGCCCGCGCCAGACGGGCAGCCTTGCCCGTGCCGGCGTACACAGCGGGCAGGGCGACGTTTTGCACCGCCGTGCAGCTGCCAAGCAGGTTGTACCGCTGGAACACAAAGCCCAGATGCGCGCAGCGCAGGTCCGAGAGGGCATCGGCATCCAGAGCGGCGGTGTCCTGCCCGTTGATGCGGCAGACGCCCGCGCCGGGCGTATCCAGACAGCCCAACAGGTTCATAAGCGTGGATTTGCCGGAACCGGAGGGCCCCATAATGGCCACAAACTCGCCGCGCTCAATGGTAAAGCTCACCCCGTGCAGCACCTGTACACGATTCTGCTCTGCCCCGTACCATTTGGACACGCCCTCCACTGCAATAAGCGGCATCAGTGCGGACCTCCGGGGCCGGGGCCGCGACGCTGTTCGCTGGCTTCCACCTGCGCCTGGGTAAGCTCGCCCACAATCACCTTTGCGCCGTTTTCCAGACCGGAGCGTATTTCCACCCGCACGCCGTCGGTCAGCCCTGTGGTCACAGGCCGCGTCTGAACTTTGCCGTCAGCGTCAAGCACACGGACGAACCGGCCGCCGGCAGCGTTTTCCACCGCCAACAGCGGCGCCAGCAGCACGCCCTTGTGGGTGGCCGCAGTAATGGAAGCCTGTGCCGTCATGCCGATGTGCAGGTGGGCGTCGTTGTTGTCCACGACCGCGCGGGCATAATAATACACGGCCGTATCCGAGGAAGAGGATGACGACGAGCCGCTGGAGCCCGAAACGCCGCTGGAGCTGGTTTCGTAGCTGCCGTCGGAAAGGGTAGTCAGGCCGGGATCTATGGAGTCGATGACGGCCGTGCGCCGCGTGTCCGGCTCGCCCAGAATGGTGTAAGACATTTCCATGCCCGGCGAAACCGAGGGAATGTCCCCTTCGGAAATCTCCAGCCAGATTTCCATCTTGTTGAGGTCGGCTATCTGCACGATGGTGGGCGTGGTCTGCGCGGCATTGACGGTCTGTCCTTCGTCCACGGGCACGGAAACTACCGTGCCGTCCAGGGGAGCGGTTATACGGGTGTAGCCCAAGTTTTCCGCATCCGTATCCACGGCCAGGGTCGTTTCGCGCACCTGGGCCTCCAGAGCGGCCACTTCGGCCTTGGCCAGGGCCAGGGCCGTTTCGGCGTTTTCCAGGTCTTCACGCGAGGCGGCGTCCCCGGCATGGAGGTTTTTTTCCCGCTTGTATTGCCGCTCGGCCACCCGCAGGCTGATCTTTTTGGATTCCAGCTGCGCCTGATACGATTGCAGACGGGCCCTGTCCGTTTCCAGCTGGTTTTTCTGCTTGGTGGAGTTGATTTCCGCCAGCAGGTCGCCTTTAAGCACCTGCTGGCCCACATTCACGTGCAGCCTGGTGATCTGCCCGGAAACTTGCGCGCCCACCGTGACCAGGTGCGCGGCCTTGACCTCGCCCGTAGCGCTGATGGTGTGGCTGATGTCTCCCCGGCGCACCGGTTCGGTCAGGTAAAAGGGCTCGCCGCTCCCCCGGCCCGTCCACCACCAAAGACCGGCAGCCAGAAGCAATGCCGTCAAAGCCAGAAACGCCGGCAAAGGTTTCCTGTATCTTTGCAGCAAGGTTTTCCAATCCGTCATAGTTTACCTCAACGACACTAGAAGACGTTCGCGGTTAACGCCGGGTTAAAAGCGGTCCGCCCCCGTGGTTATCTGACAAATAAGCGGAATCGACAAGTCCGCCCCTCCCACCGGCCAAAAAGGACGGAAATGCCCCTGTCTTGCCTTGCCCCGCATCTTGACCTATGCTTTTGGACCAATTCCACGCCGCCGTTCCGCACGCCCGGCCACGCCCGGCGCGTTGCCGACACGAAGCGTTGCGGCAAACCCCAACCCGGAGCGGATACGCGCCCATGACACCCACCACCGACCGTCCCACCCTGCTCATCACCGGCGGCGCGGGCTTTATCGGCTCCTGCCAGGTATTGCTGGCCCGCGCGCGCGGCTTTCGCGTGGTCAATCTGGACAAGCTGACCTACGCGGGCAATCTGGAAAATCTGGCCGCCCTGCGCCACGATCCGGAGCACATCTTTGTCCGCGGCGACATAGGCAATGCCGAGCTGGTGGACTACCTGCTGCGCGTCTACGCCCCCGACGCCGTGCTCAACTTTGCGGCGGAAAGTCATGTGGACCGCTCCATCGTGGACCCGGAAGCCTTTGCACGCACCAATGTGCTGGGCACGGCCACTCTGCTGCGGGTGGTCAAGGACTGGTGGCGCGGGCTGGACGCATCCCGGCAGCAGGCCTTCCGCTTTCTGCACGTTTCCACGGACGAAGTCTTCGGCGCGCTGCGACCGGACGACCCGCCCTTTACGGAATCCACGCCCTACAGCCCCAACAGCCCCTATTCCGCCTCCAAGGCCGCCAGCGACCACCTGGTACGGGCCTTTCACGAAACCTACGGCCTGCCCGTCCTGCTGACCAACTGCTCCAACAACTACGGGCCGCGCCAGTTTCCGGAAAAGCTCATCCCGCTCATGGTCCTCAACGGCCTGGCTGGCCGCCCCCTGCCCGTGTACGGCCAAGGAAGCAATGTCCGCGACTGGCTGCATGTGGAAGACCACTGCGCGGCCGTCTTCCGCGTGCTGGAGGCCGCCCGGCCCGGCGCAAGCTACAATATCGGCGGCCGGGCCGAGCGCAGCAACATGGAGGTGGTGCGGGCCGTCTGCGCTCTGCTGGACGAGCTGGCCCCGACGGCAACGCCCCACGCGGAGCTCATCCGCTTTGTGACCGACCGGCCGGGCCACGACTTCCGCTATGCCATGAACTGCGCCAAACTGGAGCGCGACCTGGGCTGGAAGCCGCAGCACGATTTCACTTCCGGCCTGCGGGCCACTGTGCGCTGGTATCTGGACAATGCGGACTGGGTAAAGCATGTGCAGAGCGGAGCCTACCGCCAGTGGCTGGCCGTCAACTATGCCGGTCGCGGCGTCGCCCCTGACAGCACCGGAGCGGCAAGCCCCGGAGCAGAAGGGGCCGTCCCGGCGCGCGCGACCCAGGGAGGCGCGTCATGACCGACTGGAAGGGCATCATCCTGGCCGGCGGGTCCGGGTCGCGGCTCTATCCGCTGACCCTGAGCGTGAGCAAACAGCTCATGCCCATCTACGACAAGCCCATGATCTACTACCCGCTGGCCACGCTCATGATGGCGGGCATCCGGGATATCTGCCTCATTTCCACGCCGGAGCATCTGCCCCTCTACCGGGCCCTGCTGCACGATGGAAGCCAGTGGGGCTGCCGCCTCAACTATGTGGAGCAGCCCCGGCCCGAAGGCCTGGCCCAGGCCTTTCTACTGACGGAAGAACACATCGCCGGGCAGAACACCTGCCTCATCCTGGGCGACAACGTCTTTTTCGGCCACGGCCTGCCGGACCTGACCCACGAGGCCATGACGCGACAGCGCGGGGCCACGGTCTTCGCCTACCATGTGCGCGACCCGCAGCGCTACGGCGTGGTGGAATTTGACGCCGCGCGCCGCGTGCTGAGCATTGAGGAAAAACCCCAGTCGCCCAAATCCAACTTTGCGGTCACAGGCCTCTATTTTTACGACCGGGACGTGCTGGACATCGCCCGGCAGGTACGCCCCTCGGCCCGGGGCGAGCTGGAAATCACGGACGTGAACAACGCCTATCTTGAGCGCGGCGATCTGCATGTAGAGCTCATGGGCCGGGGCATCGCCTGGCTGGACACGGGCACCCACGATTCGCTCATGGACGCCGGGGCTTTTGTGCAGGCTGTGGAAAGCCGTCAGGGGCTCAAAGTGGCTTGCCTGGAAGAAATCGCCTGGCGGCAGGGCTACATCACGGCCGATCAGGTGCGGGATCTGGCCCGCCCCATGCTTAAAACAGGATACGGCCAGTACCTTCTGGAACTGGTGGATACGGGAGGACAACCGTGGAAGTAGTGTCCACGCCTATCGCGGGCGTGCTGCTGATCAAACCCAAAATCTGGGGCGACGCGCGGGGTTATTTTGTGGAGACCTGGCAACAGGAACGCTACACGGCGGCGGGCATAAACCTGCCCTTTGTGCAGGACAACCACTCCATGTCCACTTACGGCATTCTGCGTGGCCTGCACTTTCAGAAGACCCGGCCACAGGGCAAGCTGGTCTATGTTTCTCTGGGCAAGGTCTTTGATGTGGCCGTGGACATCCGCCCCGCTTCGCCCACCTTCGGCCAGTGGTACGGCGTGGAGCTGACCCAGGAAAACCAGTGGCAACTCTGGATTGCGCCGGGCCTGGCCCACGGCTTTGCGGTCACCAGTGAAACGGCCCACTTCCACTACAAGTGCACGGACTACTACTGCCCGGAAGATGAAGGGGCCATCCGCTGGAACGACCCCACCTTCAACGTGCGTTGGCCCGTGGCAAACCCCCGGTTGTCAGAAAAGGACGCGGCGGCCCCCTTCTGGAAAACGCCTGTCCTTTAGAGCATTTAACACTTGAAATGCTCGCTTACGGCAGGCAAAAGCCTGCCTTCTCGCATTTCGTGGCAAGGATTTTCAAGAAAATCCTTGCAGAGCAGTTAGCTCATTTCATTCGCTAACTGCTCTAGCGCAGCGTGCCTTTGAAAATATGCAGTATTCTCAAATGGCACGGCACGCTCGTTCCGGCGCTTAACCGCGCAACTACATGGCGCTTGCGCCTCCACGGCGGGCGTCTGCTCACGCCACCGCCAGGGCATTGCAACGTTGGCATGCCCTGACCGCGCACAAGCCTTTTCACCGCCAGCCGTTATGAAAGGAAAGCCCATGAGCGTCGATCTTGCCTGCTTCAAAGCCTATGACATCCGCGGCCGGGTGCCGGAGGCCCTCAACGCCCCCCTGGCCCGCGCTCTGGGCCGCGCTGTGGCGGAAATTCTCAACGCGCGCATGGTGGTGCTGGGCCGCGACGCCCGGATCTCCGGCCCATTACTGCGCGACGCTTTGGCCGCAGGCCTGCGCGAAGCTGGGGCCGGGGTGGCGGACCTGGGGCTCTGCGGCACGGAGGAAATCTACTATGCCGCCGCCCATCAGCCCTACGACGCGGGCATCATGATCACCGGCAGCCACAACCCGGCGGACGAAAACGGCTTTAAAATCGTGCGCGCCGGGGCCGTGCCGGTAAGCGGAGATTCCGGCCTGCTGGCCCTGCGCGACCGGGTAGCCCGGCTGCTGGCGGCAGCGCAGAACGCCCACAGGCCCGCCGCCACGCAGACGGCGCCCCTGGCTCCGGCCCAGACTCCGCCCCAGACTCCGGCCCTGGATGCGCCCCTGGACGCCGTTTCTTACCGGCCCGCCTATGTGCGCTGGCTGCTGGACTACAGCGGCGCGACGCAACCGGCGGCGCGCCCCGGCCGACCGCTCAAAATCGTGGCCGACGCGGGCAACGGCTGCGCCGGGCTGGTCCTGCGGGAGCTGGCCGCCGCCCTGCCCTGCGACTTTGTCTGCCGTCAGATGGAGCCGGACGGAACCTTTCCCCACGGCGTGCCCAACCCCCTGCTGCCGGAACGCCGCGCCGCCACCGCCGCCGCCGTGCATGAGGCCGGGGCCGACCTGGGCCTGGCCTGGGACGGCGACTTTGACCGCTGCTTCTTTTATGACGGCGAGGGCAACTTTATCGAGGGGTATTACTGCGTGGGCCTGCTGGCCGGAGAACTGCTGCGGCGCTTTCCCGGCGGCAAGGTGGTGCACGACACGCGGGTGTACTGGAACACCCGCGAGGTGGTCCTGGCCGCCGGGGGCACGCCCGTCATGGGCAAGACGGGCCACGCCTTCATGAAGGAACGCCTGCGGGCCGAAGACGCGGTCTACGGCGGGGAGATGAGCGCCCACCACTATTTTCGGGACTTTGCCTACTGCGATTCGGGCATGTTGCCCTGGCTGCTGGTGCTGGGGCTGGTGCAGCGCACGGGCCGCCCCCTGGCCGAACTGGTGGCCGAGCGCATGGCCCTCTACCCCTGCAGCGGCGAAATCAACCGCCGGGTGGCGGACGCCCCGGCCCTCATGCGGCGCGTGCGGGAGCGCTATGCGGCGCAGGCCGTCCACGAGGACCACACCGACGGCGTGAACCTGGAATTTCCCCAGTGGCGCTTCAACCTGCGCAGGTCCAATACTGAACCCCTACTGCGCCTTAATGTGGAAACGCGCGGCGACCGCGCCCTGCTGGAAGACAAAACCGCTGAGCTGCTGCGGCTTATGGACGCAGAGGACGGGACGACGAAATAGAGGCCGCCCCCTTCCGGCAGCGGCCCCTCCATAGCTGAAAATCCAATCGGGATCTTACTCCACCACAATGGGCGTCTGGGCCAGGGTGGCCACCATGACGGCCTTAATGGTGTGCAGACGGTTTTCCGCCTCTTCAAAGGCCAGGTTGCGCGGGGATTCAAAAACCTCGTCGCTCACTTCCATGCACTCCAGGCCAAAGCGCTGATAAATCTGCTCGCCCACAGCGGTTTCGCGGTTGTGGAAGCTGGGCAGGCAGTGCAGGAATTTGCAGTCGCGGTTGCCGGTCTTGTTCATGACCGAGGCGTCCACGCGGTAAGGTTTGAGCAAGCGGATACGTTCCTCCCACACCGCGTCGGGTTCACCCATGGAAACCCAGACGTCCGTGGAAAGGAAATCGCAGCCGCGCACGCCTTCATCCACATTTTCCGTGCGGGTAATGCGCGCCCCGGTTTTCTGGGCAATCTTCTGCGCCGTAAGGAAGACCTCGTCAGAGGTCCACAGCGCCTGCGGGGCCACAGAACGGAAGTCCAGTCCCAGCAGGGCCGCGCCCACCATGAGAGAATTGCCCATATTGTAGCGCGCGTCGCCCAGATAGGCCAAGGTCTGCTCGCAAAGCGGCTTGGGGCAGCTTTCGCGCATGGTCAGCATGTCGGCCAGAAACTGGGTGGGGTGCCACTCATTGGTCAGGCCGTTCCACACGGGCACGTCAGCGTGCTGGGCCAGGGCCTCTACACGCTCCTGCCCGTAGCCCCGGTATTCGATGCCGTCGTAAAAACGGGCCAGTACGCGGGCCGTATCCGCCAGGGATTCCTTCTTGCCCATCTGCGAGCCGGAGGGCCCCAGATAGGTTACGCGCGCGCCCTGGTCAAAGGCCGCCACCTCAAAGGAACAACGGGTGCGGGTGGAATCCTTTTCAAACAGGATGACGATATTCCGGCCCTGCAGATACTGCGGCTCGGTGCGGTTTTTTTTGGCCCGCTTGAGCAAGGCCGCCAGGTCCAGCAGGTAGGTGAGGTCTTCGGGCGTGAAGTCCAGTTCCTTTAAAAAATCGCGCTGGTGCAGTCTGTTCATGGCTTCCGCCTCCTCTCTGTCCCGCCCGCGGGCGGCGTCACGCCATCCTGACCGCCGGGGCCGCACGGGCCCCGCCGCTTGGGGATGGTCAGAATATTTCTGTGCGCCCTTTGCGGGCTGCCTACAGCTCCAGAATCATGGCTGTTTCGTCACAGCAGTAGAACTTCGGGCACTTGCTGCACTCCACCCAGACCACGGGCGGCAGCTTGTCGCGCTGGTACTCGCTGAAACCGCAGCGGGCAAAAAATGTCGCCGCCAGGGTAAAGGCAAACACGCGCGGCAGGCCCAGGGCGCGGCAGTGTTCCACCAGGGCAGCCACCATCCGGCGGCCCAGGCCGTGGTCCTGACAGGCGGCGTGCACCGCCAGCGAACGGATCTCGGCCAGATCTTCCCACAGCACATGCAGCGCGCCGCAGGCCACCACCACCGGCGTCTTGCCGTCGGCGGCGGGCGTCACCGCCACCATGTAGTCCTGAATGTGCTGGTAGAGGTACTGCGGCCCGCGCGCCAGCATGACGTTGGCGGCGGCGTACTGGTTGATCAGGGCCGACATGCCGTGCACGTCGCGCACCGTGGCCGGGCGGATGACCAGACCCTCCAGATCTTCCACCCGCACGGGGGGAAGCAGCGGACACTCTTCGGCGCCGAAGCGCGGGACGGCGACGGGCATAACTCTTGTACCTGTGCTGACAAAAAATCCGCCTTGTCGCCGGGGGCCACAAGGCCGCACCGGCGAGACAAAGCAAAAAAAATCTTTTAGCGCTGAACGCGGGCAAATGCAATAATCCCCGCCGCCACGAGCCGGCATTGCCCGCCGCCGGTTTTACAGATATGCTGGAGCCCACGGCGGCCGCCGGACGGCCTCTGTTCTTGCCAAGGAGACCTCATGCGCACCCCCCTCCACCAGCTCCTTGCGGGCCTTGTCTGTGCGGCGCTTTGCCTCTGCGCGCCCCTGGCCGCGCCCGCGCAGGCCCCTACCCCGGAATCCGAACCGACCCGGCTGCTCAAAATTGTGGCCCTCACCCGCCACGGCGTGCGCGCACCCACCCAAAAGGCCAAAACCCTGGCCCTCTGGAGCACCCGCGCCTGGCCGCAGTGGCCCGTGCCGCAGGGCTGGCTTACGCCGCGCGGGGGGCAGCTCGTCACGGCCATGTGGGAGGATCTGCGCGGCGAGCTGCTGCGTCTGGGCATCCTGCCCGAAGGCGTCTGCCCGCCGCCGGGACGCATTTTTGTGCGCGCCGATGTGGATCAGCGCACCCGCGCCACGGCCAGAGCCCTGCTGGACGGCCTGGCCCCCGGCTGCAACCGGGGCTACGCCGTGGCCGATACCGACCCCGACCCCCTCTTCCATCCCGTCAAGTCCGGCCTCTACGCCTTTGACCCGGCCCAGGTGGCCGGCGAAGTGCTGCGCATGGCCGACGGCGACCTGAACCAGCTGCGCCAGGAGCAGAACGAGGCCCTTATCCAGCTGGAGGCCCTGAGCGCGCCGGTTTCGGCCGAATTCTGCGCGCGCTTCAACCTGTCGCCGAACTGTGGCCTGGCGGACATCCCCAATTTCGTAAGCGTGGCCGCCGGCGGCAATGGGGTCAAACTGGCGGGGGGGCTGCACGCAGCAGCCAGCCTGGCCGAAATTTTTTTGCTGGAATACGCCCAGTGGCCCGAAAGCAACGCCGGCTGGGGCCAGGTGGACGCCCAGACCCTGCGCCAACTGCTGCCCCTGCGTGTGCGGGTCTTTGACGTAATCAACCG